>NZ_JACOQK010000001.1 GCF_014297275.1 Clostridium facile
GAAGCAGATCATGATGTAACAGGTGGCTATTTACTGGAATATGATCGTTTAGCACAGGGAGAACCTTCTTGGTTCCATGCCAATCATACAAATTTGGATGTAACTATTAAAAGTCCGGAAGAAGCAACAGCAAAACAAAAAGAATATATATCCAATTATGTGAATGAAATGGAAGAAGCGATTTATAGTTCCAATGGCATCAATAGCAAGGGAAAACACTATACTGACTATATGGATTTAGCTTCTTTTAATAAATTATATTGGATCAATGAAATATTTAAAAATGGCGATTATGGTATGGGAAGCACCTACATGTATAAGGATAAAGATCCCTCTGATGGTACTAGCCTTATGTATGGAGGACCTGTTTGGGACTTTGATATTGCCATTGCTAATGCTTGTGTAAATGCTGGTTCACCAGGAATTGAACAGCAAAATAATTTGCGTGTACCAGAAGGATGGTGGCTGCGCAATCCAAATGGTGGACGCGGCTTCCAATATGCTTTATTCAAACATGAAGATTATCGTAAACTGTCCAAACAAATTTATGATGAAGAGGTTGGGCCATATCTGGAAAGATTACCTGATTTATCTCAACAGTATGCAGATGAAATAAAAGAGTCTGCCGACATGAACTTTATCCGTTGGGATATTTTAAATACACCTCATCAATGGGATACTCCTAATACGGCAACAACCTTCCAAGGAGAAATAGATTTTATAAAAAATTATCTACAAAAACGATACGAATGGATTGACAAAACCATGAAGTTGGATCGGGAACTGCAGGGGGAAGGTACTGCAGAAAGTCCTTATTTAATTCAAACAGTGGAAGATTTACAGTTGTTTGCGTCAAATTATTCCAATAGTAGTGCATATTTCTTACAAACTGCGGATATTGATCTGAAGAATCAAGAATGGGTTCCAATTGGAAATACTTCGAATCCGTTTACAGGAAATTATAATGGTGGAAACCATACTATTTCTGGATTAAAAATAACAACAAATCAAGTAAATTCTACCGGTGAAGGGGCAGGCTTTTTTGGTGTAGTAAAAGACGCTACTATAAAAAATTTAACCATTGCTGACGGGGATATTACAGTAACAGCCCAAGAGGTCGGTGCAATTGTGGGAAGAATGACTAACAGTAAATTATATAATTGTGTCAACTTCGCTAATGTTACTAATTTGGCAAATAATCATTATCAAATGACAGGTGGTATATTTGGCCATGCAGTGGATCAGTCTACAGAAGTAATCGCTAACTGTTATAATGCTGGAACAGTTTCCGCTCCAAATGCGGATGCCGCCACAAATCGTGGAATCGGTGGTATTGGAGGGCATATTTCTGGGGAAAGCCAAATGATTAGCTGTTATAATACCGGGAAAGTAACTGCTGGTTTTGGAACAACAGGAAGTTATATTGGTGGTATTATCGGTGAACATTCCAGTGTAAAATCCAGTATTCACAACTGTTATTGGGTAACAGATGGGGAGAATGGTATCACACAGGGGAAAGGTGTACAAAGAGAATCCAATTCTGGAGAAGGAACTGATTTCCAAGCAGCTGGTAAAACGCTTGCTGAAATGCAACAGGCTGATTTTACTATACTGATGAACAGTAAACAAGCTGAAGCAGCACAAGCTTTAGGAATTGCAGTTGAGGAAGTGGCGGTTTGGAAACAGGGAGATAACGGTCTACCTAGTTTTAATGAAACAACGAATCCTGAATTAGGGCAGGCAAAACAAGAATTATCCAATCTGATCAAACAGGCGGAAAATATTGATTTAAGTCAATGTTTACCTGAGGGACAAGAAGAATTCCAATCAGCTTTAGCACAGGCCAATGTAGCTTTAAATGATCCTGCTGCTACAGTTGATTCTATCAATCTAGCAAAGGAGAATTTACAGCAAGCAATAGATAACTTAAAACCGATTCCATCTGTAGATAAAACGGCACTGGAAACCCTCTACAACCAGGTAAAAGATACTGATTTGAACCAGTATGTAGATGGAGAAGCAAAAGATACCTTTGTAGCAGAACTGGAAAAAGCGAAAAACCTGATTGCGAATGAAGAAGCAACCCAGGAACAAGTTAACGAAGCAGTAACAGCACTGCAGAATGCTTATGACGCACTGGAAAAGAAACCAGTAGAACCAGTGGAAACCAATAAAGATATCCTAAACAAAGTAATTAAATACGCAGAAGAACAAAAAGCATCTGATGACTTTAACAATGTCATCGCAGATGTACAGGAATCCTTCAACGCAGCATTGGATGCAGCAAAAGAAATTGCGGCTGATCCAGCAGCAACTCAGGATGCAGTAGATGCAGCATGGAAAGCATTAATGACAGAAATTCATAAACTAGGCTTTGTCAAAGGAGATATTACTTCCTTAGAAGCTCTGGTATCCTTGGCAGAAGGCTATGACATGAATGACTATATAGAAGCAGGTCAGGCAGAATTCTTAGAAGCATTGAAAGCAGCGCAAGATTTATTAGCGAATAAAGACAATGCAATGCAAACAGAAATCGAAACAGCAGAAACTAATCTGTTGAATGCGATGTTGAACCTGAGATACAAAGCGGATAAATCTATCCTGGAAAAAGTAATTGCGGAAGCCAACGACAAAGATGCTAGTGCATATACAGCGGAAAGCTATGCAGTACTGGAAGCAGCAGTAGCAGAAGCAAACGCAGTGATGGCGAACGAAGATGCAACTCAGGAAGAAGTAGACGCAGCAGTAGTAAGTGTACAAGAAGCAATGAAAGGTCTGGTAGCAGTAGAAAAACCATCTACCGAAACACCAGATGACAACAAAGCAGATGGTACACAAACAGGACAAGAATCTACCACAACAAAAGCAAACGCAGCCAAAACAGGTGACACTACTCCAATTGCTGGGGCTGTAGCATTGGCAATTGCAGCGGGAACAGCAATTGTCTTAAAAAAGAAAAAATAATAGTTCTATAAAAAAGAATGCCTTTATCAATTAGATAGAGGCATTCTTTTGGTATATTTAGTAAAATTTTTTCCGGATTAAAAACATTGTTTTTGCAAAAATAAAGAAAAATGTTTATATATAGAAATAATAAGTTAATATTTTTTTATTTTTGTATTAGTTCATAAAATATAGCAAAATATAAGTATGATATTTATCATTTAATTTGTAATCGTTCAGGAATTATTTAGATATTTTTTCGCTATTTTATGATATAATAATCACATATCTTTTAAAAAAGTTGATTTTTAGATAAAATTGAATGGATACAAAATATTCCTGTTTTTTTAATTAAAAGGAAGAAAAGCAGGAGTATTCTTTTGTAAGATGTAAAATAGGAAAAGATGTTTGAAAGGTTGATGACGCTGTGCTTTCAGAGCTCACAAAATTAAAAAAAATTCTTGTGGTAATTTTAGCTACTGTATTATCCGTTGTTTCTTCTTGTGGAATTTATGTAGCAGATTTTTTAAAAGACTATAACCATGTAGATATTACAGATAGCGATGAGGACCTGGGTATTTCAGAGGAAATTCCTGTAGATAATGGTCAGGATATTACAAATATTGCTTTATTTGGTGTAGATGGACGAAATACTGGAAATGCAGGCAATTCCGATGCGATGATGATTATTAGTATTGATAAACTGCACAGCAAAATAAAGGTAATTTCTATTATGCGGGATACTTTGGTAAAGGTTCCAGACCATGGCATTACAAAAATTACAGAAGCCTATGGTATGGGCGGTGCTGTGTTGGCAATTAAGACATTGAACCAGAATTTTAATTTGAATATTCGTGACTATGCAACTGTAAATTTTGAAGGGATGGCAAAAATAGTAGACGCTGTAGGAGGCGTTGAAATAGATGTCTCAGAAGATGAAGTAATCAATGCAAATGGCAGTATTAATGAGCAGGCATTCGTGTTGGGGATTGAGCCAACTTTTATTGAGCATGCAGGGCTGCAAACATTAAATGGAATGCAGGCAGTTGGCTATGCCAGAATTCGTAAAGTAAGTAATCCAAATGGGACTTATGGTGATTTTGGTCGTACTGACCGTCAGCGTGCTGTTATGGAACAATTGTTCCAAAAAGCATTGACAATGGATGTTAGCCAGTATCCAAAGTTTGCAAAAGAGTTGCTTCCTTATGTAGAAACGTCTTTAGATATCAATCAAATTTTAAATTTAGCTGGTATTTTTACAAAGCCAAATATAGAGTTTGTACAAACCCGCCTCCCATTAGAGGAATATGTGATTAATGCTGATTATTACTACCATTCAAAATCCACTGTTTTATTCAATTTAGGGTATGCTTCTGATTTGCTAAAAGCGTTTATCTATGATGATATTTCCCCTGAATCTTATATGGAACAATATCCTCCAGTTATGACTGCAGACCTTTTAGGTGGAATTGATGTTTCTGATGATGATTCTAAAAATAGTGGTTCTGATGATTCTGAGGATGACAGCAATTATAGCACAGACCGCAACACATCTAAGCCATCTTATTCCAATAACTCTTCTAGCACAACACAGGCTCCAACTTCTTCTGCTCCAGTAGAATCTTCCCAGCCGCCTGTTTCTTCTGAACCGCCAGTTTCCAGTGAACCAGAAACTCCTTCTGTTCCTGAATCCAGCCAACCAGAAGAACCTTCTTCTCAGCCATCAGCAGAAACTATGCAAGGAAATGCAGCTTAATTGTACTAGTAAAATACGTGAATAGCTCTATTCTTAGTAATAGAGCTATTTTTTGTTAAATAATAGAGTGCTAATCGAAAAAAATTTGGGCATAAATTTTACCAAAGTTTTTATCTATTTTTGTGTTCTTATTTTTTCTGCCAACACAAATAATTTATGGCATCACTTTTTTATGTTTCAAAAAATAAATGGATCTGTTTTTTGAAAATGATTAGTAGTGTAAATCGGTGTAAACCCTACATTAGTTTGAATATCTGCATTTTGAGCTACCAACCTATTCTCTTAAAGTTAGTTTATTGTGAGGAGTATTACTAAAATATATACCAATCCTTTGCTAAGGGTTTAGTCGAAAAAATACCTCCTGTGATTTTATCTTATCACAGGAGGTATTTTATTAATCTTATATTGTTTACCAAATTCCCAAAACATGTTGCATACCGAGGCTTACTGCTGCGATGCCAATCCAGCAGCACAATCCCATAAAGATTGGTTTTCCACCGGTTTTTACCAGCTTTGCAATGTTGGTATTTAAACCGATTGCTGCCATTGCCATTACAATTAAAAACTTGCTTAATTCTTTGATTGGGGAAGTTACAACAGCGGGTAGATTAAATACTGTTGTAATTACAGAAGCCAGTACAAAGAACAAGATAAAAAATGGAAAGATTTTTTTAAAGTCTACCTTAGTACCAGAAGAACTTTTTTCTTTTTTTGTGCGTACAAACGCCAATACCAGAGTAATTGGGATGATAGCCAAAGTACGGGTTAATTTTACGATGGTAGCTGCATCCAATGTGTTGCTTCCGTGCATACCATCCCAAGCTGCTGCTGCCGCTGTAACAGAAGAAGTATCATTGATTGCTGTACCTGCAAATAAACCGAATCCTTCATTGCTCAATCCCAACAAACTACCTAAAGCAGGGAAGATTAAGGCAGCAATCACATTAAATAAAAAGATAACAGAGATAGATTGGGCAATTTCCTCGTCATCTGCATCAATTACAGGTGCAGTGGCTGCAATAGCAGAGCCTCCACAAATAGAAGACCCAACCCCTACCAAAGTAGAAATTTTGGATGGAACTCTCATTACTTTATGTAAAATAAACGCAATAATTAAAGATGTAGAGATGGTGGATATAATAATTGGAAGTGATTGTTTCCCTTTCATTAAAATATCGGTTAAATTCATGCCAAAACCAAGCAAAATAACTGCGTATTGCAAAATCTTTTTCGAGGTAAAAGTAATACCTGGCTGTACATTATCTTTATTTTTCCAGAATAAAGTAATCACCATACCAGCTAGGATGGCAAAAACAGGTCCACCAATCACGGGAAGTAATTGACCTAAAAACCAAGCTGGAATTGCAATACATAAGCAAAGCAGAAATCCTTTCCAGCTTTTTTTGATAAATTCCATGAAAAATCCTCCTTTTTATACTTAAAGTTATATTTTTGCGCACTGTTTCTTTACATGGATAATCATACCATAATCTATTAATAAAATAAATATATAATTATTTATTAATCAATAAGAATATGTTATGATAAAATACAGGAGGGATTGATATGTTAGATTTTCGTATAGATAGTTTTTTGGCAGTATGTAAGTATATGAACTTTACAAAAGCATCGGAAGAATTAAATATTACACAACCAGCTGTTTCCCAACATATCCACTATTTAGAGCGAGAATACCAGACAAAATTATTTGAATATAAAGGGAAAAAATTATTTTTGACCCCTTCTGGAAAATTACTATTAAATGCAGCAACTACAATGAAACACGATGAGATTTTTTTAAGAAAAAATATGAGGCAGCAACATGGAGAAGCAAGGCATATGGTTTTGGGTGCTACATTAACAATTGGGGAATTTATGATGCCCCAACTGTTATCCCGATATCTGCAAAAATATCCAACCGTATCAATTGATTTGCAAATTGCCAACACCCAACAATTGTTGGAGAAAATTGATCGTGGAGAAATTGATTTTGCTTTAGTAGAGGGATATTTTGATAAAAGGGAATATGATTCCCGGATGTTTTCCAAAGAGAATTATATTGCGGTATGCAGCCCAAAATATCCTTTTTCGGATAAAGAACAAAGTTTAGAACAGTTATTTAATGAAAAATTAATTTTACGGGAACAAGGTTCTGGAACAAGGGAAATTTTAGAACGGTATTTGGAGAGTAAAAATTTTTCTTTTAAAGATTTTCGCTTACTGTTACAAACCAATAATATTCAGGCAATCAAACATTTTGTAATGGAAGGACAAGGAATTACTTTTTTGTATCAAATTACAGTACAGCAAGAATTACTTCAAGGGCAGTTGCAACAGATTTATCTACCTGATTTTCCACTTTCTCATGAGTTTAACGTTATCTGGCGAAAAAACAGTATTTTTACAGAACATTACCAGGAGATTTTTCAAGAGTTAAAACAGTTTTCCGCTGGAATATGACAATACCATAATGGTTCATAATGGTATCCCTGAAAATAGTTTGGCTAATAAAATGAAAAAATACAAAACTCGCTTTGGCAAGTTGTTATAGCTGTTGGAACAGATTTTTATTTTGTGTTTGTTAAAATCATCAAAATTTTCTCGAAAAATATAAGAATCTCACAAAACAAATCGATTTTATCGTGAATAGATACAAAGATAGATTGGAATTTTTTACGCTTGATATATCAGAAAAATCTTGAAAATAATCGTTAAAAATGATATAATTTTTAAGTAACAGATAGATGATACTATAATAATTAACCAATTAAAGATTGGCTATAGTAAAATCATACTGAGAACAGGAGATAGAGATAATATTTTCTGGGATTGACATCATGTCAGCAACATATATTATACTAAATCTTATTAAAAAATTTTACACAGAATGGAGAGAAAACAAATGAAAAGCTATTCACCGGATAAAATTAAAAACATTGCTATCGTTGGGCACGGCGGCTGTGGTAAAACTTCTTTAGCAGAGGCTTTGCTATTTCGTTCTGGTGCGACCGACCGTTTAGGAAAAATTGCTGATGGAACAACTGTTAGCGATTGTGACCCTGAGGAGATTAAACGGAAAGCTTCATTAACACTCTCTGTTCTCCCATTAGAATATAGTGGGTATAAAGTAAATTTATTGGATACCCCTGGATTATTCGATTTTGCTGTTGGAATGTATGAAGGTATTTCCGCAGCGGATAGTGTTTTGATTTGCGTTTCAGGTAAATCAGGGGTAAACGTAGGAACAAAAAAAGCATATAAACTTGCGAAACAACAAAATAAACCTGTTATGGTATTTGTCAGCAAACTGGATACAGAACACGCTGATTTTTATAAAGTATTAGAGGACTTAAAGGCAAATTTTGGACCTGCAATCTGCCCATTGATGGTTCCTGTTTATAAAGATGATAAAGTAGATTGTTATGTGGACTTAATCCATCTAAAAGCATATTCTTATGATGGGAGCGGAAGCCGTAAAGAAGTAGAGATGCCAGATATGGCACATAGATTGGAAGGGTTATTGGCAGCGATTAGTGAAGCAGTAGCCGAAACAGATGAAGCATTATTTGAAAAGTTCTTTTCTGGGGAACAGTTTACAATGGAAGAGATTTCGGAAGGAATCCACAATGGAATTAAATCTGGTGGTATTATTCCAGTATTTGCAGGATCCGCTACTACTTTGGAAGGGATTACCGTTTTGATGGAAGGTATGACGAAATTGTTGCCAAGTGCTTCTGAAGTAGATTCTATTATCCCATGCGATCCAAATGGGCCATTGTGTGCCTATGTCTTTAAGACGATTGCGGATCCATTCTTTGGAAAATTATCTTTCTTTAAAGTGTTATCCGGTAAATTATCCGCGGATGTTACACCAAAAAACAGGACTACTGGAGAATTGGAACGCATTGGTAAATTGATGTTCCTCTGTGGGAAAAAACAGGAAGATACCAAAGAATTAACAGCCGGGGATATTGGTGCGGCTACAAAGTTGACTGTTAATACAGGGGATACTTTATGTGATGGCACCGACGTTATAGTAGAACCGATTACATACCCTGCACCATGCTATAGCCGTGCTATGATTACCTCAGCAAAAGGAGATGAAAGCAAAGTCTCGGGTGCGGTAACAAAATTATTGCAGGAAGATCCAACCTTAGGATTTAATGTAAATACAGAGACAAAACAACAGATCATTAGTGGTTTAGGAGAACAACATTTGGATGTTGCTTTGGCAAAACTAAAATCCAAATTTGGTGTAGATGTTACCTTAGGTGAAGTGCGTGTACCTTATCGTGAAACAATCCGTAAAAAAGTAAAAGTAGAAGGAAAACACAAAAAACAAACAGGTGGGCATGGACAATTTGGCCATGTATGGATTGAATTTGAACCATGTGTCAGTGAAGACCTAGTATTTGAAGAGAAAATTTTTGGTGGTGCTGTTCCAAAAGGATTTTTCCCAGCAGTTGAAAAAGGGTTGCGGGAAAGTGCCCAAAAGGGTATTCTGGCAGGCTATCCAATGGTTGGTTTAAAAGCACGTTTAGTAGATGGTTCTTATCATCCAGTGGATTCCTCCGAAATGGCGTTTAAAATGGCGGCATCTATTGCTTATCGTGAAGGAATTCCACAAGCTTCCCCAGTGTTGTTAGAACCAATTGATACATTAAAAGTTTTGGTTCCAGATGCTAATACAGGCGATATGATGGGTGAATTAAATAAACGTCGTGGCCGCGTATTGGGAATGAATCCAGAAGAAGATAATATGACAATGATTGAAGCCGAAGTTCCAGAGGCTGAAATGCAGGATTTTGCAATGCTGCTTCGCCAGATGACCCAGGGAGCGGGTTCTTTTAGTATGGAATTTGCGCGTTATGAACAGCTTCCAGAACAGCTCCATGTTGAGGTAATTAGCAAGGCGAAAGCTGTAATGGAGGAAGCTTAATATTTGATAACTAGTTAATCTCATTTCACTTTCTTTCAGTAAAAAGGGCAGCATATTTTGCTGCCCTTTTTACTTGATTACATCAAGAAAAATTTTTCTTTTTATTCCATCTGTGCATAAAATAGAACGATTATTTCATATGTATGGTAGTAAAGAAAATAATTTCATACGGGGGTGAAATGATGTTTGTAGTTTCCGTTCGGACATCCAAAAAGAAAGTGCTAGCGGTTTGCTGCGTCATTGTAATAATTGCTATTTTAGCAGTGATTATCGCGTTAGGACGGAATGTAGAGCCAGTTTCTGCCTCCGTACCAGGGGGGACAAATGAAGAGAGGGTAGCATATCTCAATTCGTTGGGATGGGAAGTACAGCAAGAACCAATTTCGACCAAAGAGGTTATTATTCCAAATGAATTTGATCAAGTGTTTGAATTATACAATGCTGTACAAAAACAGCAGGGATTTGACCTTGCTCCATATAAGGGGAAAACCTGCCAGCAGTTTTGCTATCAAGTAACCAATTATGAAGCAGATTCGACGGTGCAAGCAACCTTGTTGGTTTGCGATGGTATTATTATAGGTGGCGATTTATCTTCTACAAGAGAAGGTGGCTTCACACAGCCTTTATTGAAAAAAGGGGATAGTTGACGGATTCCCCTCCTATAGGCTACAATAGACCTATAGGAGGGGATTTCATTTTGAAAATGCGAATTGATAAGTTTTTATCGAACCAAGGGATTGCCAGCAGAAAAGAATCCAAATCTTTTTTGAAAGCAGGACGAGTTTCTGTAAATGGGATACCAGTGTTAAAAGGGGATATTAAGATTGACCCACAAGTAGACCGGATTGAAATAGATGGAGCATTGCAGAACTATCAAGAACATATTTATTTAATGCTAAATAAACCTAAAGGTGTTGTCAGCGCAACGGATGATACACGCCATACTACAGTATTGGATCTCGTGCCAAAAGAACTTTTCCGGCAGGGCATGTTTCCGGCAGGACGTTTGGATAAAGATACAACAGGATTTGTATTATTAACGGAAGATGGAGAGTTTGCCCATAATATATTGTCTCCTCGCCACCACGTGCCAAAAACCTATCATGCGGTAATTGACCAACCAATTGCAGAATTAGAAATCAAACAGCTGGAAAATGGAATAGTATTAAAAGATGGTACACAATGTATGAAGGCAAAGTTCACAGTGATTTTTCCAGGAGAGACGCCAACATTAGAAGTAATCATCCAAGAAGGGCGTTACCATCAAATTAAACGGATGTTTGGCGCTGTTGGAAAAAAAGTTTTGGAACTGAAAAGAATAAAGATTGGAGGTTTAGCGTTAGATCCAAATTTACCAGAAGGGCAATGTCGAGAAATATCTGTGGAAGAACTTGAAAGAATTACAAATTGTAACAGATATTAAAATAAAATTGTAAATATTTTTTAAAATAAAAGATATCCAAATACAATTCAAATTACGAAGCGTGTACCTTTTTCTTGTTTTCTGAAAATAAGAAAAAGGTGCATTTTTTTTGGCGAAATTAGATAAATGAGTTACCAAAAAAATAGGTGATAATCTCTTGTTTTTTTGGTATCTATAGCGTTTATACCAAAAAAACTGCTTAAAATATAAATTTGATAGACAAAAGACACATCAAATAGTTGACAAATCGTCGAAAACGTGGTATTATGTGACTGTTACACAGATTTGTTAATAAAAATTTGATGATATTGACAAGATGAGTAGAAAAAAACATTCAAATAATACGAAAAAAATAGCTTGTTTTTGCTGTTTTGTATGATAAGATGCTAGTATCAGATAAAACACAATAACTGACAAATTTTAGCGCAACATAAAAATTCTATTTTTTTCCTCATGTCATTTCATATTTTCTTAACAATAGAAGCTGCAGAATATGTTACAATTTGTAATAGTTTGATGCTATACCAATTGTAATAAAATTGTAGCTGTCGTTTGGGCAAAACTATTTTTACCATCCAACAGAGATCATTTTAAAACAAAGGAGAATACTTATGTCAAATCGGCTTTTCCAGGGTGTAGTTCATCAAATGAGAGATACAATTGACCGGGTGATTGGTGTAGTAGATGATTCTGCTACCATTATTGCTTGTAGTGAGTTGTCTAAAATTGGAACATACAATGAGTTTATCTCATTAGACCTTGCGGATTCTCATGAGGTATTTGTACGTGATGGATTTACTTACAAACCATTTGGTTCCGCAATGAAGCCAGAGTATGCTGTGTTTGTAGAAGGGGTAGATGAAACAGCCTCTAAATACACACAAATTTTGGCGATTACCCTTTCCAGTATCAAACAATACTACGATGAAAAGTATGACCGCAATAATTTTATTAAAAATGTAGTACTGGATAATATTTTACCAGGGGATATTTATATTAAAGCACGTGAACTTCACTTTAATACAGATGTTAGCCGTGTTGCATTATTAATCCGTATTTTATCTTCGAATGATGTGTCTGCGTACGATGTCATTCAAAACCTGTTCCCGGATAAGCAAAAAGATTTTGTATTTAATATCAGCGAAAATGATATTGTATTAATTAAAGAAATCCGTAGCGGCATTGACTCAAAAGACCTGGAAAAATTGGCCCGTTCTATTGTTGATACGTTAAGTGGCGAATTTTATACCCGTGCCACAGTAGGGATTGGTACTGCTGTTGTTGGGGTAAAAGATTTGGCCCGTTCTTTTAAAGAAGCTCAGGTTGCTTTGGAAGTTGGAAAAGTTTTTGATACCGACAAAGTAATTGTAAGCTATGATAATTTGGGTATTGCGCGTTTAATTTACCAATTGCCAACAACTTTGTGTGAAACCTTTTTAAGAGAGGTATTTAAACGCGGTTCGATTGAATCTTTGGATCAAGAAACTTTGTTTACGATCCAAAAATTCTTTGAAAATAACCTGAATGTATCTGAAACATCCCGTAAATTATTTGTACACCGTAACACATTAGTATATCGCCTTGAAAAAATTAAAAAATTGACAGGTCTTGACCTTCGGGAATTTGATCATGCAATTGTCTTTAAAATTGCTCTGATGGTAAAGAAATACTTGATTTCTAACCCAGCTAAACTGTAAAACAAATGAGCAGGATAGCGTTTGTTTTCCTGTTTTGATGTGATACTACCAGCAAAGCAGAATTGCGCCATTTTTTAGAATGGTGGATTTTGCTTTGTTCCATTTTATAAGGGAAAGAGACATCCTGTCAATTGATTTGTATTGTGAGAGAAGGAGTATTTTTCATGATAGAATTGCAAGATGTCTATTTTGAATATTCAAATGGAAATCCTGCTTTAAATGGCATCAACTTAAACATAGATAAAGGTGAATTTGTGTTTGTAGTTGGTCATTCCGGAGCAGGAAAAAGTTCCTTACTAAAGTTGCTGACAAGGGAAAATGTAGCAACATCGGGAAAAGTAGTTGTAAATGGTTATGATTTAAGTGCATTAACAAAAAAACAAGTGCCATATTTTCGCCGTTCGCTGGGGATGGTATTCCAGGATTTCCGGTTGATTCCTAATATGACAGTGTTTGACAATGTAGCGTTTGTGCTGCGTGTTACCAACCACTCGAACCGTTACATCCGTAAAAGGGTACCTTATGTGCTGAACCTAGTGGATTTGGCAGATAAAATGAAATCTTACCCAAATGAATTATCTGGTGGGGAACAACAAAGGGTAGCAATTGCTCGTGCTTTGGCAAGCGATCCTCCGTTTATTATAGCGGACGAGCCCACTGGTAATGTTGACCCAGGGCTTTCTTTGCAAATTGTAGAATTGTTAATGGATATTAATAAATATTGTGGCACTACCATTATGATGGTAACCCACGAACATGAATTAGTGCGTCATTTTGGCGGTCGGGTAGTAAGCATTGAAGATGGTCAGATTGCCTTCGATGAATTCATAGGAGGTAACGAATGAGAGGAAGCAGTATTAAATATTTAGCCAAAGAAGGCATCCGAAATGTATGGATTAACCGTTTGATGTCTTTCGCTTCCATTGGTGTGCTAACCGCTTGTTTAATGCTGGTTGGACTAGCTGTACTACTTACAGCAAATATGGACAGTATGATTGGATTTGTGGAAGAACAAAGTACCATCGAAATCTTTTTAAAAGATGATGCTACTCAAGAAGATGTCGATCAGCTAACAAATGAGTTGGATAGCCTTGAGTTTGTGGAAAGTACTACATATATATCAAAAGAACAGGCGCTTCGGGATTACGCGGACCGCTTGAACAATAAAGAGTTATATGACAGCATTGTAAATGATAATTTTTTGCCAGCCTCTTTAAGGGTTTCGGTTTCTGATTTAACTCATATGGAGGATATTACGAAACTGGCAGAACAATCTCCTGCATATGACAGCTATAAAATTCCTACTAATGTTGCCAAAACAATTACCGATTTAAAACAAACAGTTACCTGGTTTGGAGTAGTGATCGTTGCTGCTCTGGTAGTTGTATCGCTGGTGATTATTTCAAATACCATCCGTGCCACTGTTTTTGCCAGAAGAAAAGAGATTGGCATTATGAAGCAGGTGGGTGCAACCAACAACTTTATTCGGGTTCCATTTTTATTTGAAGGGATCTGTTTAGGGATTGTTTCCGCTATTGTTGCATTCCTGCTAATTTGGGGCGGTTATGAAGCAATTATCCATATTATAAAGGATAACTCATCAGCATTTTTACAATCTATGTATGATAGCATTATTCCATTTGGTAATATTGGTTGGAAAATTGCCATTGCGTTTTTCCTTGCAGGTTGTGCAACAGGCGCATTGGGCAGTGTTATTAGTTTGCGTACCCACTTAAAAGTATAGTTGTTTGAGAGGAGAAGTGACATGAAAAAACACCGTTTAACAAAATTTATTTCTCTAGCACTGGCAGTTACAATGTCAGCGTGTATATTACCAACTTCTGTTTTTGCAAAAACGGATCAAAGCACAATTGATGATTTAAATCGGAAGCTGGCGTATTTGGGGGATGACCAAGTAAATACCAGCGAATACCAAGCCGCTTTAGATCAAAAAATATCCTTGCTTCAACAAGAAATTGATGATGCTCAGGCAAAAGAAGACGCCAAAAATGCAGATATTACAGCAAAAGAAGTTGAAATTGGTAAAATCAACGATCAGGTTTTACAAACCCAAACGGAAATTGATCAATTAAATGCTGAGATTGAACAGAAAGAACAGGAGAAGCAGAAAACGATTGATCAGCTAAAGGAGAGAATGATTGCTGATTATAAAACAGGACAAACTTCTTCCTTAGATTTGCTGTTAAGTGCCAGTGATTTTGGTGAATTTATGGCAGGTATGGAGTACATACAACGGATTGCTAAACATGATAAAGAATTAACCGATACATTGGAACAACAAGTAAATGAAATTCAGGGGAGCAAGCAGGAAAGGGAAACAAAACTTTCTAGCTTACAAACCCAAAAATCCGATATGGAAACAAAGTTGACGGAAGCACAAAATGAACGAGACGAAATTACTGCTATCCGTGCGAACAAACAGGCTAAACAGGATGAGTTAAATTCCGATAAACAGAAAAGTATAAAGCATAGCAATGAAGTGCAGCAGCAAATCCAAGAGACACGTGAGGAGCTGGAAGATGCGACACAAGCAATCTTAGAGGCCCAAAAAGAAGCAGAAAAAAATAATAATGCCAATAATTCCAACAATAGTAGTGGGAATACGGATACAAATGGAAATACAGGGAATACTGGAAGCAACAACAGTGGTTCTGTAAGTTCTAGTGGTTATATGTGGCCAATTCCAGGTAGAGCAATGGGAGACGGTTATGGTCCGCGTGATTATGGTTCTGGATATCATTGGGGCATTGATATCCCAGCACCATATGGAACTGATATCCGGGCGGCAAAATCTGGGACAGTTATTGTTTCTATGATGGGTTATTCTGGAAGCGGATTTGGCGGCTATGGAAATGTAGTTGTCATTCAGCATGATGATGGATATCTCACCTTATATGCGCACGCTTCTTCCCGTTTAGTATCAGTAGGACAGAGAGTAGAACAAGGACAGGTTATTGCAAAAGTTGGATCTACAGGGGATTCTACAGGAAACCACTTACACTTTGAAGTCCGCGATCGGAATGCAAACAAATTAAATCCGTTAAATTTTGTATCCCCATCCTAATAAAATATGGCTGCCATTCTGTTTTGCGCTTGGCAGTCATTGTTCTACCATCAAAATGGAAGGTCAAAAGATATAGAATAAAAGGCAATGATCAAGGAGGAATTACAATATGAAAAAACGTCATTTGACAAAGCTGCTTGCGATTGTTTTAGCAGCTACTATGTCAGTTGGTGTTTTACCGATTACTGTTTCTGCAACAAGTTCTTTGGATCAGGTTCAAAACAAAAAACAGCAGTTAGCAGAAAAGTTAGATAATTTGCAGGGAAAAAATAAAGAGTCTGCTGAATACCAGGCTGCTTTGGATGAGCAAATTGTTGTCATGCAGCAAGAGATTGATATCTATCAATCCCAAGAAGACAATTTGAACTCAGAAATTTCAGCAAAAGAAGCTCAAATTAGTCAATTAAATTCTCAGCTATTGGATACTCAGAGAGAAGTTGATGAAAAAAATGCTGAGATTGAGCAGAAGGAACAGGAAAAACAGAAAACAATCGATCAATTAAAAGAAAGAATGGTTGCGGACTATAAAGCAGGACAAACTACTACTTTGGATTTACTGTTGACTGCCGATGATTTTGGTGAATTTATGGCAAGTATGGAATATATCAAACGTATTGCCAAACATGACCAGGATTTAATTGAAACTTTAACTCAACAAGTAGAGGAGATTAATCAGAATAAAAAAGAAGTAGAAACAAAATTATCAGAATTGGAAACACAAAAATCTGATTTAGAAGCTCAGTTGGATGAAGTACGTATCCAATATGATGAAGCATCTTCTGTCCGTGCGAGCAAAGAAGCGGCTCAGGCTGATTTAAACGCAAAAAAACAGCAAAGCATTCAATACCAAGGGGATATTCAACAAGAAATCCAAGAAATAGAAGAACAATATGAAAATGCTGGTCAACCCAATGGAACCAACCAAATAGAAACTGGAACAATCAGTGGCAGTGGTTATATGTGGCCAGTTCCTGGCAGAGCTATGGGAGATGGATATGGTTCTCGTGTATTGAACGGGAAAGTGGTAAATCATTGGGGTATAGATATTCCAGCTCCACTTGGTACCAATATTTGCGCTGCTAAAAGTGGTACCGTTGTAGTAAGTTTAGATGAAGAGTTCAATAAACAAGGATCAGGATATGGTGGATATGGTAGTGTTGTTGTTATTCAACATGACGACGGCTATTATACTTTATATGCACATGCCTCTGCACTTTTAGCATATGAAGGCCAAAGAGTAGAACAAGGTCAGGTAATTGCTAAAGTAGGACATTCAGGTCAGGCTTATGGAAACCATTTGCATTTTGAAGTACGGGATAGAACAAAAGAGCCTAAGACTGCAAGGAAATTAAATCCGCTTAATTTTGTTTCTCCTTCTTGAGTTTATCATAAAAAATCAGATTGAACTGTTCTCATTAATCTGCAAACCCGAAATCGGAAAGGTGTTTAAGGTATGAATAAAAAAATTTCATTAGGTGGGGCAATTGCGTTCTCAGCCATTGTTGCTGCAATTACCTTTATCATTACTTGGATTGCGTCCAGCAATGTATTTGATGGGTTAATGTCAAATGTATCTCAAAGGGATGCAATTTACCAGAAATTAGATGAAATTGATAAAACAGTACGTACCCATTATATTGGGGACTTAGATGAAACAACCTTGCAAAACTATATTGCCCGTGGCTATGTAGCAGGCACGGGGGATGATTATGCTACTTATTATTCTGCAGAAGACCTGAAAACATTACAGCAGGATCAACAAGGTTATGTTACCGGCATTGGCATTACCGGTAGCCAAGATGAAAGCGGATATATTAAAGTATTGACGATTTATGAGGGTTCTCCTGCTAGTGCAGCTGGAATAGAATCCGGCGATTTGATTGTTGCAATTGAGGGGAACGATGTAAAAACTTCCGGTTATAGTGTAGCAATGAAACAGCTACAAGGGGAAGCAGGTACTGTTGTAAAATTGACTGTGCGTCATAATGGACAGGATAATGAATTGGAATTAACCCGACAGAAAATGTCTATTCCTACTGTTTCTTATCGCATGATTGACGATAAAGGATATATTAAAATATCTTCCTTTAAGGGGAACACAGTGGATCAATTTAAAACAGCGATAGAAGATTTACAGGCACAAGGAGCCCAAGGAGTGATTTTTGACCTACGGGATAACACAGGTGGTACAATTGATAGTGTAACCAAAATTTTGGATCAGATTTTGCCAGAAGGAACTTTAGGAAACTACCGTTATAAAGATGGAAGTACAGAGGAATTAGGGTATTCTGATGCCACTAGTATTGACCTCCCAATGGTAATGATTGCAAACAATGAAACAGCCAGTGCTTCTGAGTTGTTTATTGCAGATTTAAAAGACTATGATAAAGCAAAATTGGTGGGAACAACTACATATGGTAAAGGGGTTTGCCAAACCTTATATACATTACAGGATGGGAGTGCTGTTAATATTACTTCTTGCTATTTTGACCCAGCTAAAACGGAAAACTTTAATGGCGTGGGAATCACTCCAGATTTTGAAGTAAAATTGTCCGAAGAGAGTCAAAAACTTTATGCTTCTGGTAGCCTGACAGACGAGAGTGATACTCAACTTCAAAAAGCAATTGAAGTATTAGAGACAGAAACTAAGTAGTAAATTAAAATAACAATCATAAAAATAAGTGGTACAAAATTTTGTGCCACTTATTTTTTGTATCGGTTTCAAATGAAACAATCTTTTATTTTATATAAGGTTAATCAATAGAAAGTAGAGGAGATTAAATTTTTGATATAAAAATAACACAATAATACGTTATTTATTTTTATAAAAAAAGGCCTAAGATGATTAGGATATAGATTTACTTGTAATTTTGCAAAATTTATCGTATCATATGTTACTTTTAGGGAAGAAAGACTTTTGCACTATTCTACGTTACGAATAAGAAACTATTTTCACTTTAAACTTGACAGTTTAATAGAGAGGGATTTATGATAGTGTGGTAGAAAAATTTTCATTATTAGTAAGGAAAAAATGAATGATACGGAAATAAGGAAAAGGCATGCTCTGCAATTTGTTTTCAATATTGTTTCAGAAAAATACAGTAAGGTAAAATCTTAGTGAGGGGGAATCATTTATGATGATACAATATCAACCGATTAATCTAGTAATGGGACCGTATGGCTCTGGAAAGACCACTTTTGCTGTCAGCTTAGCTTTAGAAATTGCGAAGCGGGAAAAAAACGTTACATTGGTTGACTTTGATACAGTAAATCCTTATTTTAGAAGTCACGATTATAAAAGCTGGTTGGAAGATAATAATATTCAGTTGATATCTACCAATTTTGCAGGGACAAATTTGGATATCCCATCTATTTCTGGTGGATTAGTATCCTGTTTACAGGATATAGAGCGATACATTGTGATTGATATGGGAGGAGATGATGTTGGAGCAAAGCCAATTGGAGGATATGCGGAGTTTATCAGAAGCCGTCCTCATATGGCATTTGTGCTATTTAATCAATACCGTCTGATTCCAGATTATCTGGAACAAGTTCATCAGATTGAAAGAGAAAGCAGACTAAATATCACTCATTTTGTAAACAATTCTAATTTAGGGGAAGAAACAACCTGGCAGGAGATTGAGAATAGTATCTTACCAGCAAAAGAAATGGCAAAACAGCTTGGTATTACATTTTGGGGTACTACAGCAATGCCAAGTTTTCAACAACATAATATTTTTCCATTGGTAAAACATCCATTTCTTTGGTAATATTGCAGTATAAATGGAAGGTTTTTTTGTTCATAATATCATAATAAAATCGCAATAGGATTGTGGTTAAATAGAATAATGTTATTCTAACAATGATTATTAAAATAACATTTACTTGATAAAATTATCATTTTAATAGAACAAATTATTTTGATAGGAGGAATTCTATGACTAAAATTTGGATTGACCACGAACAATGTAAAGGATGCGGTTTATGTACAACTGCCTGTCCAAAGCAAATTTTAAAATTATCTAATCATCGGTTTAACCAAAAAGGCTATCATACAGTGGAATTGATTGATGATGACGCTTGCATTCATTGTGGGATGTGTACGATTATCTGTCCAGATTGTGCCATTTTATTAAAAGAAGTAGTACAAACAAACAATTAGGAGGGACATATGGGACAAAGATATTTAATGAAAGGGAATGAGGCTCTAGCAGAATCCGCAATCCGTTCTGGATGCAAATGTTTTTTTGGCTATCCTATTACCCCTCAAACAGAAATTGCCGCTTATATGGCAAAACGGATGCCACAGATTGATGGTGGAGTATATTTACAAGCAGAATCTGAAATTGCGGCGGCAAACATGGTGCTAGGAGCTGCTTCTGCTGGCTTTCGGGCGATGACTTCCTCTTCTTCTCCAGGAATTAGCTTAAAAAGTGAGGCAATTTCTTATTTAGCGGCAAGTGATTTACCATGCCTAATTGTGAATATTCAGCGTGCTGGTCCAGGATTAGGAGGAATCCAACCTTCCCAATCCGATTATTGGCAGGCTACCCATAACGGACATGGAGATTTTCATTTATTAGTATTTGCTCCAAATAGCGTGCAGGAAATGGTGGACTTAGTGGAACATGCTTTTGATAAAGCAGACCAATATCGTATGCCAGCCATGATTTTAGGAGATGGTACCTTAGGGCAGATGATGGAGCCAATTGAATTCCGTC
The DNA here is from genome assembly GCF_014297275.1 of Clostridium facile. Lineage (NCBI taxonomy): Bacteria > Bacillati > Bacillota > Clostridia > Eubacteriales > Clostridiaceae > Clostridium > Clostridium facile. The sequence continues at coordinate 20,565 of NZ_JACOQK010000001.1, forward strand.
ATGATATTCGGACAGATTTACCAGAAAAACCTTGGGCTGCTAATGGTCATCAAAATCAAAGGGAACATAATATTATCAATTCCTTATTTTTACAGCCTTCTGAATTAGAAAAATCCAATTTAGAGCGTTTTCAACGCTATGAAATGGTGAAACAAAAGGAGCAGATGGCAGAAGAATACCTAACTGAAGATGCAGATATTGTAGTGGTAGCTTTTGGAGCGACATCCCGTATTGTAAAATCCGCAGTACGCGCTGCTCGAGAGCAGGGAATAAAAGCTGGATTAATCCGGCCAATTACACTATGGCCATTCCCGGTCCAAGCATTAAAACGGTGTCATGCAAAAAAATTTTTAACAGTTGAAATGAATATGGGTCAGATGGTGGATGATGTCCGCTTAGCGATTGAATGCCGTTGCCCAGTGGAATTTTATGGACGTGTGGGAGGAATTATTCCAAAACCAGCTGAAATACTAGAACAACTGCAAAAAATGGCGAAGGAGGGATAACAATGGCTGGAGTAATGGAAAGACCAAAAGGTTTAACAGAGGTTACAACCCATTATTGTCCTGGGTGTACCCATGGAATTATCCATCGATTGGTTGCGGAAGTATTAGAAGGTATGGATGTATTGGGACAGACAGTAGGTGTGGCTTCCGTCGGATGCTCTGTTATGGCCTATGATTATTTTAGCTGCGATATGGTACAGGCTCCTCATGGACGCGCTCCAGCTGTTGCGACTGGTTTGAAGCGTGTTTTAGGAAAAGACAGCATTATTTTTACCTATCAAGGAGATGGAGATTTAGCGGCGATTGGGACTGCTGAAACAGTACATGCAGCAACTCGAGGTGAAAATATTACTATTATATTTGTAAATAATACCATTTATGGTATGACAGGAGGGCAAATGGCTCCTACTACGCTACCGGGTCAGGTGACACAAACAACTCCTACAGGACGTCACGTAGAACAAGCAGGCTTCCCAATCCGTATGTGTGAAATGTTGTCCACATTAGATGGGGTTGCCTATGCGGAACGTGTATCTGTTCATGATGTAAAACATATTCTTCAAACCAAAAAGGCGATTCAAAAAGCATTTCAAACCCAAAAAGAAGGAAAAGGATTTTCGATTGTTGAGGTTCTTTCTACCTGTCCAACGAACTGGGGACAAACGCCAATAGAAGCATTAAAAAGGGTAGAAACGGAAATGATACCTTACTATCCTTTGGGCGTCTATCAAGACCGTACAGAGAAAGGGGTGTTTACTCCATGACAATGAATATGTTATTTGCAGGTTTTGGTGGGCAGGGAATACTGTTTGCAGGAAAAGTGGCTGCATATACTGGTTTGTTGGATGAAAAACAGGTTACCTGGTTACCTTCTTATGGTCCAGAGATGAGAGGCGGTACAGCCAACTGTTCGGTTTGTTTGAGTGAGGAAACTATTGGGAGTCCCTTGGTGGTAAATCCAAACCTGTTACTAGCAATGAATGGACCTTCCTATCATCGGTTTATACAGACAGTGCAGATGGATGGAATTACCGTATTTGATAGTAGTTTGATTACAGATGCTGTATATCAAAAGGGAATCCACCAATATGGGATTCCGGCTACTAAGATGGCTGATGATAATCAATTAAAGGGTCTTGCAAATATGATCTGCTTAGGTTATGTATTGCAATTAACTGGCTTTACTTCCAAAGAATCGTTGGAAAATGCCATTGAACATACTGTTCCACCCAAAAAAGCACATTTATTGGAGAAGAATAAACAGGCATTTTTGTTAGGATACAATTATCAGGGAAAGGAACTATCGAAATAGGATAGAAATAATAAATGTGTCCGTAAACCACATGTTTCTTGCAAAAATCTTATAACTGTTTTATCCAATGATAAATAGATATTTTATAAAAAGAAAGAACAATAGAATGGATTTAACATTGATTTGGGATTGTTATGAGTCAATAAGAGTGAGACATGAAATCACGAAGTTTATGGTACGATATTATTTACCTATAAAAGATGTTGTTTTCAATGGAATTAGTGGTTTATTTAAGATAAGAAAACATCTTATTTCTGTATAGAATGGAAAAAGATAGAGGAATTCCATTCTCATCGTCTGTAAAGTAGATAAATAACATTTGTTTTCGATATTTTCTATAGTAGATAATAGAAAAAGGGTAGTAGAAATTTTCTACTACCCTTTTTGTTACGATAAAACAGAATTATTTCCGTTTTTTCAGTAAGGTTACAGCTGTACCAGCCAATGCAAGAACCATAATACCAGCAATTGGAGCAACGTCGCCTGTTTTGGCTGCGTTTGCTTTTGTTATGGTAGATTCTTGTCCTGTTTGTGTACCATCCGCTTTGTTCTCATCTGGTGTTTCGGTAGATGGTTTTTCTACTGCTACTAGACCTTTCATTGCTTCTTGTACACCTGTTACTGCTGCGTCTACTTCTTCCTGGGTTGCGTTTTCATTTGCCATCACTGCGTTTGCTTCTGCTACTGCTGCTTGCAGTACTGCATAGCTTTCCGCTGTATATGCGTTCGCATCTTTGCCGTTGGCTTCCGCAATTACTTTTTCCAGGATGGATTTATCTGCTTTGTATCTCAGGTTCAGCATCGCGTTCAACAGATTGCTTTCTGCTGTTTCGATTTCTGCCTGCATTGCATTGTCTTTATCCGCTAATAAATCTTGCGCTGCTTTCAATGCTTCTAAGAATTCTGCCTGACCTGCTTCTACATAGTCATTCATGTCATAGCCTTCTGCCAAGGATACCAGAGCTTCTAAGGAAGTAATATCTCCTTTGACAAAGCCTAATTTATGGATTTCTGTCATCAATGCTTTCCATGCTGCATCTACTGCATCCTGAGTTGCTGCTGGATCTGCCGCAATTTCTTTTGCTGCATCCAATGCTGCGTTGAAGGATTCCTGTACATCTGCGATGACATTGTTAAAGTCATCAGATGCTTTTTGTTCTTCTGCGTATACGATTACTTTGTTTAGGATATCTTTATTGGTTTCCACTGGTTCTACTGGTTTCTTTTCCAGTGCGTCATAAGCATTCTGCAGTGCTGTCACTGCTTCGTTAACTTGTTCCTGGGTTGCTTCTTCATTCGCAATCAGGTTTTTCGCTTTTTCCAGTTCTGCTACAAAGGTATCTTTTGCATCGCCGTCTACATACTGGCTCAGATCGGTGTCTTTTACCTGGTTGTAGAGGGTTTCTAATGCTGTTTTATCTACTTCTGGTGGTTCTGGGGTTTCAACTTCATTGTAAATGCCCATTTCAGCCAACTGTAGATAGTAAGGTTCTCCTGCTGGAGGATCTCCTACACGTGTAACATTTAAGCGTATATAACGTGCATTTTGCAGTTCATCAAATGTCAATACAGCTGGTTTTCCTTCTGGAGCAGTATAATCGTTATAGGTTCCGATTGTAGTGTATTCAGAAGCGCCATCCGCTTTTACCTGTATGGTAAAGTCTTTTGGGAAGGATGGTGTTTTTCCATCCGCTGTTTTCACATCAGTTCTTGGATAGATATGAATGCGGTTAAATTCGGTGTTAGCACCCAAATCAATTTCTACCCAGTGGTTTACATCTGGAGTAGTGGTAGAAGTTGAGGTGTATCCCATACTACCTGTGGTAGAAATTTTATTGCCATCTGTTAAATATTTGTTATTCCAATCTGTGTTATTGATAGATGGACTGGAATTAACGGTTTTATTTAATGCTAGGTCTACACGCTCAATTTCTGAGTTGGTAACTGTTACGTTTGTAGTACCTTCGATGGTAAAGGTTACTTCATTTTTATCAGATTCTACTGCACCGGAGATGCTGGAGAATTGATAGTCAACATCGTTTACAGGTGTTACTTTTAATGTGATTTCATCGCCTGCTTTTACGGGTTCAGAGATTGGTAGTTTCTGCATTTCACCACCATTGATGGACACATAGCTAGCAGCCGCTGTGTTGGAATCGGCGATGTTTAATAAGTATTCACGGGTTACTTTTGTTTGAATGGTGTAATTACCGGAACCTACTTTAAACATTGCTTTATTGTCATCCATGCCAACAAATTCTACGCCTTCGGATTCGGCAATTGCTGCACCGTTTTCTGTAATATTATCGATACCGCCATCTTCTGTTGGAACATAGATAGTAGCTGTGGAGTTTGCAGGAACCTGTACATCCATTTGTAAGGTATTGTTGTCTACATATTTCCAATTACTGATAATTGTACCATATGGAGTTTCATAAGAAGTATTCGCAAATTCTAAGTCCCCACCCTGATATGGGTTGATGGTTACGTTTTTGTAGCCAGGGTTTGTTTCGTCATACTTAATACCGCCTACGTAGTTGTAGAACCATTCACCAACAGAACCTAAAGAGTAGTGGTTGAAGGAGTTCATGCCAACATCACCGAATTGTCCGGTTTCTGAATTATAAGAGTTCCAACGTTCCCAAATAGTTGTTGCACCAGCTTTTACGCTGTACAGCCAAGATGGGTAAGTATCCTGTAATAACAGACGATAAGCAACATCGGAGTAACCCATTTCTGTCAGCATTGGGCAGAGGTAAGCAACGCCGATAAAGCCTGTGGACAGATGCCAATCTTTTGCTTTGATATCTGCTACTAAGTAGTCAGCTGCTTTTTGTCTCGCTTCTTCTGTTGGTAATAAGTCAAATTTTAAGGCAACCAGATAGCTGGTTTGTGTTTGACCTTTCACATGGCCTTCTGCATCAACGAATTCTTTATTGAATGCGTCGCGTACTTCAAGGAATAAGTTGTGATAATATGCTGCGTCTTCTGTTTCTCCAATAACTTCTGCCATTTTGGATAACAGGTTAGCACAGTATGCGAAATAACCAGTACCAATAACCTCTTTTGGTGTATCGGCGTTAATGGATAACCAGTCCCCATAAGCACTACAGCTGGAAGGTAAGATATGAGAATCTCCGCCCATAGTGTTGTAACGGTCTACCCATTTTTTCATTCCGTCATAGGATTGTCTGATAATATCTGTATTACCATAAGTGGTGTACATGGTCCATGGGATGATTACAACGGCATCGCCCCAACCGGAGTTACCAAAGGAACCACTCATGCCATCACCAGGTGTTACATAGTTTGGAGTCCAGTCAGCAACTGCACCATCTGCACGTTGGTTGGAAATAACATCTTCCATAAATTTTACAAAGAATTGGTTTACATCCATGTTCATGGAAGCGGTGCGAACAAATACCTGTCCGTCACCAGTATAGCCTAAACGTTCATCACGCTGTGGGCAATCGGTAGGAACGCTGATAAAGTTATCTCTCTGGCCCCAAGTAATATTGCTTTGTAACTGGTTTACCCATTCGTTAGAAGTAGTAAATGTACCAGTTGTTTCTTGCAAGGAGCTTAATGCAATCCCTGTAATATCTTCTGCAGTAGGAACTCCAGGATAACCGGTTACTTCAATGTAACGGAAACCATGGAAGGTAAAACGTGGTTCATAAGTTTCACCGTTTTCATCACCTTTTAAGGTGTAGTAGTCGGTGGCTTTTGCGGAACGGAGGTTGTCTGTATATAGAGTACCATCCTGGTTCAGCATTTCACCAAAACGGAGTTTTACTGTTGTTCCAGCTTCACCTTTTACATGTAAGCGGGCAAAACCAGCAATGTTTTGTCCAAGGTCAAAGATATAAGTACCTTCGGAAGGATTGGTTACTTCAATTGGTTTAAATTCTTGGATTGCTTTTACGGTTGGTCCCATTTGAGCAACAATGTCACCATTATAGCTGGATTCTTTTGCAGAATACCAGGAAGAATCCTCCGTGTATGCTGTTGTGGACCAGCCTGGGATTTCCAGATTAGCATCATAGCTTTCACCGCCCTGGAAGTCATCCTCAATAATTGGTCCATTTCCGTTGATTTTCCAAGAAGAATCAGTTGCGGCAACAATTGCCTTTTCTCCATCTGCATATTCTACTTCTACTTGGCAGAGCAGTTTGGAGCCTGTACCGTAACGGTTATTACCGCCTACAAACAATTTACCAGAATACCAACCGTGTCCAGTCATTGCACCAATGACGTTTTTGCCTTGTTGCAACAAATCTGTTACATCAAATGTTTGATACATGACATAGTTGTTGTCGTCCTGGTTCAGTTCATAGTTTGTCCAGCCTGGGTTAAAGTAATCGTCGCTTACTTTTTGGCCATTTACTTCCAATTCGTAAATACCCAAGGCGGAAGCATGAATAGTTGCTTTTTTGATTTCTTTGTTGACATCAAATTCTTTACGGTACATTGGAGCGGAGCTCATGGAATCTTTTTGTAATCCCAAAGTATTATAAACTTCTAATTCTCCATTATTTACAGTACCAAAATTGAAGCTTCTATTGCCGTTATCAAAATTTTCAGAGAACAGAACATCATCTGTATCTGTGTCCTTTACAACGATATTGTCAAAGCTTCCGTGTTCATCACAGTCACCTGCATTGGTTACTTGACGGAAACCAATTTTTCCATAAGCAGCTAAATCACTGGTGCGTTGGTCAACTTGTGTGTCATCAATCCAAGTAGTGATTTGGTTGCCTTCCACTTGAATTTTGATATGATGCTGTTTTTGTTGGTCTTCTACTGGAATAACATCATCAATAGATTTTTCATCAATACAGCTTGCTGCATTGTTAACCCATTGGTGTGGGCGGAAGCTAGTTTTTCCATTAAATTTCTTTTCAAATGTGTTTACCTGCCACATTAAGAAATTGGAAGTGTCTTTTGCCGCAAAGATAATACCAATATCATCTTTGAGGATACGGAAATCCATTTCAACAGAATAATTTGCTGGAGATGGTTGTGCTCCCTCATCTAGTTCAATCCATTTTGCAGACCAATTTGTCTCCATTAAACCAGTTTCCCAGTAAGCTTCCTCACTAGAGGTTGCGGTGTTACCTTTATTGTCTGTAACAGTTACCTGCCAGAAATAGCGGGTAGTAGGCTGTAATGCCTCACCATTATAAACAATATTAACGGATTGATCGGATTCTACTACATTGGAATCCCATACATAAGGGCCATTTTTCAGGTTTTCTTGGCTGGTTGCGACCTGAATATGATAGGATTTTTGCGTTACACCGCGCTCAGAAGAATCAATTTTCCAACTGAAATTTGGTGTAGTGTTGTCAATCCCTAATGGGTTGACGGAGGACTCTACCTCCAGATTGGTTACAGAAAGAGCTGGATCTGCCGCAAACGCAGTAATATTTAATCCAACAACCATCTGTAACATCAGGCATACTGCTAATACCGCAGCAAGTATGGACCTGATTTTGCTTTTGGTCTTCATGTTCTTTTCTCCTTTCAGATTATATAATTTTAGGCATAAAAACCTATTTACCATTATATATCAAATTCGTGCATTATTTCAAGTTTAAATCGGTAAAATATATATTATAACTAATTATTTTTATATATTATAGTGCATAATGCCTATGCTGTTTTATAAAAAAGAACCTTTGCATTATGCAAAGGTTCTTTTCATAACTATAATAGAAAATATTAGATATCCATATTAGACCGATTACCTTATTTCTCTCAGAATAGAATCTATCCCTGAACTGAAAGATAACGAAAAAGCGTAAAGAGTGTATTAACTCGATATTGCTTCATAGTAGCTCATAGAAGTTATAGTCTCATACTTCTATTTAGCGGAAAGATACACTAAAATTTTCCGATTTTTATCTGGTTACAATTTCAACAGGCACGTTGAATATTTTTGCAACTTTCAGGATTTTTTCAATATGTCTGCCAGAAGCTGCAGCAAAGTGATGTGTAGGGCCACATTCGCTCCAACGGTTAATAAATTCTCTTGCCCCACATTCAAAACGGGTTCTCATATTTGTATCACCGAAGGAGAGGATTTTTCCTTCTTCATTTATACCTTCTGCAACAATAAATTTAAAGTTGCCATTTCCATCCTGTGTGATTGCCAAATAAGTAACTGGGCCAAGATGTGGATAGAATTGTGTGAGGTATCCGCCACCTGTTTTACCATGGAATACTTTTACAATTTTCATGGTTGGTTTTTTGCTGGAGATATCCGCATCACCGGAACCACTATGGCCAATAATTACAATATCATCGTTAAAGTCAACAGAATACATTTCAGCAAGTTGTCCAGTACCTGAAATTGTTTTCAAAATGCTCATTGCCATCGCAACTTTCATATCACCTTCAACGGCACAGGCAACTCCTTGTTTGATCAGCATAGAGAAAGCTGGAATCAGCATACTATCCAGTACGCCTGCTTTTCCCTGAGCAAAACCATCATAATGGGATGCGATCAAGCCGAGTTTTTCGTCTTTTACCCATTGTTCAAACGCAACAACGTATTTTGCCATTTCCCATACTTCTTCAATACTTCCGCCACCTTCAATATCAAAGGTATCCAGAATATCTTGTGCTTTAGCGCGGATGGCATCTTCATCTGTAATATTATCCGCAATAACCCACATTTTTTCCCAGTCAAACTGTTTGGTGTATAAGTCCATTCTTCTGTACAGGTTGGATTCATCAATATAGAGGTCCATCATGCCAGGGTATGGTCTTCCGATTTGTGCGATATTTGTATCACGGAATCTTCTACGCACCTGAGCTGCTTGGCACCATTCTTCGATTTCTGATTGAACGGAAGAATCTCCACCTTCTACAACACCTGTAATTACAGCATGTCTCTTGCCAAAACGTTCCAGGTCAGCTACCATTTCACCAACAGCTCCACATGCATAACCTTCACCAAGCCATGAAGCAATATCTGTGTGGTCATAATCCAATGCTTTCAACTTTTGAACATTTACAAGAACAACAGGTACATCCAGATCTTTTACAGCAGGTAACATGTTGTAAGATGTAGCATAAGTTAAAAGCTGTAAAAATACTAAATCAACATCTGCTGCACGGAACAGGTCTCCAGCAGCCTGTGACTGTTCTTTTGTTGTCACCATTCCACCATCAATAATTTCTACTGAATCCGGAATAGTCTTTTTGAATGCATCATATTGTGCTTCAAATTCTGGTACCAGTGATGGGAATTGAGGAAGATATGCACCTAACGCAATGGAAAATACCCCAACTTTTGCTTTTGTATTAACTAACATAAAAAACCTCCCAGTGTTTGTTTTTGGACTGTAAATTCTATGGAAAATAAATCAATCCTCATTTTATTATGAATAACCTTACTACCGCATTATAGTTCTTTTGGCGATGCCAAAAATATAGATAAGAAAGTTTTACTCGCTGTTTTGTAAGATTGGCTGATTTAGATTCCTAACTATTGAAATTTATTTTACAGTACCGATAATTGTTTTAGGTACAAAAACCTATCTATCATTATATCCTAATAACCTACACTATTTCAAGATAAAAGCAGTAAAATGCATAATATAACCAATATTTTTTATGTTCTAGAGAAGATTACTTAGAATATGTATAAAAAGGAACCCTTATCATGATAAGAGTTCCTTTTTATAATAAATAGTAGGGGAAATATTATAGTTGAATAAAATAGAATCTATTATTTTTCCAGTGATGCCTCTTTTTGTTTTGCCAGTTCCGCCAAAAATTTTACGGTGCCGTCAACACCCAGCATACTGCTATCTACAGAACAGTGATAATTCTCTAGATCTCCCCATTTCCGGTCAGAGTAATAATGATAATAGGTATTACGGCGTTTGTCTGTTTTCATGATTCTCTCTTTTGCTTTGTTTGGAGTGAGATCGTAAAGGTCAGAGATACGTTTTATCCGTTCTTCCAGTGGCGCGTAAATAAATAGGCTTAATAGCTCTGGACGTTCCCGAAGGATATAATCCGCACAACGTCCTACAATAATACAGCTTCCTTCATCTGCAATGTGACGAATGATGTCGGATTGGATAAAATACAGTTTATCATTAATTGGTGCATCTGTTAATGGAGAATAGCGGCCTCCCAAAATAAAGGAACCGGTTGATAGCGAATAAAGCAAGCTGTGGGAAGCGGTTTCGTCAATATTTTTGACCACATCCTGGTGCATCCCGCTCTCCTTTGCTGCCACTTCGATCAATTCTTTATCATAAAAAGGAATCTCCAGCAAGCGGGATAATTTTTGTGCGATTTCTCGGCCACCACTTCCAAATTGTCTTCCTATTGTAATAATTGTATGTTTCATGTTGCTGCATCCTTTCTATACTTTTGGATTAAAACAGTGGACAAATACCATTGTTTTTATTATTATAACACATTTGTTTGGCAAATGATACTAATTTTTTGTAAAAATTAAAAAAATAATAGATAAAAAGTTGTATTTATAAGTAGAAAAAAGCAGTCCAATTTAATTGGACTGCTTTCATGTAATAAAACGATTCCACTATTCAGCTTGTGGAGCGCCTACTGGACATACAGATGCGCAGGAACCGCAATCGATACAAGTATCAGCATCGATGCAGTATTTGCCATCACCAGCAGAGATTGCACTTACAGGGCATTCAGCTTCGCAAGCGCCGCAGCTAATGCATTCGTCAGAAATTTTATAAGCCATGGATCGTTACCTCCTTATTGATTTTTATAACTAAAAGTTATAACACCTATATTTTATCATATTCTGCAAAAATATCAAGTTCTGAGCAAGAAAATCTACAGAAAAAATAGTGGAAATTCTGTGAATATTATCTGATAAAATCGAGAGGAAAATATCCGAAAAAATTATTTATCCTCTAATTGTTTTAACTCTTCAATTTCCTGTTTATTGACACGGATTTGATTATCTTTAATAATAACAAGGTCTTTTTTCGAATAAGTGCGTGGGGCAGCGTCCGGGTTATCTTTCAATCGGACAGTATAACTATCTGTCAGCAGGTTTAAGTCGATTACATGACCAGTGCCGTCCGGTGTTTTTACAAAAGCACCCATTTTAGGGGAATTTTTTAAGAGCTGTTCATATACATTTTGTTCGTATTTTAAACAGCACATTAATCGGCCACAGGTACCTGAAATTTTGGTTGGATTTAAAGAGAGTCCTTGTTCCTTTGCCATTTTGATGGAAACAGGTTGGAAATCCCCTAAAAAGGAAGAACAGCAAAATGGTCTACCACAAATGCCTAATCCACCCAATAGTTTGGATTCATCCCGTACACCAATCTGCCTTAATTCAATTCTGGTGCGGAAAACAGAGGCCAGGTCTTTTACCAGCTCACGGAAATCCACTCTCCCATCGGCCGTAAAATAGAACAGGATTTTATTGTTATCAAAGGTATATTCCACATCTACCAGTTTCATTTCCAGTTGATGTTTCGCAATTTTTTCTTCACAGATTTGGAATGCTTCTTTTTCCTTTTTGCGGTTTTGCGCAACAATTGCCAAATCCTCTTGGGTAGCTGTTCGTATAATAGGCTTTAATGGGGAAACTAGTTCAGAGTCATCTACTTCCCGATTAGAAAGGGCTACTTCACCGCACTCAACTCCTCGGGCGGTTTCTACAATTACTTTTTCCCCTGTTTTCAATTCAAGCCCGTTTGGGTCAAAATAATATACTTTTCCTACCGTTTTAAAACGTACACCGATAATTTCAGCCATGGATACCTCCTTATATGGATGATTAGATAGAATAAGGTAAATTTGCTGACAGCCATGTTACACACAATTTTAGATTGGCGTTTTGTTCTAACATACCAATACAAGTTTCTACTGTGTCAGCCATTTTTAAAATGGATTGGATAGATTGTTTTTGGATAAAATCATCCAATCCCCAAATTGATATTTTCTTAATTTTTGCCTGTAATGCCAAACGCAATAAGTTACTTAAAAAAAGTAATACTTTTTTAGTGAACGGGCGGCTGTTTTCCAAAGGGGAAAGGGCTACTACAACAGCGAGTTCATTGCCTTTGGAAAGACTTTCTAAAATCTGAAAAGCGGTTTGAGATGCTTTGATTTCCTCTGGATCGGATAGCAGTTCTAGCCCTTTTCCAATAATGCCGTCACAAAGCTGAGAAGCCCTTGTGATTTCCTCCAATGTTGTGTCTGGTGAAAGTTCCTGTAAAGCCTGGATACATTCCGGTTGTGTAACAGGAAAAATTTCAATTGGAACACAGCGGGAAACTAAAGTAGGGAGGACAGCGGAACGGGAAGGGCAAGTTAAAAGAAAAACCACGTTGTCCGGAGGTTCTTCTAGTACTTTTAACAAACTGTTTGCTGCCTCTTTGGACATATTATCCACACCATTTAATAAATACACCTTTGCTTCGCCGTCATTTGGCCGGATGTAAGCATCTGAACGGATTGCCCGAACCTCTTTAACATGAAAACTGTTTTTGGTATTTTGTCCACCCAGTTCCTGAAAATCTGGATGGATATTTTTGAGCATTTTTTGGCAGGGAATACAATGACCACAAGGAATATTTTCTCCCTGGCAAAAGATCGCTTGGGCAAATTGCTTGGCCAATGTTTGTTTTCCAACTCCAGCAGGGCCATAAAAAAGATAGGCGTGGGATAAATGCCCTGTTTGAATAGACTGTTGTAACACCTGCAATGCTTTTGTATTTCCGTAAAAATGAAAACTCATAGGCTATGCTTTTTCAAAATGTTCAATATTGGTAACAAAGATGGTAGCGCCGCCTATTGTTACTTCTACAGGGAATGGCGCATACATACCAGCTCCATAAGCAGCGGAAGATGGAACCATCTGTTTTCTTTTTTTACTGTGTTTTTTGATAATGTCGATTGCTTCCTGCACCTTTTCGTCCTCTGTAGCACAGATAAAAGTGGTGTTGCCAGACATTAAAAAACCGCCCGTAGAAGCTAATTTTGTAGAAAAGAACCCTGCTTTTGATAGGGCAGAAGATACAATTGAGCTATCATCACTGCTGATAATCGCATAAATCAGTTTCATAATAGATTCACTCCTTCGTCAAGCCTTGCTTATCAGTCAAGGGATCATTTTTATTTTACCACGTTTATCGTGAGAATGCCACTATTTTTTAAAAGATCGCAATGCTGGTAGGTTAGCTGTTCTCCAGCAGTAATAATCGGGATTCCAGGAGGGCAGGTAATTTTATTTTCGGCACAAACCTTTCCTATTGCATCAAAAATAGAAAGGGATTCTGTTGCGGAAAAGACCGCTTCCCGTGGGGTGAGTAACTGTATGGATTCTGGAAAAGAAAAAGTAGCATGTTGTAATGGTGTTTTTTTTGTTACACTATTTATCGCAGCGTCCAACCTTGCAAAATCTGTGGAAGAATTGAAAGGGGATACCATGAATACTGTGTGGTCATAGTTGGTATATTCTGGCTCTATTTTGTATTCTCTAAAATGTTCTGTCAACTGTCCACCAGTTTGTCCCACAGTAAAACCGTCCACGGTCCATTTTGTAGGATCTTGTCCCAACAATTTCAGATTGTTTTGTTGACAAATTGACACGATATATTCTCGTTCTTCCTCTAATTGTTGAAAATCTTCTTTTGCCTGTTGTTCCAAATAATCCGCACAATAATCTAAAGATTGTAAGATGAGATAGGAAGGGCTAGTAGAACCAAATAAAGCCATTTTGCTTTTAAGTTCTGTAGAAGAATATCCTTTTGCGTGTAATAATGCTCCTCCTGTCAGGACGGGTAATGTCTTGTGAGCACTGCAACAACAAAGGTCAGCCCCTAATGTAATGGGATGTAAATCCTCCGAAGTAAATTTTAAATGGGCACCGTGAGCGGAATCCACAATTAGTTTGGCTTGGTGCTGATGGCAAACCTTTGATATAGCTGAAATATCTGCCATCAACCCCATATAATCTGGGGAAGTAATATAAACAGTATGTACCTGTGGATTTTGCTGTAAGGCCAGTTCAATCTGGTTTGCGGTTGGCTGTTGTAGTAGCCCTGTGGATGAATCGTAATCTGGTGTAATCCAAATTGGCTTTAAATCTAATAAGGCGCAAGTATTGATGAATGCCACATGGGAATTCCGTGCCGCTAAAATGGAATCTCCCTGATGTTTTGCCAAAGCCAGCATAGCTTGGATGCAGAGAGTAGAACCTCCCGCGGATAATACAGTAGTGGATTGGTATAAATCAGAATAACGGTCTTCCAATCTCGCTAAAACACTATCCGCATAAAATAATACATCAGCGTCTTTGATTTCTGTAATATCATAAGGTGCCCCCAGCTTTTTCAATATAGGGGCATTTCCTTTATGTCCAGGCATATGAAAACGAGTTATTTTATTCTTGCAATAAGTTTCAATTAGTTTTGTTAGTTCACCCATACAGTCCTCCTATGAATAAGTCTGTTTTGATTATATAATAGAATTATGAAAAAAGAAAGAAAAAATCAGGATTATTCTGTGTTTATATCAAGATATTGATTTTATTATTTCAATCAAGTTGATTAACGGAAGGGGATGATATAAAATGGTGTAAAAAATGATACAAACTATTTTTTAAGAAATCTTTTTAGTTAAATAAGCTAGAAAAGTTATATGGATCGTTTCAAAAGGGTAGGGTCCAACTATGAGTAAGGAATAGGATGATATCACCAATAGGAAGGCTCTGGCTTATCATATCATAATTCAATATAGTATGACCAACCACAGAAGGAAATCATACTAGCTCGCCTCTTAAAAGATACTAAAAAATACACTACAACTGTGCTAAGCGGAAGGTGAAAGCTTTTATTTTTACCTCTATTTTTGCTTCCGCTGCAATAAAAAAACCGTGGTAAAAAGTTACCACGGTTTTTATCAGCAAAACTGAAATTATTTAACTTCAACTTTAGCGCCAGCGTCGCCCAGTTTAGCAGCGATTTCGTCAGCTTCCGCTTTTGCAATACCTTCTTTGATTGCTTTTGGAGCATTGTCAACGATTTCTTTTGCTTCTTTCAGGCCTAAACCAGTAATTTCTTTTACTGCTTTGATAACGCCCATTTTGGAAGAACCAGCGTCAACCAGAACAACGTCAAATTCAGTTTTTTCAGCAGCAGCTTCGCCACCAGCAGCAGCGCCAGCCATCATTACTGGAGCAGCAGCAGAAACACCAAATTCTTCTTCAATTGCTTTTACTAATTCATTCAGCTCAAGAACAGACAGAGCTTTAATATCTTCAATAAATTTTGCGATATCAGCCATGATATAAATCCTCCTAAGATTTTATTTTTCCCGTAATGGGAATGAATTTTTTAAAATGATTCCTGCTTAGATTATGCAGGTTCTTTTTCAGCGATTGCGTTAAGCGCAACAGCCAAACCACGTACAGGTGCAACCAGAACGGACAGTAACTGACCAACCAGTTGTTCTTTTGTTGGCAGGTTGCCCAACTCTTTTACAGTAGCAGCATCAATAACATTACCTTCCATGAAGCCGCCTTTTACAGCAAAATCAGTTGTGTCACCTAATTCTTTCACGTATTTAGAAATTACTTTTGCAGGTGCAACAACATCTTCTGTGCTAATTGCAATCGCAGTAGTACCTTCTAAGTGTTCGTCTAAAGCTTCGTAGCCACAAGCATTGATAGCAAAACGTAACATTGTATTTTTTACAACGAAATATTCAACGCCAGCCTCTCTCAGCTCTTTTCTCATTTTAGTATCCTGTTCTACATTGATACCTTTGTAGTCCACGATAACACCAGCAACTGCGCCTTTGATTTTTTCAGTTAATTCAGCAACCAGTTGTTGTTTTGTTTGAAGAATCTTTTCGCTTGGCAAGTGATTCACCTCCCAGATTTCACATCTTTGCATTTTGTAAACAAAAAGCCCTTTCTACGCACTACCGCGAAGAAAGGGCATAATACACAAGTATTAATAAGCACTTCTCCTCGGCAGGCAAGGGAACTCCCTTTTACACTTGCGTACCTGCTGTCTTAAGAAAAACAGCTAAAGTTATTGGATTTCAACAACTATTTTATTATATCTTATTTTGGGTCAAAAGTCAAGCTAAAACTTAGCCACCGAATCTACCAATGTTGATTCTTACACCAGGGCCCATTGTAGAAGAAACTACGCAGGATTTGATGTACTGACCTTTTAATGCAGATGGTCTTGCTTTTACAATAGCATCCATTAAAGTTTCAAAGTTTTCGCTGAGTTTATCAGCACCAAAAGAAACTTTACCAATAGGGCAGTGGATGATATTAGTTTTATCCAATCTGTACTCAATTTTACCAGCTTTTGCTTCGGTAACAGCTTTTGCAACATCAGGAGTAACTGTACCAGCTTTTGGGTTTGGCATTAAACCACGAGGCCCCAGGATTTTACCAAGACGACCAACAACACCCATCATATCTGGGGAAGCGATTACTACATCAAAATCCATGAAGTTTTCTTTTGTGATTTTCGCTACCATTTCTTCGTCACCGATGTATTCCGCACCAGCATCCAAAGCAGCCTGTACTTTATCGCCTTTTGTAAATACCAATACACGAACGCTTCTACCGGTTCCGTTTGGTAAAACAACAGCGCCACGAACCTGTTGATCAGCGTGACGGGAGTCAACGCCCAATCTTACATGCAGTTCAACTGTTTCATCAAATTTTGCTTTTGCATTTTTTGCAACCAGCTCAAGAGCTTCTTTTCCGTCATAGTTTACATTGCGGTCAAAAGCTTTTAAGCTATCTACATACTTTTTACCATGTTTCATTACTTATTATCCTCCCTCATGAGTGGTAATTAGCGGAATTTTCCTCCCACCAGCGGGCAACTAATCTACTACTACAATGCCCATAGAACGTGCGGTACCAGCAATCATGCTCATAGCAGATTCCAGGTTAGCAGCATTTAAATCTGGCATTTTTGTTTCGGCGATTTGTTTAACCTGCTCCTTAGTGATGTTTGCTACCTTTGTTTTGTTTGGTACACCAGAACCGCTTTGAATATTACAAGCTTTTTTAATCAGCACAGCAGCTGGTGGTGTTTTTGTAATAAAGGTAAAGGAACGATCGGCATAAACAGTAATGACAACAGGAATAATCATACCTGCATCATTCTTTGTGCGCTCGTTGAATTCTTTTGTAAAGGACATGATGTTAACACCATGCTGACCTAATGCAGGACCTACCGGTGGAGCCGGTGTTGCCTTTCCTGCTGGGATTTGAAGCTTAATTAAGCCTACTACCTTTTGAGCCATTAAAATTGCACCTCCAAAAATTGTGGTAAGGCGGAACAATGATTTTTCACAATTTGCCGTGTTTGTGCCCACGGTTTTGTGGTTGTTCCTCCCACAAGCGTTTTTCCTATTTTGTATTCCAAACGCCCCACTTTCTAAAACAGAAAGCGGTTACGAGCTGTAAAATACAGCAACGTCAATTTTTAAATATAAATTTTACATTTTTCCTGTTTCAAAAAAATACAGGACTACTCGTCCATCAAAACAACCTGACTGAGCTCCAGCTCAACTGGTGTTTCACGGCCGAACATTGAAACCGCCACTTTTACCTGATTGTTATCGATATCAAGTTCTTGTACGATTCCAACAAAACCTTCCATTGCACCGTCGATTACTTTAACAGTATCACCGACTTTGTAATCTACTTCCACCTTTTTCTCTTCCACGCCTAATTTCTCTACTTCTGCTTTACTGAGAGGAATTGGCTTTGAGGACGGCCCCACAAATCCGGTAACTCCACGGATATTGCGTACAACATACCATGAATCATCCGTCATAACCATTTTCACCAACACATAGCTTGGAAACAGCTTGCGTTCTACTTCCCGTTTTTTGTTGTCTTTTAATTCAACAACTGTTTCAGTTGGGATTTTTACCTCGTGAATCAGGTCATGGAGCTGGCGGTTCTCCACCGCTTTCTCAATGTTTTGCGCTACTTTGTTTTCGTAGCCAGAATAGGTGTGGATTACATACCATTTTGCGGCATCTGACATGAATAACCCTCCATTTTTTTCAGCACCGTGCTGCCTCAATAAAAAGGCAATGCGGTTTTTTCCACTGCGCGGCACCTTTAAAAAGGTCAAGTCCGTTTACAAGCGGATCATCAGCCCCTCTGTGGTTTTACGATCAAAATCAAATTATGCGTTGCCAAGCAATAAACCAAGCAGACTGGTAAACCCTAAGTCCAGCAATACAATAAATAAGCCTAATACAACAATTGTAACTAATACAACAATTGTATTGCGAAGTGTAGCTTGTTTAGTTGGCCATACAACTTTTTTGATCTCACTCTTCAGATCTTTAAAGTATGCGATAATGCGTTTGAAAAAGTTTGGCTTTTTCTTTGTCTCAGCTTTTGCCATGGTACATCCGCCTTTCGCTTACTTTGTTTCCTTATGAAGAGTGTGTTTACGACAAAAACGGCAATACTTGTTCATTTCAAGTCTGTCTGGGTCGTTTTTCTTGTTCTTCATTGTGTTGTAATTACGTTGTTTGCACTCTGTGCAAGCTAAGGTAATTTTTACTCTCATATCGGCACCTCCTGGATAATCGGACAATTTCTGCCTCCCTCTAAAAGGAACGTCCATAAATTTTTGCACAAAAAAATAAACCCTTTTAGAGGTGATTACTATAATACCACAGAAAACGCAAACCGTCAACCGTATTCCGGCGGTTTTTTTGTATTCTTACAATATTATCACTATCACCAATGGATACAGATTTATCATACCGCTTTTTTGTAAATGTTGCAAGCGTTTTCTAAGAAAAACAAAGCTTTTTTCCTATTTTGTGTTAGAATCACTATTTGTTAGCAACACTTTTTGTAAAAAGAGAAAAAACATTCCCATATTAAAAGGAAGAAAGAAAATTATAGTTTATTTCGTAAGTAAGTTAGAAAATTTGCAGTATATGTTCGCAACACAAGGGAGAGGTTCTTTTGATAATAAAAAATAGGATGGATATTGTTTTTGTGTTTTGAATATGTTATGATATCATAGTATTAAACTGTTATAAATAGAACCAAATTGGATATGTGAATGAAAAGTGAAAAAGCCTTTTTATTTGGGAAGGCGTAACGATAGGAGTTTATGAAAATGTCAAAAAAATTGCGAGTAGCTGTTGTTTTTGGCGGGGTTTCTTCGGAATATGAAGTATCCCTGATGTCCGCTACCTCTGTGATTCAAAATATTCCTCAGGACCGTTATGAGGTAGTTTGTATCGGTATTACCAAAAGCGGGCGTTGGCTTTTTTATCCAGGACCAGTAGAGGAAATCGCCACAGGAAAATGGAAAGACCATCCGGATTGTTGTCCTGCGATCATTAGCCCTGACCGCATGCACCATGGAATTATTAAAATCATGCAGGATGGGTCTACCAGCTTATTGAAGTTGGACTGTGTATTTCCTGTTTTACATGGAAAAAATGGAGAGGATGGTACTATTCAGGGGCTATTTGCTTTGTCCGGAATCCCTTTTGTAGGATGTGATACATTAAGTTCCGCTGTTTGTATGGATAAAGCGATGACCCATACTATTATGGATAACGCAGGGATTAAAAATGCCAAATGGAATTATATGTTAGCATTCCAACTTCCTCAATTAGATGAATTTTGTACAAGGGTAATCGATCAATTAGGATTTCCTATTTTTGTGAAGCCGGCAAACGCAGGATCTTCTGTTGGGATTACCAAAGCAACAGATTATCAGTCTTTAAGGGATGGAATTAAACTGGCATTTACCCATGATAAAAAAATTGTAGTAGAAGAAATGATAGTGGGAAAAGAGGTGGAATGTGCTGTGCTGGGAAATGAAACCCCGCAAGCCTCTATCCCTGGAGAAATTATCTCCTGCAATGATTTTTATGATTATGAGGCAAAGTATATTGCGGATTCTAAACTACAGATTCCAGCGGATTTAGATGAAGATACCACGAATAGATTACGGGAGATCGCTGTAAAAGCATATAAAGCTTGGGGTTGCAGCGGGATGGCAAGAGTGGACTTCTTTGTCACTGATCAAAACGAAATTTATTTGAACGAACCCAATACATTGCCAGGATTTACTTCGATTAGTATGTACCCAAAAATGTGGGAAGCAACTGGTTTACCTTATGGGGAATTATTGAGCCAGTTAATTGAATTGGCCATAGAACGCGCTTAATCCTCGGTGAAAAATCAATTCAAAAAAGGGGGTTATTGCTATGAACCAACAACCAATAGGTGTTTTTGATTCAGGTCTTGGTGGCCTGACGGTAGTAAAAGAACTAATGAAAATACTGCCTCATGAAAATATTGTGTATTTTGGGGATACCGGTAGAGTACCTTATGGAACCCGTGGAAAGGAAACCATTATCGAATATGCCAAACAGGATATCCAGTTTTTGCAGCATCATCAGGTAAAAATGATTATTGCAGCCTGTGGTACGGTAAGTGCTGTACTTCCTAAGGAATATTCTTCCCATTTGCAGCAGCCTTATACAGGAGTTGTTATTCCTTCTGCCCAGGCAGCCTGTGCCAAAACAAAGACAGGGCATATCGGTGTTTTAGGGACTTCAGCCACAATTCGCAGCGGGGCATATGGAAAGGCGATCCGTACTATTTTGCCAAAAGCAGTGGTAACTGGTATTGCTTGCCCACTGTTTGTGCCACTTGTAGAAAATGGATATATCAACCGTGATAATCAGGTAACCCGTATGGTAGCGGAAGATTATTTAAAGCCGATTATCGGGACGGATTTGGATACCTTGATTTTAGGGTGTACCCATTTTCCGATTATCAAAGAAATTATTGGCGATATTTTAGGAAAAGGCGTTAAATTAATTGATTCAGGGTATGAAACAGCCAGGACAGCTGCCGCGATGTTGAGCCGGGAGAATATGCTGCTGAACTCAGAACAACCAGGAAACCGTTCTTTTTATGTCAGCGATAGCATAGAAACATTTACTGAAAATGCGACTATCTTTTTAAATGAAGAAATAACAGGTTCTGTGGAACATCATGTCTGGTAACAAAAATAAAGGGAAATGATTTAAGATGAAACAACCAGTACTGATTACAGTCAATAGCAGTTTCCATACCGATGAAGGAGATGATTCCTCCGAATTTTTTACCGAGGGGATTCTTGCATTAAAAAATGGAAAATACTATTTGATTTATGATACTGTTTATGATGACGGCAACACCATAAAAACTACTTTAATTGCTCATCATACCAATAAAATTACATTAAAGAACAGTGGAGATACATCCTACTCCTTATCTTTGGAGGAGAATGTTCGTTCTACCAATTTGGTTTCTTTTGGTGGGCTGGAAATGATGTTAGGGGTTCAGCCCAACCGAATTTGCTGTGAGCTTGCCGAGAATGGCCATGGCAGTATATTGATGAAATACTATATTTTGAACGAGGGGGAAATCCTATCTGAAAATACGATTCAGATTCAGGTGCGCCCAAAAAATTAGGACAGTAAAACGGAGGTAACTATGTCAAATCCAATGAAATCTGCAAGCGATAGTTTGCATGAAGTGCTTTTAAAAGCGATAGGACAGGCAGTGGCAGAGGGAGAACTGCCTGCGGAGCCAATCCCAGCATTCCAGATTGAAATTCCGGGGGATACCTCACATGGTGATTTTGCCACCAATGTAGCAATGGTATCCGCTCGTAGTTTTAAGATGGCGCCACGAAAAATTGCGGAGATTATTTGTGGACAGATTGATTTAACTGGAACCTGTTTTGAACGGTTTGAAATAGCGGGTCCTGGTTTTATTAACTTTTTCTTAAACCAGAATTGGTTTGGAACTGTAGTCCAGTCTATTTTGGAAGAAAAAGAACAATATGGAAAAAGTGATTTTGGAAACCATAAAAAGGTGATGGTGGAATTTGTTTCTGCCAATCCAACAGGGCCAATGCACATTGGGAACGCTCGTGGTGGCGCAATTGGGGATTGTCTAGCAGCTGTACTGGATTGGGCTGGCTATGATGTCACAAAAGAATTCTATATCAACGATGCAGGAAATCAGATTGAAAAATTTGGGATGTCATTAAGTGTCCGCTACCAGCAGATTTATAAAGGGGAAGATGCTGTAGAACTTCCAGAAAACGCTTATCATGGCGTTGACATCATCGAACACGCAAAGAATTTTGCTGGCATATATGGCAATAAATTCATGGATGTAGATGAGGAAACCCGTAAGAAAGCATTGGTAGATTATGCGCTACCTCTTAATATTGCGAACCTGAAAACAGATTTAGGAAAATACCGGATCGAATATGATGTTTGGTTTAAAGAAAGCAGTTTATATGCAGACGGCTTAGTAGATAAAGTTATTACTATTTTAAAAGATAATGGTTTAACCTATGAAAAAGATGGGGCTTTGTGGTACAAGGCAACTGAATTTGGTGCAGAAAAAGATGATGTGCTGGTTCGTGCCAATGGGATCCCGACTTATTTTGCCGCTGATATTGCTTACCATTATAATAAATTTGCGATCCGCCATTTTGATAAAGTTATCAATATTTGGGGGGCTGATCATCACGGACACGTAGCCCGGTTGAAAGGTGCAATGAATGCTGTTGGTCTGGATGGAAATAAGCTAGATGTTGTGTTGATGCAGATGGTACGTTTGATGCGGGATGGAGAACCGGTTAAGGTCAGCAAACGTACTGGAAAATCCATTACTTTAGTGAACCTGTTGGATGAAATTCCAATTGACGCAGCTCGTTTCTTCTTTAATTTGAGAGAGAGCAACTCCCACTTGGACTTTGACTTGGATTTGGCTGTGGCACAAAATTCCAGTAACCCAGTTTATTATGTACAGTATGCCCATGCAAGAATCTGTTCGATTTTAGCAAATTTAAAAGAGGATGGATTTGTACCAACTTCAAATACAGAGGGTTATAGCCTTTTGGTCGCTCCAGAAGAAATTGAATTGATCCGCCATCTGGCAAAACTGCCAGGAGATATTGTGGAAGCTGCAAAAGCATATGATCCAGCCCGTATTACCCGGTATGTATTGGATCTGGCTACTTTATTCCATAAATTCTATAACGCATGCAAGGTAAGGGGAAATGAAAACCCTGATTTAACCCAGGCGAGGTTAAATTTGTGTGCTGCGGTAAATATTGTATTGGAAAATGTATTGACAATGTTAAAAATTGATGCTCCAGAAAGCATGTAATTTATTAACGCTTTACGATGGATATTTTATTAGCCATCGTAAAGCGTTTTTTATTTTTAATAAGTATCCATAAAAAAGTTGCACTTTACAAACATTTAACCTGAATAAGGTAGAGCGTGGCAGAAAAAGTGTTATGATAAAACTAACGATGTATAATTATAGTACAATGGAGGAAACTTTACTATGTACGGAACAATTGATATCGGTTCCAATACCATCCGGATGGTCTTATATTCGATTAAAAATAATCAGCTTTATCCTATGATTAACAAAAAATACACAGCAGGACTAGCTGGATATATTGATGATAATTCCAATATGAACGAAGAGGGCATTACAAAACTGCTTCGGATTTTAGGAGAATTAAAAGAAATCCTTTCCCAAATTGAAATAGAAGAAATTTTCCCATTTGCAACAGCGTCTTTACGTGGACGCAACAACGTAAATGAAATCCTTTGTAAGATAAAAGAACAGAGCGGGTTTGATGTCCGTATTTTAACAGGGGAAGAAGAAGCGATTTTTGATTATAATAGTATTTTACATAGTGGCATTAAAGAGGAAGGGCTTTTAGTTGATGTTGGAGGTGGAAGTACAGAATTGACATTTTTTCAAAACAAACAGGTGGTTTCGGCACAATCTCTGCCAATTGGTTCGTTAAGTCTGTACAGCCGTTTTGTGGAGCAGGTTCTTCCAACAGAAAAGGAAATGAAACAGATAAGGAAAGAAGTAAAAAGACAACTAAAAACATTAGAAAACCCACAGGGCAATATCGAAAGTCCTACCATATACAGTGTAGGTGGCACTGCTCGTGCTGCGTTAAAATTAATTCGCAGAACAGAAAATAATCAGATAAAAACAATGGAATACTCCAAAAAAGAGCTACGGCATGTACTTTCCAATTTGTTGGATAATCCATCTTATATGGTAAAAAATATTCTTGCTGTTGCCCCAGAACGAATCCATACTTTAATTCCAGGAATTGTTATTTTTGATACAATCGCAAAATACTATGGCAGCACACAATTTGTTACCAGCAAATGCGGTGTTCGGGAGGGCTATATGCTTTCTATGTTAAAAGAAAGGGGTATTTTAGTTGGGTAAATTATATGAAAGAGGATTTACTCAAAATAGGGAACTTTCCTGGTTAAAGTTTAATGACAGGGTATTAAGCGAAGCAATGGATGAAACAGTCCCAATTTTGGAACGTCTAAAGTTTATCTCTATTTTTACCAGTAATTTAGATGAGTTTTTTATGATCCGTGTTGGCAGTTTGTTTGATTTGGCAAATCTAGAAAAGAAAAATATAGATAATAAATCCGGGTTAACGCCAAAGGAACAATTGAGCAGGATTTTTGAAGATGTGAAGCCACTCTACCAAAAACGGGAACAACTTTTTTATGAAGTAGAAAGCCAACTCCGTCTACATGGGGTTTTTTACTTGAAATATAAAGAATTAGAAGAAAATGAAAAGAAACAGATAAAACAATCCTTTAAACTCTCCATTGCCCCTATCCTTTCCCCTCAAATCATTGATACCCACCACCCATTTCCTCATTTAGCAAATAATATTATCTATATCGGTGTAATGCTCCGACACAAGAAAAAAGAAGTGTTTGGAGTGATTCCTGTTCCCAGCATTTTACCAGATATTTTTTACCTGCCTGGCAGTGACACCAGATATATTGGGGTAGAAAATATAATATTAGAATTTGCCGATAAAATTTTTGAGCCATATATCGTAGTAGAAAAGACTGTATTTTGTGTTACCCGGAACGCGGATGTCAATCCAGATGATGAAGTGTTCGCAGATGAACCAGATTTCCGAAAAAGAATGCAAAAAGTATTAGGGCAGCGTAGAAGGTTGGCGCCTGTAAGGCTGGAACTATCCAATTTTGAGAGCGAAAAAATTTCTGCCTATTTGATGGAAAAACTCAAAATCAGTGAAAAACAAATTTATACTACAACATCTCCATTAAAAATGGCTTATGTATATGAGTTAATTTCAAAATTACCAGAATCAAAAAGAAAGCCTCTTGTTTATCAAGAGTTTACGCCTGTGTGGCCAGGCAATATCAAACAGACAGAAAGTATGATTCAGCAAGTAGAAAAGTCAGATTTGTTATTGTCTTATCCATACGAAAGCATGGAACCATTTTTAAAACTATTAAAAGAAGCGGCAAATGACCCTTCTGTAATATCCATTAAAATTACAATATATCGTTTGGCAAGCAAAGCTAAATTGGTGGAGTATCTTTGTGCGGCAGCGGAGAATGGTAAAAGTGTTACTGTTTTAATCGAATTGCGAGCAAGGTTTGATGAACAGAATAATATTGACTGGTCGGAACGTTTAGAGGATGCAGGTTGTAATATTATTTATGGGTTTGATTTTTATAAAGTCCACTCTAAAATATGCCTGATTACAAAGAAAGGACGGAATGGAATCCGGTATCTTACACAGGTGGGTACTGGAAACTACAATGAAAAAACAGCCAAATTATATACTGACCTTTCCCTTTTAACTTATAATCAAAAGATAGGAGAGGATGCAGCGGAGTTTTTTAAAAATATGTCAATTGCCAATTTGCAGGGTGAGTACCATGATCTGCTAGTTGCGCCAGTTTCTTTGAAGTCCACAGTGCTTCAGCTTATAGATCAGGAAATTTCCAAAGGGCAGAATGGTAGAATTTTTATTAAAATCAATTCCTTGACAGATGCCCAAATCATTGAAAAATTGGCGGAAGCTTCTTGTGCTGGGGTGCAGGTTAAAATGATAATACGTGGCATTTGTTGTATTATTCCCGGAATACCAGGAAAAACAGAAAATATCCAGGTTTGCAGCATTGTCGGAAGATATCTGGAACATGCCAGGATTTATTGTTTTGGATACGGTACACAAGAACAAATGTATATTTCCTCTGCGGATTTTATGACAAGGAATACCGAAAGAAGGGTAGAGGTTGCTTGTCCGATCTATGATGAAAAGGTGAGGGCAAAAATCCATGAAATCATAGAGGCGCAAGAGTATGATAACCAGAAAGCACGTGTATTAATGGCGGATGGAAATTACGTAAAAAAATCAACAATGCAAGAAATGGTGGATAGCCAACAATTATTGATGGATTATGCAATACAGAATGTGTCGGTTCCAATCACCCAAGAAACTAAAAAACGCCGATTTATCTTTGGTCAATTGCTGCATAAATGGAGAAAAAATAGGTAAAAAGAAGCTGGAGAGATTTTTCCGGCTTCTTTTTTATACAAAATTTTTATTTATCAAAAATTAACATGAAACTTTGATATGGTTTTATAGACGTTTATTTTACTGCTATTAAGTAGTCAAATTTTGGTTAGAAGGATTTCTGAAAAGGAGTGAATCAAAAAATATGAGTATGATAAAAAATAGATGTTATAAAATTCGATGGATGGTTAGCAGATGTAATAAATAAAAGATAAAGCCTGCTATATACCTTATTATCTTATCAAAAAGTATCAGCTGTATTTGGTATCCATACAAAATTTAGATAAAATTATTTTTCAGGGATATAGATTGTTCCGAAATAGCATTCGAAAATAGAGATTTCTTTTATTGGAAAAAGAGGAAACTGTGTTTTCTCTATATTGTACATACTATATTTGAGATTCTAAATAGGGGAACTCTCTTTTTAATAAACCACTGATGAACTAAATGAACAGCATTTGCCTTGGAAAGGAATATTTTTCAGAGGATTTATCTCTAAAGCGGGGTTATCGGTGAAATAGAAAAAACCAGGAAGTATCTTTATAAAAATACTTCCTGGTTGATAGGCGATTATAATGAATTATTGTTTTCGGAAGATGTGGATAATTTTACTGCACGTACTTTGGCAATATGTCGTTCTTCCACCACTAGTACTGTAAATTCCACCTGTTCTATCTGTAAAACAGGATGCTCCCCTTCATTCGGGATACGTCCCAACTGGTCTACAATAAAGCCACCCAATGTATCGTAATCCGGATTTTCCTCCACATGAAGGCCTAACACTTCTGCCACATCATCCAGGTCAGCGGAGCCTTCAATGATATAGGTGGTTTCGTTTACTTTTTTGATTTCCTCTTCTTCGTCATCATATTCGTCCTGAATATCGCCGAAAATAGATTCTACCAAATCTTCCATGGTTACAATACCGGCAGTACCGCCATACTCATCTACCACAACGGCAAGGTGTTGCTTTTTCTGGGTAAATTGGGTAAATAAATCCCGGCATTTTGCCGTTTCCGGTACATAGAGCACTTCCCGGATAAACTGCTTAATGGTGTACTGTTCAATATCTTCACAGCCAACCAGCGCCAACAGGTCTTTTACATAAATAATACCAACGATGTTGTCAATATCATTTTTATAAATTGGGATACGGGAAAAACCGTCGTTTAAAGCGTGGAACACCACATCGTGGATACTATCGTTTTCTTCCAGTGCTATCAGATCTACACGATGGGTCATGACATCTTCTACTGTAGTATCACCAAACTCCAATACGTTGTTAATCATTTCTTTTTGGCTTTTTTCAATGACCCCTTCCTCCTGGCCAGCATCCACCATCATTAGAATTTCTTCTTCTGTTACATTTTCATACTGGGATTTGGAACCACCAAATAGTTTGGAAAAAAAAGAATTGCCACTTGATTTTGTCGAGCGCCCGTCTGCGTCCATAGTATTTCCTTAACTCCTTTATTGCTAAAATTGCTATTTTTAATCCATTTATTTGTTTATTATCATACCCTATTTTAGTGGAAAAGTCAATTTGTTTTAGTTAAACTTGTATGAAATAATTGTTTAAAAATCAACTTGTTCTTAATAGATTGTAATAAAAGTTGATTCATTAAGTTGTATTGTAATTTTTATCCTTATATTTCAATTTCATGAGATACAATATAGTATTGTAAAAGAATACTTTCTAGTAAGAAGGATAATTTTACATGAAATAACTGTTTTTTCAAAAGGTTTTTTGTATTTTGCGATAATTCGCTAAAAAAAAACGGAGAATTCCATAATAATATTTGATTATTGCTATTTACAGCAGGTGTGATTAGTGATAAAATACTAACGTACGGGTATTCTGACCAAGGATACTATAAAAAGGCTAATTTTAGGAGGATACAACATGGCTAGAAAAATGAAAACCATGGATGGTAACAATGCTGCTGCACACGTTTCCTACGCGTATACAGATGTAGCTGCTATCTATCCAATTACCCCTTCTTCCACAATGGCTGAAGTAGCTGATAAATGGGCTACTGAAGGAAGAAAAAATGTTTTTGGACAAACAGTAAAAATTACTGAAATGCAATCTGAAGCAGGTGCTGCTGGTGCAGTACATGGTTCTTTGGCTGCTGGTGCTTTAACTACTACTTTCACTGCTTCCCAAGGCTTGCTGCTGATGATTCCAAATATGTATAAAATGGCTGGTGAAAAATTGCCAGGCGTAATCAACGTTTCCGCACGTTGTATTTCTACTCACGCTCTGTCCATCTTCGGCGACCACTCTGACGTATATGCTTGCCGTCAAACTGGTTATGCTATGTTGGCAGAAGGTTCTGTACAGGAAGTTATGGACTTAACCCCTGTTGCCCATCTGGCTGCTTTAGAAGGTAAAGTTCCTTTTGTAAACTTCTTTGATGGTTTTAGAACCTCTCATGAACTTCAGAAAATCGAAATGTGGGACTATGAAGACCTGAAAGACATGCTGGATATGGATTTGGTTGACGAATTCCGTCGTAACGCTTTAAATCCAAACCACCCTGTATTAAAAGGTTCTGCTCAAAACTCCGACGTTTACTTCCAGAACTTTGAAGCTGGCAACACCTATTATGACGCTCTGCCAGATATCGTTGTAAAATACATGAACAAAGTAAACGAAAAAATCGGTACAGACTACAAACCATTCAACTATTATGGTGCTCCAGATGCAGAACATGTTATTGTTGCTATGGGTTCTGTTTGTGATACAATCGAAGAAACCATCAATGTATTAAATGCTGCTGGCAACAAATACGGTGTAGTAAAAGTTCACCTGTACCGTCCATTCAGCACCAAATACTTGTTAGATGTTATTCCAGAAACTGTAAAACAAATTTCTGTATTAGACCGTACAAAAGAACCAGGTTCTATTGGTGAACCATTGTACCTGGATGTAGTTGCTGCTCTGAAAGGCACAAAATTTGAAAACGTTACTGTATTTGGCGGTCGTTATGGTTTGGCTTCCAAAGATACAACACCAGCACAAATCAAAGCTGTATACGAAAATACCGAAAAACCACGTTTCACAATCGGTATCAACGACGATGTAACTTACTTGTCCCTGCCAGTAGGCGATCCTCTGGATACTTCCGCTGAAGGTACACATAGCTGTAAATTCTGGGGCTTGGGTGCTGACGGTACAGTTGGTGCAAACAAAAACTCCATCAAAATTATCGGTGACCACACTGATATGTATGCTCAGGCTTACTTTGCATATGACTCCAAAAAATCCGGTGGTGTTACTGTTTCCCACCTGCGTTTTGGTAAACAGCCAATCAAATCCACTTATTTGATTTCTCAGGCTGACTTTGTTGCATGCCATAACCCATCCTACATGAACAAATATGAAATCGTTCAGGATGTTAAACCAGGCGGTACTTTCCTGTTGAACTGTAGCTGGGATATGGAAGGTTTGGAAAAACACCTGCCAGGTCAAGTAAAAGCATATATTGCGAAAAACAACATCAAATTTTATACCATCGACGGTGTAGCAATTGGTAAAGAAATTGGCTTAGGCGGACGTATCAATACCGTTCTCCAGTCCGCATTCTTCAAACTGGCTAATATCATTCCAGAAGAAGATGCTATTAAATATATGAAAGACGCTGCTACCGCTTCTTACGGCAAAAAAGGTGAAAAAATCGTTAAGATGAACCACGACGCGATTGACAAAGGCGCTACCGCTGTAAAAGAAGTAAAAGTACCAGCTGAATGGGCAAATGCTGAAAGTGAAGTATTGACCCATACTGTAGAAGGTGAAAACAAAAACCTGGTTGATTTCGTAAACAACATCCTGGAACCAGTAAATGGTCAGATTGGTGACAAACTGCCAGTATCTGCGTTTAAAGGCCGTGAAGATGGTACAGTTCCACAGGGTTCTGCTGCTTACGAAAAACGTGGTGTAGCGGTTGACGTTCCTGTTTGGAATCCAGATAACTGTATCCAATGTAACTTCTGTTCTTATGTATGTCCACACGCTGTTATCCGTCCTGTTGCTATGACAGAAGAAGAAGCTGCTAACGCTCCAGAAGGAACAAAAGTAGTGGATATGAAAGGTATGCCTGGCTATAAATTTGCTATGACTGTATCTGTATTAGACTGTACAGGTTGTGGTTCTTGCGCAAACGTATGTCCTGGCTTCAAAGGCGAAAAAGCTCTGACAATGTCCGGTCTGGAAAGCCAGCTGGCTCAACAGAACACCTTTGCTTATGGCCAAGAACTGCCAGCAAAACAAGAAGTTGTGGATAAATTTAAAGAAACAACTGTAAAAGGCAGCCAGTTCAAACAGCCTCTGCTGGAATTCTCCGGCGCATGTGCTGGTTGTGGTGAAACACCATATGCGAAAGCGGTTACTCAGCTGTTTGGTGACAGAATGTACATCGCAAACGCTACTGGATGTTCTTCCATCTGGGGTGGTTCTTACCCAGCAACTCCTTATACTACAAATAAAGAAGGCAAAGGTCCTGCTTGGGCAAACTCCTTGTTTGAAGATAACGCTGAATTTGGTTTTGGTATGCACCTGGCTCAAAAAGCTTTGAGAAACCGTTTGATCGAAAAAGTAGAAGCTTTGGCTGAAACTGCTGACGGTGATGTAAAAGCTGCTTGTGAAGCTTATTTAGCAACCAAAAACAACTCCAAAGATAACGCTGCTGCAACAGACGCATTGGTAGCTGCTTTGGAAAAAGCAAATGTTGGCGAAGATATCCTGAAAGACAAAGATTACTTGGGCAAAAAATCCATGTGGATCTTTGGTGGTGACGGCTGGGCTTACGATATTGGCTTCGGCGGTGTTGACCACGTTCTGGCTTCTGGTGAAGATGTAAACATCATGGTATTTGATACCGAAGTTTACTCCAATACAGGTGGTCAGTCCTCGAAATCTACTCCAACAGGTGCGATTGCTCAATTCGCTGCTGGCGGTAAAGAAGTGAAGAAAAAAGACCTGGCTCAAATTGCTATGAGCTATGGCTACGTATATGTTGCTCAGGTTGCTATGGGTGCTGATTACAACCAGACCTTAAAAGCAATCTCCGAAGCAGAAGCTTATAACGGTCCTTCTTTGATTATCGCTTATGCTCCATGTATTAACCATGGTATTAAAGGCGGTATGAGCAAAGCTCAGACAGAAGAAAAGAATGCTGTTGCTGCTGGTTACTGGAATATGTTCCGCTTTAACCCACAAGCAAAAGCAGAAGGCAAAAACCCATTGACAGTTGATAGCAAAGCTCCAACTGCTGCTTACAGAGACTTTATTATGAACGAAGTTCGCTACAGTGCTCTGTCCCGTTCTAACCCTGAAAAAGCAGAAGTTATGTTTGCAAAAGCTGAAAAACAAGCTGCTGACAAATATGCTCATTTGTTAAAATTACAAGAATTATACGGCAACGAAGCTGAATAATTACTGATAAATCAAAACCCACGGAATTTTTCCGTGGGTTTTTTAATGAAAGGATAAAAGTGGTTTATCCAGGTTTTTGCAATGAATTATAATAATTTTGGGAATACTACTATTGGATAAGGCGTTTTTATAAGAAATAAATTATAGATTAACTGTTAATAATTTAGTTTTATTACAATATTCTGGTAATATTTTTGCAGTGTGATTCCTTTCACATTCATAAATTTTTACAATTCATTCCATATCAATCAAAATTTAAGCATATTTGCATAAATAAAATATAATTCCTGCATTTTATTAACATTTATTTTACGTTTAACTGTTGCAGAATATTCCGATATATGGTAAGATTGTAATTGTAGAAAATTAGTGTTTTCACTAAGATACAAATTATAAGATAAAGGAGAACTAATATGTTAACAAATAACCAAAATGTGTTAAAATGGGTTGACGAAATGGTTGCCCTCTGTAAACCTGACCAAGTTGTTTGGATTGACGGCAGTGAAGCTCAATTAAATGAATTGAGAGCACAAGCTACCGAGACAAAAGAAATGATTCCTTTAAATCAGGAGAAATTGCCAGGTTGTTACCTGCATAGAACAGATCCAACTGACGTTGCTCGTGTAGAAGATAGAACCTTCATCTGTACTAGAAAAGAAGAAGATGCTGGTCCAATCAACAACTGGTGTGATCCAAAAGAAATGTACGCTAAATTAACACCTATGTACGATGGTGTTATGAAAGGCCGTACTATGTACGTTATCCCTTATTCTATGGGTCCAATCGGTTCTCCTTTGGCTAAAGTTGGCGTTGAGCTGACAGACTCCATCTATGTTGTATTGAACATGGATATCATGACAAGAATGGGTAAAGATGCTTTTGAAAACCTGGGCGAAACCTCTAATGACTTTGTTCGTGGTTTGCACTCTAAAGCAGATATTGACCCTGAAAAACGTTATATTGTTCATTTCCCAGAAGATAATACTATCTGGTCTATTAACTCTGGTTACGGCGGAAACGTATTGCTGGGTAAAAAATGTTTTGCATTGAGAATTGCTTCTTACCAAGGTAAGAACGAAGGCTGGATGGCTGAACATATGCTGATTTTGGGAATTGAAAACCCACAAGGCGAAGTAAAATATATCTCCGCTGCATTCCCATCCGCTTGTGGTAAAACAAACCTGGCTATGTTGATTCCACCAGAAGTATACAAAAAAGCTGGCTATAAAGTATGGACAGTTGGTGACGATATTGCATGGTTAAAACCAGGCGAAGATGGTAGATTGTACGCAATCAACCCAGAAAACGGCTTCTTTGGCGTTGCTCCTGGTACTAACGCAAAATCTAACTTTAATGCTTTGGAATCCACCAAAAAGAACACTATCTTTACAAACGTTGCTCATAACATGGATGACAACACTGTTTGGTGGGAAGGCTTAGATAAAAATCCACCAGAAAATGCAATTGACTGGAAAGGTAATCCTTGGAATGGAAAAGAATCCACTGAAAAAGGTGCTCATCCAAACTCCAGATTTACAGCCCCAGCTGTAAACTGTCCTTGCATCAGCCCAGAATTTAACAATCCACAGGGTGTTCCAATTTCTGCTATGATCTTCGGTGGACGTCGTGCAAAAACAGCTCCACTGGTATACCAATCTTTTGACTGGAACCATGGTGTATTTGTAGGTTCTACGATGGCTTCTGAAACAACTGCTGCTGCTACTGGTGCAGTTGGTGTTGTTCGTCGTGACCCAATGGCTATGCGTCCATTCTGCGGTTACCATATGGGTGACTACTTTGCTCACTGGATCGAAATGGGCGAAAAATTGGGCGATAAAGCTCCTAAAATCTTCAATGTTAACTGGTTCAGAACAGACGATGAAGGTCACTTCATTTGGCCTGGATTTGGTGACAACATGCGTGTCCTGATGTGGATCTTAGACCGCTGCGAAAATAAAGTTGATGCTGTTGAAACTCCAATCGGTTATGAACCAAAACCAGAAGATATCAATATCGAAGGCTTGGATATCGATTTGGATACCGTGAAAGGTCTGCTGGATGTTGATAAAGATCTGTGGAGAGAAGAAGCTGCTGGCATCGAAGAATTCTATCAACAGTTTGGTGATAGACTGCCAGAAGAATTGTCTAACCAATTGAAAGCTTTAAAAGAAAGATTAGGCTAATTTTTTAGGTCTCCTATTATCGTTTTAAAATGCCTGTGAAAGTTTTCTTTCACGGGCATTTTTGCGTTCGTTAAAAAATAGATTATATGTCAGTATAAAAGATTGTCTTTAAATAAGATTTGTTTTTATACAATAGAAGAAATCTTAATAAAGGATGAATATACATCATATTCAATCAGAATTTAGCTGTTCAATATGAAATCAATTTAGAAAAATTGTTTATTTTTTTTTGTTTTATAAATATTTTATTTATATATCACTACAAAATTGCTAATAAAATCCAATTTTATTTCCATTTTTATTGACATTTTAATTTATTTAACTTATAATATATACAACACAAATGAATAAATATTCATTTTATGAATAATTTTAAGTAAGAAGGAAGAAATAAAAATGAAATTAAAATGGACAAAAGTAATTGTTGCATTGGCTTTGTCCGGTGCAATCGCATTGGGAAGCAGTATTAGTGCTTCCGCTTGTATGGGCGTTTATGTAGGAAAAGGAGTATCGCAAAATGGTTCCTCTTTCATTGGACGTTCTGAGGATATTGCGAAAAACCACAATAAAATCTTTACCGTACATCCAGCAGAAGATCATCAAGCTGGAGATATGTTTACAGATGGTTATGGTTTTTCTATAGAATATCCAGCACATACTTATCGTTATTCTTTGGCAAAGGATTCCCCTTTGGAAGGAGATGGTGATGAAGCATTTGCTGAGGTGGGTATCAACGAAAAAGACGTTGCCATGACTGCCACTGTTTCTACTAGTTATAATGGAGATGCTGCAAAAGTGGACCCACTGGTTAGAAAAGGCGGTATTCGTGAAGTTTCTATGACCAGTGTTATTTTGGGACAAGCAACAACCGCTCGGGAAGCTGTTGAACTGCTGGGTAAAATTGTAGCTGAGCATGGGGCTGGTGAATGCAATACCATGATGTTTAGTGATCCAAATGAAGCTTGGTACATGGAAATTGTATCTGGGCACCAATATGCAGCAGTTAAAATGCCAGAAGATAAAGTTGCTGTATTCCCAAATATGATGATGTTGGGTACTATTGATGTAACAGATACAGAGAATGTAATTGTTTCTGATGGCTTAGTAAGTTTGGCAGAAGAAAATGGATTTTTACAAACTGTAGATGGACAAATCCATGTTGCTAAAACCTATGGACCATCCACTGCTAGCAGAAGTAATTTAACACGTTTATGGCAGGGAACTTATTATATGAACGTAGAAAAAGGGAATAGTTTAGATATTGAATCTGCTGAAGGCGGTTCATTTGACTTGTTCTTTGAACCTGACCATAAACTATCTACCCAAGAAGTAATGAAATATTTAGGATACCGCGGTGAAGGAACAAAATACGATTCTAATATGGATTCTTCTATTAAAGCAATCGGAAATGATCGTCAAGCAGAATGCCATGTATTAGAAATGCGTGATGGTATGTACAGTGGTATTGTAGGTGTTGAATGGCTGGCAATGTCCCGTGCAGAATTTTCTCTGTATCTCCCTTACTATGGCGGTATGATTACAGAAACTTGGGAAGGTTATCATCCAGAGGATCTGGAATACACGACAGATTCTATGTATTGGGTATTTAATAAATTAAATGATCTGGCAGAAGATGATAGGGAATTATACGGAAAAAATATTCATAAATATTTAGACCAATATCAGGCAGCTTTGATTGAGCAGCAGGAACAAGTGGATGCAGATATGACAAAACTGTATGAAATTGACCCTACATTGGCACAGGAAAAAGCAACTGAACTTGGAAAATTGATTGCACAAGATACTTATGCAGTTGCGTTTAGTATTGTAACTGAATTGGAACAATTTATTGCGGAAGGTGGCGAAGGTGAATTTGTGCCATCTGTTTTGGAAAACAATGTGATGCCAAATTACTCTGTTGACCGTGTTGGCGGCGTTCCAGAACAACCAACTACTCCTTCTGAAACCCCATCCTCTACCCCTTCTGATACAACCTCTTCCAACTCTTCTACTTCCAGTGAAACTTCTCCACAAACTGGTGATGTTACCGCTATGGCTGGCGTAACAGTTGCTTTGGTTGCAGCTGGTTGTGCAGTGGTATTGAAAAAAAGAAAAAATAAATAAAATAATAGATTGAATACTCCTTTTATTAAAAGTTCTGGTGGAAATGCTTCTACCAGAACTTTTTTATTGATTAGGGAAAACCATTGGCTCTGTTGGGTATCTTGTAAAAAAGCTTTCGTGACCAATATCGATTGAAGCAAGCCGATAATGATAGTCTTGTGATAACAGAAAGTTGCTGTTAGAACGGTGGTTTATCGTTTACGTGCTGTAAGGCAAGTGATGCAAGAGGAATAACGTTCAGAGGATCCTTGATAGGTTGGCCGATAATAGGACACAATAAGGACAAATCAATCCGTCGGTTAAATTAATGGTTATGAATGTCATGGGAACTTCCTGTTTTACCAAGAGAGAGCTATCTGATAAAAAACTTCCACATCAAATTTTGAGTAAAGGAAATGATTTAAAAAAGCAATACTATCAAGAATAAAATGAAAATGTGTTTTTTGGAGACTTTTTTCAGGATAATAGGACAATAAATGTAAGTAGAGAAAATTTTCCTTATATCTTTCAATGATCATTTAATCTTTTAGGCTAATTAGAAATTATGGTCTAAGAATAATGAAAAAACTCTAATCGTTTAGCAGGGTAAATTTAATAGTTCGTTACCCGAATAAAAGTATAGATTAAAATAAAAAATTGTTTTACTATAATTTCTAATTTGGATTCGTCACCTTTTTTTTAATTATGCATAAAATAGAGAGAGATAGGAAGGTGAAACGAATGCCAAGTCAATTAATATCTTTACCCTCGATCACCTATGCCAACAAAGCAAAATCCTATCTTGCACAATACGGTATTCAATCAACTGTAATTAAGACGCCAAAAAGCTTGCGAAAACGTGGCTGTGGTTATAGCCTACGTGTGAACCAAGATGGCGGGCAGGCGGCTTCTTTACTACAGCAAGCGGGATTTGAATTGTTGGATTAATGCCGGGCCGTTGTTTCAAAAGGCAACGGCCTTTTTTCTATTGTGAGTTATAACGAAAAGAAGAACTACATAGGAATAGAGAAAAGAGGGGGATTGTTTATGATATATTTTGATAATGCGGCAACAACCTATCCAAAACCAAATCAGGTAATTCAAGCGGTACAACAAGGAATGTTGCGTTATGGAGGAAACCCCGGCAGAAGCGGGCATTCAATTTCCATGCGTACCGCTGAAAAAGTCTACCAAGTGCGTAACTTAGCAGCGGATTTTTTTGATGCTGAGGTGGAGAACGTAATTTTTACCTGTAATTGTACTCAAGCATTGAATTTTGCGATTAAGGGGATTCTGCTAAATGGTGGCCATGTGATTACGACCAATCTAGAACACAATTCTGTTCTGCGCCCAATTGCTTCCCTCGCAAAACACAATAACGTTTCTTATACCATTGTGGATGTTTATAATCAAAGCGAAGAGACGATTTTAGCTATGATAAAAAAAGCAATCCGGTCAGATACAAAATTGATTATTTGTACCCATGGTTCTAATGTGACAGGACAGCGTTTGCCCATTGAACGGATTGCGAAACTATGCAAAGAACATAACATTTTATTTGCAGTTGATGGGGCTCAATCCGCAGGGGTATTACCAGTTCAAGTGCGCAATATGGGGATTGACCTTTTTTGTACTGCTGGCCACAAAGGTTTATATGGGCCGTCTGGAACAGGTCTATTGGTATTGGGAAATAAAATCTTATTAGAAACAATTATGGAAGGTGGGACTGGTACTAATTCTTTTCGTATGGAACAGCCGGAATTTTATCCAGAACGAATGGAATCCGGAACTGTAAATACAGCTGGAATTTGTGGATTGGGAGCAGGAATTCAATTTTTAAAGCAAAAAGGATTGCGACGGATTTATCAACATGAAATTTCTTTATGCAGAATGGCATTTTTGGGGTTAAAAGGGATGCGGAATATTCAGTTATATACCCCTGATTGTGCAGAAGGAAGCTATCTCCCTGTATTTATTTTTAATGTAAAAGGAAGAACCTCGATGGAAGTCGTGGATCAATTAAATGACGCAGGGTTTGCTTTAAGAGGTGGTTTACACTGCGCTCCGCTGATTCATCAAGCTCTAGGGACTGAAGAAATTGGAGGAGTAAGGTTATCGGTTTCCGTTTTTAATAAGAGGGAAGAGATCCAAAAGTTTCTGTCAACGATGCAAAAAATATCAAAATAAAAAAACAGGGGATATCTCCCTGTTTTTTTATTGTATTTATGCGGATACTGGAAAAAATACAATTGAATCATAGAAAACATCACCAACTAATAAAACGATCATATAGTTATAATTTTTATACGTATTCTGTTTTGTAAAATATAATTTTCATTTTCATAAAAATACTGTTTCTATAATGAAAAAAATCACCTCCATTGCTTGAAATTCACCCATTGTATGGTACAATAGAATAGGTATAGATAATTCAGAGGGAAAGGACTTTGCTGTATGCAGTTTTTACAGTCTGTTGCACAGTTTTTTAGTGCAGTGGGTGAAGTAATTGGAGGTGTAATAGCCTCTTTTCGCATCAATGATTTGCTGGATATTCTATTAGTAGCATTTTTGGTTTATAAAGGTATCCAATTGGTAAAGGAAACCCGTGCGGCACAGCTGTTAAAAGGGATTTTATTGCTGTGTGTTGTATTGGTAGTTTCTAATCTTTTAGATTTAAAAACGATTAATATTTTATTAAACTATATCTTTAATTTTGGTTTGGTTGCGATTGTGGTACTATTTCAACCAGAACTTCGGCGTGCGTTGGAACGGGTTGGCCGGACAAAGGTAAGCGGACGTAGGCTAAGTAACCTGTTTAGTGGGAAATCTGAAGAGGAACAGAATATTCGTCGTTGGGAGAAAGCGATCAATACGATTGCTTCCGCTGCAGAATCCCTATCCAAAACCAAAACAGGAGCTTTAATTGTATTTGAACGGCAAAGTAAATTAGGGGAACAGATTGCAACTGGTGTGGAAATTAATGCAGATATTAGTGAAGAATTAATTGGTAATATCTTCTTTAAAAATTCCCCATTGCATGATGGGGCAATGATTATTCGGGATGCCAGGATTTTAGCGGCTTCCTGCTTTTTGCCCAAGCCGGAAAAAGAAGAATTAATTGCAAGGGAACTGGGGTCCCGTCATCGTGCTGCGATTGGGATGAGTGAAAATTCCGATGCTGTTATTCTGGTTGTTTCAGAAGAAACAGGAGCGATTTCTGTTGCGGAAAATGGTGAGATTATCCGCCACTTAACCAAAGAACAATTAGTGGACTATTTAACAAGCAGGATAATTCCAGAACAACCTGTAGAACATAAAAAATCCAGAACCAGGAGGGAAAAGAAGCAATGAAAAAATTCTCTTTTGGACGATTGATTGAAAATAAACGGTTTACTATGGTGTTTTCCATTTTAATTGCTGTGATTGCGTGGCTAGTTGTTGTAATCCAACTGGATCCAATGCAAAAAAAGGTAATCCGTGATATTCCTGTGACGTATGATTTAGCTGATACACAAGCAGATAAACTGGGTTTAGAAGTAATTAAGATAGAGCCTGCTAATGTTTCTATTACAGTAGAGGGGAAACGTTATCAGGTGAGTAAATTGACCCAAGCGGATTTTAAGGTGGAATTTTCCGCAGTATCAATACAAGGAGCTGGAAGCTATACTTTAGAACTGCGTGCTTCTTCGAAAGAGAACAGTTCCGAGTTCCAAGTAGCAAATATTTCCCCTTCTACTGTTAATGTTACTTTTGATAAAGTATCCAGTAAAACCATTACGTTAACAGCACAGGCACCTAATATTAAAGTGGAAGATGACTTTATTTTAGAAAATCCTGTGCCAACACCAGATAAGTTGGAAGTAAAAGGTCCAGAGCAGTATATTGACCGGCTAGACCATGGCATTATTATGACAGATGCCAGTGAAACTTTAACCCAGACTACAACAAAAAAGGGAACGTTGTTGTTATATGATGTGGATGGAAACCAATTGGATAACAGCTGGTTTACCTTTGATCGTGAGACTTTTGAAGTTGTAATTCCGGTCTACAAACAAGCTACAGTTCCTTTAACATTTAAATACAAAAATGTTCCAGCAAACTTAGACACCAGTAAATTAGAATATTCAATGTCGGTTAATCAGATTAATATTGCAGGCTCAGAAGATGCTGTGCAAAACATATCAGAAATTAATTTAGGTTACATTGATATTCGGGAATTGGATGTTGGAAAGACATTTCAGTTTAATATTTCTGTCCCGTCTGGATTTAAAAATATCAGTAACGTAACCCAAGTAACGGTTACATTTACGGATACTAACTGGAGCTCCAAATTACTTGATGTAACGGATATCCGTCAAAGCAATATCCCTTCGGGGTATACCATTACAGTGCAAAATTCCAGCATCCAAAACGTAAAGATTGTGGGAGACCAATCGGTAATTGGAACATTAATGCCAAATGATTTAGTGGCAACCGTGGATTATACCAGTCAACCCATTAAAGAAGGTTCCCAAACAGTTCAAGTAACCATTGAGGTAGTTTCCAAAGAAAATGTTTGGGTAGTAGGCAGCTATGACTGTATTGTTGTAGCACAAAAAAATCCATAAGCTAAGGGAGGACAAAATGCCGATTGTTGTATCTGGAATCCGGATTGGCTTAGATCAAACAGAAGAACAGGCAATCCGGAAAGCAATTAAAAAATTAAAAATTTCCCATAACCTTGTCAAAGAAGCCTATGTAAATAAGGTATCTTTAGATGCAAGGCGCCAGAACCAGATTACCCTTGTGAATACAGTATGTGTTGAATTAACAGAAGGAGAGTTAGAAGCTGTGCAGGCAGCTTCCGACTCTTCGGTTGTTTATCGGGAAAAACGTAGCATTTGTTTTACACCTGGATTAGAAAAATTAGAATCCCCCATCGTAATTGCGGGGTTTGGGCCAGCTGGAATGTTTGCTGCCTTAACCTTAGCCCGACAGGGATACCACCCAATTGTGTTAGAACGTGGTACCGATGTGGATCAACGGGTAATAGGGGTAAACCGGTTTTGGAAACAAGG
Source organism: Clostridium facile (assembly GCF_014297275.1). Lineage (NCBI taxonomy): Bacteria > Bacillati > Bacillota > Clostridia > Eubacteriales > Clostridiaceae > Clostridium > Clostridium facile. Next base: position 61,636 of record NZ_JACOQK010000001.1, read on the forward strand.
AGTTTTTGACTCAAAGGCGAATGTACAATTTGGAGAAGGTGGAGCAGGCACTTTTTCTGATGGAAAATTAACAACCCGTATTTCTGACCCTTTTTGTGACCTTGTATTGAAAGATTTTGTGAATCATGGAGCACCAGAGGAAATTTTAAAAAAGGCAAAACCACATATTGGTACAGATAAACTTCGACAGGTAGTTAAATCGATCCGAGAAGAAATTCAGTCCCTGGGAGGGGAGATTCGGTTTTGTTCCCAGTTAGAAGGGGTTACTTTTCAAAATAACCAGTTAAAATCCATTCGGGTAAATGGGGAAGAAATACCAGCCTCTATATTGATTTTAGCAATAGGACACAGTGCACGGGATACTTTCTCTATGTTGTTGGAATCTGGCGTTTATTTGGAACCAAAAGCTTTTTCGGTTGGAGCGCGTATTGAGCATCTGCAATCGGAAATTGATAAAGGGCTGTATGGAAAGTATGCTGGTCATCCTTTATTACCGAAAGGGGAATATCAGCTTTCTTATCGGAAGAATGGTAGGGGGGTATATACCTTTTGCATGTGTCCCGGTGGTATGGTAGTTCCTTCCAGTTCCTGTGAAGGGACTGTGGTGACCAATGGGATGAGTGAGTTTGCACGGGATCAGAAAAACGCCAATTCCGCTTTGGTTGTGGGAGTAGGACCAGAGGATTTCGGTTCCTCCCCATTGGATGGGATAAAGTTCCAACAACGGTTGGAACAACAGGCGTTCCAGCTTGGTGGAAAAGATTATCGGGCTCCAGCAGCTACAGTAGGAGAATTTTTAAATCACCGTGTAGGGTTACAGGAAAAGCGGGTACATCCTTCTTATGCTCTGGGCGTGAATCCAGTGGATTTTGACCGGTTATTTCCCAATATCGTCACCCAAATGATGCGGGAAGGACTAGAGAGGTTTGGAAGGAAGATTCCAGGCTTTGATGCAAGTGATGCTGTATTAACTGGTCCAGAAACCAGGACAAGTTCTCCAGTACGAATTACTCGAGGAGAGGATTTTTGCGCTGTGGGAAAATCGGGTTTATATCCCTGTGGAGAAGGTGCTGGATATGCTGGTGGAATTATGAGTGCGGCTGTGGATGGAATCCGCATTGCTTCCGCTATTATTCAAAAATATCAACCTTATGGAGGGTAATGAGATGAAACTAATTTCTTGGAATGTAAATGGGTTACGTGCCTGCTTAAATAAAGGATTTGATACATTTTTTCGTGAACAGGATGCGGATGTTTTTTGTGTTCAGGAAACAAAAATGCAGCCCGGACAAACAGATTATCCGTTTGAGGGATACCACCAATATTGGAACAGTGCGGTAAAAAAGGGCTATTCTGGCACTGCGTTGTTCAGCAAAGAGGAACCCTTGTCAGTGAGTTATGATATTGGGATAGAAGAGCACACAGGAGAAGGACGTGCTATTACTGCGGAATATCCGGGCTTTTATTTGGTTACTGTGTATACGCCAAATGCGCAAAGAGAACTGACCCGTTTGGATTACCGTATGAGTTGGGAGGATGCTTTCCGCGATTATTTGCTACAGTTGAAATCGAAAAAACCAGTTATCGTGTGCGGTGATATGAATGTAGCACATCAGGAAATTGACTTGAAAAACTTTAAAACAAACCGTGGGAATGCAGGGTTTACAGATGAAGAGCGGGGAAAGATGAGCCAACTGTTAAATAGCGGTTTTATTGATACATTCCGTTATCTGTACCCAGATAAGGAAGGGGCATACTCCTGGTGGTCCTATATGTTCCAAGCTAGGGCAAAAAACGCGGGATGGAGAATTGATTATTTTCTGGCTTCGGAGGAATTAAAGGAACGGATAGAAGATGCAGTTATTTATTCTGATATTATGGGAAGCGACCATTGCCCAGTTGGATTGATTTTAAAGGAAAACTAACAGATAGTATCCGTGTATATTAAAATGGGGATGTGAGAAAGAATGGTAAAGAAAATTATAACCTCTGTATTAGTAGCAATAAGCCTAATAGCCGGTGTTTTCTTTCTGTTTTTTGGTGTGAAAGGGTCAGTTGAATGGAATAATAGGACAAAAAACTATAAGGAAACGGTAGGCTATTATGCAAACTATCGTGTCTATACTACTGACAAATACAAGCCTGTCCGTAAACATACCTTTAGGATATACAATCAAAATTCATATCAATTGACCTATTCCTATACCGTTGATGGAAAAGAATACACCGTTTCTACGGATTATGGTGTAGGGAATCTTCCTAATCAGGGAAGTACCAAGAAGATTTTGTACAACCCCAATGATCCAGAAGAAGCTGTTGTTAAAGGGACAAATAGCAATAGTATCATGATTGGTGTTGGAGTGATCTTTACTGTAGTTCCATTGTTTTTTATCTTCGCTTTTTTGGTGATTCAAGGGCATATCAAGATAGGAAACATCAATTGGATTGAGGTTGTGCTTGGTTTGGCTTTTGGTGCCGGAGGGGTGGGGTTCCTTTATATGGCTACAGGCTCATTTTCCATCCCAGAAGCATTTCGTGTAATGGGAATATTAATGGGGGTTCCTCTTCTTATTGTAATTACTGGTATCTTTTTACTTATACGAGGGTTGTTTTTTGGTAAGTATTCAAGAAATTAAAAATAAAGCTAAACTGATTTGATAGGCTTCTATTGAATGCTATAAGGAAAGGGCTATACTATAGAAAAATCTTTCAGGAGATACTTTTTGTGGATTAGCTGTCTAGTTAGCAAGATATTAAATTTTTTATATTATTTATAAAATAAGGAAAAAAGCAAAACGGATTTTATTTTCCGTTTTGCTTTTTTTAGCAATTTTTTCTTTTTATAAAAAGAACGTATTTTAAAATAGTTTAATTGTTTTTTATTTTGTAAATGCTACTAAGCCGGCCTGATATGGATGATCCAGGTAAAGGATATCCTCAGCTCTATTCTGAAAGCGCAATAATTTAAAAATAATAGCTAAATCTCCTCCGCCAGCAAATATCATCACAATACCAATGATAAATGTTAAAGCAGAGCCTATGAAAATTGAAATAATGGAAGGAAAAATTCCTAAAAGTATGGTAGGCATTATAGCTCCAATGATATATTCTACTTTATTCAGTGGTTGGCTACAAGAACAGTAAGGAGTTAGGTATTGGAGGATAAAACCAAATGATATGGATTTCCAATGATTTTTTGCAAATATACCCCAGAAAATTCCATGAATAAGCTCATGGATGACAATTAACAGAACTAACAAAACAAATGCCAAAAACGCCTTATCAATTTGTAATAGAATGGAACTGACTGGATGTTTTATGAAAAACCAGGCTGTTAATAATAAAGCGATAGGCATCCCTAATACTATTGCCATAACATTAGCATAAACCAGCCCGATTGTTAGGTTATGAGAAACATAACCGTTGGACTCCAACTCTTCTTTTACTACTTGAAATTTTTCTTTTCGTTGTTGTTCAGATTTTGTCAGTTTCCTTTGGCGTTCTTTTTGGTATTGGTTTTTCAATTAGATACCTCTTGTAGTAGTTTAAAACAAAACAACAAATTAATAATGCCCTTCATTTGTCTTTTGTTTAATCAAACCGTCTCGATAAGCATTGAGTAACAGGGATAAATCGTATATTTTATCGCTTAACTCGGTACCAATATCTGTATCCATTACCTTCATGCGTTCTTTGATTGTTTCAAAAACTGTAGAGTTGGATTGAATGTCCAGGTTATTTTTAATTGCTTTATCTACGCTTTCAAAAGGCTGATGGGACATAAGCCGCATTCCATAGGAATTGTAAATCAGTGTATATCCCGCAATCCCAGTTGTTGGCTGGTATGCCCGACAAAAACCACCATCAATTACAATCAAGCGGCCATTTGCACGGATTGGATTTTCCCCATCAATCGCTTTGACAGGGACATGTCCGTTGATAATATGGGATACCCGTTCGTTTAAGCCAAATTCACGGATAATTTTAACAGCGAATTCCTCTTGTTTGCTTACCACATAATAGGGATTTTTTGCTTCTGTCCAAGTGGATTTATCTTCAATAAACAGGCGTTCAAAGGTAGTCATTTTAGAACGTCCAAATAATGGAGAGCGTTTTCCACACCATAAATACCACATAAAATCACAACAAGAGCGTTTATATTTGGTTTCTTCCATGTGGAAATATGCCTGGCGTGCAGTAGAATCTGCTAAGTCCATCAGGGCTTTTCCTTTTGCCACAGTGCCGTTGACGTTTACTTCCATGAAATCACCATTTTCTTCCATAGGCAAACAGCCATGAAACAATAAATTTTGGTTGAAACAGGAATAGATGCTCCCATGGGAATATAAAAAGCGCACGTGTTCGTTTAGATGAGTACTTTCCCGAAAAGACTGCTTTAGGTCTTTCATTAATTCTTTTTCTTCTGATGTTAAAGCGTAAGGGTCAGCCTCATTAATCGTAGGGAAGAAGGTGTCATTCATAGGATAGGATTTTCCCTCAATGGTAACAGTACCTTTTGAGAAATCAATTTTATCCAGAAGCAAACGATTTTCCATATCATATTCTGGATGGCGTTTAATGACAGCTCCCTCTAATTTAAATAAAATAATCGCAATTGCCTTATGCATTTTAGCAACTAGCTTTAAATCCTTTTGTGCAGTATGTTCAGAACGGATTGCACGGGGGGCAAAGTTCTCACAGTTTAAATAGTGATTTTCCGCAAACAATGCTAATGGTCGCAGATTAATCCCATACCCCTGCTCTAATACTTCTAAACGATTGAACGCAGCACAGTTGTTGATTACGGTTGCGATACAGGCAGAACTTCCTGCTGCTGCCCCCATCCATAAAATATCATGATTACCCCATTGGATATCCACAGAGTGGTGGTCCATTAACATGTCCATAATCAGGTCAGGGCGGGGACCACGGTCAAAGATATCCCCTACAATATGTAAGCGGTCTACTGCCAAGCGCTTAATTAAGGAAGATAGCGCAATAATAAACGCATCCGCATTATGTAAATTGATAATGGTATCCATAATTTTGGTATAATACATGGTTTGGCTTTCTTCGCCATATTCCGCATGAAGAAGTTCATCAATAATATATTGGAACTCTTTCGGCATTGCTTTACGCACTTTAGAACGTGTGTATTTTGATGCTACTTTTTTACAAATTTTTAGTAAACGCTGCAATGTAATCATATACCAATTGTCAGTATTGGCTTTTTCTTTTTTAATCATTTGCAACTTTTGTTCAGGATAATAGATTAAAGTACAAATTTCGGACCGGGTTTCTTCGTCCAAAGTATCGCCATATAACATATCTACTTTTTCGCGTATTACACCAGAACAATTATTTAAAATATGCTTAAATGCTTCATGTTCCCCATGTAAATCACTCATAAAATGCTCGGTACCTTTTGGTAGATTGATGATAGCACGCAGATTGATGATCTCGGTACAAACACTTTGAATTGTTGGATATTCTTTGGACAAAAGATCAAGATATTTGCGGTTTTTTTTCACTTCATCCGTTAAATAGCTCATTATTCCCCTCCTGCGAATCGATTAAGTTAGGTTTAGTATACTATAAAATTATGAATATTATGTAAATAGATGGATGTTATTTAGCAATTCAGACTAAAAAATGAAAGAAAAAGATTGTTATTTTTATAACATTATATTGTTGCTGAATCAAACAACGCATTCTATTGTATCTTAGATAATTGAAATAATTTGTCATATAAAATAGGAAAGTAACTTAAAATAATAGAGAAATAGCAGCCTATTTAGAATCATAAGCTGCTTAGAAAGATGAAACGATAGATTCTTGACACATCTTCCGGTATTGCCTTGGGGTTAAGCCAAATTTTTCTTTAAATAACTTAGAAAAATATTGGCTATCTTGGAAACCGGATTCTTCCGCCACCTCTACAATGCTAGTATCCGTAGTTTTGAGGATTTCCCGGGCGTGTTGGAGTTTAGCATTCTGGACTAGCTGTGTAAAGCTTTGTCCGCAATGTTGCTTAATCATCCTGGAAATATAACCGGAGGAATAGGAAAATCTTTCCTCTAAAACAGATAAGTTGACAGTGTTGCTATTTTGATTGATATAGCTAATAATATCCAGTAATGATGCTATTTTAGGCTGCGTTTCCGCATTGATATTATTTTCTTCCGCATGTATTCTTGCCAATAGGGTAAACAATACAGCAAGAAGATATTGTATTACATTTCCATTCCCAGAAGAGGAACGTTCACGGACTTCATAGATTAAATTTGTTACAATATCATCCACTTGGCCATCTTGTTGAGCGGGAAAATATAAAAATTCCTGGCTGGTATTGATTTGATACATATAGCTGACAATAAAATTACTGAATAATTTATTATCTGATAAAAGAAGCAACATTGATTCTTCAAAAAGGGAACGGCTAAGCATAATATTAAAGACACAATCCTGCTCATGTAAAGTATGTAAACAATGTAATACATTAGGGTTTAATAGAAGGATGTCTCCTTGTGACAGAATAACTTCATGGTCACGGAAGGTATTGACGCATCCTCCACGGTAAACATAAACCATTTCGTAGTAATCATGGTTATGGAATACTGGAGAATGTTTTGTTTTGATAGGAGGACCATGCAGAATAATGGATAACCCATTGTTCATGGGATTTTGCTCATTTTCAATGGATACCGTAAAAAATCCATATTCATTCAGTTGCTGTCTATGCTTTTTTATAACAGAATCGCTAAAACTTAAATGGAGTACTTTTTCTCGTTCTGATGCAATTAAATGGTCAATATACATAAAAACTTTCCTTCTTAATTTACTATATTACACATAGTTGGTATTCTTATTCCCTATTTTCGTGTTGTCTATTCTCTTGTTTCCAAAATAGATGTTCTGCTACAATTATTATAACACAGAAAAAGAGATTCGGTAACTTGATATGAAATATTATTGATGCTATTTTTGTGTAATTGAAACCATTTCAGAGAGGGAAATGGGTAGTAGGTTATTTTAGGTATAGCAGGCATGATTGCCAATAATACCTGTATTGAAAGGAGAACAATGGAATGAAAAAAACAAAACGCTACGCAGCGGCTTTGTTGGCAGCTGTTATGGTTCTATCCCAAGGAGCTGTTGTAAACGCTGCAACATTTACAGGGGAAACAAATAATTTAACTGCTTTTGAGCAGGAATTCCTTTCCCCGGATAAGGATGCGAAACCATTTATGCGGTGGTGGATTGCACCAGGACGTATGAACGAAGAGGAAATTCGCAGGGAAGTAAAGGAATTTGCAGATGGGGGTTATTCTGGCGTAGAATTACAATGTTTGGAACTTGCAAAGAATTGTTCAATCAATGATGAAACATGGAACCAGACAATGAAGTGGATTTTACAGGCTGGATTAGATTACGGCGTACAGATTGACTGTACCATTGGGCAGATGTGGCCAATCGCTACCCCAGAAATTACAGATGTAGACGATATCCGTGCAGAACAGTTATTACTGAATGCAAGTGCTGATTTTACTGCTACTGCCGATGCAATGATTTATACGACAGAAAGCTATGTATTTCCAAAGAATTTAGATCAAAACCGCGATTATGAACTGATTGCGGTGACAGCAGCGAAGAAATTAGCGGATGGAAGTTACGATTCTTCTACAGCATTAAATTTATTGGATGGAAATCAGGAAATAGATTTTAACCAGGAAACTGGTAAAATGTCTTGGACAGCTCCTTCTGAAGGGGATTGGACTGTATTCTATTTTTATCGCCAGTCTGCTAACCATACAGTTGGGTTTGGGGTAGAACAATATGTAATCGACCACATGAGTGCAGATGCTACCCGTGCTGTTACACAAAACTGGGAAAACGCAATGAACAGCGATCCAGAATTGAAACGCCTTTATGAAGAAAATGCTGGAAGCTTATTTGGTGATTCCTTTGAATTAAAGAGCAATTTGTGGACACCAAAAATGCTAGAAGAATTCCAAGCCCGACGTGGTTATGATTTAACCCCATATTTACCTGCGATCAACAGTAATTTTAGTGAAATTGGAGACCGTGTACGGGATGACCTTTATACTACTATGACAGAACTTTTGGCGGAAAACCATATGGGCGTCTTCAATGAATGGGCGGATTCTCACAACATGACTTTGCGCTATCAGGCATACAGCAGTAAGGGGAGTAGTCCATTTGAATTGACTGATCCAGCACTTTATACCGATATTGTAGAAGTAGAATCTTATGCGTTGAGTGGAACCAATCCAGATTCTTATCGCCAGCTTAGTGCCGTACCAAACATGAGAGGGGATAAAATCTTTTCCGCAGAAGCAGCGGAGATTGGAAACGACTCTTGGCGTGAAACCTGGACGGATACTCAATTGCAGAGCGGAAGCGATAACCGTCATTTAGGATTTATGCACTATGCTTATCGGCTTTTCTCAGCTGGTGTAAATAAGGTGGTATTCCATGGTTCTACCTATAAATTTACCGATACAGAAAATATGTTTTTCCCAGTCCAAGTGACTTGGCCAGGATATTCTGCAATGTCCGCTTTAAGTTATGGTAACGAATGGGACGATAAAACTCCAATGTGGGAAAATGTAGATATTATGACAGATGCACTTTCTCGTACTCAAATGGTACTGCAACAGGGACAAGGCGATGTTGACTTGGCAGTATACCGCTGTATGTATGGAAAAGGGAATATCCAATCCGATATTACACCAATTGAACAGGCTGGTTATACCTATGACTATGTGACCCAAGCAATTTTGAATATGGACAATGCTGTTGTTGGAACTGAAGATGGTAAAGCAGTTCTTGCAGCAGATGGCCCATCCTATAAAGCGTTAGTAATTGAGCCAATGGGGGATGGCACTGTACCTGAAATGTCATTGGATGTTGCAGAAAAAATCCTAAATTACGCAAAAGCAGGATTGCCAGTTGTCATTGTAGGGGAAGCGCCAAGCAAAGTAAATTCTTATCCAGGAAGTAACGAAAATGTAGGTTCCTCCGAACTACTTGCGGATGCTGACGCACAACTGGTTGCATATATGGATGAATTAAAAGGTCTTGATAATGTAAAAACAGTTGCAGACCGTGCGGAATTAGTTACTGCGCTTTCTCAACTGGAAGTTTCACCGGATGCTCAGCCGGAAACACCTTCTAACATGTATTATAACCATCGCACCACAGAGGATGCGGAATTATACTTTATGTATAATGATGATGAGAATGAATTAGCTGAAACTGTAACCTTAAAAGGAGAAGGAACTCCTTATTTACTTGATCCGTGGAGCGGTGAAATTACACCAATTGCAGAGTTTATCTCCAGCAATGGAATGGTTACCATTAATGTTGATTTGGATTCCCAGGACGCAATGATGGTTGCCATTGCCAAAGATGGTTGGAGCAGTAAAACATTAGAAAATACAGTACAACAGACCAACGCAGATAATGCAGTGTACAATGTGGATACTGACAGTTTGGCATTGCGTTCCACTCAAGGAGGAAATTTGGATGCAGTTTTGAATGATGGAACGTCTGTTCATGTAACAGCAGAAGCTGCAGAAAATCCAATGGACTTAACCAACTGGACAATGGTATTAAATCAGTGGACAGAAGGGGAAAACGTCCATGATACAAATATTGTTCAGAGTGATACCTATGATTTATCTGAAACAGGCCTGGTACCTTGGTATGAAATTGATTCCAATCTGAAAAACGTAGCAGGTGTAGCGGAATATACTACCTCATTTGAATTGGAAAAAGGATGGGAACAAGGACAGGGTGCGTATCTCGACTTTACCGATGTTTCTGACGTTGGACGTCTGTTCGTTAATGGAACAGAAGTGCCAATGAACCAAATTTCTCTTCATACCGATATTGGTCAATATCTGGTTGCTGGGAAAAATACAATTGTCGTAGAAGTTTCCAGCAATATGTCCAATGTCATGTTTGGCAAAACACCTGATAATACCTATAATTTCGGCATTATTGGAAATGTTACCTTAACACCATATACACAAACAGAAATAGTTGTTTCTAAAGCAGATAAAGGTATCTTAAATTCTGTGATTGCTTATGCGGAACAGGCCAAAACAAGCGGGGAATATGACAATGCCATTGAAAGTGTACAAAAAACATTTGATGCAGCATTGGAAAATGCCAAGGCAGTAGCAAATAACGCAGCAGCAACCCAGGAAGAAGTAAATGCAGCATGGAAAACCTTAATGAACGAAATTCATAAACTGGGGTTTGTAGCTGGAGATAAAACAGCGTTAGCTTCTTTGATTGAAGCAGCCAATGGAATCAATGCGGAACTTGACCGTTATGTAGAAGCGGGCAAAGCGGAATTTACCGCAGCATTGGAAACAGCACAAACTGTATTTGATGATGGAGACGCAATGCAGGCAGAAATTAACGAATCAGCAGATAACCTGTTAAACGCAATGTTGAACCTGAGATACAAAGCAGATAAGTCTGTTTTAGAAGATGTTCTTGCGGAAGCAGGCAAAGTGGACGCAAACGCATACACAGCCGAGAGCTATGCAGCATTACAAGCGGTAGTAGCGGAAGCAAACGATGTGTACAACAATGAAAACGCAACCCAGGAAGAAGTAGACGCAGCAGTAACAAACGTACAAGCTGCAATGGATCAGTTAGTAGCAGTAGATGGAAGTGTTTCAGAAGAAACAACACCGTCCACTGATGATACAGCTACTCAAACTGGACAGGAATCTACAACAAAAGCAAACGCAGCGAAAACAGGGGATACTACACCACTGGCTGGAGCTGTTGCAGCAGTGATAGCAGGTGCAGTATTGTTCACCTTACGTAAGAAAAAATAGTTAAAATATCATAGTGTGTAAAAACTGGCTTGGATATTGATCCAGGCCAGTTTTTATAATTTAAAGGAGCTTTTATTATATTTAATAACTACTTTATTAAATAAAATAAATTGAAAAAGAAGAATAAAAACATACGTATAAATTCCTTGTTTTAACAGACACTACAGTTATCTACTATATAGAATAATTACCAATACTGTTAAATGGAGGAATCATTATATGAAAGCCACAGGAATTGTGAGAAGAATTGATGACTTAGGTCGTGTTGTTATTCCAAAAGAAATCCGTAGAACCTTACGGATCCGAGAAGGTGCACCATTGGAGATTTACACAGGATCAAATGGGGAAATTATTTTTAAAAAATATTCCCCTATGGAAGAAATTTCAATTGCTGCAGCACAGTATGCAGAAGTACTCTACAAAACAATAGAGCTTCCTGTGCTGATTTGTGACCACGAACAGGTAATTGCTGCAGCTGGAATTTCGAAAAAAGAAGTTTTGGAGCGCCGCATTTCTTCTGAATGGGAAGAAATGTTGACACAACGCCAAACATACCAAAAAACAAACCAGTCCACTGGAATGCAGCCAGTAGACGGTGTTAGTCGGAGTGCCTTAATAGGAATTCCTATTTTATCAAATGGAGATTTAAGTGGAAGTATTTTATTTTTAGAAGATGATCATTGCCATCAAGCGGATGATACTTTACTAAAATTGGCTACTACCGCTGCTTTATTCTTTGGAAAACAGATGGAGCCATAAATCAAGATAGCAAAAATGGCTTGAAACCTAGTTTCAAGCCATTTTTATACATATCATAAAAAATCAAATTCAGTTAATTATTTATCAGTATTTTTTTCGTAATGATATAATTTAATTGTAATCGTATTTTTAGATAAAATAAGGATAGATTGATTCTATTTAAATGGTTTATAGTATTAAATTCATTTTAACACAAAACAGATTTTAATAAAACACCAACGATTTTTGATAATATCATTGTGTATTAGCAAATTTTTGGTGTTTTTTTATTTTAGATAAAATGGAGTATTATTTAATATAGTGAAAAGACCATTTCTTCCTTATAATGGATATAAAAATGATAAATCAAAGTAGTAACAAAATTTATCTTAGAAAAATTTTTGCTTATTTTTTGTGTAAAATATATAATTGTTTTGGCTCTATCCATAGAATATGTCATAAAAATCATTCAAAAATATCATATAAAAACATAGTCAATCTCGTTTTGATATGTTATAATAAATTACAAAAATAAAATACCCCTTAATAAAAATAGACTTTAGCTATAAGCTGAATTGCTTATTTGGGAACTATTTTATTTGGCATTATAATGCTTTATCATCACAAATAAAGGATGGAAAAAATCATGTTTAAAAAAGTATTAGCAGTATTATTGGCAGGTACATTATTAGTAGGGTGTTGTACTGCCTGTGGAACAAGCGAAGAAGAAAAACAAGGAGCATATCAAACATTCCAAGATGCAGCAAAAACAATTAATGAATCTTCAGGATATGTATTTAGTCTATTTGGTTCTTTAACAACTGAATATAACGACAACTCTTCCATGCAGGGAATTAGTTCACGGTATACTACAAAAAATCAGGATGGAAAACAGTTGGTAGAAAGTTATTTGTCCTTTAGTACCACTACTCAAGAACCTACTAGCACGATTTTAGAGTCTGACGGAACAAACTATTGTGTTATTGATGAAAGTGGAAGCAGTTCTAGTTCAGCAGATGGAACTAGTACAGGGAACACTGTACAGGAGCTTACTCAGGAACAATTTCAACAGATGACTGGTTATGGTAAAATCGGGACAGATTTTAAAGCAGAGGATATTAAAAGTGTATCCACTAAAAATGATGAAGGAAATACCAGTTATGAAATTACATTAAATCGAAAAAATGCGGTAAATCTCGCAACATGGTTAATGGAATCTATTTCCTATATAGATACAGAACAGGTACCGGTTGATTTTGATGTAGATTCACTGGTTTGTACGGTTACAGTAGGAGAAAATGGTGAACCAAAATCTTTCCGTTATGAATTGGAAACTGACATGACTGCAGAAGGGGAAACGTTACATGCGGAATATCGGGTAAGCTACAGTATTGAACAATATGGGGATGAAGTTCAGCTAGAAATACCAGACTTAAGAAGCTACCTTGATGCAAATACCGCGGCTTCTACTGATGGCGCAACGGAATAAAAAGCTATTGATCAGCACTGACTTTGAGCGTTAGTGCTGATTTTTTATATGTATAACACCAAATTACAAATGTTTTGATAACCCCAATAGAAAAGCGATAGACTATGATAGTACTATATTATATACAAAAATACAATTGAAAAATAAACGTTTTATTTTAAAAATATAGTATGTATTGGGGATAAAAAGCTTTTTATAGTTGACAACTGCAATATCTTGGCACTATCACCAATAAGTGTAATCGTGTTTTGTTTAATATTCCATAAAAATCATCTCATTATTATAATAATTGTGAAAAATAGCGGTTTTTTTATTGACTTTAAAGACTCAAAGTGTTATGATTATTCACGATGATACAAGGGAGGATGCTGTTACATATTAGAAAGGAAATTTCCATTTTTACAGCCTCCTTTTTTATTTACATCATTATTTCATTTTATCTATCACTCAAGAGAAAGAGTGGCAGTGATGTTATTACAAAGGAGGAAGAGAAACAGTGAAAAAAAGCAGACGTTTGCTGGCTGTTTTACTGGCAGCTGCTATTACTGCAACTACATTAACCCCACTAAATGCTTTTGCGGCAACAAATGGAGAAATGGATATTGATAGTTTGCAGGTAAGCAGTTTGAATCAACCATTAGGAATCGATAAAACACCAACTTTTAGTTGGCAGTTAGGTTCCAATGAATATGGTAAAGGACAATCCGCTTACCGTATTATTGTGGCTTCTACAGAAGAGAATGCAAAAGCCCACAAAGGGGATGTATGGGACTCTGAACAAATCCAAAGTGAAGATAATTACGATGTCCTTTACGCTGGTCCTGCATTAGCTTCTAAGACAAAATATTATTGGGCTGTAGAAGTTTGGGACGAAGACAAAAACAGTATTGGTTGGAGTGATGTATCCACCTTTGAGACCGGTATTCTGAACCAGGACGAATGGAAAGGGGAATGGATTGGTATTAACGGTACTGACATGACCTTTGATGGGGCGAACTGGATTTGGAGAAGAAATGGTTCCGGTTTTTCAGGAGTTCCAGCAGGGCACCAGTATTTTAGAAAAACATTTACTGTGAATACTGAAAAAGAGATTAGCAGCGTATATGTTGGTGTAACTGCTGATGATGAGTATTCTCTATATGTAAATGGAGAAAAAGTTGGTGAAAATGGTGGTACTGACTCCTGGAAAAATGGTAAGCTGTTTGAGATTGGTAAACAAATTAATAAAGATGGTAACAACGTAATTGCGATTGACGCATTTAACAGCACCAACGGCTATGCAGGGGCACTTTCTAAAGTAGAAGTATCTTATACCGATGGCACAAAAGATACTTTTGTAACGGATGACAGTTGGAAAGTAAGCGAGACCGAACCAGTAGAAGGATGGACTTCCGCTGACTTTGATGATAGCCAGTGGTTAGTTCCTGACCAGGTTGTAAAATATGGAGAAGCTCCTTGGGGAAAAGGCGTAGAACCAAGCCCTGAAGATGCTGCTTTTGCGGCAACGGTACTGCGTGAAGAATTTGCTACAGAAGAGGGCAAAGAAATCAAAAACGCTCGAGCTTATGTTGCTGGTCTAGGATTCTTTGAAATGAAGATCAATGGCCAATTGCCGGATGATTCTGTTATGAATCCAGCAAATACCCAATACACTCAAACCGTTTTGTATCGTACATTTGATGTAACTAATCTATTAAAGAAAGGTAATAACGCAATTGGAATTGAGTTAGGGAATAGCTTCTATAATGAAACTTGTTCTGTATGGAACTGGCAATCTGCTGCCTGGAGAGATGATCCAAAACTCCGTATGGAATTAGATATTGAATACACCGATGGCACCCATCAAACAATTACTACTGATAATGAGACCTGGAAAGCTACCAAAGATGGTCCAATTACAACAAATAGTATTTACTATGGTGAAACTTATGATGCCCGTAAAGAACTAACAGGTTATGATCAGGCAAACTATAATGAAGAGGGTTGGGCTCCAGCTCAGGAAATGAAAGCCCCAGCAGGTGCATTGACTGCTCAGGTAATGGAACCAATCCGTCGTACCAAGTCGATTACATTATCCCAGGATCAAGTGAAAAAACTGGATAATGGCTCCTATGTTTTATATGTTCCTGAAATGCTGGCTGGTTGGATTAAACTGAACATGCATAATGCAGAACCCGGCCAGAAAGTAACCATTACTTATGGTGAAAAATTGAACAGCGATGGTACTGTTCAAAAATTAGGTGGTAAAGATGGTGTTAACTCTGGTTGGTGGCCAAAAGCTTACAACCAACAGGATAACTACATCTGTAAAGGTGGAGAAACTGAAACCTTTGAACCTAAATTCAGCTATAAGGGCTATCAATACGTTCAGATTGATAACTATCCAGGAGAACTAAAAGCAGAAGATATTGTTTGCTATCGTACTAGCAATGATATGGAAATCACAGGTCATTTTGAAAGTTCTAATGAACTGATTAACCATCTGCATGATATGATGATGACAACCATGTCGAACAATATGCAGGGCAAACCAACTGATACTCCAGTATGGGAGAAAAATGGTTGGCTTGGTGATGCTAACGTTGCTTTACAAACAATGTCCTATAACTATGGCTATGAAAATATGTTAACCCAATTTATTGAAACCATGGAAGACTGCCAGGATGAACTGGGCAATGTTCCAAACATGGTTCCAACACAGGGATGGGGAAATGACAATACTGTTGTATGGAATTCCATCTTTGTGTTTGGTGTAGACCAAATGTGGGATACTTATGGTATTGAAAGCTACATTGAAGAACAATATCCAGCAATGAGAGAATTGGCGCTAAAAGATATTGAATATAGCAAGAGCAATGGATGGACATGGAGTGATGGGCAGCTGGCTGACTGGGTATCCCCAATGGGTCAAGGCGATGAAAACTCTGGCTTACAATATAGTGAGAGTCCAAACGAAGGTAGTGGTATCGCTGGTACCGGTTTTGCTTACCGCCTATTAAGTGTTATGGCTGACTTGGCAGATAAACTAAATAAACCGGAAGATGCTGCTGAATACCGTGAAGCAATGGCTAATATTTATGAAGCATTCAACGCTAAATTCTATCGTCCAGAACAGCAAATTTATGAGACAACAACTTGGAGCAATATTGGTCCACACAGAAGCAAATACCGTCAAACTTCTAACTTGGTTCCTCTGGCATTTGGTTTGGTTCCAGAAGAATACAAAGAAGGTGTATTGCTCAATCTGGTAAAAGATATTAGAGATAAAAATTATCACTTGGATACCGGTTGTGTTGGTACAGAACTGATTTTGCCAGTCTTAAGCGAAAACGGCTATGCTGATGTAGCTTACAAGATTTTAGAACAAACTTCTTATCCAAGCTGGGGTTATATGGCAAACCATAAAGGCGGAACTTCCCTGTGGGAAATGTGGGAAGATACTTCCCGTTCTTTGGGCCACTATTTCTTAGGTACCTATGACGAATGGCTGTTTAAAGGCATTGGTGGTATCAAAGATATGAAAGATGGCTACAAGACCTTTACTATTGAACCAATGGTAGGCGGTACACAAGATTACGCAAATGTTTCTGTTGATACTGTTCGTGGTACTATCACTAGTAATTGGACTTGGGATGGCAACAATGCTACCTTTGATATCACAGTTCCAGTAGGTTCTACAGCAACTGTTATTTTACCATCTGATTCTGTTGATAAAGTAGCAGTAGGCAAAGGTGTAGAAGGTATTTTGAATTCTGAAGCAAAAGACGGTAAAACTTATTTGACAGTAACTTCAGGCTCCTATCAGTTCTCTACTTCTGTAGTGAAAGATGAAAATGCTGTTGATACTTTGGATTTGAAGATTGCAATCAACCAGGCAAATGGATTAGACCAAATTGATTATGATGCAGATGCTTGGGCAACATTCAGAGCTGTTATTGATGAAGCAGAAGCTTTAGTAAACGACTCAACAGCAGATCAAACTGCAATTGATACTATGACTGAAAAAGTTTTAGCTGCGATTGAAGAAGTAAAAACACATATTAATCAAAGCAGACAAGCTTTGAAAGAATTGGTAGCAAATGCAGAAAGTCCAAACCCAGTTGCTCACCCACAAGAATATATTGATGCATTCAATAACGCTTTGGCAGCAGCAGAAGAAGCTTGTGGTGATATTAATAAAACCAATGAAGAGTTGGATCAATTAAAAGCGAATTTGGAAAAAGCAATTGCTGACTTAGATGCCAATAAATATGAAAACTATGCTCAGAATGGAGCAGTAGATGCTCGTTCTACTTATGAAAGCCCAGATTGGGGTTGGGGTAAAGCCTTCTTAGTAGATGGCGACCGTAAAAATCTGACTGAAAAAGGCGAATATACTGGTTACTCCAGTGATGTTGGTGAAGTTCGTACCAAAGACCATGAGGAATGGGTAAGCGTAGATTTAGGCGAAGTACAAAAAATCAACTCTGTTGTATTCTACGCTCCAACACAATCCCCATCCACTCCTGGAACTTGCTATGGTTTCCCAAAAACATTTGATATCCAGGTATCCACCAATGGACAAGACTGGACAACTGTAGCATCTGAAAAAGATTATCCAGTTCCAAGTTATGGTCCAATCGTATTCAGTTTTGATGAAGTTGACGCAAAATATGTAAAACTGTACGCATATAACTTGAATCCAAAAGTAACAGACTTTGGTTATTACTACCTGCAATTATCCGAAATGGAAGTTTACAACTCTCCAAATGTAGAAACTCCAAAACCACCAGTAGAATCCAATAAAGATATCCTGAATAAAGTAATCGCATATGCGGAAAATGCAGCAAACAGTGAAGAATTTAACAATGTGATTAAAGATGTACAGGAATCTTTCAATGAAGCATTGGCAGCAGCACAGAAAGTAGCAGAAAACAATGCGGCAACCCAGGAAGAAGTAGATGCAGCATGGAAAGCATTGATGACAGAAATCCATAAATTAGGCTTTGTAAAAGGCGATATTACTTCTTTGGAACAGTTGGTAGCTACAGCAAAAGAATTTGATTTAAGCAAATATGTAGAAGCTGGCCAAGCAGAATTTAAAGAAGCATTGGCAGCGGCAGAAGCATTGATTGCGGATAAAGATAACGCAATGCAAGCAGAAATCGAAACAGCAGAAACTAATCTGTTGAACGCAATGTTAAACCTGAGATACAAAGCGGATAAATCTATCCTGGAAGAAGTTGTGGCAAAAGCAAATGATGTAGATGCAAACGCATATACAGCAGAAAGCTATGCAGTATTGTCAGCAGCAGTTGCAGAAGCAAATGATGTATTGGCAAATGAAAATGCAACTCAGGAAGAAGTAGATACAGCAGTAGCAAACGTACAGGCTGCAATGAGCGGACTGGTAGCAGTGGATAACAACACAGCAGAAGATAATACTGTTGATAATACAACCCAAACAGGTCAAGAAAGTACAACAACGAAAGCAAACGCAGCAAAAACAGGCGATGTTGCTCCAATTGCTGGTTTGGCTCTGTTAAGTATCGCAGGTGCATCTGTAATTGCACTGCGCAAAAAACACAACAAATAAATTTGATATTTCTTAATTTGAAAATCGAATTTTAAAACCAAAAGGCTCAGTAATTTACTGGGCCTTTTTTCTATATTTTTTATAATCGGGTATAGCATTGGATAACTACACATTTTATTTTTACAACACTAGTTGTTTTATTATATATAGAAAATGATATAAGTGAAACTAGCAGCAAATTATTTGTAAATATTTAATTGTTTGGAAGAAAGGTATATATAAATAAATCAACAAGGAGTATTTGTTTTTTTGATTGTCAAATTTTAGCCTTTTGTATATATAAAAATAAATTCCTAACCTTTGGCCAAATCTTACCCTAGGTTTATACTTATTATGGTGCGAAATGCTGAAAAACTTTTTTGCTATTGACAGAAGATAAAATAGTGTTACAATATATATTGTAATAATTTTATAAAACAACTACATATTGTGGTGTTGTAAATCTGTATACAGAGTATAACGGGGAATTCAGGTGAAATTCCTGAACGGTGCCGCCGCTGTGATAGGGTTAAATATAGCATTTGCCACTGGTTTTCTGGGAAGGCGTTATATTTGTATGAAACCTTAAGTCAGAATATCCGTCTGTATCATCCAGTTGCTACGGGTCATGGCAACAGGTATGCTGGTATGAAATATTTTCTGTAGGCATGCCTTTTTCAGGGTATGCTTTTTTTGTGCCATTTATTGGCGACCCGATTGGGCAATCAAGCGCCAATACAATGCAATATAGGGTACAATTAAAAAATACAAAGTAGGAGGGTTAAACTCATGAACACGCAAGTAATTAAACGGGATGGCAGAGTTGTTGCGTTTGACAAACAAAAAATTTATAATGCAATTATGAAAGCTATGAGCTATGGGAGCGGTATTATTGATGAGGATTCCGCTGCTATTATTGCAGATGAAATTGAACTGCAAGCAGCAAATAGGATTGATGATATTACGATTCGGGAAATTGAAAATGCCGTTTATAGCAAGTTGATTCAAAAAGGGCAGGAATTAACTGCGAAAAGCTACGAAGGTTACCGTGCAATCCAGGAATATAAGCGTTCTATTAACACGACAGACGACGAAATTTTAGGTTTATTAAAAGGCACAAACTATCTGGTAGCAATGGACAATTCCAACAAAAATCCTGTACTGAATTCTACTTTGCGTGATTTGATTGCCGGTGAGGTTTCCAAAGATATTACACAAAGGATTTTGTTGCCAACTAAAATTGTACAGGCGCATCAAAACGGTATTTTACACTACCATGATCTGGATTATTCCATGAGCCCAATGTTTAACTGCTGTTTAATTAATATTGAGGATATGTTGGATAATGGAACTGTTATCAACGATGCTATGATTGAGTCTCCAACCTGTTTTCAAACTGCTTGTACTGTTATGACGCAGATTATGGCACAGGTTGCATCCTGTCAATATGGTGGGCAATCGGTAAATATCAAACATTTAGGAAAATATCTTCGCCGTACTCATGATAAAGCATACCGCCATTTTAAAGAAAAAGGCTATGATGAAGCTTTGTGTAAAGAGCTGGCGGAAGATAAAATGATGGATGAGTTAAAATCTGGGGTGCAAACTATCCAATATCAAATTAATACATTACAAACATCCAATGGTCAGGCACCATTTGTAACGATATTCATGCATATTGAAGAAGGCTATGAATATGAACGGGAAGTTGCTTTGATTATTAAGGAAATTCTCCGTCAACGCCTTCTGGGAATAAAAAACCGTCAGGGAGTAGTTGTAACCCCAGCTTTTCCAAAGTTAGTTTATGTATTGGATGAAAACAACTGTTTACAAGGTGGAAAATATGACTATATTACCCGTGATTACGCGATTCCATGTAGTGCAAAACGGATGTATCCTGATTATATTTCCGCGAAACAAATGCGGCAGATTTATGATGGAAATGTATTCAGTTGCATGGGGTGCCGTTCTTTCCTATCTCCTTGGACGGACGAAAATGGTGATGTGAAATTTGAAGGGCGCTTTAACGCAGGTGTTGTTTCTTTAAACCTGCCTCAAATTGCTATCATTTCCCATGGAGATGAAAAGAAATTCTGGCGTTTATTGGATCGCCGTTTAGACCTTTGCTATGAAGCTTTATTATGTCGACATAAACTACTAAAGGGGACAAAAGCAGCGGTTTCTCCAATTCATTGGCAGGATGGTGCAATCGCTCGTTTGGATGCAGAAGATACCATTGACCCATTATTGGAAAATGGATACTGTACCATGTCACTAGGGTACATTGGTGTTTATGAAATGACGAAGCTGATGATTGGAGAAAGCCATACCAGTGAAAAAGGCCAGGAATTTGCGCTAAAAGTAATGCACCACTTAAAAGATACTGTGGACAGATGGAAGGCGGAAACAGGCATTGGTTTTGGGCTATACGGCACTCCTGCAGAAAATCTTTGCTACCGTTTTGCTAAAATTGATAAAGAAAAGTTTGGAAACATTAAGGATATTACTGACAAAGGTTACTATACCAATTCTTATCATGTAGATGTACGGGAACCAATTGATGCATTTTCTAAATTGGCGTTTGAGAGCCAGTTCCAGAAAATTAGTACAGGTGGCTGCATTTCTTATATTGAGATTCCAAATATGCAGGATAATTTAGAAGCACTGGAACAATTGGTAAAATTTATTTATGATAATATCCAGTATGCTGAATTTAATACTAAATCAGATTACTGCCATGTTTGTGGTTATGATGGGGAGATTAAAATCAATGATGATAACCAGTGGGAATGTCCAAACTGCGGAAATCGTGACCAGAACAAATTGACAGTAGTACGTCGTACTTGCGGTTATTTAGGACTTCATTTCTGGAATGAAGGAAAAACCAAAGAGATGAAACAAAGGGTACTACATTTATAATTCAAAAAAGGGGGAAGCTTAAAATTCGTTACGCACAGATACGGAAATATGATGTGGCAAACGGAGTTGGTATCCGTTCTACACTATTTGTAACAGGATGCCGCTTTCACTGTAAAGGGTGTTTTAATGAAGAATATCAGGATTTTTCTGCTGGTCAGCCTTGGAGTGAACAAGCAGAAGAAGAATTTTTGACCTATTTAAAAAACGAAAATATAGTTGGCGCCAGTATCTTAGGCGGGGAACCCCTCCAACAGGATGAGGATATGCTTCACCTTGTAAGAAGAATTAAACAGGAGACAGGAAAAACGATTTGGATGTGGACTGGGTACCGGTATGAAGATCTGAATCCTTTCCAAAAAGAAATTATCCAGTATGTGGATGTATTGGTGGACGGCCAATTTGTACTGGAATTGCGGAATTTAAAATTAAAGTTTCGTGGTTCAGAAAACCAACGGATTATTGATTTAAACCAGACTAGAAAACAGGGGAAACTAGTGTTGTGGGACTCTTCTTGTTGAACATACGATACTGGTAGGAATAAGATCTTACCGGTATTTTTCTATTAGATAATAAATGTAAAAATGTTTAGATAAAAGGGAGCATTTTTTATCTTTCCTATGTAACCCCATAGAAAGAAATTTTTGATTCATAAAACAGGTTTTATATTGTGAACATTTATATGTTTTTTATGTATCAAGCTTGTTTTTCTGGAAGTTCATTGCCAATTTTTTAATGTTCTTTTTTATAATTACTCACTTCACAACTCATAAGCCTGGGGATTGTTGTTCGAATCGATGCTATTCGATTGCTATTTGCAGCTTGTTATACTTGATATTTTAAAGGAAAGTTTTTATAGGATATCCCTACTGGTAGAAATGATGCGTTCTACAACAAAAAAACAGCCCATTCTTTGGGCTGTTTCAAATGGAGGAATCCCAGCATTATGCTGTTTTTCCGGAGGAGGATGATTCAGAAGAATCGCCATTCATATGTTTTTGATATTCCTGTAATATAGTTGTTTCCAAGATAGAACGGAATTCTGGTGAAATTGGGTGTACAATATCCCGGAATACCGTTCCATCCTTTTTACTAGGCATGGCAATAAACAACCGTTCTGGACCTTGTATCACCTTAATTTCATGAATTGCCAACAATTGGTCGATGGTAACGGATACGATCGCTTTTAATCTGCCTTCTGTAAAGGTTCTTCTAATTTTTACGTCTGTTATGGTCATTTGTATTTCCTCCTGTCTTATCAAAAGGGTGTTTTGTAACAGTAGTATGGGCAGAAGTAGAAAATTTAACCATGTTTTCCCGTTTTTCTAAAAAATATTTAAAAAAAACAAAAAGTTTCGGCTTTATAGGTTTATTTTTTTGTCCATTTGCAATATAATATAAAATATGTGTTATAATAGAAATCTATTTTTATAGTTATCATAATTGGTAGAATGGTATTCATAATAGGGAGTGAAGCACAATGGCTGAAAAATCCAATTTATTGCAAGGAAAAAAACATATACATTTTATTGGGATTGGTGGTTCTGGAATGTTCCCTTTGGCGCAGATTTTGCACAAAGAGGGCTACTATTTAACAGGGTCGGACAACAACGAATCCGACATTTTAAAGATGGTTCGCGCCTTAGGTATTCCAGTTACCATGGGACAGAAAGCGGAAAATATTGAAGGCGCAGATTTAATTGTTCATACAGCTGCTATTATGGAGGATAATCCGGAACTGATTGCCGCAAAGGCCAGTGGTGTTCCTACCATTGAGCGCAGTGTATTATTGGGGATCATTACGGAGCGTTATTCAGATTGTATTTGTGTCAGCGGTACCCACGGGAAAACCACTACAACCGCTATGCTGACTCAAATTTTATTAGATGCTGACATGGACCCTTCCGCAGTGATTGGAGGAAAATTGAAATCCATTAATAGCTACGGGCGTTCTGGTGATTCTGAGATTATGACCTGTGAAGCTTGCGAATTCGTAGACACTTTCTTGCATCTTTCTCCAGATATTGCAGTGGTACTTAATATTGACTGCGACCATATGGATTATTTTAAAACCATGGATAATTTAAAATTATCTTTTGAAAAGTTCTGCAATAAGGCGTCCAAGGCAATTATTTATAATGGGGATAATGAAAATACAGTTGAAGTAGCAAACCGCATCCAGGGAAAAAAGAAAATTTCTTATGGGATTATGGATACCAATGAATATTATCCAAAAAATATTACCCATATTGATGGGCTTCATACTAGGTATGATTTATACCATCAAGGGGAGTTTTTAACTACACTGGACATCCATGTACCAGGAGACCATAATATTGGAAATTCCGTGGCCGCATGTGCTGCTGCTTTGGAAGCAGGTACCCCAGTAGAAAAACTGGCAAAAGGATTGGATGCCTTTAAAGGTGCTGGCAGACGGTTTGAATTATTGGGTAAAGTAAACGGCGTTACCATTGTCGATGATTATGCCCACCATCCTGCCGAGATTGCCGCAACCCTTAAGGCGGCGAAATCTTTAAAATTTAACCAGGTATGGGCGGTACATCAACCATTTACCTATTCCAGAACCAAAATGTTATTGGATGATTTTGCGGAAGCCTTATCGATTGCGGATCACACTGTTTTAACCGAGATTATGGGTTCCCGTGAAAAAAATACCTACCATATTTACGCAAAGGATTTGGCGGATAAAATTGATGGCTGCGTTTGGTTCCCAACCCAGCAGGAAGTGGCGGATTATGTATTACAGCATGCCAAAGCGGGTGATTTGGTGATTACGTTAGGATGCGGCGATATTTATAAAGCTGCGAAAATTATGTTAAATGGACATTACGAATAATTTTTGAACAGCTTACAGGTGAATTGTTGAAAAGGTTGACGTCATTTTTAGGGTGATGTTGGCCTTTTTTCTTGTTTGATTGTATCTATAAAATATGGTATGATAAAAGCAAATGGAGGGATGATAAATGGCAAATATGATTATTATCGGAAAAGGGCCAGCTGGAATTTCAGCTTCGTTATATATTTTGCGTGCGGGGATTGAAACTACCATTATTGCGAAGGATGGCGGCGCATTGGAAAAAGCGGAATCCATTGATAATTTCTATGGCTTTCCACAGCCTATTTCTGGGAAGCAATTGATTCAGAACGGAGTGGAACATGCTAAACGCTTGGGAGCGCATTTTGTGGAAGATGAAGTAGTGGGGCTTTCGTTTGATGGCAAATTTGTAGTACAAACTGCAAATGGGGAATACAAAGCGGATAGTGTTTTGTTATCCACTGGTTCTCAAAGGGTACGGCCTAAAATCAAAGGCTTAACAGAGTTTGAAGGAATGGGCGTCAGCTATTGTGCCATATGTGATGCTTTTTTCTACCGTGGACAGCATGTGGCTGTTTTAGGGGATGGGGAGTATGCCCTTCACGAAGTAAAAGAACTGCTTCCTATTGTGGGTTCTGTTACTTTACTGACCAATGGAAGCCAACCTAAAGTTGTGTTCCCAGAGGAAGTGCAGATCAATCAGGCAAAAATCAGCGAGTTAATCGGTAATGAAGCTTTAGAACAGGTATTGTTGGAGGATGGAACAGCCTTGACAATATCCGGATTTTTTGTTGCACAAGGGGTGGCAGGAAGCAGTGACCTGGCGCGGAAAATTGGTGCCATGACCGAAGGCAATAAGATTATCGTTAATGAGAATATGGAAACCAATATACCCGGACTGTATGCCGCAGGGGATTGCGTTGGTGGATTATTACAAGTTTCCAAAGCGGTTAGTGATGGCGCATTAGCAGGTACTGCTGCCATCCGTTACTTAAGAGATTTAGGAAAATAAAGGAAATATACCGGTACTGTTTTCTCAATAGCAGTACCGTTTTTTTATAATTTTAATGGCAATAACACTAGTAAAACCAGATAAATCTTCTTGTTAAGCATGAGATTTTCCAAAAGGAAACTCCAACTATTTTGATTTATTAGAAATTATGCTTAGATCTACAATAAAAAGAGGAGTTAAGTGTACAATACTGTGATAGAATTTGTACTAATAGGCATCATTAGTTTTGTATTTTCGTAAATGGATACAACAGAAATAGTGCTGTTTCTGTATAGTTTTATAGCTTTATAAAAAATTATTCTTGACAAGAACATATGTTCTTTTATATAATAAGATTAGAACAAGGGGGGATATTGTGGATCTGTTTGATAAATTAAAAGTATTGGCTGCTTCCGCCAAATATGATGTATCCTGCGCTTCCAGCGGGGTGGACCGTGATTCGCCAAAGGATGGAATCGGGAGCGCTGTTTCCTGTGGCATCTGCCATACGTTTGCCTCGGATGGACGCTGTGTTTCTTTATTAAAAGTATTGATGAGTAACGCTTGTATTTACGATTGTAAATATTGCATTAACCGCCGTTCTAACCAGATCAAGCGGGCTACATTTACCCCCCGCGAACTGGCAGATTTAACAATACAATTCTATCGCCGAAACTATATTGAAGGGCTGTTTTTGAGCTCAGGGGTATTTAAAAATCCAGACTATACCTGCGAACAAATGATTCAATGTGTGGAGATACTGCGGAATGAATATCGATTTTATGGATATATTCATGCTAAAGCAATTCCTGGGGCGGATGGAAAACTGATTGAACAACTGGGCTTGCTGGTGGATAGAATGAGTGTGAATATTGAGATGCCAACTCAACAAAGTTTGGAAAAACTAGCGCCGGATAAAAGCAAAGTATCCATTTTAAAACCTATGTCCTTAATTCATAAACGGATTCAGCAGAATGCCACTGATTTGGTTCAATACCGTCATGCTCCCAAATTTGCACCAGCTGGACAAAGTACTCAGATGATCATTGGCGCTACACCGGAAAGCGATTTCCAAATTTTAAATTTGACCGAAGGACTTTATCGGAATTATGGGTTAAAACGGGTGTATTTTTCCGCTTATCTTCCTGTGGTACAGGATTCTTTGTTACCAGCGTTGGATACCAAACCGCCTTTACTGCGGGAGCATCGATTGTATCAAGCTGATTGGTTATTGCGTTTTTATGGTTTTAAAGCAAGTGAGCTATTGGACGAGCAACACCAAAGCTTTAACCCATTAGTAGACCCCAAATGCAATTGGGCATTAAACCATTTGGACTTATTCCCCATAGATGTGAACCGGGCGGATTATAACAGTTTATTACGTGTCCCCGGTATTGGTGTGACAAGTGCCAAACGGATTGTTGTTGCACGACGTATGGGACCTTTAAATTTTGCGGGATTAAAAAAATTAGGAGTGGTATTAAAACGTGCTCAATATTTTATTACCTGTAGTGGAAAAAAGAATGAAGGATTACGGATTACTCAGGATGGAATGATACGCAGTTTAATCTCAGAACAGGGATTAAATTATCTTTCCAAAGAATGTGACGTACAGCAATACGAACAGTTGAGTTTGTTCCGAAATAACCGACTTACCATAGAGGAGTTGCAAAAATGTTTCCCAACCACAACATAATTTATCAATATGATGGCAGTTTTGAGGGACTATTGTGCTGTATCTTTGAAAGTTTTCAGCGGAAAGAAACCCCAGTTGACATAGTGGTGGAAGAAAATTTTCAAATGTCCTTAACGCCTTCCAGATGGATTACGACTGATTTGGAAAAAGCAAAACGGGTGGCCAAAGGGATACAAAAAAATTTTACAAGGAAATGCCAAACGTTTTTCCATATGAGTTTTTTAACCTGCCATCCAAAAAAGGAATGGCTGATGCTGTGCTATGTGCAAATGGGATTCCAGTATCGGGAAAAAGTGTTGTCTTTGCTAACTCATCCTGTTGTAGGAGAGTTGCATAAGGCGGTGAAATATTTAAAAAATGAAAGCCATTTTATGAAAGAGTTTATCCGTTTTTCAGATTATGATGGCATGCTAGTAAGCAAGGTACATCCCAATAATATTGTTTTGCCAATGATCCAGCGGCATTTTTGTAACCGTTACCCAAACGAGTCTTTTTTGATTTTTGATGAGTCCCACCATATGGCATTGGTGCATAAACCAAATCGGACCAATATTTTCCCTTTGGACTCCTTGAAATTATTTTCTACAGCTTCTGAGGAAAAACAATATCAGAAACTATGGAAACAATACTATAATACGATTGGAATCGAAGAACGGTATAATCCAGTTTGCCGCCGTAATCATATGCCAAAACGTTATTGGAAATATATGGCGGAATTTCAAATCATTTTGGATAGTCAGAATGGTGATTGACTTATCTGGAGATTTTTGTTATACTATTAAATAATGTTTGTTTATCAAACAATCAATGCTGGTATAGCTCAGTCGGTAGAGCAGCTCATTCGTAATGAGCAGGTCATGGGTTCGAGTCCCACTTCCAGCTCCAAAACGAGCCTGAACATCCTTGTGTTCAGGCTCGTTTTTTTGTTGCCTTTTGGCATAAAAACAAAAACTTCATGGTTTCTATCAAGGGTAAGCAAAAAAACTTGATTATGGATTTTCAAAAGTACAAAAAATCGCTAATTTCTATTATACCAATCACTAGCATCTATGGTTAGTACCTATTATGGGTTGCAGGAATAGTGATGTATTGATAAAATTCAGTATCACTTCGAGAAGATAGCAAGAGCTTGACCCTTTTAGGATCTGCGCAAGCCACTAGTTTACCAATATTTTTGATATAATATCCAAAATTACCAATAAACAGGTATGCATAGGTTTTGGAAGAGTTACTAGTTAATTTTTAAAGTGGGTTGGACTCTATGATTTCTTACATATCTGTATCAGACAACATTGTTGGTAGTTATGGAATTTCTACCCATTTTATAGATTGTTGTGAATATTTTGTTTTCCCATCCCTAGTATAATCAAAGGATAAAATATCAAAAACTCCCCAACTATATGAATAGCTGAGGAGTTTTTGATTGAGGTGCAAACTCAAAGTAATTCTACTTTTTTTATTTCTTTTTACGAGAGAATAGAATTGTGGCACTGGCTACAAACAAGATAGCTGCACCTGCCATAGGGATAGCATCTCCGGTTTTTACAGGAGTATTTGAATTTACAGTATTATCATTGTTTTCATTTTCAGTGGAAGAAGCAATATTTTTTGCTACATTGGATTTTTCCAATCCACTTACTGCGTTAGTCAAAGAATCCACAGCTAGATCCACTACATCTTGTTGATCAACAGAAATTTCTGGATTATCCAGGATCGCTTTTGCTTGAGAAAGAGCCACGTTCAATGCAGCAACGCTTTCATCGGTGTATCCAGATAGGTCCATAGATTCTAATTGATTTACCAATTCTTCCAGAATGGATTTATCCGCTTGAAACCTTAATTGCAACATGCCACTTAAAAGATCATCCACTGCTGTATTAACTTCTTCTTGGCTTGCGTTTACATTATTGTATACATCTTGTGCATTTTTAAAGCTGTCCGCGAATACTTTCCATGTTGCTGGGGTATAGTCTGCTTCCTGGTATGTTGCGCATTCACCCAACAATGCTTCCAGTTGGCTCTTGTCTGCTAATTTTTCCAATGCGTCATATGCTGCCTTCAGATCGTTGTACGCTTTGTCAATTTCATTTTGCAATGCGTTTTCATCTGCCAAAACAGCTTCGGCATTGGCCAACGCTGTTTTGAAATTCTCTTTTGCCGCACCGTCTCGGTATTGGCTCAAGTCGGTATCCTTTACCTCATCATAGAAAGCTTGCAGCGCTGTTTTATCTCCCTTTTGGAATCCTAGTTTATGGATTTCATTTAATAGTTCTTTCCAAATAGTATCAATCGATTCCTGGCTAGCAAAAATATCTTGGGAGATTTCTTTTGCTTGTTCCAATGTTTTTTGGAAAGATTCTTGTACGCTTGGGATTGCGTTAGCAAACTCCTCAGAGTTTAATAATACTTCTGCTCTCTGAATAGTAGTGTTTAACAAATGTTTGTTTGTATCTGCGATATTGGTATTGTAAATTTCAAATTCCGCAATCTGCATTCTAACACGGTTATCATCCATTGGGTTTGCGCGGAGTTTTGTTCCTTCAAATTTTACATATCTGGCATCTACCGGATCAAAATCCAAATAAATAGCCCCAGAAGTTGGACGTTCTACATCGGTTGCAGAATAAACGGTAGTCCAAGTTTCACCATCTTTGGAAACCTGTACGTTATAATCAATTGGAATACCATAACCATTGTTGGTTCCGTCATAGCGTGGATAGAGTTTCACACGGGAAACCTGTTTTACCGATTCCATATCAATGGTAACCCATTCGCTGCCACCGTGATTTTCCGCAGAGGTCCATCCTTCATTTTGTAAAACTAATGTATCAGTGATACCATCATTAATATATTTTGCCATAAAATAAGGGTCTACTACTTGGTTAGAGGAAACTTCAAATGGCTGTTTTAAAGCATAGTTATCCGAAGCGATTGAGTAGGAAACAATATTGGAATTGGTTGTACCATATTCGTTGGAAACAGCACAGTAGTATTGGTATCCAGAATTTTCTGTGCTACCAAGAATGGAATAGGAGAAGTTAGTAGCATCTGAAATTGCAGACCAGGAGTTTCCGTTATCCGTGGAAACATACCATTGATAGGACATTGGGGTAACGCTCAACGCACCAACAGTAAAGGTAATGGTGGTACCAGGCTTGGTTTCCACTGTTTTTGGCTGCTGGTCAATTACAGGAGGGGTTTTTGCTGTGCTATTGTATACTTCAATTTCAGAAACCTGGAATCTGGTGCGGTTTCCGTCATTTGGATTTACACGTAATTTAGAACCATTTAATTTAATATAACGGGCATTTTGTGTATCAATTTTAAAAGAATGCGCACCGGAGGCAATTCGTGGGATATCTTTGATCTCCTTTACAGTAGTCCAGTTTTGGGCATCGTCGGAAACCAAAATTTCCATATTGATTGGAATCCCGTAACCATTATCCACGCCGTTATGCCTTGGATAAACTTTAATGGTATCAAATTCTTTGGATTCTCCTAAGTCAATATAAACCCATTGTTCTTCCCGCAATTCATCCGAAGTCCAGCCTTCGTTTTGTCCGGTAATGGTATAAACACCATCGGTTACTTTGCTGACATCAAACATACCGTTTACGATGTTTGTAGAAGCGGTAGCAGGTTTATGCAAAGCCAGGTTTTCCCCTAACATGGACATTCCCATCGCGGTAAGCTGGGTATCCTCTTCCAGTGTGAAAGTGTATTCTGGGTCTGTAGAAACGGTTTCGCCGTTTTCATTTCGCCAACCTAAAAAGGCAACGTCTTCTCCTGGAACAGCTTTGACAGTAACCTGGCCATTTGTTTCGTATAAACCACTAAATGGATTACTTACTTCAGCACCGTTGATATAAAGCTTGATATCCTGAGAGTTGCTGGAGATT
Organism: Clostridium facile; assembly: GCF_014297275.1. NCBI lineage: Bacteria > Bacillati > Bacillota > Clostridia > Eubacteriales > Clostridiaceae > Clostridium > Clostridium facile. Next base: position 92,635 of record NZ_JACOQK010000001.1, read on the forward strand.
TTTACTGTCTTTCCATCAAATTTCCATTCTGGGACAAATTCAGCCCCAATGGTATAATCCGCATTCATTGTGATGGAGATTTCGTTGGTATCCCGTTTTCCAACAGAACCATTGAAAATATCAAATAAATAATTTTCATTTGGTTGCGCAGTTAAAGTAACTTGGGAATCAGCTGCGAAAGTATTGGTATAAGGAAGTGCAACCTGTTCTCCATTCACTAAAATTGTTCCATTTTCCAAAGCGGGAATGGTTAAAGTATATTCTGTTTTGGATTCTGCCTGTGCGGGAAACGCGCTCAATGACCAGTTACCAGGCTGCGCGTTAAAGAAGATGTGGTTTTCATCGGAATACGCATAGGTCAATCCGTCTACAGCATCATGAACGGTTCCGTTGTTCCAGATGACTTTACCATCACATACTACCATGGTGTTACCTTCTTTTAATCTTGGAACACCAATTACAGCTGTGCTGGAGCCTGGTACATTGACGGATAAATCAAACTGTTCCGTCGCATTGTTTGCTTTCACTTCGATTAATCCTTTTACGGTTGGAATCCCAGCGCTGATATTTTGAATGGAATCCATTTGAGGCGCCACAATAAATTTATCATAGCCTGCTTCCAGTGGACGTACACCAGCAGCATAACCGGATAAGGAGATTAATCCACCGCCAGACCAGCCATGGTTTTTACTACCACCGCCATTCCAGTTTTCCGAGAAGGTTGGATCATCTAGCGCAACATCGTTGGCATAGCTTTCTTTCATCCTTTGTTCCGCCTCTGCGGTATAACCCATCATATATAAGGCTTCGATGGAGTATTTTACCATGTATGGGCTAGCAAACTGGTTGTTTAACAAAATATCCCGAATTTGTGGATATTTATCCGGGGAAACCAGTCCTGCATATACTGCCAATGCTTGTCCACGGTCATCCGCTGGCCCGGTATAAGTTTGAGAGCGGTATTCCTGGCCATTCCAGAAGGTAGCATCAAATTTCGCATGCATCGCATCCCGCAATGCTTCATAGGTTGCCAGGTTTTCGGTGTCATTTAAAGCTTCCGCGTAATTGCAAAGTGTTTTTACACCAATATATGCCCAGATGTTTAAACTCAGGTTTTGGTCCATATTAGGACCCCAGTCGATCCAGTTGGTGTGCATGGTGTTGGTTCCACTTCCACGGACAAATGGATCGGTGTAGTTCTGAACATCCAAATCAAACATTTCCATGTATTTTTGCAATGCTTCATAGGAGTTTTCCAGGGTATCCCGGTCGCCTGACCACAGATAATATTGGAACCAGGACATTACCCCTGCCAAAGATTGCCCTGTTAATTCCGCGTATTCGTTATAACGGAATGTAGTTGGCGCTGTGGATGGAATAACGCCTTCTGCGTTCTGCCAGTTAACACGGGTAGAAATATCCTTCCTTACCATATCATACACGCTGGTGGACATGGAGTAGTAGGCAATTTCCATTTCGTTTACCGCATCCCCTAACCATGGAGCACGTTCACGGTCTGGACAATCCATAAAGGTATCTCTCATATTGACATAAGCGGTATCCCGTGCTTTTGTCCAAAGGGTGTTAAAAAATTCATCATCACTGTTAAAATAGCCTTCAAATTCTGTGTTGTATCCACTTTGACGGTATCCCAGTTCCAAAACCTTGACATCCTCAGGAATTTCAAAGTCGATATACCACCAGTTAATCCAAGAAGGGGATTCATATTCCTGTACAACAGCTTCACCATTATTCCCACCCATTGTAGTATAAGTTAAGTTGCTGTTTACAGAGTTTGGACAGCTGATTTTAATTACTTTTCCAGCTGGTGCTTCCACTTTTAAATAAGGGGTAAACTGGATGTTGGTTGGCAGTTTTAAACGGTAGTGGGTTGCGTCTATTTTTGTAACATATTCAGCATCATCTGGAGAATAGGTTGCTAAATCCCAAACTTTCCATTCAGGGATTGTCCTTGGCCACAGTTCATTCCATGGTTTATCTCCGGCTTTTCCAACGATTTTAGCGTTATTCCAGGAGGAAGTATCAAAATCAGGATCGTAAAAGTTGTTAAATCCTTCCCGAGCATCATAATTGATGTTGTATTCCTGGGTATAGCCACCCATTGGATTGCTTGGTTGATAACCCATTTGACGGCTGACTTTCCATGTATCGTCGGAAATTACCATTTGATCTCCCATTTGGGATTCAAACAGGAATCCTCCCTGTCCACTTCCAACATGGGAATGGCCCTCATTGCCAAAATACCATACCAAAGCTACAATTGTGTTATTTCCTTCTTTTAAGTAAGGGGTCAGGTCAACTTCATCGTAATAAGTGGCAACTTCCTGGATCATATGGTCTAAATCCGGTTGGGAAGAATCCCCTTGTGGGTAAATATCTTTGTCCAGCAAAGCAGCGCCACGTTTTAGCTGTCCCTCAAATACCGCTAATTCGCCGTTGATATAAAGCCAATATTTGGTGTCAGCAGCGATTTTTGCGGTTACTTTTTCTGGAACAGAATCCAGGGTAACATCTTTACGGAATGTCATCCAACGGTTACTTTGTCCGTCATCGGAAGGATCCCAAATCCAGTTGGCGGAAAATTGGTAATCACTTTTTTGGAACGCAGCATCACCACGCGCCACAATTGCCTGTGCGTTGTTTGGTAGTTCGCCAGACGTCTGCCCTGCTACGGCAGATACCGACATTGAGGACATCAGCATCGTAGCGGACAGCACTACTGACAACGCGGAACGGAAGATTTTCTTCATTCTCTGTTTTTCTCCTTTACAAATTTATTTGCAGTATCCCTGCTTTTTTCATTATAGGTGATTTCTTCCATAAAATCAATTATTATTCTGAATATTTATAATAATGTATAATGATTTCATACATAATTTCTATATTTTCTTTGTGAGATGGGCAAAATTGGATTTCCAATTTTATGGTAAACAAAAAATATAATCTAAATTTTGTCAACAATGAGAATAGTTTTTATATAGTTTTGGTGTTATAATGAATTTGCTATCTTTGTTTAGGAAGGGGGAAACAGTCTTTATTATTTTATACAAGTTTGTTTTATGGTAAAAGAAAAACAGGAGGAAAGTATGAAGAAATTTAACCGATCGATTGCTGCTATTTTGGCAGTATGTATGTTGTTTACGATGGCGTTTACAGTATCAGCAACGGATCAAACCCTTTATACCATGGAGATTTTGGACCTTACTGTAAACAATCGTACCAATCCACAGGGATTGGATGATGACACTCCATCTTTTGGCTGGAGGATGGATTCTAATTTAGTTGGGCAAAAACAAACTGCATACCATGTTATAGTAACAGAAAAATTTTCCGGCGAAACAATGTGGGACAGCGGTAAAGTAGAAGGCAATGTTTCCCAGTATATTGAATATGCTGGAAAAGAATTAAGCCCGGAATCGGATTATAATTGGAATGTAACCGTGTATGACAGCAATGGAAAAGCCTATTTGTCCGATACAGCAACCTTTACTACCGGATTAATGGCTGACCGTTTGATTCCGGAAGAACAACCATCCATTCAAGATTTAACCAGCTATACGATTGATACCGACTTTGTCATTCACAGCGGATGTATGGGGCTATTGTTCGGTGTACAGGATAGCAATAATTTTTATATGTGGCAGATCAATGCCGGAGATCTTTCTATTAATCCTCATCAATGGAGCAATGGGGGAATTAATACGAACTTTCCACATCCCAGCATCAAAGATGCTTTAGGAGTGGATTCCATTTTGGAAACTCCGCTGCATTTAACCATGAAAATGGAAGAAGGAACTGTGACTAGTTGGATTAATGATGTCCAGATTGGGGAACCCCTTTCCATTGGTCAAGTAAAATTGGGGCGGATTGGTTTCCGTCAAGCTGTCAATGAAAGCGCTGATATTGACCAGATTACTGTAAAAGATCAGGACGGACAGGTTGCGTTTGAGGAGGATTTCTCTGATCAAACTTCGAATCCATTTGATGGTGGTACCGTTGAAAATGGACAGTTGAAAATGAATAGCACCAATTTAGTGTTCCAGAAAGACACCGAACTGGAAAATACAACATTTACCATTGATTTTGATGGCCAGGTAGTAAATACTGCTTTGGGGCCATTGATTGGCGGGCAGGATAACAGCAACTTTTATATGTGGCAGATTAACGCTGCAGAACGTGTTTTTAAACCACATCAATGGAGTGGTGGAAATATTACTACTTTAAAACAAGTAAGCCTTGACCCTGTGTTCGGGGAAGGACAGCCAATTGAAGGTGTACCATTTCATATGACAATCCAAGCCAATAATGGCGAGGTAAAAACGTATTTGAATAAAATTGGCGAACAACCACAATTGATTGATACCATCCAATTATCCCCTTTTAGTGTGGGGAAATTTGGATTCCGTCAGATGAAAGACCATGTATCCAATGAGGTTGGACTGATTGACAATCTAAAAATCGTTGGAGAAGATGGCAGTATCTTATTGGAGGATGATTTTTCTTCCCCATATAACACTACATTTCCTTCCGGTTCCATTACAGAAGATGGCTGGTTCTGTGCGGAAAATGGGCTGTTTTTCCAAAATGAAACTGAAGAAGTGTTGGGATGGAGTGGAGCACAATGGATTGGCTCCCCGGAAATCTCGGTAGATTCCGGAAAAATCCCTGTCTATAACCTGTATTATGATTTGCAGTTAGTAGAAGGAAGCACCAAAGCGGCTGCTTTGGTTTGCGGAAACGACTATCGCTTAATGGACAAAACAAAAAATAACTATCGTGTGGAAGGGGAAAGCTACCTTTCCTTTGAGCTGGACGCTTCTAATGTATCTGCTGGAGGTTCACCAGTTTTAAACTTGTACCGGAAAGGGTTCTGTTCTGACGATTATAAGAATCCAGACGCTACTACATTAATGAGAAGTTTTTCCCTGGATAATATCGGGGTAACTGCAGAGAACCTTTATACAACACCAATCCGGTTTTCTTTAACCTGCTATGGCGGCGGTTTCCGGATTTATGTCAACGACCAAAATTATGGTGAAGTTGTCATCAATCCTACCGGTGGGACACAGGACCAGCCTTGCTATACCTACCTGAATTCCATTGGATTTTTGACAGAGCCAGGCCAGCAGGCGGAATTCCAAAATTATGAAATCCGTACTTGGGACACTGCTCATGCCGTGATGTTTGATAAAACAACAGGGGCAACCTATTCTATTTTTGAAGGGCAGGATGGTGTTTCGGTACAAGATCATTCTATTATGGTAGGGGACCAGGCAAAACAGGTAAAAATTTTAGCAGAGCCTGATTATAAATCCAATCAGTTATTACGGAAAGAATTTAATGCGGACCAACCAATACAGTCAGCACGTTTATACATTACTTCTCGTGGCATTTATGAACCATATGTCAATGGCGAAAGGATTGGGGAAGATTGGTTTAACCCTGGTTTTACCCAATACAATAAAACCATTACCTATTCTACTTATGATATTACAGACCAATTACAACAGGGAACCAACGCGATTGGTGTACGCCTGGCATCTGGCTGGTGGCATGATGAAATGACATTTGATTTGTCCAAATACAATTATTGGGGCAACAAACCATCCTTGTTGGCAAAAGTAGTTGTTACCTATGCCGATGGTACCAAAGATACAATTGTAACGGATGAAAGTTGGAGCTATAACAATACGGATAGTCCAATTATCTATGCAGGATTCTTCAATGGTGAAGTATATGACGCACGGAAAGAAGCAACGATTGAAGGATGGAACCAGCCAGGATATACAGGGGAAAACTGGTATAATGCTTCCGTTATCGTTCCATTGCCAGAAAACGCAAATCCTCATATCATTGCCCGGGTAGATGAACCGGTACGCCATGTGGAAACACTCTCCGCAAAATTTGATAAAGAACCTGACCCCAATATTTATGTATATGATATGGGAACCAACATGGTAGGTGTTCCTGAAATCACCTTCCCAGAAATGCCGGCAGGTACCGAAATTACCATCCGGTATTCGGAAATTTATTATCCTGAACTGGATCCAAGCAATCCTTATTACTATGGGGAAATGTCAGGTAAACTGTTGACAGAAAACCTGAGAGCTGCCTTGTGTACTGATACCTATATTGCGAAGGGAACAAAAGGCGGGGAAACCTATCGTCCAAGCTTTACTTTCCATGGTTATCGCTATATTGAAATCAGTGGGTTAGAGGAACCATTACCGGAAGAAAATATCAAAGGGATTGTATTAAGCTCGATTGAAGGCACAACTTCTACCTACGAATCTTCCAATGAGTTAACCAACCAACTACACAAAAATATCCAACGTTCTTTGCTGGGGAACCATGTCAGCATTCCAACAGACTGCCCACAGCGTGATGAACGTATGGGATGGACAGGGGACGCTCAAGTGTTTTCCAGAACAGCTACCTATTATGGCGATATGAATCTGTTGTATGAAGGATGGGAAGGTACCATCCGTGATGCTCAAACAGCATCTGGTACAATTCCTCAAACAGCTCCAAACCTTGGTTGGGGAGCAAGTGTGGAGGTAGCCTGGCCAGCAGCAATTGTTATCCCAACCTGGGAAATCTATAAACAATATGGCAACACCCGTGTAATTGAAAGCAATTTGGATGCGATGAAAGCATTTTTGGATTCTATTGGAAATGATAAATTCGCGCCAGATAGTTATTTAACCAAGGGCACCGCATTAACCGAACATCTGGCCTTAGTTGGAACAGATTCCCCTCTATGCTCCAACGTGCTCTACGCCTATATGTTAGGGCTTTTCTCCAAAATGGCTGCGGCAATTGGAGAAGATGAACTTGCACAGCATTATAGTGATTTAAGCGTAAAAGTAAAAGAAGAATGGAATCAGGTATTTATTAATGCCGCAACTGGGCAAACTCAGAATTCCAGTGGAGGTATCCAGGATACCCAGGCTTCTTATGCTTTAGCGATTGAATACAACGTAATCAGCGATGAAAACCGTGATCAAGCAGCAGAATTATTGGATCAGGCTTGTGAACGTGGTTACAATAATGTTCCATATACCATTACAACCGGATTTATTGGAACAGCACCATTGTTGCCAGCATTAACTGATGTGGGTAAAGTGGACACTGCCTATAAAATGTTTGAACAAACAGAATTTGCTTCCTGGTTGTATCCAGTTACCCAAGGAGCAACCTCTATTTGGGAACGTTGGAACGGCTATACCATTGAAAATGGATTTAGTGGATTAAACTATATGAATTCCTTTAACCACTATGCAGCCGGTGCGGTTGGCGCATGGATGATAAACGACCATGTGGGAATTACTAGTGATGAAGAACATCCTGGATTCCAGCAGTTCATTTTACAGCCAACACCGGGAGGGGATTTCACCTATGTCAATGGTGGATATGATTCCATTTATGGGCATATTACTTCTAATTGGAAAGCAGATCAAGGTAAATTAACTGCATATGAAGCGGAAGTTCCAGCAAATACTACAGCAACTCTGTATCTGCCAATGGATCAGAACACTGTGATTGGAGATCTTCCAGAAGGTGTTTCCTTTACTGGATGGGATACCAGATATGGAAATTCTGTAGCGGTATTCCAATTAGTAGCTGGTGGATACCAATTTTCAGTTGACAATAATGGATTGACAGTAGCTCTTAATGATGGCTATGTAACCGAAGGAACACCAGAACCACCAGTTGGCGATGCTAATAAAACCATCTTGGATAAAGTAATTACAGAAGCAAACCGTCTGAAAGGGACAGAGGAATATACCAATGCTATCCCAGCAGTAAAAGAAAGCTTTGATAAGGTATTGGCAGATGCGCAGGCTGTGTATGACAATCCATCCGCGACCCAGAAAGAAGTGGATACCGCGTGGATGAACCTGATGGAAGAAATTCATAAACTGGGATTCCAGAAAGGTGACAAAACGGCCTTACAGGCACTGTATGATCAAGTAAAAGATATTGATCTGAGCCAGTACCGTGATGGCGTGGCCAAAGAGAATTTCAAAACAGCGCTGACCAACGCCGAAACTGTATTAGCGGATGAAAACGCGTTACAAAATGAAATTGATAAAGCGTACAACGACCTGAAAGCAGCGTATGAAGCATTGGAAAAATTGGCCGACAAGAGCCAGCTAAAAGCTCTGCTGGACGAATGTGCAGGATACCAAAAAGAAGAATACACCCCGGTAACGTGGGAAGTATTCGAAGGAATCCAGAAGAAAGCTCAGGAAGTCTATGACAATGCCAATACAACTCAGGAAGAAATCAATGCAGCAGTGGATGAACTTTTAAGCGGCATGCTGCAATTGCGGTTTAAAGCAGATAAATCTCTGCTACAGAATTTAATTGCTGAATTAGAAGAAATGGATTTCAGCCAATATACAGAAGAAAGTGTAGCGGCATTCCAAATTGTTTTAGCGGAGGCAAAAACAATACTGTCTGATGACAATATCAGTATAGAGGATCAGCAGATTGTGGATCAGCAGATTGTGGATCAGCAAGTATCCAATTTAAAATCCGCTTACAAAGGATTAATTGGTAAACAAACAGATTCTACGGAATTTGTAGATATTACCCCATCCAACGAAAATAGTCAAGAAACAAAACCAATAGAAGCGGCGAATACAGGGGATGTATCCCCAATTGCTGGACTGATTCTGTTGGGGTTAGCTGGAATTACAGTAGCAGCTTTCCAAAAACGAAAATAAACTAATTGAATCAAAAATGGCAGTAGTGTTTACTACTGCCATTTTTATCTACTTTCATAAAACAAAATGCCTGCTTTTATCAAGGAAAGCAAAAACTTTTTGTTGCGCATGTTGAGAGAAGAAAGAACGATATATTTGCAACGTGAAAAAGGTAAAGAATAGGAGTTTGTAGTGCAAGTGATATCAAAGATACTGGATAATTTTTCAGATACTGGTATTGCCGACGGTTCCTAATAGGATACTTGTTTTTATGTACTTGTCATTCCGCTCTTATTTGTGTTATACTGATTCCAGAATAGGGGGCGGATCAATGAAGATTATAATTTCTCCAGCCAAAAAAATGAAGCGGGATTTGGATTTTTTACCTCCTAACAGATTGCCAAAATATTTGGAAAAAACAGAACGGTTAAAGGAATATTTACAATCCCTATCCTACCAAGATTTAAAACAGCTTTTAAGTTGTAATGATCAAATAGCGCAGCAGAATTTTCAGCGTTATCAAAATATGGATTTGTTTCATCAATTGACGCCGGCAATCCTGGCCTATGAGGGGATTCAATATCAATATATGGCGCCTCAAGTGTTTGAAACGGATTATTTTCAGTATATCCAGGAGCACCTACGTATTTTATCTGGATTTTATGGGATTCTAAAACCGTTTGATGGGGTAGTACCTTATCGGTTGGAGATGCAGGCTAAGCTAAAAATAGATGGCTATCATAACTTATATGAATATTGGGGAGATTCTTTGTATCAAACTTTAGCCCACAAAGATGATACCATATTAAACTTGGCATCGAAAGAATACAGTAAAATTGTTAAAAAATACCTTTCCCCTAGAATAAGATGGATTGACTGCACGTTTGGAGAGTGGGTTGATGGAAAAATTAAGGAGAAGGGTGTTTATGTAAAGATGGCAAGAGGGCAGATGGTGCGTTTTATGGCGGAACACAATCTGGAAGATGTAGAAGGTATCCAGAAATTTGACCGCTTAGGGTACCAATATCAGCCTGATTTATCTCAAAAAGACCATTTTATATTTTTGAAATAGGAGGAATAAGGATGTTAAATACAGGTGTGAAAGCCCCAGAAATTGTTTTACCAGATCAAAATGGGATAGAAGTAAAGTTATCTGATTTTTTAGGGAAAAAAGTAGTGGTATATTTTTATCCAAAAGACAATACCCCTGGATGTTCCAAACAGGCGGTAGCTTTTGCGGAACAATTTGAGGAATACCGAAAACGTGATATTGTCCTGATTGGAATCAGTAAGGATAGCCAAAAGTCCCATGTCCGTTTTATAGAAAAATACCAGCTTCCATTTATTTTGTTGTCCGACCCAGATTTAAAGGCGATTCAAGATTATGATGTGTGGCAGGAAAAGAAATTGTATGGTAAAGTAAGTATGGGGGTTGTCCGTACTACCTATTTGATTGATGAGCAGGGAATGATTCAACAGGTATGGAATAAGGTAAAACCTGACCAAAATGCCACTGAGATTTTATCCTATCTGGATGCTGAAAAATAATCATTAAAAGTAATCGGTTTTTATAGAGTTAGAATCTATTTAAATCATGCCTTTTCTACAATAAATTTTGATCAACCAAAAAAGGTTTACAAATTTTTAGTGATCCTGTATAATAAACTTCGGGAATGAAGTTCTCCCTTGGGAAACCAAAACCGTTGATCAGGCTGATGACTTCTGTGATTTTATTGGTCGCAGGAGGCATCAGCTTTTTGCGCCTAAAGGAGGAAATGATTATGTTAACATCACTCGCACTTATTTTTCTGGTAGGCTTATCGATGGCTGCGATCTGCCAAAAAATAAAATTGCCCCGTATCATCGGGATGTTGGTTACTGGTATTGTTTTGGGACCATATGTTTTGGATTTACTGGACCCATCTATTCTCTCTATATCATCAGAACTGCGGCAAATGGCACTTATCATTATTTTGCTGAAAGCAGGGCTTTCTTTGGATTTGGCAGACCTTAAAAAAGTGGGGCGTCCTGCTGTTATGATGTCGTTTGTACCAGCTAGTTTTGAGATACTCGCTTTTTTCTTGTTTGCTCCATATCTCCTTGGAGTTACAAGGATGGAAGCTGCTGTTATGGGCTCTGTCCTTGCCGCGGTATCCCCAGCGGTGGTTGTACCACGTATGGTCCAGCTTATGGATACGAAGTACGGTACTTCAAAAAGTATTCCTCAACTAGTGATGGCCGGTGCGTCTTGCGATGATATTTTTGTAATTGTATTGTTTTCAACATTTGTGAGTATGGCACAAGGGGGAAGTGCGCACCTAATGGATTTTTTGAGTATTCCAATTTCGATTGTACTCGGTATTATCTTAGGTGCTATCGTTGGATTTCTTCTTAGCTTGTTTTTTGAAACCGCATATGCCCATAAACATTGTGTGAGGAACAGCATGAAAGTTATCATTGTATTAGGGATATCGTTTTTATTGATGGCGATTGAAACCTGGACAAAAGGGATTGTTTCTATTTCTGGATTACTGGCAATCGTCAGTATGGCATGCGTAGTGAAAATAAAGAGTATTGCTTCTGTTTCCAATAGGTTGTCTGAAAAATTTGGAAAACTGTGGATTGCAGCAGAAGTGATATTATTTGTGTTGGTAGGGGCTGCGGTTGACATCCGTTATACCATGGAAGCAGGTGTTGTTGCTATTGGAATGATATTGATTGCGCTTGTTTTTCGGTCGATCGGAGTATTTATCTGCCTGTTAAAAACACAGTTAAATGGAAAAGAACGCCTTTTCTGCATAATTGCGTATTTGCCAAAAGCAACGGTACAGGCTGCAATTGGTTCTGTTCCGCTTGCGATGGGATTGCCTTGTGGGAAGATAGTTCTTTCTGTGGCTGTTTTGGCAATTTTGATTACAGCGCCACTTGGAGCGTTGGGGATGGACTTTACTTATCAAAGATTGCTTCTCAAAGAAGAAAAATTTTAAAGCAGGATTTATTGAACAGCTATATCAGTAATCGAAATTGAATCTAATTGTATAGTAGAAACAGAGCGTAAAATATGCTATAATAAAACGAAATTACAATAATAATTCGTGTTACTTGAAGATAAGATAATTAAGTTTATAAACAAATTTATTTTTGTTCACATGAATCATTGAAAAGAAGTATTCAAATAAAAAAACAGGATGACTAAAAATACAGTCAATTAAGGAGGAATAAAAGTGGTAAGGGTAATGTTTATTTGTCACGGCAATATTTGTCGTTCCCCGATGGCCGAGTTTGTGTTCCGTGATATGGTGGAGAAAAAAGGGTTAGCATCTTCTTTTTTCATAGCGTCTTCCGCAACCAGTACAGAAGAAATCGGAAACCCAGTGCATCCTGGCACCAGGAAAAAATTACGAGAATATGGGATTGACACCAGTGGAAAATATGCTGTTCAGCTGCGGTATAGTGATTATCAAAATTATGATTACCTAATTGTGATGGATGAATACAACATGATTAATATTACCCGTATTATTCCATCCGATCCACAACAAAAAATCCACAAATTACTGGATTTTACACAGCGGGGTGGAAATATTGCAGACCCTTGGTACACAGGAAATTTTGATGTTACCTATGATGATGTGTATGAAGGGTGTACTTGCTTGCTAGAACATATTTTACACCATGATGCCGCATTACTTTAAGAAATAAAAGATGAAGAAGGAGTCTCCTTCTTCATCTTTTTTGCATCGTAAGGGATATTATTGTTTTTCAGCTAATAATGTTAAAGCGATTTCTTCATTAGAGTCACAAGAAATGCTAGTGATATCACTGAATGATATTATGCTTATTCCATCCTTTTTTCCGTAATCATCTAATTGTTCCACTGTAATAATAGTATCCTTTATTTCTGAGATAAAGCCTTGGATATCATAATTCCCACTTTCCAATAGTTCAATTGAAACTACTTTATGGTTTTCTTGGGCAAAACAAGCCAAATCAGCAACCAAGTTATTTGTTGTTAGATGGAACGGACAATGGTGCTGGTGGTGTAAAAGATATAGTTGATAAACTTTTTGCCCATACTTATCCGAGCTTTCAATTCGATAAATATTAATCCTTTTACAATTGCGAGAAGTTATTCATATATCTTGCTATATTCTTTAAAAGAAGTTATTTTGGTGTATTATTATAAAGTTGTAGTTTATAGGAAACGAGAACTGTGGAGCCACAGTTCTCGTTTTGTGATTCTATTTAATAATAGCTGAAAAATTATACCAATTCAGCTAGTTCATGTTGGCAGATTAATTTGACGCCATTTTGGGTTAAAATTTTAGCGGCCCCGTCGGTATCGTTAACGCGGAAGATCATATAAGCTTTATCCGCTTTTTTGATAGTAAAGGAATAGGAATATTCCAAATTAATTTGGTTTTCTCCTAAAATTTCGAGTATTTTCATCAGACTTCCCGGTTTGTTGGACATTTCAACTGCCAATACTGGAGTGATGGAGAATACATAGCCGGATTCTTTTAAAACACAGGCTGTTTTGTGCATATCATCAACAATAATACGCAAGATCCCAAAGTCCTCTGCATCTGCCAGAGATAGGGCACACATATTAATATTATTTTCATTTAATAACTTGGTAAATTCGGAAAGCTGTCCAGGTTTATTTTCCAAAAATACAGAGATTTGTTTCGCTGTCATAACGGTCTCTCTCCTTTTTCATTTTAATATAAGTTACGTTTGTCAATTACACGTACCGCTTTTCCCTCACTACGGGTAATTGTTTTTGGAGCAACCAGTTTTACGATGGCGTAAATGCCTAACATTGCTTTTAATGCATCTATCAATTCTTTTTCCCTTGCGGATACTTCTGAAAGGGCATCGGAGAACATTTCTGGTGTCATTTCCACCAAGACTTCCAGTTTATCGCTGTTATTTTCCCGGCTTACTATAATTTGGTAGTTTGCTGGATATCCTCTATTCAACAATACAGTTTCGATCTGGGATGGGAATACATTCACGCCTTTTACAATCAACATATCATCGCTGCGGCCCATTGGCTTGGTCATTTTTACATGGGTTCTGCCGCAAGGACATTTTTCATGGGACAATACACAAATATCACGAGTGCGGTAACGGATCAATGGAAATGCTTGTTTGGTAATACTGGTAAATACAAGTTCCCCTTTTTCACCATCTGGCAGGACTTCTCCTGTATTAGGATCAATTACTTCTGCGATAAAATGGTCCTCATTAATATGCATACCGGTTTGGGCTTCACATTCAAATGAAACTCCAGGTCCAGAAATTTCTGTTAAACCATAAATATCATATGCTTTAATATGTAATTTTTGCTCAATATCACGGCGCATTTCTTCTGTCCATGCTTCCGCGCCAAAAATACCTGCTTTTAATTTAATTTGATCCTGTAAGCCCCTTTCACAGATGCTTTCTGCCAGATAAGCGGCATAAGATGGAGTACAACACAAAATAGTAGAACCCAAATCACACATAAACTGAATCTGGCGTTCGGTATTGCCAGAAGACATTGGTAGAGTTAAGGAACCTACTTTATGGGAACCTCCATTTAATCCAGGGCCACCTGTAAATAACCCATATCCGTAACATACATGGACAACATCCTCTTTTGTGCCTCCGGCAGCCATAATGGCACGGGCACAGCAGTCTTCCCAAAGGTCAATATCATGTTGTGTGTAAAAAGCAACTACTCTTCTACCAGTAGTACCACTGGTAGATTGAATTCTGACACAATCCTCCAATGGGGTTGCCAGCAAACCATATGGATAGGCATCCCGCAAATCTTGTTTTGTAATAAATGGAAGTTTGTGTAGATCTTTAATTGATTGAATATCATCAGGAGTAATTCCTTTTTGTTCCATTAAATTCCGGTAATAAGGGACGTTTTTATAAACGTGTTGAACGGTTTGAACCAAACGCTCATTTTGCCATGCAGTAATTTGTTCCCGAGAGGCGCATTCAATCTCAGGTTGGTAATAATTTGGCATGGTAATCATTCCTTTCATTTCAATATTTTATGTTTTGACCAATCGGTCCATTCGACTAGTTGTATTATAGCATTTTATGTGAAAAAGGTAAATCATTTTACAGTAAAAATCGACATTAAAATTTTGTTTATTTTGATGGGAATCAAATGGGACAAGATACCATATCCATAGATTATGGAGAAAGGAGGGGGATAAACATCAAACATTAACAGATAGTATAGATTTATAATAAAAAACAGGCAGAAAAAACTGCCTGTTAGAAGAGGTTATTTGTATTGCATTTTTATTTTTTTAAGCCGTTTCATTACTTGGTTTCCATCTTTGCCGAAATAATCATGAAGTTGTTGATATTCAGCAAAAAGGGAATCATATATAGTAGAATTTTTGAGGATTGGCTGGTAAACAACATCTTTTAGTTTCCCCAGTTTATGGGCAATTTGGTGAACATTATCATATCCAGTTCGTTTTGGATCAGCAGCTGCAATTCCAAAAATAGCACTACCCAATGCACCAGATTGTGGGCTGCCAGAAATATGGATAGGACGCTTACAGACATCCGCATATATTTGCATAGTCATAGGGTCTTTTTCCGCAATACCACCAGCTGCAATCAGATGATTCACTGGAACGCCAGCGGATTCAAATGCTTCTATAATTTGCCGTGTTCCATAAGCGGTTGCCTCAATTAAGGCGCGATAGATTTCTTCCGGTTTGGTGAGCAGTGTCATTCCTACAATAAGGCCACTTAAATCAAAGTCCATCAATACAGAACGGACGCCGTTCCACCAGTCAAGAGCAATTAATCCGCTTTCTCCAACCCGTAATTTTTCTGCCTTAGAACGCAGAAATTGATGGATATTTATTCCTTGCTTATTTGCCTGTTCATAGTAAGAAGCAGGCAAGCAATTCTTAACAAACCAAGAAAAATGGTCACCTACACAGCTTTGGCCAGCTTCATATCCGAAATATCCAGGAAGAATTCCATTTTTTACAATACCACAAGTACCCGGTACCCCCATTTCTTTCTCAGATAGCAACATATGACAGGTGGAAGTGCCCATAATCATTAACATTGTTCCAGGTCCATCAATTTTACACGCTGGGACGGATGCGTGGGCATCAATAATGCCAATTGCTACTGCTGTATCTGGGGAAAGTCCAGTCTTTTCAGCAACTTCTGATGTAATTGTTCCCGCGCAGCCTCCTAAAGGATGAATATCGGTACTCAGCTTTTCCTCTACCACAAATTCCATTTTAGGGTCAAGGGATTTGAAAAAGTCATGGGAAGGGTATCCATTTGTATGATGATATAACCCTTTGTATCCTGCGTTGCAAGCACTTCTGGCTTCTACGCCAGTTAACTGCCATACAATCCAGTCTCCAGCTTCTAAGATACGGTCACAGGTATCATACACTTCTGGCGCCTCTTTGACAATTTGCATAATTTTTGGAATCATCCATTCACTGGAAATTTTTCCACCATAAAGGGGAAGCCATGGTTCTTCCATTTTCTCTGCAGTTTGATTTAATTGGTCAGCATAGGGTTGCGCTGCATGGTGTTTCCATAACTTTACATATGCGTGAGGATTTTGTGCAAATTCTGGAAGGAAACATAGAGGGGTTCCATCTGCTGTAGTAGGAAGAATGGTACAAGAAGTAAAATCGACACCAATCCCTACAATATCTTTTGGATTGACCTGGGAAATCGTGATTACTTCCCGAATCGTAGCATACAAACCGTTTAAATAGTCCTGGGGATGTTGTAATGCCCAACTTTCCCCTAATTTTACCCCACATGGAAGTTCTGTTTCCATTACTTGATGGTCATAATCATAAATACTGGTTGCCAGCTCTTCGCCTGTGTGGATATCAATCAATAAGGTGCGTACAGATAGGGAACCATAGTCTAAACCAATTGCATATTTTGCCATGGCTTTTGACCTCCTTTTTCGGCTCTTTTTCATTTTATTATAACAGTCTTTGAAATAATCGTCAACGAAAAACAAACCGATTTTGTTTTTGTTTTTATAATAATATTGTGTATTTGTTATAATATTTTATTTCATATAAAAAAATTATAGGAATTTCATTGGAAAAAATGAGAATAATTTCTTTTTTTATCGACTAATTTATGATATAATAAAATTGTCAATCCAAATAGGAGTGAAGATAGAATGAAATTATTAACAAATCTGCAAAATAAAATGAAGCAGGGAATCCATTTAAAACATACAAAAATATCCTGGTACGCTTTGACAAGATTAATTTTATTTTTGATTTTAATTATACTTGTGGTTACACTGGCTTGTACTTCTTGTGTGTCAAATTTACATAGCAAGTCTTTATCAAAACAATTAGCTGGATTGCAGGTGGATTTATCGGATACTCAAAAGGAGTTGGAAAAGTATTCAAAAGCCAATTTGTCAGAAGGCTTCCCTTATCAAACAAAATATCCTGACCTTTATGTGAAGGATGTTCAAGAGAAGAAAGATGCGGATCAAAAAGTCGTATATCTGACTTTTGATGATGGGCCATCGAAATATACCACCCAAACGTTGGATTTGCTGGACCGTTACAATGTAAAAGCTACTTTTTTTGTCGTCAATTATGATTCGGATCAATCAACCCAACTTTACAAAGATATTGTGCAACGTGGTCATAGTTTGGGAATCCATACAGCAACCCATGAATATAAAACCATTTATGCGTCAGTCGATGATTATTTAGAGGATTTTAATACGATTTACCAACATTTAAAAACAGTTACTGGACAAGAACCTACATTATTCCGCTTTCCAGGCGGTAGTATTAACTCATATAATACGACGATTTATCGCCAGTTAATTGCCGAGATGCAGCGCCGTGGCTTTACCTATCACGATTGGAATGTGGACTCAGGGGATACTAAGAAAAATGCAACCCCTCAATCCATCCATGACAATGTAGTTTCCGCTGTAATGCAGAATAATAAATCTGTGGTACTGCTTCATGACAGTGATACAAAAGGAAACACAGCTCAGGCTTTGGAGAGTATTATTGTGGATTTACAAGCTGCTGGATATGAGTTCCGGGCACTTGATGATACCGTAAAACCATTCCATTTTACAGACCCAGAATAACAACTTGGAAAGATTACTTTAGAGAAATATTAATGGTATTTAACACAAAACAGGTATCCCTAGTTGGAATACCTGTTTTGTGTATTGTAGAAAATAAAAGTGTTTTGAGATAGCAATACGAAGATATTTATGATACAGTTAATACTTTTATTAAGATTTCTAGACCTTGTTCCAGCTCAGATTCAGTTATAGTCAATGGGGGAAGCAGACGGATTTTTTCCTTTGCGGTTAATACCATCAATCCATTTTGCATACATTCTACTGCAACTTCTCCAGCTTTTTTGTTTTTCAGGCTAATACCCAACATCAACCCCATTCCTGTAATACCAACAACTTCTGGAATATCCTGCAAGGATTTTCGGATAAGATGTCCTTTTTCTTTTACCTGCTGGAATAAGGAATCTGTCATATAGTCCATTACTACATTTGCCCCGGCGCATACAATCGGGTTTCCCCCAAATGTGGAGCCATGGTCTCCTGGTTTTAGAACAGAAGAATAAGCCTCGTCCATGAGAATTGCTCCAATTGGTAAACCTCCACCAAGACCCTTTGCCAGAGTTACAATATTGGGATGTATATCATATTGTTCACAGCATAATAAACTGCCAGTACGTCCCATTCCGGTTTGCACTTCATCTACAATAAAAGCAATATCGTTTTGTTTGCAGAGTTTTTCTACGGCTTTGATATAATCCTTTTCCATTGGGTTGACGCCGCCTTCCCCTTGGATCAATTCGCACATAATCCCACAAACAGAACCATCTAACTTTTCCTGTAAATCTGTAAGATCATTTGCTTTTGCGTACCGGAATCCTTCGGTAAAAGGGAAGAAATATTGGTGGAAATGTTCCTGCCCTGTTGCTTCTAGAGTAGCAATGGTACGACCATGAAAGGAATTCACCAATGTAATAATGGTAGAACGTCCGGATCCATATTTGTCATAGCTATATTTTCTTGCTATTTTAATAGCGCCTTCATTTGCCTCCGCTCCAGAATTGCCGAAAAAGACTTTGGAGAAACCAGTGCGGTTGATTAATTTTTCAGCTAATGTGATACAGGGCTCAGAATAGTATAAATTGGATACATGGTTTAAATTTTCCGCCTGTTTTGCAACAGCTGTATACCATTTTTGATTGCTGAATCCTAAAGAATTTACCCCAATTCCACTGGTAAAATCAATATAAAATTTATCTTGATAATCTTTACAGGTTGCGTTTGCCCCTTTTTCAATGCAGAGATCAAACCGTCCATAGGTGTTTGCGATATATTGTTTGTCTTTTTGTTTTAAGTCAATTGGATTCATCATAATCCCCCTTTTGTTATCCGATTAACATGGTTCCAATTCCTTCATTGGAGAATATTTCTATCAAAGCGGAATGTTGTACACGACCATCAATAATAAAAACTCGATCAACTCCACGACGGACAGCCTCCACACAGCAATCCACTTTTGGAATCATACCACCCGAAATAATCCCTTGCTTGGTTAAAGAAGGGACTTCACTTGCTTTTACAACAGGAATTAAGGTAGAATCATCATCTTTATCCCGCAATAAGCCACGAATATCAGTCATTAAAATCAGATTTTTAGCATGAAGGGCAGAAGCGATTTTAGAAGCGGCAGTATCTGCATTGACATTATAAACATTCCCTTCGTTATCTGTGGCAACAGTAGAAATAATTGGGATATAGCCACAGTTTAAGGTATCATTGATAATATCGGTATTTACCTCTACAATATCACCTACGTATCCTAAATCCTCTTCCGTATCCGCTTTTCTGGCAACTAACATTTTACCATCAATTCCACATAGTCCAATTGCTTTCCCTCCATGTTGAGAAAGCAGGCTTACTAAATCCTTATTTACTTTGCCTGCCAAAACCATCTGGACGATTTCAGCTGTTTCTTTATCTGTATACCTTAAACCATTGACAAAGCGGGATTCCTTTCCCACTCTTTTTAACATACCGCTGATTTCTGGACCACCACCATGCACGACAACTACTCGAATACCAACTAATGAGAGCAGTACAATGTCCCGCATAACAGAATCTTTTAACTGTTCGTCAATCATGGCATTCCCACCGTATTTGATGACAATGGTTTTATTGTAATATTTTTGAATATAGGGCAAGGCGTCAGTTAATACCTGCGCCTTTGCACTGTTTGAAATATCTTTAATCCGTTCCATGTTTTAGCTCCTGTATTCTCCATTGATTTTTACATATTCATAGGTTAAGTCGCATCCCCAAGCAGTAGCCTGTTGATCGCCATCGTGCATGTTGACAATAATCCGCACTTCATCCCCAGACAGGATAAAGTTTGCTTGTTCTTCTATAAATTCTACCCCACGTCCATTTTTACAGACCAGGATATCTTTGGTATGGTTGGCGAGTTTTACACTGATTTTATTGATGTCAAAATCGCCTTCCGTATAGCCGATCGCACAGAGGATACGTCCCCAGTTGGCATCTTCTCCAAACACAGCTGCTTTAAACAGGCTAGATGTAATCACAGATTTTGCTACTGCTTGTGCCAAAGATTCGGTAGGGGCATGGGTAACAACACATTCTATTAATTTGGTAGCGCCTTCTCCATCCGCTGCCAACACTTTGGAAAAATGCTGCAATACAACGTATAAACCGTTTAAAAACGCTTCGTAGTCCTCATTTTCCTCTGTAATTTCTGGATTACCAGCTTTGCAGTTGGTCATAATGGTCAAAGTATCATTGGTGGAAGTATCACCATCAACACTAATCATATTATAGGTACGGTCTACTACATATTTTAGTGCTTTTTGCAACATGGGCACACTGATGTTGACATCAGATGAGAGAAAACATAAAAGGGTCGCCATGTTAGGATGGATCATACCGCTTCCTTTTGCCATACCACCAATATGGCATGGTACGCCGTGAACCATAAATTCGATAGCAAATTCTTTTGGGATGGTATCGGTTGTCATAATCGCTTTAGCTGCATTTAAATGGCCTGATTCCTCTAATTGATCGACTAGTTCAGGAATATGCTCTTGGATTGGTTCGATCGGAAGGATCTCCCCAATGACACCAGTGGAGGAAACAATCACATCTTCTGGTTTTACTTTCATAGCTTCTGCTGCTAGTTCACACATTTTCCATGCTTTTTCTTCCCCATCTACATTACAGGTGTTGGCATTGCCGCTATTCACAATAATTGCTTGTGCAATCCCGTTTTCCAAGTTTTTTTGGTCAATGATAATTGGGGCGCCTTTTACTTTATTTTGGGTATAACATCCAGCAGCGTGACATGGGACATCGGACAATACAGCACCAAGGTCTAATTTTGATTTGTTTTTCCGGATTCCACAGTGGACACCTGCAGCTTGAAATCCTTTTACAGCACAAATGCCGCCTTCTATTACTTGATAGTTGCTAAATTTAATATCCATAATTTTCTCCTATTCTTAAAATGCTGGTGGGATAAAGTCTAATCCAGTATCTTCTGGTATCCCCATCAATAAGTTCATATTTTGGATTGCTTGGCCCGCTGCACCTTTTACCATATTGTCAATGGTAGAAACTACAATCAGGCGATTAGTACGGGGATCCAAATGGAGTGAAATATCACAGTAATTGGAGTATTTCACATTTTTTAAATTTGCAGTAGTACCTTTTGGCAGGACACGAACAAATTTTTCGGTTTGATAAAATTTTCTATATAGGCTGTGGATCTCTTCCAATGCCATTGGTTCAGTTAAATTGAGATACATCGTGGAGACAATCCCACGATTGACCGGTAATAGATGAGGGACAAAAGTAACCGTACAATTTTGTCCAGCCAGACCGGATAAAGTTTGCTCAATTTCAGGGGTATGACGGTGAGAAGCCACCTTATAAGGGGAAAATGCTTCATTGCAGTCAGGATAATGGGTTGTTTGGCTCAATCCTCTACCTGCACCAGTCACACCAGATTTGCTGTCAATAATAATGGAATTACAATCCACTTTTCCTGTTTGGATAATAGGAGCTAACCCCAAGCTAATACTGGTTGGGTAACATCCTGGATTTGCTATTATTTTAATGTTGTCCGCTAATTTTCGGTGAAGTTCGGGAATAATATAGGCGGATAATTCATGTAATTCTGGTTTTTGATAACTAAGTTGATACCATTCTTCATAGTCCTTAGGGTCTGTTAAACGAAAGTCAGCCCCTAAATCAATCAAATATTTATTTTGTTCCACACATTTTTCTGCGATTAACTCGCTTAGTCCATGGGGAAGGGAAGCAAAAATAACGTCACTTTTTTGGATGGCGGTATCTTCATCACATAATACCATATTGCATGTTTGTGCAAAGTTTGGATAAACATCTTGTATATTTTGATGCTCAAAGCTAACAGAGCTAATAGCACTTACAGTAACATTTGGATGGGTGAGCAGCAATCTCAACAACTCTGCTCCTGCATATCCGGTTGCTCCAATAATTCCAACTTTCATTTTGTCCACTTGTTCCAACTCCTTTAGTTTCTATTGAAGAGAATATCCACAATGATAAATGGATATTCTGTAATTTGTTAATTGAATATCCTTATTATATAGAACTGAAAAAGAAAATACAAGGTTTTTTTGCATAAATAGTGGATATTTATGAATATTTATGCAATATATTCGGGATGATACTGGTTTAAACAAAAATTTTATGCATTAATATACATTGTAAAAAAGGAAAACAATCCGATAACAAAAGATGCTTTTATGGTTTTTATTTGATTTAATAAAAAGAGAAAACAAAAAGAAAGAAAAAATGGTGCGGAATTACCGCACCATTTTAAAAGGGAGAATGAGGTTATTTGATAAGGGAGGAAATGTCGTTTACAGCAGTTCCAACTGCACGCATAGCGTGTTCTGCTTTTTTCTTTATCTGTTTTGTTTTGTGGCGCTTTTTATTTGTCATCATATAAGCTGCCGCACCAGCAGCCAAACCAACACAAGCACCTGTTACTGCCGCGTTCATTTTCATCATGGGTTTTTAGCTTCCTTTCTATAATTATGATATCATTTAAGGAGGAGGTTTCAGCCATAAGCTGATGAAGAATTTGATTTCTTCTCCATTAGTATAACCGTTTTTTTCAAAAACAGAACTGGTTTTAAATGTAAATCGATTATGTTAAGCTTTTCAATTAATCGACTATACCAATATTTTTGAAATTAGTATGGAATTGGAGTGTAAGCAATAAATCCAACGAATGTTTTAGATTGGAACATTTTGAAAACCAATAGAAAATTTATGTAAAAATTCTTCTTGATACAATAGAAAAATCTCCTGCTTACTTATTACAGGAGATTTATATGAAAGTTTGTTTATTCTTGTGAGGGAGAACCTTTTTCTCTTGTTTTTACATGATTTTTAATGGCGTCAAAACTTTTGGCACTGATAACATGCTCCATCCGACAAGCATCTGTCACAGCAGTTGTTTTATCCACTCCAAGACGAACAAGCCAATCAGAAAGCAACTGGTGGCGCTCGTACATGGTTTCTGCTATTTTCATCCCTTTTTCGGTTAAAGTAATGGCACCATTTCCATCCATTACTAAATACCCATTTTCTCGGAGGTTTTTCATAGCAACACTAACACTTGGTTTGGAAAAATCAAGTTCGTTTGCAATATCAATTGATCGGACAGAACCATTGCGCTGGTGTAAGATTAAGATTGTTTCCAAATAATTTTCTGCGGATTCTTTAATTATCACTGAAATCACCTCCTTAGTCCGTATGTTTTTAACAGTTTTATATTACTATTATAACATTTTCTTTCATAATTTTTCAAGAATTAAAAAAATCTCTTGACATTTCAGTTAGCTGGTGCTAACATAGTGTTGGTTAGATTTATCTAACTTATGTTTTACCTTATAGCTGGTAAGTAACCAGTTAAAAATATAAAGGAGGATACCATGATGCCGTTGACTATGGTGGAGCCTGGAAAACCAATTTCGATTCAAAGGATTGGCGGAAAAGAGGAAATAAAACGTTTTTTAGAAAACCTAGGGTTTGTAGTAGGGAGTGATGTTACCATTATATCCAAAATTGGTGGCAATGTAATAGTAAATATTAAGAATTCCCGCGTAGCAATTAGTAAAGAAATGGCTAATAAAATTATGGTATAATCCATCCCGAAAGGAGAAAATAATAATGCAAACATTGCGTGATGCCAAATGTGGCGATACTGTTACTGTAGTAAAGCTACATGGGGAAGGTGCTGTAAAACGTCGTATTATGGATATGGGGATTACGAAAGGGGTAGAGATTTTAATTCGTAAAGTTGCTCCACTAGGAGACCCTGTAGAAGTAAATGTCCGTGGTTATGAATTATCTTTAAGGAAATCTGACGCAGAGATGATAGAGGTAAGATAACTCTGGCAGAAACAGCTGTTTCTGCTTTTTTCAGTGATTTAAGTTAGCGGTTTCTAACTAATTAGAAATGATAAGGAGGAGCATAAATGTCAATTAAAATTGCGCTTGCTGGTAATCCAAACAGTGGTAAAACAACATTATTTAATGCGTTAACCGGTGCAAACCAGTTTGTTGGAAACTGGCCAGGTGTTACAGTAGAAAAAAAGGAAGGGAAATTAAAAGGGTATCGTGATGTCATTATTACCGACCTTCCCGGTATCTATTCCATTTCTCCCTATACATTGGAAGAGGTTGTCGCAAGGAATTATTTAATTCATGAACGACCAAATGCTATTTTGAATATTGTAGATGGTACCAATATTGAGCGCAACCTTTATTTATCTACTCAATTAATGGAAATGGGAATTCCAGTAGTCCTGGCTGTTAACATGATGGATGTTGTCAAAAAAAGAGGAGATAAAATCAATATCCAGCAACTGAAAAAAGACCTTGGTTGCGAAGTAGTAGAAATCTCTGCGTTAAAAGGGACGGGAATTAAAGAAGCTGCGGACCAAGCTGTGAAATTAGCGGAAAGTAAAAAAAGAGCTGTTCCTGTACATAGATTTGATCCTATAGTAGAAGATGCTTTAAATGAAATTGAATCGTTCTTAACTGGCGTGGCAGAAGAACAAAAACGTTTTTATGCAATTAAACTGTTTGAACGGGATGAAAAAATCGTTGAGTTAATTTCAAAAGTGCCTGATGTGGAATCCATTATTAAAACGGTAGAAGAAAAAATGGATGATGATGCGGAAAGTATTATTACCAATGAGCGTTATCAATACATTTCTTCTATGATCAAACATTGTTATCACAAAAAGAGCGATGCGAAACTATCTACTTCCGATAAAATTGATAAGGTTGTTACCAACCGTTGGCTTGCATTGCCTATTTTTGCGGTAGTTATGTTTATTGTTTACTATATCTCTGTTTCTACAGTGGGAACATGGGCAACAGACTGGGCAAATGATGGATTGTTTGGAGATGGATTCCATCTGTTTGGGATTGGAAGTTCTTCTTATTCTGAGGTGTCGGAAGAATATGATGCAGCCAGTGCGCAAGTAGATGCTTATATCACTGCTGCGGAAGAAGCTGGCATTGATGTAGAGCCTCTTCAGGAAACATTGGAATCCGAGGAACCAGATCAGTCCATTATTACTGCTTTTGCAACAGAGGCAGAACAAGCAAATATTATTGGGGAAAACGAAATCAGGAATGACGATGGTGAAATCGAGGAAGTACAAGAAGTAACTGCCTCCGATTTTGCTACAGCAGTAGAAGTTGCGGAACCAGACCCAGCCGATTACGGAGTATGGGTGCCAGGTATTCCTGTGTTAGTACAATCCGGATTAGATGCAATCCATTGTGCTGACTGGCTGGAAGGCTTGATCTTAGATGGCATTGTAGCCGGTGTCGGTGCTGTATTGGGATTTGTGCCTCAGATGTTAGTGTTGTTCATTTTCTTGGCATTTTTGGAAGCTTGTGGATATATGGCACGTATTGCATTTATCATGGACCGTATTTTCCGGAAATTTGGTTTATCTGGAAAATCTTTTATCCCAATGCTAATTGGTACAGGATGTGGTGTTCCAGGTATTATGGCATCTAGGACAATAGAAAATGACCGTGACCGTAAAATGACTGTTATGACAACTACATTCATTCCATGTGGTGCAAAACTTCCCATCATCGCATTAATCGCAGGTGCTTTATTTGGTGGGGCATGGTGGGTAGCACCAAGTGCCTACTTTGTAGGGATTGCCGCTATTATCGTCTCTGGTATTATTTTGAAGAAAACAAAGATGTTTGCTGGAGATCCGGCTCCATTTGTAATGGAACTTCCAGCTTACCATCTTCCAACAGTAGGTAATGTTTTACGTAGTATGTGGGAACGTGGCTGGTCCTTTATCAAAAAGGCTGGAACAATTATCCTGTTAGCAACTATTTTAGTTTGGTTTACTTCTAACTTTGGTTTTACAGATGGCGGATTTGGTATGGTATCCATGGATGATAGCATCCTGGCTGCAATCGGTAGCGCGATTGCCTGGATTTTTGCTCCTCTTGGTTGGGGAAATTGGCAGGCAGCAGTGGCAGCAATCACTGGCTTAATTGCAAAAGAGAATGTAGTAGGTACCTTTGGTGTATTGTATGGCGGATTTGATGAGGTAGCAGAAAATGGTTGGCAAATTTGGATGAATATGCAGGCTTCCTTCACTGCACTGTCCGCATATTCCTTCTTGGTATTCAACCTGTTATGCGCTCCTTGCTTTGCGGCAATCGGTGCAATCAAACGTGAAATGAACAGCGCAAAATGGACTTGGTTCGCAATTGGATATCAATGTATCTTCGCTTACCTAGTATCCATGTGCATTTATCAGATTGGTAGCCTATTTACTGGAAACTTTAATATTGTTGGTGTTATTGTTTCCTTTATTGTGGTTGCAGTATTCCTGTATCTCTTGTTCCGTCCTTACAAAGAAAGTAATTCCTTAAAAGCAAAAGTTCGTGTATAATAAGAATAAGGATTAATACAAAAAGGAGGAAGTCCATTGATTACATTTATCATAAATAATTGGTCTACCATTATAATCTCCTTGGTTTTATTGGCAGTTGTAGTTTTTATTGTGGTAAAATTGGTGAGGGATAAGAAAAAAGGAAAATCCTGCAGTAGTTGTGGTGGAAGTTGTGGAGGTTGCCCAGGCGCTTCTATGTGCCATCATTCTCATAACCATAAAGATTAGCTCTAAAAAACCTGCTAAAGGCAATTCCTTTAGCAGGTTTTTCTATAATTTTATATTGAAGATCATCAGCTTAAAATTGTTTGATTTCCTTTTAAAATAAATTGTAATTTTTACAATAAATAATCCATAATTAAAAAAATGATAAAAAAGAATAAACGGGTACAAGCAATAGTAAGAAAGGATAATTGCCTATAGATAAGATAGTAGCAAAAAATTTGCATTTTGTTTATGAATAATATATAAATATTTTCAAAAATATAGTGATTTTTAATTTGAAATATAGTATAATAAAAACATGGAATTAGTTAATTCCATGTATTCCAAAAATCAGGGAGGTTTTGATTTATGATCAACATTACAGCAAGAGGATTCGAACTAAAACAAGGTACCAAAGACGGAATTGACAAAGAACTCAAGCGAGTAGAGAAGATGCTCCCAGATACCGCATCCTTTGATGTAACTCTCTCTAAAACAGTAGAGGGCTACCAATGTGATATTACCGTCAAAAACACAGGAAGCTTTATCCGAGGTGAAGCTGTTGCAGAAAAAATTGAACCTAGCATTGATTACGCTGTTGATGATTTAAAACGCAAACTGAGAAAATTAAAAACCAGCCTTGTAGATAAAAAGAGGAAGTCTGGGATTGATATCTTAGCAACCGCAATGGATACATTGGAAGACAGCGAAGAAGATTTTGAAAATGAAGATTATCCATCCGCTGATATCAAGCGTACAAAACATTTTACTTTGCATATGATGACAGATGACGAGGCGATTGTACAAATGGAAATGCTGGGGCACTCTTTCTTTGTATACATGGGAGAAGAAGGAGAAACCAAGATTGTCTATGCGAGGAAAAAAGGATATGGTTTATTGATTTGTGACCAATAATAGTATCTATTAATAATAAAAAAGGCCGCTAAAACTAGCGGCCTTTTTTGATGAGATAACGAATAATTCTATTTTGTACTTACATGTGTTCGTAAAATAATTTACTACACCATTTTTTACCATAAAAACCCAGAGATAACATAGTAATTAGTTTGACACTGTGGTTAAGATTTCTGTTTTATAGGCATAAAATAGAAAAATATTACGTTAATCCTGTATAGATTGGGACGTAGATGCGAGGATTTCTTTTCGTTTTCCAAACAAATTTCTGGAGAAAAACATTCCACATAAAATTGGAAAATAAAAGGTAAATAAGCGCCATACTAATACAGCAGAACTTAATTTAGCCGCTGGGAAGAACATTCCAAATAACATAAAAAAGCTCAATTCCGCTCCACCAGCTGCTCCAGGTAAAGGAATGAAAGAGCTTGCCATCTGCACACAGGAGGCAGCAGCCATCATTGTAAAGATTGGAATAGATGGGACACCAAAACTAAACGCAATGGTAACCGGAACAAAAAAGAAAAATGATAATTGCAGAATAGTCATAATAAACATAATGCATAATCTTGTAATATTTTTTCGGATAATACGAAATCCATCATGAAAAGAATCTACTTCTCGGTCTACTATTTCTAATTTTTTCTCTAAATTTTTTAGCAAATGTAACTTTGCTAATAATCTACAAATACCATGCATTGCTTTTTTTGCAAAATTTTTGGTAAACCCTATCAACAATAATCCAATGGCTACTGCGGTGTTTAAGATAAACCCAAAAATAATCAGGTATTTAAAACCTTTTATTTGGGAGGCGAATTCTTTGTATTGAAAGCACAAAACGACAATGGAATAAACAGTAAGCCCTAATTGGTAAACAATAAACCGTACCAATAAAGAACTTGTTGCGTAACCAGCACCAAACCCAATTTTATTCATATGATAAATCTGCATAGGTTGGCCACCAGTAGCGGAAGGGGTAACACAATTAAAAAACTGTCCAATCATGGTTGTCTGGAATACCTGGCGATAAGGCAATTTTTGCGGGAAACACTTGGTTGCACAATGTACTATGGCAGCTTCGATTGCCCAGTACAAAACCATGCAAAGTGCCCCAGCAACCAGCCATAACAATTTTGCGTTTTGGAATACAGCGATAATATTATCAATTCCATCGACAAAAAACATATAACATAGTAAGATAATTACAGTAATTGCAATAATAATACCATTAATAATATTTCCTTTATTATTTTTAGTTTTTTTCATAATACACCTTTTTCATCGTATTTTGCCAACACTCAGTATAAAGAAAAAATAAAAAAAATGCAATCATTTTTAGAAATTGTAATGAAAATGACAGAATTCATTCGTAAAAAACAGTTTAGGGATAAGCTGTGAAATATAAGGTTCAGAGAGTACAATTTATGGCTTCCATATTGGATAGCCAAGTATAAATAAAAAACTCCAGCTACCAATTTACTGTTGATCTCTGGAGTTATACAGTCCGATTTCTTTATTCATAATAACCAAATTTTGCAATATGGCCATTGATTACAGCCAGCAGACGGCTTTCAAATCCATTTGGGGGATACATTTCAATCCCTTCTGCATATTTTTTATGGGTATAGTTGATTGCCTCCATATATTCAATACGGTCATCTACTGTTTTTAATATACCTGTACGGATATCTGTTAATACAACCGCTTTATTAATTCCCATGGCGTATACTAAATCATTAATCGAAAAATACAAGCCGTCACTCATGCTGTTCACCTCTTCCTGTAATTTGCTTTTTTATTATTATATCACAGTAGTTATGTATCATCAATAAAAATAGTGGATTCCAGGCCATTATAAAAAAATTGTTACAATTTGGTCATTGAATCCTAGATACTAGACTAGAATAAAAGATAATAATTGTTTGTTTGGGATAAATCAGGTATAATAATAGTATTCTATTTTGTAAAAGGTAAGGGGATTTTTATGTCGAAACAGACCATTCGGGTGGCGGCAATCCACGATTTATCCGGTTTTGGACGGTGCTCTTTATCGGTGATTTTACCAACTTTATCCGCAATGGGGATACAAGCCTGTGCAATTCCAACAGCAGTATTATCTACCCACACAGGTGGATTAGGCGACCCTGTTTTATGCGATTTAACGGATTATATCCAGCCAACATTACAGCATTATCAATCTTTGAAATTGGATTTTAATTGTATTTATAGTGGATTTTTAGGTTCTATTGATCAAATCGACCATTGTTTGGAATTTTTTTCAGCTTATAGGGGGGCATTGAAAGTTGTGGACCCCGTTATGGGGGACCATGGAAAAACATACCGTACTTATACACCTCAATTAGTGGCTAGGATGCAGGAGTTGGTAAAAGTAGCCGATGTTATTACACCAAATTTGACAGAGGCAGCTATTTTATTAAAAGAGGAATACCCAAACGCTCCAATGACAGTAAGCAGGTTAAAGAGTTGGCTAGTACGTCAAAGTGAACTGGGGCCAGAATATGTCTTAATTACTGGGGTAGCCATGGCGGATGGTCATCTTTCTAACGTGGGATATGATAGGAATAGAGGAGCTTTTTGGCGGGTTAACTGCGACTATGTTCCAGTAGATTATCCTGGTACAGGGGATATTTATGCTAGTGTGGTGGTGGGCTCTTTGCTGAATGGCGATAGTTTGCCTATTGCAATGGAACGTGCTACTAGGTTTTTAGAACTTGCCATTAAAACTACTTACAGTTATGGAACAGATAGCAGATATGGCGTTATGCTAGAACGTTCCCTACCATGGTTGATGGAACATCACTATTTAAAGGGATACGAAAAATTATAAAAAACAATATCTTTTCCATAGGGGATATATCATAAAAAGTGAGCCAGAAAAAGAACATCCCCTGTTGTAGTATAATGATATATCAAAAGGAAACTAGTGTATTTTATCGTGTGTTTATTACAAATAATACGAAAAATTACAGGATTTATTTGAAGTTTGTAGGATGGATATTACATAGTTCATGAACTATTTTCTATAATCACGAATAAATATTTTATCAAATCGTTAGTGAAAAATAAATCATCCAAAATTATCTATTTGATTTTGGTTAAATATTATAAACAATCTTTTAAAAAGCAAGATTTGATAGTCGAATCGTGTAAAATGATATTGTTTCTTTCTTTATATCATACTATACTGACATTGTATTTATAAAGTGGGGTTTTCTGTTTGAATCCAGTAATGACAGTAAAATCCTTCTTACTATAATTACAAATAAGACTAAAATATTGAATAGGGAGGATGAGAAGTTTGAAAAAGCTAATTGCAACTTTAGTTGCAACTGTTATGATGGCTTCTACTGTGCTTAGCTCTGGAATTACCGCGTTTGCCGCAGATGGCAATACTGCTCCAGAAGCTCCAACAAATACAAAAGTAGAGCTGTTGGAAAATCCTTATGGTATTAATACCAAAGACCCATCTTTTTCTTGGGCTATGGTAGATGCTGACAAGGATGAGGTACAAACCGCATACCGCATTGTGGTTGGTACTTCACAAGAAAATATGCAGAACCAAAACTATATTAAAGATACAGATTGGGTATCTTCTTCAGAATCCAGTTATATAAAAGCTGGTTTATCTGATGTATTAAAAGATAACAGCTTGTATTATTGGAGTGTCCAATTAAAAGATAAAGATGGAAAAGAAAGCCCATTATCTGAGCCACAGGCGTTTACAACTGCTGTAGGCGATGGATGGGAAAGCATCAATGGTATTTGGGTTGACCCAAATGCTGCCGCTGCTGTAGAAGACCCATTCCAAAAACATGGTTGGACAAACTATGCAGTTGAGATGGATATGAAAACTTCTGTTGCATTGGGTGTTGTGTTCCGCGCTCAGGATAATAGCAATGGATATATGATCCAATTCCGTTATGGTGGCGGTATTGATCAGGGTGGTAATACCATGAACCCACATACCATTATCAATGGTGGCGTAAAAGCTTATGGCAACTCTATTAAACTGGCAGATAAGGGAATTGAATTGCCAAATAACGAATACTTCCGTGTAAAAATTGCGGTTTATGGGGAAGTTGCTACCGTATATATTAACACTGGTGATGGATTTAAAGAAGCTGGAAAAGTTACCTTTGATGGCGGCTTAACCTATGGTTCTATCGGTTTCCGTAATGGAAGCACCGAAAATGGTTATGTGGATAATATTGATGTATATCCAATCTCTGATGAAGCTGGCACAAAATCAGGGGATAGCTTATATAGCGTAAACTTTGATGATGGACAGACGCCAAATGACTTTAACACAGGCAACAAATTCAAAGTAGAAAATGGTGCTTTATATGTTCCAACTGGCAATGAAAATGGAACAATTAAAACCATGGTACGCTTGAATTCTAATTCAGTATACCCTGGAGAAGGTTCTGATACCACAATTGCACCAAAAGGAAATTTTGCATTCCTGCGTAATGAGTTCAATGTAGACAATAAAGATCAGATTGAAAAAGCAGTTGTGAATGTAACCGCAAAATCTCCAGAAAAAACTCGTCAATTTGTATTTAATCTGTACATGAATGGTCAGTTTGTTGGTTTAGGTCCAGCTCGTTTTGGGACGAACCTGACTAATGGAAAAGGCGTTTTGTATTACAATACTTATGATGTAACTAATTTGTTACAGAATGGCGAAAATGTAATCGGTGCAATCAACTATACACAAGATGAAAAATCCTTCTTGTGCCAAATGACTGTCTTTTATAAAGATGGCAGCAGTGATGTATTGGTAAATTCTGCTGATGGTACATGGAAAGCATTGGATGGCACTAATATTTTTGGCGATAACGGAAAGAGCATTGGTACAGGCTACTTTAATGCAGCAGCTGAAAATATCAATGCAAACTTATTCCCATATGGATGGAATGAACCAGGCTATGATGATTCCGCTTGGACAACACCTGTTGACAAAGGTGCAATTGTAGGTAGCTATGAATTAAATCCATATGATGCTGACAACGTAAACCGTTATTTGTATGATTCCGCTGTTGTAAAAGATATGGGTAATGGCCGCTGGTTTGTAGACTTAGGCAAAGAAATTGTTGGTGGTTTACATCTGGAACTAAACAGCCCTGTATCTCAGGAAATCACCCTTCATTACGGGGAAGAAGGCAATGCCGAAACTGGTGATGTTCAATGGCAGATGAATACTGGTAATAAGTATGAAGAAAAATGGACATTAAAAGAAGGGGAACAGACCATTGAAAATATTGGTATGAAAACCTTCCGCTATGTGGAAATTTTAAATGTTCCAGAAGGTGTTACCTTAACAACAGATAACTTCAAAGGGTTGGCAATGCATCAGGAGTTCAGTGAAGATGAATCCAGCTTCAATTCTTCCGATGATTTGTTAAATCGTATTTATGACACCATGAAATACACCATTAAAGCAACCAACCAGGATTTGATGGTAGACTCCCAGTCCCGTGAACGTGGTGCTTATGAAGGGGACGTTTTAATTAACCAAATGTCTTCCTACTCTTTTGAAGATGATTATAGTTTAGCACGCTTTTCTATGGAATATTTGGAAACCCATAGAACTTGGCCAGTAGAATATGTATTGTATATGGTAAACTCTACTTGGTACGATTATCTGTATACTGGCAATAAAGATTCTATGATGGAATCTTATGAAAAACTAAAAACCAATCTGGTAGATTGTGGTGCGGATAAAAACATTGTAGATATGGGTGATGAAACTACTTTGGTTACTGTAAACCATACCAATGTAAACCAATGGAACTCCGTTTTGGTTGACTGGCCAGTATCCGAACACGATGGGTACAATTTCAGCAGCGCATGGTATAATACCGTTATGAACGCTGTAACCTATGGTGGTTTTGTAGATATGGCAAAAATTGCTACTGAATTAGGCAAAACAGATGACGCAAAAGCATACCAGGAAAAAGCGGATAAATTAAAAGCTGGTATGATCAAATACCTGTATAACTCTGAAACTGGTGCAGTAAGAGATGGTTTAACCAAAGATAAACAGCCAATTGACCATTATGCACAGCATGCAACAGCATTTGCTTTGGCATATGGTGTTTATGAAGACCAGGCAATGGCAGACAAAATGGCTGATTATATCCGCAGTCAAGGCAAAATTAAAACAAGCGTATATGGCTCTTATTTTGTATTAGATGGTTTATACCGTGCAGGCGCAGGCGATGTTGCAAATGCAATGATGATGGATCGTAGCGCAAACAATGGCGACAGAACATGGGCTTACATGATTGATACATTAGGCGCTACTATTACCACAGAAGCTTGGAATGAAACTAATAAGGGCAATATGACTTATTCCCATCCATGGGGTTCTGCTCCAGGTAGCCAGATTATCCGTGGCTTATTTGGTATCCAGCCAACTAAAGCTGGTTACAGTGAATTCCAAGTAAAATTACAGCCAGAAGGTTTGGAATATGCTTCTATTAAAGTTCCAACCTTAAAAGGCAGCGTACAAGCATCCTTTGATACAAGGGATACCGCAAACGCAATTAGCACAACAGTAACAATCCCAGCAAATACAAAGGCAAATGTAATGGTTCCAACAATGGGGCAGGACCATGGCTATGTATCTGTGGATGGTACGATTACACAAGTTGAAATTGTAGATGGCTACTACAGTGTAGAATTAGGTTCTGGCAACCATACAATTGCTGTTCCAAACGCAGGTAAATTGTCCGCTATGACATCGGATTCTTCCAAAGTTTATGTTGGTCAGACTGATAAAATCAGTACCATCTTTACTACAGCAGATGGGGAAGAAATGGATGCAGCAACAGTTGGCACATTAAGCTACGAATCCAGCAATCCAGAAGTTGCTTCTGTAGATGCACAAGGTACTATTACATACAATGCAGAAGGCAGTGCAACAATTACGGTAACAGCAGAATTGAAAGATGTTGATATGCAAGGTACTCCAGTATCTTATACAACATCTACCAGCTTTACTGTTTCCTGTACCAATGCAAAGGTAGAACGTGTATACATCTCCGTTGATGGAGATTTATATCCAAACGCAACTGTTCAGGCTACCCTAAAAGGTGTTCTGGAATCTGGAGAAGAGGTTGACTTGAAAGCAGCTTCCTTTACAGTAGATAATCCAGAAGCGTTTACAGTGGATGAAAATGGTGTATTAACCGGGGTTGCTCCTGGTGAAGGAACTGTGATTGTCAGCATGACCGAAGGTTTGAACGACCTGGTAGATGATTTCGATTTGGATTACTTCGCTTATAACGAAATGTATAGCGATAACTTTGATAATGGAAACAATACATTCGATGGCTTACAAGTACAGGATGGGGCAGTTGTTGTAAACAAAGGTAACAAAGTATTCTATGATAATGAAGAAGCAAAACAGTGGACAGATTATACTGTTTCCGCTAAGGTAAAAGTTACCTCTAATGCGGCAAATATTACTTTCCGTGCAACAGATTCCAATACATTCTATCTGTGGCAGTTTAGAGCTGATACTAATATGTTAAAAACCCATGTATTTAGTTCCGCCCATGCTTCTAGCCAAGGGTTCCAGTTGTTGGGTGAATATCCAATCTCCAACTTAAAAGCAGGGGAATATAACGATATCACTATCCGGGTAGAAGGCAATAAATTTACTACTTATGTAAATGGTGAGTTTGTAAATGCTACTTATAATGATGAATTAACACATGGTAGTGTAGGTGTTCGTAATGGTAGCAGTGAAAGCTTCCTGATGGACGATTTATTTGTTGGTGATACTCAATTAGTTACTACTCTGGATCTTACTGTAAATGAACCAGCAAACAAAAATATTTTGAATAAAGTAATTGATTATGCGGAAGACCAGAAAAATTCTGATGATTTCAACAATGTGATTGCAGATGTACAAAAATCCTTCAACGCAGCACTGGATAATGCAAAAGCAGTTGCAGCAGATCCAGCAGCAAGCCAGGAAACTGTAGATGAAGCATGGCAGACATTGATGAAGGAAATCCATAAACTAGGCTTTGTAAAAGGCGACCTGACTAACTTAAAGAAATTGATTGAAGTAGCGGATGATTATGATTTAACAAAATATGTGGAAGCAGGACAGGCTGAATTTATTGCGGCATTAGAAGCAGCAAAAGCAGTCGTTGCAGATGGTGACAATGCTTTACAGGATGACGTAACAGAAGCAACTGACAACCTGCTAAACGCAATGATGAATCTGAGATTAAAAGCTGATAAATCTATCTTAGAAGAAGTTGTGAATCAGGCAACAGGAATGGATTTAAGCCAATATACCGATGAAAGTGTAGCAGTATTAAACGCAGCATTGGAAAAAGCAAACGCTGTATTAGCGGATGAAACATTAACAGAAGATCAACAAAATGTTGTAAATGATGCTGTAGATGCAGTAAAAGCTGCTATGGATGGCTTACAGACAAAATCGGATGAATCCAACGCTGGCAATACATCTTCTAATGGACAAAATAATTCCAGCACAAATAATGGTGATAAACTTGCAAATAATACTGTAAATGCGGCAACAACAGGTGATGTAGCGATGCCAATTATTCTGGTAGTAATCGCTATTGTAGCAGCAATCGCAATTATTGCAGCTGTTGTTATTTCCAAAAGAAAAAATAAAAATCAGTAATTGATGAAATCCCCCTTATAATATTAAAAAAGCAGTAGGCATTTGTCTGCTGCTTTTTTTGTACAGAAAAAATATCATTACTTATGTAAAATAGCTTAGATGTTGTTTGAATTTTATCATCGTATTTCATTTATAACCATAACATACGATTTTGATATGCTTTAAGTAGTAAGATCTTGAAAATTCAAAGTATCCAATTGTATTGGATACTTTTTTAGATCAGGCGAAACACTAGTTTTTATCTAAAAAGAACATTTATGTTTTTTCTTAATTGGATACAATGTTTTGTGGTGATATATGTCTGTTTGACAAACGATAAATAGAAAATCTTAATCTGATATAAAGCTTGCAGCTTATAAAATAAGGACATAAGTATTATTTGATAGAGCAAATAGAATTTTATAAGTTGATATAGAAAAAAGGCTATTTTGTAGAACTATGTTTTACATTTTATGATAAAAAGATTCGTTTTTAAATGGATCTGCTTTTCCAATAGAACACGATAAAAGTTCGTCATAAATTTGTAAGAAAAATGATGGCAGGTTTGTAAATAATCTAAGTTATGATATAATTAGAATTTAGATGGAATCATTATTTCAACTAAATTTTTTGATTGCTATTTTCCATGGAATTATATTTTAGCAGCAATAAGGAGAGTATAGAAAAATGAATCAATGGACCGTTTTGGTAGTAGATGACGACAAGGAGATTGTAGAATCGGTTGCAATTTTTTTAAGAAATGAAGGATTGCATGTAATGAAAGCATATGATGGAATGGATGCATTGGAGAAAATTTCTGAAAATACGATACATCTGATTTTAATGGACATTATGATGCCAAAATTAGATGGTATGAAGGCAATGATGAGAATACGGGAGCAGAAAAACATTCCAATTATTTTGGTTTCTGCTAAAACGGAGGATACTGATAAAATTATTGGGTTAAATATGGGTGCTGATGATTATATTACAAAGCCTTATAACCCTTTGGAATTAGTTGCAAGAGTCAAATCCCAGTTAAGACGTTATACAAATTTTGGCCAAATGCCAACACAAGCGCCTGTAGTACAGTTGAATGTTGGTGGAATCATAATGGATTTGGAAACCAAACAGGTATGGGTAGAAGGGGAAGAAGTGAAACTAACCCCAATTGAATACCGCATTTTAGAACTATTAATGCGGAACCCCAATCGTGTATTTTCCATCCAGGAAATTTATGAGCGTGTTTGGGAAGAGCCTTATTATAATGCGGATAATATTGTAGCCGTACATATTAGAAGAATTCGAGAAAAAATTGAAATTAACCCGAAAGAACCTCGCTACTTAAAAGTAGTTTGGGGGATTGGCTACAAAATCCAATCGGAATAGGAGGTTATTATGAAAAAAAAGCGGCAATATCTATGGATTACCGTTGTGTCCGTTTTATTTTTAGTTATTACTGGATGTTTAGGCGGATGGATGGCGAGTATGTATAGCTATGCCAGAGTACAGGAGGCAATGAGCCACGTCATCCGTTCCACAAATATAGACCGGCAAGAAAATTATCAAGAGTATTTTGAATCCCCTACTTCAGAATTACAGGAATCTGTTGTAACCAGTTTTTTAGGTTCTAAGCTGATGGATTCTTATATTCCAGAATTGGATACCAATGGCAGTTATCAAAAAGCAATCGAACTATATCAACAGGCAGAAAATCAGTTATTGGAGAATAATGTAGAATATTTTGGAAACTATAATGGATATTCTAGAAGTACAAATTCTTTTCAGGATTTTGATTCCTTTCAAATGTATACTAGTGAAAATGTCAGCGCTTTATCCTGGGCATCCAATGGAAGTTATCAAGATTTGGAAGTCCATTATTTTGAAATGGATAATTATTATTTTACCTATTATCTTCAAGAAAACCAAATTGAAGTTTATCCAAATGGATATCAAGAAATTTTAAATGAACTTTCTGAGTTATCCAATATACTAGCGAATGAACAGCAGTATGAAGCTAACGGTATGCTGGACGCCATCAATATGATCCTTTTATACCAACAAAATCCTGCACAATATTCATTTGGGTTTAGCATTTCTACCTTAAATACTACTCCAATGTATACAACTGCATGTCAAAATTTAATGAATGATGTACAGGTAAGTAGGGAAGACCAATTTATATTGATGTTTTGGGGATATTTGCTTGCGGCAGTATTGTTGATTTGTGTTACCCTGATTTTTAATTTAACAGGGCTTTTGCGCAAAGTATACCGAGGATTAGCAAAATTAATGAAGCATATTTTCCTGGAATTTAAGCTTCTTTTTTGGGGTGCTACTGTCATTGCAGTTAGTTGCTTCTTTATTGTCCTATTTGAGGTCTATTATGATACTGGCATTACAACGTATGATTTTCTGTTCCATATTTTTATTACCTTTTTGCCTGCCGCAATTACACTGCTCTTATTAAGCGCCCTGATTTCTGATTTATATTATAACCATAACAATGTGATATGCAATAATATTATTAACCGTATTTTAAAATCCTATCGGAAGTTTGCACGGAAAAAACCTTACCAAAAACAAATGCATATGCGTATTTTTATCAATATGCTTATTTGGGGAATTGCAATTTTATTTAATGTAATAGGACTTTTTACACGTTCCGCTTTCCTTTATTTTGTTTCGATTGTGGCGCTAATTGTATCTTCTGTTTATTTAGGAAATAAATTATCCCAGATTGCTCATGACATGGATGTAGTAAGCGATAAGATTGAACAAATTAGTATGGGGAATTTAACTAATGAATTATCTGTACTGCCATCCTCTGAATTATCATCTGTGATTACCAATCTAGATCATTTGCAAGAAAATATCGACGAAGAAGTAAAAAATAGGATGAAAAGCGAGCGGATGAAGGTGGAGCTGATTACAAATGTATCCCATGATTTAAAAACTCCATTGACATCTATGGTGAATTATATTAATCTTTTGGAAAAAGAAGAGTTGCAACCAGAATTTGCGAATGATTACGTAAAAATTTTGCGGAATAAAATTGATCGGCTCAAAACCATGACAGAAGATTTATTTGATGTAGCAAAGGCAAATAGCGGAAATATGGAAGTACGGAAAGAGGTCATTGAATTAGGAGAACTGTTGGAGCAGACAATGGGAGAAAACCAGAAAGAAATTGATGCTAGCCAACTGGATTTCCGAATTCAAACATCGGGTAAGGTGTATATTGAAGCAGATGGAGCGAAGATGTACCGTATTTTCAGTAATATCATCAATAATACAGTAAAGTATGCTATGCACGGAACCCGTGTTTATATCCATATTTTTGAGCAAGATAATATTGCTACCTTTATCGTAAAAAATGTAGCCAACTATGAAATGAATTTTGATCCAGAAGAAATTTATGGTAGATTTAAACGTGGGGATGAATCCAGAAGTATAGAGGGTTCTGGTTTAGGGCTTTCGATTGTAAAAAGCTTTGTTGGATTACAAGGTGGGGATTTCCATGTGGAAATTGATGGAGATTTATTTAAAGCAATTGTCCGTTTTCCAGCATATCATCCTCATAAGCAGCCAGAAACCCAAGTAGCAATCAATAATATGGAACAAAAATCAGTCTATCCTTTTGAACAACAACCCCCTTTTTATAATAGTTGATAGAATAACGGATGTATTTTTACATCCGTTATTCACTTATAAAGGTAATATATATTTTATATCATCTTA
The DNA here is from genome assembly GCF_014297275.1 of Clostridium facile. Classification (NCBI taxonomy): domain Bacteria; kingdom Bacillati; phylum Bacillota; class Clostridia; order Eubacteriales; family Clostridiaceae; genus Clostridium; species Clostridium facile. The sequence continues at coordinate 132,985 of NZ_JACOQK010000001.1, forward strand.
AAATCTATGATATTATAAATACCATAAAAATTATTTGACATGGAGTTTACTCCAAGTGTTATACTAAAATAAAAAAGGAGGAGATTTCTATGACAATAGCAGAAGTAAGTAAAAAGTATGATCTTTCACCTGATACGCTCCGTTATTATGAACGGATCGGTTTAATTCCCCCTGTACCCAGAAATAAAAGCGGTATCCGGAATTATGACGAGGACTCTTGCCGTTGGATTGAATTGATGAAGTGTATGCGGAAAGCAGGAGTCCAGATAGAGGCTCTGATTGAATACGTTGATTTGTTTCAAAAAGGGGATGCTACGGCTGACGCTAGAAAAAATATCCTGATTGAACAGCGCAACCAATTGATGGATCGGATGGAAGATATGCAGCAATCGTTGAACCGTTTAAATGAAAAAATCAAGCGGTATGAACAAGGGTTGATGGTTGCGGAAAAACAGCTGAAAAAGTGGAAGGACTAAAACCTGATATTAAAAAATAAAAACCGGACTCTCATAATCCGGTTTTTATTTCTGATTTTATAGCAAGCAAGAATTGTAAGCAGAAAAACAGATCGTATCAGGACTATCTTAACTGTCCGCCTTATCTTGCATTTTCATAGAAAGTTAGAATAAACATTGGCAAAATAGTTTGTTTCCAAAGGAAATATCGTAGATTGTAACATGTATATCATGAAATATCCTGGAAAGGTGAATTCATTTCAGAGGATATATGGTTATCATTTAAAAACCATAAGAATCATCTAGAATCAATACCTTAATTCTGTCTTTGATTCGTTGGTGCGCTAAGGCAACATAAGCACAACAGACTCTATCCTCACTATGGCAGTGCATACATTCCCCTGTTTTTACACAAGGGGTGTTGCAAGATAAGCGCATTGTATTGGCTGGTGCTGCTATTTTTTCCATTCTGTTGATTGCATCCTGCATCGTTGGTACAATTTTATTATATCCAACAATTAAAATAACACTTTTTGGACCATAGATCATAGCGGCTACACGGTTACCCCGTCCATCTACATTATATAAAATACCATCCTCTGTCACGGCATTCGAACTTGCAAAATAGGTATCTGCAGTAAAGGCTTCTGCCATAACACTTTGTACCTGCTCTGGTGTAAGTCCGGGTACATTTCTATCTTTTAACTCAATATTGCGACTCTTTAAGTAATCCAATACCCCTGTTTCCTCTAATGTACAGGAACCACCAAAGCAAACTTTTTCACCATCTTGAACCAATTCGTCTAACGTATTGAATAATTGCTCTTTATTGGTGATGTGGTATGCTTTCATCCGATTTTTTTCTAGGTTACGAATTGTTTTTTCAATCCGAAGTTGTTTCAGATTTTCTACCCATTGATTCATAAAATTCCACTCCTTTTTTGACTGGCAGTTTAAAATTTATTCACTTACATTATATAATCACAGCATAACATTCAATACGAGATTAATTGAATCAACATACGTAAAAAAACGAATGTTAATTTCGAAATACGATATTACATACAAAATGTTATTTTTTATCGTAAAACTTTATAATTTGTCGAACACAAAATAGATACCCAAATTTATCAGGCATAAAACTAAAATGATAACTTTACTATATTATAAAATAGGAAAATGAAATTTTAATGAACGCCAAATAGTATCCGTACAAATAAACTGCTACAGACAATACCAATCAAATCACCAAATAAGGCAGCGGGGAGGGTATAACGGATATTGGATACACCAACGGAACTATAATAAACCGCAATGGTATAAAAGGTAGTTTCTGTTGAGCCTTGTAACACTGCTGCTACCCTGCCAATATAACTATCCGGATGAAATTGAGTAAAAATCGTTTCACATACTGCTAAGCTTCCACTTCCAGACACTGGTTTTAAAATTGCTAAAGGGAGAATTTCTTGTGGAATTCCCAATGCTTTCGCCAATGGCGCCAAAAATGAAGTGAGTAAATCAATCGCTCCAGAGGCTTGTAACATCGCGATTGCTGCCAATAGACCTACCATAGTAGGGATAAGTCCAACCGCAATAGAAACCCCTTCTTTTGCCCCTTTTAAAAAGCTTTCGAACAGGTTTACATGATGAAACATAGCATATATAATAATACCAGCCAGAATAGTAGGAATAAAGAACAAATCAATCCGCATGGCGTTTCCTTCTTCCCAACAGTTTTGCCATTAAAATTGCACCAAATAAAGAGGTAATGGAACACAATAGGGTAGCGAGGATTAAATCAAATGGATTTGCCGCCCCATGAGAACTTCTTAATACTGCAATTGTGGTAGGGATGAGTTGGATAGCTGCTGTATTCATGACTACAAATAAAATCATATTTTGAGAAGCGGTTTTTTTATCTGGATTTGCTTGCTGCAATAGTTTCATTGCTTGTATTCCAGAAGGGGTTGCTGCATTCCCTAGTCCCATTAAATTTGCGGTAATATTCATTGATATATTTTCTAAGACTTGATCCCCTTTGTTTATTCCATGAAATAATAGCCTTAACAGGGGAGAAAATAAATTAGCTAATTTTTTTGTGAGCCCAGCGTCTTTTGCTATTGTCATAATACCGTTCCAAAAACAGATACCACCCATTAAGCCAATTAATAACTGAACTGCCTGGCTTGTGCCAGTTAACACAGATTTGTTGACTTCTTCTAATCTTCCTGTTAAAAATCCACATCCAATTGCCAATAAAATCATCCAAGGAAATAATTTTTTCACAAAAATCCCCCCAAAAAACTATCATATATTACATATATATGATATATTTTTCTATTTCATACATTTTTTACAATTTAAAATGCAACTTTTTTTGCTAAAACAGTAGAAATTTTTGACAAAATGGTGTATGATATAAATGTGTTCGACATATCTTAGTTTATTTTTAGTAAAAAGGGAGGAATTATAATGAAATCCACAGGTATTGTAAGAAACACAGATAAAGTTGGTAGAATTGTTCTTCCAATTGAGTTGCGTCAGACTTTGTACATCGCAGAAGGGGATCCATTAGAGATTTATACAGAAGAGGATAAAATTATTTTGAAAAAATATAATCCATCCTGTATTTTCTGCGGAAGCACAGAAGAAATGTTATCCTATAAAGGAAAATACATCTGCGCTGAATGTAAAAAAGAACTGATGGACAAAGAATAAAGGGATAAAAAGCTGTTTGATCATATATCAAACGGCTTTTTCTTTTTTACTATTATAAATGTATGGCAGTACTTTAGAAAATTATGTTTTGTTCGATAAAAAAGTCCGGATTTATATTGATAATAGGTACTGGATTTTATCCCATTAAAAAATATAGTATAAGGGATGCGGTTAAAAAAACAAGATTAAAAATAGTAAAATACCCTAAATATGTGTTTTTTTTCTGAGGGGAATCCTTGCATATAAATTTAAAAGAGATAAGGCTTGCCATTGAAGCAATTAATGTACCAAGTCCTCCTATATTCGTACCAATCAACAACAGATTCCAAGAGTTTGTAAAACCGGCCAGTAATAACGCCGCAGGAACATTACTGATAAACTGACTGATGCCGACAGATACTAGAACTTCATTTCCTTGTAATACTGTCTCTAAAAAATGATGTATTATTGAAATCCGACCTATATTGCCAACAAAAATAAAAAATCCAATAAAGGTGAATAACAAAGAATAATCTACTTTTTTTAAAATTTTTCGGTCTGCTATTACTATCGTTGTTAACACAACAACGAATAACGCTATAGTAGGGATGAAATGAACTACCGTTGCCAAGCTTAAAATAAATAGAATACAATAAATAGAAAATAATTTTTTATTTTTCCCTAATTTTTCCTGTTTCAAAAAAGAAGTAGAGATAGGATAAGGCTTTTGAAAAAAGACAAAAAGGGCAATCAAAACAAACGATAAGATTGCATATGGCAAAATGGTGAAAATAAAATTTTGAATAGAGATATTGAATTTTGAAAAAAGGTATAAGTTTTGGGGATTACCAATTGGAGTTAGCATACTTCCCAAGTTAGCAGCAATGGTTTGCATTACAACAACAGGAAGAATCCTATTTTCTTGCTGTATCATATGTAAAATTTCCAATGTAAAAGGGACAAAAGTAATTAATGCTACATCGTTTGTGATAAACATACTGGATATATAGCATAAAAAAATTAAGATCGCCTCTAATTGGCGAGTGTTTTTGACCTTCTTTAACAATAATTCTCCTGTATGACGAAAAATTCCCAATGCTTGAAAACCTTCCATAATTGCCATTAAGCAGAATAAAATACCTAATGTATTAAAATCGATATATTCAACATATTTTTGATCAGGAAAAATGAAGCAGCAAGAAATAATGGCTAAGCCCCAAGAAACCACTAGGATTGTTTCTTTTTTTACCCAATTTTTTATTTTTTCCATTTTATTTCCCTCAATATAAAAGCAATATTCTTTATCATACCATAATTTAGACAAAAAAGGAATGCCCTATTTGGGCTATAATACCAAATAGGGCATATTAACTACTGGTTCCAATAGTTTTAACTGTTGGATGGGAAAAATGGACGTAAAACAGCAGCCATTTGATTGATAGGCATTGTTTGTAAAATAATTGTACCAGGTCCGGTTACAACAGTGTTAAAGATACCTTCCCCACCAAACAGCATATTTTTTACACCAGGAACTTTTTGTACATCAATGGTACAGGTTTCACTCATTGCGGCTAGATATCCGGTGTCTACAATCATACTTTGCCCAGGTTGTAATAGGTATTCCATGGCGTATCCGTCAATTTCAATAAATGCTGTGCCCTGACCTGATAAACGTTGCATAATAAAACCTTCTCCACCAAAGAATCCTCCACCAATTTTTTTTTGGAAAGCAATAGAAAGCTGTACGCCTGATTCTGCTGCCAAAAATGCGGATTTTTGTACAATCATTCCTTGATTGGCAGAAATATTGATTGCGCGCATAGAACCAGGAAAACTGGATGCGAACGCGATCATTCCTTGGCCATTTTGTGCGGTATAACGGTTTAAAAACAGTGATTCTCCGGACATCATACGGCTAAATACTTTTCCTACTCCTCCTCCAGATGTGGTTTCCATTTTCATATTTGGTGTCATCCAAGACATAGCGCCGCTTTCGGTAATCATGGTTTCCCCGTTTTCCAGAGTACAAACAACAACTGGCATGGGGGTGCCTTCAATTTTATATTGCATGATGTAATCCTCCTTTTTTATTTGTTATTATAGAGGTTATTTGATTGTAGGTCAATTGATTTTCATATTGTTTTACGAATTCCATAAATATAATTTATATTTTTATGAAAAACAGATAGATTGGGTTGATTAATGATGTTAAACATGGAAAAGATTTGCGAATTATTTGGAATCATGATACAATAAAAATGGTTATAATATCATGCAAAGAAGGGGTATCAATGATTGACCAATTAAAGCAGTGGGTACAACAAAGCGACAATATCGTGTTTTTTGGAGGTGCTGGAGTTTCTACCGAAAGTGGAATACCGGATTTTCGCAGTACCGATGGTTTATACTATCAAGAATATCAATATCCTCCAGAAACGATTTTAAGCCATACGTTTTATGAGGAAAATCCATTGGAATTTTTTCGGTTTTACCGCAATAAATTAATCTATCCAGATGCCAAACCAAACGCAGCCCATAATAAACTGTCGGAGTGGGAAAAACAAGGAAAATTAAAAGCGGTTATTACCCAAAATATTGACGGTCTGCATCAGATGGCAGGCAGTAAAGAAGTGTTGGAGCTGCATGGTTCCATCCATCGGAATTATTGTGAGTCTTGCGGAAAATTTTATCGTTTACAAGAAATTATGGATTGTGACGGTATCCCAACATGTTCTTGTGGGGGACGGATTAAACCGGATGTTGTACTGTACGAGGAAGGGCTGGATAGCAATATTTTAAGCCGTTCTTTAAATTATATCCGCCATGCGGATGTATTGATTGTCGCTGGAACTTCATTGGCTGTTTATCCAGCAGCGGGTTTATTGCAGTATTATACTGGAAATCATCTAGTATTAATCAATAAAACGCCAACCCCTTATGATGCCAATGCAGATTTATTAATTCAGGGGAAAATAGGGGAAGTACTCTCCCAATTATAAGTTTGAAAGGAATGTATATTATGTCAATTTTATTTTTGGAATATCCGAAGTGTTCTACCTGCCAAAAAGCGAAAAAATGGCTAGATGAAAACGGAATACAATATCAGGACCGCCATATTGTAGAACAGAACCCTACAGTGGAGGAATTAACCCAATGGTATCAAAAAAGCGGATTGCCATTAAAACGGTTTTTTAATACCAGCGGGATGCTATATAAAGAATTAAAATTAAAAGATAAACTGCCTACTATGACAGAACAGGAACAATTAGAATTATTAGCCACCAATGGGATGTTGGTAAAGCGCCCGTTGGTTATCTCTGATACTGTAATTTGTCCAGGGTTTAAACAGGATGTTTGGGAACAGTTGAAAGATTAATGGATTTAGAAATACACAATTGGCTATTTTTGTTTGTCAGAATTGGAACAGACAAAAATAGCCTTTTTTGATTGGTTAGGAAAATTAGTGGTATTTTCGGTAGGATATCTCGTTATAGGCTTTCATTTTATGTGATGTAAGACCAGTGAAATAAAGTGAATACATCATGAGATACTTGATAAAAAATTCTAAGAGAATTGTTTTTCAAATTATGAATATAGGAGGAAATAACATGGTAAACATTGATGATTATATGCAGAGGCTACAGCTAGTGCTACAACAGGTATTTGGCAATCGGTTATTGTATTTAGGGCTACAAGGAAGTTATCGTAGAGGGGAAGAAACGCCAACAAGCGATATTGATGCTATGGTAATATTGGATTATTTTACGATACAGGACATGGATCTGTATCGAAAGACTGTTACCAATTTAACTCCAGAGGAACAAACTTGTGGGTTTATCTGTGGAAAACAGGAATTGCTCCACTGGAATCCAGGAGAAATCTGCCAGTTGATCCACGAAACCAAAGATTATTACGGAAATTTAAAGGACTTTGTGCCAGAATATACCTTACAGGATGTGAAAAACCATATCAAAGTAAATGTGGGGAACCTGTACCATGGGCTCTGTCATGAATTCATCCACTCCTCCCAAGGGATAGAAAAAGAACAGTTGCAATTTGCGTATAAATCTATTTTTTATCTTTTACAAAACCTACATTTTATCCGGACTGGAAAATTTATCTTAAAAAAACAGGATTTGGCTTCCTATTTGGAAGGATTGGATCTACAGGTTTTGCAAACAGCAGAATCGGTGAAAACCAAAGAGTTTAATGGCCAACATGCTTTTCAATTGCTGTTTGGTTGGTGCCAACAAGTATTACATACAATTGATTGTTAATATGAAAATTTTGTAGTTCTAAATGGTACATTTTTCTTCAATATTGGGGAATCAACATAACAATGGCAGGAAAACAATCTGACATGTAAACGAAAACATCCAAATATTTGCAGGATTAATGTTGGCAACGAAATAATAGAATAAAATACAAAAAAGCTCGTACAACTATTTGTACGAACTTTTTTATTTTACTATCTTTTGTTAATTTAGCCTGATAGAATAATTATTTTCTTTTAAAACGAATTAGCTTGCTATTGTATTTGATAATAAAAAATAAAATGAGAACTACTCCAACCACAATCATAGCAACGCCAATGTAATATCCAATATCAGGGCGGAAGATTAAATTGAGTATGGGTATTAGAAAAACACCTATCCCAACAAACATACCACCTGTACCAATTCTTTTAGTATAAACTTTTGCATCTTTTGGATCAAGGTTTCCATAATGATAACTGTGAATGAATGAAATATTTCCTTTACAGCCCACTTGATAGGAGATGAAAATCAAAAGTAATCCTAAAATGATTTCCGTAATAATTTCTTGTAATTCCATAATAACCCTTTTTAATCGAAATCTTTCCTTGTCAGCTGGGTAAGTTCTTGGATTTCTTCCAGAACTTCTTTTTGCCGTTCTTGGAATAACAATCCTTTATTATACATATAGTATCGGTCGCAGCCATGTTCGTTGATAAACTTCATGCTAAAATAGTTTGCGTTCAACTCTGTAATAAAAATAACCATTTCCTGGCTGTTTCCAAACGCAGCTTCCATAAAATCAAATGCATAATCCAACGAAGCTGCCGTATCTTGAATAAGCTGTTTCCGTTTTTCCGGCTGTTGCTGGAATTGATTTTTCACTAGTTCAAACGCATCTTGCCCTTCCAAGGATTCTTGTTTTAACTGTAAAACATATTTCTCCAATATTTGGAGAACCTTTTGTCCGGTTTGCAGCTGTAGTTGATCCAATTGCCCTGCTTGTTTTTTCTGTTCTAAAGTATCCCGATATCCTTGAATAAGTTCAACTAGGCTTTGGATAGCAGGATAGGTTTGTAATTTAGTCTTCCAGGATTTTAACTGTTCAAACAGCTGAGTGGTCAATAAATCTTGTAATTCTACTTGTTGGAATTGTTGGGATAATTTGCTGAGCAATAAACCAATAACACTAAGACGTTCATCGAACTGGGATGATTTTAGTTTGGAGATCGCCTGTTCTGAAATCATACCGGATAAAATCGCCTCAATTTGATAGTCGGTTTGATATTTGTAATAAAGTTCTAGATAGTTGGCAAAGTCTTTTGCGATAGCAGGGAACTGAATATACTGAATAATTAAATCTTGGTCAACTGGCATCCCCAAAATTTCGTATGTCTGGATGATTTGGGATAAGTCTTCCCACCCACGGGCTGTGGCAAATAATTTTCCATCTACCGTGGTTTGAATCCGATAAAAGTTTTCCTTTTTAATTTCCAGATAAGAAATAATGGCACCATGTAGATTATTCTGATAGGCATATTCTTTCCAAACAGAAAAATCTTCCTGTACATCAATCTTTTTAACGCGGTCTAGAGTAACAATATCGAATTCTTTCACCGATTTATTGTATTCAGGAGGGTTACAAGCTGCCGCTATGATCCATCCTTCCGGAATACGATGGCTGCCAAAAGTCTTTTGCTGTAAGAATTGCAGCATGGTAGGAGCTAATGTTTCGGATACACAGTTGATCTCATCAATAAACAAGATACCTTCTTTCAGCCCTGTCTGTTCCATTTTCTCATAAATCGAAGCAATAATTTCACTCATGGTATATTCTGTAACAGCATACTCTGTTCCACCATAATTTTTATGCTGAATAAAAGGCAATCCTACAGCGCTTTGGCGGGTGTGGTGGGTGATGGTATAGGCGACCAGAGCCACACCACATTCCCTTGCCACTTGTTCCATAATCTGTGTTTTTCCAATACCAGGAGGACCCATTATGAGAACAGGACGCTGCCGGATCGAAGGGATACGGTAATTTCCCAGTTCATCTTTTGCCAGATATGCCTGGATAGACCGTTTGATTTCCTGTTTGGCTTGTTTAATGTTCATTCTGTTCCTCCAAATCTTCTGGTTGTAATACCAATTGAATCGCCCAAGGCGGCAAATCAAATTGGTTTCCTTCCTGTTCCATAAACAAAAAAGCTGTTTGGTAGCGGGGAGCTTTGGTGGGAAAAATACCACATCCATCGGTAAAGTATAATAATCCCCGCAAATGATGAAATTTCCCTTCTGATAAGAGCTGGTCCACATAAGTAAATACCGGGCGGAAATCGGTCCCACCATTTCCAATGAGCTGAAAATGGTCCATATATTCCACCAACTGCCGCTCATTTTCAATCAATTGGTCGGATTGGATCTGCTCATCACATTGGATAATATGGATATTTACCTTTTTGAAGAAGCTGTCATTGGATTTTAAAATAGAGTAAGTTTCCTTTAAAAATGCCTGAACCAACTCCCCAGAACAGGACATAGATGTATCAATCGCGATGACAAAATCCTCTACTTTTTTCACTTCTTTTACTTCCTGTGATTCAATCAATGGCATGTTACCATAAAGTTCTAACCCATAAGTGTAGAAAGTATAGTCAAACGTATCTGGGTCCAGTTGGACTTCTTCCCCCAGTACAGCGAATTTTCGCAAAAATTCCCGATAATCATACTTTTGACGGTTTTCTACCTTGACCTGCTCCAAAAGTTCACCAGACTGTGAAGCGGCGTCCCGGGAAAAGGTTTCCATATTGGTTTGTGTTTTTTCGCTGATGTCCTTCCACTTTTGTTCTAAGCTCTCTATTTGTGGTTGGTTTTCTTTTGGAGAAGGCCATAAGGTATGGTCATCCACTGTAAATTCTGTTACCAGCCGCTGCAACGCTGTTTGGGAAAGGGACATCCGCAACAACGCACGGTAAATCCCTTCCGCAGTCAACACCTTTAACTGCTGGTTTAGCTGCCGATAGATCTCCTTTTTCAGAGCGGAAGAAGCCATTCGAATACAGCGATGATACATGCTATCAATTACCGATTCAATGGCGATATCACAGGAAAGATGCCATAGGGTCAAATCGGTTTTTGGAGTCTTGGTCAGATGGCGAAACAGACAGTGGAGCATACTGTGTAGATAAGCTCGATTGATCCAAATCCTACTTTTCTGGAATTGTTCGGTGAGGAAAAATGGGTTGTAATAAAGGGAATATCCATCCGTCCCAATAAAATCAGTTTTTAGGCTGATTTGATATCCAAAACTGCTCAATGCCAGATCAAAAAAACGCATGGCTAAATAAAGTTCATTCCGGGAAGTGTTGAGAATTTGACCGCATACCTGTTCATACCGCTGGGTAATCTCTTCTGACATCATATCCTCCTTCCCGCAATAAAATTTTGCTTATAGTTCAAATGATTTTTCCTGTTTTTGAAAATGGGTGTGTCGGTAATCCATTAAAAAGCTAAGGATTTCTCCTCGTTGGGATTTGTTTGCAAGGGTGATGGCATAATCAACATCCTCTGGCCCCATTAGATGATTCTGTACCATAAATTCAATACATTCTGCCCAATCGTTTTGGATGGCAAGCTGGCAAATAAAACGGTTGTGCTCTTTTAAATATTGCATATATTGTTCCTGTGCGGATTCGCTGAGCTGATAAGGATAACGGATACGTTCCATCGCAATTTTTGCTACCGTTTTTTCGTTGTCCTCAGCCTTTGCTACAGGCAACAGGCTGTCATATTCCCGGTAGTTGATACTTCCATCCAAAAAGCATTGACGATAACGATATCCGGAACCTCTTGCGAACCACTCAAAAATCCTGGCTGGAGCGTTTTCAATGGTTTCCTCAAAATATTGAGGAAAGGTGAGTTTTGCCTGCCGCGGTACACCATACATTCCATTGTTATAATGGAGAAGGACATCCACTTCATGTTGGATATCTGTGATAATACTTTTTAGGCAGGTTTCCTGCCCGTTGATGTTGGTCAGTTCAATGGTAGTGAGGGATTCACAATTTTGGAAGGCACCCCCTCCAATTTCCTGCATATTTCCTGGCATGGAAACATACTGTAAATTGATACAGTTAAAAAAAGCATAGTCTCCAATTTGGGTAATGGTTTCAGGCAATTGGATTGAGGTAAGGTTTTTTCCGCATAGAGGAAGGGCGGATTCTTGAAATCCTAATTCCCCAGATAGTTGAATTAACTGGAGTTCCCCAGTTGCTTTGGAAAGCCCTTCCGGAGAGGAAAAAGCATAAGCGCCGATTTTGGTTACTGGCATCCCTTGGATTTGATTTGGTAAAACAATATCCGTTTGGTCTGTTAAACATTGGTGGATGGTTACTGTTCCTTGTTGAACAGAATAATAAATTGTCATTCCCATAGAGCTTTGTTTCATAAATGCACTCCTTCTACTACCATTTACAATAAGATTTCTCTTTTCTCAATAAAAATGTATGAATTACAAATAAAAATTTAAAATACAAAACAGCAAAAACGCCTGCAAGTAAAACGCAGACGTTTTTAAACATTAAGCTTTGATTGCTTTATGGAATACTTTTTTCCCTTTTTTGATGATGACATAACCTTTTTCAAAGTTGGAAGCATCCAATTTTGCAGTTGGGTCGGTAATTTTTTCATCGTCAATGGAAATACCGCCTTGTTGTGTGAGCCGGCGCGCTTCCCCTTTGGAAGGGCAAAGTTTTGTAGCAACCAATAAATCCAATAAACCAATGGTGCCATCTTGGAACGCGTCCGCACTTAATTCTGTGCTTGGCATATTTTCATCCTGTGCATTTGCACTAAACAAGTTGCGGGAAGTTTCCAGTGCTTTGGTAGCTTCTTCTTCCCCGTGAACCAGTTTGGTTACTTCGTAAGCCAGAATTTCTTTTGCTTTATTTAACTGGCTACCTTCCCAGCTTTCCATTGCCTCAATTTCTTCGATTGGAAGGAAAGTAATCAGCTTCAGGCAGTTAATCACATCGTCGTCGCTGACGTTTCTCCAATACTGGAAGAATTCGTATGGTGGACATTTTTCAGGGTCAAGCCATAAGGCGCCTTTTTGGGTTTTGCCCATTTTTTTGCCTTCTTTTGTGGTTAACAGGGTAAAGGTCATCCCGTATACTTCTTCCCCTTTAACACGGCGCACCAAATCGATACCACCTAGGATATTGGACCATTGGTCGTCGCCGCCCAATTCCATTTTACATCCGGTTGTGTTATACAGATGAAGGAAGTCATAGCTTTGCATCAACATGTAGTTGAATTCTAAAAAGCTTAATCCCACTGCCAAACGGCTTTTTACACATTCCGCTGTCAACATTTTGTTAACGGAGAAATGCCGTCCAACATCGCGTAAAAAGTCAATATAATTTAGGTTTAAGAGCCAATCGCCATTTTTCAGCATCAATGCTTTCCCATCAGAAAAATCAATGAATTTGGACATCTGCTTTTTAAAGCATTCCGCATTGTGATTGATTTCTTCTACTGTTAACATTTTTCTCATATCAGTACGTCCAGTTGGGTCGCCAATCATAGTAGTACCAGTACCAAGCAAAGCAATTGGACGATGGCCAGCCTGTTGCAGATGGCGCATTACAATCAACTGCAAAAAGTGCCCAACATGCAGGCTGTCCGCAGTAGCGTCAAAACCGATATAAAAGGTAACTTTTTCGTTTTCCAGTAATTCTTTGATTTTTTCTTCATTGGTCATTTGGGCGATTAACCCACGGCGTTTTAATTCTTCAAATACAGTCATATGAATTCTCCTTTTATCAATTTGATACGGAAGGGGAATAGTCAAAAACAAAAAAGCCCTCCGTATCCTGTTACAGATACAGAGGACGAAAATACGATTTTCGTGTTACCACCTCTATTTACAGAACCCTCACGGATTACTGCCTCGGCAGGTCAAAGGACTGATCTGCTACGCAATAACGGGCGTACCCGATGCAGCCTACTAACAAGTTCGGCTACACAACTCCAAGATGTATTCAGCATAAGGCCAGCTGCGTTTTTTCACCACCCAAACGCTCTCTGTGAATCTGGAAAACTTTGCTTACTTGTTCTTTTCTCAGTTATTATTTGTATCCTAACACAAAGTTTTTTCGTTGTCAACCGTTGACGGAAAAAATCTTGTTTTATTCGTCAGAATGAGCCACGAGCGTTTGACAAAATTAAGGCTTGTCCTGGGGGTATACTGGAAATTGGACGAGGTGAACAAAATGCAGGTGATATATTTAGACGTACTTTTAGCGGTAAACTTATTTGTGAATTACTTTTTACTGTTATCCGTAAAATTATTTTTCCACAGCAAGGTGAAACGTTGGAGGATGATTTTGGCGGCTGTGATTGGCAGCCTGTTTTCCTTGATGATTTTTCTGCCCGATCCAGGATTGTTGCTAACATTCCTCATCAAAGGGATTCTTGGTGTATTATTGGTATGGCTCTGTTTTGGTTACCAACAAAGGGGAATTTTTATTAAAACAGTCTTAGGCTTTTTTGGAGTTAATTTTTTGTATGCTGGTGTAATGATGGCACTCTGGATATTTGTCTGTCCTGTAGGGATGTATTGGAACAACGGTGTGGCGTATTTTCACATTTCCGCATTAGCATTGGTCATTGGAACAATTGTCGCTTATATTGTAGTACGTGTAATCTGTTTTTTATGGAACAAACGGGTACATGCCAAGGAGTTATACCAAATTAAAATTATATGGAATCAAAAAGAAGCCAATTTATCTGCTTTTTATGATACAGGAAATCGGTTAATCGACCCATTTACAGGACATCCTGTCGTAATCTGTGAATATCAGGCAGTTAAAAATTTATTACCCGCTTCCATTCAGCAGGTTTTGGAATCTGGTCAATACATACAATCCACTGAGCTTTTGCAGGCGGTAAAATTCCATCTGATTCCATTCCAGACAGTAGGAGGAGAAAGCTTTATTGTAGGGTTTGCCCCCGACCAGTTTTATTTAGAAGAAAAACCGGTGAGCGGTTTTATGATAGGGATTACTGTGAATCATCTTTCCCATGGAGAGTTTCAAGCAGTCCTCCCAGCAAAATTCAATTAAGGAGTGAAAGGTTATGTTTTTAAAATGGCTATGGAAAAAACGGAATCAATTATTACGATATTTAGGGCTAGTGGATCCTGTCCATTACATCAATGGTGCGGATACCTTACCGCCCCCTTTAGATAAGGAACAGGAACAGATTGTGTTTCGAAAATTATCGGAAAATGACCCTTGGGCAAGGGAACAGTTGATTGTACATAATTTAAGGCTGGTTGTTTATATCGCAAAAAAATTTGAATCCACTGGAATTGGCATTGAGGATTTAATTTCGATTGGGACCATTGGGTTAATCAAAGCGGTGAACACATTTTCCCCTGAAAAAAATATTAAGCTAGCTACCTATGCTTCTCGCTGCATTGAAAATGAAATTTTGATGTATTTAAGGAAAACCAATCCTTTAAAAAATGAAGTTTCGATTGACGAGCCATTAAAAATTGATTGGGATGGAAACGAACTGTTGTTGTCCGATGTGTTGGGGACAGAAAATGATTGTGTGAATAAAGGAATTGAAGAACGGGTAGAGCGGGATTTAGTAGTAGATTGTATTAATAAGTTAGGAGATAGGGAACGGGAAATTATGCAGCTGAGGTTTGGCATGGTGGATGGAAACGAATATACCCAAAAGGAAGTGGCAGATAAAATTGGAATTTCCCAATCCTATATTTCCAGGCTGGAGAAAAAGATTATCACAAGGTTGAAAAAAGAGATAGAACGGGTTAATATCTAATAAAATTGCTTTGTCGTTTTGGATGAAAAATTGCTGTTTAAAAAAATCGAAAAAAATAAAAATAAAATGAAAAAAAGTGTTGACAAATAAAAAGTGGTCTGGTATAATAATATTCGTCGCTTGAGGGAACACCCCGGACGGCGGATAAATGGGAGCATAGCTCAGCTGGGAGAGCATCTGCCTTACAAGCAGAGGGTCATAGGTTCGAGCCCTATTGTTCCCACCATACGGCCCGTTAGTTCAGTTGGTTAGAACGCTTGCCTGTCACGCAAGAGGTCGTCAGTTCGAGTCTGATACGGGTCGCCAACCAGTTGTCTGAAAGAGATTGATTACAAGGGCGACTGAAATGCCTCTGTAGCTCAGTCGGTAGAGCAGAGGACTGAAAATCCTCGTGTCGATGGTTCGATTCCGTCCGGAGGCACCAAAAGACCTTTTCTGAAAAGAGAAGGCAAACATGCGGGTTTAGCTCATCTGGTAGAGCGCCACCTTGCCAAGGTGGAGGTAGCGAGTTCGAGCCTCGTAACCCGCTCCATTTTTTATCCGAAGTTAAAAGGTTTAACTTTGGATTTTTTATTTGTTATGATCGATTTTCATGTAGTATAAGATAGCATTTGCGGGTTTAGCTCATCTGGTAGAGCGCCACCTTGCCAAGGTGGAGGTAGCGAGTTCGAGCCTCGTAACCCGCTCCAAATGGTTTGCCTTATCCTTTTTAAATAAAGGGTAAGGCTTTTTCATTAGGAAACTTTTATAGAAGGATATGATAAGATACCAATTTTTAAGATGATTGATCATAAAATATCTGCTATTAAAATTTATCTATGTAAAGAAAAGTATAGATAAATATTTTACAGATGTTGTAATTCTATAGGAAGTTCAATCTGATAAAGATAAATTTCCTTCTCTATGATTTTATTGGAATATCTGTTATAATATTTGTAGAATAGAATGAATGCACTGGGGGAGTATATTGTGGCTTATGGAAAGACAATAGAATTATTCCTTGTCAATGGAACAGCGGATAGTTTAACAACAGCGGAATTGTCCAACTGGAATGGAAAAGCAATTAAAATCCCAAGAACTGAAGTAGCAGAATGTGAACGGGAGGATATTCAAGGAGTAGGGGTATATTTTTTGTTCTGCCAAGAAGATGATGGGACAGATTCTGTTTATATTGGGGAAGCTGAAAATGTTTTAATAAGATTAAAACAGCATTTGAGTGATTTTAAGGCGGGAAAAGAAAAATATTATTGGAATACAGCTGTTGCATTCCTCGGTAGGGATTTAAACAAAGCATTAGGGCGTTATTTAGAGGATCAATTGTTTCACATTGCGAAAAAATGCAATCGCTATAAAATACTTACAAAGGCAACTTATAATACAACCATTAAGGAATCTCAACGCGCATCAATGGAAGAATTTATGGATAACATAAAGATTTTGCTGAACGCATTGGGATATAAAGTATTAACACCAGTACCGCAAGCCACTAGTACAACTACATATTTATATTGTAAAAGCTCAGATGCCTCGGCAAAAGGTTTTATTAGTATTGGTGGATTTACTGTATTAAAAGGGTCCACAATTTCCGACCGTATGGCTCCATCCTTTCCAACAGGGGCGAAAAGTTATTATAATCTGAGGAATCAATTGATAGCTGATGGGATTATTATCAATGGTGTTTTTGAGCAGGATTATGAGTTTAATGCCCCATCCGCTGCCTCTGCGGTTGTTTTAGGACGTGCCTCTAATGGAAAATTGTATTGGAAAACAGAGGATGGAAAAACACTAAAAGAAATACTTTAAATGCTCAAGACCGCTTGGTTGATACACAGCCCCTAAAAGAGGATATTATCGGCTTAATTCCTATGGGGATTGAATTATATTATGCACTGTCACCTGTAAACGGGTTTAAAATAGTACTATTTTATTTATATAACCTTTTACTTTTTTAGTTCCTATAAAGCTCGCTGTTATGATTGTTGCACGACTCTTTTTCTTCCCTTGATAAAACAGGGAGATTAGATACCATTGAAAAAAAGCTGATTCTTAGATAAGAATCAGCTTTTCTTTTTGCTGCATTTTACATTTTGTTATACTCGATACAATAAATCGGTATAGGTTGGCATTGGCCAGTATTCAGAAGAAGTAATCGTTTCCATTGCATCAACACAATTCCGCAAGCTCTCCATTTGTGGAATGACCTTATCACGATAGTTTACTGCTGTCTGCCATAAATCGTTTGTATGAGCAGCGTTTACTTCTTGTTCCAGGATTTCCATAATATCATGGACACAGTCAATCATAGAGGATAATTGGTTAACCAGTTTTAACATTGCTTTATTCTCTACGCCACTGCTGGTCACTTCATTATAAGAAGCGGAAATATCACCGACATATTTTATAGCGGCAGGAAGAATCTGACGTTTTGTCATCTCTAACATGGTATTTGCTTCGATGCTGATTGTTTTGATATAGTTTTCCAGCATGATTTCATAACGGGATTCACATTCCTTTGGAGTAAAAATACCATAACGTTGGAACAGTTCGATACTTTTATCCATGATAAACGCCTTTGCTGCATCTACAGAATTTGAAATGTTTGGTAAGCCACGGCGTTCTGCTTCTTCCACCCATTTCTCAGAATAACCGTTCCCGTTAAAGATTACTTTGCCATGGTGGTACATAGTTTCATGCACAATCAGGCGGACATCACGGTCAAAATCATCGGTGCTTTCCAAAATATCGGCAAAGGTTTCCAAGGATTCTGCCATAATGGTATTCAATACCCAGTTAGAAGAAGCAATAGAGGCAGAGGAACCAACCATACGGAATTCAAATTTGTTTCCAGTAAACGCAAATGGGGAAGTTCTGTTCCGGTCACTATCATCTTTTGGCAAGTTTGGCAGGATGGTTACTTTTGTGTTGAGTACTCCATTAGAAGATTTTTCTTCTGCTACACCATCCGCAATATGCTGTAATGTTGCGGTTAAATGTTCTCCTAAAAATATGGATATAATTGCTGGTGGAGCTTCGTTTGCCCCCAAACGGTGGTCGTTTCCAGGAGAGGCAGCGGTTAAACGGAGCAATTCTGGATATTTATCAATCGAACGGATAACAGCACACAGAAAAATCAAAAACTGCATGTTTTCATATGGGGTTTTTCCTGGATCCAACAAGTTGATGCCATCATCGGTGGATAAAGACCAGTTGTTGTGTTTACCAGAGCCATTGATGTGTTCAAACGGTTTTTCATGCAGCAAGCATGCTAGACCGTTCTGTTTTGCGACAGAACGCATTAATTCCATGGTTAACTGGTTATGGTCGGTTGCCACATTGGCAGAATCAAATACAGGCGCCATTTCATGTTGTGCCGGCGCTACTTCATTGTGTTTTGTTTTGGAGTTAATCCCATATTGCCAAAGCTGGTCATCCAACTGGCGCATATAATCCGCAATCCGTAAACGGATACGGCCACAGTAGTGGTCATCCATCTCTTGGCCTTTTGGCGGTTTTGCACCAAACAAGGTGCGTCCACAGATTTTTAAATCCAAACGATCTTCATAATTTTTTCGGTCAACTAAAAAATATTCCTGTTCTGCCCCTACGGTTGGGATAACACGGGTAGAAGTATGGTTGCCAAAAAGTTTTAAAACACGCAATGCTTGGGTATTTACTACTTCCATGGAACGAAGCAATGGGGTTTTGGTATCCAATGCCTCTCCAGTATAAGAACAGAACGCGGTTGGAATATATAAAGTACCTTCTTTGATAAAAGCAGGGGAACTGCAATCCCAAATGGTATATCCTCTTGCTTCAAAGGTATTCCTTAACCCTCCGTTTGGAAAGGAGGAAGCGTCAGGTTCTCCTTTAATCAGTTCTTTTCCGGAAAACTCTAAAATAATTGAACCATCTCCTTGAGGAGATAAAAAGCTATCATGCTTACCGGCAGTAATCCCAGTCATTGGCTGGAACCAATGGGTAAAATGGGTTGCCCCATTTTCCACTGCCCAATCTTTCATGGCAGACGCCACAATACTTGCGATTTCTGGATCAAGGGAACGTCCGTGATCCATGGACGCTTTTAAGCTTTTATAGGTTTCTTTTGGCAGGCGTTCTTTCATCACACGTTGGTCGAACACCTTACATCCAAACTTTTGTGCGAAACTTTTCATAGTGTAATCCTCCATTTTCCATTACAGCAGGTGAATTCCATGGCTGTCACAAACTGAAATCATACTTTCTGGCCAAACAGAAGCCTGTACTTCACCAATATGGGCTTTTTCCAATAATACCATACATAAGCGGGATTGTCCGATACCGCCACCCATGGTAAGAGGAAGTTCGCCGTTTAGTAACATTTGATGGAATGTAAAGTTCTTACGTTCCTCGCATCCAGCAGCTTTGAGCTGGTTTTCCAGTGCATGCTGGTCAACACGGATTCCCATAGAGGATAATTCCATGGCACGTTCCAATACTGGATACCAAATGAGCAAATCTCCGTTTAAATTCCAGTCATCATAGTCAGGGGCACGGCCGTCATGAGGTTTTCCATCTTTTAAAGGACCGCCAATCTGCATTAAAAATACTGTTTTGTGTTCTTTACAGATCTGATTTTCCCGTTCTTTTCTAGAAAGGTTAGGATAAAGGGCTTCCAGTTCTGAAGTGGTAATAAAAAAGATTTCTTCCTCAATATAGGAACTGATTTGAGAAAATTGCTGATGTAATTTATTTTGGGTTTCTTTCAAAGCGTGGACAATATCTCGTACGGTTTGTTTTAAAGTTTCAATATTTCGAGTTTCAGGAGTAATAATTTTCTCCCAGTCCCACTGATCCACGTATACAGAGTGGCAGTTGTCTAGTTCTTCATCCCGGCGGATAGCATTCATATCTGTGTATAAACCAGAACCAGGGGCAAAACCATAACGTTTTAAAGCAAGGCGTTTCCATTTTGCCAAGGAATGTACAATTTGTACATTTGCCCCGAGTTCTTTAATATCAAATTCGACCGGACGTTCCACACCATTCAGGTCATCATTTAAACCGGTATGTGGCTGTACAAATAAAGGTGCAGATACTCTTGTTAAATTCAACCGATTGGCAAGTGTTTGTTGAAAAGTATCTTTTACCAGTTTAATCGCTTTTTCTGTTTCGATAATGTTTAGCTTAGACCAATAGCCTTCCGGCAAAACCAGTGTGTGTTCCATATTTTCCTCCATCCATCCGCCATATTTTAGTTGCCAAAGCGGAAATTAAAAAATAATCTAAACAGTGCATCTGTTTTCATTTTATTTTATGCAATAAAAACCATAACAAATTTTATGTATGTTTTATTTTAACATTATATCCATCTTTTTGCAAGAAGTAAGAAGCAATCCCTTCATTTATTGTAGGAAATTTTTTATTTTATTCTTATAGAGAGCAACAGCTTTATTTTCTATTTTATCATTGTACATAGACGAATACTAGAAAAATAGATCTAATTTTGTGGTGGAAATCATTTCAAAAGAAAAAAATTCATGTTATAATTTGAATAAAATGTTATAAGTAAGAAGGGAATGTTATGAAAAAATATTTATCTATCTGTTTTTGTTTGGTTTTTATACTTGTTTTTACAAGCGGATGCTCAAACGAAGAGATAAAGACGGAAATTTGTTATGCGAAACAAGAGAATTGGGCTTATTGTGAAACACAAACAGATAGTAGGAAAGCAGATGTATTTTTTATCTGTCCGACAGTATTCGATGGAAATGAAACGAATATGTCTTTGGAAGATGAGGATGCAAAAGAATCGTTTTTAGGAGCGATTAATATGGAAAAAGGGATCTATGATGGTTCTTGTCGTGTTTTTGCGCCTTATTATCGACAAGCAGGACTTAATGTATATGAACTTCCCGACGAGGAAAGGGAGCCTTATCTTCAATCCGCTTACAAGGATGTGAAACAGGCTTTTGAATATTATTATAAACACTATAATAAAGGAAGGCCAATTGTGCTTGCTGGGTTCTCACAAGGAGCAGATATGAGTTTGAGGCTTTTGAAAGATCAATTTGATAATAAAGAACTATCAGAAAAATTGGTGGCTTGTTATGCGATCGGGTGGAATGTGACACAAGAAGAATTGGAGGAATATCCTCATATGAAATTCGCTACCAGTGAAACGGATACAGGGGTAATTATTTCTTTTAACAGTGAGGCGGAAAATATAGCCGATTCCCTTATTGTTCCTGAAAATATGAAAACTCTTGCGATCAACCCTCTAAATTGGAAAACAGATAGTACATTTGCGGACCAAAGTTTAAACCAAGGAGCTTGTTTTACCAACTATAGTGGAGAGATTGAAACAGAAATTCCGCATCTTACAGGCGCTTATATTGATGATGTACGTGGTACCTTAAAGGTAATAGATGTAACGCCGGAGGAATATCCGCCAGTTTTAGAACTATTTGAAGATGGGATTTACCATTTATATGACTATCAATTTTTTTATCGGAACCTTCAGGAAAATGTCGGAAAACGGGTTGCTACATACGGATCTGATTGAAAATTTTCTATTATTGATATATAGATATATATTCGTATCCTAGAGGAGTATTTATGGATCTGTTTCTGCTGAAAAGACTTAATATCATTTACTATATGAAAATAGAACAAAGATGCACGAGAAAATCTACTCAAAGAATTAAAAACATTATAGCATACAGAATAATCAATATGTTTTGATTATTCTATCAAGGAAAAACGGTACTATATCTTTCCAGGAATTGTGTGAATATCATTTTGATATGTATGGGGAACAGGATTCGTTGTTGCGAAAGAATTATAATTTTTTGAATTGATTAAGATTATTTTATTGTAAAGCTGGGCTTGATTAAACAAGGATTTTACAGCAAAAAGATTTGATTTTTTATGATAACAGAAGTATAATAATTTAGTTAAAGGTTAATTTATAAGGGTCTGGAGGATTTTGGTATGTCAACAAAAGCGGAGTTATTTTTTCAAGAAATGAACAGCAAGAAGATTGCGTTTATCGGGATGGGTGTTACCAACCTGAATATTATTAAACTGTTTTTATCCAAACAGCTGGATGTTACTGTCTGTGATCGGCAAACAAAAGAAAAATTGGGAAAAAACTATGATGAATTGCTGGCGTTGGGCGCCAAATTTGTGTTGGGGGAAGATTATCTAGAAACCCTTTGTGATTATGATGTTATTTTCCGTTCCCCAGGAATTTATTTTTACCATCCAGCCTTGCAGAAAGCAAGGGAGCATGGCTGTGTTGTGACCACTGAGATGGAAGTATTCTTTGATTTGTGCCCCTGTAAAATTTATGCGGTTACAGGTTCTGACGGAAAAACCACCACCACTACTTTGATTGGGAAAATGTTGGAACAACAGGGATTTAAAGTCCATGTAGGCGGAAATATCGGCAAGGCACTGCTTCCAGAAATTGAAACCATCCAGCCAGAAGATATTGCTGTAGTGGAACTATCCAGTTTCCAGATTA
Organism: Clostridium facile; assembly: GCF_014297275.1. NCBI lineage: Bacteria > Bacillati > Bacillota > Clostridia > Eubacteriales > Clostridiaceae > Clostridium > Clostridium facile. The sequence goes on from NZ_JACOQK010000001.1 coordinate 155,745, forward strand.
TTTCTATGCGACAGTCCCCAGATGTGGCAGTGATTACCAATATTTCTCCAAACCATTTGGATGTCCATAAAAACATGGAAGAATACATTCAAGCAAAATGTAATTTATTATGGCATCAAAACGCATTTTCTAAGGCTGTATTAAACCATGATAACGAAATTACCGATGGACTGGACCGTTATGTAAGAGGAAAACTGTGTAAATTTAGCAGGAAGGAATGCCCAACCACTGGAACCTGGTTGGACGAACAGGGCTATTTATATTTAGTCAACAATGGTGTCAAAACAAAATTATTCCATAAAGATGAGATTAAAATTCCAGGTATCCACAATGTAGAAAATTATCTTGCGGCAATCGCCGCTGTGTGCGATGTGGTAACCCCTGAAACCATGCACCAGGTTGCCACTACTTTTGGCGGGGTAGAACACCGTATTGAGTTAGTACGGGAACTGGATGGTGTAAAATGGTATAATGATTCTATCGCTACTAGTCCAACTAGGACAATTGCTGGTTTAAATTCTTTCCAGCAAAAAATTATTGTCATTGCAGGTGGTTATGACAAACATTTGGCATATGAACCACTGGCTCCAAAATTAGTGGAAAAAGTAAAAGCTTTGGTGCTGATGGGAGCAACTGCTCCAAAAATTGAAGCTGCTTTGCTGGCTTGTCCTGGTTATGATTCAGAACAGCTTCCGATTTACCATGCAGAGAATATGGAACAGGCAGTTCAGAAGGCAAAAGAGATTGCCCAACCTGGGGATATTGTTTCCCTTTCTCCTGCATCCGCCAGCTTTGATTTATATAAAAACTTTGAGGTGAGAGGAAACCACTTTAAACAGTTGGTAAATGAACTGCAATAAGCAGGAGGAATTGGAATGGAAAGAACAGAATTATTATTTCAGTTGGGGAGCCAGGTTGGCGTATCCGGCTTAGAAACCTCTGCAATACAATTCGCAAAAGAATTAATCAAGCCTTACGCCAAAAAAGTTGTGGTTGATCGAGGTGGCAGCTTACTGGCAACAATTGTAGAGCCAAAAGAAGGAAAGCCACACATTTTGTTGGATGCACATATTGACGAAATCGGGTTGATTGTAACTGGAGTTACATCCGGTGGATTTTTACGTGTAGCAGCCTGTGGAGGAGTAGACCGAAAACTACTATTGGCGCAAGAAGTAATTGTACATGGAAATCGAGATGTATACGCAGTAGTTGCTTCGAAACCACCTCACTTAGAAACAGCAGATGACCAAAAAAAATCCCCTGAAATTGACCAGATTTTATTGGACACTGGATTGACAGAGCAACAGGCAAAAGAATGGATTCCATTGGGAAGCCGGGTGTCTTTCTGTGCCCGACCACAACAGCTGTTAAACGGAAGGGTTTCCTGCAAATCTATGGATGACCGTTCTGGTGTCGCTTCTATCTTCATGGCGTTAGAGCAGTTAAAGGAAAAGGAACTTTCCTGTGGTTTGTCCGTGCTGTTCAGTTCCCAGGAAGAAACTGGGGAACGGGGAGCAAAAACAGGCGCTTTTGGTTTAGGTGTGACCCATTGTATTGCAGTGGATGTCAGCTTTGCATATACCAGTGATGCTCCGGAACATAAATGTGGTAAACTGAGCCAAGGGGTGATGATTGGTATTTCCCCTACTTTGGATGTTGGAATTAGCCAGGAACTAGAAGAACTGGCAAAACAATATCAAATCCCTTATCAATTGGAAGTGATGGGGGGAGCCACTTCTACCAATGCGGATTCCTTGGCCTTAACTGGAGCGGGAATCCGATGCGGGCTTTGCTCGATTCCGCTCCGTTATATGCACACGCCGATTGAAGTAATCGACCCACAGGATGTGCAAAGTGTAGCAGACCTGTTGGCTGCCTATGTTTTGAAGATGGGGGGCTGATTGTGATGAAAGAACAATTGAGAAAATTATGCCAGATCAATGGGATTTCTGGAAGGGAACACAAGGTAAGGGAAGAAATCTTATCTCAGATTTCCTCCTATTGTGATGACCTGCATGTGGACCCATTGGGCAATATTATCGCGTTTAAAAAAGGAAAAAAGACACCAAAACAAAAGCTTTTAATCTCCGCTCATATGGATGAGGTTGGACTGATTGTGACCGGAATTACCTCGGACGGTATGCTGCGGTTTGCCATGGTAGGAGGCATTGACGCCAGAGTGTTGGTAGGGCGTTCTGTGCTGGTTGGGAATTCTATCCCTGGTGTTATCGGGACCAAAGCAGTGCATATGCAGTCCGCTGAGGAAAAGGCAAAAGCAACCCCAGTAGACCAATTATATATCGATATTGGCGCCAAAGACAAAGAGGATGCGTTACAGTATGTTTCTTTGGGAGAAAGTGTTTGTTTCCAAAGTGAACCTGTAGAATTTGGAAACAATTGCTTGAAAGCAAAAGCCATTGATGACCGTTTTGGCTGCGCGTTAATGATACAGCTATTGCAATCAGAACTTCCCTGTGATTTATATTGCAGTTTTGTGGTACAGGAAGAAGTGGGTCTGCGAGGCGCAAAAGTAGCTGCCCATGACATTTGTCCGGATATTGCGATTGTGCTGGAAGCGACAACTGCTGGCGATTTGGCCGGAGTAGAAGAATTAAAGCAGGTATGTAGCTTGGGAAAAGGTCCTGTCATTCCATTTATGGACCGTGCCACCATTTATGATTATGACTTGTATCAATTTGCGATGGAAACAGCAAAGCAACATCATATTCCATGCCAGACCAAAACAGCAGTAGCTGGTGGAAATGATGCAGGGGCGTTTTCGGTTTCCTGCGGAGGGATCAAAACTGTATCAGTTTCTGTCCCTTGCCGTTACCTACATTCCCCTTGTTGTGTCATCAACTGGGAGGATGCGGAAAATAGCCTTGCTTTGGTTCAGGCAATGCTGGAAAGATTCGCAAACGAATGATTGTACAGATTCATCAAGAAAATAAAGGACTGTTGGAGGCGTTTTTCCAGCAGGTAGACCATCCGCAGCTATTAAAAATACAGGCGCATTATCAGGCATATGGTTTACAATACCCCTTTTGCAGTTTTTTTGTGGCCGAACAAGATGCTGTAATGGCGTTAATCCATGGAGTCTTGCTAGTTTATGCAAAAGAATTTCAGCCAGAATACAATGAGTTTTTCCAGTGGTGTGGAGCGGGTTCCATTAGCATGAATCCAGTGGAAGGGGTTCGCCTTCCTTTGGCGGAACGCAAAACAGGCAGCCTGATGGTTTGCAGTAATCCTGTTTCCACCTCTGGAATTTCCTTGTCTAACGGAACGATTGAGCAGGCATTCCAAATCTTGCAACAGACGTTTCCAGAAGAATATTCCCAACAATCCCATGACAGTTGGTATTGTGAGATGTCCCATTATATTCGCCATGGGGTGAGTAAATTGTTTGTAACTCCGGGACAAGCGACAGTAACGTTGTTTTGTGAAAATTCCAAGCTGGCGGTTCTCAACCAGATTGCTGTTTGCCCCAGTTTACATGGAAATGGGATAGGCAGCCAGTTTGTGGGGAGTTTGGTAAACCATTTATTACACGAAAAAAAATCAGTTTGGGTATACAGCCGCAATCAGCGGACAGACCGTTTTTATCAACGGCTCGGTTTCGTAACCGTAGAGCAATGGTGTGAATACAGATAACTACATAAAGGAGATATTTATGATTGAGAACTTTTTTTCCATTGATGGAAAATTATTGAAGCTTGCACAGCAGGCAGAAGTAGAGGCACAGGAGGCATTTGCCCAGATTGAAGAAAATTCCGCTTATAACGAAGCGAAAGTGCTAAAAGCATTTATTGATAATCGGGTAAGTGAAAGCCATTTTGCCGGCAGTACAGGATATGGCTATGGAGACAGAGGGCGAGAGGCGTTGGATGCTGTATTTGCCCAGGCATTGGGTGCGGAGGACGCTTTAGTGCGCCATAATTTTGTTTCTGGAACCCATGCGCTGACCACTGCGTTGTTTGGCGTACTGCGTGCAGGGGATACTATGGTATCCATTACTGGAAAGCCTTATGATACCATGGAAGAAGTGATTGGTATCCGTGGGGAAGGAAATGGTTCCTTAAAGGATTTTGGGGTTTCTTATCGCCAGGTAGACCTGTTGGAAAATGGGGAACCTGATTATGATCGGATTCCAGAAGTAGTAAAAGGGGCGAAAGTGGTTTATTTGCAGCGGTCCCGTGGATATTCTTTGCGCCCATCTTTTACAATTGAAGTGATTGGAAAAATGATTGCGGCAGCACGTTCCACGAATCCAGACGCTATTGTGGTTGTGGACAACTGTTATGGCGAATTTGTGGAAAAGAAGGAACCTTTAGCAGTTGGTGCGGATTTAATCATCGGGTCGTTGATTAAAAATCCAGGTGGCGGTATTGCAGAAACTGGTGGCTATATTGCGGGCAGAAAAGATTTGGTAGAGTTGTGTTCCTATCGTTTAACCTGTCCGGGAATGGGAAAAGAGGTTGGCTGTACCTTAGGACAGAGCCGTTCCATGTTTATGGGGCTGTTTTTTGCGCCAAGTGTAGTGGCAAACGCTTTGAAAACTTCCTGTTTCGCTTTAAAGCTATTTGAATTGTTAGGATTTGAAGTGTATCCCAAATGTGGGGATCCACGTACTGATATTATTGCGGCAATCCAGCTGGGAACGCCGGAAGGGTTGGTTGCGTTCTGCCAGGGAATCCAAAAGGGCTCCCCTGTGGATGCTTTTGTTGCGCCGGAACCTTGGGATATGCCAGGATATGATTCGGAGGTTATTATGGCAGCGGGTGCATTTACACTGGGTGCTTCCATTGAACTCTCCGCTGATGCTCCATTAAAGGAACCTTACGCTGTTTGGCTACAAGGAGGATTGACCTATGCCTCCGGTAAAACGGGGATTTTGTTGGCAGCCCAATCCATGTTGGAAAAAGGCTTGTTGAAATTGTAAAATTTCCTTGCTTTTTCAAATAATCTATGGTATACTGATAAAGCATTTATCCTACCGTCGTGCGGCTTGCCGTAAGGACGAGAGTTTATGCCGAATCAAATAAGCATGAAACCGGACAGTCCTCTGCCAATCGGGCAAGAATGTCCCTAAAAATTAGGAGGAAATTATGGACGCTTTAAAATTGATCCATGAATCAAGCATGAAAAAAGAACTGCCTGTTGTTAACGTTGGTGACACAGTAAGAGTTCACGTTCTCATCAAAGAGGGCGACAAAGAGAGAATTCAGGTATTTGAAGGAACCGTTATCGCTAAAAAACATGGCGGTGTTTCCGAAACCTTCACAGTTCGTCGTATCGCTTACGGCGTAGGCGTTGAAAGGGTATTCCCAATTCACTCACCTCATGTTGCAAAAGTAGAATTAGTTCGCTCTGGTAAAGTTCGCCGTGGTAAACTGTACTACCTGCGTGACAGAGTTGGTAAAGCTGCTAAAGTTAAAGAAAAAATCTAATTTTACTAAACAGAAAACACCCTGTAAAAATACAGGGTGTTTTTGTTTTATCGGGAGCTTTTTTAAACAGAAGCATATCATTTTGATTATGTGTGATTTGTTGGATATGTAATTAGGGCACATTCCTATACCCAATCGCTCTAGTTCCATTTAGAGAATCCTATTTTTGTGATGATAATTAGAAAATGTTCTCATTATTAGAATGTAGTGCTGCTTAAAAACCAAAATTTTATATAGACCTTTGACGAAAAAATTAAATAAAATTTCTTGAAAATACATTTGTTGATTTTTAAAAGATCAGGATACTTTATTCTTGTTCAGCTGCTTTTTGAGCAATTGCTAAAATTTCTGGAAAATGTTTTTTCATATTAATCGGTTTCAAGCTGGTTGTTGTCCAGGCATGTTTGGTAAATCCAAAATTAATTGGTTTCTCTTCCCCGTTGCGGTACACTTCATATCCAAATTCAATGCGGGAAGGGGTTAATTTTGTGACCCTGGTACAGATGGTTAGTTCATCTTCGTAATAGGCGGAACTTTTATAAGTACATCCTAATTCCAACAATGGGAGCATTACACCGGCTTGTTCCATTTCAGAGTAGGTCATACCTGCCTGTTTGATAAAATCTGTCCTTGCTGCCTCATACCATACTGGGTAAACAGAATGATGGATAATCCCCATCTGGTCTGTTTCCGCATAGCGGGCAATAATTTTTGTTTTTGAAACCATTTGCTACACCTCATTTATGACAAAAAATAAATAGAAAAGTTGAATTGGAAGGTTTGAAATCCTTTATTTTTCATCATATCTCCTTTCTTTTTATTTGTCAAATCAGTATCATTGGAAAAAAGAATTTTACATTGCGTTCCTACCTTTTTAGCGTAAAATATGGTATACTGAAAACAATAGATCACCTGCTATTTGAATGGAAAGGGGGCTTTATATGAACCGGGAATTGGTTCGTCACTTTGAGCCGGTAACAGCGGAAGAACAGCATATTTTGGAACGGATGAAACATGGGGTAAAGCGGATAGAGAAAGATTTATATACCTCTACAAAAGGATTTACGGTGGAAAGTAAAAAAATGATGCAAAAAACAGGAGTTTTAATTGATATCCGTCCCCATACCCGTTTTATTTCTTTTCCAAAGCATAGCCATAACTATATAGAAATTCTGTATATGTGTTCTGGTAGGACCAAGCATATTATCAATGGCAATATAGAGGTTACTTTAAATACAGGGGATTTGCTGTTTTTAAACCAATATTCTACCCATGAGGTGTTGCCTGCCAGTATTGATGATATTGGAATTAATTTTATTGTATTGCCGGAATTTTTTGATGTGACATTTGGAATGTTGGAAAAAGAAAATGTATTAAGCAATTTTATTATTAGCACTTTATGCCATAACGTTAATGATTCTAACTATTTGCACTTTAAAGTGGCAGATGTTTTACCAATACAGAATTTGGTGGAAAACCTGGTATGGTCGATTGTTTATCCACAGGAAAATGACCAGGAAATTAACCAAACTACAATGGGTCTGCTGTTTATGCAGCTATTAAATTATACAGATACTATTGAGCAGGTAAACCCAAACCAATATAAAAATTCTATTGTGATGAAATCCTTAAAATATATTGAGGAAAATTATAAAGAGGCCAGTTTGACAGAATTGGCTGCTAAATTAAACCAGTCTGTTTCTAATTTAAGTAAACTAATTAAAGAACAGACCCATTCTACTTTTAAAGAACTGCTACAAACTAAACGGTTACACCAGGCAGAACGGCTGCTTAATAACACAAGAATACCAATTACAGATATTATTGGGGCTGTAGGATACGATAATACCAGTTATTTTTACCGGATTTTCCGTGAAAAATATCATATGAGCCCAAAAGATTATCGCCGCTATCATCAAGGAAAATAAGGACGTAAATTTGATAAAATTACGTCCTTGTTTTATCGCGAAAAAACTCGTATAATACAAGTACTAACAGACGAAAAAGTCAAAATAACTAATGGAGGAATAAAAATTATGTACGATGTGAACAAAGGCTACGAAGTAGCGAAAGAATTTTACGCTCAGTACGGCATTGATGTTGATGAAGCAATTAAAATTTGTAATGAAACACCAATTTCTATGCACTGCTGGCAAGGCGATGATGTTATCGGTTTTGAAAAAAAAGAGGGCGGATTAACCGGTGGTATTCAAACAACAGGTAACTATCCTGGTAAAGCTAGAACTCCAGAAGAACTGCGCGCTGACATGGAAATGGCTATGAAATTTATTCCAGGTGTGAAAAAAGTAAACCTGCATGCGAATTATCTGGAAGCGGATACTTTTGTAGACCGTAATGAAATTGAACCAAAACACTTTGAAAAATGGGCTGATTGGGCTGTAGAAAAAGGTATTGGCTTGGATTTCAACCCTACATATTTCTCTCATCCAAAGAGTGAAGTAGCTACTTTATCTTCCGCTGATGAAGATATCCGTAAATTCTGGATTGAACACGGTATCCGTTGCCGTAGAATTGGCGATTATTTCGCAAAAAGAACTGGTAAACCATGTGTTATCAATCACTGGACACCAGATGGGGACAAAGAATTCCCAGTTGATACAATTAGCCCTAGACTGCGTATGAAAGACAGCTATGACCAAATTTTTGAAGCAACGAAAGATGTAACAGGTGTTATTGATGGTATTGAATCTAAAGTATTTGGTATTGGTGCTGAAAGCTATACAGTAGGTTCCCATGAATTTTGCATGGGCTATGTAATGAGCAAAGGTATTGACCATATTATCATGACTCTGGATACCGGCCACTATCATCCAACCGAAGTTGTTTCTGCGAAATTAGGTGCTGTTTACGCATTTTCTGATAATGTATTACTGCACGTTTCCCGTCCAGTTCGTTGGGACTCTGACCATGTAGTAAACTTTGATGATGAAACAAGAGCGATTATGGAAGAACTGGTTCGCTTGGGCAAATTGGATAAAACTTATATTGCAACAGACTTCTTTGATGCTTCTATCAACCGTGTTGTTGCTTGGGTTAACGGTTTGAGAAACGTTAGAAAAGCAATCTTAGCAGCTCTGTTACAGCCAGTAGCTATGATGAAAGATTTGGAAGCAAAAGGCGATAACAGCTCTAGATTGGCTGTTACACAAGAATTTAAAGCTGCTCCTTTCAATCTGGTTTGGGATTATTACTGTGCAAAAGAAAATGCAGGCGTAGGTCTGGAATGGTTGGAAGAAGTAAAAGAATACGAAAAAAATGTTCAATCTAAGAGAGGCTAATTGATTTAGAATTTTATTTTCGTATGGCTTTTTCGTCAAAAACGTATTATAAAAACAGGCGGTTGGATTACCGCCTGTTTTTTTATGGGTGTATTAGCTCAGTCCATAACCCCTTTATCACTTATTTCGTAAATATATCTTTACATCTGTTCCAGGAATAAACTTATCAATGAGGATATTTTTATATTGGTAGTTTATCCATCAAAAAATAGCTGATATATTTATAGTAGCAATACCAAAAATTTTTGGATATTGGAAAAGAAATAGCATCTATTTTTCTTTATAAAATAAGGAATTGGTGAAATAGCAAAGAGATTTCCTGAAAAATTACTGTTCATCTTTCATAACGGCATACCCCTTGAAAATGTTAAATGGAGAGAACAGAAAAATCCTTGAATATCAGCAAATTTTATGCTATAGTGAAGAAAGATTTTTTCTGATTTTTGGAGGAATAAATGAGTATTTTAACGGTAGAACATGTAAGCCATGGTTTTGGGGCTAGAAAAATTTTAGAAGACGCTTCGTTCCGTTTATTAAAAGGGGAGCATATTGGGCTAGTTGGAGCCAATGGGGAAGGAAAAACCACCTTTTTAAATATTATTACAGGAAAATTGATGCCGGATGAAGGGAATATTAGCTGGTGCAAACGGATTACCACCGGCTATTTAGACCAGTATAGCACTTTAACTCCTGGAAAAACAATCCGTGAAGTATTACGGGAAGCGTTCCAATACCTGTTTGATTTGGAACAGGAAATGATGGAACTGTATGATAAAATGGGGGACTGTCCTCCGGAAGAAATGGATGCTATGATGGAAGACGTCGGGGAAATCCAAGAAACATTGGAACACAATGGGTTTTATATCATAGATTCCAAAATTGAGGAATACGCCAATGGTTTAGGCTTAGGAGAAATCGGACTGGACCGGGATGTAACCGAACTCAGTGGTGGACAGCGAGCCAAAGTGCTATTAACAAAATTGTTATTGCAAAACCCAATGATTTTGATTTTGGACGAACCTACTAACTTTTTGGATGAAAACCATATCGCTTGGCTGAAAAACTTTTTAAAGAACTATAAGAATGCCTTTATTTTGGTTTCCCATGATATTCCTTTTTTAAACGATGTAGTCAATGTGATTTACCATGTAGAAAATGCTGTTTTAACCCGCTATACTGGAAACTATGAACAGTTTAAGGAAATGTATGAGCTGAAAAAACGCCAGCTGGAACAAGCATATGAAAAACAGCAAAAAGAAATCGCCCATTTAGAAGACTTTATCGCAAGGAACAAAGCCCGAGTTGCCACAACCAACATGGCAAAAAGCCGGCAGAAAAAGCTGGACAAAATGGAATTGATTGAATTGGCAAAAGAAAAAATAAAACCCAGTTTTTCCTTCCGTACTGCTAGAACGCCAGGACGTTGCGTCATAACAGCGGAAAATTTAGTAATTGGATATGATTCCCCATTGACAAAACCACTGAACTTTATCTTGGAACGTAACCAAAAAGTTGCGGTAAAAGGGGTAAATGGTTTGGGGAAAACCACCTTATTAAAAACCCTGCTGGGTATACAGCCTGCAATTTCTGGAAAAGTAGAGCTAGACCAATTTGTAGAAGTGGGGTATTTTGAACAGGAAGTGCCCGATTCTTCAAAGACAGCATTGGATATCATTTGGGAGGAATATCCCAGCATGACCAATGCGGAGGTACGGGCAGCCTTAGCGAGATGTGGGTTGACCACGGAACATATTACCAGCCAAATGAAAGTATTATCTGGTGGTGAAAATGCGAAAGTACGTCTTTGTTCATTGATGTTAAAAGAATGCAATCTGTTGGTATTGGACGAACCAACCAACCACTTGGATGTAGACGCCAAAGAAGAATTGAAAAAAGCAATCCGTGAGTTTAAAGGGACAGTATTATTAGTAAGCCATGAACCAGAATTTTACCAGGATGTTGCAACCGAAATCTGGAATGTAGAAGACTGGACCACAAAAATCGTTTAGTGCCATCGAAAATTTATTACAACAATGATAAAAACCTGAAATATAGATTCGTTTATGTTTCAGGTTTTACTTTTTCTTTATGATTCTTCCATATCTGGGATAAAATTGATTGCTATCCTAATATCATAAAAATCCGTTTGGAGGAATTGTCATGAAGTTTGCGTTCTTAATTATGGGCGATTTTCAGCCAAAAGATCGGGCTGCTATCCACAACGGGGCAGCCCAGATAATAGGGGTAACCAATTTAACAGAGGCGTGTGAAGTGGCAAAGCAGCTATATGAAAATGGGGTTGCTTGTATTGAGTTGTGTGGGGCTTTTGGTGAATCTGGGGCGAAAGAGATTATCCATGCTACCAAAAATAAAATTCCCATTGGTTATATCACACATTTACCAGAACAGGATACCATTTATCAATCCGCTTTTTCAAAATAAAATTGCTAACAACCCTTTATCGAAGTTATGCCTTGACATCGGACGGAGAAAGTTCTACAATAATATTATGATACAAGATGAACAGAACAGGAGAATGTTTGATATATGGATAACCAACAGAAACAAAGGATTATCCAGGAATTTGTTCCTGGTAAACAAATTACTCTTGCCCATATTATTGCGAACCCTGTACAGGAATTGTGCGAAAAGCTTGGTATGATTGATATGGACAATGAGGCAATTGGCGTTATGACGATTACACCAACCGAAGCTGTTATTATTGGTGCGGATGTGGCTTCCAAAGCAGGTGGTGTTTCTATTGCGTTTGTAGACCGTTTTAATGGCTCTTTGGTAGTGTCTGGGGATGTGGATGCGGTGGAATCTTCTGTAGACGCTGTGTTGGATGTATTGGGTAATAAAATGCATTTTGATACAGTGCCAATTACAAGGACCTGATGCCGATGAAAAAGATGATGTTTGTTGGGGCAGTCAGTGCTGGAAAGACCACCCTTTGCCAAGCTGTACACAATTGGGAGTTAAAATATAAAAAAACCCAGCAGGTAGAATTTTTAAATAATATTATTGATACACCAGGGGAATATGCGGAATTCCGTATTGATTACCGGGTGTTGGCGATTACTGCGGCCAATGCCGATGTGGTAGTGTTGCTGCAATCGGTCAGCGATAAAAGGAATATTTACGCACCTGGATTTTGCAGCATGTTTAACCGTCCCTGTATTGGTGTTGTAACGAAGATTGATTTGGCAGAAGATGAAAAAGAGCTGATCAATGCGGAGAAAAAGTTGCGCCATGCCGGATGTACAAAAATTTTCCGTTTAAGTAGTGTAACCCAGGAAGGGATTAAAGAGTTCCGAGAATTTATGGAACAATAGGTGTTAATAAAATGGATAAAACAAAAAAATTGCTGGTTTCTATCATAGCAGTTGTGCTTGTCGTCATTTTGGCGATAGGCTTTTGTTTTCTATGGTCAAAACAGAATATGGAAACAGATCTTCTTTGTTTAAACCAGGCAATTACAGCATTTTCTGGGTTGGAAAATGGGGAATTGCAATCGGTATCCAGCCGTTCTTCGGCTAATCAGGATGCTGAGATGGAGTATATAGATCAAATACATCTGTTGTTTTCTCAGCAGGAAAATCAGTTGGATTATTTGTTAGAACAGGAATCCACACAACAGCAGGAAACGACTTCATTTTGCTATAAATCTGTTTCCGGAAAAATGTTTTATCAAAACGATCAAGGTATTTGGGAAGAAGAGGACTTTTCTAATCAGGTTCCATCTGTGTTGGCTGAAATGTTATCCACATTGGAACAACAAAATGTTAACAAACTTTCTGTTGTGAAAAAGGATGGAAATACAGTATATCAAGTTAAAATACAGCCATCCTCCTTATCAGATACCATAGGTGGATATCAAGATATCAGCTATATAAAAACCTATACTGTGGATTCTGAAGGGATGCTAATCCAAATAAAAACGGAAAACCAGTATGTCGTGAATCAAAATGGGAAAGAAGATACCTTAACGGTAACAACAGAAACAAAATTAATTAATAAAAATCAATCTTCTATCCCTGATGCGATTCAATAATCCTAACACCGCTATGCGGTGTTTTTTGCTATAAGGAGAAATTTATGTATTACCCAAATATTCAACAGGCTGTTTTTTTGGAACGTCCCAACCGGTTTATTGCCCATATTTTAGTGGAAGGAAAAGAACAGCTCTGCCATGTGAAAAATACAGGACGATGTAAAGAACTACTAATACCAAATACTACAATTTATGTGCAGCATCATGATAATCCCAACCGGAAAACAAAATATTCTTTAATTGCCGTACAAAAAGGGGAACTGTTGATTAACATGGACTCCCAAGTTCCCAATCAGATTGTTGCAGAATGGTTAAAAACAGGAAAATTATTCCCCGATTTAAAACTGGTCAAACCAGAAACAGTATTTGGATCATCCCGTTTTGATTTTTATCTGGAAACTTCCCAAAAAAAGATTTTTATGGAAGTAAAGGGTTGTACGTTAGAACAGAATGGAGTTATGATGTTTCCAGATGCTCCAACCCAGAGGGGAGTAAAACATATTCAGGAATTGATTTTAGCGAAACAGCAGGGATACGACGCATATCTGATTTTTGTCATCCAGATGAAAGGTGCTCGATATTTCACCCCAAACCGTTTGACCCATCCTGAATTTGCGGATGTGTTGCTCCAAGCCGAGAAAGCAGGGGTAAATATTTTAGCGGTGGATTGTATGGTAATGCCGGATAGTATCGAAATTGACCAGCAGGTTCTAATTCAATTGTAGCATTGAGGAAGGAAACAATAGGAGGATGGGATGCAAAAAGAATTTTTTTCAATCAATCAAATTCCTGCGGTATTGTGGGGAAAGCGAACTGAAAAACTAATCATTGCGGTTCATGGAAACCACTCGAATAAAACCGATTTACCGATTGAGTATCTGGCACAAGCCGTTACTACAAAAGGATATCAAATTTTAAGCTTTGATTTACCCCAACATGGAGAGAGAAAAAATAAAACACCACCTTGTAAAGTACCATTTTGTGTTGAGGACCTTACAACAGTAATGCAGTACGCCAAGAAAAACTGGAATGAAATCAGTTTGTTTGCGAATAGCATCGGGGCTTATTTTAGCCTTTTGGCTTATCAGCATGAAAACCTAAAACAGGCATGGTTCCTCTCTCCACTGGTAGATATGCAGCGTATGATTGAGAATATGATGCTGTGGTTTCACATTACGCCAGAACAGTTAAAACAAAAGCAGGAGATTTCTACTCCTATTGGAGAAACATTGGATTGGACATATTATTGTTTTGTAAAAGAGCATCCAATTTGTTATTGGAAAACTCCTACTTATATTTTATGTGGGGGACAGGATACCGTTTGTGAACCAGATACAGTATCTACGTTCGCGAAACGATTTTCCTGTCAATTGAAACTAGTACCAGAAGCAGAACATTATTTTCATACTCCAGAACAACTGGACATTTTTTCTTCTTGGCTAGAAGATACCTTATCGGTAGATTTTTAAAATTAGGATAAATTAAAGGAATTTGTGATAAGGTTTCTCCATAAATTATATAACAGTTTACAAAGACATGGTTTTTGATGAACAATGATGATACAATCAAAGATATGGGATTCATTATAAAGAAAAATGACTATTTGTAAAAGCAACGGTTGATTTTTTATAATAAAAGTGTAAGGGGAACCATTAAAAAAATGGTTCCCTTGTATTTTTTATTTTATTTTTTTAATGAAATTATGCTATTATACATAGAGGATAAACTGATAGCCTACAAAACGACGTTTTTTGATTGGAATAGAGATGATGACGTTAACATTGGTCTGCCCAGTGTAAAATTGCTTGATGCAAAAATTCCGCACATCCTGGTTGGCGTTCATCATAATAGGTTCGGAAACGTTCATCAGAAACATACATTGCAGACAAGCCTTTGTGCGCTTGTGGAGTATACTGTTTCCACACCATGCAAAGCCATTTTTTATGGAGCACCACAATCTGTTTGGCTTGTTCACTATTGGGTTTGTTACCGGAGACAACGGCATTTTCTAGCAACTGTTTTATGTCGGATTCTAAGGAATGGAATTGTTCATATTTTTGTTGGGACATCTGCATTATTTTTTGATTTGTCGTATCCACTTCATGGTTCCCATATTGTTTCCGCGCTTCTTCACCATATAAGGTTTCATTTTGTTGTACTGCTCTTTGTTTAAATGCTTTAAATTTTTCGGTATCGTTCATTTGGTATTCTCCTTTCATGGATAAAATAGTCTGTTCCACTGTCTGTATCAGGGAAGCAATGTGTGCTTGCTGTTTTTTTAATTCCAGAAGATGTTCTTCCAATGCGTCCATTAGATGGAATTGCTCTTGGTATAGTATTTTTTGAATCCGTTTTAGATCAAATCCACGTTCTTTATAAAAAAGAATTTGCTGTAACAAATCCAGTTCCTGTTCACCGTAATAGCGGTATCCTGAATCTGTAGTGTATAACGGTTTTAATAATCCAATCTCATCATAATAGCGTAGGGTGCGTGCACTCACCCCAGCGATATTGGATAATTCTTTAATACTATAATTCATTTTGATTCCTCCTCTGGATGAATACAAGCATACCACTTTCCGTAACGTCAAAGTCAATAGCAAATTAAAAATTTTTATTGTAAAAAGAATATCAACTATACTGAAATAGTTCTATTAATGATACAATGTCAGCATCATCAGATATTTTAGTTACTAGAAATGGTAAATCGCTGCTACACAATATTTTTAATTATTCTACCACATAAAAAAGTTTTTTTCATTTTACTATTGACTCTCCCCTTAGAGGATAGGCTATACTAGAAACAGATCCGGATCGGAACAACCAAAGGAGGACATTATGATTAGTATAGGGCAATTTTCAAAAACATGTTTGGTGACCATAAAGACACTCCATTATTATGATAAAATTGGATTGCTACATCCTGCTAAAATTGACCCTGATACCGGCTACCGTTATTATGAGGAATCTCAGCTTTCCACCATGTTGCTGATTGCTAAGTTAAAACGGTACGGGTTTTCCTTACAGGAAATCCAGCAAATACTTTGTGAATCGAACCAAAAAGCGCTTTATTCAAAACTCTACCAACAAAAACAAATCCTGGAACAACAGATGGTTCATACAAAAACCGTTATTCAGGAGTTGGAACAACATTTATCTGATTTTGAAAGGACAGGCGAAATTATGAATTATCAAGGAAACTATGATGTTCAATTGGAACAAACCAATGACCGTATGATTTTAAGCAGCAGACAAAATATGAGTGTAGACGAATTTGGAATTTATTTTGGCAAACTGTATGAAACGATATTCCGCAAACAAATCCCAGCAGATGGAAAAGGTATGGCAATTTATCATGATGAGGAGTTTGATCCTACCTGTAATGACATTGAGGTTGCATTAGAAGTATTTGACCCATCCGCAGCTACCCGTGTGTTGAAAGGAGGCTTATGCGCAACCACAATCCATTATGGGGCTTATTCCAATTTGCCGGAAGCCTATGGCAAAATGATGCAGTGGATTAAAGAAAATGGATATGAATTAATCAATAGCCCATATGAAATTTATGTAAAGACACAATACGACTGCCATACAGTGGAAGATTGGGAAACTAAAATTTATTTTCCCATCCGCAAAAAATAAAGGTTTATTATAGCTTAACATAACAAACAACCCATACTTTCCAATAAAAAGGAAGGTATGGGTTGTATTTCCATGATAACGGGAAAAATAAAAGAAACGTTTCCGATTTTTATAAAATAATACAGATTAATCCGCTGCAGCCTTCGTTGATAATGCGTTCAATGGTTTCCTGCATTTTTAAGCGGGCGTCACTTGGCATATGGTACAGCTTATTGTGCAGCCCTTCATTTACCAGTTCATGCAGTGATTTGCCAAATATATTGGATTCCCATAGCTTTTCAGGACTTTCCTCAAAATCATTTAATAAGTACATAACCAGTTCTTCTGATTGTTTTTCTGTCCCTACGATTGGGCTGACTTCTGTTTTGATATTAGCTTTCATCATATGGATGGAAGGAGCTTCCGCTTTTAGACGTACCCCATATTTTCCACCTTGTTTGACAATTTCCGGTTCTTCTAAAGTTAATTCATCCATCGTTGGCATGACAATACCATATCCCGTTGCTTCCACTTCTTCCAAAGCGCTGGAAACTTTATCATACTTCTTTTTAATCTCTGCCAATTCAATCATACAAGGCATCAAATCCGCTTCTCCTGAAATTTCTAAACCTGTAGTTTCCCCGAGAATTTGATAGAATAAATCATTTTTCAGGTTGACTTGGATATTTGCTGTACCACTTCCCAAATCAATTTGATCCACCATGCAGCCAGTGATATACTCACAATCCTTTAATTGGTCCAATGTTTTGGATACCTGGAAAATATGGGAAAGGTCTTGATAGGTATCCCGTATGGTCTGGAACAAAGAGGACTTGAGCCAATGGTCCTTTTGTAGCATGGTAATCCATTTTGGCATATCAATATTGACTTCTTTTACTGGGAACTGGAAGAGGATTTGCCTTAGAATTTCCCGAATATTTTCTTCTGTCAATTCCAGGCAGTTTACTGGCATAACAGCCACCTGATATTTTTCCTGCATCTCTTGGGCAAGTTCTTGAGAAGATGGGGAATAGGGATTTTCACAGTTTAATAATATGACAAACGGCTTATTGATTTCCTGCAATTCCTGGATAACCCGTTCTTCTGCTTCCTCATATTCTTCCCTTGGAATATCACTGATACTTCCATCTGTGGTAATTACCAGCCCAATGGTGGAATGTTCCGTAATTACTTTTTGGGTTCCCACCTCAGCCGCCATATTAAAAGGTACTTCACTGTCAAACCAAGGAGTCATTACCATACGAGGCATTTCGTTTTCAATGTACCCCAAGGAGCTGGGAACAATATAGCCAACACAATCAATTAGACGGACATTCATGACAGCGTTGTCTTCCAATACAATTTTTACCGCTTCTTCTGGAATAAACTTTGGCTCGGTGGTCATAATTGTTTTTCCGGCAGCTGACTGAGGAAGCTCATCCACTGCCCGTTCCTTTTGGAATTTACTATTGATGTTGGGGATAACCAGCGTTTCCATAAACTTTTTAATAAATGTGGATTTCCCTGTACGCACTGGACCTACAACCCCAACATAAATATCACCGTTAGTCCGCTTGGCAATATCTTGATAAATGCTGTTTTTCTCCATCTTTACAGCCTCCTTATTCTACAATTGGAATGAGCATCATACGGCGTTCCTCAATGATGGGGCGTTCCATCGCGTTTTCTTCCATAATAGCGTCCATTGAGGTGTTATAATGCCGGGCAATGTCCCATAAACTTTCGCCGCCATCCGCATAATAAATCGTCAAGGCAGGGCGGTTTTTTGTTTCTTTTGGCGCGGTTTCATCAATTGAAAAATCAGTTACAATCCGAATCCAGTCTCGGCAGGAAACAGTGCCGCATAGTTTGATTTCTGCTTCTAAATCCAATATGGTTCCATTAAAAGAGTACTCCATATTTACAATATCGCCTTTTGTTTGTACAATTGGGTTTTCACAGAGCTGGTCGCTGGATAATTGAAATTCAATTGGAATCTCTTTTGTTAGAAAGACAGGGTTGTTTTCCGAATCAACTGCCAAAATATCTGCTTCCAATTCCCCTGTAAAATCCAGGTGATCTTCCATTGACTTTGCGGATAGATTACGTACTTTTCCCCAGACATCAATTACTTGTTGAATATTTTGTAGTTCTACCTGCTGTTTGGACACCATGCTGTCATCTAGTATCCTTATCAGGCGGTCTGTTGCAATTTCTTTGGTGTCTGTCTGTGATTCATATAAAGTAGAAAAAGCGTCAGTGACACAGGCAATATCTTTTTGGATATAAGCATCCCCACAAAGGGTCAGATCGAACTGGGCGTTAATCATATTGGAGTCTTCTTCTTTGTGAAGGTCAACCCCCGTAACAAAGTAACAAACATTGCAGCTATAGTCTTCATCTACGCCGGGAAGATCCAAAATTTGGCTGATCGGAATGGTTTTGGTTGCGGTTTGCAGTTGTTGGTTTTCATCTGAGATACGGTAAATCACATGTAAGATGATATCTCCTTTGGTAACCATTTTATTCGCGATTAATTTACATTCCCCTGCAACAGCGGAGGCATAGTAAGAGATAATTTCTTCTGCAGGAGGTTCCAGTGTGAATTGTTCTTCTGCGCTAAATTGTTTTGTCCCCCATAGGTGACTGCTTCCGGTATGGATGCTTCCCCGGTTTAATTGGATACCGTTCCCTTCGGCATCGGATAGTACCATCTCTTCTTTTGGGCAATATACCTTGATTTGGATGGTAATTGCTCCTCTCAGGTCAACCCTTCTGGGATTGATTACCCTGCAATTGATGTAATCCCCACTGGTAGAATAGCAGATAATAGGGGTATTACATTCCCCTTTGATATCCGCTGTTTTGGAAAATGGGTATTTTTGTTGGATGGAATGTAGTTGATTGTTTTCTTCCCCTAAATAGAGGATATCCACAAAAATAACCCCATCTACCACTAATTTGTCTCCGGAGGTCCGGCAATTGTATACGCATGGTGTAATTGTAGTTTTTAGTACCTTAAAAATACCAGGATAATAGTCTGGTAAACTGTAATCCTGTTCGATTGATTGTTCTAAAGTACCATCGTATACTGATTCGTTGATACGAATGTTTTCATGAGAAAGATTCAGTTCCATTGATTTCTCCCCTTATCTGATACGGTATTATTATTTTCTATGGCATATATATGAACAAGTTGTACAGCTTATTCCAAAAAACAAAGGTTTTGCGTATTGTAGTAAAATGTTGTATAATAAGGGTAATTTGCATTTCCAATCAAAAAGGATATAAAAGAAAAAGGGTTTGAAATTATGAATATGAAACATCGAGTAAAATCGTTCTCCATCCATATTTTTGTTTTTTTCAAATGGATGGCGTTGGCGGCTTTAGTTGGAACGTTAATGGGAGGCATTGGTTCTGCATTCCGCTTTTGTATTGAAAGGGCTACTGAACTGCGGGAAGAAAATAGCTGGTTACTTTCTTTTTTACCAGTAGCAGGAGTGCTTATTGCAGTAATGTATGTAATGTGTGGCATGAAAAACGACCGTGGAACTAACTTAGTAATTACATCGGTAAGAACGACAGAAAACCCTCCTTTGCGACTAGCACCGTTGATTTTTATTGGAACCATTTTTACGCATTTGTGTGGGGGTTCCGCAGGCAGGGAAGGAGCAGCAATCCAGTTGGGAGGTAGTGTTGCTTCTAATATTGGGAAATTATTTCACCTTGATCAAAATGACCAGCACATGATTACTATGTGTGGAATGAGTGCCGCTTTTGCTGCTTTATTTGGGACGCCATTGACTGCTGCGATTTTTTCGATGGAAGTCGTCAGTGTTGGAGTCATGTATTATGCCGCAATTGTTCCCTGTGTAATTGCTTCTTTAATTGGCAATCAAATTGCCCTTGCTTTTGGCGCTGCGCCAGTGGGGTTTGACATTACGGGGATTCCATCGTTAAACTTGATTTCTGCTGGGCAGGTAATTTTACTCGCTGCCCTCTGCGGAGGAGTTAGTATCCTATTTTGTGTTGCCATGCACAGTGCGGGGAAATTGTATGATAAAGTATTGCCAAATCGTCTGTTACAAGCAATTGTAGGCGGTGTTTTGGTAGTTGTATTGACTTTGATTTTTCAAACCTATGATTATAATGGAATTGGAACGGATGTAATTTTGAGAGCGACCCAAGGGGAGGTAAAACCAGAGGCGTTTCTATTAAAAATTTTGTTTACAGCAGTTACGTTAGGTGCTGGATTTAAGGGGGGCGAGATTGTTCCTGCATTGTTTACCGGCGCTACTTTTGGAGGAACAGTAGGACCTTTGATTGGATTATCTGCTTCCTTTAGTTCCAGTATTGGCATGATCGGGTTATTCTGTGGTGTTGTCAACTGCCCTTTATCCGCACTATTAATGAGTATTGAATTGTTTGGAATACAGGGGATTGGATTATATGCTATTACTGCTGCGGTAAGCTATATGCTCTCTGGGTATTATGGGCTGTATTCTTCTCAAAAAATTATGTACTCCAAATTAAAGACAAAATACATCAACCAGGATACAAAGTAATGGATTCAAATGCTGTACCCTATGGTACAGCATTCTTTCGCTTTATGATTTGGAAAAGGAGTTACGATAGAAAAATAGAATTAATAACCTATCCATGTGTCAAAAATAAGATATAGAGTGTAAGAAGATTATAAAACAATTATTATGTAAAAGTATTTACAAGATGATATTTTGTTTGGTAATTGGGATAAAAATTTATATCAATAATGTTTTATTGATCTTTATCGATACAACATAATAAAAATTGAAGTATTTCTCCTTTACAAATACAAAAGGTTCCGGTATATTTAAAGTGAAAAGCCAAATAAAACAGGAATGAGGTGTTAAATTTGAATTATATTGTAGCGCTAGACCAGGGGACAACCAGCTCACGCTGTATTATTTTTGACAAACAGTTACATGTTGTTGCAATGGCACAGAAGGAGTTCCCACAGATCTATCCAAAACCAGGTTGGGTGGAACAGGATCCAACCGATATTTATATTTCTCAATATAATGTGATGATGGAAGCAATTTTAAAAAGTGGGATTTCTGCGGAAGAAATTGCCGGAATAGGGATTACAAATCAGCGGGAAACTACAATTGTATGGGATAAAGAAACGGGAAAGCCCATTTATAATGCGATTGTTTGGCAATGCAGAAGGACATCCGAAATCTGTGAAGTTTTAAAGCAAAGGGGATTGGAAGGCTACATCCAACAAAATACTGGTTTGATTATCGACGCCTATTTTTCTGGAACCAAAATAAAATGGATTTTAGACCATGTGGAAGGTGCGAGGGAAAAAGCCAGGCAGGGAAAATTACTGTTTGGTACAGTGGATACCTGGCTAGTGTGGAAACTAACCAACGGAAGGGTACATGTGACCGACCATACCAATGCTTCCAGAACCATGCTGTACAATATTAAAAATTTAGAATGGGATGAAACTTTATTGCAGGCGCTGGATATTCCAGCTTGTATGCTGCCTGAGGTTGCCAGCAGCAGCCAGGTTTATGGCACAACCAATATTAACGGTGTACAAGTCCCCATCAGTGGAATGGCCGGAGACCAGCAGGCTGCTTTATTCGGACAGGCTTGTTTTCAAAAAGGA
Organism: Clostridium facile; assembly: GCF_014297275.1. Classification (NCBI taxonomy): domain Bacteria; kingdom Bacillati; phylum Bacillota; class Clostridia; order Eubacteriales; family Clostridiaceae; genus Clostridium; species Clostridium facile. The sequence continues at coordinate 177,822 of NZ_JACOQK010000001.1, forward strand.
GAGGCAAAAAACACCTATGGTACAGGGTGTTTTGCCTTAATGAACATTGGTGAAACCATGGCGGTGAGCAAGCAAGGGCTGATTACTACTTTGGCAGCTAGTGTAGGAAATCATATTACTTACGCCATGGAAGGTAGTGTCTTTGTAGGTGGTGCGGTTATCCAATGGCTACGGGATGAATTAAAATTACTACAAAATTCCGCCCAATCCGAGGAAATGGCAGCCAAAGTTTCTGATAACGGTGGTGTCTATATAGTTCCAGCATTTACTGGAATGGGTGCCCCTTATTGGGATATGTATGCCAGGGGAAGTATTTTTGGCTTGACAAGGGGAGCCAATCAAAACCATTTAGTCCGTGCTTGTTTGGAAAGTATTGCGTACCAGACAAAAGATGTGATTGATGCTATGGCAGCAGATACAGGGATTCCAGTAACTTCCTTAAAGGTGGATGGCGGGGCAAGTGCTAACCAGTTTTTGATGCAGTTCCAATCCGATATTTTAGGCGTTCCATTATATCGTCCAGCGATTAGCGAAACGACGGCATTGGGAGCTGCTTATTTGGCAGGGCTTTCCACAGGATTTTGGCATGACTTCGATGAAATTCGGGACTGCTGGTCGTTGGGAAATTCCTATGCTCCGCAAATGGACCAGCATCAATCCCGTAAGCTGGTCGCACATTGGCATAAGGCAGTAGAATGTACTAGAAATTTTATTGTTTAAGAACAGGAGAATAACATATGCCTTTTTTAATTGCAGTGATTGCTATTATTGTTTTAGTTGTTTGCGCTTTATTGTATTTTGTGATACGCAAGGCGGTAAAAGATGGATTTGTAGCAGGATATTGTAAAATACACCGGTTAAACCCCCATCAATTTGACAATGAAGATGACTGAATTATTTTAATATAAGATAAAAAAATTAATAAATTGTTTTTAGTTTCGTCTAGTTTCTTATGGTACACTAGAAGTAATTAAAAATAATCCTAATATTCCATCGAGGTAAATGATCATGTCTGCTAGCTGTAAACCAATGAAACACTATACATTAGGGGAAGAAATCGCCAATGCGGTTTCCCATGGATTAGGGGCGTTACTTGCCATTGCGGGCTGTGTTGTGCTGATTGTGTTTTCTGCATTAAACCATAGCCCTTTAAAAGTGGTTACTTCCAGTATTTTTGGCGCCAGCTTAATCCTTATGTTTGGCATGTCTACGATGTATCACGCACTTAGCAACCAAAAGGCTAAGGCTGTTTTTCGTATTTTTGACCACAATGCCATATTCCTATTAATTGCTGGTACTTATACTCCTTTGACGTTAGTTGCGTTACGAGGATGGCTTGGATGGACCATCTTTGGAGTAGTATGGGCAGCTACTATTTTGGGGATTGTACTCAACTCCATCAATATGGAACGGTTTAAAAAATTTTCTATGGTGTGCTATCTGGTAACAGGTTGGTGCATTATTGTAGCGATTGTTCCTTTGGTACAGCATCTGGACTTGGTTGACCTGGTCTTTTTATTGGCTGGTGGTGTTGCCTATACGGTGGGGATTTTATTTTACCGTTTAAAATCCATCCAATATATGCATTCTATTTGGCATCTGTTTGTATTGGCAGGGGCTATTTTCCACTATTTTTGTGTGTTAAACGTTATGCAATAATATGATAAAATTACAATAGTATAAAAGGAGTGGGACGGAATGAACCGTACAGAGATTAACACAAAAAACGCACCAGAAGCATTGGGACCATATTCCCAGGCAATCCGGATAGGGGATTTGATTTTTACTTCGGGTCAAATTCCAATTGACCCAGCCACCAATACACTGGTTTCCGGAGGAATAGTCGAACAGGCTACCCAATCTTTGCGGAATCTACAGGCAGTATTAACAGAAGCCGGAAGTTCTTTATCTGATGCGGTGAAAGTAACGGTGTTTGTAAAAAATATGGATGATTTTGCAAAGTTAAATGAAGTATACGGCAGTTTCTTTACCGAGCCATATCCAGCACGTTCCTGTGTAGAAGTAGCTCGTCTTCCAAAAGATGTTTTGGTGGAAATTGAAATTGTAGCTTTGGCAAAATAAAATAAAAAACCTCAGTAGTGATTTACTGAGGTTTTTTATATCATGGTAGCATGGTTTCCAGTTTTATCGGAGATTGGACAGAAGAAATTTTCTGATAAAATTCTCGAACATAAAGAAAAGAGAACTTGCTTTTATGGGAAACAGATTTACTCCATTTATGATTTATTTAACAGCAAATTCATTTTGCAAGCTATATATACCATTAGTATAATAACTATTTTATTCTCCTTATCATACTTGTATATGCCAGCATGATAAGGAGTTTTTTAAATACCTATTTGTATAATTGTCTACAAATGGGTAGGCCATTGTTCCAAGGTCAATTTTCTGGTAATAAAAAATTGTTGTTAGTAACTATTTTATTTGCTGTTCTAAGCAAAGGTACTTTACAGAATATTTCTAATTCATATAGTTTGCAGATTTTTGGAAATAAAAACGGGTATCTACTATTTATTTCGTAGATACCCGTTTGTCTATTCTATGATGGTATATACAAAGTTTTCCCATAACAATCGGTTACCTTCATCTACTCCAAAAGGGAGCAGAGCCATAGCAACGGTATTTTCTACCCCATCATCTGAAAGCAAAACAGCATAATCACCATTGATTTTTTGTACGGTATAATAAACAGGTCCCATATTAGCCCCACCTTATCCTTGATTTTTAATATAGTATAACATGGGGTAGTAAAAAAAGCAATGTTACTGGTTGTTAATCTCAGCACAGTCCAGAACATTACGGCAAAGGAATGCGATTAATCCTGCCATTAAAATATTCCATACAGTTGAGATTCCCAAGACAACAGCAAAAACAGAGATGCCGGTATTTGCTAGGAAAAATCCAACAACCCCTCCTATAGCAAGGCCAGGAGCGATAATAATTAACAGAGCAAGGAAGTAGAATCCCAAGATAATAAATTTGTTTCCGGTGCTGCCCAATAAACGTTCTGTCAGGAAATTTCCCGCAATAAACAGTAATCCAAAGCCAATTCTGGCAAAGATACACACAATCACTTCGATAACAGGGAGTTGTACAACAACACCAATGATTGCGAACAGGAGGACTGCCTCAATAATAATTTTTTCAATCCCTTCCAAACATACATAGAATAGTTTTTTAAATGGACTTTGAGGGACCATATAAACATAGGGCAGCGTCAATTCTCGCACCCAACGCCCTGTATGGGCGGAAAAGAACTGCATATAAACTGAAAATATAAATATGGCAATAATCTCCTTCATAAAGAATGAGAAAACAATAGTAATGATAAAGAAGATAGTTGTCATGGTGTCAAATAAAAAAACACGGCCACGGCGTTTTTCGATTTTATGTTTGAAATAAAATGCGCTGGCTCCCCAACCTTTTGTTAAACCGGACTTTCCTACCTTTACATTTTTCGGAACCACATCCATTGTTTTGTTCTCTTTTTTTGCAGTAATCGCGCTAAAAGAAACCTCGGTTGCCTGTAGCACATCCTCATAAAAATCAGAATGAGTTTTTGTTAGGATGAATATTAGCAAGGCAACAAAAAGGAGAGTTCCACCAAATCCACATAAAACACTGATAAAGTCACCGGATAAACAGCCTACAATCGCAGCTTTGATCCAGCCACCTACTGGGAAAAATGCCAGTACAGGAGAATTAACTTGTGCAACGGCAACACCTAAAATATCGTCTGATTCGCTGAGAAGTGGGTAACCAATATAAGCAATTGCCAGGACGCCAACGACAATAAAGATGGTTTTCAGGATGCGTTTCAGGGTTTCATTTCCACTGGTAAACGAATAAAGGATCATAGCACAGAGCTGGCCACAGAACATAATAATGGCGTATCCCAATAAAATCAGCAATACTCCTGGTAGTGTAATACCATAAATCTGATTCAGCCAGGAATACTGAAATAGAATAAAAAACCCTACAAATAGGGAAGTTCCCATCTGTTTTACCAGCCCATACAGCAAAATCTTTTTGCTGGAAATTGGAGTGGAAAACAATAAATGGACGTCGGCCATAGAATAAAAACTTCCTCCAGAACTGAATCCATGCATAGCTGTAAATAAGAAAATAAACAGGTATACCAAAAATATAATGGCGTATAGTTCCGTAATATTACGGTGGTCAAGGATTTCTGTAGGGTCAGAGACCATAGTAGAAACTACCATAAGGGCAAACATAGCTACTACAAACAAGACAAGAACCAATTGCCCCGGCTTTTTTCGTAATTCTTTAATCCAGTTTTTAATTGTGGTAAATAGTAAGTATCTGAGGCTGGTCATTGATGTGCACCTCTTCCTTCCGTAATCGAGAAGAACAGGTCTTCCAAGGATTGATCCCCTTCTTCTGTTGGGGTATTGTATTTAGTTGCAGCAAAGCTTCCATTCATCATAATGTGTGCCACATCCCAGTAATCCTCTACGCTGTCAATCATATGGGTGCTAATTAAAACAGAGCTTCCTTGACGTTTTAATTCCCAGAATACTTCTTTTAATTCTTTGATTGCGTGAGGGTCAAGCCCAACCATAGGTTCGTCAAAAATAATCACCTTTGGTTTATGCAGCAAGGCACAGCAGATGCTTAGTTTTTGCTGCATCCCTTTGGAGAGCTCTTTTCCTAACTTTTGGCGTTTATCAGTCAATTCAAACCGCTGTAACAACTGCTCTATATCTTGTTGGTAGTTTTCCAACTGGTAGGCACGGGCGATAAATTCCAAATGCTCCTCTACGGTAAGCAAGTCATATACAGCTGGCATTTCTGGAACATAGCCTAGTAGTTTTTTTGCTTGTAATGATTTATTTGGGTAACCACAAATATTGATTTCCCCATGAAACCGCAACAATCCAGTAATACATTTAATAATAGTGGATTTACCAGCGCCATTTGGTCCCAGTAAAACCGCAATTTCTCCGTCGTTTACCGAAAAATGGATTTGGTTGTTAGCGATTGTTTTTCCATAAGTTTTTGTTACGTTTTTTACTTCAAACACAGAGATAACCTCCCAAAACCTCTATTATTGAGGTTTGTATTATTGTATTATGATTCTAGTACAAATATACAATAGGGAAGGTAGTTTGTCAATAGGTTAAAACAATAAATTTTATCTAGTAGCTTGTAAAATAAAAAATAATAGTAAGGAGAATAAAGTTCATAGCTTTTTTACGGATACTGTTTGTGGATAACTTGTATTTAATTAGTAAAAATAGTATAATAAGAATTAATTTAGTTTTGTAGCCAGATTCTGGCTGAAGTGATATAGGAGGATTTGCCGATGTGTGGCTTTGTAGGTTTTACAAACCGGATTGACAATGCACAAGAGACATTGAATAAAATGATGGATCGGATTGTCCATCGTGGACCAGATTCTGGTGGTAGCTTTATTGATGATGGAATTGCGTTGGGATTCCGCCGATTGAGTATTATCGACCTAGAGGGAGGCAGTCAGCCAATCTTTAATGAGGATAAAACAAAAGTATTGCTTTTTAACGGGGAGATTTATAATTATCAGATACTCCGTGAAAAATTGGTGGCAGCAGGACATCAGTTTACTACCCACACCGACAGTGAAGTTTTGCTCCATTCCTATGAAGAATATGGTAGTTCATTTGTAAAAGAACTAAGAGGGATGTTTGCCTTTGTTATTTGGGACCGTGAAAAGCAAGAATTGTTTGGCGCTAGGGATTTCTTTGGCATTAAGCCTTTATACTATTCTCAAATGGGAGAAAGTTTTTTGTTTGGTTCCGAAATCAAAAGCTTTTTAGACCATCCCCATTTTCAAAAAGAATTGAACACCACAGCATTGGAAAATTACCTTTCTTTCCAGTATTCCCCTTGTGCAGAAACCTTTTTTAAAGGGGTTTATAAAATGCCACCAGCCCATTATTTCCTTTATAAAGATGGAAAGATGGAAATGACCCGTTATTGGATTCCGGATTTCCAGGCGGAAGAAGATAAGGATTTGGACTACTGGGTGGATGAAATTGAAAAGACATTTGATAATTCGGTAGAAGCCCATAAAATTAGCGATGTAGAAGTAGGATCATTTTTATCCAGCGGGGTGGACTCCAGCTATGTCGCTTGTTCCGCCAATGTGGACAAGACCTTTACAGTAGGCTTTGATAATGGAGAAAAATACAATGAGATCAGCTATGCTCAGGAATTATCCGAACAAATTCCAGTAAAAAACATCAGCCATGTGATCACAGAAGAAGAGTTTTGGGGAACTTTCCCAAAAATCCAGTATCATATGGATGAGCCTTTGGCTGACCCAGCTGCTGCGGCACTGTTCTTTGTTTGTAAAGAGGCTTCTAAATACTTAAAAGTAGTGTTGTCCGGTGAAGGTGCGGATGAAATTTTTGGCGGGTATAATGTATATAAGGAACCCATTGATAAACGCTCCTATGATAAACTGCCATTCTGGATTCGCCGTGCTATTAGTAAAGTAGCAGAGCTGCTCCCAGCACACCGTGGTTTGAACTTTTTGGTGCGCCGTGGCAAATACCTGGAAGAGCGCTTTATTGGTAACGCTTATATGTTTACCGAAAAAGAACGGAAAAAGCTGTTAAAAATCCATACGGATGCCCCTTCCCCAGCGGAAGTTTGCCGTCCATTTTATAATATTGTCAAGGATAAGGATGAAGTAACAAAAATGCAGTTCTTAGACCTGAACATGTGGATGGTGGGGGATATCCTACTAAAAGCAGATAAAATGAGCATGGCAAACAGCTTGGAATTACGTGTACCATTTTTGGATAAAGAAGTAATGAAGCTAGCGCAGCGGATACCTACCAAATACCGTGTCAATGAAACCAACACTAAATACGCTATGCGTTTGGCAGCGCTTCGCCGCATGCCAAAAAAATGGGCTGGTAAAAAGAAACTGGGATTCCCAGTACCAACCCGTGTTTGGCTAAAACAGGATAAATATTATCAACTGGTAAAAGAGAAATTTACTGGAGAAGTTGCCAATACCTATTTTGATACTGACCGCCTGGTAAAATTGCTAGACCAACATAAGGAAGGAAAAGCAGACAACAGCCGTAAAATCTGGACAGTTTATACTTTCCTGGTATGGTATGACCAATATTTTGCGGAAACAAAATAAAATGTAAAAAAATTCATTGGATGATCATAGACGAAAGGGCCCTATTTTGGGGCCTTTCTTAATAGAAAGGTTCTATTTTATGAAAACACGATTAAACGCTTTGGGGATTGCTCATCAATTTATTACAGAGCATATAAAACCAGGGGATTTATGCGTTGACGCAACGATGGGACGTGGAAACGACACCGCTTTTTTGTGTGAACTGGTGGGGGAAACCGGAAAAGTAGTTGCTTTTGATGTACAGCAGGATGCGGTGGAAAGCACCAAATTGTTGTTAGAACAAAAGGGGTTATCCAAACGTGCGGAACTTCATCTTGATAGTCATAGTAATATGGCAAATTATCTACAACCAGAAACAGTAAGCTGCATTACCTTTAATTTTGGGTGGCTACCTGGTGGAGACCATAAGATTTTTACTCAGCCGGAAACCAGTATTGCGGCAATCAATCAGGGGCTGGAATTGTTAAAGCCGGATGGAATCATGAGCCTGTGCATTTACTATGGAAAGGATACCGGATTTGCGGAAAAGGATGCACTACTTGAATTTCTTCCTACAATTGATAGCCAAAAATATACGGTTATCATTAACAGTTTTGCCAACCGCCCTAACTGTCCACCAATTCCTGTTATGATCTATAAGCGAACCTGAGGTTTAAACTACTGATTTCCGTACATAATAGTATTAGATTTGAGGAAGAAAGCGAGGGAACAATATGAATTTTAGCATGGAATCCAACCGCATTTATAAATTGGATGAGTCAGGCAGGCTGATTGCGGAGGTAACATTTCCTAGTGTTTCTACCAAAGTAGTGAATATTAACCACACTTTTGTGGATGAAAGCCTAAAAGGGCAAGGAATAGCGGATAAGTTAATGAAAGCCGTTGTATATGAACTGAGGGAAACTGGAAAGAAAGCCCGTACCACTTGCCCTTATGCAACCAAATGGTTTGAACGCCATCCAGAAGCTCAGGATGTTTACACAACCAGTTTTTTAGAATAATCTAGAATCCCCTGGAAAAACCAGGGGATTTTTTGTAGTTAAATGCCTTTATTATTTAAGTAAATCTATCAATTTACAACAGTTATGGGGAGGATGCTATAATAAAAATACTTTAATACTTTGTCATATGATTAAAATTAAGGTTTGATTTACAAGTTTATTTTGAAAGTTTGGAACAGCTATGGTTTCACAAATAGATAATCCCAATACTTATATTCTGTTCACTGGTAGTGTTATGATGAAATTAAAAATTAGTAATCTGCTTGTTTGATATAAAAAATAATTTTAATTGTAAAGAAAAACTCTTGACATTTTGTTGGAAATCAGGTACAATATCGTTTGTAAAGTTTTGAGCTTTACAAATCTGGTCAGAAACCCAGGAGGCGAGCCCATGAGCAAAAATTTGCATGTATCCGTATTGTTGGATTATTATGGGAACTTGTTAACCGAAAAACAGCGGGATCTGGCAGAACTTTACTATAATGATGATTTATCGTTAGGCGAAATTGCCGAGATTACGAATATAACCCGTCAAGGGGTACATGACAGTATCAAACGAACCGAAGCTGTGCTGTTAGAATATGAAGAAAAAATAGGGTTACAGCAAAAAACGGATGATATAATTGGTTTATTGGAAAAGGTAAACAAACGCATCCAGCGGTTACAGGATACTTGCCAAAAAACAAATGGTTCCAGTTTGATCATGGATGAGTTGGTAAAATTAGAAAAACTAGTAACCAACTGCTTAAAAGACTACGAATAAGGAGGATGAGCACCAATGGCTTTTGAAGGCTTGACAGATAAACTATCCGCGGCGTTTAAAAAGCTTCGGTCTAAAGGAAAATTGACTGAGAGCGATGTCAAAACAGCAATGCGGGAAGTAAAGCTGGCTTTGTTGGAAGCGGATGTAAATTACAAAGTAGTAAAAGATTTTGTTGCCAAAATCAGCGAACGTTGTGTTGGTTCCGATGTGCTCACCAGTTTAACTCCTGCCCAGCAGGTAATTAAAATTGTAAATGAAGAACTTTGTGCTTTAATGGGGAATACAGGTGTTTCGATTAAATTTCCTTCAAAGCCGCCTTGTGTTGTGATGATGTGTGGCTTACAAGGAAGTGGTAAAACAACCCATTCCGCTAAACTGGCAAAATACTACCGTTCCAAAGGGCACCGTCCTTTGTTGGTTGCTTGTGACGTATACCGCCCGGCGGCGATCCAACAGTTGAAGGTAGTAGGGGAACAAGCTGGGGTTCCGGTATTTGAAATGGGTCAGGACGATCCCGTTAAAATCTCAAAACAGGCAATCCGTCATGCGAAAGATCACGGCAATGATTTGGTTATTTTGGATACCGCCGGCCGTCTGCATATTGATGAAGCATTGATGGATGAATTGAAAAATATTAAATCTGCAGTAGAACCTAATGAAATTTTGTTGGTTGTAGATGCCATGACAGGTCAGGACGCTGTTAATGTAGCAAAATCATTTAATGAATTGTTGGATGTAAGCGGCGTTATTTTGACCAAATTGGATGGTGATACCCGTGGTGGTGCTGCGCTCTCTGTGCTGGCTGTTACTGGAAAACCAATCAAATTTAATGGGATTGGCGAAAAATTAGATGATTTGGAAGAATTCCATCCAGAGCGTATGGCTTCCCGAATCCTTGGTATGGGCGATGTTTTAACCTTGATTGAGAAAGCAGAGTCCAGCATGGATTTAAAAGAATCCGAAAAGATGGCCCGCAAATTAAAAGAGAATTCTTTTGATTTAAATGATTTGTTATCCCAAATGCAACAGATGAAAAAAATGGGTAGTATCCAACAGATTATTTCCATGATTCCAGGTTTGGGTAACAAAGTAAAAGAAGAAGACCTGGATGCAGGCGATAAGAAAATGAAGGTTACAGAAGCTATTATTTATTCTATGACCCCAGAAGAACGTAAGAAACCGTCTATCATCAGTCCCTCCCGAAAACGCCGTATTGCAGCAGGAAGTGGGACTCAAGTGCAGGATGTAAATCAGCTGTTAAAACAGTTTGAGAATATGCAAAAAATGATGAAGCAATTTGGCGGTACAAAAAAAGGAAAACGTCGCAAATTAATGATGCCCCCAGGAATGGGATTTTAATGGAGTTACCGCTTTGTGAAAAAAGCTGTAATAGATCAGCGTGAAATACGCTAAAAAAGATAGAAATCATGCAGGAGGTGACAGAAATGGCTGTTAAAATTAGATTGCGCCGTATGGGTGCGAAAAAAGCTCCATTCTACCGTATTGTTGTAGCTGATTCCAGATACCCAAGAGACGGAAGATTTATTGAAGAATTGGGTACTTATGATCCAAACAACAAAAACAACTCTGTATCCGTAGATGCAGATAAAGTAAAATCTTGGATTAGCACTGGTGCACAACCAACTGATACTGTAAAAAGATTGCTGAAACAAAACGGCGTTATGTAATTTTGTTTTAGTTGCGGAATTGCCCGGGGAGCTTTCTCTCCGGGCTTCCGTGTACCTTCAAAAACCACTTTTTCCGACGAAGGGAGTTTACACAATGGAAGAATTATTGGTAATTATTGCAAAAGGTCTGGTAGAAGATAAAGATGCAGTTACTGTTACTGCTGATGAACCAGACCAAGAAGGCGTTATTGTATACCATCTGCATGTAGCTGCTGACGATATGGGCCGTGTCATTGGAAAACAAGGCCGCATTGCAAAAGCGTTGCGTACTATTGCAAGGGCTGGTGCAAACCGTTTAGGACAAAAAATTTCTGTAGAAATTGATTAATAAAGAAACCAAAAAGGAACTGGACTTTTCAGTTCCTTTTTTATTTTGTCTATCAATAAACTCGTTTTTTCTTTTCAATACTAGGAAAGTGATCTGCTAATAAGAACCTTATAAGAATAGATGATTTCACAAACTTATATATTTTTGGAAATTAGTTATGCCTATTTTGAAAAAGATAGTGTTATAAAATCATAGTCTGTTATTTCGTAAATCAATAATGTCATTGGAAATCTGTTATTATAGCTGAATTCTATTTTCTTCATTTCAATGACTATTGCGCCAGCTACTACCAATACCGCTAATCCTGCAAGTGGGGCAACATTCTCTGTTTTAGTGACATTTGCTTTTGGTATTGTGTTTCTTGCACGATTTTGGTTTGCTTCACTTCCTGTTGTCCCTATTAGTTCCAGTTTGCTTTGTGCCGCCTTCACTTCCATTGCTTTTGTGTTGATTGTTCCTTCTTCTTTGCTTAGATCATTGTTGTTTAACATTGTCTGCGTGTTCTGCTAACAATACTTGGAACCTTGTCGCGCTTTCTGCTGTGTATTGGTCTAAGTCGATTCCTTTCGCTCTTGTCTGCTTTAAACCTCAGTTACAGCCTTCCTGCTAACAGGGTATCTACTGTTTTGTTGATTTCTTCCTGTGTTGTGTCTGCGTTGATATAGGCTTCTTCTGTTTTTGCTTTCGTTTCTGCATAGATTCCCCAGGTGATTTCTGTATATGTTTCCTGTTGATATTCTTTTGTCGCTTGGATTAAGATTTTTTATCTGCTGGTTTTTATATACTGTTCCCAGTTCGTCGTATGCTCTGTTAATTTTTTGCATTGCATCTGGATCTGCCAATACTGTTGCTGACTGTTCCAATGCTTTTATAAAGTTTTTTTGAATGTACCATCCTTGTAACCATCCAGATCTACTTTACTCATTTTATTATACAACGCTTGCAGTTTTGTTTTATTCTCTGCTTGAAAGTCCAGCTTATAGATTTCATTCAAAAAAATTTTTAGTATATTAGTATAAGGAAATAAAAAATAGCCTTTGTTATAGAAATGCAAGATTTCAGATAGGAGGATACAAATTCCAAACCTATATAATGAGTTATAAATTTTGCTCAATCCTAATTGACAATTTATTTTTATATAATTATAATAAAATTAATATTCGTTTATATTTTTTGTTTAATTTATCTAATAAAAGGAGGTGCTCGCTTTTATTTTAATTCACTAATATCAACCATAAAGTTTAGGAGGAAAAAATGAGAAAGAAAAATTTTATTTTAGCCAAACGGCTTGCGGCTGGGTTATTAGCTGCCTGCTTATTGGGCAGCACAAACATAGTATTTAGCTATGCTGAGGAGCATCAAAGCCCTCTTGTAGTTCAGGAGTTATTGACGAACGGAGTGGATTCTCCAGAAGCAATTGATCCCGGCTCCCCTTTATTCTCTTGGGAAATGCAGAGTAATAAGAGGGGTTGCTATCAAACAGCCTACCAGATTATTGTGACAGAAAATCTTTCTGGAAAACAGGTTTGGGATAGTGGAAAAGTGAACTCCAACCAGTCTTCCTATGTTTCTTACAATGGACCAGCACTGGCTTCTGACACAGAATATGATTGGAAAGTTCGCACATGGGATAATTTTAATAATGTCAGTGAATACAGTAGTCCCTCTTCTTTCCGGATTGGTTTAAATACAACAGAGTGGCAGGCAGATTATATTTGGGATGGCACCGAAAATCAAAACAACTTTGCTTATTTCCGTAAATCATTCCAGGTTAACCAGCCAATCAAACAAGCGGTTGTTTATACTTCTGCACATAACGATTACCAACTCTATGTAAATGGAAACTTTGTTGGGGTAGGTCCCGCTAGAAGCGACCCATATACATATGGCCAATATTGTGCATATGATATTACAGGACAATTGCAGGAAGGGGAAAATGTATTTGCCTCTTTAGCCCATTGGCATGGTGCCTGGTCTGACTCTGGAGTAAACGCTTCACCGGCTTATATCCTGGAAGCCCATATTACTTATGAAGATGGTTCTACCGATATCATCAAAACAGATGATACCTGGAAGGTATCCCCAACTACTCCATACAAAGAGGAAGATCCTGTTTATTTTGGACATTATGGCGGAGTAAACAATCGTGCTTCTATCTATTATGATTCCCAGAAAGAGATGGATGGTTGGAATACAGTCGGATTTGATGACCAATCCTGGCAAAACGCAACGGTAGTGGACCGGAGCAACTACCAGCTTTATGCCCAATTGGTAAGCGAAGAAAAAGAAAAAGAGTGGATGGAACCTGTTTCAATCACCCAACAGGGAGATAAATGGCTAGTCGATTTTGGCAAATGTTTGACTGGATGGCCAGAATTGAAACTCCATAACAATACGGCTGGTTCTCAGGTAAAAATACAGTATTGGGAAGTGGAACAAGGCTGGGGAGACGCTGGGTATGACACCTATGTCTGCTCCGGCGGTGAAGAAACTTTCAAAACACCCTATGTGCGGCACACCAGTTTCCGGTTACTAGAAATTTCCGGATATCAAGGGACACTTACCGCTGACGATGTAAAAGGGATTGTAGCATATTCCGATGTTGATTTACAGGGCAGTTTTCAAACCTCGAATGAACGTTTAAATGCAGTATTCGAAATGTGTGAACGCTCTGGTAGGCAGAATATCCAACAAGGGATTATCAGCGTAGACGCCAACCGTGAACAAAGCCCTTGGACTGCGGACTCCTGGAACATTGGAATTGGTTATCTCTACAATCATGCAAACACCATGGTAATGGATAAAATCATTAAGGATTATGCTGGTGAACAATTGGACAGTGGTAACTTTTTAACCTGTAGCCCAGCTAGAGATTATTATTCCGAAATGGCGGAATGGTCAATGTATTGGCCAATGATGCTATGGGAACAGTATCTGTTTAGTGGCAATGTAAACTTGCTACAAGACTATTATTCAAATTTAATCCAGTTTATGGATTATATGGAACAATATAAATCCACTGGGACTGGTCTGTATAATCCTCCAGGCTGGCGGGCTTCTGACTACGCTGGAGGAAGTTTGGAGAACGGCGGGGATAATATTGCAACCAATAGCCAATTGTATATGAATTTTAATATTGCTTCCAATATCGCAAAAACAATTGGAAACGATTCTGATGCAGACCATTATGCGAAACAAGCAGAAGAATTAAAACAAGCAATCAACCGCAATCTATTGGTAAACGGTGAAAAATACAAGACCAGTTCTGGAAGCGGACAAACCCATCCACTAGGAACCGCATGGGCGTTGAGAAGCGGCGTTGTACCAGAAGCATTTTATGACCGTGTTGTCACCTGGCTGGCAAAACAAAAAAACAACTATGATGTTGGCGGATATGGCGGCGATGCTTTATATAATGGTTTGTATACCGCAGGTTTAGGCAAAATCGCCACCCAGGATTTTGCACGTTATGATACCATGCTTTCCACTAATAACACAAACTGGGAATCTTTTGGAGAACTGAGTATTGATAATATGGGTAACCATGCTTGGACAGCCTATCCTTCTTACATTCTACCTAGATATGTAGGTGGAATTCATCCAAGTAGTGGAGGATTTGAAACTGTGGACATCAAACCTGTTACTGGAGGACTGGAATGGGCAAGAACTTCTATTCCAACTATAAAGGGAACAATCACTACTAACTGGAATGTTGTCAGCGAAAATCAGTTTACTATGGAAGTTACTATTCCAGCTAATGTAACAGCTAAAATTTATGTGCCAGATAATGATATGGATCAGCTTGTGGTAAGCGAATCCGGTGTTTCTGTATTTGAAAATAACCATTTTATTTCCGGAGTAGATGGATTGCAACAGGCAGAAAAGCAGGATGGTTATATTATATTTACAGCAGGCAGTGGTACCTATTCCTTTCAGGTTACTGGAGAACCACTTCATACTCCTGATATTGGAGAGGAAGAAGAAACAGGAATTGTCATTGATGATGATCAGGCAACTTATACAAACGAATGGGTTCACGAAACAGCTTCCAACCACAATGACCGGTATGGAGATGGATTCCATTATATTGGTTGGGTTTCTGGTGAACCAACTGCTTCCGCAACCTACACCACTACCATTGAAGAGGATGGCGAATACGATGTATTTGCTTGGTGGGGTGTCCATTCCAACAGAGCCACTAACACTCCATATACCATTCATTGTGGAAATGTAACTGAAACTATCCGAAAGAATCAAGAAATTAACGGAGGACAGTGGAATCTATTAGGAACATACACCGCAAAAGCAGGAGATACCATTTCTATCGTTATCACAAATGATGCAGATGAATATGTGATTGCCGATGCGGTAAGAATCGCTCCACATCAGGATGCTGACGATACATTTACTCCATTGCAACAACTGCAACTGCTGGTCTATCAAATGGAATTAGCGGATACCAGCAATTGTATTGACGAAATTTATGCGGAACAATTTAAACAGGTTTTAGCACATGCACAGGAATTATGCGATACCCAAAGCCAAGATGAAACGGAAATTACGAAAACAATCACCGATCTCCAAACAGCTTACGACCAAATGATGGCAAACAAAAAAGTAAACCTGGCCCTCAATCAATCTGTTTCCGCTTCAGAATCTGTCCAGTCACCAGGTATGTGGGGGACTGAATACTTAACCGATGGTTATAAAGCAAAAGATGATGCTGGAAGAATTGGATACACGACAGATGCTTATCATAGCCAAGTATTAGAAAATCCAATTGATATTACCCTTAATCTTGGGCAGCAACAACAGGTAAATCAAGTTGTTTTATATCCTCGTTTGAGTGTTGGTTCCTGGGAAGGAAAAACAGCCAATTTCCCAACGGATTATGAAATTCAGGTTAGTAATGATGGAACCAATTTTCAGACTGTCGTTTCCGTCCAAAATCAACCTGATCCAATGCAACAGCCAGTTACCTGGCAATTTGATTCTACGACTGCCCAATATATCCGGATTCATGTCACCAAATTGGGAGAATATGCGGCTGGTGAAAGTATTCCAGATAACCCAACACCATATCGTTTGCAGTTTACAGAAATTGAGGTATACAATGTTCCTGTATCCGAACAAACAACTAACAAATCAATTTTAAAAACGGTCATTAAGTATGCAGAAAACGCCAAAGCTAGTGAAGAATATGATAACGCCATTGAATCGGTACAAAAATCCTTTGATAAAGCATTGGAAAATGCGAAAGCAGTGGCAGACAATGCGGTAGCAACACAGAAAGAAGTGGATGTTGCATGGCAGACCTTGTTGAACGAAATCCATAAATTAGGATTTATCGCAGGGGATAAAGCAGAACTAGCAAGCTTAATCGAAGCAGCAAACGGAATTAATGCTGAACTAGACCGTTATATAGAAGCAGGTAAAGCGGATTTCACCGCAGCATTGGAAACAGCACAAGCAGTTTACCAAAATGGTGATGCAATGCAGTCAGAAATCAATGAAGCAGCAGATAATCTGCTAAACGCAATACTGAACCTGAGATACAAAGCGGATAAAACCATTCTGGAAGAAGTGGTAGCGGAAGCAGGAAAAGTAGATGCAAGCAGCTACACAGCAGAAAGCTACGCAGTACTGACAGCAGCAGTAAATGAAGCAAAAGCAGTACTGGAAAATGAAAACGCAACCCAGGAAGAAGTAGATACAGCAGTAGCCAATGTACAGAGTGCAATGGATGGTTTAGTAGCAATAGAAGAGACGGCAACAGAAACACCATCTACTGATAATAACGCTGTCCAAACAGGGCAGGAAAGTACCACAACCAAATCAAACGCAGCGAAAACAGGGGATTTTGCTCCAATTGTAAGTTTAGCTGCACTTGGCTTATCTAGCGCAGCATTGCTAATTTTCCGCAAGAAAAAGTAAACTTCATATTTTAAATTAAAAACTAGGGAAACCATTTGGTTCCCCTAGTTTTTTATGGAATCTTATTAGTTATAGAAATCACTAACTCTTCTGATAGAAAATCAGCATAAATAATTTTTTCTTATCAAGTAAAGCAAGTCGCTAACTAGGCAGATTCTATTTAGAATGAAAATCATCTGTTTATGGATTACAGGGCAAATAATACAAACAAATCTTGGACTGATTATCAGCAACAGTCTCTTATAGAGCTAGTATAATCTACTGTATAAGCCGATAGTGATAAATCAAAAATTTGATTAAGTACTATAATATCTATTGTTTAAGATTGAACAATTATCAGATATCAGTCACTGTTTCTCTTGACAGATAGCTGTTTTTGTATTATACTCAAAAGCAGGAAGTCTGTTTCAGGGCGGAGTGAAATTCTCCACTGGCGGTAAAGTCCGCGAGCCTTTTGATAAGGTTGATTTGGTGTAATTCCAAAACCAACGGTTATAGTCCGGATGAAAGAAACGATATTGCCTGTTGTAAAATAATAGGAATAAAACAGATCGTAGCGCCTATGGAACGAATGTATCCATAGGCGTTTTTTGTTTTGCAATGTTCAACAGGTGCTGAGCAGACCTCTGATATAAAGGAGGTAATATTATTATGTCAACCAAATCATCCATTCAAAATCATTCAAGCAGTAAGTTAAATGTACGTAAATTGGTACTGTTAGCCGTATTTAGCGCTATGGCGTTTATTTTAGTGCTTGTGGTAAATATTCCAATTGTACCTGGGGTAGAATTTTTAAAGTATGAGCCAAAGGATGTTATTATTACAATAGGAGCATTCTTATTTGGTCCATTGGAATCCATATTGATGTCTGTTGTTGTGTCTTTTATTGAAATGGTGACCATTAGCACCACAGGCCCAATTGGTATGATAATGAATATCGTTTCTACTGTTGGTTTTGCTACAATTGCTGGCTTGATTTACCGGAAGAACCATACTATGAAAGGTGCAGTGGCAGGATTAATCTGCGGCGTTGCATCAATGACAATTTTAATGTTGTTGTGGAACTATTTGATTACTCCACTTTATATGGGGGTTCCAAGAGAAACAGTTGTGCAGATGTTAATGCCTGCTTTTCTCCCATTTAATTTAATTAAGGGAGCAATCAATGCGGCCTTTACTATGATTTTATATAAACCAATTGTCACTGCATTGAGAAAAACTGGACTTGTAGGGGAATCGGCTAGTATGTCTAAAACATCTTCTAATCATTCGAAACAGATATGGTCTATTATTATATCTGTTTTTGTGCTAGCAACAGTCGCATTAATTTTATTGGTAATGAATCATGTTATATAAGAAAATGAGCTTGTTTATTTGTAAAAACATTCAAATAATTAATTAGTTGATTTGTATAAAATTATTTTCATTTATTTATGCAATCATACAAATTGAATCTTGGAGTATACAAGCTAAAAGAGCCAATGTGAATAAAAATAGTCATACTAACCAATAACGGAATAGGAACTAAGGCGAATTTCAAAATACTGCTAAAAATGGTAATCTTGCATAGTTTTTTTGGAAAAAACTATTGAAATAGTTGAGCTGAAGTATTATAATAAAGGTGCATTCAAAAAGAGGATGCCTTCTGAATACCAGAAGAATTAGAAAGAGTCAATCGCATACAAATTTTGTGAGGAAATAGAAAGGAATGATCGATTATGATGATCAAAAAACATTTTCATTCAATTAGTGACATCCAAAAATTACAACAAATTGCTTGTGAAGTAGAAGAACCTGTTTTCTTACATTCTTTAGATGGTTCTGTAAAAGTAGACGCAAAATCTTTTATCGGGTTGTTTGCTCTTGATTTTAGCCAGGATGTATATGTTGTAACAGAATCCGATTGGGTAGAACGTCAAGTAAACCAGATTGTTTAATAGTGAATTGAAAAAAGAATAACATGAAATGGTCCTTTGTTCCCCCTCAACAAAGGACCATTCCTATTTATGGCAAATCTATAGTTTTGTATTGACAAATAAAAAGATTCGTGTATAATAAAAAATGTTCTTAACTTGATATAATCATGTAAACTTATCAAGAGTGGTGGAGGTACCGGGACCTATGAAGCCACGGCAACCTTTTCAGTAAGGTGCCAATTCCTGCGGTTTTTTCCGAGAGATAAGTTTTTAATGTTGCCAATAATTATGCCCGGTTTTATAACTGGGTATTTTTTTATTGTATTTATTTGTATCATATTTGTAATATTTTATAGTTTTTGTACGAGGAGGAATTAAAATGGCAAAATTTTTATTTACTTCTGAGTCTGTTACAGAAGGACATCCAGATAAAATTTGTGACCAGATTTCGGATGCTGTGTTAGATGCGATTATTGCCAAAGATCCAAATGCTAGAGTTGCTTGCGAAACTGTTTGTACCACTGGTATGGTAATGTTAATGGGAGAAATTTCTACTAATTGTTATGTGGATTTTCCGAAAATTGCAAGGGAAGTAGTGTTGGATATTGGCTATGACCGAGCGAAATATGGTTTTGATGGACAAACCTGCGCTGTATTATCCAGCATAGATGAGCAATCCGCTGATATTGCTATGGGAGTGGATTTTGCGTTAGAAAACCGTGGACAGTCTGTTCAAGATGAAGAAAATGCAACTGGTGCTGGAGACCAGGGAATGATGTTTGGTTTTGCTTGTGATGAAACTCCTGAATTGATGCCAATGCCAATTGCCTATGCACATAAACTAGCAAAACGTTTGACGGAAGTCCGGAAAAACGGTACCTTAAACTACCTACGTCCTGATGGAAAGACCCAAGTTACTGTAGAATATGAAGACGATCGTCCTGTAAGGATTGACACTATTGTTATTTCTACTCAGCACAGCGATGATGTAACTTTGGAGCAAATCCGGACAGATTTAGTGGAATATGTAGTAAAGCCAGTGATTGATCCTAGCTTATTGGACGAAAATACCAAGTATTTTATCAATCCAACAGGTCGTTTTGTAATTGGTGGACCACAAGGGGATAGTGGATTAACTGGTAGAAAGATTATTGTGGATACATATGGTGGGTATGCGCGCCATGGAGGCGGTGCCTTTTCTGGAAAAGACCCAACTAAGGTAGACCGCAGTGCTGCTTATGCCGCAAGATATGTTGCGAAAAATATTGTAGCAGCAGGTTTGGCTCGTAAATGCGAAGTAGAACTTGCTTATGCCATTGGGGTAGCCCATCCTGTCTCAATAATGGTGGATACTTTTGGAACTAGTGAATACACCAATGAACAACTTTCTCAGGCTGTAACAAAGGTGTTTGACCTTCGTCCAGCTGCTATCATTCGAGATTTGGATTTGAGAAAACCAATTTACCGCCAGCTAGCTGCTTATGGACACATTGGCCGTGAAGACTTAGGAGTTGCTTGGGAGAAAACAGACCGTATTGATGCCTTAAAGGCAGCAATCCAATCCATTTAATTATGGTCGGTGGTATGTGCAAGCTTCGCTTGATGGTTGCCGGTAAACTGCAATAGAATATTACATTAATTGTTTTATTTGGCATGGTTCTTTTCAAGAAATTTTGCAGGAAAGCAATTGTAAAAAAGGAGGTATATTAAATACCTCCTTTTTTGATGTAATCAATAGGGCTGGACTGATCTTTATATGAGTTTGGAAAAATAGTCAATAATATGCTGTTTCATGGCCAATACCGCTTCGGATTGGTATTTTTCTTTTTCCCATGTTAGGTAGATATAACGTTTGCTGGCTGGGGAATGGATTGGAATAATCGTCAATAAATCAGGTAAGGTTTTAATAATTTCCGCCCAGCTCTGTTCGGGTATGAGGGATACTCCCATACCTAATTTCAACATTTCACGGAATACTTGAGGATTATCACAGAATAAAGAAATATTGGGAGTAAATCCATATTGCTGACAGCAGGACTGTAGGATTTCATATAAATTGGATTTTTCTGTCAAACTAATAAACGATTCGTTACAAAAGTTTTTGAGGGATAAAACAGAGGTATCGAATTTGGCTGGATCATTAGGAATATAATTGAAGGGTTTGGCAATTACTAGATTTTCCTCTAACAACAAGGTAGAAGATTCCGGAGAAAGATTTTCTATAGAAGTGTAAGCGGATATTTTTAAATCCACATCTTTTTTATCGTGTTCCAAATCACTGGATTGATAAACCCGAAGCAGAATATCAGGATATTTCATTTTAAAAGACTGGACCAGTCCAGGCAGAATTGGAGATGCGCAGTGGACAGATAGAGTAATAGTTCGTTTTTTCTGGTTTGTTTGGTATAAAATTTCCGATTTTGCCTGATTTAAAGATGCGAAGATGGTTCTTGTCCGATCATATAGGATTTTTCCATATGTATTTAATACAATCTGCCTGCCCACATGGTCAAATAATGGAGCACCAATTTCCCGTTCCAATCGCTTGATGGTTTGGGTCAAAGAGGGCTGTGCAATGTGTAATGCCTTTGCGGTTTTTGATATACACTGGGATTCTGCCACACAATTAAAATAATATAATTGTAGTAATTTCATTTTTATTCCTTTCTATAGGTTAAAATCTATTATTCTATATGATAACATATATTATAAAATATAGAAAGAGTGTAGTATAATAAAATATATAGAAAATGAGCGGTTTGGAGGAAACAGAATGCATACCCATCAAACGGATTTTTCCAAAGGAAGTGTATATAAAAATATTTTGGAAGTTGCGGTTCCGATGACAGTAGCGCAATTTTTAAATTTACTATATAACATTGTGGACCGTATGTATATTGGAAGGATTGAAGGGATTGGAAGTATTGCTTTAACAGGGGTAGGGCTCTGCTTTCCAATCATTACGTTAATTACCGCATTCACCTATTTATTTGGCAATGGCGGTGGTCCCTTATGCGCGATGGAACGAGGAAAAGGAAATACAAAAGAAGCGGAATATATTATGGGGAATACCTTTGTCATGCTGGTTGGCACAGGGATTGCCCTGATGATCATCGGACTGCTATTTTATAAGCCAATTTTGTATGCGTTTGGTGCCAGCGACACCACTTTCCCTTATGCGGAATCCTATATCCAGATTTATCTGTTAGGAACTATTTTTGTAATGATTTCTTTAGGGATGAACCCGTTTATTAATAGTCAAGGATTTGGAAATATGGGGATGCTTACAGTACTGATTGGTGCAGTGTTAAATATTATCTTGGACCCATTGTTTATTTTTGTGTTCCATATGGGAGTACGTGGAGCAGCTATTGCTACTGTTATTTCTCAGATGTGTTCCGCACTGTGGGTACTCAAATTTTTAACTGGGAAAAAGGCTGAACTGCACCTAAAAAAACAGGCAATGAAGTTAAAATGGAAACGGATTTGTTCCATTATGGGATTGGGTGTTTCCGGTTTTATTATGGCGTTTACTAATAGCTTAGTACAAATTGTATGCAATGCTACCTTACAGAATTATGGTGGGGATATTTATGTAGGGGTAATGACGGTATTGAATTCCATCCGTGAAATCTTCACCATGCCAGTGATGGGGCTTACCAATGGAGCTTCTCCAGTAATGAGCTACAATTATGGGGAATCCACATATCATAGGGTGAAAAAAGCGATTTTCTTTGTAACTGGTGTTTGTGTCGCCTATACGTTGGTAGCATGGGGTGTATTACGGCTATGGCCGGAGCCGTTTATTCGTATTTTCGATGGTAGCGGGGAACTGTTGTCTGAAGGGGTTCCCGCATTACATATTTATTTTTTTGGTTTTTGTTTTATGGCGTTGCAGTTTGCGGGACAGTGTGTCTTTGTAGCATTGGGAAAAGCAAAAAAAGCGACTTTTTTTTCATTATTTCGCAAGGCTATTATTGTCGTTCCACTTACTATTTTCTTGCCAATGATAAACAGATGGGGAGTTGACGGTGTCTTTTGGGCGGAACCCATCTCTAATTTAGTTGGAGGATGTGCTTGCTTTATCACTATGCTCATTACCATTATGCCAGAACTGAACCACAAAAAGGAACGAAACTAACAATATGTTCACCAAATCTTTCTTGCTATCATAGTATAGGAAAAAGGAGGAGTCGGTGATGAGTTACATATTATATACAGTTATTTTAATTGCAGCAGTCATTGGGCTGGTAGAAATTTTTGGATGGATTGAGCAAAAAATTGTGTTTGGAAAGCAAAAATTAAATATGGTTTGGATCCTTCCACTAAGCGGAAAAATTGACAATGTCGAACTAGTGGTACGGAATGTAATCAATCAGGCACGTTGGAACAAAAACAGCAAGAATAGCCAGATTATCCTGTTAAATATGGGAATGGATGTAGAAACAGAACAAATTTGCCAGATGATCTGCCAGGATATGAACCATGCGCAGCTATATACCCAGGACGAATTTCAACGGGAGATACCAGAAATGTTTGAACAGCTTGCATTTGTGAAGTAGATTCAGTATACTAGATAAGGAAAGAACATTGTAATTTTATGTAGAAGAGTGGAAGGCATATATGGATCAACCGCAGGTTATTCAACTGCATGTATGTGTAGAAGAGATTATTTTTAAAAATGAGGATACTGGTTTTTGTGTGTTGGAAGCTAGTACAGATACCGAATTAATCACAGTGGTGGGTGAGTTGGCATCGGTGGAACAGGGGGAAGAGCTTCTGTTGACCGGATGGTATACAACTCACCCTAATTTTGGTTTGCAATTTAAAGTTCAACTATTTGAACGGAAGTTACCTACTACTGTACGGGCAATTAAAAAGTTTTTGGGTTCCGGAGCTATCAAAGGGATTGGTCCTGCTATTGCCCAAAGGATCGTAGACCAGTTTGGGGAAGATACCCTTCAGATTATTGAGGCGACACCAGAACGATTGACGGAAGTAAAGGGAATTTCTCCAAAAAAAGCAAAGGAATTATCCGGCGAGTTTGAACAACTTTTTGGCGTACGGAAGGTAATGCTGTTTTTGGAGCGGTTTGGCATGAAACCTTCTGAGAGTGTGCGGGTATGGAGCAAATGGGGACCTATGGCCATTGAAGTACTGCAAAATAACCCTTATAACCTCTGTCTGGAGGAAATTGGGCTGCCTTTTGGGTCAGTAGACCAGATCGCGCAACAATTATCTATTCCACAAAATGACGCTAACAGGATTAAATCAGGGATAGATTATGTACTCCGCCACAATGCCAGGGAAAATGGGCACACTTGTGTACCCAAGGAAAGTTTGATTGGTGTTTGTGCCAATCTGTTGGGATTGGACCGATACGAAATAGAAGACACTTTGGATCAGCAGATTGAGCTGCACCGGTATTTTACTATGGAACGGGGTAAAACATTTGTGTTTTTGCCGGTATTTTATTTGGCAGAACAATATATTGCTACCCGCATCTATGAAATGCTGGAAAAGGAACCAGAAGATGTGGAATCTCTGGAAGCGGTGATTGACTTGGAAGAAGAGGCTTGTGGGTTACAATATGCCCCTTTACAGCGGAAAGCAATACGGGAAGCAATTGCCAATGATATTTTTATTTTAACTGGTGGTCCTGGTACAGGAAAAACGACGATTTTAAACGCGGTTATTTCCATTTTGGAGCAGCAGGGATATCATGTGGGAATTTGTGCCCCTACAGGGAGGGCAGCCAAACGGCTTTCCGAGGTGACAGGACAAAACGCAACTACAATCCACCGTATGTTGGGAGTTCAGATGCAGCGGGGGGAACAGCAGGAGTTTGTCCATCATGAACATAACCCTTTAAAATATGACGCTATTATTGTGGATGAGATGTCCATGGTGGATAGCCTATTGTTTTGTTCCTTGCTCAAGGCAGCAAAACGGGGATGTAAGGTCATTTTAACTGGGGATGGAAACCAGCTTCCCTCTGTTTCTGCCGGCAATGTGCTAAAGGATTTGATTTCTAGCGATTGTATTCCTGTTGTGGAATTAAAGGATATTTTCCGCCAGTCTGCCCAAAGCTTGATTATTACCAACGCCCATGCCATTGTCCATGGGGAACTTCCGGAGTTAGAACATACAGATAATGATTTTTTCTTTTTGGGGCGTCCTAATTTGGAAACAACAGCGAAAACCATTGGGGATTTATGTGCGGTACGGCTGCCAAAAAGCTATCAGTATTCCCCGTTTGATGACATCCAGGTCATCTGCCCTTCCAGAAAAACAATCATTGGTACTGTGGAGTTAAATAAGCTGATACAAAGCAGGATTAATCCAGCGGAAAAAGGAAAACAGGAGTTTTCGTTTGGATTGTATACCTTCCGGGAATATGACAAGGTGATGCAAGTCCGAAACAATTATGATATTCGATGGAAAAAAGATGGAGAAGAAGGGCAAGGCATCTTTAATGGTGACATTGGACGAATTGTGAAGATACAGCGTGGAACAGGTACGTTGACCATTGATTTTGATGGACGATTGGCAACCTATACCTTTGAAATGGCAAGGGAATTGGAACTGGCGTATGCCATTACCATCCACAAAAGCCAGGGGAATGAATTCCGTGCAGTTATTATGCCAATTATGGGTGGACAAAGCGAGTTTTATAATCGCAACCTGTTATATACCGGGATTACCAGAGCGAAAGAGATGTTGATTTTGGTTGGGTCCTCCCGCAGTGTCGCTAATATGACTAATCAGGTAAAAATTAATTACCGTTATACAGGGTTAAAGTATTTTTTACAACAGAAAGTATTTGGTGAACAAGAATGAGCTGGATGGAATGGATTTATCCCCGTAGATGTATCCTATGTGACAAGGTGATTCCAGAAGGGACATGCTGTATACAATGCGGTGAAAAACAAAAGATATTGCAATTCCAGTATGAGATAATGGATTGTAAATGGATTCAGCAATATACTGCTGTTTACTGGTATGTTGGTCCAATTCGAAAAGCGGTATTGGATTGCAAATTCCACGACCAACTCTACCATAAACGCCAGTTTATAGAATGTATCGTACAAAAGTTGAAATTTACAAATAAAAATTTTGATGGTATCCTGGCTATTCCTTCCTATCGTGGGAATCATAATGATGTGAACTTATCTCACTTATTGGCGAAAGGGATATCACGCCAATTAAAAATACCCTATTTGTCAAAAGCTTTGATAAAAGTAAAACAAACTCAAAAACAGCATGATCTTCCCTATGAACAAAGGCGGCGTAATTTGTTGAACTGTTTTCAGGCAGATCAGCAGATGGTACAAGGAAAACATATTTTATTGGTAGATGATATCATTACAACAGGTTCTACTTTAGCGGAGTGCGCCAAAGTATTATACCAAAGTGGCGCAAGCTCTGTTTTTTCAGCAGTATTTGCTGCCACTCCACCGAAAAATTACAATATCATGAACTTATTGGAAGAATAGTTGAAAAAATGCTGGTATTTGTTATAATAATAAGTAGTATACTGCTCAGAGGAGAGAAATTAAATGGCAACTTGTGATATTGGTATTGACTTAGGGACTTCTTCGGTTATTATTGCGATTAATGGAAAAATTGTATTGGACGAGCCAGCTGTAGTAGCTGTGAATATGGATACGGATGAACTTAAGGCAGTGGGCAGATATGCCTTTGATATGATTGGTAGGACACCAGAAAATATTATTGCAACCCATCCTATTGTGAATGGAGTCATTTCGGATTACCGTTTAAACGAAATTATGATTCAGGAATTTTTAAAAAAAGTAAGCAACGCTATGTTGATGAAGCCTCGTGTTGTCATCAGTGTCCACTCTTTAATTACGGATGTAGAACGCCGTGCAGTAGTGGATGCTGCTGTTGCGGCAGGTGCCCGCCAGGTGCATTTAATTGATGAACCAATTGCCGCTGCATTAGGGGCAGGGATTGACATCTCCCAACCAAATGGATGGATGATTGTGGATATTGGTGGTGGGACTACGGATGCTGCTGTAATCTCTTTAAATGGTATTGTAAAAAGTGAATCCATCAAAACAGGTGGTTCCAATATGGATGAAGGCATTATCAAGTATATTTTAATGAAGCATAAACTTCATATTGGGCAGAGGATGGCGGAACAGATCAAAATAGAAATTGGTACTGCACTCGATCCACAACCAGGTATTTCTGCTACTGTAAAAGGAAGGAATGCCTATAATGGCCTTCCACAAATGGTGACTGTAACACAAGAAGAAATTTATGAGGCAATTCATGATAATTTGGATAGAATTGTCCAAGCTGTAAAAGATGTACTAGAACAAACCCCTCCTGAACTCATTGGGGATGTGCATACCAATGGCATCATTTTGGCAGGCGGTGGTGCTTTGATGGCAAATATGTCCGAGCTATTAGAAGCGGAAACGGGAATTCACACAAGTTTAGCGGAAGAACCTTTAGAGTGTGTGGCAAAAGGGACTACTATGGCATTTAAAATGATGGATGAGTTCCAGGATGGCTTTGTAACAGCGGTTACCCATAAGCATTAATCATAATAAAAACGGATGGGGAGTACCTGTCCGTTTTTTGTTTTAATAGAGCGATGGAGGAAATTTTAATGCGATATCAAATGAAACTATTTTCTGAACCATTTGACACCATTGTACAGGGAAGAAAAACAATTGAAGTACGGTGTTATGATGAAAAAAGGAAACAATTAAAACCAGGGGACGAAATTCAGTTTTTAAAGCTTCCAGATCAAAAAGAATCCATTACAGTAAAGGTAACGGAATTGTATTTATGTAATACATTTCAGGAATTATACCAAAAATTTAATCCTGTTGAGTTTGGATGTGAAGGTCAAACACTAGAACAGATGTTAAGAGAAATTAGGGAGATTTATACAGAAGAACAAGAAAAGCAGGGAGTTTTGGGAATACGAATTCAACCCCTTTGAATTTAATGTCAGTTAGCTTGTACAACAATAGGTTGTACAAGCTTTTTTGTTGTGAAAATTACAGATATCGTTTATAGGAGTGTACCGAAAAAATACTACAACTACATGTATATCAGATTTTTAGTTCTATTTGATGGACAACCAGCATACAAATAGGACAAACAGGTAAAGGAGGTAAAAAATGCAAGAATTTCAACAGGCTTTAGACGGTTTAAGCAGGGAGACTGCTTCGGTCATCCTACGGGAAACGCCAGAACGTTTAAGGGATTCCATCCGGGAAATTCGCCTGCGTTCTGGAAGACCAATCTGTTTGGTGACATCGGAAGGTGATTATTTTTTAAAGCATACCATTTGGCAAGGAGAGTTGTTTGAATGTTTCCGCGCTTTGTGTGGATATTCTGTACATAGCCATGAGGAGGAAATACGGCAAGGATATTTGACTATCCGAGGAGGACACCGGGCAGGATTGTGTGGGACAGCTGTGTACGCTAAGGGAGAAGTAGTGAACATCCGCAATATCAGTTCCATTAATTTAAGGATTGCCCGCCAAGTCTTTGGAGTAGCGGACCAATTCATAAAACAATTACATGGACAACCTGAACGGAGCATAATAGTGGGAGCTCCAGGCAGTGGAAAAACTACACTATTAAAAGATTTAGTACGCCAAGTATCTAAAACAAAAAAAGTAGTTGTTGTGGATAGCCGGGGAGAAATTGCTGCTTGTTCCAATGGGGTGCCACAAAATGATTTGGGGTATGCGGATATATTAGATGGATGGAAAAAATCAGATGGTATGATGAATGCTATCCGTACAATGGGCCCAGAAATTATCGTATGTGACGAAATTGGGGACCAACAGGACGCAGTTGCGGTGGAGGCCTGTTTGAATGCAGGGGTATCTGTTATTGCAACCGCCCATGCAGGAAGCTTAGAGGAGTTATCTAAGAGAAAACATATCATGGACATGTTATCTTTAAATGCGTTTGACCAGATTGTTTTGTTAGAAGGGAAACAATCTCCATGTAATATTCATGCAATTGTGAAAGCAGGTGAATTTAATGCATCTTATCGGAGTGTTATTGATTGCAATCTGCCCAGCGCTAATTGGTAATTATTTTGCAAAGCTACTTTCTTACCGAAGGATTGCTTTAGCGCAATCAGTAGAACTGGTGGAATGTATGAAAGCGGAAATCCGATATTCTGGAAAAGAAATTCAGCAGATGATCCATGAATTCGGCAAATCTTCCCAATTTCAACAGCTTCCCTTTTTAAAAGAATGTGACCAAAAGATGGATCAAGGGGAACCATTTCCATCTGCTTGGAAAACAGCGTTAGAACAATCGAACCAGCATTTTCAACAGCAGGATTTGGAACAAATAGCTTCATTGGGGAGAATACTTGGTGCTTCCGATGTAGAAGGGCAATTGAGTTCGTTAGAATTAATCAGCCAAAATTTACAACATTATTTACAGCAATCTGAAGAATTTGCCCATTCTAAAGGGAAATTATACCGTTCACTAGGAATTTTAACGGGAATTGCGGTTGCGATTTTGGTTGTGTAACGGGGGAAAATCATGGATGTGGATTTAATCTTTAAAATTGCGGCAATTGGGATTATTGTGGCTGTATTAAACCAGGTGCTCATCCGCTCGGGAAGGGAAGAACAAGGGATGATGACAACATTAGCGGGACTAATTGTAGTGTTGATGATGATTATTAATGAAGTAAGCAACCTGTTTGATACGGTAAAATCCCTATTTGGATTATATTAGGAGAAGCTTATGCTTTTTTCAGTAGTGGGGATTGCGTTGGTAACAACCTGTATTTGCGTATTATTAAAACAATGGAACCCGGAGATTTCTATGATGGCTGCTTTATTATGTGGCATTTTAATTTTTGGGATTATCCTAGTGAATTTAACACCAGTTTTGGATACCATAGGAAAACTGGTTGCGGGGGTTGAGTTTGATAGCGGGTATTTATCCGTAGTATTAAAATCGTTGGGAATTTGCTATGTGACCCAATTGGCTGCCGATACCTGCCGTGATAGTGGCTATAGTTCGATTGCTTCCAAAGTAGAGCTTGCAGGAAAAGTTTCGGTTATCGTAATTGCAATGCCGTTATTTACAAATTTAGTACAGCTTTCTGTTGGATTGATTCAATTGGGGTCATAACGGAATCAGTAAGGATAAGGACAAAAAATGAAAAAGATCATTCAAATTATGATAATGGTAGTGATGTGCTGTTTTATTTTGACCGTTCCAGCATCGGCGGAAACAGAGGAACTATTACAGGAGCAGTATGATGCGGCGCAAACACAGGAATTGATGGATCACCTTCCCGAAGGGGTAGAAGAACAACTAGAAGAAAATGGAATTGATTCTCCGTCTTCCGAAAACCTTTTTAATTTTAATATTGGAGATTTTTTTAAAAATTTATGGGATACCGTTGTAGACACAGTGACAAAGCCACTTCATCTTCTGGCATTATGCTTTGGGATTATGTTGTTGTGTGCCCTTTTGCAAACCATGCAAAGTACTGTGGAAAGCTCGGTTTCTCAGGTGTTCACTATGGTGTCTATTTTGGCTATTTCTGGAGTATTGATGGTACCAATGGCAAACTGTATCCAGTATGGGGTAGAAACCATTAAGGGAGCAAGTAATTTCCTGCTTTGTTTTATCCCTGTGTTTACCGGTATTGTTACTGCGGCTGGCGCGCCAATTTCTGGCTTGGGATACCATACCGCATTATTCAGTGCAATTCAATTTATTTCTGCAGCAGTATCCTATATTGTGGTACCGTTTTTAGGAATTTTTTTGGCGCTGTCAGTCATGTCATCCTTAAGCGGGCATACGTATTTTACCAAATTAACTAGCTCAGTCAAAAAGCTAGTGATTTGGGGGATTACATTGCTCCTTACTATATTTACAGCAATCTTTTCCGCTCAGGCAATGGTATCTTCTGCGGCGGATGGTGTAACAGCGAAGACAGCTAAATTTATGGTGAGCAGCTTTGTTCCTGTTGTAGGGAGCGCTTTAAGTGACGCTTTGATTTCCGTGAAAGGTTGCTTGGGGCTGGTAAAATCCTCTGTAGGGTCTTTTGGAGTAATTGCTTGTATTTTAACTTTTTTGCCCCCTATTTTAACCGTTTTATTTTATATGGCAGCGGTAAAGGTTTCCTCAGCAGCAGGGCAGGTATTACAATTAAAAAATTTAGAGGGGATTTTTCAGGCAGTTTATGATACGTTGAGCATTGTCCTTGCATTGTTAATCAGTTTTTCTGTATTAACCATTGTGTGTACCGCTTTAATGGTGGTGATGGGGAATGGAGGTGTTACCTCATGAATGGATTACAGGAATGGGCAATGACAATTTGTATTACACTGGCAGGTGCGGCACTTTTTTCTATGCTGGCTCCGAATTCCGGTATGAAAAAGGTAGCTACCTTTTCCATTAACCTTTTTTTACTAACCAGCTTGATTTCTCCAATTATTACAAGCCCCCCTGAGTTTAATTTTTCAGTAATTTCGGAACAGCCAGAAGAAAATGAGGAATTAAATCAGCTCATTGATCAACATGTGGACCGGCAAGCAGAAATCATGCTAGAACAAAACTGTAAACAACTTTTTGAGGAAAATGGTACTAAAATTGACCAGATAAAAATAAGTATAAATAGGACAGAGGAAATACCGTCAGTAGAGGTTTCCGTTTGGGCAGACAGTTCATTACAATCGAAGCGGATGGAGATGGAACAATTGATACAAAATCAGCTTGGTGTGGTTCCACAGATTATTTATACTGACTAATGGGAGATTCTTTCGATGGAACAAAAAATAAATTTGAAACAAATGGTTGACCGTTTGCTTCAGGGGAAAAAAACTTCAAAAATAATATTTATTATTGGAATTATTGGAATTTTATTGATATTCCTTTCCAGTGTAATCCCACATAAAACAAATAATTCTTCGGCAACTTCCACTCAGGAGACAATTACCTCAGAAGAATATACTTCTAATTTGGAAACCAAATTAACAGAGTTGGCGGAGGGGATTAATGGGGTTGGAAAAGCAAAGGTAATGGTAACGCTGGAAAATGGCATTGAATATGTATATGCGAACTCCCAGAAAAAATCCAACGACAATACTCAGGATTTTGACGAAGGGGCAAACAAAAAATCAACCGATAAAAATACATTAGAACAAGATGTAACTGTGATAGATGGAAAAGATGGGAAACAGGCACTGGTCGTAACCGAGTTAGAACCTACAGTGAAAGGAGTTGTGGTAGTATGTGAAGGCGGAGGGGATATCAAAGTAGTTGAGAATCTTACAAATGCTGTAACAACTGCACTGAATATTAGCTCCACACGGGTTTCGGTGATACAATCAGCAACAATATCTTAAGGGGGAAAAATCATGAAATTACATGCAATTATTGGGAAAAAACAGATTGTTCTGGCATCGCTGGTTTTAATATTAGGGATTGCGGTCTATTTAAACTGGCAGTTTGCTAATAGCGACCAATCACTTACCGTAACAGATGTATTAAATGGAAATACTTCACAAACAAATTATGGGGAAGCGGAACTGGTAGATGCCAAAACATCAGATAGCAATTATTTTGAGAAGGCACGCTTAGAAAAACAAAAAACCAGAGATGAAGCTTCCGAAAATTTAAAAAAATTATTGGAAAAAGATGATTTGTCCAGTGAGGAAAAAGCAACTGCTACTAATGAAGCACTAAGTATTGCGAAGTTAATGGAAAGTGAGACTACGATAGAAAATTTAGTAAAAGCGAAGGGATTTGAAGACTGCATCGCTTATGTAGATAATGAAAAAGCGAATGTAGTAGTAAAAATAACCGATATGACTGCGGAACAAGCGGCGCAAATCAAAGATATTATTTTATCTGAGACCAATGTAGATGTTTCCAATATTACAGTTACACCAGTACAATAAAAAAGAGCCTTAATCTTTCTTAAATTTGATCGGAAGATTAAGGCTATTTTTACATTTTATATAAATAAAATAATCTATTATTAGTTTTAACCAATATTTTTTTGTTATATCTGTACTAATCGTGGAAAAACAACTTTAACAATTGACTTTTATTATATTAACGACTAAAATATGGTATATGGCGAAGCATTATGTGTAAGATTATGAAAAGGAATTTATTTCTTTTTGTAATAGTTCACATGATGTTTGCTAAATTTATTTTTATAAGGAGAAATGGCCATGAGAAAAAGAAACCGTGTTGTTGCATGGATTGTTGCGTTGGCTTTACTGGTAACCATGATGGTACCTTCTTTGGCAGTAAGCGCAGCAGAACCAGATACAACAATACAAAATCTGATGGTAGACAACGTTACCAATCCAATTGGTATCGACAACAAGACCCCATATTTTTCTTGGAATATGCAGTCCTCTGTTGTAGGTCAAAAACAAACAGCTTACCAGATTGTTGTTGAAAAATGGAATACAGTAAACGACAAAGCTGAAAAAACTGTTTGGGACACCGGCAAAGTTTCAAGCGATGTTTCGATTGATATCGCTTATGCTGGTGAGGCTTTGCAATCTTCTTCTACTTACCATTGGCATGTTACTGTTTGGGACAAAGATGATAAATCTGTTGTTTCTGACGCAGCAACATTTGAAATGGGATTATTAGAAGAAAATGCTTTTGATGATGTACATTGGATCCGTATGCCAAAAGCTGGCGACCCTGATCCAGACGCTCCAGAACAAGTTGCGGATACAAGCGTGTACACCATTGAATCCAACTTTAAATTCAACGACGCAGTAGGATTTGTGTTTGCTGGAACAGACAAAACACATTTCTATATGTGGCAGTTGAATAATAATATGGAAAACGGTGTGGAAGGCTCTTATATCAGACCTCATGTTTGGAATGGCGGCGGCGCACTGTTTAATCCTGAAAATGTTGGCAATTTTAATGGTTACAAATTAGATCAGGATTTAGTAAATGGTCAAACCTACAACTTTAAATTAGTAGTAGATACTGAAAATAAAACAGTTACTACTTATTTAGATGGACAAGAAGTAAATAAAATGAACACTGGAGATGCTAATTTATCTTATGGTAAATTGGGCTTCCGTCAAGCTACTAATCCTGCTCAGGGCTTTGTGGAAGAAGCTTGGATTGACGATTTAAAGGCAACTGCTAAAGATGGAACAATTTTGTTTTACCAAGACTTTAGTTTGGCTTCTGATACACAGTTTGACGGTGGTGAAGTAGTAGACGGTCAGCTGCACGTTAAATGTGAAGATGACAATGTGCAATCCGACAAAGTTTTCTTTGAAAAAGATACAGAAAACTATTACCGTTTTGATGTAGATTTTACCATTAATTCTGGTAAAGCTGGCATTATGTATGGTTCTAATGCGGCAGGCAGCGTTTATTATTATTCTCAAATAAATCCATCTTACACTGGAACCTTAAATGGTGTTAATTACAATAATGAACCAGCAGTTGTACAAAACTTTAAAGATGGAAGTGCTGCTGCTTATGGTTTTGATGGTGGTAAAATTACCAATGTAGCTCAGGATGATTTTATTGGAAAACAACATCATGTAACTGTTATTGCAAACTATGGTAAACAGGTTTGGATTTATGTAGATGGTGTAGAAGCAAAATACCATGACCGCTTGGAAGATTTCTCTTTTGACGGAAAAATCGGTTTTACAAGTGATGCAGATGATGATGTTACCTATGATAATGTTTGTGTAAAAATTGATGGACAGCCTCAAGTTTTGACAGACTTTAGCACAGAAGAAAATATCTTTGATAATGGTACTGTTAAAGATGGAACCTTGAATGTAGCTGGCGCTACCAACGCTTTCTTAACTGGTACATTGACAGGGACAGAACCTGTAGAACCAGAACCAGCTGAACCAGTTCACTTTACCTATGAAGCGGATTTAACTATTACTGGTGATGCTGCTGGCTTGGTATTTTCTGGTACTGATAGTAATAACTTCTATATGTGGCAGTTAAATGGTGTTGACCATGATGGTCAATTATACCTGCGTCCACATATTTGGGCAAATGGTACACCAAACTACAATGGTTATGAAGTAGATATCAGCCAATATTTTGATTTCGCAACCGAAATTCAAAATAAACAAATCCATGTGAAATTGGATGTTACAAATGATGCAGTAGTTACTTACATTAACGATGTAAAAGTAAATACATTTGATTTAACCGGAAAACCAGGTACAATGGTTGACGGTTGTGTTGGATTCAGATCCGGTGCAAAAGGAGAAACATTTAAAGCAGATAACCTGAAAGTGGTTTCCTATGATGCCGAAGGAACTGAAACCGTAAAATACGATTATAACTTCGACGATGGCATTAACCCATTTGGCGGTTCCGCTGGACAGGCTAGCAGCAGCCAGATTGTAGATGGCCAATTTGTTGTAGCAGAAAACGCTGGCGTACTGATGACAAAAGATTTGTCTAAACTGGGTATGCCAATGTTCCGTAAATCTTTTGACACTGCTGCTGAAAAAGAAGTAGTTAGCGCAAAAGTTTATGCATCTTCTTTAGGTGTATATGATTTATATGTAAACGGCGAACGTGTTGGTTATACCAATGCTGACGGCGAAAAAATGTATGATGAAATGAAACCAGGCTGGACCGACTACAATGAACGTATTCTGTACTATAGCCATGATATTACTGATTTAGTAAAACAACATGGTTCCAATGTTATTTTGGCAACAATGGGTAGTGGCTGGTGGACTGGTAGGGTTTCCTATGGTACTTATGGCTATAAAGATATGGCGTTTATGGCAAAAACCATTATCACTTATAGCGATGGTTCCCAAGAAGTAATTAACACAGATAGTTCCTGGAAAACAAGCA
Organism: Clostridium facile; assembly: GCF_014297275.1. Classification (NCBI taxonomy): domain Bacteria; kingdom Bacillati; phylum Bacillota; class Clostridia; order Eubacteriales; family Clostridiaceae; genus Clostridium; species Clostridium facile. The sequence goes on from NZ_JACOQK010000001.1 coordinate 213,501, forward strand.
AAAACGGTGTAATCCGTGAAGCTGATATCTGGGATGGCGAAACTTATGACGCAAATTATCCAAGTCCAGCTGAAATTTCCACCAGCGATTATGTAGAAGACGAATCCTGGCAGAAACCAAGCTACAGCACAGACTTTAGAGGTATTATTTCTGCTCAAACCGGACAAACAATTCAGGTTCGGAAAGAATTAGAACGCACCTCTGCAAAAACAACTGTATATGAAGGTACAGTAGATAATGGCAGTGATTATGGCAAAATTAACGTTGTAAAAGACGATTACGCTGCAAATGATAAAATTGAACTGAAAAAAGGTCAGACCGCTATTTTTGATTTAGGTCAAAATATGGTAGGTTGGCCAAATATCAATATTACAGCTCCTCAAGGAACCGAAGTTGTGATGCATTTTGCTGAAATGCTGAATGACAGTGGTGAAAAATCCAGAGGTAATGATGGCCCAGAAGGCGGTTTATATACAGCAAACTACCGTTCTGCAAAAGCAACTGGTACTTACATTGCAAAAGGTGATACAAATGAAAGTTACCGTTCTACCTTTACTTTCTACGGATTCCGCTATGTATCCGTTACAGCAACACAAGATATTACAATTAATAGCTTTGTAGCAGAAGTAGTAGGTTCTGCAATTCCTGAAACAGGTACTTTGGAAACTTCTGATGCTTCTGTTAACCAATTAATCAGTAATGTTCTTTGGGGACAGAGAAGTAACTATCTCAGCGTTCCAACAGACTGTCCACAACGTGATGAAAAACTTGGTTGGTCCGGCGATACTCAGATCTTTGTTGGAGCAGCTTCTTACAATGCAAACGTTGCAGGTTTCTTCCATAAATGGGCTTATGATGCTCAGGATAGCCAACAAGGTGGCGCTTATACAGATACCATTCCACGTTCTGCAGCAGTAGGAGCTGGTAACGCTGCTTGGGGCGACGCTGGTATTATTGTACCTTATACTATGTACAAAATGTACGGCGATACTTTGATGATTGAAAAAATGTATGATTCTATGACAGAATACATGCAGTGGCTGGAAGCAAGAGGATACATTGGTGCTGGCACAGGTTATGGTGACTGGTTGGCATATGAATCCAATGAAGGTCCAGTAAGAAATGTAATCGCATGTGCATACTATGCAAACGATACTTTGATGATGGCAGAAATGTGTGATGCTATCGGCAAAACAGATGAAGCTGCTTCTTACCGTCAAAGATATGAAGAAATTAAAGATTACTTCCAGGCAACATTCTTGAATGCTGATGGAACATTAAAAACTGAAAACTCTACTCAAACATGTTATCTGATGGCTTTGAAATCCGACATGTTTGAAACAGAAGAACAAAAACAAGCTGCTGTTGATACTTTAGTTCAGAAAATTAAAGACAATGGCAATAAATTGGGTACTGGTTTCGTAGGTACTGGTGCATTAAACCAGACTTTAAGTGATGTTGGTGAAACCAATATGGCTTATACTCTGTTGTTACAGAGAGAAGATCCTTCTTGGCTCTATTCTGTAGACCAGGGTGCAACAACTATTTGGGAAAGATGGAACTCTTATACCAAAGAAAACGGTTTTGGCGATGTTAGTATGAACTCCTTTAACCATTATTCTTATGGTGCGGTATTAGAATGGATGTATAGTGATATGCTGGGTATTGAAGCGGACATTGATGATCCAGGCTTCAAACACATCATTTTACAACCACAACCAGATACTCGTGAAGATTCTGAAATTCCTGCAAATGAACAGAGAATTACATCTGTAAAAGGTTCTTATGATTCTACATATGGTACAATCAGTGCAGAATGGAACTGGTCTGAAGACGAATTTAACTACACTGCAACAGTACCAGCAAATACTACCGCTACTGTATACTTGCCAACTACAGAAGGTCAGACTGTTACAGTAAACGGTAAAGATGTTGCCGATTTGGATGAAGCAACCGATGGTATCAAATACATCGAAACCACAGATGGTAAAGCTGTATTTGAAGTTGTTTCCGGTACCTTTAACTTTAAATCTTCTTCCACAGAAGAACCAACACCAGGTGATGTTGATAAAACAATCCTGGAAAAAGTAATTGCAAAAGCAACAGAATTAAAAGGTACAGAGGAATACACAAATGCTATTCCATCTGTAAAAGAAAGCTTTGATAAAGCATTAGCAGATGCACAAACTGTTTATGATAATCCAGCGGCGACAGACAAAGAAGTAACCAATGCATGGATGACCTTAATGGATGAAATCCATAAACTGGGCTTCCAGGCAGGGGATAAGACAGCACTGCAAAATCTGTATGATGAAGTAAAGGATACTGACCTGAGCCAATATAAAGATGGAGCAGCAAAAGACAATTTCAAAACAGCATTAAAGAATGCAGAAACTGTATTGGCAGATAGAGATGCAATGCAGAATGAAATTGACAAAGCATATAACGACCTGAAAGCAGCATTTGATGCGTTGGAAAAACTAGCAGATAAGAGCCAGTTAAAAGCATTGTTAGATGAATGTGCAGAATTCAAAGAGGAAAATTACACCCCAGCAACATGGGAAGTATTTGCACCAATTTTGGAAAAAGCACAAGGTGTTTATGACAATGTAGACGCTACTCAGGAAGAAGTTAATGCAGCAGTAGATGAACTGTTAGGTGGTATGTTACAGCTGAGATTTAAAGCTGATACTTCTATCTTAGAAGGATTGGTACAACAAGTAGAAGGTATGGACTTAAGCCAATATACAGATGCTAGCGTTGCAGCATTGAAAGCAGTTTTAGGTGAATCCAAAGCAATGTTAGGCAATGAAAACTTAAGCAAGGATGATCAGCCAGCTGTAGATGCTCAAGTTGAAAAATTGGCACAAGCAATCAATAACTTGGAAGTAAAAGATAACTCTGCTGTAAATAATAGCACAGGTTCTTCTACTCAAACAGGATCTACCACGACTACAAATCAACCAGTTAAAACTGGTGATAGCTCTATTGTATTTGCGTTAGCAGCTACAATGTTAGCAGGTGCTGGTATTATTGTTGCTAAAAAAAGACGTAAATAAGTTCAATAACTGATTACGCTAAATTGCTTCTAAATGAGAAGTAATTGAATAAACGGGAGACACAATTGTGTCTCCCGTTTTGTTATGATTGCTGCCCATAGTTTAAAAAAATTAGTAGAACCAGAGGTGAATAAAAAACTTGGCAAAATGAGAAACTCTAATAGATGAAAAATGCTTTATACTTGAGAATGGAGTAGAAGATTTTAGAAAAGCAATTCAGGAATTTTTGCATACAGTTTTCTTTCCAGAAAAGGGTATGGAAAGAAAAACCATACTGGTTTATCAGTAGAGGAGCAAGCGATGCGATAGTAGTTCTTCGATATTTCTTTCAGCCCTCTCTGAGGTCTGAGTAAACCACTAGTTTACTAGTGATTTTGACTGCCTGTCTAAGCAAAATAAAATACCTGGTTTTACCAGAGATAGAAAGAGAAGTTTTAAGGGAATAACTTTCTAATAGATGGCTTTTGTAGGATAAAAGTATATAGAATAGCAGTCATCAGTTAATCTCATACGGCTGCCGATATCTGATGGAAATTGTTTACGAATAGCAGAATGTATGATGCCATGGTATTTTTTAATACTTTTTCCAGGTCTCTGAGCAAACCATCCATTTATTAGTGATTTAAATTGAAAAATGTTTGGTTTCATTGAAGAATATAGTTTGTAATTAAGCAGCTGTGGAAAAAGAAATACATCTATAGTTGAAAAAACTAGAGTGACGTATTGATTGATTTTGTAGGACAGATAAGAAAAATAACTGAAAAATTAGAGAAAGAGATTATTAGTTCTATTAATTTAGATTTCTGCTTATTTGAGCATAAGGTCTCTTTCATGTTTGGTAAGTCAATTGTGTTTACTCTATAATACCATTATTTAACAAAAAATGGTTTGAAAACAGAAATATGGTATAATAAAGATGCCTTATAAGTTATTAATTTTGAAATAATGGTTGTATTTTGTAACGAAATGTTGATTTAAAAACACTTATATAATAGGAAAAAGAAAATTATCGATAAAAACAATGGATACATAATAGATTGGAGAAGAAGGGAGGAAAAATTGTGGAAGAAATAAAAGAATTATATGATTTGTATCATGATGATTTATACCGTTATATTTTTTCATTAACAAAAAATCAGCATCAAACAGAAGATATTCTTCAATCCACTTTTTTATCCGCTCTGCAATCCCTTTCTTCTTTTCAACGAAGGTCTACCATTAAAACTTGGCTTATTGGTATTGCAAGGCATGAATATTTTTCTTATTTAAGGAAAAATCCAATGGAACTTGGACTATATGAGCTTACTGTTGAACCAGGAGATATTGATCCATCCGAGCATGAACTTAGTTGGATAATCCTTCAGGAATTATCGAAATTATCTGAATTACAAAAGGAAATTGCGGTTTTGCGGCTATTTAATGAACTAACTTTCGCTGAGATTTCTATCATCATTGGTAAAACAGAGAATTATTGTAGGGTTTCATTTTTTCGGACGAAACAAAAATTAATGGAGGTATTGCAAAATGAAGCAGATTAATTGTAACATGATACAAGATTTACTTCCATTGTATCAGGAAGGCTTGGTTTCTGGACAAACCAAAAAAGAAATAGATGAGCATCTGCAAAGATGCCCTCAATGCCGTGCGGTTCAAGAGAAAAACCAACAGGAATTGTTTCATCAGACTGATTTGCTCTCCAATACAAATTCCAAAGAAAAATCTGCGTTAGTTCTATTGAAGAAAATCCAAAAATCCCAAAATAGTACCTGGTATTTTACTGTGATTCTTTCTATGTTAGTAGCAGACTATCTTTCCTTGCTTTATCAAGGATGGATTGGATTTGTTCCTTGCTTAATTCTTATACCATTTCTACTAACACTATTGTTCCATCGTTACAAAGCAATTTTAATTTTTGGAGCTCTTGAGTTTTTAATGGTAAGTATGGTGCAAACTCACTTGATATTGGGCTTAATAGGGCTGCCATTTTTCTTTTTTTGTACAGGAAGCGGGATCATGCTGGCGAAACAAATCCAGTTGTGGAGAAAGAAGGGATTAGAATGAAAAAAACAAAACGCATTGTATTATTAGTAATTTCTGTTATATGGGTCATCAGTTCCACCGGTTGTTATCTGATGGCTAAGGGAAATCCAATCCGATATTTTCAAGCAAAAAGAGAAATTCAAACTTATATTGAAAAACATTACGGAAAAGAAATTGTGATGGGGGAATTATCTTATACATCAAAGACCAATACTTTTTATGCATCTGTTACAGAAGCGGACGATTCCAGGAACCATTCCAGTATTGTATATTATCCAACTGGAGAGATTGGAGACTATTATCAGTTTGATATTCAATCCCGTATGGAAGAAGAGGTTTCTAGTATGATTTATACTTTCCTCAATACACAAATGCAATTAACACAGGAAGATATTACCATAAATACGTTATTAGAACTACCTCCCTTCCAATATCAGTTGGACTCTTCCTATGACCCAAATATACCTGTTACCATTCAAATAGAATTGAATCAAGAATTTTCTTCCAAAGAAGATTATATCGCAACTGCAATTCCTCTGATACAAAAACTTCAGATTTTAGGGATACCAATAGAAAATGCGAAACTGTATTCTTATCTTCCTGAAGATGGAAACAGTTGTTACCAGACAGAATTAACTAGTTTTGAAGCAACGGAAGAAGAAATGGTATCACATACCAAAATTGTCACAATCAAAAAATAAACGCAACTGTTATGTTCTGCTTTTGATGGCTGAAGAAGCAGATGAAAAAATACCTCCCATATATTATGGGAGGTATTCTCAACCAATTATTTATTCAATTCCATTTGGATTTTTACAGATAAAATTCCAACTATCCTGGCACATATCTTCAATTGTTTTTTTGGCTGACCATCCCAACAACTCTTTGGCTTTAGAAGTATCTGCATAACAGGTAGCAATATCTCCTGCCCGCCGTTCGATAATTTGGTAAGGCAGTTTTTTTCCACAGGCTTTCTCAAATGAGTGGAAAAGTTCTAATACACTGGTACCTTTTCCTGTTCCTAAGTTAATTTCTTGAGCTCCATTATGTTCTAGTGCATATTTTACAGCATCTAAATGTCCTTTCGCCAAATCCACTACATGAATATAGTCCCGTACACCAGTGCCATCTGGAGTATCGTAATCATCGCCAAAAACTCTTAAATATTCTAGTTTTCCAATTGCAACCTGACAAATATATGGCATTAGGTTGTTTGGAATACCATTTGGGTCTTCACCAAGCAAACCGCTATGATGTGCCCCAATCGGATTAAAGTAACGCAATAGAACTATGCTCCATTTTGGATCGGATACACAAAGATCACGTAATATTTGTTCAATCATCACTTTCGTGTACCCATATGGATTTGTTGCAGAAGTTGGCATATTTTCCTGATATGGAACGGGGTTGTTCATACCATATACAGTCGCGGAAGAAGAAAATACAATACGGTAACAGTGGTATTTTCGCATACATTCCAAAAGGTATAAAGTACCAGTAATATTATTTGAATAATATTCCAATGGTTTTTCTACCGATTCACCAACTGCTTTTAAGCCGGCAAAATGGATTACTGCATCAATTTGGTATTGCTGGAAGATCTGGTCTAATTCTTCTGGATGGCATAAGTCAGCTTTTATAAAATCCATCTTCTTTTCAGTAATCGTTTGAATTCGGTCTAAAACAGCTGGTTTTGAATTACAAAAGTTATCTGTTCCAACTACATGGTATCCGGACTGGATTAATTCAACACAGGTATGGCTTCCAATAAATCCGGTTGCACCTGTTACTAAAATTGTTGACATAATCGTTACTCCTATTATCTGTTATTCATGTTTTATAAACCTCATTTTTAGCTATCTATTACTATTCCACTAAATCCAATTTTTATTGTGGTGTATCGGAATATCGTCTATAAAACAGGTTGATATATCATTTATAATATAAAAATATTATATAGCGTTTAGTGTTTTTTGAACTATAATATAATAATTCGTAATGAAAGGGAACGATCTATTAAATAAAAAAGATACTCTCAACATCAATCAAATAATCTGACGTTTTAACCAGCTAATAGCTTTATCAATCCAATCCTGGCAGTTTGGTTCCCATTGCTCTGGTGTCCTCATTGTAACCTCATCCGCTAAAGCCAAACCATGGATACCACGTTCATAGATATGTAGTTCAAATGGAATTTTATGCTGGCGCAAAGCGATACTGAACAGCAGTGAGTTTTCTACTGGAACACTGGTATCTTGTTGGGTATGCCACAAAAAGGTAGGAGGTGTATTGGAAGAAACCTGATTTTCCAAAGAAAGATGCTGCAATAATGTTTCATCTGGCTGGCTTCCCATAAGATGTTCGCAAGATTCCTGATGGGTAAAGGGTCCAGTTGTAATAACAGGGTAGCATAAGATCATTCCATTTGGCTGATATTCTGATGGAGAAGAACCCATTATTTTCTGTAACCATTCCTGGTTCCACATAGTTCCCAGACAAGCTGCTAAATGCCCTCCAGCAGAAAAACCATTTAGAAAAATCTGATTGGTGTCAATCGACCATTCTTCCGCATGAGAACGGATAAAACGTATGGATTCCGCTAACTGGGTTAATGCGGTTGGAAAACGGTTGGGAACAATGCTATATTGTAATACAAATGCGTTAATTCCTTGTGATAAAAAACGCATTGCAACAGGTTCCCCTTCTCGTACCGAACGTCTGCTATATCCACCACCAGGACAGATAATCACGGCTGGTCTTAATTTTCCTTGTGCGATTGGAGGATTTAATAAATAAGCTTGTAAAACTGGCTGTTCCAGTCCAATTACTGGGCAGTTGGTGTTGATAAAATATTCCTGATAAATCATGTTTTGTCTCCTTATTTATAATTTCAGCCAAAGCAATTTTATCAAAACGGCTTTGGCTGAATTTTTATTTGCTGAACATACGTTGCAGTTCTTTTTTGTTTTTATCATCCGTCATAATCATGACATCATCCCCTTCAATGAGCAATGTATCCCCTTGAGGAATAATACTTTTTCCTTTACGTAGGATCGTTATTACCAATGTATTTGGTGGGAAATGGATCTCACTAAGTGGTTGTCCGTTGATTGAATCGGTATCTTTTACAATAAATTCACAAATAGAAGAATTGCCCATGTTCATACGGGTAATAAACCGCATACTTACAGCGTCTACTTCCCGTTCAATCAAATTTGTAATAATATTAATACTAGATACTACGATGTCAGCCCCAATCGTTTTCATAATATCAATATTTTTAGGATTATTTGCTTTTACAATGGTTGTTTTTACATGAAAGTAATTACGAGCCAGTTGTGCGGCAATAAAATTATCTTCATCTCTCCCTGTAATTGCTACCATAATATCCGCCTTATGTGCTTCTGCTTTTTTTAAAGTACGGATGTCTGTCCCATCTCCTCGAAAAACAGAAATATCAAGACGATCAGCTACATAGGCGCATTTACATCTCTCTTTTTCAATAATTTTAATTTCATGTGTACCTGCATGTAATAAGGATTTGGCTAAATAATATCCAACATTACCTCCACCTATAATTAAAATATTCATGATGGTATCCTCCTACAGTACTACATGAGCAAAAATCAAGCGGTCAGTTTCTGTTACAACCCGGTCTGCTGATGGGGAATAAAGTGTAATAATATTATGGCTATCAATCACCGCAAATAAGCGATGCTCTTCTGACTTTTTGTTGAGTTCTGATAGCAATTTTCCCTTCATATGCCTTTGATAAGGAATCGTGTTGAATTCAATGGAAGTACCTCCATAATGGACGAGCTTACTATTTGATTTGTTACCAAATAGCCCTGAACAAATGGATTCAAATGCCAATGAAGTAGGGCAAATTGTAGGGATTCCTAAACTTTCAAACGCATGTGCTTTTACAGGGTCTAATACACGGCAGATAATATTATCTAATTTAAATATTTCATGAGCGATTTGTGCGGCCATGATATTCGTATTATCTTGTTCTGTCACACATACTACATAGTCGCAGCCCTCAATCCCGGCAGATTTCATTACATCAATATCAATTGGTGTTCCTTCTACTGTAAGGCCAGTAAACTCATCATCCAACATGTCAAAACGGTCTTTGTCATTGTCGATAATAGCAATATAATGACCTTCCGCATCTAGTACGCTGGCAAGCCGACTGCCTAACCTACCACAACCGATAATTAGAATATTCATAAAAAGATCCTTTCCAAAAGGTATATAATTTAATAGTAATATGTTGCCAACTATTTGTCAATAACAAAAGAGTGAGAAATCATTCTATTATTGATTTTGTTTTTGTGTATGTTATAATAAAAGTAAATGAAGAGGAGGGATAACGGTGCCCAGATTTTTTATTCCAGAATTAAATGACCAGTTTACAACCATTACTGGAGAAAGTGCCCACCATATTTCTCGTTCTTTGCGTATGCAGCCAGGCGAGATGATAACCCTTTGTGATACAAAGGGGTTTGACTACCATTGTAAAATAGAATCGGTTGGGGAAGAAGTAGTAGTTTCTATTGTAGAGAAACAGCCAAGCCAAACAGAACCAGATATTCAGGTAACATTATATCAAGCTTTGCCAAAGGGAGATAAATTTGAGCAAATTATTCAAAAATCAGTGGAACTTGGAGTAACAGAGATTGTTCCGGTACTAACATCTCGATGTATATCGAGACCGGATCAAAAGTCAATGGCAAAAAAATGTATTCGGTACAATAAGATTGCCTTGGAAGCAGCAAAACAAAGCGGGAGAGGGATTATCCCACAGGTAAAAGATTTGATGACATTTCAGCAATCAATAGATGGATTTTCAGCAAAAGAGCAAGGGATTTTATTCTACGAATGTGGAGGAAAACGATTGCCAGAAATTATTTCAAATTCTATGAAAAAAATCTCTGTTTGGATTGGAAGCGAAGGTGGATTTGAACCATCTGAAGTAGAATTGGCAAAACAAAAAGGGATTCAGATAGGATCTATGGGAAAACGAATTTTACGTTGTGAGACAGCTCCATTATGTGCATTATCTATTATTATGTACCAAACCGAAAATATTTAACATTTGTAACATTTATGTTGTTGTAATTCTGTTTAATTGCGTATATAATAGAATTATAAAATCGTAAGAAAATAAGTTGATTCCTGATATAATGGATATAAAGGAGGACGATTTAGATGAAAAAAAAGATTATTGTTTCAATCGTTGCTGTATTTGCTGCATTGGCAGCTGGTGCTTGGGCAATTGCAAAATTTGTGAAACGTGGCAGTAAAAAAATTAGTGAAGATTTAGATTACGATGAAAATTATTTAGGCGATGAAGACTACACTGGTGGAGACGAAGTGGATTTAGCAGAAACATCAGAAAACCAAGATGAAACTGAAAATGAACAATCTACAGAAGAACCAGAAGAAGATACTACTATAACAGATGGTTTTGATGTAGAATCTTTAACAGAGCCTGAAGAAGAGAAAGAATAATCACCATAAAACAGGTTGAAAATTTTTTTATTAAAAAATTTTTTATTTTCTCAAAAAAATGCTTGCTTTTTTTGAGAAAGTATAGTATAATATAAAAGCACTCTGATTCAGAAAGAAGTTTTAAAGTGCTTTTATATATCGCGGGATGGAGCAGTTCGGTAGCTCGTCGGGCTCATAACCCGAAGGTCGTAGGTTCAAATCCTGCTCCCGCAACCAAATTAAAAGCTACATTTCAAGAAATTGAAATGTAGCTTTTTTGTGTAACAAAAAAGTGTATCCCTGTCCATATGGATAGGGATACCAAAAGAATAAATTAGGGGTTATCGAACAAGCGCCAGCATCGTATCGATCTTCTTAATTTCATACATTTATTATACTGATATTTTAGTAAAATGGATATTGCACAGAAAGACAGATTAAATTAAAAAATACGACAAAAAAAGACATTTGGTTGATAAAAATTATGATTTTATATATAATAAATTTATCTAAAACTAGTTAGGGGGGATATAGTGGGAATCCATCGTCCAAATGAATACCTTTCCTCTATTTTAAAAATGGAGAATAGAGAGATTATTACACATAAAATTCATCGGAAAAATTATGTTCCCTCTCCAGAAATGCTTTCAATTAACATTGATCCTGTTACAAAACAACAATACTATACTTTTCATTGGAAAACAGGGAATGTTCCACCAAATATAGAGATTGATATTTCTACTGACTATTATTTATCATCAAAATTAAAAGATAAACAAAAATTTGGAACAAAGCTCCATAACCACGATTTTTTTGAAATTGTATATGTATATTCTGGAAAATGTATGAGTTTAATATCCGGAAAAGAACAAATGTTATATTCAGGGGATATTTGTCTTTATAATCTACAGGCAATCCACAGGTTGCAAAGATTTCAGCCAGAAGACACTGTATTTAATATATTAATACGACAAGATCTATTTCAACGTTCCTTTTTGGATATGCTTGCGGAAAATGATATGATTACTGACTTTTTTATTCAGTCGATTTATACCATCAACAACCGTGCAGGTCAAATTGTATTACATCCTGATCCAAATTATCATTGTGAAAAAATTATTCAGTCCATGATAGAAGTTTTTTATCGTGATGAACCTATGAGCCACAGTATGATGAAAGCATTATTGGTTCTACTTCTAGGAGAAATGACAAAACAATATCGGAGCCATTTTGATATGCTAGGAGATACAGATTCAAATAGGCTAAAACTTTCTGATGTGATTTCCTATATTAATGAGCATTATGAGAGTATTACATTAGAAGAATTGTCTGCACATTTTGGTTATACAACTCGTTCTATGGCACGGTATTTCCAAAGGTATAGTAACACATCTTTTAAAGAAATAGTACAGCATTTCCGTTTCCATCAGGCATGCAGCTATTTACAGGATAGTATAAAGACTATACAGGAGATAGCGGAAATTGTGGGGTATTCAGAGCGCTCCAGTTTTGAACGGGCTTTTAAGCAAAAATATAGAATATCTCCAGTAGAATACCGGAAACGGTATCAAAATAAAATGTCAAAAAGCACAAAAATAGATGGTTAAGTTTGTGGAATAAAGGTATTACAATTTGAATAAAAAAAGATTATAATAAATATGCCAGTAATTGTATTGATCTCTGAAAGGAGGTCAAGAAAATATTCCTATTGTATTTATAGTACAATGGGACGATTCTGTGATGTTATGAAAACTGGCGTTTTTTATTTTAATCAAGAATCCATACACCCAAAGCTATAAGATATTCCTTATAGCTTTGGGTGTTTTGTTTTTATAACTAGAACAGAACCATTTTATCAACAATTTTAATTTAAACCATTTAGGAGGAAGAAACATGAGTATGAAAAAAAGGATATTATCTTTATTGTTGGCAGGCGCCATATGTGCTACAACAATGCTATCTAGCACAACTGTTTTGGCAATAGAAAATAATCCAGAACAAAATCTTACCCAATTTGAACAAGAATTTAAAAATCCAGACAACGATGCCAAAGCGTATAGTCGTTGGTGGATTAATCCAGGCAGAATGCCAGAAGAAGAAGTCCGTCGTTTGGTTCGCCTTATGGCAGATAGTGGTATTGGCGGAGTTGAATTGGTTTCTCTGGATCCTAAAGTAAAAATTAATACACCAGAATGGAACGAGTATATAAAATGGATATTAGAAGAAGCAAAAGATTGTGGCATTCAAGTTGATTTCACTCTTGGGCAACTTTGGCCAATTGCAACACCAGATATTATAGATATCAATGATGAAAGAGCAGAACAGGCACTGTACTTTAAAGATGTGGATTTTAATATAAATTCATCCAATATGGTTTATCAATCCAATCAATTTCAATTTCCAGATGAAGGATTTGATCAAAACCGTACATTTAAATTGACAGCTATAACAGCAGCAAAAAAACTAGATACTGGAAATTATGACCCTGCTTCTGCAGTTAATTTAATGGATATTTCTAGTGGTGCTATCGTAGATACTGAAACTGGAGCAGTAAAATGGACAGCTCCAACAGAGGGAAATTGGAGCATATTCTATATGTACCAACAATCAACAGGTAAAACTGTTGGCTCTGGATTTGAAGAAGTTGTAATTAATCATATGGATATAGAAGCAACAAAAGCAGTCATTAAAAATTGGGAAGATGCTATGAACGATGACCCAGAACTAACAAATATGTATGAAGAAAATGGTGGTAGTATCTTTGGCGATTCTTTAGAATTAGGCGATAATCTGTTGTGGACAACAGACATGCTTTCTGAATTTAAAGAACGTAGAGGATATGATTTAACTCCATATTTGCCTACTATTTCTATGCCTAGTTATTGGCGTGGGGCTGCTGATATTGACGAAACTTCAAATTATGAATTTGAAGGGGTTGGTTATCAAATCCGACTAGATGTTTACAAAACTATGACAGAGTTATATACAGAAAATCATGTATCTGTCTTTCGAGATTGGGCTCATTCCCATAATATGACCTTACGCTATCAGGGCTCATATAATGCACAGTTTGAAATTACAGAAAGTTCTTTGGCATCTGATATTACTGAAACAGAAGCTTGGGGACATAAAGATACAATTGATGCTTACCGCTTACAAAGTGGTGTAGCACATATGAAAGGAGATCAGATCTATTCGTCTGAATCTGCTGAAACAAACACTACTTCATGGAGGCAGACATGGACTGGTTCTGATCAAAAAAATAATAATGATCCCTATACCCAAAACGATCCAGGTTTATTCCACTATATAAACAGATTATTTGTAACAGGGGTAAATAAGAACATATTACATGGTTTTTCTGGTAAAGTTTATGATCTTGATGGACTATATTACCCAGAAAAAAAATCATGGCCAGGTTATGGAACCATGTGTGGTATGGGATATTCCAATGAATGGGATGATAAAACACCATTATGGGAAGTTGTTAAAGAAATGACAGATTATATGTCACGTGCCCAAATGGTATTACAGCAAGGGCAAGGGGATATTGACTTGGCTATGTACAGGTTATACTATCGGGATAATTATACTGGTGTTGAGCCAGAGGTTACAGATTTAGAATATGCAGGATATTCTTATGATTATATCACCCCTGCTTTGTTGGAACTTCCAAATGCCACTGTTGGAATAAACGAAGGGCAAACTGTTTTGGCTCCATATAGTTTAAATGATGATGGTACTTTGGATACTTCTTCGGAAGGACCATCCTATAAAGCTTTGGTGTTAGACCAAAGGATGAATCAGATAAGTGGTGAAAAACAGGCCTCTGACATGCCTTTGGATACCGCAAGACAAATTTTAGAATATGCAAAATCAGGTTTACCTATTTTTATTGTAGGGAAAGCGCCAACTAGAACGGATTCTTATCCAGGTTCTGATGAAGAGGTTGGAGCCATTGATGCATTGGAATCCGCGAATCAAGAGTTACAGGCAATCATGGAAACATTGCAAACTATGACCAATGTAAAAACGGTATCCGACCGTACAGAGCTAATATCAGCATTGGAAGATTTTAATATTCTTCCTGATGCAGCTCCAGAAGAACCATCTAGCAATTTATTCTACCATCGAACTACAGAAGAAGCAGAACTGTATTATATTTATAACAATAGTTTAACAGAAGCAACACAACAGACCATAACATTTCAAGGAGAAGGCTTCCCTTATTTGCTTGATCCATGGAGTGGAGAAATCACACCAATAGCGGAATATACAAAACAAGATGATCAAGTAACTATGGAAATAGAGCTGGAACCTGGAGATACTAAGTTTATTGCCATTGCAAAACCAGGTTGGAGTAGCAAACAGCCAGAACAATCTGCTATCCAAACAGATGCGGATAGCCTAAGTTATGACCAGGATGGAAATCTTGTGATGCATACAACATTGGCAGGAAATTATACAGTAACACTATCGGATGGTAACGCAATAAATGTTATAGTGGATGCGGCAGAAAATCCAATCAACTTAAATCATTGGGAAATGACTCTCCACGAATGGGCTCCACTATTAGAGGAAGAAGATTGGGTAGAACCAGACGATTATTTAAAAACCCAAATTATTGATAAAGGTCCATATACATTAACAGAGTTAGTACCTTGGTACGAAATTTCAGAAGATTTAGCACGTTCTGGAGGAATAGGGGAATACAATACTTCATTTGAACTGGAAAAAGGCTGGAAAGAAGGTCAGGGTGCTATCCTAAAATTTACCCAGGTTTCTGATGGAATGAAACTTTATGTAAATGGTGCAAAAGTGTGGATTAATCAATTTTCCAACCAGGCAGATATAGGTCCATATCTAGTATCTGGAACCAACACCATTAAAGTAGAAGTAAACTCCAGTTTGGCAAACTATAAGTTTGGTACAACGGATAGTCAAACTTATGCGTTTGGCATTATTGGAGAAGTTACCTTGACACCATATATCCAAACAGAAGTAAATACAGTGGAAACAAATAAATCGATCTTAAACTCTGTCATTGCATATGCAGATGCTGCAAAAGAAAGCGGGGAATATGATGATGCTATTGAATCGGTGCAAAAATCTTTTGATGAAGCACTAGAAAACGCTAAAACAGTAGCAGCAGATAAAAATGCAAGTCAAGAAGTAATTGATGAAGCATGGAAAATATTGCTGAATGAAATTCACAAATTAGGTTTTGTAGCTGGTGATAAAACAGAGTTAGCAAGCTTAATCGCAGCGGCGGAAGAAATCGATCTGAGCAAATATATAGAAGCCGGTCAAGCGGAATTTACTGCAGCATTGGAAGCAGCACAAAAAATCTATCAAGATGGAGACGCTATGCAGGTGGAAATCAACGAAGTAGCAGATAACCTGTTAAATGCAATGCTGAACCTAAGGTTTAAAGCAGACAAATCCATTTTAGAAGAAGTAGTACAAGAAGCAGAAAAAGTGGACGCAAATGCATATACAGAAGAAAGTTATGCGGTATTACAATCAGTAGTAGAAAAAGCAAAAGAAGTAATAGCGGATGAAAACGCTACTCAAGAACAAGTAGATGCAGCAGTATCAAGTGTACAAGAAGCAATGAAAGGGTTAGTAGCAGTAGAAAGGCCAACTACCGAAACACCAGCAGATAACAACGCGGATGGTACACAAGCAGGACAGGAAATCACTACAACTAAAGCGAACGCAGCAAGAACCGGTGACTTTACTCCAATCGCAGGAGTAATGGCATTGGCATTAGCAGGTGCAGCATTATTACTCACTTATAAAAGAAAATAGTGATTTTTCCTTTATAAAAAATAACCCCAACTATTGAAGTTGGGGTTATTTTAATAGTACATTTTGGTATTAAAAATCCTCTAGTTTTACCGAGGAAGAAAAAGAATCGTGCGACAATTATATCAGTGAGTTTTATATGAGTTAAAAAAGAAAAGGCTGTGCAGAAAAATAGCGAAATAAAATAATACTAATTTTATTCGCTTACGGGTGGCAGTGTGTGTAATATAATAATATAATTCAGTATCCCTTATATGTGCATAAAAGTCGAGGGCTGTGTAAGCCACCAATCGAACTGGTAGATTTGGCTGTAGTGGGTATTTTCAAGCATTTGATTTATGCTGGTTCCGATACGCCCGTGGAGAAATTCCAAACTTCTTTTTAAAAATTTTTCGGAAATAATTTACATCACTATATCCAAGCCGTTCTGATATCTCCTCCAAAGAAAAATTGGAATGAATTAAATAACTGGTTGCATTCTGCATTTTTAAATTGTAAATCAAATCGCTATAGCAATAACCTGTATACCGTTGGAGGTATTGGGATAAATAGTTGGAGGAATAGCCAAACTGTTTTGCGGTTTCTGATAAGTTAGTAGTAGCATAATGAGTACATAGATAGGACAAAATTTTTGTGACATCTTCTGGTATGTTATGTTCATTCTGTGCGAATTTTTCTGTTTGCTGCCGTGCGAATAATGACCATAGCTCAATTAATTTTGCATATAAAACCTGTTGGGAATACTGCTGTCCTTGGTAATACTCTAATATCATTTGTTGTAAAATAAAATTAATTTGTGGTGTATTGTCAAACAGTAAGTAGGGTTTTAATGGCCCCATACCAAGGCTATTATCCAAAAATAAATTGATAAGATTTGAATTTCCAGGAGAATACCCACTTAAAATTTCCGCGGAAAACTCTTTTCGGATTAAAATATTAAACAGCAGTGTATCGGGGTCAGAAATTTTGGGATCATGATAGGCATAAGGATTCATCAGAAGGATTTGGTTACAGCCTTGTTGTATCGTAGTATCCTGCAAAATATTTTTTACACCACCTCGGTAAAGATAGTTGATCTCATAAAAATCATGATAATGGAAATGCTGTACCTTTCGTTGCGATATAGGTGCATATTTTGTATCCGGCCAATGAAGAAATACAGAGATATTTTCATTAGGCTTCATTACATATTCCCCTAAGAGCTGAACATAAGAAGATGTCTCCTTTTTCTCAGAATGTTGTGTCGACATAGAGGAAAGTATATTTGGTAAATTATGGATTAATTTTTGGATAATTGGATCAAGATATCCTGTTAATAAATCGCAAGAAGTAAGTGCTTGATTAATTTCGTCCATATTTTTTCTCCTCCTTTTTCTTATTTTAGAATAACATAAATATCATAAAATATCTATATATCTCAATTTTTATGTTAAATATCCTGTTAAAACACCAGTTTTAGAGAGGATTATTATCTGTTTTTGAATTTTTTAGCATGATATAATGATGACGAAAGTTATACATACAATTATTTTAAGTTATTTTTAGGAGGAAAATCACATGAAAGGAAGAAAGTTTCGAGCAAAAAAAGTGTTGCCACTTTTGATGTGTCTTTCTTTGGCAGCTGCTACTTGTATTACTTCAGTAGGTGCTGTATCCACAGAGTCACAGTCAAATTCTTTCGTAGAAAAAATGAATGGGCTTTTTCAAAATCCGGCAATGGAATACCGTCCAGAAATACGCTGGTGGTTAGCAGAAGGTTCCCATACAGATGAAACACTAAAAGAATCCATCCAGGAATTATATCAGGATGGATATGGAGCCATTGAGTTTGTTACCTTAGATGAATCCGCGTATTTGGATAATGCCACATATGCCTGGGGTTCGGAAGAATGGGTACATGACTCCCACTTAATTGTAGAGGAATGTACCAAACTGGGTATGGGAGTTAGCTTTACCAGCGGAACCCATTGGTCAACAGCCAATTTAACTACGATTACACCGGATGATCCAGCAGCATCCCAGGAATTAGGTTACCGTACTGTTAATTTAACTGCTGGTCAGCAATTTAGTGGCGTCCTTCCCACACCGGAATTAACCGTAAACGCTACCAAGATGCGTTTAGTCGAAGTAGTAACAGCAAAGAAAACTTCTGTATCAGAAGATGGGAAAACCATCCGCCTGGATCCGGATTCTCTAACTGATATCACAGATACTGCTGTACAACAGCTAGATGGAACATGGACAATAGATTATACAGCCCCCATAGATGGAGATTATATTTTATTTTCCTTTTGGCAGTATGGCACCAGTGAAACCTATAAGCCAGCTTCCACTGGAGAAGCATACACCATTAACTATTTTTCTAGAGAAGGCGCCGATGCTTTAATTGAATATTGGAATGAAAACGTCCTCACTCCAGATTTACAACAGATGATCCAGGAAAACGGGGATGTATCCCTTTATATGGATTCTTTGGAATTGAGTACCCGCGGTACAAATTCTACCGGAAACCTGTGGTGTGATGATTATGAAAAAGAATTTTCTTCTAGAAGGGGTTATGATGTTGGAAAATATCTACCTATCTTCACCCTACAATCCAATGTTACTTTTATGTCTGAACCTTTATACTCTTATACATTAGAAGGGGAAGAAGACTTATGTAATAAATTGAGGAATGATTTGTATCAAACCAATACTGAATTGTATATGGAAGAATGTTTGGATGTACTGACAGAATGGCTGCATCGTTTTGGGATGACCTTACGTGCGGAAAATTCCTATGGCTATTTCTTCGAAATTTCTCAACCAGTAAAATCATTGGACTATGTGGAAACAGAATCTTTGGAGTTTAATACAGAGCCAGACATGTACCGCTCCCAAGGCGGGGCTGCCCACTTATATGGAAAAACTTATTCCAGCGAAACTGGTGCGTTGGGTGGGGAAAACTACTACCGCAACCATGAATACTACCGCCAAATTTTTTATACCCAATTTGCGGCTGGTATCCAAAGGACCGTATTACATGGCTATTCTTCCGCTTACGGGCCAGAACAAAATTGTTCCTGGCCAGGGTATGAAGGTATGATGCCATTTTTCTCAGAGCGGTTTAGTAAACGCCAACCAGCCTCTCTGGATTATCCTGAAATCAATCAGCATTTAGCACGTATCCAAACAGCATTGCGTCAAGGTACAGTAAAAATGGATTTGGGAATTTTAAGGAATGACTACTATATTAACAACGCTTCCGAATTTCAGCGCCCATTTGAGGAAAATTATTTACACAATCACAAGGCATTTTATTGGCAGGATATGACGTTACAAGATGCGGGATACACTTATGACTATTTTTCACCAATGTTGTTACAAGATGACGAAATCACTTGTACAAACGGACAAATCCAGGCAGACGGTGTAGGCTATCAAGGATTGATTGTTTATCAGGAAGAGCTTCCTTATGAATCGGCTCAGGTATTATACCAATGGGCAAAAGATGGCCTACCAGTTGTCATTGTCGATGGTGAAACACAGGAAGAAATCCGCAATAATATGATAAAAGTTAATACCAGTGCGGCAATTCAAACACCATTCAACGATGGAAAAGATGAGCAACTAATCCAGTTAATGGATCAAATTAAACAATTGGACAATGTGGCTGTTGTTAATCAGGCCAAAGATACCTATGAAGCCCTAATGCAACTGGGCATCCGTCCACGTGCTGAATATGTAGAATCCAATGATTCTCTACTTAGTGTACTGCATCAAGCAGAGGATGCTAGCTATTTATACGTTTACAACTATATGTATGAAGAGGAACAAAACGATATCGGTCAGATTTCTTTGGATGGTATTTATAAACCATATGCTCTGAATACTTGGACGGGAGAAATTACAGAATTAGCGGAATATTCCTATCAAGGCAACAGGACAATTTTAAATGTAGACCTAGCACCAGGTGACATTACGGTGTTCGTGTTAGATCCAAATAATCAAGGAGAAAAAACAGTTGTTTCTTCTGAAAACGTGGACAAAGTAACCGTAGAAAATGGAAACACCACCATGTATGTCGCGAATTCTGGCAAAGCTGTATTGAATTACAGTGATGGAACCAGCTATACAAAAGAAGTATCTGTTCCAGAAGATATCCAATTAGATAACTGGAATCTGGTAGTACAGGATTGGCAGCCTGGTGATAAAATAACCCGTACTGAAGACAGAGGTTTTGGATATACAACAACCGAAGTAACTTATGATACCAACAAGGTTGATATCAACGTAGGACAAACAGATCTGATTCCATGGAAAGATATCACACAAGTAGGTGGAACCGTATCTGGCGTTGGAAGTTATACTACTACTTTCACCTTACCAGAAAATTGGGATAATTCCCTTTATTCATTGCAGTTCCAAGCGGATTCCTTTAGTGGTGGAACAGCCGCAATTTTCATAAATGGAAAACAGGTTAACGGAAATATGGATAATTGCACAGCCGACCTTTCTGAATTTGCCCAACCTGGCGAAAATACAATTGAAGTTCGGGTAACCAGCAGTTTAAGGAACAGAACGTATGATTTAGGTTATGATGTAAACTGGACGATGTGGCATCAAACCCCAGAAATTGATTCTTATGGAATGGTGGGAGATACTACTCTAAAGGTATACACAAAAGTAGTAGGACAATCTACTGACCAACCTTCTTCTGATAATCCGGAAACTCCTTCTACTAATGAATCTACAAATTCACCTCAGACAGGAGATGCTGCTCCAATAATAGGGATCACTGTATTGACAATGGCAAGTGCAACAATGTTGATCTTCCGTAAAAAGAAATAGATGAATGGTTAGCTATTAATAACAGAAGAACCAATTTTGGTTCTTCTGTTATTTGTTTAATGTCTTTAGGCGAAACAAAACTCCTGGTAAAACCAGGAGTAAATAAAAAAGTCTTGGAAAAAATAAGAAAATTTTACAGATGGAGAGTGCATTCTGCTTTAGAATTAAATAAAAGATTTTAGAAAAAGAAATTCGGGGATTTTTTCATACAATATTCATTCTAGACAAGGTGTATGGAATGAAAATCAAAACCAGTAATAGAGCAAGCGATACGATGGTAGTTTTTCGATATCCCTTATCCATTTGGGATCTGAGCAAACTGCTAGTTTACTAGTGGTTTTGATTTTTCATTTAGTAATATTATAGTTTCCAAAATAAATTTTATAGATTCAATAATGCAGTTAAAATAGTAATAAAATTAGTAATTATTATTTATAATAGTAGACCATACACATCAAAAGAAAAGATTTTTCAAGGAGATTTCAATAAACGTTCCAATAATTTTAAACATTTTTATGATATTCTTTTTGACTTAAAATTAATATGATAAAAAAGACACCTACATTTTTGTAGGTGTCTTTTTACCTAGATGATGAAAAATTACAGCAGTTCTTTTCTTAGTTCTGCTCCAGATTTTGCGGATAAATAAGCAGGTGGTACATCTAAAACAGTTTTAGCGCCAGTTACTCCTTCTTGGGACATACGGTAAGCCGCACGCGCATAAGCAACTAAAACACTTCCAGTAAATTCTGGATTGGATTCCAGCTTTAAGTTATATTCAATAATCTGTTTTGTTTCCTGGTTTGCTCCGGTTTTTCCACTGCGGATGACAAAGCCGCCATGTGGCATACCACTGTGTCTTTCGTTTAATTCTTCTTGGGAAATAAAATGAACCACAGTATCATAATCGGAAAAATAGTTTGGCATTGTTTTAATTTCTTGCTCAATTTTAGCAGTATCTGCTCCTGGTTTTGCAACTACAAAACATTCACGCAGATGTTTTTCCCTAGTAGTCAACTCTGGATTGCTACCAGAACGAACTTCTTCTACTGCTTTCTCAATTGGAATGGTGTACTGCTTTGCATCTTGAACACCTTCAATTCTACGGATTGCATCAGAGTGTCCTTGGCTTATTCCTTTTCCCCAAAAAGTATAGTCTTTTCCGTTTGGCAATACAGCACCAGCATACATACGGTTTAATGAGAACAAACCTGGATCCCAACCTACAGAGATAATGCCAACTTTTCCAGCGGCTTTTGCAGTTTGATCCATATGTTCAAAATATTCAGGAATTTTTGCGTGGGTATCAAAACTATCAATTGTATGAAACAATTTTACAAATTCAGGACCTTGTTTAGGAAGGTCAGTAGCGCTGCCACCACAGAGAATCATAACATCGATATCATTTGTCATTTTAGCAGCATCGTCAATATGATAAGCTTTTGTTTCTGGGCGAATTGTTTTTACATCTTGAGGTTGACGACGGGTAAATACACCAACTAGTTCCATATCTGGGTTTTGAGCAATTGCCATTTCGACGCCTTTTCCCAAGTTACCGTAACCAGCGATGCCAACTCTAATCTTTGTCATAGAAAAACAGCTCCATTCTTTTCAAAATCTACCTTTGCAATTTGCCGGAAATCAATTGGAAACATTCAAAATTCATTCTAAAGGATTGTATTTGTTTTCCGTTTAAAAAGGATATTTTAAGTAAATCAATTTACTTTTTAGTTTATTATAACGCACATTAATCAGGAACGCAAGGGGGAAAAGCAAAATTTTTATAAAACAAAAATAGGATTTTTCATTTTCTTAATATTTTGCCAATGCATTCTATTTTTAATCATGTTTTGCAAAAAAAGATTTTTAAACTTGCAGAATTTTTGTTTTTATCAAAAAGAGGACAAGAAAAATAGCATTTTAAAAAGTACTTTAAAGGGGCTGTATGGACAAAATATTTCCTTCTGTAGAAAGGGTAACTACCTTTCCTAAAATTTGTTTTCTAGCTTTTTGCAGTGCTGTTTTTACTGCGTACTCCATTCCACCACAACAAGGTACTTCCATACGGGTTACGGTGATTTCTTGAATCTCGTTGTGTTGAAAGATTTCCACTAATTTTTCAGAATAATCTACCATATCTAGTTTTGGACATCCAATTAAAGTAATAGCTCCTTTCATAAATTGTTGGTGAAAATTGGCGTAGGAATAAGCAGTACAATCGGCTGCAATTAAAAGGTGAGATTGATGGAAATAAGGAGCATTGACAGGAGCAAGTTTAATTTGAACCGGCCATTGGGACAAACAGCTTCCTTCCATTGGAGGGAAAGCTACAGTTTCGTTTTGCAATTGTTTGGATTGGGAGCCTGGACATCCGGAATGATTGGCTCGTTTTTTCTGGTTTGCTTTTATAGCTTGTTCGTCATAGGCAGCAGCTTCTCGTTCTTCAAAAGAGATTGCGTTGGTTGGGCAGGTCGGAAGGCAATCTCCCAATCCGTCACAATAATCATCTCGGAGTAAAACAGCTTTACCATTCACTAAGCCAATAGCGTTTTCATGGCAAGCGGTGACACAGGCACCACATCCATTGCATTTTTCTTTATCAATTTTAATAATTTTTCGAACCATATTTTATATCCCTTTCTAATTTCTCGTTGATAAGATTAGTTGAGTTTTTATATACACGGTTTTTGTTGTGCTTATCATTTTTTATAAAATGCTGTTTTTACTGTGGTTTTATTATAAACGATTGTTTGATTAATTTCCGTTGTTAAAACAACAAAAATGAAATTTTATCTTTTTTTATTAAAAATATGGATGGTTGGAAAAAAACAATAAAGGCAATAAAAATATGATTTATTTCCTACTCCTATATAAAAAACAGGCAGCTCATAGGAAACTGCCTGTTTTTTGATTTCTTCTATACTAAAATAAATACTTTAGAAAAAATTATTTTTTCTTTTGTACTGCTAAAATGCCCAATGCAGAAACGATAAATAAGCTAATAGCGATTGGGAAAGTATCGCCAGTAGCAGGAGAGGAAGTAGATGGAGGAGTAGAAGGGTTGGATTCTTGCTTATCTGTATCAGAATTGGTCTGTTTTCCAGTAATATCTATTAGGCTTGCCTGCTGTGCAGCAGCTTCAAATTGTCCTGTTTTGATAAATGCAATGAGTGCTTCTTCGCAAGTACCATATTCATATAGGGTAGGGGTACCAACAATTTCTGGATAGTCCTCATCGGAAATGACATAGTTATTGGTAGCAACACGGTAAGTTTTGGAGAGATCTATGTTTTCTCCTCCAATTTTTGCTTGCACAATACGGCTACCTGCTGGTTTTGTGGTATCGTACTCTACCTGAATTCCCCCAAATTGCAAGACGCTTCCGCTGTTATCCGGCCATTGATATTGGTATGGATCCTCTCCATTGGCAACCGCTTCTTTTTGTTTGTCGTATACCTGATTACACTGGATACTTAAATCAATAGAATGTTCCACCATGGATAAAATCTGTTCCCCAGTCAATTCGTGTACTACCAGTAAATTTCCATAAGGGGAGATACTAATGATATCCTGGTAGGTAATTTCCCCATTTGGAATACCGCCACGGATGCCGCCTGCGTTTTCAAACGCAACATCCGCCCCGGTTAAATCCAAATATGCTGCGGTGACAATCCTGCCAATTTCCTGTTCCTGTACACGGATTTCCTCCCAGGAATAAAGGTATTCTTTTTGGCTAACACCAATTACCTGTGATAGAATAACATCTTCCCGCTGCTCAATCGCCTGGATCGCGGCATCAACAGTGGGGTCGGAGAGGGATGTGGTATCTTCGGCGGAAAGAAATGTTTCTGTTGTTTTGGTTTGATCCACTATTTTTGTTTCAGTATCATAGGTAAGGGACAATACGCCAATATTCTGAAAATAGTATCCAGCCTCTACTACCGGAACATCCTTTCCTTGCTGGTCAGGATAGGTTTTGTTGATTAAAATATGTTCATGCCCAGCAATGACTGCGTCAATCCCTTGAATGTTGGAAACAAAGCCCTCGCAATCCGCCTGATGGGTCATGGCGATAACAATATCGCAGTTTTCGGTTTTGCGCAGGGTTGCCGCAATTTCCGTTGCTTTTGCCGCTTCCTCTGTAAAGGTGATCCCTTCTACGTTGGAAGATACGGTAGAAGAATAGAACTGGTCATCAATGACTCCAAATACGCCCACTTTTAACATGGTACCATCGTCTGCTTGTACTTCTTTTATCAAATATGGAGTATCGAAAAACGGTGTTTGCTCCTGTTGGTTTACAACATTGCCAGCGAGGATAGCAAAATCATGTTGTTCGTCTAACTGTTTTAATTGGTCTTTCCCATAACTCCAATCGTGGTTTCCTGGTGTCATGGCATCGTAACCTACAGCGTCCATCAATTCGGCGATGCTTTCTCCTTTTTCAATAGTAGCGAAAGCCTGCCCATGAAAGGTATCCCCGACGTCTAAAATAAGGTCAGCCTCTTGTTGGTCGATAGCCGCTTTTAATGCGGAAAATCCAATTTGTCCTCTATCTGTTTTGGTGTAATAACCATGAATGTCATTGGTATGTACTATGCGGATGGTGGCTTCGCTGGAATTGGCGGATTCAGCGGATACTTGGAATTCCATAGTGAACATGCCAACGAGAAAAGAAACAACGGTTATCATTGCAATAATGCGTTTTTTCATAAACTCCACTCCTATTTAAATACTGTGAAAAACCATAATTCTCATATCAGCAGAATTATGCTTCATCTTAGTTTATCATACTATATGAAATATGAAAAATCAAGAAAAAAGGTTGCCTTATTAAGGCAACCTTTCGGAGATTAAGATAAACGGTTTTTGAAATCCTGGTAACCAAATGTTTTTATGAGATGTTCATTTCCGGATTTATCTCGATATACAATAGAAGGCAATGGCATTCCATTGAAAGTATTGGTCTTTACCATGGTATAAAGCGCCATATCTTCAAATACGATTTTATCCCCTATATTTAATGGAGTATCAAAAGAATAATCACCAATCACATCCCCAGCCAAACAAGTGGGACCCGCTAGGCGATAGGTATAAGATTTTTCGTCTGGTTGTCCACTTTGCTGTACAGGGGGACGGTAGGGCATTTCTAAAACATCCGGCATGTGGCATGCGGCGGAAGTATCTAAAATTGCGATTGAAATCTGATTTTGTACGATTTCTAAAACACTGGATACCAAGAATCCTGCGTTTAATACCACTGCTTCGCCGGGTTCCAAATAAACCTGAACACCGTAAGTTTTCTGCAAATGCTGTATAATTTTGATTAACCGCTGGATATCATAATCCGAGCGGGTAATATGATGTCCACCACCCAGGTTAAGCCATTTCATTTGGGAAAGATACTTGCCAAATTTTTGTTCCAGTGCATTTACGGTGATTTCTAAGTCATCTGAGTTCTGCTCGCACAAAGTATGGAAATGAAGTCCATCCAATAGAGGAAGGAGAGTTTCATCAAATTGTTCCAATGTGGTACCCAGACGAGAACCAGGGGAACAAGGGTCGTAGATTGCGTGTCCTTCTTGGGTGGAACATTCCGGATTTAAGCGTAAGCCTACAGATTTACCTGCTTGTTTGGCAATAGCAGCGTATTTTTTAAGCTGGGAAGGGGAGTTGAATACAATATCATCTACGCACTGTAAAATCTCCTGAAATTCATCTTCCCGATAAGCTGGAGAGAAAATATGGGTTTCTCCGCCAAATTCTTCTTTTCCCAATTTGGCTTCATATAATCCGCTGGCTGTTGTGCCCGCCAGGTATT
Organism: Clostridium facile; assembly: GCF_014297275.1. Classification (NCBI taxonomy): domain Bacteria; kingdom Bacillati; phylum Bacillota; class Clostridia; order Eubacteriales; family Clostridiaceae; genus Clostridium; species Clostridium facile. The sequence goes on from NZ_JACOQK010000001.1 coordinate 240,555, forward strand.
GGCGCATCAACGGATACACCGAGAACATGGAAAACGCTTTTTGGGCTAATAAAATTTTACACCCTGTCTGTTGAGAAACCTGCTTTAAAATCTCCAGGTTATGCAGCAGCAGATTTTCGTCCACTAAAAAGTAAGGGGTACGAATGGAAGGATTGATTTTATATTCCATTAGTCCACCAACACCGGATTGTGAGATTCATTCCAAGGCAGTCCCCATTTGTTTAACGCTTCCATAAATGGGTCTGGATCAAATTCTTCAATATTGTGAACCCCTGGCTTGTTCCATGTTCCAGTCATAATCATCATAGCGCCGATCATAGCGGGTACCCCTGTGGTGTAAGCAACTGCTTGGGAGCCAACTTCTTTGTAGCATTCCTGATGGTCACAGATATTGTACAAATAATATGTTTTTTCTTTGCCATCTTTTTTCCCTTGGAAAATACAGCCAATATTGGTTTTACCAACAGTACGTGGTCCTAAAGTAGAAGGGTCTGGTAATACAGCTTTTAAGAATTGCAGTGGAATAATTTCTTTTCCTTCATACAGAATGGGTTCAATAGAAGTCATGCCTACATTTTCCAGACATTTTAAATGGGTAAGATAGCTCTGGCCAAAGGTCATAAAGAAACGGATGCGTTTGATTCCTGGAATATTCAGAGCCAGGCTTTCGATTTCTTCATGGTGGAGCAGGTACATATCCTTTTCTCCAACTCCTTCAAAGTTGTAAACCCGTTTAATTTCCATTGGTTTTGTTTCTACCCAATGGCCGTCTTCCCAGTAGGAGCCGTTTGCGGAAACTTCACGGATGTTGATTTCTGGGTTAAAGTTGGTAGCGAATGGATAACCATGGTCTCCGCCATTGCAGTCCAGAATATCAATATAATTGATTTCATCAAATTCATGCTTTAGGGCGTATGCAGAGAATACTCCTGTAACCCCTGGGTCAAATCCACTACCCAGCAGAGCAGTAATACCAGCCTGTTCAAACCGTTCCCGGTAAGCCCACTGCCAACTGTATTCAAATTTCGCAGTATCCTCTGGTTCGTAGTTAGCAGTGTCAACATAATGGGTTTTGGTTGCCAGGCAAGCATCCATAATGGTTAAATCCTGGTAAGGTAACGCCAAGTTTAACACAACATCCGGTTTTTCCTGATTGATTAACGCAATCAGTTGGTCCACGTTATCTGCGTCTACCTGTGCTGTAGTGATTTTTGTTTTTGTAGTATCTTGTAATTTTTCTTTTAATGCATCGCATTTGGATTTTGTCCGGCTGGCAATGCAGATTTCTTCAAATACCTCACTGTTTTGGCAGCATTTATGGATTGCAACAGAAGCAACCCCGCCACAACCAATAATTAAAGCTTTTCCCATGAATATCTCCTCCTAATGATTATTGTTGAAATGCCAACAGCATTTCACGGATAATTTTACAAGCGACCATAGTGGATACACCGCTTTGGTCATAATGTGGGCTTAATTCGTTTACATCGCAGGCAACTACATTCGCCTGGCTACAAACCAAAGTAGCGGCTTTTCGCAATTCCTCAAAACTGACTCCACCTGGTTCCGGTGTGCCGGTTCCAGGAAAAATAGAAGGATCTAGTACATCTAAATCCAAAGTGAAGTAAACCGGCTTTCCTTCCAGCTGTTTTATTACATGTCCTAAGCTTTCAAAATCAAATTTATGGGTAGTTACATGAGAATTTCCCCATTGGAATTCTTCCCGGTCCCCAGAACGGATACCAAACTGGAAAATACGGTTGTCCCCAATCAGGTCCCAGCAACGATGAAGTACACATGCGTGGGAGAGTTGTACCCCCAAATAATCGTCCCGAAGGTCTGCATGGGCGTCAAAATGGATGATATGGATATCAGGGTACTGTTTTGTCACAGCACGGAACGCGCCTAAAGTAACCAGATGTTCCCCGCCAAGCATAAATGGGCGTTTGTTGGCAGCCAGAATTTCAGCGGTGTGTTGTTCAATCTGGGATAACGCCTGTTCAGTACTGCCAAAACAGAGTTCTAGATCGCCGCTGTCCATAATGGAACAGTCCAGCAAATCTTTGTCTTGATAAGGACTGTAGGTTTCAATCCCAAAGGACTCTCCACGAATAGCACTGCTGCCAAAGCGGGTTCCTGGGCGATAAGATGTAGTGGAATCAAATGGGGCACCAAACAAAATAGTAGTTGCTTCGGAAAAATCTGCGTCACACGCCATAAAAGTTTCAATATTCTTGTTCAACATTTTTCAATAGCTCCTCAACATAGGCGGGGATATAAAAAGCGCCTTTATGCAATGTAGTAGTGTAGTATTTACAGGTAAGCGCGCGTAAATTCCATTCTGCTTCCCGCAAGTCACGCAATGGATGATATTTTTTGGATGCAAATCCAAACAACCAGTGGCCAGATGGATAGGTAGGGATGTGGGCTTGATATACTTTGCTGATTGGAAACGTTTCTACGATTCGTTTATGGGCCCTTTGGCAGGCAACAGCATCGTTATCATAAAAAGGGCTTTCGTGCTGGTTCACCATAATGCCATCCTCTTTTAATGCTTTAAAACAGTTTCCATAAAATTCTTTGGTAAACAGCCCTTCACCTGGACCGAATGGGTCGGTGGAATCCACAATAATTAAATCGTATTGATCCTCACAGGAACGGATAAATTTTAAGCCATCTTCATAATAAATGGAAACGCGGGGATCATCAAACCGGCATGCTGTTTGTGGAAGGTATTTTTTACAAACTTCCACTACTAGTTCATCAATTTCTACCAAGTCAATCTGTTCGATTTCTGGGTAGCGGACCAGCTCGCGGATGACGCCACCATCGCCAGCACCAATCACCAGAACATGTTTTACGTTTGGATGGACTGCCATTGGGACATGAGTAATCATCTCATGATAAATAAACTCATCCTTTTCGGTTAACATCATATATCCATCCAAAGTTAAAAAGCGGCCGAATTCAGGGGATTCAAATACATCAATCCGTTGGAATTCACTTTTTCCACTGTATAACTGCTTATCAACTCGTATGGATAATTTTACATTTGGTGTTTGTGATTCCGAAAACCAAAATTCCATTATTAACCCTCCTTTAACACATTTAGGAACTCAATATCCGCATCCTCTGGACCAGTCATAGAGCACCCCTTTTGTTTTGCGTACACAATATAATCCAGGATTTCATCTGTAATCCGCTCCCCTGGAGTTAGGATTGGAATTCCTGGAGGATAACACATCACAAACTCGCTGCATACCCTACCGGAAGTCTCCAAAAGAGGAAGATGTTCTGTCTGAGCATAGAAAGCTTCTTGTGGAGAAACAACCACTTGAGGTTCAATGTATTCCTGAGTCATTAAATTTGTTTTATCTTTTTGGTAACGGCGACGAACCTCCGCAAGAGCACTTACCAACCGTTCAATATCCTGTTTTCGGTCACCAATAGAAAGATAGGCTAAAATATTGCCTAAATCTCCAAATTCAATTTGAATATCGTATTCATCCCGCAATAGGTCGTAAACCTCAATCCCAGCAAGTCCAATATCCAATGTGTGGATGGAGAGTTTGGTTCGGTCAAAATCAAAAATGCTGTCCCCATTGATCAACTCTTTGGAGTAAGCATAATACCCTCCAATATGGTTGATTTCTGAACGGGCATAGTCCGCCAGCTCCATTACTTTACCAAAGGATTCTTTTCCCCGTAGTGCTAGATTTCGGCGGGAGATATCTAAGCTGGAGAGTAGTAAATAAGAACCGCTGGTTGTTTGGGTTAAGTTAATAATTTGCCGTACATGCCCTTCCTGCATTGCTGGGCCTGCCAGCAAAAGGGAGCTTTGGGTTAAGCTTCCACCAGATTTGTGCATTGAAACTGCTGCCATATCAGCGCCAGCAGCCATAGCAGAAACTGGCATGTCCTCTCCAAAGTAAAAATGGGTTCCATGGGCTTCGTCCACCAGGCAGAGCATATTATGTTCATGTGCTAATTTTACAATGGAACGCAAATCAGAACAAATTCCATAATAAGTAGGGTTATTGACTAAAATTGCTTTTGCATCAGGATGTTGTTGGATCGCCTTTTTTACAGCGGATACACTCATCCCCAATGGGATTCCCAAACGATGGTCACAATCTGGGTTTACATAAACAGGAACAGCGCCGCATAAAATCATGGCTCCCATTACACTGCGGTGTACGTTGCGGGGAAGGATAATTTTTTCTCCCCGTTTCGCTACAGATAAAATCATGCTTTGTACAGCGGAGGTTGTCCCTCCTACCATAAGGAAGGCATGTGCCGCGCCAAACGCCTCTGCTGCCAGGCATTCCGCTTCCCGGATTACCGAAACAGGATGGCAAAGGTTATCCAGTGGTTTCATGGAGTTGACATCCATGTTGACGCATTTTTCTCCTAACAGGGCAGCTAATTCTGGGTTTCCACGTCCTCTTTTATGCCCTGGTACGTCAAAGGGGACAACCCTCATTTTTTTAAATTCTTCTAACGCCTCATAGATTGGGGCACGGGATTGGTCTAAACTCATGGTGTGCCGTCCTTTCCATAAATATTGCGGCCACTGAAGATTTCGATCATTTCTTGCCGCAAATTGTGCATAATTTCCAGCCGCGTTTTAGGGGGAAGTTCATAAACATCGGTATTAAACAAATAGTTTTGTAAATCAATATCTTTCACCATCATTTTGGTGTGGAACAGGTTTGCCTCATAAATATTGATATCAACTGTGTCATAACGGAACAATGTGTCCGGATTGATATAGTCCTGGATGGAAGTCACCTTGTGGTCTAAAAACAGTTTTTGCCCATTTACATCCCGGGTAAAACCTCTGACGCGGTAATCCATGGTGATAATATCAGAATCAAACGAGCTGATCAGATAATCCAAAGTGGAAAGCGGGGTAATTTCCCCACAAGTAGCAACATCAATATCCACCCGGAAGGTTGCCAGACAAGTTTCTGGATGATATTCTGGATAAGTATGCACTGTAACATGGCTTTTATCCAGGTGTGCCAGCTGTGTTTCCCCCATAGGAACCATAGAGCCTTCCGCTATTAAAATGGTAACGGAAGCCCCTTGGGGGTCATAATCCTGGCGGGCAATATTCAAAACTTGTGCGCCAATCATATCCGTTAAGGTGGTTAAAATATTGGTAAGGCGCTCTGAATTATATTGTTCGTCAATATAGGCAATATAGTCACGCTGCTCACGGGCTGTTTTTGCGTAACAAACATCGTAAATATTGAAACTCAGCGCCTTTGTTAGGTTATTAAACCCATAAAGTTTTAATTTTTCTTCCGCCATATTCCAAACACCTCGAATTTCGTTAAGATGGATCTATTTTTATCAACAAAATAAAAAAGCACAAGCAATGCAATACCCATTACTTGTGCTACGATTTTTCTGCCATAACATTTTTATCTTTTTATGATATACAAATAAAATCAAAAATTACTTATGGAAGAAAGAGAATTCAGAGTTTATATAGCAAATAGCTTATTTTACCACTCTTTATTGACCGTTTCACAAGTTGATGTGCATATCCAAGCACTGGTTATAAAGTTACCAACTTATAAAATTTGAGCTTCTAACTCAATCAATAAGGCAACAGTAATGTTGCCATTCGGCAGTTGACCCGGCTGTCCGTATGGCCTTTAACCCAACATGGGTGGTCAGAAAGTATTTGCATGGAAACTCTGTATTGTCAAAATTCCATGTCTATGATTACTATACATGATTTAAAAAAGGCTGTCAATAGGATTTCCATTTTTTTTGTAACTTTCCTTGTAAATATTGTAATAAAGTACGATAAAAAGAAAAAAATATGGCTATGTTCAAATAAATCTGTTCTTAAATCAAGTAAACTAGATCACCATAAAAGGTAGACGAAATCTTATCTGCTATGAATAATAGTAAAAAAGTTGTTTATACATTGTTCCTTTATAGTCTTGTTCAATAAATATTCAAGAAATGGTAGTATAATATAATCCATTTCTTTTTGAATGAGTATAATAAAGTTAGTTTTTACGATTGGGGGCAATCTATGCTTGCGTTAAAATCGATTACCAAAGATTATCCTGTTGGGGATACGAAGGTTACAGCGTTAAATGGAATTGATCTTGCGTTCCGTGACCATGAATTTGTATCCATTTTGGGGCCTTCTGGATGCGGAAAAACCACCATGTTAAATATCATTGGGGGATTAGACCGGTATACATCAGGGGACTTAATCATCAATGGACGTTCCACAAAAGAATATAAAGATAAAGACTGGGATAACTACCGGAACCATTCGATTGGGTTTGTGTTCCAAAGTTATAATTTAATTCCCCACCAAACAGTATTGGCAAATGTGGAACTGGCTTTGACCCTTTCGGGTGTGTCTAAAGCAGAACGACGTGAACGGGCGATCCACGCCCTGGAACAGGTTGGATTAGGGGAACATATCCATAAAAAGCCAAACCAGCTTTCCGGAGGACAAATGCAGCGTGTGGCAATTGCCCGTGCATTGGTAAATGACCCGGATATCCTGTTGGCGGATGAACCCACAGGGGCACTGGATACCAAAACCAGCGTCCAAATCATGGAGATATTAAAAGAAATCTCTCAGGATAAATTGATTATTATGGTAACCCACAATCCCGATCTTGCGCAACAGTATTCCAGCAGAATTGTGCGGTTATTGGATGGTGATGTAGTAGGGGATACCAATCCTTATACGGAGGAAGAAATCCACGCCGATTTGTCCAAAGGAAAAGATATATCAACTAAGCGGAAAAAGAATATGTCTTTTGGCACAGCAATTTCCCTTTCATTCCATAACCTGCTGACGAAAAAAGCTAGGACATTAATGACCTCTTTTGCTGGAAGTATTGGTATTATTGGAATTGCTTTAATTTTGGCGCTTTCCACTGGGGTTCAGGCATATATTGATACTGTCCAGAAAGATACTTTATCTTCCTATCCTGTTACCATCAATAAAGAAGATAACGATATGATTTCTGCTATGACTTCTATGCAGGATTCTATGGTGGAAGAAAACAAGCAACCAAAACAAGATAATATCGTCTATTCTACCTCAATTATGTATGAATTATTCCATTCTATGAACTCTAGCAATGCTACTGAGAACAACCTAACTGATTTTAAAGCATTTCTGGATGAACAGATGAATGAGGAAACCAGTACAACAGATTTATACCAATATACTTCTGCTATTCAATATCAGTACGATGTGGATATGAACACCTATATTACGGATGCGGATGGAAATTATAGGACAACTGATATTGCGGATGTTTTTTCGGAATCGGAAAATCCTGATCTTCCAAAAGAAAAACAGGCGATGTATGAGATGATGAAAACCCAGCTTTCTTCTTATGAGTTGTGGCAGGAAATCCCTTCTGGAACAGATGGAAGTTTGATTTCCGATATGGTTTCTAGTCAATATGATTTGGTGTATGGACAATGGCCATCTGTCGCAAACGAAGTAGTATTGGTGTTAAACGGAAATAGTGAAATCTCTGATATCGCTTTTTATTCTTTGGGATTGTTGGCTCCGGAGCAGGTCCAGGAGCTATTGGATTCTAGTACGGACGGTACAGAAGTAGACAAATGGGATTTATCTTTAAATTATCAGGAAATTTGTGAGAAATCCTTTAAATTGCTGTTAAATCCTGATTATTATGCAAACACAGGAAAAAATGGCACCTGGGAATATATTGGTGATGATCAAACCAGGATGGATATGACGATTAAAAATGGCTATGACTTAAATATTGTGGGTATCATTCAACCAAACGAAGATGCTTCTGCAACTACATTATCCGGTACTTTTGGATATACTTCTGCTTTAACAGAATATATGGTAGATAAAATTCAAACTAGTGATATTGTGGCACAGCAAACTGCTGTAGAAAATGAGAATTACGACGTTTTTTCTGGGCTTCCTTTTACCAAGGAGGAACGGGAGCTTACCAATGCAGAAAAAGCGGAGGAAATCAAATCATATTTTTCTGGACTAAACAATCAAGAAAAAACAGATTTATATACTAGAATTTTCTCAGAACCACCAGAAGAATATGTACAGCAGGTATTGCAAAGCAGCATGGCGAAATATTCCACTAGGGAGGAGATGGAAAGTGCAATCGCTTCCCAATATCAGATGGATGACGCTACAGTTCACTCCTATTTATCTTCGTATTCAGATGAAGAATTGCAAACAATGATACAGCAGCAGATTACGTCAATGATTCAGCAAAACTATGCGGCACAGGCAGAAGCAGCGGTAAAAGAGATGATGGGAACGGACGGAGAGATTGACCAATCTGCTGGATACGCAAAAGTAGCGGCTATTTTCGATGCTCAAATTGGAAGTGTCCAGGATGAAACTACTCTAGCAGGATATTATGACAAATATATGCCTTCCGGTGTTTCGGAGTCTACTTTGGAAGAAAATATGAAAACATTGGGTGTTGTTGATTTGGGTTCTCCATCTGCCATCAATATATATGCAAATTCATTTGAAAATAAAGATGCCATCTCAGATATCATTACCGATTATAACAATTCTGTTGCAGAAGAAGATGCCATTTCTTATACCGACTATGTTGCCCTATTGATGTCCGGTATTACTACTATTATCAATGCTATTTCTTATGGGTTAATCGCATTTGTTGCAATTTCCTTGGTAGTTTCTTCTATTATGATTGGAATTATCACCTATATTTCCGTATTGGAACGGACAAAAGAAATTGGTATTTTACGCTCCATTGGAGCTTCCAAAAAAGATGTTTCCCATGTGTTTAATGCGGAAGCAATGATTATTGGCTTCTGTGCTGGTGCCCTTGGGGTAATCATCTCATTACTTCTTTGTTTGCCAATTAACTGGATTATCCATGCACTTACCAATATCCCAACGATTAATGCTTATTTATCTCCAGTTGCTTGTATTATTTTGGTAGCAATCAGTATGGGATTAACTTTTATTGCCGGATTAATTCCTTCCAGAATTGCAGCTAAGAAAAATCCAGTAGAATCTTTGCGAAGTGAATAAAAGTTATTATGTTTTGGATGGTGGAATATTTCCACCATCCTTTTTTGATAGATATTGGTTTTATAAAATAAACTTGTCTAGATTTACTTATCGCATGACCACTTTAGTATATGTCAGTTATTGTAGATTTATCTGCTATATTCCAAAATAGTTTAAAAGTATGCTATACTAAAACTATAATGTAAAGAAAGGTGGAATTTGTTTGCGCAGGATTCGTTTATTGTGGAGAATTTTGAAAATTACCCATGCAGATAAATTATTGTTTGGTTTTCTGGTTTATTTTATATTAACTTCTATTATGATATATTTGGTAGAGCCGAATATTCAAACAGTTGGAGATAGTTTGTGGTATTGTTTTGCAGCAAGTACAACCATTGGTTTTGGAGATATTGTAGCTGTTACTTTATTGGGAAGGGTACTAACAGTAATATTGTGTATTTATGCTGTTTTAATAATAGCGCTAATTCCAGGGGTTGTAGTGAGTTATTTTATTGAATTTAATAAGATAAAAAGCAAGGAAAGTGTTGTTGTATTTTTAGACCAATTAGAACATCTGGAAACCCTCTCTAAAGAGGAATTGCGGGAACTTTCTCAAAAAGTAAAGCAACGCCGATATCGTTTGTAATAGGCTTCTACTTCAAATGCCATCCTTTCCTTGATAGACACAAGTACTTTACGATGCAAAAAATAAGGCTCTATGTTGTATTTTCGTTGACAAACAAAAAGATAGGAGATAAAATGTTGAAAGGACATATGAATAAGAATAGAGCGGAAATGATTGTTTCAAGTTATTTTTTAGATTTAAATTTGCATATAATGGAGGGATAAGCATGACATTAGACCAAGTATCTCCAGGACAAGGAGGTATCATCACGAAAATTGGTGGTGAAGGGGAGTTAAGGCGGCGCTTATTGGATATGGGCCTGACGCCAAATACCCAGGTAACAGTGCGAAAGGTTGCCCCCATGGGGGACCCAATTGAACTTTTTTTGCGCAGCTATGTATTGACAATCCGAAAGGATGACGCAGCAAAAATTGAGATAAAAGAGGTAACCAGAGCATGAGTTTTTTATTTGCCCTTGCGGGGAACCAAAATAGTGGTAAAACTACGTTGTTTAACCGGTTAACCGGCAGTAACCAGCATGTTGGAAATTTTCCGGGTGTGACAGTGGAGAAAAAAGAAGGTAACATTAAGCAGATGAAAAATGCTGTATTGGTGGATTTACCTGGAATTTATTCATTATCCCCCTACACTTCAGAAGAAGTTGTAACCAGAGATATGCTGTTGAAAGACCATCCAGATGGAATTATCAATATTGTGGATGCTACTAATATTGAACGAAATTTATATTTGAGTTTACAGTTGATGGAACTTGGAATTCCTATGGTGATTGCCTTGAACATGATGGACGAGGTGAAAGCTAGTGGGAACAACATTGATGTCCGGAAATTATCCGAACATTTAGGGATTCCAGTTGTCCCGATTTCAGCTGGGAAAAACCAGGGGATATCTGAATTGACTCGGGTTATTTCCAAAATGGCGGAAGGTAAAGTTTCGAATCCCCGTCAGGATTTTTGTACTGGACCTGTTCACAAGGCAATTCATTCCATTGCCCATATCATTGAAGACCAGGCAAAAGATGCTGGATATCCTGTTCGTTTTGCTGCTACCAAAATGGTAGAAGGGGATGGACCTACCATGAAGGCGATTCAGATTACAGATAAGGAACAGCATATTATCGACCACATTGTGGAGGAAATGGAAGAGGAGCTGGGAACCGACCGGGAAGCAGCTTTGGCGGATATGCGGTATAACTATATCGAATCGATTTGCCGTGACAGTGTGGTCAAACGCCAAGAAACTCATGAACAGGTACGTTCCGAACGGATTGACCGGTTGTTAACCCATAAATATTTGGGAATTCCCATCTTTTTCTTGATTATGTTTCTTATTTTTTGGCTTACTTTTAGTGTGATCGGAGCCCCTTTACAAGATTTATTGGGAACTGGAATTGACTGGTGTACAGCACAACTCGCTGGGTTGTTGGAACGTGTTGGAGTAGCGGAATGGCTGCAATCTCTATTAATTGACGGTGTTTGTGCCGGTGTCGGAAGTGTACTATCCTTTTTGCCGATCATCGTATTTTTGTTTTTCTTTTTATCCCTATTAGAGGATAGCGGGTACATGGCACGTGTAGCGTTTGTCATGGATAAAATGTTGCGTAAGATTGGTTTATCTGGACGTTCGTTTGTCCCCATGCTTATTGGATTTGGGTGTAGTGTACCAGCAATTATGGCAACCAGGACACTTTCTAGCGATCGTGACCGCAAAATGACGATTGTATTGACGCCATTTATGTCCTGTAGTGCTAAGCTTCCTATTTATGCAATGATTACTTCTGCGTTTTTCCCACAAAACGGAGCGATTGTCATGATTTCAATTTATATTATTGGTATTATTGTGGCGATTTTATCCGGATTGTTGTTAAAGAAAACAGTATTTCGGGGAGAACCTGTTCCATTTGTTATGGAACTTCCTGCTTACCGAATCCCGTCCGCAAAGAGTGTGGGATTACATATGTGGGAAAAAGCCAAAGGATTTATCAAAAAAGCGTTTACTATTATATTCCTAGCTTCTATGGTAATCTGGTTCCTGCAAAGTTTTGACGCTTCTTTAAATATGGTATCCGACTCCAGTCAGAGTTTATTAGCGGCGATTGGTTCCTTTATTGCTCCAATCTTTATTCCTCTTGGTTTTTATGATTGGCGCGCTTCTACAGCTCTGCTGACGGGGATTACGGCAAAAGAATCCGTGGTAAGTACATTGACTGTGCTAACAGGTTCGACAAACTCGGCAGAATTATCTACAGCATTGCAAAGTATTTTTACACCGTTAAGCGCATTCTCCTTTTTAGTATTTACCGTATTATATATGCCATGTGTTGCGGCATTTGCGGCATCCAGAAGGGAATTGGGGTCCACAAAAAGCGCATTGGCTACTGCGGCTTTCCAAACTGGAATGGCTTATATTGTGGCAATGGTGATTTATCAGGTAGCACATTTGTTGATTGGATAAAAGTAAAAACTCAGCTTATTCTTCTAATATAAAGAATAAGCTGAGTTTTTTTGTTTGTATAAGGAAATACCTGATTTTCCTGAGAAAGATATCTTGTAAAAAAGGCTTTTGTTTCAAGTATCAAATGAACCTTTTTCAAGGTGATAGGACAGTAAATATAAGCGAAGAAAATTCTTAGTGTGTTGTTTTAGATATTTACCGACCACATCCTCTTTTAGGATTGTTCAAACCTCTGGCTAAGCTGGAGATTTTGACTTGGAAAGATGCCATTAACTATAATTGTCTTCCTCTTCTTCCTGGTCCATAATTGGCGCCATAGGCATATCCCAAGCAGTATGATCGGTATGTAGCAGCTCATGTGCCCGATGGGAGAGAGGATGTTCCAAATATTCATCATATACTTTGATAATGGAGGGATTTTCATGGGAGAACCGCAGAGTAGAAACTCGGTCCAAGCCATATAGTTTGTTGGCGCGTTCCCCAGCAAATTCCAAACCATCATGGATAGGTTGACCTCCACCACCAGAGCATCCACCTGGACAGGCCATAATTTCCACAAAATCATATTGTACTTTATTCCGGCGAATCGCACGGATTAATTTACGGGTATTGCCTAATCCGCTGACAACAGCAACCCGTACTAAAGTACCTGAAATATCAAAGGTTGCTTCTTTCCAACCATCCATACCACGGACTTGTTGGAAAGCGTCTGGAGACGGATTTTGTCCAGTTACCAAATAGTAAGCAGTACGTAAAGCAGCTTCCATTACGCCACCAGTAGCTCCAAAGATGACCCCAGCGCCGGTACCAATTCCCAATGGTGTGTCAAATTCTTCTTCCTGTAGCTCCGATGGAATAATATGTTCCGCACGGATCATTCGGTCAATTTCTCTAGTAGTCAATACCAAGTCAACATCTTGTCCCGCACCAGCGCTGTTCATAGTAGGCAGGTCACATTCCTGTTTTTTCGCCAGGCATGGCATAATGGAAACACAATAAATTTTACTTGGATCAACATTTAATAACTGTGCATAATAGCTTTTTGCAATTGCTCCAAACATTTGTTGAGGCGATTTTGCGGTAGAAAGCTGCGGAACCATATCTGGATACTGGGATTTTAAGAACCGTACCCAGCCAGGACAGCAAGAGGTAAACATTGGCCATGTGTTTTGGTCTTTGTTTTGCAGTTTTTGAAGGAATTCGTTGGCTTCTTCCATGATAGTTAAATCAGCACTAAAATCGGTATCAAAAATATAGTCAAATCCAATCCTGCGCAGTGCGGAAACCAACCGTTTTACAGTAGCAAATTCCCTGGAAATTCCTAGACTTTCTCCCCATGCAGCACGGACTGCTGGGGCAATTTGTACAATGGTGATTTTTTCTGGATCAGCCAATGCTTCAAAAGCTTTTGCGGTGTCGTTGCGTTCCCGAAGTGCGCCAACAGGGCAATGTGTAATACATTGTCCACAGAGGGTACAATCTGAATCCTTAATACGACGGTTAAAGGAAATATCTACTGTGGTACGGGAACCAGTATTAGCTACATCCCAGATATTCATCCCCTGTACTTTATCGCAGATTTGCACACAACGCATACATTTAATACATTTTCCGATATCACGGATTAATGGGAATCCTACATTCCAACGGAAATCTGGTACTTCTTTTTTATAAGGAATTGAGATAATCCCTAAATCGTTAGCAATGGTCTGTAAATTGCAGTTACCGCTTCGTACACAAGTTGCGCAGTGACAATCATGTTGGGACAACAGCAGTTCCACATTAATTCTTCTTGTTTCCCTTACTTTTGGGCTATTGGTATAGATTACCATGCCTTCTTCCACTAAATTGTTGCAAGCAGGGATTAGTTTTTCTTTTCCTTCCAGTTCTACCACACAGACACGGCAGGCGCCAATCTCGTTGATATCCTTTAAATAACAAAGGCTTGGAATTGGAATACCAGCCAGTTTAGCAGCCTCCAAAATGGTGGTTCCCTGTGCTACCGTAACTGGTTTATGATCAATTGTTAAGGTTACCATTTTGTAGTTCTGCCTCCTTTAAATACACCGTATCCGAAATGGTCACAACGCAGGCATCGACGGGATTCCTGGTTGGCTTCCTCACATGTCATACCACATTCAATCAGTTCAAAATCGTTTTTGCGTTCGTTGGCATCCCGTTCTGTCATGTTGATCCGTCCACATGCAGGGCGATCATCCAATCTTGCGGCTGGAATTTCTACATCTGATTTGATAACATGGTTATAGCCCAAATAAGTATCGATATTGGCGGCAGCTACTTTCCCAGCAGCAATTGCACGGATTACTGTAGCAGGTCCTGTTACACAGTCCCCTCCGGCAAATACACCAGGAGTGTTTTCAATACCACTCCAGCTTAATGCTTCGATTACACCGCGTTTTACAGGAACACCGGCTTCCTGGAAGTGGCGGGATTCAATTCCTTGGCCAATTGCTACAATAACAAGGTCAGCAGGAATCCTTTTTTCTTCTTCTTGAGAATCCGTTGGTTTTGGACGTCCAGCGCTGTCAATCTTCCCAATAATTTGAGGTTTTACCCATAGTGCTACAGCGTTCCCATCTTCATCTACTTCAATCCTACGAGGGGATTGAAGGTCAAGGATTTCACAGCCTTCTGCAATGGCGCCTTCTACTTCATCAGGTAGAGCAGTCATGTCCACTTTACGGCGGCGGTATGCCACGCTAACTTTTTTTGCTCCTAAACGGACAGCGGAGCGGGTAACGTCCATTGCTACATTTCCCCCACCAATAACAACTACATTTTTTCCAGTAAAATCAGGTAGACGGTCAGAACCGATTTCACGCAACATTTCCACTGCGGAAATAACCCCTCTGGCATCTTCTCCTTCAATACCGATTTTTTTATCTGTATGGGCACCAATTGCAATATAAACCGCATCATATTGATTACGCAGATCCATAATGGTGAGGTCATCCCCAATGGATACTTTAGTTTTTACTTGAACACCAGTAGAAAGGATAGCGTTAATATCCTTTTCTAGCTGTTCTCTTGGCAAGCGGTAACTTGGAATACCATACCGCAACATGCCGCCCAATTTGCTTCGTTTTTCATATACAGTAACTTTATGCCCCATTAATGCGAGGTAATATGCCGCACTTAATCCACCAGGTCCCCCACCAATTACTGCTACGGTTTTCCCGGTAGGTGGGAAACATTTTGGTACAGGAACATCCCCTGCGTGATCGACAGCAAACCGTTTTAATCCACGAATATTGATAGAATCATCAATCATATTTCTACGGCATCTTGCTTCACATGGATGCTCACAAATTAAACCACAAGCAGTGGGGAATGGATTGTCCTTCCGGATTAGACGGACGGCATCTGCATAACGTCCTTCGGATACCAAAGCAATGTATCCAGGAATATCTACCCCTGCTGGACATAGTGCGACACATGGAACCGGCTGGTTCAAACTACAGGTACAACGTCCATGTAAAATGTGCTCCTCGTAATCGTCACGGAATCCGATTACTCCCCTTAGCACCATGTCAGCAGCTTCGTACCCAATAGCACAGTCGGCAGAATTGGTAATTGCCCTTGCTGTTTTTTCGATTAAATCAATTGTTTCCAGCGTTGCGTCCCCGTTCAATACATCTTCCAATAAATTGCCCAATTGTCCTAAGCCCACACGACATGGTACACATTTACCACAGGTTTGTGCATGGCATAGTTTCAAAAAGGAAGCAGCCATATCCACTGGACATAGGCCAGGGGGGCTGGCAACAATACGCCGCTCCAGATCACGGTAGAGCCCTTCTACAACTGTCTGGGCGGTGCTTTGCGTTACAATATTTAAACGACTCACTGAAAGCTCCTTTCCGCACATTGGCGTGCAAAAAATAATTTTGTTTTGTAGTGCTTATTTTCTTATGGCGTTGTAACCAGTCGAAAAGATAGCCCTTTTATCCCCTCGTTAGGTACTGATTTCCCCTTTAAAACGACAAGTGATAACTACTTCATATTATACCTTTTTTTCAAAAAAATCAATAGTTTTTTGTGTTTTTAAAATAAAAACAACTCTATATTGTTCTAAATTTTTATTGTGTTATACTATTTCATGGAAAAATAGGTTGTTTTCTGTATATTGGTCAATGGATTACACCAGGAGAAAGAAATGATATAATTATTTTTCATTGGAAAAGTTTTTATTTTTTGACTATAAAAGAATCCTAATGGAATTCTTATGAAAAATAGCGCAAAAAAATACCGCCCTGAAAAACAGGACGGTAGAAAAAAGAAGATTATAAAAAGAAGAAAAAAGTTCTGTAAAAGAACACTTATATTGTAACGAAAATTTGTGATAAAATTGTGATTAATTTTTTAATATTAAAAGAAATTATTTTTAATATTAAAACGAGAACAAAAAGGCTGTATCTGTATGGATACAGCCTGTATTTAACTGCTGATTATTGATTGATATGGGCATTTAATTTTGCAACCAATTCATCTACGCTTACGCCATGAACCATACATGCTTCTTCCAGGCTTTCCCCTCTAGCGGAAGAGCATCCCAAACAATGCATCCCCATCTCAAAAAAATATTCTGCAGTAGAGTTATCAAAATCCAAGATATCGCCGATTACAGAATCTTTTGTTATTGTCATAAAAAACTTCCTTTCTAACCGAAACATCTATTTACTATAATGGTTTTTCTTTATTATATCCATTTTAGGAAGAAAAATCAAGTTGCATTATAAATTATGTACAAAATTAAGACAAAAATTTTCTCTTGACAATCTGAAAAAAATAAGTTATACTGAACTCAATATTTAAAATACAGTGCAGAGGAATAGTAGGATATTGCAAACATACAGAGAGCTGTTGGATGGTGGAAAACAGTTGGGCGTTTTATCTGAACTGGCCTTGAAGTAGCTCGCTGAACGAGATGAATCTAGTAAGTGGAGACGGAACCTGACCGTTATCACAGGAGGATATCTGTTATGATAGGACATGTATCTGTAAAAAGGGGCATGCTTGTAAGGGCATGAATTAGAATGGTACCGCGTAAGGGAATTATACCTTTCGTTTCTAAGTAAATTTAGAAACGAAAGGTTTTTTTATTATATGTGTTACCTTGTTGATGATTGCTGTAGTTTAAATGATAAAGAAGATGATACATCCAATAAAGAAAGGAATGATTTTACATGAAAAATTATCAAAAATATAAAAAAGGGTATTTTCTCCCACCTGAAATGCCAATGGATTGGGCAAAAAAAGATAGTATTGACTATGCTCCTATTTGGTGTAGCGTTGACCTGCGTGATGGAAACCAATCACTGATTATTCCAATGAGCCTGGATGAAAAAATAGAATTTTTTAATTATCTTGTAAAATTAGGGTTTAAAGAAATTGAAGTCGGATTTCCAGCCGCTTCCGAAACAGAATTTGTTTTTTTGCGTACTCTAATTGAACAGAATCTGATCCCAGATGATGTGACAGTCCAGGTGCTGACACAATCCCGTGAACATATCATTAAAAAAACATTTGAAGCGTTAAAAGGTGCGAAACAGGCAGTAGTACACCTGTACAATTCCACATCCTTGGCACAGAGGGAACAGGTATTCCGTAAATCCAAAGAGGAAATTATTAAAATTGCCACAGATGGCGCAGAATTGTTAAATAAATATGCGGCTGAAACACCAGGCAATTTTAGATTTGAATATTCCCCAGAAAGTTTTACCGGAACAGAAATGGAATTTGCGCTGGAAATTTGTAATGCGGTACTGGATATCTGGCAGCCAACACCGGATAATAAAGTGATCATCAACCTGCCTGCTACTGTGTCCATGTCTATGCCACACGTATACGCAAGCCAGGTGGAATACATGAGCAACCATTTAAAATACCGTGAAAATGTAATCGTCTCCTTGCATCCTCATAATGATCGTGGCTGTGGTGTTGCGGATGCTGAAATGGGCTTGCTTGCTGGGGCTGACCGCATTGAGGGCACTCTGTTCGGCAATGGGGAACGCACTGGTAATGTGGATATTGTTACTATGGCAATGAACATGTATTCCCAAGGGGTAGACCCAGGTTTGGACTTTACCAATATGCCTGATATTGTAGAAAACTATGAACGTTGGACTCGGATGAAAGTATATGACCGTCAGCCATACAGTGGTAAGCTGGTATTTGCAGCATTCTCCGGTTCCCATCAGGACGCAATTGCCAAAGGCATGAAATGGAGGGAAGAAGGCCATACCGAATATTGGACGGTTCCATATCTGCCAATTGATCCAAAGGATGTTGGACGTGAATATGAAACTGATGTTATCCGAATTAACAGCCAATCTGGTAAAGGCGGCATTGGGTATCTGTTGGAACACAATTATGGATATAACCTACCGAAAAAAATGCGGGAACAGTTTGGCTATAAGGTAAAAGATGTATCCGACCATCAGCATAAAGAGTTATTACCAAACGAAGTATACGATATTTTCAAAAAAGAATATGTCAATTTGGAATCTCCTATTAAAATGGTGGAATGCCATTTTGCAAATGGCACCGTAAAAGAAGAAATGCAAGCATTTATTACTCTGGAGATCGATGGAAAACAGGAAACTCTGGTAGGGCGCGGAAACGGCCGTTTGGATGCGGTAAGCAATGCATTGCAGGAACGCCTACATATTTCCTTTACCAA
Organism: Clostridium facile; assembly: GCF_014297275.1. NCBI lineage: Bacteria > Bacillati > Bacillota > Clostridia > Eubacteriales > Clostridiaceae > Clostridium > Clostridium facile. The sequence goes on from NZ_JACOQK010000001.1 coordinate 259,401, forward strand.
TTTGACCTATAATGAACATGCTTTAGAGCTTGGTTCAAAATCCCAGGCTGTTGCTTATGTGGGAATTACCGATGACCATGAACACATTTTCTGGGGTGTTGGAATTCATACCGATATTATCAATGCTTCTATTATGGCGTTAATTAGTGCAGTAAATAATGTAGAAAAACAATAGAAATTTTCCCTCTATCCATTGTGGATAGAGGGATTTTTTGTATAAGCTAATTGATTTGTTTTGTTATTTGATGTAATATATTGATGGGTTCTTTTTTAGAAGAAAAATAGAATTAGGTTTGTTATGTGGTGAGTTGAAAATAGCTATCATCAAAAACGAAACAGGCTTGTAAAAATCCGATAATAAGTAATCGTGAATAGGGGAAAACAGTAGTATGAAATCAAGCGATTTAACAAAAATACCTGGAATAGGGAAGAGAATAGAACAACATCTCCATAATATTGGCATTATGTGTATTGCTGATTTAGTTGGAAAAAATCCAGAAGAACTATATTTACAGGATTGTGCGTTTAAAGGCTTCCAAGAAGATCGGTGCGCATTGTATGTATTTCGTTTAGCAGTATATTATGCAGAAAATGAAACATATGATCCAGAAAAGCTAAAGTGGTGGTACTGGAAAGATAAGAAATATCCAGAAAATGAATCCCTGTTCTAGTTTTGTATTACTATAGAGTTAATCAAAACTATCGTAAACAGAATGACTGATAAAACTTTAAAACATAAGTTTAATTGGTGTTAAAATTATTTTTACTTTTTGAATTTAGGCTTATAAATAGATGAAAAGATAGAATAAACTATATACTTTTATACTTTAGGTATTATATAACTTGTTTATTCCGATTTCTAGTCAAGCAGGGAGTGTTATATTAAGGAGTATCATTAAAGTTTTTTGTAAACTTAATTGGGGACTATGCGAATTTTGAAAAAATGGCGGCATTTATTATTTCATATATTTCGTATATATGTCGGATTTTTTTCAAGGGTTCCAAACATTTTTTATGTCTTAATGTCTGTGGTTTTATAAGATATTTTGATTTTTCTAGCAGCATCATGAGAGATAGTATAAAAGAAAAAACGGCCGTATTCACTAACGGCCGTTTTTGACTTTAAGAAGGAATAAAATTATTTTTTTCTACGTGTAAGGAAAATTACTGCCCCAGCTGCTACTGCAATAACAGCGCCTGCTACTGGAATCATATCTCCAGTTTTTGCTGCATTTGCTGTTGGTGTTGTGGATTTCTGCCCTGTCAGAATGGCAGTATCAGTGGATGGTGTGGTATCTTCCGCAGGCTGTTTTTCTGCGACTGTTACGAGATGATCTATTGCTGTTTGTACAGATTGGGCAGCTATATCTACTTCTTCTTGGGTCGCATTGTCGTTTTCCAATACTTTATTTGCATGTGCCATAGCTGCCTGCAACACATCATAGCTTTCTGCGGTATATGCTGTTGCTTCGATTCCACTTGCTTTTGTCATAATTTCTTCTAAAATGGATTTGTCTGCTTTAAATCTTAGATTTAACATTGCATTTAACAGATTATTCTCTGCTGTCGCAATTTCATCTGCCATAGCATTGTCTTTATCTGCAATTAAAGCTTGTGCTGTAATTAAAGCTGCTTCAAATTCTGATTTTCCTTGTTCTACATATTGGTTCAAATCATAACTTTCTGCTAAGGATACCAAGGTTTCCAGAGAAGAAATATCCCCTTTGACAAAACCGAGTTTATGGATTTCATTCAATAAAGTTTGCCAAGCTGAATCCACTTCTTCTTGTGTAGCGTCTTTATTTTGAGCAACTTCTACTGCGTTATCTAATGCTTGGTTAAAAGATTTTTGAACATCTGCAATGACATTGTTAAATTCTTCAGAAGATTTTTGTGTTTGTGCGTATTCAATCACCGTATTTAAAATATCTTTATCAACGGTTGAACCATCGCTAACATATCCATCAGCAAGGGATACAGTTAAATTGCCATCTGCTACAGCAAAATCATATCCACCAGCAGCAAGTTCAAATTCAGCTACTGTGCGGCCATTGTGTTCTGTCATTTGCACAAAAGTAACGCCGGAAATTTGCTGATAAGTTTTGGCAATTTCCTCGCTGATTGGGAGATAGAGGGTTGCGCTGGTGTTTGCTGGAACAACTGTATGGTAAGTTTCCAGTTGGCCGTTTTCGTTTGCGGTCCAGTTACTTTCGATAGTACCATAGTAAGAATTATATCTACCGTTTACATAGCTAAGGCGTGCGCTTTCATCAATTGATGGCTGTAAAACAATTTCTTTAAAGCCTGGTGCCTGTTCAGAAGAAGCAATGCCAGCCATATTTTCGTACATCCATTCCCCGACAGCACCATAAGAATAGTGGTTGAAAGAAGTCATGTCTTTCCGCGCAAAACTATTTTCCGCAGTATAAGCGTTCCAACGTTCCCAGATAGTTGTAGCACCGTTTTCTACACAATAGAGCCAAGAAGGCATTTGATCTTGGAGTAGGAGGTTGTAGGCTACATCTTCTGCTCCAATTTCTGTGAGGACAGGTAAAATAACATTTACGCCTAAGAATCCAACAGCTAATGTATCTTCCGCATAGCCTTCCCGCATGGAGCCATTTTCATTATGGATATTTTTTAATAGATTTGCAATCATGGTATCACGTTGAGTCTGGGTATCATAGAAGCCAAGTTTTAATGCCCATAACAATCCACTTTGAGCATTGTCTACAACTGGGTAACTTTGGTTGCTTGTAACTACTTCAGTTACGCCATCTGCTGTTGAAGTAAGTAGATTGCCATCTTCAGTTAGATACTTGTCAATCGCTTGACGGCGGGTTTCTTCATATAATGTGTTATACTTTTCTACACAATCTTGTTTGCCTAAAATAGTAGAGATTTTGCTCATGATCTGGGCGGTATAAGCACGATAAGAAGCGTTTAAGAATTGTACAGAAGCGGCTTGGAATGCTAACCAGTCACCGTAAGTACCTGTATCGTAGCCTCCAGTTTCACCGACCTGGGTCATATAGGCATCCATTTGTTCAAATTGATTTTCTAGGATCGAAAGGTCACCAGTTTGTAGATACATATTCCATGGAATAATAATTCCAGCATCACTCCAACCAGCTTTATTGCTTTCATCGTAGCCGCTGCCAATTTTGTTCCAGCCAGTTGGTTCTACTAAACCATAACTTCCATATGCTTCCCGGTGTGCGTTCATAATATCAGCATATTCCAATAAGAACGGCATTGAGTTAAAGTTATACACTGCTGTACCAGAGAATACCTGCGCGTCGCCTGTCCATCCAGAACGTTCGTCGCGCTGTGGGCAGTCTGTAGGCACGCTTAAATAGTTGCTGCGTTGCCCCCACAAAATGTTGCTAAAAAGCTGGTTTACATTTTTATCGGAAGTTTCCAGAAAACCTGTTTGTTCTGTTACAGAAGAAATTACTTTACCAGTGTATTGTTTAATGGTAATATCCTGATCAACAGTAATTTCAGTATAACGATAGCCATGGAATGTTTGGGATGGCTGATAGGTTTCTTCCCCACCATTCAGAATTACGGTATCTAAACATTTCGCATTCCTCAAATTTGCTGTATAAATAGAGCCTTTTGGGCCATCGCTTCCACCTGCGCTGTCTATTTCATTGATGCGGCCATCATTTAGCATTTCCGCATGGCGAAGAGAAAGTGTTGTACCTTTTTGCCCTTCTACTGTGATATTGGGGACACCTACCATGTTTTGCCCTAAATCTAAAATTAAGGTTTCCCCAGTTTTTAATTCAATATTTTGATTTACGTTTATTGGAATTTCTACTACTTCCCCTTTTGGAAGAGTAGAAGTTCCACCATTTTCTACTGATTGGTTTATTTCTCTATATTTATAGCCGGAAACAGGTTTTTTATCATTTTCGGTATCAAAATAAGCAGCACTTACACTGGTTGAACGCATTTCCCCTGTATAGACATCGTTTTGTACGTTGAACCAATCGGAGTCATTATTATAGAATGGTTGATAATTTGGCTCTGTCCAACCTGTAATTTCATGAGCAATAGTAGAATCATAGCTTTCTCCACTATAAAAACAGTTTCTTCCACTATTGGTAAATGGGGTTTTCCTGCTTGCTTTCCAACTGTTTTCATCTGTTACAATTGTTTTTGTAGAACCATCAGCATAGGTCACTTCTAATTTTGCACATAACGCAGTTTCTGAAGAAGTTGGACTACCAATTACCTCTTTAAATCGGTTACCACGAGCTACTTTTCCTTTATACCAGCCACGCCCAACGACAGCGCCAATAGCAATATTAGAGCCATTAATCATGTTAGTAACATCATATGTATTACTATTAACATAAGCATTATAATCTGTCCATCCAGGATTAAAGATATCATCTACTACGCTTCCGTCTACATTTACCTGTTTGACTTCTTCACCATTAATATAAATATCGTAGTTTCCAAGCGCAGAAACATAAAGACGCGCTGAAGCAATTTCCCCTTCTGGAATCTGAGCTTCTGTCCGGAACAAAGGAATATCTTTATGCCCATCAGACATTTTATCTTGTGGAATTATAATCCAATTGGCTCCACCTTCTTCCCAATTACAACCAGTTTCAAAACAAGATTTATCTGATTTTATAGTATCCCCATTTTTATCAAATACTGTAACTGTCCAGTAATAGCGGGTTTCCCATTCTAGTGGATTTCCAGCATAATCTATCCCAACAGATGTATTATCTTTTACTATACCAGAGTCCCATACGACTTCACCATCAGGAAAATCCTTTGTTACAACAATTTGATAAGATGCCTGTTCTTGCCCGATTAAATTGGAATCCATTTTCCAACTAAATTGGATGCCTTCTGTGTCAACCCCGATCGGATTATCTTGATAGTTCGTTGTCATTTCTACTACAGATGTATGGATATCATCGTTGGCAGCAGAAACAAATGGAGTTGTACAAGTTACAGCAGCCAGTATGGAAATGGACAGCAGTAACGCCAATGCTTTTTTGGAAGCGTTTGATTTGTTCATTTTCTTCTCTCCTTTAATAAAAATTTTTTGTAATGAATGGGCTACCTAAACCCTCCTTTCCCTTAAAAAATATATTTGCCCTAATTAATATACATTATCGTTCATGTAAAAAAATATAAAAAAAACGCCCATAAATGGGCGATAATGTATTTTTTAAAAGTTTCAATATAGGAATGAAAAAGTATATGTTTCAATTTTTATTATGGCATTTTTACACTCCCATTACAAGAGTAAAGTCTACCAAAATTAAATATCAAAAAATAAACAATATTTACAAAAGCTATTTAAAAATAGAATCTATAAAACAATAAGCACTACAGGTATTACCTGTAGTGCTTATTGTTTTTTTGATAAGTTGATGGAAATTAGTTATATAGATCCTTAAATTTCTTTAGATAAATTAAGAGGAATTTTATTTTGTTTCCAAGATAGCGCCACGGTTGCCAGAGGTTACTAAGGAAGCATAACGTGCCAAGTATCCGGTTTTGATACGTGGTTCTTTTGGAACCCATGCGGCACGGCGTTTTTCCAATTCTTCTTCACTTACTTTGAAATTGATGGTGTTTGCCATGATATCAATTTCAATGATATCTCCATCTTGTACCAATGCGATATTACCGCCTACGGCAGCTTCTGGGGAAACATGGCCGATTGCTGCACCACGGGTTGCGCCGGAGAAACGACCATCTGTAATTAAGGCAACTGTGCTGCCCAAGCCCCTGCCCATAATTGCGGAAGTTGGGTTAAGCATTTCCCTCATACCTGGACCGCCCTTTGGACCTTCGTAACGAATCACAACAACGTCGCCATCCACAATTTTACCGCCATTGATTGCCGCCATTGCGTCTTCTTCACAGTCAAATACTTTTGCAGGGCCACTGTGTTTGAGCATTTCTGGAGCAACAGCAGAACGTTTTACAACGCAGGAATCTGGTGCTAAGTTTCCTCTTAATACAGCAATACCACCAGTTGTACTATATGGGTTTTCAACAGGACGGATTACTTCTGGATTCTTATTAAAGCTATTTTTGATGTTTTCCGCTACAGTTTTACCAGTACAGGTGATAAGCTCTGTTTTTAATAATCCCAATTTATTGATTTCATGCATTACCGCATATACACCGCCTGCTTCATACAGGTCTTCCATGTGATGAGGACCAGCAGGTGCAAGATGGCAGATATTTGGTGTTTTATCACTGATATCGTTGGCCATATCCAGATTTAATTCAATGCCAGCTTCATGGGCGATAGCGGGCAGGTGCAACATACTGTTGGTGCTGCATCCAATTGCCATATCCATGGTTAAAGCATTGTGGAACGCACCTTCTGTCATGATATCCCTAGGGCAGATATTGTCTTTTACCAATTTCATGATCTGCATACCAGCGTGTTTTGCCAGACGGATGCGTTCGGAATAAACAGCTGGAATGGTTCCATTCCCTGGCAAGCCCATGCCCAATACTTCAGTTAAGCAGTTCATTGAGTTTGCGGTGTACATACCGGAACAAGAACCACAGGTTGGACATGTTTTATTTTCAAATTCTTCCAGTTCTTCTGCAGAAATCTTACCAGCGTTGTATGCCCCTACTGCTTCGGATGCAGCGGAGAAGCTTACTTTACATCCGTTTACAGTACCAGCTAACATTGGACCGCCACTGACAAAGATACAAGGGATATTCAAACGTGCGGCAGCCATCAGCATACCTGGTACGTTTTTATCACAGTTTGGTACCATAACCAAAGCGTCAAAACCATGGGCCATTGCCATTGCTTCAATGGAATCAGCAATGAGATCACGGGTTACCAAAGAATATTTCATGCCCTGATGTCCCATAGCAATCCCATCACAGACAGCGATTGCAGGGAACACAGCAGGAGTACCGCCAGCCATTGCAACACCCAATTTTACTGCGTCTACGATTTTGTCAATATTCATATGTCCCGGAACGATTTCGTTATAAGAACTAACAATCCCGATTAAAGGACGTTCCATTTCTTCTTTTGTAAAGCCCAGTGCATTAAACAAAGCACGATGAGGGGCATTTTGTACGCCATTGATGATAGATTCACTTTTCATAAGTATAACTTCCTTTCCAGAAGAATTTTATAACGTGTTGTATAACAACTATTATAAGTTGTCTAACAAATGATGTCAAGGGAATTCTACAAAAATTTTTATTTTTCCAATGGTTCTAGGGCATTATGTTGCATGAGTTGGGAAAGTACAGCAATATTCGCAGCGGCTTCTACTACAGGTACAGCACGAACCACAATACAGGAATCATGTCTACCATGGATTACTAGTTTTTCATCTTTGTGCTGTTTGTAATCCACAGTGTCCTGTTCCTGGGAGATTGAAGCAGTTGGTTTGATCGCCACTTTAAAATGGATTGGCATTCCTGAGGTAATGCCACCTAGAATACCGCCATGGTGGTTGGTTTTTGTTTTGACAGTATCGCCATCCATATAGAAGGGGTCATTGTGCTGGGAGCCAAGCAGTTCCGCTGCTCCAAAACCTGTACCGAACTCAATTCCACGAACAGCTGGAATGCCAAATATCATCGAAGCAATATCGTTTTCCATTCCGTCAAACATAGGAGAACCTATCCCAGCAGGTACACCTGTGACCATACACTCAATGATTCCACCAACAGAATCCAAATTTAAACGGGCTTTTTCGATTTCTACTCGCATGGAATTCCCAGCTTTTTCATCAATCACTGGAAAATCTTTGGTGCGGATAGTCAACATCTGCTCTAAATCAGGGGAAACTGTGTCAAAAGCCTGGTCTTTGACCCCATGGATAGAAAGGATATGGGCAGCACAGTAAATTCCTCTGCGTTCTAAAATTTGTTGACAAATTGCCCCTGCAAATACCAATGGTGCGGTTAAACGGCCGGAAAAATGTCCTCCACCCCGGATATCGTTTGCCCCCTGATACCGGATATCTCCGGTAAAATCCGCATGTCCTGGACGTGCCAATGTGGTGATGTTTCCATAATCTACAGAGCGGGTATTGGTATTCCGTATAACGGCACAAAGGGGGACGCCTGTGGTATGCCCATCCAGCATGCCAGAAAGGATTTCCGGTTGGTCTGCTTCGGTGCGGGGGGTAGAACCGGATTTTTTGCTGTTGGGGGCACGTCGTGCCATAAATTGTAGCACATGGTTCATATCAATTGGTTCCCCTGGTGGCAGGTTATCCAGTACCGCACCTATGCCTACACCGTGAGATTCCCCAAAAATAGATAGTTTAATGGTTCGATTCCATATGGATGACATTGACAATCCCTCCTAATGATTGGTAGTCTTGATAAAATTCAGGATAACTTTTTTGGACACTTTCCGCTGTGTTTAGCTGAACTTGTCCATCCGAGAACAGTGCTGCAATGGCGGTAGACATGGCGATTCTATGGTCGTTAAAACTATCGACATTTCCACTATGAAAACTGTCAACCCCATCGATTTCTAATTTATCTTCATAAGGGGTTAACTTTCCACCTAATGTATTTAAACAGTCAGAAATTGCTTTTAGCCGGTCGCTTTCTTTGATTTTGAGCCGTTTTGCCCCCGTAATCCAGGATTTTCCTTGGCAGATGCTCCCTAATACCCCTAAAATAGGGACTAAATCTGGAATATCAGAAGCGTCTACTTCAAATGGTTTTAATGCCTGAGTGGCGGAAATAAGGATTCCATCTTCTTTTTGCTCTACTTTTGCGCCGCAGGATTTAATAATTGTCAGGATTTCTTTATCCCCTTGGGAGGAATCCAGGTTTAAATCCTGTAGTAATACACTACCTTTTCCGGCGGCAGCTACTGCGAAAAACGCAGCTTGGGAGAAATCCCCCTCCACACGGTAATCATGGGGATGATAGCTTTGGTTTCCAGGTATCCGGTAACCGTACTCTGTTTCCATTACCTGAATACCAAACTGCTGTAGCACATCAATCGTCATATCCGCATATGGTTTGGATTCCAGTTTTCCATTGATATGAATTTGGCTTTCTCCGTTTAATAGGGGAAGGGCAAATAGCAAGCCAGTAACAAATTGGGAGCTGATATCCCCATCAATCTGGTAGTCACCCGGCTGCAATTGTCCTGAAACCGAAAAAGGCATTGTGTTATGGTAGTCAAAGACCACGCCATTTTTAGACATCTCGGTGAGGTAAGGGGTAATAGGCCGGGTCGGAAGCTTACCTTTTCCCAAAAAGGTACCGGATACCCCAAGGGATGAAACAATTGGGATGAAAAACCGGAGGGTAGAACCGGATTCACAGCAATCAATGGTTGCCTGTTCCGCAAGAGACTGGATTCCCGTGACAGTTACTGTGTTTCCAGAGATGGTATATGTTGCCCCCAACGCTTTTACTGCATCTAATGTAGCGACAATGTCTTTTGAAAGGATGATATTTTCTATTTTACTGGTTCCATTTGCCAAAGCGGCAGATAAGATAGCGCGATGGGAAAGGCTTTTAGAAGGGGGGATGGTAATTTTCCCGTCAAGTTGGGATGGTGAAAATACTACTTGCATTGATATTCTCCTGAAACAAATTTTTTGTATTCCTCTACCGTCACCCGATAGATATAGCCTTTGCCGATGGTGTGGATCAAAATCAGATTTAAGTTGCTTTTTTCTCTCTTTTTATCGTTTAAGCTGTTTTGTACCAGTTCTTCCGAAGAGAGATTCAGTTCTACTGGAAGGTGATATCGTTCACAGGCTTGTCTGATTTTTTGGGAACATCCTGCTTCGGTCAACCCATATTGTTCCGCTAGATTGGTGATAAGGCACATCCCAACAGCAACAGCCTGGCCATGGGTATAGGTTTCATAGTGATAGATTTTTTCAATGGCATGGCCCAGGGTATGTCCAAAGTTCAATAACATCCGCTGACCACGGTCAAACTCATCCTGTTCTACTACATCCCGTTTGATGGAAATACATTCAAAAATAATCTCTTCCAAATGGGCTTGAATATCTCCATTCAACAGGGTATCAAATAGACTTTCTGATTGAATACAGCCGTATTTGATGGCTTCTGCTACACCGTCCGCAAAAATCTCATCAGATAATGTTTTTAAGCTGTCCGGGTCGCAGAGGACTAAGCGGGGTTGATGGAATGCGCCTACTAGATTTTTGCCGGCCTCAATATCCACTGCGGTTTTCCCGCCAACCGAGGAATCAATCTGTGCTAAGAAGGTGGTAGGGATTTGTATAAAATCAATTCCCCGTAAATAGCTGGCCGCAGCAAATCCAGCTAGATCCCCAACTACACCACCGCCCAGTGCAACAATGAAATCTTTGCGGGTGATCTGTTTTTCGGTTAAAAAGTTAAAAAGATTGGAAAGGGTTTGCATGGATTTGGAGGATTCCCCATGAGGGAATACAAATACATCCACCAAAAAACCCTCCTGTTCTAAAGATGCCTTTACCTGTTGGGTATATAATTTGTCTACAATATCATCTGTTACAATAACAGCATGGTCAGAATCCGTAATAGTTCGGGTATAACTGCCTGTTTGTTGGAGGATTCCCCTTTGGATATAAATCTCATAAGGAACTCCTGTTTTTACCGAGATTGTTTTCATAGGATCGCAGCCTTTCTTCTAAGTTAAAATATGTAACAAAGATTATATATTTACATGTTACTAAAAAATCCAAGATTCGTCAACTTGTTTCGCAGGCAATCAACCGGTTTTTTCTATTATTTTTGACGCAGCGTTCGACAGAAAAAGTGTTGCCAACTGTATTGGATTGATGATATAATAAATAATTAGATTGGGTTTCTTTTTAATATAGGAAGAAAAAGAATATCACATTGGGATGGAATATTAAAGGCGGGGAACAACAGTGGATTATTTGGATAGATTTAAAACAACGCCATTTGGTGGATTTAAAAAACAGGATGTTTTGGCGTTTATTGACCAAATGGTTGGGGAATATGAACAGAGGAACAAGCAGCTGGAACAGGAATTGAACCAGACAAAAGCGGTATTGGAACAAACGAAGCAAGAATTGGAGTCCACGAAAACGAAATGCCGGGAATCCATTGTGCAAATTCAAAAATATCGGAATAAGGTTCAGAAAATGGAAGAGCAAAGTCAGTTTGAGCTGCGCCAAAAAGAGGATAAAATTGACGATGTAGAGTTAAAAAACCGTCAGCTTTTATATAAAATCCAGGTTTATGAAGACCGTTTATCCCAGTACCAGTCCTTGGAATTGGAAAAACGTGGATTAGAACAGAAAAAGCAGGAAATGGTAGAACAAGCAAAACAACTTTCTAGAGAAAAAACCAACCAGATGGTGCAGGAAGCCAAACAGTTAGTGGAACAGGAGTACAGCACCAGAATCCAGCAAGCGGAAGAAGATGCAGCTAAAATTGTCAAACAAGGGGAAGAAAACGCTGCTGAAGTCATGAAAAAGGCAGCTGTTTCTGTACAACAGATTGTAGAGCGCTCTAAACAGGAGTTAGATAATACCATGGTGCAATCAGAACAAAAAGCCAACGAGATTATTAAACACGCTAACGAGACGGCAAAACAGATTATTGCGGATGCTGCTGGCAAACAGCTGGAACGCCATGCGCCCAAAATTAAAGTAGACCCTAAAACACAGGAACGGTTCCGCCAGGACTTAGAGGCGTTACAGCGGAACCTGGAAAAAGAAGTGAGCGAAGCTGTTTCCCATTTGGATAGCGCTACTGAGTCTGTGCAAACCGCAAAGGATAAAATGGAAAATTTGACAATTACCACCAAAGGTACGCCATCGGTTACCGAGGCAACCAAAAAATACAAAAAAGCAATTAAAAAATTTTTAAAGTAGGGAAGTACAATGGCAGAATATCATATTACAACAGAACAATTAAAAGAATTTGCGCCAACATTAAATGTAAGGGATCGGGTTTATCTCTCTGGGGTGGTTTATACCTCCCGTGATGCCGCGCACAAAAGGATATTTGAATATATGGAGCAGGGAAAAGAACTTCCATTCCGAATGGATGGCGCGGTCATCTATTATGCAGGGCCAACTCCTGCGAAACCAGGTATGGCAATTGGATCGTGTGGTCCTACTACTTCGAGCAGGATGGATCGTTTTGCTCCAAAATTATTGGACATGGGTCTAGCGGCTATGGTTGGAAAAGGGGAGCGCAACCAGGAAGTAATTGATTCGATTATCCGGAACCAGGCAGTTTATCTTTGTGCAATTGGTGGAGCTGGTGCGTTGGCATGCAAACACATTACTTCTTGTAAAGTAATTGCGTTTGATGACCTTGGCTGTGAGTCGGTAAAAGAATTGATATTTGATGAATTCCCTCTAACCGTGACGATTGACTGCCACGGAGGCAATATTTTTGAACATTAGAATATAGAACACCCGTCCTGGAAAAGGATGGGTATTTTTTGTTTTATGTAACTCTCCTGTCACATTTTGAACTACTGCCTATTTTTTACTGACCACAGGTAATATGTAGTACATTCGGCAACTGCTTTTGCAAAAGAATATTTTACAGACATTTCTCGTTTTGTAGCTGTTTGACATCAGATAGGATTTTAAATTTGATGTTTTTAAAGAAAAATATAAACTTTCTGTCCAATCTGCTCATCATGGGGAGATTAACGTTAACATAGAGTAAAAGATGTATTTGGCAAAAGCAATTTTTTATAGTAGCTGTTTTACAAAATATTATGGAGAACAACTATTTATAGTATATAATTATAATTCATGAAAACTGGATTTGAATCGCGACTTATCTTAGCTGATAATAGATCTTCTATTCTCTATCAACTCCATTTGTAGTTTGATTGATATCTCTTGCGGTTTCGTTGAATGATTATGAAAAATCAATTGCATATCGTTATGGAAAAAAACAGTGGATCATTAAAAAAACATAGAAATAAACGGAAATATTTCTTTTGATATCAGGAATATAAAATGAAAAATGAATGAAGCTCTTTGTATAAATTGCAAATTTCGCAGGTTTTTCCTTGACATCTTCTCTTAAAACCTCTAAAATAAAATAAGATTAAACTTGGGAGGTTATGTGATGGAAAAGGATCTGCTGGAACTAATAGAATTAAATATGGGCAGTTTTTCCAAAGGGCAAAAATTAATTGCCAACTATATCCTCAATCATTATGATAAAGCAGCGTTCATGACTGCTGCAAAATTAGGCGCCACTGTTGGCGTCAGCGAATCCACAGTAGTGCGTTTTGCAACAGAGATTGGTTTTGATGGATATCCAAAACTGCAAAAGGCATTGCACGAAATGATTCGCAACCGCCTTACCTCTGTACAGAGGATCCAAGTGACTGATGAACAGATTGGCCAGGATGATGTACTGGATAAAGTCTTAAATCTGGATATTGAAAAGATCCGTAAAACATTGGAAGAAACATCCCGGAAAGATTTTGAACGGGCGGTAGACAGTATTGTAAACGCAGAAACTATTTATATTATAGGTACTAGGAGCGCAGCTCCGTTAGCCAGTTTTATGTGGTTTTATTTTAATCAGATGTTTAAACATGTCCGTTTGGTGCAGACTACCAGCGTTAGTGAAATGTTTGAGCAGATTATGCGAATTGAACCACAAGATGTATTGATCGGAATCAGTTTTCCTAGATATTCCAACAATACAGTAAAAGCGTTCCGCTATGCGAAAGATTGTGGCGGTACAGTTGTGGCAATTACAGATAGTCCTAAATCCCCTTTGGCAAAAAAAGCGGATAGCTTATTGCTGGCGAGAAGTGATATGGTTTCTTTTATTGATAGCTTAGTGGCACCATTGAGTTTGGTTAACGCTTTAGTGGTTGCTGTTGGATTGAAAAAGCGAGAAGAAATTTCTACTACCTATCAGAAATTAGAGTATATTTGGGATGAATACCAAGTATATGCGAAGAATAGAGAGAAGATGGAAAACAAAGACATCTAAAAGGAGTTATTCGGATGGCAGATCTTGTAGTAATTGGTGGAGGGGCAGCAGGTTTGATGGCTGCCAGTACAGCTGCAATATATGGCAAACAGGTAGTCCTATTAGAGCGAAATGACCGTGTTGGTAAAAAAATACTGATTACAGGAAAAGGCCGATGCAATGTTACTAATAACAGTGATTTACAAAATCTGATTGCCCACGTCCCGAAAAACGGAAAGTTTTTGTACAGCGCTTTTTCCCAATTTAGTGCGGAAGACGCTATTTCTTTTTTTGAAAGCCTTGGCGTTCCCTTAAAAACAGAACGTGGAAATCGTGTATTTCCGGTTTCTGACCGTGCTGGCGATATTGTTTCCTGTTTGGAACGGTATTGCAAAGATTGTGGAGTTAAACTACTTCATAAACGGGCAAAAAAAGTACTGACTGAAAAAAATAAAATTGTTGGTGTGAAAACGACGACAGAGGAAGTAATTCCCTGTCATGCTGTTGTGGTCGCAACGGGAGGAAAATCCTATCCAAGGACTGGTTCCACAGGGGATGGGTATTTGATTGCCGAAAAATTGGGGCATCGTATTACACCGGTAACTGCTTCTTTAGTACCAATTGAAACCAACCCGCAGGATGGCTGCAAGGAAATGATGGGACTATCCTTGCGGAATGTTATCTTAACTGTGACAAAAACAGGTTCAAAACAGGTTGTTTATTCTCAAATGGGAGAGATGCTGTTTACCCATTTCGGAATTTCTGGACCATTAGTGCTGTCCGCAAGCTCTCATATGAGGGAGATGCAGTCAGGAAAATATCAGATGGAAATCGATCTAAAACCAGCACTTTCCCCAGAACAGTTAGATGCCAGGCTCATCCGAGATTTTTCTGAAAAATCCAACAAGGATTTTATTAATTTGTTGCGTGGATTGCTTCCGGCAAAAATGGTACCTGTTATGGCAAAACGCAGTGGAATTCCGTTTGATTTAAAAGGAAATCAGATTACCCGTGAAATGAGAGAGCGTCTATGCTATTTGTTCAAACATTTTGAGCTGACACCGGAACGGTTTCGCCCAGTGGAAGAAGCGATTATTACTTCTGGTGGAGTGGATGTTTCCCAGGTGAACCCTAAAACAATGGAATCTAAGATACAGTCAGGGTTATATTTTGCTGGGGAAATTTTAGATGTAGATGCTTATACAGGTGGGTATAATTTACAGATCGCATGGTCTACTGGCTATTTGGCTGGGTTAAATGCGGAATAAGAAAGGGAGAAATAAAATGGTTTCAATCGCGATTGACGGACCTGCCGGTGCTGGAAAAAGTACGATTGCCCGAGCAGCTTCGAAAGAATTGGGATATATCTATGTAGATACCGGTGCGTTGTATCGTTCTATTGGATTATACATGATTCGGCATGGAATTTCATTACAGGATGCAGAAGCAATTGCTTTCAATGTGGAAAATGTTCAAATTGAGCTGAAGTTTATTCAAGGGGAGCAACGGGTCTTTTTGGGAGAAGAAGATGTTTCTGACCTGATCCGCACACCGGAGGTTTCTATGGCCGCTTCCGCTGTTTCCGCCGTCCCTAAAGTACGCCAGTTCCTGTTGGATTTACAAAAAGATATGGCAAAGAAAAACAATGTGGTGATGGACGGCCGTGATATTGGTACAGTGGTATTGCCAAACGCCGATGTTAAAATCTTTTTGACTGCTTCCGCAGAGGAACGTGCTAAACGTCGCTGTAAGGAGTTGGAAGAAAAAGGACAGGCTGTTTCTTACCAGGAGGTTTTAACGGATATTCAACAAAGGGACTACAATGATTCGCATCGGGAAATAGCACCATTAAAACAGGCGGAAGACGCTGTCTTATTGGATACATCCCATTTGGATTTACAGCAATCCATCCAGGCTTTATTGGATTTGGTAAAAAATAAATTGAACTAACAGAAGGAATCAATTATGGGCTTTTATGAATTTGGACAGAAAGTATTAAATGTGTTGTTCCCTATCTTTTACCGGATTAAAGTAGAAGGGATAGAGAATGTACCAGACCATGGCTTTATTATGGTGTGTAACCATCAGTCTTATTTGGATCCTCCATTATTGGCATTGAAACTAAAAAAACGTAGGCTTACTTTTATGGCGAAAGAGGAGTTGTTCCATAAGCCAATTTTGGCTCCTATTATTCGTAAATTAGGAGCATTTCCTGTTTCTAGAGGGAAAGGGGATACTGCTGCTTTTGACCAGGCTTTGGAAACAATTAAAGAGGGAAAGATTCTGGCTTTATTTCCAGAAGGGACCCGTTCCAAAACAGGGGAACTGTTAAAGCCAAAATCCGGTGCGGCAATGATCGCTTGTAAAACCGGCGCTGTTGTAGTACCAGCGGCAATTACTTATAGTACCTTAAAACACCGTCCTGGAACAAAAGTTACCATCCGTTATGGAACCCCAATTCCCAGTGAAGATCTTCATTTGGGAGAACAACCAGCACCTGCTGAGATTAAAGCTGCCAGCCGAATGATTATGGACCATATTGCGGAACTGCATTATCAGTGAGGAAAAGGGCTATGACACAGATAAAATTAGCAAAAACAGCTGGTTTCTGTTTTGGGGTAGACCGTGGTGTCAACCTGGTCTATGATTTAATCCAACAAGGAAAAAAAGTTTGCACCTTGGGGCCTATTATCCATAATCCCCAATTGGTTGCGGATTTGTCTACTAAAGGGGTGCGCATTATTGAGCAACCAGAGCAGGCTTTCCAAGATGAGACTATCGTTATCCGTTCCCATGGCGTTGGACAATCTGTTTATCATTCTTTAAAGAAACATCAGCTTACTTATAATGATGCAACTTGTCCGTTTGTGGCAAAAATTCATAATATTGTCTTTCAGGAATCTTCCAACGGCAATCCTATTTTGATTGCGGGAAATCCTGAGCATCCAGAAGTACAGGGAATACAAGGGCATTGTGTAGGGGAGAGTTTTGTATTCCAGACCCCAGAAGAATTGGAAGATTTACTAAAAAATACTGAAAAATTTGTGAAAAAAGCTCCTGCTATGGTAGCACAAACCACGTTTCAAGTATCTTTATGGGAAAAATGCGTAGAAATTGCGAAAAACCTATGTACAAATCTCAAAATATTTGATACAATATGTAATGCGACTAGTTTGCGCCAGGCAGAAGCTATAGAGCTTGCCAAGCAATCTGATTTGATGGTTGTGATTGGCGGACGCCACAGTTCGAATACTAAGAAACTGTTGCAGGTGTGCTTGCAGTACACCAATGCCGTCCTGATTGAGACCAAGGACGAGCTTGACCCTAGTCTTATTATGTCCGCCCAAAGGGTTGGCATAACAGCAGGAGCTTCTACTCCTGCCTATATCATTAAGGAGGTTCTAGAAACCATGAGTGAAATTATTAAAGATCAGCCTACAGAGGAACTGAGCTTTGCCGAGCTGCTGGAACAATCAGAAGCACAGGCAGAAAGACTATATACAGGAAAGAGAATTAAAGGTATTGTTACCTCTATTGCCAAAAATGAAGTGCAAGTAGATATTGGTGGCAAACAGTCTGGCTTTATTCCATCTTCTGAATTAAGCGATGATCCAAACGCAAAACCAGAAGAGATTGTTGCAAAAGGTGATGAGATTGATCTGGTTGTATTAAAAGTAAATGACCAGGATGGTATTGTTACCCTGTCTAAAAAACGTTTGGATGCTGAAAAAGGTTTTGATGAAATCATTGCTGCAAAAGATGAAGATAAAACTTTATCCGGTGTTATCACCGATGTTGTTCGCGGCGGTGCTTTGGTATTGACCAATGGCGTTAAAATCTTTATTCCAATTTCCCAGCTGTCTGACCATCGTGTAGAAAACGCAGAAGAATTCTTGAAAAAAGAAGTGGAATTCAAAGTAATTGAAGTAAATCCAAACCGCAGACGTGCTGTTGCATCTGTAAGAGCGGTATTGAATGCAGCAAAAAAAGCAAAAGCGGAAGCATTCTGGAGTGAAGTAGAAGTTGGCAAAACTTATACTGGTACTGTAAAATCCCTGACCGATTACGGCGCATTTGTTGACCTGGGCGGCGTTGACGGTATGATCCACATCACAGAATTGTCTTGGACTAAAATCAAACATCCTTCCGATGTTGTTAAAGTTGGCGATACTGTAGAAGTATATGTAAAAGATATTGATGAAGAAAAGAAAAAAATCTCTTTGGGTTACAGAAAAACAGAAGATAATCCATGGGAAATCTTCAAAAACAATTATGCGGTTGACCAGGTTGTAAACGTAACTATCGTTTCTTTAACTCAATTTGGTGCATTTGCGGAAATCATTCCAGGTGTTGACGGTTTGATTCACATTTCTCAAATCGCTAACCAGCATATTGCAAAAGTTGCAGATGTTCTGTCTGTTGGCCAAAAAGTAGACGCTAAAATTACGGAAATTGATCTGGACAAAAAACGCATTAGCTTATCTATGCGTGCCCTGTTGGAAGAAGAAGCTCCAGCAGAAACAGAAGAAACAGATGAAGTTGATTCCGAAAAAGAAGAACTGAAAGAAGCTGTAGCAAATATTGAAGGTGTAGAAATTCAATAATAGTTTATTTAAACTATAGATTTTACAGTTCATAAAGTAAAAATTATTTTTGTGATAAAAAAGAAAAAGCGCATGTTTGCATAAACGCAGGCATGCGCTTTTTGCTGTTATGGAAACCATCGGCTCTGTCGGTAGAAGTTTCCGTAAAAGAGAGTTTAGATTCCAGTAGTAGATGAAACAAGTTAGGAATAAACGGGCTGGAAAACTAACAGAAAAAGTTGTTAAGTGGATGAATTTTTCGTTTATGAATTTAATGCCAGTGACAAAATATTCAATGTACTGTAAGGACTAGCCGGTAATAGACCCTTTTAGGGTTTCTTCAAGCCACCAACTTTAGCGGCTATAACGATGAAAAATAGTTTACTTTTGTTGATAGAAGTGAACCATAAAAATTTTTACTTTTAGTCTTAGAAAATAGGAGAAATTTGCTCGGAACACTTTGTTGTAATATCATATGTTGGAATTAATTTCCTGAATGTTTGCTATTTTTTAAAAAAGAAAGTTGTCATATAAATGTTTCATTTTTTCATCGTTGTATGGTTTCTATTCATAAAAATTTTCTATTATATTTATGATATTTATCGAAAATATAAAATAATTTACTTGTTTTTGGAAAGATTGTCAATAGAAATTTGTATAATGAGATGCTATAATAATTTTGTTATGGTATATAATAACAATTTTATAGGCAGATTTGCTTAAGGAGGAAAAGAGATTGAAACAGAAACATTCTATCTGGAAACGGTGTTGTTCTGCTTTGTTGGCGGCCGCGATAGCGGTTACAACTGCTGTTACTGCGGTATCGCCTGTTTTAGCAGCCCAAGGGGATACATTTGATATCAACCGGGAAATTTCTCGCCGTTTTACCACAGAAAGTTTGGTTTTGCTTAGGAATCATGAAAATGTACTTCCTTTGCAAACAGAGGACCAAGTCGCTGTGTTTGGTTCTACTCAAGTGAATACATTTAAAACAGTATTTGGTTCTGGAAGTACGGAAGGAATTGGAATTGGATTTGTGGATACCTTGAGTGTATTGGAGACCAAAACCAAAGTAGATTCCCAGCTTGCAGCGCAATACCGAGAATTTGCTCGTACAAATCCACCGGATACTAGCATGGATAATGTAGATAACGAGATTTTGTCAAAACGATCTATTCCCGAGATGCCATTAAATGATTCTATTGTATCCGAGGCTGCTCAACGGAATAACAAGGCTGTCATTTTTATTGGACGTACCAATGGGGAAGGATACGACTGGCAGCTGGAAAACGAATACCAATTACGTCCAGAAGAACAAAATATGATTGACCTTGTCACAAAATATTTTGATAACGTAACTGTTGTTTTAAACACCGCCTCCCCAATTGATATGACTTGGGATAATGATAAAATTGATTCCGTGTTATGGGTAGGAATTTGTGGTGACCAAGGTGCAAACGCAATTTCCGCTGTCTTAAGTGGGGAAGCAAATCCTTCTGGTAAATTGACCCAAACATGGGCTGCAAAATATGAAGATACTCCAACTCATATGAACTATGAAATGACAAATTATCCAGAAGGGCTTCATGGCCCAGAGGTAGAATATGAAGAAGATATTTACGCTGGTTACCGGTATTATGATACTTTTAATGTAACACCCAAATTCCCATTTGGATATGGTTTATCTTACACCACATTTGATACAGAAATAGATAGCATCACTGCTGATAGCGAAACAGTTACCGTGCAGGCAACTGTAACCAATACGGGAGATGTCCCAGGAAAAGAAGTAGTACAGGTTTACTATAGTGCTCCAGATGGAAAAATGGAGAAAGCCTACCAGGAATTAGCAGCTTTTGCGAAAACTGATTTGCTACAGCCCAATGAAAAACAGACTTTAACCATGACCTATCAGGTGAAAAACATGGCGTCTTACGACGAAGAAACCGCACGTTATGTGTTGGAGCCAGGAGACTATGTTGTCCGTGTAGGAAATTCTTCTCGTAATACTCATGTTGGTGCTGTGATTACTTTGGATGATTTAGCAGTGACAGAACAGCTTTCGAACCATATGGAAGAAGCGATTCCGTTATCTCGCTTTACAAAAGAAGGGGTTACCCCATATTCCTACGAAGGCGAAAAGGAAGAGATTGCATCTGCAAAGAGGATTCCTTTAACGGCTTCTAGTATAAAAACAGAAAACAACGCTAACACAATTTCTGATGAGCCAGAATTGTTAGAAAATAGTGTAGAGGCTGAATTTGTACAAGCAGCACAGCAGGAATTGGATTCCAGCGGTTATGGTGTTGCCCCTGTTTTGGATGATGCAGTACAGCAAATTCCAGGATTGATCCATTGTGCGGATTTAGGGGTTAACTTTGCGGGATTTGTAGTAAATGACCCTTCTGGTGATGAAGATGGATATAAGAGTGTAACTGTCCAAAAGGCAAATACCAAAATGCCGTTTGAAGTGAACTCTGCTTATGATGGTTCCCATACCTTAACCATCCGTTATTTTGTGGATTCTCCAAGTAGTGTTACATTAACTGACCAGAATGATAAAACACTATGTACCTTCCAAATGGACACTACTGGTTCCTGGGCAGAAACAACGGTAGAAAATGTTGATTTAACTGGCGTGACCAAAATGAATTTGATTACCCATAATGATAATATCAACTTAAACTGGTTATCCATCCAGACACAGGAATACGCAGGACTTGTAACAGCAACATTGCCATCTGGCAGTTATAAAGATGCTGTTACAGTTGCTCTAAAAAATGATGATTGTCCAGATTCTACTATTTATTATACAGTAGATGGCTCAGAACCAACTACATCCAGCGCTGTTTACCAACAGCCAATTACAGTATCTGCTGATACAACGATCAAAGCAATGGCAGTAAAAGATGATAGCAAAAATACTGTTGTATCTTCCTTTGCTTATAAAATTGATGGGAGTATTTCTGCAAAAGCAGTAAAACCAACCTATTCTTTTATGGAAAAAGATGATAATGGAAATCAAATCCTTTCCATGCGGGCAGAATCCGGTATGAGCATTTTCTATACTACAGATGGTTCTACTCCAACAACTGCTTCCCAGTATTACTCTGCTCCTATCAGTGTAAAAAATGGTACTACTGTAAAACTGGTTGCCGTTGGACCAAATTGTGACTATAGTCCAGTAGTAACCGTTTCCATTGCGGATGTTGCAGCTCCAACTTCTAATGTAGAAACAGGAGGCACTTATTTAACAGGACAAAAAGTAGGTTTATCCAGTGCCGCTGGAACAAAAATTTACTATACTATGTCAACAGATGGTTCTATGCCAGAAGATCCAACCAATGCTTCCGAACAGTATAATGGAGAAATTTCATTAGATACAAAATCGAAAGTAATCTTGAAAGCAATTGCAGCTAATGAAAATGGCTCCAGTGAGGTAGCTACCTTTGTATATCAAATCACAGATAAACTCTATACTTTGGAAGATGTTTACAATGGCGATGCTACTGTGGAACAGGTAGTGGCACAAATGAATCTGAGTGAATTAGTAGAAGTAGTTTCTAATACTGGAAATTCCTCCAGATTCAGAAGTCCAGGCGTCGCTTATGCGGATGGTCCTTTAGGAGTGAAAACCAATAACTTTACTAAATGGGCTGCACCATCCTTGTTGGCTTGTTCCTGGGATGTAGAATTGTTCCAAGAACAAGGAGACGCTGTGGGTAAAGAAATGGTAGAAGAAGGAATCGATTTTTGGCTGGCGCCAGGTGCAAATATTTTGCGTGACCCCCGTTCGGGAAGAAACTCAGAATACTATGCAGAAGATCCTGTTTTAACCGGTGTGTTAGCTTCTACTGTAATACAGAATGTACAAAAACATGGTGTTGGATGTGTAGTAAAACACTTTGTGGGAAATGACCAGGAAACTCACAGAAAACAATGTGCTAACGCTATTGTATCAGAACGTGCTCTGCGGGAAATTTATTTGAAAGCATTTGAAATCATTGTAAAAACATCACAGCCTTGGGGATTGATGACAACCTATTGTGATGTTAACCGTATTTCCACCGCAACTAATTTAGAACTTTGTACTGCTATTCCACGTGGGGAATGGGGATTTGAAAACGTAATCATGACCGACTGGGGTTGCTACGCAGACAATGGTATGATGATGTATGCTGGTAACGATTTGGTAATGCCTTCTGGCAGTGCGGAAGTCATTAAAAATTCCGTTTTAAAACCAGATCAGGTGAACACCAGTGATCCAAACTATACAAAACCAACTACAAAAGCAATGTTGCAACGTAATGTTGTTAATATCTTTGACTTAATGTCCAAAACAAACGCATTTTCTAGATTAATTGGCCAACCACAAACTTACCAATATCAAGTTCCAGAGGAAACCTGGATTACAACTTCTAAAGAAGCGAAACAAGCAACCGTAACTGTTACAGTGGGAGAAAATGGTTCTGTATCTCCAACTCAACAAGAAGTTATAATTGCAACAGATGCTACCTTTACAGTAACACCGGATGCCAATTATATGGTAGATGATGTTATGATTACTCCAGTAACTGCTTATACATTAGATGACAATCAGTTAACCGTGCAAAAGGTAAAAGGGCAAACTGACATTCAAGTTACCTTTAAAGCCATCCCTGAATCAGCTGATTTTGATGGATTAAACCAGCTGATTCAATCTGCACAAGATAAACTGGATCAAGCAACTATTGGTGGGCAGCCAGGAAACTATTTGCATACAACTGCAAAAGAGTTCCAGGCTGAAATTGATGCAGCAAAAGTTGTAGCAGAAAATAACCAGGCTACTGTTATGGAAGTAGAAGATGCAATTTGCCTTTTAAAAGAAGCTATTGCAAAATTTGAAAGCCAACAGGTAACCCAAATAACTCATGAATTAACATCGGATACTACCTCTAAAATAAAGGCAATTGATTATTCTGACGCAAGCCCAGTGGTAGGTTCAGAAGCTTGTAGCGATTCGGATGGCGGTCAGAATACAACAGGAACTTATAAAGGTACATATCTGGAATATACTGTAGATGTAGATCAGGATAATGTTTATCATTTGTACGGAAGAATTTCTACCAATGAAGACAACTGTGGCTATGAGGTTTATGTAGATGATGTACTGCAAGGCAGTATGTTGCAGGAACAGAAAACTGGCGGTTGGCAGAATTGGGCTACCAGTGACCCTGTTAAAGTAAATTTAACAGCAGGAGTCCATACCATTAAATTTGTATTTACCAACAACGGTATTAACGTAAATTACTTTACATTAGAACCTCTTATGAGGACAGTTACTATCCATACAGATGATCATGGAATAGTATCTCCATCTACCATGCAGATAGAAAAAGGGTCCAATGCAGTATTCCAATTACAGCCAAACGATGGCTTTGTTCCGGAACAAATTGTAATTGACCCATCTACATCCTATCATTTGAAGGATAATGTATTATCTGTGAACAATATTACCCAGAATACAACTGTATCTGTTACATTCAAACAGGTCCCAGATACCCCAGATTTGGACCGTTTGAATGCTTTGATTGAAACAGCGCAAACCTTAAAAGAGAATGCGATAGCAGATGGAACGGTAGGAAATTATGTTCCATCTGTGTTAAACAAATTCCAGGCAGCTATCGACCAGGCAAAACAGGCAGCTGCAAACCCAGAATTAACCGCAACTGATATTGAATATGTGATTTTAGACTTACAACAGGCAATCAATCAGTTTGAAAACAGCAAAGTAACACAATTAACCCATATTATCCCTTCCACAGATATTACAAAAATCAAAGCTACTTCTCATTCCGCAACGAGCCCTGGAATTGGAGCAGAAAATTGTCAAGATGAAGATGGTGGACAAAATCCAATTTATACCGATGGTGGTACCTGGCTGGAATATCAGTTTGACGTAGCAAAAACAGGCTGGTATCAATTTACTCCACGTGTATCTGTCAACGCAGCAGGCGCTGGGTTTGATGTATTGGTAGATGGGAATAAAGTTGCTGAGTTTTCCAACCAATCCGCAACAGGAGGATGGCAAAACTGGGTAACACGTGATCCAGCAACGGTTCCAT
The DNA here is from genome assembly GCF_014297275.1 of Clostridium facile. NCBI lineage: Bacteria > Bacillati > Bacillota > Clostridia > Eubacteriales > Clostridiaceae > Clostridium > Clostridium facile. Next base: position 284,041 of record NZ_JACOQK010000001.1, read on the forward strand.
TGACAGAAGGAACCCATATATTGAGAATTGCGTTTACGGTAAGCGGTATGAATGTTAACTGGTTCCAGTTCAAACCAATGCCGACTGTTGTTTCAGTAGAAACATTAGATACAATTACAGTGGACTATGGAATCCCATTTGAAGAACTCTCCCTGCCTGAAACAGTTTCTGTCACATTAAATAATCAAACAACAAGAGAATTATCCGTACAATGGGATGGTACAAATTATAACCCAACTGTAGCAGGAAATTATACCTTAATTGGTACATTATCTGATACACAGGGTGTCAATAACTTTGACGGTTTAACAGCTTCTATTCAAATCACTGTAAAAGATCAATCGGAACCAGAATGGACGGTACAGGAAGTAGCAGATGCAATCCCAACACCAGTGATTACAAAAGATACTACTCAAATTGCCTTACCAGAAGTTCCAGATGGATTTACAGTAGAATTGACAAACAGTAGCCGTCCAGAAATTATTAGCCTGGATGGAAAGGTGACTCATCCAACTGTGGATACTGAAGTAGAACTCACTTATACTGTATCCAAAGATAGAGAAACAGCTATTGCTGTAAGAAAAGTACTAGTTCCAGGAAAACCAGTAGAACCAACCGAGGTAAATAAAGATATCCTGAACAAAGTAATTACCTATGCGGAAGAACAAAAAGCTTCTGAGGGGTTTAACAATGTAATTGCAGATGTACAGGAATCCTTCAACGCAACATTGGATGCAGCAAAAGAAATTGCGGCAGATCCAGCAGCAAGTCAGGATGCAATAGATGCAGCATGGAAAGCATTAATGACAGAAATTCATAAACTAGGCTTTGTCAAAGGTGATATTACTTCCTTAGAATCCCTGGTAGCATTGGCGAAAACCTACGATATGAATGACTTTGTAGAAGCAGGTCAGGCAGAATTCTTAGAAGCATTGAAAGCAGCGCAAGATTTATTAGCGGATAAAGACAATGCAATGCAGGCAGAAATCAAAACAGCAGAAAGCAATCTGTTGAATGCAATGCTGAATCTGAGATACAAAGCAGATAAATCCATCCTGGAAGCGTTATTGGCGGAAGCGAATGGCAAAGATGCTAACGTATACACAGCGGAAAGCTACGCAGTACTGGAAGCAGCAGTAGCAGAGGCAAACGCAGTAATGGAAAATGAAAACGCAACTCAGGAAGAAGTAGACACAGCAGTAGCAAATGTACAAGAAGCAATGAAAGGATTGATAACAGTAGAAACACCAACTGCTGAAACCCCAGTAGATAACGATATGGACGGTACACAAACAGGGCAAGAAAGTACAATCACAAAAGCAAACGCAGCGAAAACAGGCGATGTTGCTCCAATTGCTGGTGCTGTAGCATTAATGATTGCAGCTGGAACAGTAATAGTCCTGAAAAAGAAAAAATAATTATTTTGTACTTTTTAAATGATAGCATACTGAAAGTATAATTAAATTAAAAATGATGAAAAACGCTCTGATTTAATCAGAGCGTTTTTTCTATTGCAATCAGGGTTTTTATGTGCTATAATAATAAACGAAATTAGGCAAAGTAAACATATGTGCGTTAAGTGTTTGGTGAACGGGGAGTTGTCACCAGAACGAAGGAAAATCCGCGGTACATATGTTGCATCCCGTTGCTGCTATAATAAAGAGTGATTCTAGATAACCCCTTGTTATAGAGCGTGGAAATGCAAAATAATAAGGAGGTTTTTTTATGTCTGATTTTATAAAAGATTTTCGAGATTCTGCCAATGAGTTACGTCATTTAAAATGTTTGACTATAGCAGCGATGCTAACAGCGTTGAGTATTGTAATTGGCTTTTTTCAAATTCCAATTGGTCAAATGTTGTATATCCGGTTTGATTTTATCGCTATTGGTATGATTGGATATTTGTATGGCCCAGTCGTATCTGGTCTTTGTGCCTGTGTGAGTGATCTATTGCGGATTGTTTTGGTTCCTACTAATAATGGTTCCTTTTTTATTGGAATGACGATAACAGCTGTATTGGCTGGAATGGTTTATGGAATAGCGTTTTATCGTAGAAAACTTGGTTTGATCCGTGTTTTATTAACAATGTTATTTATTGGAGTTTTTCTACATATACTGCTCAATACCTATTGGCTGTCAATTATGTATGGAACTCCATTTTGGACATTGTTACCACAGCGAATTGTGAAAAATGCGATCTCCATACCAGTAAATACGATTCTATTCTTTGCACTGTCAAACCCACTTAGCATTGCTTGTAGAAAGTTAAATCTAGTATCTGTTCCTACAAAACAACAGATGTAAATAGAATAATCTCATTACATTTTATATAAGAATATGATTTTCGATTTATACAAGAAAAGAGTTATTTATTTGTGCGTTATATACAAATAAAATAAAATATAACAAAATTTGATAGTAAAAAAGCATTATTTGAACTTGTATGAAAATCAATAGTGTGATATTCTAATTGCGGATAATATTTCTATAAAAAGCAATTTTGTAATTTTCGTTTTATATTGATAATGCTTTTTATCTCATCTTACCCCCTCAAACGGGAGGATAGCAATTCTGCTACCTCCCGTTTTTGTCGTTTTAGAAACTGATGCTGTTGTCAATACATCAGTTTTTACTTTCAAAATCGAGAAAAGTGAATTGTCAGCAAAAACTTTAGATATCAAAAACGGTGGCAAGGTATCACCAATTAACGAATTAGTACATTGCTAAAATAGTTTTGTAGTACTTTATTGAGCCTTCGGTTAGGCTTAGAGGCTGTGGCTTAAAAAAATAAAAACATTGCTTTTTTGAATAAAAACAACTTTTTATATATAGTTTAAACTAGAAAATGGTCTAGTTTTATTGAAAGTGTTTTTGAAATATTGAGAGAAAGTGAACTTATTTATGTTTTTTTTCATAGGATAAAACTGAATTGAAACAGAAAGGAGTTTGTGTTCATTGGATAATAATTATAAATTTGAAGAATATATGAGTGAAGTTATGCCAATGTCTTCTGGTTTGCGTTGTATAAAACCCAATCAGCCAGAGTGTAGAGATATTGATAGCCTTCCTTTAGCAATTGCCTATGTTCCAATCCAAAAATGGAAACGTACCTATGATACCGATGTAGCATTGGAACGAGGAACCATTTTTCCAGAACTGGATTTGCCATTTGTAGGGGAGGAGGAATCATAAATGATGAAATTAAATGAACGGGAACAGTTAATGAAAAAGTTGCAGGAAGCAGCTTTCGCTGTTTATGATGTTCAGCTTTATTTGGATACTCATCCTACTGACCAAGCTGCTTTAAGATATTTTGACCAGCAACGTCAAGCAAAACAAAAGGCGATGGAAGAATATGCAGCCAAATACGGTCCTGTTCGAGTAGAACAATCCAGTGGGGAACGTAAATGGAACTGGATAGAAGATCCATGGCCTTGGGAAATGGAGGATTAGCCCATGTGGAGTTACGATAAACGTTTACAATATCCTGTAAAGATTTCTCAGCCAAACCCAGCGCTTGCTAAAGTAGTAATTAGTCAGTTTGGCGGTCCCCACGGCGAATTAGGCGCATCTATGAGATACCTCTCTCAACGTTATAGTATGCCGTATAAAGAAGCCAAAGCAACATTGACCGATATTGGTACAGAAGAACTGGCACATTTAGAGATGGTTTCCGCTATTGTTCACCAACTAACAAGAAATCTTTCGATTGATGAAATCAAAAAATCCGGATTTGATGCTTATTATACTGACCATACAACAGGAGTATATCCCCAGTTTGCTTCTGGTACACCTTTTACAGCAGCAACATTTTCCTCTACCGGCGACGTTATTACAGACTTAACTGAAGATTTGTCTGCGGAAGAAAAAGCACGGACCACCTATGATAACCTTTTACGTTTAGTTGATGATCCAGATGTAAGGGATCCATTAAAATTTTTGCGTGCTAGGGAAATTGTACATTTCCAACGCTTTGGTGAAAGCTTGAGAAAAGTGCAAGATGAATTAAATAGCAAGAATTTCTATGCGTTTAACCCTGCATTTGACCGCAAGAAGAAAAGAAAGTAGCTTGAGATATACAAAGAGCCTTATCATCTTTGAATAGACCCATTTTATTGGGTTTATTCATCGATGAAAGGCCCTTTTTGCATGCTATTGTATTGTTATAATTTAATTGCTTTTTTAAGCGGAGGATAAATCAAGGATACAATAATAATACTGGAAACTAATGTAATAGCATTGTAAGGAAGGTTATAATAAAACGAATACCAAAATGGATTTTGTCCTTCTGGAGCAGAGCTAGCAAAAAGCAACGCGCCAGAAAGGTAATGGCTTAAAAATTTTAAAACCATTGATAATACTACTCCGATACATATTTCCCGTTTTTTTAATTTAATATTTGGTAAAAGGGCAGCTAAGCCACAAACAGCTAATGGAAGCAAGTAATCCAACAATACAGACCAAGGGCCAAAATATTTTGCTAATCCTAAAATAAATTGCATTATGGCACCTAAACAACCAACGATAACTCCATAGCCAACCCCCATTAAATAACTGGTTAAAAAGATTGGAATGATTGCAAATGATATCCAGGAACCGCCTTGTGGCATTTCTGGAATAACATTGTCTACATAGGTTAGCACTACTTGCATTGCTAAAAGTAGCGCCATATAAGCCATATTTTTAACAGTTAATTTGACAGAAAAGAGTTTTTTCATAGTAATTCTCCTGTTCATATGATTTTTTGAAATCGGAACAGATTTTGCTGTATTAAAAAACAATAAAAATAGCCTTTCTACAAATACGCAGAAAGGCTGGAATTTTTACAGCATAATACTCCCTACGCTGGCATGACCCAGATCAGGTATAAGGGTTAGGAAATAGTTCCTTCTCAGCCCTATGGCACCCCCGATTTCTAATTATTAGTTTATCTTTTTTTGGATGATTTGTCAAGTTTAACCTGTTTTCCCAGCAGATTTACAAATTTCGGCTAAGTCACAGCCTTCACATTTTGGTCCCCGTGCTTTACAAACATCCCGCCCAAATAATACTGTACGGTGGCAAAAATCACTGCTTTCCTCTGGTGGCAGTATTTTGCGTAGTTCCATTTCTACCTTTTTTGGTTCTTTTACTGAAACTAGCCCCAAACGATTGGAAATACGGATTAGATGGGTATCGGTTACAACAGCAGGTTTATGGAAAACATCCCCCATAATTAGGTTTGCCGTTTTTCTTCCTACCCCTGGTAATTTTGTAAGTTCTTCAATAGAATCGGGCAATTCGCCATGATAATCGCTGATTAATTTTTGACAAATTCCTACCAAATCTTTTCCTTTTGTATTTCCCAATCCGCAGGGTTTGACAATCGCTATAATATCATTTACATCCGCTTGAGCAATGGATTCCATGGTGGGATATTGTTCAAATAAATCTTTTGTTACAATATTTACTCTTGCATCGGTGCATTGGGCAGAAAGCCGGGTTGCTAATAAGAGCTGATAAGGATGCTGGTATGTTAAGGAACAAATAGCGTCTGGATACCGTTGTTTTAATAATTCCACTGCTTTTAACGCACGGTCTTTTTTTGTCATATGTCCACCTTCTTTTAAACTAGTAATTATTATTATTTATTATACCATAATGAAAAAAGTTACACAAGTTATTTTTTATCGACATAATATGATTATTTTTGCAAAAATATTGGTATCATAAGGCTAGTTAAAATTTTTCTTGATTGTTTTTGTTTGTTTGTAGTATAATATAAAGTAACAATTTGTTTCATACAAATCTATGTCTTTCTATATAAGCGATTCTAGTGTATGGTAAAGCTGTTATAATATGAACACGATACCATTGAACAAGGTGCTTTGAATACTATTTGGCTTCTACAATTTTTTAGTATGTCGTTAACATGTTGGACAAACTACATCTTTTTATAAAAACATCAATCGTAACTGAGGTGAATATACTTTGAATTCTAACTATGATATTGTGATTATTGGAGCAGGTACAGCGGGGCTTTCTGCCGCTATTTATGGTGTGCGTGCAGGCCTTTCCGTTTTAGTGGTTGAAAACCAGATGCACGGAGGACAAATTATTAATACACCGGATATTGTAAACTATCCTGGAATTGAAAAAATATCTGGGTATGAGTTTGCAAACCAACTATACCAACATGCAACTAATTTAGGGGCAAAAATTATTTATGAAGAGATTTCCGACCTTAATTTATTGGGGAGAATAAAAACGATTACTGCTGGTACTCAAACTTATTATGCGAAAACAGTTATTATTGCAACCGGAGCAAAACACCGGGATTTAGGTTGTTCTGGAGAAGAAGAATGGAAAGGTAGAGGGGTTTCCTATTGTGCTATTTGTGACGGAAACTTTTTTCAGGGACAGGACGTGTGTGTCGTAGGGGGTGGCAATACCGCTTTAGAGGATGCTCTATATTTATCGAAATTTTGCCGTACTGTACATTTAATCCATCGTAGCAAACAGTTCAAAGCAAGCCCTATGTATGTACAGCAAGCACAAAATACCAATAATATTGTATTCCATCTAGAATATGAAGTTACAAAGATTTCGGGAACGGATCAAGTGCAGCAGGTAATGATTTCCCATAAAGGGCAGGAAGAAACCCTTTCAGTAGTAGGTGTATTTGTAGCAATTGGTTCTCAACCAAACAATGGAATGTTTTCCCGCTGGGTTGAGATGGACAAGTATGGCTATATTGTGGCAGGGGAAGATTGTAAGACCAATATTCCAGGCGTTTTTGTGGCAGGGGATACTCGTACCAAAAAAGTACGTCAGTTAGTTACTGCGGCAGCTGATGGAGCAGTAGCAGCAACTGGATGCGCAAACTTCATTAGCCATTCATTTTTTTAAATAATCGGAAAGGTATGGTGCAAAACTATGCCTTTTTGTTTTGTATAGTAAAAATAGGATGATAAGAAAGAGATTGCTAATAGTATCATGAAACAATGATGGAAAAAGGAGAAATTAATGGCTGTATTACGTACAAAAAGATTGTTGTTGCGTCCAATGGTAAAGGGAGATTTGGATGATTTTTATGAATATTGCAGTCAACCGGAAGTAGGACCAAAAGCCGGATGGCTACCCCATCAAAGCAAAAAAGAGAGCTATAAAATTATGAAAAAAATTTTTTTAAACCAGGAATCAGTATGGGGGATTATCTTTCCGGAAAAGAATAAATTGATTGGTACGATTGGGTTGGTTCCGGATATAAGCCGGAATTTTCCGAACAGTAGGATGATAGGATATTCCCTAAGTAAGACTTACTGGGGCAATGGTTATATGACGGAAAGTGTACTGGCTGTATTATACTACGGCTTTTCGGTCATGGGATTGGATTTGATTTCTGCCAATTGTTATCCAGATAATCCTGCTTCAAAACGTGTTTTAGAGAAATCTGGATTTTATTATGAGGGGTATTTACGTATGGCAGAGCAAGTTTCCCCAACTGATATAAAAGACCACCTGTGTTTTTCAATATTAAAAGAAGAATACATCAATAAGAAAGAATGAAATGAATTGATTTCTTGGTATAATTTTATAGCAAAAGATAAATTTACTTTTCCTTACTTTCAATCATTTATTGATACTACAATAAAAAAACACGATAAAAATCTAGGAATATTTCATTTAGCTTACCTTTATATTTTGTAGGAAAAAGGTCTATGTTCGATTTTGGGTTATTGTATAAGGTGGAGTGGCATAACAATTATCTATATGGACAACGCAAAAAAGCTGGCATTACAAAATCGTAATACCAGCTTTTTTGCTGCCTAAAATGTGATCTGTCATCCATGGAAGGCTTAATCTTAAACTTATCAGTAGCTTTTTAATGTGGAGATAAAAAGGGTTAAAAAGCTTCTTTTCGAGATGGTGTATCTCTAATCTAATGAGACTGCACCCTGGCGGGTGTGTATTGTAACTCGCTCTCATTTTGGGAGACAGGAAAAATGGCTAAGTTTCCGTACCCTGGCGGGTGTGTATTGTAACAACATTGCGCTAGTAAGCTGTTGGCTATCCCTGTGTTTCCGTACCCTGGCGGGTGTGTATTGTAACCACTTTGGTTCATATTTGCTTTACTTACTTCAGTTTTCCGTACCCTGGCGGGTGTGTATTGTAACTGCGGCATGAATGCGCCCTTGATTTTCGGGGGTTCACAGCCATTATAGTGCGAACTTGATTATTTCCACTTTCCTTTTAACCTAAATAAATCGACTTGTTAGTCACAAAGCTACAAGTTATAGCTAGTGCGAACAATACGTATTTTTTATGGTTACTTACCATTCGCACTGGCAATGATGTTTAAAATTGGATATAATAATCTTTATTTAATCAAAAATTTTATCTCTGTTTATTATAATCTTAAATGTTAAAAAGTGCAAGCAATTTTTGATAGACGATTCTATCCAGCTATATTTTTTAGTTTTTACGGTTTAATTATCCACTGCTAAGGTGTGTTACATGTCTTGTGAGGAGGAAGCGTTGCTCTGCTGGAAATTTTCCATTATTAGACTATGGACAGCTTGCTATGCTCAATAGTGAAATTGGGAATTTTTATGGAACTCCTCCTTGGATATCATTGGTGATTTTTATAAAATAAAGCCCTTTTTGTCCATTTGCAAAAAAGGCTTAAGATAAGAATCATAATTCAATTGTTTTCACAATTTTTCCGATTAATCCAAGCAGTAGACGCATCCATTGCGGTGCGACAGGCATCAGTCTGGTCCAAGGCATTTAACATCACAAAGTCATGAATCGTACCCTGTATCCGAATGGAGGTTACCTCTACTCCGGCAATCCGAAGTTTTTTCGCATATCCTTCGCCATCATCCCGCAAAACATCTGCTTCCCCATTGATTATCATTGCGGTTGGAAGGCCTTTCAATTCCGCAATAGTCGATCGTAAAGGGGATGCTGTAGTTTCTTTTCGGTCTGATTCAAAATTTGCGTATTGGTTCCAAAACCATTTCATACCAGTACGGTAAAGATAATAGCCACAGGCAAATTTTTGATATGTACTAGTATCGAAACGGGCATTTGTCACCGGGTAATACAATAGTTGTTTTTGTATCTTTGGACCGTTCCGTCGCTTTGCTAAGATTGTCATAGCAATAGCTAAATTTCCTCCTGCGCTATCTCCAGCTACAGTCAGTGTATTAGGGTTCATCTTGATATGAACCTGTTCCGTAATTTGGGTTAATTGGCATAAGGTAGCATAGCATTGCTCTATGGCAATTGGATATTTCGCTTCAGGGGCTCGATTGTATTCTGGAAACACAACAACTGAACGGGTTCGTGCTGCTAATTCCCGCACGAGTTTTTCATGAGTATGTAGATTGCCAAATACCCATCCAGCGCCATGTAAATATAAAATGACATTTGCGGGATCCAAAAGTTCCTCAGGCACAATAAGGTAAACGTTAATTTTTCCCCAATATCCAGCATTTACTTCCAGTTTTGTAATATGAGCAGGAAATTTATATATAGGGGTATCCTGTACTTTATCCAAAATTTTTCTTCCTTGTTCAGGTGGAAGCTGGAAAATAAATGGTGGATTGGAATTTTCTATGCAAATCTGTTTAGCAGCTTTTTCTAATGGTATACGCCGGTTCATATGGTCACACCTTTCCAAAATAGATCTTGTTTTAATCTATTCCGATATACGAATTCATGTGAAAAAGTGTGAACTCAATCCCTTCTATGCTATCCTTGTACCGCCCCATTCTACCACTGTAAATCCTTGTCTTTTCATAGGTTGCAAGATTGGTTCCTCCACTAAAATAGGATTTTCCAATGGTTGATACACCATAAAAACCCTTAGTATACTGTCTGGTTCTGGTGTAATATTCAGTTTGGCGTTTTCCGTGTAAGTTTCCCCCTGAAATGTAATCAGATTATAGGGGTTATCCTGCATTTTAGGGAGCCAATACACAATAAACTCGTTGTATTCTGAGGGAGTCAGTCCTATATACTCCAATTTTTCCCTTAAAAAATTAGCGGTATCTTCTCCTTTAACCACAAATCCTTTCCTCATATCATATTGGATTTGGTCAACGCCTTCCCAAAACAGATAGGAATACTCCTTTTTATCCGAATGATTTATGAGTTTCCCATCCGGATAAGCAGTTACATTCCAGCCATTTTGATATTGAGGATAGCTACAGGTTAACTCACCGCTGTATTCTAACTGGACGGATACTTCTGTTATATCCTCAGGATAAAGGTAAATAACAGGTTTTTCTGTTAAATCGTTGTGATATGATGTGCTAGAACATCCCATGAGTATTACCGTGATAAAAGCCAAAATAAAGGCTATAATTCTATGTTGCTTTCTTTTCATTGATAGCACCTTCTTTTTATAATTTTTCAACTTTTTATTTTTTATTTATTTATATTATACCATTAATTTGAATCGAAATCTACAAAAAACGACATTTATGTTTTATATAAACTTTAAAATGATATATTTATTGATTCTAACAAAATCATAAGATATAATATATATAGATATAAATTTTGAGATCGTACAGAGGTGAGTCACTTGAACTTAAATTATTTATCCGCTATCTATGCATCTTATTTAGAGCAGAATCATAAAGAGAACGCCCTCTGTGGAAATATTCCTGAGCAGGTTACGGAATTACTACTATTTCCATTAAATCCGATAAAAGAGATTTTAAATCCATACTACGGAACTAACAAAATAATAGCCCAAACTTCATTTTATTGGAGGCAGTTAGAGCAAGGTACTGAGATGAGGATAGAAAGCTGGAATCCAAAAACGGAAACAATTTTTTGTTGCAATATGAAATCGGATCAACTGGAAATCAAAAACATCCCTTTAACAGAATGGATGCAAGGCGTAACAGAAACTTTTGATTACGTTATGTTAAACCCTCCATTTGGTTATTCTAATATTGAAAAAAAGAAAGAACGTTTGGAAAATCTGTTTTTATCTCATGCGTTAAATTGTCTAAAAGAGGGTGGATTCTGTACTGCTTTTCTCCCCAACGGATTTTTAGGGCGTCAATCTTCTGATAATATCCAGCTTAGAAAAAATATTTCGTTAAATCACCATTTGCAATCTATCATTTTATTGCCGAAATCAATCCTTTCTACTTCTGAAATTTTTACTTCTGTTTTATATTTTTCCAAAACAGCGCCAGCTAAGAAGATTTCGTTATACGATTTCCGTAATAAAAAGAATATAAACAGTTTTCTCAAATTATATCGTTCTTCGGAACCAAACTGGCAATTAGAACAACAAGAATTAGAAGAACACCAATATTGTTTTCTCCCAGAAGAGTATATCCCTTCAAAATCGTTTGACTTTGAGGAAATTCCATCCCGAAAAAAATCTTTACACGCATTATGGAGCGAACTACAAAAAAATCAGGATTCTCGTTTATACGAAGATCATTACGGTCAAACCAGTATCTTCAATACTGCCAAGTGTGTTTCCACCAGAAAAGGCCAATTGAAAAAATTAATTCAAACTGGCTATGGCCTTTTAGAATGTGAATTGTTGCTCTATTGTGGGTATATCCAGCCTACCAAAGAAATGGGAAAATCACTAGCCCATTTAAAAACAGGGGATTTATGTCCTACTGACCATAAAAATGGAAAATATCCCTGCTATGGCGCTGGTGGGATCTATGGCAGTACAAATACTTGTAATATTCCGCAAAGTACCGGAATTGTTATCGGTCGTGTAGGGAACTTTTGTGGAAACGTGTATTGGACTTGGCAGCCAGGATTCCTTTCCAATAATGCCATTTGGGTAGAACCAGACCGAGAAAAAGTGATACCGGATTTCCTTTTTTTGTTATTGTACTCCGCCCATTTTCAAAACAAAAGACGTGGTGGAGGACAACAATACATTACCCAATCTATGATTCAAAATCAAATTTTTTATTTACCAACCCTTTCCCAACAGGCAGATTTTTTGGCGCAACATCAAACTTTATTAGAGCAAATTCACTTTTATGAACAGGAGTTAGGGCAGTTAGAACTTACAGAATAAATTTTTGTAATAAAAAAACACCTTACGATAAAATAGTAAGGTGTTTTTCTGTTATTAAAATTTATTATCCCAACGCAACATCTAAAATCATCATCACAAGGAATCCACCCATAACACCTAGGGTTCCAACATTGGAGTGTTCTCCCAAATGCGCTTCGGGAATCAATTCTTCTACAACAACATATACCATTGCACCGGCTGCAAAGCTTAATAACCAAGGCATAACAGGCTGTAAAAATCCCGCTACCAACACAACTAAGATTCCGAAAATCGGTTCTACAATGCCGGATAGGCTTCCGTATACAAATGACCTGATTCTAGAAACTCCTTCCTGACGTAACGGTAACGAAATGGCGGCGCCTTCTGGAAAATTTTGAATTCCAATTCCCAAGGCTAAGGCCATTGCTGCTGAAATGGAAGCGGAAGGATCATTTTGTGCGGCTAACGCAAAGGATAATCCAACAGCCATTCCTTCTGGAATATTATGTAAAGTAACTGCCATTACCAACAAGGTGGTTCTTTTCCAGGAAGAAGAATGCCCCTCTGGAGAAACAGAGCCTGGATGTAGATGAGGAAGCAAGGTATCCATTAACATTAAAAAGGCAATTCCTAAAATAAAACCACCAGCAGCAGGTAGCCAGCCGGGAACACCCGAAGCTTCCGCTTGATCAATTGCGGGTATTAACAAACTCCATACAGATGCCGCTATCATTACTCCAGCGGCAAAACCAAGAAAAATCCGTTGTATTTTAGGATTAATTGCGTTTTTAAAGAAAAATACCAATGCCGAACCTAATGTTGTCATTAAAAAGGTAAAACCTGTGCCGATAGCAGCCCATGTAATCGCAGTATTCATAATCGCCTCTTTTCTATTATACTTTCAAAAATTTTTTTATAATACCAAGGAAGGCGCTGCGTATACACGGGATTTTAATTCATTATCCAGCATATAAAGGCTTTTTGGATCATTTCCAAATAAATCCATTTTTGTAATTAAATCATGGGCATTGGTTTCTTCTTCGCCTTGTTCTTTAATAAACCAATCTAAAAACTGCATGGTGCGGAAATCATGTACCTCTTGCGCCGCAGCGTATATATTGTAAATTAAACCTGTTACATATTCTTCATGTTGTAATCCTGCTTTTAATGGATCCATTAATTCAACTAAAGTTTGATCGGGCTTCGCAATTGCCTCTAATTGAACCTTTTCGTTGTTATTCTGCAGGTATTGATAAAACAGCATGGCATGGTCTCTTTCTTCTTGTGCCTGTACTTTATACCAATTAGCAAATCCTTCTAATCCTTTATCCTCATAAAAATTAGAAAAATCTAAGTACAAATAAGCGGAAAAAAACTCTTTATTCACCTGGTCATTTAATAATGCTACTACTTTTTGGTTTAACATAAACAAATGCCTTCTTTCTAATTTTTCAAATAAAATCATTATTCTAAGAGGAAAACTAATTTTTCTCTTAAACATATCATATCACTATGATATAGCAATGTCAATAATGGCTCCTATTTTTGATGTTAAAAAGGATAAATTACATTATTTTATCATAAAGAGAAACATAGAATAAAATATTGGATATTGATAATTTAAATTTTACTTATTTTCATTAAAACGCTGATTTCTCTACTAAATCATATAAATTGAAATTATAATATATATACCTAAATAAAAAGTAACACCTGTTATAGCTTTTAAATCTTAAAAAACAGGTATTACTTTTTCAACTATTTACCAATAGTTTTACTATATAAAAAACATTGGAGTGGTACCCTTTTGTATCCTAATTTTAACACAATTTGTTTTTTTCCAACACATTCAAATCCTCTGTGTTCATAAAATTGATAAGTGCAGGCGTTGTCAGTATATAAATATAATTTTTTCCCTTTTTCCCTGCGTTCTAATTCAGCGAGTAGAATGCTACCAATACCTTTGGCTTTTATGTTCGGGTTTGCCGCCAGGAAGATAATCTCACCATCTGGATTGTTATTATGGCAATACTGCAAAAACATTTCTTTATTTGCCTGATCATAAACATCCACACCGCCTTTTACAAAAAGATTTTGTAAAAGATGGAAGGCCTTAATATAACACGATTTCCAAAATGAAGAGTATTTTTTGTGTTCTCCTTTTATTTCCGCAAGCAATATCCCAGCTAATTGGTCTCCTGCGTATACAGCAATGATCTGTGTGGCACGGGTCACTTCTAAATACCAAAAGTATCGTCCATACAAATTTAGTAATAATTTGTTGTCCATGTACCAATTAAAATGCATACCCACAATAGCAAATTCAATCGCTTTTTTAGCGTCCTTTTTTCTCAGTTTTCTAATTTCAAGTTCCATGCAATCATCTTCTTTTATTTTTCGTTTAAAACCAGAGCATAGTTAGCTTTTCGCTGAGCTGGAAGAAGAGGAACCTTCCAAGTATTCTTCTAAGCAGATTCCTTTGCTCATAATTTCCTGTGCAGCTTCTTTTCCAACATAACGGAAGTGCCATGGCTCATAAATAACGCCTGTAATATCAGTTTTTCCGTTTGGATACCGGACAATAAACCCATATTTACTGCAATTTTTGGATAGCCAGATATATTCTGGGGTTTCTTCCTGCTTTTCATCCAATAATTGATAATCTTCTGAAACAATATCTACCGCTAACCCCAATTGATGTTCACTGGTGCCAGGATAGGCAACAGCTGTTTTCGCTTCCGCTACTGCGTCTACATAATCTTTTCCTTGGTTTTGTAAGCCTTTTACCTGTTCGTCAAACAGTCGGGTTTGCTTTTCCATACTGCGGTAGGAAGAACAGATGATAGGGGATAATCCCGCTGCTCGAGCATCGTCCATCATTTCCTGTAAATAAGGGTAGGCGCGTTTATCAATAGCTTGTCCATTATTTAATTCGGTTACTTCTATTGTATAGTTTTCTGGAATTAAATTGTTTTGGTTTACGAGAGTCAGCTTCCAATCTTGGGTATCTTTGGTAGAATTGGATTCCGATTGTTGTGTCTTGGATGATTGGTCATTTTGGGAGGACTGGCTGGATGTTTGGATATCCAATTTTTGGTCTAAATTATGAATTAGATAGTTGGCCCCAATAAAATATACGGCGACGCAAACAGTAATGACCATTGCAATAGGCCAAAAAATTTTAGAGCTATTATTTTTTTTCTTTTTCTTTGGGGGACGGCTAGGATATTGACTCACGATGGTTCCTCCTATCTCTTTTATCATATTATAATAATATCAGATGGATATAACGGGTTCTTTGCGGAAAACTGACCAAGCTGTAGCCTTTTTATCAATAATCTGTAACGGTTTATAAGACATGTTATAGTATACCAAATAAATTTTTATTTATATCATTATAACCAATTACTTGACCTTTTTCAATCTTTATAGTAATATTATTATAAAAGACCATATGTATGCCTGAAGATACAGGGAAACATATGGCTTTTTTATTGAGTGGTTATAGAAGAAAGGATGTTGATTTGGTGGATACAAAACAGGAATTTATGCGGACAAAGCCTGTTTTTCGAATGTTAGTTTCTATGGCAGTTCCGATGATGCTCTCCATGTTTATCCAATCATTGTATAATATTGTGGATAGTATTTATGTAGCAAAGCTAGGGACGGATGCCTTAACAGCTGTTTCGCTGGCGTTTCCTTTACAAAATGCACTACTTTCTGTCTCAGTTGGTATTGGTGTGGGGATTAACTCAGCCATCGCGATAAACCTGGGAGCGAAAAAATATGAGAATGCCAATAAGGCCGCGACAATTGGAATGTTTTTATCACTAATCCATTGTGTCTTATTTGTTATTTTTGGCTTATTGATTACCCATCCATTTTTAAGTATGTTTACAAAAGATGCCCAAACTATGCAATGGGCAAGCCAGTATACCTATATTGTATTATGTTGCTCCTTTGGGCAATTACTGCAAATTGCGATGGAAAAGACTTTCCAGGCAATTGGGGATATGACAACTACCATGCTTTTAATGGGAAGTGGATGTATTATCAATATTATTTTAGATCCAATTTTTATTTTTGTGCTTAAAATGGAAGTAGCTGGTGCTGCAGTTGCTACTGTTATTGGGCAAATTTGCGCTTTCTTTTTATATATTATAGTTTATAAAAAGAAAAGAATTAGTGTGCAAATTCATAGAAAATATCTGTGTTTTGACAAAGCGATTATAAAACAGATTTATTTTGTAGGGATTCCTTCTTCGATTATGTTGGCATTGCCATCGGTTTTGGTGGGAATATTAAATGGGATTTTGGCGCAGTTTAACCAAGTATATGTTGCTGTATTGGGGATTTATTTTAAATTGCAAACGTTTATTTATATGCCTGCTAGCGGTGTTGTACAGGGGATGCGTCCAATTGTTAGCTATAATTATGGCGCAGGAGAAATCCATCGTGTCAAGAAAACCGTCAATTACAGTTTGTTGATTGTTGCCGTTATTATGCTGATTGGAACAATAGGGGCATTGGCTTTTCCACAACAGATTTTAACTATTTTTAATTCCGATTCAAAACTAATCGAATATGGTGTGGTTGCGTTGCAAGTAATCAGCCTTGGATTTCTTGTTTCTTCTGTTGGGGTGGTATATTCTGGTACTTTTGAAGCTTTGGGAAAAGGAAAAGAGTCTCTTACTATTTCGTTATTACGTCAATTTGTGATTATTATTCCACTAGGATTTCTGTTATCCCAATGGATAGGGCCTTTAGGAATCTGGATTTCTTTCCCAATATCGGAATGTATCGCTACAGTTGTAGCTTATATTTTATTAAGATGTACTTATCGGAAATACGAATCACAAAATAGCAGCTTATCTTAATAAAAAACAGGTATCAGATTGATTTAACTGATACCTGTTTTTGTTTTTTCATTGATTTGACCTTTTTGTCAAAAAAATACAATATTAGAATTTTTATAGTAGGGTATTTTATTAAACTCCCTTATATTTTTTACGGGTAGCTATGCCTCCTCGAATGTGCCGTTCCTGTTTATTGATTTCTAGGATTTTTTTCACTTGCTTATATAGTTGTGGATTTACCTTTTTTAAATTTTCAGATACATCTTTATGTACGGTACTTTTACTGATTCCAAATACTTTTGCCGTTGTGCGTACTGTTGCCCGATGTTCGGCGATATATCTTCCTAGCAGGACGCATCTGTCATCTGTATTGATGTTCACATGGTTTCACCCTTTCCTGTCAGTTTGCATTTATTCATATTTATGTAAAAAGTTGTAATAGTATGCAAGGGAAGGGCTGCTTTTCAAAAAAGATAACAAAAAATATTAGCGTAATTTTGTGTAATATTTTTATGATTTTATTTGACAAATATTACATTAAATTATATAATAAGGATATAAGTTTGGGACGAATTGGTACAAAATAGTGAATGTAACCAGTATAATTGGCCGTTTTATCTAATTATGTAATGGCATATCAGGATAAAATAGGATAGTTGATTGAGAATGTCAATTTTACAACTATAAACCGTCTTGTATCATGAGTACTATTTTCTACATAACAAATTGATCGTTTTAATGAAAAGAGAGGGAATAAATTTAAGGAGGAAGTTCATTGGTCTTAACACAACGTTATCGTCAAATTTTAGATTATATCCAAGAGAAAAAGGCGGTTACTGTACAACAGCTTTGCGAACTGCTATATGCTAGCCCTGCTACCATACGTCGAGATTTATCGACCCTAGAAAAATGCCATTTAATCAGGAGAGTGCATGGGGGAGCTGTTTTATACGAAAGCGATAGCAACGAGCCAGCTGCTTCGATCCGGCAAAACAAAAATATATATGGAAAACGTAGAATTGGCGAGTTAGCTGCAACCTTAGTAAAGGATTGTAGTACTGTATTTTTAGATTGTAGCAGTACCGTTTATTATGCTGCATCCAGTTTGTTACATATTTGTGGATTAACTGTGATTACCAATGGTTTAAATTGTGCATTGTTGCTTTCCCAACAGACAAATTGGGATATCTTTTTTCCATCTGGAAAAATAGAAGTACAATCTGGGAGCACAACAGGAAGCGATACTATAGATGATATTTTTCGATTTTATGCCAATATTGCGTTTATTTCCTGTACTGGCCTTACGTTAGATGGTGTTACTGAGGCGACTGTAGGGCAGTCTAGATATAAAGATGCAATGTTAGACCGAGCGGAAATCAAAGTTTTACTGTGTGACCATACCAAATTTGGAAACCGGTTTTTTAGTAAGACATGTGATATTAAAAAACTGGATTATATTATTACTGACCAAAAACCTCCGCAGAATTATATGGAGCAGTTTGAACAGGATGGCTGCCAGTTGATTTATCCCGATCCAGCAGATGATCATTAAATGAAAAAACTGCCTAATGTGAAATTTCACATTAGGCAGTTTTTTATTTTTGTATAAGAAACCACCCGACTGTGTCGGGGGTTCCCAAAAGCTTTAGCGGTGAGTATGCAAAAAAAACTCCTTTTGGTAAAATATAAGTGCGGCCTGACAACTGCACAAAAAACCAAAAGGAGGACATTCGAGATGAATGACAATAAAAGTTTAGCACACACAACATGGAATTGCAAATATCACATAGTCTTTGCGCCAAAATACAGAAGGCAAATTTTCTATGGAGAGCACAGAGTAGAAGTGGGGAAAATATTAAGGGAATTGTGCGAATGGAAAGGGATAACGATAATAGAGGCGGAAGTGTGCCCAAATCATATACACATGCTGGTAGAAATACCACCAAAAGAAAGTGTATCAGGATTCATGGGATATTTGAAAGGAAAAAACCGAAGCTTTTGGTGCAGGGGATACTATGTAGATACAGTAGGGAAGAATAATAAAAAGATAACAGAGTATATACAAAATCAGCTGAAAGAAGACCAATTACATGACCAACTAACATTGAAAGAATACATGGACCCGTTTACGGGTAGCAAGTAACAATCCATTCGCAGGTGTCAGGACGTAAAAAGCGCCTGGGGGCGCTGCTAGTAACAGAGCCTTACAGGCGCATCTGTAAAACCCCCGGCTATGCCGGGGGATATTTATTGTATAAGAAAACCCTGTTCCATAGGAATCGTTTTTATTCCTGTGAAACAGGGTACTTTTGATTATCTTACTCCATAAGTGTACATAAATAAAAGAATTCTGGTTTTTTATCATGTCGTTTTGCTATGTAGATAGAAAATAAGACCTATTTAAAATATGCGAAATAAGCTAAATAGGTGAACCACTAAATTTGTGAAATATATTATCAACAAAACAACAAAATTTGGACAAACCAACCCTCCTACCATCCATTTACTTTCTATGATATGATAAGAAGGAAGGAGGAGAGTAAAAGGTGATACAGGATATTAACGATTACTTACAGGCAGCACAAAAACAAATCCAGGAATATCAGAAGATAATGGCGGACAGAGGAATTGACAATCGCAAAAGAGCAGAAGAACAAAACAAAAAATATGGTTACAGCACCATACCAGATGAAGAATGGTTTGTGTTTGGAAGTCCAATTTTTATTATGATGCATGGATGTCCATGGGAAGAAAAGAAATACCATAAAGAAAACGAGTATCCACATAACCACGATTTTTTTGAGATGAGCTATGTTTATCGTGGGGCATTTCATAATACAATAGAAGGATATACCATTAAGCAGCCAGAAAATACTCTTGTTTTGCTTTCCCCCCAGGCAAAACACTGCTGTGATACTGTGAACCATCAAGATATTGTCTTTAATTTTTTAATTAAGAGGGAATTAATAGAAAATATTTTTTTGCAGATGTTTTCGGAATCTGAACCAGTCTGCCGGTTTTTTCTGGATTCCCTATATAATGTACGGCAGCAAAAGCCTTACCTCTTTTTTGAATGCGATAATGTTTTGATCTCCTTAATCCATAGTATGATTGAGGAATATTTTGGTCAGCAGGAGTTTTATCAAAGTATTATTAAATCCAAATTAACAGAATTATTCTCAAGACTTTCCAGAATGCATAAGCAGCAGAATAGAGAATTAGGTGAGACGGATTCTTACCATTTGATGGTGCAGATTGAAACATATTTGGAACAAAATTACAGTACAGCTACATTGTCTTCAATGGCGGAATTTTTTCATTATACCCCAAGCTATCTTTCCAAACTGATACAACAGCAATTCCAAAAAAATTTTCTACCTTGTTACAGGAAATCCGCTTACAATACGCCTGCCGGTATCTTGGCTATTCTTCATTGCCAATTGACCAGGTAGTTGAACTTGTAGGCTATACAGATGTTAGCCATTTTTACCGTGTATTTAAACAAAAATATGGAGTTTCTCCTAACCAATATCGAAAACAGAACAACACCTTAAAAAAAGCCAAAAATAACATAAAAAATCCACTAAAATAAATTGGTTGTTTTTGCTAAAATAAATTATAGCAACAAAAAATAATTGCTACTATATTCTAAATTTAGGAGGAAAAAAAGAATGAAACGCATACGTAAAATGTTGGCGGCTTTGTTGTCTGTTGCTATGGTAGCTACTTGTATTTCTACTACGATACCAGTATCGGCACAACAGTCCAATTTTGCCACTACATTTGCCAATCCATTAGAAGAAAATTCGATGTTAAAGGTAAGGTATTGGATTCCATCCGGTTATCCAGCGTCCTCTCCTGAACTATTGCAGGAGATTGACCGTGAAATGAAGGAACTGTCCGATGCGGGGTATAGTACAGTAGAAGTAGCGAATGTGTATGAACACTTAACCGATAGCGAATACGAGACTTTAGAACAAGGAGATGGAACTGAAAGTTACCTGTTTGGGAGCTCTTATTGGAAAGAAACCCTGCGCCAGGTATTGAAATCTGCGAAAAAATATGGAATGACAGTAGATGTTACCATGGGACCCCATTGGCCTGCCGCTTCGGATGAAGTTGGCTTAGAAAGCGACGCTGTGATGAAAGAAGCTGTTTACTCAGTAACTGAATTAAAAGCGGGGCAGGAATACACGGATTTGCAGAGGGATTATGTAGAAATCACACAGAGTGACGCTTCTGTTAATTTGTTGGGTGTATATGCCGCAAAATTTGAGAGTACCAAGGAATGCAGTAAAACATCTGGTTATGGCGATAATATTACCACAACCACATGGACGCAATATGCGGTTGATGACAGCACCTTAACCCGTTTGGAACCAGATGAAAATGGAAAATATCATTTTACCGCTCCAGATGATCAATACGTAGTGATGGAAGTCTATGAGCATTCCACCGGCGCAACGATTAAATACAGCACTTATAACAATCCGGATACAGGATATACTGGCTATTGTTTGGATATGTATAATACCGCTGGTGTGGAAGAATTTATCCGATATTTTGAGGAACATGTTATGGATGATGAAATTACCCAGTTGCTAAAAGAAGTAGGCGGGAATTTCTTTGAAGACAATTTTAGCTATAGTGCAAAAAATATTTGGACTTCCAGTTTAGTAGATACTTTCAACCAGAATTGTGGCTATGATATGATGGATGTTCTACCATATACACTAGGGATTCCATCCAATGGGCATTCTTCCGAACGGAATAGTACTGGGATTGATTTGGAATCCACTGCGCCATTTGTTATTGCCAATGATGCAGAATACAAATACAACCGTATCCGCGCGGATATGATCGATTCCTGGGCGAGCTGTTATTTAAACCAGCATATCGCAACCATCAAGGAATGGGCAGAACAAACCTTTGGCATGGGGTTCCGTACCCAGACTTATGGAGGCAGTATTGATACAGGCTTATGCGCTGCCAATGTTACTGTTCCAGAAGGGGAAACAATTGGATTTTCAGACCAGTTCGACGGATTTAGTATGTTGGCAGCCGGCAGGGATATGGGAGGAACCACCTCTATGCTGACTTCTGAATTTGGTGCAAGCTTTAGCGTAGGCGGAGCTTATGGATATGCTTGGGATGATATGATGAAAGCAGCGTACAAAGATTATTCCGCTGGCGTCAACTCATTGGTATTCCATGGTTATAGTTATATGTATTCTCCAGAGTCCCAATGGCCAGGTTTTAATGCTTTTGGAAATTCCTGTTCTGGTACTTGGAGTTCCCGTGATCCACAATGGACTCAGATTGATGAATTATCTGGAAATCTTCGTCGTACCCAATATGCGTTGCAGCAGGGAGTTCAAAAAACTGATGTAGCTGTATATGAAAGCTTAGGAAATGCTCAGGGCGGTGGACCTTTCTATGACGGTAGTTCTATTACAGCGCAAGGATATTCTTATCAACTATTTACTCCAGGATTGTTAACAATGGATTCTGCCAAAGTTACAAATGGCGTTTTAAATGAAAATGGACCAGCTTACAAGGCAATGGTCATTGATAATGAAACCGCTATCTCAGTAGATGCCATGAAAAAATTGGTGGAATTTGCAGATAATGGCCTTGCGTTAGTATTTGCGAACCAGCTGCCATGTATCTCTACTTCTTATACAGAGGATAATACAGAGATTACTGCATTGATGGACACTTTACTGGAAAAAGAAAATGTAATACATGTGGACTCCACTGAAAAGGTAGGGAACGCCTTGGCTCAATTGGGGGTTGTTCCATCCGCAGACAAAGCGGAACAGGATACCTCTATTTTGCCAATCCATCGTTCTATGGAAGATGGGGAAATTTATTTCTTCTATAATACATCAGAAGAAGAACGGTCTGTAACCGTAACGATGCAAGGAGATGGAGCACCATTTGTCCTAGATACTTGGACAGGGGAAATTCTTCCACTTGCAAACTATACCACGGATGGTTCTACTGTTACAACTACAATTACATTAGCGGGCAATGATGCCATTCTGTTTGGGATTGGTTCTGCTTTTGGAACAGGATATGATGTCCATGCTGTAGATAGCAATACCGCTGTTACTTACCAGGACGGTGTTTTAGTTGCCCATATTGAGCAAAATGGAAGTTATTCAGTACAAACAAATGATGGAAAATTGTATAGCGAAGAATGTACTGATGTTCCTGCATCCACTCCAATTCATGAATGGGATTTACAGGTAGAAAGTTGGACATCAGGAGATCCAAATGATGCGGCAGTAACTGCAAAAGATATCATCTACCATGATCAGACAGAGGCAGTAGCTTGGAGTGAGATTCCAGAAGTAGGCAAAGATGTTTCCGGTATTGGGACCTATACTACAACCTTTACCATGAAGAATGTGGAGCGATATGGAGCAACCCTTTCCTTTGAAGCAATTGGGGAAACCTTTCAAGTATATTTAAATGGAGAGAAATTGCCTGCCGCAAACCAGGTAACCAAAGAAATTGATTTGGGTGGTTATTTAAAAGAAGGGGAAAATACTTTGACTGTAGTGGTAGCTTCTTCTTTACAGAACGCTGTTGGAACAAATGGCGATCCAAAAGAATATGGGATTATTGGTACAACTACAATTTCCCCGTATAAAGTAGTGGCAATTCAACCGGCAATTAGTCCAAATCCAGTTGATCCAACCAATCCGGTTAATCCTTCTATTCCACAAACAGGCGATACCAATGTATTGTTTGGTGTTGTATTTGCAGGGATTGCTGGAACAACTATTCTTACCGTTTTCAAAAAACGCAAATAAAAACATTTTCTAAATAAAAATAAGGCTCAATTTTGAGCCTTATTTTTGTTGTACTTATTTTGATAAATAAGTTAGATGGGATATCCAAAAATTATGATTACTTAAAACTTAAAAACCATGAAAATATCGCAAGAATACGTAGATTGGTATGTCATATTTGCTAGTATGAAAATAATTTTGAGTTGAACAATCGCCTTTGTGGCACTTAAATCACCGCAATTTCCGCTTTTATAGGTACGTATCGGAAAAAATTTTACGGTATTGGCTTGGGGTCTTACCCGCCAGTTTTTTAAATTCTTTTTCAAAGGAACTTCTTTGATGATATCCCAGCAGATGGGCAATTTGATCAATAGGGAGCTCGGAGTTTTTTAATAAATAGCGTGCTTTATCCATTTTATATTGATTCACATATTCTGAAAAAGTCATATTTGTGTAGTTGGAAATGCAGCGGGAAAGATATGCTGTGGAATAATGAAAATGCTCAGAGAGAGATTTTAATGTGACAGTTGAAAAATGGTCACTGATATAAGAAATAATCTCCACAATATTCGGTTTTACATCATTTTTAATTAAGTGGTGAGTTTCGTAATACAGCCTAGATAGTTCGATTAACAGCGATGAAAAAGAGAGCTTCATCGCGCTCTGACTATACCTTGATTTTTGGTAATACTCCCGTATGATATTAAAGATATAAAACTCAGCCATGTCGCCAGGATGGATATTGAACTTCATATAACGTGGCTGATCCTGGTTACTGTAAATAGAGTTCAAGAAAAACTCTAAAAATAGGTCGTTTTGCTGGATGATGTTTAGCATAGTGGCGATAAAGGTGGATTTACGGACAATGATATTAACTAGCAGGCTTCCATCATTGGGGACAACAATTGCATGGCGACATTGGGTATTAAAAATCCATGCGGAACCTTTTTCCAATACATATTCTTTTTCGTTAAAGTAGCAATAGCATGTTCCTTCATAAATATAAAAAAGCTCAAAAAATTCGTGACGATGGAAATAGGTCTGTTCAAACTTTTTTTGTTCTTCCAAGTCAGTTACAGGATAGCCTGTATAAGGAAAATCAGGGTACACCATAATGTCTTCTTCTGGTTGGAATACAAATTCTTCGGAATAAATATTTTTGTGTTCCAAATAAAGTTCGGGTGTTTTTTTTAGTTCTTCTTCTTGTTTTCTCCACCGCAGGATATGAGTAGGGTTTTGATTCATGGCAGCAATTAGCTGTTCTACTTCCTGTTTTAAGCAATCGTACATTTTTACATGGTTTCCTTTTCTTCTGTTTTAATAAATTGCTATGTTTTGTATTGATTAGAACATAAAAATAGAAAAAATACGACATATCTATTTGTTTATTACTATGATATACTAAAAAATATAAGATTTCAATAAGAAATTATGTAAAATTATACTTTATCTTTCATATCAAATTTAGTAAAAAATTCTATAGAAAATAAGGCTTTTTCTCCTGTTTTTCTATAGAACGATAAAGCATACTATTTGTATATAGTTTTTATGCTGATAAAGGGCGTATTTGGAGGGTAACAATAGGGGATTTAAGATCAATTAAAAAACCTAAGGTTATAAATATTTAAAAATGGAGGAGAGGAAATTGAACTCAAAATTTGTAAAAAAGTTGGCGGCATGCATTGTTGCATCCTGTTTAATGGCAACGGTTGCGGTACCAACTGTTGCAAACGCAGCAGGTGCCAACTACAGTGTTGCGCTAACCAGCATTGTGGATACTACCACCAACTA
Organism: Clostridium facile; assembly: GCF_014297275.1. Classification (NCBI taxonomy): domain Bacteria; kingdom Bacillati; phylum Bacillota; class Clostridia; order Eubacteriales; family Clostridiaceae; genus Clostridium; species Clostridium facile. The sequence continues at coordinate 309,525 of NZ_JACOQK010000001.1, forward strand.
CCGTGAAAATCCAATTGGGATTGATACGGATTCCCTGCGTTTTGGCTGGAGAATGGAATCCAACCTGATTGGTCAGCAACAGGCTGCATATGAAATCAACCTTTATAAAGCTAGTGATAGCTCCAAAGCAATTTGGACAACCGGTAAAGTAGACGATGGCGTTTCTACTGGGATTCTCTATAACGGAGAACCGTTAGATGCCGCTACAGGCTACAATTGGGTGGTAACTGTTTGGGACGAACAAGGTAAAACATATGTTTCTGACCCAGCTTATTTTGAAACAGGTGTTACCAATGAACAGGATTGGAATGCCGCAGAGTTTATCCAACTTCCAGTAAGTTCCGCAGCACCTATTTTTCGCACAGAGCAAACAGTGGATGGTACTGTAGACTCCGCCCGTTTGTATATTACTGCGATTGGTGTGTATGAAGCATACATCAATGGAGAACAAGTAGGGAAAATAAATAAAGATGGAACCACTACATACCACCATATGAACCCTGGTTATGGAAATGGGACTACCACGATTGGATATGAAACCTATGATGTTACCTCGTATTTAAACGATGATGCTCCATTCGCACTTTCTATTTTGGCTGGCACTGGTTGGAACGATGGAAAAGGCGATGGCGCTATGGGAAGCACTTCTGGACAGCCAGCAGTAAAAGCCATGATGGTAATCAATTATACCGATAAAGATGGCAACCAGCAACAGAAAAAAATTGTTACCAATACAGAGGATTGGAAAGGGACATTGGATGGCCCGATTACTGTAAACGGCGTTTTTTATGGGGAAGATTATGACGCTCGTAAAGAAGCAGCTTTAGGAGATTATAAAAATGTGGGTTACGATGATAGTAACTGGCTTTCTTCCGGTTCTAAAGAACAGACAGATAGCCATATTCTCACGAATACATTTGCTCCTGTAACTACCAAACACCTCCGCCTTTCAGTTTCAGAAACCGGCCCAGCAACCAGCAACGATAAAGAAAACCGTTTGCAGATTATGGAACTGGAAGCCCTGGATACTACAGGCAACAATGTTGTAAAAGGCAAGCTTGCAATAGTGAGCAGCAACCAGGAAGTAGGGGATCAATGGAATGTCGCCAATATGACAGATGGTGACGATGGAACTAAAACAGACTATGGTTATACTTCCGCTATCCTCGGAACAGAAGGATTGGAATCCTTCCATTCAGATCCACCTTTAACAGTGGATTTTACCTTTGATCAACCAACTGAATTGGCAAGTTTAAAACTGTATTGCCGTACTGGTATTGCCTCTGTTACCAACGGGGTTTGTCCAAACTACGCTAAGGTTTACTCCATCCAGGTTTCAGATGATGGGCAAAGTTGGAAAGATGTTGTAACAGATTACGATGCTGGCCGTGTAGAGAATTCTTTCTTGCAAACAACTGGCATTACTACAACAGAATATCCTGGGCAAATTGTTGCCAGCCGCGGTGATTCTGGACAAATTGTAGATGCGTTTGAGCATCAGCCAATTTCTGCTACCTTGTATACAGGAGAAGCAGCTGAGTCTCAATACGAAGGTGGGGAAATTGCAGTAGATAACTATTATGCATATCAACTTTCTGAGGATGAACTGTATCAGAATGGTTTTGTACAGGTGCCAGAAGGACAACCAATTTTTGAAAATGGCATTACCCTGAAAAAAGGTCAGACCATGATTGTGAATATTGGACAGAATATGACTGCGATTCCTGAAATCAGCTTCCAGTCTGTTCCAGGAGCAACTGTAAGCATGAAGTTTGCGGAAATGCTCAATGACGGCAGTTCTGTGGGAAATGGAGCTTTCCAGGCAAATGGTCCAAAAGGTTCCTTATATACCAAGAGTTTGCGTTCCGCACGCTCAGAAGCACATTATACCTTTGCCACCAATGCGATAGAAACTTATCAGACCAAGATGTCTTTCTTCGGTTACCAGTATGTCCAAATTACCGCAACGGAGGATGTAACCATTTATTCCATGCGTTCCAGAGCACTTTCTTCGGTTAGTGAACAAACTGGACATATTACAACTAATAACGAAGACGTTAACCGCCTATTCTTAAACGCTTTATATGGACAGTTGAGCAACTACTTCACCATCCCAACTGACTGCCCACAACGTGATGAAAGAAAAGGTTGGACAGGGGATGCTCAAGTATTTGCTCAAACTGGTATCTACAATTTTGATGCCGCATCTTTTATGATTGGTTATCAAGATATGCTTTCTGAACTCACAATGAAGCAAGGATATCCTGGTGCGGTTACCTCCCAATGGGAATGGTTTAACCATTGGGCTTCTGGATGGAGTGATATCCAGGTGATTTATCCATGGATACTGTATCAGCAAACAGGTGACCGTTCTATTTTAGAAACCAATTGGGAAGAAATGAACCACTATATGGATTGGTTGAAAAATAATGAAAGAGCTGCCTATCAGGCACCGGCTATCCAGAGAAATGGCTTTGGTGACTGGCTTGCATTCCAGGGAACAGGATATGAAGTAATCGCGGATTACTATTATGGTTATGTTACCCAGTTAATGGAACAAATGGCAGGTATTTTAGGAGATGCTGAAAAACAAAGCTATTATAGCGAACGTTTCGAAAATTTGAAACAAACCTTTTTAAATACTCATGTTTCTTTTAATGATGAGCCACAATTAGATCCTACTATTTTTGAACAACCAACTACAGATAATCCTGGTACTAGCAATATCATTACCAATACCTTTAATGAAACTACAGCTAAGTATGTACGGTTTACTGTTTCCAGAACAGGACCAGGTACTTCGGATGATAATGAATACCGCCTACAAATGATGGAACTCAATGTATCCAAAGATGGTGGAGAGAACTATGCTCTTGGTAAATCAGTAGAAGCTTCCAACACCTTTGATTGGGGTACTTCTTGGGGGAATGCTTATTTAACCGATGGCAACACAGAAACTGGTTATTCTTCTGTGAATAACGGTGGAAATACTCTCACTGGAAATCCAATTACAGTTACAGTTGATTTAGGTCAGGAACAAACCTTTAACCAGATTGGTATTACTTGCCGTAACTATGATAAATCCATGGAGACAGGTGTTTGTGTAAACTATCCAAAAGATTATACGATTGAAGTTTCTTCAAATGGTACCGATTGGACTACCATTGGACGTTTTGCAACCGATAACAAACCAGCAGATAAATTGGTGATTAAATCTGGAACTGGTAGCCCAGTAATGCAAAACAAAGGTGGAAAATATGAGGATAATTCCCAAACTGCATTGTTGTGGATGTTAAAATTGGGCTATTATACTGATGATGAAATGAAAAACGAAGCAATTCGTTTGCTGGTGAAGAACATTAAAAATGAAGATCCAGATCCAAGTAGCATCCGTGCCAAATATGGTGAAAATACGTTGTCGGTAGGGTTCTTAGGTTCTAATGTAATTACACCTGTTTTAACCGATATTGGATACTCTGATGTATCTTATGATTTGTTATTGAATGATTCTATGCCATCCTGGTTATTTGAAGTAAAAGCAGGAGCAACTACGATTTGGGAACGCTGGAACTCTTACGATCCTGAAAATGGATTTGGTGACCAAGAAATGAATTCATTTAACCATTTTTCTTACGGTTCTGTTGCGGAATGGATGTACCAATATATGGTGGGAATTGATTCCGATATTGAAAATCCAGGATTTAAACACATTATCCTGCAACCAACTTTGGATACTGGAGAAAAATACAATGATCAAAACAGAATTAATACTGTAAATGGGTCATACGATTCTTATTATGGTCTGATTGAATCTAACTGGACTTCTGACCAGAATCAACTGTCTACTTATCACGCAGTAATTCCAGCAAACACAACTTCTACGTTGTATTTACCAGTTTCTGCTGATAAGATGGAAGGCTTTACAGCAATTCCTGGTGTTACTTTTGTGGGAATGACAGAACATAATGGAATTGAAGTAGCACAGTTTGAATTAGTATCCGGTGGATATGATTTTGCTGTACAGAATGGAAAAGTAGTAGCTTCGATTGCGGATGGCTATGTAACAGAGGATGCTGAACCATCCGATACAGATAAAACAATCCTAGATGCAGTGATTACCTATGCGGAAAACGCAAAAGCAAGTGGAGAATATGACAATGCTATTGAAAGCGTACAGAAATCCTTTGATAAAGCGTTGAAAGAAGCAAAAACAATAGCAGCAGATCATAATGCAACTCAGGAAACAATTAACCAAGCATGGAAAACCCTCTTGAACGAAATTCACAAATTAGGCTTTGTAGCAGGGGATAAAACAACATTGGCATCCTTAATCGAAGCAGCAAACGGAATCAACACGGAACTTGACCGTTATGTAGAAACAGGCAAAGCAGAATTTACAGTAGCATTAGAAGCGGCACAGGCAGTATACCAAGATGGGGACGCTATGCAGACAGAAGTAAATGAAGCAGCGGACAACCTGTTAAAAGCAATGTTGAATCTGAGATACAAAGCAGATAAATCCATCCTGGAAGAAGTACTTGCAGAAGCCAATAAGATAGATGCGAACGCATACACAGAAGAAAGCTATGCAGTATTACAAACAGCAATAGCGGAAGCGAATGAAGTAATGGCAAATGAAAACGCAAGCCAAGAAGAAGTAAATACAGCAGTAGCAAATGTACAGGCTGCCATGGATGGCTTAGTAGCAGTAGAAGGTGGAACAACAGAAACACCATCTACAAAACCAACAGAAGAAGGAGTACAGACAGGACAGGAAACGACGACAACCAAAGCGAATGCAGCAAAAACAGGAGACTTTGCCCCAATTGCAGGTATTGCAACAATAGCAATCGCTGGTATGACATTGATCCTTTCCAGAAAGAAAAAATAGTTTTATCTTCTCTTTCTCTTTTTAAATAAAAATAAGGGAATCCAATATGGATTCCCTTATTTTTTGCTACTATCTTATCCGTATGATTGGTGGTTTTTCCGATACTGTGCTGGCGTACAATGGAAATATTCTTTAAACGCCCGCTCAAAAGTACTTCTTTGGGAATATCCAACTAATTCTGGCAGATCATTCAGTGAAATATCCGTTTTGGAAAGATACTGACATGCATGGACGAGACGATAATTTTGCAAGGTTTCCCGAAATGTTCTACCCGTTTCCTTTAAAATAAAGTCGCTGATTGAACGTGAAGAATAGTGAAAATGTTCTGCCAGTTTTTCTAATGTAATTGTTTGATAGTGGACATTAATATAAGTAAGCAGAATAGAAATATCAATATTGTTTCGGCGCATTATGGTACGAGATAATTTATGTGTATAACTTCTTGCCAGGTCAGATAATAGGCAACTAAAATAAGATGCCAATATATCCTGGCTAAAACTATCATTCTTTTTGTATTCATACAACATTTGTATAACAATCATTGGGGCAATGGTAGTCTGTTCTTTTTTAAAAACAACGTGTTTCTGGTTACTATTTGGGTTATACAAGGCATCCATGAAGAACCCAGTAATTAAATCATTATTATCCACCATACTCAAAAAGGTTTGTTCAAATAATTTTTTCCGGATTAAAATATTGATGACTACATCTCCATCATCCGGTGTTCTCATACTGTGGATGGCCTTTGGAGAATAAAGACCAATATCTCCTTGGTGGAATTCCACTGGTACTTCATCAATTGTACTAATGCATTTTCCAGAATAAACATAAAATAGCTCAAAAAATTCATGTTGATGAACCATGTTCTGCCGTCCCGCCAAATTATATTTTAAATCCCTATTGGTTATTTGATCTATACTAATGTGGATTAATTCATGTTTCAAAAAATATTGTTTTTCTGAAAAAATAAAATAGGGGACTTTATTTTTTTGCAAAAAATTTTCCATAATAGTGCCATAATCGATTTTAGAAAAATCAAATTTGACTGGTGGTCCATATTCATTTTTGTTTTGTGCAATATATTCTCTTACCTCTTTAAATATTTGTTCCATTTTTTATCCTCAAATTTCCGAAAATGATATAAATGTTTTCTGGTTAAGAAATATCTTTCTGATTGTAATTATTGTATAATACAAACAAAGACATGTCAACAGAAATCGTTTATAAACTACAAGCAATCCTGATCAGGTAATTTTTTATGAATGTGAGGGAAAATAAATGAAGAATATGGTTAAAAAAGGGGTTGCTATCTGCTTAGCTGCTCTAATGGTAGGCTCTACTACTTCTGTATTTGCAGTAGATTCTTCCAATTCAACAACAGAAAATTCCTTTTTACAAGAATTTAAGGACCCATCCGGCGAAAATCGTCCAAAGACGAGATGGTGGGTTCCAGGTTCCCATATGACAAAATCAGAAATTGAAACAGAAATCAAATCCATGTCTGAAGCTGGATTTGGCGGTGCAGAAATTGTACCAGTTTCTACTGGTGGAGAAGGTGGTGATTCCATTGATTGGGGCACAGACCAATGGAATGAAATGATTAAACATATGCTCCAAGTAGCTGGAAAATATGATTTTACTATTGATTTTACTATGACCCCGGCATGGCCTTTGGCTCTACCTACTATCAAAGATTTAGACGACCCAAACTCAGGGGCGCAAATGGAAGTGGACGCTAATCATGTGGATGGTATCACCAAAGAGAATCCATACAGCGGAAAAGTCCCTGTAGCTACAGAACTAGATGCTGGAACCCCTGTTCTATTGGCTGTTACCGTAGCAAAATATGTGGATAAGGAAAATCATATTTTAGATTACGATTCCGCTCAAACATTAAATATGGAAACCCAGGTTGTTCAAAACAGTGATGATCCAACCGACTATACAGTAAACTTTACTCCAGAAGATGATGGGGAATATGTATTATTTGGCTGGTGGCAACATCCTTCTGGAGAACAGAAATATGGGAACTATCAAGTAGACCATTTTGGAAAAGCAGGTTCCCAGGCAATTATTGATTACTGGGAAAATAATCTGTTACCATACTACGGAGAAGATTTTAAAAATGCCTCTGCTTTGTTTATTGATTCCCTAGAATTTACTACTCATCTTGATTGGACCTTGGGTCTTTTAGACGATTTTAAAGCATATAAAAATTATGATATCACTGCCTATTTACCAGCAGTTTATGATACCGATTCACAGGGCAATTATAGTGGAGAACCAAAACCAGACTTCCAATTTAATAAAAATAGCGATGCCCTACAAAATGATTATAAAGATACATTAACCCAGTTGTATATTGAAAACCATCTAAAACCATTATCCGAATTCTGTGAAAAACATGGGGTAGATCTCCGTTACCAGACTTCTTATGGAAAGAGTTTGGAACTACCGCAAACAGCAATGTATGTGGATATTCCGGAAACTGAAACATTATATGGTAAAGATATTATCGACTTTTATCGTTTACAATCCGGTGCAGTACATATGACGGATAAAGAGATTTATTCGATCGAAGCTTCTCCAGAACAAAATATTTCTATTGACTTAGGAAGTTTTGTTTACAATATGTTCCGTGGAAATGGTGAAGAAGGGGCTGGCAACTACCAGCAAACCTGGGATGACCAGATGTGGCATGTTCAACGGGCATTTGCAGGTGGGGTCAACCAGATTGTATTCCACGGTCATTCCTATAACGGACAATACGATGGAGAAGGTAATGAAAATGGTTATGTAGCGGGAACTCAATGGCCTGGATTTGAAGGATTTGGTGCAAATTCTTGGTCGAATAGTTGGGGTGACCGTATTCCAAGCTGGAAACATGCACAAAGTTATACCAATTATATTGCTCGTAATCAATATATATTGCGCCAAGGCGAATCAAAAGTAGATTTAGCAATTTATGCACAAAGATATTTTGAAAAAATTGATTTTTCAGGAGCGGAAAAGGTATACAAGGACGACGAATTGTTAACTCAAAGTGGCTATACCTATGATTTTGTTAGCCCATCTGCCTTATCCCTGGAAAATGCTGTTGTTTCCAACGGACGTTTGGATGAATCAGGTCCTGCTTACAAAGCAATCATCTTAGACCAGCAGGAAACCTTAACTGTAGACGCTGCCAACCAGTTGTTCAACTACGCCAAACAGGGCTTCCCTATCATTATTGTTGGAGACGCCCCTTCTCAGGATGCTTTCTGTGAAAATGCCGATATTGCTGGTATTGTATCTAAAATCATGGCTTGTGACTCTGTCGTTCAAGTGTCCGACACTGCTTCTGTCCCACAGGCATTGGAACAGTTAGGCGTTACACCGGATGTTTCTTACAGCCAACAGGATTATGTAATCAATGTCCATCGTCAAACAGATTCTACTGATTTTTATTACCTTTATAATTATGGCAATGCGAATAACTATCCAGCCGCGAAAGAGATTCAGCCTGTTACAACTGAAGTAACCTTACAAGGTTCTGGAATACCATATTTCCTCAATACCTGGACTGGTGAAGTTACCCCTGTAAGCCAATATACCCGCAATGGTAATAGTGTTACCATCCCTGTTACGATCGCTGGAAACGATTCCATTATGGTTGCATTGACCAATGAAGATTGGGGTCAGGAACATTCTACCTATGTAACCAAATCAAACCTGGATACAGAATTTGACGGACAAACTATATTGGCAAAATCATATGAAGCTGGTACAGAAACAGTTACCTTAAGTAATAACAAGAAGGTTTTAGTCGAGACAGAACAAGTTGCTGCCCCAATGGAACTTTCCAGCTGGAACCTGTCTGTAGAAAGCTGGAGTAAAGGGGATACCCCAACAGATACCAAGAAAACAACAATTGATGTTGGTACGGTAGACGGATTAAAACCATGGACAGAAATCTCTGGTTTAGAAAATGTATCTGGAATCGGAACCTATACAACCAGCTTTAACCTGGAACAAGGCTGGGAAGAAGGCATAGGAGCTATCATCAGTTTAGGGGATGTAGTGGATTCCTATCAAATTTATGTAAATGGAACACAGGTACCAGTAAGTCAGATTGACACTACTATTGATATTGGAAAATATCTAAAATCCGGAGAGAACACCATTACAGTAGAAGTTGCTTCCACTTTATTGAATGCAGTTTTAGTAGCAAATCCAACTGATACCAGAAAACCAGATGAATATGGAATGATGGGACCAGTTGTATTAACGCCATACCAAGTAACAGAAATTGAATTAGTGGACAAAGGGATTTTAAATTCTGTCATTGCTTATGCAGAAAATGCAAAGGCAAGTGGAGAATATGACAATGCTATTGAAAGCGTACAGAAATCCTTTGATAAAGCGTTGAAAGAAGCAAAAACAATAGCAGCAGATCATAATGCAACTCAGGAAACAATTAACCAAGCATGGAAAACCCTCTTGAACGAAATTCACAAATTAGGCTTTGTAGCAGGGGATAAAACAACATTGGCATCCTTAATCGAAGCAGCAAACGGAATCAACACGGAACTTGACCGTTATGTAGAAACAGGCAAAGCAGAATTTACAGTAGCATTAGAAGCGGCACAGGCAGTATACCAAGATGGGGACGCTATGCAGACAGAAGTAAATGAAGCAGCGGACAACCTGTTAAAAGCAATGTTGAATCTGAGATACAAAGCAGATAAATCCATCCTGGAAGAAGTACTTGCAGAAGCCAATAAGATAGATGCGAACGCATACACAGAAGAAAGCTATGCAGTATTACAAACAGCAATAGCGGAAGCGAATGAAGTAATGGCAAATGAAAACGCAAGCCAAGAAGAAGTAAATACAGCAGTAGCAAATGTACAGGCTGCCATGGATGGCTTAGTAGCAGTAGAAGGTGGAACAACAGAAACACCATCTACAAAACCAACAGAAGAAGGAGTACAGACAGGACAGGAAACGACGACAACCAAAGCGAATGCAGCAAAAACAGGAGACTTTGCCCCAATTGCAGGTATTGCAACAATAGCAATCGCTGGTATGACATTGATCCTTTCCAGAAAGAAAAAATAGTTTTATCTTCTCTTTCTCTTTTTAAATAAAAATAAGGGAATCCAATATGGATTCCCTTATTTATTATATTAAAGTTTTAGCAAGTCAAGCTGAGATCTCTAAAAACCACCTGCTAAGCGAGTGAGGTTCAATCTTAATTAAAGAAACATTATTTTATTTAGTTTGTTTATTGTCTGATTTGGCACGTAGCTATACCAACCGGTTATCCCACGTGCCAATGCACCGGAATAACTTACCGATTACTTCCTTGCTTTCCTATATTAATGTCCACTATCAAACAATTACATTAGAAAAACTGGCAGAACATTTTCACTATTCTTCACGTTCAATCAGCGACTTTATTTTAAAGGAAACGGGTAGAACATTTCGGGAAACCTTGCAAAATTATCGTCTCGTCCATGCATGTCAGTATCTTTCCAAAACGGATATTTCACTGAATGATCTGCCAGAATTAGTTGGATATTCCCAAAGAAGTACTTTTGAGCGGGCGTTTAAAGAATATTTCCATTGTACGCCAGCACAGTATCGGAAAAACCACCAATCATACGGATAAGATAGTAGCAAAAAATAAGGGAATCCATATTGGATTCCCTTATTTTTATTTAAAAAGAGAAAGAGAAGATAAAACTATTTTTTCTTTCTGGAAAGGATCAATGTCATACCAGCGATTGCTATTGTTGCAATACCTGCAATTGGGGCAAAGTCTCCTGTTTTTGCTGCATTCGCTTTGGTTGTCGTCGTTTCCTGTCCTGTCTGTACTCCTTCTTCTGTTGGTTTTGTAGATGGTGTTTCTGTTGTTCCACCTTCTACTGCTACTAAGCCATCCATGGCAGCCTGTACATTTGCTACTGCTGTATTTACTTCTTCTTGGCTTGCGTTTTCATCCGCCATTACTTCATTCGCTTTTTCTACTGCTGCTTGAAGTGTTGCATAGCTTTCTTCTGTGTATGCGTTCGCATCTATCTTATTGGCTTCTGCAAGTACTTCTTCCAGGATGGATTTATCTGCTTTGTATCTCAGGTTCAGCATTGTATTCAACAAGTTGTCTGCTGCTTCATTTACTTCTGCCTGCATAGCGTCTCCATCTTCATATACTGCCTGTGCCGCTTCTAATGCTACTGTAAATTCTGCTTTGCCTGTTTCTACATAACGGTCAAGTTCCGCATTGATTCCGTTTGCTGCTTCGATTAAGGATGCCAATGTTGTTTTATCCCCTGCTACAAAGCCTAATTTGTGAATTTCGTTCAAGAGGGTTTTCCATGCTTGGTTAATTGTTTCCTGAGTTGCATTATGATCTGCTGCTATTGTTTTTGCTTCTTTCAACGCTTTATCAAAGGATTTCTGTACGCTTTCAATAGCATTGTCATATTCTCCACTTGCCTTTGCATTTTCTGCATAAGCAATGACAGAATTTAAAATCCCTTTGTCCACTAATTCAATTTCTGTTACTTGGTATGGCGTTAATACAACTGGTCCCATCATTCCATATTCATCTGGTTTTCTGGTATCAGTTGGATTTGCTACTAAAACTGCATTCAATAAAGTGGAAGCAACTTCTACTGTAATGGTGTTCTCTCCGGATTTTAGATATTTTCCAATATCAATAGTAGTGTCAATCTGACTTACTGGTACCTGTGTTCCATTTACATAAATTTGATAGGAATCCACTACATCCCCTAAACTGATGATAGCTCCTATGCCTTCTTCCCAGCCTTGTTCCAGGTTAAAGCTGGTTGTATAGGTTCCGATTCCAGATACATTTTCTAAACCAGAGATTTCTGTCCATGGTTTTAATCCGTCTACCGTACCAACATCAATTGTTGTTTTCTTGGTATCTGTTGGGGTATCCCCTTTACTCCAGCTTTCTACAGACAGGTTCCAGCTGGAAAGTTCCATTGGGGCAGCAACTTGTTCTGTCTCGACTAAAACCTTCTTGTTATTACTTAAGGTAACTGTTTCTGTACCAGCTTCATATGATTTTGCCAATATAGTTTGTCCGTCAAATTCTGTATCCAGGTTTGATTTGGTTACATAGGTAGAATGTTCCTGACCCCAATCTTCATTGGTCAATGCAACCATAATGGAATCGTTTCCAGCGATCGTAACAGGGATGGTAACACTATTACCATTGCGGGTATATTGGCTTACAGGGGTAACTTCACCAGTCCAGGTATTGAGGAAATATGGTATTCCAGAACCTTGTAAGGTTACTTCAGTTGTAACAGGCTGAATCTCTTTCGCGGCTGGATAGTTATTCGCATTGCCATAATTATAAAGGTAATAAAAATCAGTAGAATCTGTTTGACGATGGACATTGATTACATAATCCTGTTGGCTGTAAGAAACATCCGGTGTAACGCCTAACTGTTCCAATGCCTGTGGGACAGAAGCAGTGTCGGACACTTGAACGACAGAGTCACAAGCCATGATTTTAGATACAATACCAGCAATATCGGCATTTTCACAGAAAGCATCCTGAGAAGGGGCGTCTCCAACAATAATGATAGGGAAGCCCTGTTTGGCGTAGTTGAACAACTGGTTGGCAGCGTCTACAGTTAAGGTTTCCTGCTGGTCTAAGATGATTGCTTTGTAAGCAGGACCTGATTCATCCAAACGTCCGTTGGAAACAACAGCATTTTCCAGGGATAAGGCAGATGGGCTAACAAAATCATAGGTATAGCCACTTTGAGTTAACAATTCGTCGTCCTTGTATACCTTTTCCGCTCCTGAAAAATCAATTTTTTCAAAATATCTTTGTGCATAAATTGCTAAATCTACTTTTGATTCGCCTTGGCGCAATATATATTGATTACGAGCAATATAATTGGTATAACTTTGTGCATGTTTCCAGCTTGGAATACGGTCACCCCAACTATTCGACCAAGAATTTGCACCAAATCCTTCAAATCCAGGCCATTGAGTTCCCGCTACATAACCATTTTCATTACCTTCTCCATCGTATTGTCCGTTATAGGAATGACCGTGGAATACAATCTGGTTGACCCCACCTGCAAATGCCCGTTGAACATGCCACATCTGGTCATCCCAGGTTTGCTGGTAGTTGCCAGCCCCTTCTTCACCATTTCCACGGAACATATTGTAAACAAAACTTCCTAAGTCAATAGAAATATTTTGTTCTGGAGAAGCTTCGATCGAATAAATCTCTTTATCCGTCATATGTACTGCACCGGATTGTAAACGATAAAAGTCGATAATATCTTTACCATATAATGTTTCAGTTTCCGGAATATCCACATACATTGCTGTTTGCGGTAGTTCCAAACTCTTTCCATAAGAAGTCTGGTAACGGAGATCTACCCCATGTTTTTCACAGAATTCGGATAATGGTTTTAGATGGTTTTCAATATACAACTGGGTTAATGTATCTTTATAATCATTTTGTAGGGCATCGCTATTTTTATTAAATTGGAAGTCTGGTTTTGGTTCTCCACTATAATTGCCCTGTGAATCGGTATCATAAACTGCTGGTAAATAGGCAGTGATATCATAATTTTTATATGCTTTAAAATCGTCTAAAAGACCCAAGGTCCAATCAAGATGAGTAGTAAATTCTAGGGAATCAATAAACAAAGCAGAGGCATTTTTAAAATCTTCTCCGTAGTATGGTAACAGATTATTTTCCCAGTAATCAATAATTGCCTGGGAACCTGCTTTTCCAAAATGGTCTACTTGATAGTTCCCATATTTCTGTTCTCCAGAAGGATGTTGCCACCAGCCAAATAATACATATTCCCCATCATCTTCTGGAGTAAAGTTTACTGTATAGTCGGTTGGATCATCACTGTTTTGAACAACCTGGGTTTCCATATTTAATGTTTGAGCGGAATCGTAATCTAAAATATGATTTTCCTTATCCACATATTTTGCTACGGTAACAGCCAATAGAACAGGGGTTCCAGCATCTAGTTCTGTAGCTACAGGGACTTTTCCGCTGTATGGATTCTCTTTGGTGATACCATCCACATGATTAGCGTCCACTTCCATTTGCGCCCCTGAGTTTGGGTCGTCTAAATCTTTGATAGTAGGTAGAGCCAAAGGCCATGCCGGGGTCATAGTAAAATCAATAGTAAAATCATATTTTCCAGCTACTTGGAGCATATGTTTAATCATTTCATTCCATTGGTCTGTGCCCCAATCAATGGAATCACCACCTTCTCCACCAGTAGAAACTGGTACAATTTCTGCACCGCCAAATCCAGCTTCAGACATGGATTTGATTTCTGTTTCAATTTCTGATTTTGTCATATGGGAACCTGGAACCCACCATCTCGTCTTTGGACGATTTTCGCCGGATGGGTCCTTAAATTCTTGTAAAAAGGAATTTTCTGTTGTTGAATTGGAAGAATCTACTGCAAATACAGAAGTAGTAGAGCCTACCATTAGAGCAGCTAAGCAGATAGCAACCCCTTTTTTAACCATATTCTTCATTTATTTTCCCTCACATTCATAAAAAATTACCTGATCAGGATTGCTTGTAGTTTATAAACGATTTCTGTTGACATGTCTTTGTTTGTATTATACAATAATTACAACCAAAAATATATTTCTTAATCAGCAAATAATTTATATCATTTTCGGAAAATGAGGAGGAAACATGGACCAAATACCGATAATTGTAAAACAATATATTCAGCTAGATAAGAGCACTTGTAGCAACATACATTTGTTTGATTTAAACAACATTGATCAAAAAACTATTGCACTATGCTTTAAAAATTATTATGTTACCTTTTCTGAGAACAATTTTTTTTACCAAATGAATTGATTCATGTATCAGTTGATCAAATTCGAAAGTGGGATATTCAATATCAAATGATAAAAAGACAAGATATTCCCCATAATCATGAGTTTTTTGAGTTGTTTTATGTATATTCCGGAAAATGTATTAGCACGATTGACGATGTTCCAGTGGAATTTCAACAAGGGGATATTGGGCTGTATTCTCCAAAAGCGGTACACTGTATGAAAACACCGGATGATGGGGACGTAGTGATTAATGTTTTAATACGCAAAAATTTATTTGACCAAACCTTTTTAAATATGGCAGATGATAACGATTTAATTACAGGCTTTTTTATGGATGCCTTGTACAATCCGAACAGCAACCAGAAACATGTTATCTTTAAAAGGGAACAGACAACAATCGCCCCTAGTATTATCATACAAATGATATATGAGTATCAGAAAAATGATGTTTTTTGCCAAAATATATTATCCGCTTATTTGGTTTGTTTATTATCTGATTTGGCACGCAGCTATACCAATCGATTATCCCATGTGCCAATGCACCGGAATAACTTACCGATTACTTCTTTGCTTTCCTACATCAACGAGCACTATCAAACCATTACCTTGGAAGAATTAGCGGAACAGTTCCATTATTCCACCCGTACTATCAGCAATTTTATCCAGAGGGAAACAGGAAAAACTTTCCGGGAAACCTTGCAAAATTATCGTCTCGTCCATGCATGTCAGTATCTTTCCAAAACGGATATTTCACTGAATGATCTGCCAGAATTAGTTGGATATTCCCAAAGAAGTACTTTTGAGCGGGCGTTTAAAGAATATTTCCATTGCACGCCAGCACAGTATCGGAAAAACCACCAATAGCCTTTATAAGAAAACAGGAACCTGCCATGTGACAAGTTCCTGTTTATTATTGGTGTTGTTTTCGATATTGCGACATCGTCATGCCAATTTCCTGTTTAAATACAGTGGATGCGAATTTTATGCTGTAACCTACTTCCTCTGCAATCTTACTGACAGGCATTTTGGTGGTAGAAAGTAAGCGTTTCATTGCTTGAATACGGGCTTCTTTTTGCAGTTCGGAGAATTTTTTTCCGGTATGTTTGTGAAGATAATAAATCATATTGCGAGGGGAATAGTGAAAATACTCTGCCATTTTTGCCAGTGTTCCATCTGCATAATGATTAGAAATATATTCCATAATCTGAATTTGGGTTAAATCAAGTTGTTCCAGGTCCAATTCCTTTCCATATTCAGCAGCAAGCTGGGTTAAAAATCCTAACAATAAGATTTTTAGATATTTTTGTGTCCCTTCATTAGATTTATTGCTAAAATATTCTACAATCATTTTTTGTAGATAAAATTCGATACTACTTCCTGGTTCACAATGGAACAGCATATATGGATTTTCCAACTCTTTATCCTGCAAAGAATCCACAAAAAAGTGGGTAATAGGGTTATTATCCGCCAACATGGTTAAAAAAGTTTCTTTTAATAAAGAAGGGCGGATCAGGATATTAAAGATAATATCGGTTTCTTCTGGTTTGATAATATTGTGTACGGATTGCAGGCTATACAAACAGATATCTCCCTGCTGAAATTCCCGATATTGCCCTTCGATTGTAGAGTAACATTTCCCCTGGTACACATAAAAAAATTCAAAAAATTCGTGGGTATGGTAGGGAGGAGTAATTGGAAAATCAGGGATAGCGATTAGGGGAATTTCAGCATTTACAGAAAAATCTTCTAACAAAGGTTTCGTATATTTACTATCAAAAATAATTGCAATGTCCTGCCCAGGTTCAAAAAAATTTTCTGTTTGGTAAATGGTTATCTCGTGGCCATCCCATTGTTGAACAGGATGTTGTAATTGATGTTTTTTTAAACGGTTGCGCAATTGCTCCTGAGTATTTAGTTCATGTTTTACAATCTCTTTGAGTTGTTTGATTAGATTATCTTTTTCCATCATACATTTCACAGCCTTTTTCTCGGTTACTTTTATTATAAAGGTTGTTTTTTCACTCGTCAACAGTTTGCATTTTTTCAAACTTTTTTCAGATAGGTTTGCAGTTCTATGGATTTTTCTTTTTGATATTCTTCTGTAAAATAGAATTATCAAATCTGATAGGAGGAAAAACAGATGAAGAAAAACAAACGATTCCGTCAGCTGTTATCTGGACTATTGGCAGTAGCAGTTGTAACAACTAGTCTAATGGTCATTCCAGCACAAGCGGATCAACTACAAACTCCAACCAATTGGGGAGATGCCCATTGGATATGGAGCAGTGAGGACTTAGATGAAAATGGGCTTGCTTCCGCACAGGATGTGTGGATGGATTTCCGTCGTGATTTTACGTTGGATTCCATACCAGAACAGGCAGAATTGAACATAGCAGTGGACTCAAAATATTGGCTGTATGTCAATGGAAAAGAAGTCGTTTGGGAGGGTGGCGTTAAACGCGGCCCAAATCCGGATGATACTTATTACGATACGGTGGATATTAAGGATTATCTAGTAACCGGAAAAAATACTATTGCCATTGAAACATGGTATTGGGGTCATGATTCCGGCCATATTTTAGATAGCGGAAGCGGAGGGCTATTGGTATCTTCCAATTTGACTGATGCTAATACTGGGAAGTTAGTGGAAACCGGGGATGGACAATGGTGGAGTATGAAAAACCCCGCTAATCTCCACGATGCACAAGCGACAGCAAATTATATTCCAGAATCCAGTACTATCTATGATGGAGCTTTAGCGATAGATTGGACTGCTTCGGATTATATTCCATCTGAAGAAAATGGTTGGAACCGTGCTACAATAGTTGGGGAAGATAAAAATGATCCTGGATACGCAGGGGATGGACCCTGGAATGACCTAATAGAACGGCCTATTCCACAATGGAAAGATTATGGAAGAACTGAATTGGAACTAACTCCAGTGGATGGTTTTGCTGCACAAACCAATGTAAAACCAATTTCCGACCTTGGCGTTCAATCGGATACCTATTCGATCCAATCCGATTTACAGTTAACCACATACAATACGCCATACGGAAAAGCAGCGAATGCTACTTTTGTATTTGGAGCAAAATCTGATTTGGACTATTATGAGGCAACGATTGACTGTTTGGACTATTTAAATGGAGGAGATACTGCCAATTTAAGTATATCCCATAGTGGCGTACCGGTACAAACGGTAGATATCTCAGATGTGATTACTCCAGAAAACTACAAAGAGCTTATCCAATTAAAATTAGATGTTGCTAATGAGGAACAGGCTACATTATCTTTAAATGGTACAACAGTAGCAACCATTGATGCAAACCTTGCTTCCAATCAAATGTCTTTTGGATATCAAGGATATTTAGTATTGGGATACGCAAGAAGTTGTGTTACAGTGAAACAGCTTACGATTAGCGACACCACTGGGATTGTATACCAAACTGATTTCAGTGAAGAATCAGATGCAGAATTTTTCCCAGCAGCAAAAATCAACAATGGTTTAGAAATTACCACAATGGTGTTTTACAGTTATTACAGTTACGATGGGCAAAAATATGAAGCAAGGCTTCCATACAATGCACAGATGGTTCCATACATTATTTTGGATGAAGGAACAGAAGCAGGTAAACAGATTAAAATATACAGTGATACTTATGATCAATCCAAAGAGAGAATTACTTATATTACCAAAGCAGGCACACAGGAGTATGAAGCAAAAAACTGGATTAACGGGGATTATTTATATATAGAGGTTCCAGATGGTGTTACAATAAAAGAGTTTGGTTTCCGAGAAACCGGTTATAATGTTCCATCAGGGGAAACTACAGATTTTGTCGGATATTTTGACAGCTCTGTCAAGGAAAACGATCCTTCTGTTACAGAATTTACTGGCGGACATACTTGGACAGAAAACCAAGTAAGTACAGAAAACAATTTTTATGATGAATTGTGGAAAAAAGCGGCCAGAACTCTATACGTTACGATCCGGGATACTTATATGGATTGCCCAGATCGGGAAAGAGGACAATACATCGGGGATGCAATCAACGAAATTGAAGAAGCATTTTATTCTTTAGGTCCTTCCGTTAATAGTTTGAGTGAAAAAGCGATCCGTAATATTTGTGATTTTCAGTTTGAACACGAATACAATGGTAGGACTTATTATGTCATGAGCAATGTGCGTCCTGGTGTCCATGAACAGGAAATTGATATTCAATCATTAGGTACTGCCCATGCGGCATGGACATATTATGAATTTACTGGGGACCAGGATGTGTTGGTGGATTGTTATCAGGCACTATATAACTATTTGACGAATTATGATATGGAAACCCAAGGTGATTATATTGGAACAGTAAAACCAAGGGATCCAAATACAATGATTTACAACCGTTTAACAGGATGGAGCGACTGGGGAGATAACCAGGATAGCAGGATTGCCACTACTATGTGGTGGTATATTTCTGCTAGTAGTGTCCGTAAAATGGCAGACCTGGAAGGAGTTCCAGCAACTGAGGAACAAAAATTATGGATAGATGAACGTTTAGTTAGTATTGAACAGAACTTTGAAAAATTCTGGAATGAAGAATTGCAGGCATACGCTACCAATTGGAATACAACTGACTGGTATAGTCCTAAAGAATTGGAAAATGGTACTCATCTAGTAGATGAACGTGTCAATGCATTAGCAGTGGTGTTTGGTTTAGTACCAGAAAACCGCTATAACGCAATGCGGAATCTATTTATGGGGACAGAAACGACACCAGCTTATGAAAATGCCAGCATTTATATGGAAAAATACGTGATTCAGGCATTGTATTTGATGGGATACGACACTGACGCTATGAACCGGATGGAAAAACGTATGATGGAAATGGTAAACACCTCTACCGATAGTACATTGTGGGAACAATGGGATAGAGCCAGTGGAACCAAAAACCATGGCTGGTCCGGCGGTAGTATGATTGCTATGTCCCGTTATGCAGCAGGTGTAGAACCAACTGGAGCAGGCTATTCCAGCTGGCATGTGGTTCCTCAAATGGGTAACTTTGAATCCATCAATACCCGTGTACCGTCCGAAATCGGCAATATTGATGTAACCATCCATAAAACAGCAAATGGATTAAATATGACTGTGGTTTCTCCTGGAAACAACGCTGAAATTTGGGTTCCAATAGAATTAGGTCAGCAAGTAGTAGCGAGCAGGGGTGAATACAAGGGAATACAACAAGTACATCAAAAAAATTATGCTGTATTTGAAGTTTCCGGTGCAGGAACTTACAGTTTTACTGCATCCCAAACAAATAAAGATATTTTGGATGCTGTGATTACCTATGCAGAAAATGCAAAAGCAAGTGGAGAATATGATAATGCCATCGAATCGGTACAGAAATCCTTTGATAAAGCATTGGAAGAAGCAAAAACAGTAGCAGCAGATCATAACGCAACCCAGGAAACAATTAACCAAGCATGGAAAACCCTGTTGAACGAAATTCACAAACTAGGCTTTGTAGCAGGGGATAAAACAACATTGGCATCCTTAATCGAAGCAGCAAACGGAATCAACGCGGAACTTGACCGTTATGTAGAAACAGGCAAAGCAGAATTTACAGCAGCATTAGAAGCGGCACAAGCAGTATACCAAGATGGAGACGCTATGCAGACAGAAGTAAATGAAGCAGCGGACAACCTGTTAAACGCAATGTTGAATCTGAGATACAAAGCAGATAAATCCATCCTGGAAGAAGTACTTGCAGAAGCCAATAAGATAGATGCGAACGCATACACAGAAGAAAGCTATGCAGTATTACAAACAGCAATAGCGGAAGCGAATGAAGTAATGGCGGATGAAAACGCAAGCCAAGAAGAAGTAGATATAGCAGTAGCAAATCTACAAACCGCAATAGAAGGTTTGACTTCAATAGAAGAAATCGAAGATAAAACGTCATCTGCTGATAACAATGGTATCCAAATGGGACAAGAATCTACGATGCCAAAAGCAGATGCAGCAAAAACAGGTGATTGTGTTCCAATTGTTGGAATTGTAGTACTTACAATAGCAGGAGCCGCAACACTGTTATTATGTAAAAAAAGATAATTCAGATAGCATTTAAATTTTATCTCTTCTATTCTCTTTCTTTTCCATAATAGCCCCTAACCTGATAATAAACCAGGTTAGGGGCTATTTTAGGAAATAAAACAGGCTCCGCTTTAAAAACGGAGCCTGTTTTATTTGTTCACAACTATTTTGATATCAAATCTGGTTTCCTTTCACATTTAGAAACTGGAAAGATCATATTTGATATACTTTTATGCCTCTTTAGAAGAGGTATCATTTGGATTTGGAATAACGGATTTCATATCTTCTACAACACTATTTAAATCTTTTAAATCCTGATTTAAATCAGAAATATAAGTGATATAGCTTCCAGAAATATAGATAACCGTATTGTACAATTCATCATAAGAAGTTTGTGCTTCTTCTACTACCTGTTGGATTTTTTGAAGTTCCTCATCTTCTGGATCTGGAAGTTCTCCACTTAAATTATCATATAAGTCGTCAATAATACCATCGGTGGATTCAATAGCAGAGATCTCATCTGCATTATCTTCCCTTGCGGCTGCTATTGCACTGTCTGGGTCATAAATTGTGTGCCCTTCATAATATGTTTTACCATCGATATAAGCATCCCAATAATCCACATAATCTGAACCTAACATTCCAACTTGGTATGCGTTTGTTACAATAGCGCTGTAATAACTATAAGCGTCCTCTTTGTATTGAGCGATTGCCTCCTGTTTTTCTTTTTCTGCTTGGATAGAACTATAAATAAAATATCCGGCAATTCCACCAGCAATTAAGAGGATAGCTAACACGATAGAAAGGATAATAACTAGTTTCTTTTTGCTTTTCTTTTGCGGTGTCATTCCCATTGGGGGAACTCCTGGTGGGATAAAATTAGGGTCTGTTGGTATCATATCAGGCTGTGGTTGACCATCTACAGGTATTCCAGCATTTGGGTTAAATTGGTTTGAAATTGGTTGCACTGGATGCCCACATAGGGAGCAAAAATTTTCGCTCTCTTGGATTGGAGAACCACAATTTTGACAGAAACTTGGTGAAACCATTTCTGTCTGTTCTTTTAAATCTGTTTGCTCCGTTGGCAATTCCTGTTCTACTGGTTCTGTTTCAACAGATGCTTCTACTGACTGTTCAGTGGTTTCCTGTTTTTTTCGATATTCTGAACATGTTTCAATACAGCATCCATGGCTGGTTTCCCAACACTCTTTATGGTAAACGGTACCACATCCTGGGCAAATTATGGTTTCCTGCTCCCCAATTTCTTTTTGGCATATAGGGCATATTGGATTTTTGGTTTCCTCCATACCATACTCCTCCTTCTTCATTTATCAATAATATCATATCATATTTCCCTATATTTTTCAATTCAAAATCACAACTCCTGTTGTTTTTTTGAATATTTTGTCGATATTTCTAACTGTACCATTATATTCTGTGCAAAAGCAATATAATAAAAACCCTCTATGTATTTGGATTAACATAGAGGGAATTATTATGATGTTATGCTTTACAATGGAAAATTATTCTTCCATTAATTTTTCTACACTTGCCAATTTTACGCAGATACAGAATAACTGCATCGCTTGTTCCAGTTCTTCTACTGGTGGGAACGTTGGTGCAATACGAATATTGGAATCGTTTACGTCAATTCCATATGGGAAAGTTGCTCCAACGCCTGTTAAAGTAACACCGGCTTGTTTACATAATTCACCCACACGTTTTGCACAACCATTCATTGTATTAAAGGAAACAAAATAGCCACCCTTTGGTTTGGTCCAGTGTGCAATCTCCAATGGAGCGATCTCGCGATCCAAATAGTCCAAAACAATATCAAATTTTGGTTTAATGGAAGCAGCGTGTTTTTTCATGTGTTCTGTTAAAAATTCTTGGCTCTTTAAATATTTGCAATGACGGATTTGATTTAATTTATCATATCCAATTATTTGTACTGTCATTAATTTTAAAATCCATTTGATATTGGACTCACTTGCAGCCATTGCCGCTACTCCTGCACCTGGAAATGTAATTTTTGAAGTAGAACAAAATTCATAAACCATATCCTGATTGTTATATTTTTTACATTCCTCAAAGATATTTAACAGTTCGTCATGTTCATCACTTAAATGGTGAACCACATAGGCATTATCCCAGAAAATACGGAAATCAGGTGCCGCTGGCTTTAACGCAGCAAAACGGCGTACCACATCATCGGAATAAGTAATACCAGTAGGATTTGAATATTTAGGAACACACCAAATTCCTTTTACACTAGCATCTGTATTAACTAGTTTTTCTATTTGATCCATATCCGGGCCATTTTCGTCCATAGGAATATTGACCATTTCAATATTCATCAACTCTGTAATAGCAAAGTGGCGGTCATACCCTGGCACTGGACATAGGAATTTTACTTTTTCCTGTTTGGACCATGGCTGATTACCCATAATGCCAAATTGCATTGCCCGAGCAATTGTATCATACATCAATTGTAAACTGGAGTTTCCACCAACAATAATATTTTCTGGCTGTACTTCTAATAGGTTCGCAAAGAATTTTTTTGCGGCAGGGATTCCATCTAAAATACCATAGTTACCTGCTTTTAAAATTTCTTCCGGTGTTAAGCATCGTAACATCTCCATAGAAAGCGCAATTTGTTCTACGCTAGGTTTTCCGCGGGACATATCTAATTTTACACCTAACTCTTTAAAAGCGTTATATTGTTTTTGTAAATTTGCTTTTTCTGTAGCTAATTGTTCTTTTGTCAAACTTGCATAAGAAGCCATGATGCTCCACCTTTCAAAAAATGATAGTTTACCTTATTATTATACTATATATTTCAAAAAATGCAAGATCAAAATAAAATTCTTGCAAACTTAAAATGACGAATTTTAGGTTTTTTCAAACCTGGTTTATGTGCAGGTTTTTTGTGACGATTATATCAGAGTAAAAATGGATAAAAAACAATAAATAAAAGCTTGAATGAATCATTTATCTGTTTTAGTTGCAAAAAATAAAAAAACCTGTGGATTTCTCACAGGTTTTTTGTTTATATACTTCTTTCTTAGAATACACAATACTGCTCCATATATTGTTCCATATGGGCGAGGATATCAGCATCTGTCCCTTGTTCAACCAGATAATCATGGATATCTTTTACTGTTACAATAGAATGTACTTGAATGCCGAACTCTTCCATAACCTCCATTACCGCTGTTTTACCAGGATTTTGTCCAACTTCACAGCGATTTACCGAGATGAACATATCATTTACAGTAACATCTGCACACCCTTTTAAAATTGGCATAGTTTCACGGATTGCGGTGCCTGCTGTAATTACATCTTCAATAATAATGATGCGGTCACCATCTTTAGGTTTATACCCAACAATGCTGCCACCTTCTCCATGGTCTTTTACCTCTTTTCGGTTAAAGAAATATGGTTTATCAATTTGATAATCCCTTGCCAATGATGCAGCTGTAGCTGTTGCCAATGGAATGCCTTTATAGGCTGGGCCAAACATCGCTTCAAACTGGTTACCGCAGGTTTCTTTTACCAAAGTGGCATAAAATTTACCTAAAGTCGCAATCTGTGCGCCAGTTTTGTAGTTTCCTGTATTCACAAAATAGGGGGTATTTCTTCCGCTCTTGGTCACAAAATTACCAAAACGCAAAACATCAGCGCTCATCATAAATTCTATAAACTCTTTTTTTGCAGGTGTCAACATTTTTATCATCCTTCCGCCGTTTTTTTCTATTATACTATAAATACTGGATATTGTTCAACTATTTTTTGATAGGATATTGGATGGACAAAATCAAATTAGTTTTATTGGCTTACTCCAAAAAATAAAATGAGACCATCATTTTATCCGCTATAACGAATATAGTTCAAATAAAGCTTTGTTCATATTTGTTGCAACTTTGCCTATCATGTAAAAAATAAAGATAATTTTTATTACCTATCTTTATTAGTAGACTATTTTGTTCCACCTAAACTTTTCATCCTTATCAGTAAGGTAGATGATTTTTGGTAAAAGCGGTAGATTACAAAATAGAAAGAGTTTGCTTGACAGCATTTCTAGTTTGACTAGAGAAATAGAATAGTAGTTACAAAAGGTATTCCCAATACTAGACTTATCATTATATGCCAAACATATGCTCTACAAAAATTTTAAGTCCGATTAGAATTAAGATAATGCCTCCTACAATTTCAGCTTTTTGCTTTAACAAATCTCCAAACTTTTTACCGATATAAACGGCAATAAAACTTAAAATAAAGGTTGTAGCAGCAATAATGCAAACCGAACTGATAATATTTACTGTTAAAGCTGCAAAACTAACTCCTACTGCCAATGCGTCAATACTAGTAGCGATTGCTTGCACCAATAATAGCCGGAAGGTTAATACCTTACAGACTGTGTGATCTTCATCCGATTTTACCGCCTCATACACCATTTTGCCACCGATGAATCCAAGTAGGATCAGAGCCAGCCAGTGGTCAATCGCATTCACTTTTTCGGCAAATACAGAACCGGCAAAATAGCCAATTAAAGGCATAATGCCTTGGAATAGTCCAAAAGCAAGAGCTGTTACAAAAGCATGTTTGACATGCATCTGTTTTAAACACATTCCATTTGTCATGGATACTGCTACCGCATCCATAGACAATCCGATTCCAATTAAAATAATTTCAAAATACCCCATGTTGTGCTGGTAATACCAGCGCACCCCCAAACTATTACAGAATTTTATTCTACCATCATATTTATGAAAGGGGAAAAATTTATATACGTCGATCTAAAATCGGAACATATTTTTCTTTAAATGTATCAAATGTATCGGTATCAATCGCTTCCCTAATCTTTTCCATTAATGTATTATAAAAATACAAATTGTGCATAACAGCTAAGCGGTTGGATAACATCTCTTTTGACTTAAACAGATGACGTAGATATGCTTTGGAAAAATGGCGGCAGGTTGGACAATCACAGTGTTCATCAATTGGGGTGTCATCCTTTTCATATTTGGCATTGTTTAAATTGATGACGCCATTCCAAGTATTCAGATGGCCATGGCGGGCATTTCGGCTTGGCATAACACAATCAAATAAATCCACACCACGGGATACCGCTTCGATAATATTGGTTGGTTTACCTACTCCCATTAAATAGCGAGGTTTTTCCAATGGCATATATGGGGTAACAGTACTAATAATATGGTACATCTCCTCTTTGGTTTCTCCAACTGCCAAGCCACCAATAGCGTAACCATCCAAATCCAATTCCACAATCTCTTTCATATGCTGTACTCGTAAGTCCTCATAAATACAGCCTTGGTTGATACCAAATAACATCTGGTTTGGATTAATGGTATCTGACAAAGAATTTAACCGTTCCATTTCCGCCTTGCATCGATGCAGCCAACGGACGGTACGGTCACAGGAATGTTTGGTGTATTCATATGGGGAAGGGTTCTCGATACATTCATCAAATGCCATCGCGATGGTGGAACCCAGATTAGATTGGATTTGCATACTTTCTTCTGGCCCCATAAAAATTCGTTTCCCATCTACATGAGAACTGAAATAAACCCCTTCTTCCTGTATTTTCCGCAAAGAAGCAAGGGAAAATACCTGAAATCCACCACTGTCAGTTAAAATTGGTCCGTTCCATCCCATAAAATGATGCAATCCACCTAATTCTTTAATTAATTTGTCTCCTGGGCGAATATGTAAATGATAGGTGTTACATAGTTCTACTTGGCATTTTAAATCTACCAAGTCATAGGAGGAAATACCGCCTTTAATTGCAGCTGCTGTTCCCACATTCATAAAAGCGGGAGTTTGTACAGTACCATGTACTGTAGTAAATGTCCCCCGGCGCGCTTCTCCTTGCTTTTTTAATAGTTGAAACATGGATAGCCCCTTTCTAATCTCAAATTTATTGTTATTCATTTTATTTTCATAAAGTTATCTTTATATTATAATATACGAATTGTTTCAGTTCAATAGAAAATCAGAAAGTTTTAAAAGATGAAGATGGATAATCACATGAATTTTGTTGGAAAAATGGATATATGTTTTTGGAAATATTGTAAAAAAAGAGGTTTGTATAACAATCTATGCAACATGTTATATTATAAAATTGGTAGTTCTTCAAGTAACTAAAAATACACAAGCAATTTAGATATCTGATATAAATGTAACAGTTAGATATACCGCAACAGAACAAAGTGGAGACTTTTTGGTAGCATAATACTTTGTTGATACAAAAAATTTATTGTGGCTTAAACGTCATAAAAGTTTTGGTTCTATTAGAGGTAGGTAAGCGGTCTTGGCTAACAATTACAATAAAATATTGCTAGTCCAATAAGAAATAGAGTTTGTCAGGAATCTAACCAAGGGTTTTGGAAGTTTGGGGGAAAATCTAGAATTAGGTGTGGCTAGTTAGGCTCCTAGAAGGAGAATGAACAATATTATTGCATCGCTTGCGCTGTAACGGATAAACCAGTGCGTTCCATGTCTAAGCAAACCACTAGTTTATTGGTGGTTTTGATGATAGATACAAAATGTCCCTGTACCGTTGGGGCCGGATACAGGGACAAGGAAAATTTCTATTCTTTTTCTTTTCCGTAATATGCTCTACGGTAGAGGTCTTTGATTTCCGAAATCAATGGGTAACGTGGATTTGCGGTGGTGCACTGGTCCTCATGTGCCTTTTCAGAGAGGTCATCCAGGTGTGCCATAAAGAGGGTTTCGTCTACATTGCAGCCTTGAATCGTTGGGGTGATGTTCAAGTCCGCATTGAGTTGACGGATTGCCTGTACCAGGCTGTGCACTCCTTCTTGTGGAGTAGCAGCTGGCAAGCCCAAGGTTTGGGCGATTTCCGCATACCGTTGATCCGCAATAAATTCGGAATATTTTGGCCAGGTCGCAAATTTGGTTGGCTTTTGCGCATTGTATTCAATTACCCATGGTAACAGGATAGCGTTTGCCCGGCCATGTGGAATATGGTATTCCCCACCTAATTTGTGCGCCATGGAGTGGTTCAATCCTAGGAACGCGTTGGTAAATGCCATCCCCGCAATGCAGGAAGCATTGTGCATTTTTTCCCGTGCAATTGGATCTCCTTCATAGGATTTTTTCAGGTTTTGGAAAACCAATTTGATTGCCTGTAAAGCCAAACCATCGGTAAAGTCAGAAGCCAATACGGATACATAAGCTTCGATTGCATGTGTTAAAACATCCATGCCGGTGTCGGCAATCAAACCTTTTGGTAAAGTCTGCACAAACTGTGGATCAATAATCGCCACATCTGGGGTCAACTCGTAATCCGCCAAAGGATATTTGATATTGTTGTTTTTATCGGTAATTACAGAGAACGAAGTTACCTCGGAACCGGTTCCAGATGTGGTTGGAATCGCCACCATTTTTGCTTTTTGTCCCAGATTAGGGAAGTGGAACGCACGTTTCCGGATATCCATAAATTTCAAGCGTAATCCATCAAAAGAAGTGTCAGGATGTTCGTAGAACAGCCACATGCCTTTTGCGGCGTCCATTGCGGAACCGCCACCCAGTGCGATAATCACATCCGGCTGGAAGCGGTTCATTGCTTCTACACCTCGCATAATGGTTTCTACGGATGGATCAGACTCTACATCGGAGAAAATTTCCGCATGGCAGTAGTTTTTCCGTTTTCTCAAATAGTGGAGAATTTTATCCACATTCCCCAGTTGTACCATCATTGGGTCGGTCACAATGAAAGCACGGCTGATTTCCGGCATTTTTTCCAGGTATTGGATAGAATCATGCTCAAAATAAATTTTTGGTGGGATTTTAAACCACTGCATATTTGTTCTCCTTTTGGCAACACGCTTGATGTTAATCAGGTTGGTGGTGGAAACATTTTGGGTAGTGGAATTCCGTCCAAAAGAACCACAACCTAAGGTTAAAGAAGGCATATTGGTATTGTAGATATCACCAACACCACCTTGAGAGGAAGGGGAATTCACCAGGATACGTCCTACCTGCATTTTTTCACCAAAAGCAGCAACCATATCATTGTCTTTGGTGTGGATGGAAGCGGAGTGGCCCATACCGCCTAGGATTAACATCTGTTTGGAGAGGTCAAACCCTTGTTCTACGCTGTCTACCTCGATATAAGCCAGGACAGGGGAGAGCTTTTCTTTGGAAAGTGGATATTCTTCTCCAACGCCATCAATGGGAGCTACTAGAATTTTTGTTCCTTTTGGTACTTCGAATCCAGCCTGCTGTGCGATCCATTCTGCGGACTGTCCTACAATAGTACCATTTAATGTACAGCCTTTTTCTTTTGGGAAACAGAATTCCGATAATTGTTCTAATTCTTTTCCTTTTACAAAATAGCAGTTGTTGTCTTGTAAAATTTTACGGAATTCATCGGAAATTTCTTTGTCTATGATCACTGCCTGTTCGGATGCACAGATCATACCATTATCAAAGGTCTTAGAAAGCATGATATCGTTGGCGGCAGCTGGAACATCACAGGTTTTATTGATATAAGCTGGAACATTACCAGAACCAACTCCCAATGCTGGTTTTCCGGCACTATAGGCTGCTTTTACCATACCGGGTCCCCCTGTTGCCAAAATCATGTTTACCCCAGGATGGTTCATTAGTAAGCCAGTTGCCTCAATGGAAGGGGTGTCGATCCATTGGATACAGTTTTCAGGGGCGCCTGCCTGGATTGCAGCATCTCTCAAAATGCGTGCGGATTCGGCGGAACAGTTTTGAGCAGATGGATGGAACCCAAAAATAATTGGGTTACGGGACTTGATGGCAATTAACGCCTTGAACATTGTGGTAGAGGTTGGGTTCGTTACCGGTGTTACTCCGGCAATAACGCCGATTGGTTCCGCAACCTCCATATAGCCTTCCAGTTCATTGTCGTTGATAATACCAACAGTTTTTTCATCTTTAATACTATGCCAGATATATTCGGTAGCAAACATGTTTTTAATAATTTTATCTTCACAAACACCTCGTTTGGTTTCTTCCACAGCCATTTTAGCTAGTTTCATATGGTTATCCAAACCAGCCAAAGCCATTTGGTGGACAATATGGTCCACTTGTTGTTGATTGAGGGACATAAACTCCTCTAAAGCGTTTTTTGCCTTGGATACCAGATTGTCAATCATTGCGGATGTATCTAAGGGTTGTTTTTCAATAGTTACTGTTTTGTTTGTAGCCATATAGGGAACCTCCTATTCATCACAGTGATATACCAACTAAGTTTGTTAAAGTTTTAACGATTTCTTGACTACATTATACCTGATTGTTAAAGTTTTGTCAATGTGTTTTTGAAAAATAATTTGAATTTTTCTTTTTTTCTCTATTATTGATTTTTATCCTGAAAATATGCTATAATGCTTTTCAGCTATTTGACTGGAATTTGAGGTGAAAAAAATGAACTTGTTTGCGTCACCAAAAGAAATTTTGCCACAGGAACAGGTGGAAGAACTGGTTTGTTCAAAAAGTGTTCGGATCGAAAAAATTGTTTCGCAAGGACATCGTTCTCCCAGTGGATTTTGGTACGATCAAACAGAGGATGAATGGGTTTCTGTATTACAAGGGAACGCTGTGATTCAGTTTGAGGACCATGAAATTTGTTTGCAGCCAGGGGACAGTTTGTTGATTCCCGCCCATCAGAAACACCGTGTTGCGGAAACTTCAGTAGAGCCAAATTGCATTTGGCTCTGTGTATTTGGAAATTTGACGAAATAAAGAGGATGAAATTATGAGAATTCGGACAAAACCTTGGGCTCGCCCAGAACTCTATGCTTGCGATTATTTTATTGAACAGCCAGAGCAATGCAAGGGAAAATGGAACCAGCTGTTTTCCAAAAATCAACCATTGCACTTGGAACTGGGATGTGGAAAAGGGGTATTTATCTCCGAGTTGGCTTATCAAAACCCAAATATCAATTATCTTGCAGTGGATATTAGCATGGATATTTTAGGGGTTGCCCGCCGGAATGTTGCTCAAATTTTTGGAGAAACTCCTGTAGAGAATTTAAAATTGACTTCTTTTAATATTGAATATATTGATGGAGTATTAAACCAACAGGATGCCATTCAGCGGATTTATATTTATTTTTGCAATCCCTGGAGCAAAAAACGCCATAAAAAACGCCGCTTAACCCATACCCGTCAGCTCTTAAAATACCGTGAGTTTTTAGCGGATAATGGAGAAATTTATTTTAAAACAGATGATGACGAATTATTTGAGGAATCCTTTGAGTATTTTGAACAGGCTGGATTTGAAATTGTTTACCAAACAAGGGATTTGCACCATAGCGATTACCCGGAGGATTTATTAACTACCGAACATGAAATAAAATTTACAGAGCAGGGGATTCCCACGAAATTTTTACTTGCCCGTAAAACAAACTTACCACAATTGTAAATTGAATTTTATAATTAGGAAAAAATTAAAAAAAAGATAAGCCACTCCCACATAAAATATGTTATAATAAATTATCTATAAATATAGATCATTCGCAGTATCAAAGGGGGATAGAAAAATATACTGCAACAAAAGCGCCAGGCCTACTCAGGTGACGAGGTGAAAGGTAATCGAAATATTCGGCGGATACCTTTCCGGTTTATAAAAAGGACCGTTATGCCAGTTACAAAAAACAAATTTTTCTGTAACAAAAAGCTGGCAGCCTTTTATTTTAAAATAAGAAAGGATATGGATCAACTATGTGCGGCATCGTAGGATATGTTGGCAAACAGAATGCCACTGACGTATTAATAGATGGATTAAGAAAATTGGAGTACCGGGGATATGACTCCGCCGGTATTGCTGTATTTGAGAATCATAAAATCGTAATTGAAAAAGCAAAAGGTCGTTTGGATAACCTAGAACAGAAAATGGAAGAAACCCACCGCCCTACTGGACACTGTGGGATTGGCCATACCCGTTGGGCAACCCATGGGGAACCATCTGATGTAAACTCCCATCCACACGGAAATGAAAGAGTTACTATTGTCCATAATGGGATTATTGAGAACTATCAACAATTAAAGGAAAAGCTGGAACACAGAGGGTATAGCTTCCTCTCCGAAACAGACACTGAAAGTGTTGCAAAATTATTGGATTATTATTACAGTGGTGATCCAATCGAAACCCTACAAAAGGTAATTTCTGCGATTCAGGGCTCCTACGCTTTGGGAGTGATGTTTAAGGATAATCCAGGGACAATTTACGCGATCCGTAAAGAAAGCCCATTGATTGTAGGAGTTGGTAAAGGGGAGAATTTCATTGCGTCCGATGTTCCTGCAATCATCAAATACACCAAAGATTATTATCTACTGGATGAAAATGAAATTGCTGTTTTAACTCAGGATAGCGTTCATGTTTATGATCTTGATGGGGAAGAAATCCAAAAAGAACTACACACTGCGAATTGGGATGTAGAGGCAGCTGAAAAAGGCGGTTATCCTCACTTTATGATTAAGGAAATCCATGAGCAACCTTCTGCGTTCCGCAATACGGTATCCCCACGGATTATTGATGGGCTACCTGATTTACAATTGGAAAATTTATCGGATGAACAGCTGAAAACAATTGAGCGGATCCATATTGTAGCTTGTGGCACCGCAATGCACGCAGGCATGGTAGGGAAGTATGTGATAGAAGAAATGGCACGTATTCCTGTTGATGTGGATGTAGCTTCTGAGTTCCGTTACCGCAATCCGATTTTAGGCAAAAATGATTTAGTAGTTATTATTTCACAATCCGGTGAAACTGCAGACACTCTGGCAGCGTTAAGGCTTGCCAAACAACAAGGGGTTCCTACATTAGCAATTGTCAACGTAGTTGGTTCCTCCATTGCAAGGGAAGCAGATAGCGTTTGCTATACCTGGGCTGGTCCAGAAATCGCTGTGGCAAGCACAAAAGCCTATATGGTTCAGCTGAGTGTGATGTATCTGCTGGCAGCGAAGTTCTCCCAGTTAAAAGGGACATTATCCGAAAATGAAGTACGAAGTTTTTGCGGTAAACTGATGGAAATTCCGGATTTACTGGAGACCGTCTTAGAACAGGCAGACAATTGCCAATACTTTGCAAGTAAATTCCAAAACGCACGGGATCTGTTCTTCATTGGACGTGGTGTGGATTATTCCTTGTCATTGGAAGGTTCCTTAAAATTAAAGGAAATCTCTTATATCCACAGCGAGGCTTACGCTGCTGGTGAACTGAAACATGGAACGATTTCGTTGATTACAGATGAAGTCCCAGTGGTGGCCATTGCGACCCAACAGGCGTTGTATGAAAAAATGATCAGCAATGTAAAAGAGGTAAAGGCACGTGGGGCGAAAGTATTACTCATCTGTCGGGAAGATGCTCCAGAGCAAAAGGATATTACTTCCTATCAGCTGAGAATCCCTCTGGTAGATGATATTTTGATGCCATTGTTGACTACCGTTCCACTCCAGCTTTTTGCTTATTATACCGCTGTATTACGTGGCTGTGATGTGGATAAACCAAGAAACTTAGCAAAATCTGTTACAGTAGAATAAACAGCAATAAACCCGTTCTGGATTTAAGCCAGAGCGGGTTTTCATTAGTGCTTTAGCGAGAAACCCTCCGCTATGCGGGTGAGATTTAAACTTAAGCAAAGGAACATCCTTTCTGATATAATGGTGATTGTTCAAGCCACCTAAAAAACAGAAAGGATGTTCCTCATGGCAAATAGTTTAGCACATACAAAATGGATATGCAAGTACCATATCGTGTTTACCCCGAAATATCGAAGAAAAGTAATTTATAATCAGTTAAGAAAAGATATACGAGAAATCATTAAAGATTTGTGTAAATGGAAAGGTGTAGAAATCATAGAAGGGAATATGATGCCAGATCATGTACACATCTTGGTAAGTATCCCACCGAAAATGAGTGTGTCCAGTTTCATGGGGTATCTCAAAGGGAAAAGCGCAATGATGATTTTTGAGAGACATGCAAACTTAAAATACAAGTTTGGAAATAGAAATTTCTGGGCAACTGGATATTATGTGAGTACAGTTGGCATCAATACATCGACTGTGTAAAAGTATATCCGAGAACAGGAGAAACAAGATCAAATCGAAGATAGTTTGAGTCGGAAAGAGTATAGTGACCCTTTTAAGGGTAGCAGGTAATCATACCACTTGTGGCTTGAACAAAGTGAAAGCCAGCGTCATTTAGGCGCTGGCTTGTTTTAAGGCCTTCTAGGCCTTGTTCATGCCACCCCTCTTAGGGGTGGTCATGACTGATTAGGGAAACCATCATCTATGCCGGTGGAGGTGCTTCGTAAAAAAGCTTTCGATTCAAGTATCAAGCGAAGCGAGCTACTAACAAGCAATCTAGCAAGTTTATCAAGCTCGGAAAGAAGCATAAGTGCCCGTTTACGGGCGGCGGAGCAGTGAAAGAATGTTCAGTAGTGCGTCTTTAGATGCCCGCCAGTAAAATGCCCTTCTAGGGCTCAATCAAGCCTCCGGATAAGCCGGAGGTCATGACAAACAGAAATCCCATCCTTTTTATGTTAGAAAGGATGGGATCATTTTATATTGAGAGAAAGAGAAAAAGGTTATAATAAGTTATTTTTTTCTGTGGGTAAACAATAGCGCTGCTCCTGCCAAAGCAACAATGGACAACGCCGTTGTTAGAGCAATATCTCCTGTTTGAGGAGAATTTACATTGTCATGAATAGGAGGGGAATTTTCTGAAACGTCAGATGATATAGGGTGATCAATATCTTGTGATGCTACCTTTGTGTATAATTTTAAAAAAGTATTTCCTACCATACCGTATTCATCTGGATAAAGCGCATTTTCCCCTAAAAGTTTCCAGTTTCCTTTTTCAGCATATCCTAATTCCAGCATAATATTCCGCAATGAGGAGGTTACCCGTACTTGAATTGTATTATCACCTGCTGTTACATAACCCGAAAGATCTGCTTTACCTGTGTTCATATCAATTGGTACTTGAGTTCCGTTAATCCAAACTGCCGCAGTGCCCCCATTAAAAGAATCCGCGCGAAATTCAATTGCCTGTTTGTCGTTGTCCCAGTCTTCTGGCAGATAAAATGTGTTTGTATAATTGCCTACGCCGGATACTGTTTCACCTACCTGTTCCAGTTTACTCCATGGAAGCAGCTCAGTCGTTCCCACTTCAATATTTGTTTTTTGGGTATGATAAGTTGCTTCTGTGGTAATATAGCCATAGCCTTTGTCTTCTGTTCGGGTAACCTTGTCGCCAGGGGTCCAGGATTCTACAGTTAAATTCCAATTTTCCAACTGAATATCCTCCGGTACTGTTACTTCCGTAGAATATGTGGTATTATCAGCATATGTTATTTGTGTTTTTCCAGATTGAGGCACATATAAAATGGTATTTCCGTTTTTTACAGTTACTTTTTCTACATTTTGTTTTTCTACTACTGGGTTGGAAGATTGATATGGATTTAATGCGAACACCATTACTTCACCAGGCTGGATGGCAATATCTATTACTGTCCTTCCATCCTGATAAGAATAATTTCCAATTTCATCTACTTCCCCAGACCACGTGTTGACACAATAAGGGGTGTAAATTCCATCCAATGAAATCTGCCCTTGATAGCTTTCAGTATCCTGATACATATAATTATATACATATAAATAGGTGGCTTCTGCTGATTTTCTCATTGCGGTTAACAAGGTTTGGTTGGATTCTGCAAAGGCAGCGCGTGGTTGAATGCCCATATTCTGGAGTGCTGTGTATGCTTTTGCTTCCGAATCAACACAAGCAACGGTTGGCTGAGCTTTTATCTGAGCCATAACTTCTGCTAACTCTCCATCTTTTCCATCCAAAGAGCCGGTTGTAATGGCAGCACTTTTGTTGTATTTTGTAACATCATAACGGGTGCGTTCTTCTGTAGAACCAGTGACAATCACAAGCGGCATGCCTTTTTTGGCCCAATCCAGTAAGACTTTTGCGCTATCCAGCGGCATTTCTTCCTGATAGATTAACAGTGCCTGATAAGCGACTCCATCTGCCTGAACCAATCCATTTTTACAGGTAATCGCTTCATCTTGTAAAAGATATGGAGAGAAATAATCATAAGTATACCCTGCATTTTGTAATGTTAGGTCTTTCCAGTAATATGCAGTCTGGTTTCTCATATCGTTATTGGCGTATTCTTTGACTACTTCGGAATATTGATCTCCACTACGGAATCCTCTACGGATCAGGGAACACTCAAAATTATAATCCGTCCTTAAAATTCCTAAATCCATCTGTGGAACACCCTGGCGTAAAACAGTTTGAATTCGGTTAATATGAGCCCAAAGTTCATTGTAATCTGTAGAAGCGGGCTGCCGTTTGTTAAAACGGTTTCCAAATAAATCCGACATACCTTCAAATCCAGGCCAGGAACAGTGTTCTTCTGGACCATAAGCAGCAGCATAACCGTGTGTCATTGTCTTTTGAATTCCAGATGCAAATTGGGTATAAAACAGTTGCCGATAGGTGTTATTGTTATCCCAGTAGTTTCCACCTGTAACTGCTGCGGTTTCGGAGGAATACACTTTATCATACAAATGCGCCCCACCAGCTTGGCTGCGGAAACTTTCAATCTCTCCGTTAAATTCAAGGGATTCGGTTTCTACATGGTCTAAGTAAGCTATTGGCTGAGAAATTTCCAACAATGTACCATAGGAGTTCTCCGCACGAAGTGTCATGTCAAAAGAGTGTAGCCAATCTGCTAATACTTCTAAGCAGTTTTGGGAATAAAGCTCGGTATTGGTCTGGTATTGATCATTCCGTATTTTTTGAGGGGTATCGTTGTTGCCGTCCAATTCATAAATGTAATTGGTGTTGTCCATACGTGCATAGCCTTCCATAATGAGAAGAGGAAGGTAAAGGCTCAGGTCATATCCACGTCTGGTATGGAACTGTTCTAAATAATCTTCGCACCAGAGGTTTCCTGTGGTATCTTCCCCATGGGGCTCCAGCTCTAAAGAATCCATATACATTTGCACATGTCCATTTTTTTGGATGGATTCCTTAAATTCAGGGGTTAAAACATGTTCATCCCAATAATTAATTAAGGCGTTGCTACCCTGTTTGGAATAATAATTAATGGTAAACGCAGTGGAAACAGCAGGTGCTGCTGTTTGCGATGTACCATACTGCCAGAATACAAATAGGGTATATTCACCATCTTCAGGCGTTGTATAGTCAATTGTCCATTCTCCATCTTGATTTTGTGTTGCCTGGCTTGTTACATCGGTTAAAGATTCTTCCGACAAATAGGTAATTCCATTGGTGTCAACATTGACTTTTTTGGCAGAAATGACCTTTATCAGTTTCATTTTTGTGGCATATGGAGTTAAGCTCACTTTCGGCAGAATCCCATTAAAATGTTCCCCAGCCTTTAATTCTACTGTTTGATAGCCCAATTCCTGTGCAGCAGTTTCTTCATCTGGTGTGATGGTAAACAGGTTTGCCGTCTACCAGTTCGTTCCGCTTGTAAATGAAACACCCATATCCCGTTTGGTACATTCATCTAAAATCAGCTGGGTGTCTTCTACCCATTCTTTTGATCCCCAGGCATATGTAGCGTCATCTAAATAAGCGGATTCGTCCAAGGTTACAACTTCAACAGAACCAAATCCATAGCCGTACAATTCATCAATGGATTCTATCAGTGTTTCGTCGGTGTGGCTTCCTTCCGCTAACCACCAGCGGGCGCCTACTTTTTGTTCCATTTTAGGATTTTTCAAGATGTTTTCAATCGTTTCAGAAAAATTTTCTTGTTGGTTTTCCACAGCAGAACCAGTTGCCACACAAACAGTGGCAAACATACATTGTGCTAAAATAAACGCAACGATCTTGTGCATTAATTTTTGTTTCATATCTTTTCTCCTTTTAAAATTTAAAACGCATTTTATTGATAAGATCCTCTGAGGTGCTTTTGTCGACGCTTTTATTATATCAATCAGAATTTATTTTTTCTGTAACAAATCATGCCTATTCATCAACATATTTTTACCTGTTTCTATTTATCATTATTTTTGTTATAATAAAATAAAAAACAACTATGGGGATGATCTTTTGAATTTATTACCATTCCATCTTGGCTATGCAGTATCAGAAGAACAGCAGGAAACCTGCATTAATCAATTTAAAAATAAAATATCCAATTTTGGGACCAAAGATTTTTCTCCTATATTGACAATTTTTCATCCTTCCTGGGTACATACCAAAATCCACCAACATCCTTTTTTTGAATTTTTGTATCTTTATAAAGGAAATTTAACTACTATTGTGGATGGGGAATCACTTGATTTGGTCGAAGGAGACTTATGTTTAATGAATTTGAATGCGAAACATCAGATTTTTCAAGGAGATAATACAAAGGATGTTGCGTTTAACCTTTTGGTTCTTCCAGAAGTATTCCAAGACTGTTTTCTCACTATTACTCATTCTTCTTCATTTATATCGTCTTTTTTCCAGGAAACATTTCAATATCAGATGAAATCCCAGAATTATCTTCTGTTCCATCGGGACAGCCAGGAGTGTATTTATGAAACAATCCTTCAACTTATGATTACCTGCGAACATTCTTCCAGAACAAACAAAAATGAATTATTATTGGGTTTATTTTCAACTTTGCTTACCGAATTGACCTATCAATATCAAAGATTTGCAACGTTAGGGGATCCTGAAAATAGGACTGGGAGGGACATTCATGAAATAATACAGTATATCACAGAGCATTCCAACCAGATTAACCTATCCAGTTTAGCGGAACATTTTAACTATGCGCCGGCTTATCTATCTCGGATGATTAAACAATATTGTGGACAGAGCTTTTCTGATATTCTATTAAATATCAGGCTTACACAAGCTGCCCAAAATTTAATTGAAACGGATGACTCCATCCAAGCTATTATGTACTCGATTGGTTATACAAATTCTACTTGGTTTATTCGTAAATTCAGAAATAAATATGGATTTACTCCAAAGGATTACCGAAAGCAACATCAATAAAGCGTTTGGTTATTGATGTAGATAAAATAAGTACCCTGGCTTTTCTATTAGAAAAACCGGGGTACTTATTTTATATTGAGAGAAAGAGAAAAAGGTTATAATAAGTTATTTTTTTCTGCGGGTAAACAATAGCGCTGCTCCTGCTAAAGTGATTGCTGCCAATCCTGCGATTGGTGCAAAGTCCCCTGTTTTTGCTGCGTTCGTTTTGGCAGTTATGGTTTCCTGTCCTGTCTGGATCGTATTTCCATCTACAGCTTCTATAGATGGTATTTCTGTTGTTGTGTCCTCTACTGTTACTAGGTCATCCATTGCTTTTTGTATATTCGCTACCGCTACATCTACTTCATCCTGAGTTGCGTTTTCGTTATCCATTACTGTGTTGGCTTCTGCTACTGCTGCTATTAATGCACTGTAGGATTCTGCTGTGTATGTAGTTGCGTCCAGATTATTGGCTGCTGCCAATACTTCTTCCAGGATGGATTTATCCGCTTTGTATCTCAGATTGAGCATTGTATTCAGCAGATTATCTGCCACTTCATTAATTTCTGCCTGCATAGCATCGCCATCTTGATAGACTTTTTGTGCTTCTTTCAATGCTGTGATAAATTCCGTTTTACCTGTTTCTACATATTTATCCAGGTCAATCTTTTCCGCTGCTGCAATTAGTTGGTCCAATTCTGTTTTATCCCCTGCGGTAAAACCTAGTTTATGAATTTCATTCAATAAGTCTATCCATGCGGAATCTATTTCTTGTTGAGAAGCATACATATTCTCGGCAACAACTTTCGCATTTGTCAGTGCCTCATCGAAGGATTTTTGTACGCTTTCAATAGCGTTGTCATATTCGCTACTTGCTTTTGCGCTTTCCGCATAGGCAATGACAGAATTTAAGATACCTTTATTTACTGTTGCCACTTTGGTATAAGTTTGTAAAACTACATCTCCTGTCATACCATAGTTATCTGGTTGCATTTCACCCATCCAGCCGGAGTACTGCTGCTCAATCATTCTGTTACGTAAACTGCTGGTTACTCTTACCTGGATAGTATTTTCTCCAAGTTGTACATAGTCTGAAATATCAGCAATGCAACTGTCCATATCCACTGGAACTTGAGTTCCATTCACAAAGATTGCTGCTGTTCCTCCACAGAAGGAATCCGCGCAAAATTCTAATCCATTTGTTTTTACATTCCAGTTTTCCGGAAGGTTAAAGGTAGTAGTATAAGTACCAACACCGGATACTTCTGGGCCAACCTGTTGCATGTCTTTCCATGGAATTAATTCGGTTTCCCCTACATGGATATCCACTTTATTTGTGGTATAGGTTGCTTCGGTGGTTGTAATTCCATTTCTGGTTTCACTGCGGGTAATTTTATCACCAGGTTCCCAAGATTGTATGGTAACATCCCAGGTGCTTAGTGGGATATCTTCTGGAACTTCCACGTTGGTTGAATATGTTTTCCCATCTGCGTATTGAACTGAAGCTGTTCCGCTCTCTGGAATATATAAGATATTAGAACCATTTTCCATGATTGATTTCTGTACATTTTTTGAAGAAATTACTGAATTTTCAACTTGGTTGTTGGGATCTAAAGCGAATACCATTACTTCACCAGGAGCTAAGTTGACATCCAGGATGGTTTTTCCATCTTGATAAGAGCAATTGTTGATTTCCTCAATGTTTCCGCTCCAAGTATCCAGCACATATGGCTGGTAAATGCCATCTACCGCTACTTGTCCAGTATAGTAGTTATCAGGATTTTCATACATGTAGTTGTATAAATACAAATAGCTTGCATCGTCGTCCTTCCGCATAACTGAGAGCAATGTCTGGTTAGATTCGGTGTATTCCGCACGTGGATGAACACCCAAACCGATTAAAGCATCATAGGCTTCTTCCTGTGTTTGTACAGCTGCAACATTATCTAAAGATTTGATTTCATCCATTACTTGGGCTAATTCCGCATCTTTTCCATCATTGCATCCTGTAGTAATAGCACCGCCATGGTTTATTTTCGTTACAGAGTTTTTGCCTGCGATGATTTCAGTAGTTTCCCCTTCTACAATTACTATTGGCAAGCCATTTTTTGCCCATTGTAATAAAGTTTGTGCGCTTTCGTAAGGCATTTCTTCTTGGTAAATCAGTAAAGCCTGATATGCTGGACCATCTGGCTGAACTAACCCATCCGCATAGGAGATATCACTATCCTGTAGTAGATAAGGGGAGAAATAATCATAAGTATAGCCAGCATTCTGTAATGTCTGGTCTCTCCAGTAATAGCCATCTTGGCGATGGAATGCGGAGTCAGCAATATCACTGTTCCAAATACCGTTATTCAGGTTATAATCCGTCCTTAAAATACCCAAGTCCATCTGTGGAACCCCTTCACGCAGGACTTTTTGCAATCTTGTAATATGTTCCCCCATTACTTCTGGGTAATCAATGGCGTTTGGTTGGCGTTTATTAAAACGTTCTGCAAATTGTTTCCCCATACCTTCATAACCTGGCCATTGTACATTTTGTTCTGGTCCATATTCGGAGGAATAGCCATGTACAACTGTTCTCTGGATTCCGGCTGCAAATTGAGTATAGAACATCTGTCGGAAATAATGGTTGTTGTTTTTGTAGTTTCCACCTAAGATTGCGCCCGTTTCGCTAGAGAACAGTTTGTTGTAAAGATGGGCACCGCCTGCCTGGGAACGATAACTATCCATTTCTACACCAAATTCCAAAGATTCTGTTTCTACATAATCCAGAGATTTAATCGGCTGGGAAATTTCTAATAATTGACCATAGGAGTTTTCCGCACGGAGTGTCATCCCCAATCCGTGAAGCCATTCTGTCAATACATCTAAGCAATTATCCATATACAGTTCTGTATTTACTTGGAACAAATCGTTGCGTATACCATCACATTTTTCTTCATTTTCCGCCAAAGTATATGGATAAGCAGGGACAGAGCCAAATCCTCCTCCGCTGGACATAATCAAAATAGGGAGATATTTGCTGGCATCATAGCCACAGCGTTGTTCAAATTGTTCTAGAAAATCAGTACACCAAAGGTTTTTGGTGGAATCTTTTCCTCTGGTTCCTAATTCCAAGGAATCCATATACATGGAAACATCGCCATTTTCTTTAATAAGAGATTTCATCTCATCAGTTAGTACATTTTCATCCCAATATTGGATTAATGCGTTTGTGCCCGCTTTATCAAAATAGTTAATGGTATAGGATTTTCCTGTTACAGCTGGTTTACGGGATTCGCCTGTACCATGTTGCCAGAATCCAAATAGGATATAGTCTCCATCATCTGGGGCTGTGTAATTGATATTCCAGGTTCCGTCTCCATTGGCAATAACTTGGTCAGAAATATCTGTGAGGGAATCCTCAACCAATTGGTTGGAACCAGGTTCTGCTCTCTTCGCAGCAATTACCTTGACGAATTTTAGTTTTGTAACGTCTTCTGGCAATTCTGGAGTAGGTAAAACACTATTAAATGTTTCCCCAGCAGAAAGTTCCACTGTTTTGTAGCTTAATTCCTGGGAAGCAGATTCATCATCTGGGGTAATGTTGGTTAAGTTTGCAGTTGCCCAGTTTGTTCCGGAAGTAAAGCTGACACCCATTCCTAGCTTATTGCATTCTTCCATAATAACATGGGTGTCATGAATCCATTCTTCAGAGCCCCACGCATAAGTGGCATCATCCAAGTAAGCGGATTCATCTAAGGTAACAAATTCTACTGCACCAAAGCCATTGTTATATAATTCATGGATGGATTCTTTCAGGGTTTCGTCTGTATGAGAACCTTCCGCTAGCCACCACCTTGCTTCTGGATGGTAATCCAACTCAGGGTCTTGGAACTTATCATTCATTTTTTGGATAAAGCTATCCTGTGCAGTATCTGCGGACCCAATTGCGGATACAGAGGATGCCATACAGCTGGCTACCAGGGAAATCCCCAATACAACAGCCAACAATTTACTCAATTTTTTCTGTTTCAATTCATTTCCTCTCCTTTGTATTAGTTTTATTAGATTTGATGCGCACCTTATCTTGATTTTTATTATACGCTAGAAATAGTAGAGTAGGGGAGGTAATTTTTTGCTTGAGTTGAGGAAATTCTTTGTTGAATTGAGTGAAATTAAATAAAAACACCTATCAATCATATGTATTTTATAGTATAATCACAATAGAATAAAAAGTGGAACAAAGTTTTTGAGGTGATTTTATGGAAAAAGAAGAACTATTGGAGTCTTTTTTTAGTTTGGAAGGGGCAATCCAGCTTGCATTAAATACTTATTATCAATTTTTATCCAATAGGAAAGGCAAAAAACTACCTCCTAATAAAAATATAGAATACTCCAGTGAACATAGTGAGATGAATTTTGACGCCTTTGCAAAAAATGAAAATGTTGCTGTTTTTTTCCACACCAACCATACAAAATATGCGATTGAAACTTCAGATGTCCCTTTACATAACCATGATTTCTATGAAATTAATTATATCTACCGTGGTTCTGTAACCAACCAGCTTAATGACCAGACTATCCATCAGGACATAAAGAAAATTTTATTGATGAATCCTTATGCGTATCATTCCCCACGGGTAGATACACCAGATACTATTTTATTCAATATCCTGATTCGAAAAAATTTTACAGCGGAAATCCTCAGTGATTTAAGTTACCAGGACAGTAATTTAATGAACCTATTTTTATCTGGAAGTTTGGGGATGAGTCCAATCCAGCCTTATTTAGTATTTGACAATACTCCAAGGATTAATTTTCTGTTACAGGAAATGATACGGGAATTTTACAATAAAAAGCCATATTACCAACAAATTTTATATTCTAAACTGATGGAACTTTGGTCGATGTTCGCACGGCAGAAAGAAGAAAAAAACGCAGCCAAAAAAGGGCAATATCCAAGTGATATCAATGAGATTTTAAATTATATACAGCATCATT
This sequence comes from Clostridium facile, assembly GCF_014297275.1. Classification (NCBI taxonomy): domain Bacteria; kingdom Bacillati; phylum Bacillota; class Clostridia; order Eubacteriales; family Clostridiaceae; genus Clostridium; species Clostridium facile. The sequence continues at coordinate 353,394 of NZ_JACOQK010000001.1, forward strand.
GTGGCTCTGTCTCTTTGGAGGAAATCTCAAAAAAATTTGGTTTTTCTGTCAGTCATCTTTCTCGATATATCAATAAGTATACTGGATATAAATTCAATGAAATCTTGCACCAGTTTAAAATGCAAAACGCAGTCAATTATTTGACTCATTCCAATTTGACAATTCCGGAAATCACAGAGATTGTTGGTTATAGCGATGTAAGTTATTTTCGCAAAGTATTCAAAAAAGAATTTGGAATTTCTCCTAACGCCTATCGGAACCAATCGAAACAATAAAAGGAAAAGGCTTGATGGTAATTTTTCCATCAAGCCTTTTAACTATTGATTGTAGTTGGTGTTGTCAGTTGTTTTTTTCTTTTTGACGTGGTTTAAGATCCAATCTAAAATGTCGTTATATACTTTTAATTTACCCACTTCGTTTAGGATTTCATGTCTCATGTTGGGATAAAGGATACATTCTAAATCTTTGAGGTTGGCAAAATACAATTCATTCCGGACCTTCCAGACACCTTTTCCATAATTCCCGACGGGGTCAGATTTTCCCGCAATCAGAAGGAAAGGCAGCTTTTTGGGGACTTTAGATGCCCACGCCCTTTGGGAGACTTCTGTTAACAAATGAAATAAATCGCGGAACCCGCTAGCGGTAAAAATAAAGGTGCATTTTGGGTCATTTTCATATTCTTCTGTTACCTGTCTGTCACTGCATACCCAGGCATATGGAGTTTGGTTTCTGGGGCGGCAACGGCGGTTATACTGAAAAAACACAAGGGATTGTAACAGTTTACTGCGATGCCTTGTGCCTTTTAATTTGCAAATCCAGTCCGCTAAGGTGATTTTAAAATGTCCTCTTCTTGGTCCGGAAGTGCCGCAACAAATATAACCATCCAATTCTTTCCCATATTTAGTAATGTATTTTCTGGTAATAAAAGAGCCCATACTATGCCCTAATAAGAAATAGGGGAGGTCAGGATATCGCTTTTTCATTTCCAAATAACATTGGCGTACGTCTTTTACAAGATATTGATATCCATCTTTTTCTCCAAAATAACCTAAGTCATTCTGGTTCCATTCTGTTACAGTTTGTCCATGCCCTAAATGGTCGTGTCCACAGACTATTACCCCATATCCATTTAAAAATTGGGCAAATTCTTCATAACGTTCTATATATTCACACATACCATGGGTGACTTGTAAGATTGCTTTTGGAGGAGTAAGAGGGGTCCAAATCACGCCATATATGGTATCTTTTCCGTTAGAACTGGGAAAAGTAAAGGTCAATTTTTGAGAATTCATCATCAACATCCTTTAATTTGATTATTTCCATACAATATATTATATCAAAATAGACACTTAAAGTCTATGAACAAAAATATGACAAGTAAAAAATACTGTTAAAATATTGTAAAATAAAAAGATATAAGGAGAAATACAGAGATAATGCGGAATATTCTTATTTTTTAACAGTTTATCGTGTTAGCAATTTAATGTAGTAAAGTATATAATAAATTCATAACTTAACTTATGAATTTGATTAAAAGGAGTGTATATTATGAAAAAAAGAATTTTATCTGTTATATTAGCGGCAGCATTATCTTTAACTGTATTTGCTGGATGTGGAGGTGGAAACGCAGACACTACTGGCGATGCAGCGAACAAAGATACCTATGTGATTGGTTTAGACCCAGAATTTCCACCAATGGGGTTTAAAGATGATTCCGGTAATATTATTGGTTTTGATATTGACTTGGGGGACGCTGTTGCGGAAGAAATGGGCGTTACTTTTAAATATCAGCCAATCGACTGGGCTTCCAAAGAAATGGAATTGGATACTGGAAGTATTGATATGATTTGGAATGGCTTTACCAAAACCCCAGAGCGTGAGGAAGGGATGACTTTAACCAAAGCATATTTGGATAATGCACAGGTAATTGTAGTGCCTGCCGATAGTTCTATTAACAAAAAAGATGATTTGGAAGGCAAAAATATTTGCCTGCAAAAAGACTCCAGTGCAAAAGATGCTTTGGATAAAGATGAGATTGCTTCTAAGGTAGGTTCTGTTTCTGAACTATCCAGTAATGTGGATTGTTTCCAGGATATTGAAATGGGACGTACTGAAGCGATGGTGGTAGACAAAGTAGTTGCGAAATATTATACTAGTTTGGAAACTAATGAAGGAAAATTCCGCATTTTGGAAGATGAATTATCAGAAGAAGAATATGTTATTGCAGTGAAAAAAGGCAATGATGAATTAAAAGATAAAGTGGAAGAAGCAATCCAAAAAGTAATTGACAGTGGAAAAGGCGCTGAAATCTCCGAAAAATGGTTTGGGGAAGATATCATTAGTTTTGATGAATAATCTCTTATAACAATAATAAAGAAGAAAGGCTGATATTAAACTATTAATATCAGCCTTTCTTTTTTAGCATGTTTTAGTTATGTTAATTTTTGGGATGTAAGTACAAAATAATCAACGAATAAGAGAAAGAGCAGTGGAATCAATATGGTGGATAAGATTGATATTATTCCCATTGATAATTAGAACCAGAACAATACATATGCTGCTGATAGAATCGCAATGATACATTGTAAACCGAATCCTAACAACAATACCGTCAGCACCTCTTGTAAAATTTGTCCGCTAGCTATAAACATCGTTAACACAATATTGGCAAGTACTAAAAATAAAATCATGGGAACCAGCTCAAAAATGGGTTTTATACTGAGTTGGAAATTGATAAAAACAATATACCCTTAAAATTGTTTGAATGATAGGAACATTTCGGATATATAGTAGGATCTCAATTGTTTTGTATATATAAGTACACACATCTCTAAAATACGTTGGATAAAATAAAGCCCAGCGTTTGTATCACTTCTATAAAACTAGCAGATACAGAAGTGATGTACAAAAATTTTGTTATAATATCTAATCAAGTAGAGATAATGGGAATCTCACTAAGAGAGTTAATGATAAATGAGATACTGAAACATGGAATGAAAGAGATAAAATAGTAAGTAAGATTTGCATAATAGATGCAATAATAGTTCGAATCCCGACCACAAGAGAAACAAGGGGGTTCATTTTTTAATCTTATAGTATAGATGTACTAAAAAATTACCCAACAAATCGATTTGCTGGGTAATCACAAATAGAACTACAATTTTGTATTAATATTCAGCAGAACCAGTTGTTCTTGGGAATGGCAATACATCACGGATGTTGGAAATACCAGTCATATACATAATCAGGCGTTCAAATCCCAAACCAAAGCCACAGTGTTTGGTGCCACCAAAACGGCGTAAATCCAGATACCAGGAATAATCCTCTGTTTTCATGCCCAGTTCTTCAATCCGTTGTTCCAGAATATCCAAACGTTCTTCACGCTGGCTTCCACCGATAATCTCCCCTACACCTGGAACCAATAAATCCATAGCGGCAACGGTTTTCTGGTCGTCGTTTAATCGCATATAAAATGCTTTGATTTCCTTTGGATAATCGGTAACAAAGATAGGCTTTTTAAAGATTTCTTCTGTTAAGAAGCGTTCGTGTTCTGTTTGCAGATCAACACCCCAATAAACAGGGTATTCAAATTTGTCCTTATGCTGTTCTAAAATTTCAATTGCTTCTGTGTAGGTAACATGTCCAAAGTCGGAGTGGATTAAATCGTTTAAACGTTGTAACAGAGTTTTATCATAATGGGCATTAAAAAATTCCATGTCCGCTGGACAGGTATCCAAAACATATTGCAGTACAAACTGGATCATATCTTTTGCTAATTCCATATCATCTTGTAAATCGGCAAAAGCAATTTCAGGTTCAATCATCCAGAACTCAGCCGCATGACGTGCTGTATTGGAATTTTCTGCACGGAAAGTAGGACCAAAGGTATAGGTTTTTCCAAACGCCATGGTCATGCATTCCGCTTCCAATTGGCCAGATACTGTCAAACTAGTTGGTTTTCCAAAAAAGTCTTGAGAAAAATCAACTTCCCCTTCCTCGGTTAAAGGAGGATTTTTGGGGTCCAAAGTGGTAACCCGGAACATTTCTCCAGCGCCTTCCGCATCACTTGCGGTAATCAATGGGGTATGTGCGTAGATAAAACCACGTTCGTTAAAGAATTTGTGGATTGCGTACGCAGCAGCAGAACGTACCCGGAATACTGCGCTAAATGTGTTAGTACGTGGACGCAGGTGAGCAATCGAACGTAAAAACTCCAAAGAATGGCGTTTCTTTTGTAGTGGATAATCTGGAGAGGATGCCCCTTCCAATTGGATTTCCTCTGCATGGATTTCAAATGGCTGGCGTGCATTTGGTGTAACTAAAACCTTACCAGTTACAATAATTGCGCTGCCTACATTGTATTTTGCTACTTCTTTAAAGTTCGATACTTTACCATCTTCAAATACAATTTGAACTCCTTTAAAACAACTGCCGTCGTTTAATTCAATGAATCCTAATGCTTTGGAATCACGGATGGTACGAACCCAGCCACCAATGGTAACCTGTGCGCCATCCATTTCTGTATATTTTTGATACAGATCAGAAATTTCTGTTCGTTTCATTTTTATTTGCTCCTTTTTATCTTGTTGTCTAAACAGTTTATTCTGTCTCAATTTTTGTTACTTCAAATCCAACATCTTCGATCGCTTCAATTAACTGCGCGTTTGTTGCTGTGCCGTCAAAGCTAGCAACCCGGTTTTCCAAGCTTACACGCACATTGGATAAGCCTAACTCCTCTAATGCGCCTTTTACACGGTTTACACAATGTTGGCACGCCATACCATTAATATACACTTTTGTCATATTAAAAACCTCCTCAGTTAATTAACTTGCTAATAATATCCTCTAGTTCTTTCGTTTTTTGGTCAATATCTTCGTTGTTTTCCATAGCGGTTCTCATACAACTATGCATATGCCCTGCAAGGATGAGTTTATTCGCACGTTTAAGCATGGATTGGGCGGCTAAAATTTGATTGGAAATATCGATGCAATACCGTTCTTCCTCAATCATTTTTATAATACCCTCTATTTGTCCGCGACAGGTTTTTAGGGCTAACAAAGCCTTTTTCTTTTCCTCTGTCAACCAGGTACCTTCTTTCTAAACTATATTATTAGACTTGTATGATTATTGTATCATTTTACTATCTTGTTTGTCAATTGTGCATCCCCATAAATTTGGTATTTTGTTTATATTTTTACATTATATTTTCACATCTTTTTCGTTATATTTAAAAAGTGGGGAAAATAAACCAAATTGCAATTTAGAAAATCACTTTATAATTGGATTTAGATGCTTTTACCGTTTTATTATAGATAAAAATAGAAAATCGGTTTGGATTATGGTATACTAATTACAGGAGGCTGATATTTTATGAAACAACCAATAATAGCAAAAACAGCTTATCTTGTACCGGGGGTTGCCGTAGTAGGGGATGTTTCCATTGGGGAATATTCTTCTATATGGTATCATGCTGTGATTCGGGGCGACTTATCACAAATAAAAATAGGGGACCGTTCCAACATTCAGGATGGCTGTATCCTGCATAGCGATGCTGGGATGCCATTAACTATTGGAAACCAGGTAACGGTAGGTCATGGAGCGATTTTGCATAGCTGTACCATAGGAGATAACTCTCTAATTGGAATGGGAGCTATTGTGTTAAATGGGGCCAAAATTGGAAAGAATTGTATTGTTGGAGCTGGTGCCTTAGTGACACAAAATACAATCGTACCTGATAATTCTTTGATCTTTGGCAACCCTGCAAAGGTGAAACGCAGCCTTACACCAGAAGAAATTCAGCATAATACAGCCAATGCGGAAGAATATGTTGGCTGCATCCCAAACGAATAATAGAAAGAAAAGAAGTATAAAAATAATTTACCATTTATATGAAAAACTTTTTAGTCCATGTGGTAATAAAAAGGTGGGTATAGAAGTACCTGCCTTTTTTAGTTGTACGGTTTTTTATGAAATTAGTCTATAAAAAATTTTGCTTTCTATTACTGAGAACAAGTAATCTATAGTTTATTATAATAGAATATCCTTATAATCATGGCAAAGGAGAGATAAGGACATCTATTTATATAGGATAAACAAGAAACTATAATTATTGATGCCTATAATTGATACAATAAATAATTTTGTTATTATTTTTACGATAGCAAAATGTAAAAAATAATAAGGAAAGTTTGTGTAAAATGGTGATAGAAAAGTATATATAAAAAAGATATAATAAAATAACATGAAATTGTTAAATTGGTGTCTTAATTTATAACATAGGAAGGAGGAAAGTAGAATATTTTATAAGATACAATTTATATATTTATAACACAAGGAGGAAAAGGCATGAAAATGTGGAAACGAGCCTTGGGAATTTTGATTTCCGGGGCAATCTTATGCAGCAGTATGGTTGGAAATTTTGCTTTTGCTGCGGAAGAACAAGAACATGTCAGCACGTGGGATGCCCAGTGGATCTGGGATGACGATTCAACTGCCCGAAATACCTGGATGGATTTCCGCAAAACAGTAGAATTAACCGAAGTTCCAGAAAAAGCGGAAGCCAGATTGGCAGTAGATTCCCGATATTGGCTGTATATCAATGGTGAATTGGTCGTATTTGAAGGTGGATTAAAACGTGGTCCTACACCGGAAGATGGCTATTATGATGTGGTGGATATTGCCCCATATTTAAAAACTGGCACAAACACTATTGCAGTAAAAGCTTGGTATTGGGGACCAAAAGACCAGTATGCCAGCTATTCCAACTACAGCAGTAAAAAAGCGGGCTTTTTGTTTGAAGCGCAAATTGGAGACCAATTGGTAATCTCAGATGACAGTTGGAAAGTAAAACGGGATGAGGCATATCTGGACGATACCAAAATCGCGGGAGTTGGTCAGCCAAACTACCGTATTCCAGCATATAATATCTATTACGATGCGAGAAAAACAGAAGATACTGGTTGGGAAGAGCCCGGATATGATGACAGTGGCTGGGAGAACGCAACCGAAATGGGGCAAGCACCTTGTGCACCTTGGAATGAACTGTACGAACGTCCTATCCCATTGACAAAAGATTATGGGTTAAAAGAGTATTTAAACATGGATCAGTATCGGGATTATACCACAACCCAGACAGAATCCATTACAATGAACGTTCCTTATAACGCTCAATTGACCCCATATCTAAAAATTGAAACAGACCAGCCAGGTCTGGAAATTAAAATGACAACCGAAAACACCAATATTGGGGCAGTACGCAGTACCTATATCACTAATGGAAATGGTGTACAGGAATTTGAAGCGCTGGGCTGGTTTAATGGGCAATATATTACATATGAAATTCCAGCTGGCGTAAAAATTATCAGCCTGCAATACCGTGAAAGCGGGTATAATACCGAATTTACAGGTTCGTTTACCAGTGATAATGAATTTTACAACAATCTGTGGCAGATGTGTTTGCGTACCTTATATATTACCATGAGGGATAGCTTTATGGATTGCCCGGACCGTGAACGTGCCCAATGGTGGGGTGACACTACCAACGAGATGATGCAGATTGTGTACTCCATGGATGAAAATTCCTATCTATTGTATGAAAAAGGTCTAGACCAAATGTTGGGCTGGATGGAAACTGACAATGAAAATGAGTACCGCAACGATGTATTGCAAACAGTAGTTCCAATTGCCGGGGATTATTTTGAACTTCCCATGCAGCAGTTAGCAGGTGTTTGTGGTTTTTGGGAATATTATCTGTATACAGGCAGAACCGAAACCCTGGAAAAAATGTATCAAGCTTCCAAAACCTATTTGTATAAGTGGGATATGGGAAGCAATGGCTTAGTTGTCCATCGTGCAGGTAGTTGGGATTGGCCTGACTGGGGTTCCAATGCGGATGTTCCAGTATTAGAAAACGCTTGGTACTACAAAGCAATGTCCGATGTAGTAAAAATGGCGGAAGTTTTGGGATGTACAGAAGATATCCCCGCTATGCAGGAACGTCTAGATAGCATTGAAATGAACTACAATAGCTTCTGGACCGAAAAAGGATACAAATCTACAAATCAAGCGAAACCAGATGATCGTGCCAACGCAATGGCAGTATTGGCTGGCTTGGTGAACGAAAGCCAGTACCCAACAGTAGAAAATGTTTTGGAAACCATCTTTAACGCAAGCCCATATATGGAAAAGTATGTATTGGACGCAATGTGTGAGATGGGATATATGGAACAAGCCCAAAACAGAATGGTAACCCGTTATACCCCAATGGCAACTGATAATGGTTATACTACCCTGTGGGAAATGTGGGACAAAGGCGGCGGAACCAGAAACCATGCATGGTCTGGCGGTCCAATGATTACCATGTCCAAGTATATGGCAGGAGTAAAACCAGTCATTGCTGGTTATGATATTTATGAGATCACTCCGGATATGGGAGAATTAAACCAGGTTCAAGTTTCTGTTCCTTCTGTAAAAGGTGCGATTGATGTTGCCATGCAACAGGATCTGGCGGCAAATACATTCTCCATGAATGTAACTTCACCAGCAGAAACCACTGCGTTGGTTGCAATCCCTCGTTTTGAAGGAGTCAATTCTACTATTACTGCCAACGGTTCCGTTGTATTTGAAAATGGAGCGGCAGTAAACGGAAACCAAAATGTTGTATATACCGGACAAGATGGAAAATATGTTTACTTTACTGTAAATCCAGGCAGCTATCAAATCCAGTCAACCCCTAAAACAGATAGCAAAGAAAGCTACATTGTAACAATTCAAGGTACAGAAGGTGGGACTGTTTCTGTTGATAATACTGTAGTGGAATTGCCATATACAACAACAGTAGCAACAGGCAGTAAACTAACCCTTACCGCAACACCGGATAGTGAACATAGTTTTGACTATTGGAGTGGTTCTATTGGCTCTGAAAATACCCAGATAGAGATTACAGCAAATACTGATTTGAACATTACCGCAAACTTTAAACAAAAAGAACAAAAGGAATACAGCTTAATAAAATTATCCAATCCAGAAAATAATGATGTAATAGTAGAATATAATGGCCAGGATTATACTTTACCAACTACTTTGGTAGTAAAAACAGGTGATGTGGTACAGCTAAAAGCAAAGGATCAAAAATTTGGTATCACCCATTTTATGAACTGGCAAGGCGATATTTATTCCGCTAACTCAGAACTAGCTGTAAAAGTTGACAAGGATATCTCTTTAGAAATTAACAGCGGTTATGCAGCAAATATAAACTTGGCAAAAGGCTCTGAGGTAACTGCAACGGATAGCATGGAAGCTCCTCCAACCTGGAGTAAAAATAATTTAACCGATGGTAATATTTCTACTGGTTATACTACAAATGTAATTGCCAATGTTCAAAATGGCAATGATATTTCCGATCATCCAATAGATATTACCTTAAATTTAAAAGAGCAAAAGAATTTTAACAGCATATCTATTTATCCACGTACCGATGCTGTTACAGCGGATGGAAAAACTCCAAACTTCCCAACGGATTTTATCATCCAAACCAGTACAGATGGAACAAACTTTACAGATGTATTACATGTACAGGATGATACCAACCCTATGGGAAAACCTCAAATGTATGAATTTGAATCCCAAGATGCACAATACATTCGTCTACATGTGTTAAAATTAGGGCCTTATGCAAGCCCAGAAGGTGTTGCTGACCCATACCGGATTCAGTTAGCTGAAATTATGGCTTATAGCACGGATTCTTCCAATGAGCAGATTCTGTCACTGACTGGTACAGGAGAAGGTTCTGTTCTTGTAAACGGCAAGCAAGAAACCTTACCATTTACTGCTTCTTATCCATCAGGTACTACAGTAGCGGTAGAAGCATGCCCAGTAGAAACTGCTATCTTTACTGGATGGAGCGGAAGCTATCAGGATAATTCCAAAGTAACCTATATTACAATGAACCAGGATATTACCTTAAATGCTGGTTTTGAGGAATATATTTCCGCTGAAAAACCATTGGAAAATATTGCTTTCGGGAAACCTGTAACAAGTAATAATTCATTGGAAATGGGTGGACAATGGACGGTAAGTAATATTACAGATGGAATTACTGATGCAACAGGATCTGTAGAAGGATACACTTCTTCTGAATTCCAGGATGCGGATATTTCCGCGAATCCAATTGATGTTACAATCAATTTAGGGCAGCCACAACAATTTAGCAAATTAGTATTATATCCTCGTAACGATGTCCAAACTGCAAATGGTGGTACAGAATCACCAAACTTCCCAGTTGGATTTGATATTCAGGTATCGAATAACAATAAAGATTGGTCTACTGTTTCTTCATATTCCAATTATCCAAATCCACAAAATCAACCAGCTATATTTGAGTTTGAACCTCAAACTGCACAGTATGTACGTATTTTAGTTAATACATTAGGGGAACCTACCAATGATGAAAAATTCCCAGATGGACGTGTTGCACGTCGTGTACAATTAACCGAAATAGAAGTATTTGCTCAAGCAGACGATATTACTAACTTTGCCAAAGAAGCAACCATTACAGCAACCAATTCTTACGAGAGTGCTGCATGGAAACTCAGTTTCCTGAATGATGGTATTTTGCAAAGCCAGGGTAGAAATAATGGAAATGTAGGTCCAAAGGGATATTCCTCAGAGGGATATAACACCAAAGATATTAGTGCAACACCTCACCGTATCACCTTCGATCTTGGAAAAGACCGTGTAATCAATAATGTTTCTCTTTATCCAAGGACGGATAGTGATGCAGAAAAAGAGGATTCCAATATCACTGCCAACTTCCCAGAAGACTTTAAGATTTTGGTAAAAGACAGTAATTCTTCTGAATATACCGTAATAAAAGAAGTAACAGGAGCTAAAATTCCAGATGCTCCGCATACAGAACGCGGATGTTATTCCGTAGATTTTGGTAAGGATGTTACAGCGCAGTATATAACTATCGAAGTTACCAAATTAGGTCTTCCTACTTATGATGAGAAAACATCTGTTGTAAATCGTGTACAACTTGCAGAAGTTACGATTAATGGAGAATCCTCCAAACAGGAACCAAATTCTGTAGGTAGTATTAAAATCAATCCATTGCAAGGAAGTTCTTTGGGCATTGGAAGCTCTATGCCTGTATCAGCGATTGTAACACCTTCTACCATGCAAAATAATGATATTATTTGGTCAGTGGAAGATGAAAACGGTATGCCTTCTATGGTTGCAGAATTAAGCCAGGCTAATACAGAAACTCCTGTGCTTCAAGCGAAAATGGAAGGTACAGCATACTTGGTAGCACGGTTTACCAACGGTTCTCCAGCAATGGATAAAGTAAAATTTGAAGTGACAAAACCTGTTGATAAGTCTATTTTGAATCGAGTAATCGCATATGCGGAAGAACAACAGGCATCCGATGAATTTAACAATGTCATCAAAGATGTACAGGAATCCTTTAAGGCGGCATTAGCAGCGGCGAAAGAAGTTTCTGAAAATGCGTATGCGATACAGTCTGAAGTAGACACAGCATGGCAGAACCTGATGAACGAAATCCATAAACTAGGATTTGTCAAAGGTGATATTACTTCCTTAGAAGCTCTGGTTGCATTGGCAGAAGGTTATGACATGAATGACTTTGTAGAAGCAGGTCAGGCAGAATTCTTAGAAGCGTTGAAAGCAGCGCAAGATTTATTAGCGGATAAAGACAATGCAATGCAGGCAGAAATCGAAACAGCAGAAACCAATCTGTTGAACGCGATGCTGAACCTGAGATACAAAGCGGATAAATCCATCCTGGAAAAAGTAATTGCGGAAGCCAACGGCAAAGATGCGAACGCATATACAGCGGAAAGCTATGCAGTACTGGAAGCAGCAGTAGCAGAAGCAAACGCAGTAATGGCGAACGAAGATGCAACCCAGGAAGAAGTAGACGCAGCAGTAGTAAGTGTACAAGAAGCAATGAAAGGTCTAGTAGCAGTAGAAAAACCATCTACCGAAACACCAGATGACAACAAAGCAAACGGTACACAAACAGGGCAAGAATCTACCACAACAAAAGCAAACGCAGCCAAAACAGGTGATGTTGCACCAATCGCAGGAGTAATGGCACTAGTATTGGCAGGCGCTGCAGTAGTAGCTCTGAAAAAGAAAAAATAGTATTTCTTTTCTGTGATGGTTTATAACCACCAATTATAGTGTTAAAAATAAGACCCCCGACCTTTTTATAAGGTTGGGGGTCTTATTTTTATTTCTTTTAATTTTTCATTAAATTTAATCAAAAATAAAAATTTTAGATAGTATAAACGATAAAATACTTAAAAATTTATTAATGTTCCTCTCGTAAATACAAAAAATAAATAGAACAGAATCTATTTACTTGATTGTTCTTTAAAAAGTTTTACGATAAATATATGTTTTTCGACAAAATAACTTATAATATTGTATGAATTTATTCAAATTATTGTTAGGGAGGATATTAAAAATGGAAATCAGCAACGAAACTTACTTTTCTTTAAAAACAGAACATATTTATCAATTTAAACAGGTATTATATGACCGGGAAAATGCTAGTGCTACTATTCGTAAATATATTACCGATATCCGCACGTTTTATTCTTATCTAGGAGATAACAAACAAATTAATAAACAACGCATCCTTCTTTACAAAGAATGGCTCATGGAACATTATGCTATCACCAGTGTAAATTCTATGTTAGTAGCTTTAAACCAGTTTTTAAATTTTCTGAATTTGGAGCATTTAAAAACAAAACAAATCAGGATACAGAATAACTTTTTTATTCGAAAAGAAAAAGAACTAACCAAAGTAGAATACGAAAATCTAGTTAAAACAGCACAGTCTCAAGGGAAAGAACAGCTTGCATTGATTATGGAAACAATATGTTCCACTGGTATCCGAATTAGTGAATTAAACTTTTTTACAGTAGAAGCAGTAAAATTAGGTGTTGCAAAAGTATGGAATAAAGGGAAATACCGTTTGGTATTAATTCCAAATCTGTTGCAAAAAAAATTAAACTGTTATGCAAAGAAAAAACAGATCCAATCCGGTATTATTTTCAAAACAAAAAGTGGTAAACCAAAAGACCGTTCGAATATATGGCGAGAGATGAAAAAAATTGCGGAACTGGCTGGTATTTCACCAGAAAAAATATTTCCGCATAATTTACGACATCTATTCGCAAGAACTTTTTATTGTTATACCAAAGATTTGGTTAATTTAGCAGATATCCTTGGCCATAGTAGTTTGGATATAACTAGAATTTATACTTCCGAAGGGATAGAAGCTTCTCGAAAAAACATTGACAAACTACAACTCATAATAACCATATAGTATTAATTATGTTGTTATTTTTACTGATTTTATTTTCTATTTTATAACGCAAAGAGCAATAAGTCAATACAGATATATACAAGATTGTAATATTTTGTATTGTTTTGAATGTTTATGAATTTTTTTTGTATAATTAATAAAAATTATTTGGTAAATATATGTAGGTGTTGGAACCTTTCCTGTTTTATTTCCATTTTTAAACAACATAATTAATATTATGTTGTTTTAATTGAGTGGAAAATTTAAGTTTTAAGACAAAGTGAAAATCGTGAAAAGAGCAGATAGAAGAAGTGAAATAGGGCAGAAAGGTAAAGTTTATGGCAATGGAAAACATAAGAACAACTGAACAGAAAAATTTATTGCATGACGATGAAATAGAAATAGGTGAATTGTTAGGAAAGTTATGGGGGATAGTAAAACGGTATTTTATTTTACTAGCATGCTTTTTACTAGTAGGGGGGATAGGAGGATATTTAGTGAGTAACTATTTAGTTGCTCCTAAATATCAATCTAGCGCAACTATGATTGTAAATAACAATCAAAACGTAACAGGTACATTCTCTCCAAGTGACTATACTGCTTCTACAAATTTGGTAGAAACTTATGCCGTTATTATCAAAAGCGAAGCAGTATTAAATCCAGTTATCCAGGCCTTAGGAATAAATGTTAGTAGTAGCGATTTAGCGTCGCAGATATCGGTGAGTTCGGTAAATGCAACACAGGTGATGAGGATTTCTGTAACCGATACGGATAAGGAATTTGCTCGGTCGGTAACAGAAAAAATAACAGAAATCGCACCTGAAATTATCATTGAGAAAGTAGAAGCAGGCTCCTGTAACATTGTAAGCCAAGCAAGTGACGCGGTTCAAGTATCTCCAAATGTAAAAAAATATACTATGATAGGCATATTAGCTGGAATTGCTGTAGCAGTAATTATTATCTTTTTGAGGGAAATTTTAGACCGTACTATAAAATCGGAAGAACAACTGGCTGCTTTAACCAATAGTTTGGTAATCGGAGTGATACCATTTGAAGGGAGTAAAAACTAATGGGAAAGGTTAGAAAACACATTAGGTTGAATTCCCTTAGTGGAGAAGAAACCTCATTTGCATATGTAGAAGCATTTAAGACGCTGCGTACCAATTTGGAGTTCCTATCATCGGAAACAGATTGTAAAAAAATAGTTGTTACTTCTCCATTAGCGGAAGAAGGAAAAACTAATGTATCTATCAATTTAGCAGTTACACTTGCGGATGCAGGCAAAAAAGTAATACTGCTTGATTGTGACTTGAGACGATCTATTTTAGAGGATTATCTATCATCTGAAGATAAAAACAAATGGAACAAACAATTTACCAAAGGATTATCAGGGATATTGTGTGGAAAATTTAATTTGGCAGAATCTTCGATAGAAATGAAAAATTTAGGTATTACTGTTCTGCCATCAGGCAAGCATCCTCCAAATCCATCGGAATTGTTGGCAAGCAAAAAAATGGGACAGTTAATTCAAGAATTAGATGAGATATATGATTACATCATATTTGATGCCCCGCCAATTTCTTTGGTTACTGATGCGGCGGTAATTGGTAAATATGCAGATGGTGCGCTATTAGTTGTAAGATATAAATCTACACCAGTTGTAATGATTAAAAAAGCAATGGAAAATTTGAATAATGCCGGTATAAAGGTAATAGGCTCTATACTAAATGCGTTTGATATCAAAAAATCCAATATTTATGGCAAAAAATATTATGGATATTATAGATATGCATACAAAAAAGAAGGTGAGGGGCTATAGTAGATTTACATACTCATATTTTACCTGGAATCGATGATGGGGCGCAGGAATTGGAACAGGCACTACAACTGTTGGAGATGCAAGTAAGACATGGGGTTAATAAAATTGTATTTACACCACATTTTCATTTTGAGGAACAAACACCAGAACACTTTTTTGAACAAAGAGAACTAGCGTATCAAAAACTAATGTTGTCATCAAAAAAGCGAGAAATTCAATTTGAGGCAAAACTAGGCGCAGAGGTTTATTTTTCAATTCGGCTTAGCAAATATGATCTATCAAAATTTTGTATTGAAAAAACAAATTATCTGTTAATAGAATTTTCTCCAATGTATCATTATGTTGCATTGATTGAAAAGGTAATGTTTGATCTATTAAGTAGCGGGATTGTCCCAATCATAGCCCATATAGAAAGATATCCATTTTTAATGGAAAATCCAGCGTTATTATCAGAATGGGTAAGCCAAGGTGTTATCGTACAAGTGAATGCCAATAGTTTAAAAAGAACAAAAAAGACAAGAAAAAAAATAGTAAAACTATTGGAATGGGGGCTTGTACATGTAGTAGCATCCGATACACATTCAGTAGATTTAAGGCCACCCAATATTTGGACAGGTCTGGAATCGATAGAAAAGTATCAAAACCAACTGATTGAACATGCAGAAAAGATTTTCCAAGGAGAAAATTTGCAAAAAGCATCACCATATATGCCGCATAAACGGTTTGGTATGTGGATGTAAAAGGGATACTTTTTCGTTCGTATTTACTTTGACCAAAAAACTTAAAAATAGGCAAAAAAATAGAGATTTAACCCCAAAAATACCCAGAACGAAAAAGTATAGTTATCACGAAAAGAAAAAGTAGTCAATAAAACCCTCCTTTGCCTATATAAAAGTTTTGGAAGGTGAACGTAAAAAGAATTGATAGATATTTGTAAAATATAGTAAAAGGAAAATTATCCTCTAAATTTTATTGTGAAAAGAGGAACGACAATGAAAAACGTGACAAATGAAAGACAGAATAACGATTTAAAGGTAATGAATAAAAATACGAAAGTTCTAAGAAAAAAGAGATTGGAACATTGGAAAGTAATAGCACTCTATCTTTTTTTCTATGATGTAATTGTTATTAATTTATCCTATTTTTTAGGGCTTTGGTTGCGATTTGATCTAAGTTATTCTCTTATTCCAGATATATATCTATCTTCATTTTTAAAATTTGCACCATTCTACACTATATTTACAGTAATTATATTTTTTTGTCTTCATCTATATAACAGTTTATGGCGCTTTGCCAGCTTTAGTGAATTAAACCGTATTTTACTCGCATCTGGTATTACTACTTTGTTTCAGATAATTGGCATTACTGTTTTTCTATGCAGAATGCCAATCTCCTATTATGTTTTTGGTGCAGTAATCCAATTTTGTTTTGTTACAGCGGTAAGGTTTATCTATCGTTATATTACTTTGGAAAGGGCACGTAGGGCAAAAAATTTACGGGCTGTTCACAATGCCATGATTATAGGGGCTGGTGCCGCAGGTCAGGTTATTCTGAAAGAATTAAAAGTTTCAAACGATGCATCCGCAAGGCCATTGTGTGTGATAGATGATAACTCCAATAAATGGGGTAGAATAATAGAAGGGATTCCCATTGTAGGAGGAAGAGAAAGTATTCTGGAATCGATTGAGAAGTATCATATTGACCAGATTTTGTTTGCCATCCCAACAGCTTCTGCCGAAGAGAAAAGAGATATTTTAAATATCTGTAAAGAAACAAATTGTGAATTAATGACTTTGCCAGGAATCTACCAACTGGCAAATGGTGAAGTATCTTTAAATAAGATGAAACCAGTGGTAGTGGAGGATTTGCTGGGACGGGAAACAATTCAAGTGAATATGGAAGAAATATTCCAATATTTAAAAGATAAAACGATCCTTGTAACCGGTGGCGGAGGTTCTATTGGAAGTGAACTATGTAGGCAGATTGCTGCCCATGAACCGGAACAGCTTATTATTTTTGATATTTATGAAAACAATGCTTATGAGATAGAACAGGAGTTAAGAAGAAACTATCCCGAACTAAATTTAGTGGTATTAATTGGATCTGTTAGGGATAGCAGAAGGATTAATTGGGTTTTTGAACATTATAAGCCGGATATTGTGTACCATGCTGCTGCCCATAAGCATGTTCCCTTGATGGAGACAAGCCCTAATGAGGCGATTAAAAACAATGTAGTAGGTACCTATAAGACAGCATACGCAGCCTTAAAGTATGGAACGAAACGGTTTGTTTTAATTAGTACTGACAAAGCGGTAAATCCAACGAATATTATGGGGGCTAGTAAGCGGATTTGTGAAATGGTAATCCAGAGTATGGACGCCATTAGTAAAGAAGGAAGGATAGATTTACTTCCTTTTCTTCATGACCATATAGATAAAAATAGAAATGGTCAAATTGTTAGCGATCCAATGGACCATGTAACGATAGACAGTATAGAAAAAGTAGACTCTAGTGTACAGATTGAGAGTGTAAAAAATAAAGTTAGATCAGGGACACAGTTTGTTGCAGTCCGATTTGGAAATGTATTGGGCAGTAACGGCTCTGTTATTCCATTGTTTAAAAAACAGATTGAAGCAGGTGGTCCGGTAACAGTAACACACCCTGATATTATTAGATATTTTATGACCATTCCAGAAGCTGTCAGCCTTGTATTACAGGCAGGAGTTTATGCATGGGGTGGAGAAATTTTTGTGCTTGATATGGGAGCGCCAGTAAAAATTGATACTTTAGCTAGGAATTTGATTAAATTGTCCGGTTACCAACCTGATGTGGACATTAAAATTGAATATACAGGATTGCGACCAGGAGAGAAGCTTTATGAGGAAAAACTTATGGCGGAAGAAGGTATCAAGAAAACGGATAATGAGCTGATACATATTGGAAAACCTATCCCTTTTGATACGGTGGATTTCCTGAGAAAGCTGGAAAGACTGGCAAAAGCAAGTTATCAAAACTCTGATGATATTGTTCCAATGGTAGAAGAAATTGTGCCGACTTTCCATCCAGTAGGAAAACAAGCGAAAAATGATTGCAACACACAAACATTGAAAATAGAAATTAAAAAATTGGATCAGAAAAAATCTTTGGCAATAAAAGTATAGATATAAAAAATTGGGGCAAATTTAATTGTTTTAAGAAAGAATGTAAAAATTTTAATGGACGTTGGAATGACATGAAGTAAATGAAATGAAAAGTTCCTTTATGGTTTTTATGATAATTCAGTGTCTATTGTTTATAAGAAGCATAGAGAGAAATAGTGCTTTATCTAGATGACAAAAGACAATAGGTACTATATTAAGGAGATATAAGTACTATGAACAATAAAGAAAACAGCACATTAAAACGAAATATAAGCTTTAGTCCGCCTGATGTAGGACATATGGAGGCGGAAGAAGTTGCAAAAGCAATTTGTTCTGGTTGGATTACAACTGGTCCCCGTACAAAACAACTTGAGAAAAAAATTGCTAAATGGATTGGTGTAGAAAAATGTGCCTGTCTTAATAGTCAAACTGCTTGTGGTGAGACAGCTTTACGCCTTCTTGATATTGGTCCTGGTGATGAAGTTATCACTTGTGCTTATACATATACAGCATCTGCTTCTGTCATAGCCCATGTAGGTGCAAAAATTATTTTGGTAGATTGTCAGCCAGAATCTTTCTCAATTGATTATGATGCAGTTGAGAATGCTATTACAGAGAATACGAAAGCAATTATTCCAATTGATCTTGGTGGTATTCCATGTGACTACGACAGACTTTTTGAAATTGTAGAAAAGAAAAAAAATCTTTTTCATCCGTCGAATGACATTCAAGAATCTCTCGGTCGTATAGCTATCTGTGCTGATACAGCCCATGCGTTTGGGTCATCTTGGCATGGAAAGATGGTTGGAGCGATAGCTGATTTTAGTTCCTTTTCATTTCATGCAGTAAAAAATTTTACCACAGCAGAAGGTGGAGCATTAACTTGGAATACGATTCCTGGTATTTCTAATGAGGAAATTTATCACAGGATTCAACTGTTATCTCTACACGGACAAAGCAAGGATGCTCTGGCTAAAACTCAACTTGGTGCTTGGGAGTATGACATTGTAGAGTTAGGTTATAAATGCAATATGACTGATATCACAGCTGCTGTTGGATTAGTTCAGTTTCAGCGTTATCCGAAATTATTGGCAAAGAGACGAGCAATTAATGAGGCGTATGATTTGGCGTTTAAACCATTGGGAATTCAGGTTATGAATCATTATACTGACCAATATACAAGCAGCGGCCACTTGTATCCGGTTCGAATTTTTGGGATTAATGATGCACAGCGTCGAGAGATTATTGTAAAAATGGCAGAAAAAGGTATTGCTTGTAACGTTCATTATAAACCACTTCCCATGCACACAGCATACCGGAATTTAGGTTTTGATATCAAAGATTTTCCAAACAGCTATAAACGGTACGAGAATTTAATTACACTTCCAAACCATACACTTATGGAACAAGAAGATGTAGAGTATGTAATTGACAAGTTTACTGAAATTATAAAAGAATATATATAAACATTGAGGGCTGTTGTAATGAAAAAGATTTTAATCATAGGGGCTGGTTTCTTACAAGCTTATGTTATAAAAAAAGCAAGAGAATTAGGATATTTTACACTTGCTGTAGACGCTGACGAAAACGCAATAGGTTTTCAATATGCAGATAAATATGCTGTTATAAACATTGTCGATGAAGAAACTTGTTTAGAATATGCTAGAAAAGAACAGATAGATGGTGTTTTAACAGCAGCAACTGATTATGGTGTCCTTACTGCGAGTTATATAGCACAACAAATGGGGCTCCCTGGATTAAAGTATGATATTGCAAAAAAAATAAAAAACAAATATGAGACTAGAAAGTGTTTATTTGAAAACCATGTGGATGATACAGAACAAGCATTTTTAGTGGATTGTAATACTAACTTAACGGAACTTTCCACTCATATTTCATATCCTGTAATGGTTAAGCCATGCGACGGCTCTGGAAGTAGAGGAGCCTCTAAGGTTGAATGTATGAAAGATTTTGTAAAAGCCTGTGAACTTGCAATGAATTCATCGATCTCACATAGAGCAGAAATTGAATCTTTTATTGATGGAAAAGAGTATGGGGCAGAAAGTTTAGTAATTGATGGAAATATACATGTTTTGGCAGTGATGCAAAAATGGATGACAGATCCTCCATATTATGCGGAACTTGGCCATGCGATACCGACTGATTTAACACCAGAGATGGAAAAACGCGTTAAGTTATGCGTAAAAAATGCGATTCAAGCCCTTGGAATTAATTCCGGTTCTGTGAATATGGATTTGTTGATTACCACTGAAGATAAAATTCACATTGTTGATATTGGAGCACGTATGGGTGGAAATCTGATTGGATCTCATATTGTTCCCATTGGAACAGGAATTGATTATATGGCAGCTATGATTCAAAATGCTGTTGGTGATAAAGTAGAAATGAATGTAAAAGCAAGTAATGCAGTAGTAACAAGGCTTTTAGCGTTTCATAAGGGTGTTATCAAACGGGTTCCAAGTAATATTAATACTTTTGATGGCGTACAGGTTATTCATCATATGCATGTAGGTGATAGCGTTAATGAATATCATACAAATTTAGATGGTTGTGGATATGTTTTGGCAACTGGCAGCAATGTGGACAACCTTATTCATAAAGTAGTTTTGGTTTGTGATCAAGTGGAGAAAACTGTTTTAGGAGATTAGATTGGATTAGGCTAAGGAGGAAATTAAATGAAAGGCCAAGAAACTACATCACAAGCAGAAAAATTATTGCTCAAAACCTATTACAAACAAAATTACAAAGGTATTTATCAGACTTGTGTAAAGCGAGTACTTGATATACTGATTGTGTTATTGATACTACCTCTGGTTATTATTTTTTTAACCCCATTTATAATTGCCATAAAAATTGAAGACCATGGACCAGCTTTTTATAAATCAAAAAGAATTGGAAAAGATTTTTCTGAATTTAATATGTTAAAACTACGTTCAATGAAAGTAAATGCTCCAGATATTAGAAATAATGATGGAAGTACATATAATTCTAAAGATGACAGCCGTGTTACTCGTGTAGGACGTCTTATTCGTGAGACAAGCATAGATGAAATACCACAATTTTTTAATGTATTAAAAGGTGAAATGAGTTTAATTGGTCCAAGAGCGGGAGATGTAGAATCAAAGGATACTTATTTGGACGATGAAAAACATAGGACGTTGGTGCGTCCTGGTATAAGTGGGTATACACAGGCATATTTCCGGAATGGGCTTGGTGTGCGTGAGAAAAGACTTTATGATGCATGGTATGCGCATAATGTAACATTCGCTATGGACGTAAAGATTGTGATAAAGACGGTTATTACAGTATTAAAACGCGAGAATTTGTATACAAATGACGCTACAACTCCTCCTCAAAGAGATTAACTTTTCACCAAATCCCGTTATTTATATACATCTGGGAGGTATATATGGAAATAGGAAGTATTATAGAATTTGATAGCGTAGAGAAATACGAAAATTCTGTCAAGCCGTTTTTTTCCTTACCATTTATGGATGAATCCAATTTTAGATGGAATATAAACCTCTATGAAACTGGTAGAAATGCAATTGAAGATTTAGGGATATATCTAAGGGTAAAAAAAGGAATAAGTAATATTGCTATTCCAGATTATGTATGTCATACCGTAACTGATTCTCTAAAAAGATCTGGTTTGTCTTATGTTAGATACCATATTCAAAAAGGACTGAGATATGATATCTCCGAAATAGAAAAATTAACGAAGGATGGCATTCAATGTATTTATATAGTTCATTATTTCGGAAAAAAACTGCCGAAAGATATATTAAAACAACTCAATAACCTAAAAATACAAGGCATTACAATTATTGAAGATATAACGTTATCGTTGCTTTCTAATGACAAAGATGGAATTGGTTTTGGTGATTATGTTATTGGAAGTTTACGAAAATGGTTTCCAATTCCAGATGGTGGTATTTTATTGACAAGTAAAGAGCATGAGCTTCCCATCATACCACATGCATCAGGAGTTAGCAAATATGCTTACTATTATTTAATAGCCCAACAATGGAAAAGGCAATATGTAACAAATGGCTATAAAAATAAGGAAAATAAACGAATCTTCCTTGATTATTATTCTAAAGCAATGAAAGATCTATTTGAAGATTATACTATTAGACCAATTACAGAAATAAGCAAGAGATATTTGGAACAATGCGATTTTATACAAATTGCAAAACAGAGAGCAAAAAATTATGATATTTTATATTCTCGATTATCAACAATCCCATGTCTAAATCTTTTGGTGGAACGCAATAAAAACTACGTTCCTTTAGGCATGGTAATTCTTAGCGATAACAGAGACAAATTGTTGATGTATTTAATTCAAAATGGTATATATTGCAATGTACATTGGCGTCTTGGCGAAGAAGTTAGTGGATATTGCCGTGAATTATCGCGGAGAGCAATTACTATTCCATGTGATCAGCGATATAACGCCAAAGAAATGAATTATATAGCCGATAAAATAGAGGAGTGGTTCAATGTATATTTATGAAAATTACATTAAACGAACTATAGATATTGTCTTGGCAAGCCTATGTTTAGTTCCATTAGGAATACTGTTGCTTGTGGTTTCCCCTTTAATAAAAAAGGAGGATGGGGGTAAAGTATTTTATATGTCAGATAGAATAGGAAAGGATTGCAAAATATATAGGATGTATAAAATACGCACAATGGTGGAAAATGCCCCTAATATATTAAATCATGATGGTAGTACATACAATGCTGAAAATGATATAAGACAAACAAAAATAGGAAAATTTTTAAGGAAAACGAGTTTAGATGAACTTCCACAAGTACTAAATATTTTTCGCAATGAAATGAGCTTTATTGGGCCGCGTCCTATTATGAAGGAGCAATTGAATTCTTTTACAACAGAAGAGCTTGGAAAAATGAAAGTGCTTCCAGGTATCACGGGATATAATCAAGCTTATCATAGAAATAAACTAGGTAATCATGAGGAACGAATGAATGATGTATGGTATGCAAACCATATTTCGTTCAAATTGGACTTGAAAATATTTTTAAGAACAATATGGACAGTGCTACATCCAAGCAATGTCTATAGAAATTAGATTTTAGGAGAAGCAATTCGATGAATATTCTTGAATTTAAGCAGTATTTTGAGCCAGAAATTGCAGGAGGTATTGCATTGGATGCAAATACTGCGGAGGACTTGGCAGAAAAGGGACACGATGTTTATCTCTTTACACCACGCCCTACTAGAGGAATAACAAAAGAAACGATAAAAGCAACACCTAAATATGAAACAAGAATAGATGGTAGATTAAAAATACATCGATATAGAATGTTTGGTGAAAAAAAGAATATCTATTTACGCGCAATCCGTTATATCCTCTGCGCATGTAAACAGTTATGGCATGGATTGAGGCTTAAAAATGTGGATCTAATTTTTGCCGGCAGTACTCCTCCATTTCAGGGGATAGTGGTTGCTCTGATTAAGCGAGTAAAAAAAGTTCCTTTTGTATTTAACTTACAAGATATTTTCCCAGATTCTATGTTATCAGCAGGAATTGCAAAACAGGGCGGGTTAATTTGGAATATTGGTGAATGGATTGCTAAGCGTACTTATGAGACAGCAGACCATATTATTGTTATTTCGGAAGCAATGAGAGATAACCTACTTGAAAAAAATGTTCCCAAAGAAAAAATACATATAGTATATAATTGGGTAGATGAAAAAGCAGTTCATCCAATAGCGCGCTATAATAATAGCTTATATTTGGAGCTTGGTATTCCTGATTATGAATTTACAGTTGTTTATGCGGGAAATTTGGGTTTAGCACAAGGAATTGAAGTAATTCTAAAAGCAGCAAAAAGGTTGAACTCAGATAAAAGAATTGGCTTTGTTATATTTGGAAACGGTGCAAATGAAGAGATGGTGAGAAAATTTTTGCTAACAGAAAAATTAGAGCATGTACATCTCTATCCTCTGCAACCATATGAAAAAGTTTCTGAGGTTTACAGTATCGGTGATGCCTGTTTGGTTTGTGGAAAAAGCGGCTTAGGAAAAAATGCTATGCCAAGTAAAACATGGAGCATTATGGCATGTGGAAAGCCAATTTTAGCGAGTTTTGATTCTAATTCATTATTAGAAAAAATTATAGTTCAACATGATTGCGGATTATTTTCGAAGGCTGAGGATGATGAGCTACTGGCAGCATCTATTATGGAATTGGCACAAAATAAGGAACGTGCTTTACAAATGGGTAAAAATGCCCGAAAATTTATCGAGAATAATCTTTCTAGAAAACCTTGTACAGATAAAATTTGCAATGTTATTCAACAGGCATATGATGAGTATTATGATTTAAAGGAAACATCCGTCGAAAAGGGATAATAATTTGACTTGGAGTATTGATATGAAAGTATTATTTATCAACACGGTTTTTGAGCGAAGCAGTACAGGAAGAATAATTCATGATATTTGTGTACGCCTTCGACAACAGGGCCATGATAGTATGGTAATTTATGGTCGATATCCCGTCCAGTCAGAATTTCCTTCTATGTGTTTTAACTCTAAAATTGAGAATATTTTACACGGAGTTAATACACGTCTATTTGACCGTCATGGTTTTGGACCAAAAGCTACAACAAAGAAAATAATTGAGACAATAAAACACTATCAGCCGGACATTATACATTTACATAATATACATGGTTATTATGTAAATATAAAACTATTGTTTCAATTTTTAAAACAAATGGATTTGCCTGTAGTATGGACGGTGCATGACTGCTGGCCATATACTGGACATTGTGTTTATTATGATTATATTGGCTGTGATAAGTGGAAAACCGAATGCTGTCAATGCCCTAAGAAACGGGAGTATCCTGCTAGTTATGGGATTGATAATTCTAAAAGAAACTACAATCAAAAGAGGGAACTATTTAATAGTATTCCCAATCTCACACTTGTGGCAGTTTCTGATTGGCTGAAAGAACAGCTTGGCATGTCTTTTCTTAAGCATCATAGAATCCAACGCATCTATAACGGCATTGATCAAACTGTATTTCGTCCAATCAAAACGGATATAAAAAAGAGAATGGGGTTAGAAGGAAAAAAAGTTTTTTTAGCTGTTTCAGATGGATGGTCAGAAAGAAAAGGGAAAAATTTGCTTTATCAATTTACTGATTCTCTAAATCCAGATGAAGTGCTTATTATGGTAGGATTAAGCGAAAAAGACTTGAAATCATGTCCGAAACAACTATTGGGTATGGGACGGACGGAAAATTTACAACAGCTTGTGGAATTATATTCGGCAGCTGATATTGTTTTGAATCCATCCTATGAAGAAACATTTGGAATGATTACAGCAGAAGCTTTATCTTGTGGTACACCAGTTATCGTTTCAAATGCGACTGCGTCTCCAGAACTAGTGAATTCAACTTGTGGAAGAATAATAGAAAAAGGAAATATTTCTGATTTGCGGATGACAGTGGATCTGCTATTGGAAAATACTCCTACAAAAGAACAATGTTTAAACCGTGCTAAAATGTTTAATTCTGAGATTGTATATCAGGAATATATAAATTTATATCATAGTCTGATGGAGGAATAAGCGTGAAGCATACAGATGAATTAATATTTTGGTTTGATCAACCTCCAAAGGTTAGTTTGGGTGCATTTAATTATGTTGTAGAACAGTGGGGATGCAATGTTATTTATGTGATAGATCATCAACTTGGTGCTCATAGAAAATTGATTGGTTGGGATGAAACAAGTTTTCCAGGAGTTAACATAGTGATGCTTGATGAACAAGAAAATCAAACAAAATGTATTGAACAAATCTTCCAATTACACCCAAATGCAATCCATATTGTAAATGGATTTTTTAGTAATATTGAAAGAAAAATTAGAAAGTATATTTTACATCGTGGACTTAAACTTGGTTTTATGTCAGAGCGGCCTACAATTTTAAAATATGATAGCAGCATAAAACAAATGATTAAAAATCATTTATTACCCTTTAAATATAAGCTCGCTTATAGGCGATATAAGTCTGATGTCCGTTTTGT
The DNA here is from genome assembly GCF_014297275.1 of Clostridium facile. Classification (NCBI taxonomy): domain Bacteria; kingdom Bacillati; phylum Bacillota; class Clostridia; order Eubacteriales; family Clostridiaceae; genus Clostridium; species Clostridium facile. The sequence continues at coordinate 379,772 of NZ_JACOQK010000001.1, forward strand.
ATTACCTCTTGGATTAGAAGGAAAACATGAATTTGAATCTTTTGGATGGCCAAAGGATAAATTGTATAACTTTATGTATTGCCCCGTTTTAGCTGAACTTTGTACACAAACATCAAATCAACATATAGAAGGCATACGATTTCTCTATGTAGGGCGATTTGTTAAGAAACGCCTTGCTACTGTAATGGAGAGTGTGGAGCGATTAAAAGGAGAAAAATGGTCTCTTGAACTTGTTGGTGGCTATGGTGCTGATGCAAAGGAAATTATTAATTGGTGTAATCGGACGAAGAATGTTTCTTTTGGAGGAACTTGGCCTGCTGATGAAGTAGGGAAAAAAATGCAGGACTATGATGTGTATCTTTTGGCAACACAGTACGATGGTTGGAACGCCCAAATTAATGAAGCGATCCATGCAGGTTTAGGAGTCATTACAACGGATGAGGCTGTAAGCGATGAATTGATTTCCGCATCAGGATCAGGAATAGTTGTTCAAGCCAAAGATGACAATGCATTCTATCAAGCTATGCAGAACGTGGTAGAACATCCTGAAATAGTTTTAACATGGAAAATAAAGGCAAAGGAATATCGGAAAAAAATACATGGAAATACAGTTGGACAGTACTTGATTGATATATTAGATTACACATTCTACGATAAAAAAAATAAACCACAATGCCCATGGCTATAAATAGGAGGAAGTATTATGGTAATTAAAGCATTGGTAGCTGTAAGATCTGGTTCTGTGAGAGTACAAAACAAAAATCTGCGTCCTTTTGCAGGAAGTTCTTTACTTGAACTAAAATTAACACAACTACAACGAATCAAAGGATTGGATGGGATCATCGTAAATAGCAATGATGACCAAATGCTTACAATTGCCCAGCAATATGGATGTGAAGCTGTGAAAAGAGATGCTTATTATGCCAGTAACACAGTATCCATGAGTGATGTATATCGCAATATGGCGGAAAATTGTAATTGTGATGTAATAGCATATATTAATGTTACAAATCCACTGATTAAGGATGAGACATTAGAAAAGGCGATTATGGCGTACCACTCTTTAAAAGATGGATATGATTCCTTAAATTCGGCCCATTTGATAAAGGAATTTATGTTCTACGAAAATAAACCCATTAATTATGACTTAAAAAATCAACCAAGAAGCCAGGACCTTCCAGATTATTATGCGTTAAACTTTGCATTTAATATTATTGCAAGGGATACTATGATGGAATGTAAAAATGTGGTTGGTAAAAAGCCTTTTATTTATGGTATTGACGAGGTTGAAGCAACGGATATTGATAATCCGATTGACTTTGAATTTGCGGAATTTGTCTTTAAAAAAGGTGCATGGTAAGCTGATAGATATTTGGTTATGCTATCTGGCAGGACTATAAAGTTAAAATCTAAATTTATGGGATGGGTTGTATAATTTATGGGTAGTAAAAGCTTCAAGATCGGGTTATACCCGTTCCTATATTTGGTGTTTTTCCTAATTTTCCAGTATTCAATCAATGACATGGCAACAAGTACAAATGCTTACCAAGCACAGGGAAACCGATTAATGGTTTATGTATATTTAGTTGCTATTTTAGTTGTGCTGGGCGTTTATTTTTTTAGTATTCGTACTATTCGAATGATTATCCCTATCAAAATGGTTATTTTGATGACTATTTGGGTGACATTAGATAATTTTTTCCTTGGTAATTTTTTTAATGGTTCAATGTGGACTTGCTTTACTCATATAGGTCTATCGGTATGGTGGATACTTGCTATTGTGTTTGGTTATTACTATCCCGGAAACAATTCAAATAAATATAAACAGGTTGTTTTTTTTGCTTTTGTAATGTTTGTTTATTATGTCTATCAATTTGTTTCCGTTGCAGTTATAAGCAATGAAACCCACGATGAAACAACAGTTTTAAACCTGATATATAGAGTGATTGTATTTGTTCCTTTTATTTTTTTAATGACAATAGAAAAAAGAAAACTGCGTTCTGTATTGCTCATAGCCATTTTTATTATGACTATTGCATCTATGAAACGGGGAGCAATTGTTGTACTACCAATTATGCTTTTGTCTGCGTATATTTTTGAAAGAAAAGATGAGAGGATATCAAATAATATTTTTTTAAAAAAAGCGATTCGTTTCCTCTTAATTATGGTAGGTATCATTATTTTGCTAATTATATTTAATAAATTAACTAACGGTTTTTTAGCTGAACGATTTTCACTTGAGTCATTAATGTATGGCTCTTCAAGAAGCGAGAAATATGCAACAGCTATCAATGAAATAACGCAGCGCAATTTTTTGGATTTGATTACTGGAGTAGGAAGTGGAGCACGAGGCGGCATTCATAATGAAATACTCGAATTTTTATATACATTTGGAGTAGTTGGACTTATTCTTTATTTTGGTTTAATTATATCAATGGTACGTAGACTATTGAGATTGAAAAAAGCAAATTCTAGGTTTGCGTCAATATATGCAACCCTAGTGGTATACATTTTTGTTGTAGGATTGTATAGTGGGGTTTATTTTACACACCAAACTTTTTATATCATGTTAACAATTGGTATGGTAGAACGGAAGATATTTGAGGAGGAAGTATGTCAACAGCTTGTATAATCACACTGCAAGGGGATAATTTTGGAGCGACTCTTCAAGCCGTTGCCCTAAATTACATAGTGAATAGTTACGGAATTACTACTGAAAATTTGGATTATAATGATATTTATCGGGTAAAACAGGGATTAACAGGATTTCAGAAAATAAAAAATTCAATATGGAAAAATGTAATGGTCCGTCTTATTGCGGGAGAAAAACGAAAAAAGTCTTTTGATCAGTTTAGAGAAAAATATCTTCCATTGTCAGATAAAAGCTGGAATTCTAAAGAAAAATTGATGTCAAATCCTCCAGATTACGATGTTTATATTTCAGGAAGTGACCAGATATGGAATCCAAATGTTAATCAGGGGGACTATAATTATTTGCTAGCTTTTGTTCCTGATGGTAAACGTAAAATCTCTTATGCTTCTAGTTTTGGGAAAAAATCTCTTGAAAAGCATTTGTGGAACGAATATAAAAATTTTTTGATGAGATATGATGCAATTGGAGTTCGAGAGACAAGTGGAGTAGATATTATACGTACTATTGCTGGACTCCAAGCAGAAACAGTTTTGGATCCTACACTACTGTTGGACCAGAATCAATGGAGGCTCATGTCTGGATGCGCAAATGAGAAAGAACCTTATATTTTGACGTACTATATGCCAGGAGATAAAAAAGTATGTAAAGCGATCGCTTCTATTGCAAAAAAACTTTCTCAAAAAACTAACTTACACATAATAAATCTAGGTCAAAGAGAGTATTATCGTTTGTTGCCATGGATTGATAGTAGAGTAACAGCTGGTCCTGCAGAATTTTTAAATCTGTTTTTAAATGCAAGTTATATTATTACTAATTCTTTTCATGGTACTGCATTTGCTACAAATTTCCATAAACCTTTGTGTGTCCCGATTAATGGCTGTTTGGACAACCAAACGGCCCGGCATACTAGAATTGTTGACTATTTACACTTAATTGGTTTAGATAATGCAATCGTAACTGTCGATAGAGATGGTCAATATACCCAACCTGTGTTTCCACACAATTATACCAAAGTATCACAAAGGCTATGTGAAAAGCGAAATGAATCACTGGAATTTTTAGTAGATGCAATAGGACTATGAGAATATGGTAAAATCAAACATTATTGTTACTATTTATGGGAGGAGGATATATGAAGCTTTACAGTACAAAAGAAGAATGTGTAGGTTGTGGAGCATGTGCAGAAGTTTGTGGGAAAAAGGCAATACACTTGGTTTCAGATCAAGAGGGATTTTGGTATCCAGAAATAGACCAGGAAAAATGCGTTAATTGTGGGGCTTGCCAAAAGGTTTGCCAGATACACAATTTAAAATTACCTGAAAATAATTTTGAGCCTGTAGTATATGCAGTTAAAAATAAAATGGATGATATTCGTGCCCTAAGCACATCGGGCGGTGTTTTTTCTGTGTTAGCAGATTATGTTATCCAAAATAAAGGTGCTGTTTATGGCGCTGCTTATTCTTCAGACTTTACTGTTCAACATGAACGGGCAATAACAGACAAACAATATAGTCGATTCCGTGGATCAAAGTATGCACAAAGTTGGATGGGGTCTTGTTATACACAAGTAAAAGCGGATTTAACCGAGGATAAGAAAGTATTATTTACCGGTACACCTTGTCAGATTGCTGGACTACAGACTTTTTTAGGGGATTTATCTAAAAATAATAATTTAGTTTTATGTGAGATTATATGCCATGGTATTCCTAGCCCATTGATTTGGAAAGAACACATTCAATTACTTGAAGAGGAGCGCCATAGTAAAATAGTAGCTTATAAAAACCGTTCTAAAATTGCAGGATGGCATGGGCATAATGAACATGTATTTTTTGATTCAGGTAAAAGTGAATATAAATCAAAACTTTCTCAAAATCATAAAGATTTATTTTATGCGCATCTTACAATTCGGCCATGCTGTCATTCTTGTAAATTTACTGGATTCCCAAGAATTGCAGATTTTACTATTGCGGATTATTGGGGAATTGAACGATGCATGCCTGAATTTGATGATAATAAAGGAATATCTCTTATGATATTGAATAGTGACCGAGCTATAAAAATATTTGATACGGTTAAATCTCAGCTTGATTATAGAGAAAGTAACCTGGAAGATGCCTTTTATGATAACCATAAAAAGCCAGCGAAACATAATATTCACCATGATGAGTTTTGGGATGATTACCATCAATTTGGTTATCGATATGTTGTATCTAAATATGTTGGTTATAACACAGTAGGAAAAATAAAAAGGCAAACTAAAATAATTATAAAAGCGATTACCAAAAAAATTGGGATATATAATTTTGTCCATCACTTTACAAAGAAAAAATACCAAAAAGAGGTATACAAATGAGCGGTTCAAGAGTTAAAAAAATAGCTAGAAAAATGAGGATTCCTCGTAGTGTTTTTTATCAATTTCAGCATATGAAAGAATGGAACCAACTGCCCAAACAGATAAAAGGGCAATCTAAAGACATATTTGCGAAAATTGCAGGGAAGTACCAAGGAGAACGTTGCTTTATTATAGGAAATGGTCCAAGCTTACAAGTTTCTGATTTAGAGCGGCTTAAAGATGAGTATTGTTTTGCGACAAATCGTATATTTACCATTTATGCTAATACAAGCTGGAGGCCAACATTTTATGCGGCACAGGATGGCGAAGTAATTGATAATATGAAGAAAGATCTACCTGGAACCATAGCAGAATCATTCTATAGCTTTATATCGGCAAAACAGTATCATAAATATCCAGAAGTATTTTGTAGTAGCAAAAATGTTGCAATGATACCGATGCGTTATAAACCTCCAAAAAAGAATCTCTATGGATTTAGTAAGGATGCCTCTAAGGAAGTATTTGAGGGATTAACAATTACATATACATGCATACAACTTGCTGTATATATGGGATTTTCCGAGATATATCTCTTAGGTGTTGATCACAACTATTCCATTGAGATTGATGATGATGGAAATATAATCAAGCAGAATACAGGAGAGAAAAATTATTTTGCAGAGGCGGAAGTTCCGATTGATTCAATTAATTTACCAAAAGTTGTAGAAATGACACGGGCGTATCTTACAGCAGAAAAATATTGTAAAGCTCATGGCATTCATATCTATAACGCTACAAGAGGAGGTAAACTTGAAGCTTTTGAAAGGGTGGATTTTGATTCCATTATTGTAACAGAAAAAGACAAGGGGCAGGATAATGCACAAGATTAATCAGGTGAAAGCAGGAGCAATTGTTTCTTATATCACAATTTTTTTCAATATTATTTCAGGTTTTCTCTATACGCCATGGTTAATAGGGCAACTAGGCCAATCCAATTATGCATTATTTTCTCTTGTCAATTCAGTTATGACTTATTTTGTATTGGATTTTGGATTAGGTGCCTCTATTACGCGATTTATTGCTCGGTATCGTGCTGAAGGAGCTGAGCATAAAGTTGAGCAATTATTAGGTGTTACAACAAAACTATTTTTAACTTTAGATTTTATTATTTTGATTGCTCTTATTACTGTATATTCTCTTTTAGGGAAAATTTATGTTAGTTTGACACCTGCCGAACTTGAAAATTTTAAAGGCATTTTTATCATCGCTGGAACCGTATCCTTATTATCGTTTCCGTTATTGCCTGTAAATGGAATCTTTACAGCATACGAACGATTATATGCTCAAAAACTGTTTGATTTATTGGCTAAAATTATTACTGTATCCGCAGTAGTAATTGCACTATTGCTGGGAGGGTCACTGTTTACAGTGGTCTTTTTTAACACATCAATTACATTTTTAGTAAATTTAATAAAGTTTCTCTATATTAAGAGAAAAGAAAAAATTAAAATTCAAATTACATATCGTGATAAAGCCATGTTAAAATCAATTTTTGGTTTTTCAATTTGGGTTATGATTGCATCAATAGCAGATCGATTCTTTTTTACTTTTATCCCATCTTTACTAGGTATTATCTCTAATACAGTTGAAATTTCTATATTTGCTGTTGCGGTTTCGGTTGAAAATTATATTTGTTTATTTGGTTCTGCATTTAATAATTTATATCTCCCGCAGGTAACACGTATGGTAATTGCAAAAGAAGATAAAAAAAAGATTACAGATTTAATGATAAAAGTGGGACGAATACAACTGATTATTGTTTCTCTGTTTGTAGTTGCACTTGTTTCTATGGGAAAAGAATTTGTAATATGCTGGGTTGGGGAAAAATATATCCGGTCTTATTATGTAATGATTTTAATTTTAGTCCCTTCTTTGGTGCATTTTTCCCAAGCAATTGGAACTGAAATGATTTACGCAACAAATAATGTAAAATATAGGGCGCTAGTGTACTCTTTGGGGAGTGTTATAAGTATTATTACCACACTTACTTTGGGGAAAAGCTTTGGAGCTATTGGAGCGGCAGTAGGGATATCTTTAGCCCTTATTTTATCACATATTATCCTAATGAATTATATTTATTACAAAAAGCTTGGCTTGGATGTTATGCGATATTTTAAGGAATGTCATTTTAAAATGTATATCCCATTATTAATTTCTTGTGGGATTGGATTTGTTATCTCCTCAATTTATCCAACTACATCTCTACGGCTATTTATTGTTAAAGGCGCTATTTGGGGAGTTATTCATTGTGTAATATTATGGTTGTTTGTTTTGAATTCTTCAGAGAAGGCACTTGTTAAAGGATTTATTTATAAATTAAAAAAAGGAGCGAAAAAAAATGGCTAATTTTTTGGTTACTGGAGCAGCCGGTTTTATTGGTTCACATCTTGCAAAAAAACTCGTTATAGATGGTCATCAAGTAACAACAATTGATAATCTGTCAACAGGTTTTATTGAAAATATTCCCTCTGGGGTAAAATTTATTGAAGGAAATGATTATGATCCTGATATAATTGCAAAGTTAGGAGAGCAAAAATTTGATGCAATTTTTCATATTGCGGGTCAAAGTGGCGGTATGACAAGTTTTGATGATCCAATTTATGATATGAACTCAAACATTGCAAGCACCCTTATTTTATTAGACTATGCCAAACGGACTGGATGTAATCGATTTATTTATGCAAGTTCAATGTCAGTATATGGAGATGAAAATCCATGCCCTGTGACAGAAGAAAGCGAAATCAAGCCAAAAACTTTTTATGCAGTTGGCAAACTTGCTAGTGAACATTATATGCGAATCTATTCAACATTTGGTATTCGTTGTACCTCGCTTCGATTTAATAATACATATGGAATTGGACAAAATATGCAGAATTTGCGACAGGGAATGGTTAGTATTTTCCTGGCACAAGCAGTAAATACAAAACGGATTCATGTCATGGGAGATAAAGAGCGTTTTCGTGATTTTACTCATGTTAGCGATAATGTAAAAGCCTGTTTGCTAGCTGCCCAAGGACAAGAAGAGTCATTTTATAATGTGTACAATGTATGTACAAATCGAAAAACAACTTGTGAAGAATTAATCGCTGAGATATGTAAACATTTACCTTATTCTGTTGAAATTGAGTATAGTGGCAGTACACCTGGTGATCAATTTGGAATTTATTGTGATTATACCAAAATTCAAGAGAAACTTGGCTGGGAGCCTACAGTACAACTGGAATCTGGAATAAAGGAAATGGTTGAGTGGGCTTTAGACAATAAAACAAATAATACTTGATGTAGTAAGTAATAGATAAGAAAGTGAGAGTCAGATGAACGCAGAAAATAAAAGGATGCTTCAAATTATAAAAGAACTTCGAGAAGAGTATGGGATGATAGCGATTAAAGCTGAATTTGAGGCTGAAGGCAGTAGACTTGATGAGCTTATTATGCTAAATCAAGTTGTATTTTGTGGAAACACCAAGCTCAATATTAAAATTGGTGGATGCGAAGCTATGCGAGATATTGAGCAATGTAAACTTTTAGATGCATCCGGTATAATGGCACCTATGATTGAAACACCTTTTGCTATGAAGAAATTTAAGGATGCTGCGAATAAAGCATATGCAGATCATATCGAAAATATTGAATGGATTATAAATGCGGAAACTGTTACCTGTGCGCAAAATTTTTCTGATATCTTAAACGTTGCAAAAGGTTTTTTGAATACGGTGGTAGTGGGGCGTTCTGATTTAAGTGCTTCCATGGGAGTTAGTAGAGATAAAATTGATGGTGAGGCAGTTTTTCAACAAGTTTTACAGCTTTGTGAGATGGCAAAAAAAGAAGGTTTAGTATCTTCTATTGGTGGCGGTATATCAATTGATACAGTGCCGTTTTTGATGAAACTTGGCGATTCTATTGATTTATTTGAGACTCGGAAGGTTGTTTTACCACGTCCTGATTCGGAGGCTAAAGCTACAAGAATGATAAGTTTAGCTTTAGAATTTGAGCTTTCTTATCTTCGTAATAAACATCAATTTTATCATCATATGGCAACAGAAGATCTTGCGAGGATGAAAGCGTTAGAAGAACGATTAAAAGAAAATGGACTTAAACTGAGATAGATTGATTTAAGAACATTTTTACTTTTGAAAAGGATATATTATCTTTAACAAAGCTAGTATATCAAACAATTATAAACTTTATTTTTGGTAGTACTTAGTTTAAGAAAGAGAGCTATTTTACTAACCATAATAGTTGGCAGGTAATGGCTTTCCTGCCGGTATTACATAGCTTTATAGCAAATAAAGATTATTATATTTGCTGCTGTTTCAAACATATTACAAAAAAGGCAGAAAAGGATTTTAATTGGATACTTTAAATTGTGATTCAAAATCATTCTATGGTTCTGCTAAATTGATAATTATTCAAATGGGAGAGGATATAATCATGAGTGAAATATTTAATCCATCAGTTTTACCAATAAATATTCCTGATCGTATGAAAAACGCTACTCTTTTAATTACAGGAGGGACAGGCTCTTTTGGGAATGCGGTTTTAAATCGTTTTATTACATCCGATATCGGAGAAATCCGTATTTTTTCCCGTGATGAGAAAAAACAGGATGATATGCGGCATGAATATCAGGCACGATTTCCTGAGTATGCGGATAAGCTAAAATTTTATATAGGAGATGTCCGTGATATAAATTCAATTAATACCGCTATGGTTGGAGTGAACTATATCTTTCATGCCGCAGCCTTAAAACAGGTGCCATCTTGCGAATTTTTTCCGATTGAGGCAGTAAAGACCAATGTAATAGGAACTGATAATGTCCTTACAGCGGCAATTGAAGCTGATGTAGAAACAGTGGTTTGCCTATCAACAGATAAGGCGGCATATCCTGTTAACGCTATGGGAACCTCAAAAGCTATGATGGAAAAGGTTATCGTCGCTAAAAGCCGCACTAGTAAAAATACGAAGATTTGCTGTACCCGTTACGGTAACGTGATGTGCTCTCGCGGTTCGGTGATTCCGTTGTGGATTGATCAGATTCGAGCTGGTAAACCAATCACAATTACAGAACCATCCATGACAAGGTTTATTATGTCCCTTGATGAGGCAGTTGATTTGGTGTTGTTCGCTTTTGAACATGGTCATTCAGGGGATATCCTTGTACAAAAAGCACCTGCTTGCACGCTTGAAACACAAGCAAAAGCTGTTATGGAACTTTTTGATGGTTGTGAGAAAGACATAAAGGTTATTGGTATCCGCCATGGTGAGAAGATGTATGAAACACTACTTACCAATGAGGAATGCGTCCATGCCATTGACATGGGTAACTTTTATCGAGTGCCATGTGATAAAAGGGGCTTGAATTACGACAAGTATTTTACAGAAGGAAATACTGAAAGAACCAAACTCAGCGAGTTTAACAGTAATAATACACAGTTGTTAACTGTAGAAGAGACAAAAGCTAAGATTGCTTCACTGGCCTACATACAGGAAGAATTGGCAAAGGATGGACGATAGAATGGGAATGAATATCTTAGTAACCGGTGCCAAAGGTATGGTAGGTACCGCCCTGATGGCCAATCTGAAGAATATTAAAGAAAAGAAAAACCATACTCGTCCAGGAATCCAAATTGATGAGATTTACGAGTACGATATTGATTGTACACCAGAAGATTTGGATGTCTACTGTCAATCTGCTGATTTTGTATTTAATCTAGCAGGAGTCAACCGCCCAGAAAATCCAGAGGATTTTATGAAAGGAAATTTTGGCTTTGCAAATCTTCTTTTGGATACTCTAAAAAAATACCAGAACAAAGCTACTATCATGCTTTCTTCCTCCATTCAGGCAACTTTGGCCGGGCGCTTTGGCAATTCTGAGTATGGCCGTTCCAAGAAAGCTGGGGAGGAACTGTTTTTTGATTACTCCAAAGAAACAGGGGCTAAAGTAGCGGTTTACCGCTTTCCAAACCTCATGGGGCATAGCCGTCCAAAATACAATTCGGCGGTATCTACTTTCTGTTGGGCAGTAGCCAACGATGAGCCATTTACGGTCAATGATCGAAGCACCGAATTGGAATTGCTGTATATTGATGATTTGATAGAGGGAATGTTTGACCTGCTGGAAGAGAAAGAAATTCACTGTGAATTTGATGGTGTGGAAACAGTAGTAAATCCTGAGGGACGCTACTGCTGTGTACCGGTAACCCATAAAGTGACGCTCGGTGAAATCGTGGATCTTTTGCAGGAATTTAAACAGCAGCCAGTTACGTTAATGATTCCGAAGATGCCAGAGGGTTCCTTTGCGAAGAAACTGTACAGTCTGTATCTGACCTATCTTCCTGTGAAGAAGTTTAAATACGCCTTGAAGATGAATGTGGACGATAGAGGTAGCTTTACAGAACTTATCCACACAGCTGATTGTGGTCAAGTATCTATCAATATTAGTAAACCAGGGATCACCAAGGGGCAGCATTGGCATAATTCCAAATGGGAGCTGTTTATCGTTGTGGCTGGACATGGCTTGATCCAGGAACGCAATATCCATACAGGTGAAACAATTGAGTTTGAAGTGAGCGGTGATAAGATTGAAGCTGTCCATATGATTCCGGGATGGACCCATAATATCATCAACTTGAGTAATACAGAAAACCTTGTAACGGTGATGACGTGCAATGAGATTTTCAACCCACAGCGTCCGGATACCTTCTTTGAACCAGTATAAGAGAACGGAGCGTAAAAAACATGAGTGAAATAAGGATAGATTATTCTGATATCCATTTTAAAGACAACGGGAAGTTAAAACTTCTCATTATCGTTGGAACCCGTCCGGAAATTATCCGCCTGGCGGCAGTTATCAACAAATGCCGGAACTATTTTGATTGTATCCTTGCCCATACCGGACAGAATTATGACTACAATCTGAATGGTGTATTTTTTCGAGACCTTAAATTGAATGATCCAGAAGTTTATATGGATGCTGTTGGGGATGATTTAGGATCAACTGTTGGCAATATTATAAATTGCTCTTATAAATTAATGAATCAAATAAAACCAGATGCGTTACTTATTTTAGGGGATACCAATTCCTGTCTTTCCGCAATTGCAGCAAAACGACTTCATATTCCGATTTTTCATATGGAGGCAGGAAATAGATGTAAAGATGAGTGCCTGCCAGAAGAAACAAATAGGCGGATAGTAGATATCATTTCTGATGTTAACCTAGCCTATTCTGAGCATGCTCGGCGTTATTTGGCTGAATGTGGGCTGCCTAAGGAACGCACTTATGTGACAGGTTCTCCTATGGCAGAGGTATTACACCAGAATTTGGAGGAAATTGAGAAATCCGATATCCTAACGAGACTTGGATTGAATCAAAAGCAATATATCCTGCTTTCAGCACACAGGGAAGAGAATATTGATACAGAAAAGAATTTTATCAGCCTTTTTACCGCGATCAATCGACTAGCAGAAAAGTATAATATGCCAATTCTGTATTCTTGCCATCCTCGCTCCAAAAAACGTTTGGAACAGTCTGGTTTTCTATTGGATCCTCGTGTGATACAACATGAACCCTTGGGGTTCCATGACTATAATAATCTTCAGATGAATGCCTATGCTGTTGTTTCGGATTCTGGCACCCTACCAGAAGAATCCAGTTTTTTTACTTCGATTGGCAAGCCATATCCAGCTGTATGTATCAGAACATCTACTGAACGTCCCGAAGCACTTGACAAGGCATGTTTTATCCTTGCTGGAATTGATGAAAAGGGACTGATACAAGCCGTTGAAACAGCGGTGGATATGGTAAAGAATGGGGACAACGGTGTTCCTGTACCAGACTACACTGATGAATTGGTATCCACAAAGGTTGTGAAAATCATCCAATCTTATACTCGCGTAGTGGATAAAATGGTATGGAGAAAATTTTAAAATAGATGTTTATGTTAAATTGAACAATATACTTGGTTTTGTCCTCAGTTCTATAAGAGGAATCTGTGTAATTTAACGGAAAATTTTTAATTCTAGTTATATATAGCCTACTGAGTCCCCGTTTGGCTATGATCTTTTAGAATAGCATACACTCTATTGAAAAAATGCAAACGAAATCTTTCTTTATTACGATTTAAATATTTTATTATATTTTTAATTGTCTATTATCAGATCGCTATATGGAACCATGGCTTTCGTTTTTTGATTAGGGATCTTCTTTCTTCTGTTTTTGGAGATAGTTCAATTCGTTTAGATTCTGTCTTTCCCTATCGTATAAGGAACCTACACGGATACAGCACCATAAACAAAATAGCACGATAAAACTAATCGAAACGCCAGTTATTAGTAAAATGATTTTCATATGGAACCCCTTTCTGAAAACAGGCACTATCAATTTATATGAACAGTCAAATTTTATACTGAGAATCTAGTTTTCAAAGATAAAAAATAGATTTTATTCTTGATTAACATGTATCATAATATATTTTTGTTATGATCATTCAGAATAGTATAACGCTGCTTTTTTAAATGGTATATGATCCATGAAATATTAATAGTATTTTCAAATCAGAGTATTTTATACAGCTTTATAGCTGTTAGGTAGCAAATTATTGATTAAGTTTAGAAAGAGATAAAGCAATTTCATTATAAGTATTTTAACTTAGTATAGAAATCTGCATAAAAATATATTTTGCAATCCATAAGCAAAGAGAATAGGAGCTGAAAAATGGGAACAATCAGTAAATTAATCCAAGGGGTCGAATGGATCTCAAATGGACTGTTAAATGTACCAATGGTATTTATTTATATATTAATAGGAGTTTTCCTCTGTTTAGTTGGAGTATATTTGTTCGCCAGTCTGAGAAAAACATTCGATATTCGGGAAATATGTAAAAAATACAGCCTTTGGGGAATGCTGGCTGTATTTGCTATTTGGGTGATAGGGGTAAAAATATTATTCCATTCTCCTGTAGGCAGCTCAGGATTTCAGGTGGTACCAACAACTTTTCATATGGAATGGATTTTAAAAGCGATATGTAATGTTATACTGTTTATTCCAATTGGATTTTTTCTGTTCCTCCAACGGAAAAACAAAAAAACAATCTATTGGGATTGGCTCATAGCTGTTGGATTCAGCTTGGTTGTAGAATTGGCACAATGGATCTTCCAAAAAGGCGTTTTTGATTTTGTTGATATCTTATGTAACTTGATTGGAGCGGTTTTAGGATCTTGTATTTTATTATTATTCCAATTTTCCTTTACAAAAAAATCAGCCCTTCGTATTTTACTGCGTGTTGTCATTATCTTAATTTGTTTGGGGATTTTATTATCCATGACAGCGTTTGGAACTTACCATATTTTAAAAGTAAATGGTGCGAATTCTTTTGCGGCAGCAGTGCAGGGCCAAGTTCCAGAAACACAGGAAGAACAACCTGCGGAGCTACAGGAAGGGGATATTTATTATAACGGAAAAGTATACCGTTATAATCAAGATACTATTAATATCCTGTGTATGGGGATCGATAAAAAAACAGAAAATATTGAAACAGTAGAAGGAGTATCTGGACAAGGTGGACAAGCGGATGCGATCTTCTTGATTTCTTTAAACCCGACAACCAATGATATGAATATCATTTCAATTTCTAGGGATACGATGGTTCCAATCAAAAACTATGATTATTCTGGGAACTTTACTGGAGAATCAGTTAACCATTTAGGATTAGCCTATTCCTTTGGGGATGGGGCGCATACCAGTTGTGAGATGATGAAAGAGGCGGTATCCGGATTATTTTACCAAATGCCGATTCATGGTTATTGTGCCGTGAACCTGGAAGCAATTGAGAAACTCAATGATGCGGTAGGAGGAGTTACGGTTACCGTTCCAGAAGGATTTTCTAAATTGGTTCCATCTTTACAAGATGGGAAAACAGTAACGTTACAGGGAGAACAAGCAAGTAAATTCCTACAACAACGGGATACTGGTTTGGAAAGCAATGACGACAGGATGAGCCGGCAAAAACAGTATGCGGTAAACTTCCTAAAGGCAGCAGAACAAAAAATGAAAGAAAACCCAAGTCTACCATTACAGATGTATCAAGAATTGTCACAGCAGATGGTTACTAATATCGGGATAGACCAGGCAATATATTTAGCTTCCTTGGTATTGAATTCTGGATTTACAGCGGATGATATGGTAAAACTTCCAGGGGAAACCACCAGTGGAGAATATTATGCGGAGTATCATGTCAATGAAGATGAACTTTATCAGATGATCATCGACAACTATTATGATGAAGTGAAAGTAGGGGATGGGACAGAGTGAAAACAAAAAAGATATGGCTACTCCTATCCATTCTATGTGTATTATTGGCGGTAGTTTTGACAGCAGTGTTTGTGGGGATGAGCTTGCAAAAGAAAACCGCACAGCAATTCTATGAGGAT
Organism: Clostridium facile; assembly: GCF_014297275.1. Lineage (NCBI taxonomy): Bacteria > Bacillati > Bacillota > Clostridia > Eubacteriales > Clostridiaceae > Clostridium > Clostridium facile. The sequence goes on from NZ_JACOQK010000001.1 coordinate 395,245, forward strand.
GAAAGACAAAAGGCAACAGTTTCCCAAACTTCAGAACCAGAAGAGCAGGAAGTGAAACAAGCGCCTCCAGTGGATATTAAAAAATTACAGGAAACAATGCCGGATGCTTATGCGTGGATTAATATTCCGGGTACAGTGATTGATTACCCTATTGTGCAACATCCGACCGATAATTCCTACTATATGTACCGTACCTCTGACGGGAAAGAAAATGTAGCAGGTTCTATTTTTACAGAGAACTATAATACAAAGGATTTTCAAGATCCAAACACCCTGATTTATGGGCATAACATGAAAGATGGTTCCATGTTTGCAGCACTTCACAAATATGAAGATAAAGGGTTTTTTGATCAGAATAAAACTGTCTATATTTATACCGAAGATGATATCTTAGAATACCAGATTTTTGCGGCTTATTTGTATGATAACCGACACTTAATGCAAAGCTTTAATTTTAATGACCCAGAAGTATTCTCTAGGTATCTAGAAGGAATTTTGGATACTCGAGACATGAGTAGTAATATTGATAGAAATATTAATTTGACAAAGGAAAGCCATATTATCACATTATCCACTTGTGACCGCCATGGAGATAATTATCGGTATCTGGTACAAGCAGTAATGGTGGAACAATAACATAGGTAGAAGTATGGAATTGTAGGCATATATAATTATAAAATTTTTGAGAAAGGAGGATGGTAGAGATGAAAAAACTTAAAAAAATGTTAGCAGGGCTTTTAACAGTAGCGATGGTAACGATGATAGGTGCAACATCTGTAGGAGCTGTAGAGTATAACAGTATTTCCAATGGTACTGGCGGTATTGTAAGCGCTGATGTGCAAGGCGGAACAGTAACGTTAAATGACACCTTTGAAACAGCAGAACTACAAAAGGAAGTAGACCAATTAAATACCCAATTGAAAGAAAGCTTAAGTGAAGCATTGGGAATAGATAAATTGGATTTATTCTCAGTAGAGGGAGCTTATGAAGGTACAGCCGATATCAATGAGTATCATTTTTTAACGAAAATTTATAACATGGATTTGGACGTATCTCCAGCACCAACAAAAAGCAATCCAGTAAATGTGGATTTTATTTGTAATACCACAACATCCAATATCGATGTATTTGTACTGCACAAATGTGCAGAAGATGGCTGGGAACTGTTAAATACAACCCAGAGTGAAAACAAAGTAACAGCAGCGTTTCACTCCGCGTCTCCGGTAGCATTAGTATATGTAAACAAAGGGACAGATGGACCTGGAAGCACTGGAACATCTCCTCAAACAGGAGACAATCAAATGGGGATGCTATTGCTGGTAGTAGCTGCAGGGTTAGCGACTAGTGGAGTAGTATTTTATAAAAAATATAAAAACATAAACGGTTAACGCTCATAAAACATCCAATAAAGGATGCATACAACGAGGGTTAAACGAAAACAGGAACATATCTGCTTACGACATACCTTCTATAGATAGAGGATAGGATAGATAATCTATTCTGTCCTCTTTTTGTTTTGGTCAGTTCTACTGGAGATAAAAACAAAGTCTCTATGGAAGCAGTGTTCTATTGATATTAATCTCATTTTTAGAAAATTTACGGAAATCTATCTAATGTTAAATATGCATAATAAAACTAGATAAGTTTTGTGAATTTATTCTATTGTGATGAAATCTATATCAGAGTATAATAAGCTTGTATTTTATTTGGAAGCTATGGTTATTCCAATGAAAACACAGTTTTAAAATCTAGGAGGAAAAAGAATATGAAGATGAAACGGCTTTTAAGCGTTGTGCTTTCTGCAACGATGGCAGTATCTGTTGTTGGTACAGTACTTCCAGCGTTTGCCTTAGAGGGCGATGGTTTGGAAGTCTCCGCTTTCCAAACAAGTTCTAATAGTGATATTGGAATTGACGCAGATAATGTGCGTTTCGCATGGAATATTAATGCGCAAGAACGTGGAGTATTACAAACACATTATTCTGTTATTGTAAAAGATACACAAGGTAATCCAGTTTGGGAGAGTGGATGGGTAGAATCGGATGACCAATCCGGTATTACTCCAAAAAATTTAAAACCAGAAACGGTTTATACCTGGCAGGTTAATATTCGTGACCAGCATGGACATGAATCTGGATTTAGTGAACCAGAAACATTTGAAACAGCACCAGAACAACTAAATGGAAATTGGATTGGGTCTGGTTATGGAGTAGTTCGTAAGACTTTCCAGCTTGATCAGCCATTGGATCAAGTCGACCGTGCTAGAGCTTATATGACATCTACCTCTATGATTGAAACCAGAATGAATGGACAAAAAGTAGGGGAATGGGTTCTTGGACCAAAAAAACCAGTTCCTGATGTTCGGGTATATTATAATACTTATGATATTAAACCTTATCTATTAGATGGGGAAAACACAGCAGGGATTATGCTGGGTAATGTTACTCCAATGGGTGGAAAAACTTTAGGAACAATTAAAATCTATTATAAAGATGGCAGTGTTCAGGAGATTAATACTGGAACAGATTGGAGAGGAAGCACCAGTTCTCCGGTAACCAGAGCTACTTTTGAAACAGGGGAAGACCAAAATCCTAATCTGATGGTTGGATGGGATACCAACGATTATGTAGAGGATAATACTTGGTCCAACGCCAGAATTTGTGGGTCCACTTCCATGTACTGCGAAGATGGCAAGTTGGTAGTTCCAGCAAATGCAGGCACTTACTACACCAATCAGTCTTTCTCCGGCAATTATACTATTGAAACAAAAGTTTCTGTTCAACAAAACGCCTTTGGCTTGGTTTTTGGTTCCGGTAATCCAAATGGCGCTTTGTGGCAATTTAATGTAATTGAAGGGAATCTGTTTAAAGTACATAATCCGGGTAACTGGTCTACCAACCAGTCCTACGTCAATGACCAAATCCAGTATAATCAAGATTTGATCATGAAAGTTAAAATAACCGGAAATACCGTGGAATCCTACTTAGGGGATACTTTGATTGATACCCGCACTTTTGAAGATGGGCAAACCGCTGGCAAAATTGGATTCCGTTCCACAGTGGATGAAGCCTTTACTATGGATTATTTAAAGGTAACCGATGAATCTGGAAACATTTTGTTTGAAGATCATTTTGATAAGATTGACTCAAATAAATGGAATGTTCCAGCTGACCCAATTGTAGAACCTGCAGTTTCCGCAACAAAAGTAATCAAAGAAGTAGAACCAGTTAGTATTCAAAAAGTTACGAAATACGATAAATCGAAACCTTATGCGGCGGATGGTCAGCTATATTTACCTAGAACAAGTGGAGAAGAGACTTATTATACCAATCAAAGCTTCTCTGGAGATTATACTATTGAAACAGAAGTAACGGTGAAAAATACTGCTTTTGGGCTTCTGTTTGGTTCTGGAAATCCAAATGGAGGATTGTGGCAGTTCAATGTTGCGGAGGGAAATGTGGTAAAAACACATCAACCAGGAGATTGGTCACAGCGTGATTCCTATCCAAACGCTAAAGTCCAATATGATACCCCATTAAAGATGAAAATTGAGGTAAAAGGCAATGAAGTAAAAACTTATTTGGAAGATGAATTGATTTGTACCAATACCTTTGCGGATGGGCAGACCTCGGGGCGGTTAGGGCTTCGTGCTGGTGTTCAAGAAGAATTCTCCGTAAATTACATCCGTGTAAGCCAAAACGGTGAAGTGATTTGGTCAGATGAATTTGACAGTGTGGATACAACAAAATGGAATTTCCCAGAACCAGGAGAAGCGACAGAATGCTATGTTGTTGACTTCGGCAAAAATATGTCCGGATATGCGCGGTTGAATGTAAAAGGGCAAAAAGACGACGTAGTCACCCTGCGCTATGCGGAATTACAAAACGATGATGGAAGCATTTACGCAAATACTACCTACCATTTCCCTTATAATAACTATACCTTGACTGGTGGAAACGATACATTTGAACCAAAATTCTTCTCCACTGGGTTCCGTTATGTTGAAGTGGAGAATTTTCCAGGGGAACTGACAGCAGAAAATATTACAGCTTGTTTTGTCAGTGATGATATTGAGGAAACAGGTAGCTTTACTTCTTCCAATGATAGATTAAATAAAATATATGACATGTACCATCAATCCCAGTTATCCAATCTGGTAGGAAACTATACCGACTGCCCGCAACGTGAAAAAGATGGCTGGACAGGGGACGCTTCTGTGATTAAGGAAGCAGCTTCTATGATGCTGGCGGATTACAACTCCGCGGAAGCATATATGAAAACCATGTATGATAATATTTATCCAGATGGCCAGCCTTTAGTTCGTGTACCAAAACCAGCATCTATGCCTCAAGGTACTGATGAATACGGATATATTGATCCAACCTGGACATCCGCTTATTTTGTATTCCCATACCAGACCTATATGCAAACCGGAGATTCCTATTATATCGAAATGGCTTATCCAAGTATGATGGAAGTATTCCAATTCTATCAAAATTTGGACACTGACCACGATTATATTATTACAAACAATACTTTTGGCGACTGGCTGGGCTATGATAACCAAAATGGTAAAGTGGACCGTAATTGGCTTTCCGCTTCCTATGTATACTATTCCGGTGTATTACTGTCCGAAATGGCTGAAATCATTGGAGAAGACCATACAGAACTGGATGCTTATTTGGAAAATATGAACCAGGCAATCCAAGCTAAATTTAACCAGGGAACTTATTATAGTAGTGATACTCAGACAGCGAATGCTATGGCAGTAGATTTGGGGATTGTTGCGGAGCAGGACAAAGATACGATTGTCCAAAGCATTTTAAACAATGTTTCTAACGCAAATACTACATTAATGACAGGCGTATTAGGGACAAAATCCATTTATGATACATTATCCGAAGCAAACCAACACAAAGTGTTGTTGGATTTGACAACCACTCCAGAGAAATGTTCCTTTGGATATATGTTAGACAATGGCGCCACAACCTTGTGGGAATACTGGGATAAAGCAGGTGAAACCTTTAATTCCAACAATCCTCCAGGGGAGAACCGTTGGGATTCCCAAAACCATGCGATGATGGGCGGCGGTTTAGGAGCCTGGGTATATGAAGGCTTAGGCGGAATTACAGCAACTGGAGCAGGTTATGAGGAAATTATCTACCGTCCAGGTATCGAAAGCGAACTGGAATATGTAGATACCTCGATAGACACTTTAAAAGGTTTAGCAGAATCCAATTGGGATATAGTAGACGGCGATCTAGTATGGGATGTAACTGTTCCAGCAAACAGTACCGCAACGATTAAAATCCCAATGAAAGACGCGAAAACTATTACCGAATCTGGCAATGATATTTTCCAGAAAGATGGAAATGGAATAACCTATGTAGGCCAGGAAGAAAACGGTGACTATGTATACACAGTAGGCAGTGGAAGTTACCACTTTGTAGCGAGTGAACAAGGTAGCGTAGTAGAAGAATCAGATAAAGATATCTTGAACAAAGTGATTACCTACGCAGAAGAACAGAAAGCATCTGATGACTTTAACAATGTCATCAAAGATGTACAGGAAACCTTTAATGCAGCATTGGATGCAGCGAAAGAAGTAGCAGCAGATCCAGCAGCAACTCAGGATGCAGTAGACGCGGCATGGAAAACATTGATGACCGAAATTCATAAACTAGGCTTTGTGAAAGGGGATATCACTTCCTTAGAAACTCTAGTAGCATTGTCAGAAGGTTATGACATGAATGACTATGTAGAAGCAGGTCAAGCAGAATTTAAAGAAGCATTGAAAGCAGCACAGGAATTACTTGCGAATAAAGATAACGCAATGCAGACAGAAATCGAAACAGCAGAAAACAACCTGTTGAATGCGATGCTGAACCTGAGATACAAAGCGGATAAATCCATTCTGGAAAAAGTAATTGCAGAAGCGAATAGTAAAGATGCAAGTGCATACACAGAGGAAAGCTATGCAGCACTGCAAGCGGCAGTAAAAGATGCAAATGACGTAATGGCAGATGAAAATGTGACTCAGAAAGAAGTAGATACAGCAGTAACAAATGTACAAACTGCAATGGATCAGTTAGTAGCAGTAGATGGAAGTATTCCAGAAGAAACAACACCATCCACTAATGATACAGCTACTCAAACTGGACAGGAATCTACAACAAAAGCAAATGCAGCAAAAACAGGCGATGTTGCTCCAATTGCAGGGTTAATAGTATTGGCAGCAGCGGGTGCAACAGCCATTGGAGCAAAGAAACGGAAAAAATAAAATTTAGTTGTAATAGCGAAATAAGCTATTGGAATGAATAAAAAAAGCCACCAGTTCTATTTTAGAACTGGTGGCTTTTGTACTTCGTGTTTTCATATAGTACTATAAATCAATTTAAAAAAATTCTATTGTAATTGGTTAGTAGGAAAGACAATGGAGTAAAAATCCAGTTTTTCTCTACTAATAAAGCTTTTTCCAAAGCTTATAGAAACACTTATAATTATGATGTGGACTTTAATAAACAGCATACAGGCCTAACATAGACAAAGGATAATGCACAATGTCTTTCGACAGTTTTACGCTTTGAAAAATAAGGGACTATCCGCTATGTGGGTGTATATCAAAGGTTATACCAAAAATATCCAATCAGATACAAGTTAATTCTTCTTTAGATATGATGAATGTAGCAAAATACTACAAGGATTAAACAAAGGAAAAATAAGTCCACGCATGAATACTTTTCGCTTTGTACAAACCATCTGTTTAACAGGTGATTCTAATGGAAGGCAAGATAAACTAAGTATCCCGCTGTACATAGAACAGCTCCAACACTATAAATTACGGTTTGCAATTTAGGCTTTAACTTGTCCTGTTTTGATTTTGCTAATAGCAGCAATGTGAGAACTATCGTAGAAATTGATCCATAAACCAACAAAGAAACTCCACTTTGGTCGTAGATAGTACCATGTACCAAAAACAGATCTGAAACAAATAAAATAGTAAAATTAAATAGATTGCTTCCTACAATATTGCCAACAGTTGCATTGAAATTTCCACGGAACACTAAACCGATGGAGGAAGCTAATTCTGGTAGGGATGTAGCAACCGCAAGTAACAGGGCTCCTGCAAATGTTTTACCTAAGCCTAAATCAACAGCGATTTGGTCAGAAATAATTGTAATCAGAACGCTAGCAACTACCAGCAATATACTGTTGATTATAAATCGAATGACGATTTGTTTGGTGCTCATATCAATGACCAATGGGTCATTTTCCTCTTCCCCTTCTGAAGAGGACATTTTCCGTACCGCAAATAGATAGACTACCATAATCGCAATGGATACCCAACTTACTGTAAAAATTTGAAATTCTAACTGGGCATATAACACTAAAGATACCAATACCGTAACAACTAACAAGGCATAACATGTATTTTTGTGGGCAAATGCTAAAGAAGAGTTTTTGAATTTTTTCATACCAAACAGCATCAATGCTCCTAACACCGTAATGTTAAATAGGTTACTGCCTAAAATATTTCCAATTACCATATCTGGCTGTTTTACAATTGCCACCGCAGTAATGCTAGTAATCAGTTCTGGGATACTGGTGACAGCCGCCAACATAACCCCGCCTAAAAACGCCCCAGATAAACCAGTGGTTTTATCCAATAAATCAATGTAATAAGAAAGCCTTGTAGCAAATAAAATGACGGCTGCAGCTAAAATAAAATAGAATAGATAGATCAATCCAACACCCTCCGTTAATTTGCTTTTTTGTCCAGAATATGGATATCCATCTGTTGGTATGGAATATTGATATTGTGTTCATCAAAGCATTTTTTAATTTGTTCCTGTAAATCAAAGTGTAGATTCCAATAATTTTCGGTTTTCACCCAGACACGGGAGGTAATATCAATAGAGCTTGGACCCTGCTCTAAGACGCCAAAGAATGGTTCCGGATCTTTCAAAGCAAGGGGATGGTTGCTAACAATTGTTTTAATCAGTTGCTTTGCCTCGTCAATATTATCATCATACCCAATAGAAAAAGTTAAATCTAAGCGGCGGACAGGCTCTGCGGAATAGTTGATAATCTTAGCGGAGGTGAGTTCCCCATTTGGAATCATAATGTTTTTATTATCCGGGGTAATCAGGCGGGTGTAAACCAATTCTATTTTTTTCACAGTGCCTTCTACTCCGTTGGCTTCAATATAATCCCCTATTTGGAAGGGCTTACTAAACATCATAATGACGCCCTGCGCAAAGTTTGCTAGAGTTTCCTTAATTGCTAAGCTAAGTGCTAATCCAACTGCACTGAATAACGCGACAAACTGTGTGGTTGGTACGCCAAAAATAGATAATACCGCCAATGCGATAAAAATATAAAATGCTACCTTAATAATTGCTTGAACAAATTTAATGGCCTGTTCACTGACTGTTGTTTTTTTGATCGCTACATTGGTGATTTTTAAAAGGAACTTTAAGATTATTCTTCCAATGATAAAAATAATTAAGCACAGCAGCAATTTTCCTCCATATTTAATAATAAAATCGAGTGCTGCGGCTCCAATTTGTTCCCAGTTCCATTGCATGGAAATTCCCTCCTATGTTATCGATTATCTATTATAGCAATAATGAGTATTTTATGATTTAAAACCATTATATCGGTGTTTTTGGCTGACGTCAACTTATTTTCAAAAAAGCTTTGTATCTTTCAGAGAAAAAAAGAATTATTATTTGGCTATTAGTTACAATATTTTTTTGTATTTGAAACAACAGGTAAAATTAAGCCATAAAAAGGTAAAATAAGTACCTTGTAGGGATTAGAAAATTTTTTTATAATAAATCTAAATTGATATAAATAATTTATTTATATAATTATTTATAGTTAAATTTCATAAAATTATTGGGCAAAAGGAGAGTGTAAAAAAAATGAAACAAAAAAAGACATCAAGGCTGTTGGCATCTGTCTTGGCAATCGCAATGGGCGCTACTATGACAAGTGGATTGTTCACAGCACAGGCACAAGAAGAAATTGGAGAGAACACCATTATTCATGCATTTAAAAATATTGATGTGGACTCCAAACCGATGGCTCGTTTTTGGTTTCCTGATGCTGGAGCAGGAGCGGATGCGGATGACCTAATTTCGGAGCAAATTGAAGCTATGGCAAAGGGCGGTTTTGGCGGCGTTGAAATTGCGATGATTGCAGACGAAACTACTTATACCAATCAACAGGCGAAAGAATATGGCTGGGGTACAGAAAACTGGGTAAATGTACTGAAAAAGACGTTGCGGGCCGCCAATGCGATTGAAGGCGGTTTTAAGGTGGATATTACAATTACCTCCCATTGGCCGCCGGTTATCAATACAATCGACCCAAATGAAACCACCGCTTCCACAGAATTATCCTACCAATATACCAAAATCACACAGGATGATTTAAACAATGGGACAAAAGATCTGGCTATGCCGGAACAAAAAACAACGGACAGTAGAAATGGTTACTTCTTAACGGTAGACCGTTTTACCGACGCTTCCGCTATTCAAGTAGAAAGTGTTGATGCGGATGGAAATTTAACGTTTGATTTTGATTCCATTACCAGCTTGAAAGATTCTGTTTCAGTGAAAGAAGGGGCTGGATATGCGGCCGGTATTCCGGACGAGGCAAAAGCGGAAGAAATGGCCGGTGGTGATAAAACACAAAAACAGGCTATTTTAGATAATATATATGAAGCATTTGGAGATGTACCAACAGAAGAAATCCCAGATGGGGAAAAATTTGATTCCCAGGGAAACCGTAAACGTATGGCGGATTGGCAGGAACTGTATCAAGCTGATTTAAATGGAATAAAAGGCAAGTTGGGTACATTGGATAATGATGCGGAAATAAAAGCGGGCGATTGGGTTTTATTTGGCGTATTTGAGAGAGGTACAGGACAGGTTCTCTCTGGAGGCGGCATCAATACCATGTATGGCCGTACCTATGCGACTGATTATTTTAGCACAGAAGGGATTCAAGAAGTAATTGATTACTGGAATGAGCATTTCTTAAGCGATCCAGAACTAGTTTCCTTATTAAAAGAAAATGGAAGCAGTATTTTTGAGGATTCTATTGAAGCAAGCCACACAGGGCCATTCTGGACCCATAATATGCTCAATGAATTGGATGAAGGGTATGCGTATGCAGATGAGTTTGCTACAGTAGTTGCAGTTAACTCCGCAAAATCATCCGGTGGAGGATTCCCAGGAGGCCCTGGTGGTGGCGGAAATACTACACCACCAATCCAGTTTAACAATGATGTTACAAGCCGGATTGTAGAGGATTACAACCTAAAATTAGGGGAATTATATGAGAGCGACCATGCTTCCGTGATTAGTGAATGGGCAAAAACATTTCATTATAATTACCGCGCCCAGGGCTACACCTTAACCGGGTTGGATATTGCCGGCGCAGCAGCGGCTTTGGATATCCCAGAAGGGGATAACGCTACTTCCGGCGATGGCTTGAGAAACCTTTCCGCAGCGGTGAATATGTACGATAAACAATATCTTTCGATGGAAGCAATCACTACTATTAAGATTGCAAGCACCTGGGAAACAATTGCTGGTATTTTGAACTCTAACTTTTCTCATGGTGTTAACCGTGTGATCTTACATGGTACACCATACGCAAAAACATTTGATAATAATCATACTGCTTGGCCAGGCTGGGGCTGGGGCGGCGGTGGCGCCGGTGTTGGTGAGTTTACCGCATGGAACCAACGTCAAATCTATTGGGAGGATGTCAATACCATAGCTGATTTTATGTCCCGCAACCAGGCATTATTGCAAAATGGTACAGCAAAAGTAGATGTTGCTCTATTAAATGACACCAGTTCTTCCTTTAGTATTTTATCCGGTAACTGCATGCAGGGATTGTTGGACAACGGTTATTCCTATAACATTTTAAGTGAAGCCTTATTAAAGAGCGAAAACGCAAATGTGACCAACGGCGTATTATATGAGGATGGCCCGTCCTATAAAGCGGTTATTTTAAATGAAGCAAACGTATTATCCGTGGATACTTTGGAAAAACTGAACCAGTACGCAGACGCCGGTTTGCCAATTATCCTGTATAATTGCAGCCCATCCCAGGTATATGGAACCGAAACAGCGGACAATAATGATGAAACATTGGTACAATTGGTGGACCAATTAAAACAGCATGAAAAAGTAGCAAGTGTTTCCTCAGAAGAGGAGCTGTTAACAATACTGGATCAGCTTCAGGTTTCCTCAGCAGCTTCTTACCAGGCTTCGGGTATTGAAACTTCCCACCGCACCGATTCCACGAATTCCGATTACTATTATATCTTTAATAGTACAGAGGAGACACAAACCACAACAATGACATTAGAAGGGCAGGGAACTCCTTACATAATGGATTCTTGGACTGGTGAAATTACTCCAATCGCTCACTATACCCAGACAGAAGATACCATTACCTGTGATGTTACCCTGGAACCACAAGAATCTACCATTATTGCAATTGCACCGGACCAGGAAGAATTTGGATCTTCACAGGATGTTCATGTAGAGGAAGCAAATGGAACCGTTGTGTATGATGGAAACGATATTGTATACCGTTCTAATACGGTTGGAACCGATACGGTCAAATTCTCGGATGGAACTACAAAAGAAATTACGATTGATGAAACAATGGCAGAGATTGATTTGAGCGGAGAAGGCTGGAATCTCCAACTGGACAGTTATGGGCCAGATGACAGTCCAGAAAATCTAGATGAAAACGGGGAACTGATTGATCCAACCGCACATAAAATCACTACCTTAAATTACGCAAATATCGCATTGATTCCTTGGACTTCTTTGGATGTTTCCGAAGATGATTTAAAAGCGCTGAGTACTTCTCTCAATGAAGTCACCAGTATGCGGGATGTATCCGGTATTGGCTATTATACCAAAACCTTTACTTTGCCAGAAGATTGGGATTCCTCTAAAGGTGCTGTTGTTACCTTTGCTCATGATGAAGATATGGTAACAAAAGTAACTGTGAATGACACAACCATTGATAAGATCGACTCTATCAATGAAGTTGTAGATATTGGAAATTATCTGAAGCCAGGAGAGAACACCATTCAAATCAAATTAGATACCACTGTAAAGAACAGGATTAGTTTGGAAACAGGTTATGTGGATTCTCCATGGGTTACAGAGAGCCGTGATACGGATTATGGCTTAACCTCTGTAGTTCTCAAGCCGTATACAGAAGTTGTCCTATCCGCGGATATGCCAGAGGAAACCGCTGATAAAGGTATTTTAAATTCTGTCATCAAATATGCGGAAAATGCGAAAGCCAGTGGAGAATATGATAATGCCATTGAAAGCGTACAAAAATCCTTTGACGCTGCTTTGGAAAACGCTCAAGCAGTAGCCGCAAACTACAGCGCAACTCAGGAAGATGTAGATGCAGCATGGAAAACTTTATTGAATGAAATCCACAAATTAGGATTTGTCGCTGGTGATAAAACAGAACTGGATCAACTGATTGCAGCAGCGGACGAGATTGAGCTGGACAAATATGTAGAAGCAGGCAAAGCAGAATTTACAGAAGCCTTAGCAGCAGCGAAAGCAGTATCCGAAGATGGAGATGCCATGCAGGCAGAAATCAATGAGGTATCGGATAATTTATTAAATGCAATGCTAAACTTACGGTTCAAAGCAGATAAATCTGTTTTAGAAGATGTTCTTGCACAAGCAAATAAGATTGATGCAAGTGCATACACATCAGAAAGCTACGCAATACTAACAGCAGCAGTAAAGGATGCAAAAGCAGTACTGGAAAATGAAAACGCAACCCAGGAAGAGGTAGATGCAGAAGTAGCAAATGTACGTGCAGCGATGGAAGATTTAATATCAGTAGAGAATACAACAGAAACTCCATCTACTGATAATAATACTATCCAAACAGGGCAGGAAAGCACAACCACAAAAGCGAATACAGCGAAAACAGGCGATTTTGTCCCAATCGCAGGCTTGGCAGCAATCACATTGGCTGGTGCAGCATTATTACTCACCTGTAAGAAAAAATAATAAATAGTAAATTTCTTTTTCTCTTAATATAAGCAAAAGGCTGGTTTTTAACCAGCCTTTTGAAATATCAGTAATTAGGTAGAAAAATAAATGATTAATAAAGTCTAGTCAGGAAAATGTTAAATAGGAAAAGTGAAAACAATAGATTTAATTGTACTCATACGCCCTATACCAGCTTCATATAACAGAGATAGTTTGAAAAGAATTAAAAAATGACATCTGTCCAAATAAATAGATATCATTTTTGTATGTTTTACTATTTTTCAAGTTCGCAAAATATATAATAGAGGGTTTCTCGTTCATTCATAGAAATTACTCTACCATATCTTTAACAATAGATAAAAGATTATCAAATTGTATAGGTGTTAATTTTTCAAGTAAACAATAATCTCGTTTACTTTTTCTGAATTAGAGTTATCAATATCAAATTTAAAATAATCGCACATGCTTAAAAATGCTGACATGAAAGGCAGATTTTTACCTGATTTTATATTTTAAATCCTTGATAGATTTCATTATTTTTTGAGCGACTTGATTACATTCTTCTAAGCTTTTACGGAACGTAGATTCTCCAAATGATTCCCTAAAAATATTGTAGATTAATTTTCCCAAATCATTTTCTTTGTGAAAAGAATCTACTATCATCCGACTTTCGCCATCATACTCATCATTTGGGCAAAAAGCCAATAAATCGATAGGGTCCCATTCATCAATATGTTTTTTTACAGTATTAAAATCTAATATTTCCCTCATATCTATATGGGTTACTTAATATAAAAATCTGGATTACGCTTTAACCAAGCATGATCTCCATTATAATCCATATTTTGATCAACCTCTTCTAAATCAATATTTTCAATATTTTTATTATTTAAATCCCCAAATACTCCAATGAATCTTAAGTCTTTTTCAGGAGTCCCTAGTAGAATTCCTCGTGCATGTTCACTATGATCAAATTTTTCTTGATAATAATGTAATACGATTTCCATTATATCATCGGCATCTAATTTTATATATTTTATTTTTTTACCCATTTCATTACCACCTATTTCATGTTATGCCTACATTACTATAACCTAAGTTTACACATAAAAGGGATATTTGTAAAGAAATATTTTTATATGTACGGAACAGTAAATGCTATTTTGGAATAAGGTAAAATTTTTATTTTTAGCAACAAAAAAGAGCTGCTTTTTAGCAGCTCTTTTTCTATAGAATTTGTGATTATTTATTGCAAGCTTCATATGCAGCAACTGCACATGCAACAGTAGCACCAACCATTGGGTTGTTACCCATACCGATCAAGCCCATCATTTCAACGTGAGCAGGAACGGAGGAGGAACCAGCAAACTGAGCATCACCGTGCATACGGCCCATAGAGTCAGTCAGACCATAGGAAGCAGGACCAGCAGCCATGTTATCTGGGTGCAGGGTACGTCCTGTACCACCACCGGAAGCAACGGAGAAGTATTTTTTGCCGTTTTCGATTGCCCATTTTTTATAGGTACCAGCAACTAAGTGTTGGAAACGGGTTGGGTTGGTGGAGTTACCTGTAATGGAAACGTCAACGCCTTCTTTTTTCATGATAGCAACGCCTTCGAGAACGTCGTTAGCACCATAGCATTTTACCTGAGCTCTTTCACCATCGGAGAAAGCAACCTGGCGAACTTCTTTTACAGTGCTTGTAGCAAAATCAAAATCAGTTTCCACATAGGTGAAACCATTGATTCTGGAGATGATGTAAGCAGCATCTTTACCCAGACCGTTCAGGATAACGCGCAAAGGTTTTTTACGTGCTTTGTTTGCGGTTCTAGCAATACCGATTGCACCTTCCGCAGCTGCGAAGGATTCATGACCAGCTAAGAAGCAGAAACATTCTGTTTCGTCACGCAGCAGCATTGCGCCTAAGTTACCGTGACCTAAACCAACATTTCTCTGTTCTGCAACGGAGCCAGGAACACAGAATGCTTCCAAACCTTCACCGATTGCTTCAGCAGCATCAGCAGCGGTTTTGGAACCTTTTTTAATTGCGATTGCTGTACCCAGAGTGTAAGCCCATACAGCATTTTCAAATGCGATTGGTTGGATGCCTTTTACCAATTGTTCACAGTCAACGCCATGCTCTTGACAAAAAGCTTGTGCGTCTTCGAGAGTAGACCAGCCGTATTGAGCCAGGCATTTCTCGATTTTAGGCATTCTTCTTTCTTTACCTTCAAAATTAGCCATAGTACGAAACCTCCTTAATTATTCTTCACGAGGGTCGATATATTGTTCAGCATCTTCATAACGACCATATGTAGCGATATTTTTTTCGTAAGCTTCTGCTGGAGCCACGCCGTGACGGATATCTTCCATCATTTTGCCCAATCTTACGAATTTGTAACCGGTAGGTTCGCCTTGGTTGATAGCAACGTTTAAGATGTATCCTTCTGCTAAGGACAGGTAACGAACACCTTTTGCTTTTGTGCTGAAAGTAGTACCAACCTGAGAACACAGGCCTTTTCCTAAGTCTTCCAGAGCAGCGCCAACTGGCAGGCCATCTTCAGAGAAAGCAGTCTGGCTTCTACCATATGCCAACTGTTTGAAAATTTCACGCATAGCAACGTTGATAGCATCACAAACCAGGTCGGTATTTAAAGCTTCCAACAAGGTTTTACCTGGCAGAATTTCGCCAGCCATAGCAGCGGAGTGGGTCATACCGGAGCAGCCCAATGTTTCTACTAAAGCTTCTTCGATAATACCATTTTTAACATTTAAAGTTAACTTACATGCACCTTGTTGTGGAGCACACCAGCCCACACCATGGGACAAACCAGAAATATCAGAAATTTGATAAGCTTTTACCCATTTTCCTTCTTCAGGGATTGGAGCAGGACCATGGTTGGGACCTTTTTTGAGAACGCACATGTTCTCGACTTCATGTGAATAATTCATAAAGAGACTCCTTTCGGTTAGTTTCCAAAAATAAAATTGCCGAAGCAATGCAGACTTAAGTAATCACAAAATTACTCAATTATTTTTATTATAATATGTTTCTTTTCTTTTATCAAGTGGAAACAGCTAGTTTTTTAGCGAATCCCAAAGAATCGTTGTATTCTAACGAGAAAAAACGAACAAAAAAGTATTTTTTTGTATGATGGGTTAAAATGTTAACAAAGAGATGGAATGATGGCATAATCTATTTCAAAGAAAGAAAAATAAACAGGATATTTTTGCTTGGGAACCGGAAAAACCTCCATTCCAATTCAAAAAATCACATAAAATCAGTTCGGACAATCCTAAAAAGGGAGATTGGGCATGGTTCCATTCTTTTGATGGCTGCATAAGATAAGGTGAGCAGAAAAATCCGCAGACAGAGCGGGGAGAGTGGCTTGGATGGACGAAACAGCCTATTACAGGCCTGCAGGGGAGCTTTCCCCAAATGCGAATCTGCTTCAAATAAAAGGCCCGCTTTTTTGCAAGATAGAAAGCGGGCCCGATTTTATAGTAATGTGAATTATGGTGTAAATAGTTAGCGATAATGATTAAAATAATGTTATATTGCTGAGAATATTATATTTATTAAAGGTGGGATTACCATGTGGTTTGTATTTCATATTATCTTCCCAGTTGTTTTGATATAGAGTAATTGCATAGCGGCTTTTATTACCACAACAGTTGGGATACCATAATTAACGCAGGGATTGTTATGATACATAAAATTGTGGATACGGTAAATACTGAGCTGGCCGTCTCAATATCGCCGCCAAACCGGGACGCAAAAAGCATTGTTCCCGTAGCGCATGGAGCAGCGGACAGAATGAGCATGGTAAGTTTTACTTCATAATCCAAAGGAAGTATCGTCAGGATCATCAATACAATTGCGGGGATTAAAATCAATTTTAAAAAGGAAACAATATAAACACGTATTGAGGTAAACGCTTTAATCAAATTGGTCTGGGCAATAAATACACCGGATACCACCATGGAGAGTGGTGTCATCAATCCGGCCAGGGAGCTGACAGCAGAAGCCACTGGGGCAGGAAATTTAATTTGAAATAAAAACATAGGAAGCCCGATTACAATGCTGATAATAGCAGGAGAAGTAATTGCGGTTAGGATCAGTTTTTTATCCATTTTCCCAGTTAAAAGGCTTACCCCTTGGGTCCAGGTCATCAAGTTAAACGCGATAAAAAACGCGCTGGCATAAAAAACCCCTGTTTCGCCTACCGTTGCCAATAGCAATGGTATTCCCATATAGGCGGAATTTGGATAAATAGTGCCAAAACGTTCTGTAGCAATAGTATCATGGTTTTTTCCTTTCCATTTTAGAACCAGAGAAACGATGACTCCAAGAAACAGGACAAGCACGGAAAGTACAAAACAGATTCCAAGATTAGCAATTAATTTTGGATTGGAATCCGTTTGATAAGTATCTAAAATTAGGGCGGCAGTAACAATGGTAAGGACAAAATTAGAAATTTGTTTGTTCGCACGATTAGTAAACATTCCAATGCGATAACATACAAATCCAACTGCGATTAATACAAACATCATAACTACTTGGCTTAATATTGTAAGGGCAGAATCCATAATAACCTCCATCCTGCTTTGCAAAACTGGTTTACAGGGCAGGTTCTATATATGATATATTATTTATACTAGTTCATAAACCGTTCACACGGTTTGTTATTATACCCTTAATAGAAAGAAAAATCAAATAAAAAGATAAAAATAGGTTAGATTTCTAGTTTATTGTTAAAAAATTTGTCCATTGGATAATGCTACTATTCATAGTGACGAAACCAATTCAATAATTTTTTAAAATTTTACAATTTAGGTTGACGGATAGAAAAGAATCAGCTAATATAGTCATAGGTATCATTTTATAGTAAGAAAACTGGCGTTATTTACTCTAATAGTAGGAAAATAACCCGTTTTTCTATGAGAAAATCAAAAAATTCTGTTCTGTGTTCAGATTTTATCAATATTTAATCAGTATAATAGAAAACAGAACAATGGAGTATGATCATAAAGGAGTGTTATTTGTTGCAGAAAATTTGCCCTTCTATTTTGTCGGCTGATTTCGCTGAATTGGCAAAAGATGCAAATCGTATGGCAGACGCTGGTGCGGATATGCTGCACGTGGATATTATGGATGGACAGTTTGTCCCAAATATCTCGTTAGGGCTGCCTGTATTAGAGTGTTTAAATAAAAAATGCGATTTACCAATGGACGTGCATTTGATGATTGTCCGTCCCCAAGATTACATCCAACGTTTTGCAAAAGCAGGAGCGGATATCATTACTTTTCATGTGGAAAGTGATTGCAACCCGTTGGAGTGTATTCAACAGATTAAAGCCTGTGGGTGTAAAGCGGGAATTAGTATTAAACCAAATACTCCCGTTATGGAAATTAAACCATATTTGGCTTTAGTAGATATGGTTTTGGTAATGACAGTAGAGCCTGGCTTTGGCGGGCAAAGCTTTATGCAAGATATGATGGGTAAGGTGTATGAACTGCGCAGCATTTGCCCTGATTTGGATATTGAAGTAGATGGTGGTATTAACCATGAAACAGCTAAGATTGTAACAGAAGCAGGTGCTAATGTATTGGTAGCTGGTTCTTATCTATTTGGTGCAGAGGATGCCTCTGCAGCGATTGCTTCTTTACGTTACTAGTTTTTTGGATAGGCAAGGGTTTCGATCGCGGTAGTTGGAATAATGCATTGGCTGTATTCTTGTAGGGAAGCGGTATACAAGCTGCCTTTTCCCTGTAAAATCCCATACTCGCTAATAATAGCGGTAAGTTTTTCTTCCAGCTTGCAAAAAGAATAGACAGATAGGAAATAAATATTGCCCATTCGATAAAGAGAACTTTTAAAAATAAGGTGGCTGTAATACTGGAACAGTGTTTCGCATACACGAAATACTTCTTCGATAGAAGAAAACGAAAATACCAATGGAATATTACATTGGCTTGTTTTATTGGAGACCTGTTTGCACATGTTGATATATAAAATACAACCGTCTGGCTCAACAGGAAAAGCTTCGATGAAAAGTTTTCCTTTGGTTAGATCTACACAAGTTTGTTCTTTTATCCTATATAACATGGCAACGATTGCTCTGCGTGTTACTGGATCATTATAATCCATTTCTTCATAAGTGATATCAAATTCCTGCATATCATCTGAAGTTAAAATCACTTTAATTGTTTGCTGATCCAGTAGTTCTATCTTCAAAATGGTTCACCTCTTTTTTTCAGACGTAATGAAGCCAACTAGTTGGGAGGAGTTATGAGAACTTTAGTGGGAACAAAAAAAGGGCAACGTTATGATGTCATGTTAGCCCTGTTGGCACTTTTTGTGCTACCAATATATTATTATGGAGTCCGTGTATTGATTATGCTGGCTCTTGCGTTGGTTACGGCAATTGTGGTAGATTTTGCCGCACGAAAAATTTTTAAATATAAACCGGGGCGTCGTGTCCGTTATAAAATAGATAATACTTCGGTTATCACAGCTATGATCTGTACTTTGCTGTTGTCAGCAGCTGTACCTTATTGGATGGTGGTTGTAACAGTAGCAATTGCTTTATTAGTAGGAAAGTATCCATTTGGTGGTAGGGAGCACAATATTTTTAATCCTGCTGCTGTAGGGTTAACATTTGTAGGTTTATGTTGGCCTGAGCTTGTATTCCAATACCCAGAGCCAATGCAGGCTGTGGATTTAAGCAATCGGGTTGGAGGAAAATTAGTCCATTCTATGGAGTACCAGTTAGGTTTAGGTGGTGTTCCAAGTGTGGATAAAATGGATGTTATCCTCGGAAAATTTGCAGGTCCAATGGGCGCTACATTGGCACTTGTATTGTTTGCGTGTGGAATTTATTTGCTGGTGCGTAGAACCATTTCGATTCATATTACAGCCTCTTTGTTGATTACAACGTCTTTGATGGTTGTAATAGCACCAAGGATTTCATCTAGTCTGAAAGCTACTTTGGGTTATGAATTGGTTGCTGGTGTATTGCTGTTTGGTAGTGTATTTTTAGCGAATGATCCAACCACAACGCCAACTAGTAAGTTGGGGAAAGTATATTTTGGTATTGTTTTAGGATTATTGACTACAATTTTCAAATACTATGGTGTAAACGAATATGGTTTCCTTTATGCGTTATTGATCGCGAATGCCTTATCTAGTTTTTGTGATAGTTTGGCGGATCATACCATCTCTCTTTGGAAACGCCGTCGTACTCCGAAAAAAAGCCATCCGATTGGAGAGGAGGAAAAGGCATGACACAGAATCAGAGAGAATTAAACTGGAAATCTTTAATTTTTGACAACATGGTATTGGAGCGGGGGCTTTTATTAGCACCTGTGGTAATTATGTCCTATACCTTAAAAAATGCGGTAGCGTTGAGTTTTGCATTTGCTGTGATTACGTTTATTACAATTTTAATCTCCTCTTTTGTTCCCAAAGCAATTCCATATACCATCCGTGTTATTTTTAATGTATTGCTTGCTTCTGTTGTGTTTATACCAGTGGCAATGCTAATTGATCAAATAGAAACCGGTTTGGTTTATAAACTGGGTATTTACCTTCCTTTATTGGTAACCAACTCGTTAATTGTACAAAAGAGTGAAACACGTTTTCGGAAAGCTCCTTCCAAAGGAAAGATGGTTCTTGACCTTTTGCTTCAAATGGTAGGGTTTACAATTGTTGCCTGTCTAGTCGGAGCAATTCGGGAATTGTTAGGACGTGGCACTTTATGGGGATACCAAATTGGGATGGAAATTGCCCCAGCAGTATTATTACCATTTGCCGGATTTATGATGATTGCGTTTTTATCTGCGATTGTCAACCGGATAAAACAGGAATACCATCCAAAAAAGAAAAGGAGGGGTTAGTAGATGTCATCACAATTAATTGGTTCTACTTTAAATTATACTGGTACCTTCTTTTCCATGATGTTAGTGGCAATTTTTTTAGAAAACACGATTTTTAGCCGTACTTTAGGGACCAGTACTGTGTTGTTAATGTTACGTAAAAAGATAAACCTGTTACTGTTTGGTATTATTTTAACAACTATTACAGTAATAGCTTCTATTATTACGTATTTTGTAAATCCATTGTTGCAGAACTTAGAGTATCGGTACTATATTACCCCATTAGTATATGTTGCTATTATTGGGGCTGTATATATTGCAGCTGTTTTATTGGTGAGCGCTTTACCAAATCGTTTCTCGAAAGAAATAAAGCCAATGATCCATTTATCTGCTTTTAACTGTACTGTATTAGGGGCGTTGTTATTAATCAATTCTTTAAAAACGATTAGCTTTTGGTCCGCAATTGGCTTTGGGCTAGGAACAGGGTTAGGCTTTATGTTAGCAGTATTCTTGCTGGCGGTATCCTATTCTTATTTATATAGTAATCATATTCCAAAACCATTTCGGGGTTTCCCAATTACTATGATGTATATTGGTATCCTTTCTATGGCTTTCTATGGGCTGATCGGGCATCAGCTTCCTGTATAAAAACAAAATATAGTAATAACAATATGGAGGTTTGCGCATGTCAAAGCCAGTTAAAGTAAAACGATATGATAAAATTTACCGTGGAAAAGGGCCTTCTGGTGGTGGGTTTTGGAAAATTTTCCGTTGGATAATTGCTTTTTTACTGATTGTAGCGATTGCATTTTTTATCTTTAGCCAATTTTTGGGCAATCAAAAAAATAGTACGCAAACAAATAGTTCCAGTATGGATATATCTTCTGTGGATGCTTCTTCCGAAATATCTTCTGAGGAGACAAGTTCTTCTGAACCTGAGTCAGAATCACAAGCTACAACTCGGGTATCCGTGGAGTTACCAGAAAATCTGTTAAGAGATTCAGCTGGTTTACAAAGCTTTTTAACACAATCCAAAACGCAAGGATATGATAGTGTTATTATTCCATTTAAGACAGAAAAAGGACAGGTACTGTATCAAACCCAGGTAGTTGCTGCAACCCAATGGGGCGCAGTAACCCAAAACCCAGTGAATGCACAGGAGATTTATACTACTGTAAAAAATGCTGGACTTACTCCAATTGCGCAGCTATCTGCATTCCAAGATTCTACTGCTGCAAATGGAAGCCGTGATAATGCGATTACTTACCAGGGACAGCCAAAAACAACCTGGTTACAAGGAAATGAAAAAATCCGTTGGCTGAATCCTTATAAAGATAGTGCAAGAGCATATATTAAGGATTTGGCTGCGGAATTGCATACAATGGGATATGAATATGTTATGCTGACGAATGTACAATTCCCAACCGCAAAAGATACAAGATATGATTTATTTGATAATGGTGTATCCAAACAGGATATTTTAAAGCAGTTTATTCGTGAGGTAAACGCAACTGGTGTAAAAGTAATTCTCTCTTATAGCTGGGATGCAGCAACAGGTGCTGGGGAAATGGCTTATGGTGGCGATCCATCTACTTATGGTGCTGCAATCAATGCCCCTGTAATTGATTTGTCTGCTTATCCATCCGGATTAGAACAAAATGGCTCTGTGATTACTGACCAAACACAAATTGTACAAACTGTTGTTACGACAATTCAGGCAAATTCCGGAAATTCAGAAGTGTTGCCGGTTCTTCAAGCAGACCAGAATAGGGATCAGCTTTTATCCGCATTAAGTAGTATTAATGTAAAAAGCCATCTTGACTTACAGCCATAATTGTTATTGGGCACAATGATTGAATATATTAAAAAGGGGTTATGTCATATGAAAGAAATGGATCTTTACAACCAATGGAAATCTATGAATTTAGAAGATCAGGATTTGGTTCACGAGTTAGCAGAAATTGAAGGCGATCAGGAAGCAATTAAAGATCGGTTTTACTGTGAGCTAAAATTTGGTACTGCTGGGCTTCGTGGTGTTATAGGCGCAGGCACCAACCGGATGAACATCTATGTTGTCCGTAAAACTACCCAGGCAATGGCGGAATATTTAAAACATGATTATGAGAATCCAGCGGTTGCAATTAGTTATGATAGCCGGATTAAATCCGATGTTTTTGCAAAAGAAGCTGCTAGTGTTTTAGCAGCGAATGGTGTAAAAGCTTATATATATCGTCAACTGATGCCAGTTCCATGCTTATCTTTTGCGGTACGTGAGTTAAACTGTCAGGCTGGTATTATGATTACAGCCAGTCACAATCCTGCAAAATACAATGGCTATAAAGCGTATGGTCCGGATGGCTGTCAAATGACTTCTGAATCTGCTGATAAAGTGTTAGAATACTCCGCAAAAATAGATGCGTTCCACGATGTAAAATTAATGGATTTTGACCAGGCTGTCGCAGAAAGTAAAATTGAGTATATCAGTGAAGCGGTAGAACAAAAATATCTAGATGCTGTAAAAGCCAGATCGATTCATCCAGAAGCTTTGGAAAAAGCCAATATGAGCGTTGTCTATACTCCATTGAATGGTGCAGGCAATATGCCGGTACGGAAGCTATTGGCACAAATGGGTGTTCAAAATGTTCACGTTGTTGCGGAACAGGAAAATCCAGATGGAAACTTTCCAACCTGTCCATTCCCAAACCCGGAAATCCGTGAAGCTTTGGAACTGGGAATCCGGGATTGCCAAACAGTAAAACCAGATATTCTACTGGCAACAGACCCAGACTGTGACCGTATGGGAATTGCGGTACCAGATAAAGAAGGGAATTACGTACTGTTAACTGGTAACGAAGTAGGCGCACTATTGTTGGAATACATTTGTAAAGAGAGAACTGCCCTTGGAATCATGCCAAAAAATCCAATTGCAGTAAAAACTATTGTTTCTACTAATTTGGTTTGCCCAATTTGTAAAGAATATGGGGTTGAACTAAAAAATGTGCTAACTGGATTCAAATATATTGGGGAACAGATTGGCTTGTTGGAAGCAAAAGGGGAAGATGACCGGTTTATCTTTGGTTTTGAAGAAAGCTATGGTTATCTAGCAGGTAGCTATGTGCGTGATAAGGACGCTGTTATTGCTTCTATGATGATTTGTGAAATGGCTGCGTTTTATCGTCAACAGGGTATCAGCGTTTTAGGTGCTTTGAACCATTTATATGAAAAGTATGGGGTATATCGCCACGCTACCATTAGTTTTGTTTGCGAAGGGGCTTCCGGTATGGAACGAATGGCTCAGATTATGTCGGATATTCGTAAAAATCGCCCTACTTCTATTGGTGGCAGAAAGGTAATCTGTTATGCAGATTACAACGCTTCTAAATCCACTGATATTGCAACTGGTGAAGTAACAGAAATTCATCTTCCCAAATCCGATGTTTTAGAATACATTTTGGAAGGTGGAGCAACTGTTATTTTACGTCCATCTGGTACAGAACCAAAAATTAAAGCTTACTATACTGCTACTGCTCCAACTGTGGAGGAAGCAGAACAAATCCAAAAAGAACTGCAAGATGATTTTACCAAAATTTTAGGGTTCTAAGGATGATTTTATTTGATTCTATTGATCAATAGTAAAAATTAAGCTTTTCAGAAAAGCAATATGTTGTTATGATAATGAAAAATACTGGCTTCGTTTTTTAAGCGGAGTCAGTTTTATTTTGAGTTAGATGTATTCCTTTTAGAAATCTACAAAATGATAATAGTTCCATCTTGCAAAAGATGAAATTCATTTATTTGCGTTCTAACAAAAACAATTGTATAATAAGACTGGAGTATTTAGCTCAGTCTTATTATTGATAAACAATCTTGATACCTCCTTATAAAAATAGAAAAGAAAGAAGGAAACTGAGTGGAAAAATCTACAAAAACAAAAAATTTTCAACTTATCAAAAGGTTTGCCCCTTATTTTAAAAAATACCGTTGGATTTTAATGATGGATTTATTTTGCGCCTCCTTAACTACGATATGTGAGCTGGTGCTGCCTTTAATCGTGCGTTATTTAACCAATTTAGGGATGAACGATTTACAGGCATTGTCGGTAAAGGTGATTTTATCTGTTGGTATTTTTTATTTGATTTTGCGGATTATTGATACGTTCGCCAATTATTATATGGCGAATATTGGACATGTAATGGGAGCAAAGATTGAAACTGATATGAGAAAAGATTTGTTTTCCCATTTACAAAAACTATCTTTCACTTATTTTGATAATACAAAAATAGGACAGATTATGGCACGTTTTACTAGCGACCTGTTTGATGTAACAGAATTTGCCCATCACTGTCCGGAAGAATTTTTTATTGCTGCTTTAAAAATTACCGTTGCATTTATTATTTTAGCTCAGGTAAATGTATGGTTGACTTTAATTGTATTTGCGTTTATTCCAATTATGCTGTTTTGTTCTTTAAAATTCAATCAAAGTATGAGAAGAGCATTTAAAAAGTCCAGGGACCAATTGGGGGAAATTAACGCCAAAGTAGAGGATAGCTTGTTGGGAATCCGTGTAATTAAATCTTTTGCTAACGAGGAAATGGAGCAGGAGCAATTTCAAAAAGGGAATCATAAATTTTTGGATATAAAAAAAGAGATGTATCATTTTATGGCTGGATTCCAAAGTTGTACCCGTATTTTTGATGGCATTATGTACATTGCTGTGGTAGTAGCTGGGGCATTATTTATGTTGTATAGAAAAATTACGCCAGGAGATTTTATGGCTTATTTATTGTATATTACAACATTGTTAACCTCGATCCGCAGAATTGTCGAGTTTACAGAACAGTTTCAGCGAGGTATGACAGGTATTGAACGTTTTACTGAAGTGATGGATGTTCCTGTGGACTTAGGGGATTCACCAGAGGCCATTCCTTTGCAGCAGGTGAAAGGGGAAGTTACCTTTGATCATGTTGGATTCCAGTATGCCGATGGAGGAAAAGAAGTATTATCCAATATCAATTTAAAAGTTCCTGCCGGAGAAAATATTGCGCTGGTTGGGCCATCTGGTAGTGGAAAAACGACTTTATGTAGTTTAATACCACGTTTTTATGATGTCACTTGTGGAAAAATTTTAATTGATGGAGAGGATATTAAACGCTTTACATTACATAGTTTACGTTCTCAAATAGGGGTAGTACAACAAGATGTTTATTTGTTTTCTGGATCAGTTTATGATAATATTGCCTATGGAAAATTAGGAGCATCTAAGGAAGAAGTAATAGAAGCCGCTAAAAAGGCTGGAGCGCATGAATTTATCATGAAACTGGAACATAAATATGATACCTATGTAGGAGAACGAGGGGTAAAACTGTCTGGAGGTCAAAAACAGAGGATTAGTATTGCTAGGGCATTTTTAAAGAATCCACCTATTTTAATTTTAGATGAGGCAACATCTGCTTTGGACACCGAGAGTGAACGGTTAGTACAGCGCTCTTTAGAAGATTTATCGGTCGGGAGAACAACATTTACCATTGCCCATCGTCTTTCTACGATTAAAAATGCGACTACAATTTTGGTGTTAACTGAAAATGGAATTGAAGAGCAGGGCAACCATCATGAGTTATTGCAAAAAGGCGGTATTTATGCCCATTTGTATGAAGATTCTTTGCCGGAGGATATAGGATGAAGTTGCTTGTAAGTGCGTGTTTATTAGGAATAAATTGTCGATATTGTGGAACAGGGTGTAAAAATGAACTGGTGTGTTCTTTAGCAGAACACCACCAGTTGATTCCTGTCTGTCCAGAACAGCTAGGAGGGATGTCTACACCTAGAATTCCCTCCGAAATTGTTTCGGAACGAGTAATTAACCAAATTGGAGAAGATGTTACAAATGCCTTTCAAAAAGGTGCTGAAGAAACGTTACGTATAGCAAAATTATTGGATTGTTCAGCAGCGGTTTTAAAGAGCCGTAGTCCTTCCTGTGGATATGGAGAAATTTATGATGGGAGTTTTACTGGTACCAAAATTATGGGGAATGGAGTTACTGCGGAATTATTATTTCAAAATGGTTTTGCGATTTATAATGAAGACAACTGCAATGCTTTAAGAAATATGGAATAAATTTATTTAAATTATATAAATAAATTTAATATATTGAAATATTTTTATATAAAAATACAAAATAATGTTGTCTGAATTTTTTTGCGAAAAAAATCAAAAAAACTGTTGACAAATCAAAAACAGTCTGGTATAATAATATTCGTCGCTGATGAGGATTACAACTTGCGGGTGTAGTTCAATGGTAGAATCCCAGCCTTCCAAGCTGGTTGTGTGGGTTCGATTCCCATCACCCGCTCCATTATGTAACATTTGTTACATACGCGCCAATAGCTCAGTTGGATAGAGCAACTGCCTTCTAAGCAGTAGGCCTCAGGTTCGAATCCTGATTGGCGCACCATTAGTTATGGTGGATTTAGCTTAGTTGGTTAAAGCGCCAGTTTGTGGCACTGGAGACCATGGGTTCGAATCCCATATTCCACCCCACTAAATTGTAACTGGAAGAAGTTCTTCCAGTTACAAATCTTTATTGGACTGTCGCCAAGTGGTAAGGCAACGGACTTTGACTCCGTCATCCCGCTGGTTCGAATCCAGCCAGTCCAGCCAAAGCCTTACATTTGTAAGGCTTCTTATATTGGGGTGTCGCCAAGTGGTAAGGCACCAGATTCTGGCTCTGGCATTCCGAGGGTTCAAATCCTTCCACCCCAGCCAAAGCAAAAACCTCGTAATTACTGATGAATCCAGTAGTTACGGGGTTTTCTTATATTTTCTAATTCTAAGATTTCACACAAAATTCTTGATTTTTGACTAAAAATCTAATGATTTTCAAGATTATGCAACACGAAATGCAACACGAATTTAATATAAAAATAAGGTCAGTAAGAGATAAAATCTTGCTGGCTTTTTGTGCTTTTGATTATAATACTTGTAATGAAATTATAGCAAGATTTAAACATGTTCAAACAAAATTTGAACATGTTACAATATATCCCTATTTTTTAAAACGATTTAGGTTTATGATAGAGATAGATTTTGAAATATTTAAATATATTATAATTAGTAACTTGAATACAATATTAAACAAAAAACAAAATATAATTTCATGAATACTGTATCTGGTTTAATTATAATAGAATATGATATAATATAAACATAAAGTAAAATTTTTATATTTTACTGTAAAGAAAGGAAAATTATATGAAAATTGAAACTGTTGAGCGAAAAAGTTTTAAACATAATTTTTTGAATAGAACTATAATGAGAGTCGATTTTGTAGGACCTTTCTCGCAGGATATGGAATCAATTCTACATGATACTAGAAATTATTTGATAGATAACCAATTCAAAGACTATGAAGAAAGAATTGAGAATCATGTCGGATTACGAATTGACGAAAATGACTTGATCAAAGAAAGTCTTCCTATTAACACATTAGAGCAAAGAAAAATATCTTCATTTAAACATGAAAATGAAATTTATAGTGTTGACATGTGTAAAGACTTTTTAGGTATAGTGGTCAATAAATATATGCCTTTTGAAGAATATTCAAAAATATTTTTAAATGTTTTAAATATATATAAAACAAAAGTTGATCTTTTTAATTTAAAGAGGTTTGGAATAAGGAAAACTAATTTTTGTTTTATCAAAGGAAAAGAAAATATCAATAAATACTTTTCAAATAACTATTTTAATACTTGTGATTTTTTTGGTGATATTAAAACATTAGCTAGTGAAAAAAAAGAAGTTTTTTCAGTCAGTGATTATAAAATTAACTTGTTATGCAATATCGAAAATGGAACTATAAAAGAAGATGAATCGACAGAAATTGATGTCTATAAAGTATCAATTGATTCTGATATATATCTAGATAATACTGACATTATTGAAAAAACAATTTCTGACACTAATAAATTACTAGAGATGAACGAAATGCTATTTAATATATATACAAATTTATTGTCCAATGAATTTATAAAATTGTTAACAGATAGTAATGACTTTTTAAATGAAGATATAATAGGGGTAATTTAAAATGAATAAAATTTTTCCTGTAGAATTTAAAACCTCGTTTAATGGATTGAATTTAACAAAAAGCAATATGATTTATGACAGTAGTGGAGATATATTTGATCTAGCACATGCTTTTCTTTGTATATCTTCTATGACTCATAAAAAATTGCAAAAATTATGTTACTACGCAAAAGCGTGGTATCTTGCTATTTACGATGAAAATTTAATTAAAGAACCTTTTGAAGCGTGGGTACATGGGGCAGTGCAGCCAGATTTATACCAGAAATACAAAATATTTGGTTTCGGGTATATTCCACAATACACAGATGAAAGAAAATTATTGCCAGAAGAATTTTGTTCCTTTGCTAAAAAAGTATACGAAGCTTATGGAGATTTAGATGGTGATGAATTAGAACAATTAAATCATACCGAAGAACCTTGGCTTAAAGCCCGGATAGGATTAAAACCTTGGCAAAGTAGCAACAATATTATTGATGAAGAAATTATGAAATTATACTACAGAAGTTTGATGGACAATGAGTAAGAAAATACCTAAAGCATCAAAAATACCATCTAACGATAATAAAATAGTGCCACCGTCTATTAATACAAAAAATAAAAAAATCTCTTTTTCATTTGAAAGTTTGGAGAGAACAGAATACTTTAATTTAGATGGGACATGTATCAATTGGTCTTCGGAATTATTTGAAATGTTAAAAGAGGTTTCAACGCGAGAAAAAAGTGAATTGCTTTCAGGGAAAATAAAAAGTTATAGGATACATGATCATCGAAACGCTACGCCTCCTTCAAAATTACCAGATGGAGTTTCATTAAATGATTTCTATCAAATCAGAATTTCAAAGTCAAAAGGTGCTATTCATGGTGTTTTTTATGAAAATATCTTTTATATCGTTTGGCTTGATCCATTACATAATATGTATCCTAATGATCATTATGGAGGTTTAAGAAAGATAAAACCTCCTAGCACATGTTGTCGAGATAGGGAAGATTCTGTTAAATTATTATCCGCAGAAAACGAAAAACTAAAAGCAGAAAAGAAAGAATTAGAAGAATTATTAGAAGAATTATTAGAGTAAGAATTTAAAAAGTCCGACAGTTTATTTTAAACTGTCGGACTTTTGTTTGTATTTATTGAATTATCAACTGGAACCTATCCACTTGTTTTCCGATCAGTCCGGCATAGCCGTCCTGTCCGTTCCCTGTTTCGTTGTCATACTGCCAGGAATAGTAGTTGCCGTTTACAGGGGATACCCTGTATTTCGCTTTTTTGCATGGTCGAATGGAATCCGGTGTATAGAAATATACTTCCACTGCGTCAATTGGTTTTCCATTGCCGGCGTAACCGTTATTCGCGTCATTGAGGTTATACCCTGTGACATATGGCAGCCAGTTCCCGCCTTGCACATGGACACGGTATCTTACTGACCCGGCGTTTACTCCAAGTGCGATGTCTGTGATTGCGTGGCCCTGTACCCCCGCAAAATCATTCAGGTTTACGACTGCCGGCAGCCATCCATGTTTTGCTGTTCGCACCTGGTAGGTTGCTGTAATATTCGCTGGGGATGGCTGAGGAACAGCTGGTTGGTTTGGCGTTGCAGCCTGTCCCATTTTTTCACGTACCATGTTCAGGAACCTGTTCCAACCCATGTCAAGGGTTCTATGCGGGCAGTATTTGCCGGAATAGTCCTGGTGCTTGGTTACTTTGTCAATCCCCCAGCCATAACGGTTCAGGATATCCACAATTAATTCCACCGCATTCTTTTCCGCTTGGATAAATTTATCCCCACCGGATTTGGAATAGCAGATTTCAATGGAGATGCCTTCCCGGTTCCCTTTCCCGTTTCCATCACCAGCGTTCCAGGAATTGCGATTTTCTTCCACACACTGTACAATTTCTTTTTCATCCACAAAATAGTGGGTGGACTTTTCCAAGTCATTATTGCACATATAATTCGCTTCGTTGGCGGCGGAAGCATCATTGGCAGTGTTATGTACTACAATGCGGGTAGGTGCCATGGTATAAGGGCATTTAATATTTGCTTTGGTTGTAATCTGTTTTCTGATTGGCAACATAATAAAAACCTCCTAATCTTGTTTTGGTTGTGTATATGTAAGTGCCTGTGTACTGTCGGATGTACCCTTAGTGGTTGGGTCTGTGATGGCAGTCCATACGGACGCAATGACGGATACCACGATTACAGGGTTGCAGATAGCATCATATAACGCTTGCCCTAGTGATTTCCACGTGGTCATATCTGACCACTGTAATCCTAGCCCTACTAGGATAGGGCTTACAATGGCAATTATGATTTGAGCCCACCATACAGGGTTTTTTAGCCTTACTTTCCAGTTAATGTTCATTGTCATCCGCTCCTTCTAAATCTAGTGGTAATTTAGTTACCCTAGTGTATAATTCTGTACCCGTACCATTTCCTCCTAGGCTGTGGTAGCTGCGGTATAGGTATTCCACGTTTTTCAGGGCGTTTGGGGTAATTGTCCCTTGCCCTAAATAATATTGGCATAGCTGGTATAACCTATCGTGGAGTATTGCCAGTATGCCATCTTTGACCTGCTCGTGTTCCTCCACCTTACGGGCTAGCTTGCGGTATCCTGCCGAAAGCATTGCGGTTATCACTGTCGCAAGCCCTCCAAACAAAAATTCCGCCCAATATTCAGCGATAAAGTCCACTTATTCTACCACCTCCCACGCTTGGGGGTATTCGCCGGGACTAAAATTTGTGTCCTGTCTACATCTGTACACATTGCCGTCCTCCCAAATTGCATACTCATCAATATGATACATATCATGGGAGCCCTGCACCGGCACAAACGGGCGGGCTGTTTCGGGACTTGTCCCATGAAGCGGCCGCCAGAAGGTATACCATGCTGGGTTATCTGGTGTGATATCAGGGTTGGATGCTGTATCGTGGGATTGATAACACTCCCACGTCTGACCTTTAGCGTTGCATATATCGCTGGATAGGTGATTTCCTTCCGCCCATACTGGGTACAACCCTGATAACTCTAATTTTTGAGTATCGTTTTCTGGTTTTATTGTGTCCAGTAGTATACTAGCTAGCACCTGTGCGGATTGCTCTGCGCTTGGTATATATTTATCATTAAGCCAAGTGGATTCTCCAGCTTCATAGATTTTAATCGCATCATCCATTGGATGTGTTGTTTCTGGGATAGTAATACCATCTATCCATTCATCCGATGGATCAACCTCTATTGGTTGCACTGTCGCATCGTCATATCTATCACTGTATTGGTTTGCTTCCTGTTTGTCTACACAATAATACTGTTTATGTTGTTCGTCCTCTTGCCAAGCAACAACATACCGATATAACAATATTGTTAATCCTTGCACGCAAAATTTTTCTTCATATTTCAATCTGTTCCACCCCCAGAAGCTTGGTTTTTTATGACGACATTATTTTCTACGACAATTTCTTTTCCTCCGGTCACTATTCCTGTGACAAACACTAAATTCCCAGTGACGAATGATTTAACACTGGATGGCAACATTTTGATGGAATTTGCCATGGCATGGTCGCCGCCTATAGTATTTCCAGAAATATTTCCAAAACTTCCTCCAAAAGCAATACCACTTGATTCCGATTGCTTGGTTTCAATGATGTTATTTTCAATGTTATACCACGATCCAGATTGTACAAGCACCCCGTATC
Source organism: Clostridium facile (assembly GCF_014297275.1). Classification (NCBI taxonomy): domain Bacteria; kingdom Bacillati; phylum Bacillota; class Clostridia; order Eubacteriales; family Clostridiaceae; genus Clostridium; species Clostridium facile. The sequence goes on from NZ_JACOQK010000001.1 coordinate 427,962, forward strand.
CCTTCACGTTGGAAATCACATTATTTGACACATTGAGGTATTTGCACATATTGTTGATAATTGATATACCATCTTCTTCGTGATCAATAATATAATTGCCGGAAATTATCGAATTGGTACAACTATTTATCTTAATAGCAGACAAGTTGTTTGCTCCTCCTACAAGTACATTATTAATAATACTGATATTATTAATGGCTCCGGCTGTAAAAGAAGCGATTTCAATTGTATTTCCTATAAACCCCGAACAATGTACATTACGCACCTCGGTATTGCTCCCCGTAATTTTTATAGCAGTAGCCGTCCCACTCAGGTCTGTGGTTTCCAACAATAGCGATATATTTCGCAATGCACAATTTGACCCAGCGTACACCAACACTCCTTGAGGGCCAATGCTCGTGTCCGAATATATTTGTGTTGACAATCCATTACCAATAAGTTGTGTGTTATTTTTTAAATCAATTCCAGTAACAACATATCGTCCATCAAGCAGCACAATTTCTCCGCCATCTTCCGGTAGGGCATCAATAGCAGCCTGAATTTTCACTTCATCTGATATTCCATTACATAAATAATCACAGTCATTTTCTGTCCATCCGGCTACTGCCGTGCCAACGACAACTCGGCAGGTACGGATGGACTTGCCGCCACCAGAGCCACTGGTCGATATTTGACTAATTAGAGTAGGATAGCCATCCAGTTTGGTTGATTCTGGCACCTGTACGCCTTTTGCTGTAATCGCCTCAGCTATAGCAGCTTTGGCGTTATTAAGCCTATCAATCTGTATTTTTTCGTTCCGCATTTAACCCCTCCAAATGTTTGTCCAATATTGTTGGCAACTCATCAAGTCTTACTCCATCAGGTGTGGCGATACCGTATTTTTCAAAAACTTCCAAAAATCTTATTTTTGTCTCGATTGTACGATAAAAAAATTTGTCGATTGTCCCTAATGGCTTGTTTTGAGATAGTGTCATAAGAAATTTTTCTTCCCGCTCATATTTCACCTTATCCCTCCTCCTAGATAGCTGCTAGGGCGTTCGCAATATCGTCAGTAAGGGACACTGTGCCCTTGCCGTCATGATATCCCGCCGGAATGGTATAACTACCTGTGGTTAGTCCGTCAATTGTAGCGGATACAGCTCCATTGTTTACCATCGTACCTGCTGTTTTTGTACCAGACTCCGTTACAAATGTTTTGGTCGCTAGTACGTCCGCCTCGGTTGCTGTTACTCCTGTAACGTCAGCGTAATTATCAGGGATTGCACCAACACTTACTTTGGACAATCCGTCGTAACCTTCATCTGGGGTAATATCTTGTTGGGCTTTTGTTGGGGTTACCGTCTTTTCCTGCAAGTCTACGCCTTCGCCAGCGTATGAGCCGGCTACACCTAAAATGGTAACACCGCTCTTGATATTTCCGGCAATGATTTTGGCTTGTTCAGTGCTGGCAATTTGTACTTTCCCAGTGCCGTTGTGGTAGCCTGCTGGCACAGAGTATTGTTCCGCCACTGCACTGATATTACCGGACACTGCTCCATTATCCGCAATCCCTTCTACCGCTGTTACGCATGCTTCCAGGTCGTCGTTGGATTGGGCTAGCCCTAACGCTACTAGCTTTGTACGCAATGCTTCCTTTTCGCCTTGTAGACGTTCAATCTGTGTTTGTACGCTCATATATATCCCTCCTAAATATCTGCCAATAATGCTTCTACGTTTCCTAATTGCATATATACCGCAGCCGATGTCACCGGCTTGGTGTTGTCCTGCTCTACTTCTGTGGCGGTGTCTACCACTAACTTTCCATCTGATATTTTCAGCCCATCGCCTATTTGATATCCTGCACCATCGGAATGGTTATCAATATATAATTTTGTGTCCGCAACATACCGGACATCTATATAAGCGCTATCACTGTTATTGATAGCAGTGTTCGGATAATAGGTATGTACAGATTGGACATTCGGCGCCTCGCCCTTTTCCAGTTCTGATTCGGTGGATATAGCAGTTTGATAGATTACTGTTAGCGGAGTACCTGCGCTGTGTTGGGACGCAATCCACTTTTGGACACTGTCTTTTGTTTCACCAACCACTGCTTTTGGCATGCGGAACACAATATAGTTGGAACTTAAATAGAATCCAACCTCATCTCCACCCCAAATTTCTTTATATTTGGCGTGGCTACATAACGCTGGTGCAAGGGAACTTTTGATATCGGCAACACTAATGTAAAATCTGGTTGTATTGGTAGATGAAGCGTTGACCGAATAGGTTTCCGAACCATCCAGCACAATGGTTTTCACAGGGCTAACCCGTTTGCCGGTACCATCAGAATATAGTTGAATAGTCTCTGATATATATTGCTGACCCTCTATTGTCACGTTTCCGCCGGAGGCTACCGGAATACCAGGTAATCCCCCTGTAGTATCCACTACAAGCGGTTGGGTACTTGTGCTGTCATCGTCAACAGTTATAGTAATACTGCCACTATCTCCAACGTGATGGATTTTCTGCGGATATTCCGGGCTAGGGGAGGAGATTTCGTTGAAATATTCTTCCCAAGGTTGTGCGGAAGAACCAGAGTTTAACATCAGCTTGATGGTATTGTTGGATTCTGTTGCCGCTGTATTGGTCCATACCCTGAGGGATATTGTTTTTTTCTCTGTCAGGACAATTTCCTTTTCTGATTTTGTGTTAGTTGCAAAACTCAGATCGCCTCCAGTAGTGATACTGGCTCCAGAGGAATCTACAAGGCTAATGGTTGTATACTGTTTCTTTTCTGCCTCACCGGAAAATGTATAGGTACCAGCCGGTAAGACAAACTTACCAGAAAACGTAGTAGCCACATCATCGCCTGCACCGGTTGTTGACAATATACCGTTAACGTAATGATATGAGGTAGTGCCTTCAACTTGTTCTTCTGGGGCAGCCAATAATTGAGCGCCAGTTGTTTGAACTTGTTGGGATTTCCCATAAATCGTTAGCCCTTGTAGAGGCCTGTCGCTACTATCGGTTAACTGGATAGTTGTCCCGGTTGCGGTCACAATGATGGTATCACCGCCACCAGCGCCATCCTCCCCACGAGGGATGGCAAAGTCAAGGATTGCAGCTGTATCTGTCCCAGTATTGGTTACAGTAGCAGATTGCCCTGGCTCCAAGGTGGTAACCACTCCAACCTGGATGGTAGCGGCTTGTCCATCTGCCCCTGGCTGCCCAGGTTCGCCTTGTGGGCCTTTGATATTTACGGGGTCAGGGTTGGGCAATCCTTGCCCATTGATCCAGCTGATAATGCCATCAGCGGAAACATTAGGGATATACGTAGTACCATCCTTAACATTATCTGCTGCCTGGTTGGCTTTTTCTGCCGCTGCGTTTGCATTGTCTGCGGCTTGGTTAGCATTCTCGGCTGCTTCCTCTGCGTCATTTACCACCTTGGACAATGACAAGTATTCGTCGCTGCTTTCCAGTGCGTCCGCATCGTATACACCAGGATGTACGGATACCTTAAACATTGCACTGGTAAGTTGTTGACTGCCCTTGTAAAACTGGATTTCGCAGGAACATAACCCGGCAACTGTCAAGCATTGGTCACTTAACTCTATAGATACAATATTGCCGGATATAGTAGCCGGATTGATTACTTGTGTACAATCAGGCTTGGCATATACGTATGAGATTGTGACATCATCCTCTAGCTGTAGTGGCTCGCCGTTATTTAGGACGGTAACATCTATGTACCGGGTTTCACTGTCCCCCTTGATAACATTGACCGTGGGTTGTGAGATAAGCCTTGGAACAACATCAACTGTGATAGATTGTATGTTCTTCATGGCTATACATCCTCTTCCACCGAGATCACGCCAAATGCTTCAAAGGTGATATCATTTGTAATTGCTTCTGCTGTTGTGATCCAAAATTCTGTTCCATCAATATACCCCAAGGCGGGTCTGGAGTCTAAAGCCCAACCAACCATTAATGTAGCGTGCAGCTTATATTCCCTAACTGTGCTAAATGGCAATGTAATTGACTGCTTAACATGGTCCTGTCTTGCCAAGCCTCCTGTAAAGGTCTTAGAGATACGTACATACAGCTGTTTGTACCCAATTTTTATGTAGTTTACATTCCAGCCACCTATTGTTTTTTGGGTGGTGGTTGTATCAGGTTCTGCGTCCGCTTGTGGTAACGCGTTAACATTTTCCGCTGTTAAAACGATATTGGACGATAAAGTTTTACCGTTAATAGTTCGAGTAGTGGGCACCGCGTTTACATCGCTGTAAGTCAAAGAAATATCAGAAGATAGTGCTTTATTATTGATTTTTCTTGTAGTAGGTACTGCTTTTATATCGTTAGCTGTTAGGATGATATTGCCACTAAGCGGATTATTGTTAATTGTCCTTGTTTTTGGGACATAGTTGTTTTGGATTTCTGTAATAGATGTTTGGATTATTTGTACAGCATCTTTGTTTGCCTTATCGTTTACACCGCTTTTCAAGGTTTGTAACGCTTGATCAATGATATCAAAATTTTGGTTAAATACTTCTATGTCGTAATGATCGGATGGATCAGGTTTTGTTAAACCAAAATTAGTAGTATCAGATGTTGCTTTTGGCTCTATGCTCATGTTAACACCTCGTTTCTTAATTGGTCGTGGGTATATTGTTCTAGATGTTCATGTGTATATTGTGTCAGTGTTTCATGCTGGTTGTATTTTAATGTAACCGTCCAAATTAGATTGCACGGGACCATCCGTTCCACCATTTCTTTAACAGATTGCAAGTTTTGCTTTGATGTTAAGCCTACTTTTACTGTCAATTTGTATTCTGATGATACCAATTCAATATCAAATTCGCTAGGGCCACAGACCGTTTCTAATTTTTGATTTAAAGCCCTCAAAGTATAAGGTAGCTGCTCGTTGAATTTTAGCTGTAACTGGAATCGTCTTTCATTTAAAGAAAGCGTAGGATTTAGTGAAATGTCAAGCATGGATTCATATCTTGAAACGGAAGGTTCATCTGCTGTTTGTAAAAACATATTGTCTAAAGACTGGCTGTGTTCATTCCATAGTTGACCAATCTCTGGTTGTTCTGTTTCCATAATTAGCTTCATTTCTTGATATTCAGCTAGGTAAAGGGGGAGATAGTCAATTAAAAAACGGTTACTTTCCATTGATTGTCCCCCTAACCGGAACCTGCGTATCAGATAAAGTTAAATTTTTTGCAGCACCATTGATTTTGGTATCCTGGATATCAACAATTTCATTGCAATCCAATAATCTGGATTCTATTTGGCTAATTCGGACAATTAATCCATTTTCATTCTGCCACGTTTCCCGTAATTCCTTTAAATATTGGTCAATTGCAGCCTGCAAAGATGGCAAGGCAGATTCCAATTGATATCCCTTATTAAAGGTAAAGACGGTTTGAATGTTGATTTTTTCACTCGTGGCACCTTCTACAGTGACAATGTGCCCAATAGGGGCAAGCCCTAAACCGGTACCTTGCTCTGATGGATCAATGGCATTTTGAACCGTCTTTACCAATTCGCTGGATGGAGTATTGTATTCAGCATCTAGGATAATCAGCTTAACAGTTCCCCCGCCATTCCATACAGGATAAACCTTACAAGCGCCTACACCGTCTAAAGCATTGGTTTTTTGCTGATAATCCGCAATGTTTCCACCAAATGCTTGTTGGTCAAAACTATTAAAATACCGCTTTCGTAAATCTTCTACAGATTCCTCATCTTCGCCAGGAATTAATACTTCTGTGATTTTAGCGGTTTCTAACCCATCAATATAGTTGATGGGAATTAAATCGCCAAAGGGTATATTCCCTTGTTCCCCAGTAGATTCACATTGTAGCTTGTAAGTCCCAGCATTGATTTTTTCATTAACCATATAGTTCAAAGTAGAACAGCTAAACCTTGCTCCAATCGGAATCTCTACAGAACTTGGGGTAAATTCTCCCTGCACAATTGAATAGGTAGCAGGATATGGTTCGAGTCCCCGTTCTGCCGCCCGCTTTACAAGGTATTCACGGGAAGCGGTATCCGCAAACGCTTCGTTCAAAGTAACATCCAATTGGATATACATATTTTGCAGTTCTACAGCAGCAGGGGCAAGGGCGTTGTAAATGATGGAGCCCTCCCGCTTGTCGTATGTATCTGGAATACGGTTTAACATCCTTTCCAAAATATCTTCATAAGTTATAGATTCATACACTTATATCATCACCGCCTTTTCCATTGGTATATCTCCAAGATTAGTGTGTACAACAAACGAAACAGTAACTTTTCCTTTTGAAACCACAAATTCAAAAGAATCCACGGATTCTATCCGGTCATCCTGGATCAAAGCTTCTGTTATTCTGCGTTCTAATTCAGGGCACACATAACTGGTAGGCTGACCAAATAAATCCGCCAGTTCTACCCCATAGTTCCAACTGTAAATAATATACTGGTAACGTTCTGTATTCAGGATCATATAAACCGTCTGTTTAACTGCTTCCAAACCGTCAACTATACCGTTGATCGTTTTTGTTTTATGGTCCATTTGATAGGTCTGCCCAGGTTGTACAACTAATTCTAAACTGTTGGATAAGAGTTGATTTACTGCTGGAATCATAGGATCACCTTATCCCATACAATGTATTTCTGGCCGCCTTGCTGCCTAAGTAAAACGACACAATCGCCTGTAGCTAAGTTTTTTAGATGATCCGTTACAATTAACTGTTCCTGGTCCAAATTTAATTTCTGCTCCACCAAAATTTTCAATGGAGAACTGGAAACCACTTTTCCAAACGCAACCACAACAGGTTTTGTGTTCTCGACCGCTTCATTGGCGGCTTTTTTGATGAGTTCCAATAGATTTATCATATCAAGCAACAAATTCGCCCCCTCTCAAAGTTAAATCCATGTAATGTTCATTGTCATTGAACGTGTGTTTGCATTTTTCTACCAGCATCATGTTCTTTACTTGTACATCCCCTAAATCCAGGATTACGGGCAACATACAACCAGCCCTAACCTTATTGTCTCCTAACGCATTGGAAATAGAAAGATTTCGAGTTTTAGAATTATATAGGGAAAGTAGCGCATCCGCTTTGGCTGCGCCGTTTTCCCCTTCTTGTAAGGTTTCAAAGTATTGCAGTACCCCCCAAGCGTTCATATGATTGCTGTCTTGGGCAATGTATACATCCCGCTTTCCTGTTTTTTCATTGTCAAATGTGAGCTTAATCCTGTTATAAGTATTGTCATCAATGCTAGAAGTATAGTCATAGGATTTCGCTGTTTCATTATCAATCAATAAATTCAATTGCATGGACGCAATGTTTTTCAATGCTATTTTCCCAAAATCGTCATACAGCACATAAATTTGGCCAGTGTTTTGCATGGTAACATCCAAAGCGTTTTGGATGATGTCAAACAAAGTAGTATTTTCTTCAATTCTGGAAGCAATCCGATAGCCTGTATTCTCTAATACTCCTGTCTGCATATTGAAATCATCCGCAATCATTTGGATCACTTCTCCAGCGGTTTTATTGGAATACACATAGGTATCCTTGTTTTTTAAATACCTTAGTTGGTCGTAGGCGGTTACCTCAATGGCTTTATCTTCCTTACTTTTCTTTTTGAAAACAAATCCGTAAAAAAGATTGGCATCATCCACTTTTAACATTACAGGATCGCCTTCTTCTAACATTAGAGTGCTATCTGGTATAACAGTAAAAGTCAGCGTCCCAGGCACCCCTTTCCGTTCTGTCTGCCAGGTAATCTTTTCTTTGATACAAGGCATGTAGACGGTTTCACCATGCTGGGTATATAGTTCTAATTTCATCCTATACACCTCCTAAGCCGGAATCACCAATACCTGGCCTGGATAAATCAGGTTAGGATTCTGAATTTTGTCACGGTTGGCGTTATAGATTTTGGGGTATAAAGAGCCATTTCCATAGAACCGTTTGGCAATATTCCATAGACAATCGCCTTTTACAACAGTGTAGCTCTGTGCGCCGCCAGAAGAAGGGGAATTGGAATTATTTCTTTGTGAATTAACATTTGCTGTTGGTTTTCCCCCGATTGAAGAAGGCAAAGAAACATTACAGGTTTTCGTGGAGTAAGGGCGATATTGTTTTAGTTTAATACTTACTGTGATATCGAATCCTTGTTCTGCATCCTCTGAAATAGTGTAGTCCTCTATAGACACGGTTAAATTCGTACCATAAAGCCCTTTTCTGTTTGGGGTAGAACGGGAAACAATAAATTGGAAAGAGGTTTGACTGGTTTTCAGCTTTTCCAGGATATCCAGATAATAATCCGCCGGATGAAACCCGTCTGAATATCTCGCAAATGGATATTGTACCTGCGGTAAAAGAAAATCAAAAGAAATTTCGGTTAAACCTGGGGATTTTAGAACATTTACTTCATGTTCATTAATTAAATTCATGGTTTTATTTTGGTTAGTTATTTTTAGTTCCAATTTAGAAGGCGAAACAGGTAATAGAGTTTTATCCAAATAAAAATCATACATTTATACATGCACCCCTTCCGCTGTTTTCTCCATTGCTTCGTTAAGCTTCATAGAAAAATTATGGATTACTCCGTCAATGTCCATATCAGAACTGATGGTATTGTTATTGGTCATATCCACTTTAATTTCCGCTGTTGTAAATCGGTTGATAACATCTCGCTCCGCCAAATCCATTAGGTACTGTAAATCTTCTTCGGTAATATCCAGCTTATCATTAATCCCTTTGGTGCTATCATCAATATTTCCTAAATGCTTATCCCCAGTATAGGTATAAGGATTATCGTTACCTCCATTTTCATCTGGTGCCAACTTATCTTTTACATCATTGATCACGCCATCTATCCAACCAGAAAACGTAAAATTCTTAACAGATTCCGCCGTACTGTCAACCAAGGCATTTACTTTATCTAAATTCAACTTAGGCAACTTGTCATATTTATTCATTTCTAATAATGCGTCTACTTGTGCAAGGTATTTATTGCGTACAGCGTTGACGGTATCTACAGAAAAAGCTGCTTCTATGTCAATGGCTTTTCCACCAAGGGCAGTAGCGATTTTGTTGTAGATCTCCATCATTTGTTTGATTCCATTGGTAAGCCAATCAACGTTTTCCAAAATGCCGACACACATATCCGCAAAAGCATTGATAGCGCCTTTACAAAATTCTTTGATGGCATCCATTAAGCCATTTTGAATATCAATTACACCATTGGCGAATGGAACCCAACCATCATTATAAAATTGAGCTAAAGCTTTTGTTTGGTCAGCATACATATTTACCATGTAGTTACGGAAACCTTCACAGTTATCCCATAATAGAACTAAAGCTGCTATTAATGCGATGATTAAAATAACAACCCAGGTGATGGGGTTTGCTAAAAGTGCGGCATTTAATCCATAAGTAGCGGTAGTTGCACCAAAGGTCGCGCCGGATTGTAACGCCAATGCGGCAGCATGGACGCCGCTTGCAAGTGAAGCTGCGCCTGTTACTATGGTATACATCATTGTAGCTACTTTCCATGCAACCATAGCGGCTACGATTCCATAAATAATAGGCCCTATTAAACTCCAATTATCACTTACCCAGTTAGAGATATTCATAATCATATCAAATAAGCTAAGGGCAGTATTGGCGGCTAATTGCATCCCCATAGAGATATTATCTGTAAATTCAGCAAAACCTTCGCTGTTAATCAACTGGCTGATCTTTGTCAATATTGGTTCAAAGGCTTTAATTGCTTTATTTTTCATCATGGTTACAATTTGGCTGAATGTCATTGGCATGGATTCAAACTGTTGGTTAATGCTATCAGTTGCCGCCAACATAGCATTCTTTACAATGTCAGAAGATAATTCCCCTTCGGATGCCATTTCACGGATAGAACCAATTGGAACCTGCATATAATCCGCTATGGTTTGGATTACGTTAGGTGCCGCTTCAAAGACTGCGTTTAATTCTTCGCCACGTAGCACACCGGAACCCAATGCTTGGGTTAATTGTAAAGTAGCAGAATACATTTCTTCTTGGGAAGCTCCAGCAATTGCAAACTGTTTATTCAGGTTTTCCGCAAATTGAATTGTTTCAGTATTGCTAGAAAAAGCGTCTCCTGCTCTCATCCCTAACTTGGAAACAACATCCGCTGTTTGTAGATAATCCCCTCTGGAGCGTTGAGCAGAAGCGAAAATTTGATCTTTTAGTTCATTGGTAGATTGGGAACCGTCATTCATTAAATTTAGCCTAGCGGTTGTCTGTGACATCTGGTCAGATAAATTCATCACTTTGCCACCAGCACGGATGGCAGCGTAAGCACCTGCTAATAGCTTCGCCTTGTTAACCAGCCCGTCCATGCCAGAAGTGCCTTTTTTCACTGTATCATTGAATTGTTCCTGTTTGTTCTCGGCATTTTCAATTTCTTCTTTGATCATTACAACCTGGGATTCCGCTTGTGACATGGCGCTTTTCATTGCTTTGATTTCATTAGGGTCAAAAGCGTTCCCAGAAGTTAAATCGACTTTTTGTAAAACTCCAATCAGAGTATTGCAAACACTGCAAATCCCACGTATAGGGGCGGTCATCCTGTCAATTACACTAAGAGTTGATTGTATTCCTGCCAAATTGTCACCTCCTTCTGGCTTTTACTTTTTTCGCTTCTTTCTTTTCGTGTTCAATCCGTTTATCTATCGCAGCAATGATAAATGCTTTTTCGTTTGGATCTAAATTGATAAACACAGAAGGTAAAATTCGGAGTTTGTGGAGGCAATAGTAAGCGTAATTCGCTTCTGGATCGCCCCCTTCAATTAGTTTTTTGCTTCTTCCACCTTGTCATTCATGCTTTCATCCAATCCGCACAACTGATTAACAAAAGCGGAAAATGCCATATATTCTCCTGGATCGTCCACCATTTCCCGTACCAAATCTTCCGGCGTCATCACCCCATAGGAATCCTGCAATTCTTTACTATACAAGTTTGGTTCTACCACACAGGCAGAGATAACTTTCGCAATATATTTGGTGGAATCAAATTTTGTACGGACTGTATTTTTTCCACGTACAGGGGTTTCAATCATACAATCTTCACGGATTTGGTCATGGATTTTACTTGTAATTGGACGGATAGTCCACAGCAAAGGTTTACCATTTTCATCTGTCAATGATTTTGTTGCGGCATAAGTAGTGTCTTTTTTTTGCTTTTTATTCTTTTTTAAAAATAAGGATAAACTGTTCATAGTCAAAACCTCCTAATAGAAACCCCGCCATCGTTGGCGGGGATAGATTATGATAACATGCCTTCCAATAAAGCGAAGGTCTCTGGCATTTTGAAATCTTCAAAAGTGAAATCCATATCTTCATCCAGATATTCACCATCAGCGTCAAATTTGGCTAAAATACCACCGTCAATGTTACAATCCATCAAAACAATGGTTTGGCGACCAACGGCGGAAGTCGGGTCCTCATTGGTGATCTGAATTTCAAAATAGACATCTTCTCCAGTGTCCTTGTACTGCAACATCATCTGTCGGAATACACTGGAGTTGTAGTGTGCCGTCATTGAGCCAGTACCTTTCCATCCAGTAGATTTATTTCCTTTTCCGGTTTTGCCTAGGATGGGTACTTCTGATTTACTCTTTTCAAAATTGGCTTCTAAGTTAATCGCTTGCATGAAGTTATACCTGTTTTCGCCAATGGTAACAAAGCACTCCGCTAGGGATGCTGAAATTGCGTCTTTACCATTCATCTTTACATTTGCCAATCAATACACCTCCTTCTATTCCACTACAACGTTCATATAGAGTTGTGCCATAGCATTGATAACTGTGACTTTATCGGATACTATTACAGATTTTTTGGTATCTCCCTGAGATACAGTTACATCCGAATCGCTAAAGTTTTCGATTGCACCTAATTCCTGCAGCTGTTCATGGTGCTTTACGATATCCGACCATAAGCTAATACGGCCGCTTTCGTTATTAGGGATATTGCCTAAGTATTTGGTATTGAACAGGGACGCAATATCGTTGGCAATCTGATCAATAACACGGATGGTTTGATTATCCTGAAATAAACTGTTTTTTTCTTCCGTAGTGGTTACCAGGGAATTAATATCCTGCAATACCCGAATTTCGTTTCCAACTTTGTGGAATACAAATTCCCCAGCTTGAATAGAATCCTCCAATTGAGTTTGCGTATAATCCGCAATAACGGTATACTCCCCATCATAAGGTTTGTTCATTACTGATTTGTTTACCGCACAACCTGCCTGCATCCCCGCAACCCAATAAACCAAGGCAGCAGTAGAACCACTTTCTGAAACCGTGTTTTTTACATTAATAACACCTTCATAATCAGCGGCAGTATTGTATAGGACTGCTTGAAATTTTGCTCCCCGTTCATCCCGCATCCTTTTGCAGAAGGATGCAACCAAATTATTGATTTCCACAGTTGCAGTGGCAACGGCTAAAATGTTATAACTGTAGGATTCGATTTTATTTAAGAAGGTTTGATATTCTTTAGAAGTAACCGCGGAACCGTTAGTGCCTCCTGTTAATGGGGTGGCTGCAGTTACTTGTAAAGAAGTTTCTTTCCACGTTACAAACTGGTTTGGCTTCAATTCACTTGCCTGTTCTACTGTTTGGGTATCTAGCACAGCGCCGTCCAATAATAATTTGACATCGAATTTTTCCCCGTTGTCCACATTTTTCTGAATGGATACCTGTAAACTGTTGCCACGAACCCCGCCACAAACGGCTTCCGCATAATTATTGGAGGCTTTCACACCACTGGAATTGAGTTTATAGGCGTATAATGTTTTTGCGTGCAGAAAAATTTCACGGATATTTTTCAATTTTTCATGTCCATGTGGATACCCAAATAGCTGTAAGCTGTTCCGTTCAAATTCTTCTGCGGTGACTTCAAACACTTGGTTATCAACACCCCAATCCAATTCAAATGGCATAGCAACTATGCCACGGTCAGATAACGTAACAGACACATTGGCTGCCGATACAAAATTGATATACGCCCCTGGCAGGATTTTGTTTTGTACGGTATAATTACCGCCACCTAACGCCATTTATATCACCCTTTCTTTTAAAAATTTTGTTAAAACGCTGTCCACTTCTTGCAGTGTGTAAAACTTACCGTCCTCTAACAGGGCGGATAGTGCATCCCTGTTTCCACGGTATCGTTTAGAGGAAAGCAATTGTTGTTTATCATAGTAGGCAGCTTCTTCTAGCTGTTTTTTGCTATTCAAAAAATCACTCCATTATATTTGTTTTTTGTTCTAACTCTTCCATACCTGTTTCCTTTGTAAAATCATATAGGAACAGGTCAAAATCTATTTTGAATGTCAGGATATCATCCGTTTGTTCCCCTTGCATATTCGCCCCGCGGATCAAATCGCCATCTGCTGTGATATACTCTAAACAGGAAAACAACCTGTATAATATCTGGTTGAGTTCTATGTAATCTCCTACCTGTAAAGGAAAGTACTGTACAGCAATAGTATCCTGAAAGCGGTAACGCTTGTCACGGAACAAGGAATAGGAAGGGGAGAGAGAGGCAATCAAAAAGCAGGGTTGTTGTAAACCCTGCTCTATTTGTTGGGTATAGATTTCATATCCTTCACCAAATTCATTGTATAAGGCATTGCTAATCCCGCTGATGATTTTATTGACCAAATAACCCCTCCAATTCTTTGTCTAATTTAGATTGCAGCAGTTTTGGGGCAATCCGTTGCAGTTCAGATTCAGAGATTGTCAGCATAAACTTTCCTTTTACCCAAGATGCTTTTAACCGTTTCCCAATAGCTGGAACATACCGTCCTGGTTCCTGTAAATGCCCATATTCCACATAAGAAGCATAAAAAAGAGGATTGGTTACAACTACTTGATAGGTATCTCCATGCCTTTTTATAGTAAAGTTACTGTTGGCTACTGTCCATTCACGTCTTAGCGCACCTGAAACAACAGGTGTCCGTTTAATACAATAACGTATTAAACGTGCAGCCAATTCTTTCAAGCATTCTTCAATAAAAGCCTGCTTACGGTTTTTGTCAAAATTTTCTATCCTATCAATCCATTCTTTCAATTGGGTAAAATCAGAATTACCTTTTCCCATTATGCCCATCCCTGGAACAGTTCCAGATTGATTTCCTGGTGGGAACGGTATACAGAGGGAATGCCACTGCTTTTGTATGCTATAGTTTTTCCATGTTGTGTAACAACAATTTTAGATCCTGGAGCGATAGTTGTATTAGGAGAAAGGAAAAGCTTAATAGACTGGCTAACAGAACGGACGTTTCCATCTAATCCATTAGCAGGGGATGAGGAAAAAGAAAGCCTGCAAGGCTGGTTTTCCAATACCAGTTTTTCTACAAAACTGGTGGAATGGTCCGGCCTTTTTTGTTTTTCCTTCTGATAAACAGAACAGGTGCCACAATACAGGCTTTCTATGGCTTTTACCACTTTAGTTTCCGGTAACAATATAAATCATCCTCCTTGCTTCCCAACAGATATTGTATTAGATTGTCTAGCCGTTGTTCTGGAGTTAAGTTTCCGTTTCCAGTAGCGAATGAAACGCTAGTATCCCCTTCTGAAATGGAACTAACCGCAGCATCAAAATTAATTTGGAAACTATCTACATTTCCAGAATCCTTTTTCAGTTTTAAATATTCTCCAACCACCTGATAAATAGCGGTTGGGATAAGCTGTTCTGGAATAGAAGTTTGATTGGTGATATTTAAAATATGGGCAGTAACATTTTGAAGGATAAAATCCAATAGTAGGTCTTGACAAGTTACATCTACCCCTAAATGGTTTAAAAGTTCGGCACACTGTTTTTTTATGTCGTTTGTACAGCCCATAGAATCCCTCCATTATCCTAAGGAAACAATTTTACAAATTGGGATTGCTTTGTGCGCAATCGCATTGGTGCCATCGTTGATGATATTCCAGTTTGTGCCGGTAGATAAATCTTCATTGGAAGCCGATGCGGTCAAAGAGGATGGCTTTTCAAAGCTGATCCCTTTCGCGCCACAAATATAGCGGTCACGTGCATATAAGGTATCCTGCCCGCCATTCACTTTTGGGTCACGGCTCATTTCGTATGGGACAGAATCTCCAATGTCCTTTAATACAATGGAACCTTCCCCTAATACATAACTGGTGTATGCTGTCCCAGCGGATAACAATAGGACATAATCATTTTCTTTGGCAGAAGGTAAAGTCGTTTGTACGTCTGAAAGTTTTACTTCTCCTGCGCCGCTTCCAGCGGTGGTACATTTCAATGCGCCTTCTGTGGTGGACTTGCAAGCAACATACCGTTCCGCAATCTCTGCGGTTGGCATGTTATCATCAATCAAAACGATACGGCCGTTCCATGTGCCGACGGTCAAATCCTGTTCAACGCCGTTAGCATCATTGTAAGTAAGATATTTCAACAGTTTTAGGTTTTCCAGATTGGTTGCAACTTCACTATGGGTAACCACCAGTTTAAAGATATTTTTGTTATCCCCTGCGGCTTTCTGGATTGCCTTATTCAAAGAAGTAACGCCAACATGCCCTGGTTCGTCCCCTATGATATCATTGGTGATATCATAAACATGTTTTTCGATAAATTCTTTTGCCGCTTTTTCCGCAACACCAGAGCCAGTGGTTTTCATGGAGAAAATACCTTTTAGAATCGCTAACAGGATATCCTGGCGCACTTCCCATTTATAGTTGGCAATCTGTTTGCCCACTTCATCCATGAAATTTACACCAGCGGTGATATTTTGGCTAAAACTGCGTTCTGTCCAGGAATCCATACGGCTGGCAACAATAAAGCCTTGTTCATATGTAGTTAGGTTAGAACTGGTGATATCCGTTGCGCCGTCGTTGTTCTGGCTGGTACTGGAATCAATATTTCCAAAGTAGGGGATACGGGCGTATAAAGAGCCAGTTTGGGTACTTAAGGCTGTTTCCGCCTGGGTATTGGTCCCGATTGCTTTGGAACGTGCCAGTTCTGTTTTTTTGACGTTTGGCACATTTTCTACATAGGCACCAAACGCCTGGGGGTTAAAACTTTTAGAATCAAATTTTGCCATTCAATTCATCCTTTCTAATTACTGCTGTGAATAATATTCACAAAGTTGGTCGTAAGTCATCTTGCTGACATCAACAGGCTGCCCGGTTGGATCTACGCCGGATTCCCCTAAAGACGCACCTTTTAAGGAAATCTTTTTATTTTCTTCTTGGAACAGGAAGTTGGTTTCCTCTGATTTTTTCAACGCATCAATCTGTTGCTGCCGTTGTTTCCGGTATTCTTCCAGCTCAACAGCATCATCAATTTCATCTAGAAGGCCGCTAAGCGCCTTTTTGTTTTTTGCTTTGGCGGCAGATAAGAGTTCATTGTCTACCTCCACCCGCTGCATCTGCCGAATTTCTTTGGCGTGTTCCTGTTCTTTCAACCGGTTTTCCTGTTGAAGTGTTTCGATTTGCTGTTTTAAGGCTGCAACGTCGTCATTGGAACTTTTCAGGATTTCCAGCTGGGTATCCCGTTCTTTTAATGTGGTTTCCAGGCGTTGTTTTTCCGTGTTTACCTCATCAAAGCGTGATTTAGGGATAAACCCTTTTAGTTCCTCCGCGGAAGCGTCTGCGCATTTCTGTGCGGTTTCCTCATCCAGCCCTAATTTTACAAATTCGTCTTTTTTCATGTGTAACATCCTTTCAATACATTTTTTACCTGGTTCAGTCCAGTCCTATTGTCTTTACAGTTTACGCCCGAAATACCAAAGTGGCGGTATGGTATAAAAAAAGCACCCTGCTTGTGCAAAGTGCTTTGATTATTTAATTATTTAGGATACCGCTTTTAAGTACAGCAGCCGGAAGGTTTCCCTTCCTTTTGGGGTAATTAGGGTTTGTGTCCCGCTCCAATTTGTTTTTTCATTGTACTGTTCCTTTAACTGGAACAGCCCTTTTTCAATATGCTGTGCATATGGCATGAGTTTGCCCCGCTTATCCCGATATAAATATTTGTGGTCGAGCAGGAACCGGATGAACTCTCGTTCTTTGATATTTAACTGTTTGGCGGTTTCCCGCAGGTTTGTTAGTAAGTTCCTGTCCACGAGTTCGTCAAAATAATCCGCTTTAGGCTGCATAATAGCGTTGTCAACAGTCAAGGCACTGTTTTCCGCTTGCAATACCTTGTTTTTCTCCTGTTCGTCCTTTAAGGCTGTGGCAATCTTGATAATGGTATCTGGGTTTAGCAAGGCGGCTTCCAGGGTTTCTGGGGTCATGTATGCGCCGTGCTTATGAATAGCAGGGAGAACTTCATCGAAAATCCAACTTTCAAATTTTTCTGCACCTGGCAATTCTGATTTTGCGGCTAAGCGGTATATATCGCCTTCGGGGATGAAGTTAGTTTGTTGTTTTCTTCCTAGTGAATCGATGAGGTGGTGTTTCACCACCCCACGACAATGTTGTTTCATTGCGCTTGTAGAATCTTTATAACCTAGTGCTGCACAAACATCTTTCCCGCAAAACAATACTTTTCCGTTTTCCTCAATCGTTCTAATTTCTCCGAATTGTTCGTTTTTAAAGATTTGTAATTCGTTCATATTGCACCTCTCAAGCAAGAAATGATTTTGTAAATACGTATAATTGTTTAAGCTGTTTTTCATCAGCTTGTTTTAACAGTTGAAATATTAAATATATTGCTACAAACTTTTTGTTTTTATCGTTCCCACATAAGATTGTCGGCTGTTTCATTACGCAACAACCCCCTGCCGTTCTTCCAGGCTTATAGTACGATATAATTCTTTTAAATTTTCATTATTTTTCTGGAAAAGATCTGCCAGTAATCTAGTTGCTGGGATATAAACGTCTATATCTGCCCCTTCCGATTCCATTGCGTCTGCCAAAAGCATAGCGAAAGATGCTAGTTGCTCATCCCTGTCTATTAACGGTTCCAGATTCAATAAACTTTTTCTCATATTAAAAAACCTCCTGCAATTTAAAAATGGTTGCAAGAAGTACGCTTCTGTAGTATAATGGATTTACAGAAGGTAACTTCTTATTGTAGACATCTGCTTAACTCTTGGTCGGGGAGAGCGGATGTCTTTTTTATTTGCTAAGTTCTTCATCAATCTTTTCGTTTAACCATTGGGTTTTATTTTTATTTTGTTGCTGTAGTTTTTTATCGAGTGCATTTAATTTTTCTTTTGGAACAGAAACATTAAATTGTCCAATAGTTTCACGACGTTTTTTAAAGTACTCAGCCCTACTTTTATCAGCCAAATTTTCACCTCTTTTCTGTTGCTAGCTACATTATACTATGTTACTAGCAACAAGTCAAGAGATTTTCAGAAATTTTTCCAAAAGAAAAGCACACCCGAAAGTGTGCTTTTTGAATATATTGTGGATTTAAAATGATTAACTTAAAGCAAATCTGCTTTGCTGCAAGGACAAGAATTGTTGTACCTGCATGTAGCAATCGGATAAAACTACTGTATCCGGTGTTTCAAACGCAATAGAATAGCTTTGTTCCAATCCTGGATTTAAAGATTCATATGACATAAATTCATCTGCTACAGGCAACAGGGAAGGGGAATATTGTACGTCATCTTTTGTTTTTATCTGGAAATCAGATGCTTGGAAACTTTCCATAGAATCCCCGACATTTTTAACAGTAACATTTACAACAATGTATTTAGAGCCTTCCTCAGCGGAATATTGGCCGAAACTTGCATCAACCGCTTTTTGCTCTGTTACTCCAGTTACCGCAATAGATAAATTGTTGTTTGTCGCAGCGGTGCCAACTGGAATATAACTGCTTGTTTCTGAAGTTTGTCCTTCATCTCCTTGGTTTGCCGCATCTGATGAAGCAATTGTACTCTGGGAATTTTGCTCACTTCTGGAAGCAACGCAGGACATAAAACCAGCGAACAAAAAGACGCATACCAGTAAACCTACTAAAACAATAGAAACAACTAAAATAGACAGCTGCCACCATGTCATTCCTTTTTTCTTTTTTGGAACCGTTGTGATATTGTTTTGGTTTGGTGAAACAGGCGTTACCTTTTGGCTAACAGCATCAGGAGCACCGCTATCTATTTTTGCCTGTCCTATTACGCTCCCACAATGTTCACAAAATTTTGCGCTTTCAGAGATTTCCATACCGCACTTAGGGCACTTCATAAGTATTCCTTCTTTCAACCTTTTTCTATTATTATACATAATCTTCCATAATGTTTCAAGAAGTAATTTCCTAAATTACAATATATTACGAATCACTACTATTTTCAATCGCTTTAAACAGAATACCTTGGTCTCCAGGATAAGGCTGATTATGGATGAAGCCTTCCTTTAATAATTCCTTTGGGATTCCATCTGGATATGCTATGCAACATATTTTACCTTTAATTGCCCCTCGGAAATGGGCGCATTGAAAACAATTTGGAATGTAGCTTCCATTCCACCACCAACGGGGGTGACTATATGGAACTGAAAATCTTTGGTCCATATTAAACTTCCTCCATAAATATTGTATGAGCTTCTACTTTGTTCACTTTAAATTTTGTATGATGTAAAAATAGTATTTCATGTTCCTCTGGATTAAATTGTTGGATATCCCTGCCTGTTTTTGATTGGATAACATATTGGATTGGAAAACTCTTATCATAAATCTGTGTTGCTGTAGACGTATATGCGGGAAATTCAATTTCTTTTCCAGAGGTATGTTCCGATAAGAAAGCAGCTATATCTTCAATTTCCAAATCCGATAAAGAACGGTATACAGTCCCTTTATAGATAGGCATTTTGTTTAAGGCGGAATCTAATTCTTTGATAAATTGCTTTTGTTCTTCGCTTAACTGTTTTCCACTACGCAATTCACTATTGATTTTATAACTTTCACTGCTTAAATAGCCATTGAAAGCCCGCTCTTCTTTTTCAGTCAACTTTATTTTATCAGTGTTGACTTCATCCGTCAAATCTTCTTTCTTTACATATTCTTTTTTCCACTGTTTGTACGTCATATTTGCTGGGATATAGTAAGTTTTTCCATCCTCCCCCCTTGCCGCACGTTCTGCCCCCAATTCAAATTCATCATCAAAATAGGGGGCAATACAGCCACGGCAACGGGGATGGAAAATAGGTGCTGTTATTCCTGGTTCGTATTCTGACATATGATAATGTTTTCCATCCATATCCCCACATTCTTTACAAGTCTTTCCATCAAGCGCTTCTACTATTTCGTATTCTTTTACATCTAAATCCAAAAAGGAATCATGTTGGGCGTTAACAGCAAAATAGGCTGATTCTGTTAAAACCAGCCGTTCCGCGTTTTTTCTGGATGTACCCATCTTTTTTGTTATATTCTCAATCGCCTTATTTGGGTCATCTCCCAGTAGAACCATCCTGGTAAGTTCTTCCCCTAGGATATTGACCAGTTTTACTCTGTCATCCCATATTCTTTCACTAAAATTTTTTCCATCTGTAGCCCAAGGGCTTTGCAGGATCTGGTTTAACTTTTTCTGGCTGATCTCACCAATTGTCCAGCCAATCTGAAAACCTTGCTGGATGTCAAAAATGGAATGGTAATAGCTTTCCAGATAGATGTTTTTAATTGTGCTATCGAAATCATCCAAGTAATTTCCGAACAGTTGTTCTAGCAACTGCTGCAATGTTATCTTTAACCCTTCCAGTCTAGAGATATGGAAATGGGCAGAAGCGTTTTTCAACTGTTTTAACCATTGATGGTTGATGGCGTTTTCTTCCCCATACGCAATATACTGCTGAACATTCCACTTAAATTCTTCTAAATCCTTTTTGGACATCCATTGTTTTGCTTCCTGTATGGAAATTTTGTTGTTTCCCGCAAACTTTTGATACCATGATCTGATTTGTTTTTCAATTTCCTGATCTGCCTGGCGGTATGCTTTGTCCAACCGTTCGTAGAGCTGCTGCGCTGATTGATGGTTGGATTGTTCCAATTCTAACGCCCGTTCTTTCCAATAATCACGGTTCTTCATCCGGTCTATCACCAGCCTTATCTTTCAAAAAAGCATCCTGATAAGGGTCATTATCCTCCTGCGTTTGTTTTTGTTCCTCCTTGATTGTATCCATTTCCTTTTGTGGATCTTGTACCCATGGATGTTTGGATAATACAGTAGATTCAGACAATAAAGAAGAGGATTTATTACAGTTATCAATCAATTCACTTTCATTAATCATAATATTGCGGTTGAATACCACTTCAACAGGGATGGATTCAAAATCACCAATCCCAGTATTATATAAATGGCAATCAATAAACCACAGTAGTTCTTCAAACGCTGCCTGATATTCGGTTTCCATAGCGTCTGCGTCTAAATCGATATCACTGTACATACTTAGGATATTTAACTGGTTTGGGTTACCGGATAAACGGTCATCTTTCGCATCGTATCCCATAGCGTTTTCGATCAAAGATTTTTTGAATATTTCCAGTATGGATTTGTAGTTTTCGGAATTGACTTCCACCTGTAGCTTCCTAACATCGCCACCGTGAGAACC
Organism: Clostridium facile; assembly: GCF_014297275.1. Classification (NCBI taxonomy): domain Bacteria; kingdom Bacillati; phylum Bacillota; class Clostridia; order Eubacteriales; family Clostridiaceae; genus Clostridium; species Clostridium facile. Next base: position 449,518 of record NZ_JACOQK010000001.1, read on the forward strand.
ATCACTTCGTACTTTAACAGCACCATACTGTGCAAGATTTCGGCGGAACTCTCCAAGGTTCTGTCCGTCATAGTTTACTAGGATTAAAATAGTATTTCGGGTATCTTCCTCCATGTTGTTTTGGAAATTGGATTCAATGGAATTGATGCCATCTTGTAAGGATTTTACCCGTTTAATGAGTGGAACTTCTTTATCATTGCTCTTAAATGGAATAAGAGGGATTTTAGACCAGTAATAAGGAAGTTCTTTACCGTTTTCTGATACTGTGATATATGGTTTAAAATAAGGCTGTTCCGGTGTCAATTTGCCGGATTGTAATGTAAAGTAATAAATCCCCGTCTGGTCAAATACTTCTACTTTTTCCACTTCCTTTGGTGTGATGCCGTCATATACAATTACAGTATGTATCCTAATAGCAGCATCCAATACTGTGTGGTCAGCGTCTTTCCACTCTGGTATTACTTCAAACCCTTTTAACCGCTTCAATACTAATCCACCAGAATCATCGTAAGAAACAAACATCCATCCAATACCATGGTTTAAGGAATCTTCCCCAATATTTTTTAAAGTCCGCATGAACCGGCGGTTGAAAATATTTTTTAGGATTGTAGTATAGTGCTTGTCTTTTGTTTGGAAGGTAAATGGTTTGCCAAGTAAGTAATTGTTCTTTTGATCCACCATCTTTTTATACTGGTTATCTACAATTCTGTTATTTGGCAGGTTGTCGACAGGTTCTAAGTCGCCGTTTTCCCCAATGACTTCCCGCTTTCTGTTTAGAATATCGTGTGTACCAGCATAATATTTCTCGCCGTCCAACATCTCTCTGCGACTTTGTGAAGTTTTAAATTCTAAAATTTCATTGATGATAAATTGTTCGTCTGTCATAATGCGATCAGCTACAAGGGTAGAGTGGTACATCCTTGCTGCTGGATCTGATATAAAATGGAACAAATCTTTTATCCCCCTTATTGAAAACTAAATGTTTCACCCATAGAGAAATCCTCTAAAGCGTATCGCATAGCGTCCATTAAATGGTTAAAATCATCTACTGGTTTATTTAACCGTTTTCCTGTTCTACTGTCTGTGTCCCAAGTGTAATTACTGATTTCTGTAATGAAATTAACGCATTTGGGATGGATGATAATGTGATAATCTTGTATAAAATCAATTCCATGAGATATGCTGTCTTTTCCTTTTTGGGCTTCTCTAATGTGGCTTAATCCTAAAGAATAAAGCCTGTCAATCGACTTGGGTTCTGCGGAATCGGCCCGTATCCTTTCTTTGGCATAGCCCAACTTTATAATCCGTTCGGCAATTTTTTCATTTGACATGCCTTTTTGATAGAGTTCGTCAAATACCCAGATTGTTTTATTTGTCTGGTCAATAAATCCACAGAATAGGGCAGTGGGATCGTTTGTGTAACCAAAGTCTAACCCAAAAGCGGAACGGATATGGGTGAGTTGTTGCAGTTCTTCTATGTCAAATACTTTTTCTTCCCAGTTTTCATAAACCAAACCATCAATAATGCCCCAATCACCTAAGCCTGCTACTTTATAGCGTTTGGGGTTATTTTTCTTCATGGTTTCAAAAACTTTCAGGTCTGATTCATCCAGCCACTCGTTGCATGTATAATTTGTGGTCATGGCAAGAGTTTCATCATCTGGGTTGTCAAAAAACCGCTTTTTCAACCAGTGTTTTTCATTCCACGGGTTGAAGGTGATGGTGATCTGCTTAAACAGCCCTGTTTCCTCTGGGATAGCCCCACGGATGGATTCATCCAGCATATTGAAATCAGATTCATTGGTAATTTCATAAGCTTCCTCTATCCACGCCCAGCATAGATAACCAGTCTTTACTGTAATGGATGTTACTTTCAGCGGATCATCTAACCCTCTAAAATAGATTTTTTGACCGGTTGGCTTATAGGTCATTTCCAAAGGGGATTCTTTGACTTCCCAATAGGATTTCACTTGCAAGCGGCTGATTGCCCATTGTAGTTCTGTGAAACAGGAATCTTTTAGTGTCCTGTATACCTTACGGACTACTAATAGGTTTGCTCCTGGGTATTTCATCATGTTGGTGATAAACCATAGAGCTGTTGTTTTACTTTTTTTCGATGCGCGGCTGCCTTTACAAACTCTATAACGGCCTTTAAACTTCCAAAAATCCCGATAGCCTTTCCCGACTACTTTCGGGAGGCTGATCACTGTTTTATTCCTCAAGTTCATCTTCCCCTGTTATGACAACAGGAATGGTGCCATCAATGTTGACGTTGTCCTTGAATATCCCAAAACGTTTCCCTAACAGTTCAGCGGCTTTATTTGCGTCTGATAGTTTAGCGGGGATTTTTACAATCTGCGGGGTTTCTTTTTTTATTGTCTGTTTCCTCGGTATGCCTCGTTCATCTGGGATATAGTTGGAGGTTTCTTCTGTTAAGGTAACAACGATATATTCTTTCTTTTCCCTGCGCATTACAGCAGTAAGGTATTCCATAATTTCTGTAATGTTTGCGATCTTATCAGACCTAATTTTTTCCAGTGTATCTTCTATATATTTCTTGATGTTAGCATTTGTTAGCAATCTACTTGCATTAGTTCTAGCTGTTTCATCTTTCTTGATGTTCGGATATGCTGCTTTGTAAGCCCTTGTGGCATTACAATCAATCAAATATTCTTCACAAAATCGTTTTTGTTTTTCTGTCACGTAAGCTCACCTCTCTTTGCAAAATAAAAAGCAGGGGATGAGTAATCCTCTGCTTTTTGGTATGTAGTATGGGTATTTGTTGGATGCCTCTTAGGCTGGTAGGACAAGTGGGAATCGAACCCGCTACAGGAATAAATTTTTGGGGGCGTTTATCACTGTATCCAATTGTCCCATATTAGCCCGCTATAATCAACGGGCTGAACAAAAAAGGAAAATAAAAAATGAGAAAAAGATACCTGTTACAGCGCTGACTTCATGCGGTTTCCGCTGCATATGCCACCCAAACGGGCGGCAGAATAAAGGAGAAAGTCAGTGAGGACAATGGTGGGCTTTCCAGGGATTGAACCCGGAGCCTTCCGGTTATGAGCCGGATACTCTAACCAATTGAGCTAAAAGCCCATATTACCCGCCGCATTGGGGCTGGCGGGTTAAAACTAACTAAGGAGGATTTTGGTGTTTCATCCATGTTCCCTATAATAGCAATTATACTATATATAGGTGGTTAAGTCAATAATAAATACAATATTTTGTGTTTTTTTATTTAAATTCTTTTAGTGCTTTTAAATGGAGGTATTTTCTGGTATGTTCTTTGCTTATTCCTAACTTTTTGGCGATCGCTGCCCATGTCATAAACTTTATGTATTTGCACCTTAGCAAGACTCTACATTCCTTTGTCGGGCATTGTTTTATCCTAAGTAAAATATCGTTTTTTATAATTGTTTTTTGGTCTATTAGTTGATTTACTTTTTCTTGTGCCTCCTGTACTTTCTCAATACCCATTTCAATCCTATTGTGTTTTCCGTTCCCGGTTGGCAGCCCTGAATAATTAATAGCGGTGCTATTTAATGCGGATATAGCTTCGATCCGTTTTTCGTCTGCTTCTTTTATTTGGTTTTCTAAGCTTTTTAATTGTAGTAAGTATTGTTTTTTTTCAGTTATGGTCATTTGCTTGCCCCCATTACACATTTGCCCCAGAAGCAAGTTCCTATCTTGCTTCCGCATTTGTTTAACCACACACAATGTTTTGCTTTGCATATATTTTTTGGTCTGTTGATACTCTTTTTTGGAGCTACATATAACTTAAATTGTTTACAAGGCTCGGCAATAGAAATTATCGTTCCAAATCTTGGCGATTTGTTGCAAGTGCATTTTGTTGGTTCACCAATTGCGTATTTACAATCAAAACAAGCATATCCAATGCCAAGAGTATAATATTTACAGCGTTTTTGGTCAGCGGGTTTACCGTATTTTTTTGATTCTGTGCATTTGCATCTTTTGTCATGATTCCAGATACATTCATCGCAAATGCACTCTATAATATAGTTATTTGCCATTTTTCATTCCCTCAATTATGATGGTAATTAATGCACCAATACACCCTCCACTAACCAGTAAACATAACCCGTTAACAATGAACACCCAATTTGGGGCTAATATGTAATCCATTATAGTTCACCCCGCTTTCCCGCTAATTTGTGGGCACAGATAACGCCAACAACTTTTGCTTCTGCCTTTTTTGAGGTGATATTTTCTAACCGCCTAACCTGCTCGGCTATTTCTTTTACTGGTCTGCCCTCTTGGTACATTTCAAAGATTGTTTCTTTATTCATTTTTCTAATTCCTCCACTGTTATTTCCAATCTTGGACTTGATTTGTCATATTTTCCATTTAGCCGCAATCTGATGCAACTGAACGAATCGTCTTGGATGATGCCCGCTTTAACTAATCCATCCAGGACCATTTTCCCAGAATAATTATCCGGGTCATGCCGTATTCTGTTCCCAAAATAATAATCAAGTGTGACTTGTGCTTTCGGGATAGGGGTAGGTGGCTTCGGCCGGCATAACCAGGCAATCAAATCCGCCCAACGTTTCTTCTCCGCCTGGTATTGCCACCGGGTATTCCGCCCAATGAATTTGTTGTTGCTGGGTGGGATTTCTGGGATTATGTAGTTATATCTCCGGTACATGCATACCCCTCCTTGACAATTCTTCCAAATCATAAGACGGAGGTGTCCCACCAAACGTCCCGGTATTTTCTACGGCTTTTTCTGACAAACGGTAGTTTTTATTTGGGGCAGGAGCAATATTACAAACGTATTGCCCGCATTTTTGGCGTATTCTGCCCCCAATAGCTTGATCTAGGGTTAAGACCTGCCTAAGCGTTAACTCGCTGGAAATCAGCGTTATTTTTGCGCTATGGCTATATCTATAATCAAGCAATTCAAATGCGACATTAATGTCACCGGCTTGAATGCCTGTCCTGTCTGCGGTGTTAATGGTTTTAAACAGGTCGTCTATATACAGCACGTCGACGCTTTTGTATTTGTCCATCCTCGTTGCGTATTCCAGCGGGTTGTTGGCATAACGCTTAACCTCGGCTATCTCCCGCCGCCATGTTATGTATCTGGCTGACAGCCCACGCTTGATTAATTCCCAAAATACAGCGGTGCAAATATGGGTTTTCCCACATCCGGACTGCCCGCCATAATATAGCCATTTTGGAGACGGGTCTTGCAAATATCTTTTCGCCATATTAAGCATTTGGCTTTGATACGGCTCAGAAGTTATGAAGTTCTCAAACTTGCAATTGGCTATTAGTTCGCTGGCTCCGCTTTTGCGGGCTGCCGCTATCGCTTGCCTAGTATGCATACACTTACACATTCCGCTTACTATTTCGCCGTCAACAGCCCGATATATCCAGCCTTTATTTTTGCAGATAGGGCAGTCATACCCTTGTAAGTCTCCTGATCTGTTGTTAAGAATTTCAACTTGCCTTTCTAGGCTACAATTCAAGCGTTCCAGACAAATTCCATGTTTCGCTGCTATTGCCTGCGCTGCTTCTGTTAGGCTCATTGTTGTCACTCCTATCTGTTTTGTTGTCATAATTGCCATCTAGTATTTTTGCTAAATTGGCATCTTTGACCATCCAGTCAAAATTGGCAATCCAGTTCCTAGAGTTCTTACCACGCAGGAAATCACTGCTTTGAGCTTTCTCAAACGCCTTCTTGAAATCATCCAAGGTAACACCACTGTTAAGCCTAGCGTTAACAGCCCTTTTGCGGGAATCTGATAATTTCGTACAGCGTGGGTAAGATATGCAAATCTGGTTATATAGCTCTATAATTTGGTTTGCCGTAGGGGGGATTATAGGGGGGTTATATATTTCTTTATTTCTTACCTTCTTAATTTCTTTACATTCTTCTAATGTTGTTAGTTGCTTGTTAGTTGCTTGTTGGTCGCTTGTTAGTTGCTTGTTAGTTGCTTGTTGATCTGTTTCGTTTAATCCTTGATAAACGCTGTATTTTCGTATTGTTATGATTGTTAATTTGCTTGTTGATTGCTTGTGAATTTCTTCGGTTTTTTCCAAATGTTTTAAGGCGGTTCTGACAGCTTGTTGTGACATATTTAACTCGTTTGACAAACGAGAAATAGAAGTAACAACTTCACCTTTTTTTATAATTTCCCCTTGAAATTTGCTGTCTTTAAAGCTTGCTTTTAAAAGCAAATGCAGAAAAACTACCTTTGTGTTTGTGTCTTGATACCATTCCCATTCTGTAAATTTTCTGTAAATTTTAACGAACCCATCCATTGATTTCACCACCTAGAACGGTAGTTTTTCATCATTACTGCCTATTTCCTCGAAGCCGTCAAAATCATCGAATCCAACTGAAACATTATCAGATTTAAGGCTTTTGCCGTTGTTGCTCCCCTCAGTCTTGCTGCTGCAAAAATATACCTTGTCCGCAACAACTTCAAAAGCAGTGCGCTTATTTCCTTGCTTATCCTCATAACTTCGAGTCTGAATAGCCCCTTTTAAAGCCATCATCTGCCCTTTAGCAAAATATTTACTAATAAATTCTGCTGTGAGTCTCCATGCAACAATATTAATAAAATCAACTTGTTTTTCTTGCCCTTGCTGTGTATAGTCCCTATCTACTGCAAGGCTAAAAGATAATACAGACACACCATTTTGTGTTTGTTTCAACTCTGGGTCAGCGGTTAACCGCCCCATCAATACAACATTATTTAACATTTTTTATCCTCCTATATACGGCTACTGCCCTACCTGTTACCGGATCAAAAGTGGAACCACAAACTATAATTTTTCCCATTTGCATTAATTCAGTAATTCTAGGACGCACAGCGTTCATATCTGTGTATCCCAGTTTTGTGGCTATTTCCCTGCTTGTCATTTCGCCATTTCCTAACGTTTGTAATATAATCGCCCGCCTTGATGCTGGATTCAGTTTTCTATAGCTTGCGTTTCTCGTTTCCTCTGTTAATTTCATTTCATTCTGCCCTCACTTTCCAGATACCACATAAATAGGTATCTAATTTAATCCCAAAAATATGATATTTTTCACAAAAGGAATCCCGCCCCATGTTGTGGGCTAAGGTGTGCATTTCCCTGCAAAGGGGTAGCACCCTCATGCCTTTGTGTATAATATCTTTCCGGTTCCTTCCACGTCCTACAGCATCGACGTGGTGTAGTTCTGCCTTTTTGCCTGTGATACAGCATTTTTTCTCAACCAAGCATTTATACAAATACCGTGCTATATCCGGTGATCTTTCCAGCAGGCTATCCGCGCAAGGAATATCAAATTCAATGCAAAAATCAATCAAAAAATTTAAAAATTGATTCGCTGTTGTCATATCCGTGTCGGATAGGCTAAAATAGTCATGCCCTGATTTCGCGATAAAATCATATTTCATCAAGGCTTTTACTTCGTCTGGTGTATGCCCTGTATATAGGCTAATATCCCGCATAGTAGCATATATCTTTTTGCGCTGGTCTACGCTTATATGCCGCCCATCGTCCAGCCTTATTTCACATTGGGTTATTTCCTTGCGTGCTAGTTCGCCGGAAAACGGGTATTTAGCGACTATATACAGGTATTCCCCGTCATATTTATGTATATAGCCAATCATTTTTCCTGATTGATTCTAGTAGCTGCCAAATAGCAATCCATACACAACCCACCAGTGTTTTTAGCGACTTGTTCTGGGCTCATATGTCCATTTTTTTTCGTGGAACAAGCCTTAACTGGTTTACCACACTTACTGCAAATAATAGGTTCGCTTTCCGGCAAATCTTCTCCGGCGTATATGTACAATCCCAACCCGTGCCTTGCTACTGCTTTTGTCAAGCTACGCTGTATTGCTTTGTTGACGTCAAATGATGTTACTTCATCTGCCGGAATTGACTGATTGCGGTAATTCATTACGGGTAGATATTCAATGTGTTCTATGTCATTAACAGTTACCCCTGTCTTTACCCAACAGGTTTTGCCATCTGTATGATAATTCCATCCATCGGCGTTTTCATATATTTGATAGGTTGCGTCTGGATGTTTTTTCTTAAGTTCTCCCCAGGCGAAAGCCCATGAGAGGTAAGTTAATCCGTTTTTTTGTTCCGTTTTTTCGTTAACGTCAATTTTATTTAATTCAACAAAATAATTTTCCATTATTCAGGGTCCTCCTCTAATACAAACGGGGTAAAAAGTTCCGATTCGAGACAAAAATCCACCTCTATATCTTCTGCCCGCTCGCCATTAAAATAAATATCCAAAAAATCCTCAGCTGTTGTATTTGCAACAAGCCAGTCTCGAAAAGATGTTGGATTTTCTTTAAGATATTTTTTTCGTATATCTGGGATATATGCTGCATCATGTACAATACGTTTCACACAATCGTCACATAGTCCCTGATAAATTTCATCTATGTCTGTATATTCATCGCAGCATTTGCACCGAAATGCTACGAACGGGTCATGCCCGTTAAAATAACCATCAACTATGGAATTACCTTGTAGCACTTGACACACTTCCTTTCGTCAAGTATAATTTAAATGAAATTTATTTGTTTGCCCCTCTTGGGTGGTTGCCGCCACCCTGGGGGCTTTTTTATTTATTCGACTACAAACAATAACCCCTGTTCAATCTCGTTGGCGAGTTCTCTTTCCAGGTATTCTTTGATGTTTTGTTTCGCTTGTAGTTTCCAGGCTCCGCCGTCTGCTTCAAAAAGTGCAACTCGTCTGCCTTCCTGCAACCTTAAAAGGAAATCGCTTTCAGGTTGATCTACTTCTAAAAATGTCCTGTATGGTTTCAGCCTTGTAATAGGGTCGATGGCTTTATTCCCTTTCAAAGCGATCCCCTGTTTTACAACCACATTTTGGGTAAAACCATCATCAGAAACGCTTGAACTGTTTTCCTCTGTAATTGTGCCAAGTAATTGAATCCTTTCCAATACTTCGTTTGTTTGGACAAATTTTGATTTTAGATTTATCATCATAGATTCATAATCCATGAATTGTCCGAACGGCATAGATGGAATTATAGCGTTAACATTATAAATACTTGCCCTGCTTTTATCAGATCCATTGGCGGCGGAAAATACATCTACACATGTTGGAGAGGTGACACGCACCATAAAGGGTGTACGTTCAAATATTTGATCGGTTTTCAATGCTTGTACTAACCCTATAAGGCTGGAAAAACTTATCGGGGACATATGTGGTTCTTCCATAAGGTCCAACCTTTTATCCGTATAAGTACATCCAAATTTCTCCACTTCGTTTGGTTTAGCTAAGGCAATGATTTTTTCTGTAAATTCTTTCAACATATTATTTTCCTCCAATTGCGATTTTCATGATTTTTGGGCTTTCCTGTACTTGTCCATCAAGCGCGACCTGTCCAGGGATGTTTGGTGTCATTTCTACCGCCATAACCTCGCCTGTTTTCTGATTTGCACCGATGGAAAGTGTTGTTTGGATAGGTTCGTTAGGCACAATGGTCCTCTTTGTCTGTACTTGCATTGTCACTTGTGACCTGTCTTGCGTCGGGATAAAATCTACTGTTATCACCAGCTTTCTTTTCTTCTTGGGGTCAGTGTTGACATCCAAGATATTATCAATAATTTTAGCGGATTCGATGTCCGCCGCTTCCATGATAGCATTGCCAGCCATTTTCAAAATGCTGGTATATTGTTGTGCTTCCATTGACAATCCTCCTTTAATTATTTATAATGATAGTGTTGTATTTTGTTGATTGCTCTCGCATACGGATATTGCCGTTGCGGGAGCTTTTTTATTATGCTGCATGGTTGTCTGCCTCTTCTTTTGTTTGTTTATGTAACCGGATCGCTTGTGTGATCCGCGGTATCCAAATAGCGCCTGCTATCATTGTCATACCAATTAGGCAGCGGATTAGGCATTCGCCAAATGATATCGCAATGTTATCCGATGCACCTAATGCGCCTTGAACCAACAGTACACCAAAGACGATTAAGGCGACTTGTCCGGTTTTTATAATGATCTGTTTCATGCTTCCTCCTGATCCTGCGGCATGAAAAACACACGATTTCCGATACTATAGGTTCTTCGTATGCCGTTCAACACCTTTTTAGCTATGGATAATGTTTTATATTCTCCTACAATTACGGCGTAATCGGGATATTCACATGATATGCTGTAACGGTCGTTTCTTCGATCGTAGGTAATTTCAACGGTTTGCAATGTGTCCATATTTATAAGTTTCTCTTCATTTTGGCTGCATATTAGCATTGTTTTCCACCCTCCAATCTAATTGGGCTTATATTGAGTGCCCGGGCTATTTTTTTGATTGTATCTTTGCTGGTATGCTGGGTTATGTTGTCCATAGCAAGTTGTATTGTTTTGCGTGATACTCCGCTATCTCTTTCCAAGTCTGCAACGGTCATTCCTTTGGACCTCATTGCATCCATCAATTTGTTTCCATCAATTTTCATTTTTTTCTCCTATCGCTGAAATAATTCTGTGATTGGAATATGTAGATAGTTACATATCCTATCCAATTCTTCAACGCTGAATTGTCCTGGATTCTTTCGCCTGGTATACATTGTTTTAACTGATATTCTGGCTGCGTTTGCAAGCCTGTCTATAGCAACCCCCTGTAGCTCAGCGTAATAATTGATTTTAGCAATTATCAGGTTATCCCGCTGTTCTACCGGGGATTTTTTTAGTTTTGGCACAGGATCGCCTCCTTTCATTTGAACAAATGATTTGTTACATATCCTAAATTGGTTATGAAAAATCAGAACGGATAGTGTTACTCTTCATCATTTTTATGTAGCAAATCATAAATTGCTAAAACTCCCCAAATGATTACTTCGGCTGAACCAATCAGCGCTCCAATCCATGATGAATTTGCGGCGGAAATGCTACCGTAAATCATGCCAAGCGACTGCATAAGTAAACAAAATTTAAAGTCTAATTTTTTCACTTCTCACCTCAACGTTGATTGCCGAAATATTTTTTAAATACTTCAACTATTACTAAAACGCATAGTATTATGCTAAATGCGATAAATATCCATTTTCCAAGCCCGATAAGGTCTTGGGCGTAAATAAGGCATAACATTTCTAAAATCAGATAGATTTGCGGATTGTTTTTTTCACCTCGCACCTCCTACGCTGGTTTATTGCACTCCCTATCTGTTTGTAGTAAAATGTTGGTAGAAAGGGGGTGTTAAAATGAAATTAAATCCTGACTGTATGAGAGACGTGTTACTTGAAATGGAAAAAGTTCCTTTTAGCGAATCGCTGGATATTGAACCACTATGTAATTCGTTGCCACAATACACTTACGAAGATATCATATATTCTTGCTATAAATTGGAAGAAGCAAATTTTATCCAGGCTATTATTAAATTTTACAATGATGAATTACACGTAATTTCATTGAATGATATTACTTATAATGGTCATCAATTTTTAGCAGATATTCGTTCTGATACCGTATGGAATCACGTCAAAGAAGTTGGTAAAAAAGTAGGATCCAATTCAGTAAGTGCTTTAACACAAATCGCTACAGGAGTAATCACCGCCATTATCAAACAACAACTTGGATTTAATTAAATAAGTGATTTGTTACATATCGGGTACAATCAGTTATTTCTTGATCAGATGGCTGTTTGTACCCGCTTTTTTCTATGTAATAGATCATAGACAATGTGCTAACACGCCATTTAATCCATTTTGCTACTGCGATTAAAAGTAGTACAGATAGAATAACTACAATAAATATCAAGTGAACACCTCCTACGCTGGTTTGTCTTGCTTAAACTGCTTTTCTGCCATAAATGCCATGCCTTCGCCGAAGAGCAGCAATTTTTCTTTTTCTAATGGCGTCATATGTTGGAACGCTTGTTCAAACGTTTTTAAAATTTTTTGTTCCTGTGCAGTCATTTTGTTCACCTCCTTTGTGCTTTAATCACATTATATACTAATAATTTGTGATTGTCAAGCTATTTTTTAATATTTTTGTGCTTGACACACATTTTTGTATATGATATACTAATTTACAAGGTGGTGATATTATGGAAACATTTGAGCGTATTAGATTGCTTAGAAAAAAATACTTAAATATGACGCAAGAAGAATTTTCCTCAAACATAAATATTAGTCGTGCTAATTTAGGTAGCATAGAAGTGGGGAGGATTCGTATAACTGATAGGGTTATCAGTGATATATGTATAAAATATAATGTATCCGAAGAATGGCTGCGCACTGGAGAAGGGGAACCATTTATCAAGCTAACCAGGGATGAGGAACTTATGGAATGGGCTGGAAAAGTTTTGAGCGCAGATTCAAAATCATTTCAAAAACGCTTTGTATCCATGCTATCTAGGTTAAACGAATCTGAATGGCAGGTACTAGAAAAAATGGCTATAGAATTAACAGAAAATAAAAAAGACTAGGGTAAAACCCTAGTCCAAATATGATTTTATGAAACGATATAGCTGTTTTAGCTGATTTTCAGTTGCTTTTTTCAATAGTTCATTGATTAACCTTATGAATATTTCTCCTTGAGATTTTAGGCGAAGTTGCTCCTTGGTTTTTCTGTCCTGTTTCATGGTTTGTCTCCTTTAGCTTGCTGGTGCATCAGTAATATTTGTCAGATTTATAATTTTTTGGAATCCCTAATTTTATAATATCAAATATTTACAGCTATTTCCATTCGCTATATCGACAAAATTTTACTAATTATTTCTATATGGTAAATGTATCCTTTTTTAGGTAAATAGAAATATATAGTTTTATTGTCGTTTTTTGTATAAATTGTGAATGGACATTATTTCCAGTTGGTAGTACAATTATTGTAAAATTATTAAGGATGGAAAGTCGACTAAGCAAAAGAAAGCTTAACATCTTATATTAAACGGATATGATAGAAAAATAAAAGTAATTTTGATAATTGGAGAAGGAATGAACATGAAAATTGAAAAATTTGAAACTACTGTAGAAGAAACTATGTCGTTAAATGAGGAATCTATAGATATTCAAACAATATTGCCAATTTTACATGATGGAGATTTACTAGAGTTTGAATCGGAAATTGATTCCCAAGAAAACCATAAAATTAGAGTATATTGTCATAATAAACATATTGGTTATTTAAAAAGCGGCTTAACTACATATATTGTAAATTTTGTAGAATCTCATGAAAATTGTGATATCGAAGGGGAGATTCTTAAAATTACTGGCGGGGAGAATGGCTTAAATTATGGGTGCAAAATTTGTGTTGAATTGAAATGTTATGATGAAGAAAAAAATTCTAAAACACAAAATAAAATAGATCAGCTTCCAGAAACTTTTTGTGTAAAGTGTGGTAATAAATTTAGGGGAAATTTCTGTACTAAATGTGGTACACCATCTTATTTTAATACGCCAAAATCGGCGTCAAATGTACCGGTAAAATCAACAGCTCCATTACAAGTAAACGTGATTCAACAAAATGCAATAGTCAATAATCAATTCGGACCGTCTATTGTTTGTCCTGTATGCGGAGCGAAAAATATAGAGATTTCATTACAACAGGTAAGCAGTAAAACGGCCAAAAAACGCAATAGTATTATACGTAGTGCTGGACGTGGCGGTATGATTCTAATGACGGGTGGATTGTGGGCTTTAACGCCAAAAGCGGATGGCAAAGAAAAAACAAAGGTTAAAAATGGAAAGTTTGCTATATGCCAATCTTGTGGGCATTCTTGGGAAATAAAAAAATAACAAAGAATTGCTTGATTACAGTTTATCAAGCGGATTTTATGATAACTATACACAAAAAGCAGAGGACGGAACGGGCAGCCGTCGCCCATTGTTAGGAGATGCGGGAGTGCCGCCCCGCCTGCTGTACCATTTTGCCAACGCCGACAAAATGGTATAGATTAAAGCAAATAAATAGAAAGAGGATAAATATGAATATCATAAAATATAATGATGTATTATCAGTAGAAGAAGCGATAAAGCAAGATGAGCCATTGATGGCGGTAATTTCATTTGACGGGGAAGAAGCAGTGGTTTCCCACATTGACGAAGCAATGGAACACCATATTCTGCTAGAAAAAGCTGGATTGGATAGTCGAAATATTGATAAGTATTTCCGTATTATCTTTGATAAAGAGGGATGTGACTGGACTTTTATTTGTCCATCTGATTACCGCAATATCAAGGACAGACAAAAAAGGATTATGGCTTTCTATAAGGATGGATTTACCGCAATCGCTGATTTCCTTTCCCAGATGGGCTATTTTGTAGATATCAAGATACCGCAACGGTATAGACGACATTTTCAGGCTATGGGAGAGTAATAAAAAACCGCCCAGCGCTGCAACACTGGACGGAAAAACAATAAATAACAAAGAAGTTTGTACTTTGCTTATTATATCATATTTTGGTATGGTAAGCAATAGAAAGGATAAAAAATGGCTAACGCTAAAAAGCTGCCTAGCGGGAGTTGGAGGGTGCAAGTATACGCTGGAAAAGATGCGTCCGGAAAAAGAATGTATCAATCATTTACAGCACCTACTAAAAAAGAAGCTGAATTTTTGGCAGCTGAATATATTTATAAAAGAAAAAATACAACCAGAGAAAAACTTACTTTTCAAGAAGCAAGTGACCAATATATAGAAAATCGACAGAACATCTTATCACCATCTACCATTAGATGCTATAGGATTATACAACGAAACTCTATTCCTAATTTATTAAATATCAAAATTGATAGATTGGCTGACGGCTTCCTCATTCAGCAGCAAATGAATGAGAACGCCAAAAGATATTCTGCGAAAAGCTTAAGAAATCAATTGGGTTTTATTACAGCAGTAATGGGATTTTTTAAATATCATATTAGTGATATTGCAATTAAGCCAAAAGAAAACCACAGTATCCTGGTGCCTACTAAAAACGATGCTGAAAAGATTATGCAATTATTAAAAGAAGCACCTGATATTGAATGTCAGGCGTTGCTAGCCATTACTTGCAGTTTACGTCAAAGCGAAATAGCGGCGATTACTCCGGCAGATATAAAAGGGGAGTTGTTAAGTGTACATGGGGCCAGGATACCAGATGAACATAATAAGCTGGTATACAAAGAAACCAATAAATCAGATGCAGGATGGCGTTCGGTATTAATGCCAGAATATTTGGCAAAAAGAATGGAAGAGCTATGCGCCAGCAAACAGTCCAATGATTGGGTATTTGATACGACACCCTCGCAAGTTTTGCGTAAGTTTAAGAGATTGCTTATATCTCATGATATGCCACCGTATACAATGCACTCTTTACGCCATTGTTTTGCTGCTATTATGCATGCTCGCAATGTGCCGGATAAATATATCATGGAAATGGGTGGATGGTCCAGTGATAATGTCATGAAAAAGGTGTATCAATACACCTTTGAGGATGAAACTAACAAAGCGAAGGAACAAGCCAACCGATATTTTGATAACCTGATTTCTAATGATTCCAAAAAGTAATTTTGATGTTATGCAACACGAAATGCAACACAAATAAAAATAAATCCTTTATTTTCGGAGTTTTATAGATGTTTTATGAGGGTTCAAATCCTTCCACCCCAGCCAGCGGAGTCCGAACGCATTTTGCGTTTGGACTCTTTTTCTTTTTTAAGTTATTGTAAGATGTGTTAATATTAATTATTTATTTTGGGCATGTAAAATATGTTTGACGAACAAAATAGATATCGCCAGAAAAAATCCTGAGATTTCGGGATTTTTTCCATTTTTCAAGAGAATTTTTAGATGACACGCTCCGTAGATATTTTTTTGTAAAAAATATGGACTAGAAGGGTTCGAACCCTCACAACAAAATAAAAAGAAAATAGTAAGCAGATAAAAAGCAATTTTTATCTGCTTTTTTGTGTAACGAAAACCGTAGACTATGCCCATGGTTCTAAAAAGGCCGAAGCCGGTGAGTAGAAAAAAATAACTCCTTCATGTAGAATAGAAGTGGGTTTGCCAACCGCAAAAAAATATGAAGGAGATCGTTCAAAATGAACAATACAAATAGTTTAGAGCATACGAAATGGAATTGCAAGTATCATATCGTTGTTGCACCGAAATATCGGAGAGAAATTATCTACGGGAAAACAAAAGTGGATATTGGAAAAATACTGAGAAAATTATGTGAGAACAAAGGAGTAGAGATCATCGAAGCAGAAGCATGCTCTGCAAATGGGTGAAAAAGTACATTGCAGAAAGAGAAAGCTCTTTTGTTCATAAAGGATATCCTGGAAATCCGTTTGCTGCACTTCATGTTAGTAAGAATCTATCTGAAATAGAGCGACTAAGGTTAATGGTTGCAAAGCTGGAGGTTGAAAATGAGAGATTAAAAAAGGATACTTAGTGAAGGGAGTTGGTGCAACCAAGGAGCTCGTTACTGGCAAAGAAAAGAGTTCGAAGTCATCGATACGCTTAGTTCCAGATATCCCGTAAGTTTTCTTTGCAAGGTCATGGATATAAATCGATCTGGTTACTATAAATGGAAAAGATGCAAAGGAAAGCTATGAGCAGGACAGGATTTTGTTGACACATCTGCTGGAAACAGAACATAAAAAATACCCTTCATATGGATAGCATCGCCTTGCTCACGATGTATTCTCTGAAACCGGGTGGATATTTTCTCATAATCTAGCACATAAGTGCTGTAAAGCTGCTGGAATTCATTCCAAGGCAAGAAAGTATAGATATAAAAAGTCGGGAGAAGAGAGCGTAAAGTTTCCAAATAAGGTCAAAGGAAACTGGAATGCTACAAGGCCATTGGAGATTGTTGTGTCAGATATGATTATATTCAAACATAAGGGTGTATCATGGGAATGGATACTTCTGTTGGATACATTTAATAATGGGATATTAGCCACATCAGGCAACGTCTGTTTGCGACAGTAACAAACCATATTACCATTGCTTAGAGCAGCTGAAGTTGTTTGCAGGAAAGAGGAACAGACTCCCCAAGTAGTTTTCCATACCGACCAGGGTTCTATCTACTCCTCTTTTTGCCGAGCCCATGAATACTATAACATACTTCGGTCAATGTCGCGAGAGGAAACTCCAACAAATAATCCAATCATAGAAGCACGAAACGGATGGATGAAAGAAGAACTCTACCTTGACATCATGTTAGCAATCACGGACGATGTTCACTTATTCTTAGATAGTATGTATATTACTTCAATAACAGGCGGCCTGCAGCCGCCTTGAGCTATAAAACCCAGTTCAGTACAAGACCGAACGGGGCTTCTAATACTATGGTGTTTTTGGTGTCTACTTTTTCTTGACAGATGCATTGAACGGATGGTTGTGACTTAGTACTGATAAACCATCGAAAATGCCAGTAAAAAATCTATTCTTACAGAATTAAAATGAGGAAAATGATAATTTTAAGTGTATTAAACGATTAGATTATTAAACATAATTTTTTGAGGTTAGAAAAGAAAGATTAGAAGGATAGTTTCTTGTTTATGTGCCATAGGTATAGATCATATGGGTGAGAATAATAGGTAAGAAATGGATTTACAATAAATTTTTATTCCGGTATTGCTTACGGTATTCAGATGGAGAAAGATTAAACTCCCTTTTCAATATTCGAAAAAGGCTGTTTGTACTGCTGTAACCAACAATATTATTAATTTTTTCAATCGGAAGGTTAGAGTTTATTAAATAATTACAGGCGTTTTGCAACTTATACTGGTAAATAATATCTGAAAAGGTTTTATTTGTTTGTTGTTTAATCATAGAAGAAAGGTATTTTGGAGAATAATTAAATTGTTTTGCTGTGGATTCCAGTGTTGCTGTTGCGTAGTAAACCCGGATATAATTTAATATGTCAGAAATTTGCGTGGGCTGGCTGGATATGATGGTTCCTGGTATTGCGGTTTCTTTATAATTACGAGCAAGTTGGGCAAATAAATCGGTTAGTTTAGCGATGATAACTTGTTCAAAAAATTGTTTTTGCTCAAAAAATTCAGATACAATTTGCTTAATAATATCAGAAATATCAGGAGTAATTGAAAATATCAGATAGTTGCTTTTATGAGTTCCATAAATAGAGTCCAGAAAAAAACGGAACAAAATGCTTTTACTATTTAGCAGTTGTAAAAAAGTATTTTCAACAACTGTTTGTGAAAGAGTAATATTAATTGCAACATCATAGATGTTTTGTGGAACTAAAGAGTGATATACATATGGATTTAATAAAATAAGTTGCTCTTTTGTTTGCAAAATCGTATCTTCTTTAAAAACATTATAAAAATTGCCGGAGTAAACATAAGCCATTTCAAAAAAATCATGATTGTGTAAAGTAGCATTTTCGGGTTTTAGCTTTTTAATTTCTTCTACATTTGGATAAACTAAAGGCTCATAATGAAAAGATACATTAAAATCTTTATTAATATGGAATAGATGATCTTTTTTTAAAGTTTGAATATTTTTAGGGCTTTTATTTTCAAAAAAAATCTGTTTAAATTTTTGGGGAGAGATTTTTCCCCTTACCATATCAAAATATTTCTCTATATTAAATTCCATTATATATTCCCTCCTTCTTTGTTCATTATAGTTTTTATTTAAAAATTGTCAATATAAAATTTAAAATTAGTAAAATATAACGTAATGCATTCTAAAAACATACCTACTGCAATGTTAATCAATTAAGTTATATGCTAGGATATAAATATGGTGTTTGCTAGAAAAATCCAAAGGAGGATGAAAATTAATGAAAAACAAAAAAATGGGCAAATTAATTGCGCTAGTCTTGTCAACAGCAATGATCGCATCATGTTGTGTAAATCAATTTACTGTATCTGCACAGGAAACAGCGACAAAGAGTATTGTAAACCAATTTAAAAACCCTAATGTTCACGCAAAAGGAATGTTTCGATTTTGGCTACCTGATGGCTCAGCTACAAGAGAACAACTTGAAAAAGAAATAACTGAAATTTATGAAGCTGGTTTTGGTGGTATCGAAATAGCGCATGTTCCTTATGCCAAAAATGATAGCGATGATATTGGAGAAAATGGTTGGGGATCTGAAAAATGGCAACAAACTTTAATCCATATTTATGAAATTGCTGCGAATTTGCCAGGAGATTTTAAAGTAGATGTGACGATCAATAGTGCTTGGCCAATAGCACTTAACACAATAGATCCAAATGATGAAGAAGCTTCACAGGATATTCAATACGCTTATACTAAAATTCAAAATGCTTCTGATGTATTGGATCTTCCAATGCCGGAACAAAAACTAGCCGTTGATACAGGTTCATCTTTTATCTTTAACAATCATTACGTTGCAGCAACAATTGCACAAGTAAAAGGTATTGACGAAGATGGTAATATAACACTTGATTATGGTTCAATGACAGATGTTAGCGAGTATACAAAGGAAACTGGGAATACAACGCCGGCAGGCATTCCAGACGAAAATAATACATATGTTTCTCAGTTATATAAAGATGCAGGGTTGACAATTAATACTGAGGAATGGGGACCACGTGCTAAACTTCAGGATGAACAGAAATACTATAATGTTGACCTTTCTCAAATTCAAGAATTGTCCAACTATTCTTCTGTTGGAGATGAATTGCAAGAAGGGGATTGGATACTTTTTGGTTTCTATAGAAGAGGTACAGGAGAAACACTGCTGAAATTTGCTAATTTCTTCCCATTAGGAGCTTCTATGCCAAATGTAGGGGTTATTACAGATGAATTTAGTTCTGCTGCATCAAATGCATTGACAGATTTTTGGGAAGAAAATATTTTAAACGACCATTTAATTTCCCTGATGAAAGCAGAATCAGGAGATTTCTTTGAAGACTCTTTAGAGAATGTTTGTAGTACAAAATTCTGGAACCAAAACATGATCGATTCTGTGCAAAAATATCTTGGTTATGATATTACTCCATATTTGCCATTTGTAATGAGTTCCACTACACAGGATACAAAATTTATTTCCAGTGAAGGAAATCAGGATCGTTTTGGTATTGATGTAGATAAAACTTTAAACGAACTTTATTTGGATGAACACATTGCTGAACTTCAAAATTGGGCTAGAAATACCCTGGACATGGGGTATCGGGCTCAAGGGTATTCTACAAGTGGATTTTATGTAGATGTTGGACTTGCTTCAGCTGAATGTGATGTTGCAGAAGGGGAATCCCTTGCTTTTTCAACTTCTTATGACCATTTCCGTGCAGTATCAGGCGGTGTACATATGAGTGGAAAAACCTATGTATCTGATGAAGCACTGGCAGATAGTGGGAAAGCATATGCTCTTAATTGGAAAGACGCTGTAAATACTATTAATAATAACTATGCATCAGGAGTTAACCGTTTAATTATCCATGGATACCCTCATGCGAATACGGAAAACATGAATGACCCTATTTATGGTGATAAGGACTTTTGGCCAGGATGGCATACTTTCCCTCTTGTTGCAGGAGCATGGGGAAGCCGTCAGCCTTATTGGGAAGATGTACATGTATTGTCCGATTATATTGCGCGTTCTCAAGCTGTCCTTCAAAATGGAACTGCTAAAATGGATATTGCCATTTTTGATACAGATGCTTACAATGCTCAAACACCAAATGGAGCAGAAAAAAATGATAAAGATCAATCTAATTATTTGGCGTTACTAGATAATGGTTATAGCTATGATCTTTTAACTCCAGGTTTGTTGACATATGATAGTGCAAAAGTAACAAATGGAGTGTTAAATGAATCAGGACCTGCCTATAAGGCTCTGGTTGTAAACAATTTGCCTTCTATTTCTTTAGAAAGTGCAAATGCTTTACTGGATTTTGCAAAAGCAGGTTTACCTATTGTTTTATGTGGACAGATCCCTTCCAGTGTGTTTGGTACTGATGCTGCAACAACAGGTTCAAATGTAACGGGGACTGATGAACAGATCCGCGAAACAATGCAAGAATTACTTACTTACCAAAATGTTGGACAAGTAGATACGCAGCAAGAAGTTGTTTCTTGGATGAAGCAAAATGGTATTTTGCCATATGCCTCTTATTCAGAACCGATGGTACGTACCATTTTACGCCAAGACAATGATGGCACCAATTACTATTATTTGTATAACAATAGTGAAGAAGAAGTATCATTAGAGGCTTCTTTGCAAGGAACCGGAATACCTTTCCAATTAGATGCGTGGACAGGGGAAATTACTCCAATAATAAATTATGTTCAACAAGATGATAGCATTCATACTACTATTAACCTACAAGCTGGACAGGCAACCTTTGTCGCCATTTCTCAAAATCCAGAAGAATTTGGCGAAGTTAGTGATTTCCATGTAGTTGAATCCAATGGAGACACTTTCTATCAGGATGGAAATATTGTATTACGCACAGACGTATCGGGAAGCTATCAGACTGCATTTACTGACGGTGTTGTTGTATCTACGGATATTACTGAAATTGGAGATAATATTGAACTGGACTACTGGGATCTTTCCCTTGAAAGTTGGGGTCCAGACCAAGAGGCAAATAAAACTGATTTAACAATCTCCAAAAAGACAACAATTGATTTTCAGGATATACCACTTACATTGTGGAAAGACCTTCCAGTAACTTCTGAACAGCTTTCTACATTAGGCGTAGATAGTATGGAAAATATAATTGGAATCGGAACCTATTGCACAACATTTGAGCTTCCAGAAAATTGGGATACCACTCAGGGATACCTATTGAATTTCCATCATAATAATGATATGGTCACAGAGGTAATTGTAAATGGACAAAAATTACCTGCAATAGATCAATCAAAGGATTCTGTGGATATTGGAGCCTATTTAACTGCTGGACAAAATACTATTTCTGTAAAATTGGTTTCTACGATGATTAACCGTATTATTTATGAAAATCCAAATTCACAATATAGTAATTCAAAAAATCAATCTTTTGGTTTACTGGATGTAACACTTACTCCATATAAACAAGTTATTATTCGTTCAGAATCTAATAAAGATATTTTAGATGCTGTTATTTCTTATGCGGAAAATGCGAAAGCAAGCGACGAATATGACAACGCCATTGAAAGCGTACAGAAATCCTTTGACGCTGCTTTGGAAAATGCGAAAACAGTAGCAGGCAATGCGGCAGCAACCCAGGAAGAAGTAGACGCAGCATGGAAAACCTTGCTGAATGAAATCCACAAATTAGGATTTGTAGCTGGGGATAAAACAGAACTGGCATCCTTGATGGAAGCAGCAAATGAAATCAATGCAGAACTTGACCGTTATGTGGAAGCAGGCAAAGCGGAATTCACCGCAGCATTAGAAGCAGCAGTAGCAGTATATGAAGATGGCGACGCTATGCAAGCAGAAGTAAATGAAGCAGCAGATAACCTGTTGAGCGCAATGCTGAATTTACGGTTCAAAGCAGATAAATCTATCCTGGAAGATGTTCTTGCAGAAGCAGGCAAAGTAGATGCAAACGCATACACAGCAGAAAGCTACGCAGCATTACAAGCAGCAGTAGCAGAAGCAAAGGATGTATACAACAATGAAAACGCAACTCAGGAAGAAGTAGATGCAGCAGTAACAAGTGTACAAACAGCAATGGATAACCTGGTAGCAGTAGATGGAACCCCTGCTGAAACTCCAACGGAAAACAATAATACAGCTGGAACACAGACAGGACAGGAATCTACTACACCAAAAGCAAACGCAGCGAAAACAGGCGATTTTACACCAATTGCAGGATTGGCAGCAATCACCTTAGCAGGAGCTGCATTGGTTCTCTCCCGTAAGAAAAAATAATTCGTAAAGTTTCCTATTTCTCTTTTCTCTCAATATAAGCAAAAGGCTGGTTTTTTAACCGGCCTTTTGTAATATCAGTAATTAGATTGACTAAATTGTACTTTGACAAACTTAGCTTTTGCTGGCTAACATAAAAGCTGTTACAGGCAGATTTCCTCAGAAACGCCATGACTACTTTTTGTACGAGCGATACTTTCGATAGAGGGATGAACCATCTATCTTGCCAGCGGTAGCTCGTCTGGAGAAGGGGAGAAATCTGTTTTATTGGTTAAGGTGGACAGTAAGATGGATTTATGACATGCCTTGCATGGTCTGTGCAGCTTCATTTTATTTTTTAAATAGTATAGCAAAATATCATATCTGTTTGCTATGCTGTTTTGCCAAAAAGGAGGAGGGGGTTATGAAATCAGCTTATTGTGATTGCGCCGTATTTTCAGGGTTTAAATGTTTCATTATGTAACTTGACACCCTTTCATATCAAGCAATTTTATAACGATAAATTAAAAACCGTTAGTAAAAATACAATTGTACATTATCATGCTAACATCAGAAAGGCACTACAAAATGCGTATCTATTAGATTTAATCCCGAATAATCCTGCTGATAAAGTTGAAAAACCAAAAGTGGAAAGATATGAAGGTCAATATTATGACGAAGAAGATTTTAGGGAGTTGTTCAAGTGTATACATGGCGACTCCATTGAAATCGCAATTATCTTTATATCATTTTTTGGTCTAAGAAGATCGGAACTGGTTGGAATCAGATGGAGTTTAATAAATTTTAAGAGACAACAATTAAAAATGGGAACCACTATAGTACAGATACCAGTAGATGGACATTATCAGTTAGTAGTAGAAAATAAGGCAAAAACAAAATCTAGTATACGAGCCTATCCGTTGGTAGATTCTATTACAAAAATTTTATTGCAGCTAAAATCATATCAACAATCCATGATGGCACTTTGTGGGGATAGTTACTGTAAAGATTATTTAGATTTTGTTTTTGTAGACAAATTAGGGCGACTCATGAAACCTAATTATATATCCCAACATTTTCAGATATTACTAGAAAAATATAATCTGAAAAAAATTAGGTTACAGGATTTGCGGCATAGTTGCGCTACGTTAATGAGGGAAAGGGGAATGAGTATCGAAGATATCAGCAAGTGGTTAGGACATAGTAATACAGTAACAACAGAGAAGGTATATGTACATTTTAAGGATGCACAAAAAATAAAATCAGCTAATGCAATATCGGATATTATTCCAGAAATAAAGATATAAAAAAAACAGCGAAACTATTACAGTTTCGCTGCCAACTGGTGCCGGAAGCGGGACTTGAACCCGCACCTTGTTGCCAAGACTGGATTTTGAGTCCAGCACGTCTGCCAATTCCATCATTCCGGCATATTGAATTGTAACCTACATTGAAAAATAACTTTGTTTAGCTTCAATGTTCAGGTGGATTACGAGTTATTATTATACAGGACAGATCTCATTTTGTCAATAGAAAAATCAAAAAAAATGAAAAAAATTATTTTTATGAGGAAATATGAAAATTTAAGGATCATTTTTATTTTAGAATAGAGATTTTTAATTGACGAAATCCCTATAGTTATGGTATGATAAGAATAAAGAAATTATAAATTTACCATATTAATAAATGTTAACATAGATTAGCACAATGAAAGGAGTAGTTCTTATGAAAAAAGAGTATACCAATCAAACAAACCATTATCAAGTAATCGGAAATACCTCTGTCGTTGTAATGGAAGGGACAGAACAAGAATGTAAAGAATTTTTAAAAGGTACCATTATTTCAGATAAAGTTGAAAAGCCAGAAGAGCGTAAAAATAACAAACCAAACTTATGTTTGGTAGCACCTGGGGAAACGGTATCCAGATGTTATGGAATGTGTTGTGGCGCATGTGACCAAAGGGAATCTTATGAAGAAATATTGGAACGTTTGGGAGAATCAGCAAAATAATATAGTATAATCAATAAATTAGAAAACAACAAAAAGGGCTTCTGATAGATTTTATTCTATAAAAGCCCTTTTCATTATTTAAGCCTATTCGTTAATAATTGGAAAGTGATTTTTAAGGATAGTACTGTATTATTTCTAACAATATATGATCGATTTTCTAAAGAATGCAGTAGCTTTAAAGAAAATGCAAGACAAATTTAATTTTCCATTCGCAAACCTGGTAATATGATAATTAAAATTGATATAAAAATAACCTCCGATAAAATAGGAGGTTATTTTTATATCATAGATTTTTAATGGAAAGATAGATTTTATGGAATCATATATGGGGTAAGATATGATTGTGGACTATTAATAGCTAAGATAATAGGATTTATTTTCCAATAGGTATGCCACTACTTCATAAAGATTATTGTACCTTTTGGGCATCTTCCAGTTTTTTGGTTTCCAACGCAATCCGATATACTTCCAACAGATTTTTTGCCAATGTTTCAGCACCGGATTTTGCTACTGATTCCCTGGCGGCATGTTTTAACGCTTGCCGTTCTTCTGTTGGCATATCCCGGTATTTCAATAATAGCTGATGCATTTCCATTGCGTTATGGAAGATATATCCGTTGACGCCGTTTACTACCTGACCTTTGTTTAACTCATCTGCAATATGGAGCACAGGCAGCTCAGCAGCCATCCCTTCCAGCATGGAAATTGAGTTGGTATCGGATAGGGAAGTTGTGATGTATAGGTCACAGGCAGCATAATAAGGAGGAAGGTCATTGTGTTGAATCGCACCGGTAAAGGAAACCATATTATCGATTCCCAGTTCTTTTGCCTGTTGTTCCAGTTCTTCTTTTACTGGGCCTTCCCCAATAATAAGCAGCTTAAACTTTTCATCCGGCTTTACGGTTTCTGCCCAGTAATTTAACAGTACATCAACACTTTTTTCTTTCCCCAATCGTCCACAAAAACAAACCATAATTTCATCATCTTTTACACCATGGCGTTCACGAATCTGTTTTTTCTGTTCTTCTGTAGCTGCATCGGGGGTAAAAGCATCAATTTCAACAGGGTTTGGAATCACATGTACTGTACGGTCAGTAATACCAATACTCTTAAAATATTCGGATACTTTTTTGGAAGGCCCCGTAATGGCTGTAGCTCGGGCAACTAGGGATTTTTCATAAACATGGGTTGTTTTTTTGGCCAGCGGAATCAATGGTTTTGGTGCGATATAATACAAATAATCATCATACATGGTATGCAATGTATAAACCAATGGTACATTTAAAAATTTCGCACAACTTGCTCCGGAATATCCTACGCCAAACTCATTGTGGATATGGATAATATCAGGATTAAATTCCTTAATATACTTATATCGTAGCGGGCTGATTGGGGAAGCCAAACCATAATCATAAAACTTTTTAAAACTTACACCAGGGCAGTTTAATACCCCATCCTTAATAAAATAACGGTTGGTATCTGGGTTTGCACATACCACCAAAACTTCATGCCCTAATTTTATCAGGCCTTCCCGTAATATTTTTACATGGGTTACAACCCCATTGATATACGGTACATAGGTTTCTGTAAACAAGGCTATTCTCATAGTTATCTCCTCTTTTTGCGGAATCTTATTTTTCGTTTAGCCAAAACGAAATCAACTATTGCATTCCATAAATCCTAAAATTCATTCATAATTTTTTGTTCTAGTTTATTATATCATAAATATTCTATTTGTAAATTTCATAAATCTTACAAAAACCTTAAAAATAACAGTTCAATTTATGTTTTTAAAGGAAGACTATCCGAAAAAAACTTTTATTTTACGTAGATTTTAAGTTACCTTCGTAATTATTTTACAAATTGTAACCGTTACCATCCATTGTTTCTGTTGAAAACAGGATGGTTTTATAGTATAATAAATTTACAAATAGATTCATCACGGAAAAAGATAGGAGGGAATGGCATGTCTACAACTTTTACAGTTAAATTATCAAAATTGATTAAAGAATTTAATCTGGAACCAATTTGTTTGCATGGCAAAGCAGAAGAAATCGAAATTTCATCCACTGAGGTAAACCGTCCGGGACTTCATTTATCCGGCTTTTATAAAAATTTTGAGCCTACTAGAATCCAGATTATCGGAAATATGGAATACGCTTATTTGGAAGATTTGGATCCAGCACTGCGCCAGGAGCGTTTAAGTTTGATGTTTTCCAAAAAGATACCTGTGCTAATTGTAACCAGTAATCTAGAAATTTTCCCTGAGATGATTAAGGCGGCACAGGACACCGGTATCCCTCTTTTAAGGACTCACGAAAAAACATCAGCCTTTATGTCCGCGTTAATTTCTTTTTTGAGCGTGGAACTGGGGCCAAGGATTACCCGCCACGGAGTGTTAGTTGAGGTGTACGGCGAAGGTATGCTTATTCTAGGGGAAAGTGGCGTTGGTAAAAGCGAGACCGCTATGGAACTGATTAAACGTGGACACCGTTTGATTGCGGATGACGCAGTAGAAATCCGCAAAGTATCCAGCCGTACCCTGGTAGGGTCCTCTCCAGCAAATATCCGCCATTTTATGGAGTTACGTGGTATCGGCATTGTAAACGCCCGCCGGTTGTTTGGAATGGGTGCTATTAAAATTACAGAAAAAATTGACCTTGTCATTAAACTGGAACCTTGGGATTCCAATAAATTTTATGACCGCACGGGAATGGATGTGGAATATGCAGAGATTATGGATGTAAAAGTTCCACAGTACACGATTCCAGTAAAACCAGGCCGTAACTTGGCCGTTATTTTGGAAGTAGCCGCAATGAACAACCGTCAGAAAAAAATGGGGTACAACGCTGCTACTGAATTGATGGAAAAATTAGGACTGACGGATGACGAGGAACGGGAAAAAATAGAAAACTGGGATTTATACTAACAGAGTGGCACAACAGGTCCCCACTGCGTAGCAGCGGGGATTTGGTAGCCTTATTATGGAATTGACAGAGAAAAGTGAATTAGAAATGGTTTGTATTTGTTAGGAGGCAGTTATGAAAATTATTGCAGATTTGCATACACATACCATTGCATCAGACCATGCATACAGTACGTTGTTAGAAAATATCCATTATTCCAAATTGGCAGGGCATCAAGCAATTGCGTTAACTGACCATGGCCCTGGTGTCCCAGATGCACCTGAATTGGTACACTTATTGAATATGCAGGCGATACCAGAAGTGGTAGAAGGGGTACGAGTGCTGACAGGGGTAGAAGCCAATATTATGGGTTTTACCGGCAGTTTGGATGTACCAGAAACCTATTTAAAAAACCTTGATTGGACGATTGCGTCATTCCATGCGTCTGCTTGCTGGCCTGGTACGGAAGAACAGCATACAAAAGCGTATATTGCGGCGGCGAAAAACCCTTTGGTGGATATGATTGGACATAGTGGTCAGCTGGGGTTCCAATATGATTACGAAAAAGTAGTAAAATATTATAAAGAGTATGATAAAGTGGTGGAGATCAACGAAGCCTCTTTTGTGGTAAGAAAAGGCTGTGAAAAAAATTGTACCGAAATCGCGCGGCTTTGTAAAAAATATGAGGTAAAAGTTGCGGTGAACTCGGATTGCCATTTTGCCCCTTGTATTGGACATTACCCTAATAGTTTGGCAATGTTGGAAGAGATTGATTTTCCAGAAAACCTGGTGCTAAATGCGGATTATGACCGGTTGATGGAACATATTAAAAAGAGAAGAAACATAAAATAGTAATCAAAGCCTTTTTGGTTATAATACCTTCTGCACAGGTGGCAGTAAGCGGTGAAACATCATTTTTTCAATAGAATGCGGAGAGTGGATTGTGGATAAATATACAGTTTTAGAAGAACTATTTTCCCAGTATCAGATTCAGTATCAAAGGGAAGTTCCATTAAAGGAGTATACAACATTTAAAATTGGTGGCAATGCTGCTATGATGGTAATTCCAGATAGCCGTGAAAAATTCCGCCGTACTATTTTTGAATGTGTACAAAATAATGTGGATTATTTTGTTTTAGGCAAAGGCTCAAATCTACTGGTATCTGACCATGGATATGATGGCGTTGTCATCTGTATGGGGGATCAGTTCCAGAAGATTGAGTTAATCGGGGAAGATAAAATCCTTTGCCAAGCTGGCGCAAGCCTGGCCTCGGTTTGTAAATTCGCTTTCGAACACAGTTTAACCGGGCTGGAATTTGCCTTTGGCATTCCCGGAAGCATTGGCGGAGCAGCTTATATGAACGCTGGCGCTTATGATGGGGAAATGAAGGATGTTATCTATCGTTGTGAGCATGTGACAACTCAGGGGGCTTTTGGCATTTACGACCAGGGGCAGCTGGATTTTTCGTACCGTCACAGTGCTTATACGGATTCGGGCTACTGTATTACCGATGTTTATTTGCAATTGCACAAAGGCGATCCGCAGGCAATTAAGGCTAGGATGATGGAACTGCTGGAACGGAGAAAGACCAAGCAGCCACTGGAATATCCCAGTGCTGGCAGCACTTTTAAACGTCCGGAAGGAGCTTACGCTTCCGCTTTGATTGAGGAGTGCGGTCTAAAAGGAAAAACAATTGGGGGCGCTCAGGTTAGTGAAAAACACAGTGGTTTTTTAATTAATACTGGAAACGCCAGCTGTCAAGATGTCAAAGACCTGATTGAATATGTACAGCAGGTGGTGTTTGAACGGACTGGGTTCCATCTGGATTGCGAAGTAAAATGGATTGGGGAATAAGGTATATGGAACTGATTATTGTAACAGGCTTATCTGGCTCAGGAAAATCCAGGGCGATTGATGCTTTGGAGGATATTGGATTTTTTTGTGTGGATAACGTTCCGCCCAAATTAATCTCCAAATTTGTAGAAATTGGCATCCAGTCCAAAGGCGATTTGGGCAGAATGGCTGTTGTAACCGATATCCGTGGGGGAAAAGAGCTGTTTAGCGGCCTTTTTAATGAGTTGAATTTGTTACAGGACCAAAATTTCCAATATAAACTGTTGTATTTGGATGCTTCCGATTCTGTTTTAATCCGCCGTTATAAAGAAACCAGAAGGAAACATCCTTTGATGGGAGAAAAATGTACCTCATTAGAAGCAGCGGTAAAACTGGAACGGGAAATCCTTTCCCCGGTACGGGAGCGGGCAGATTATATTATTGATACCTCTTTGCTCTCTAACGCCCAGTTAAAAGAGAGGATTTGCACCCTGTTTTTGGATAATTACGCCACTGGTATGATGATTAACTGTATGTCCTTTGGATTTAAGTATGGCGATCCAACTTATGCGGATTTGGTGTTTGATGTGCGCTGTTTGCCCAACCCGTTTTATATTGAGGAATTAAAACATAAAACAGGTCTGGATCAGGAAGTAAGGGATTATGTGATGAATTCCCCTAACTCTGCTGAACTGTTTGAAAAAATCAGGGATTTAATTGATTTTCTGCTTCCGTTGTATCTCAATGAAGGAAAAAGCCAGTTGACGATTGGGTTTGGCTGTACAGGGGGCAAACACCGTTCCGTCACATTTGCGGAACTGTTTTATAAGTATTTGAGTGAAAAAGGGAACCGTGTGAGTGTCAATCACAGGGATATTACGAAAAATTAGGGTGATGGGAACATGTCATTTTCAGTAGCTGTCAAAGATGAGCTTTGCGAAGTAATGCCGGCGGACCGGGAGTGCATGCTAGTAGAATTGACAGCCATGTTGTTATTTAGCCGTGCGTTTGAGCGTGGAAACTGCGTGATGCAAACCGAAAACCGAAAAATTGCGGACCGCTTTATTGATTTTTTGATTGACGAGTTTGAAACCATCCTGACGGTAATTACCGCGCCCAGCCTAAAGCGGAATGGAACCCATTTGTATACCCTTACAGTAGATAATCCCCAGGATTTGGATCGGATTAAGGAGCATTTTTTTCAGAACGGCATGCCGAAAATGGTAACGCCGGAGCAGTTGAAGGATGAGAATGCCCTGGCTTCTTTTGTGCGGGGGGCATATGTTTCCTGTGGTAGCATGAACGACCCTCACAAAGAATACCATCTGGAATTTGTGGTTCAAAACCATGATTTGGCGGCAAACCTTGCAAGTATCCTCTCCTCTGTTAATATTCCAATTAAATTGACCCAACGGAAAAATAACTTTATTTTATATTTAAAAGAAAGTGAGAATATTGAAGACCTGCTCACCTTAATGGGTGCTACCAATTCCACCTTGGAACTAATGAACATCAAAGTGATGAAAGATATGCGGAACAAGGTAAACCGGGTAACCAACTGTGAAACCGCTAATATCGGAAAAACCGTAGCGGCTTCCGCAAAACAGGTGGAGGATATCAAACTGATTATCCAGAAAAAAGGGATAGAATACCTTCCCGACAATTTGAAGGAAGTAGCACAGATCCGGCTGGAAAACCCAGAGCTTTCTTTAAATGAGCTAGTGCAGGCAATGGGAAACCAAATCAGTAAATCCGGTATTAATCATCGGTTAAAAAGAATTGGTGAAATCGCGGATAAATTGCGCTCGTAGGACAGGCATCTTGGGGGACGCCTGTCTTTTGTGTTATGTTCCACTAAAATATATGCTGGAACAGCATAAGGTGGAATAAAAGGGATTAAATCATCTTAAACAGATAAAAATAATTGGATAGATAACACCAGCTTCCTATCAGCGAGTGTTGTACTGGTATTTTATCGCCTATGGCTACAACAGTCGATAAAAAGGGCTGTCCTTATGGGAATATGATTGTCCTTCCAGCCAATTTCACCGTTTGCGATTTGATCCGATACATTGTTGTTTAGGAGTGTTTTCAATGAAAATAGAACATATAGCAGTTTATGTGAATCAGCTGGAAGAAATGAAGAATTTTTTTGTTTCGTTTTTTGGCGCTGTTCCAAACGAAGGTTACTACAATCCTAAAACAGGATTCCGGTCGTATTTCCTCTCGTTTTCAGATGGGGTACGGTTGGAAATCATGCACCGGCCTGATTTGTGCGATACACAAAAGCAACCATTCAGAACTGGTTATGCCCATATTGCTTTTTGCGTTGGCAGCAAACAAAAAGTGGACGAGCTGACCCAGCAACTTTCCCAGGCAGGATATCCAGTGGTTAGCGGTCCAAGGACCACTGGAGATGGATACTACGAAAGCTGCATCTTGGGGCCAGAAGAAAACCTGATTGAATTGACAATATAAATTTTGATAGGAGGAACCAATGGGATTTGTTCATCTTCATGTCCATACGGAATACAGCCTGTTAGACGGTGCGTGCCGAATTCAGGAGATTGCTTCCCATGTGAAAGAAATGGGGCAGGATGCCATTGCGATTACCGACCATGGCAATATGTTTGGAGCAATTGATTTTTATCGCGCCTGTAAAGCGGAAGGAATCAAACCAATTATTGGCTGCGAAGTGTATGTGGCACCAAGAACCCGCTTTGATAAAGTGCATAAAATTGATACCGGTCCAAGCCATCTGGTGCTTTTGTGCAAGAATATGGTGGGATATCAAAACCTGGTAAAGCTGGTATCCGCCGGTTATGTGGAGGGGTTTTATAATCGCCCTAGGATTGACCATGGTTTGCTGCGGGAACATAGCGAGGGGCTTATCGCCTTGTCCGCCTGCCTTGCTGGAGAAATTCCAAGGGCTTTGCTGGCAAATGATTATGACCGTGCCAAACAGATTGCGTTGGATTATCAGGAAACCATGGGGAAAGGGAACTTTTATTTGGAAATCCAAAACCATGGAATTTCTGACCAACAGGCGATCCTCCCCAGAATGGTAAAACTATCCCAGGAAACAGGGATTGGTTTAGTCGCAACGAACGACGCCCATTATATCAAAAAAGAGGACGCTAAAACCCAAAAAGTTTTACTGTGTATCCAAACAGGAAAAACATTACAGGAAGAACTGGCGATTGAATTCCCTACCGAAGAATTCTATCTCAAATCAGAACAGGAGATGAAGCAGCTATTTCAAAACTTTCCAGGAGCAATCGAAAACACAGAAAAAATTGCGGAAGAATGCAACTTGGAATTTGAATTTGGTAAAACAAAGCTGCCTCATTTTGAAACACCGAACGGAGAGGACAATAAGGAATATTTCCTTTCCCTCTGCGAGGAAGGTTTACACCGTTATTATGGGGAAAATCCGCCTGAAAAAATTATGCAGCGATATCAATATGAGATTGATGTCATCTCCAAAATGGGTTTCATTGATTATTATTTGATTGTATCTGACTTTGTTCGTTATGCTAAATCGCAGAAAATTCCAGTTGGCCCGGGACGTGGTTCGGGAGCGGGAAGCTTAATTGCATATTGTATTGGGATAACTGGAATTGACCCGATCCAGTATAACCTGCTATTTGAGCGTTTTCTAAATCCAGAGAGAATCAGTATGCCGGATTTTGATATTGATTTTTGCTATGAACGCCGCCAGGAAGTAATTGACTATGTGATTCACAAATATGGAGCGGACCATGTGGCACAGATTATTACCTTTGGTACTCTGGCAACCAGAGGTGCTATCCGTGATGTTGGACGTGTCATGGGAATGCCATATGATACGGTGGATAAAATCGCCAAGATGATTCCAAATCGTTTGGGGATTACGATTCAGGACTCCCTAGATGCTTCGGTAGAGCTGGCTCAAGCATACCAGCAGGACGCCCAGGTTCACGAACTGATTGATACGGCAAAAAAACTGGAGGGTATGCCCAGAAATACCTCTACCCATGCTGCTGGGGTGGTAATCAGCGACCGCCCGGTGGACGAATATGTGCCTCTAGCAAAAAATGATGAGGCAATTGTTACCCAGTATACAATGAATACCATAGCCGATTTGGGGCTTTTAAAAATGGACTTTTTAGGCTTGAGGAACCTGACTGTCATCCATGACGCAGAAAAAGCGATTCAGTTCCATACCCCTGAATTTTCTATTGATACCATACCGTTAGAGGATAAAAAGACATTCGCTATGCTATCGCAAGGGGAATCGGACGGGGTATTCCAATTTGAAAGCGATGGGATGAAACGAGTGCTGAGCCGTATGAAGCCCTCTTGTTTGGAGGATTTAATCGCGGTCTTGTCTTTGTACCGCCCTGGGCCATCTCAGTTTATTGACCGGTTTATTGAAAACAGGTTGCATCCCGAATCCATCACCTACCGCCATGAATCATTGCGGCATATCCTGGATGTCACCTATGGGGTTATTGTTTACCAGGAACAGGTCATGCAGATTTTCCGGGAGTTGGCAGGGTATTCGTTTGGGCGCGCTGACCTGGTACGCCGTGCGATTTCCAAAAAGAAAGCTAGCGTGATGGAACAGGAACGCCAAAATTTTATCCATGGAAAAATCAATGAGGACGGCAGCGTGGAATGTATTGGCGCTGTGGCGAACGGAATCCCAGAACCGGTTGCGGAAGCAATTTTCAACGATATGTCCAGCTTCGCCTCCTATGCCTTTAATAAATCCCATGCAGCGGCATACTCTTTGCTATCCTATCAAACCGCTTATCTAAAATGCCATTACCCTATGGAATATATGGCGGCTTTGCTGAACAGCGTTCTGTACAATACAGATAAAATTATTTTCTATATTGGGGAATGTAAAAAACAGCATATCCAAATGCTTCCGCCGGATATCAACCACAGTCGTGTCAAGTTTATCGTAGAGGATGGGAAAATCCGTTTTGGACTGCTGGCAGTAAAAAAACTGGGCAAAGGGGTCATCCAGAAAATCGTAGCGGAACGGGAGAAAAATGGACCATTTCAGGATTTATACCAGTTTATCAGCCGGATGCTGGAATACGATATGACCAAATCGGTGATATTGAGTTTAATCCAGTGCGGTGCGTTCGATTGTTTTCCCCAAAACCGGCGCCAAATGGTGGAATCCTATGAAGCGATTTTAGAAAACATCCAGTTTTCTAAACGTACCAATGTCACTGGACAGATTAACCTGTTCCAAACAGTTGCGGCGGAGGAAGAGCAGCACACCTATCCGAATGTAGCGGAGTATTCCAACGAGGAATTGATGGAGATGGAAAAAATGACCACGGGGCTGTACCTTTCTTCCCATCCTTTAGACCCATATGAGGATATTTTACAAAAATGGAAGCTGGATCAAGTTTTGGAAATCCTAAAAGATGAGGAATCTTCCTATTACAAAGAAAAATCGGTGGTACAGATTGCGGGTACGATTACCAGCTTGAAAAAAATCCAGACAAAAGCAGGGGCGGCTATGGCTTTTGGTGTTGTAGAGGATCGTACTGGGCAGATAGAGGTAATTTTTTTCCCGAATATTTATGCCCAATCTGCACAATCTATCTCAGAGGGTGCGCCTGTATTGGTAAATGGTTCTATCTCAGAAAAAGATGGGGACAAAAAGGTGCTGTGTAATGACCTAGTCTGTTTGCAAAAGGAAAAGCCAAAAACTGTTTATTTAAAATTGGACTCCCGTACCGACAAGCGGATTCCTGCTATTAAACAGGAAATTGCCTCCCATCCTGGGTTGTGCCAGGTATCCTTTTATTTACAGGATGAGAACAAATATTTAAAGCTATCTTCTAAAAAAGGAATACGGTTGGATCAGGCGGAACAAAACCGTTTGGTTTACCTGCTTGGCAACGGAAATGTGGTAGTAAAATAGCAGCCTATTTATCAAAGAGTGTTATGGATTTCTTTTGATAGAATATAAAAAAATACCCCGGAACAAAAATGAAAATTGTGGAAATGCAAAAACATTGTTAAAAACATAACAAATTTGGGTATTTTTATTGACAACTGAATTTGATCGCTATACAATAAGAATAGAGCATTATTGATGCAACCATTGCTAGATAGAATGCGAGGAGGATACGGTTATGGAAATGAAAAAAATTGGCGTTTTAACCAGTGGTGGGGATGCCCCAGGGATGAATGCTGCAATCCGTGCGGTTGTGCGTTCCGCAATTTCCAGAGGAATGGAAGTAGTGGGAATCCAACGTGGTTATAACGGATTAATTAATGGTGAAATTATCCCTTTAAATGTAAGAAGTGTTTCTGATATTATCCAGTATGGCGGTACCAAATTGTATACTGCCCGTTGTCCGGAATTCCGCTTTGATGAAGGCTTGCGCAAAGCGAAAAAAACTTGTTTTGACAACAACATCAATGGGATTGTTGTTATCGGTGGGGATGGCTCTTTCCGTGGAGCGGCTGATCTATCCGCAAGAGGGGTACCATGTGTAGGGATTCCTGGTACCATTGATAATGATATTCAGTGTACTGATTATACCATTGGCTATGATACTGCTATGAATACCGCTATGGAAATGGTGGATAAATTGAGGGATACTACCATGTCCCATGACCGTTGCAGCGTGGTGGAAGTAATGGGAAGACATGCCGGCTATATTGCCTTGAATACCGGGATTGCCTGTGGTGCCAGCTATATTATTGTTCCAGAATTAGAGCTGGATTTAAACGATTTGTTTGAAAAAATTCGTCGGGCAAGTTCTTCTGGTAAACATCATTTTATCGTTATGGTGGCAGAAGGGATTGGAAATGTAACCGAGCTGGCCAAAGAGATTGAATCCGCTACTGGGATCGAATCCAGAGCAACTATTTTAGGCCATGTACAGCGTGGCGGAAGCCCAACTGTACGGGATAGGGTTGCAGCTAGCCGTTTGGGTTACCATGCGGTAGAACTGTTATCCCAAGGGATTGGCAACCGTGTTGTCGGCCTGCAAAAAGATCAGATTGTGGATTTTGATATTCAGGAAGCCCTGAATATGAAAAAAGAATTTCCAATGGAACTTTACAACCTGGCGCACGAAATTTCTTTCTAAAAAAGCATCAAATAGAAACGGCTGGATGGAAATCCGGCCGTTTTTTAACAGTATGGTAATGACAGTTCTGTATAAATGTGCTAAAATATCTAATGATATAATGAAATGATAAACTGGGGCAGTAGGCTTTTCCGGTTTTTGTAAAGGAGGATTCTATCCATGTATCCATTAAAAAGGGAACAGATTGCGAATGGGGTTTATTTTAATTCGATTCTTGATAAACGTTTTAAAACAAACCGCATTTCTGTCAATCTGTTTTTACCATTAGATTCAACTACCGCTACTGAGCGGGCGATTATCCCGTTTTTGTTGCGAAAAGGGAACCAGAGTTGCCCGGATATGACGCAGCTTAACCGCAAGTTAATGTCGTTATACGGGGCTTATTTGGAAGCTGATGTACGTAAAATAGGGGATAACCAGGTGTTAAACCTCTCGATTTCCTGTTTGGATGATACCTACGGGTTAGAAGGGGAAGCTCTTACCCAACAGGCTGCTACCATTTTATGTGAAAGTTTGCTAAAACCAAATCTGGAACAAGGGCTGTTCCGCCAGCAGGATTTGGCAATTGAAAAACAAAACCTGATTGATTTGATTAACAGCGAAATCAATGAAAAACGGATTTATGCCATCGGGCGTTTAACCGAGTTGATGTGCAACACAGAACCTTATGGAAATAATAAATATGGTTCAGTAGAACAGGCGGAAACCTTGACAGCAGAGCAGGTGACCAATGCTTACCGCCAGGTGATTTCCACTGCGGATATTCAGATTATTTATGCAGGCTGTGGAAATGAACAGGTTGCGAAACAGGTATTCCAGCAAGCGTTTGCCAATGTACAGCGGGAGAATACTTATTCTATGAAAAATTCCGTTGTAAAACAGGTGGACAAGCTCCAAGAGGTGACTGAGCGTTTTCAGGTGGCACAGTCCAAAATGGTGTTGGGCTTCCGTACTGGTACGGAAGCAACCGACCAGCAGACCAATGCCATGCGGCTGATGTGTGCTATTTATGGTGGAACACCGTTTTCCAAACTGTTCCTGAATGTCCGTGAAAAAATGAGCCTGTGCTACTACTGTGCAGCCCGTATGGATAAAATCAAGGGGATTATGACGGTGGATTGCGGCATTGAAAACCAGAATATTGAAAAAGCAAAACAGGAAATCCTTCACCAGCTGGAATTGATGAAACAAGGGGACTTTACCCAGGAAGAAATTGACCACACCCGTTTGAGCCTGATGAATGGGGCGAAAACGGTGGGAGACAGCCTGGCAAACCTGGAAGTTTGGTATCTGATGCAGATTTGCTGTGGTACTGAATATACTCCACAAGATGAGATTGCTATGCTGGACCATTGTACCCGGGAAGACATTATTGCAGCAGCAAACCAGGTACAGCTGGATACCGTATACGTACTAACCAGTAAGGAGGATGACCATGAATAAACAGATGATTACCAATCAACGGATCAAAGAGCAATATATCAAAGTGGAACATCCAACTGGATTGACCATCCTTCTTTATCCTATGAAAGGCTATAGCAGTGCCTATGCCTTGTTTGGCACCAAATATGGTTCCACCGACCGTTCGTTTAAAACCAACTTGGATGATGATTTTGTTACAGTTCCTGATGGTATCGCCCATTATTTAGAGCATAAATTATTTGAGAGTGAGGATGGAGTGGACGCCTTTAGTTTGTATGCCAAAACTGGTGCCAACGCTAACGCCTATACTTCTTTTGACAAAACAGCTTATCTATTTTCCTGTACTGACAATTTCAAGGAATCACTGGAAATCCTGTTAAACTTTGTACAGTCCCCTTATTTCACCAAAGAAACAGTGGAGAAAGAGCAGGGGATTATTGGCCAGGAAATCCGCATGTATGACGATGACGCCGGTTGGAGGGTGTTGTTTAACGCGCTGGGCTGCATGTACCAGAACCACCCAGTAAAAGTGGATATTGCCGGTACTGTGGAGAGTATTTCCCACATTGACAAGGATTTGTTGTACCGTTGCTATAACACTTTTTACAACTTGAACAACATGGTGCTGGCGATTTCAGGTAACTTTGACCCGGATGAGGCGTTACAGATTATTAATGCTAACTTGAAAGAAAATGAAAAAATCACGATTGAACGGGGAAGCTATCAGGAACCAGCGGAAATTGTCCAAAACCGCAAGGAAATCTCGTTGGAAATTGCCCTGCCATTGTTCTGTATTGGCTATAAAATGCAGCCAGCCAGTGGGAAAGAACAGCTAAAAGCGGAAGTTGTCTCCGATTTGATCAACGAACTGTTGGTAGGAGAAGGCAGTGAACTGTATCGTCAATTTTATGATACCGGCTTAATCAGTGGCGGAGCCATTGGCAGTGAGGTAATGGACGGAAATGGATATTTCTGCAACCTGTTTGAAGGGGAATCCCGTGATCCAGACCAGGTTTATGCTTTTATTCAGCAAAAAGTATCCCAGCTGCAAAAAGACGGTATCCCAAAAGAAGAATTTGAACTGGCGAAAAAAATGTTGTATGGCCGTTGTATGCGCCAGTTCAACAATGTGGAAGCGGTTGCCGGCAACCTGTTGGATTCCTATTTTTCCGGTGTGGATGTGTATGATCGGATTGAAACCGTGGCGAACATCCAGTACCAGGATGTAGTGGACTTTTTAAAACAATATGACAATGAAAAATCTGTGATTTCCATTGTTTTTCCAGTGGGCAAAGAAAAATAAAGTAAACCATTGCGGGGACTCCCGCAATACATAGGAGAGGACCATGAATAGTATTAGTTTTCCGAAATTAGGGATAGAATTAAATTTAAACAACGTGGCGTTTCAAATTGGTGATTTCCAAGTTTATTGGTATGGCATTTTAATTGGGCTTGGATTGATTTTAGCGATTTTATACGCCTATCGTAACAGCAACCGGTTTGGCGTAGATAATGACAGGATGTTTGAGGTAATCATCGGCGGTTTAATCGGCGGCATTGTTGGGGCCCGGCTGTACTATGTTATCTTTAGCTGGGATATGTATAAAGACGACCTGCTTTCCATCTTTTCCACCCGAAGCGGCGGATTGGCGATTTATGGAGGGATTATCGGTGCCCTGCTCGTTGGCGGACTTGTATGCAAATTCCGGAAAGTCAAACTGGCACCTATGTTTGACTTAGCTGGTTTAGGGTTTTTAATCGGACAAGGAATTGGACGCTGGGGGAACTTCTTCAACATTGAGGCTTATGGCTGCAATACCAACCTCCCTTGGGGGATGTTTAGCCCAAAAATTCAAAGTGAATTGTACAGCAAAATGGATTATCTCAACAGCATTGGCATGAGTGTTGACCCAACGCAACCGGTTCACCCTACCTTTTTGTATGAATCCATCTGGTGTTTGGCTGGATTTGTACTACTCCATATCTACAGCAAACGCCGTAAATTTGATGGGGAAGTCTTTTTGATGTACCTGGCTTGGTATGGATTTGAACGCTGCATCGTGGAAGGTTTGCGTACTGATAGTCTGATGCTGGGACCAATCCGTGTTTCCCAATTGCTCGCTGGAGTGCTAGTCGTTTTGGCTGTTATTGCGATTATCCTCATCCGCAGAAAATATGCAGGGGTAGACCATTCTCTACTATATGCAGATTCGGACGAATGGAAGCAATGGCTGGCAAAAAAACAGGAATCCGAAGGTAAAGCAGCACCAGCAGAGAAAATAGAACAGCAGGCTGTATCAGAGGACACTCCCGTCATGCAGGAAAACGTCCAGTTGGCTGAGCAACTGGAAACGGTTTCAACAGATTCGGATGAAGTCTCTACAAAACAAGAAAATCAATCCAATACAATCAATGAATCACAGGAGGAACAAGACGATGAGTCAGTTAATTGATGGGAAAAAGATTTCCGCTCAGGTAAAAGAAGCGGTAAAACAGGAAGTTGCTACCTTAAAACAACAGGGGATTCCAGTTGGTCTAGCGGTTGTTCTGGTGGGGGATGACCCAGCCTCCAAGGTATATGTTGGTTCTAAAAAACGTACCTGTGAGGAACTTGGTATTCATTCGGAAGAATACCTGTTGCCAGCCTCCACAACCGAGGAAGAACTGCTGGAACTGGTGAAAAAACTGAACCAAAGTACTACAGTAAACGGGATTCTGGTACAGCTTCCATTGCCAAAACAAATCAATGAGGAAACGATTTTAAATGCGATTGACCCAATCAAAGACGTGGACGCGTTCCATCCTTATAATGTGGGGAAAATCATGATTGGCGATTTTGACTTTCTGCCTTGTACTCCAGCGGGGATTATGGACCTGATTGCCTCCACCGGTGTGGATTTAACCGGTAAACAGTGCGTTGTCATTGGACGCAGCAATATTGTAGGAAAGCCAATGGCGATGTTGATGCTGCACCAAAACGGCACAGTTACTATCTGCCACTCCAAAACGCAGAATTTAAAGGAAATTACCAGTAAAGCAGATGTTTTAATTGCCGCTGTGGGCAAAGCTAACTTTGTAACTGCTGATATGGTAAAACCAGGCGCTGTTGTCATTGACGTTGGGATGAACCGCTTGGAAAATGGTAAATTATGCGGCGACGTCAAATATGACGAGGTACAGGAAGCTGCGGGTTATCTGACACCAGTACCAGG
This sequence comes from Clostridium facile, assembly GCF_014297275.1. Lineage (NCBI taxonomy): Bacteria > Bacillati > Bacillota > Clostridia > Eubacteriales > Clostridiaceae > Clostridium > Clostridium facile. The sequence continues at coordinate 490,789 of NZ_JACOQK010000001.1, forward strand.
TGGAGTAGGGCCAATGACGATTGCCACCCTGATGCGCAACACAGTGACCGCAGCCAAATTACAGCACAAAAGAAACCAAAAATAAAGGTTGACAAACCGTTTTATCATATGTTACAATAAAAAAGCCGCATACGTTGGGCTATAAGTGCGCCTGTGCGCCGCCTTCCTGTAGCGAGTTCTTAAAGAAAGTAGGAAAAAACTGATGTACGCAATTATTGAAACAGGCGGAAAACAATACCAGGTTTCTGTTGGCGACGAAATCTTTGTAGAAAAATTGGATGCAGAAGCAGAATCCAATGTTACTATCGACAAAGTAATCGCTGTAGGAAAAGAAGACGGTATGGTTGTTGGAGCTCCTTATGTTGATGGTGCTTCCGTATCTGCTACTGTTGTGAAAAACGGCAAAGGCAAAAAAATTACTGTTTTCACTTACAAACCTAAAAAAGACTCCAAACGTAAAATGGGTCACAGACAGCCATATACCAAACTGAAAATCGAAGCAATTAACGCTTAATGATACAGTTTCGGCTGGCCGAGAGAAACGGCAATTTCGTTGGTTTTTCGGTTTCCGGACATGCAATGTTTGACGAGGCAGGACGTGATATTGTGTGTGCTGCAGTGAGTTCAGCAGTACAGTTAACCATAAACGGTATTACAGAAATCCTCCATCAGACACCGACTGTCCAGGTAACAGAAAACAACATTCAACTGGTCTTTGACGGCAAAAAAGTGGAACCAGAGGCGCAAAGTTTTTTGCAAGCCCTTGCGTTGCACATCCGTTTGTTGTCAGAAGATTACCCAGGAACTATTTTAATTACCAAATCGGAGGTGTAAGTGCTATGTTAAGAATTAGTATGCAGTTCTTTGCTCATAAAAAAGGTGTTGGTTCTACCAGAAACGGACGTGATTCCGAATCCAAACGTTTGGGCGTAAAACGTGCTGATGGCCAGTTTGTATTGGCTGGTAACATCCTCGTTCGTCAAAGAGGAACCCACATTCATCCGGGCGAGAATGTAGGTCGTGGTTCTGATGATACTCTGTTTGCTTTAACAAACGGTAAAGTAAAATTTGAACGTGTAGGCCGTGACCGTAAAAAAGTTAGCGTATACGCAGACTAATTTTATTTGATGAATGAATAAATCCTGGGAATCCTCTCAGGATTTATTTTTTTACAAAACCGTTTTTATTGCGATGGTTTTGGAATAATAAGGGGAAACAGAATATAGGGCTGTTTGTTACCAGCTCTATTTAAGGCATCAATCCCAATACCAATTGGATTGCATGTAATCTAAAAATAGTATTGTGATTTTTCTAACTTGTTAAAGATCCCATAAAATTGTTTTAGCTCCCCTTTACAAAATACTGGAAATGGTATAAAGTAAAAAAGCTAAAATAATTTTGTCCAAATCAATCATCCATTGTGATGATGTCAGTAGATTGTGAGGACTAAAATTATGTTTATTGATGTTGTAAAAATTAAAATAAAAGCTGGTGACGGCGGTGATGGCGCCGTTGCGTTCCACCGGGAAAAATACGTGGCTGCTGGCGGTCCGGATGGCGGCGATGGCGGAAAAGGCGGGGACATTATCTTCCAAGCTGACGACCATCTTTCCACCTTGATTGATTTTCGCTATAAAACAAAATACGCGGCAGAGCGGGGCGAAAACGGAAGCGGCCGTAACTGTACCGGAAAAAATGGACAGGATTTAGTGATTAAAGTCCCACGGGGAACAATTATCCGTGAACTGCAAACCGGAAAAATCATGGCGGATATTTCCGGGGATGAACCGGTGATTATCGCCCATGGAGGCCGTGGAGGAAAAGGCAACGCTCGTTTTGCTACTCCTACTAGGCAGATTCCCCGTTTTTCCAAACCAGGGTTTGCTGGGGAAGCGTTTGAGGTGCAGTTGGAATTAAAACTGCTGGCAGACGTTGGGTTGGTTGGTTTCCCGAATGTGGGAAAATCCACCTTGATTTCGGTGGTCAGTGCAGCTAAGCCAAAAATCGCCAACTATCATTTTACCACCTTAACCCCGGTATTAGGGGTTGTTAAAATAGATGAAGGGAATTCCTTTGTCATGGCGGATATTCCTGGGTTGATTGAAGGCGCCAGCGATGGCGTTGGATTAGGCCATGACTTTTTGCGCCATGTAGAACGTTGCCGTTTAATCGTCCATGTAGTGGATGTTTCCGGCAGTGAAGGCAGGGACCCTATTGAAGATTTTAATTTAATCAACCAGGAACTAAAGAATTTTAGCGAAGATTTAGCCCAGCGTCCTCAGATTGTAGTGGGCAATAAATCCGATATGGCAACTCAGGAACAGATAGATACATTGCGTGCCTATATTGAACAACAAGGTTACCAATTTTTATCTATTTCCGCCGCTACTACCTTGGGGACAAAAGAATTGGTATCTACCATTGCCAATGCGTTGCGGGATCTCCCACCAATCCGGGAATATGAACCCGATTATGTTCCGCTGGAAATCAGCGAGGAAGAACAGCAATCCTTTGAAATCCGATTGGAAGATGGCATTTATTATATTGACGCACCGTTCTTGGAACGTATTTTGCGCACAGTCAATATTGATGATTATGAGTCATTGCAATACTTCCAGCGTGTGTTGCGTAACACAGGGATTATCGCGCGGTTAGAAGAAATGGGCATCCAAGAAGGGGATACTGTTGACCTGTTTGGATGGCAATTTGATTTCGTATACTAATAGAGAAGGGCAGTGGTTTTACGTTACCATTTATAAAACCAGACATCCAGCCAAAACAGTACAGCCCATTGACCTTGGCTTTTTTGGGGGACGCTGTATTTGAATTGCTGGTTCGTGAATATATTACATCTTCAGGCAGTATGCCTGTGAACAAGCTGCATCAAAAGGCAGTTAAAATTGTATGCGCTTCTTCCCAATGCAAAGCGGTTGAGTTTTTAAAAGAGTATTGGACCGAAGAAGAAATGGATATCTTTAAACGGGGAAGGAATGCTACTGGCAACCATGTGCCAAAAAGCTCCCACCCCAAAGAATACCGTGCCGCAACAGGCTTAGAAACCTTATTTGGGTATTTATACCTAAAAGGCGACATAGAGCGTATAAATGAATTATTTTTGCTTATGATAAATAATATGGATTTTTCGTAATCCAATATACGCCGGAGAAACATGTTGTTACCGTTTTCCAGCGTCCTAAATGGCAGCAGTATTTTATCCACTTTTGTGGTGAAGATAAAGGGGCGTTTTTTCTATGCAGCAAAGCAAAGTAAAAGCATTGGTTAAGGATTATTTGATGATTGCCATCGGGTCTGCGATTTATGCACTAGGTGTTTCCATCTTTATTGTGCCATCTAAAATCGCGTTAGGAGGCGTTACTGGTATCGCTGCGATTCTCTACCAGTTGACAGGCTTTCCAGTTGGTACTGCTTCCTTAATTATCAATATCCCGTTGATTGTCATTGGATTTTGGAAATTGGGGCACCAGTTTATTTTCAAAACATTTTTCTCTTTGGCGACCTTTACTTTGTATGATATGGTACTTTCCCAGTTTACCTATCCGGAATTTGATAAAATGTTGACAGCGTTGTTTGGCGCTGTATTAATTGGCGTAGGGATGGGGCTACAATATTCTTATGGGGGCTCTACTGGCGGTACAGATATTTTAAACCGTTTGATTCAAAAAAAAGTTCCCCATGTTCAGCTCGGTAATGTTGTATTGCTTACCGATGCAGTAGTTATCGCTGCGTCTGCCATTGTATTCCGTGAAATGGAAACCATCCTGTATGGTATTATTGTGGCATTTATTCACTCGAAACTGATTGACTATGTGATTTATGGTACAGATATGGGAAAGATGATTTTAATTATTACCAACCATGGGAATGCTGTTTCAAAAGCCATTATGGATAAGTTGGACCGAGGCTGTACCGTGTTGGAAGGGAAAGGTGCCTATTCAGGAGATGGCCGAACAGTATTATTGTGTGCTGTTACACGGAATGAATTTTACCGCTTAAAACACATTGTAAAAGATGCGGATGAAAATGCGTTTATGATTGTTACAGATGCGTCGGAAGTATCTGGATATGGATTCCAATCAGCGGAAGATAAATTAAAATAGGTGCTTTTTAACACTTTTATGATAAAAAAACAAACCGGCGGATTTTTCGTCGGTTTGTTTCGGGTTTTTCTTTTTTCATTAAATATTATCTGAAATCTTCAGAAGGTTTTTTATTCTGTGGTTGATTTTGTTTTTTGTTCGTTGGACATTGTTGTTTACGGTTTTCAGGAGCATAATTGTTTTTGTCCTGTGTATTTGGAGTTTGATTTTTACTCATATTTATCACCTCACTTACAGTGTTATTATGTGATAGAAAATTTGTTTTATACAAAATAGGATAGGAGTTTTTTATGGATTTCAATTCCATTTTTTTAAATAAAATGAAAATACTATTGAGGGATGACTATCCTCAATTTTTGGAGAGCTATCAACAACCGCCAACCCGTGGTGTCCGTGTAAATACCTTGCTAGGGGATGTGTCACAGTTTTTAAAATATTCTAACCTGAAATTATCTCCAATCCCCCATTGTCCGGAAGGATTTTATCTGGAACAAGGGGAAGGCATTGGACATCTTCCCCATCATCATGCCGGAGCGTTTTATGTACAGGAGCCATCCGCAATGACGGCGGTTTTAGCTTTGGATCCCCAACCTGGGGAAACAGTCTTAGATCTTTGTGCGGCGCCAGGGGGAAAATCCACTCAGATTGCAGCCCGAATGCAGGGAAAAGGCGTTTTGATTACCAATGAATATGTAGCCAACCGTGCTAAAATCCTTCTTTCCAATATTGAGCGGATGGGAATCCAAAACGCAGTAGTCACCAACGCCCATCCAGAACAGCTATGCCAACAATTAGATGGTCTGTGTGACCGTGTGCTGGTGGATGCCCCTTGCTCTGGGGAAGGAATGTTCCGAAAGGACGCCAACGCGATTGCAGAATGGACGCCGGAACATTCATTGAGCTGTGCCAACCGCCAGCTGGAGATTTTGGAGAGCGCAAAGCGGGCAGTCAAGCCAGGGGGCGTTTTGGTGTATTCCACCTGCACCTTTTCATTAGAGGAAAATGAAATGGTGGTGTGCGAATTTTTAGATCGTAACCCTGATTTCAGCTTGGAACAAGTTCCAGCCTGTATTGGACAGCCTTCCCGTCAGAATTGGTTGGATGTTCCGTATGATTTGAGTAAAATGCATCGTGTATTCCCCCATCAGGGCGGGGAAGGGCACTTTGTAGCAAGGCTGCGAAAGGAAGGGGAATCCAGCTTTTCCCTCCAACCCGGCGCGAAATCACAGGATATCCCACTGTTCGCCCAGTTTTGGGAGGAAACATTCCAGGATACCTTGCCGGATACCGTTGTATTAAATCGGGATATGGTTTCTATCCTGCCTACCCAAATGCCTGTTTTGCATGGGGTAAAGGTATTACGTGCGGGTGTTCTGGCAGGACGTGTGGTAAAAAATAGGTTTGTTCCAGAACATCATTTGATGAAATGCCCATATCATTTGAAAGCAGAAAAATGCCTCAATCTGTCCTCAAAAGACGAGCGGGTATTCCAATACTTAAAAGGGATGGAGATCAGTTGTGATCCCGGACAGAAAGGATACTGTGGTATCTGGGTGGACGATTATCCATTAGGGCTAGGAAAAGCCTCCAATGGACGGATGAAAAACCATTATCCAAAGGGATTGCGTGAATTCTCTTAGTATGCTATAATAAATTAGATATTGTTCCACAGTTTTTGTGGATAGGAAGCCATGTGTAGCCAAATTGGCTTGTAATAAGACTAAATGAAAGGAATCTATCGATATGTCAGGACATTCTAAGTGGAGTACAATCAAAAGGAAAAAAGAAAAAACCGATGGCCAAAAGGCAAAAATATTTACGAAGATTGGCCGTGAAATGACAGTTGCTGTTCGGGAAGGCGGACCAGACCCAGATAACAACAGCAAATTACGTGATTTGATTGCCAAAGCGAAAGCGAACAACGTACCAAATGATAATATCGACCGCATTATTAAAAAAGCGGCTGGTGGGGAAGATAAAAACAATTACGAAAATATCATTTACGAAGGATATGGTCCAAATGGTGTTGCGGTAATTGTAGAAGCTTTGACCGATAACAGAAACCGTACCGCATCCGATGTGCGCCATTATTTTGATAAATTTGGCGGTAATTTGGGGACAACAGGTTGCGTATCTTTTATGTTTAATCCTAAAGGGGTCATCGTCATTGAAGGGGAAGACCTGGACGAGGACAAAGTAATGGAAGATTGTTTAGAAGCTGGTGCGGATGATTTTGAGTTTAGTGATGGCTGCGCTCAGATTGTGACAGCACCATCCGATTTTTCCGCTGTACGGGATGCGTTATCTGAAAAAGGATATACTTTCACTACCGCACAGGTAGAACAAGTTCCAGAAACTTATACCACTTTAACCGATGAGGATAGCAAATTAAAAATGAGCCGTTTGCTGGAATGCTTAGAAGACAATGATGATGTACAGGAAGTTTGGCATAACTTAGAGAATGTAGATGAACTGTAAAAAATAAATGAAACCCCTGCTTTTTCGTGTTGCAAAAAGCAGGGGCTTTTGCCGCTTAAAGAGGACAACCCTAGGGAGTAGATAAAATAGCTTTGTTTGAAAATTATGATAGAAGATTTCAAACCCAATAAGAAACAAGGCTTTGCTAAAGAGGGGATTAGCAAGTTGTTAGGGAAAGTTAAAATTACAGGTGGCATATAAAGTACGGAAACTAGTTACAGGAAACCTATCTTCAGCCCTCTAAAAGATTTGTTTACGATTGGATTTTGGCTGTTACGGAAACTTCTGGTTTTACCGGGAAAGTTCTACAAACAGTTTTTGTTTCCAATTTTGAGCGAAATAAATGTTTTGAAAAGGTATTACGAACCAAAATAGAACGGAACAAAATTTTTGAAATATTAGGATAATAGATGTAAATGGAGGAAATTTTTTGTGCCTTTGATACCTTTTAGAGTGATTGATTCGTTGGTAAGTTGAGATTAGTCTCCAAAAAGCAAGAAAAATCCTGATGCGGATGGAATGAACCATCCACATCAGGATTTTTTATTTCACTTGCACAATGAAAAAATAAGCTTTTTTATATAAAAAAGTACTATTTTTTCTTTTTCAGGGTTACTACTGCAGCGCCTGCCAATACCAGTGCCATTACTCCTGCGATTGGTGCAACATCACCTGTTTTGGCTGCGTTTGCTTTTGTTGTGGTAGATTCTTGCCCTGTTTGTGTACTATCCGCTTTGTTGTCATCTGGTGTTTCGGTAGATGGTTTTTCTACTGCTACTAGACCTTTCATCGCTTCTTGTACACTTGTTACTGCTGCGTCTACTTCTTCCTGGGTTGCGTTTTCATTCGCCATCACTGCGTTCGCTTCTGCTACTGCTGCTTGCAGTACTGCATAGCTTTCCGCTGTATATGCGTTCGCATCTTTGCCGTTGGCTTCCGCAATTACTTTTTCCAGGATGGATTTATCCGCTTTGTATCTCAGGTTCAGCATCGCGTTCAACAGATTGGTTTCTGCTGTTTCGATTTCTGCTTGCATTGCATTGTCTTTATCCGCTAATAAATCTTGCGCTGCTTTCAACGCTTCTAAGAATTCTGCCTGACCTGCTTCTACAAAGTCATTCATGTCATAACCTTCTGCCAATGCAACCAGAGCTTCTAAGGAAGTAATATCACCTTTGACAAAGCCCAGTTTATGGATTTCTGTCATCAGTGCTTTCCATGCTGCATCTACAGTTTCTTGGGTTGCCATTTCATCTTTTGCGACTAATTTTGCTGCATCCAATGCTGCATTGAAGGATTTTTGTACATCCGCAATGACATTATTGAATTCATCAGATGCTTTTTGTTGCTCTGCATATGCAATTACTTTGTTTAAAATATCTTTATTTGCATTGATTGGTTCTACGATGGTAATTGGGATACGGTCCATTACTGGTAAGCCGTTGGTGAAACGTGCTACTACATAAGCGGAACCAGCGGAACGAGGTACCAGGATAGGTGTATTTGTATCTGTGCCGATCAAATCCGCAATATCTGATACAAATCCATTTTCATCCTCAATGCTCCAACGGATATTGTTGTTCGCCAAATCAGATGGGGTAACATTTGCGTTCAGCTGAACGGAATCCGTATTGGTGGTGATGATGTCAGGAGCATCTACCATATCAACTTTAATATCACCAATATTGATGGATTCTGTTGTAACATAGGAAACACGGGTTTCAGCCAACTGTACATAGTGAGCTTTGGAAATTTCATCAAAGGATGGCATACCAAGTTTGTAAACAACCAGCCGTAAGGTGGTTGTATGAACGGTATCAAAGTTAATTTCATATGGTGCCATACCTGGGTTTGGACAATCTTTAATGGTAAAGATGGTTTCAAACTCACCTGTTTGTTCATTTTTCGCCTGTAAATCAAAGTCTACTGGGAAGTTTGCGGAATCACCAGAGTTCTTTTCGTTTGCGTCAACGTCAGAACGAGGGTACATTACAAATTGGTTGATATCCTGTGGGCTATCAAAAGTAAAGTTCATCCAGAATGGGTCGGCGGAGATATCGTTTTGTCCGTTTGGACGTGCCGCTGAGGTAAAGCCTTTAATACCGCCTTCCGAACCACGGCCTTCAGAACGCAGTTTTCCATCTGTTAAGTTGGAAATGCTCCATGCGCCTGCGTTGGCAGCAAAGTCTTTTACGGTAATTTCAGCGGATGTTGCCATATTATCAGGTGCCGCTGGAACTGCGTAAACTTCTACTTCGCATAACTGGAACCGATAAGGACGTGCTCCACCTACATCGTCGATTGCAGGAGAACCAAGTTTGGTTGGAATAATACGAATATAGCGTCCGTTTTGGATGCCAAAATCTAGTACTGCTGGTTGACCCTGTGGATTTTCTACATCTTTGAAATCCCCAATGGTACGGTAAATATTATCACCGTCCATCTTGTATTCAATGCGGTAATCCACTGGGAAGTTTGGAGATTCTGTACCACCATTTGCGCCAGCTACGTCAGTACGTGGGTAAAGCATAATCTGGTGGAAATCGGTATCTTTTCCAAGGTCGATTTCAATCCACAAATCTTCGTTGGAAACATCGGCGGAGGCATAGTTTTTGGAAGTATAACCTTTCACGCCGTCTACTGCGGAAGAACCTGTGGAAGTTTGTAAACCATCTGTTAATTTGTCAGGACCCCATTGTGCGCCTGCGCCATCCGAGTTGGCAGCAGTTACGGTTTTACCCAATGCCAGGTTATCGGATTTGGCGGCAATAGTGGATTTAAAGTTGGCAATTAAACTGTAATCACGGTTCATTGCAACATAAACAGGTTCTGGGCCTGTTGTTAAATCTCCACTAAAGCCTTCCGCGCGGTAGTCAGTACCTGCAACAGGTTCAATTACAACATTGCTGCCTTTTGGATAGGTGCGGTTTAATGGTAATTTTTCTACAGTACCATTTACTTTTACAGAACCATCTCCACCTTCTGCTTCAATGTTTAACACAAATTCGCTGGTGCTTTGGTCGTTGTTGTACAGTTCCAGTTCTGTCAATTGTACACGGTATTTTAAATTTCCACCTTCTGTTACAGGTGAACCCAATTTTGTAGTAGTTATTTTAATATAACGTCCATGCTGTGTACCCAAATCCAATGTAACAGGTTGTCCCATTGGATTGTCACCATCGGTTACCTGTTTGCATTCTTTATACTCTGTAGAGCCATCTTCACAAACAGAAACTTGATAACTTTCTGGGAAACAAAGGGTTTCTCCGTTATCACCTTTTTGGTCTGTTCTAGGATAGAGGACAAGGGTGTCAAAATTACGGTCCCTGCCCAAATCGATCACTAATTCGTGAGGAGTTTCGGTGATATCCTGGTTTGTATATGCCTGTGAGGTGAATCCAAGCTGTCCATTTGGCCCAACTGTGGTATAGCCATCGGTCAGGTTGGTTGGATCCCAAGATTGGCCTTCCGAATAAGAATTGTTAGCGGTTACAGGTTTATTGTAAGCTAAATTTTCTTCCCCAATATATTCTGGAATTACAGTAAGGTTTACATTTTCCTTGCCATCCAGAGTGATTTCCCGTTTGGAACTGAACAGGTCACCTGACCATGCGATAAACCGGCAACGAGAATCTTCTTGTTCCCCTGCGGTTAAAGTGACAGGTTCGCCTTCTACCACTGGGATTTTTGCTGGAAGTTCAATTGTTTTATCACCAGTTTGTACATACAATCCAGAATCTTTTGGAGCATCAATTGTTACAATACGATATGTTTTATCTGTTTTTTCAGAGAAGGAAGCATCAATAGTGGCATTTGCCCCCATAGTAAAGGTCATTGCGTTTTCAAAGGAAGCGTAAGTGCCGCTAAAGCCATCAAATACCATGCCATCATTTGCGATAGCTTCGATGGATACTTCTTCCCCGTTTGCGATCGTTTGGGTATATGGAGTGGTAATTTCTTTTCCGTTTACAAGCAATTTTCCGCCTTCGTTGCTGTTAACTGTTAAGGTATAGCTTTCTTCTGTACCTGCTGGTTTTACAGCGGAATCAAAGGTGTAGTTGCCAGCAACTACGTCAAAATAAATATATTGCGCGTCGTTACCCACATAGGTAATGCCTTCTACTGTGTTGGTAGCAGCGCCATCTTCAAACAGAACGGTTCCGTCCAAAGAAACAGTGGTGTTTTCCATATCAAAGCGTGGAACACCAATGCGTGCGGCTACTTGTGTGTTTACATTCAGGGATTTGCTGTTGTCTTGATTTTTATCCAACCGTACAGCAATTGTTTCCCCTGCTGGTGTTTCCAGACTGCCTTCCACATAGCTCAGGTCTGCCGGTAAGTAAGGTTTTACCTGAACGCCAGTGTAGTTGACGTCGTTATAAGTGATACCAGCCAGATAAGCCAGGAACATTTTTGCTGGGTAAGCAGTCCAAGCATGGCTGTGGGAGTTGATTGTTTCAAAGCCTTCCCAACAAGTCTGATATCCATCTGCAACCATACGGCCCCATTCTAACCCTGTAGTACGGGTCATGATCTCGTAAGCTGCTTCTTTGTGGGAGTCGTTACCTTGAAGCAGAACATGGAGGACTGGTTTTGTCAGGATAACTTTAGAAGGTAATACAGAAGTGGATTCCAATTCTGTTTTTGCGATATAGTCCAGCTGCTGGGTGCGCAGGGATTCCGGAGCTTGTCCGAGGAAAATCGCAAATGCGGTTACCCCTGGGTTCCGTTTTTCGCTGCCATAGCTGTCCATATAAATACCGGTTTCTGGGTCAATCAGGTTAGCGGTAATTGCTGCGCTGATATCTTCGGCTTTTTGGCGATAGCTAGCTGCTTCTGCGTCTTTACCAAGTACTTCAGAGATCAATGACATTTTATCAAACACATCATACATATGTAAATTCATAGTAGTTTGATATTTACCAGAGTCATCGACAATCGAAGATGGCCAGTCACTAATGGACCAAAGTGGAGGTTTTGTCATCAAACCGGTGCCGTCAATGTATTCTTCCCAATGGGCTGCGGCTTTTTCCGCTACCTCATAAAATTCCTCTAAAGCGTCAGTTTTTCCAGTATAATAATAGTATTGATACAATAGGTCTGGGTAACGCATATCATATTCTGGAATCTGATTTGAGAAGTTTTCTACCGTGGTAGGTGTAATAAATGGGAATTGTCCATTTTCATGCTGTGCGCCGGAGAAGTCCAGCAATGTTTTATAAAGGAAATCGCTGTAATCAGAAGCAAATGCGTAGGAGAATAAATCGTACTGCATTTGAGCATCCCCCAGGTATTGTGACTGTTCCCGGTGAGGGCAGTCAACAGGCATGTTCTGGGTGTTGTTGTACTGGGTGTTGATGCACATCTGATAAATTTTGTTTGCCATATCATCAGAAGAACTGAAAGTAGAGGTGTTTTCAATACCGGAAGAAGCCCATTCTACCTGGAATTCGGATGGGTCAATCATTTCTGGCAGTCCAACGACTTCTACATAACGGAATGCTTTGTAAGTAAAGTCCGGACAAAATTCTTCTACACCGTTACCAGAGAAGGTGTAATAGTCACAGTAATTTTCGCTACCTTCATTGGCAACATTGTGTTTTACACGGCCGTCCGCGGTAAGGTCTTCGGAATAACGCATACAAATACGGGTACCTGCTGGTGCGGAGGTTTTAATCCGTGGGAAACCAGATACAATTTTGCCTACATCGAATACCTGAACCCCTGGTTCCTGTACGCCAACTGGGGTTGGGGTAATCATTTCATGCACAGTACCTTCTGGAATCTGCTGTTCCCGCATTTTCCATGTGGAAGCTTCGGTTTTTGCAGGGATAGCATCCACCCAGCTTCCTGCGGTATAGGAAGTAGTATCATAATCATAGCGGGCAAATGCCAGAGGGTCAGGCATTTTCTGCGCGTCGTAATCCAACTGTGCTGTCATCCTACGGCTTTGTTGGCTTGGTGTGTTTCCTTTAAAAGGAGTTTCTGCCAATGCGTCCCAGCTGGAATCGGTTACAATGGTTTCGGTGGAATTATCCCCATAGGTGACAGTGATATCTGCCCAGAAGCCAGGCACACCATTGATGTAGTTCATACCACCATCGCCCAGGTATTGTACCATAGAAGCAAAAGCAACCTGGGTTGGATTTGCCTGGTCTAACAGCTGGTTCAACTCATCACCAGTAAGGGTATAATGCAAATAGTTTTTGTTGTCTGGGATGGTAGAAGTTGCTGGGGAACAAAGCCCAGAGAGCAGGTTCCCATTAAAATAGAATTTTAAATAGTTATGTGCGGAAGTTTTAATGTCAATACTGGTTGGCATTTCTTTTAAGTCCACACTGCGTCTGAAATAAGAAACACTGTTTTTGGTGATTGTATCACTACTCCAAATCCAGTTGTCCGACTGGATATAGGGAGACTCATGGCTGTTGGTAGATTCTGCAGCTGCTGGGAATAATCCCGGTTGCACCATTATGCCCAATACCATTGCCAGAGTAAGAACAATGCTTAAAAAGCGTTTTGTTTTACCCATACATTTCTCCTTTTGCTCTTTTTATAACTAAGTATAAAAAGCAACTTCATTCATTATTTGTTAACAATTGGTATCTCTTTTCCTCCCCTGTAGCAACTGCCCCCCTTTGTCGTTATTTAGAAAAGAAAATATCAATGGATAACCTGATTTAAGGTTACAATAAAAATTAATTTACATTAATTATTAAAACGTGTTCCCATATTGGAGTGTTTTCGTATAACTATACTATATCATTTTTTTGAGAAATGTCAATTGATGTTTTTTATTATGTAATATGTTACATTAAATTTTTTTAGAAAAACCGAAAACTACAAAAATAGTTTGGATAATATCTCCTATAAAATGGATTATTTTTTGTTTTGATCCCTTTCTTGTCGAATGAAAAAATTTCCCCTATAGCGCTTTATAAGAAGTTTCATAATATCGTAACATCAATCAAAAAAGGGAAACCAATTTGGTTTCCCTGGTTAGAGTGGATCAGGTGCTGCTGGTGGAATTGTCAATGATTAATTCTTTTTTGTTCCCTTTTTGCACTCGCTCTTTCATTAATTTGCTGACGAGCTCTTTAAACTCAGTGGATGCCATGGTTGCGCCGGCCACTGTGTCTACTTTGGAAATGTCCTGTTTTTCCTGTAATTGGTTCATCAGGTTTTCCCGGGCTACATTCTGATCCATATCGGGATTGACGCTCCGCCAGGTTTTGGCGTATTCCTCATCATCCGATTTTAGAGCAGAGCTGTCATCTTCTTTTTTCCAGTTGTAGGTGATGCTGGTAATTTTTTTATTGGCATCTACAGTTAAATCCACAAATGGAATATATCCGTGGACAGGGTTGGCGTATTCCGCATGGTAAACAGTATTGGTGTCTACAGTATCTTTTCCAGAACATCCTGTCAAACACCCCAACGCAACGATGCCAGTGAATAATATTGTTAAACTTCGTTTCATGAATATTCTCCTATCTTTATTAGAATGATAAAAGCATTGGTTTGCTTGACTTTATTATTCCAATTGTTTATGATTAAATGTAACTATTTTAGAAATAATCTATATTATAGAAATAAAAATTTAGGCATAGGAATAAAAAATGAACTTAAAAAAAATATTTTTTTCTGTTTTGGTAGTAATCTGTTGTATTGCGCTCCTGTGGATGGGGATACAACAGTCAGCTACTACGAAAAAGGTGGAGCAGACTGATTTTGCTTTGGATAGCCTGGTAACACAAACGGGACATGGAACCAACTGCAAGGAGGCATTCCAGCAGGTATCCAACTTGATGCGCCAAACAGATGAGAGGCTTTCCAGCTACCAACTGGAATCGGAAATATCCAAGATTAACCAATCCAATGGAGAATGGGTGCCGGTTTGTCGGGAAACTTTTGACCTGTTGCAGAGGGCACTCCAGTACTGCCAACAAAGTGATGGTGTTTTTGACATTACCATGGGTACGCTGATTGATTTGTGGGGGATTACTGGGGAAAACCCAAAAGTTCCAACTCAACAGCAGATTGACCAGGCGATGGAAACCGTTGGATGGGAAAATGTACAATTGGACCGGGAAGGATGTGCTGTCCGGTTAGCAAAACCAGGAACGAAAATAGAACTGGGCGGCATCGTAAAAGGAGCTGTTTCTGACCAGGCAGCAGAAATTTATAATATACAAAACGTCAAATCAGCTATATTTTCTGCTAATAGTAGTATTTATGTGAAAGGGACTCAGTTGGATGGTAAACCATACCAGTTGGGAATCCGTGATCCCAGAGGGACAGCTAATGACTTGATTGGTAATTTACAAGTATCTGATTGTTTTGTAGGGACATCGGGGGATTATGAGCGGTATTTTGAACAGGATGGTATCCGTTACCATCATATCCTGGACCCTCGGACAGGCTCGCCCTCCCAAACCGGACTGATGGGGATTACAGTAGTAGCAGATACAGGGATAGAGGCAGATTTTCTTTCCACCTGGCTGTTTATCATGGGCAAGGATTATGTAGAACAGCATTTGCAGGATTATCAAGTAATTGCCATTGACACGCAAGGGAAGGTTTTGATCAGCGATTCCTTGAAAAACCAATTCCAATTGTCAGAAGAGGCAGCATCCCAATATCAGATAGAAGGGACAAAATGAACCAAAACAAGAACCAGAAAATACGTATCGTTGAAATTGTTATAATTTTACTTATTGTAGGAGTTTGTGCTGGCATTTTTGCCTGGCAAAAGCTGTATCAAAAACCTGCGTTGTATGCAGAAATCTACCAAAACGACCAGTTAGTGGAAAAAATTTCTTTGTCGGATACAGAGGATAAAATTTTAACACTAGATGAACAAGGACGAGTACATGTGGAAATCAAAGACCATCAAATCCGGTTTTACCAGGTGGATTGTCCAGATAAAATCTGTGAACATACCGGTTGGCTCTCCAAATCCGGAGATCGGGCAGTTTGTATGCCAAACCGGTTTTACATTCAATTATCTGGGGAGGATAAAACATGAAACAACATCTTAAAGTCAAACAGCTTTGCCAGTTGGCACTTTTGTTTGCCCTGGCAGTGGTTTTGTCTTTTTTAGAGAATCTGATTCCACCTTTGGTAGTTGCCGTACCAGGGATTAAGTTGGGCTTATCCAATATTGTAGTTATGTACTGTCTATTTTACCTTGGGACAGGGTACAGTGGGATTCTGTTGCTATTAAAATTTGGTTTTGCTTTGCTAACAAGAGGGGTTACAGCGGCGTTTTTAGGGGCATGCGGTGGGATATGTTCTCTTCTTATCATGCTGCTTTTGGCAAAAGTATTCCATTGTTCCGCCTTTTTTACGAGCTGTTTTGGAGGGATTTTCCATAATATCGGGCAGCTGTTGGGTGCAAGCATCTTGTTAAACCAGGTTGTTTGGGCATATACGCCGGTTTTAGTAATTTCTGGCGTAATTATGGGGATAATAACAGGGAAACTCCTACAGGTAGTATTGCCCATCCTGCACCGTCAGGTGTTATCATCAAATACAAAAAAATAAAAGGAAAAAATCAAATTTAGATAACAATCTACAAAAGTTTTAACTAATTTTGATTGACTTCATGAACGGTTTATGATAAAATAAACTTAAATTTTTAACAAAACTTCCAGTCATATCCTAATAAAAACATCAGCTGCATGGTTTCCTTGCAAAAAGGAAATGTAAGTGTTGAGGATGGATGTGGTAGGACAGGTTTGTAATCAATAACATGATATGTTATCCATCCTTGTATTTTGTTTTTTATGAAATAAAAAGTTTGGGGAATGCAGCTGCCTAAACTCGAACGAAACATTAATTTTTGATTGTTTGGGGTAATCCTCTGTAGAAGCTGCAGAGGATTTTGCTTTATTATTTATAGAAATGGAGTGAAAGGTTTGTCTATCCAAAAAGCAATAAGAAGGTTGCCGGGCGTTAAGTTAAAGCACCATAAAAATACGGCGGATATGGAAACGGTTCGTATGCCTGCGCCAAAACAAGTTACCATTGTAATGACACAGCATTTGGGTGCCCCCTGTATTCCGTTGGTAAAAGTGGGGGATGAGGTCAAGTTAGGACAGAAAATCGGTGAAAACCGGGATCAACTCTCTGCCCCGATCTATTCCAGTGTTTCGGGCAAGGTAATTGCGTTAAAAGACTATACTACATTTGGAGGAAATTCCGTCCCTTCTGTGGTGATTGAATCAGATGGCCTGCAAACGGTGAGCGAAACCGTAAAACCCCCTGTGATTCGTACTAAGGAGGATTTTATCCAGGCGGTGTATGAAAATGGTATGGTCGGACTTGGTGGGGCAGGATTCCCCACTCATACAAAACTTTCATTTGAGGAAGGGAAAGTGGATACCCTTATTATTAATGGGGCGGAATGTGAGCCGTATATCACCTCGGATAACCGGGAATTAATTGAAAACGCCTCTGCTATCGTAAAGGGAATCCAGCAGATTCAGACCTATCTTGGGATCAAAAAAGTGATTATTGGCATTGAAGACAACAAAAAACAGGCGTTGCAATTGATGGGACAATTGACCGATAGCATTCCAGAGATACAGGTGATGTCTTTGACCTCACAATACCCGCAAGGGGCGGAAAAAGTGCTGATTTATGTCACCACAGGCAGGGTTGTAAAAGAGGGGCAGCTTCCAGCTGATGTTGGTGTTATTGTGATGAATGTCACCTCGATTTCCAAACTGGGCCGCTATCTAGAAACAGGTATGCCATTGACCGCGAAGCGTTTGACAGTGGATGGGGATTGTATCGCCAACCCACAAAATGTGCGTGTCCCCATTGGGACTTCCATCCAGGATGTGATTGATTTTTGCGGTGGTTTTACCAAGGAGCCAAAAAAAATTATCTGTGGTGGACCAATGATGGGGGTAGCAATTGAGGATTTATCCACCCCGATTATCAAAAACAACAACGCGATTTTGGCGTTTTCCAAATCCATGGCGGAACTGCCGGAAACGACTGCCTGCATTCGTTGTGGGAAGTGTTCCCAGGTCTGTCCTGTGCGGCTAATGCCTCGGAGCTTGGAAATCGCTTATGACGCGGGAAATGCGGAGGCATTGCAAAAGCTTTCGGTGAACCTTTGCATCAATTGTGGTTGTTGTTCCTATATCTGTCCAGCAAAAAGGAATCTGGCGCAGAAAAACCAGTTGGCAAAAGAACTGGTGAAAAAAGCCACGAAAAAATAAGAGAAATTTGGAATGGAGTGAACTTTGTTGGAAAATTTATTTGTGTCGCCATCACCGCATATTAGGGCGAAAAATACGACACGTTCCATTATGCTGGATGTGATTATTGCACTGGTTCCAGCTTTGATAGCAGGGACGGTGCTGCTGGGGATACGGTCTTTAGCAGTAACTGCAGTTTCGGTTGTCTCTTGTGTGTTTTTTGAATGGGCGTGCCGGAAATTAATGAAACGCAGCAATACCATTGGAGATTTAAGCGCTGTGGTAACGGGACTTTTGCTGGCAATGAACTTACCAGTCAATTTTCCCCTTTGGATGACAGTAATCGGTGCGTTTATTGCAATTGTATTGGTAAAACAGATGTTTGGCGGAATTGGGCAGAACTTTGCCAATCCAGCCATTGCCGCTAGGGTTGTGCTTCTGGTTGGGTTTACCACCCAGATGACGTCTTGGGAGGCTCCGGTATTTAGCAGCAATCCAGATGCGATTGCAGGGGCAACCCCTCTGGTTGATTTGAGTAAATATTCTGTTTCAGAACTGTTTTTTGGAAATGTAGGGGGATGTATTGGAGAAACCTGTGCTTTGGCACTAATTATCGGTGGCGTTTATTTGATCATCCGCCGTGTGATCAATCCAGTTACCCCTTTGGTGTACATCGGAATCGTATTTGCATTCTCCTTCTTGTTAGGGGAAGACCCAGTAAAGCAGATTTTCGCAGGGGGCTTAATGTTGGGGGCGTTCTTTATGGCAACCGACTATGCTACCTCGCCAATTACCACAAAAGGGAAGATTATTTTTGCTTTGGGCTGTGGCGTAATGACAGTGTTGATTCGGCAGTTCGGCAACTATCCAGAAGGGGTTTCCTTCGCAATTTTAATTATGAATATGGTTGTGCCATTTATTGACCGTGGCACAAAACTAAAACCAGTGGGGAGGAAATCATAATGGCAAACACAGCAAAACATATTATCCGTCCCACTGTGGTATTAGTTGCCATTGCGATTGTAATTTCCGGCGTGGTATCAGTGGTGTACAACCTCACCAAACTGCCGGAAACTGTGGGCTTATCCGAAGCCGCTACCGCAAAGGCAACCGAGCTGATGGGTACTGACCAGCTCACCACAATTTTAAATGACAACTATCCAGAAGAAGTAACTGGAGCTGCGAAAACCGAAAATGGCGAATATGTGATTGGCGTCACCTCCACTGGATACGGTGGAGAAATGGAACTGGTAGTGGGGTTCCAATCCGATGACAGCGTGAAAGGCGTGGCGATTGTCAGCGCCCAGGAAACCCCCGGCATCGGGACAAAAGTAACCGAAGGGGACGAATTTACCAAACAGTTCGCGGGCTTGCAGGGCACCGCTACAATCGGAGAAAATGTAGATGCTATCACAGGTTCTACCATTTCCTCGAAAGCGGTTACCACTGGTGTAAATACCGCAATAGAAGCATTATCCCTGGTAAAAGAGGGGAAAGAACAGGAAGGAGGGGGACAATAATGTCCAACATGAAGATTTTTATCAACGGTTTAATCAAAGAAAATCCGGTTTTGGTTTTAATGATTGGCATGTGCCCTTCTTTGGCTGTTACCACAGCGGCTTCCAATGGAATTGGTATGGGGTTGGCAACTACGTTTGTACTCCTTGGTTCCAATATTGTAATTTCGCTGCTGAAAAAAGTCATTCCTGGGGAAGTACGGCTTCCAGCGTATATTGTCATTATTGCCGGATTTGTAACCATCATTGGCTTTTTGTTAGAACGGTATTTTCCAGATTTAAATAAAGCGTTGGGGTTATATGTGGCGTTGATTGTGGTAAACTGTATTATTTTGATGCGGGCGGAAACATTCGCCAGCAAAAATTCCGTTGGGAAATCCGCGATTGACGCTCTGGGAACTGGACTTGGATTTACCCTGGCTTTAGTAGTGATTGGGTCCATCCGTGAAATTTTTGGGGTTGGTACCTGGTTTAATCTACAGGTTTTGCCAGAATCCATCCCTCCAATGACGATTTTTATCAACCCAGCAGGAGGATTTTTTGTCATGGGGATTGTCATTGCTGTGGTGAATAAACTTACCAAAGGCAAGGTTGCCAAAAAGAAAAAAGCCTGTCCATCCTGTGAAGGGTGCAATGGATGCGGAGGTGCTGAATAATGGAAAACATGTTAATGATTTTTTTCAGCGCCATCTTTGTCAACAACTTTGTATTGGCGAAATTCTTGGGGATCTGCCCGTTTTTAGGGGTATCTAAAAAGTTGAATTCCGCCGTAGGGATGAGCCTTGCCGTAACCTTTGTTATGGTAATGTCTACTCTGATCACCTATCCGGTTTATATGTACCTGCTCAAACCATTTGGGCTGGAGTACCTGAATAAAATCGCGTTTATTTTGATTATCGCCATGTTTGTGCAGCTGGTTGAAATTGTGGTGAAACGGTTTTTGCCACCATTGTACCACGCTTTGGGGGTTTACCTGCCTTTGATTACCACAAACTGCGCTGTACTTGGTGTGACTGTTTTGAATATTGATAGCCAATATACTCTGTTGGAATCCCTGGTTAACTCGTTTGGCGCGGGCATCGGCTTTTTGCTGGCTTTGGTGCTGTTTAGTGGAATCCGGGAAAAGCTGGAGAACTGCAATATTCCAAAATCGTTCCGTGGCATGCCATCTACCCTGATCGCCGCCTCTATTTTAGCGGTATCTTTTATGGGATTTGGCGGCATCATCGAAAATATTTTTGGTTAGGAGGGAGAAAAGATGTTTGAATTATATTTCCTGCCAATTCTTATTTTCATCGGGCTTGCGTTACTAGCGGGGTTGCTGCTTTCCATCGCCTCGGTATTCTTAGGGGTAAAAGAGGACGAAAAGGTAGAAAAAATCCGGGATTGTCTACCAGGTATCAACTGTGGTGCTTGTGGTTATAGTGGCTGTGATGACTATGCAAAAGCGGTTGCCAACGGGGCTGCGCCAAACCAGTGTGTTCCAGGGGGACCCAGTGTAGCCAAACAGGTTGCGGAAATTATGGGGGTAGAAGCAGGGGCTATTGAGAAAAAAGCCGCTTATGTCCATTGTAACGGAAACCTCCATGCAACCCATTCCAAATATGATTACCAGGGGGAACTGACCTGCCAGGCAGCATCTAAGCTGTATTCCGGTGACAAAGCTTGTGCTTATGGTTGCCTGGGCTATGGGGATTGCAGCAAAATCTGCCCAGTAGAAGCGATTTCCTTACAGGACGGGGTTGCCTGGGTGGATGAGGAGACCTGTATTTCCTGCGGTAGATGTGTGGACACCTGTCCCAAAAATTTAATCCATTTAAAACCGGTGAATAAGCCTGTTGTTGTAGCTTGTAATAACCCGCAACGTGGTAAGGCCGTTATGAATGTGTGCAGTAACGGATGTATTGGATGTGGAAAATGTCAACGTACCTGTCAATATGATGCCATCCATGTGGAGAACTTTATTGCCAGGATTGATTATGAAAAATGTACTTCCTGTGGGGAATGTATTGAGCAATGCCCTGTCAACTGTATCCACCGCTTGCCTTAAATAAGTTTTTCATCAACTTTCTATCAAAACAAAAGCGTATGTATTAGAAAATACATACGCTTTTTCTCATATTGGCGTTACCGTATTATTTCATCAGTCGTTTGATGTTATTGTATTGATTCATAAATGGGCAGTAATCTAAAAAATCAAATTCTTCTATATAAAACCCCATTTGAAACGAAATACCATACAATGCAATAAACTGGTAGCTAGATCATAAATTTGATTCTGCGGGCGGTTTCGGCATCCCTGGATTTTGGCACAGCCGCAAGGATAAAGTTTACCTGGCTAATGTGCTGGATTAAGGTACAGGCTTCGCCGTGGGGGGATACCCCTTTAAAGAGAATCATATTATCGTTGATACATTGGATTTCTTCCGCAAACATGGTCAGGGATTGCCCAAATCCACCTAATTTTAAGGCGATTTCCTGATGTTCCTCCAAGTTTTGCTCAAATGCTTGGATTGCATTTAGGATTTCTTTCAACGGTGGGTTTCCGGTAACAGCTGATTTTCCGGAAGCATTTAAATAATTCAGTTCCATAACATTCTCCTTAAACTAAATTTCTAATCCCTATTATTATACTGGACAAAAAAGGGTTTGTCCAGCAGGAAAAATTTACAAGTGTAAAAATCTTGACAAGGATATTTTAATATTGTATTATATTAGTAATTATTATTGTAATTATTATCGAGACAAGGAGAACTACGATGAAATACTCAAAACAGCGGGAGATTATCCTGGACTATGTAAAGAAAAATTTAGTGCATCCTACTGCAAATCATGTGTATTCTTCTTTAAAAAAAGAGCATCCTAATCTTAGCTTAGGTACAGTTTACCGCAATTTAAACCAACTGGCTGAACTTGGGATGATCCAAAAGATTGAAGTAGCAGGGGCACCAGACCGTTTTGACGGCAATATTACCCCTCATTATCACGCAATATGTGTGAAATGTAACGAAATGTTCGATTTCCAGATTGATCCTAAGCAACTGGATTTAACTTCAGCAATTAAAGGAGAAGGATTCCACCAGATTGTCAGTTGTGATGTAAGCATTAAATGTGTTTGTGAACACTGTGCCTCGGTAAAAAATAGCTGATTACAGGAGTAACCTGTAACCGGCATATGATGAGGTGTTCGTATGAATCTAAAAGGAACAAAAACAGAACAGAATTTATTAACTGCTTTTGCCGGTGAATCACAGGCTCGCAATAAGTACACCTACTATGCCAGCCAGGCGAGGAAACAGGGGTATGAACAAATTGCGGCCATTTTTGAGGAAACAGCCCATAATGAGTGCGCCCATGCGAAACTGTGGTTTAAACTGCTAAACCAGGGGATTCCACAGTTGGATGAATGTTTGCGGGATGCTGCTGCTGGGGAAAATTATGAGTGGACAGAGATGTACGCTGAATTTGCCAAAGTAGCGGAAGAAGAAAACTTCCCTCAAATCGCCAATATGTTCCGTGGGGTGGCGGAGATTGAAAAAAGCCACGAACAACGGTACACTACTTTACTGGAAAATCTGCAGAATGGCAAAGTGTTTGAAAAAGATGGGGAATACGCATGGATTTGCCGGAACTGCGGCCATATCCACTTTTCGGATAAGGCGCCGGAAGTTTGCCCTGTATGTGCCCATCCACAAGCCTATTTTGAATTACATGTAATAAACTATTAACCCCAAAAATTCTGTTTTCGGAAAGTGGATTGGAAAGGAAATTTATTCTATAGAATATTGGCTTTATTAGAGACGGTGTGGTGTTTTGCCATGCCGCCTTTGTTTTTGACCGAAATTTTTTATCTGGTATATTTGGTAGGATTACTGATAGAAGCTTTGTTCAATGCTTTTGTAAAAGTTGGTTTACGCCCTTTATCGTTTCTGATTCTATGCCATACTGATATTTTAAATTTTTATTTCCAGCATGAATGGTAGATTTTATGCTGCCAAAGAGATATAATAGGCTTATCAATTCCTGTAATGGGATTATCACTGATAAAGGATGGGAGTTTTCTATATGGATACCTTGGAATTTAATATCATCGTTTCCATTCTCTTGGTTCCGATAAATTTATTCTGCTCATTTTGGATTTTTAAGGAAGCATTAAATCAGGCTGGCGTGACCTTTGGCGAGGCATTACGCCATTTTGCCAACAAACCTTTGGTGGGAACTTCCCGTACCAGGTTACAAAAAAACCAGAGGAGGATATTTCACTATCTGGCGGAAAAGGCGGAAGATCCTGAACAAATAAGGAAACTGTTACGCTGGTATGGGATTAGCACTTTACCGGGGCTTGCCGCATTGATACTTGCTGAGTTTGGCATCATCATCCCTTTTGCCAACAAGGAACAGTATATCTTTGCCGGCAATATTATCCTTGCCTTCATCAATATTGCTCTTGTGGTAGTGGGGAAAGTTTACAGGCAAAACCATCCTATGGAGGAACGGATGGCGGAAAAACTTGCGATAAAGTATGAAAGGGAGAAATCCAAACATAGAGGGAAACGGATTATTGCGTGCACAGTGGTAGGTAGTATCTTTCTCTTGTTTTTCATCGTAAGCCATTTGGCTGCTACACAGCTTATAAATCATCAAACCACCAGTATACAGCCGCCATCCATCACCGGAAACCTTCACTTTTCAGATGTACATACGGCTTTGTCTGACAAAGGGTTTGAAACCGCAAACATAGCCACAACCTACTGGTTTTATGATGAACACAAACTCACCAATGTGGTGGCTGGCGTAAAAGGGGAAACAACCTTTGAGTTTTACGAATATTCGGATGGAGAAACAACCGATGGGGTGTATAACCGTATCTCATACGATATTGCACCGGAATTGGAGTTTGACCAGCGTGCTGAACATGAAACAGAACTGCCTGGCGGAGGAAAACAGTTTGCCATCACACAAAACGGAGTTTACAGCCTTGTGTTGTATCAAAATAATACGGTGATTTACGCCTGTTCCTCCGCCCATCCAGACGAAATACAGTATATTCTAGATTCACTGGGGTATCTTACGGAAAATACAGCAGGTTAAATGTTTACCAGCAGGATTTGATAGATAGAAAGGGAATGTTCGATTATATTGAGATAATAAAATTTGTACTACAGTAGGGAAATTGGTTTTACCTTTGACAGCGGAACCTAGATCTAGAAACTGTTTCCATTTTGCTTTTCGACCCTTCAGTAACATAGAAACCAAACTTGTAAAAAATAGAACCGGTACCTTTGAGAGTAATGCTCAAAAGATACCGGTTTTTTCTATTTGATAGTTTTGTACAGTTTTTGATTACTTACGGGAAATTTAGGCTCTGCAGCAAATTTCTACGTAAAAGGATTTACGGAGTAAAGACAGCAAACGCAACTAGAAATTTTACGTTTAAACCACCGAAATCAACCCTGATTTGATGAATATTGCCAAAGTAACGTTCTGATTCCTGAATCCGGACAACGGCAAACGGCTATAGCTCTTCTTCCGTCCCTTCCAGGCTATCAGAAGGAGAGTTTTCATTTTGCAACGCTTCGGTAATATAATCTTTTGCTTCTTCTACCGAAAGAAATTCCGCTTTGGAAACCACGGTTCCGTCTACGACCAAAGCTGGGGTATATAATACACCATAGCGTACAATATCCCGATTATCGCTAAGGTAGAGTACTTTGTCATCAAACCCCAGTTCTTGTACTGCCTGTTGGACATTGGCCAGGTTTTGTTTATGCCGCCTGCCAAATCCGCCTAACACAATAAAACGACTTTGTTCTTTTGGCTTTCCAAATGGGTAAAGTTCCCGTTCTTCTTCCCGAATCCGTCTTTTTTCTTTCCATTGTTCCAATTTATCTCCGATAAATCCCATTGATTAATTCTCCATTTCTGTTTCAATCTGTTCTACTGGTAATTCTATGACAAGGGCATTCCCTAGCAGGTCTGTTTGGCGGTAGTTAAACAGGAGGTAACATTCTTGCTGTTGGCCTGTAAGGGGATGAAAAGGAAATTTTTCTAAATGTGCCATTCGATATATCTGTAGCCCGTTCAGGTTTTGGTAGTCTGGAAGATAGGTTTTGATATTTTCCGGCTGGTTATAGAACTGGTAAATTGGCTGTTTTTGTTCTGTGGTTAGGTCGTTTGGAATCCAAGACGGGATTTTTTTCGCCTTTTCGTGGGAGTACAGGTCGAATTTCGCCAGCCACTGGAAATATTCCAAATTTCCTTTGGGGAGTTCCATTAGGAATTCATATAAAATAGTATATGCCTGTTCTTTGGTATGGCTAACCTTGTGGTAGCCTTTTTTCTGGTAGAATCCTGCTAAGTTCTCATATAGGGAGAACGGGGTAGGGAATAGGGTCTCCAAATAGCGGATACAGGCTTTAAAACGGTTAGAATTGTAATATTGCTCCACCATTTCCTCTATCATTTTTAGTTGCAAGGTCCGTTCAAATGGCAGCCATCTGGTAAAGAGGACTTCATATGGAGCAGTTTTCCGACAGGTAATCCCCAATTCTTTTTGGCGCCGCTCTAAATCCGACCCCTTTAGCAGTTTTAAAAATCCCAATTGAAATTGATCCGGATGCAAAGCGTATACATCGTTAAAGGATTTTCCAAAACTGTGATAGTCCTCATGGGGAAGCCCGGCAATTAAATCCAGATGAAGGTGGATGTTTTTGTTTTTCTGCAAGGCAGCTACTACCTGGGCAATTCGGTCAAAGTTATTTTTTCGGTGGATTTCCTTCAAGGTTTTTTCGTTGGTGGTCTGGATGCCAATTTCAAACTGGAAGAGCCCTTTTCTTGCGGTTTGTAAAAAGGAAATAGATTCTTCATCCAGTGTATCCCCATTGATTTCACAATGGAAATTGGTAATGCCATTATCATGTTCCGCTACATATTTCCAAATATGCAGGGCGTGATGCTTGTTGCAGTTAAACGAACGGTCTACAAATTTAACCTGTTTCACCCGATGGTCCAAAAAGAACTGTAAATCTTGTTCCACCCGTTGCTCCGAAAGCAGCCTTACCCCCTTTTCGATAGAGGAGAGGCAGTAAGCGCACTGATATGGACAGCCGCGGGAAGATTCATAATAGATAATCCGGTTTTGGAACTGTGCCATCCGTTCATCGTCATAAACAAATGGGATATCATCCAAACGCAAAGGGGGTTGAGGAGGGTTCTCGACCAATTGGGAACCAATTTTCCATGTTAGCCCTTTTACACTGTCAAGACTGACCTTATTCTGAAGAGCCTGTACCAATTCCGCAAAGGTTTTTTCCCCTTCACCACGGATGACCATATCCACTGGATAGGATTCTAGTAGTTCTTTGGAGTTGTAGCTCACTTCCGGTCCTCCCAATACAATAGTTATATCAGGAGCAACTTGTTTTAACTGCACCACAAGGCGCAAAATCATATCAATATTCCAAATGTAACAGGAAAAGCCCACAATATCCGGATGTTCCTCAAATAATTCCCGTAATATCAGCTCTTCCGGCTGGTTGATGGTGTATTCCCGTATTTCTGGCATAATGCCAGTATGTAGCTGTGTATATTTTTGTATACTTCGGATTGCCAAATTGGAATGGATGAACTTGGCGTTTAAAGATACTAGGATAAACTTCATATTCATTTCCTTCGATTGGTTAAAATTACATCAGAAAGCAAAGTTAAGCTCTGATGGTAAAATACATATTTTATTAGTATACCATATTTTTTGATTTATTTCATGAAAACATTTTAAAAAATCCGTTGCCCTATCAATCAAAACAAAACAACAAATTGATTTTATATAATCATAAAACTGTCTTATATGAGACAGTTTTTTAGAAAATCACCCTTATTTTTATGTTTTATTTTAGAATTAATAATAAAATAATCATATATATGTAAATTTTATCGTAAAACATGTCAAAATTGTGCAGCTTATCTGGAAAGAAAAAACTTGACAATTATCACGGAATAAGGTATGATAAGGGTAAATCATAGGAAGGTAAGGCAAAATTCTATGGAACATCCATACAATCCAGATGCTTTTCAAGCCAATGATCTGACTGAATCAGAAGCAGGGCGATTGGTGGAAACCTATATGGGGCTTGTTGTAAAACTTGCATCCAAGTTCCATGTGGACGGAATGGAGCAGGAAGACCTGATCCAAGAAGGGTTGATTGGGTTGCTAGACGCAATTCGCACCTATCAGTTGGATCGAGATACTTCGTTCCAGACATATGCCAGTACTTGTATCCGCAACAGGATTTTAAAAGCAGCTCAAAGTGCGGCTGCAAAAAAACATAGTTTGCTGAACCAATCCCTTCCTTTGGAAGAATCTATTGTAGTGGATTCTTCTGAGCCGGCAGACCCTGAGTTGTTGTTTCTTGCCAAAGAAAAACAACAGGAAATGAACCGGCAAATCAAAATACTTTTGTCTTCGTTTGAGAAGGAAACCTTGTTTTTGTATCTGCAAGGCTACAGCTACGATGCGATGTCAAAACGGCTGCATGTACCAAAAAAGTCGGTTGACAATGCCCTGGTTCGAATCCGGAAGAAGCTAAAGTTTTTAGTAAATTAGCGCATGTCCTATATCAT
Organism: Clostridium facile; assembly: GCF_014297275.1. Lineage (NCBI taxonomy): Bacteria > Bacillati > Bacillota > Clostridia > Eubacteriales > Clostridiaceae > Clostridium > Clostridium facile. The sequence continues at coordinate 518,734 of NZ_JACOQK010000001.1, forward strand.
CCATGGCCCGGTAGCTTAAAGCAGAGCGTTGTTTTTTCAAAGGTGATGGTGCGAATCCGTCTGGGGCAAATATTATTGTTATTTAAGAGAGGTTTTTCAAATGTACGAAGACAAAACATTAACTTGTAAAGAATGTGGAGCAGAATTTGTTTTTACCGCTGGTGAACAAGAATTCTACGCTGAAAAAGGGTTTGTTAATGAACCACAAAGATGTAAAAGCTGCCGTGATGCCCGTAAAAACGCATCCAAGGCAAGCAGAGAAATGTATACTGCAACCTGTGCTTCCTGTGGTGGAGAAGCAAAAGTTCCTTTCCAACCACGTGAAGACCGTCCAGTTTATTGCAGCGAATGCTTCGCTAAAATGAGAGAAGAATAATTTCTTTTTTTGATACCTTTTACCCGGGATTTTTATCCCGGGTTTTTCTATTTTACTTGACAATTTTTTGGTACTGTGGTAGGCTAATGGACAGAACTGAATAACAGGGGGAGCTTGTATGGCAGGCTGAGAGGAAGTAATCAAACTTCGACCCTAAGAACCTGATTTGGATAATGCCAGCGTAGGGATATAGGTTGTATTTCAGCAATACCTTCTTTGCGGTGGCAAAGCTGGGTATTGTTTTTTTATGCCCGGTGATACTCCGCCATTTGCTCGGCAGAGTTTAAAAATCCAAACCATGCAATGAAAGAAAGGATGTTTTGCCGTGTATACAACACAGATGGATGCAGCAAAAAAAGGAATTATCACCAAAGAAATGGCGGCTGTTGCCAAAGAGGAACAGATTCCGGAAACAGAGTTAATGGAACTGGTTGCGAAAGGCCAGGTAGTAATCCCTGCAAACAAAAACCATACCTGTTTAAAACCTCATGGGATTGGCAGCAAACTAAAAACAAAAATCAATGTTAATTTAGGAACCTCTAAGGACTGCCTGGATTTAGATGTTGAGATGAAAAAAGTAATGACCGCTGTTGATTTGGGTGCGGAAGCTATTATGGATTTAAGTTCATTTGGCGATACCCAGGTGTTCCGCAGAAAATTAACCGCCGAATGTCCAGCTGTTTTGGGTACTGTGCCAATTTATGACGCTGTGGTATATTATAATAAAGCGTTAAAAGCGATTACCTCCCAGCAGTGGATTGATATTGTAAAAATGCACGCCGAAGATGGTGTGGATTTTATGACCATCCACTGTGGCATCAACAAAGAAACCGCAAAGCGTTTTAAACAGGCAAAACGCCATACCAATATCGTCTCCCGTGGGGGTTCCATTATTTTTGCGTGGATGGAGCTGACAGGGAACGAAAACCCATTTTATGAGCATTTTGATGAAATTTTGGATATTTGCCAGCAATACGATGTTACTTTAAGCCTGGGGGATGCCTGCCGTCCAGGAAGCATCGAAGATGCGGGAGATATTTCTCAAATTGAGGAATTGGTTACCTTGGGCGAACTGACCATGCGGGCGTGGGAAAAGAACGTCCAGGTAATGATTGAAGGGCCAGGACATATGCCTTTGAACCAGATTCGTGCGAATATGGAAATTCAGCAGACCATCTGTAAAGGGGCGCCTTTTTATGTGTTAGGGCCTTTGGTAACCGATGTCGCTCCAGGGTATGACCATATTACCGCAGCCATTGGTGGTGCAATTGCCGCAACTTATGGAGCTTCTTTCCTCTGCTATGTGACACCGGCAGAACATCTTCGCCTGCCAACTGTAGACGATGTAAAAGAGGGGATTATCGCCTCTAAAATTGCCGCCCATGCCGCTGATGTTGCCAAAGGGGTAAAGGGTGCGAAAGACTGGGATTACCAGATGAGCGAAGCACGCCGCAACCTGGACTGGGAAAAACAGTTTGAGCTGGCCATGGACGGAGAAAAAGCAAGAAGATACCGTGCGGAATCCACTCCGGAACGGGAAGACACCTGTACCATGTGCGGAAAAATGTGTGCAGTACGCAATATCAATAAAATCCTGCGTGGCGAAGATGTAGACATCATGGATTAATAAACATAACAAAAAACAGCCAGCCTCATTTCAATAGGGCTGGCTGTTTACATTAGAGTAAAATTGAATCCATTTTGGTTCTGTCAGAGGGAAAGTTTTGAAACAATCAAAAACAATCCTATAAAAACATCGCAATAATCTTAAAGTACAGTGAAAAATATATCAGTGTGGCTTTCAATCCAATATTACGAAGCATAACCTACTAGACAGTCATTGCTTATAAACATGGAAAGTCAGCATTACTAACATTTTGGTGCTATACAAAAAGTTTACCATGATGATTTTCGCTTCATTTATGATAAGGTTATAAAAACGGCAGTATCAAAAATACTGGCAGTCGTAATGACTGCCAGTATTTTTTGTGGGTTAATGCCCTTTGTGTTTTTCTTTCCGCTTTTGTTGTTTTTGTTGGAAAACAAGTTCTTTTTGCTCCTGTTTCCGTTGACGGTTGCGGATACACCGTTCCTGCTTGCCCTGTTCCTGCATCTGTTTGAACGCCTGCTGCGCCTTTGTACCAACTCCGGTTTGGCGTAACTGTTTTTGAATCTGCCGTTGCAGGCGTTTCGGGTTATGGCTTTGCTGTTTTACCGCCTCGGTTTGAATTGCTGGGCTAAACCGCAGGGAATCCCAGTGATGAAGGAAAAACTCATAGATTTCTCCCTCTTTTGGTTCGGCTCCAAAAATAATTTTACAAGCCTCGTAATGGTTCCCCTGCTGCCGCTCAAAAATACCCACCCAAAAAGGGGGTTCAAACAGAACAGTGAATTTGGATATTGTGCCCATTGGCAAGCCCTCCTTAAACAATAAAATAGCACAAAGAAGGGACGACCAAGGAGGAGGGCTACTGGCAGCATCATCGCTGCGCCTGGACTACCAACCAGGCTGTGTTTTTATCTTTGCTACCTTGATTGTATCAAAAACAATAGGGTTTTTCAAGGTAGTGTCAAAAGCTTTTCTAACTTTAAGACGGAAAATAGGGGATTGGCTTAGTATCCAGTTTTTTGATCCAAAATTCATTTTGATGGTAGAGAAAATTATTTTTGAAGTAAAAATGATTTTGCTGGGATATTTTTAAACAGGTAAACTGGTCACATTCAAAAAAATAATTTGATAGCGGGTATCGTATCCTAGTATGAGTTGATCAAAAAAGTAGATGATATCTGTTTGTGGGTCATAATTATAGCCGAAAATATCATATATGGAATGGCAGATTAATGCCGCGATAATTTCCTCTTTTGTTTTATCCGTCTGAAAACAAAAATTCTGCATCAAAGCGTATGTATTGCGTATCTGTTGGGCGGGATATTGTCTTTGCAGATTTCGACTATTTTGAAGATAAACATCACCAAAATACCGATTAGTACAGAAATCATAACAACCACCATCCTGTCATACCAAATAACCGAATGACATTTTCTTGAACGAATTTATGTTTTTATCAACAGAACAAAAGTTTTCTGGTTCCATTTCTATCTTTCCTGCGAATATCAAGCTATTATTTTTCAATGATTACTTTTGGAATATTGCATTATCCTATTGGAACAGACTGGTTTGTATATCTTCTTCCAGTGCTTGTTGGTAAAACTTGAAGGCAGTTGGCAAAGGGTACTGCTCTTGGAGTTCCTCCTCGGTTACCCAGGTGAATTCCGGCACAGGGTAATTCAGGCGGACCAGATAGCCGTTCATCCTCCATTCAATATGGCTGAAAATATGCTTGCTTTTCCCAACTGGATGGATCGACGAAACCAGATAGCCCTGTTGGATCAGTTCCCTTTCCAGCTGGGTTTTGTTTCTTTTTTCATCAATGCTTGGAAATTCCCATAGTCCAGCTAGAAGCCCTTTGTTTTCCCTTTGGCGGATTGCTACTTTGCCATTACACAGCAATAGTAGGATGGTTTTATCCTGGATTTTTCGATCCGCTTTTTTTGTTTTTATGGGAAGCTCTGGAGCGATACCCTGTTGATATCCCTGGCAAATAGCTTGGACAGGACAGGTTTGACAAAGAGGTTCCCCGTTGGGAAGGCAGACTGTAGCGCCCAACTCCATTAAGGACTGGTTAAAATCCCCCACCCGTTGTTCTGGCAAAATTTTTGTTATCATTTCTTCTACATTTTCTTTTACTTTTGGCAACGTAATATCATCTTTTTTCGCCAGGATACGGGAAATCACCCGCAAAACGTTTCCATCTACAGCAGGGCGACGAATATGAAACGCAATGGATGCAATGGCCCCCGCTGTATATGCTCCAATGCCAGGAAGCATTAATAATGCCTGGTAATCCGCTGGCAGTTCCCCACCATATTCTTTTACTACAAACTTAGCTGCCCGCTTTAAATTGCGGGCGCGGTTATAATATCCCAGACCTTCCCACAATTTCAATAAAAGCTGGTCATCCACATTGGCTAGGTCGGCAATGGTGGGCAGGGTAGTTACAAACCGTTCAAAATAAGGCTTTACTGCCTCCACACGGGTTTGTTGCAGCATAATTTCGGAAATCCACACACGGTATGGCGTAGGCTGTTCCCGCCAAGGTAGGATTCTTGCCTGTTGGTCGTACCAGCTCAATAAAAGGGAAGGGAGCTGTTGTAAAATGGTTTGTTCTTGTTGTGTCACAATATCCTCCTAATCAATCAACTGTTGTAGTGGTTTTGGCAATGGGGCAGTAAATACCATCCATTTCCGCAAAATAGGGTGGTATAATTTTAGCTGTTCTGAATGAAGGGCATGCCCTTGTGGAAGTTCTGGAAGTTGGGTACCATACAAAAAATCCCCTGCCAATGGATGGCCTAAATGGGAAAAATGAACCCTGATTTGATGGGTACGCCCGGTTTCCAACTGAATCCGCAATAGGCTGCATCCATTGTTGGAGCGGATTGTCTGGTAATGGGTAATTGCTTCCACCCCGTTTGGGCTGACAATCCGTTTAATGGTGCTGCCTTCTTCCCGGGCAATGGGCAGGCGGATGGTTCCAGATGCAGGCTGGGGTGTACCGCACACAATTGCAAGGTAGCTGCGCTGCATCAGTTTTTCCCCCATTTGGGAGCAAAGGGCGTCTTGGGTAAATGAATGTTTTGCCACTGCCATTAAACCGGACGTCCCTCGATCCAAACGGTTTACCGCCCGGAACACAAAGTTAAGCCCCTGGTTTTGGTAGTATGCCATCACCCGGTTTGCCAGGCTATCCTCAAAGTGCCCCTGGGATGGATGGACAGGTATTCCCGCCGGTTTATTTAAAATCAGTAAATCCAAATCCTCGTAAACAATATCCAGTTCACCTTTTACCGGCACAATATGTTCCGAAACAGCATCAGCGGTTTCCAAAACTAATCGGAGCTGATCGCCGGTTTGGGCAATATCAGGGGTTTTGGCATGTTTCCCGTTTAGCTGGATACCGTTGGGGATGCGTTTTAGTCGGCGTACCATGCCGTTGGAAAAGCCAAGCTGTTTTAAAATAGATGCTACCGTTTGACCATCCTGCTGTTGGGAAATCACTGTTGTGAAAATACGTTCCATCAAATTCTCCTAATTCATTGTTTGTCCCTATTATAACACAGCAAAACAGGCAAATCTAGCCCTATTGGCATATCTTACTAATAGGGGATTTTTACAAAGGAGGGGGATTATGGAGCGGAAAGGAATTGATGTAAGCCAATACCAGGGAAAAATTGATTGGGAGTTGGTAAAATATCAGGGAATCCAGTTTGCTATGCTATGCTCCGGAATTGGTTGTAGAAAGGATAACCAGCTGTATCAAAACGGAATGGGGGCGGTTTCCAATGGCATCCCCATTGGCATCTACCATTGTGGTCAGGCGGCAAACGCGGATGAAGCATTTAGGGAGGCTGAATTTTGTTTGAAATCCATCCAGTCCATTCCTGTCTGTTACCCTGTTGCGTATGATTGCAGCCGTTTATGGCATTTGGGGATGGACCAGGAACAAATTAACGGTGTTTGTTTTGCGTTTGCCATGAAGGTAAAACTGGAGGGATATTTCCCTTCTATTTTTGATTTTTCCCATCGGTGGAATCAGGGGCTGAAAATGTGTTCGGAACATTGCTGTGCCAGATGGGTGGCAGATTATCAAATAGAACCGCCGGATATTGTCCAGCCCTATACCATTTGGCAGTACAGCTGTACTGGAAGGGTGGCTGGAGTTCCAAAGAATGTAGGGCTAAATTTATGTTACCGGGATTACACGGATTTTTCAATTGATGTTTGTGAACTGGGCAATCAAGAATAGGCTGGATGACAGAACGCAAAGATTATGCTATAATAACAAAGAAACAAAATGAAGCTGTTTACGGAGGGACAAAATGCGAAAATTTGTGTTGGATCAACGGTTGGCCGCTGCCGCCAGCCTGGTACGCCCAGGGGCAATTGTGGCGGATATTGGATGCGACCACGGCATGTTGGCGGCCCATTTGGTGATGGAGGGGAAAGCGAAACATGTATATGCTTCGGATGTAAACGAAAAGCCCCTTTCTCAAGCAAAGGCGTTGATACAGCGTTATGGATTGGAGCAGTCGGTCACCACAGTTTTATCCGATGGGTTGGAGCAAATCCCCCAAACAGTGGATACAATTATTATGTGCGGCATGGGGGGAGAACTGATTGCGGATTTAATCCAACCGGCAAAATGGGTATTCCAGCCGGGAAAACGGTTGGTCCTCCAGCCCATGACCTTTGTGGACAAGCTGCGGAAATGGCTTGCCTACAACGGCTTTACCATCCAAAAAGAAATTCCGGTTTTAGAACCTACCCACACTTACTGCGTCATGGCGGTGGAATACACTGGGCAAACCTTAGAATTATCTGACTTTCAGGCTGTGGCGGGAAAAATACCGCCCTCCACTAAGGATGGACAGGAATATCTCCAGCGCCAGCTGAAAAAATATACCCGTATGCTGCATGGGCTGGAGCATGCGAAGCAAAAAAATGAAAAACAGGAACAGATTCAACAGCTGGTGGAGTCGTTAACAGATTATCTCAACCATCCTGTGACAGAATAGGAGAGGATTATATGGCTACTGTAAAACAAATGGAAATGTATATCAACTCTTTTGCCCCTTTTGATACCCAGGAGGACTTTGATAATGCCGGATTCCTGGTGGGGGATGGGGAGCGCAACGTTACCTGCGCCTTAATTGCGTTGGACGCTACCAAAGAGGTAATTCAGCAGGCAATCGAGTTAAAAGCGGAACTGATTATTACCCACCATCCAATTATTTTCCATCCATTGAAAAAATTGATGGCAGACAGCCCTGTTTACCTGTTGGCGCAGCATGGCATCAGCGTAATATCTGCCCACACCAATTTGGACAAGGCGAAAGGCGGCGTGAATGATGTGCTGGCGGAAAAACTGGGTTTGCAGCAGGTTTCCCTCCTGGAAGGCGGGGAAGAAATGGGTAGGATTGGCGAGCTATCCCATCCTATGGAGCCAGATTCGTTTGCCCAATATGTGAAACAGGCATTAGATGCCAACGGATTACGTTATACCGTGGGGAACCGTCCCGTCCAAAAAGTGGCGGTATTAGGCGGTGGTGGAGATTTTGCCCTGTATCCTGCAATGGAGGCCGGTGCGGATGCCCTGGTGACAGGGGAAGCAAAACACCACATTTTGCTGGATGCCCATTCCAGTGGATTTACCTTTGTGGACGCCGGACATTTTGACACCGAAAACCTAGTTTGCCCCGCTTTGAAACAGCGTTTGGAACAGGAGTTCCCGCAAACCGAATTTATCTTAGCGGATTTTCAAAATCCAGTGCTTTATTTAGGAGATTAAACCAATGGCTTTAGACGGCGCTTTTTTATCGACTATCAAAACAGAATTAGAACAATACCTTGGCTCCCGTATTGACCGGATCCACCAGCCTTCCCGGGAGGAGATTATCATTGTGCTGCGCTGGAAAGGAGGTTCTGGAAGGCTGTTGCTTTCCGCCAATGCGGACAACGCCAGAATCCATTTTACCAACCATCCTCCAGAGAACCCGAAGGTTCCCCCTATGTTCTGCATGTTGCTGCGAAAACATCTGGGCAGCGGAAAACTGGTTGCGGTACGGCAATTGGAAATGGACCGTGTGCTTTACCTGGACTTTGAAACCACGAACGAGCTGGGTGACACGGTGGTAATGACCATAGCGGTGGAAATTATGGGACGCCATTCCAACATCATTGTCATCAACCAGGAAGGTAAAATTTTAGATGCGATTAAGCGGGTAGACGCCAGTATGTCCGGCGTGCGGATGATTCTGCCCAATTTGACCTATACTATACCCCCATTACAGGATAAAAAGAATTTATTGGTCAGCACCAATGATGAACTGATCCAGGCATTGAATGAACAGCCCAATGGGGAACTTTCTAAAATGCTGCTGCGTACAATCCAGGGGATTTCCCCAATTTTATCCCGGGAAATGGCGTTTTACACCACAGGAGGCACAGAACTGCGGCGGGATGATTTAACCGGGCAACAAACAGCGCGCCTGCGCCAGTGCTTTGACAACATTCGGGATATTTTAACCCATAACCGCACAAAATTTACTGTGTTGTTGGACCAGGGAAAGCCGAAGGATTTTTCTTTCCTGCCCATTGCCCAGTATGGCGGATTTTTAGAGGCAAAACTGTTTGATTCCGCCAGCAGCCTGTTGGATTATTTTTATGTAGAACGGGACAGGGTTGCCCGGATGAAACAACGTTCCCACGACCTACTGAAGATGCTGCTGAATACATCGGAACGGATTTCACGTAAGCTGGAAATTCAAAGAAATGAACTGGAACACAGCATGAACCGGGATGAGTACCGCTTATTTGGGGATTTAATCAACGCTAACCTGTACCGGATTCAAAAAGGGGAAACCAGGGTTACCCTGGAAAATTATTATGACGACAATAAACCAGTTACGATTTTATTAGACCCCATGCTTACCCCTGCCCAAAATGCCCAGCGGTATTATTCGGATTATAAAAAGGCGATTACAGCAGAAAAAATGCTGACTGGTTTGCTGGAGCAGTCGGAACAGGAACTAGCTTATATTGACAGTGTGTTTGATACCGTCAGCCGTACTTCGACCGATCAGGAAATCGCTGAAATTCGCGAAGAACTCATGGAGCAGGGCTATTTAAAAAATACCCGCCGCAACGCGAAGCATGCCAAGCCACTGCCTCCATTAAAATACCAGTCCACCGATGGATTTACCATTTTGTGTGGACGTAATAACAAACAGAACGACCGCCTGACTTTAAAAGAGGCAAAAAACTATGATTTATGGTGCCACACCAAAAATATCCCAGGTTCTCACGTGATTATCCTCAGTGACGGTAAAGAAATTCCGGATAGCACCATCGAACAAGCATGTATCTTGGCGGCATACCATTCCAAAGCAAGGGAAAGCAGGCTGGTGCCAGTGGACTATACCCTGGTGAAATATGTGAAAAAGCCAAACGGCGCAAAGCCGGGGATGGTGATTTTTACAAATCAGCAGACCGCTTATGTTAACCCTTCCGCCGAATTGGAACAGGAATTGAAACAATAATGGGTAAAACGCCAGATTGTTTTGATTGTTCTTTCTATAAGGAATCCATCTTCAGTTCAATCGGAGAAATTAAGGTGTATTAGTATAAGCATAGTTCTAATCAGGGGATGAAGCAACGGGTAGGCGGACCTAATCCTGTATAAATTGACAGATTTCCCACAGGATTAAATGGAAGATATCCGTTTGCGGGCGGAATGTCATGATGAAAATTTAAGGGATTACCAGTATGGCGTCGTTTCAGGATTTGTCATACTGTCCGTTCAATATTGGTTTTGGTTAACAACAAATTATTTTTGAATCGAAAAGATTTGGATATCATAAAACCTCCATAGTAGTTTTTTCTACTATGGAGGTTTTGTTGTTGGATTTCATTTATAGCATACAGTAATGGGGGATGATATCCTCATAGCTTCCGTCCTTCATGCGGAACCCTTTTGGAATGGTACCAAGCTGAGTAAACCCCAATTTTTGATATAAATGGAGTGCTGGCAGATTGGTTTTTACTACTGCGTTGAACTGTAAAATCTGGAATCCCAGGTTTTTGGCTTCTGCTTTGCAGTGATTCACTAATTTTTCCCCAATATGTTGCCCACGAATCGAAGATTTTACCGCATAGCTTGCGTTACAGATATGTCCACAACGCCCTACATTGTTTGGATGAAGGATATACAGCCCAACAATCTGGTTACTGCCTTCTTCATAGGCTATGCCAGTATAGGATTGCTGGGAAAAAAATTCATGCCCTGTTTCGGGTGTCAGCAGTTCTGTTTGAGGGAAAGCAACCCCATCCTCTACCACTTCGTTCCAAATGGAAATCGCCTGTTGGACATCCTCTATTTGATATGATTTGATTGCAATATTCATATTTTAGCCTCCCTACGAATTTATAAATCTATTCCATTATACACCTGTTTGCCAAGGTTGTCATGTTTTCCAATGAAATAACACTCTATTTCAGAGAGCTTCCTTGCAATACAAAAGAGGGAAGTTCCCCATTGTGATTCCCATTTCATTGGTGCAGTTCCATATAGGTATTGTATCATAACATCAATTCATTTCGTAAATTGATCATCGCCATCTTCCCAAAATAGCAAATTGGGATTACCATGTATCCTTTGTGAAAAATTTCTTGCACTGATTATGACAGTCTGTTTACTGGGTATTATTAGTGGCTTTTTATAAACTCGCAGTATAGTCTCTAAAATTTTACGATACGATTCTGTAACAGGGCAATAGAATTCCATTTCTGCAGCATTTTCCTATTTTTTCATACAAATAGGAAGCTTATTTTTTCATAGAAACCATAAAAAAGCCCTCCCTTTTCAGGGAGGAGCTTGAACGGATTATTTTGTTGTCTCTACTTTTTCTTCGGATTCAGTTTCCTGTTCTGATTCTGCGGCTATTTCCTCTTTTTTCTGTTTATTCCCCATATGTTCTGGCAGAACAAGGTTCAAAATCAATGCTACCACAAAGGCGATGGCAACACAGTTGCTCTGCAGCAGTTCCTGCACCATTTCTGGGAAGATACTAAACAACCCATTAACCTGAGTAAATCCAATTCCGATGCTTAAAGACAATACTACAATCATGGTGTTTTTTTCGGTCAATCCGGCGCGGATAATCATCTGGATACCGCTGACCACAATCGAGCCAAACATCATAATGGTACAGCCACCCAATACCGCTTCTGGCAATGTGGCAAACAGGCCTCCCACCACAGGGAACAGACCACATAAAATCATAATTAGGGCACCCATCATAATGGTAAAACGGTTTACCACCTTTGTCATGGCAACCAGCCCCACGTTTTGACTGAAAGAAGTAATTGGCATACCACCAAATAAGCCGGATACCGAGCTCAAAAAGCCATCACATGCCAAACCGCCGCTGAATTCCTTATCGGTAGCGTCACGTTTTAATGCGGAGATGGACAGGGCGGAGATATCCCCAATAGTTTCAGTCGCGGATACCAAAAAGATAACGGTTACCGCAATAATGGCGCTGATGTTAAACTCTGGCATAAATGGAAGGATGCGTGGGACAGAAATAATTTGTGTGTCAGCCAAAGCGGAAAAATCCACCTTGTCCATAAAAATCGCCAATACATAACCTACAACTAAGCCGAATAAAACCGATAGTTGTTTGAAAAAGGATTTGGCGAAAATATTAAATAAGATACAGCTTATCAGTGTAACAGTACCTAAAATCAGGTTTTGAGCGGAACCAAAATCGGCGGCGCCAGAACCTCCACCAAACGAAGTTGCGCCTACACTCAGCAAAGAAAATCCAATCGTGGTGACAACACAGGCAGATACCACTGGAGTAATGATTCTCCTCCAATATTTCGCGAACAGCCCCAATGTCCCTTCAATGATACCGCCAACAATAGTGCAGCCCACTGCCGCAGCATAGCCGTAAGTAACCGTTACATAACTGAGGATTGTTACAAATGTAAAACTGATCCCCATCACAATCGGCAACTTAGCGCCTACTTTCCAAAGCGGGTAAAGCTGGACTAAAGTGCCAAGCCCGGCAATAAACATTACATTTTGGATCAGCATTGCTTTTTGGTCGGCAGTAAGGTTGCCAACCCCTGCTACAATCATAATGGGAGCGATGTTCGCAACAAACATTGCTAAAACATGCTGTAATCCAAACGGAATCGCCTTTAACAAAGGCACACGTCCGTCTAAACAATAGATGTTTTGGGTCGATGCATCATTACTTTTTTTCATACATAACTCCTTAATATCATTTTAATAATTTCATTATACTGGCAAAATAAAAAAACGACAAGGGGATTTGCTCAAATTATTGAGAAAATATGTGTTTTATGTTGTGTTTTGATGAAAAAAGTGTTACAATACAGAATAATTATGATAAATAGCCAGTTTTTGATTGCTATGATTTTAGAAAGGAGTAAATCGTCTGGCCAGACAGGCGATATGTGGTATTATGGAACTGTTAAAACAGCGAATTCTAAAAGATGGAAAATTAAAAGAGGGTAATATTCTAAAAGTAGATAGTTTTTTAAACCATCAAATGGATATTGTATTGATGCAAGAAATTGGAAAGGAATTCCGCCGTTTGTTTCCAGACACTTCCATCAATAAAATTTTAACCATCGAGGCATCTGGAATTGGAATCGCAGCAATCGCTGCCCAATATTTTGGGAATGTACCAGTGGTGTTCGCGAAAAAAAGCAAATCCAAAAACTTGGATGGTGCTTTGTTGACCACAAAAGTCATGTCGTTTACCAAAGGGATTGAGTTTGACGTACAGGTAGAAGCTAAGTTTTTAACAGAACAGGACCACGTTTTGGTCATTGATGATTTCCTCGCCCGAGGGGAAGCTTTAAAGGGGTTGATTAAGATTATTGAACAATCTGGAGCAACCCTTGCTGGATGTGGGATTGTCATTGAAAAAGGATTCCAGGATGGTGGAAAAATCATCCGGGAGATGGGGGTACATTTGGAATCCTTGGCGATTATTGACCATATTGACAATAACCAGATTTCTTTCCGTTAATTGTTGAGATGAAAAAAGCCTTTTGCCAGAACGTAAAAGTTGGCAAAAGGCTTTCCTGATTTTTGGTAAATTGGGGCAAATAAAATGGTAAAAGCATAGGGAAACTGAACTGTAGTTTCATGGGATATCTAGGGAGGAAGCCCAGGATGAACCTCCAAAGAAAGGGAAAATCCTGAACGAATCGTAACGTGAGGGTTACAAAGGATAACATTATTTCCAAAGAAGATTACAAACTTTTTACAAATCATTTCAATCTCCTCTATCATATTGTTTTTCTTGGAGAAGCTACTATAATTAAATTAAAAATTGACATGTCAACCAAAAATCCGACAGAAGGTGATAACATCAAAGTTAGGGTAATGAGCAAATTTTGATATCGTTCAGTTTAACAATTGTTTTAATCAAACCGGTGAATGCTATAAAGTATAAAAAGTGGTTTCAATAGTATTGTTTTTTTGAAAAATAGGGTGATGATAGAATTGACAGATGGTAAAAATCAATTTATAATAGTTTCATATTATTTTTCGACAAATACAGGGCCTTAAATTAAGTGAAAACGCTGAAAAAAAGATAAATTCATCAAAATATATTCGGTTTATTTTGTCACAATTTATAATATTTTATGAGATTCACAAATTAGTCATATTATTTTTATTGGTATTTAGGCTTATATGTGTTAAAATAATAAAGATTTATTTTGCTATTATTTGATATGTGGCTGCACAAAATATAACGTATTTTTCATTTCAGTTTACTCCAATAAAAAATGAAATTTCGTTAAAAAAGGAAATGTTTATTGTAGCTCCTGTTGTGTTTTAAGATAAACAGAACCGCTAAAATATACTTTTTCATGCTTTATTTTAATTGATAATTGATTTGCAATCAAGACCCTATGTGGGTCTTTTTTTGTTGCTTTTTCTGTGAACGAAAAAGTATTACTATTCATATCTTGAAAATACAGAAGAATAAAATTTTCTATTTGCCTAGTTTTGGGCTTTTTTATGTTATAGTGGAATAGGGAAAATAGAATTACTGTAGATGAAAGGATTCAGTATTGTGAAACAGAAAAAAGCTTCGTCTAAAAAAAATTTGATCTTTATTTGTATCATTGTTGTCTGTCTTGTGGCAATTTTTATTTTATATCGGCAATCACAAAAACAGGAAGAAAATACGAGTTCTGTCGATTTAAGCGGCATTACATCAGGTGACCTTTCCTCCGCTCAAAATGAGGTGGATTCTTCTTTATCATCTGAACAATCGTCCGAACCTCCTGTCAGCTCTGGGGTTTCCGACCAGCTGACAGTGAGCAAAGAGGATCTAAAAAAATATTTTAAAAATTCGGTGGTTGCGGGGGATTCCATTACCGAGGCTTTAGAGCTTTATAATTACCTTCCAGCAAATAATGTCGTATATAAGCGGGGTGTGAGTGTTGAAACTGCCCAAGAATTATTTGATACTGCCGTTGGTCTAAGTCCGGAAAACCTGTTTTTGGCGTTTGGTATGAACGACCTGACTTATTGTAGGGGAGACGCTCAAAAATTTGTAACAGCGTATGAGGAACAGATTAAAAGTATTCAGCAGCGGCTGCCAAATACCAAAATCTATATCAACTCTATCCTTCCGATCAACCAAACCGCGATTGATAAACAGCCGTTGTATGGGAAATACCCTGAGTTCAACCAAGCACTGCAGGAGATGTGTTCCCGATTGGGGTTGGTGTTTGTTGATAACAACTCTTTGATAGAAGCCCATCCAGAATTTTATGAATCCGATGGTATTCATGTAAACGCGAATTATTACCCATTGTGGCTACAGCATATGGCAAGAGAGGCTGGATGGATATGAAATTAGCAAAGTTTCTTTGCGTTATCTGTTTAGCGGCTTTTTTGGTGGGAATTTGCTGGACGGATAACTATGCGGATAAGCCGGTAGCAGAAATAGAGCAGGTGATGCTGCATAATGAAAAAGTATTTGAATTGACCAAAGGCACTGCCAATGATTTGCGCCGTTATTATGGTTTGAATGAGGAAGACTATGACGGCTGTATCTTATACCGTTCGATTTCCCCTATGGATGTGGATGAGCTGTTAATTGTAAAAATGAAAGACTCCAGTCAAAAGGAAACCCTGGAAACAGCGGTTGAGAACCGTTTGGAAACCCAAAAAAAGAGTTTTGAAGGCTACGGAGTGGAGCAAACAGCGCTGTTATCAGATGCGGTTTTTGAGTTTAAAGGGGATTATGCTTTTTTTGGCGTATCAGGGTCCGTGCAGGATTGGGAAAAAGAATTTTTATCCTCCATTCAAAACTAAAGGATTAGAAAGGGTTTTACAATGGTCTTTAGCAGTATTTTCTTCTTGTTTTGTTTCCTTCCCATTGTATTAATTGTATATTTTATCGTCCCTAAGCGATGGAAAAACCTTGTGCTACTGTTGTTCAGCCTGTTTTTTTACGCTTGGGGCGAACCTGTTTATGTGATTTTAATGCTGCTATCCATCCTATTTAACTATGTAATGGGGTTGGATATTGCCCAGCGCAATGCTGCCCACCGGCCAAAAAAGGCAAAGGCCAGCTTGATCTTTACGGTAGTTGTAAATCTGTTTTTACTGGGCTTTTTTAAATACGCTGGTTTCCTGATTGGCACAATTAACGATTTGTTTGTGGTAAACCTTCCTTACAAAGAACTCGCCTTGCCAATTGGTATCTCCTTTTATACCTTCCAAACTTTATCTTATATCTTTGATGTATACTGGAAAAAAGTAGAGGTACAGCGCAATTTTATTCATTTTAGTTTGTATGTGACCATGTTCCCACAGCTGATTGCTGGGCCAATTGTCAAATATACCGATATTTCAGTCCAATTGGAGAATCGCCATGTTACTCTGACCAAACTGGGACTTGGGGCAGAATTTTTTATTAAAGGGCTTGCCAAAAAAGTATTACTTGCTAACAATTTAGGGCAGGTTTATACTTATGTACAGGGATTGGAGCCAGGCTCCGCTTCTATTTTAACAACCTGGCTTGGTATTATTGCGTATACCTTCCAGATTTATTTTGATTTTAGCGGTTATTCCGATATGGCGATTGGTCTGGGGGAAATGTTTGGATTCCAGTTTATGAAAAATTTCCACTACCCTTATGTGTCTAAGAGTATTACTGAGTTCTGGCGCCGTTGGCATATTTCCTTGAGCTCTTGGTTCCGGGATTATGTGTACATCCCCCTTGGCGGGAACCGGGTAAGCGTCCCAAGGCATATTTGCAACCTTTTGATTGTTTGGGGATTGACCGGATTGTGGCACGGAGCGAGCT
This sequence comes from Clostridium facile, assembly GCF_014297275.1. NCBI lineage: Bacteria > Bacillati > Bacillota > Clostridia > Eubacteriales > Clostridiaceae > Clostridium > Clostridium facile. The sequence continues at coordinate 535,103 of NZ_JACOQK010000001.1, forward strand.
GGAACTTTGTTGTGTGGGGGCTGTATTATGGCGTCCTGTTAATTTTAGAAAAATATGTGTTTGTGGAACTAATTCAGCGGATGCCAACATGGTTGAACTGGCTGTGTACGATTCTCCTTGTCATGATAGGATGGGTCTTTTTCAGCAATACCTCTATGGCGGACGCATGGAGCTACCTGCAAAATATGTTTGATTTTTTCCATCACGCACTATGGGACAGCACAGGGCTATACTTGCTCCAAAGCAATTTTATCTTAATGGTAATCGCTGCCCTGGTATGTGGTCCAGGCATTTACCGTGTGTTCAAGCACTGGATGCAAAAAAGGCCATGGTTGGCGGTTGTGATAAATGTGGTGTTATGCCTGGCATGTGTAGCCTATTTGGTTTACGATACGTATAACCCATTTTTGTATTTTCGATTTTAAGAAGGGGACAGTCGATGAAAAAGTATAAATCCAATCCAATCCTTCGTTTTGTACGTATTATGGTGCCGGTTTTTTTCATTGGTTTGTTCTTTTTGTTTGGAGCGAACCTGATTCAGAAAGACCAGAGTTTTTCGGAACAAGAAAACCGTATGCTGGCAACCAGGCCGGCTTTATCTCTAGACAAGCTGGAGGATGGCAGGTTTAGCACCGAATACGAAACTTATGTAAACGACCAGTTTGTATTCCGTAATTTTTGGGTTCGGCTAAAATCCCAAATTGATGTGTGGTTGGGAAAAAGGGAATCCAATGGGGTTTATTTAGGGAAAGATGATTATTTAATCCAGCAGTTTACCAAGCCGGATGAGGAAAACTTGGACCAGACAATCGAGGAACTGCAGCGTTTTTCCAGAAGGTATCCGGAATTGAAGCAGTATGCTTTGATTGCCCCGACGGCGGAGAATATTTATCAGGATAAATTGCCAAACAACGCCCCTGTCATTGACCAGAATCCCTATCTAGACCAGTTGAAAGGGGCGCTTTCTACCAGTTCAATCCAGACAATTGACATCCGGGATGCGTTCCTCACTTCCACAGAGGACCTTTATTACCATACCGACCATCACTGGACAACGGATGGAGCCTATGTGGCATTTCAAGCAGCGGCTCCAACCATGGGGATTGATACATCTTCCATGACCTACACCCAATCCGTTGTCAGCAATGATTTTCAGGGTACGTTGAGTTCTACCAGCGGATTTTTGCCTGATAAACGGGATAAAATTGAAGTTTACCAGCCAAGTACTCAACCGACTTATGTGGTAAACTATGTGGAGGAAGAGGAAAAAACAGCCAGCATTTATGATGCGGAAAAACTGAAAACAAAAGATGCTTACGCTGTATTTTTAGGTGGGAACCATTCTGTAGTAGATATCCAAACCACGGTAAGGAATGGACGCAAGCTGTTGGTGTTAAAGGACTCCTACGCAAATAGCTTTGTACCATTTTTACTTCCCTATTATGAGGAGATTGTCATGGTAGATCCACGTTATTATTATGATACCATGGACGATATTATCAGTTTGTATGAAATTAATGAGGTCTTATTCCTGTATAACGCGAACACCTTTTTCCAGGATACTTCGTTAAAAATGGTATTAAATCCACAATAAACAATGTATTTTACAGCAAAACGGCTGGAATTCTATTTGGAAAAGAATTCCGGCCGTTTTTATTGATTAGGAAAACCACCGGCTATGCCAGTGGAGGTGCCTCGTAAAAAAGCTTAGCTTCAAGTATCGAGCGAAGCGAGCTACTAACAAGCAATCTAGCAAGTTTATCAAGCTCGGAAAGAAGCATAAATGCCCTTCTAGGGCTTAATCAAGCCTCCGGCTTTGCCGGAGGTCATGACTGGACATTTTCTTTGGCTTGTTTTCGGTATTTTCCAGGCGCAACTCCATAACTAGTTTTAAAATGCCTGGAAAAATGGCTTAAGTCAAAAAAGCCGGATTCCTTGGCAACTTTATCCACAGGCCAGTCTGTCTCCTGCAATAATTTGCACGCGTATTGCAGGCGTAACTCATTAATGTGCTCCGAAAAACTGTGTTTTGTAAATGTCTTTATTTTTTTGCTCAAATAGGCTTCTGTATAATGGTATTTGAAAGAGAGGTCCTTTAAAGTGATGGTTTTAAAGTTTTCTTGTATTTCTGCTAGAATCGGGATAATATCCGAATCCACATTAGCATGAGTATCTACCGCTTTAATATCGTTTAGATGGGAACGAATCAACTGAATAAAAAACATATTTAAGTAGGAGATCATCAAACTGTTTTTTAAAGGCTTTTGATTCTGGTTTTCCTGATACATGGTTTCTAATATGCCTATGAGCGATTCATCTTGGCCGGTCTGGATGATAATTTGGTGTTCCACCCGTTCATTGTAAAGGGCACATCGCAGGAATTCAGAGATTATATTTTGTTCCTGAACGAGATCCGCCAATAGCTGGTCTAATACTTCCTTGCGAAATAAAATGTTAATCACAATGGTTTCATCATTTGTGACGCGGATATTATGAGAGGTATAAGGCGCCATAATTGCAATGTCCCCCGTATGAAGCGAATAAGAGGTTCCGCGGTAAATTTGCTGGCAGGTTCCAGATAGTACATAAATCATTTCAAAAAAATCATGGGAATGGTAATTATCCGGCATATACCTTGCATGGGAATGAACCAAAACGGATTTGTCTTTTAAAAACAATTGAGAAGATAGTTTTGAACACAAAGGATATTTATCAGAGAGCTTTTTTAAAAACGCAATGGAATCTGGGGTAAGCTGTTTGGGATGCTGCCTTAAATAATAAGCTTTTTTAAATTCTTTTTCAATTGGGCGGAGGGGCAAGCGTTCTTTCAAAAATGTATTTATTTTTATCACAACCTCTTTTATTTTAAAAAACACCATAATATATTATATAATATCAACAAAATAAATCAATATTATTTTGTTTAAAAATTGTTTTTGTACATAGTGAAACACAAAATTATACATAGACATCAATTGGTAAATCCATTACAATAAAACCAAACAGCGCTGTAATAAAACTGAAACCCAAGGCAGAAATGGAGGAAAAAATGAAACACACATTAAAAACCAAAATGCTTGCCGCTGTATTAAGTGTTACAATGGTTGCAAGTATGGGCATTGGTATGACACAAACTGCATTAGCGGGCAATATGGATAGCGCAATTTCCGCAGCGGAATTCGCAAAACCGGGTATGGAATACCGTCCTGGCGTGCGTTGGTGGTGGTCTATGGGAACCAGTACGGAAGAGTTGTTGGAACAAATTGATTACCTGGCTGAAAATGGATTTGGTATGATTGAGATTGTACCATTTAACAGCGGGTACCTTACAGATGACCCAGCAGGTCCAATGGGCGCTACCTCTGCTACAGATACCATCTATCCAGATGAAAACCTGTTTGATTACGATACACCTTCCTACTATAAAAAATTGGAAACAGTAATCGCTGCAGCAGCGGAAAAAGGTATTATTGTCGATTTGAATATGGGTTCAGGGTATCTTGCTAGTTATAAGACGGTTACCCCAGAGCAAAGCCAAGGAAATATGGCGCTGGGCAGAAATACCGTGACGGTTGCGGATGATGGCGTTAATCAGGCGTTAACTGTTACAATTCCAGAGGTAGAGGTCAGCCCGCTGTATGATGCTACCGCTAATGGTAATCCAATGGCGGAATGGTCTGGGGAGAAAACACTACAAGCATTAGTTTTCTCCAAAATTGACGGTACTGGAACCGAACTGAAAAAAGGAAACCAATTTATTGATTTGGAAAAACAAGAAGTTTCAAAATCCTATGATAATCAGTTGGTTTTAGATGCGGAACACACAATTGTTGTTGATTTAACGGATAAAGAATACCATCCAGGCGATACTGTGACAGTAACACCAGATCTGGCAGGGAACTGGGAAGTAATTGCCCTATATACCGTGCCATCCTGTTCCATTCCAATCCGTGGTATCTATGATAAGAGCTATGTAGTAGACCATATGGATGCCAATGCAGTAAATGATTATGTCAACGATTGGTTGGGAAATCCAGAAGGATTGCAGCCAATTATTGAAAAATATGGTGATTCTATCCGTGCCGGGTTCAATGACAGCTATGAGTTCTACGATGATATGCTGTATAATAATAATCTGTACACAGAAGCGAAAAATCCAGATAATTTAATTGGATATGATATTTCTAAATATATTCCAGCTATGTACCAATTAAGCAATGATTGTTTTACTATCGGTAAAACCAATGGTAATATTGCTAAATATGACAAAACAACCGATACATTCTTAACTTATGACCTGACAGATGATGAAAAAACCCGTATTGAATATGACTATAACCAATTAATTAACCAGTTGTTTATGGAAGGAATGGAATCCTTTAGCAATACCTTAGAGGATTATGGGATGGTATACCGCCAGCAAGCGTATAATCCTCCAATTGATACGATTAAATCCTCTTACTATGTGGATATCCCGGAAACAGAAGGCTTAAGCGAATACTCTTTGCGCCGTGTTTCTTCAGGCGCCCATTTGTATGGCAAAAATCTGGTTACTTCCGAAGTGTATACCTTGGGTTCCACTCCGTACCAGTGTACCCCTCAATTTATTAAAAATGGGTATGATTTAATGGCAACCAGCGGTGTAAACAATTTCTTCTACCATGGACTAAGTTCCACTTACTTTGGCTCTGAAGAAGCAAAAGCAGTTGAAGCTTATGGGGAGAATGGCTGGCGTGGATGGCCAACAATTGGTATTGAGGTGGGTTCTGTTAATCCAATCTGGCCATATTTCAATAATTTGAACACCTACGCGGCACGTGCCAACTATATGATGCGTCAGGGTACTCCAAGTTCGGATGTGGCAATTTACATGCCACTGTTCGGAAGCATTCAAGAAACAGACGCAGTCAAAACAATGAATTACAACGGTTATACTTATGACGCTGTCAACGATGACGCAATCCAAAATGAATTCTCTTACCAGGACGGCAAGATTGTGGCCGCTACATCTGGCATGACCTACGATGTACTATTGATTCAGGATCAGACCATGCCAGTAGAAACTATCAACGCATTAAATGAATTAGCAAAACAGGGTGCTCCAATTATATTCTATGGGGATTTACCAAACAAGCAGCCAAGCTACGCGGATGGAAATTATGCAGCATTAGACCAACAAGTAGTAGATGCCGCAACGGCAATTACAACGAATTATGATAATGTTACCTGTGTTTCTACTATGGAAGAATATACGATAGCATTAGATCAAAATGTAACAGCTCCAATTTCTTGTGAATATAATACCAACGTACGTTTGGCAAGAAGAAGCCTGGAAACAGGAGGAGAACTGGCGTATATCCGCAATACTTCTAAAGAGCAAATGACTGTCACTCTGGATATTGATCCATCTTTGGAAAACTGCTACTGGCTGGATCAGAACAGCGGGGAAATTTACCAAGCGGAAAAGGATGGCAACACTATCACTGTGACCCTGGAGTCTGAAGCAGCAATTGGGTTAGTATGTGAACCAGAACAGGTTGGTTTCCAAGAATCTGAGTTATCTGAAGGAATTCCAGATAGCATCAATACCCAGCCAGTGGATGAAACAATCCCATTGGAAGGGTTTACCCTAAGTGTAACTGCTGATAACATTGGCTCAACACAAAGAGGAGAACAGCAAACCGTTACCTATGATGGTGAAAATGTATTTGGAAACTGGAAAGATGATAGCTTTAACGATGGGACGTTGAAATATGTAAGTGATCCAGGAACCTATACAACAACCTTCCAGATGGAGGACATAAACAACGAAAAAGTGGTATTGGATTTAGGCAATGTTTATTCCGCTGCAACTGTAACCGTAAATGGAACAGAAATTGGACAAGTAACATTTGAACCATTTACCATTGATATTACATCAGCATTAAAAACTGGAGAAAACACCATAAATATAGAAATTCAACCATTGGGTGCAAACCGCCGTGCAGGATTTGCGGCCGCTTATCAAGAAATCAAAGCAGCAGGGGAAACACCATCACCATTCTATAATTTCTATAATAATTACTGTAGTTCTGCAAAACCTGTAGATACTGGAATAGAAGGACCAATCCAACTAAACGTATATCAGGCGGATGTACAGGCAGATAAGGGTATTTTGAACTCTGTGATTCAATACGCAGAAGCTGCCAAAGAAAGTGGCGAATATGACAATGCCATTGAAAGCGTACAGAAATCCTTTGACGCTGCTTTGGAAAATGCAAAAACAGTAGCAAACAATGCTGGGGCTACCCAGGAAGAAGTAGATGCAGCATGGAAAACCTTGCTGAATGAAATCCATAAATTAGGATTTGTAGCTGGGGATAAAACAGAACTGGCTTCCCTGATAGAAGCAGCAAATGAAATCAATGCGGAACTTGACCGTTATGTGGAAGCAGGCAAAGCGGAATTCACCGCAGCATTAGAATCAGCAGTAGCGGTATATGAAGATGGCGACGCCATGCAGGCAGAAGTAAATGAAGCAGCAGATAACCTGTTGAGCGCAATGCTGAACCTGAGATACAAAGCAGATAAGTCTATCCTGGAAGATGTTCTTACAGAAGCAGGCAAAGTAGATGCAAACGCATACACAGCAGAAAGCTACGCAGCATTACAAGCAGCAGTAGCAGAAGCAAGCGATGTATACAACAACGAAAACGCAACCCAGGAAGAAGTAGATGCAGCAGTAACAAGTGTACAAACAGCAATAGATAACCTGGTAGCAGTAGATGGAACCCCTGCTGAAACTCCAACGGAAAACAATAATACAGCTAGAAGCCAGACAGGACAGGAATCCACTACACCAAAAGCAAACGCAGCGAAAACAGGCGACTTTGCACCAATTGCTGGAATGGCAGCAATAGCAATTGCAGGAGCTGCACTGGTTCTCTCCCGTAAGAAAAAATAACTCATAACGTTTTCTTCTTCTCTTTTCTCTCAATAGAATACACAAAGGGTCGGTTTGATAAAACCGGCCTTTTGTGATGTATGGGGGATCCGGATATTATGCAAATCACTTACCGAAAAACGGTATTTTCTTATTTGTTATTTCTAAGTGGATGAAATGGCATAGAAAATTTAATCGTTTATTCATGATTTTCCCCAGTTTTTAAAGATATCCGTAATTCGGAAATTAGCTTATTTAATCTGCTGATTTTTGTCGTATTATTCGTTTTATTTTATCGTATTTCTCCAATTTATTTTCCTGTTTTTGTATATGAGATAACCTGCTTTTGGTAAATGATTTAAACTATTTTGTTAGGAAAAATATGGGTTTGACAAACGATTCTTTTCCTTGCTATGATAGAAAAATACGAAACTTATATTTGAATTGAAATATAAGTTTGGCGGGTTGCAGAGTAGGAAATATTTCGTTTGGCAAACGTTGCTGTTTCATAAAAAATAATATTGGATTGGGAGCTTATGGAATGGGACTTTCAAGACGTTTCCTATGAAAAATAGTCTCCAGTCTTATGGCTGGCGAAATGGAGATATACTGACAGTGTGACAAACAAAAATTTCTATTTGTAGACTTATTTACTTATGACACTAGTATTTTGTTTTACATCGTATTTGATGGCTTTTAAACGACCGATATGTGCTGAATGTACCGCTAAAAATAACAGTTTATTTTATGGAACAGAAATGATTTTATTCCATCTATTGTAAATCATGTTTGGCTTCAAATAGAACCTAGATCGTTTTTTGAATTGGATTCTATTTTTTAGTAAATAAAATAGGGCTTTTCCTAACAGGTAGGCCCACTTTATTTGTATGGACAAGTATAACGGAACCAATTTCTATTATGACAAAATTGATCGAAATATCAAAGGAGAATGAGGATGTTAAAACGCATTATTTTATCTGGCATTAGTTTTTGTATCGCAATCAGCTTAACGGTCCTTTCTGTATTGGCAAAGCAGCAGGCAGTTCCTGAAAAAACGGTTGTTTCGTCACGACCTCCTGTTTCTTCCCTAAGTGTAGAATCTTCCTCCTCGGAAATCGAATCTTCATCGGAAGAGGTTTCATCTTCTGAGCCAGAGAGTTCCGAGCCAGTTTCCAGTGCGCCTCCCGCTCCGGCTCCTGTACAAAAAATTACAGGAAAGGTAACAAAAGACCCCCAGTTTAAACCAACTGAGGAGAACAAAAAAGAGGACCCGCAAAAAAATGAGCATCCAGATGCTGGTCCAGGGGGTTCCATTACGATTCCAGATACCCCAACTACACCGCCAGCATCTTCTGCTCCATCCCAGCCAGAACAAGGGGGAGATACAGCTCCTCCCCAGCCAGGCCCAACCTTCCCAACTGATCCAAATTATACGGGATGGTGGGAAACGGATGGAAAAACCTACTGTTATCAGAACGGACAAAAGATGACAGGTTGGAAGAACATCAATAATATAGGGTATTGGTTTAATGGCAATGGAGAACTTTCCTCTAAAATGGGGATTGACGTTTCAGTCCATCAAGGAAAAATCGACTGGCAAGCGGTAAAATCCGATGGGATTGAGTTTGCATTAATCCGTGTGGGATACCGTGGTAGTGTATCCGGAAAGATTGTAATCGACACCCGGTTTGAGGAAAATGTACGTGCGGCAGCTGCTGCCGGAATTGAATGCGGTGTTTATTTCTTTTCCCAGGCAATCAACGCCGATGAAGGTAGGGCAGAAGCAGAATTTGCATTAAACGCTATTAGTGGTTTGCCAGTTACCGGCCCTGTTATTATTGATACTGAATATGTTGCCTGGAATCCAGGCGCCGGCGATACCGAACCCCGTGGAAACCGTACCAGCACTTCCGCCCGTACGGATGCGGTAGCTGCCTTTTGCCAAACAGTGGCTTCCGCTGGAAAACAAACTATGATTTATGCCAGCCAGTCCTGGTATGAGAATAACCTTCAATTGAGCCGTTTAACTTCCTATCAAAAATGGTTAGCCCGTTGGAGTGAGAGTGTCACTTGGAACCACGATTTTACCATCTGGCAATGTACCGATAAGGGCAAGGTAAAAGGGATTAACGGAAACGTTGACCGCAATGCCTGGAAAATAGGATAAGAATAGTTCATTTTTTAGTTTTCCTTCTCAAATTAGAGTTGCTCCCTGTTGTAGTTATCTTTCTATAACAGGGAAATTTTATTTCTTTCAGGTACAACAAATCTCTAGTTTTAAATAAAAAACCTTTTATGGTTCTAAAAAGAATGGTTTTTAGTTGAATTAAGAACAAATATAAAAATGGTTGTCTGTTAGTGCATTTAGTTAATGATAGTTATCTCAACCAGCTTATCTGATTGCCTCAATCTATTGAAATTATAAGACTGAGGCGCTTTTTGAAACAATGCTATATCGTTTCAGTTTCTCCTTTTGCAAGATTTTAATGGTAACAGAAGCTTTTTATAGGAGTATTCTCCAACAATATAGATACTTTTCTTCTTCTTTAAGATATACGGTTTGAAGGAAGGCGAAATGATAAATTATGCTATTTTACCTTCTCATATGGTTTAATATGATGGAATAGCACAAAAAGGATTGCTGTTATTGATTCATGATAGGATTTTACTTTTGATTCGTTCCTCTTAAACGGCAAAGAAAAAACCAAAGCCCCAAAATAAAGTGGCTTTGGTTTTTCTTTATTGTTTTAAATGGAATATACTTAGATATTAGAAGCTTTCTTTTTGAGGGTGAGTACTAGGACAAGACCTGCAACTGTGATAGCTGCAATTCCTGCAACTGGATTCATATCTCCTGTTTTTGCAGTGTTTGCTTTGGCTGTAGTGCTTTCTTGTCCGGCTTGAGTAGCGTTGTTGTCGGTAGTTGTTGTTTCATTTACGGTTCCATTCACTGCTACCAGGTTATCCATTGCGGTTTGTACACTTGTTACTGCTGCATCTACTTCTTCCTGGGTTGCATTTTCATTTTCCAGTACTGCTTTTGCATCATTTACTGCTGCTGTCAACACTGCGTAGCTTTCCGCTGTGTATGCATTTGCATCTACTTTGCCTGCTTCCGCAAGAACATCTTCCAGGATGGACTTATCTGCTTTGTATCTCAGGTTCAGCATCGCATTTAATAAATCATCCGCTACTTGGTTGATTTCTGCTTGCATAGCATCTCCATCTTCATATACCGCTACTGCTGCTTCTAATGCTGCGGTGAATTCTGCTTTGCCTGCTTCCACATAACGGTCAAGTTCTGCATTGATTTCATTGGCCGCTTCAATCAAAGAAGCTAACGCTGTTTTATCCCCAGCTACAAATCCTAATTTGTGGATTTCATTCAGCAAGGTTTTCCATGCTGTGTCCACTTCTTCCTGGGTAGCCCCAGCATTGCCTGCTACTGTTTTCGCATTTTCCAAAGCAGCGTCAAAGGATTTTTGTACGGATTCGATTGCATTATCATATTCTCCGCTTACTTTGGCATTTTCTGCGTAGGTAATTACTTGGTTTAAAATTGTTTTGTTAATTTTTTCAACCGTGTATTGGTTTGTAATGGTAGTGTTATTATCTTTTGGATAGTTGCTATCAATCGCTAGGGAATTTACAATGCTATTTGCAAAATCGCCCAGTTGCTGCCGCATTTCTTCAGTTAATAAACCTTCTGTTGCTTCTGTACCTGTTTCTGGATCAGCTGGCGTACCGTTAATCAATTCTGATAGGATTTCTTCAAAGTTGACACTGATCCCAATTAAGCCACCAACATTGTTGATTTTTGTAATCAAGTCCTGAACAGTGTAGCCATCCGGAATCATTCTGGTGCTACCTTCAGCTGTCCATCCTACAAACATTGCCATCAGGTTAATCATGGTTTTGGTATTGTCATTTAAAGGTTGGATTAAAACAGTCCTCCCTTCCACTGGAATCCATTCTTTTGTAGTCAAGTTCCAGCCAGCGATACCTGTCAGGTCTTTTAAGGATACCTGATCCAATACCTGGGTAAGCAGGTTGGAAACATGTTGGATAAGCAGATTCACAATTTGGTCAACTACTTCACCACTGCTAATAGCTTGCTCAGCGGAAGCTACCCATGCAGGCATGTTGTCTTTGTTATCGTTTCCAGCTAAATGGCTCTGGTATGCATAGTTCGCAAGGTCTAAAATGGTTTTTGTTTCTGACTCAGTCTGGTATACAGGGACTGCTAATAAATCGCTCGCTAAAGCATCAATGGCATTATCTAAAATAGTAGGGTTCGCCACCATACTGTCCAATGTACCAAATACAGGAGTTAAAGCTTCTTTTAAACCCTGTACAGGGATCGATGCCCAATATCCATCTGGATCTTCTCCTGGAGCAGCATCTGGGGCTTCATCACTGGCAATCCAAATTTTAATGGTATTGCCCTCATAATAAACGTTGGTTCCTGCCTCTGGAGTTGTTGGGAGAAGTAGAGGAAGTGCAACATCAATAAGTTGTTCAATGGTTAAATTACCATCACCGGGGAGGGTATCGCCCAATAAATTGTTGATCAAAGCTTCCAACGCTGGTTTGACTCCACCAGCTTCCGTGATTTGGTCATAATAACCGTGGAGGAAACCATTTACAGTGGTGGATACCATATCAACAGAGAAGCCGTGTTGCTGACCATACGCGGTAATATCTTCAATCGTCTGTTCTTCTCCTGTTAATGGGTTCGTAAAGGTGATTGGGCCTAGGTTTGTTGTAGTAGAAACCGACATGTTTTCAGTTACAACCCCGTTGTCCAGATTTCTGTTAATGGTTACAAAACGCATTGGAGACGGGTAAGTGACAACTGATCCGGTTTCAATATCATACAGAGTATTTCCAGCTTCTGTTGTCATAGTTGCAATATCGTTGGCGTGCATATGACCAGTAAAAATATACTGCATACCGGCGTCAGCGAATTCTTCACTTAAACGTTCATAATCGTTGACCAGGTACATTGGCAAAATAGTAGGTTCCAGTTCGAAGTGTGGAACCATACCATGGTGTTCTAAGCCGATAACAGTATCGCCACGGTCTTTTGCTTCTTTAATTTGTTCTAAAATCCAATTTTCCAAATCGGCACTAATGGCACCGGAAGTTTCGTGTTCATCTAAGCCAGAATCGGTATTGTCGGCACTATAACGTGCAGAATCAATCGCAATTACAGTATAGCCATCTTCTGGACGAGCTACATAAGATAAACCACCAGCTTCTTTTCCTTCAGGAGGAGTGTAAGTATCAATAATACTTTCATCTTCAAATGTTACATCGCTGTAGATTTGTTTAAAATCCTCTGGTTCTGTGCGTCCTGCTGGAATAGCGGTGCCATCTTCCGTATTAAAGTTCATAGCATTAGAGTTTCGGAGGTCATGGTTGCCAGGTACAACATATACTTTTAAGTTTGGAACTTCTTCTTTTAAATGTTCCAATTTTTCTGCCAGTTGCTCATGGCCTTCTTTTTCACCGTCTTTGGTCAAGTCGCCAGAGATCATCAGTACATCAGGTTGGTCTTCCTTTACGGTTTCCAACATTTTATCTAAAATGGCAGCACTTTCTGTAAACATTTTACGGTCGCTGTTCAGGTGATTGGTATAATCGGTGGTATCCTTGATCATATCAGGGGACAAATAGTGGGTGTCGGACAAAACAGCAATTTTTAATTGTTCCTCTTGTTGTTTTGACATTATAGCTGCGCTAACAGGAAGCGCTTGGCCTAACAGCAATGTAGCGGAAAGTAACGCTGCAATACTGCCTTTTAGCCATTTTTTTGAAAAATGCATAGTACGTTCTCCTTTGTTTACGATAATTTTATGTCCTAAAATATAAATTTTCCTTTATCCATCTTTGAATTTCCTGTTTTTTTCAGTATATCACGAATGGGAACAATATATTTTGAACAATTACCATTCTATCTCAATTGTGTAAAAAGAGAAGCAAAATTAGGTTAAACCTATATCAAATTTTCCAGAATTTATCATTTTATGAGTGAAGTTAGCCGTTATTGATAGAAAAATGAAAAAGATAGTACTATAATCTAAAGAAGGGAAAATTGTAGGTATCCAATTAAAAGTGTCATTTCTATTATTATTTTTGTGAAATTTTAAAAAAACGCTTGCTTTTTTATTTGTGTTGTGCTATCATAGATAGGCAATGAGTATTTGATAACAGGAATATTCGAATAGAAATTATACTCTTGGAGGTGAATGCGATCATGAAACCAGGAATTCATCCAAATTACGAAAAAACCACAATCACATGTGCTTGCGGTAATGTAATTGAAGTCGGTTCTACCAAAAAAGACATCAAAGTTGAAATTTGTTCTAAATGCCATCCGTTCTTTACTGGCAGACAAAAATTGGTTGATGCCGGCGGACGTGTTGATAGATTTAACAGAAGATTTAATCTCAACAAATAAGAACAGTAAGCGGTGTATCAGTACACCGCTTTCCTTCTTTTTACAGACGATTTTTTTGATATCCCACAAAAGGGGGAATCTCAATTGGATTATGTGACAATTGCGGATTATGCTACTGATGAGTTTATCGAGCGGAAATCTCGCTTTATTGGTTTTATTAAACCGGTGAAAACAAAAGCGGAAGCAGAGGCGTTTATCGCTGAAATCAAATCCAAGCATTATGACGCCACCCACAATGTTTCCGCTTATATTGTAAGGGAAGAGCGGATTGAACGGTATTCCGATGATGGGGAACCTCAAGGGACAGGAGGAGTCCCCATGCTGGAAGTCCTCAAAAAAGAGGGGTTGACCGATGTGTGTGCTGTGGTGACCCGTTATTTTGGCGGAATCCTGCTAGGAGCAGGAGGACTGGTACGGGCTTATTCCCATGGATGTAGCATTGCGGTACATGCGGCACAAAAAATTTTGATGTGTGACTGCGAGCGCCTTACTTTAAATTTTGACTATAGCCTATATGGTAAAATTAATTACCTGTTGCCCAACTACAATATCAAATTGGAACAATCCGATTTTGCTGACCGGGTTACCCTACAGCTTCTGGTTCGTTTGGATACGGCGGAACAGCTAAAAAAGGATTTGATTGAGGCGTGTAATGGGCAAATTATCCTCGATACGGTAGAACAGGTATTTACCGATTATCCTTATATCGAAGAATAGGACAATAAAACAGCGCATATTGTTGTATGTCACTAATACTGATGTGAATATAGGTATAGTGAACTCTTTTTATTGTTGATGGAATGAAAATATTGGTTTCCATACAAGGGGTGCAGTTATGTTGTATAGCTGTTTTCTATAAAATAGGGCTATTGATATGATAGGCGTTATCGTAGAAAACAATTTGGAGGTAATTGGGTTGATGAAGGTAAATAATCCCAAATAAAAGGATTTATTTTCAACCTAAACCAAGAAAAATAAAAAATTGAAAAAATAAAAAAGGTTTTTTTGTCCTTTTTCGGTATATTATTATTAGAACAGGAAAATAGATGCGGAAAGGGGAGATAAAAATGACGATTCGGGAACGGATTGAACAACAGGAAGAACAGACATTAAGCAAATATGCCACCTTGGCAAAGAACACCAAGGGCAGAGCGACCTATCAAAAGCCCTGTGATATCCGCACGGAATTTCAACGGGACCGGGACCGCATTTTGCACTGTAAAGCCTTTAAACGGCTGCGGTACAAAACCCAGGTTTTTTTATCTCCGGATTCTGATCATTACCTAACTCGTTTGGTACATACCTTAGAAGTGGCGCAGATTGCCCGTACAATCGCCAGGGGGCTGCGAATCAACGAAGATTTGACCGAAGCCATCGCCCTGGGGCATGACCTGGGGCACACCCCATTCGGCCATGCGGGGGAACGGGTGTTAAATGAGATCTGCCCCCATAAATTCCATCATGCGGAAAACAGCGTGCGGGTAGTCACCGTGCTAGAAAAGGAAGGCAAAGGGCTGAACCTGACGGCGGAAACCCTGGATGGAATCCGCAACCATTCCTTTGGGCACGCCCAAACCCTGGAAGGCCGCCTGGTAAAAATCGCGGATAAAGTGGCGTATATCAACCATGATATTGAGGATGCCATCCGGGCTGGCGTTTTGACCAAAGAGGATTTACCTCAAGACTGCATTGAGGTGTTAGGGGATACGAAAAGCAAGCGGATTACGACGATTGCCACCTCAATTTTGGAGTACACCAAAGAGGATATCGCCATGGCACCAGAAGTGTTACAGGCGCATAATAAGCTGCGGAAATTTATGTTTGAACATGTGTATTTAGCGGTGCCTGCAAAACAGGCAGAAGAAGCGAAAGCGGTACAGGTTGTGGAGCAGATGTACCACTATTACCTTACCCATGAGAAAGAGCTGCCGGAGTTTTACCGGCAAATTGCCCAAAAAGAAGATTTACACCGTGCTGTGTGCGATTATATTTCCGGGATGTCCGACCATTATATTGTGGAACGGTATTTGGATTTGTTTGTACCCCATTCCTGGAAAGGACTAAAACAATAAGGAGGGATGCCTATGGCGATTAGTGAAAGCTTTATTCAACAGCTGCGGATGGCATGCGATATTACCTCCATTGTTTCCTCCTATGTGGAGCTAAAGCGGGAAGGGCGAAATAAAAAATGCCTTTGCCCGTTCCATTTGGAAAAAACCCCTTCTTTGGTGGTATATGAGGATACCCAGTCGTTCTATTGTTTTGGATGCGGCACAGGTGGAGACGTCATCACCTTTATTATGAAGATTGAAAACCTGGATTATGTGGAGGCGGTCAAATTTCTGGCTGCCCGGGTTGGGTTGACTGTCCCGGAGGATGGCCAGGATGATAAGCTAGCGAAACAGCGTTCCAGGATTTTGGCGTTAAACCGGGAAGCTGCCCGGTTTTTCCACCAGAGTTTGAAATCTCCCGAAGGAAGGGAAGGGCTGGCTTATTTTGCCCAAAGGCGGCTGACCAAAAAGACCATCATAACCTATGGTTTGGGGTACGCCCCCAACCAATGGCATGCTCTGTTAGATCACATCAAATCCAAAGGCTATTCTTACGAGGAAGCAGCACTGGCGGATTTGGCGGTAAAATCCAAAAACGGACGGTATTATGATAAATTTCGGAACCGTGTTATTTTCCCCATCATTGATTTGCGGGGGAATGTGATTGGGTTTGGCGGTAGGGTCTTAGATGATAGCCAGCCAAAATATCTGAATTCCTCAGATACGCCAGTATTTAAAAAGAGCCGGAACCTGTTTTCCTTAAACTTCGCCAAAAATTCACCAGAAAAAAACCTGATTTTAGCGGAGGGATATATGGATGTGATTGCCATGTACCAGGCTGGGTTCCACAATGTGGTGGCAACGTTAGGGACGGCACTCACTGCGGAACAGGCGCGGCTGATTTCCCGATATGCCAATGAGGTGATTATCGCTTACGATTCGGACGAAGCGGGGCAGATTGCCACCACCAGGGCATCCAATCTATTTGAGGAAGCTGGCGTGGAGGCAAGGGTGCTGGAAATCACCGGAGCAAAAGACCCGGATGAATACATTAAAACCTACGGTGCAGACCGTTTTAAAGTATTATTGGAGCAATCCGAAAATGTAATCAAAAGTAAACTAAAGCGGCTAAAATCCAGGTACAACCTGGATGAACCGGAAGAACAGGTCAAATACATCCATGAGTATTGCCTGATGATTTCGGAACTTTATGATAAGCTGGAGCGGGATGTTTACGCTGGGAGCTTGGCTGTGGAATGCAATCTTTCCAAAGCAGCCGTGTTGGAACAGGTCGAACACCTGCGAAAACAGCAGTATCGACGGAAAAAAAGCAAAGAATGGAAGGAAATCCAGTCTGGAAAAGCAGTTTATGTGGATAAAATCAATCCGGAACGTGTAAAATATCCAAAAGAGGCAAAAGCGGAGGAAGGAATCCTCTATTTTCTATTAAACCATCCTGATTTTGTCAGCTATATTTTGGAACGGATTCAGCCGGAGCAGTTTATCACTAGCTGGAACCAAAAATTATTTGCTTTAATCATACAAAAAATACAACAGGATAGCCCGTTGGAATTAACCTATTTTAACGAACAGCTCTCTCCAGATGAAATGGGGCGTTTGGCGCGGATTTTATCCGAAAACAGAGATTTAAACCATACCAAAGAAAGCTTAGACGATTACATTGCCGTTATCCTGCAACACGCCCATAAATTGCAGGACGCCGAGCGCAGCCGTTTCTCTCTAGACGATTATGAGCAATATCGTCAGGAGCTTTTCAAAAACAAAGGAAAAAAATGAATGTGAAAGGGGAACCTTTATGCCTGCTAAAAAGAATGTTACGAATGAACCTGCAAACCATCCAGTGGACCCAAAGGCTGTTACTGCTGAACTGCTGGAAAAAGGGAAGCAAAAAGGAAAATTAACCTCCCAGGAGATTGCAGTTGCTCTGGAAGAACTGGATTTTGATGTAGACCAGGTGGAAAAACTGTATGAGTCCTTTGAACAGTATAACATAGAAGTGATTGAAGATATTGACGAAGATTTGGATATTGATTTTGCTTTGGATGTTAACCTCAACCAGGACTTGGAAGCCACGATTGCGGCGGAAGGGATCAATATTGACGACCCGGTAAAGGTTTATTTAAAGGAAATCGGCAAAGTTCCTCTTTTAACAGCAGAGGAGGAAATCGAGCTGGCGCAGCGGATGTCGGACGGCGACCCATATGCTAGAAAACGCCTTTCCGAAGCAAACCTTCGTTTGGTAGTCAGCATCGCGAAACGCTATGTAGGCCGCGGTATGCAGTTTTTGGATTTGATTCAGGAAGGCAACCTGGGCTTAATCAAAGCGGTAGAAAAATTTGACTATACCAAAGGGTTTAAGTTCTCCACCTATGCGACCTGGTGGATTCGCCAGGCAATCACCCGTGCCATCGCGGACCAGGCAAGAACTATTCGTATTCCGGTACACATGGTGGAAACCATTAACAAAGTAAAAAAAATAAGCAGCCAGTTGCTGCATAAAAATGGCCACGATGCCAGTGCGGAAGAAATTGCGGAAGTACTGGAAATGCCGGTGGATAAAGTGCGGGAAATCATGCGGGTATCCCAGGAACCAGTTTCGTTGGAAACCCCAATCGGTGAAGAAGAAGACAGCCATTTGAGCGACTTTATTCCGGATGACGATGCACCAGCACCAGCAGAAGCAGCTTCCCACACCTTGTTAAGGGAACAGCTAGGAGAAGTGCTGAGCACCTTAACCGACCGTGAGGAAAAAGTACTCCGCCTGCGTTTCGGTTTGGAAGATGGCCGTTCCCGTACCCTGGAAGAAGTGGGAAAAGAATTTAATGTTACTAGGGAACGTATCCGCCAGATTGAGGCAAAAGCTCTGCGGAAACTGCGGCATCCAAGCCGTTCCAAAAAATTAAAAGACTTTTTGGATTAATGGATTCGAGGGAAAATCAATGTATATTAATCTGGAATCGGATTATGCTGTCCGTATTGTCAGTTTTTTATGCCGGGACGGTATGAAGTACGACGCCAAGACCATTGCGGAAAATACTGGGGTGACCCTGCGGTTTGCCCTGAAAATTCTGCGGAAACTGGTGGCGGCGGGGATTGTAAAATCCTATAAAGGGACACAGGGCGGCTACAAAATCGCCAAGCCCGCCGATGAAATCACCTTGCTGGAAGTAATTGAAACAATGGAAGGCCGGTATTGTTTTAGCCGCTGCCTAAACGAGGAACACAGCTGTGGGGATTGGTGTTCTGGAATGGGGTGCAAGGTACAACGGGTGTACTCCAAAATTACCGACCAGGTGCGGGAGGAATTATCCAAAGTAACCTTTAAAACCATTTAATTACATAATATTGGTATAAAAATCGGAATCCTATCCAATCCTACCTAGGGGAATATGGCGTAAAATAGGCAAACTATATGAAAAAAAGCTTGAGAAAAAAATTCCTCAAGCTTTTTTGTTATTTATTCTTGACTTTAGTATACCCATGTGGTACAATATTATACTGTATCATAATGGACTTGTATGCTCTACTGTTATTATTGTATCATACAATCGGACAAAATGCAATAGTAAACTTTGTGAAAACTTTTTGCAACTTTTTTGGGAATTGTGCAATACATTTAAGTTTTTATAAAGGGTGCTTGCGTTGAAAATAGAATGGAGGAATTAAGCCTATGGTGAATGTCAAACCTGTTAAATTAGGAAAAAAAACCAGAATGAGCTTTGCACGGATCAATGAAGTGCTGGAAATGCCAAACTTGATTGAGGTGCAGAAAAATTCATATGAATGGTTTCGGACAGAGGGTTTGAAAGAAGTTTTTCGCGACTCGGCCTATATTTCCGACCATACCGGAAACCTGGTATTGGAATTTGTGGATTATCGCTTTGACGATAAGCTCAAATACGATGTGCTGGAATGTAAAGAGCGCGACACCACCTATGCGGCTCCGCTGCGGGTAAAAACAAGGCTGATTAACAAGGAGACCGGCGAGGTTAAAGAGCAGGAAATTTTCATGGGTGATTTCCCTCTTATGACGGATAGCGGTACTTTTGTCATTAACGGTGCGGAACGTGTTATTGTTTCCCAGTTGGTTCGTTCCCCAGGGGTTTACTATGGCAGTGAATATGACAAAACCGGTAAGAAAAAATTCTCTACCACCGTCATTCCAAACCGTGGCGCATGGCTGGAATATGAAACCGATTCCAATGATGTTTTCTATGTTCGGATTGACAAAAACCGTAAAATTCCAATTACGGTATTTATCCGTGCTTTGCTGCGCATTAAAGATGATTCCAATTTAAGCGATGCGGAAGTATTTACTGACCAATACGGCACTGATCAGGAAATTTACGAAATTTTTGGCGAAGATAGACGCATGGTGCAGACCATCACGGACAAGGATAATACCAAAAATGGGGAAGAAGCGTTGCTGGAAGTCTACCGCAAACTCCGTCCAGGTGAACCACCAACACTGGATAGCGCTGTTACCCATTTAAGAAATCTCTTCTT
The DNA here is from genome assembly GCF_014297275.1 of Clostridium facile. Taxonomy (NCBI): domain Bacteria; kingdom Bacillati; phylum Bacillota; class Clostridia; order Eubacteriales; family Clostridiaceae; genus Clostridium; species Clostridium facile. The sequence continues at coordinate 555,066 of NZ_JACOQK010000001.1, forward strand.
TGATGACCGCCGCTATGACCTTTCTAAAGTAGGGCGTTATAAATACAACAAAAAACTGGCGATTGCAAATCGTTTGACCGGCCATGTATTGGCAGAACCAGTGGTAAACGAGTTAACTGGCGAACTCTTAGGGGAAAAAGGCGAAACTTTGACTTATGAACGTGCGCTGGCAATCGAAAAAGCTGGTGTGGATACCGCTTATATTGATGTGGAAGGCGAAATCGTTAAAGTGATTTCCAACGGCATGGTGGATATCACCGATTTTGTGGACATCGACCCAGAAGCGTTCGACATCGGGGAAAAAGTCCGCTTCCGTGTATTAAAAGATATTTTGGAAACCTGCTCCTCCCAGGAAGAAATTGAGGAGGCGATCCGGGAACGTGTGGATATGCTGGTTCCAAAACACATCATTAAAGATGATATTTTCGCTTCTATTAACTATGTGAATAACCTGGCTTATGGTGTTGGTACCATTGACGATATCGACCATCTGGGTAACCGCCGTATCCGTAGCGTAGGCGAATTGCTGCAAAACCAATTCCGTATCGGCTTCAGCCGTATGGAACGTGTTATCCGGGAAAGAATGACCTTGCAGGCGCAGGATATGGATACCATGACCCCACAGGCTTTGATCAATATCCGTCCTGTTGTGGCTGCGATTAAAGAGTTCTTTGGTTCTTCTCCATTGTCCCAGTTCATGGACCAGAACAACCCTCTGGCAGAATTGACCCATAAACGTCGTCTATCTGCGTTGGGTCCAGGCGGTTTGTCCCGTGATAGGGCAGGGTTTGAGGTGCGTGACGTTCACTATTCCCACTACGGAAGAATGTGCCCAATTGAAACCCCAGAAGGTCCAAACATCGGTTTGATCTCCTATCTTGCTTCTTTTGCGAGATTGAATAAATACGGCTTTATTGAAGCCCCATACCGCCGTGTAGACAAAGAAACAGGCGTTGTGTTGGATGAAGTGGTTTACATGACCGCTGATATGGAAGATAACTACATTGTCGCTCAGGCGAACGCAGAACTGACAGAGGACAACAAGTTTGCTACCCCTCGTGTTACTGGCCGTTACCGTGACCAGATCATCGAAGTAGAACGGGAACAGGTTGACTTCATGGACGTTTCCCCAAAAATGGTTGTATCTGTTGCGACTGCCATGATTCCATTCCTAGAAAACGACGACGCAAACCGTGCTTTGATGGGTGCGAACATGCAGCGTCAGGCTGTGCCACTGTTAAGAACAGAAGCACCTGTGGTTGGTACTGGTATGGAATACAAAGCAGCAGTGGATTCCGGTGTTGCTGTACTGGCAAAACAAAACGGTGTAGTAAAACATGTTTCAGCGGATGAAATTGTCATTGAGGATGCTGACCACATCGAACACAACTATAAACTGATTAAGTTTATGCGCTCCAACCAGAGTACATGTGTAAACCAGAAGCCAATTGTTTCCAAAGGTGAAACCGTTACCAAAGGCCAGGTAATCGCGGACGGTCCTGCAATGGACCACGGCGAAATCAGCTTGGGTAAAAACGCTTTGATCGGATTTATGACCTGGGAAGGTTATAACTATGAAGACGCGGTTTTAATCAATGAAAGAATTGTGCGTGAAGATATATATACTTCCCTGCATATTGAAGAATATGAAGTGGAAGCAAGAGATACCAAATTAGGTCCAGAAGAAATTACCCGTGAAATTCCAAACGTCGGGGAAGATGCCCTGAAAGATTTGGACGAACGTGGTATCATCCGTGTTGGTGCGGAAGTGCGTGCAGGGGATATTCTGGTTGGTAAGGTTACTCCAAAAGGGGAAACCGAACTGACAGCCGAAGAACGTTTGCTCCGTGCAATCTTCGGGGAAAAAGCCCGTGAAGTAAGGGATACTTCCCTCCGTGTACCACATGGTGAATACGGTATTGTAGTAGATGTAAAAGTGTTTACCAGAGAGAACTCCGATGAGCTCTCCCCAGGGGTAAACATGGTAGTGCGCTGCTACATTGTACAAAAGAGAAAATTAAGCGTTGGGGACAAAATGGCGGGCCGCCATGGTAATAAGGGTGTCGTTTCCCGTATCCTTCCACAGGAAGATATGCCATTTCTGCCAGATGGCCGTCCTCTGGATATTGTATTGAACCCATTGGGCGTACCTTCCCGTATGAACATCGGGCAGGTATTGGAAGTACATCTTGGCTACGCTGCGAAAGCGTTGGGATGGAAGATTATGACCCCTGTATTTGACGGTGCCCACGAAAGCGATATCCGTGAATGCTTAAAAGAAGCTGGCTTGCGTGAAGATGGAAAAACCATCTTGTATGATGGACGTACTGGGGAACCATTTGACAACCCTGTTACCGTAGGTTATATGTACTACCTGAAACTCCATCACCTGGTTGACGATAAAATCCACGCCCGTTCTACCGGTCCATATAGTTTGGTTACCCAGCAGCCATTGGGTGGTAAAGCCCAGTTCGGTGGCCAGAGATTCGGGGAAATGGAAGTTTGGGCATTGGAAGCGTATGGCGCAGCTTACACCTTGCAGGAAATCTTAACTGTAAAATCCGACGATACCGTTGGACGTGTTAAGACTTACGAAGCAATTGTAAAAGGCCAGAATGTGCCAAAACCAGGCGCTCCAGAGGCATTTAAAGTATTGATTAAAGAATTGCAGTCCCTCGCTTTGGATGTGCGTGTGCTGGATAAAGACAACAACGAAATCGACCTGCGGCAATCCTTTGACGAAGATGATGATATTGGCTTGCAGCCTGTTGTGGAAGAAGACGAAACATTCAAAGATGAAGAAGCATTTAAAGAGGTAGAAGTAGAACAGGATTTTGAAGGTTTTGACGTTTCAGAACCAGAAGATCTTGGTGCTGATTTGGATTTTGGTTTAGATGATTTTGATGAATAAAAAGGAGAGATGTCGGAATGGAATTTAATGTGTTTGAATCAATTAAAATTGGTCTGGCTTCTCCTGATCAGATCAGGGAATGGTCTTATGGCGAGGTAAAAAAACCGGAAACAATTAACTACCGTACCTTAAAACCAGAACGGGACGGTTTGTTCTGTGAACGGATTTTCGGGCCTACAAAGGACTGGGAATGTCACTGTGGTAAGTACAAACGCCTCCGCTATAAAGGGAAAGTATGTGAAAAATGTGGCGTTGAAGTCACCCGCGCTAAAGTGCGCCGGGAACGGATGGGGCATATCGAACTGGCTGCCCCAGTTTCCCACATTTGGTATTTTAAAGGCATCCCATCCCGTATGGGCTTGCTGTTGGATATCTCTCCACGCCGTTTGGAAGAAATCCTGTATTTCGCGAAATATATTGTTATCGATCCAGGCAACACCGTATTGGAAAAAGGCCAGATGCTGACCGAAAAAGAATACGATGATATGCGGGAAAAATACGAAGATGATTTCCGCGCTGGTATGGGTGCGGAAGCAATCAAAGAACTGTTGCAGGAAGTAGATTTTGATGTACTCTCCAAACAGTTAAAAGATGAAATCGAAAACTCTACCGGACAAAAACGTGTCAAAGCGATTCGCCGCTTGGAAGTAGTGGATGCGTTCAAACATTCTGGCAACCGTCCAGAATGGATGATTATGGATGTTATCCCAGTAATTCCACCAGATATCCGTCCAATGGTTCAGTTGGATGGTGGACGTTTCGCTACTTCTGACTTGAACGACCTGTATCGCCGTGTAATTAACCGTAACAACCGTTTAAAACGTTTGTTGGAATTGAATGCGCCTGACATCATTGTCCGCAATGAAAAACGGATGTTGCAGGAAGCAGTAGACGCCTTGATTGACAACGGTCGTCGTGGCAGACCGGTAACCGGACCAAATAACCGTCCTTTAAAATCCCTTTCCGATATGTTAAAAGGGAAACAGGGACGTTTCAGACAGAACCTGTTGGGAAAACGTGTTGACTATTCCGGACGTTCTGTTATCGTAGTAGGACCTGAACTGAAAATGTATCAGTGCGGTTTGCCAAAAGAGATGGCTTTGGAACTGTTTAAGCCATTCGTTATGAAACGCTTGGTGGAAACCGGTGTTTCCAACAATATTAAAAGCGCTAGAAAAATGGTAGAACGGGCAAAAACAGAGGTTTGGGATGCTTTGGAAACGGTAATCAAAGGGCATCCAGTTCTGTTAAACCGTGCGCCTACCTTGCATAGATTGGGTATCCAGGCATTTGAACCCGTATTGGTAGAAGGAAAAGCATTAAAGCTGCATCCATTGGTTTGTACAGCGTACAACGCGGACTTCGATGGAGACCAGATGGCTGTCCACGTACCATTGTCCGCGGAAGCCCAGGCAGAAGCACGTTTCTTGATGCTGGCAGCAAACAACCTCTTAAAACCTTCTGATGGACGTCCTGTTGCAGTGCCTACCCAGGATATGGTTTTGGGCTCCTATTATCTGACCTTACGCAAAGAAGGCGACAAAGGAACCGGCAAAGTATTCCGTGATTACAATGAAGCGGTTATGGCATACAATGAAGGGGATGTTACCTTACATGCTCCAATCAAGGTAAAAGTAACTAGAACTGTTGGTGACAAAGTGGTTTCCCGCCTGATTGACGCAACGGTTGGTCAGATTATCTTTAATCAGCCAATTCCACAGGATTTAGGCTTTGTGGACAGAACCAATCCGGAACAGCAGTTTGACCTGGAAATTACCTTTAAAGTCGGCAAAAAACAGTTAGGGGATATTGTAAGCCGTTGTATTGCGAAACATGGGGTTGCCACTACCTCTGAAGTACTGGATAAAATCAAAGCCCAGGGCTATAAATATTCCACCAAGAGTGCCATTACGGTTGCGGTTTGTGATGCGGTTATCCCACCACAAAAACAACAGTATCTGGAAGAAGCGGATGCTCAGATTGAAAAAATCACCAAACAGTACCGTCGTGGTATGCTGTCCAATGAAGAACGTTACAACCGTGTAATTGAAACATGGGATGTTACCACCAAAAAGGTATCCGATGCACTGACCGCTAACCTGGATGATTACAATCCAATCTATATGATGGCGGACTCCGGTGCGCGTGGTAGTATCAACCAGATTAGACAGCTGGCTGGTATGCGTGGCTTGATTGCCAACACATCCGGTACCACCATCGAAATTCCAATCAAAGCGAACTACCGTGAAGGTTTGAACATCTTGGAATACTTTATTTCTTCCCGTGGTGCCCGTAAAGGTTTGGCGGATACCGCATTGAGAACTGCTGACTCTGGTTACTTGACTAGACGTTTGGTTGACGTATCCCAGGAAGTAATCATCCGTCAGAATGACTGTGGTACTTCCAACGGTATTGAAGTATACGAAATTCGGGAAGGCAATGAAATCATCGAACCACTGTACGAACGTTTAACTGGCCGTTATCTGGTAGAAGATTGTGTAGATCCAAAAACTGGTGAACTTCTCCAGTCCAAGGATAAGATGATGACCGAAGAAGACGCAAAACGTTTGGTTGCAGCTGGAATTACTCATATCCACATCCGTTCTATTTTGACCTGTGAATCCGAACTGGGCATTTGTGCGAAATGTTATGGCGCAAACCTGGCAAAAGGCAGCACCGTGGCAATTGGTGAAGCGGTTGGTATTATTGCCGCACAATCCATCGGTGAACCTGGTACCCAGTTGACCATGCGTACCTTCCATACTGGTGGTATCGCATCCGCTGAAGATATTACACAGGGTCTTCCACGTGTTGAAGAGCTATTTGAAGGCAGACGTCCGAAAAACTCCGCTATTATCGCTGAAATCAGTGGTAAAGTTCGCATGGAAGAAATCAAACGCACCCGTCATATCTTTGTGACTAATTCCAACGGGGAAGAAAGAGATTACGCAATTCCATTCGGCTTCCGTATCAAGGTAGAAGATGGTGAAGAAATCACAGCAGGTGCTCCTTTAACAGAAGGTCCAATCAATCCACACGATGTATTGGCAGTAAAAGGCGAGCAGGCTGTACAGAACTACCTGATTTCCGAAGTACAAAAAACTTACCGTATGCAGGGTGTTGATATCAACGATAAACATATCGAGGTTATTGTTCGCCAGATGATGCGTAAAGTTCGTGTGGATGATCCAGGTGACAGCAACCTGTTGCCAGATACCGTAATCGAACGCAGTGAGATGATCGCTACCCGCCGTAAGATGAAACAGCAGATGGAAGAATCTGGCGTAGAATTGAAGATGCCAACCTTTATTCCGGTGCTGCTGGGTATTACCAAAGCATCTTTGGCAACCGAAAGCTTCCTCTCCGCTGCTTCCTTCCAGGAAACAACCAGAGTATTAACCGACGCTGCCATCAAAGGCAAGGTTGACCCATTAATCGGTTTGAAAGAAAATGTTATCATTGGTAAGCTGGTTCCAGCTGGTACAGGCTTATCCTGCTATCAAAATGTAGAAGTAATCGAAAATGATAAAAATTCTCTTGACAAAACCACACTGTAGGATATATAATAAATAACTGTGTGAAATACACGTTTGGCGGCTTGGAATTTTTCAAACCGCCAAATGCTGTGTTTGCAGATAGATCATTAACCATGTAAGGAGGTGCCATATGCCAACCTTTAACCAGCTTGTTCGTAAAGGCAGACATGACAAAGAGACAAAATCTAACGCTCCAGCATTGGGCAAAAGATTTAACTCCATGAAGAAGGTTTCTACCGATCAGAGTTCTCCACAAAAACGTGGTGTTTGTACCGCGGTAAGAACAATGACCCCTAAAAAACCTAACTCAGCTCTTCGTAAAGTTGCCAGGGTCCGTTTATCCAACGGAATCGAAGTAACATCCTACATTCCAGGGGAAGGACACAACCTTCAGGAACATAGCGTTGTTTTGATCCGTGGCGGACGTGTTAAGGACTTACCAGGTACACGTTACCACATTATCAGAGGAACACTCGACGCTCAGGGAGTTGCTGACAGAAAACAAGCCCGTTCTAAATACGGTGCAAAACGTCCAAAAGCTGGAAAGTAGTGTAAACGACCGGATTATTATGCCAAATTAGGCTTCTTATAGATAGATGACCCTATTTTGGCACCCTACGGAAGTTTCTTGCTTTCGAGTACCAATGAATTCATTTTATGAAGGAGGGAAGCGAAGTGCCAAGAAGAGGTAAAATTGCAAAACGTGATGTTTTGCCAGATCCACTTTATAGCTCTAAACTGGTAACACGTTTGATCAACAGCGTTATGCTGGATGGTAAAAAAGGTGTTGCACAGAAAATTGTTTACGGTGCATTCGATATTGTAAAAGAAAAAACTGAAAAAGATCCTTTGGAAGCTTTTCAGGAAGCAATGGAAAATATCATGCCTGTATTGGAAGTAAAAGCCCGCCGTGTAGGTGGTGCTACTTACCAGGTACCAATGGAAGTACGTCCAGAGAGACGTCAGACCTTAGGTTTGAGATGGATCACCTTGTATGCTCGTCAGAGAAATGAAAAAACCATGAAAGAACGCCTTGCAGGTGAAATCATGGATGCTCTGAACAACACAGGTGGAGCATGCAAAAAACGTGATGATACTCACAAAATGGCGGAAGCTAACAAAGCTTTTGCTCACTACAGATGGTAATCTGATTTGGAGTTTGGTTTGGTTTGCCTTTTTGAGAAGGACAAGCCGAACCGATTTTCCATATTATTGTTTGGTGTAAAATTGATTTTACACAACAGATAGAAAAGATAACAAGGCCTACCATAATTTTGGTAGAACATTATTTTTAGGAGGAAATTATGCCAAGAGACGTATCTCTAGAAATGACTAGAAATATTGGTATCATGGCTCACATTGACGCAGGTAAAACCACTACCACTGAGCGTATCCTGTACTATACAGGTATTAACCGTAAAATCGGTGAAACTCATGATGGTGCTGCTACAATGGACTGGATGGAGCAGGAACAGGAAAGAGGTATTACTATTACTTCTGCTGCTACTACTGCATACTGGAATAAGCATCGTATCAATATTATCGACACTCCTGGACACGTTGACTTTACTGTAGAAGTAGAGCGTTCTTTGCGTGTACTGGATGGTTCCGTTACTGTTTTCTGTGCCAAAGGTGGTGTAGAACCTCAGTCTGAAACTGTATGGCGCCAGGCTGACAACTACGGCGTTCCACGTATGGCTTACGTGAACAAAATGGACATCATGGGTGCTGATTTCTACAACGTAGTTGACATGATGCTCAACCGTCTGAAATGTAACGCTGTTCCAATCCAGCTGCCAATCGGGGTGGAAGATACTTTCAAAGGTTTGATTGACCTGGTTGAAATGAAAGCTTACATTTATGAAGACGATCTGGGTAATGTAATCGACGAAGAAGGCATTCCAGCTGATATGCAGGAAAAAGCGGATGAATACCGCGCAAAACTGTTAGAAGCGGTTGCTGAAGTGGATGAAGACTTAATGATGAAATACCTGGATGGCGAAGAATTAACAGTTGATGAAATCAAAGCTGCTATTCGTAAAGGTACTATTGCAAACCAGATGGTTCCTGTAACCTGTGGTACTTCTTACCGTAACAAAGGGGTTCAGAAACTGTTGGACGCAATTGTTGATTATATGCCATCCCCAGTAGATGTACCAGCTATTAAAGGTACTGACCCTGATACAGGCGAAGAAGTTGTAAAACATTCTTCTGATGAAGAACCATTTGCAGCTTTGGCATTTAAAATCGCAACCGACCCATATGTAGGTAAACTGTGTTTCTTCCGCGTTTATTCCGGTACTGTTGATGCAGGTTCTACTGTATACAACTCTGTAAAAGGAAAATCCGAAAGAATTGGCCGTATCCTGCAAATGCACGCAAACCACAGAAAAGATATCGAAACTGTTTACGCAGGGGATATCGCTGCTGCTGTAGGTTTGAAAAATACCGGTACTGGTGATACTCTGTGTGATCCTAAGGCTCCAGTTATTCTGGAATCCATGGAATTCCCAGAACCAGTTATCAGCTTGGCAATTGAGCCAAAAACAAAAGCAGGTTCCGAAAAAATGGGTATCGCTTTGGCAAAACTGGCAGAAGAAGACCCAACTTTCAGAACTTATACAAACGAAGAAACCGGCCAGACAATTATTGCTGGTATGGGTGAGCTCCACTTGGAAATTATTGTTGACCGTTTGCTCCGCGAATTTAAAGTAGAAGCAAATGTTGGTGCTCCTCAGGTATCTTACAAAGAAACCATCCGCCGTAAATACGACATTGACCATAAATATGCTCGTCAATCCGGTGGTAAAGGTCAATACGGTCATGTTAAGATGATCATCGAACCAAATGAATCCGGTAAAGGTTACGAATTCATTAACAACATTGTTGGTGGTGCAATTCCAAAAGAATACATCCCAGCAGTTGACGCAGGTATCCAAGGTGCTATGGAAGCAGGCGTATTGGCTGGCTTCCAGGTAGTAGACGTAAAAGTTACCTTGTACGATGGTTCTTACCATGAAGTTGACTCCTCTGAAATGGCATTTAAGATTGCTGCTTCTCAGGCTTTCAAAGAAGCAATGAGAAAAGCAGACCCAGTTATTTTGGAACCAATTATGAAAGTAGTTGTTATTGTTCCAGAAGATTACATGGGTGATGTTATTGGTGACTTGAACTCCCGTCGTGGTCAAATCCAGGGTATGGAAAGCAGAAACGGTGCGCAAGAAATTAACGCATTTGTTCCTCTTTCTGAAATGTTTGGTTATTCTAACGACCTGCGTTCTAAAACTCAGGGCCGTGGCCAATACTCCATGGAACCTAGCCACTATGTTGAAGTTCCAAAATCCATTTCCGAGAAGATTATGAGCTCTAGGGCTAAAAATGCTGACTAATTCGCATTTCTATAAAAATTTTGTGAAATTACTTGAAAAATTCTAGATTTATGATAGAATAAAACTATGCAAGTTTTTTCTTAAAAATGAGGAGGAAAATACAATGGCAAAAGCTAAATTTGAAAGAAATAAGCCACACGTTAATATTGGTACAATCGGTCACGTTGACCATGGTAAAACAACATTAACTGCTGCTATTACAAAAACTCTGGCTCTGAAAGGTCAAGCTCAATACGAAGCTTACGATATGATCGACAAAGCCCCAGAAGAAAGAGAACGTGGTATCACAATCAACACTGCTCACGTTGAATATGAAACCGACAAACGCCACTACGCTCACGTTGACTGCCCAGGACATGCTGACTACGTTAAAAACATGATCACTGGTGCTGCTCAGATGGACGGTGCTATCCTGGTTGTATCCGCTGCTGACGGCCCAATGCCTCAGACTCGTGAACACATCCTGCTGTCCCGTCAGGTAGGCGTTCCTTACATCGTTGTATTCATGAACAAAGCTGACCAAGTTGACGATCCAGAATTCTTAGATTTGGTTGAAATGGAAATCCGTGACCTGTTGAATGAATATGAATTCCCAGGCGACGATACTCCAATCATCAAAGGTTCCGCTCTGAAAGCTTTGGAAGCTCCAGATGATCTGAGCGATCCAGCTTATGCTCCAATCATTGAACTGATGGATGCTGTTGATGATTATATTCCAACTCCAGAACGTAAATCTGACCTGCCATTCTTGATGCCTGTAGAAGACGTATTCACCATCACAGGCCGTGGTACAGTTGCTACTGGTAGAGTTGAAAGAGGTCAATTGAACACTGGTGACGAAGTTGAAATCATTGGTTTGACTGAAGAAAGAGGCAAAACTGTTGTTACAGGTATCGAAATGTTCCGTAAAATTCTGGACTATGCTGAAGCTGGTGACAACATCGGTGCATTGCTGCGTGGTATCCAACGTTCTGACATCGAAAGAGGTCAAGTTCTGTGTAAACCAGGTACCATCCACCCACACACCAAATTTAAAGGCCAAGTATACATTCTGAAAAAAGAAGAAGGTGGCCGTCATACTCCATTCTTCAACAACTACAGACCACAGTTCTACTTCAGAACAACTGACGTAACTGGTGTTATCTCTTTACCAGAAGGCACAGAAATGTGTATGCCTGGCGATAACGTAACAATGGACGTTGAACTGATCACTCCAATCGCTATTGAAGAAGGTCTGCGTTTCGCTATCCGTGAAGGTGGCCGTACAGTAGGTTCCGGCGTAGTTTCCGCTATCAACGAATAATTTTACTGTTTCAATATATCAAACAGCTTGGCTTTTGCCAGGCTGTTTTTTTATACAGCAAAAAACTGGGTATTCTGTGCTTGTACAAAAAAGGAAGTCACGAAATGAAAATGGTTTCTCTAAATACAGGTAGTTTCCCAATTCGAAAAAGCGAGAGAGGAGATTTAAAAAACTTTTGGGTTAAGGGTGTTCATACTCTTTTTTTCAAGAGTAATTATGACTGTTGCCTTTTGTATAGGAAAAAGATGAGGGGAAATATTTTCTACTGTTCGGAAGGAAAATGAATTTTGTGATGCAAAACCAAAGTAAATAAATTTTTCTATAATGCTAGTTTGTTTTTATCCGTAAAGCTACTTAGTGGCGTCCAATGTTTCTTGAAGAGAGGGTATTTAGATGAATTTCATTTTATCATTCCGCAGGGAAAAAGGAAATCTGGATGATTTCAGTAGTGCTATTTTCGCTATATCGAATGTTTTCAAACCAATTTTTTTATGCTATAATTAAGTTAATTGTTTTTCGAATAGGGGGATTGGATGAAACTGGTACATACTTCGGACTGGCATATTGGGCGTTCCTTGAATGGATACAGCCTATTGGAGGACCAGCGCTATTTTTTATCCCAGCTGGTGGATTTTCTCGTAGAATATAGGGCTGACGCTCTGTTGATTTCGGGGGATTTATATGACCGCGCCATCCCTTCTGCTCAGGCGGTTCAGCTGGTGGATGAATTTTTGACTGAAGTAGTGTTGCGGCGAAACATTAAAACGTTTATCATTGCTGGAAACCACGATTCACCCGAGCGCCTTTCGTTCTCCAACCGGTTTTTAGAATCTTCTGGCTTGTATATGCAGGGGAACCTACAACGGGAAATCAAAAAAATTCCCCTTGTCTGTGGGGATGAAGCAGTCGTTATTTGGATGCTGCCTTATTTCCATCCAGCCCAAGTGCGGGAACTGTATCCGGAAGAAAAGATCATCGGCTACCAGCAAGCTGCGGAAAAAATTGCTTCTTTGATATCGCCTTCCCCTAATACGCTTAACTTATTGATGGCACACGGCTTTTATTTGAATGGCAGTGCCAAAGATAGCTGCTTATACTCCGAGTCGGAATATTCGGTAGGGGGGAGCGATTTAATTGATTTAGGGGTATTTCCCAAGTTTGATTATGTGGCATTAGGGCATCTGCACGCTCCCCAGTCCGCTGGGGCAAATGGTTTTTACAGCGGTTCCCCTTTGAAATATTCCTTAAGCGAGGAAAAACAAAAAAAAGGGATTGTTTTGCTGGAAATTCAAAATAAGACCATCCAACAATCCTTGCACTCATTTCAAACCTTGCGGGATGTGCGCAAGATACAGGGAAAATTCCAGGAATTGATGTTGCAGCAATCGGACGATTATGTGTTTGTAGAATTGTTGGATCAGAAGTATGTTTTAAACGCAATGGAACAGTTGCGTGTCCGATTTCCCAATATTTTGGGGATGCACTATAGTTCTTTGGAATACCAGCAGCCTTTATTGGAAGGGGAAGAACCGGCTTTATCCCAATCTCCAAAGGATATTTTAAAAAAATTTTATCTGGAAACAGTAGGGAATGAAATGACCCAACAGGAGGAACAATTGGTAGATCAGATACTTCTACAATTAGACCAAGGAGGGAAGCCATGAGATTGTTACAGTTAAGGTTTTCCGCTTTTGGGCCGTTTCCTACCGAACAAATATTGGATTTTACCAAATTACAGCAAAATGCGCTTTTTCTAGTCACTGGGGATACTGGAGCTGGAAAAACCAGTATTTTTGACGCCATTTCTTTTGCACTGTACGGGGAAGTGAATGGAAAACGCAAAGAACCCCGTACCCTAAAAAGTGATTTTGCCCCAAAAGACCGGCTATGCTATGTGGAGTTCCGGTTTGAATCCCATGGAGAAACCTATCAAATTTATCGGGAACCAGAACAACTTTCCCCAAAACAGAGGGGAAAGGGCTTTGTTACCAGGAAACACAAAGCAGAACTGACGTTGCCAGATGGCAAAAAAATAACCGATTTAAAAGAAATTAAGCAAAAAATAGAGCAGGAAATCATCGGGTTGAGCAGCGACCATTTTTATAAAATTGTCATGTTGCCACAGGGGCAGTTCCAAAAGCTGCTTACCGAAAAAAACACTGACAAGCTGGCTACCTTCCGTACCATATTTGGTACAGAGTATTTCCAAAAGGTAACCGACGCATTTTATTCTTCTACCAAATCGGTGGAACAGGAAAACCGGCTATTAATCCAGCAGAATCAAAACCTGCGTTCTAAAATCCATATTGTGGATTCCGCTTTGGAACAGGAACTCCATTCAGAATTCCCGGATGACACAGCCTGCTTGAAGCTGTTACAGCAGCAGAACCAGCGGATGGAACAGGAACTACAACAGTTAGAACGAAACATTCAGCAAAAGGAAACCGAATTCCAGCAAGCTGCGAACCAACTAACTCATCAACGGGAATTGCACCAACAGCAGGAGCGCCTTCAGAAATTTCAGGGGAAACAAAACCAGCTGGAAGCGCAACAGGCGGAAATAGCTGCACAAAAGCAGTTTTTGCAGCAGCTCAAACAGGTGGAACAAATTCGGGGGATGGAACAGCAGCTGCGGGATGTTGAAAAAATGTTCCTGGAGGGACAAAACAGGAAAAACGAATTGCAACAGCAATTGCAGCAAGTGCGCCAATCCAAGCAGGAATTATACCATCAACAGGAACAACTGTATGCCCAGGCGGAAGGGATGGAGCGGGCACAACAGCAATTGGATTCCTTGCGGCAGCTTTTCCCGTTGGTGGAGCAGTTGGAAACATTCCAGCAAAAACAGATGGAATTGGAGCAAAGTATTTCCTGGACGGAACAGGCGGTGGAGCGGCAGCGGATGGTTGTGGAGTCCACCCAGTTGCAGGAACTTTTCCGTTTGATGCAAACAACGGAGCAAAAAAGAGGGGAGCTGGAACAAAAGGAAACCGAATACCAACAAGGTTGTAAACGATATTTTGAAGCACAGGCCTTTTTGCTTGGGGAACAGCTTCAACCAGGGCAGCCCTGTCCAGTATGTGGTTCTCGGGAACATCCTTGCCCAGCGCCGGGAGGAGAGGAGCAAATTGTTTCTTACCAGGAGGTTTTATCCCTACAACACCAGCGGGATGAAGTCCAAACCCAATTGTTACAGCTGGAGCAGCAGTTGGAGGCAAAACAACAGCAATTATCCGATTGGAAGATTGACACACCTGATTTTCAGGAACAACTGGAACAGAGGATAGCCCAATTAAAAGAAATCCTTCAAACGTCTTTGGAAGGATGGGATTCGGAAGAACCCTATCAAGAAAAGTTGCGGAGGCTAAACTCCCAACTGGAACAAACTACAGAATATTTGATTCCATTACGGGAGAAAATCCGGCAGGAGGATGGGACGTTGCCCACGCTGGAAGGAATCCAACAATCGGTTTCCCAATTAGAATTAAAATTGTCTCAGTACCGTTCTCAGCGGGAGTCCTGTGAACAGCAGGAAACCCAGCTTCAAACCCAGTTTAGCCAGTTGGAGGGGCAAATCATCCAACTGGAACAGGAATTGGAACAGAAAAAACAACAAAAAGGCCAATTGGAAGGGCACTTTACTCAATTCTTGCAGCAGTCCCATTTGAAAGAACAGGAATATCAGACATTGGTGGTACAATTGGAACAAATTCCTCAATTGGAAGCAGATATCCGTTCTTATGAAACCGAGTGCAGCAACGTACAGGCTGTGTTGCAGGAGCTTGCGCTGCAATTGAATGGACAGGAGCTATTACAGCTGTCCGTATTGGAACAGAAACAGCAGCAGCTTCAAGAGGAAAAACAGAGGTTGACCAAGGAGCGGGAACAGTTGCTGCAACAGTTCCATCAGAATGTATCCTGCGAGGAAGAATATCGGGCACATTTGGAGAAAATCCAACAGTTAACCGAGAAATACGGAATTTTAAAAAAGTTGTCCGATTTGACCAAAGGTACCACCAAACGGATGGGATTTGAAAAATATGTACTGGCATTTTATTTTGATAGGATTATCTCCCGCGCAAACCTGCGTTTTGACCAGATGACCAATGGAAGATACCGCATGGAACGGATGAAAGGCCAGACAGATGGTTTTGATATTCAGGTAATGGATTTTTACACCGGGCAAACCCGGCATATCAGTACATTGTCCGGCGGGGAAACCTTTCTGGCATCGTTGGCCCTCTCGTTAGGGTTGGCGGACATTATTATGCAGCAAAACGGTGGAATTCAGCTCAACACCATGTTTGTTGACGAGGGGTTTGGCAGTTTGGATTCTGACGCTTTACGCCAGGCAATCCATTGTTTTACCCAGTTAAACCAGGGAAACCGGATGGTGGGAATTATCTCCCATGTGCCAGAATTGCGGGAACAGATTGCTAATCAGTTTGTGGTGGAAAAAAATACGGCCGGTTCTGGCAGCAAGGTTTTTTTGAAGCAGGCAAACCAATAAATGAAATGGAAAGAAGTGAATGAAAATGGCTGGTTTAGTAGTGGAGGGCGGTGCGATGCGCGGCCTGTATACCGATGGCGTGCTAGACGCGCTGTTGGATTATAAGATTATGTTTCCCTATGTAATAGGGGTATCCGCAGGGATCAGTAACGCCTATTCCTATGTGTCCAAACAGCGGGGCAGAAACTGGGAAATCATTGAAAAATACCGCAACGATAAACGGTATTTTAGTATCCGCAATTATTTTAAGGAAAAAAGTATTTTTGGGATGAATTTTATTTATGACGAAATTCCAAATCAGCTTATCCCATACGATTACCAAGCATTAAAAGCCTACCAGGGCAAATTACTGGCTGGGGTGACCAATGTAAAAACAGGGAAAGTGGAGTATTTTGATCAGTATTCGGCAGACCGCCAGTTTACCATACTGCGGGCCACCTGCGCTCTGCCATTATTTTTCCCTGTCATCCAGTTAAACGGCAACGGCTATTACGATGGCGGGATGGCGGACCCAATCCCCATCCGGAAATCCATTGCAGATGGAAATCCGAAAAACCTGATTGTTTTAACCAGGGAGGTTGGCTACCAGAAAACAGCCGGGAAATCCACCCGGCTTTCCGCAAAGCTTATCCGCAAAAAATTCCCCGCAT
Organism: Clostridium facile; assembly: GCF_014297275.1. Classification (NCBI taxonomy): domain Bacteria; kingdom Bacillati; phylum Bacillota; class Clostridia; order Eubacteriales; family Clostridiaceae; genus Clostridium; species Clostridium facile. The sequence goes on from NZ_JACOQK010000001.1 coordinate 571,365, forward strand.
TGGAACCAATTGTGCTGAACCGGCATATTGCCTACAACGAAACAGTAGCCTATTGTGAGCAGTTGGAGCAGGAAGGGAAAGCGATTTTGCTTCGACCAGCTGCTGAAGTAAATGTTGGGCGGTTTGAGAAGGATATCCCTACTTTAAAACGGCTATATGAAGCGGGTTATCAAGATACAGTGGCAAAGATAGACCAAATTCGGGAATTTTTGCAAGAAGAAACCCTTTCCGCAAAAAATTGATGGATACGGAGAATTTTGTCAATATCAACTACATTTTAAGTTGTTTTTTGGATAAATATACAATGTTTTCATTTTTAAGATACAATTTTTTTAGAAAAACTCTGGATTGAATGTACAAATTTATGGATTTTATCCGTCAAATACTTGTATAAATCTAAAAAATATGGTAAAATATCATAGTTAGTGTGGAATGAAATTTTATGTGTAGTTTCACATCACGAAAACCGCACGCCTCCATTGACAGGCTGCGGGGTTCTACTGAAATAAAGCATTTTTTATAAGGAGGCAAATCAATGGGTCGAGACGTATATGAAAGTCCATTTTGTACTCGGTATGCCAGCAAAGAGATGCAGCATATTTTTTCGCCGGATATGAAGTTTAAAACTTGGCGTAAATTATGGGTTGCCCTTGCTAGAGCGGAGCACAATTTGGGCTTGCCTGTATCGGAAGAACAGGTAAAAGAGCTGGAAGCCCATGTGGATACGATTAACTACGAAGTAGCAGAACAGCGTGAAAAACTGGTTCGCCATGATGTTATGTCCCATGTGTACGCCTATGGTGAGCAATGCCCAAATGCAAAAGGGATTATCCATCTTGGCGCGACTTCCTGCTATGTCGGCGATAATACCGATGTCATCATTATGAGGGAAGCCCTGTATGTGGTAAAACGCAAACTGGTCAATGTCATCGCAAAATTGGCAAAGTTCGCGAACCAGTATAAGGACATGCCTTGCTTGGCTTATACCCACCTTCAGCCAGCCCAGCTGACTACTGTTGGGAAACGGGCTACCCTTTGGATGAACGAACTGCTCATGGACCTGGAAGAACTGGAATTTCGGATTAAAAACCTGAAATTGCTGGGCTCTAAAGGTACCACAGGCACCCAGGCAAGCTTTGTAGAATTGTTTGACGGCGATACGGATAAAATCAAGGCTTTGGAACAGTCTATTGCAGAAGAAATGGGCTTTTCCGGCGTGGTTCCAGTATCCGGCCAAACTTATTCTAGAAAAGTGGATTACAACATTGTTTCCACTTTAAGCGCGATTGCACAATCCGCTATGAAATTTAGTAACGATTTAAGAATCCTACAAAATTTCAAAGAAATGGAAGAACCTTTTGAAACTAACCAGATTGGTTCCTCTGCCATGCCATATAAGCGCAACCCAATGCGCAGCGAAAGAATTACTTCTTTGGCAAGATATGTCATGATTGATGCGTTGAACCCGGCGTTTACCGCTGGTACCCAGTGGTTTGAAAGAACTTTGGATGACAGCGCCAATAAACGTATTGCTGTTGCAGAAGCATTTTTGGGGATAGACGCGATCCTAAACATTCTGTTAAACATAACAGACGGTTTGGTTGTTTACCCAAAAGTAATCCATCAACGTGTGATGAAAGAATTGCCATTTATGGCAACCGAAAACATTATGATGGAAGCGGTGAAAAAAGGTGGAGACCGTCAGGAGCTGCATGAAAAACTTCGCCAACACTCCATTGCTGCTGGTAAAGTAGTGAAAGAGCAGGGCGGGGAAAATGATTTGATTGAACGGGTTTGTGCGGACCCTTCCTTCAACCTCTCCTATGACGAAATCCATGCCATCTTAAAACCAATTAACTTTGTTGGACGCAGTGTAGAACAGGTTACCGAGTTCCTGCAAGAATGTGTACAGCCTGTTTTGGATGCCAATAAGGATGTTTTGGGTGAAAATGCAGAATTAACTGTATAACAATTTACTAACTAATTTTAATTTATTGGAGGAAACAATCCATGAAACGTAAGGGAAAACCAACGTTTTTCATCGTTTTAGTGCTGATTATCATCTTTGCGGTGGTAACAGCATTTGGTGTAAAAACGAGATGGGGCGACAATACCACTACTTACATCAAAGGCTTACAGGATATCCGTTGGGGCATTGATATCCGAGGAGGGGTAGACGTTACATTTGCTCCACCAGAAGATGTAACAGATGTAACCGAAGAACAAATGAATGCTGCTGAAGCAGTGATCAAACAGCGTTTGCTGGCACAAAATATCACTGACAGTGAAGTTTATACCGACCAAAATAAACACAGAATCATTGTCCGTTTCCCATGGCCTGCTGACGAAGAGGATTTTGATGCCCAGGCAGCAATTGAAACATTGGGTGAAACCGCTGAATTGACCTTCCGTGAAGGGAAGGAGACCGATAGCGAAGGCGCTCCATCCGGTACAACAGCGGAAAATATTATTTTAACTGGTTCAGATGTAAAAGAAGCAAAAGCTGTTTATGGCTCTACTTCTGGTTCCAGTTCCCAACAGCAGTATCAGGTTAGCTTGGAGTTGACCGATGAAGGTGCGGAGAAATTTTCTGATGCCACTGGCAAGTTATACGCTTCCAATGGTACCATTTCCATCTGGATGGATGATACTATGATTTCCGCTCCAACAGTAAACGCACAAATTACAGATGGTAAAGCAGTAATTACCGGTAACTTTACGGCGGAATCCGCTTCTGAATTGGCAGATAAAATCAACGGCGGTGCGCTGCCATTTAAACTGGAAACACAGAGTTATAACTCCATTTCTCCAACCTTAGGCTTACAGGCTAGAGATATGATGGCGATTGCAGGTATTATTGCGTTTGCAGTAATTGCATTGTTTATGATTATAATGTATCGTCTGCCAGGTGCAGTAGCGTCTATCGCGCTGATTGGGCAGGTAACCTTGTCCTTGGCGGCAATTTCTGGTTTCTTTGCGCCGTTCCCAAGCTTTACCCTAACGTTACCTGGTATCGCCGGTATCATCCTGGGTGTTGGTATGGGCGTAGACGCAAACGTTCTGATCGCTACCCGTATCCGGGAAGAACTACATAATGGAAAATCCATTGACGCTGCGATCGACACTGGTTACAAACGTGGCTTGACCGCCGTAGTAGATGGTAACTTGACCACTGTATTAATCGCGATTATCTTGATGGGTGCGTTTGGTACACCGGATAGTATCTTCTCTAAGATCTTACATCCAATCTTCTTTATGTTTGGATCTTCTACTGAAGGAACTATCTACTCCTTCGGATTTACTTTGCTGGTAAGCATTATCGGTAACTTTATTATGGGCGTTGGAGCTTCCAAATTGATGATAAAATCATTGTCTAAATTTAAGTGCTTCCGCAATCCTAAATTATATGGAGGTGCTAAATAATGAAAACTCCAAATATAGATTTTGTCGGAAAACGTAAGATTTTCTTTTCCATTTCCATTGCAATCATCGCAATTACAATTATTTGTGCATTTATCCTTGGGGTAAATGTGGATATTAAATTTAAAGGCGGTACCATCCTCACCTATCCTTGCTCTGGTGAGATAGATACCAAAGCAGTAGAAAGCACGATTGAGGAACAATTGGGAATCAATGTTTCCATCCAAACATCTACAGATTCTACTGGTAACCCAAATATGGTTGTTACATTATCCGAAAGCAAAGACCTTTCGATTGAAACAACCAATGCTTTGTCCGAAAAATTGGAAGAAACTTATCCAGATAATTTCCAATTTGAGGACGCCGCAACCGAAGTTACGGTAAGCAGCGTTAATCCTCAAACAGGGACAGAGTTCTTCTTTAAATGCCTGGTAGCAATTATATTTGCATTTATTGTGTTGGTTATCTACACTGCATTCCGTTTCCGTAAAATTGGTGGTATTTCCGCCGGTTGTATGGCAATTATTGCATTGGCGCATGACGTAATGTTTATCTTTGCGACCTTTGTATTCTTCCGCTTACCAATCAACGATAACTTTATGGCGGTTGTATTAACGATTTTGGGTTACTCCATCAACAACACCGTTGTTATCTATGACCGTATTCGTGAAAACAGACAGATTATGGGCGAGCATGTACCAACCAGGGAACTGGTAAACAAAAGTATCAACCAGACACTGTCTCGTTCTATCAATACAACATTAACCACAGTTTTGGCATTGCTGGTAATCCTGATTGTATCCTTGGCATTTGGTATTGATACCTTGATTAGCTTCGTATTGCCTCTGGTTATCGCAATGATTGCTGGTGCATACTCCTCTGTATGTATTTCTGGTCCATTGTGGGTTCTTTGGAAAGACCGTCCAAAAAAAGAGGTTGATCCTGAAAAAGAACAAAGAAAATTAGAAGCGCAAAAAGAAAAAGAACGTGAGCAAAGAGCAAAAGAAAAAGCCAAAAGACAGGCAGAAGCGAAGAAAATCGCTGACAAGAAAAAAGCAGAACGCTTAAAAGAAAAAGAACAGGAACAAAAAGAAGCAAATGAATAATTGTTTGTAGTCCTGTTACGAAGCAAATAAACTATTACTAAAATCCCCCTGTATAGATGATACAGGGGGATTTTAACATATTTTATAAAAATATTCATAGTTATATCAAAAATCATCAAAAACAAATAAAAGTCCTATTAAATTGGATCCATCTATTTATGTAAGAAGTTATTGTAACTTTTACAAAAATATTCTTGGATGAATCAGAATAATTCTTTTATAAATTGGTTTTGAAAATTATATAGTTGATATGATTTTCTAAGAATAAATGTTGGTGTTAATTGATTGTTTACTGTAATGATTGATATCATTGCTCTAAAATTTTGCAATCTAGTTGTTGAGTTCTAGATTATTTTTTATTATAATGCTGGAAGAAGCGATAAACCAATCATTTAATGGAGGGATTCAAATACTATTTTTTGTACTTTTCCCGGTCCTCTGGCGTGATTTCGCGGATGACACGGCAAGGGTTCCCCACAGCAATGACGTTGGCTGGGATATCCTTTGTCACGACACTGCCTGCACCAATAACAGCCCCGTCTCCAATGGTGACACCTGGTAATACAGTGACGTTGCCGCCAATCCATACATTGTTCCCCACCGTAATCGGATAGGCGTATTCCAAGCCCTGGTTGCGCTGTTCAATATCTAAGGGATGCCCCGCTGTATAAAAGCCACAGTTGGGGGCGATAAATACGTTATCCCCAAAGGTCACCTTTGCACCATCTAAAATAATACAATTGTAGTTGGCATAAAAGTTTTTTCCAATTGAAACGTTATAACCATAATCGCATCGAAATGGCTGTTCAATCCAGAAATCCCCTTCGGTTTTCGCTAAAATTTTCCGGATCAGTTCTTTCCGTTGCTCCACTTTGGATGGTGGGAGTTGGTTGTGTTCATAACACAATTCCTGGCATTTTGCCCGTTCCTTCAGCAGCGCTGCGTCATAATTGGCGTCATATAGCAAACCTTGCTGCGCCTTTTCTTTCTCTGTCATAAAAACCTCCTTGTTCTTCATAACGATATTTGGGTGTATCATACCACGAATTTGACCTATCGTCAAATTCAGGATTGAATTTTATCGAAAATAGGAATATAATGGAACTAAACCATCATAGGAAAGGGATTTGCCATGTATATTGCTGATTTACATATTCACTCAAAATATTCCCGGGCAACCAGCAAGGATTGTGTTCCGGAACACCTGGATTTTTGGGCAAAGCGGAAAGGAATCCAATTGATTGGAACGGGGGATTTTACCCATCCAGCTTGGCGGGAAGAACTAAAGGAGAAATTAATTCCAGCAGAGCAGGGGCTTTACCAGTTAAAGCCAGAATATCAGATTGAGGACCGGATTGCTGGAGAGCAACAAAACACCCGGTTTGTGCTTTCGGGGGAAATCAGTTCGATTTATAAAAAGAATGGAAAAGTCCGCAAGGTACACAATGTGATTTTACTGCCTAGCCTGGAGGCGGCTGAGGAGCTTTCCAAAAAGCTGGAGGCAATTGGGAACATCCACTCAGACGGACGCCCAATTTTAGGGTTGGATAGCCATGATTTATTAGAAATTACCTTAGAGAGCTGTCCGGATGCGATTTTTATCCCAGCCCATATTTGGACACCGCATTTTTCGTTGTTCGGGGCTTTTTCTGGATTTGATACCATTGAGGAATGTTTTGAGGACTTAACCCCATATATCCATGCGCTGGAAACTGGACTGTCCTCCGACCCGCCAATGAACTGGATGGTTTCCGCTCTGGACCGGTTTACCCTGGTGTCCAATTCGGACGCCCATTCCCCACAAAAATTGGGGCGGGAAGCAAATTTGTTGGAAACAGAACTCTCCTATCAAGGGCTGTACCATGCCATCCAGGAAGGGAAGCAAGGAGGATTTGCTGGTACGATTGAATTCTTCCCAGAAGAGGGAAAATACCATTACGATGGCCACCGCAACTGCAACCTTTGTTTAAAACCATCCGAAACCGTCAAATTCGGCGGAAAATGCCCGATTTGTGGCAAAAAAATTACCATTGGCGTGCAGCATCGTGTGGAGCAGTTGGCAGACCGGGAGGAAGGGTTCCAGTTACCGGGCGCAGCCTATTTTGAAAGCCTGGTTCCATTGCCAGAAGTGATTGCGGCTTCGATTGGGGTTTCCAGCATCAGTGTGAAAGTAAAAAAACAGTATGAAACCATGCTGAGGGAAATTGGGCCGGAATTTTATATCTTGCGGGAGGCTCCACTGGAACAGATTGGGCAAGTCGCAGGGGTTTGTGTCCAGGAAGGAATCAAGCGACTGCGTCAAGGCAAGGTCACACGGGTTCCTGGCTACGATGGGGAATATGGAACCATTCAGCTGCTAACCAAGGAGGAAATCGACGGATTCCAAGGGCAAATTAACCTGCTTTCCACCTGTGGGCAGAATTTTACTGTAAAGAAAGAGGAGAAGCCGACTTTTTCTGTTCCAACTCCCACAGAGGAAGCGAGTCAAACCGAAAAAAATCAGGAAGTATCCCAAGATATTTTAAGTGGATTAAATCAGCAGCAGCTCAAAGCTGTTACTACCAAGGCACATTCGGTAGCGGTCATCGCGGGACCAGGGACGGGAAAGACCAAAACTTTGATTTCCCGTATCGCCTATTTGGTAGAACGCTGTAATGTCAAACCTGGTGAAATCACGGCGGTTACCTTTACCAACAAGGCAGCGGAGGAGATGCGCCAACGTTTGGAACAGCAGTTTGGCAGTAAGCGCACCGTGCGTTCCATGACCATTGGAACCTTCCATTCCATTTGTATGGAACTGCTGGAGGAATTGGAAGGAAACCCAGTCCACCTGCTGGATGAATCTGAAGCCATGCAGATGGCGGGAGATTTGCTTCGCCAGCAGGAAATCAAATATTCCCCCCGCAAGTTTTTGCAGGAGCTTTCCAAATACAAAAACGGCATTGCAGTGGAGGATTTGGAACAGTTAGAACCGGTTTTCCAGCAATACCAAGCCCAATTGCAGCAACAGGGTAGGCTGGACTTTGATGACTTACTGCTGCGTATGATAGAACTCTCTGGGAAGCTTACCCCAGCAAAGAAAAAACGGTTCCATTATTTGATGGTAGACGAATACCAGGATATCAACCAGGTACAACGGGAACTGATTGGGCTGTGGAGCCAGCACAGTAAGGGATTTATGGCGATAGGGGACCCTGACCAGTCGATTTATGGGTTCCGTGGCTCGGACGCCCACTGTTTTGAACAGTTGAAGGAAACCAACCCAGACACCGAATTCATCCGGTTAACCCAAAATTACCGTTCCACACCGGAGATTATTCGGGCTGCCCAAGCCGCTATTGCCCCAAACCCTTCCTTTGATGAACGGATATTGGAAGCAAATAAGGAATCCGGTGAACCAGTTTCCCTCCTCTATGCGGAAACCGAGCTTTCGGAGGGGATTTATATTGCCAAGGAAATCAACCGCCTAGTAGGTGGGATTGATATGCTGGATACCGAAATGTTGGGGCACCCCACCGACCATACCCGTACTTGGGAGTTTTCTGATATCGCTGTGTTGTACCGTACCCATCATCAGGCGCGGATTTTGGAAAAATGCTTTCAAAAAGAAGGGATTCCCTACCTTGTCAAAGGGCGGGATGATTTCCTGATGGAAGAGTCCGTGCGGGGTACTATTCAGTTTTTCCGCTTTTTATGGGATGAATCCGACCACGCCGCCCTGTCCACTAGTTTAAAATTAATCTGGAATTGTCCAGAAGATATCATCCAGTATGTGGTTTCCCAACTGGAAAAACAGAATCTACTTGAGCTAGAGGAAGATTTCGCTAAAATTGGACATCTACAGCAGTGGCTTCAAGCGGTCAAGGCGTACCAGCCACTCATAAAGAAACAAAAGCCATGGAAACTGTTGCAGGATTGGTGTGTATTCCTCCACTGGCAGGACTCAAAACCTTTGAAAAAACTGGAACAGATGGCAGTTTTTTACCCTGATATGCCTGCTTTGTTACAGGCGCTTTTACTGGGGGAAGAAGGGGATTTGGCGAGAAATTGCAGCCAGTATGATGCAGGGGCAGTAACTTTGATGACTCTGCACGGTTCCAAAGGGTTGGAGTTCCCCATTGTCTTTTTAGCCGGATTACAGCAAGGCTGTTTGCCATTGGAATCCGAAGCCCATCCAGCAGATTTGGAGGAAGAACGCCGGTTGTTTTACGTGGGGATGACCCGGGCAAAAGATAAACTGGTGATGACGGCGCCAAAAGAATATTCCCAATTCACCGAAGGATTTCCAGAAGGTGTACTGGAAACAGGGCAGGCACACCAGAAAAAAGCGGTGCAAGCTGGAAAACAATTAAATCTGTTGGATTTTATTTAACTACAAATTCTTCCTTTTATCCTTTGATATCCACAAAGAACAACTACTTTGTGGCAACACAGTTTGATATTCCCCGGTAGATTCCTTTCTATATCAATACAAAAACATCCCCGCCTGGATTGAGGTGGGGATGTTTTTGCGTGTTCATAAATATGTAGGAGAAAAGCTTGCCTATTCTATCAAATAGCAGTAAATCTACACTTTTCTTATCAAACAAAAAAGAAGATTTCCAGTATGATGGATTTTATCAGATTGCCATAGAAATAGGCTGTTGCATTTGTATTGTGAATTTACTTAAAAACCGAAACACAACAAGGTTATTCTGTAGCACAGCTTATGGTTGAGAAAGTTATGGTTTGACAACCTGGTTGGATTATACTATGATAAAAAGGAAGAAACAAATGGAGGGAGACAACGATGGTACCATTTTACCGGCCATTTCAGTCAATGTGCAAAAAAGAGGAACTATTAAAAAAACGCTGGCTGTATGAAAAGGAACCAACCGAACAAAGAAAACAGGAGCTGGAAGCACTCTCCAAGAATTATGGATACGATTTTTTGGATATCCGTGTTCCATTTGAGGGGCATACCATGGACGACCACTTTTTTACCCCAGAGAGCCGGTATTTTTATGGGCACCGCCATGTGGTAATTTCCCGCCACCCATGTTATAATCCATTGAATTTCCATGGCCATGAATTTTTTGAGCTGATTTATGTCTGGCGTGGGGACTGTGACCACTACATCAACCAGGAAAAAATTAAACTGCAACAGGGAGATTTTTGTATCCTGCCTCCCCACTTAATCCATGCAGTATATACCGAAAATGAACAAAGCGTCATTATCAATATTCTCATCCGGAAACCTACCTTTTACTATACTTTCACCAACCTGCTCTCCGAGTTTGATGAACTTTCCTCGTTTTTCCGGTTCGCCCTGCTGGAGGAAAAAAATGATTCCTATCTGATGTTCCGCTGTGGGGAAGATGCTGTTTTACAGCACATGGTACAGCAGATGTATGAAGAATATTTTCAGGATGAGGCTTATGCCGCCCCCATTTTGGACCATTATATCATGATCTTTTTTGGACTGTTGCTCCGCCGCCACCATCAGGATATCTTATTTTTTGAAAATGCTCGTATGGAAAAAGAAGTACCTGTTTCCGAGATTCTCTCTTTTATTTCGGAACATTTACAGGATATCAGCTTGGACATGCTGGCGGAACACCTTCATTACAACAAGAATTATTTAAGCACTTTCATCCAAAAAACCATGGGGCAGAAGTTCCAGGATATTGTAAAGGAACAGCGGTTTTTATTCGCCGCTAAAATGATTGTGCAGGGGGATTTACCTTTAAAAGAAATCAAGGATTTAATCGGTTACCACAATTTTAGCCATTTTTATGAGAATTTTAAGGAACTATTTGGCATGACGCCGGCGGAATATCGGAAAGTCCACCATCCTGAGACGGGCAGCATTAATTTGCCAGTGGGAACTGAATTTTGGGGACTACGGGAGTGAAAACAATCCTATAGGGGACAATGGTTGGATTGATTACCCCAATTTCATATCAATTCATCTACTTATTGCACTTATTTTTTGTTTTTAGTAAAATGATTTTTGTCAAATAGACCACATTGTGGTCAAGTAAAAAAAGAGAGGGCAAAAATCTATGAAAAGAAAAAGTAAGACAACAGGACGTAAAATGGTTGCGGTTCTCACCAGCGCGGCATTGCTCGCGTCGGTTGGGGCAACCACAGTAACTGCCTTGGAAAGCACAGCAGTGCAAAAAGGCAGCATTATCCACGAGTTTAAAAACCCGGAAGAAAACTCGAAACCAATGGTTCGGTATTGGCTACCGGACGCTGCCGCTGACCCGGAAATTGTAGCGGACGAAATCACTTCCATGTATGAAGCGGGTTACCGTGGCGTGGAAATCGCGATGGTTCCCCGTTACTCGGTATTTGACCCATCCGAATATGGGTTTGGCACCGAAGCTTGGAGGAACCTGTTAAAAACAATCTTTAAAACAGCAAAGAGTTTTCCAACCGAGTTCCGTGTGGATTTAACCAGTACCCCAATGTGGCCAGTCTCCTCCAATATGATTGACCCAAATGATGATGGGGCAAGTAAGGAATTGGCACACTCTTACACAAAAATCATCCAGTCTGGTATAACAGACCTGCCAATGCCAGAAACCCGTGTGCTGGATTCCATGAGATGTCCATTTGTGTTTACGGATGACTTTTTGGCGGCAACCGTTGCACAGGTGGAAAGTGTAGATGCAGATGGGAACTTTGTGCTAAAAGAGGATAGCATGAAGGACGTTTCGGACGCTGTTGTGCAATTGGAGAAAACAACCCCAGCAGGTGTGCCGGATATGAACGATGCTTATATGCAGCAGATTTATGACGGTGTTACCATGGATCTGGAAGGGGGAAGAAGCACCGAGGAACAAAAAAATCAGCCGGTTACCAATGAGAATATCGAATATGTATTTGGCGACCGTGACCGTATGGCGGACACCCAGAACTATTATTCCATTGACACTTCTAAATTGGGGATTGATCTTTCCCAAATCAATCAGGGCGGCCAAGTACAGGCAGGAGACTGGTTATTGTTTGGCTTCTACACCAGAGGCAGTGGCTATGCCTTGGGCACAGATTCTAAGGTTGTTTCTGGCGGGGCAGTTATTTACCCAATTAACGCTTGCCAGGAAAATGTACCATATGTAGTGGACCATTTCAGTGATACTGGCGCCAATGTCACCAAAGAGCTGTGGGACAAATACATCCTTTGTGACGAGGAGCTTGCCCAGCTAATCCGGGAAGCGGATTGCTCTATTTTTGAGGATTCGATTGAGATTTTGAGCGCAAGCCCATTCTGGTCTACCAAATACCAGGAGTATTTTAAACAGGACGCTGGCTATGACCTAACCCGATATCTACCATACATCACCAGCGCAAAAACATGCAGCACAGATAAAGTTTCTGGCTATGACCCAACCAAATTTTATGGTACCAACAGCAGCCGCTATATTGAGGATTACTTTACTGTATTAAGCAACATGTACCAGAATTTGTTTGTAGGTAGCATGTTGGATTGGTGCCATAATGATCTGGATGCTCTGTACCGAACCCAGGCATATATTACCAAAGGAATTTCGGTAGACACTGGTGCGGTTTCACTGGATTTGGACATTACGGAAGGGGAATCCTTGGCATGGAAAACCAACTACGATAAATTCCGTATTTTATCCGGTGCTACCCATATCGCGGGCAAAAAATATGTGACCGATGAAGTTTTGGCAACTTCCAGGGGGACTTCTATCAAAGATAACTATCCATATGGGGCAAGCTATGCGATTTCCTGGGATAAAGCAGTGGAAAAATTAAACGATAACTGGGTATTAGGCGTCAATTTAATGATGATGCACGGTGCGGCTTATGCAGAAGCCCATACCTTTACTTCGGATGGCACCGACCGTCTGGATACCCAATGGCCAGGATGGCATCCATTTGGCGCCAACGCGGCAGATCCATGGACGAACCGCCAGCCTTATTTTGAGGATGTCAATGTGATGACCCAGTACATGGCAGCTTCCCAGGCTATCCTGCAAAATGGTTTGCCAAAAATGGATGTATTGCTGTATGCTCCAAAAACCATTGATTCAGGAGATGATGGCAGCACCTGTGAAATTTACGACCAATCCGTTTTAGTGGATGCTTTGGATCAAGGCTATACCTATGATATTGTAGGGGAAGCGGGAATCCTCCATGAAAATGCGGTTGTAGAAAACAAGACATTGGTAGCAAACGGTCCAGAATATAAAGCAATGGTAGTATACAACACAGATACCATTGGTGCAGAAGCAGCGCAACAGATGCTCAACTTTGCGAAACAGGGCTTGCCAATCATCTTTGTAGGTGGAACCCCTGCAAGGGTATCCGGCGTTTCTGCTGACAGTATCAATAGCGGTGCGGTAGTTGATGGCGATAAGATTGACAGCGACGCAGAAGTCCAAGCAATTATGGCGGAAATCACGAGCTTTGATAACGTTGCGGTGATTCAGGATGTACCAGGTGTATTGACCCAGTTAGAACAGTTTGGAATCTCCTCCAGAGTATCCTATCCATCTACCCAGGATTTGCGCAGCTACTGCCGTTATGATGAAACAGACGGAACCTATTACTATTATTTCTACAATGGTTCTAGGGACCAAAAATCCATTTCAGTGCCAGTTACCATGACAGGGGAAGGCGCCCCATACAAATTGGACGCTTGGACAGGAGAAATTTCTCCAATTGCATGGTACAACCAATCCGGAAACCAGACTACAACCCAGTTGGATTTGGAATACAACGAATCTGCTATTATAGCGATTTCCAAAAATGAAGCGGAATTTGGCGCGGCTCCAAAAGTACATGTCACCAATACCACAGCGGATAACGCAGTAGTAGAAGGAAATGACATTGTAGCCCGCAGCGAAGCGAAAGGCGCAGTGACAGCGGAACTCTCCAACGGAAGCAATATCTCCTGCGAATTAAACCCGATGGAAGAAATGACATTGAAAAACTGGGATATTGCAGTGGAAAGCTGGGGCCCAAGTGCAGATCCAAACGCACCGGCAACCCAATCGGATAAAACAACGGTGAACTTTGCCAATACTGGCTTGACAAGCTGGAAAAACCTGCCGGCAACAGCGGAACAATTGGCTACACTGGGCGTAGAATCCATGTCCTATGTATCTGGCATTGGACATTATAGCACCAGCTTCCAGATTGATTCTCTGGAAGAAGGGCAGGGGGCTTACCTGAATTTTGAACATGGTAACGACGAAGTAACCGAAATCATTGTAAACGGCCATGACTTGGGCGGAATCAACCAGAGTAAAAATATTGTGGATATTGGCCAATATCTGAAAGAAGGGGAAAACACCATTTCCATTAAATTGGCAACCCCATTGAATAACAGGATTCAGGTAGAAAACCCAGTATTCCAGGAACGTTACGAACAAGGCTATGTGCAGGATTACGGTTTAACCGCAGTATCCTTAGTACCATATGATGAAGCAGTGATTTACACCGCAACCGAAAATGGTGGAACCAATGGTGGAAACGGAACCAGCAGCGAAGGGAATGTGCAAACTGGTGATGCTTCCACAATAGGCATTCTGGCGGCACTCGGCGCAGCAGGCGTAACCGCTTATATCATTCGCAGAAAACGGAACCATAATTCCTAGTTTTTACAAAATCGTTCTATTTCCTCTCTGTTTCCCCTCTAACTGGTTTAGAGGGGAAACAAAAACTCTTTCATCCTATAATAACCCCGGGGTAGAAAATCACTTCTATCCTGGGGTTTTTAAGGTTTTTGTTTTGAATTTGTACGGAGAATATGGTAAGATAATGATAAAAGAATTGTGAAATAAGGAAGAAGGGAATCGGATGGAATACTGTTCACTGGGCACGATGTGCCAAAAGGAATTATTGCTGAAAAAGCGATGGCTGTATGAAAAAAATCCAACTAGGGAGGCGGCAGATGAACTGAGGGAGTTGTATCAACAGTACGGCTATGAGTTTTTGAACCCCGCAGCCCCTTTTGTGAACCATTCTTTGGAGGAGCATTTTATCACACCGGAAAACCAGTATTTTTATGGGCATCAGCATGTTGTTATTATGCGCCATCTTTGCTATTCCCCCATGAACTGGCATGGGCATGAATTTTTTGAGTTAACCTACGTATGGCGGGGGGATTGTATTCATTCGATCAATGGGGAAGAACACTATCTACAACAGGGGGATTGTTGTATTTTACCACCCTATTTGATGCACGCCCTTTACACCGAGAATGAAACCAGTGTTATTGTGAATATCTTGATACGTAAACCCACTTTTTATTATACTTTTACCAGCCTGTTATCCGAATTTGACCATCTTTCTTCTTTTTTCCGGTTTGCATTGCTGGAAGGGAGGGCGGACTCCTATTTGATGTTCCGTTGTGGAAAGGATTCTTTATTGCAGGGAACGGTACAGCAATTGTATGAGGAGTATTTTTGCGATGAGGCGTATTCTGCCCCAATTTTGGACAGTTCCATGATTGTTTTTTTGGGGTTGTTATTGCGGCGGCACCGTCAGGATATTCGGCTGTTCCAAAGTGATTTGGAAGAAAGTGAGGTGCCTGTATCCAAAATTTTAGCATTTGTTTCGGAACATTTACAGGATATTAGCCTGGATATGCTAGCCCAACATCTCCATTACAATAAAAATTACCTTAGTTCTTTGATTCAAAAAACCATGGGGCAGAAATTTCAGGATATTGTAAAGGAACAACGTTTTTTATATGCTGCTAAAATGTTAGGTCAAGGTAACCAGTCCATTAAGTCCATTATGGAATCCATTGGCTACCATGATTCTAGCCATTTTTACCGGAATTTTAAAGAGCTATTTGGTATGACTCCAGCTCAATATCGGCAAACTCATGGGAATATCATTGAATCATCCCCATCAGACAATGAGCCTTTCAAAGATGAATCATAGCTTTTAATAGAAAAGTTTATTTATAAAAAGTGATATACACATTGTTTTTTAATTGTGAAGTGTCATATGGAATATTTGATAGTGATTGATAAACTTTTCCCGGTTACCAATAAAATTAGAGATGCCATGCGAAAATGGTATAAAAAATAATATCTGATTTCAAATATAAGCTTTACAGTTTATGTAATGCTATTATATTATTTTTCTATTCATATTAGCCATGTAGCATAATAAAAAATAGTTTTTTATGTTGAAAGCGGGTACTATTTAATTCCTCTTGATAAAACTTTTGATTTATGGAATGAGTTTTATTTTGTGTACACAGGTTAATGCTGAGCGACCTTACTCGGAGGTTTAAAAAATGGTAAGATATACGGAAATTTTTGTTTACTGGTGGTTACATCTATAACAAAAATGTATTCTTAGTTGTAGTGCTTTCCACTCAAAACTAAAGTTCATGGTACTCTAAGTAAATAAGAAAAAACAGGCTAGATTTTTTTCTAGCCTGTTTTTTATTCATTTTAAAATAATTATTAGTGTTAAAACACCTTTAACGAGAAAATCCTCACTAAATAGGTAGAAAAAGGGTTTCCTTTTATCTTGTATCCGTTAGCGTTTTAAACTGAGCAATACGACACCAATGAGGATGAGCCCACTTGCTAAAATCTGAACCCAGCTGACAGATTCATGCAGGAATAGCACAGAGGCCACCATAACGCCAATAAAGATAATACCAGTAGTAATTGGATAAATCTTGCTCAAATCAAATTTGGATACCAAAACCAGGTAGATCAGAAAGCTGGAGATATAACATAACATTCCAAAAATCGAAATTAAGCTGATTTTAAAGCTGAAAATCCCGGATGATACCCCCAGGCTAATTCCTGTTTGGCTCCCTAGTTTGAATAGGACCAGTCCAGAACAAGATAGTAAAATATAAAGCGCAGCGATAATATATTGCATTTTAATTCCCCCATTTTTTTGTTATCCAGCATAATGGTTGATTAAGTCAATTAAGGTCATACAATTACAGAACATAATTAATAAATACAACCCCCATGGCTTTGTTTGTTCGTATGGTATTACTTCAGAATTCTGTTCTGTTAAAGGGGATTCCTCAACAGAAGAAGATCCTGTCGCAGGTAATTTTTGTTTGATCCACATACGTACTTGCGGTGCAAAGCAAGCAAGGCACAACACAATAGGAATAAAATAACGGCCTTGTACACCAGCGATTGTTAAGCTTGCAACTGGATTCCATTGGGCGTATAATGCGGATAAGGTTAATAATCCTGTGCCAAAGAAAATCGCTGCGAAGATAAATTTATGGAATGTGGCTATCTTTTTATTATTGCACACTACAAATAGCGCAATGATCAAAATAAACTGGTAAACGCCATATCCCCAGAAACTGGTTGGAACGATTAGCCATCCCATAGAAGAACCTGTTAAATTGGAAAGATAACTTGGAAAATCATCAAGAATTGTCCTGAGCAGAGTTCCAATATAGTTGAATGGATGGGTTAATACAAATGAGATTTGTCCAGCAATATCCACACCTTCGTTTGTTGTTCCAAAATAACGTGTGGTGATTCCTAACCAGATCAAATTGATGAAAATGGCACCAAACATCAATAAAACTTTATACAGCACAGTGCCTTTTTTGGATTGGAACCGGTTGTTTGGGATTATTAGCGCCAATAAAATAAACAAGATATAGATAACTTTACACATGGTAAGTAGGATGAGGGAAACTGCAAAAACAGCAAGATGCCATTTTTTAACTTTTTCTTTTTGTGCTAACCATAACACAAAAGCAACACAGAAAATAGCCATGGCATTTGTCATCACGTCAGCGGAAGCAGAAATGGATTGATGTAAAAACATCGGCATTAACCCAATAGTAAATACTGCAAATTTCGCATATGGGATGATTTTAATCGCAAAATAAATTAAGGCAATCCCCATAATACAGTTAAAGATACGGGCAGCATAAAAAACAACCATGGCATTATCGGTAAACAGGTGGGAGATAAAGATTCCAAGGCTACTTGCAATATAACATAGAGGGGAGTAAAGGGCAGCACCAGAATATGCAGTATAGGTTACCATATTGCCGTAATCCAACTGTTCCCCCCAATGGGAAAAAGCTTCTTGATAGGTAACATTGGTTTGGTTATATCCTAGAATATGATTTGGAAAATAATTTCCAGCCGTTCCTTCCCCTAACACTGGCGTGAGAAAGTCCCCTTGTGCGATCTCAAAACTACGGAGATAATGGGCAAACTCATCTGGAACCATTCCTAAAGGAATGACAATCAAGTAACCAATGCTTAGAATAATCGCAAAAACCAAAAAGAGAATATGCAGTTTTTTGGTTTTTTGAATACAAACACAAATTGCGATAAAGCTAAGGATAAGGTAAATGAAAAAAGCAATTTCAATGTTATGCCGTAGAGGGGTTGTTGAGGTAATTGTTTGCCGAACATAAAAAGCAATTACAAATACAAAAAAGATTGCGCCTAACCACATCAGATTTTTTTGGATAAAACGGAGGATGGTAGACCCAAGGTTTTGTTTTTCTTTTAACATCTCAAATCTCCTTTAGTGTGATTCTAAATGATTAGGATCATCCTGTTCTTTTTTTTGCTCAGAACCAGCGTTTTTTTCTTCTAAGTCCCGGATGCGGCGCTCCAAAATGGCGACAGCTTGGGTTAAGCGGGTTAAACGGCTTGTCTGGTTGGACACAATCAAGGTGAGTGAAATTAAAATAACTAGAACAAAAATACCTTCCAGCATAAAGATAAAGTTAGAAGGGACTTCCACACCAATCCATTTGGATACCTGAATGGAAAGTTGCGGGAAGATAATCATAATTAACAGGATAATGCTGGAGAAAATCCAGATTAAAGAGTATTTTAAAGAGAGTTTTCCTTTCCGTAATAGGTGAATAATGGCAAGCAGAAAAATGACAACCAAAACCAATAACACGATTTGTAATGCAAGTGACATTTTTTATTCCCCCTTTTTACGGATTGCCTGGATGAGCAACGCCAGTTCTACTTTGCACATATAGTAAATAGACTTAAAGCCGGAAATAGAGGAGGTTCCTCCTTGGCGTTCGTTCATTACCACAGGCACTTCTTCAATTTTATACCCATTGCGGATGACAGAGATAATCGCTTCTGGTTCCGGATAATCCTGGGCATAATGGTCCACAAAAAAGTGGATTAATTTTTTATTGCAGGCACGGAATCCGCTGGTTACATCCAATACTTTGGAGCGGCAGAGGATTTTTAAGCTGGTGCTGATGATTTTAATCCCCAATTGACGCATCCCAGTGGACTGGAATCCTGTTTTTTCAATATAGCGGGAACCAATTGCCATGTCAGCTTGTCCATTCACCAAAGGTTGAATTAATTTTTGGATATAATGTGGGTCATGCTGGCCATCTCCATCTAGTTGGATGGCAATGTCATAATTGTTTTGGTAGGCGTACAAATATCCTGTTTGCATTCCGCCGCCAATCCCCAGGTTCACAGGCAAGTCAATAAATGAAAAATGGTTTTGTTTTAATATATTAAGTGTATTATCTTTGGAGCCATCGTTGATTACCACATAATCCACTTGATGTTCCATGGTACTACAGGCTTGTTTTAGGTTTTCCACTGTGTTTTGGATGCTTTCCTGTTCGTTATAAGCAGGAATAATCACCAAAATACGAAGCTTCTTCATAATATCCTCCTTTTATTGATGTCTTTGGAACGATAATAGTAACAAATTGATTACAACTAAAAAATTATACCATAAATTCTACCAATACACAAGAAAATTTACCAAAAAGCCGGATAATTTTTTCGTTTTTGTCGAAAATAGGAGAAATAAATGATGTTATTTTTGTGTTGTAATGGTAGGGTATATAAATGAAATCAAACAATCCACTATTATAGAAACCATTCGATTTTTAGGATAAGATGCTGAAATACTCCATAGTAAAGTTGGTTCTGATTTTTGATGAACACTATTTTATATCATTGCCGTTTTTTGTGATTTATAAACAAAAAGTCCCATTGGAAAACCAATGGGAAAAAACTAGTTTAAAAATTAGACCCGTTCCAGCCCCAATGCTCAAATTCAGAGTAGGTAACATAAATGCGGGATGGCTGGATACCAAGCACCTGATGGAAAATCTGGCTAATTTTTTCGGTTAGTGCTTCATACTGCTCCCCAGTGAAGCCGCCAAACACCTTCACTTCCACCATAGCGCAAGGGTTATTTTGATTGCCTTGGAAATACATATGGCACTGCTGTTCAAAATCCAGCATCAGCCACTGTTCCGACTTTCCAGGCAGCAGGGAAATCGCTTCGCCTAGCTGTGTTTTTAAACTTTTTTCCTGTTCGGGTGAAATTTCATTGCTTACTTTTGTGTGGATATATGGCATAAAGAACCTCCTCAATTCTGTGTCATTATTTTGTCTTTTTAATGGGGATATATACTAATCAAAATCGTAAGGACGTTTTGGAACATCTAGGAAAACCCCATTATTCTTGTTGTAACTATCTACCCTATATTTTCAAATAGGAGAACACAAAGCCATATTACTGGCGAAGCAGGGAAACGTAATGTCCTGAAGAGGATACTGGCAAATGCTGTACTGCCCGTCAGTTGCTACAACGCCTTATTGATTTTCCAATTAAGAGCTTTTGATCATCACTCAATTGATTCGTCTTGTAGTTCTCCGCGGTAGATATTTTTCACTAACGCAAAACAGCTTGAAACGTTCATTCCAAGCTGTTTTGTATAATATGTAACAATTACATTTTTGATCTTAAATAGTTTAACAAACCGCCATCCAGGATGATTTCTCTGTTTCTGCCGTCCAGGTTGCAGTTGACAGGGATGGAAATGCCTTTTGTTTTGTCCACCAAAGTGATTGGTGTGCCGTTTGCGATAGCGTCTTTGATGTTTGGCAATTCCAGGATATCCCCTTGTTCGATTTTGTCGTAATCGGCTGGGTCTGCGAATGTCAGTGGCAGGATACCGGTATTAATCAGGTTTGCCTCATGGATACGGGCAAAGCTCTTGGTAACAACTGCTTTAATGCCCAAGTACAATGGAACTAGGGCAGCGTGTTCACGGGAGGAACCTTGACCATAGTTGGAGCCGCCTACGATGATACCGCTTCCAGCATGTTTTGCCCGTTCTGGGAATGCAGGGTCGCATACTTCAAAGCAGAACTGGGACAGGTATGGGATGTTGGAACGGTATGGCAGGATTTTGGAACCAGCAGGCATAATGTGGTCGGTGGTAATGTTGTCCTCTACCTTTAATACTGCTGGAGCTTTGATGGTCTGTTCCAATGGGGAAGCCACTGGGAATGGTTTGATGTTTGGCCCTTTTACTACTTCCACGTTGTCAGCTTCTTCTGGAGCGGCTGGCAGTTCAATCATATTGTCGTTGATAATGAAGTGTTCTGGAACCTGGAAGTTTGGCATGTCGCCCAATTCGGTTGGGTCAGCCAGGTAGCCTTTCAGTGCGGAATAAGCCGCTGTTTCTGGGCTTAACAGATAAACTTGAGCGTCCGCTGTCCCGCTTCTGCCCAGGAAGTTACGGTTGAATGTCCGCAGGGATACACCGGCGGATTTTGGGGATTGCCCCATACCAATACATGGACCGCAAGCACTTTCCAAGATACGGGCGCCAGCGTCGATTAAATCGGTTAAAATACCCATTTGCGCCATCATAGTCAGAACCTGTTTGGAACCTGGAGCGATTGCCAGGCTAACATCTGGATGTACTTTTTTGCCTTTTAAGATGGCTGCGACTTTCATCATATCTGTTAAAGAAGAGTTGGTACAGGAACCAATACATACCTGGTCAATTTTAATTTGGCCTTCTTCCGCAACGGTTTTTACGTTGTCAGGGCTATGTGGACAAGCAACCATTGGTACCAGTTCGTCCAGTTTGATTTCGTATACTTCGTCGTATTCTGCGTCGTCATCCGCTTTTAATTCTACCCAGTCCTCTTCACGGCCTTGTGCTTTTAAGAAAGCTTTTGTGGTTTCGTCGGATGGGAAGATAGAAGTAGTCGCGCCCAATTCAGCACCCATGTTAGTGATGGTAGCACGTTCTGGAACAGACAGGTGTTTTACACCTTCTCCGCCATATTCGATTACCTTGCCAACGCCGCCTTTTACAGTGAGCATTTGCAGCACTTTTAAGATGATATCTTTGGCGGAAACCCAAGGTTTTAACTGGCCAACCAGGTTGATACGTACCATTTTTGGCATATTGATATGGTAAGCGCCCCCTGCCATGGCAACTGCTACGTCAAAACCGCCGGCGCCGCAGGCGAACATACCAATACCGCCGCAGGTTGGGGTATGGCTGTCAGAACCAATTAAAGTTTTGCCTGGTTTGCCGAAGCGTTCCAGATGTACCTGGTGGCAGATGCCGTTGCCAGGACGGGAGAAATAAATACCATGCTTTTTCGCAACGGTTCCAATATATTTGTGGTCGTCCGCATTCATAAAACCGGACTGTAATGTGTTATGGTCAATATAAGCGACACTGCGCTCTGTTTTTACTTGGTCAACGCCCAAAGCTTCCAGTTGCAGGTAAGCCATTGTGCCGGTTGCGTCCTGGGTTAAGGTCTGGTCAATTTTTAGACCAATCTGGGTACCTTTTACCATTTCGCCGTTAACAAGATGTGCTTTAATAATTTTCTCGGCTATTGTGTATCCCATGAGAATTCCTCCTACTTATAATTTAATTATATTTTATAACAATGTAGGGCAAATGTCAAATAAACATCGGGATAGATTGGCTTGTCAACCAGTGTATTTTGTTGTATAATAAACCTGTTCTTAAATTATTATTACATGTAAAGAAGGAAGTGTTACCAATGTACGAAAATATGATGGATACCATTGGGTTTGTAACGGAGGCTGACCCAGAGGTTGGGCAGGCAATGGAACAGGAATTAAAACGCCAGCGCAGGAACCTGGAGCTGATTGCCAGCGAAAATATTGTATCGCCAGCAGTAATGGCGGCAATGGGTTCTGTGTTAACCAATAAATACGCGGAAGGCTACCCAGCAAAACGCTACTACGGTGGATGTGAAGCGGTGGACATTGTGGAAAATATCGCGAGAGACCGTGCAAAAACCCTGTTTGGCGCGAAGTTTGCCAATGTACAGGCACATTCCGGCGCCCAGGCAAATACCGCTGTATACTTTGCACTGTTGCAGCCAGGGGATACCGTAATGGGAATGAGCCTAGCTCATGGTGGACATTTAACCCATGGTTCTCCAGTAAACCTTTCCGGAAAATACTTCAACTTTGTTTCCTATGGTTTGGATGTCAACACAGGTAGAATTGACTATGATAAAGTGCGGGAAATGGCTTTGGAACACAAACCAAAATTGATTGTTGCCGGTGCCAGCGCTTACCCACGGGAAATTGATTTTGCGAAAATCGGTGAAATTGCCAAAGAAATTGGGGCATACTTTATGGTGGATATGGCTCATATTGCCGGTTTGGTTGCGGCAGGGCTGCATCAGTCCCCAGTGCCATACGCGGATGTGGTTACTACCACTACCCATAAAACCCTCCGTGGACCACGTGGCGGCTTAATTTTAACCAACGATGAGGAACTGGCAAAGAAAATTGATAAAGCCATCTTCCCAGGTACACAGGGCGGCCCATTGATGCACACCATCGCAGCAAAAGCCGTTTGCTTTGGAGAAGCCTTAAAACCAGAATTCCGTGCTTATCAGGAACAAGTAAAGAAAAACGCGGCAGCGTTGGCAGAAGGTCTGGTAAAACGTGGTTTTGACCTGGTTTCCAACGGAACAGACAACCACTTGATGCTGGTTGATTTAAGAAAATTCAATATTACCGGGAAAGAACTGGAACACAACCTGGATGCAGTTTATATTACTGTAAACAAAAATGCCATTCCAGACGACCCACAAAGCCCATTTGTAACCAGCGGTATCCGCATTGGTACCCCAGCGGTTACCACCAGGGGCTTAAACGAAGCGGATATGGATGTGATTGCGGAATGTATCTACCTGGTTGCAAGCGACTTTGAGGCAAACCAAGAAAAAGTCCGCAACATGGTAACAGAAATCTGTAATAAATACCCATTATATGAATAATCAATTATAATAGGAGAATATCATTATGCCGTTGGCTGATAAAATCCGCCCCACTTCCATTGACCAGGTAGTAGGGCAGACCCATTTACTAGGGGAAGGCCGCCCGCTGCGGAAGATTATTACTTCCAACCAGATTCCCAACATGATTTTTTATGGGCCTTCTGGGGTGGGGAAAACCACAGTAGCCCGTATGATTGCAGAAAACGCTGGCAAACGCCTGCATAAACTCAACGGGACCACCGCCTCTTTGGCAGACATCAAGCAGGTGGTGGAGGAATTGGATACCATCATGGGGCAGAACGGGATTATCCTGTATCTGGACGAGATCCAATACCTGAACAAAAAGCAGCAGCAAAGCCTGTTGGAATATATCGAGAACGGCCGGATTACCCTGATTGCCTCCACAACGGAGAACCCCTATTTTTATATTTACAACGCGATTTTAAGCCGTTCCACTGTGTTTGAGTTTAAGCCAATTTCCCCTGAGGAGATGGAGCCCGCTGTGATGCGGGGGTTCCATCTCCTTGCGGAGGAACAGCAGGTGGAGCTGGAACTGGAGCCTGGTGTGGCGGAACATATTTCCCGTGGTTGTGGCGGGGATGTCCGGAAAGCCTTAAATACGGTGGAAATCTGTGTGCTCACTGCTGACTTGAAAGACGGCAAAAAAACCGTTAGCCTGGAACTTGCCAAGGAGCTGACCCAGAAAAGTGCCATGCGGTACGACAGGGCAGGGGATGAGCATTATGATTTGCTTTCCGCCCTGCAAAAGTCCATCCGGGGCAGCGATGAAAATGCGGCGCTCCATTATTTGGCAAGGCTGCTGGAAGCGGGCGACCTGCTTTCTCCCTGTAGGCGGCTTCTGGTAGTAGCCTCAGAAGATATTGGGATGGCATATCCCCAGGCGATTGCCATTGTAAAGGCGTGTGTGGACGCTGCGGTCCAGTTGGGGCTGCCGGAGGCCAGAATCCCTTTAGCGGAAGCGGTGGTGTTGCTAGCAACTGCTCCTAAATCCAATAGTTCTTATATGGGCATCAACCGTGCCATGGCAGATGTTCGGGCAGGAAAAGGGGGGACCTTCCCTAGGTGTTTGCAGAATATGCACTACGATGGGGAGGGAAATGAGATAAAAGGGCAGAACTACCATTATCCTCATGATTATCCCCACCACTATCTTCCACAGCAGTATATGCCAGACGATTTGGTTGGTACTGTATACTATGAGTATGGTCCCAACAAAACCGAACAGGCTGCGAAACAATACTGGGAACATATCAAGAAAGGGGACTAACCCATGGTAACAGAAGCCATTATTATCATTATTTTAATCGCTGTGATATCCGGTGTTTTCCTGCGGGAAAAACGGTATGATTACGCCAAATCCACCGGGGTTTTGTTGATTATGCCACTGGCCTACTTGTTCGGATTTGCCCTCTCTCGTCCTATCGCTACCTTAAAACAGGTGGAACGGATTGATGTTATTTTAGTGGCGATTATTATTGGTTTGATGATTTCCTGCATCCTGTTGGGATTGCGGTGTATTTCGATTAAACAGAAAAAGCTAAAACTCGCTTACCTGATTGTAAATGGTGCGTTTATTGGAATTATCTCCCTTATTTTTATTTACGATACCCTTACCCTATTGGTGAAATAAAACCGTTGGGTATATAAAGTGAAAAAAACAGAAAAACCGACGCAGTTCCAGATGCGCCGGTTTTTTAATGTGGAAAAAATCCCCTGATTTTACCGGGGAAAAAGATGGAGCAATAATAATAACAGCAAGCTTTATGCAAGCCAAAAAAGGCAAAGCAATACGAAAAAGTTAAAAAAGTACTATTTTTGACCCGTTTATGGGTGACGGTGCGTGTGATATGATGATATGGTTTGATCCTCAAAAGGTTAAGCCAGCATCAGCAAGATTGATTTCAGTATAATCCCTTTGGTAGAGCCAGAGGGGATAAAAAACTGGGTTGAGAAGATTGCTACCCCAATTAGAAACAAGGTTTGTTCGTATTTCAACTAAGGGTTTTAAAATTTTACAGGAGAATCCAAAATAAGAGGTAGTAAACAAAGTACAGCCAGCAACTGGTTTACCAGCGGTAGGTTTTAGCGCTCTTTCCAAAAGACGAAATCGAGCAAGCTACCCGTTTACTCGTGGTTTTGATTTTCATGGAAACTTCCCGTTTTATCAGGAGAAGCATAATATAAAAGTTTTGCTCTACCATCAAAGCGTTAAAGAAGTGCCCTGAGAGGGAAGCGTTTCCCGTGGCCAGGGTAGATCATGGAGAGTTTCCGGTTTTTGACTGTATCCATGGATTGGGCCAACAATTCAAAATCTTCCGCGAACCAGGACGGGGATGGGGAAAACAAGTTCATCATCAAATCCCCTGCAAACAGAATTTCCCCATAAACCACCCCAATGGAGCCCATGGTGTGTCCAGGTAACGGAAGAAATTCCAATTCAGGGAACTCCTCTAACTTGGTTTGTTGGTTGATGACGATATCTGGATGGAATGGGGGATATATTTTTTTGCTCCGTTTCCGCAGGTGATACCATCGGATTAGTTTGCCTATTTTGTTGTTAGCTGGTGGAAAATCCATTTTCCCATTTTCCACCAACTTCTGGTCATCAGCGTGCATCAGAATTTTCACCCCATAATTTTGTTGCAGTTCCGCGGCATATCCCACATGGTCATAATGCCCGTGGGTTAAAACCAGCAGGCTGATCTGTTCTAGAGGGGTTACCTGCTGTATTTTTTCCAGGAATTTTTTATCGTCCGCTGTTCCGGCGTCGATGAGCACCCATTTCCCCGACCGGAACATTTGGATTAGGTAACAGTTGGTATTGCCCGATTTTATCTCATATACTTTCATAAAGATCCTTCTTTCTTATTGGTCAAAATTACTGTAAAAGGAATGGGATATCCTCGCTTAGAATCGGTGTTACCATCAAAAAGCGTTTGTTTTCGCTTGTTTTGTTATGGTAGGGGAATCCCTTTTTCTCCACTGCTGGGTGTTATAATATTCCAGAAAAAGCAAAAAGCTATTTGCCCAAAATTGCAAATAGCTTTTTTATATAGGAGAGATATCTTGTTTCTCAGGTCTTGCGGTCAAATTCTGCTTTGCATTTTGGACAGGTGCAGTGGATTTTTCCTTTGCCCCTGGGTAAACGCAATTTTTGTTTGCAATTTGGACATTCCATATAGAAATAAAGTTGGCGATCCTTTTTGTGTTGCTTTCTAATTTGGTGTTTTGCCCACAAATCTGCCCCCCATTGTAAAAAACGCTCGTTTTCACGCTGACGTTTTGTTATGTTGCGGGAAAGCATCCGCCATAGCGCCACTAAAATAGGAAGGTTCATCACCAGCGTTAAAATAGGATTCCGGAAAAAAGAAACCAGGAAGGAAGCCGTAATAGACACCCCGATTAAGGCGATATTCAATTGATCGGTTCCATATCTTCCTGATAAAAAACGTTTCAACCAATCCATAGTTCATCCCTCAATTTACGATCTATAATCTATTGAACAAATTTATTTTAGCATGAACATATTAACAAGAATAGCCTGGAAAAAAGAAAAAATTGTGAAGGAGGTTGAGCAATCTCACGGAAAATGATACAATAAACATAATATTTGGAAGAATATATGAAAACAAACAGCATTTTTCTGTGCGCTCATGATGGCTAAATCAAACAGGAAAAAGGATGGTTCTAATTCCATTTGGCACACTTCAGTGCATGAAAAAGAAACTCAGACCAGGAGGAAATCATGAATATTCAAATATTTGGAAAGAAGAAATGTTTTGATACGAAAAAAGCGGAGCGGTATTTTAAGGAAAGGAACATCCGATATCAGCTGATTGACCTGCCGAAAATCGGTATGAGCAAAGGGGAATACCGCAGGGTGAGACAGGCTATAGGCAGTTTGGACGCTTTGATTGACCCAAATTCCAAAGAATATGAGCGTTGTTTTATGGCGTATCAGGCATATGAGAGCGATAAGGAAGAACGGCTGCTGGAGAATCCAGGAATGTTCCGCACACCAATTGTCTGCAACGGCAAACAGGCAACCGTAGGATACTGCCCCGATATCTGGAAAACCTGGGAATAGCTGACTACAGGTTGTTTTTGATTTTATCCAGCGCGCTTTTTTCCAGCCGTGAAACCTGTGCCTGGGAAATTCCGATTTCGTCCGCCACTTCCACCTGAGTCTTTCCGTTGAAAAAACGGAGGGAGAGGATTTTCTTTTCCCGGTCATTTAGTTTTTGGATGGATTCTTTAATCGAGATTTCATCCAGCCAGTTGGAGTCGTCCGACTGGTCCCCAATCTGGTCCATCACATAGATGGTATCTCCACCGTCAGAATAAACTGGCTCGTAGAGGGAAACCGGGTCCACAATCGCCTCTAATGCCAACACCACATCCTCCCGTTTTGCCCCCATTTCCTTGGCAATTTCCTCGATGGTTGGCTCGGTGGAATTCCGGGCGGTTAGTGCTTCCTTTGCCTGCATAGCTTTGTAGGCGGTATCTTTCAGGGAACGGCTGACCCGGATGGCGTTGTAATCCCGGAGATACCGGCGGATTTCCCCAATAATCATGGGTACTGCATAGGTAGAAAATTTTACATCTAAATCTGTATTAAAATGGTCGATGGCTTTCATTAGCCCAATGCACCCTACCTGGAATAGGTCGTCCAGGTTTTCCCCTCGGTTGGTGAACCGCTGTATCACACTCAATACCAGTTTTAGGTTGCCATTAATCAACTTTTCCCGGGCAAGCTTTGGGTTTTCTCCCCGTTTCATCTGTTGTAGTAGTTCCATTTTCTCTTTTTCTTTTAGTACCTTTAAAGAGGAAGTATTAATTCCACAAATTTCTACTTTATTTACATACATCGTTTCTCACCCATCTCACATTTGATGTTTTCAGTATTGACAAAGGGAAAAAATAAATTCAATTTTATGGATGGTAAAACTTACCGAACATAATCGGGGATTGGCGGACAAGTTTGTTCTTGTTTACAAAATATGGATAATATGAGGGTAAAGTGAACTTATACAATAAGGAAGCAAAAACAAAAAAGAAATACTTGCAATTTTATTTTGATTGTGGTAGAATATATAAGAAATTGCGCAAAAATGCGTAATACACACATTGCTTGGATACTGGCACGGTGCTGTAACTACAGTCGCAAAGTATTTTGTTAACAAGCAATGGCGGAATGAATAACCAAAAATGGAGGTAATGAAAAATGGCAGTAGTATCTATGAAACAACTACTTGAAGCAGGTGTGCACTTTGGCCACCAAACAAGAAGATGGAACCCTAAAATGGCTCGTTACATCTTTACTGAAAGAAATGGTATCTATATCATTGACTTGCAGAAAACAGTAAAAAAATTGGAAGAAGCTTATAACTTCATCAACGAAGTTGCTGCAAACGGCGAAGAAATCCTGTTTGTTGGTACCAAAAAACAGGCTGCTGAATCCGTAAAAGAAGAAGCAGAACGTTGCGGCATGCACTTTGTAAACGCAAGATGGCTGGGTGGTATGATGACCAACTTTAAAACCATCCGCACCAGAATTGACCGTTTGGCTCAACTGCGCAAAATGGAAGAAGATGGCACATTTGACCTGTTGCCTAAAAAAGAAGTAACAAAACTGAACCTGGAAATTGAAAAACTGGAAAAATTCCTGGGCGGTATTAAAAATATGAAAAAATTGCCTGGCGCTCTGTTTGTAGTAGACCCACGCAAAGAAAAAATCGCTGTAGCAGAAGCAAAAAAATTGGGCATCCCAGTTGTTGCGATTGTTGACACCAACTGTGACCCAGATGAAATTGATTACGTAATTCCAGGTAACGATGACGCAATCCGTGCTGTAAAACTGATCTCCAGCGTTATGGCAAATGCTGTATTAGAAGCAAAACAGGGTGCTGCAGAAGCTGTTGACGCAGAAGCTGTAGAAGCAGCGGAAGCAGAAACTGCAGAAGCAGAAGCTACCGAAGCAGAATAATTTTCTATAAAATAACAAGTACTGTATTTTATCAATTAGGAGGAAATGAAAATGGCATCCTTTACTGCAAAAGATGTGCAGGCACTGCGTCAAAGAACCGGTGTAGGCATGATGGATTGTAAAAAAGCATTGACAGAAGCAAACGGCGATACCGAAAAAGCAATTGAACTGCTGCGTGAAAAAGGTTTGGCTGCTGCTGCAAAAAAAGCTGGCAGAATCGCTGCAGAAGGCTTAGTTGTTTCTGTAATTGACCCAGATAAAAAAGTTGGCGCTGTTGTAGAAGTAAACGCAGAAACCGACTTTGTTGCGAAAAACAAAGAATTTGTTGCTTTTGTTGACGCTGTTGCAAAAACCGTTTTGGAAAGCAATCCAGCAGATGTAGAAGCTTTAAATACAACAAAATTGGCTGGTTCTGATGAAACAGTAGAAGAAGCTTTAAGAGAAAAAATCTTAACCATCGGCGAAAACATCAAAATCCGTCGTTTTGCTCGTCTGGAAGGCGATTTGGTTTCCTATGTTCACGGCGAAGGCAAAATTGGTGTTATGGTTAAATTTGATACCGATGTTGCTGACAAAGAAGGCTTTGCTGCTTACGGAAAAGACGTTGCAATGCAGATTGCAGCAGCTGCTCCACAATACCTGAACAAAGAAAACGTTCCAGCAGAAAACCTGGAAAAAGAAAAAGAAATCCTGACTGTTCAAGCAATGAACGAAGGCAAACCAGCGAATATTGCGGAAAAAATGGTTGCTGGTAGAATCAACAAATTCTACAAAGAAGTTTGCTTGGTAGAACAGCCATTCGTAAAAGATAGTGATATGTCCGTTGCTCAGTACACAGAAAAAACTGCAAAAGAACTGGGCGGCAGCATTAAAATTGTTGACTTTGTCCGCTTTGAAAAAGGCGAAGGCATCGAAAAACGTAACGACAACTTTGCTGACGAAGTTGCTGGTATGATTAAATAATTGATTTTATATCATTGCATAACAGGCTTATCCAAACGGATAGGCCTGTTTTTTGTTGTTGAGGAACTTTTTGGTTTTATTGGAATCTTAACAATTGGAATTGGGATGAAAAACTTGTGTAACCCCAAAGTAACCGAAATAAACCCATTTGTTATATGATTCTATTGATAGCGGATGGGATAGTACAGGGGATAAGCTGAAGTAATATCGCTAGGCCTTTGTCTTTGGAACATCTGTAAGAAACCGGTTTTCTATTTTTTCTGTTCAAAAATTTTGATTTCCGCTTGCTTTTATTCATTTATTACAAGTAAACGGGATTTTATTTGTAATATTTTCCAAAAATAAAGGGCTGATATTGTAATCATTTGGCCTTGTGGTATAATGGAATATGTATAAAAATGCCAAGAAGAAAGGGGGAATGTGAAAAAATATATGGGCAATCGAACAAAAACCAAACGAAAAGGAGGCAGTGAGGTTGAAAAAGAAAAATCGTATCCTGGCGCTGATTTTGGCAGTTGCAATGGCGCTTAGTATTGTTATGCCAACAAATATTTTTGCGGCGGAACAGGATACCACAATCATTGAGATGAAAACAAACGACCTGGTAGATCCAATGGGGATTGATACTCCAAATCCAGTATTCAGTTGGAAAATGGATTCTACTATAACAGGCCAGAAACAAACAGCGTACCAAATTCTTGTGGCAAAAGATAAGGATTTGAAAGAGAGCGTATGGGATTCTGAAAAACAGGAAACCAGCCAATCGGTAGGCATCCAATACGCAGGGGAACCTTTGGAAAACTCCACAACCTATTATTGGCAGGTAACAGTTTGGAATAAAGATGGCAAGTCCATTGCATCCGATGTTGCTACCTTTGAAGTAGGGTTAATGGGAGAAGATGCCTGGGATGGTTCTAGATGGATTCAGATGGGCACTTCCACAGAACCACCGGAAATAGTAGGTAAGACAAACTATACCATCGAGTTTGATGTACAAGTGGACAATACCGCTGTTGGGTTCTTGTTAGAAGCAAAGGATACCAGCAACTATCTCATGTGGCAATTCAATATTTCCAGCGGGAAAATGATGTTGAACCCTCACACGAAAATTGGCGGAAACTACAATGGTTTTAAATCTGTAGATATTTCCAGTGGGGTGAAAGGTGAAATCACCGATGTCCAGCATGTGAAACTGGAAGTGAATGAAGACATTGGTATCACCACTTATTTAAATGGCACGAAAGTGGATGTTACAGAACTATCCCAACTGGGGGGCATCGGTTTCAATGGAACAATCGGAAAAATAGGATTTCGTACTTCCAGCAAGGAAATAGGCTGGCTGGACAATATCGTTTTGACTGATTATTCGGAAGATGAGAACGGTGTTGTAGTAAAAAACTATCATTTTGACAATGGCGAAAATCCGTTTACCGCTGGTTCTATCCAGGATGGCCGCCTGAATACCGGGTTAAATGCTGACTGCCTGGAAAAAGGCGAGGAACAACCTCCATTGGATGATAAAACCCACTATACCGTGGATGTGGACATGACCTGTGAAACTTATGCGGTTAGCGCAATTTTCAATGCGGTTGACCAGTCTAATTTTTACATGTGGCAGTTGAATACGAAAGACCAGGAAGGTAAGGTCATTTTAAAACCACATACCTGGAAAAATGGAGCGTATGCTACTTATAATTCCCAAAATGTAGATGTTACAGATGCGGTTGGCGGCGTAGAGAATTTTAAAACAACACCAGCCCATATGCATCTGGATGTCAACGGTACTAGGATTGAAACCTACATCAATGATACTTTAGTAAGTACTTTTATGATTGGTTCCACCAGCGACCAGAGCACCACAGGTATTCCTGTAAAGGCAGGTTATTTGGGGGTTCGCTCCAGTGTAACCGACGGCGTTGCCGAATATGGTACAGTAGATAACTTTAAGTTAACAGATTATACAGATAACGAACAAGGTACTGTATTATACAACTATACCTTTGAAAATGGGGAAAACCCATTTGGGAAAGGGGAAATCAAAGACGGCGTCTTTGTTGTAACGAAAGTAGATATTTTGTTGCCAATTGAGGCACAAAATAATGGCGCGCAAACATTCCGGAAACAGTTTAATGTAAAAGACGATTTGGTTTCTGCGAAGCTGTATACCACTGGTTTGGGCGTTTATGACGTCCATCTTAACGGGGAACGGGTTGGTCAGGTAATGGACGATGGTTCTGTGGTATATGATGAGTTAAAACCAGGCTATACCGCTGTAGGAGACCGTGTGTTGTACAATACTTATGATGTTACCTCTATGGTTCAGTCTGGTGGGGACAACACCATTACAGCGAATGTAACTTCTGGTTGGTGGAATGGCCGTATCGCGAATAGTGGAAGGAATAATGGATTCCGTGCGAAAATGCTGTTGACCTACAGCGATGGCCATACCGAAGTGATGGGTACAGACCAAACCTGGAGAACCGCTTATGCTGGTCCAGTGATCAGCGCGGATATTTACGAAGGCGAAACTTACGATGCCAACGCAGATTTATCCTACCGTGAAAACGGCTTTGATGATTCCAACTGGAACTATGCGGATATTTGTACCGCGTTTCGAGGGGAAATTTCCGCACAAGCGGGAGATTCTGTACGGGTACGTACCGATTTGGAACTGCATCCAAAAGAAATCACAGTTTATCATGGTGTAGTAGACGAAAATGAAAACCAGTATGGCCGCATCAACGTAACAGGCAATTATCAGGATGGGGAATCCTTTACCTTAAAAGCAGGTGAAACCGCGGTATTTGATTTAGGGCAGAACTTTGCTGGACGTCCAGTAATCCAGGTAGAAGGACCAAAAGATACTACAGTAACCATCCGCCACGGGGAAATGCTCAACGATAACGATGGCTTAAAATCCCGTGGAAATGATGGACCAGAAGGCAGTATTTACACCGCTAACCTGCGTACAGCACCAGCTACCGCCCATTATATTATGAATGGGAATGGTGTTGAAACCTATTTCTCCACCCATACTTTCTATGGATTCCGTTATGTGGAAGTTACTGCAACCAGTGAGATTACCATCCACAACTTAAAAGGTGAGGTTTTAACCTCTGTAAAAACAGATACAGGAAAACTTTCTACTTCAGATGAGGATGTAAACCAGTTAATCAGCAATACCGTATGGGGCCAGTACAGCAACTACCTGTCTGTTCCAACTGACTGCCCACAGCGTGATGAACGCCAGGGTTGGACTGCTGATACCCAAGTATTCTCCACAGCAGCTGCTTATAACGCAGAATCCAAAGCATTCCTGCAAAAATGGATGCGGGATATGAGGGACGATCAGGCAAGTAATGGAGCCTACCCAGATACTGCCCCTGGCGGAGGGTCTGGCCAATTAGGTTGGTCTGATGCCGGTATTATTGTACCTTATAACATGTACAAAATGTATGGGGACAAAACCTTTATTGAGGAAAACTATGCTTCTATGCAGAAATACATAGATGTATACCTAGCGTCCACCAATAAAAAAGGCGCGGGCCACGCTTATGGCGACTGGCTGGCTTATGAAAGCAATGACGATGATATGAAATCCTTGTTAGGAATTGCTTTCTACGCTTGGGATGCCCAGATGATGGCAGAAATGGCCGAAGTGATGGGTAAACCGGAAGACGTGGCAAAATACCAGCAGATTTATGAAATCGAAAAAGAGTACTTCCAGCAGCAATATGTCAACGAGGATGGTTCCTTAAAACGTGGGGAACAAACAGCATGTCTGTATGCCTTATACCTTGACCTGTTGCCAAATGAGGATTCGTTTGAAACAGTGAAACAGCAATTGATGGATAACATTAGCAGAAATGGAAACAAACTGCAAACCGGTTTCCTGGGCACTGCTATTATCATGCAGACTCTGAGCAAAATCGGCGCGGATGATGTTGCTTACCAACTGTTGTTACAGCATGGCAATCCATCTTGGCTGTACTCTGTTGACCAGGGCGCAACCACCATGTGGGAAAGATGGAATTCTTATACCAAAGAGACCGGTTTTGGCGATGTTAGTATGAACTCCTTTAACCATTACGCTTATGGTGCGGTGGCAGAATGGATGTACGGTTACATGGCTGGTATTCTGTATGATTTTGACCAGCCTGGATTCCAGCATATCATTTTACAGCCAACCCCTGACCAGTCACTGGATTTTGTCAACGGCGAATACAACTCCGCTTATGGTAAAATTATCAGCAATTGGAAATATGAAGGCAATACTTGGTCTTATGAAGCAGTTGTTCCAGCAAACACCACTGCGACCATTTACCTGCCCGTAGAGGATGGCAAACCATTCACTGTAAACGGAAAAACTCCAGAAGATGTAACCGTTGAAACAGACGGTTTAGCGTATAAAGGTATGGAAGATGGCAAAGCAGTCTTTGAAGCGGTTGCAGGTTCCTATTCCTTCCAAACAGAAGTAACAGAATATTGCTATGTTACCATTGGAAATGCAGACGAAACGGTACCAAACCAGATTTCTGTCAATGGCGGCATCCAGCAAAGCCTGCCTCTTGCCATAAAAGCTACTGTTGGCGAGACCATTACGCTGGAAGCAAAACCAATCAATGATGTGGATTATCAGTTTGTGGGATGGTCCGGCGATGTTTCGTCTAACGAATCTAAGATTACCGTTACCCCAACAGCCGATATGGCGTTGACTGTAAGCAACACTTGGATTGGAAACGAAAATTTGGCGCTTAATAGCAAAGTGGATAGCAACTGTTCTTGGACTGTATCAACATGGGCTCCAGAATATTTGGTAGATGGTATATTAACATCGAATGGAGAACATAGTGGATTTACTTCTGGCCAGACCTCTACTGATATGGTAGACTATTGGATTGAATTGGATTTAGGTGCTGATGTTGAGATGAACCGTATCCATCTGTACCCACGTAGCGATGTAAAATCCAATTCTGGTGGAACGCCATCCTTCCCAAGAGATTTCAGTATCCAGATCAAAGCGGATGGCGCATCCGAATACACTACGGTTGCAGAATATACTGATTATCAGGCTCCACAAGGAAAACCCGCTGTATTTGAGTTTGACCTGACCAATGCCCGTTACATTCGTTTGCGTGTAACACGGTTAGGCGACCCACCTGCCGGAGAAACAAACTACCTGCAATTGGCAGAAATGGGTGTTTATCATACAACCGCAACATCTGTGGATAAAACGGCCTTGGAAAACCTGTACAATAGCCTGAAAGATACGGATTTAAGCCAGTATAAAGATGGCAGCGCAAAAGATACTTTTAAAGCGGAACTGGAAAAAGCAGCTACATTGTTGGGAAGTGATACCGCTACCCAAGATGAAATCAACAACGCTGTAACCAGCTTGCAGGCAGCATTTGACGCATTGGAGAAAAAACCAGTGGATAAGCATATCCTGCAATATGTTATTGAACAGGCAATTGCGAAGAAGGACACAGATGAATACAAAAATGTAATTCCAGCAGTAAAAGAAAGCTATGATAAGGCACTGGAAGAAGCACAGGCAGTGTATAATGATCCAAACGCAAGTCAGGAAGAAGTAAACCAGGCATATGCGGAAATGATCAAACAAATCCAAAACCTGAACAAACAAGCAGGGGATAAAACAGAACTGCAAGCGTTATACGATCAGGTAAAAGATACGGATCTGGATCAATACCTAGATGGGGAAACAAAAGAGAACTTTAAGACAGCGCTGGAAGCAGCAAAAGATGTCTTGGATGACGAAAACGCATTGGTAAAAGATGTGGAAACAGCGTATAACAACCTGAAAGCATCCTATGAAGCACTGGAGAAAAAACCAATAGGAGAAGTGGATAAAACCATCCTAGAAAAGGTAATTGCAGAAGCAAACCGTCTGAAAGGGACAGATGAATACAAAAATGCGATTCCATCAGTGCAACAGAGCTTTGACAAAGCATTGGAAGAAGCACAGAATGTATATGATAACCCATCTGCAACCCAGGAAGAAGTAAACACTGCATGGCAAACCTTGCTGAAAGAAATCCATAAGCTAGGATTCCAAAAAGGTGACAAGACAGCTTTACAGGAACTGTATAACCAGGTAAAAGACACCGACTTGAGCCAGTACCGTGATGGAGCAGCGAAAGAGAACTTCAAAACAGCATTGGCAAATGCGGAAACGGTATTGGCAGATGAAGAAGCAATGCAGAAGGAAATTGACAAAGCATACAATGACCTGAAAGCAGCCTATGAAGCATTGGAAAAACTGGCAGACAAGAGCCAGTTAAAAGAACTGCTAGACGAATGTGCAGGATACCAAAAAGAAGAATACACCCCAGCAACATGGGAAGTATTTGCAGGGATTCAAGAAAAAGCACAGGAAGTCTATGAGAATGCCAATGCGAGCCAGGAAGAAATAAACGCAGCGATCGATGAACTGTTAAGCGGAATGTTGCAACTGCGATTCAAAGCGGACAAATCAATTTTGGAAACTGTAATAAAGGTAGCAGGAGAAATTGATGGAAGCAGCTACACAGCAGAAAGCTATGGAATACTGCAAGCAGCAGTAGCAGAAGCAAACGAAGTGATGGCAGATGAAAACGCAAGCCAAGAGGAAGTAGATGCAGCGGCAACAAAAGTACAAGAAGCAATGAAAGGGTTGGTAACAGTAGAAACACCAGCCGAAAATAATCATGCAGACGGTACACAAACAGGGCAAGAATCTACCATACCAAAAGCAAACGCAGCAAAAACAGGAGATTTTGCTCCAATTGCAGGACTTTTGATTTTGGCAATGGCAACAGGTAGTGTAATTGCAGCTAAGAAAAGAAAATAATCGTTTTGGTGTCTTATAAACAGGGAACCCTTTTTGGGTTTCCTGTTTTTTTATAAAGAACACGACTTATTTCTGGCAATAGATTGGAAAGGCAGAAACAGAAAGTATTTGACAGGTCATTTAATTTTTTGAATTCAAAGGGGTAGAAACCTTTTTTGTTTTGTGCGGATTTTCTGGGTAGAGTTTAGCAGAAAATCTGTTTCACTTTTATCAATTGGCAATTATTAAAAAAATAACCTTTTAACAGATTTTATCAAAAAATAAAAAACTTGTAAATTTTCCATCCTAATATTGACTTTTTTTCAAAAGAATACTAATATATACTTATACATATTAAAAAAATTCATACTTTTTCATATTTTGTTTTAATATGTAATTTTCTGCCTATTAAGACCCTGTTTGGGTCTTTTTTTGCAAATTTTTTACTGAATGAAAAAGTATAATTTTCGGTTGAATATGTAAATATGATTGCGTTTTATGGGCTTTCTTCCAATAACGCGCATAAAGGAGAGTAAAAAATGAAAAAATTATTTGTTGGCGCATTGTCCGTTGTGTTGTCAACCGCAATGGTAGCACCTACCTGTTTCGCAGTAGCACAAAATAAAGAAGAGGATATCGCAACAGCGGTTTCTCACTACAACCAGGCTTCCTACACCAGGGCTT
The DNA here is from genome assembly GCF_014297275.1 of Clostridium facile. Taxonomy (NCBI): domain Bacteria; kingdom Bacillati; phylum Bacillota; class Clostridia; order Eubacteriales; family Clostridiaceae; genus Clostridium; species Clostridium facile. The sequence continues at coordinate 609,444 of NZ_JACOQK010000001.1, forward strand.
TGGAAGCAGCACAACAAACTACTTCTACCGAACAGGCTGTACAGGCGGCTATGGTTCAATTGGGCACAAAAGCGGATGCGGATACAACAAAACCATCTGTCAATTATGATAAAATCCAATATTCTCAAACAATGGAGATGGTAACAGAAAATATCACCCCAGAAAAAGCAGTGGAACTGTTTACCGACCCAAGCTATGTTACTGATGATTCTGGCAGCGCAACGATTATGTGCGATAAATGGGTGATGGAAAACGGTGCCGATGGACTGGCTGCTTTTGACGCAACCGTTGCAGGTAAATATAAATTAAGATTTTATGCTGTAGACGCTGCTGGAAACCGCAGTAATAGTTTTGACATTTATGTCAGTGTAGGCGATACTACTACCCCAACTGTAAATTATGATAAAATCGCTTATTCTCAAACATTAGAACTAACTCAGGAAGAAATTACCCCAGAAAAAACAGTGGAACTCTTTACGGATCCAAGCTATGTTACGGACAATGATAAAAATATGAAAATTGTCTGCGATAAATGGGTAATGGATAACGGTGCGGATGGCTTTGCTGCCTTCGATCCAACGACTGCTGGCACCTATAAACTGAGATTTTATGCTGTTGATACTGCTGGCCATGAAAGTGGACGTTTTGATATTTATGTAACAGTACAGGATACTACAAAACCAACCATCAACTATAAAAATATCCAGTATACCCAAACTCTGGAACTGACCCAAGACGAAATTACTCCAGAAAAAGCAGCAGAACTATTTACTGACCCAAGCTATGCAACCGATAATGATACAAACATAAAATTTGTCTGCGATAAATGGATTATGGAAAATGGCGCAGGCGGACATCCTGCATTTGACCCATCTACCGTTGGTACCTACACCCTGCGGTTCTGGGCAGTGGATACCGCTGGCAACCAAAGCGCACGTTTTGACATTACAGTAAAAGTACAGGATACCACCGCTCCAACATTGGATCAAGATAAAATTGATTTTGAACAGACCATGACTGTTACAAAGGAAGAGATCACTCCAGAAAAAGCAGTGGAACTGTTCACTGACCCAAGTTGTGCTTCCGATCTTTCCGGCAATGTGACTATTGTCTGCGACGAAGATGTTATGAACAACGGTGCCAATGGCCTTCCAGCATTCAACCCAAGCAAATCTGGTACCTATGTACTGCGCTTCTACGCTGTAGATGGTTCTGGCAACCGGAGCGAAAGCTTTGACATTACCATTCATGTGGTAGATACCTACAACTTAAACTTGTTGGTAGAAGTAGCAAAAAGCTATGATTTAGATCAATACCAAGATGCAGGAAAACCTGAATTTATCGACGCGTTAGCAAAAGCGGAAGAAACATTGGCAAACATCGAAGACCTTTCTCAGGAAGAATTGGATGTAGTTGCAGATAACCTCTTAACAGCTATGTTAAACTTAAGATTAAAACCATAATTTTGGTATGATCCATCCAACTGCTTTGCTCTAATGCAAACAGTTGTATCCTATCAAAATTCATCAAAACCCGGTGATGCCATTGTGGCAGTCACCGGGTTTTTGTTGTTATGGAAATCACCGGCTATGACGGTGGAGGATTTTTCCAAAAAGTTTCCGCTTTCAACATTGGGCGAGCTTTATCGTAACAAACAGTATCGTTGGAAGAAAATTGCCTGTAAACAGCCAGCAGGATAAATGTGATGCAAAAGGAAAAGGGATTTAGTGCGTCTTTAGAGGCTTGCCCTATTCCCGGGGCTTATTTAAGCTACCAGCTTAGCTAGTGGTCATGACGATAGAATCCTCCTATTTTATCGGGGGAGGTATTCCACGAAAAGATAGACGAGCTTCGGGATAAACAAACAATTCAGGGGGGATTCTGATGGGAATATGGCGCTGACTATTTTGTGATATATTACAGTAAATAGGGGGATAAGATTGATTTTATTGGAACTATATGTTAATATAAAGTTAGTTCAAACGGAAAAATAATGATTATGACAATAGATTTTTTGATTGGTGAGAGTATATATGGATAAGTTAGTGATTGGGGTTTTGGCGCACGTGGACGCAGGAAAAACCACCTTGCTGGAAGCCTTGCTATACCAGGGCGGGTGCTTAAAAAAACTGGGCAGGGTAGACCACCAGGACGCTTTTTTGGATACCCATACCCTGGAACGGGAACGGGGGATTACGATTTTTTCTAAGCAGGCTGTCCTACCTTTCCCGCAGGTGGAACTGACCCTGCTGGATACCCCGGGGCATGTGGATTTTTCCAGTGAAATGGAACGGACGTTGCAGGTGTTGGATTACGCTGTTTTGGTCATTAGTGGGTCGGATGGTGTCCAAGGGCATACCCAGACCCTGTGGAATTTATTAAAACGGTACCAAGTTCCCACTTTTTTGTTTATCAATAAAACCGATTTGGATGGGGTAGACCCTTCCGCTGTAATGGATGAGCTGAAACAGCGGCTGGACCCCAATTGTATTGATTTCCGGGACGTGTCCCAAGAGGAGTTTCTAGAATCGGTTGCTGTCTGCGATGAGGCTGTGATGGATTCCTATTTGGAGAACAATACCATTACCCAGGAGGAGATTGCTTCCCTGGTTCAACAAAGGAAGCTGTTCCCCTGCTATTTTGGGTCTGCTTTAAAACTGGATGGAATTGAATCGTTTGTCCATGGCTTGCTGCAATATACCAAACCGGTTGCTTACCCGGATGAGTTTGGGGCAAAAGTTTATAAGATTGCCCGTGATCCTCAGGGAAACCGGCTTACCTACCTAAAGATTACCGGGGGCGGGCTGAAGGTGAAAACCATACTTCATGGCACTGGTATGGATGGTGGTGTATGGGAGGAAAAAGTGGACCAGATTCGGATTTATTCTGGTACCCGTTACCAAGCAGTGGAACAAGCTACAGCGGGGACGGTCTGCGCCGTAACAGGGCTAAAACACACCTTCCCAGGGGAAGGGCTGGGGTTTGAGCCATCCTCCTGCCACGCTGTGCTGGAGCCGGTGCTCACTTATCAAGTAATTCTTCCGGAGGGATGCGACCCCCATACCACATTGTTAAAGCTGAAACAGTTGGAGGAAGAAGACCCACAGCTTCACCTTATCTGGAACGGGCGTTTGCGGGAAATCCATGTCCAACTGATGGGGGAAGTACAGCTGGAAATTTTAAAGCAGTTGATTTTAGACCGGTTCCAGCTGGAGGTTTCGTTTGGAGTGGGCAATATTGTCTACCGGGAAACCATCACCCAGCCGGTGGAAGGGGTGGGCCATTTTGAACCCCTCCGCCATTATGCGGAAGTCCATCTTCTGCTGGAACCTGGCAAACCGGGAAGTGGGGTGCAGTTTACCACTTGTTGTAGTGAGGATGTACTGGACCGGAACTGGCAGAACCTAATTGTAAGCCAGCTACAGGAAACAGAACATATTGGGGTACTGACCGGTTCCCCTATTACCGATATGAAAATTACCTTATTAACGGGGCGTGCCCACTTGAAGCACACCGAAGGGGGGGATTTCCGGCAAGCGGCTTACCGTGCCTTACGCCAGGGGTTAAAATCCACCACCAGTATTTTATTGGAACCGTGGTACCAGTTCCAGCTGGAACTCCCTTCGGAATATGTAGGGCGGGCGATGTCAGATTTACAGCGGATGTCCGGAGTGTTTGAACTGCCTCAAACCCAGGGAGATACCACTATTTTGACCGGAAAGGCCCCTGTCGCTACCATGCGGGATTACAGTATTGAGGTCACCTCGTATACCAAAGGGCACGGCAGGCTGTTTTGTAGCTTTTTGGGCTATGAACCCTGCCACAACCAGGAGGAAATCATCCAACAAATTGGCTATGATAGCGAGCGAGACATCGAACATCCGGCTGATTCGGTGTTTTGTTCCCACGGGGCGGGATTTACGGTGAAATGGGACCAGGTGCGGGAATACATGCACGTGGAAAGCGGCTGGAAGCAGCCGGACCCAGAGGAACCAAAAGAAACAATTAAATCCCCTTCCAGCCCCCTGCCATCCAGGGAGATGGATCAGGAACTACAGGCAATTTTTGAAAAGACCTATGGCCCTATTAAGCAGAGGAATATCCTTCCTAGGGATGTTGCCCGGGAGGAGCTGGAATTTCAAAAATCCACCCAGGTGTACAAAGGGCCAGAATATCTTTTGGTGGATGGGTACAACATTATTTTCGCCAGTGAGGAACTGAAAAAAATCGCTCAGGACAATCTGGAATCCGCCCGCATCCGGCTGATGGAAATCCTCAGCAATTACCAGGGGTTCCGGAACACCAACATAATACTGGTATTTGATGCTTACAAGGTAAAAGGGAATCCAGGAGAAGTCATCCGTTACCATAACATCAGCGTGGTATACACCAAAGAGGCAGAAACTGCTGACGCTTACATCGAAAAGACAACCTACCAGTTGGCAAAGGATTACCAGGTCAAGGTTGCTACCTCCGATTATGCGGAACAGCTGATTATTTTAGGGCATGGGGCGCTGCGGATCCCTGCCAGTTCTTTTTTAAAGGAGATTGAACTGGCAAACCAGCAGATTTCTGAAATGATTGAGAAAAACAACTGGAGCGGGAAGTCCCTTAATGTAGGGGCAGCCTTTTCCAAGGCGGAGCAATCCCAAAAATAGCGGGGATTATGATAGGGCATCGATAATACGCACCAACTAGACTTTTATCTTATGAAAGGAAGCGGGGATACCTTGTTGTTTTATTGACAAAATCAGATAAAATTCAGCTTTTCCCAGATAGCTTACCGTTGGGCGCTTATTATAGAAGGACACTAGTTGTGTAGACAACATCCTTTTGGGCTTTACATAACTGGAAAGGGAACGCCTGGCAGCATTGTGTCAATTGCTTCCCAGGCAGGTTCCAGGTCAATATGGCTGCTCAATCACAACAGTGGAAGAAAGGAGGAACGTTTGTGACAGCCAAAGAATTCATTTCATAGAAAAGGAGAGTGCATTATGAAAAAGTTAATCAGTGCAGTACTGGCTGCGTCGTTGGCTGCCAGTGTACTCACGACAGGGGCATGGGCTGCCGGACAGGCAGAAGTGGATACAAACCCTAATTATGTAGAAGGGGAAGCGATTGTATGCATCAATGGAGGAGCAGACGCGCTTTACCGGGCAAATCGGAGTAGGAGCGCTGGCTTTGAAGTGGAAACCCTGATGGAAATCCCATCCGAACCGCAAGGAAAAGCCCGTTCCGCATCCAATCAAGCGGAACAGAGCCTGGTGTTGGTAAAAAGCCAGCAGGATACCCAGGATTTGATTGCAGAATTGGAAAACAACCCGATGGTAGCGTATGCGGAACCAAACTACTACGTGGAGCCATATAATAGCCCTACTGACCCTTATTACGACTACCAGTGGGCATTGGATAACAAGATGGACAATGGTGAGGAATCTGGAAGGGCAACTGTAGACGCCAACCTGAATCAGGCATGGAACCAGATGGACAATACCACAACCGATACCCCTGTTGTGGCGGTATTGGATTCCGGCGTTGACTACAACCACCCAGACTTGCAGGGCGTCATGTGGGACGATGGATTAAATTACCCTACATTAACCGCGATGGGCGGTGGAAAATACGGTTACAACGCTTCCGCCAGTGGCGTAATGGAGCAGACTGACGATCCAATGGATACTTTAGTTGGTCACGGTACCCACTGCGCCGGCATTATCGCTTCCCAATGGGACAACAACAAAGGCACAGCTGGTATTAACTCAGATGTGGAAATCATGGCGGTTAAATTTATAGGAGGAGAACAAGATACGATTAGCGGGGCAGTGGAAGGATATGCCTACATCCAGGCTGCAAAACAGGCAGGCGTCAATGTTGTGGCGATCAATAATTCTTGGGGTGTTGCGGAATATAATGGAATACAACTTCATTCCATTACAACCGCTATTGACGCAGTGGGAAAATTAGGGGTGTTATCCTGCTTTGCCGCGGGGAACTCCTCCACCAACAACGACTTGAACGTGGGCTCTAATCCAAATTATAACCCTTATCTGGTTACCGTCGGCGCACTGGAAAGCCAGGGGTATGCCGCTTATTTCTCCTGCTATGGGGAAACTACGGTGGATGTATTCGCTCCAGGGACACAAATCCTTGCCCCAACTAGTTCGGATACCAGTATGTTCCCTTATGATCAGCACGAGATGCCACCGCAGTACCTCCCACAACTGATGGAGGAAAGCGAATCCTATTTTTATAAGGATTTTGAGGATGGGGATACATCGGTTACTTTGCAACTCATTGATGGGGAAGGCAATGTAGTGGAAACCGCAACACAGCAGGAGCTGACTCCAGGCTATACCAGTTCCAAAGGGTTGCAGCTTCCTTTGACTGGGATTGAGGAAGGGGAAAACTTCGCGATCCAGATGAACTTCCAAAAATCTGACTTGGCCAATATCGACTTGAACCAGCCTGTCTACTTCGCGTTACAGGGTGGAATTGACAATGCCATGTATGGAAAAACGTTAGTGGTTCAATATTATAATGAAGATGGCAACTGGGAGGAGCTTCCCAGCACAACTTATTCTGAGGAAGGTCCTTTATCTGCCCGATTGCGGTTTACTGACTATAACTGGAACCAATCCTCCTCGGAGCTGGCGGAAACCTCTTTCCTGCAAGCAGAAGGTGACACAGTTTCTTTGCGTTTCGTACCGAAAAACGGAACATTAGAGAACAAAACAGGGGACGCTGTATTCCGGTTGGATGATGTTGGATTTGGAAAATCCGCAATCCCTTATTATTATGCGGATGGTACTTCTATGGCTTGCCCAATGGTAACAGGGATTGCCGCTTTATTAGCTTCCAAGGCGGATGAATCCGGCGCAAGGCTATATGATATCAACGAGGTTTCCGCCCGTATCAAAGGGGGAGTGAACCGGGAAGAAGCGATTGATTTAGAAGATAAGTCCGTATCCCAGGGATTTATCGACGCATCGGCCTGCTTTGACGGCCAAAAATTAGTGCCTGTACTAAATGATATCCAGGTAGATGGGAGCACCGCAACCCTGACCGGGTATTTCTTTGGGGAACAGGGCAATTTGACCGTTGGAGGAAAAGAAGCGACTGTACAGGAATGGAACGATAATTCGATTACTTTTACCTTGCCAGAAGATGTTTCTGGCAAACAGGAAATCATCGTAACCTCTAAAGATGGGGATTATGGCCGTGATTTCTTCAATATCAGCGTGCCAACGAAAGGGTTTACTTCCTTAAACGCGCCAAATCTTGACTATGGTTCCTCTATGGGATATGGATTGACTTCCGCTGATGGTTTGCCATTCGCTATGGCAGCGGCTGGCGATAAGATTGTATCTTTCGGTTATATGGCAGATACCAATGATTTCTATTTAGAAATGTATGATATCCCAACCAACCAGTGGGAAAAAGTGGCGCTTCCAGAAGAAATCCTGTATTTAGGATGGAGTGAGTTTTCCTCCATGGCAGCGGGAACGGATGAAATCTATTTGAGCTATATTTCAAGTGAAGGCTCTAACATGTTGGGTACTTACCACCTGGATACCAATACCTGGACAACGACGCCAACCCAGTTATCCGGTTCCGAAGCATTGGTGGTTTACCAAAACCGCCTGATTGCGGTTGGCGGGGAAGTGGTTATGGATAACGGCGACGGAACATTTGATTGCAACCCGCTTGCCAGTGTTGCTGTCATCAACCCATACACCGGAGAGATTGTGGAGATGCTGCCGGATATGCCAGCGGCCCGTGCCGGAGCCAAAGCCTATGTTTCCGGCGACCAGTTAGTGGTGACAGGAGGCTATTTCGGACTGTGGGGCGTGCTGTTAGGGGATGAGATGGAAACCTACCACAACACCATGGTTTACGATGGAACCACATGGACCGAATATGAGGATGATTTCCTCAGCGACAATAACAGCCAGTTTGACCCTATGCAAACCCTGGATTACGCCATCGGCGCAACCGATACCGGCTTAATTGTAACAGGACCTGTATCCGGTTTGGGGCAGGATTCCATGATGGACACTTGGCGTTTTGACGCTTCCAATGGCAACTGGAGCGGGGACACAAACCTGTTATATCACCAGGGCAAAACCGTCCGTAACATTGGGGTAAGCTATCAGGATAAATTCTATGTGTTGTCTTATAACGGGGAACAATTAATATTCCGGTGTGCGGATATCCAGTGTGCTGGCCCTACAGCCAACCCAACCCAGGTAGACCCACCTTACTTAGATACTCCGGCAAACCTGGCGGATAACTGGATTTATGACGCCGCCCAGTATATGTATGAAAACGGTTTGATGACGGGTACTACCCCAACTACATTTGACCCAGCAGTACCAATGAACCGAGCACAGTTTGCTACTGTATTGTACCGTATAGCAGGGGAACCAGAAACAGACTATGTTGCGAAATTTCCAGATGTATTGGATGGTTGGTTCTATTCTGACCCTGTTACATGGGCAACTCAAAACGGCATTATTACTGGTTATGAGGATGGCAACTTTGGGCCAGCAGTCAATATTACCCGGGAACAGATTGTAACGATGCTGTTCCGTTATGCAAACGATATGGGATATGATACCTCACAAAGGGTATCTCTGGATGAATATGTGGATGGAAGTTCTGTAAGCGGGTTTGCGAAGGACGCCATGGAATGGGCGTTAGCCGTAGGCATTATTAAAGGACAGAATAACCAGGGTATGATTGACCCACAAGGGGAATCTGGCCGTGTTGTAGGCGCGACTATCTTTATGCGGTTTATGGAATTTTACCAACTATAAAATTTTAAGTAATATGTAAGATGATGGCTCCATTGAAAAAATGGGGCCAGTTTTTTGCCTTCTATTGAAATAAAACCTGGATAAACTCATTTATTCTGAAAGAAATAACATAGGATGAATTTAGAACGGTAAAAATGAATGATAAAGTGAAATACAGTTATTTCATATTGATTTTGTAAAATCCTCTGTATATGCTTAAGGATAAGTGTGAGAGTTTCATTGGATAATTTGAACGGATGCTTTTTGTTTTGTATGGTAGAGTTATCAAATATGTAAGTTTTAACAATGATTTTTACTATATTGGATTAGTAATTTTTGTTAGATTTTTTTATTGTTTTACAAATAGTTGTATGATATAATAAAATTATACCTTTTCATTCTACAAAAAATAATTAATTTAGGCTTAATTTGCTAATAGATTTCCAGAGTTTTGAGTATTTATTTGCACGAACGAAAAAGTATACATTTCGTATATCGAAAAAGGAGGCGAATTATATGAAGAATTTTAAGATTATAAGACGGACATTGGCTGTGTTGCTTAGTATGGTAATGGCATGTTCGATGGCCGGGGTTTCTGTTTCGGCGGAGGGCTTGCCACAAGCTACTGCTTCGGTGGCATATACGGAGCAGCAGGATGGTTTCCAGATTGATGAAAACGGTGTGCTTCTAGAATATACGGGGAACGCCGAACATGTGGTCATTCCAGATGGGGTAACCAAAATTAGTAAATTGGCTTTTGCTAGAAATCAAACATTGGTTTCTGTTCATATGCCGGATAGTGTTACAACCATTGAAGAGTATGCTTTTATGGAGTGTTATCATTTGGAGGAGGTTTCCCTTTCTTCCAACCTAACAGCAGTAGGGGAACTTGCTTTTTATAACACCATCTGGGGGAAAAACAATCCAACTTTTGTGGTAGGTACTACTCTGTTTGGAACCGGATATGCAAAAGGAGAGGTGGTAATTCCAGATGGTGTTACAAAAATAGGGGACAATGCTTTCTTTAGGTCTCCTGAATTAACTTCTATTATCATTCCAGATACTGTTACCAGTATCGGAGAGGAAGCGTTTTATCATTGCGGGAATTTAGAAAGTATTGTTATTCCAGAAGGCGTCACCGCAATAGAAAGAGCTACTTTTATGTATTGTGAAAGTCTAAAAAATGTGACGATTCCTAACAGTGTTACCATAATTAAGCAAAGGGCGTTTTCCAATTGTGGTTTAACAGAAGTATCTATTCCAGATAGTGTTACAACAATAGAAGGCTCTGCGTTTTTGGAATGTACAAAACTGGAAAAAGTACAGATTCCAAATCGTTTAGCAACCGTAGGGGAAACTGTTTTTTACGATACCATTTGGGGAAAAAATAACCCAACTTTTGTGGTAGGTACTACCCTATTCGGAACCGGATACGCAAAAGGTACTGTAATAATACCGGATGGTATTACCAAAATAGGAGATCATGCTTTTTATCCTTGTATTGATTTGCTTTCCATTGAAATTCCAGATAGTGTTACTGCTATTGGCGAATATGCTTTTAAATCGTGCTGGTCATTATCGGAAATAATGATACCGGAATCGGTTCGTGAGATTGGAATAGGAGCATTTGAAAATTGTGATGGCTTAACTGAAATTACTATTCCAGAAGGGGTAACCAGAATTTCCGAATTTACATTTAATGGATGTGACAACTTGCAAACGGTTCATTTACCAGATAGCCTAACCAGTATAGGATTATTAGCGTTTGAGTATTGCCATTCTTTGACTAGTATTTGCATTCCAAAAAATGTTACTTCTATTGAGGAAGCAGTATTTATGAAATGTGAGAATTTCCAAACGATTTATGGCTATGGCGGAACTCGTGCGGCAACTTACGCAAAAGAAAATGGTTATCAGTTTATTGATTTAAACGCACCGTTTACGGATGTATCTTATGGTGATTGGTTCTATGATGCTGTATCATTTATGTACCAATATGGTTTGATGACAGGCACAACCCCAACTACATTTGACCCAGCAGTACCAATGAACCGTGCCCAGTTCGCCACTGTATTGTACCGCCTGGCAGGGGAACCAGAAGTAGAGTATACCCCGAATTTCCCAGATGTACCGGATGGATGGTTCTATTCTGATGCCATCACATGGGCAACGGAAAATGGCATTATTACTGGATATGACGATGGCAATTTTGGCACCCAGGTGAATATCACAAGGGAACAGATCGTAACATTGCTATACCGCTTTGCCAACTGTGTCGGGCTGGATACCTCACAAAGAGTATCTCTTGATGAATATGTAGATGGAAATTCCGTAAGTGGTTTCGCGAAGGACGCCATGGAATGGGCGCTTGCGGTTGGTATTATCCAAGGCCAGAACAACCAAGGTATTATTGATCCTCAAGGGGAATCGGGCCGAGCGGTTGGGGCAACCATCTTTATGAGGTTTCTCCTCAACTTTTCGTTCCAATGATATTGGATACTATACAAGACAATATCATTTTGAATCATTGTTTTTACTATAAATAGCTTAGAGATGGTTTGTATGATTTTTTCTCCTATATTAGGGTAAGATAACGTTTCGAGAATAAAATAGCATTTATTTGATAACAAAATTTGCAGAGGTTCGTTTATTTTAATTTACCAAAATAAAAAAAGGAGGTATTGGTATGAAAAATTTTAACATTGTAAAACGGTCGTTAGCTGTATTTGTCAGTATGGTAATGGCTTGCTCTGTTACAGCAATCTCTGTAACAGCGGCGGAACCATCACAAACACAATTTCCAGTTGCTTATGCAGAGCAGCAGGGCGATTTCCAAATTGAGAACGGAGTATTGGTAAAATACACTGGTTCTGGAGGGGAAGTTATTATTCCAGATACGGTGAACAGTATTGGAGATTATGCTTTTTCCCATTGTAAAGAGCTAACCAGTGTTGTAATTCCAGAAACAGTTACCCGTATAGGAAATGCTGCATTTTATTATTGTACGAATTTGACAAATATAGTATTGCCAGATAGCATTACTGAGTTAGGAAAATTTGCGTTTGGAATGTGTTATGGTTTGTCAAATATTACAATCCCTAAAGGTGTTACTACCATACATAATTGGACGTTTGCGTGTTGTGAAAATTTACAATCAGTTGTTATATTACCAAATGTTTCTAAGATTAGCCAATCCGCATTTGATGGATGTACCAAGTTGACTACAGTTTATGGTTTAAGCGGAACTTATCCAGAAACATTTGCGAATGAAAATAAGTACCAGTTTATTGATATCAATGAGCCATTTACCGATGTGGCTTATGGCGACTGGTTCTATGACGCTGTTGTATTTGTATACAAACAAGAGCTTATGACAGGCACAACCCCAACGACATTTGATCCGGCAGTACCAATGAACCGTGCCCAGTTCGCTACTGTATTGTACCGCCTGGCAGGGGAACCAGAAGTAGAGTATACTCCGAATTTCCCAGATGTACCGGATGGATGGTTCTATTCTGATGCCATCACATGGGCAACGGAAAATGGCATTATTACCGGATATGATGATGGCAATTTTGGAACCCAGGTGAATATCACAAGGGAACAGATCGTAACATTGCTATACCGATATGCTAACTATGTCGGGCTGGACACCTCGCAAAGAGCATCCCTTGACGAATATGTGGATGGAAGCTCAGTAAGTAGTTTCGCGAAGGACGCCATGGAATGGGCGCTTGCAGTTGGCATTATCCAAGGCCAGAACAACCAAGGTATCATTGATCCTCAAGGGGAAGCCGGCCGTGCCGCTGGAGCAACTATCTTTATGCGCTTTATGGAACGGTATCAAATGTAATGCTCTGTAAAAATTTTTGTAATTAAAAATTTATCAGCTGCAACTCAATAAAGTTGCAGCTGATAGTTATTTTATGTATTATATATGAATAATCTGCTTTGTAGTATTTATTATAAAATTTGCTCGAAATTTTTGTTTTTAGTGGTAAATTATGTAATATATGCGAATTGACTGTGGTATAATCTATGCTATAATAAAAATATTGATTTGATTCATAATAGGGTAATTTTTTATCTTTCTATTGTCGAAATATCAAAGAATTTGGAGGAATTTATGAGAAAGTTTATCGCATTAAAACGGTTGATGGCTGGCTTTATCAGCTCAGTTCTGCTGTTTTCTACTGCAATTACAGTTTCTGCAGCGGATTTACAGCAGCCAGTTAGCCAAACTGAGCTTCAGGCACAACAACAAGATGTACAATCCAGGGCGGCTGGCATTCCATATACGGATGTTTCAGAGGCGGATTGGTGTTACGACGCAGTAAAATACATGTACGACCACAATATTATGACAGGGATAAGCCCTACTTTATTTAATCCAGCAGTGGAGATGAACCGTGCCCAGTTTGCTACGGTTTTATACCGTATGGAGGGGTCTCCTGCAATAGAATATACCCCTGTTTTCGCGGATGTTCCAGATGGGACTTTTTATGCTGACGCGGTAACTTGGGCAAACAGGGAAGGTATTATAACAGGCTATGGCAATGGATACTTTGGTACCGAGGTCAATATCACTAGGGAACAGATTGCGACCATCCTATATCGCTACGCTAACTATAAAGGGGTTGATACCTCCTATAAGTTATCGGTCAATCATTTTCCGGATGGCGGCTATGTAAGTGGTTTTTCCAGGGATGCGATTGAATGGACCCTCGCCAACGAGATTATCAAAGGGGAAAACAATCAATCCATCATTAACCCACAAGGGGAAGCTGGCCGTGCGGTAGCAGCAACCATTATCATGCGTTATCTGGCGCCAAGTACTATCATGGTGGAAACAACCGCTTCTATGAGCTATCTCTCCAATAATACTTGGCATGATTTTCATACATCAGCGTCAGCGTACCCGATTGACGGTTTAAAACTGCAAACAGACCCAAGCAAACCTTATTATTTGTATTACCGTACTCTGAACAGTGGGAAAACTTCATTTTATCCAAGGGTAACCAGTATTGAAAACGACTACGCAGGGTATCCGGGAAAACCAATCCGATTGTTGGATATTGAAGCCCGTAGTACCGATAATGGCACCAACCTGCAAACAGGGGCTGTTGTAGTCATGTACCGAGTACATACCGTAGGTGTTGGCTGGTTCCCATGGGTGAGCAACGCTGACCCTGCCTGGATGGAACGGGTAAAACTAAAATTTAATTTGCCAGACAGTATTGATACCGGATCCGATAATGCGGGATTAGAAGGAAATGATATTGACGGGGTTGAAATCCGGATTTTTGAGGAAACAAAATCAAAACTTCCTTCCAGCAACTCCAAAGTAATACAAGCTCCATTTATTTCTCAGTTAGGTGCCTATCCAACCGGATGCGAAAGCGTCAGCGCAGTAATGGCGTTGAACTATGCTGGCATCAATATGAGCGTGGATACCTTTATTGACAACTATTTATACAAAACAGGTTTTCCTTTTGACCCAGACGAATCCTTTGGGGGAGACCCTCGGTCCACCAGCGGTTATGGATGTTATGCCCGTGTGATTAAAAAAGCCCTGGATCAAATTTTAGCTGGTACAGGCTATACCGCAAAAATGTTTAACGATGTACCATTACAGGAATTGTGTACCCAATACATTGACAATGATATTCCGGTGATTGTATGGGGGACTATGGAAATGCAGCCAGAAAAATTGTCAAGGACATGGACCTACAATGGAAGGACAATTTATTGGAAAACGCCAGAACACTGCCTATTGATGGTGGGATATGACGATGGCGGGTATATTTTTAACGACCCATTGCGTAGGCAGCCGCAAACCTATTATGGAAAAGAAACAGTGGAATCCGCTTACCGTGGTATGTACAGCCAGGCGATTGTGATTGTAAAAGACGGCACAAGGATGGAATCGGAACCGGCTCCTGATTTTGAGGAACCAATGGCTCCGGAATCTTCTGCGCCGGAAACAACTCCATCGATGCCTTCTGAAGGGAATCCACCAAGCCAGGATTCTTCCCAGGCATCTTCTCAACCAGCGGAATCTACCCCTCCTCAGGAGTCCGAACCAGTAGAATCCACTCCTTCGGAGGTTCCACCGGAAGGAAATACTTCTTCTGAACCGGAAACTTCCCAACCGGAGGAATCCAGTTCAACCCCAGAAGGGTCCAGTTCATCCTCAACGGATCCATCAGAGGGGCATACTCAAACCGAAAGTTCCCAATCATAAATGAAAAGCAGGGGGTGAATTTCACTTCCTGCTTGTACTTTTTTGGTGATCCATTGGTATCCTTAAGAAATACAAATTGATTTCTACAGAATCGGGTACGACAATATTTAACCAGTGGGTGCAACTGTTTTCCTGGATGGAAACGGTAGTTTATGATTTTACCAAAAAAACATTTTGTAAGGAGGAATTCTGTGAAAAATCTGGTAAGGATTTTGTACATCATTCTTATTTCCATGATAGTAAATTGTGTTTTCTTTCTGGTAGAATGGAAACTTTGGTACCTTCTACCGGTTTTGCTGTTGTTTTTTCTTTTTGTCAATGTATTCCCTTCTATCCACAATTTTAAAGTTCCCACCTTTCGGCTCCGGATTGCGGCAGATGGGGCGGAACTGTTAATCTTATTTTTGGCGACCTCTGTGGTATCCGGTGTGTACCACATTGTAATGGCGTTCCAGCTGTTTCCAAGCCACTGGCTGGTTTGGGTGGTGAGCGCGTTGGTTGCCATTTTAACCGAGAGCATCCTGTTTTGGAACGGGATTATCCGTGTTTACTGCACCTCTTTGCAGTTGGGCATCCGAAGGAGGGTGATTGGGATTGTCTGTGGATGGATTCCCATCGCCAATCTGTGGGCGTTATGCAGCATTATCTATGTTGTCTGTTCGGAGGTTTCGTTTGAAACCCAAAAAATGCGGTTAAACCAGCAACGGCAGCAGGAACAAATCTGCCACACAAAATACCCTATTTTATTGGTACACGGGGTATTTTTCCGGGATTTTAAATATCTGAATTATTGGGGAAGGATTCCGGAGGAGCTGAAGAAAAACGGGGCGGTTTTGTTTTATGGGAACCACCATTCCGCTTCTTCGGTACGGGAAAGCGCCTGTGAGCTGACCAAAAGGATTCAGCAAATTGTGGAGGAAACCAAATGCGAAAAGGTGAACATCATCGCCCATTCCAAAGGCGGCTTGGATTGCCGGTACGCCATCAGCCAGATGGGAGCGGCACCCTATGTGGCTTCCCTCACCACAATCAACACTCCGCATCAGGGATGCTTGTTTGTGGATTACCTGCTCAATAAGGTTTCGGTCAAGTTCCAAAACGGAATTGCCTCCAAATATAACAGTACCTTAAAAAGGTTGGGGGATACCTCCCCGGATTTTCTGGCAGCGGTGAACGACCTTTCTTCCAACGCCTGCAAAAACTTAAATGAACAGATGCCCGATTCCCCCCAGGTTTATTACCAGACAGTGGGCTCCAAATTAAACCACGCCATCAGTGGGAAGTTCCCATTGAATTTTTCCTACCCGCTAGTAAAACATTTTGATGGCGGCAATGATGGATTGGTGGCAGAGACCTCTTTCCAGTTCCACAACCACAAACACACCTTTTTAACTACGCCGGGCAGCCGTGGAATTTCCCATGGGGATATGATTGACCTGAACCGGGAGAACATCCCAGGTTTTGATGTGCGGGAATTTTATGTGCAGCTGGTGGCAGATTTGAAACAAAATGGGTTTTAACGGATGGATTCCCCAAGGAGGAAAAAGAAATGGGAAAGCTGTCTTTTTACCAAAAATTAGATCTGATGGACCGTTGGGAAGAACAGCCCAACCTTGCCCAGATGAAACGGTATTGCCCCGCTTTTATCCGGTGTAAAAACGGGGAAGTCCGTTTGCGGACGGCACAGGTGCTGGCGAATGTGGAGGAGGAAAGCCTGCTCCAGCTTTTGTACCCCCTGGTAAATGATCCGGAAGAATTGGTGCGGGTGAATGCCTGTGATTCTTTGGGAAGTTCCAAAAGCCCAGCGTCCTATCAGATGCTGACAATGAAATTGCAGGATACCCCTTTGGTGCGAAGCTATGTTGTGCTATCGCTGGCAGATATTGCGTTATCGCTGGGGGAGAAACTACAAGAAGAATGTTTCCATTTACTGCTGGAACATCTGCAAACGGAGGAAGCTCCAGGGGTAACAATTCGCTGTTACCGGTCGCTCTATCTGTTAAAGCGGGAGGAACGCTATTTGGATTTGCTGTTGCGGAATTTGCGCCATCCGGATTACCGTGTTCGTTGTGCTGGGTTCCATCTGTTGGGCGATATGGTTACTCCTTCCAATTGCCGCAAAATCAAACAGGCGGTGTTGGAGTGCTCTAAACAGGAAGAAAGTGTTGCCGTTTCCAGCGCGATAAACAATTTCAAAAAAGAGTTTGTATCAAAAGGAGAAAAAATATGGTAGGCACGAGTATCCGGTTCCTTGTATTTGGAGCCATTTTTGTAGCATTATTGGTGTTGGTTCGGAAATCAAAATGGGTACATAAAAAGTGGATGACCATACTGAGCGCTATCCTGGTTCTTGTGTTGTGGTCGGTATCTACGATGTTCCCACCGGAGAACCTTTTTCTTACCTTCCCCACTGCCAGGTCCGCGTATTACTATATGAATATGGACCACATTACAGATGTGTTAGAGGGCGATGAATCCTGTCTGATTCTTTCTATCAAGGGCAGTACCACTGGTATGGAGTTTTTACCAAAAAATTCCCGCGGATATCAACTTCCTGGGATTACACCAGTCCGTAAACTTGAGTCGTTTTATATTAACACAAAATCGGGTAGAGGGATAATAGACCTTTATCATGTCAACTATACCAATGACTACTATCTGTTTGGCAATTGGAAGCCAAAGGATAATAATGATACATTTGAGTTGTCCGATAACCAGAATTCCGAGTTTTTATTCTATTCAACAGAAATACCCGATGGTACCATGAGATATTCTTTTTATATGAGCGTCAACAACCTGACAGAGGACTACGAGCTGTATCTGAATGAGGATACCACAATATCGTTTTCTAAGAATGGACTGGAAGCAAAATAAATCGTTCAATATTGCTGGAATAGAGGGGTTGAGGAGATGAGGAAAAAGCCTGTTATTCTCATTTTTATACTGTGTACTGTTTTATTTTGTTCAGGGTGCAGCTATTGGGTGAGAGAAGTCAAGTACTATTCACAGAGGGATAATTATGTAAATGCGGTTGGAACAGTGACCCACATTGCTTACAGTGAAGATAATACCAGGTTATATTTGGGCTTTTCGGAATTAACACCAACTTTTGATGACGACTGTTTTAAAATTGTTGGAGAAAATTTGCGAATAGCACAGGATAACGGCATTGATACAAAAATAAAAATAGGCGATCAAGTTGAGTTTATCACAGCACCAAGATATTTTTATGATGGATATATAATGCCTATTGTTGCGATATCCGTAAATGGTGAATGCTTATTGGAATTTGAAGAAGGATTTGGAAATTTTTTCAAATGGATTATGAAACATGGGGGGTAAACAGTAGATGGGAGTATGGGGACCAGCGATTTTATCGGATGATGTGGCATGTGATATTCGGGATGAATATCATGCACTATTAATGATAGGAAAAACCAGTGAGGAAGCAACCCAATATTTACTGGAAACCGATTACCCGGAAATTCAGGGTACAGAGGATGAAACGGTTTTCTGGCTGGCATTGGCGCTGAGCCAATGGAAAAAGGGGCGATTATTGCCCGAAGTAAAACAGCAGGCGATTGCGATTATTGATGCTGGAACAGATTTAGAGCGATGGCAGCAGGATGAAAAATTATTAAAAAAGAGGATAACGGTCTTACAAAAACTAAAAGACACCTTAAATTCCCCTATGCCGGCAGCCAAAAAAATGAGGCCACCATCTGTATGGCATTCTCCTTGGGCGGTGGGGGATTTGCTGGCGTACCAAATTACAAATCCAACAATCCTTTATCCAGAGTTCCTTCATAAGTATGTTTTGTTGAGGGTCATTAAAATCAGAAAAATTCCTTTTCTTTCTAGTATGGATACTCCATGGCATGATGAATCTATTTTAGTAGGGTTATACCAATGGTATGGGGATGAAATCCCAAATGCAGATATTGTGAATCAATTGGAGTATGCTGTAATAGGGGAAAATGATGTAATCTTTCGTGGGAAATGTACGGAAACTTGTATGGAATTATGTATCTATAGTAATCGGGAATTGAAACAATATCCGATCCAGTGTATTGGACAGGATGCTTCCTACCAAAAAGGAATATCACCTTTTTTCCACACAAATTATTGGGAATATGGACTCCATACATTGATTTCGTTAGACCATACCATTTGTTCAGCACTGCATCGGTATTTTCCTGAAGCGGGTCAAGAGAACAAGAATTAGAAAGGAAGTGGAATGGATGAAAACAATACAAGTGGCGGCGGCAGTGATCCAAAAAGAGGGGCGCATTTTTGCCACGCAAAGGGGATATGGAAAATGGAAAGGCTGGTGGGAATTTCCTGGCGGGAAGATAGAGCCAGGGGAAACACCGGAACAAGCCCTGAAACGTGAAATCAAAGAGGAGTTGAACACCGTTGTACAGGTAGGGGAACTGGCGGATGTGATCGAATACGATTATCCGGATTGTCACCTGACGATGTACTGTTATTTTTGCCAGGTGGTTTCGGGGAATCTGGAACTGTTGGAACACGAATCTGCCCGCTGGCTGGCAAAAGGGGAATTGGATACGGTCAACTGGCTTCCGGCGGATATTGATTTTATCCAGAAGCTAAAAAATGGATAAAACCCTCCAATCCAGGAAAAATAGAAAAAAGGATAAAATAGTTATTATTTAAAATAATAACTATTTTTATTTTTGCCTGGAAACAGTTGACTTTTCTTGCTTTGTGTTGTAAG
The DNA here is from genome assembly GCF_014297275.1 of Clostridium facile. Taxonomy (NCBI): domain Bacteria; kingdom Bacillati; phylum Bacillota; class Clostridia; order Eubacteriales; family Clostridiaceae; genus Clostridium; species Clostridium facile. The sequence continues at coordinate 629,221 of NZ_JACOQK010000001.1, forward strand.
CTATTAATCATAGGAAATAATACTGATTTTTGAAATACAGGATTCTATTTTGTTTCGTGGGGTAGTAATATTTGCGGAAGAAAGCAATCATTCCGATTTGAGATTGCCAAGGAAGATAAAATGTTCCGCCTTGTAAGTGTTGATATAGTCTATGAAAGCTTTGAACTGTACGGCTATAAAATAGTATCCATATGAGGCTCAACGAAACCAATTTGTATTTCGTTGGATTCTACCACATATTTTGTGTACCAAACATAACAAAATTCAGTTTATCTATGAGGAAACATATGACGTAATCCAATAACGATAGATTTAAAAGGAGGTTGTAACATGTACGATATTGTGATTATTGGAGCTGGCCCAGCGGGAATTAGCGCTGCTATTTATGCTGTGAGTAGGGGGAAATCCACTTTGCTCATCGAGAAAGAGCAGGTAGGCGGGTTAATCGGAAAAGTATCCACTGTAACCCATTATTCCGCTTTGGTGGAGCCGGAAACCGGGGAAACCTTCGCAGAACGGTTAAAATCCCAGGCTTTGGGCGCTGGCGTGAAAATTGTCGATGAGGAAGTGCTTTCGGTTACCCTGGAAAGCGATATCAAAGAGATTGTCACCAATAAAGATTATTACCAATCCCGCACAGTAATCCTTGCCAACGGGACTACTGCCAGAACCTTAGGGATTCCTGGGGAAGCGGAATTCAAAGGCAAGGGAATTGGCATGAATGCCGCAAAGGACGGCGCAGCTTATGCTGGAAAAAACGTATATGTGGTTGGCGGCGCCGACGGAGCAATCAAAGAGGCGATTTACCTTTCCAAACTGGCGAAAAAGGTAACCATCATCCACTTTGAGGAGAAACTGGGGGCGATTCCAGAGTTCCTGAACAAAGTAAAAGCAAGCCCAAATATGGAAGTCTGTCTGAACTCCCGCTTAACCAGAGTTTCCGGAAAGGACTGTGTGGATACCCTGGAGATTACTTCGGAAAAAACAGGGGAAAAACGGGTCATTCAAGATCCTGGCTGTGGTATTTTTGTTTATGCTGGTTCCACCCCAAACACTGAGATGTATTCCGAGTTAAAATTGCAGGATGGCTTTATCCCGGTGAATGAAAAGATGCAAACAGCCCTGCCCGGCGTGTATGCCGCAGGGGACATCTGTGTAAAACAGGTGCGTCAGGTGGCAACCGCTGTTGCGGATGGCGCGATTGCGGCAATTAATGCTGCCATGGAATAAAAAAGAAAAAACAGCTCTACCTTTTTTCGGTAGGGCTGTTTTGTTGTATGAAATGATATGGTTTAAAAAATCCCTTACAAAAAATAAAATTTCTACCATTTATAACAGCAGGAATAGAAGAAATATACAAAGAAGTTCATAACAAGTAGAAATATGTTAATGCTGTAAGAAAACTTGCAGCATTTGTGTGTTCAACAAATCCCAGCCTGTTATATGAGCTAGCACAGAGAAAGAAGATTCCTCTTAGCCAACTGCTTTCTTTTGGTATAATTCCATTATACAACATTTTTTCAAATAATACAAGAAATAATATCAAAAATATGCACAAAATATTTATATAATTTTTATACTAGTTATACAAAATTAACGTTATTTTGTTTGAAACAGGTGTAATGTTTGAAATTTTTTGAAAAGCATAAAAAATAGGGAGCCACAGAGTGACTCCCCAGACGCAGTTTTATATGTTAAATTAGTGATAAATAAAACAACAAAAAAGTAGATTTTATCTTGGATTTCTGAAAAAGCGGGCAATAATCTGGCGTTCTGTGGCATCCAAGGTGAGGAAATCCTGAATGAATTCCTGTTCTAGTTCGTCTAGCTTGAATTCTTGGGCTAACTGTTCCATCAATGGGCTTGGGAACTCCCGTAACATTTCTCCTGTGCCGTTGTATAGCCAATCAGGATTTACGTTAAACTCGTTGCAAATGGATTTTGCCATTTGTACCGTTAATTTTCGTTCTCCTATTTCTATTTTGGAAATAGCAGTTGGTGTTACTCCCAACCTCTCTCCAAATTCTGCTTGATTCATTTGTAAATGTTTCCGTAATTCTTTTACCCGTTGATTCATGATAGCGCCTCCTTTTATAACCATAATATCACAAAAAACGACAAAGAACAACAAAAAATAAAGCAGGAAGCTGGTTTGCTTTCTGCTTTTACTGGTTTATCGCATTTTGCAGGAATTGGGTGATTGTTTGGCGTTGTTCTTTATCCAGAGTGATAAAATCTTTTACCAGTTGTTTTTCCATATCGTCAAGGTCAAATTCCGCTGATAATTGGTCTAACAGAGTGGTGGGGAATTCTTGAAACATCTCACCGGCTCCATGAATCAACCATTCTTGGTTTACTCGAAATTCATTACAGATGGCCTTTGCCATTTGTACCGTTAATTTTCGTTCTCCTTTTTCTATTTTAGAAATAGCTGCGGGAGTCACACCTAACCTTTTCCAAAATCACTTTGGTTTAATTTTAATTCTTTACGCAACTGTTTTACACATTCATTCATGGTAACCTCTCCTTTTGATTACCATGATATCACAAAATTCGACAAACTACAAGGGTACATACTGCCTATTTATGTTGTGTTTTACCCCTTAAAAAGCGGGCAATCATTTGCCGTTCTTCAATATCCAGGCTGAGATAGTCCTGAATCAATTCTTGTTCCAGTTCGTCCAGTTTAAATTTTTCAGTCAATTGTTCCATCAATGGGCTTGGGAACTCCCGTAACATCTCTCCTGTGCCGTTGTATAGCCAATCAGGATTTACGTTAAACTCGTTGCAAATGGCTTTTGCCATCTGGTCTGTAACTGCCCTATCACCCTTTTCAATCCGTGAAATAGCTGGTCCAGTTACGCATAATTTTTTACCAAATTGGCTTTGGCTTAGATGTAAGGCTTTTCTTAATTCTTTTATACGTTCATTCAATAGTAACACCATCCTTAATTATAGATATTAGCATATTTATATGTCATAGTCAATAAATCTATAAAGATTTTCTTGACATTCGTTACAAAATAATCTATAATAGTTCCATAGTAATTATTTGCAGTCACTTTGGTACGAATTTTGCGACAGTATATAGGAGGAAATATTATGACCAATGTAAAAGAAGAATTTCAGGAAGCATGGGAAATATGTAAGCTGTTAAAAACCATTTCTATTGAGGATAAGCTCCGCTTACAGGGCATGATGATGCTATTAAAAGAACAAAACAAAGAAAAAACCAAAAACAGCCAACAGCCGAAATAGCCGTTGTTACGTAAAACATACATACAATCCCTTTTTTTCCATTATCATTTGTAAATTGAGGGAATTCGACAAATTTTTCTGTAATTTGGGATTAAACTAGATTACATCATAGGACATATTTTAATTGTCATAAAAGGAGATTGTATTGATGAAACAATTACAGACAAGAATTTTTTCAGCCATTGCGGTTTTATTATCGGTTTGTTTTGTGTTTGTGGGTTGTGAGCTACCAAAAAGGGAGCTAACCAACCTTACTTTCACCGTAACGTCCGAAACACTGGAAGTTGGGGACACCACTGAGTTTGACGTGGAAACAACCCCAACGGGGATTATACTAAAACATTTGGAGTATCAGTCCGACGATACGGACATCGTTACCATCAACCAGGATGAAATTTCTGCTGTAGGAGAAGGGACGACCACGGTTTCCGTGTCTATTACAACGGAAAAAGGTAAAATTGTCAGCAATAAGGTTTCTATCACTGTAACAGACCCTGAAAAAGACAAATTGCGCCAGCAAGCACAATCAGTTTCCCAGGCAATTGGAACCATTGGGGAAGTGACGCTGGATTCCGAACCGACCATTGCGGTGGCACGGGAAAAATGGAATGAGCTTCCTGAAGAAGCAAAACAGTTTGTAACCAATTCGGAGACCTTAACCCAAGCGGAAACCGCATTACAAAGCTTAAAAGACCAAAAAGCGGCGGAAGAAGCTGCCGCAGCGGAAGCCGCCAGACAACAGGAAGAACAAAGGAAACAACAAGAGCAGCAGGCACAGCGACAACAACCGGCAGCGCAGCAACCTAAAAATACGCCAACAGCGCCATCCGCACCCGCTTCTACCGAGACCTATATTTTAAATACCAATACAAAAAAGTTCCATCGCTCCAGTTGTGGCGATATCAAAAAAATGAAAGATTCCAACAAGGCAACCGCATCCAGCAGGGAAGAAGCCATTGCCAAAGGGTATTCCCCCTGTAAACACTGCAACCCATAAATGGAAAAACTTTATTCCTGCAAGATTACAACAAACAACAAAAAAGCCATCCAAAAAGGATGGCTTTTGCATTGTGTTACTTTGGTTGTTTGCAATACTCCAGCAGGGGAAAGAGATAATCTGGGCTAACCCAGGAGCATTTTTCTCCGGCGGACACCAAGGCGGCTTCCCACGGCTCGTAGGTAGAGGGGTCTTTTTTGGCAACCATTTTTTTCAGCATCCGGCACATGGTACGGTCTTTCCAGGACATACGTCCTTCATCCCAGGCGCCCCGCCCATAAAATAGGGGAATATCCTCCAGACCGCCTTTCAGGTTGCGTTGTTTTAGGGCATCCATTGCTTTTTCCTCGTAGGGGGAAGCCCCCACCGCGAAGATGGCAACCCGCTTTCCCGCAAGCTGTGAAAGGTTTTTCTTCAAAAAGGAAATCCCTCCAATACCGTTGGCATAAACCCCGCCACAAAATAGGATGGTATCATACTGCCCCAGCCCCGTAACGTGGCGAACGTCCATCGCTTCACATCCCAACTGCTGGGCAAGCATCTGGGCATACTGTTCTGCCGCCCCGTATTTGGAACGGTAAATGATAATCGCCTTCATTTAATTTCCTCCTCTAATTTCCTTTTCAAATAGTTCCATACCGTGGTACAACCTCATGAAAAGCTGGAAGAACTGCTTCAATTCCTCGTCGGTATAAGACAGGAACAGGCTTTTTAGCATTTTTTGATGCAATATCTGGATATCATCAAAATACTCCCAAAACAGTTTGGTGGGCAATATTCTTGCCGCTCTGGAGTCTTTCTCAGATGAAACCACCTGCCCCAGCCCTTTTTCCTCCAAGGTGGTAACCAACTTTTTGGCGTTCTGGCGAGAATATCCCATTAGTTTTCCAGCCTGGGTATAGGTAAGCCCTTCTTTCTCTTCTTTAATCATGGTCATCAGCACAAACTGCTTTAACGTTACTTCCGAGTCAAACTGGCTAAATAACGTTTGCAGCTGGTTGTTTAGAATCACCAAAGAACCAAACAGCGCTTTTACTTGTTTTTCCCTTGTATCACTAAACTGTTGGATGAGATCTGAACGTTCCATAAAAATTCCTTCTCTCTTTTCAAAACGGATTATCTGCTAACATTAGTATAATAACCAATCTGTTTTTTTGTCAAGAGGGATTATTTTGGAGCCAGACGCCGGTAGGGGCAATACATGCCATGGCGTAGGCAGATGGCGATTTGTTTGCCGCAGTCCGTCCGCCAGACGCATTTTTTGGCCGTGCAGATATCCTTTGTGGTGGGCCATTTTGGCTGGGGATTTTCCTTTTTTGGCAGCGGGATGATATTGGGGCGGGTCAGGCGCTTTAAGGTTAAATTGACTAGCCCAATGGATACCCCGAACATCTGGGCGAATTCCCGCTGCTTGTACTGGTTGATGTGCTCTTTCATAAACTGCTGTTGTTGTTCAGTCAGCTTGCTGCCCATTGAGATTCCTCCTTTGGTGTTACTGCCCTTATTATACTCGGGTTTTTCCCGCTTCGGCAGTGGCAAAGGGGGGCAATATCAATCGCCTTTGCTGGAACAGATGGAATCCCATTCACAATCAGCGCACACCTGTTTTCTTTTTCCTTGCTGTAGAATGTTTTGGTTTACTAGGCAAAAAAATTCCTGCCAGGTGATCCGCTGGCTCGGCTGTAGTTGGCAGAGTTCCAGAACCCTCCGGTCAAACGTCGCTACCTTGTCCGTCTGGGTGCAGGCGCCGTTCTGGTTATTGGGGCAGTGGGAACAAATCTCGTCCGCCCCCTGCACCAGTTGGATGGTAGCCTGCTTCAGGTTGGCGATGGTCTGTTCCATATGGCGGACAAATTCTGGGCTGTAGCCCTTTCCTTCAAAAAATGCGATGCACAGCCCGTGATGGGGCCGGATCTTGTATTCCATGTGATACCTCCTGTTACGCTGGGAACCAGATTTACTTTTTCAGCGGATGGATTCCCATTTTAAGACGCAAAGTTTATATGGATTTTGGATGGTTTGATACCGAGCCAAAAAAATGGTGGGCGTCTTTTCTATGTTTATTGTACCGGATGGAAAATAGTTTTTCAATCCTTGACAAATTTTTTATGGTATCCGTTTCCAGTGCTTTGTTTTTTCTGGAATCCAAATGTTAGTGGCATTTTTGCACAACGACATAGATTATTTCCCATTCCTAATCCAATCGGGGATATCGTTTTTTGTATTGATTTTCCATGAGATGGTGGTGATTGGGCACTTATTTATCTGTTGCCAGCGATACTGGGAGGCAGATTCCATCTGGTTCTCTATGCCAATCACTGGATGGTTTATGGCAGTAGCGATAGTATACCGGGTAGCTTGGTGGCTCGTTCCTGTTAAAATGCACAAAGTTTCGATGATTTTTTTGGATTCGCTCCTTTTTGGCGCGAAAATAAAGTAAAAAAAACGAAAACAAAAAAGAATTTCGTCGAAAAATAGATAAAAATGTAATAAAAAGGCTAAATTACAGATATTGTTTTTTGGAGAAAACTATGCTATACTAAAGATGGTTCTAATAATAACCGATGTTATTGGAACCAAGAAGATGTTATCTTAAGTTTTTTATTTTTGGAGAAGAACAGCTTCCTAAGGGGAAAGGGGAGGCTGTTTTTCTCTTTGTCTATAAAAGGATATCTGCCCATGGTAAAACAAATTGGTTTGCATTTTCACTTATATTTTATTGGCTAACATGGAGCGGTCAAAGTTCATTTTTGCAAATTTGTGTATTATATACAAAAAATAATGGGAATCTTTTTCCATTATTTTGATGGAACCCCCTTGCATTCTTTCACAAAATATAGTAATATATAAATGTGTTCGATATGATCTATATGTTTTTCAATACATGTTTTTTCGCAAGAAAACATGTAAGAGGAATCATTAATTTACAAAATAGCCAGCCCTTGATCGGTTTAAAAGGGCTGGCTATTTTTTTGTTGATTAGGGAAATCACCGGCATAGCCAGTGGAGATGCCCCATAAAAAAGCTTTCGCTTCAAGTATCAAGCGAAGCGAGCTACTAACAAGCAATCTAGCAAGTTCATACAAGCTCGGAAAGAAGCATAAGTGCCCGTTTACGGGCGGCGGAGCAGTAGATGCAAGAGAAAGAATGTTCAGTGCTTTAGATGCCCGCCAGTAAAATGCTCTTCTAGGGCTTAATCAAGCCTTCAGCTTAGCCGGAGGTCATGACTATAAACTTCCCGACTATCCCTGCTGATCGGATGTTCAGTAAAGTGGGTACCGATGAAATGCGGGGGTATATTTCTTTAACATTGGAGTAGAGTTTGAGTATATGCAGTAGAATATGGAACTTCATTTTGCTGGCTTCCTATTACACCAAAAAATAGGGAAGAAAGGAAATAAACGCCTAACTCAGCGTGATGTTCCCATACTTCCATCGAGCTGGGGGATTTTTATAGTGGGTTTCTGTTATCTGAATCATAAAAATACAGTTTAGAAAAGTGGGGATTCGCAGCAGTGATAGAACCTTTTCGGAAAAGCCACACCCATTATTATAAAAGGAAGGAATCCTAAGTCAAATAAAATCTGTTTTTTCAATATAAGAGCAGATCCTTTTCTAGAAAACAGAAAAATGAAACCAAGATGGAGATGGATGGTTACCATTAAACTGTGTTGATTCCCAATCTTAACGAAAATGATTGACTTTTTAAGAAAGAATATTATAATAATATTGTAACAATATCGTCACAAATATTAGGATATTTCATATTTTTGTTACAAAATATAAATCGTAAGGAGATGTTTATTCCAATGAAAAAGGTTATGTCTTTTTTGCTTATGGTGACTCTTTTCCTGTGGTCATTGCCGGTATTTAGCGTGTCTGCGTACACGATGCCGGATGTAGAAGTGGATACTATTCCCGCAATTGAAGAATATGAGCAGAGTCTTACCCCCTCTGTGTGGGTAGGCGGTGAAAAAATAAGTGTTGGCGATACCATCCGCTTTGCACAAGGAGGGTCCGCTACAATGACCCAAGTGGATGGCGTGTATACTTTAACCTTGGACAATGCGAAAATTACCAGCGATATTTCCTTTACACCGGATGAAATTCTTAAAATGCTTGGCTTATCCAACCAAGCGGTTACAAAACAATTTCAAGACAGTAATACAATTTCTTTTGGCTTATTGAGTAATATCCCATTACACATTGTGGTAAATGGGGATTGTTCGATTGTTGATGTGGATTATGCTTTGATGTTTGTCCCTGTTTTCCGCGGGAAAATGGTTTTTTCTGGAGATCATTTGACCCTTAGCGGTGCAGAAGATTCTTTTTTGGGGTTAGACGATGGGTTGGCAGAATATGAGAATATCCTTTTGGATTATCTTTGCAATGGTTCCGCACCGGAGGATTTCACAGAGGAAGAATATAACTGGGTGATGGAACAGTTTGATAAGTTGTACGAAAAAATAGTAGGGCAGTATATGGGGATAGAAATCTCTGATGGGATGCGCCTAACACTGGCTCCTACGGAACATGCGGAGGATGGCATACAGATTACAGCAACTTGCTATATCCCTATCTATTTACATGGTGTTTTAGAAGGCAACTTGAATGATATAGAAAATAGTAGATTTTATTTATTGTTGTCACAGCTATATAACTATGGCACATTAGATATTAGAGGGAATCAACTAAACCCATGTTTTAACCGTATCAAAAATTTTGAAAACCATGGTACCGCAAATATTCTGATCAATGATACTTTATCTGTTTCAAATCTCCATCAGGTCGAGGGTGTCCTTTCTGTGGAAAGTGAATTGGTTGAAATTCGCAAAACAGCGACTTTTTCTGGTGGAAAAACCAATGTTGTGGGAAAATTACAAGCAGATAATCTTTCAATCACCGGTGGAGATTTAACTGTATTTGCACCAGGAGATACTGGTACTGCGTTAAATGCGATGAAAAAGTTTGATATGTCCGGCGGTACTGTAACCGCAACCGCTGCGGATTATGGCGTTTATGTTGGTAGTAGTTCGGATATGTACTCGGAACCAGGCGATTATATGCACGTTTCCGGAGGCAGCCTTACCGCCACAGCAACAAATCCAATTGGTACTGGGGTATATGCGTTTTGTGGAGAAGATATTTCCATTACCGGAGGCAACCATGTTTTCCGTGGTGGAAACGATTATTTTGGCGCGGTTAAGAAGGCGAGAGATGCAGCTGGATTCTCAGTAAATTGGGCAGACAGTGTGTTGTTGGAAAATGCTACAGTGGATATGGAGGGAGCAATAGGCTTTTCCAGTTCGCTTTCCCCTAAGGTGACTGTGGAAAAAGGTGCCAACATCACTGCCCGTGGTATTATTTCCGGTATTTATGTATATTCTGGCGATTTATATTTAAATGGTGGTACAGTGGATGCTTCCTGTGTTGGAGAAGGGGAACATCGGGCGCCTATTTTGACCGATGACTATCGCTTTACGTCCAGCCCGGATGACCAGTCCTATGGATATATTCACTTAGCGGATTCCTTAACCAAAGTGGATGGCGCAAAAGGCACCACCATACAATCTTCGAACCTTATCATTGATGAAACCTCGTCCCGGTTTATGCAGTTTTTGGGGACAAAGCAAAGTTCTTTGAATTTGGACCCAGTGGACCATGGCGATAGTTATTTCCACTATATAGCAAAAGATATCCCAATGTCGGTTGTGGTAACCGATGGCCATGAACACAGCTATACCGAGCATATCCTGGTTCCTCCTACTGAAGCAGGCGGCGGTTTGGCGGAATATGTTTGCGATGCTTGTGGGGATACCTATCAAACAGCATTGGCACACACACATCTGGGTACTTTGGTTCCTGGCACGCCAGCAACATGTACTGCGGATGGCGTAAAAGATTACTACACCTGTTCTTGTGGCAAATATTTTGAAGACGCCTCCTGTTTGACAGAGATTGTTGATCTGGAAGCATGGAAACTAGGCGATGGTAAGATTGCGAAAACCGCACATTTGGATCAAGATAGGGATGGAACTTGTGATGTTTGTAGTATGGCAATAGCACAGGATTCCACATCGGGTTCTGATGTATCCAATTCCCAAACTGGCGAGAACCACAATGCTCTTCTTTGGATGGTATTGCTTTTGGCCAGTGGAATGGTTGTGATGGCAGCGGTTGCTATTACCAAAAAGAAAAGCGCCAACGATTAGGTAGCATCGAAACTCGTATTTTACGGATTATTTTTACCAAAGAAAAACTCCCCCAGTTAAGCGGGTGTGAACCGGGAAACAACAACAGTTTCCCGGAACACTTCTGCTCAACCGGGGGAGTTTTATGGCTTTTTTAATCTGCTTTTTGAAATTGGTCAAGTATTAAAAAAGATGGGAGATAGATTGTATCTTGGTATTACGTGAATGATAAGGAATCAATATTTTGCCTAGAGGACTTTTTTCCTAAGAAATTTTTGCAATCGGAAAAAACAATTTGTAAGTTTTGGTTAACAGAAAAAGATAAAACCGATCACGTCCTGTTTTTATTGGCATAAGAAGTTACAGGTTTGTAAAAACAAATATCACACTTGTTTATGATCCCTATTTTGGAATGGTATAGGACATTGCCTGGGAACTATCCCCAATACCTTGGGTTGTAGGGTCGGTGACAACGCCCAAAGCCACCAGAATATTGATAAGAGCCATAATCGCATCGGTCAACATATTTTGGGTAATGGAAGGGACAATCCCGAACATCCCCAGAATGGTATAAACAAACGTCAAAATTGCGCCGATAAACGCAATCAGGAAAGTTTTGTTTTGCAACCGTACTTTCCAGTTAATTTTCATCGTAATCCACTCCTTCCAGCGTCAACGGCAATTTTTTTACCCGTTGGTACAGTTCCGTTCCAGTGCCGTTTCCGCCTAATTTATGATAGCTTTTGTAAATGTATTCAATGTTTTTTAAGGCGTTGGGGGAAATCTCCCCCTGGCCTAAATGGTATTGGCAAATCAGGTATAAACGGTCATGCAGGATGGCAAGGATGCCCTCCCGCATGGATTCCTGTTCCCGACCCTTTTGCACCAGTTTCCGGTAGCACATCGCGAACATGGCGGTTACCCCGGCGGAGATAACCCCTAAAATAAATTCCACCCAATAGTGCAGGATAAAATCAATCAAATTTCTACTGCCCCTTCAAATTGGCCAATGGTCTGTTCAATTGCATTGTAAATTTCTTCCCTTGGGTCGCCGGTAATTTCAATGGTGTAATTTGTGCTGCCAATATGGCGGGGTTCAAAATCCAGTTTGGATAATTCCTGAATATTTAATCCAGCCAGTTCTTCCCATTCCTCAAAAGGCATACCGGTTTTTTTCTCGTCATACTCCTGTTTTTTTGCTTCCAATTCATAATAACGCTGGATTTTTTCTTTTTTCTCTTCCACTTCCGCTTTTTCCTGGTCGCGGAATGATTGGTCCGCATAGTGGAAAATAGTAAAATGAAGCTGGTTGGTATCGTAATCATAAATTACTTGTTGGATGCGGTGATACTGCCCATCCATCCGTCCATATTCTCCAGTTAATAATTTTGCTAATGCCATAATTGTTTTCCTCCTTAATATTTAATGATGTAGTTTACGGTTAAGTATGGCTGTAAGTTGGTGTGGGATGATCCTCCACCAGTATTCTCACTTTTGGCGCCTTGTGTATAAATGTTACCTGCGCCATCTCCAGCATAGTCAATTCTAGTACTGGTTCCGTTTTCCCCTGCCGTGACAACCTGGCCATGATTGTGTTGTGGAATCTGGCTAACAGTCAGGGTAACGCTGGTGGAACCCCCATTGTTTCCTAGTGAGGTAAAGGGGGAACTGCCAACACCAACCGGAACACGCCCTTTTAAATTAGGCAGTGTAAAAGTAGTGGAGCCATTTCCGCTGCCATATTTGGTGGTAATTTTATTGTATAGGGCACTATAGGTGGTGCGGGATACGGATGAACCATTACAAAGCAGCCAGCCGGTTGGTGCGGTAGATGTAGACCAAACAAGAATGGAACCAGGCTGGCAGGCGCCAATATCCGCGGCGGTTAAATTTTGGCTTAAAGGCTTACCATTTACCGTGCGGGTAGTAGGCACAGCATTGACGTCGGTATAGGTAAGGGAAATATCCGAAGATAACGGCTTACTGTTGATGGTGCGTGTATTTGGTACATATTTTTTGAATTCTTCCATTACTTTGCCTATATCGGTACCTTCTACGCTTGCCGCTGCATCATTAGCACGTTTGGCGGCACTTTGGGCATTTTGGATTGCGGTATCGGATTTGCTTTTTATGGTGTTAAATTCGGTAACACGGCTGTTTTCCGCATTGACGCGGTTTGTTTCTGCCGCAATCCGGTTGTTTTCGTTTTGGATACGAACGCTTTCCGCACTGCTTCGATTGGATTCATTGGTTTTCCGTTGAGTTTCGGCTTTTACACGTTCTTCCTCTCCGGAAGTTACCTCATCATTCAAATGTTCCATTTCTTCCACAGCGGTTTGTGCCTCCTCTAACACTTTGGAGAGGGAAAGGTATTCATCGCTGCTTTCCAAGCGGTCCGGGCTGTATACGCCAGGGTAAACCTCTACCTCAAAGGTTGCGGTGGAAATTTCCGCTTCCCCCTGGTAAAAGGTGATGTCGCAATAGCAAATGCCGGATACCGTCAAGCATTGGGGGTCAAGCAGGATGGTGACCAGGTTGCCATTGCGTTCCGCATCCCCTAGTACTTGGGTATTGTCCGGTTTACAGTAGGAGTAGCGGGCTTTTATACCGGAATCAAATTCTGCTGCCACCCCGTTGTTTAAAACCATTGCTTTGACAATACGGGTTTGGTTATCCCACTGTTTGGCTTTTACCCGTTGGTTTTTTCCGGTAAGCCCAATATCTAAAATAATTTCTTGAATATGTTGCAAAATAATTCTCCTTCTTTCCTAAGATTCAGGGTATTCCTGCTGGGAACGTTTCCGTTCCGCCTGTTCCAATTCTTCTGTAATTGCACTGAGCTTTGCCTGTTGCTCCGAGGTCAGGTTCCTCTGCTGCGCTTGAATCTCCACTAACGCCTGAACAGCCCGGGTGATATTAACACCATTTACATTTAATGAGCCGTAAATCTCTACATTCGCATCGGCATTGCTTGTTGGTGTGGAGTTAATTCCACGGAATATAATTTTTCCAGGCTGCATCGTTTGCCCGGCCATTCCAGATTCAATATAAATACTTCCTTCATTACCTTCGCCATAATTTCCAATTCTAGATGAATTATTCCTAGAATTAAAATAAATAAAGACAGCATTACCGCTGTTAGAATTAAATGTAATGTATTTTTCTCCATCGCCACTAAAGCCAATCGTGCTATCATTTGGAGAGTAAACTGTTAATCCAGGAGCCATCAATTGTCCTTGATTTAAATCAAACATTAAATTTGGGATATATTCCGGTTCCTTATCTGGATCGTTTTTATAATTTGGATTTGGTATTTCCACACTGCTTTTTAGAACACCACTTGTAATATAGTTTGCGTTAATCTGTCCATCCATCGTCATAGCCAACTCATAGTTACCATTTAAACCTTCTTGAGAATAACCTAGACCATTCGCATTCCAGCGCCACATAGGGGTGGTTTCCCAACTATCAGTGTCATCTTTTAAAATTAGAAGTTCCGCTGGTTTGCCTTTTTGGAACCGGATTTTAATCACCCCGCCGTCCACGCCGGTAATTAAATCGGTGGCGTGCTGGATGGCGTTTTGCAGCTCATTATTGGTATAATCTTGCTGTTCCTGGATGGAATTCTGGATATTGCCAATACTGGTTTCAATCCTTGGGGCAGTGGTGGAAAGGGTCACCACGTTTTTTTCGGGCTTGAGGGGATATTCCTTGTATTCCACCACCTGATGGTTTACCGTGGTGTTTCTGGTGCGGTCGATTAAGGTAACCACCTGGTACATCTGGAAGGTCAAAAAGCTATATTCTGGATTGAGTTTTGCCAGGTCAACCACGCTGCACTGGTAGGAGCGTTTGGGGTAAGCCAGCTCTTTGAGCTTTTTCTCAGCGGCTGCTTTTAGCTCGTTGGCGTCCTCAATGGAGGTATCCTTCATCACGCCGCAGATAATCTGTTTGGTATAAGAAGTATCCTCTACATATTCTAAGCCATAGGTCTGGCCATCCGAGCCGCCAGAAGCCCCCGCCATGGTCAGGCCATCTTTGCCATAAGCGTACAGCCGGGTGACCAAATCGGTGGAATCCCCGGAAAATTTCAAGCTTTCCAGGTTGAGCTCGTCGGTGACGTACACAGCGGAAGGCTCTTTATTGTTGGTACTGAATACAGAGAGGGTTTTATCCTTTCCACCTGCGGTTACCTTTGTGTCGAAGCGGTAGCCTACGTCATCGTATTCCTTCATCGCCTTGGAAAGGATGTCGTAATTAGTGACATTTTCCAGCTTAAAGGAAGCGGTCTGGCTGGAGTTCAGCCCACTTGTACTACAGCTCCAACCGGTGGGAGTGATTTGTTCCAGCACTTGGGCAAGGGTGATAGGAGTATCGGTTTTGGTATCCCCCTCACCGGATTCAGTGGTGAAGGTTTTGCGTATCTCCGTCTTCCAGGCGTCCAAATCCAGCTCGCAGTCCACCGAGACGCCGTCGCCGGAATCGTCCAAGGATTTGATCACATACAAATTCCCTTCCGCCTCTACCCGGATTTCCTCCCCCAAGTGGGGGAGGTGTTCGTGGTTAACGGGTAGGTCAAAGCTGAGCAAATCCAAGCCGCTGGCCTTGTGAGTGATGACGTAGGAGTCCGGGTCCACCTCCAAAGGATACATGGGCTGGTTATTGGTATCGTATAAAATAATCATGGGAACCTCCTTAAATCAGCATAGGGTAATAGGAAAACGTTACCTCCAGCGGTTCTGGCACCATCTCGATTTTGTTCAGCCCGGGGGAGAGGGTGGGGAAGCTGGAAAGGGAAGCCTTTGGCCAGATATTCACCCCATCGGCGGTGACGGTTTTTTTGATGCTGTCGATGACAATCGTCTTGCCGACTTCCGGTTTATTGATGGTGAACAGGTTCCGGATGGAAAACTGGTCCATCTCTTTGGTAGGGGTAAAGGAGATGATGCACTCGGAAGTGCAGTTGCCAGCGTTGAGGATGGTATCATTTCCCTTTAATTTTACCGTAGTAAGAGGGAGACTTTCCATGACATCAAAAGAAAGTTCCACCTGGGAGTAGCAGTCGATGCCAGTTTCCTCGGTGGAATACTTGGTAAGCACGGCGCGCCAGATCAAATCGGAATTCCCCAGGCTAATGGTGGTTTTGAGCGCGGCAGAAACCAGGTTGGAGATGTTCTGGGAGAGCATATCCCGGTTTTCGCCGAACACGTAAAAAGCCGCCTCTGCTGATTTACAGCAAACACGGCTTTTAAAGTGGTGGAACGTGTTGAGTTCGGGATGTTCCAGGGTGTTGGTTTCGATTTTGCCTGGGGAGACGGTGAACGAAATCAAATCCGCCTGGAATTCAGTAAAGGTATTCAAATGGTCCATCCAGCAGTCCTCGCCGACCTGTTGGTCCTGGGAGAGGTCGTTGAACTGGAAAGGGCTTGCAGTAAAAATTTCCAAAAAGGGTCACCTCGTTTCAAATTTAGCGGTTTTTGCTTGAATGCGGGAAATCACCGGAGTAAGCGCCCGGCCAGCTTTTTCGGAATCCAGGTAAACATCCCCCTGGGAAACCTGGAACACAGGGTTGCATTGGATAGCGGAGGATTTGAGGCTATCGGTAATGAGGGCGGCCAGGCGGGAATAATCCACCACACTGGTGGAAGGGGAGAGGGAATCGCCCAGCGGGAAGCCGTTGCGCGCCTGTACGGAAACGCCGAGCAACTCGCTAGTCTGAGCGAAAAGCTGCATTGCCCGTGTGCGCTTGCCAGGGTCTAACGGAATCACAACTTCTGGCTTGTCACCCTCCGCAATCCAGCTGAGCTGTTCTTTATCCACAAACCCGCCTGTAGCAAAACCCTTAGGTTTTCCATAGGTGTAGAAAAGTGGTTTTCCATCAGGTCCATTTACTGATCCATACAATACTTTATCCCCTGCTATTTTAATATGGACAGTTTTTCCATTCATTTCTGTTTGAATCAGTGCGTAGTTATGGTCCGCCCAGGCTTTAGCATTAATATCTTTTAGGCTAGGGGCATTAAGTGGATTTCCATCAATTACTTGTTGCATTCCAAAAAGACCTGTAAGACCCATATTGCTTAAATTTTGGACAAATTGAGGGGTAACAGTTCCAATTTCTTCTCCCGTTGCGGTATTAAATGCTGTAATAGTATCTGAACCAGCCAAACGAACAAACCCCATATTCTGATAAATCCCTTGCGCAAGGGCATCATCCATTGTAACACCTAATTGTGCTAATTGAAGTAAAAGATTTTGTTTTTCTTCTTCATTGTCTGACAATGTATAGGCGTTTGCCAATTCAATTGCTTTTTGTTGTACAGAAGGAGTTACAGTTGCTAAACTTTCGATTACTGCATCAGAAAGTTCAATTCCTTGTTCTTGAAGTTTCGCTTTCACTTCTTCTATAGATTCATCTGAGGCAACTAATTTTTTGACCCAATTTTTTCCGGTAAATGTTTCTCCGCTAAATAACTCAAGTTGGTCAATAAATTCATCAGGGAATTTTTCTGGAAAATTTTTAATAAAATCTTTGAATTGTTGAAATGCCTCTTGATTGGATACAATTTGTTGGGCAAGATAACTAAATCCTCCATTGGGGTCTCCCAGCAAAGCTTCATATTTATAAATTTCTCCTAATGTGTCAAGGATACTGCTTGGGATACTTTGCCCCAGTTCCTGATATTCTTGTACTTGTTTTTCTAAAGTAAGTTTTTTCTCTTGTACACTATCTACAAAATTAGTTAAAGGTTCTTCAAGGCTTCCTAAATCGCCAACATTAAGAATAGATGCAATAGTAGATTCATTTATATCAGTAGTTCCACCTTGAAAATCAAAAATTTTAATTTGTTGTGCTACATGTTTTTCTAAATTACTGGAAAGGTTACTTAATTCACTATTCCAAATCGTTTTAAAACCTTTTATCTCCAAATTAACAGTATCTAATGTTATTGTAGTAATATTACGGCTTGCTTCTAATTCAAAAGATTTTTTTATCCTGTCGTATTCATCAGGAGAAATCTGCTTATTTTGTAATTGCAATTGAAATGCAACTAATGCGGAAGCTGTAAGATTATCAATTTCAGACGTTTTTTCGGCTAATGAAGTGTTCAGTTCTTCTTGCAATCCGGAAAAACTCTCTTGTGTTAAACTACCACTTTCAATTTTTGCCTCAATTTGATCAACTTTTACTTGGTATTGTGCATCGGATACTTGGTTGATAATTTCTTGCATCTGTTGTATTTTGGTTTGAATCGCATTTTGTACATCTGGAGTATTTAGTGTATCGGTTTCAATAGCGTCTGCAACAGTTTTGTTTAAATCTGCGCTTAACTGTGAAATTTGAGTATATAATCCACCAAATACGGATGCTGAAGCTGAATTGGCAAAAGTAGAAGATTCACTTCCCGGTTTAAACAATAAATTAATCGCTAAATTAGTAGTATACCACTGTTTGTTCAGATACTCGGTAGTAGAGGTAACATAATCTGAAATACTTTTTTGATAATTCTGTTTATCTTCTTCAGTTAATGTAATTCCGACTTTTACCTTCCAATTATATTGTTCAATATCAGCAATTGTTTGATCTATATCCTGCTTTAAATTATTTGTTTCTTCTTGGGCATTTAACACTGTATTTATTCGAATATTCCAATCTGCATTTGTCAGTGTTTCAGCTGCTTCTGTCAATTGTTCCATTGATAAAGTTACATTTCCAAAATGATCTTCAATATCCTTTTGAATCATTTCTTGTTTCATTTCAGAATAGGCATTTCCTAAATAGGAAACAGCGCTGGTTACTAAACTAATAGCTCCAGTAAGGCTGCTAAATCCACCAATTATTGTCCCAATTCCAGAAAAAATTGCTCCACCTAATCCAGAAAATCCACCAGATAGTTTATTAACAGATTCATATGATTCTTCAATACTATCTGAAATAGTTTCTAAATCGCTGATAGTAGATGCCAAACCATTGATGCTAAATCCACCGCCAGAAGAGCCAACAGAGCTTAATTCATTAATAACATTTTTTAGCTCTTTAGTAAAGTTTTTTGTTTCATTAGTGGCATTTTTAATTTCTTTTTCTAATGCTTTAAAATCAATATCGTTTGCCATTAATTCACCACCTCTTTGTAAATAAAAAAGCTAACTGAATTAACAGTTAGCTTAGTTTAGATTTTTATTTTTTTATTACGATAGAATCTAAAAATAGCTGGAACTCTTCTGTGTAAGTAGGAAATTCGTATCTTGGATCATATTTGACCAAAATACGAAAAATACCTTCTTTTCCATCAAATAGATATGTTTCTCTTCTTATACCATCATTTTCATAAAAATGATATACGGTTTCATCACATATTGTAAAACTTTCTTCGATATGATAACGGACGTCTATCGCACCCTTAGATAGTTGTTCTTGATTTTCTTTTTCTATAGTTTTCATAACAGATTCAGCATCATAATCATCTCCCAGTTTGGTTAAATTAGCAATAATTACTTCTGGTTTATCTTCAGGCATATCTATGGTGTATACTTTAGTGTTTTCAACATTATCGTTTGTTAGTTCCCAGGTTGGAGGTATACGGTAGGTTATACTAACTAAACTTTCTTTTCCCCATCCTTTATATTCAGAATCTCCGCAGCCCACAAAGCACACTAGGCACAGGCAGAGCGCCAGCGCGATCGAAATAACCTTCTTCATCCAATCAATCCTCCTAAATGTATTGCCAATTTGGCAACGAATTACTATTATTGTAGCATATTATTTCCAAATTTACAACACAAAACAGGAGATTTCTGCCAGTTCGACAAAACAACCTCTTTCCCGACATCCGCACCCCTCAAAAAAATACCCAGCGGAGGAACTAGGTATTTTTTTGGTTTATTTTTTATCAATGTCTTTGAATCGAATCGAATTTATGAGTTTATTAACATCATGATCTGATAATGGATTTCCAAAATCTCTATCATAAATGATATCTAAATTTAACATTCCTTTGGAGCAATCACCAAGGTAACAATCGTATATATTGTTGTTGGTGGAGCCGCCTTCTTTAGTAACTCCTAGATATGGATCTATCTGGTAATGATAAGCTTTTTGTCCATCGAAAGAGCAGTCTGCCTGCCGTACAAACGTGCTAGGCGTATAATAATCTCCGCTTTCATAGGCTCCTTTTTCTTTTTCATAATTGTTAATGACCTCTTCAGCTTTTGTAAAACCATTTAAAGATTCAGATTCAATGTAAATACGCATTTCAGTTGTATCATCGATTTTATAACTATGGTAGTCATTCTCTTTTTTTTCTTGCTTCCAGGACTCAGGCACGCAATAGCTAACCGTATTAAGGAGCTTTTTTACTTTCCAGCCTTCGTATCCTTCCGGAGGCTTTTCTCCGCAGCCCACAAAGCACACTAGGCACAGGCAGAGCGCCAGCGCAATTGAAATAACCTTCTTCATCCAATCAATCCTCCTAATATCAAAAACGACAACATTATAACACAACGGCAGAGCTTTTACAATCCATTTTTGAGGATTGGTCAAAAGAGGAAGTTTTTTGAAAGGCGCTGGAAGGGAAAAGGCTCCCTTTCCAGGTTGAGGGATATTTATCAGGTTTTAATCACAATAAAATCCAAAAACTCGTTAAATTCTTCTTTTGGAATTTGGTCCCCGGTCTGGCTGGTTTCCGTTACCCGAATCCGGAATATTCCCTGAGGGGTATCAAAAAAATATTCCTCGATGGTTAGGTTGGTGGCATCCTCGTTGTGGGTTACATGGTAAGCGGGCTTTCCGTAAATTTTCACATCGTCCTGGAAGGTGTCATTCGGATGGTTCTGTTGTTCCAGGTAGTCAATATATTCCGAGGCTTTGTCAAATCCCTCTATCTGGACTTCGTAAATGAGTTCCAATTTGGTTTCGCCAATCTGAAACGTATGGCAGGTATCCAATTGTTGTTCCATCACCCAGGAAGTTGGGGTTTCATAGGTGATGTTCGCCAGCTGGTACTGGTTCCAAACTTCCTCCTCCATGGCGAGGGAACCGCTGGTTTTTCCCTGTGTCCCGTCAGAGGAGTTGGAGGAATCGCCCTCAGCTTTTTTGGAATGGTTCCGGTAATCCGAAAAAGATTCTGCTATCCGGAATAGTTCATTTTGGATGGGGTTTTCCTCCCAATGGGATGGAAACGCAATCAAAATCCGAAACACTCCCTGGGCGGTATCAAATACATAGGATTCATAGATCCTTTCCTCGATGGTTTCACAATAGTGGTAGGCGTTTTGCCCCGCGATTTCCATCTCTGGCAAGCGGGTAATCTTATCCCCCTTGACGGTTTCGGTTAAGGCGATATACTGGGCTTTATCCCAATATTCCCCTTGGTTATATAGCAGCATGGTGAGGTAAATGGATTCCCCGTCCACCTCAGTCTGGTAATAATGCCGGTTTTCTTCACTAGACCATTCCCATTCCATCGGGATTTCGTAAATTATCTGCCTACCAATCCGTTCCAGAATCCAATGTTCTCTGGAATCCCGCCCACGGCTGGTGCAATATGCAAAGCCGGCAATACAAATACCTACTGCCAACAGCCCAATCAAAATCTTCCGCATCCTTTTCTCCTCCATTTCCATCTTCTAGGAAACAGTATACCATATTCTTCATAATTCTGCCATAATCGACAAGGTGATTTTTGGATTAATAGAAAAATTTTGTAACGCTGCATAACAATGGAAACCAGAATTTGGTGAATAGGACGGATAAACAATGGATGGAACGCAAAAAAGGGCAGCACAGGGAAAGAACCCATGCTGCCCGTTGCGTTTATTTACCGCCCCTGGATCCGGTCGTAGAATTCACGGAACCCATTGCATTGTACCAGGTATCTGGGGCGGTCGCCCCGTTCCATCCGCTGGCTGATGTACAAACAGGTTTCATCAAAACAATAGGCAGTGTATGGGTCGTCAATCCCCATTACCTGGCTGGGGCTGGTGTGGCTATGGTTCGCGATGGCGATTACGTTCAAAAGTTGCTTACTTTTGATGAAATCGTTGCAGCGGAGCCACCCCCGTTTGGGAAAAATTATAGATTTGGAGCAGTTGGATGTCGGTTAAGCTCAGGCCGGCTTCCTCCACTTCCTGGTAGGTAGGGGAAACCATTGAGGCCTTTGCCATAGCGGTGAAAATATCCGCCATACGGCTGAAGTTGTTTGGGTTCAGCCCTTTGATGCCGTCGTTAAACAGCTCGGAAGCGGCTGCCATCAACGTATTTGGAATATCTCCGTTCTGTGCCAGAAGCATCAGGGAAGGGCGTTTGAGTTTTACCACAAAAGGCTGGCCTTCTGCAAAGCCGGATAGCTCTACTTCGGTGCCTTCTGCGTAGTGTTTTAGTTCATCCATAGTGGTTACTGCCATATTGTTTTTCCTCCTGTTCTTATGGTATCGTTATGATTATGCGCCTACTTCGGTTGGTTCCTGTACTTCTGGCAAGGCTTTTACGTATTCCCATTTGTATGGGGCTTCGCCTTTGCTTGGTGCGGAAGTAATGGTGTATTCGGTTACACGGAATACATTGTCCTCAGAGTTCAAGCCAACTGGTTGGCCAGTACAGCCTGGGTAGGTTACTTTTTCGTAGCCAATTTCGTTGCCGCCTTCGTCCATCTGTGCGGAGTAAGCTTCCAGTTTGAATTTCACTGGTTTGTATGCTTCCCCAACCACTGGTGGTTCATAGCCGGTGATTTCGTGGGACTCTGGATCTCTTGTCAGTGTGCCGCCCTGTACGATTTCCATCAGTTCCAAGATAGTCATGTTGTCGGTCAAAGTCAGGGTGTGGCCGGTGATGATTTTGGATTCTTTTTTCTGTGCTTTTAATACGCCTTTGATGTTCAGTTTTACTGCTTCCACTGTGTCCAGCAGAGCTTCTACGCCCAGTTTTGCGCCGGATGTGATAGCAACGCTGCGAGGGGAATCCTCTTCTGTTGTTACAACAATCATCTTACAATCAATAAAAGCCATTTCTGTTCCTTTGGTTGGTGTTGTTACTGCCATAATAGTCAAATCCTTTCTTTTCTTAAAATTCAATCCATATCACCGGATGGAACCCATAGCGATTCCACCGGGCTGTGTTTTTTGCTGGAACGGATACCGGTTTTCCGTAACAGCGGGGAATTGTTCCAAACTTTCTGGGCAACTGGAAGGCAATACGGTTACAAAACAGATGTATGGTTGTTGGGGCCATCCTGCCTGAAGAGGCTGGAACAATGAACTCCCCTACCTGCGCTGGATAGGGGAGTTTGAAAAAGTTCCCGTAGTTTAACGCCATCGGGGCGGGCGATTTATATCAAGCGAAGCAAATCGCATCGCTGGCAAAAATTAGGTAGAAAAAACCACCTCTTGGGTAGCTTTTTAAAAAAGTGGTAAAAAAATAACGGGTATCGTAGGATATCCGCTATTTTTTTATCATTTTTATGGATGTTTCATCAGTGGCTGGTTTGCTATGCCGAATATCGCGCAACAAGGAAGAAAGGAAATTCCTTCTTTTGATTTTTGCCAAGCCTAAATCCTTCCGCATCCTGTTTACCAGCTCTTCCATCAGGAATCTATGGTCCACCTCGGTATCTTCCCGGAGTTCTTCCCGCAGCTCCACCCATGTGGAAACGGTTTTTGGCGAACCCCAAAGGGTAACCTGCTTGGAAATTGTGGAGAGTTCTTCTTCGGTTAGCCCTTCCATAGCGCTGTATCCGGCTTCCATATTTTGCTGGATTTTATCCATGATTTCAATCAGTTCCTCATAGGGCTGCTCCCTTTTTTTCGCCAGATAATCCTGCCTGGATTTTTGGTACCCGATGATTTTGGCGACAATTGCGGTAATCAAGGAGAGGGCTCCAGTAATCAGCGCCACAATAATAACAGCGTCCAATTTAGAAATATTGTACACAAGCAGCCCAAGTACCTGTGATATATAGTAGATGATATAGGAAATCGCAGCGCCTGCCATTATAATGGAGACCAATATCATGAAGATACTCAAACGGAAGTGGCGTTGAAAAAAATCCCTAGGCTTGTCCTTTTTCTGCACCTTATCCATCCATTTGGCGATCAGCCAGCAGATGAGCAGCAAACAAGCGCCAACGCCAATTGCGATGATTGGGTATAGGTTCATTGTTTCTCCCTCCCTTTTGGGTCAATGGGTATGATCCAGGTTATGGAAACAATCCGTTGTTTCCGATTTGCCAACGGGCAGGGATACCGCTTGATAAGGTGATGGAATCTGTACCCAACCTTACCGGTATCCCTGCCCGCAATGCTGACTCTTTTGCACATCCCTCACAGTGGAATCCAATGGGGGAATTATCGCTTGGGAAAACAAAACGGTTTTTCTCGGATTATCCGAAAATCCGTGTTGAGGGGGAATTCTTCTCTCTTTATCCACCGGAGAAGTTCCCCAATTTTATGGTTTATATCGCTTCCTTAGGGTCAACCTGGAAAGTATTGAAAAAGCTTTGGATTTGTTCTTTGGTTTCCTTGGTACAGTCCACGTAACTTTGAATTACCAGCCGCAAGGTTCCGTTTGGGGTATCCAACAGGTATTGTTCTTCTATCAGGTCGTCCGAAATGACTCTGCCAAAGTGAAGGGATTTGTACCCTGCCAGGGTATCCACCTTCCAGAACTGGTAAGGGGAGTCCGGAGGATTGTCCTCGGTAGCTGCCTCAATCTGTTCTTGGGTGGGGAGGGTATCCAGCAGCGGGTTGCCATCTGGAATGGATTGAATGGTAATCTTGCTGGGGTAACTTCCCACATAATAAATGTGTTCCGTCACGCCATCGGCGACAGTGGGAGGCATCTGTTCCCATTGGGAAGGGAAGGAGTAGCTCACATTTTTGATACGGGCGGAAACCATATGCTGGGTTTCCGGCTGTTCCGGAACCTGGATGGATTCCAGAAAACCGTCCACATCCTCCTGGTAGGCTTCCCGTTGGGAATCATCCCGGTAATCCACTGTAACGGAAACCACGCTGTCAGTGGTTTCAAACAGAATCGCCTGGAGGGATTGTTCCGCCATACCATTTCCCGTATAGGTAAGGGCGTCTTTCCCGCCGACCTGGGTGTTTTCCCCTGGCTGGTAGTTTTTGTTCTGGAACTGGGGTAAAATCCCTCGGGTCATCTGTTCCCCCAAATCCTCTTTATTTTGGTACATGAATTTATAGCTGTCAATCGCCACCGAAACCGCCGGCTGGTCGGAACCCTCGGTGGAAACAGAATAGGTTTGGTGGTCACGGGAGTTGTTCCCGCTTGCCCAATCGGTAGGGGGGACGAACAAAAGCGACCCCATAGAAACCCAGTTTTTCGCCTCCACCGTTTGTTCCTGGGAACATCCTGCCAGGCACAGGCAAAAACAAAGCAGTAAAATCATGCTGATCAATTTTTTCATGGTGAACCTCTATGTATGCTAGTTTGTAATATAAAAATGAATGCTATCATCTTTTTTCAAGAAATCTTCTTCTTATCATTATACACCATTTTGGACCCCCAACCTATTGGGAAGTTGCATAAAATTCCAATTGTTTTTTTGGAGGGGGAAGGGCGCTACTGTGCCAGTTCCACCGTGGAGATGATATCGTCAATCTGTTCCTGTACCTCATTTTTGCTGTCGTCATACGGGGTTTGGGAGTTGATCACCACATACCCGCCATCATAAGCAAAGCCGTACAGGTCAAACTTGCAGTCAGTACCGTTGTAAACCCAGTTTTGGGTGTAGTGGAGGGCGTCTTTCCCGCTGATTTTTTGGGATTTTTCTTCCTTCCATTCCCCAACTTGAATGTTTTCTTCCGGCTCGGCGTTTTTGATTTGGTCCACATAGGCTTCCAAAGCCTGTTGGCCGTCCTCCGCCTCGGTGTAAAAGATCGACATGCTGCTCTCCCCGTTTTGCAGTACATGGGTGTTCTCATACCAGCTATCCTGGCATTCCCATTCCGGCGGGGCCTTGTATTCGATCACATTGTTAATCTGGTAGCTTTCCCATCCGCTGGTGTTGGGGGAACATCCCGCCATCATCCCAACGCAGAGGATGCCCGCAATTGCTGTTAGAATTTTTTTCATCGTATCCCTCAATTAAGAAAATGTTATGGTTTGTAAAATTTGTTCCACCGTCTGTTCCAGCTCTTTTTTGTTTTCCCCCTGGGGGACGGTGGTCCAGATGGATAAGCCGGTGTTGCCCGACGTCAGGCGATAAGTATTGAGTTCACTTTCTACGGATGAACCGCTGATATAGGAGTTCATCTGGGTGTGGAACGCCGTTTTTCCGCCGATTTGTTTGGGCCATCCCTTCTGGAGGGTTCCAACCGTATGTAAGCTCTCCTTTTCGCTGTCAATCGTAGTTTGGTAGTAGCTTTCCACATCGGAAGGGGAAGCAGGCTGGTAGGATTCGATGGTTACCTCGCAATAGCTGTCCCCTTGTTCCAGATAACACCGAACCGAATCCAGTTCGGCAAACTGGAATTCCTCGGTTTCCCAATCACTAGGGGTGGAAAAACGGACGGTATCGCCAACTGTTTGTTCCTGCCAGCCTTTGGTATCCACGGTGGAACACCCAGTTACCATGCAGGCGGAAAGGATGCCCGCTACCATTGCCATCAAAATTTTTTTCATCTCGTACCTCTATTTCGTAAATCGGATGGAATCCAGTACTTGATCCATTTCCTGTTCCAGCTGGCGTTTTCCAGTGCCATCCTCCACCATTGTGGTGACATTTAACCAGTAATCCTCATTCAAAGCCACAAGGTAGGTGTGGTTATTTTCGATAGTGGATTCTAATACAACCGCTGTTTTTCCACCAATTTTCTTTGGCCAACTTTTTTTCGCCTGGTCATTCTCTTTGTTCTCGTCTAAAAACCATTGGATGGTTTCCGCCACGGTTTCATTGTCCCGTTTTTCATATAGGTGGAATGTCATTGCCCCACCGCTAAACTCATCAATAATGAAGGTCATCTGCCCATATTCGGTGTCAGGATACGCCTTCCAGGAAGGGTCGTATTGGAACGTCATTTGTCCTTCGATGTCGTAGGTTTCCCAGCCTTTCATGCTCACATTGGAACATCCAGTTACCACACCGGCGCAGAGGATTCCCGCCAGCAATACTGCCAAAGATTTTTTCATGTCAAAAACCCCTTTTCGAAAAATTGAAATAACCGTTAAAATCCTTTTCCGTTTTTTCTTTCTGTCCCGTATTCCTTTTATCGTTGGAACAGTATCGGCTATCCATTGGCAGCCCATCGGTCCCTCCAGTAGTTCCACCAAATAAAACAGGGTTGAGTCCTTGCCGCCTACCTTCTATTTGGTAAAAACAATAAATTATATCCATTATACCATATCTATGAAAATTTTCCAACAAAAAGGCAGCAAATATTGCCGCCTTTTTCCGTTCCCTTTAAATCTTATGGATACTTTTTACAAATAGGTCGATTTTCTCCTCAACTTCTTTGGTTTCGCTAAACGTCTGTACATTGCAGTACCAGCCGTCGCCAAAATTCACTAGGTACTGTTTTGTTATGGAGCCGTCCTCATGTTTTTTTTCAAAAGCCATGGCGGTTTTTCCAGCGATTTTTGTGGATTTACCAGCTTCCCAGTCATCTTCCTTCAAAAAATCCACATAGTCCTGGGCATCCTCTTCCTTCCATTTGGAAAAAAGGATGCTTCCTATGCCGATACACTCCTCGCCGTCCATCCATTCAAATCCGGCTGCTGTATCGCTTTCCCCGTTGCCATATTCGATGATTTCCCAATCTGGCGCGAAACTGTATTCGATTTTATCGCCAAGTTGATAGGTGTCCCATCCTTTTGGAACATTTGTGCCGCATCCGCATAAAATGCCCAAACTCGCCAAAACAGCAATGATGCTAATGATCCACTTTTTCATTTTCAACCTCCGTTTATCCAATTACCTTTATTTTATCCAAAATCATTTCGATTTCCTTCGCTACTTCCCCCGTTGGATCGTAGGCTGGTTGTAACGATACAAAAATACTACAGTATACTCCATTCCCAAAATCTAAGGCGTACTCATGATCTATTTGCCCATCGGTCTTTTTTCTCACCAAATGGGCAGCGGGTTTCCCTCCAATTGTTGTATCAGGGTAGCGTTCATACTCAAATTGTTCTACCGAAAAATCCAAATGGAACTGAAAATAGTCCGGTTCATCCTCTTGATAAAAGGAAATCGAAATAGAGGCAGCATTTTTGAACCCGTCCGAACTATTGCCCGTCATGCGATAAAATCCGTCTGTAGCAATCAGGTTGTTCAATTCATACGAAGGAATACTTTGTTCCCAGCTGGAAGGGAATTCGTATTCCAGCTTATTGTATAGTTGGTAGGTCTGAACCGTTTCCTCCTCTTGGGAGGAAACCTGGCTGGAAGCGGGCAGGGAAGAGCTTTCCACCTGGGTAGCTTTCCCACAGCCACATAACAACCCTCCGCATATCAGTAGAGCTGCAACTATGTATAAAAAATTCTTTTTCATCTTTTTTCTCAAAATTATACAGAAATGGTTCCAAGTAGCTTTTTCAGGGTTTTCATGGAGTTTTTCCCCAGCTTTTCCTGGTCGGTGCTGGCGGTAATTTTCATGTAGCCGTCCTCTGTTTCAAAAGCGAATACTTCATTATAGCTGATGGAATCATCTTCAGGGTCCTGGTTCAGATAGGAAAAATGCCTTGCCTCTTCCCCGGCAATGGTAACATGGGAGAGCTCCGTATATTCACTATAGCTGTAGTCATCGGTCTTTTCCTCCTCCACATAAGGGGTGAGGGACTCGTCCAAATTGGAGTAGATGTGGAACTCATCGGTGGATAAATCTGTATAAAAAATGTTCAGGGAAAAATCATCCACGGAATAGGTAGTGGTATCCATATCCAAAAGTTCGTAGTCGAATGCTTCCCCCCATTCCTGGGGTACTTCGTAATCCACCGGACCAGTGGAATGGTCAATCCAAGCCCCTTTGGTGTAGTCGATCGTATCATCTTTTCCCCCGCAGCCGCTCAAACATCCAGCCGCCAGCACGAAACCCATCATACACGCAACAATCTTTTTCATCTCAAGCCTCCTATCATACAACACTTTCCACTATCTGGTCTGCGGTTTTCCTGGCGTTTTCCTTTAGTCCATCCCCATCGGAGGAATGGAATTCCAGCACAAACAGGTCAGTTTTGCCGAACCAGTCGCCTGGAACTGCCACATCTACCGCATATACTTCGGTATAAGTGAAATCTTTCGTGTCATCGTAGCGAGTTTTATAACAGAAATGTTCCGCATTCTGGTCTCCCATGATTACAGAATCCAGTGATTCAGACGGGCTTCTGTCTACATCCTCATCTTCATCTCCGTCCTGATAGAAATTTGCATAATCTTGGGCGTTTTCATAAGCAGAAGTCAATTTTCCTGTCTCATAAAGGGTAAGCTGTACCCAAAAGGTATCCGCATGATAGATGTGAGATTGAAAGACTTCAATTGGTGAGTCATATTCCGGTTCTCCCCAGGATTCCGGAACCTGATACGCAACTGACCCCAGGTGTTGGTGATTCCAGATTTCCTGGGTGTAGTCCTGCCCCGGGTCGTTTTGGCAGCCAGAAAAACACAGTAAAGTGCAAGCAACCAACAGCAATGCAATTAATTTTTTTATTTGTATTCTCCTTAAAAAGCATCATTTTCCTATTTATCATAGCGGATTTTTCGGGGGAATGCAAGAGAGTTTGCCAATATTTAGAAGAAAAATAAAATTTTTGTCGAAATATCAAAATTATAGAGGTAAAAATTGGATATTTTTTCTTACCCTTTGGTGGGACGAACGGCATTTTATTTGGGATGAATGATATGCCAATGGGGGAGAAAAGAGCTATTTTACTGGCTTACACAGCATATTACCCAAAATAGATATAAATATTTTAGAGGAATCGCCGAAATTTTTCTCCCTAAATCTGGATAAAATAACAAAAATAATCCTGATTTTGGGATAAGATGATATCTTTTGGGATGAACTGCATTTTTGGAAAAGGCTATCATGAAAATTTTATGAAAATAAAAGAAATTCTGGGACAAAATGCAAGAATTAGGGATAACCTGTATTTTAGCTGTTCTATTTTCTAAAATTAGGTAAAAATGGTTCTTTGTCCTCACAGCCTTTTTGTTTTCTTCCAACGCTAGCCAGGAAAAAAGCGCCTATCGGATTTCGATAAGCGCTTTTTCCATCATACTTTTGCAAAAGGGGAATAGAACGCGATCAAACTATCCTCCCAAACATAGGGGAACTGATCTGGTTCTATCTGGCATTCGGTGCATGTTTCAGCCAACATCAGGGTAAACCGGAGATCTTCCGAAATATCAGGGATTGTCTCCAGGTAGGAAATACAGCCCGAACGGTTTGTCCAAATCTGTATCCCATACTGGCAGCCGGATTTTTCAGAAGATTTTCGGTTTTCCACTGTTACTAAGTATAAGTAGCAGTCCGGTTGGTTTGTGTTGCCGGGTTTTAGTTCATTTAAACTAATTTCCAAAACCGATGCTAAACGTACAGCGGTGGTCAGTTTCGGGTTTACCCGTCCAATTTCAATATCCTGGTAATGGCGTGCGCTGATTTTACATAATTCAGCGGCTTGTTCCTGTGTCAGTTTCTTTTCCTTTCTTGCTTGGTACAATAAGTTGGAAAAATCTTTTTTTATGGACATGTTTTTACCTCCCTTTGGGATTGTAACCCAGAACCGGAGGGCATTAACACGAGCTAAAGTTCATGTTATCACAATTCATCAATTATTTAGGAAATGGATTGTGAAAATATACCAAAACTTACCTGATGTCAGATTACAACATTTTACAAATAAAAGCCCTTCTTCCCGGGGTTCTAATGGAACAAAAGCGGCACAGCATAGTAAAAAGGGGGAGAAAACTGCTGCGCCGCCGGTATTAGGATGTTGCCATCCTGTGGTTTCCTAAATTTCTATTGTAATTGTATCACAGGGACGAAGTGACATTCTATGGCTTCTAGCGCTTTCCGATGGAGCCGTATGGTATGGCGGTAATCGTAGTTGATTTCCTCCGCCACCCGTTCCCAGGTGAAACCGTTGATGTAACGGTATTCCAGTAAAAGCCGCAGCACCTGGTCATCAATCCCTTGGATTGCCTCTTCAATCTGCTGTTTTAATAAAACAAGCTGTTCAATCCGGTCGCAAATCAGTTGGGTAATCCGGTCCATCTGTTCAATGGAAGTTTGGATTTTGTCCACCTTGCACCCACCGGAAACCACCGTGTCAGAATAGTTGGCGGAAATTCGATAAGCAAGGTCATTCCAATCATCCCGTTCCTTGGTTAGCCGGATAATTTCCCGTTTTGTAGTCTGGTACTGTGCCAGTACCTGTTTTTTCTCTTGTATTGTCATAATGTAACGCTTCCTTTCTTTTTCCACCGGAATATCCTACCCTTATTCTACTAGTTTGGGATGGGATACGCCCATCTGGGACGAACTGCACTTTTGTGGGACGAAATGCATCCGATTTAGGGGTAAAACCATTGTTTTTCTTGGGAATACAGCATATTGACTAAAATGATAATTAAAATTTTATTTGAAATGCTGAATTTTTACTCCCT
The DNA here is from genome assembly GCF_014297275.1 of Clostridium facile. Classification (NCBI taxonomy): domain Bacteria; kingdom Bacillati; phylum Bacillota; class Clostridia; order Eubacteriales; family Clostridiaceae; genus Clostridium; species Clostridium facile. Next base: position 660,285 of record NZ_JACOQK010000001.1, read on the forward strand.
GAATTTAGAAAAAATAACAAAAATATTGGTATTTTAGGGATGATACGGATTATTCTGGGACGAACTGCATTTTTTCAAATCGTTGCCATGAAAATATTATGAAAACAATGGAAAATTTGGGACGAAATACAAAATATAGGGATAAACAACATTTATACCGTTATATTTTCCGATATTCGTAAATTTGATTTTGTCAATTGGCTGTTGTTGCACTCTTATAATATGTAAAAATATACCAGTTGCTTGTTTCAACTATTGAAATAACATTTAGTAAATGTCAAACTACAATTATTTGTGCCCTTACTCCTCTTTTGTCCTGTCAAATCCTTGTGGGACGAACTGCACTTCCTGTGGGACGAAATACATCCAATTAGGGGGTAAAAACGTCAATTTTCCTTTTAATACAGCATATTAACTAAAATAAAAATTAAAATTTTATTTGAAGTGCTGAATTTTTACTCCCTGAATTTAGAAAAAATAACAAAAATATTGGCGTTTTAGGGATAATACGGATTATTCTGGGATGAACTGCATTTTTTCAAATCGTTGCCATGAAAATATTATGAAAACAATGGAAAATTTGGGACGAAATTCAAAATACAGGGACAAACAACATTTATACCGTTATATTTTTCTGTTTTTGGAAATCAATCCCCTTTCCAATGGTCGTAAAAAATCAGGATTAAAGCCGTCAGGCAGGAACCTCCCACCGCTGCGCAGAGGATTAAAACCTGTAGCGCCCATGCTTCTGCAAAAATGATTTGATGCACCAACACCACCTCCTGGTTTTAGTTTATGTGTGGGACAAACCTTTGGATTCCTTAAAGTTCTGGTATGTGCATTCCAAATTGGGCGAGTTCCTCTAAATCATACGAAGGCTTGTCCTGGCTGTAGGCATCGTTATAGTTACCCTCCAACACTTTGGCAATATTGGTTTCGTCTATCATCCAATCGAATCCAGCAGTCCATTTTCGTGAATTTTCCCCTTTTAGGAAACTGCTTTGCTGGGCTGCCTCAAACACCTGCTTGAACTCTTCTAACCCAAACCCCTTTTTGTGCAGGTTTTGGATTGCCTTCCGCCGGCCTTCGGTGATAGCCATGCAGGGAGGGAAGGAGATACAAATATGATGGTATAATGAAAAAACCTGTTCCTCAAAAGGGGAGGGGGGATCAAAATCCGTTTTCTTTTCCTTTTCTTTTGTGTTTGTCTTATCCTTTGTGTTTTCTTTTTCCTTTGTATTAGGATGCGACGGGATGGGTTGGCATTCCGCGCTCCATCTTTTTTGTGCGTTTTTTCTTCCCTTCTGGCATTTTTCCTCATATTTTTGTTTATCCCGGTCAATTTGTGCCGCAATAAAAGAAAACGCCATGTTGGTAACCTGGTCTAAATGGGGCTTTTTGCCGTATTGGGCGTAGTCAAATAGGGCAAGCAGAAGTTCCCCACGCTGGGCATTACTCAACAGTTCCAATTGCGGGCGGTAATCAAAAAACAAAACAAAGAACTTCTGCATGTGGTCACCATCCTAGAAAATTGGTTTATTTTGTGCCATATTTTCCTTTATTTTTCCATTTATTCTGGACAAAATCGTCGGAATGGGATATAATAGGAACGTATGTTCTTTTATAAAGGGCAACAGTACGCAGGCTGATAGGGTCGGTGGCATACCCGCAAATGGTAATTTTCCCATCTAAAATCAGCCGGGAAATGATAGGGTAAACCAGCTCCAAATCGGTGTAGCCCATACAGGTGGCAATCTCCCTGGTGGTGAGCTGCCCAATGTTTAAAACACGCAAAATCTCTTGTTCTGTCATGTTCCATCCCTCCATTTTTTCTCTTCCTGTTGGGCAGAAAGGGAATCCGGGCAAAATGGAAGCTTTTTGGCTTTCCGTTTGCGGGGAAAGAGTTTTGGCAGCCAGATTCCACCTACCATCAAACTCAGCCCCACGCCGCACCGGAGTAGGCATCCAGCCAGGCTCACCTGTCCTTGGTCAGAAAGCCCCAGGCTGCCGTGAACAATCAGCAGCCCTGCTAATACACAAAAACATTGTGCGAACTTCATTCCGCCGCCACCTTCTTTGGAACGGTCAGATGTTTCTGCTCAAATTCCCATAAATCCTGCTCCCGGATGCGGTATTCCTTGCCCAGCTTGATGGCGGGCAGCTTTTTGGTCCGAATCCAATTCCAAATGGTTACTGTTTTTACTTGGTAGCGGTCGGCTACCTGGTCGCATGTGTAAAGGTGAAACATAAAAAAACCTCCTGTTTCGTAGTAAAATAGTAGTTGCTTTTACTTCGGTTTTGCGGTATAATAATAGAAATGAAAACAAATCAAAACCGAAATATGAGGGAAATACTACTTAAGTTTTCGTAGTATGCTATTAGTTTACTACGATTTCTTAAGTATTGCAAGAGGTTTTCTTGAAAAAACCTGCGTATTGTGTGTTTTTTGTAAAAGGTGACTAATTATGTACAAAATTTTTGCAAAACTTTTGGAAGAAAATGGAGTAACCCCCTACCAGGTATCCAAAGCAACCGGCGTTGCCCAGTCCTCATTGAGTGATTGGAAAAACGGCAAAAGCAAGCCGAAATTTGAAAAAATGAAAAAAATCGCCGATTATTTTGGGGTATCGGTGGATTACTTGATGTATGGGGAGGAAAAAAACAGTCAGCAGGAGCTCAGCAGCATTTATCTGAGCTTCGCCAAGGACGCCCAGCAAAATAAAATTGATCCGGAGGATATCCGCCTGGCGATAGAGACGATCAAAGCGTTGCGGGCAAAACAGCAGGAGGATTAAAATGGCGTATACCAAACAGAGGCTTTACCAGGATATTGAACGGCTCCGTCACAAATTGTCGTTTACCCAGCAGGATTACCCGTTGCACCTGGTAGAATTTTGTGAAAGCCATCCAAGTAGGGTAGGGGTTGGGAAGTTGGCGTTTACCACTCCTGGGCTGCGTGGAATGGCACAGGTTGGTGGAAAAAAGGAGGATGGTACAACCGAGATTGATGTCATCCTTTTAAACTCCAATTTATCCGAGCCGGAACAGAATTTTTTCTGTGGCCATGAGATGATTCATTTGTACCTCCACCGTGGAAAATTGGGCAAATCGTTTAACTGTTTTGACGAAATCCAGCCCCAGCAGGATGGGTTTATCGAGTGGCAGGCGAATGAAGGGGCAGCTGAATTATTGATCCCTTACCGGATGTTGCTGCCAAAAATCAAGGAGCAAAGTAAAAATTTGACCCATTGGCATAAAATATTCCAGTTACGTATCCAGCTTGCCGAAGAATTTTCTGTTTCCCAAGCGGTGATGGAACTACGGCTCCAAAGCCTGCGGTTTGAAATCCTGCAATACCTGGGAGGCGTCCCGTTGGAACAAATCCAGATCCTTTCCCAACGTCAGCAAGCGCAGCAGGGAATTTGTCTCCCTTCCCTGGTTGATTTGGAAGAACAGGACTTTGACCATCTCCTCCGCCTCTGCGCCCCTACAAAATAGCCATACCCGAAAGAATCATTCTCCAGTATCATCACAAAAGGGGGATGGAAGCAATCCCTAAGTTTGTATGTGCGGTTATATTGATAGAAAAGAGCCACCTTTGGTGTAGGTAACACTACAACATAGGTAGCTCTTATTTTTTATTGATAGGATGGAGGACAGCTTCCAGGATATGAATCTTATAAGAGGGTCTGGAAAACAAATTCGAACATCCATATTCAAAATCAGCTAGTTTGACATTTACTAGATGTCAAACTTTCAAAAACAGTTTTTTATTAGCGGGATTCTTGTGGAAGGAGAAATATTTTCCTGGGACGAACTGCACTTCCTGTGGGACGAAATACATCCAATTTAGGGATAAAACGATTCGTTTTCTTGTAAAAGCAGCATGTTAACCAAAATATAAATTAAAATTTTATTTGAAACGCTGAATTTTTTCTCCCTGAATTTAGAAAAAATAACAAAAATATTGGCGTTTTAGGGATGATACGGATTATTTTGGGACGAACTGCATTTTTTCAAATTGTTACCATGAAAATTTCATGAAAACAATGGAAAATTTGGGATGAAATACAAAATATAGGGACAAATTGCAAATGCACCGTAATAATTACCAAAATAAAACAATGAAAAAACAAACCAAACGTTCGGTAGTCCGCATAATCCTGGAACAAATTTGCCAGGTTTACCTTCTCAGATAGAATGATGTTACCACCGAAAAATACCATAACAACCGTTCCAATTTCCATGTGTTCCTCCGATTGCGGAATCTTCTTCTCTTATGATGGTGGAACAGTGGGCAACAAACACTCCTATTCCATTCCTTTCTGATCGGATATCATAAAAAACAGAGATACATCAGCACAGGATTCCTTTACAATGGGAGGAAATTGTGCGGAACCAATCAACCAATATTGCCGTATTTGCAAAAACTGCATAAAACATAAAACGGATACACTCTACTGGAACCCCATCGGCCAACAACACCTCCAACTAAGGTTTTCTCCCTTTGTAAAATAGGATAGCTTGTTTTACAGGTAGGTTCTGCCAGCCCAATCCCAACCAGAAAAACAACTATTTTTGGGGATTTGCCCGCTGTTAGGAAAAAATTTTTTTGCAAATTTTTAAATACCTATTGACATGATAGGAAATAAGGTGTAATATAATAGCATCCAATTTGAGCAAGACGCAGTAAAGGAGGCGAACGCAATGAGAAATACAATTGTTGCTGTAAATACCATGTGTTGTTGTCGAATGTTATTCTCCCGGGCATATGAATATGGCTTGGTGCTTTGACATACCCATAATTGTGGTTGTACACAACACCAAAACGGATACTTGCCATTGCCCGGGAGCGAAAAGGAAAAGCCCCGGTTTTTTTATGCTCAAATTACTAAAATATTGACAAAGTGAGGACTATATCATGAGCAAATATAAATTTGAAACACTGCAATTACACGTTGGCCAAGAACATCCCGACCCCGCTACCGATTCCAGAGCGGTTCCCATTTACCAGACGACCTCCTATGTTTTCCATGATTCCGCCCATGCCGCTGCCCGCTTTGGGCTGGCGGACGCTGGCAACATTTACGGCCGTTTGACCAATTCCACCCAGGATGTGCTGGAAAAAAGGCTGGCTGCTCTGGAAGGCGGTGTGGCAGCTTTGGCGTTGGCTTCCGGCGCGGCGGCAATCACCTACACCCTCCAGGCGCTGGCACAGGATGGCGGCCATATTGTCGCTCAAAAGACGATTTACGGTGGAACCTACAACCTGTTGGAGCATACGCTACCCCATTACGGAATCAGCACTACCTTTGTGGATGCCCACAATTTGGAGGAAATCACCGGGGCAATCCAGCCCAACACCCGGGCAATCTATCTGGAAACCCTGGGCAATCCCAACAGCGACATTCCTGACATCGACGCCATCGCTGAAATCGCCCATGCCCACAATCTTCCTTTGGTGATTGACAACACATTTGGAACCCCATACTTTATCCGTCCAATCGAACACGGCGCGGATATTGTGGTACACTCCGCTACCAAGTTTATCGGCGGCCATGGCACCACCCTAGGCGGTATTATCGTGGATTCGGGCAAGTTCGACTGGAAATCCAGCGGCAACTACCCAGCGATTGCTGACCCAAACCCAAGTTATCACGGGGTTTCCTTCGCGGACGCCGTTGGTCCAGCCGCTTTTGTCACCTATATCCGGGCGATCTTGCTACGGGACACCGGCGCAACCATCTCCCCATTTAACGCTTTTCTTCTGCTGCAAGGGGTGGAGACCCTTTCCCTCCGGCTGGACCGCCATGCGGAAAACACCAAAAAAGTAGTGGAATTCCTGGCAAACCATCCTCAGGTGGAACAGGTGAACCATCCTTCTTTGCCCGGCCATCCAAACCACGCTTTGTACCAAAAATATTTCCCCAACGGTGGCGGTTCCATCTTTACGTTTGAAATAAAGGGCGGTCAGCAAGAGGCTCACCAATTCATTGACCACCTGGAAATCTTTTCCCTGTTGGCAAATGTGGCGGATGTAAAAAGCCTGGTAATCCATCCAGCTACCACTACCCATTCCCAACTCACCCCGGAAGAACTGGAGGAACAGGGCATTCACCCAAACACCATCCGTTTATCCATTGGCACAGAGCATATCGATGATATCATCGCTGATTTGGAACAGGGCTTTGCCGCTGTAAAAGCGGAATAGGGGAGGCGTTCATCATGGCTAATATTTATACATCCGCAGACCAGCTGATTGGAAAAACCCCATTGCTGGAACTGACACATCTGGAACACTCATTGGGGCTAAAAGCCAAAATTGTGGCGAAGCTGGAATATTTTAATCCGGCAGGCTCGGTGAAAGACCGCATTGCCAAGGCGATGATCGAGGAAGCGGAAAAAGCGGGAAAACTCACCCCGGATTCGGTGATTATCGAGCCAACTTCCGGCAACACTGGCATTGGTCTTGCCTCAGTGGCAGCCGCCAAAGGCTACCGGTTGATCATCACCATGCCGGAGACGATGTCGGTGGAGCGCCGGCAGCTGATGAAGGCGTACGGTGCGGAACTGGTATTGACAGACGGTACCAAAGGGATGAAGGGCGCAATTGCTAAAGCGGAAGAACTGGCGAAGGAAATACCAAACAGTTTTCTTCCTGGACAGTTTGCCAACCACGCCAACCCCAAAGCCCATTTGGAACACACAGGGCCGGAAATTTACGAGGATACCGAAGGCAATCTGGACCTTTTTGTTGCGGGGGTTGGCACCGGCGGCACCATAACTGGGGTAGGGCAGTACCTGAAAAGCAAAAACCCCAACATCAAAGTAGTAGCGGTGGAACCCGCTAGTTCCCCCGTCCTCTCCAAAGGGGTGGCAGGTCCCCATAAAATCCAGGGGATTGGCGCCGGATTTGTCCCCGATATACTGGACACCGGAATTTATGATGAAATCCTCCCTGTTTCCAACGAGGATGCTTTCGCCACAGGCAGGCTCATTGGACGCACCGAAGGGGTGCTGGTGGGGATCTCCTCCGGCGCGGCTGTTTTTGCCGCGATCCAGCTGGCGAAACGTCCGGAAAACCAGGGGAAAACCATTGTGGTACTCCTGCCGGATACTGGGGACCGATATCTATCCACCCCGCTCTTTGAAGGTTAAACCATAGCCGGTGTGTTCCTCATAAACCCTCTCCCCAACGGGGGTTCTGATTTCAAACCACCCATGGATTTCCTTGTTACCATCCAATGTTTCAAGCCACAACATGTTTCCCCCTTTGCTTAATGGGATTTTATTTGCCTCCTCCAGAAACAGGCAGATGGGAAACAGCTTCTCCCAATAAAATAAAAAAGCCGTCTTTTTTCAATAGGATTCGAGACCCTATTGTACCAAAGGCGGTTTTTTTGTTCCTTACCATTCTATTGGAAGAAAAGAAAAAAATAGTTTTCCCTCATTGGATTGGATTCCGCTCTGTTGCCAGAATCTGTGATTTTTGGATGAAAACAGGTCTGGCAATGGAATATTATCATCAGATAGCTCCAATCCCAGTCCTGTCCTTTTTTAAGGGATTTTTTTCATTAGGAAGAATGATACAGATAAAAAGGTCAAAATTTGGGCAGTCTGACAAACTTCGACAATTGGCATTGATTTCCTGGGATTGGTATATTATACTAAAATTAGAAAATAAAAGGGGGTTTTGGAATGAAGTTTGGAGCAAAACTAGCTTGCGTTGTACTGTGCGCTTTGTTTGTGGGGGGAAGCTGTGGATGTGGAAAAGCTGTGCCAGAATCTCCTTACCAAAGCGTTGGGGATGTCATTTTAGCACTGAAAGAGGCGGGGCTTCCTGTTACAAATGAAATTGTATACCAGGAAGAGACGGATGTTACCCCTGCCTACCGGCAAAAGGGGGATTTTTCTGACTCCAGGCTGGAGCCCCGGTATACCCCAAACCCTGATAACGGAACGGTGGAAATTTTTTCTTCCCCAGAAAAGATGAGGGAGAGGGCGGAAGAACAGGTTGGGTACCGGTTTTTGAGTGGATATGGCTACCAAATTAAAACCGGTATTGTTCTGGTACAGCTGGACAAACAGTTTACCAAAGAACAAGCGGAAGGATATGCGGAAGCCCTGGAAGCGGATTTGACGGTACTATAACCATAACGGCTGCTATTTTGGCAGCCGTTTTTTTGATGAGGTGCCCCGTAAAAAAGCTTTCGCTTCAAGTATCGAGCGAAGCGAGCTACTAAGCAATCTAGCAAGTTCATACAAGCTCGGAAAGAAGCATAAGTATCCGTTTACGGGCGGCGGAGTAGCAGATGTAAGAGAAAGAATGTTCAGTGCGTCTTTAGATACCCGCCAGTAAAATCCCGTTCTAGGGCTTAATCAAGCCTCCAGCTTTGCCGGAGGTCATGACTATGCTTCATGGGAAAACCCTGAGAGGATTTGTTACCAGCAAGCCTCTTAAAACTATTGTTTCGCTCCCTTACCCCACAGCCTGTGAATAGGTAAAATTTTTTGATACAGTCCCACCTCCCGTACCATTATCCACCTTGTTCGATGGTTAAAATCAAAGCTTTTTCCCCTTCCAGCAAATCCAGGGATTCCAATTGCGGGAACCCATACAGAAAAAAACCGCTTCACGTTGTTGTGGAACGTCAAACGGTTCATGATGTCTTTCGATGTGAAAAAATCCCCCGGTTTTATCGGGGGAAGAAAAAAGAGTAGCGCGACAATCCTAAGAGGGGAAGCTTTATGCGAGCCGAGAAAGGAAAGGCTGTACCGAAAATAGTACTATTTTTGACCTGTTTATGGCTGGCAGCTAGCACCTTTGATCGGAGTAAAGCCAGTAATATCCCCTTTTCAGGGTTGCGCGAGCCACTGGTTTTGACGAGGGGTGATATCTTCCAACACAAACCGGACGAGTGAAAGGGGACAGTTTAAAACCGGGCAACCACCAGTACATCGCCGGTTCGAATCACAGTATCTCCGCTGGGAATAATCGTCTCTCCAGGGCGCTGCACCATGACGATTAACGTCCCTTTTGGAATTGGCACCTGGCTCAATGGTAGGTTGTTCCACTTATGCCCTTTCTCCACAGTTACTTCCTGCATGGTGAGGTTTTCTCTATCCTCAAACCCTTCCCCTGCGATTACTAGGAGATCTCCTTCCTGAATGACAGTGTCCCCGTTGGGGACTACTACTTGGTCCTGTTTCCGAAGGATGATGGTTACTAAAAATTCGGCTGGCAATGGAATTTCTTTTAAGTTTTTCCCAACCCATGGGTGTCCTGTGCCGATATGTATTTTGACAAAATTAATATCGCTTTCCTCCTGGTAATCATTAAAGGTGCGACGGACATCCGCTTTGTTGTCAATCATCTTTAATTTTTTGGACACCCATGGTAGCAGGCTTCCCTGAAGGGAAATGGAGAACAGCACCACGCAAAATACCAGGTTGAACAGGTTGTATTTTAGGGGAACGCCGTTTAACACAGCGTAGATGGCGAACACAATGGAAGCGACTCCACGCAGCCCTGCCCAGGAGACAACCCCAATTTGCCGGAATGAGGAACGGAATGGCAGCAGGATCATAGTGGTTGCTAGAGGTCTTCCCACCAGCGTCATAAATAGCATAATCAACAACGCTGGAAGGATGACCGCAGGCAGTTCCGTCGGCGTCACTAGCAAGCCTAGCAGGAAAAAGATCATCATCTGGCAGACACCTGTCAGCACATCAAAAAAGTGGACTTGTTCCCGTTTATCTGGAATTTTGGCGTTTCCCAGGATGATACCACAGAGGTAGACGCTTAAATAGCCATTTCCGCCAATAAACGCTGGCAGAGCATACCCCAGCACCGCCACAGCAAACACAAAAATTGTCCTGCCCTGGGCGATATTAAAATGGAATTTGTTTAACGCCCATACCGAAAGCTTGCCAAGGAGGATGCCACAGCCAATCCCCAACACAACCTGCTGCGCCAACATCAATGGAATCGAAATCTCCTTGCCGGAAAGCATGGTGACCAGCACCACGGTGAGCATATAGGAGATGGGGTCGTTGGAACCGGACTCAATCTCCAGCAGGGACGCGGTATTATCCTTTAAATTCAACCTTTGGGAGCGGAGAATATGAAACACTGACGCTGCGTCAGTAGAAGCAATAACCGAAGAAACCAGCAGGCTTTCCAGCCAGCCAATCCCAAAACAGAAATGGACAAACGCCCCTACAAACCCTGCCGTCAGGACAACACCCACAGTGGACATCAGCACTGACTTTGCCAGGACGGATTTTGCCGCTTTGATGTTGGTGCCAAAACCACCATAATACATGATAAAAATAAGGCAAATAGAGCAGATGGTTTCGGATATTTGATAATCGTTAAACTGGATGCGGAAAACCCCATTTTCTCCAAAACAGATTCCCAGGGCAAGGAATACCAGAAGGGAGGGGATGGGTAGTTTTTCGGTAAAACGGTTGGATAGGATACAGATAATAATGACAACGCCAATCAGGAGCAAAACCCCAGTCACGGCATGCACCTCCTTTTTTCAAAACAATGCCGCGCTGAAAAAACTCCGGTAGGATTGGATGTTTTTTTACGGCCAAACTCATTTTTATTCTATTATATCACAAGTTTGGTCTATTTTTTGTGGAAAACGTAAATTCTCATTTTGCCAATAGCCCCCATTCCAATCGGTTCGTCTTTTCGAACAGCCACATTGTTGTTTCTATCTGAAATATATTACGAAAAAGTAAATATTATTTGTGATTTTGCCAATAAATTGACGAAAAGATAAGTGAATCTGCCAATAGAAAATAGCATTGGAAAGTAGTATGATAAAGATAATAATAGAAGAAAAGGGGGTTATCTTTTATGAGAAAACAACAAGATAGAACCTTAATTACCTGTGGCATTACCGTTATTTTGTACAGTATCCTGGTACAGCTCATCAACATGGGTAGGCTGCTGTTCACTTATTGGGAAGAAGGCCAGAGCCTGGATGAAACTTACAGCTACTTGAACCTGTTCCTTTGCTTTGTGTTGATTTCCATTTTAATAGGGGGTATCCTGCTTTTAATTCGGGGCAAACGGCTGGAATTTACCAAACCTGGTTTATTGGCAGGGGCCGCGCTGGTATTTTGTCTTGGGGCTGCGTCCATCCTACTATGGAGCGAAAGCCAGACCGAACCTTGGAATTATTTCCAGTACACAGCAGTCATTTTCCTGCAAGGGGTGATTTATCTGCTGGGGGCAATCCATCTGTTAAAAAAATTGGTGGTTGCCGCTCCGGTATGCGTCCTTTTGCTGGCAATGAGTGGTTGGGTTATCTATTCCTACACCGTTGCCCTCCCTACTGGAAACCAGCTAGACCATATCTTTCCATCCGTATTCCAGATGATGAGCATGTGGGGAATTGCCATTTTCCTGATTGGGGAAGGAATTGCGATTCTGGTATATGCCATTAAGGAAAGAAAAATCTTGGACAGCGAGGAAGAAGGGGAACTATAATTCCATGCCGTTGGAAGGAAAAAGGAGAAAAAATGTTTCGGGGATTACACAATTTAATCGATGATAAAAAAGAAAAAAACTGTATTTTTGCCCGCTATGGAGGGATTGTTTTTATTTTCGCCATAGTGGTCCAGCTTATCAATATGGCAAAACTATTCCTCCACCATACAGTAGGGGAAACCATAAATTCAAATACACTGTTGTTGACTTACATGACAGTGCTGGTTACCGCTTCGATTGCCCTGGCAGGGCTTTTACTGCTTGCCTATGGATATCATTTTATCTATCTGAAAGCAGCGCCATTTATTGGGGCAGCACTCCTCTGCTTCCTATCAGGGTATATAGTAAGCGGGTTTTGGGGAAAATTCCATACCATGGTTTGCTACCAATGTATTGTGATTGTTGGAATCCATATTCTCTTTTTTCTGTTGGGTGGGTTCCATTTGTTGCGGAAGCTTCCGGTTGCCCTCATTGGGTGTATTGCACTAGTTGCTACCAGTGGATGGATCTTTTTCCTTTACCTATTTGGGGAAGGAAGGCAGCTGGATGTAGAACCTTCTGTTGCTTTGCTGCATATTGTGACCATGCTGTTATTTGCTATTTTCCTGATTGCGGAAGGGGCTGCTATTCTGACCTATGCCATTCAACAGAAAAAAATCCGGAATAGTGAGCATGAAAGGGAATGGTAAGTTTACATTAATACGATTTTAGATGAATTTTGATTCCGATACCATAACGGTAGCCGGCGGTAATTGTTCCGCCGGCTACCGCTTTTTTTGGGTGAAAACCGAATCCAATCAAAAGAGTGGCTATCAAAGGCGCTAGCAAAAGCTTTTTTCAAGTGGCTATAAAAGACAATAGCAGGAGCTTTTTCAGAGTGGTCATAAAAGGCAATAGGAGCAGCCCATCGTTAGGCAGTGCAATCCCATCCCAAAACAGCTCCCTACACCTGTGTACCCTTACGGGTGTTTTTTTAATGTGCTTATAAAAGGCGATAGCAGGAGCCCCACTTATTAGGCAGTGCAATCCCATCCCAAAACAAGCTCCCTGCATATACCCTAGCGGGTGTGTATTGTAACAATGACAGTGTCGTTATTGCGTCACGTCATCAGGGTTGCCGTACCCTGGCGGGTGTATCTTTTCAGAGTGGCTATAAAAGGCGCTAGCAGGAGCCCCACTCTTTAGGCAGTGCAATCCCATCCCAAAACAACTTCCTACGCCTGGCACCCTCACGGGTGTGTATTGTAACGGTATGATTTTTGGATTAAGCGGTCTAAAAGTGTGTTTCCGTACCCTGACGGTGTGTCTTTTTCGAGTGGCTATAAAAAATGCTAGCAGGAGCCTCACTCTTTAGGCAGTACAATCCTATCCCAAAACAACTCCCTGCGTCTGCACCCTTGCGGGTGTGTATTGTAACATTGCTGTTAAATGCGCTAGAGCAATATACGGAGTTGCCGTACCCTGGCGGGTGTGTATTGTAACACAATAGAGCAGGGTATCTTTAGTAGCTCCACAGTTACCGTACCCTGACGGTGTGTCTTTTTCGAGTGGCTATAAAAAATGCTAGCAGGAGCCTCACTCTTTAGGCAGTACAATCCCATCCCAAAACACCACCCTGCACCTGTACCCTGGCGGGTGTGTATTGTAACTTACGCCTTGTAATACTCAAGACGAAGCAAACGAGTTGCCGTACCCTAGCGGGTGTGTATTGTAACTCTAGTTGAAATTGCTCAAATAGCACACATAATTAAGTTTCCGTACCCTTACGGGTGTGTATTGTAACGAATTTGTAACAATTGTGGAGGGATTACAATGCGCTGCCGTACCCTGACAGGTGTGTATTGTAACGGCGGGTCAAACGCATCCAGTATTTTCAAGTGATTGCGCACGCCATTGTGCGAACCTGTTTTTTTATGTTTATTCCACAGATGGGTTTTACAGAAAAAACCCTACAAGTCCAGCAATTCCGCCTAGTGCGAACCCAACGGATTCCCCTGATCACTTCCGGTTCGCACAAGTATGGAATGATTCACATCCCACTGACTTGGATGGCAATTTTCTGCTATCTCTTTCCATTATAATCCGGTTTACTGGGGATTGCAACTGGTTTCCGTCAAAACTCCTCCACCGAGCAGCCGCCCATTCCCAGGGCAGTTTTGCCGCCCACTCCGGTATAAGGCAAGGCGGATAGCAACAGCCGGAACAATTGCCGCAACGGCAACGGCCCCCGCACCGTTAACCGAACCCAGCCGGAAAAACCATACACGGTGGTATCCTTGATCGAGTACCTCCGGCTGCGTAGGCTGTAATCGGTTATCCTTGCCCGCTGCACCAGTTGTTCCAGCGCGTCCCCGTCCACTACATCCAGCCCGCAGTCCAACAGATGGAACCGGTTCATAGCGCTTTTCAAAATCAGTTCCACTGTGGGGTAGAGGGCATACTGATCCTGGGTGCGGAACACCGTAGGGGAAAGGAACCGCACCACATACGAGTCCGGCGTTTTATCCTGTCCAAAACATGCCTGGGCAATCTGGTCAAACCGGATGGTTTTCCGGCTCGCCTGTTCCACCATCAAATGGCAAGGGTATTTGTGTAGGGAAAATTCTTCCGTGGCAAGGACAGCTGGAGCAAAAGCGGAAACCAGTTCCCCGTCAAACAGGGTCAGGAAAAATTCCCCTTTGCCAGTGTCCTCTTTGTTGGGAAGCAGATAGTGGCACAATGGGCGGCTTTCAGATGGCTCGTGCAAGAAATCCACGTATTCCTCTGGGATGCAGGCGAGCAAATCGCTGTAAATTCCCTAAGCGTATTCCGGTAAAAGGCGTTTTCCCCCCTCATCCCGAAGGCTCAATTTCATCTGGACAATCAACGGAACTCCACCTCGCATTCTCCCATTAAAAAATTGGTGTTATCATATTTTGTGGTTTTCAACATGCGAGGGGATAGCCCTGGATTTTTACAATCCCTACAATGTTGATGTTTCCGGAATATCTTTTGTAAAATAGTAGAAGTGTATTTTACGGCGTTCCCTTGATAAATCGCCTGTAACAGGGTTTTGGAATGGAACCCAGCCCCGCCGCCCAAATACAGGCGGCAATCGTTTTCCTTTCCGTAATTTTCCCAGCCGCTAAATTGCCGGACAAACCAGTTGTTTTGCAGTTCATAGAACGCTCGGATTGCCTCTTCCAAATAATCAAAATTGATTTCAGCATCTTTTAAATAATCATCATTCAAAGTAATCTGAAAATGGATTTTGGTTCCCGGTTTGATACACTCCCGCACCAATAAAACAGGCTGTGGAGTCCCCACTGTGGAAATATCGATTTTCGGACAGATAATTAGATTTTCCTTTGGAATTGGAATGCTGTCCGAAATCGAAATCCCCCTTAAAATAGAAGTGAGCGCATTGCTGGAATCAATCTTTTTTCCCCTTTCATTTTTCAGATTCAAGGTGTTAAGAGAATTGTTTTCTATGTTCTGGGAAATAGAAGAAATTTCCTGATACGATTTTTGGCTCCAATGCTTCATTTTTTCTTTTTGTTGCCCTTTTGCTTCTTTTTCTTTATCAAGAAAGATAGCTTCCCCTTTTCCAGATAGCATTTTTGCCAGGATAGCTGTCCGCAGCGCCCCTTTGATACTGCTCCCCGGAACATACGGGTTGCCGTAAGCGTCCTTGATACAGGTGTGGATTTCCCGTAGGGGATCTTGTTTGGAACCTTTACCAACAAAGCAGTTACCCGCCGACACCGAATATCTATCCAGCTGATCCAGCTCTTGCTGGATCTTCTTTTGCTGGTTAGTTTCTCCTTGATATAGATGCTTTTGGAAAAAATCCTCATACAGCCGTTTTTGTTTAACGTCCTGGGCAAATTCCTCGTAAGCCTTCACCAAATTATTCCTGTCCAACCACCGGAAAAACGAAACAGGGTCCATCATGTAGACCTGTTTCGTTTTCGGAATCAATACAAATTCCTTTTTGGTCAATTTCTCCCCATCTCCAATAAACAAAGGGGCTTTGGTGGTTAAAACCAATTCTTTTCGTTTGATATATGGCTCTTTTGCTTTTTCTGTCATACCTCCACCCCCAAAAACAATGGTTTTAACATCCGGTAAGCGGGCTGTTTATCGGATGGCGCGACATTTTTCACAACCCCTTCAAACTTGTCAGAAAAACTGGAACCTGGGCTAAAAGCGTACACCGTCTGTTTTTTATAGTCCTGCTGGTGTACAAATCCACCCCGGCGGCACACGGTGTAGTATCCTGTTTCCGCCACTTTGTAATTGGAGGGAAGGCTGGTATTCAAGGTAACCCATTGTTTGGCGTTTTCCGTCCGCACCATTTTTTCCAGCTTCTCTGGCAACGGCATAGGGGTAAACTGAAATTTCCCCCAGCCGGAGCTGCGTTTTCCGCCGATCCCCGTCCAGCCCAACAGTTCCAGATAGGCTTCTACCTGTTTCTTTATCTCTCCATCCGCAAACCCCATCACGCAATATAAGCCGCAGCCTTGGTGAAAACGGGTTGCCTGGACAAAATAAGGTTCCGAAGTCTCTTCCGATTGACAGGAAACCTGAACCCGCTGCCGCTGGTCGGGGAAAGCGATGTTTGACACGATTCCCTCGCATTCATCCAGAAAATCCTCCATCTGGTCGAATTGCAGGTAGCGTTCCCAAAGGGAAAGGGGAATATAGGGGAGGCGTTTCAGCCGCTTACGGTTGTCACGGTCGTTCTCCATTTTTTGCAGCAAATCCAAAATCATCGGCTTTGGCAGGAACAATTCATCGTTCCGGTAGGGGAACAGGTCAGAAAGGAGGATATGGTTCTGTTCCGCATTTTCGATTAGACTTTCCACCGCCTGGTCAGACTGGTGGGAAGCCTCCACACAGAGGGCGGAAAAGAAGGTATCCGAATGGAGGGATGTCCCAGAAGAATGCAAAGGGTTTTGCCCATTGTCCGGCCCAATATGTACCGGTGTTAAGAACTTTAGCCGGTAGGCGGCATATATCAATTTTCTTTGATCCATAGGCTCACATCCTAATCCTTGACAGAAGAAGCTTCCGATTTGTTTTTATCGTTATCCCCCTCATCTTGCCCGTTCTTTTCTCCAACCGCGTTTTTTAAAATATTACTTAATTCCAATACAAAATTGCCATCCGAAAAATTCTGTGATGAAATTGGATTCTCCACGTTTAACCCGATAAAACGGATTCTCCCATAGCCACGGGTTCCGTTTCCGCCCAGGTAATCCAGCTGCAATAAACCCAGCCCCTTCGCCAGGACCTCAAAATCTGTTCGGATTTCCTCTTCGGTGTCCCCGTAAATATCGTAAACACATTGAAACGCAAATTCCGCTTGCGGTATTACCCGTTCAATCGAGCGGGGGTTTGCAGCTCCAGTGAGCCTTGTGATGGTGTTTTCAGTTTTCACTTCGGTCACATCATCCGTACCAGGCAGGTTAATTAAATCTTTCCAATTGCTCAAAAAGCAATCAAAAAATTGCAGGCGGGAAACGGTCAATTCCTGGCTGGTTTTATCGGTGCTGCTTTGTGCGTTGTCTGATTGTTCCTTGACATTATTGTTGCTGGCGGATGTTCCAAACAGACGGATTACTTCAGATGGATCGTTGTCATGGTTTTTTTCTAAATCAGAAAGTTTATCCACGTAGTTCCGTGCCAGAAGAGACCTTAATTTCCCCTTGATACTACTTCCTGGAATGATGGGGAGATGGGTGAGCGGATCACGGATGACAGGGGAGTTCACCGCCCCAATAGCGGCGAATTCATTCGAACCCCCAATATGTAAACCAGTAACTACCTGGATGGTTCCGGTGATTTTTAATTTTCCATACATGGCAAGCCCCTCCTTATTTGTCCTTTTTGTTGGTGTAGTAATAATGGTAAGCCACCAGCGCTTCCATATAGTGCATGTAATGCATAAAATTCTTTTTGCTGTTGTTGATATGATCTAATCCGTTTAAAACACCGCATACTTTGCAAAATATATTTACATCATCAATCCGGCCACATTGGTACACCAGTTGATATCGGAACATGCCTAATTTTTCTTTTATTCCTTCTGGAAGCTGGTCATCCTTACTTGGGGTGGATAAAACCTGATGATAGATAGGAATAAACCTGTTATAGATATTGCGCATTTGAGTTGTAGTAAGCTCTTTAAAATCCAAGGAAGCACTAGCTGGTTTTTTTGAGTGTATCTTTTTATTATCGTTGATATGTTCACTGGTTTTAATAATCCTTTCTTCTGCATGATTGATATAAAATTGGTTATCTTGATGCTTCGAAAAATCAACTTCATATGTTTTGATGTCATTGATGTTACGTGAATTTTTCTTATTCGGCTTAGCACTATATGTTTTTTCCATATTTATTCCTCCTTGGTTTTTTCACGGTTCAGGTAGATAAAAAGCCGCATGGCGGTTAATAGCTGTTTCCGATCGGCTGAATTTTTGATCCAGTTCAGCATATTGGCGGAAAATTCCTGGTAAGCCTTTTGTTTGGCGGCATCATTTTTTCCGGATTTTTGAGGGGACATCCTTGCCAGCAGATAGGCTGCCCTTGCAATCCGAATTGGCTCGTCTAGATTTTGCTCCAAACGGCTGATATGTTCATATAGGTTGAATAAAAAGCTATTCCCGCTCCCTTGTTCCGATGGTTCCATTTTGGAAAAATAATTCTGGATTGCCCGCAATTTTTCCATAACAACGATATTTATAAATTCCTCCCAGTGGTAGGTTGCTTGGCAGTAAAGCTGGAATTTTGTCGCAGTTTCGTCCTCTGGATTGCCAGCCTGCCTGGTATCCATTCCAAATAGGGCAACCCCGTTTTTGTGTTCCAGTTTTTTGGCGGCACTTTCCAGCATACCAGTTTCGGACGCCATAGCCTGTAGCGGGTATTTAAACGGGAAAATCCCAATCCCGGCGGAAAAAGTGAGGGTGCCATCGGTATATCTTTTTAAACATTGGTATAAATCCACTGCGGCTTCGATGATCTGGTCCCATGCGCCCGCCAGAAACATATCGTCCCCACCGGAATAAACCACCACAAGTTTTCGGTTGCCGTTTTCCGGTGTTTTGGATAGCGAAAATGGCAGATACGGCTCCCCATTTTCTTTGGTAAGCTCGCCAAATTCACCACGTAAAATACAGTTGACATGATGTTTGAAAAAGAGGGTCAGTTGCCGGGAAAGTTCGTTGGTCCATCGCAGGCGGCAGCTGCCATCCTGTGCGACGTCATCTCCAATTTTCTCAAAAGTCTTGCCCAACGAGTCCACGTCGGCGCGCAATACTCCAATCCGGGAAATCCCCTGAGATAATCCCGCTAGCTTCTCAAAGGTGGGCATTGGATCTTTTTCTTTCTCCTGATAAAAATAGTTTCCCAGATAAATGGGGATTTGTCCTACATCAACTGGCTTTTTCGGATTGGGATGGTAAACCCGAACGTTTTTTCCCTGCCGGGTGAAAAGGCTGTGTCTGTCGGAAAGCATATATAAAAACTTCGTGTTCCCATCGGCTGCCGGCAGGCGCAGGAACTTATTTTTTTCATGATCTGTTGATTGACACGGATCTTCTTGGCGATTGGTGATTACAATCAAGTTATCCGAACTCATTAACTCGCTGGAAATTTCCTGGAACTCCTGGCAGTTCTCACAAACTCCGTCCTGGTTTAATGTACTGCTAGTGTGGCAAATCCTGCATTCCCGCCGATTGTCTTTATTCTGTTGTTGGTTGAGTTTTTCCAACTGCTCGCCAGTGTAACGCTGATATTTTTTCTGAATGGATTGTTCCGATAACTCCTTAAAAACATTCTGCCATTTTTCCTTGTCCACCAGTTGTTCGGCAGAGCAGGGGACGCAGCTATAATTGGCATAGAGGGAACCTCCCAGCTGTTCCAGCAGCCAGTTGTTCACATCGCTGAACAGATTCGAAATCTTTTCCTCTGCGTCAGGAGAGTTGGGGAGCAACAAATATCCATTTCCCCCACCGTTGTAGAGCAGATTGGCTCTAAAAAGGGAAAACTGTTCCAGCAATTCATCCATCAAATGTTCCACCAGAACATCAACGTAAAACGATCGGCTCCGGAGTATTTTCAAGGAATCTTTTCCTGAAACCGTATAGATAAAATCCTGGATACCGGAAAACCCACAGGAAACCAGCAAAAAAGGCTGTTCCGGAACAAGGGGTTGTTCCATACAGCAGGCGAAACAACAGCTGAGGTGGATGCGCTCAAACACCGAAAGGTAGGGATAGCCGGAAGGATAATAGTAGAACTGCCTCCGGCAGAGTTCATAAAGCGCCAGCACACCATCGTTGGTGCAGGGTATCCCCTTTACCTTTTCTAAAAATTCTGTTTTTCTATCGGTGTAGTTGTGCGGTTGCCCCTCCTGATTGGTGGGATATTGGAAGCTGTTTTCCGTCATGGCGGAATAGATTTTACCGTTCGCCATCGCATCCCCTTTTAAGACATCAAAAATGCAGGACAATGGCTGGAGGGTCCCGACTTTCTCTTTCTTCTTTCCCAAAACAAGCCGGTCCACTTCGTTATCCCATTGGGTGCTTTCCGCCGATCGTTTGTAAGCCTCCTTCCATTTGTCCCACAGTTGGGTAAATTCCTGTTCCGATTCCCCATATACCTCCTTCAGAATCCGGAATATCTGGCACACCGCCATTTTTGTTGCTTCCATTTTTCCACCTCCGAACCAATCTGTTAATGATACAAAATAGAAAAAAGTAATTGTTTTAAGGTCAATCTCATATTCGCCATAGCAGTATAAAATCTGGGTAATGTATAAAACCCTTTTAAATTATTCTTTGGGTAATATAAAATGCCATATTTTTCTGATTTTTCGCATGCCTCACAAAAATACTTATAGGTTTTAAAATTCTTAGGATAAATCCATTCTTCTTTTGGAGGTACTTGTTTGTTGTTGTGATTGTTATTTTTATCTACAAAATATTTAGCTGGAATTTCCTCCCCTTCTTGTATTGCAAAATCCTCTTCTTTGTCTATTTCATAAACAATCACATCATAATCTTGGATAATTAACTGGAAATCTTGCATGCGGTAGCTTGGAAAAATTATTTTGCTGTCTACGTGAAATTTCAATAGTTTTAGTTCGTTTTCTACATAATTGAGAACTTTTCTACTATTCTCATTATCCGGTATTTCATTCCAATAGAAAAATAAAATTTTCTTTTGTCTTGCCATCTTTTCTTGTTCTACCGCATTTTTTAGATACTGTTTATTTTCTTCTCCGTCTATCATCACATACAATTGTTCATCAATTTGATCCAAATAATTTTCCTCAATCGTATTTTTAATATCGCGGCGATTGGAAAGCCCAGTAATGGAAAGAAGAAAAATCGCCAGCGCGCCAACTGCGGAAACCAGCCAGATCAAATGGGCTTCCTGGTCCTGGATAAATTCCCTGTGGCGTTGCAGTTCGGATTCCAAAAAAGCAACGGTCTGTTCCGTAGGGGAGTCCATGCCCGCCTGTTGCTGGGTGGTAATTTGGGATATCTGGTGTTCCAGTTCTTTCACCTTGCTGTTTGCAGTAGATGATATTACAATTGCGACAATCGGCGAAATTACCAAAACAAGAGCCATAAGGATGATTATCGCCCCTTTTGTACAGGATGAAATTGGACAGTGTTTTGAATGATCGTTGTTCTTTTTTCTCATAGCTCTCACCTCATACTTTTTTGATTTTTTCAGATTTTTCAGAGTGGTGATACAAGACGCTAGCAGGAGCCTTTTTTCAGAGTGGTTATGAAAGGCACTAGGAGGAGCCACATCTTTAGGCGGTGTGAGCCTGTCCCAAAACAGCTCCCTACGCCTATACCCTGGTGTAACATAAGCATAAGCTCAAGGCAGCAAAGATATCCAAGTTGCCGTACCCTTACGGGTGTGTCTTTTTCGAGTGGTCATAAAAGGCGCTAGCAGGAGCCCCATCGTTAGGTAGTGCAATCCTATCTCAAAACAGCTTCCTACATTTATACCCCGACGGGTGTGTATTGTAACGTGTACACTCATATGTGTACATGGTGTCAGAAATGTTGCCGTACCCTGGCGGGTGTGTCTTTTTCGAGTGGTTATAAAAGGCGCTAGCAGGAGCCCCATCTTTAGGCAGTGCAATCCCATCCCAAAACAGCTCCCTGCGTCTGCACCCTGGTGGGTGTGTATTGTAACTTTTGACACTTTCAGGAGACATATAGAGTCTATAGAAGTTGCCGTACCCTGGCGGGTGTATCTTTTCAGAGTGGTTATAAAAGGCGCTAGCAGGAACCCCATCTTTAGGCAGTGCAATCCCATCCCAAAACAGTTCCCTGCACCTGTACCCTCACGGGTGTGTATTGTAACGATGGTATCGAACAATCAGCTAAACTGTGGGAAGATTGTTGCCGTACCCTGGCGGGTGTGTATTGTAACTTAAATTTTTTTAGGAGGATTTAAAAATGACTACCAGTTGCCGTACCCTGGCGGGTGTGTATTGTAACGGCGGGGGAAATGCGCCCAATATTTTCGGGGGTTCCAGGGCAGAAAAATGCGAACCCTGGTGATATCACCTTCTTTTTAAAACAGATTTACATCCCAGCGGGGTGCAAACCCGGTATTTCTAGCCAGTGCGAATCCGCTGAGAATTTTTGCTCGCTTGTCATTCACGCCAAATCATTTGGAAGAATAAAATAATTTCAATCTATAAAAATAATAATTTTTGTGATTTTATTATAAACGAAAAATAGCCTGCACGCAAGTGATTTTCTGCAAAATATTTAAAAAATCTGGAAAATAAACTAAAATATGGCAAGTATTTCGTCCATTTCCCACATGAAATTTAAGATTAGTGGATTTACAGTGATTCTTTAGTCAAAAAACGGAACCAGGGGAGGGAAGATACTCAGTTTATGTTGAACAGTGCGATGGCATGAACTGTTTTTCCGGATGAAAAAATAAAAACGACCTTGAGCTCAAGCCCAAAGCCGTTTTGTATATTTTATTGAGAGAAAAGAGAAGAAGAAAACGTTATGAGTTATTTTTTCTTACGGGAGAGAACCAGTGCAACTCCTGCAATTGCTATTGCTGCCATTCCAGCAATTGGTGCAAAGTCGCCTGTTTTCGCTGCGTTTGCTTTTGGTGTGGTGGATTCCTGTCCTGTCTGGGCAATATCTTCGGTTGGAGTTTCAGCAGGGGTTCCATCTACTGCTACCAGGTTATCTATTGCTGTTTGTACACTTGTTACTGCTGCATCTACTTCTTCCTGGTTTGCGTTTTCATTGTTGTATACATCCTTTGCTTTTGCTACTGCTGCTTGCAATGCTGCGTAACTCTCTGCTGTGTATGCGTTTGCATCTACTTTGCCTGCTTCCGCAAGAACATCTTTCAAGATAGACTTATCTGCTTTGAACCGTAGATTCAGCATTGCATTTAATAAATTATCCGCTACTTGGTTGATTTCTGCTTGCATGGCATCGCCATCTTCATATACCGCTACTGCTATTTCTAATGCTGCGGTGAATTCCGCTTTGCCTGCTTCCACATAACGGTCAAGTTCTGCATTGATTTCATTTGCTGCTTCTATCAGGGAAGCCAGTTCTGTTTTATCTCCTGCTACAAATCCTAATTTATGGATTTCATTCAGCAAGGTTTTCCATGCTGCGTCTACTTCTTCCTGGGTTGCTGCCGCATTGCCTGCTACTGTTTTTGCATTTTCCAAAGCAGCATCAAAGGATTTCTGTACGCTTTCAATGGCATTGTCATATTCGCCACTTTCTTTGGCAGCTTCTGCGTATGCAATCACAGAGTTCAAAATGCCTTTATTTGCCTGGCTTTCTTCCAAAGAAACTTCGCTATATGGAACAATCACTGCCTGTTCTGGACCATAATCCACATAGTCGATATTGTAGCCCCACCAACTAGCGGCATTGTGTTCCACTTTTACTGCGCCACGTTCAAATTGAACGTTCGCCAAAGTAGAGCTGTATTCAATGACAATGCTGTTTTCACCGTCTACCAAGTAATCGGAAATATCTGCTACTGGTTTTGTCCAGCTAACACCACCGGTGTAGCCTGGTTTTTTGGAGCTTTCGGTTCCGCCAACTTTCTGTCCGTTAATCCATACTTCCATGCTTTCTTCCAGATTGTCTCCGAAGTCCAGGTAAGCGCCATCCGCTTTGCTAGCATCCCAGTTAAAGGTTGCTTCGTAGTGGCCTAAACCGGAAACCCCTTGGCCAACTTCTGGAATATTTGTCCAGGTTGTCATTTTATCCAGTTTTACGTTGATATCGGTTTTCTTAGTTGCTGTCTTGCGGTTTACAGTGGTCAAATCACCAATCGTTTCGGAGGTTTCCAAAATTTCGTCACTAGCTGTCCAGGATTCTACGGTCAAATCCCAGTCGGTGATGTCGTATGCTTCTGGAACTTCCACATTAGATTGATAGGTTGCGCCATTGCTCAAAGTGGTGTTGTAGGTCCCACTTTGGGTAGCGCGGATATTCATGGTTCCATCCTGAATATAGGCGGAATCCGCGTTAGTGGAAACAATATGGGTTTTTTCCTGATCCACTGCTTCAAAGGCGAATAATGCGATATTGTCATAATCCAGGTCAATTGAAATGACAGTCTGGCCGTTTTCGTAGCGGTATTCGCCCAGCTCGGTTACATCACCTGTCCATGGGTCGATAGAATATGGAATGAACATGCCATCCATTCTGATTTCAGTTTTAATGTTAGTGCCATGGTCTTCGTTCTGTACGCTTTCTACATGGCTGTTCTGATGGTAGTCATTGGAACAGTAGTTGTAAGCATATAAGTATTGGTTGCCGTCCTCGTCTTGACGGGTCTGGGTCAATAACTGATGGTTTGGTTCCGCAAAGCCAGCATATGGGGTTACGCCTAGTTCTTGCAATGCTTCGTAAACGCCATCATCATAACCACCGTCTACTTTGGCGTTGGCATAGTCAAATCCTTCTGGAGCGTCATAGATTTCAGCGGTCCGTACGGTTGGCAGTGTTTTCAGTTCTGCCATGATTGCTGCCAATTGTTCATCGCTGCCATCGTTAAATGGGGTTTTTTCTGCAGCACCGTCCACAATAACGACTTTCAGGCCTTTTTTCGCCCAATCCAAAATCCGTTCCGCGCCTTTTACATCCAGCCAATCCTGATAGAGGACAATTGCTTTATAGCCAGCGCTTTCGATGGTCTGGGTTTCTTCATTAAAGTAAACGTCATCGTCGTACAGGAATTCTGGGCTAAAGTAGTCATAAGTATAGCCGTTGTCCTGCAATTCGGTGGAGCGGTAGTAGACACCCTGGTGAGCAAGCTGCCAGTTCATACCAGTCATATCGTTGCCGGTGCCTCCGCCAAACCTTACGCCTTGTGTCCAACTATTGTGGATAAAGCCAATGTCGGTACGGGATTTACCGGTTTGCATCAGTTGTTGTACACGTCCCAAATGGGCGTTGAGTTCATCATAATCCTGGTAACCTGGATTACGTCTGCCAAAGTAATGGAACCAGTCTAAACCAAATACACCTGGTGCGAACCCTGGCCATGCGTAGTTGCCGTAGCCATAGTCGGAAGCCCAAACATGCCATACGATTCTTTGGATACCTGCCGAAAAAGCAGAATAAGCGTCGTGTAGATGCATCTGGGCGGAATAGTTATACGCCAGTTTGGTAGCACTGGTTTCGGAGGATAAAATTTTATTCTCCAGTTTGGAACCACCTGTCCATAAGCGGAACATATCCACCTGATTGTAATCGTTCAGGTTTTCTGTTTCCGGATAATCCACATCCATAATTGGCTCAGAGATTTCAAATGTTCTACCATAGGAAATCTGGGCGCGGGTTTCAATACCATAGGAGTTGAGCCATTCTTTTAATGGGGTCAGCATCCGTTCCCGGTACAGGTCAGTCATTACTTCCAAAAAGTCATTGGAAATTTTTTCGCGTAGATCAGTATTGTCTGCAAGGTCATAAGTACCAATAAATTCTTCATATGGGTTACGTACATTTGCCTGTACTCCATCCAGCAGGAAGAGATATGGGCGGATATCATAGCCTTTTCTTGCTATAAATTCATCTGCCATATCCTCTGACCACCAGGTAAATCCAGTGCTTGCGTTGATTTCCAAAGAATCCATAAACAGGTTTACCGTACCGTTTTTGATTTTCTCGTTCAGTTCTGGGTCGTTAAGGTAATGTTCTTGCCAGAATTCTTTTAGCGCCTGTACACCACGTTCATCAAAATAGTTGGTGGTGTAAGAGGTTTCCATAGATGGGCTGGCAGATTGTGCAGTACCCTGGCTCCAGATAGCAAAAATGCGGTAGTTGCCATCATCTGGGGCGGTCCAATCTAAGTTTTGTTCCCAAACATTTGCCCCTTGTGTTACCATACCGCTCAAATCAATCATAGAATCATAATCCACTATTTTATCAGCGGTTTCGCGGTAGGCGTACGCACCTATAAAGGTTGCCACATCCCTGCGTGTTTCTGGAACAGGCAGTGCGGTTAATTTACCGGAAGCTTCTACTGTTGTGCTGCCCAGGCAAACATTCTGCATTGCTGCCTGGCTGTCCGGGTCAAGCCCTGGAACGTTGGAAGTAGACCAGTTGGTGCCAGAAGTCAGGGAAACACCCATACCCAAATCCAGCAGCTTGTTCATCATCAGTTTCCATTTGTGGGACCACATTTCTGAGCCATAAGCATAGGTATCATCATCTGCGCCCATGTCTCCTTGCATACAAAGTTCCACATTGCGGAACCCCGCGTCATAAATTGCCTGGATTTCATCCAACAGTACTTCGTCGGTGTTGGCAGCCTCGCCAATCCACCAGCGGATATCGGTGCTATAGGTCCGGTCAGGGTCCACATATTTTTCGGTTAACGTTTGCTGGAAACTTTTTGCTTCCGGCGAATTTGCGTTAGTAGCATTGGCCACTGTGCCGGTTGCGATACTGGCCAACATGCCCAGGGCGAGTATCGAAGATAAAATGCGTTTTTTCATGTTTTTTCCTCGTTTCTATTTTACTTTATGATGGATGGTTTCTATTTTTATTTATAATAGCTTGTTCCTCCTTTCCAATGTAATTTGCCATCCTATGGCGAGTGTTTCCTGAAAAGTATACGGATTGAGTTGGTTGATTTTGTTAAAATAAGGGATTATATGGATTTTAATCCAATTTTATCCGCTATTAAAAAGAATAGTTACTCTATTTAATACAATTCAGCTTTACTTTTCAATTAAATTATAGTACAATTTAATAAACACAACAATCTATCAGATAAGTTGTATTTGTATACCAATCAGGTTGTTTTAGGAGGGGAACATCGTGTTGACAATGGACCAATGTGTGGAACAGGTACTTATGGATTTTGAAAAGCTGAAAAATCAGGGAAGTAAGCAAAAAAAACAACTTGGGCATCAAATAACCATGGGAAAAATGGATGATAAGATCGAAACAAAACCTCTTTTTAATAAAAAGGGAATTGATATTATCATGCACTGTATCCCACCGGAAACCCACTGCCCAAAGCTGTTCCATAACCACGATTATTTTGAGATGGTGTATGTCTATCGGGGTAGTTTTGAAAACTGCATGCCCAACAACCAGTTCACCTTGCACCAGGGAGATATTCTTTTGCTCAACCCGAATGTATTGCATTCTGTATTCCGTAGAAGTACAGATGATTTGGTGTTTAATATCATGATTTCCAAACAATTATTCCAGGAATATCTGACGAACATCCTGGAAGATAACCAAATGTTTTCCTATTTCTTTTCGGATTACCTTTACCACAACACCAAAATCGAACGTTACCTCTATTTTCAGAACAGCGACAACCTAGAGGTAAAAGAATCCATTGAACTAATGATACGGGAATTTTTCAGCAGGGAACTAAACGCCAGCAGTATGGTGCTTTCCAGCCTGATTGCTTTATTTGCCCGATTGTCAAGGAGCTATCAACAGGAAAACAAGCTTGCCGTGTACGAAAGCGACAACAACCGTGTGATGTATCAGATAGTTACCTATATCAACGAACATTTTGCCGATGTTACCCTGAACCAGTTGGCGGAGTATTTTCAGTATTCTCCAGGCTATCTCTCCAAGCTGCTGCGGAAATCCGGCAAGAGTTTTTCCCAACTGCTGTTGGAATGCCGGCTGAATAAAGCCGCCTACTATTTAAAACACACCGACCTGCCCATTTCTCAGATTATCGAAAAAGTAGGATATCAGAATAGGGTGCATTTTTACCGATTATTTAAAGAAACATTTCACGAAACCCCAACCAGCTACCGGAAAAACACCTTGACTGGTTGATAAAGGAGGGAGAATCAAATGAAAAGAATATTGGGTTCCTGGAGCGGCATGCGGAACTATCTGGAACAGGAGATGCTGGCGGATTCCTTAAAAGGGAGGGTACAGTATTTCTGCAATTCTTTCCGCAAAACGGATGGATTTGAATTGATTGAAATTAGAGTGGATGGCAGGGCGCGGAAACGGTTTTCCTGGCAAACCACAGCGTTCCAGCACTATCGGGAAAAACAGAAACAATGCCATGATTACACTCCACGGGACGCATGGATAGAGTTTCACAAATTTATCCGTTTGCCTGTGGAGGAACGGGAAGAATTTACGGACGAGGAATTTTGCGAAGCCTTAAAGATATATCGTTCGTTGTCTATTCAAGAATCCCTTTACCATAGCAATCCAATTGTTAGGATGTTTGCTATTTTGGATAGGAGGGTAGGAAAACGCAGCCTTCTAAAACTCTCACAGCAAATACAAAAACAGCCCCATTGGCTGCAATATTTTTATTGTCTACGGTTGAAAGCGGAACACCTGTATTTGAATGAGTATCCTTTGCCTAGATGATAAACCATGGGGGAATGTAATCGGATACGGTTTTCAATCCGCCCTCATTTGGCGTATACTGGGTATAGATGGTCCGGTTTTCTGTGCGAACCAGAAGCGCCCATAAAAACCCGATAGTTTCGCACCAGCTGGAATTGCTGGATTGATAAAGGGCTTTTTCAATATCCGCCTGAATCGGCACAGAATAGCGTTACCATAAACATCTGTGATGGTACAAATGTAGGGAGCCGTTTCGAGATAGGTTCGCACTGTCCAAAGAGTGAGGCTGCTCCTATCGCCTTTCATAACCACATTAAAAAAACACCCGCCAGGGTACGGCAACTCTAAATGATAATTGTTAATCCAATCATGCATTACGTTACAATACACACCCGCCAGGGTACGGTAACAAATCAAGGAAATAACAATATATAAGCAAATCCCTGGTTACAATACACACCCGTAAGGGTATAAATGCAGGAAGCTGCTTTGGGACAGACTCGTACCGCTCAAAGAGTGGGGCTCCTCCTATCGCCTTTTATAACCACATTAAAAAAATGCAGGGAGCTGTTTTGGGACAGGCTCGTACCGTTTAAAGAGTGAAGCTCTTCCTATCGCCTTTTATAACCACATTAAAAAAATGCAGGGAACTGTTTTGGGACAGGTTCGTACCGCTCAAAGAGTGGGGCTCCTCCTGTTTTCTTTCATACCCACTCGAAAAAACCGGATTTGGTTGGTAGCCAAATCCGGTTTTGTTGTCTACAGAAAAGCACCAGCTGTGCCGGTGCTTTAGCATCGTGTTTACTCCGAAATATCGAAGAAAAGTAATCTATCATCAGTTAAGAAAAGATATACGAGAAATCATTCAAGATTTGTGTAAATGGAAAGGTGTAGAAATCATAGAAGGGAATATAATGCCAGATTATATACACATCTTGGTAAGTATCCCACCGAAAATGAATGTATCGCAAATTATGGGATATCTCAAGGAAAAAGCAGTTTGATGATTTTCGATAATAGACATGCAAACTTGAAATACAAATTTGGAAATAGAAATTTCTGGGCAACTGGATATTATGTGAGTACGGTTGACATCAATACATCGACTGTGCAAAAGTATATCCGAGAACAGGAGAAACAAGATCAAATCGAAGATAGTTTGAGTCGGAAAGAGTATAGTGACCCTTTTCAGGGTAGCAGGTAATCATACCACTTGTAGCTTGAACAAAGTGAAAGCCAGCGCCATTTAGACGCTGGCTTGTTTTAAGGCCTTCTAGGCCTTGTTCGTGCCACACTCTTAGGAGTGGTCATGACTGGCAATAGTTACGTTACTTTTGCCTTTCAAAATTGCCTATCACGCCCAATAGGTAACTGGATAGAAAAACTGCTTATGAGAACATGGTTTTTGAAGGGAAACAAAACATCATAGCACGGATCAAGTCGTTTTTTATAGATGTAATTTTGTTTATGTGAGTTTGTATCACAACGCAAAAAATAAAGGAGTCTCAGTAAAAATGAACCAAAAAAAGTTCTAAAATCGTGGGTCTCATGATAGGCATTGCAGAATGGAACCATAAAAGAGGGGATAGATTCCTGTTTTGGGGGAAACAGAATATTTTGTTGGTATCAGGTGTTTTTCATTCTGCAACTCTATTATACGCTGGCACCTGTTGGCTGTGAAGTGGTATTTTATGACATATATCCAATTGGCCCTAGTTGACAGAGGGAACACACTAGTCTCCCTCTCTTTTTTGCATTAGCGTGGATGGAGATACAAACAACAAAAATGGAAAAAATTTCATTTTGAAGTTGATTTTACCAAGGGTTTGATCAGATATTTTGCAGATGATTTCCCTTTATCTCACTATCTGCATAATCATCTCCAATGATGTAATACTATGGTTAGTTTCATTTTGTTGTAGTAGGGGATTATAAGATTTTTCTATTTATTTTATCAAATAGAAAAAATTTCTAATTTTAAAATTTGTTTAGCATTATTTACCAAATTAGGAAAACAAATTTCCTTAAAACCCTATTGACAGATAGGGATTTTATCATGTAAGATATAGATATCAAAAACGTAAATAAATGACTTTTATTTATATTATTACAAAGTATAATTATATATAAATAAATTAATATTGTAAAAATAACAAATCAACACCTAGCTGGAATCAATATTGGAACAAGGCTATTCCTTTTATATATCCAACCACTGTTATGAGAAAGGGGTTAAAAAACGCAGATGCAATTGCGAAACAATTCCATTCAGCAGTATGCTGCTATGCAAGGCCTATTATTATCAAACGAAAAAGGCCAAGGACAAAAACAAATGGAAATAGGTGTATTATTAAATAAATTTTTCCAAATTTTAAAACGTTATGCCCTCCTTATGATCAGCTTAGCACTGGTTGGAGGTCTTGCGGGATATTTGATTACCGCTTTTTTCATCACACCAAAATATCAGGCCAGCACAACTATGATTGTCAATAACAGCCAGCAGGCAACCGGCACTTTAACTACCAGCGATTATAACGCTGCTACCCATCTGGTGGATACCTATGCGGTAATTATCAAAAGCGATACTGTGTTAAACCCTGTGATTTCCCAACTGAGTTTGGACATGCCCTACGAAGCGCTTGCTGCCCAGATTGATGTTTCCCCGGTGAACAATACTCAACTGATGCAGGTTTCCATGGTGCATCCAAATGGGGAATACGCACGCAAAATTGTAGAAAAAATATCACAGATTGCCCCTCAGCTAATTGAGGATCGGGTGGCGGGTTCCTGTAAAATTATCAGCCAGGCGCGCACCAGCTCTAAGCCAGTAACCCCCAATTTAAAATGGAATTTGCTATTATCTGTTTTTTCTGGTTTAGCGGTTGCGGCTATTATCATATTTATCCGTGAATCCATGGATAATACGGTGAATACTGAAGAGCAGCTAGCGGAAATTACAGATTCGATTGTAATTGGTGTGATCCCATTGGAAGGAGGAAGGCGACATGGCAAATAGAAAAATTAAAAGAGTAAAATTGGGAACTTTGGGGGTGAACACCTCGTTTGCCTACACCGAAGCCTTTAAAACTTTGCGGACCAATCTAGAATTTTTGTCCTCCACTAACCACTGCAAAAAATTGATTATCACTTCCTCCATCGCAGGGGAAGGGAAAACCAATGTTTCGATGAACCTGGCTGCCACTTTGGCGGAAGCAGGAAAAAAGGTCATCTTTGTGGATTGCGATTTACGCCAATCGGTTTTAAAAAGCTACCTGCAAACCGAACAGGGCGCCCAAACCAAAGCGTTTGCCAAGGGGCTATCCGGTGTTTTAAGTGGAAAATCCGATCTTTCGGAAGCCGCTTTCCAGTCAAAAGAATTAGGGTTTACCGTACTTCCAGCGGGAAAATATCCGCCAAATCCCTCCGAATTGCTGGCAAGCCCCCAGATGGAGGAACTGATCCACCTGCTGGAACCCCTGTTTGATTACATTATCTTTGATGCTCCGCCGGTTTCCTTGGTCACCGACGCTGCTGCCCTGGGGAAATTCGCGGATGGCGCGATTCTGGTGGTGCGGCACAAAGTAACTCCAGTAGCAACCGTGAAACGTTCTGTTTCCAACCTGCGCAATGCGGGTATCCCAATCATCGGCTCGGTGTTAAACGCCTATGATTCCAAAAAATCCAATTCCTATGGTTATAGTTACGGTTATGGCTACGGCTACGGGAACCAGCAGGAAGGAGGCAGAGTATGACCGATTTACACACCCACATCCTGCCCGGGATTGACGATGGCGCAAAAAACATCGAGCAATCCATCCAATTGTTAAAAGCGGAAATTGCCACCGGTGTAAACCAGATTGCCTTTACCCCACATTTTTATTTTGAACGCCAGCTGCCAGATGATTTCTTAAAAGCGAGGGAACAATCCCACCAAAGGCTGATGCAGGAAGCGGAGCGTCAGGGGCTGCGGTTTCAGGGAAAGCTAGCGGCGGAACTCTTTTTTTCCACTGGATTGACCCAGCTGGATTTAAAACAATTTTGCATTGAGGGTACAAACTACCTGCTGATGGAATTTTCCATGCGGCCGGATATCAGCCTGATTGAGGATGTCCTGTTTGATATTCTCGGGGAAGGGTTTATCCCCATCCTAGCGCATGTGGAACGCTACCACTTTTTGATGGACAACCCAGAATTGCTGGAAAAATGGATTCACCAAGGCGTATTGATCCAGGTTAATGCAGGTTCTTTGCTCAAAAAAGGAAAAACCAACAAATTTTTACGGAAATTAATCCAATGGGGGATGGTCCACATCATCAGTTCAGACGTCCATTCCCTGGACCGCCGCCCTCCTAATTTGGCGGAAGGCATGGCGGAACTGAAAAAATATCAGAACCGTTTGGAACAAAACGCGGACAGGGTTTTCCAGGGGAAATTTTTCAGGATTGACCCACCGTACACCCCAAAGAAAAGATTCGGAATCTGGATGTAGCCTCAGGCTCATCCAAGGCTACATAAAAAGGAGAATGTAACATGATGGATGCTACAATCACAAGATTACAACAAAAATCCGTTGTAACCCAAGTTCCAAAGAAAAAAAGCTATTTTATGGCAAAACGCTGTTTGGATGTGATGGCAAGCGGCTCTGTTTTACTGGTGCTTCTGCCAGTTTTCTTGATAATTGCCCTGGTCGTTTATCTGGATGACCCAGCAGGCAGCCCATTCTTTTACCAAACAAGGGTTGGACGGAACGGAAAACACTTCCGCTTTTATAAATTCCGTACCATGGTGGTAAATGCGGAACAGCTATTGGAGCAGCTGCAAAGCCAAAACGAAAAAGATGGCCCAGTATTTAAAATGGAACACGACCCACGCATTACAAGGGTGGGTAAATTTCTCCGTAAAACCAGTTTAGATGAACTGCCACAGCTCTGGAACGTATTCAAAGGGGATATGAGCTTGGTTGGCCCACGTCCAGCGCTGCCAAGGGAGGTTGCCCAGTACAACGATTACCATGCCCAGCGGCTGACGGTTACCCCGGGTTTGACCTGTTACTGGCAAGCAAAAAAACAGCGGGATTCCATCGGTTTTGAGGAGTGGATGGAACTGGATATTCAATACATACAGGATTCCAACTTAAAAGTAGATTTGCGGATCATCTTCCAAACCGTAGGGGTTGTGTTTACCGGACAGGGAAAATAAAGCTGTCCGGTATAAAATTGTACAATTAGCGCATACTGGTAGTAAAACAGTTGCCCTTCTGTTGCTTTGGAAACAGCCTTAACTCATTTTGATAGGGCTGTTTTACCAGGGTGGAGTTTGTGATAAACCGTTGTGAGAGGCGGAAGATTTCACAGCCCAATCAAGAGGGACGGGGATCAGAAATGTCCCCCATCATATGCTATTGGTTCGCTACGGTTGTTTTCCATATACCATTGTCCAGGCAAACCAAAATTTGGTTTACCTGGAATTTTTTTGTTATGGAAACCACCGACTATGCCGGTGAAGGCTCTCGCCCAAAAGCTTTCGCTTTAAGCATCGAGCAAAGCGAACTGCTACCAGCAATCTTATCGTAACGAAAAAACTATGGTTGGAAGAAAACTGCCCGTTTACAGGCGGCAGGGCAAGTGATGCAAAAGACAGATATTTCAGTACGTCTTTCGATGTTTGTCGGTACTATGCCCTTTTAGGGCTTACCCAAGCTACCAGCTTAGCTGATGGTCATGACTAGTTGGATTTTATGGAATGGTTCCTGTTGTACTGTGTAATACTGGAGTGTTTCTTCCATAATCCTGTTTTACGGATTAGGCAAACGGTTCTACCATGGCATTGACTTACTAGCAGTTTTACATACCCATTTTAACAGGGAAAAAGAAAGGTGATGTTATGGCAACAGAGGGTAGAGCAAAAACGGCAGAACAACAGGAGCGCAGCCAAAAACAGGTTTTTATTGTGGGTTCCAAAGGGATTCCAGCCAACTATGGAGGGTTTGAAACCTTTGTGGAAAAACTGACTCAACATCAGAAATCTAGCCAGATCCGCTACCACGTAGTGCGGATGTCCGACCAAAAAGGCAGGTTTGAATATAATGGGGTCAATTGCATTAACATCAAGGTTCCTCCTATGGGGCCGGCAAAAGCGGTTTATTATGATTTGGCAGGGCTGGAATACTGCATCCAGTATTGTAAAAACCGCCCCTGGATTCAAAATCCCATTTTTTACGTCCTCGCCTGCCGGATTGGCCCATTTATCGCCCCTTATAAACGTCGGATTCAACAGCTTGGTGGAACTCTTTACGTCAATCCAGACGGACATGAATGGAAGCGGGAAAAATGGAGTGTTCCGGTACGCCGTTACTGGAAATTTTCCGAGAGGTTTATGGTAAAGTATGCGGATTTACTCATCTGCGACAGCAAGAATATAGAGCAGTATATTTTGGAAGAATATAAACAGTACCATCCCAAAACCACCTATATTGCCTATGGAGCGGATACCCATCCATCCAGGTTGCGGGATGACGACCCAAAATATTTGGACTGGATGTCAAAAAGGGGATTGCGTCCAAACGAATATTATCTAGTAGTGGGGCGTTTTGTACCGGAAAACAACTACCTTACCATGCTTCAGGAGTTTATGAGGTCAAATACCAAAAAAGATTTTGCTCTCATCACCAATGTGAGTAGACATTTTTTACAGCAGTTGCAGGAGAAAACCAATTTTCAAAAGGATAGTAGAATCCATTTTGTTGGCACTGTCTATGATTATGAATTGTTGAAAAAAATCCGGGAAAACGCCTACGGTTATTTTCATGGCCACGAAGTAGGAGGGACCAACCCCAGCTTGTTGGAAGCGCTGGCAACGACCGATTTAAACCTTTTGCTGGATGTGGGGTTCAACCGTGAGGTGGCGGAGGATGGGGCGGTTTATTGGACGAAACAACAAGGCAGCCTTTCCCATCTGATTGACCAGGTAGATCATTTTACACCGGAACAAATCCACCAATTGGGAAAAAAGGCGAAACAACGGATCCATCAGGGGTATACCTGGGATTTTATCGTGGACCAATACGAAAATTTATTTTTGCGTTGATAGGTGGTAGCTGTGAAAATTTTAATGGTAAACAAGTTTTTTTATATCAAAGGCGGAAGTGAAACCTATTATTTTGCCCTAAAACGCCTATTGGAACAGCACCACCATACTGTGGTGGATTTTTCCATGAAAGACCCCAAAAATTTCGCCTCTCCCTATGAAAGATACTTTGTGGAAAACATCGACTACAATGCCCGGCAGAATATCGCCAGCCAGATGAAGTTAGGGATCAAGCTGATCTATTCCCAGGAGGCAAAACAAAAACTGGAACAGCTGATCCGGAAGGAAAAACCGGATATTGCCCACCTGCATATTTTCCAACACCAGCTTTCCCTCTCGATTTTGGACGTGCTGAAAAAATACCGTATCCCTGTGGTATATACTGCCCATGACTTGCAGATGCTCTGCCCCAATTACCAGATGATGACCCACGGGAAAATCTGCGAGCGATGCAAAGGCAAGCGGTATTTTAACTGCACCAGGTACAAATGTATCAAGGATTCCACCGCGAAAAGCCTGCTGGGAACCATGGAAGCCTATTTTAACCAGGCAACCAGAAAATACGATATTATTGATAAAATTATTACCCCAAGCCAGTTTTACCGGCGCAAATTTCTCCAGTTTGGAGTCAATCCGGATCGAGTGGTGCATCTGCCCAATTTTTTGGACTTGAAACAACCCAAAATAGCTCCTAATCAAAAGGGGGACTATTACCTGTATTTTGGACGGCTTTCCAAAGAAAAGGGAATTTTAACCTTGATCCATTCCGCTATTCAGGCGGGGATTCAGCTATTGATTGTAGGAACTGGACCATTACAGGGGCATTTGGAACAGGTACTGAGGAAAAAAGGAACCCACCGGATACAACTTTTGGGGTTCCGTTCTGGACAGGAACTGTTTCACCTAGTGGGGAACGCCAAAGCGGTTGTCCTCCCCTCCAAATGGTACGAGAATGGGCCGTATTCCGCCATCGAATCCCTGATGTTGGGGCGGCCTATCATCGGTTCGGATATCGGCGGTATTCCCGAGTTGATTCGGGAAGGGGAAAACGGATTTTTGTTCCACCATGGCAGCAAAGAGAGCCTGGCTGGGGCGATCCGTAAAATGGAACTGCTTACACCGGAGGAAGAGCAGATGTTTTCAGATTGTTCCCGTCAAATCTATCAGAAATACTACACCGGAACTGCCCACTATCCCAAACTAATGGCGATTTATCAGGAAGCAATTCAATCAAAACATCCCCCAAAACAGAAAGAAGGTTACAGGAGATGAGCGGAAAAAAAGCCAGGGTAATCGCGTTTTACCTTCCCCAATACCACCCCATCCCGGAAAATGACCAACATTGGGGGAAGGGTTTCACCGAATGGACCAATGTAACAAAGGCAAAACCCTTGTTCCGAGGGCACCATCAGCCCAACCTGCCGGCGGATTTGGGGTTTTATGACTTGCGCCTGCAACAGATACAGATCGCCCAGGCGGAACTGGCACGCAATGCCGGAATAGAAGGGTTCTGCTATTGGCACTATTGGTTTGGAGGCGGCAAACGGGTATTGGAGATGCCGTTCCAGCGGGTGTTGGAAACCGGAAAACCGGATTACCCCTTTTGCCTTGGCTGGGCAAACCATGATTGGTCCACCAAAACCTGGCAGAAGGGGAAAGCCCTGCAACAGGATACCACTATTTTCAAGCAGGAATACCCTGGGGAACAGGATGACATCCTGCATTTCCAAACCATGCTTCCCGCTTTTCAGGACCATCGGTATATCCGGGTGGACGGCAAACCCCTGTTTGTGGTTTTCGATCCAAAAGGGATGCCGGATTGTGGCAGGTTCCTCGCCTTATGGAACCATCTGGCGGAGCAAAACGGGCTAAAAGGGTTCCATTTTGTGGCGCTGGCGGAATCCGTCCCCCCGTTGGATGCGGGCAAACTGGCAAATTTGGAACAAGCGGTGGAGGATTGTTTTGCGGAATACTTTGCCATGGGGTTTGACGCTATCCAGTCGGTTAACCGGAAATACGCTGAAATTAAAACCGGCGGAAAGCTGAAAAAAACATTCCACGGCGCGGTGCGGAGGGTTTCCCCTGGGATGGTGTTGGATAAATACGATTATGGCAAAATTGTCCGAAATTTTTATACCTCCCAGGACTCCAAAGAGAATGTGTACCCACAGCTGATGGCGGGGTGGGACCGCACCCCAAGGTCGGGGAGGCGGGCGATTATCTATTACAACAGGACGCCGGAAAATTTTTCGGTTGCGGTTCAGCAGGCGCTGCGGCAGGTAGCACACAAACAGCCGGAACACAGGCTGATTTTTTTAAATTCCTGGAACGAGTGGGGGGAAGGTGCCTATATGGAGCCGGATTTGCGGTATGGCACCGCCTTTTTGGATCGGTTAAAGCAGGCGTTGGAACCGGATAGATAAAGAGCAAGAATTGGTTGGTAGTACGGAATGGAAAAAAGGAAAAACTGGTTTTCCAAACGGTTGCCAGACCAGTTCGTAATCAAGCGGAGGGCTGCCCAAGGCAACCGACAACGAGGTATCATTTTCCCGCAAAGAGGTTTGGAGTCATTGCTACGCCGTTGGAAATATCCAGCCAAAAAACATTGGTTTCAGGCAAAGCGGGCCGACAAAATCAAATTTTGAAAATTGAGGCTGCGGATGATCCGGTAAGTGATGTCAAACGAGAGCTTTCCGGTAGCCCCCATCAAAAACAATGGGGGTTGCTCCGCAATCACCACAACAAGGGAAGTTTGAAAGGAGGGATATCCATGGCGGAGATTAACGATGGAAAAGGGATAAAAGTGATTGCCTATTATCTGCCCCAGTTTCACACCATTCCGGAGAATGACAGGTTTTGGGGGAAAGGGTTCACCGAGTGGACCAACACCAAAAAGGCAAAGCCGTTGTTTCCAAACCATTACCAGCCGAAAATTCCCCTCAACCAGAATTACTACAACCTCATGGATGACAAAGTGAAAATCTGGCAGTCGGATTTGGCGCAGCGGCATGGGGTGTTTGGGTTCTGTTACTACCACTACTGGTTCCAGAACGGCAAAAAGCTGCTGGAAAAACCAGCGGAACAAATGTTGGCAAACCCTGAGGTTACCATTCCATTCTGCTTTAGCTGGGCAAACGAGAATTGGACGAAGAACTGGGACGGCGGCAATCAGGAACTAATTGTCGCCCAGGATTACGGCGGCAAAAAGGAATGGAAATCCCATTTGGAGTATTTGCTCCCATTTTTCCGAGACAAGCGGTATATCACTTTAGACGGTAAGCCGGTATTCCTCATCTACAAACCGGAACAGATTCCACAGGTGGACCAGATGCTGGAGTATTGGGAAACCGAGATGCAAAAACAGGGGTTCCCTGGAATTTGTTTTATGATCCAAAATCCCAACTGGTATTTTTCCCCTTCCTACCAGATGGGGCGTTTTTCCTATCAGATTAAATTCCATCCTTTTTTTGCTATGGCGTACACTGAGGAAAAAATGAAAAAACTTCGTCGCCTACAAGCTGCCTACCGCGGTTTAAAGCCCATCCACTGCCAATGGATGGTGGAACGCTTGTTTGAGGCGGTCAAACACAAACGCCAGCCAGCGGAAAAGAAACAGGCCAGGTTGGATTATGACCGGATGTGGGAACGGATAATCCGTTCCAAACCCTCCCCAAAGTTGATTGAAGGGGCATTTGTGGATTGGGATAATACCGCCCGCACCAAAACCGGATTGGTTCATCTGGGGGCAACGCCGGAAAAATTTTACTGCTATCTGTCCCAACTAAAAGAAAAGGTGCTGCGCAGCGGTCAGCAGCCAGTAATCTTTTTAAATGCTTGGAACGAGTGGGCGGAAGGGGCGTACCTGGAACCAGATGAAAAACATGGATATGCCTACTTGGAGCAGTTGAGCCGGGTATTCCCGCCAGAAGAGGGTTAATATGGGACAGGAAGTGGTTTCTTTTGAAGAATTATTGCAGCAGTACCGGAGTAAAGGGATCAACCTGATGGCGTTCATCACAACCCCCTGGCACTATTATGGGGTGCTTTCCTTTGTCCTTCAACAGCAACAGGAGCACAAAAGGGTCAATGGTTTGATTTTAGTTCCACAGGGTTACGGAAAAGCGTTGGAAAACATAACAATCCCCGCGATAAAAGGGGTCCAACTGAACATCCTTTGGGTTACTACCCGTTCTGTGGCAAAAACGTTTCCCCAGAAACTGCGGGCAAAACTTTGCTACTACCGTTTTTTTTGGAATCGGCCCCGCCAGGATAACGTTTTCTTTTTATCTCCGGTGGCCCCTCAATACTGGCTGATGTCCAAGCTGGAAGATGCTTGGGGCAGGTCTGCTATTGGGGTGGTGATTGACGAGGGCCTTGGGGCGTATATGCGTTCCCCCTGGGGCTGGGCAAAGGAGATTTTCCACAACACCCATAGCTGGAAACCGTTTTTGTGTGGGCTGCTTCAATACGGGGTTTTCAACCCGCTGCGGAACCATCTGCTCAAGCGGAGCCACCGGCTGGAAGAACGTCCGTTGCTGCTGCCTGGGGTGCGGGTAAAATTTCTTCCCAACTGGCAGGTATCCCATTTTTACCGGAAAGCCTTCCAGTTGCAAAACACCCCAGTTTCCTCAAAATTAAAGCGGCAGTACGAAAAAGCTGTGGTGATCAGCAACCAGCTTTACCATACTACAGGGCAGCTCCAACAGGATGCCGACCTGAAGCTATACCAGCATATTTGTGATTTTTGCCGCCAAAAAAACATTCCGGTGGTGTTTAAACCCCATCCCAGGGAACATACTATAACCAGATACCAATCGTTGGATTGTGTGATGGATACCGATTATCAAACAGCTCAGGAGCAGCTATTCAGCCAGCTGGAACAGCTTCCAAGGTGTGTGGTAGGGTTTACCACAACAACGTTGATTACATCCTCGGTTTTTTATGGTATCCCCACCATCTCGCTGGCAAAATTGGTGGAACCCCAGGAGATATCCCATGATTTCAAGGTGGAGCTGGACCATTTTGCCGCATGCTTTGAAGGGATGGTAAAACTTCCGGAAACCATCGGGGAACTAGAACAGCTTTTCACCTAATGCTACAAAAGGAGGGGACAAGATGAATTTGCTCAAACGCAGGCTCAATCCATATGCGTTCCTCTTTGGGGCATTGTTCCTCCCCCTCATTCAGGTCAACTTGTATACCGGATTGGTTCCCAAATGGTTTTGTGCCGTTGAACTGGCGTTTATTCTGCTGCTTTACATCTGGCAGCAGCGGATGCCCTCCAGTATCACTTGGTTTTTGCTGCTGTTCGTCGCCATTATGGTGTACAGCACCTACCACACCGGAAAACCGTTGGCTTACGCCATCTATTACAGTATCCAGCTGGCGGCATTTTTGTTGCTTATGGATTTGTTTTTTCAGATTGACCCTATGATGGTGCTCAATACCATCCAGTACGTTATGGGGCTGCTGATTCTGCTCAATCTGTTTTTCCAGTTGGTAAAGCCGGATTATTTTGGGGTATCTCCCACCAGTGGGAACAATTATAACCTACTGGTGTCGGATAACGAACTGCCCTATTACATGGTACCCTACATGCTGGTGGTAGCGGTGAACTCATTCGCCCGCCACGGAAGGCTGACCCTGTGGAACTTTGCCATAATCACCCTTGCTTATGGAAGCGTTGTGGTTTCCTGGACGGCTACCGGCGTAGTGGGCGGTGCGGTGGCGTACCTGAGTATTGTAACGGTGGCGGTTCTCAAATATCCCCGATTCCATAAAAGGCTATTTTTCTGGCTGGTGCTGTTGTACATTGTTGTATTTGTGAGCATTGTGGTGTTCCGGGTGCAAGAATGGTTTCCCTACCTAGTGGAAAAGATACTCAAAAAAGACCTGACTTTTTCCGGTAGGACGGGGATTTGGGACGAAGCATTTCGGATCATCCGTCAACACCTTTGGTTGGGGCAGGGGACAATTGCGGGAGGTAGGCTGACAGTAATTCCGTTTGACATCACCAGTGGAACTCTGGTTTCCGCCCACAGCTATTTTCTGGAAATCACCATGCAGGCAGGGCTGCTGGGGGTTAGCTGCTTTGTGGCGGTGTGGTTCCTCATTGGCAAACGGTTTACCGCCTACCACACTACCAGCAACAGGATTTTACTGGTAGCCTCCCTCTGCTTTTTCGCCATGTTGGTGCTATACACCACCGAGGGCTGGCTTTACCACACCTTCCAGTACACCATTTATTATCTTTTGTTTGCCTGCGCTGCCCCGGTGTACTGTGTTGTTCCTATTCCAAACCAGGCAGCCACCAACTTCAATCAAATACGGAGGTAGTTATATGTATCAAAAACCAATTGTCATAGCCGAAGCCGGATGCAACCACATGGGGGAAATGGAGGTTGCGAAACAGCTCATCCAGATTGCGGCGGTTTACTGCAAGGTAGATGCGGTAAAATTCCAAAAGCGGAATAACCGGGAGCTACTCACCCCCGAACAGTACAACGCCCCTCACCCCAACCCAGTCAATTCCTACGGGGCAACCTACGGGGAACACCGTGAATACCTGGAGTTCACCCTGGAGCAGCACGCCCAGTTAAAAAAATGGTGTGAGGAATACGGCGTGATCTACTCCACCTCTGTGTGGGATCTAACTTCCGCCCAGGAAATCGCTTCCCTCCAACCCGAGTTCATCAAAATCCCCTCCGCCTGCAACAACAACTACGAGATGCTCCAGTGGCTGTGCGACCATTATCAGGGGGAAATCCAGCTTTCGTTTGGGATGACCACCCGCCAGGAGGAAAAAGAGATTGTACGGCTATTTGAAAAGAACCGCCGTGCCAAGGATTTGGTGCTGTTCAACTGTACTTCCGGCTATCCTGTGCCATACAAAGATGTCTGCCTTTTGGAGATTACCCGCATGCGCAAAGAGTATGGCAACCGTGTCAAAGCCATTGGATTTTCCGGCCACCATCTGGGGATTGGGGTGGATATCGCCGCCTATACTTTGGGGGCGGATTTGATAGAACGCCATTATACCCTGGACAGGAGCTGGAAAGGCACCGACCATGCCGCTTCTTTGGAACCGGAGGATCTGCGCAAACTGGTGGGGGAACTGCACCACACCCAGCAGGCCCTAACCTACAAAGAGGAGGAAGTCCTCCCCATTGAACAGGTGCAGCGGGAAAAACTAAAATACCGCCCCAGATAAGGGGCAAAGGGGGATTTGGAATGAACAGCAGGCTAACAGATTATCTGGTGGAACCCACCGATACGCTGCTGGAGGCGTTACAGCGGATTGACCACAACACCAAAGGCTTTTTAATCGTAACGGATTACCATCTCAGAGTGTTGGGAACCCTCACGGATGGAGATATCCGCCGCGCGCTCATCAAAGGGGCGTTGGTGGGGCAGTCAATTCAAGGGGTTTATCAAACCGCCTGCAAAAGCCTAAAAAATACCCAGCCCATTTCAGTTGCCGGAGAGCTGTTCAAAAACCAGTCGATTGATTTTATCCCGATTGTGGACGCCTACGGCCATCTGGTAAACATCATCACCAAAAAACAGATGCACGCTCTGCTGTTACAGGATATCCGAGCGGATCTGAACTATGACTTTTTCCAGCTGGATGAAGGCGTTGTGGATTATGAGGTGTATCACCGTCCTTGGGGATTCTACAAAACTACCGTACTCAACGATTTTTACCAGTCCAAAATTATCTCGGTGAACCCGGGGGAACAGCTCA
Organism: Clostridium facile; assembly: GCF_014297275.1. NCBI lineage: Bacteria > Bacillati > Bacillota > Clostridia > Eubacteriales > Clostridiaceae > Clostridium > Clostridium facile. Next base: position 703,486 of record NZ_JACOQK010000001.1, read on the forward strand.
GCCTCCAATCTCACAATCATAGGGAAGAATACTGGATTGTAGTCCATGGGAAAGGGATGGTGCAGATAGGGGAATCCTATCGGAACGTGCGCTGTGGCACCACGTTGTTCATTCCCAAAACCTGCAAACACCGGCTTGCCAATCTGGATAAAACCGAATCCCTGATCCTCACCGAAGTGCAGATTGGGGACTATTTCGGGGAGGATGACATCATCCGCTACCAGGATGATTATGGCAGGGAAACCATACAAAAAGAGGGTTCTATATGAATATCGCGTTAATTCCAGTACGGGGTGGAAGCAAATCCATTCCCATGAAAAACATCAAGCCAATCTGTGGGAAACCATTGGTTTACTGGACCGCGAAAGCCGCCTGCCAGTGCCCCCAGATTGACCGTGTTTATATTTCCACCGAAAGCCAGGAGATCAAACAGGTGGTGGAACAGTTCCAAGCCAAAGAACCACAACTGTTCTCCAAACTGGAGGTGGTGGGCAGGAGCGAGGAAACTGCCACCGATACCGCCTCCACCGAATCGGTGATGCTGGAATTTGCCCAACAGCACGAGTTTGAAAACATCGCCCTTGTCCAGGCAACATCCCCCTTGCTGTCCAGCCAGGATTTGACCAACGGGTTCCAGGCATTGCAAACAGATGGCACGGACAGCATTGTTTCGGTGGTACGGCAAAAGCGGTTCCAGTGGAAGGTAAACAACGGGTTTGCCCTGCCTACCAACTACGATGTATTCCAGCGACCCCGCAGGCAAGAATTTGAGGGGTATCTGGTGGAAAACGGGGCGTTTTACATCTGTTCCCGGGAGGATTTGCTTCGCACCCAAAACCGTGTTTCCGGAAAAATCAAGGCGGTGGAAATGGATGAGGACAGTTTTTTCGAGGTGGACGAACCAAGGGATTGGGCGATTGTGGAAGCATTGATGCGGAAAAACAACCCTGTTCTTATCAGGCGTCCTTCCAATATCCGTATGTTCCTCACCGACTGCGACGGCTGCCTGACCGACGGGGGAATGTACTACTCCGAGCGGGGGGACGAGCTGAAAAAATTCAACACCCGGGACGGCATGGGGTTTGGGATGCTACGGGAAAAAGGGATTATCACCGGTATCATCACCAGCGAGGAAGTAGAGCTGAACCAACGGCGGGCGGATAAATTGCGGCTGGATTTTTTGGAATCCGGCTGTAAGGATAAGCTGGCCGCCATCCAGAAGCGCTGTGAGAAATATGGAATTTCTCTGGAACAAGTGGTGTATGTGGGGGACGATATCAATGACCTGGAAGCGATACAGACTGTTGGCTATGGCTGCTGCCCTTCTGACGCCATGCCCTGCGTACAGCAGGCGGCGGATTACATCGCCTCCGCCAAAGGCGGGCAGGGCGTTATCCGGGAGATTGTGGAACAGTTGTTGGAGGAGCCATGAGCCAGGATAAAAATATCGCTTTTCAAGCGGGGCTGTGGTATGTGGTTTCTTCGGTGATGGTCAAGGCGGTGTCGCTTCTCACCACCCCGATTTTTACCCGCATCCTATCCCAGACCGATTATGGCATTACCGCCACCTTTAGTTCCTGGTACGCCCTGCTCCTTACCTTCTGCACCTTAAACCTGACGTACAGCATCGGGCGTGCCAAATTGGATTTTCCCGGTAAGCTGGAGGAATACATCAGTTCCATGCAGCTGCTTTCCGCAGTAGTAACCGGAGGAATTTCCCTGGTACTGCTGGTGTTTTTAAAACCGGTCTCCCGTTTTTTAGAGCTGGACCCATTGCTGGTGGTGCTGTTGGTAGTCTACCTGTTTTTTTCCCCGGCAATTGCCTTTGTGCAAAATGGGTACCGCTACCAGTACCAGTATAAGCAGAACATCGCCATTGCCTGGTACACCGCCTTGACAACGGTAGCCATCTCTTTGGTATTGGTACTCTCTGTGGACAACAACAAATATATTGCCCGGGTGATCGGGATTATCCTGCCCACAGTGGCGCTTTCTGCGGTATTTTGGATACGCTCCCTGTGGAAAGGTCAGATCCGTTTTCGTCGGGAATATTGGAAGTATGGTTTGGCGCTTTCCGGTCCGCTGGTGGTACATACCATCTCCATGAATATCCTTTCCCAGTCTGACCGGCTGTTTATCTCGAAAATCTGTGGGCCGGAGGTGACGGGGCTGTACAGCTTATCCGCCAATTACGGGCTGTTGCTCTCGATTGTGACAAACGCTGTGGCGGAAGGCTGGCTGCCCTGGTTCCACGACAATTATTTTGCCAGGAATTTTGACGCCATCCGTAAAAACGTCAAGCCGGTTATTCTGCTGGGGTGTTTTATCGGGTTGGCATGTATCGGGTTTGCCCCTGAGGCAATCCGGATTTTAGGCGGGGAACAGTATGCGGAAGGGATATGGTGTGTGCCTCCGATTGTACTGGGGATTATCTGCCAGTACATCTACACCCATTATGTGAATATTGAGATGCACCTGAAAAAAACCAAATACGTTTCCAGGGGGACGATTTTCGCCGCGCTGCTCAACATTGGGCTAAACGCCATTTTTATTCCGCTATTCGGATATATCGCGGCAGCCTACACCACATTTGCCAGCTATACCGCCCTGCTGTTCATCCATTTTTTCATCACCCGCCGCATCCTCAAGGTCAGGCTGTATCAGGATTCCTTCCTGTTCCTCTCCCTGGGGGTGACAACGGTTGTTTCCGGTATGCTCATGTTCAGTTATACTAGGCCGTTGCTCCGTTACCTGCTCATTGGTATCGGTTTTATTCTCTTTTTATTTGTGTTCCGGAACCATTTGTTCCAGTTTTTCAAAAAAATCAAATCCAGGGAGGGAAACCATGGAACTCATTCCTAAAATCAAACGGTTTGCCTATTACAGAGGGCGGGAAATCTACCATCCCATCCGCAACCGGCTATACCGCCTCAAAGAGCGGAAAATTGGAATTTCCCCCAGGTATACCCATGTGACCTATGATGTCGCCGGCAATGTAGGGGATACTGTCCTGTCTCAGTGCGTGCGGAAAACCTTCGAGCTGGATTCCCCAAAAGGGTGGAATATCCAAACCGTCAGCCAACCAGTCACCCAGGAGGTGGTGGAACGGATCAATTCCACCGAAAAACTGATTATCGGCGGAGGCGGGTTGTTTTTGCCGGACACCAACCCCAACAGCAAAAGTGGATGGCAGTGGGCGATTTCCCCTCAGTTGCTACAGCAAATCCAAGTGCCCATTGTGGTGTATTCGGTTGGATTTAACAATTTTAGGGGGCAAAAGAACAACATTGCGTTTGTGGAGAACCTAAAACTGCTGTTACAAAAAGCCGAATTTGTAGGATTGCGGAACTATGGCAGCATCCAAGCAATCCAAAACCTGGTGGGGGAACCCTTCGGTTCCAAAATCCAATACCAGCCTTGTACCACGACATTGATCCGCAAGCTGTACCAATTGCCCAGGAAACAACAAACCGGAAACATCGCCCTCAATATGGCGTTTGACCGGGAGGAGCTGCGGTTCGGCGCGAACAAGCGGACAATTCTGGAACAGGTGGCAAAGGCGGCAAAAGCCCTGGAGCAAAAGGGGTACCGGCTGTATTATCTCCTCCATTGTGAGGTGGATGGCAAATTTGTGGAATATCTCCAACGGGAGGGGGTCAGATGCCAGGTGGTCAACGCCGCTTTCTGGCTGCCCCATAAGCTGATTTCGTTTTACCAGAGGATGGATGTTGTGCTGGGGATGCGGGGACACTCCCAAATGATTCCTTTTGGCTTAAACTGTGCCCTGATATCCCTGGGCACCCACGATAAAATGAAGTGGTTTTTGGAGGATATCCAGGCAACTGACTGGTATGTGGAACTGACTGCGGATGTGGATCACCTTGCCCAGCGGATTGTGGCCAAGTTTGAACAGGTGTATGAGCGGAACCCAATGGAAACATGGGATAGGCTACTTTCCCAACAGGAACGGCTTTGGCAGATCACAAAAAAGAACCTGGCACAAATTGAAATAGATTCATCTTCAAGGAGGAAATCATGAGCAAACAGGAAACGAAATGGAAATCTGGCTTTATCGGGGTATTACTGATCATCCTCGCTTCGGTGGTAGGGGTGTTTGGAGTGGTATATGGGTATTACCATTCCAAATTGTCCCTGATGCAGTACAGCGACGGGACGGTATCCCAAACCGAACCCATCGACCCCACTGCCAGTGAGTTCCAGGACGGCGCTTCCGAGATGGAGCAGCTCACCTCCGGTTTGGAGCAGCAGGATACAGTAAAGGCGGAAGGGGAGATTTTCGGCTCGGAGGATGTGTTCAACATCTTGCTCATCGGAACAGATGAACGCAGCGAAACCTTCAGCAATAACGCCCGTGGAGATACCTGCATGCTGCTTTCGGTGAACAAAAAGGATGGCAAATTAAAACTGGTGAGTTTTGAGCGGGCAACCGCCGTCCCCATCCTGGCAGGGCAGTACAAAGGGCAATATGATTGGCTTACCCACACCTTCCGGTATGGTGGAGCAGACCTGATGATGCGGGAAATCCGGGAATGCTATAAAATCGATGTCACCCGTTACATCCGGGTGAATATCAGTACCTTTATGGAGGGGATTGACGCCGTGGGAGGGGTTACCATCAGCCTGAGCCAGGCGGAATCCGATTATATCAACTATCCTCAAGGAACCTATGCGGAAGACCACATCCGGGAGATGGGGATTGCCAACCAGGTACAGAGGGTAACACCGGGGGAAAACCATCTGAATGGGGCAACCGCCATGCTATACGCCCGCTGCCGGTATATTGACAGCGATTGGAGACGGGTGGAACGGCAACGCACCGTGATCCAGGCGGCCATGAATCAGGTAAAACACTTAGATCTACTGGAATTGAACAACCTGTTAAACCGGGTTCTCCCCCTGGTACAGACCAATTTAAAGGAATCCGAAATTACCAGCCTTCTGATGTTAGCACCCAAATATGTAAAATCCCAGACAGAGGAGATGACCGTCCCAGTATCCGGCACCTATGGCAGTATGAAAGGGATGGGTGGCAGGAGTATGTATGCGGTAAACTTTAATGAAAACGCCAAAATTCTAAAAAAATTCCTGTACGGGGAATAAAAGATTACAGATACACAAAACCTCCTCTGTTGCGGTAATAGCCAGGGGAGGTTTCCTTGTCTGTCTTTAAGCTTAACAACCCACCAGGGGTAGATAAAAAAGCCTTTTTCAGCTTACATAAAGCTCGTCGTTAATACTGCTCTTTTTCTTTCCTCGGTAAAACTGGGGGATTTTTCTTCGTCGAAAGACATCAATCAAAACCACCAGTTGAACTGGTGGTATGCACTAGCCCTAGAAGGGCATTTTACTGGCGGGCATCTAAAGACGCACTGAACATTCTTTCACTGCTCCGCCGCCCGTAAACGGGCACTTATGCTTCTTTCCGAGCTTGATAAACTTGCTAGATTGCTTGTTAGTAGCTCGCTTCGCTCGATACTTGAAGCGAAAGCTTTTTTACGAGGCACCTCCACCGGCATAGCCGGTGGTTTCCCTAATCAACAAAAACAGCACCATCTAACAAAATAGATGGTGCTGTACTATCAGCCATATTGCTGTTTTTATGGTTAGGATAATTCCAGTTTTCCGGTATATAACTGGTAATAGGTTCCCTTTAGCGACAACAGTTCGTCGTGGGTACCACGTTCGATAATCCTGCCGTGTTCCAGTACAATAATCGCGTCGCTGTTCCGGATGGTGGAAAGCCTGTGGGCGATGACGAATACAGTACGCCCCTTCATCAGGTTATCCATCCCTTTCTGTACAATGCTTTCGGTACGGGTATCGATACTGGAAGTAGCTTCATCCAGGATTAAAACCGGTGGGTTCGCAACCGCTGCCCTGGCAATGGCAAGCAACTGCCGCTGCCCCTGAGAGAGTTCCTCGCCATCCCCGCTCAGCATAGTCTGGTAACCGTTTGGCAACATGTTGATGAACTGGTCCGCATGGGCAAGTTTTGCGGCTTCATATACTTCCTCATCGGTGGCATCCAGTTTGCCATAGCGGATATTATCCATAATGGTACCAGTAAACAAGTGGGTATCCTGTAATACAATTCCTAAAGAGCGACGTAAATCAGCTTTTTTGATTTTATTAATGTTGATATCATCGTAACGGATTTTCCCATCCTGTACATCGTAAAAGCGGTTGATCAGGTTGGTGATGGTTGTTTTCCCTGCGCCGGTTGAACCAACAAACGCCAGCTTTTGGCCGGGTTTTGCGTAGAGTGTCAGGTCGTGGAGGACAATTTTATCGTCGGTGTAACCAAATGTCATATCATAGAACCGCACATCGCCTTTTAGCTCGGTATAGGTAACCGTACCATCGTGGTGAGGGTGTTTCCATGCCCATACACCAGTGCGTTCCGTACATTCTGTCAGGGTTCCATCCGCTGCTTTTTTAGCGTTTACCAGGGTAACATAGCCGTCATCGACTTCTGGTTGTTCATCGATCATTTGGAAAATACGTTCCGCACCAGCCAACGCCATGATGATGGAGTTAAACTGTTGCGCTACCTGCATAAACGGTTGGGTAAAGCTTTTGGTGAATTGTAGGTAGGAAGCCATTACCCCAAGGGTGATGCCCCCAATTCCCGCAACCGAGAGGGCGCCGCCTAATACAGCGGTCAGAACAAACTGCAGGTTTCCGATGTTGCCGATAATAGGCCCCATCATGTTGGCGAAACTGTTTGCATTGGATGCGCTGACATAGAGTTTTTCGTTGAGCTGGTCAAATTCTTCTTCTGAAATCCGTTCATGGTTAAATACTTTAATAACCCTTTGGCCATTCATCCGTTCTTCCACAAATCCGGTTACATCCGCAATATCCATCTGTTGTTTAATGAAGTATTTTCCGCTTTTACCACCGATTTTTTTGGTGACTAATATCAGGATACCAATCATAACAACGGCAAGGATAGTCAACAGTGGACTGAGTACCAACATTGAAATAAAGGTAACAACAATCGTAATAAGGGACATTAACACCTGTGGCAGCGCTTGGGCAATCATCTGGCGGAGGGTATCGGTATCGTTGGTGTAAAGGCTCATGATCGAACCGTTGGTGTGCTGGTCAAAATACCGGATAGGGAGGGTTTGCATGTGTTCAAACATATCGTCCCTGACCCGTTTTAATACACCCTGCCCAATATTAACCATTAAGCGGGTATAAACAAAGGTTCCAATTACGCCTAATAAAAAGATGGTTCCCAGTACAGCCAAGGCCATATATAGTTCCCTAAAGTTTGGGTCGGTATTGCCAATCAAAGGTACAATAAAATCATCCAACAGGAATTTTAAAGAGAGAGAAACCGAGATTGAGGCAATCGAGCTGATAATAATACAAATAAATACTGCAACCAAAGCAACCTTGTGTTTTCCAGTTACATATTTTAAAAGCCGTTTTGCGGTTTTTAGGTTGTTTTGGTAGCTTTTTGCTTTATTTTTCATCATCCTCACCTCCTTTTACTTGGGACAGATATACTTCACGGTAAATTTCATTGGTTTTTAGCAGTTCTTCCGAGGTGCCAATGCCATTGATTTTTCCATCATCCATGACGATGATCTGGTCCGCATCCTCTATGGAAGAAATTCGCTGGGCAATGATAATTTTTGTGGTGTTTGGAATTTCTTCTCGAAATGCTTTCCGGATTAAAGCATCTGTCTTAGTATCAACCGCACTGGTAGAATCGTCTAAAATTAAGATTTTTGGCTTTTTTAGCAATGCTCTGGCAATACAAAGCCGCTGTTTTTGTCCACCGGAAACATTGTTACCGCCTTGCACAATTTTGGTTTGGTACCCTCGCGGGAATTCCTGTACAAACCCATCTGCCTGTGCCAGTTTACAAACACGCTGAACCTCTTCATTGCTGGCGTTTTCATCACCCCAGCGGATGTTGTCGTAAATCGTTCCGGTAAACAGTACATTTTTCTGTAATACCATGGAAACTTGGTCACGCAGGGCTTCCAAATCGTATTCCCGTACATCAACACCGCCAACTTTTACCGAGCCTTTTGTCACATCATACAATCTTGGGACCAGCTGTACCAGAGTGGATTTTGCGCTTCCGGTTCCACCGATAATCCCGATGGTCTGACCGGATTTAATATGCAGGTTCACATCCTTTAAGGAAAGGTTTCCGCCTTCTCCAGCATAGCTGAAGTCCACATGGTCAAAGTCAATATCCCCATTTTTCACGGTTTTTTGTGCGTTAGGCTGGTTCTGCATTTCTGGAACTTCGTTGAGTACTTCTTTAATACGGTCAGCAGAAGCCTCTGCAATCATAATCATAACAAATACAAAGGAGACCATCATCAACGACATAAGGATTTGCAGTGCATATACAATCACGCTAGTTAGTTCACCAGTCTCCATGGTTTGGAAGATGATACTTTTTCCTCCAATCAATACCATTAGCAGTACAACCGCATACATGGTAAACTGCATAACAGGGGAGTTCCATGCGACAATTTTTTCTGCTTTGGTAAACAGATTAAATACAACTTTGGAAATACCGTGGAATTTTTCAATTTCATAGTCTTCCCGCACATATGCTTTTACTACTCTGGAAGCGTTTACATTTTCCTGTACCGAGTTATTCAACACATCATATTCATCAAACACTTTAATAAAGTGGGGATGTGCCTTTTTAGCGATGAAAATCAAAATTCCGCCTAAAATTGGAATAGTAATCAACAGAATTAACGCAATTTGAGCGTTGATGGTCAGCGTCATAATCAAAGAGAGGATAATCATAATAGGCGCCCTTGCCATCAAGCGTATGGTCATCATGTATGCCATTTGTACGTTGGTAATATCGGTTGTCATCCTGGTAACCAACCCGGATGTGGAGAAATGGTCGATGTTATGGAAAGAAAAATCTTGTATTTTGTAAAAGATATCGTGTCGCAGATTTTTTGCGAAACCAGCCCCAGCTTGTGCTGCTAACCTTCCGGCAACTGCGCCAAATATTAATGCTAACATTGCCATTACAACAAGGATAATCCCCATTTTAATAATGTATGGCAGATTGCCGTCTCCGGCCATCCCTACATCAATAATTTTTGCCATCTGCAATGGAATTAATACTTCCATTAGTACTTCTAGAACTACAAAAACAGGCGCTAAAATAGATTGTTTTTTGTATTCCCGTATGGATTGAAAGATTGTTCGTTTCATTTATTCCTATACCTCCTATACGCTATATTTTTATAGAATTTCTGTAACTTCAAATATGCTTTAAAGAGTATTGTCTAAAAATTTCTATTAAAAAAATCGTTTCAGTGCTAGTTTATCAAAGGTGGTGTTAAAGCATTTTTGGCGGATTCATCTTTAATACCCTTGTTTGGTACCAATATTAGAAGATTCCATTTTATTTTCATTTTTCGAAAGATTATAAAGCATTTGACGCAATACATCCATCCCAATGGTAAAATCTGTGTCAGATATCCCTTCCCGTAATTGGGTTTCCATCTCGTTGATATTTTCTTGGATAACGCTGCGTATCGCTTCTGCCTTTTTGGTAGGGATAATCTTTTTCAGTCGGGCATCCTGTTTGACGCTTTCCCGTTGGATAAAACCGTTTTTCTCTAAAAGCTGTAACATTCCAGAGGCACTGGAACGACGTATTTTAAAATTTTCCTCAATATCTTTTTGGTAAACATCCCTAGTTAAAGATTCCATTAAGATGTATTCCAAAACATGTTTTTGAGCTGTTGTAAGGCCGCAATCCACTTCGTTTATAAAACTTTGACGTTTTAATTGATGGGAGAGCATGTGAATCAGTCTACCAGCATGGTTTTTATCATCAATATTCGATTTTACCATTTATTTTTCCTCCATTTTGTTAGGAACCTATCTGTTAGATACCTAACATATCATCCTGTTCTCCATTATAAGGGAAAAATTTTTTATTGTCAATCCTATGTTTTATTTTTTGGTTAATTTTCAGTTTTTTCTTTTGATTTGAGCCAGTTAATTTTTCTAAAATGTCCAAACAAATTTCTAGTTATGGAAACATATTCGAAAAAACTTGAGCATAAAAAACAGTTCTGTTATAATAAACAAGATATAATTGGAATAAGACAGAACCCTTATGTATGACCAATATAGCGAACAAAATCACAATCAGGATTGACCGGTTGAAGTGATTGGGTGTAATGGAATACCACAATACAAATTAGTGGTAGTGTCAACAATTCCATACCACAGTACTATGTGATGAAAAAATACGGAAAACCAGGTATCTTATTGTCAAGTGGTTTTATTGTTGTAATCCAAGATATCAATTGCTGTAATTTGCAATAAATGTATACCTTTTCGTTCAACTGAAAAATAGGAAAAATAAGCTTTAAAATCCCCAAAAAAACAGTCTATGTTAGACAATTTCCCTTTGAGGGAAAAAGTATGAATATTCCTTATTTTGGAATACTAAATATCTCAACAAGAAAAAAGGAGAAATGGCATAATTGAAAAAAGTATATATCCATGCGTATATGGCAGGAAATCTAGGAGATGACCTGATGGTAAAACTGTTGTGCAAACGGTATCCCAAAGTAAAATTTTTTGTGTTTGCGGATGAATCCTATCAACACAGGTACCAGGATATAACCAATTTATCTGTTATTGCACCACCAAACAAGACGGTTACCTTTCGAGACGGTATTTTCAAAAAGACTTGGAACCGAGATGATATAGTTCGCGGTTCCGATGCGGTTGTTCATATTGGTGGGTCTGTATTTGTACAACATTTTGATGATTGGAGCAATTTTTATCAGGCAGATTCTCGCTTAGTTCGGGATAGTAAAAAAATATTTGTAATTGGTGCGAATTTTGGCCCTTATGAGAATCCAGAATACTACCAGCAGTATGAACAACTATTCCGCCAATATACAGGGATTTGCTTTCGGGACCAGTATTCAAAAAATTTGTTTCCAAATCACAATAATATCACTTGGGCACCAGATGTTGTTTTTAACTACCAACCAAAGCATCGTCCACCTACAAAAAAACAAGTTTTGATTTCCGCTATTGACCTCAAGGATAGGGGAGGGAAGTACAGCATTTGCCAATATCAAAAGGACTATGAAACTTTCCTTCAAAATCTTGCAATTTGTTACTTGAAAAAAGGCTATTTGGTTCAATTTGTTTCCTTCTGTAAAATGCAAGGAGATGAAACCGCAATCCAACGGATGATAGGAAAAATTCCATCCGAATATCAGGAAAACCTGTCCACTTATTTTTATGATACTAACTTAGAAGAATGTTGCTCGCTGTTTTATGAGTCGGAAATTATAGTGGGGACTAGGTTCCATAGTATTATTTTAGGATGGCTTGCAGGGAAAAAAGTGCTGCCTATTATCTATGATTTTAAAACCAGAAACACTTTGGCAGATGTACCAAGCCAGTTCGTATTAGAGTTACATGACTTAAAAACAATAGACCCACAGCAGATGGCAGACCAATTAGAGCAAATGCCACCTTTCCAGCCAGATGAACTCATACAGCAGGCCTCAAAACAATTTGCGGCATTAGATCAAATTTTGTAGAATATAATAATACTAGTTTGAAATTTATCCTTCCGTGATAATTTTCTTTATCATTTACAAATAAAAAATAAAAACCTCCTAGAATAAAAATACTCTAGGAGGTTTTTGTTATATAGCTTAAATTGGAAAAAACCACTAATAGTATTGGTCAATAAAAGAATTTTGACACCCCCTGCATGTTTTATGGCAGAGAGTTTTCTGTATGACGATTGTCCATTTCTATGTTATGGAACAAGGGGTATCAATAGTGGAACTCTTGGCAGTATCCTTTTAGAACTTTTTTGATGTGAACTATCATATTGCTGTTTGGAAATCAGTTGAAAGATGATAGTTCTTAATATATCTTTTATGGACCAATTGCGTCAAAATAGCCCTTTCCAATATTTCGCCATAAACTGCTTATAAAAGGGGAGCTGTTCGTAGAGTTTTCTTTCTAAACGATGGGTATAGTCTAAAATGGAATCTAATTCTTGTTGAGTTATGGTATGTTGGCTAAACCTTGCTTTTAATACTAGTTGATACAGGTTTGTTGGCATTCGTTTAGAAATATCAGCTTTTGGTGTGTGGAATTGGATCATTTTTTCGATATATTGATACGCACCTAATACTGCTTTATTCCTATCTGGTTGGAGAAGTTGTTTTTTTCGATGAGATACTTTTACTTTTCGGTTCGTAATCAATCCTATTGTACTTAATAGGAAAATAACGATTACGATTGCATATGGTATAAAGCCTTTCCAATGGATTCCCTTTTCCTGTTCTACTTCCATTTGAATCCCTGGGGAAGGGCTTGGAGTTTCGGAATAGGTAGAAGAAGATGTATCCTGCTCTTCGGGCACAGTATCAGAATAATATTGTAAAGAAGTATTATTGTTGTTGCGATTATCTGTCCCCGGCGTTGCCTCTATCGGAATCCATCCTATGCCACTGGAATAAATCTCTACCCAAGCGTGGGCACTGGAGTCCGGAATATTATACCAACCGTCTTTATTTTGGGCATTCGTAGGGGATACAGTATATCCTTCCACATATCTTGCTGGTATTCCAGCCGCCCGGAACAGTGCAGTAACAGCGGAAGCAAAATGTCGGCAATATCCCTGATGGTTTTGGAATAAAAAATATGTAATAAAGTCTTCCCCTTCTGGGGTATCTCCTGGAGTAAGAGTATACCGGTTGGAACTGTGGACTAGCCGCAGTACATCCGAAATGAAACGGGAATCCAGTTCCCTAGATGAACTTTCCAGTCCATTTTGTTCCAGATATTGGAGCAATTCGTTTCGAAGATGTTCTGGAAGTTGGGTATAGGTATCGGATACAAAATTGGTATATTCCTGTACTGTTTGGATTGTGTCTACCGCTTGACTACTAAAAATTCCAGTATCATTGATTTCGTCCGACCATCTCCAATTATCCTTTTGTTCCACACTCCAATCTTTATGATTGAAATGATACTGCTGCATTACAGAACTGCTTTGTATATTGAGTTGATAGGCAATACGGTCATATAGGGTAAGATTTTCTGCGTCATCTTTTAGGTCAGGGTAATAAGTAACCTGGTATTCTTTTATTCCTAACCCTTTGGCGCGGTAAAATCCATCTTGCACCGGTTCCATCCGTTCCAAACCATCATTGTGGTTGCTAATCCCATATGGCAAATAAACACATTTGGAATTGACTGCAATATTTTTTATTTCCATCTGTTGATTAATACGGCCGATTTCGTCTCCCATAGGCAAGTTTTGTATCAACTGTTCTGAAAATAACTGCGCTTGTGGAAGCCCTTCTGGATAACGGGATAATTCCTCTCCTTCTAACAATCGCCAGCCATCCCCATCATAAACACTGCCCACAAATCCTTTTAAATAGGTTCTTGTTTTAATACTATCGGATTTTACCTGTAATACAGTGTCTCCTGTATACTCAATATTTCCACTTGTTCGCAAATTTACGTAATTGGTGGCATTTCCTACTTGGCCACTTTTGGAGAACAGGTTGGAAAATGTGGTAGAAACTTCTTTTAATTGAGTTTGCAAGTTATCCCAAATAGGAGCTCGTTGATAACTTTCACTGGGAAAGCAGGTGAAAATCGCAACCATACAAGCAGAAAATACCGCCACAATTGAAATTGCTGCTGGATGGATATAATTTCTTCCCCCAATCCGGCTTTTTTTCCGTTTTCCTTTTGTATTTTGAAACAATATTCTTCCAAACAAAAGGAAAGCCCAAAAGCAAAGCAGCATACCTACCGCAACTAAGTTAGGCATGATATTAAAGATTAATGCCGCACCAATAAATGGAATTGTAAGTAGAACAGCAACGATAGTGTGCTGAAATTGGGTAAGGAAAAAATCCAATAAAAGCACCATAAAAAATGCTAGGAAAATCAAAGTAACGGTACAAAATAGTTGCTGTTCTTGTTCCGATATCGAAAGGGAAAAAACAAAAAACTGGTATTTGGAATTTTCCATGTAGGTGGAAACAATTCGGTTATAAATACACAGGATACCATTTTGTACATAGGAATGGAATAGCAATACAGATAGCATCCCTAAAATAGTGATTCCTGTTACAATCCATAATTTAAACCGTTTCTGAATCATAATCCATGGAAATACCATTACAAAAATCAAGGTAAAAACGGAGAATAGTGCCCAGTCCAACGGGATGGAAAATGCGGTTAAGAAACAGCCAAACATTCCACCTACCCCTAATAGGCTTAATAATAGATAAAATAGATAACGGGAAACAGGGGAAGGCTCCTTTTGTGATGTTTCTATCTTCCCTAATAATAACCCTGGCTTTGTTTTGGTCAATTTGTGTTTCATCCCTGATTTCCCCCTTGGCTATAGTAAAAGCTGCAATAAACTTGTTTCTAATTGGGATGGGTTTACGAGAATCCGTTCCCATTCCGTTGGCAATTCCTTTACGGTTTCATTGTCTACTTGCAGCACAGTGCGGCGGATATTCGGGGCAATCTCTGAAAACTGTTCCATCAGTTTGAGATCAGGCTGCCCACAAAGATAAAGTAAATGGGAGATTCCATTCCCTCCGTTGCCCATTTGTTCTAGTAAAGATTTTCCTTTTTGCTCCTTGACGGAAAACAAGCAGGATAATGTCACAGTGAGGTTTTCTTCGTCCGAAATTGGCACAAAAACAGGCCCTTTATTTTCTTCATACCAAGCAAAAGAATATTCCAATTCATTCTGTTGGCAAAAATTAAGCATAGAGGTCACGATATCCATCATATCATCTAGCATTTTTAGCGGGGTTCCTGCTACTAAAAACAAAATACGAGCAGCAATTGGCAAACTGTATTCCTTTACCATCAATTCATCCATTTTGGAGGAAAGTTTCCAGTGTATCCGATGGACTCGGTCCCCTGGATGGTAAGGGCGGATTTCAAATACCTGAGCTGGATCATCTCCTGGCTTTTTCGTAGAAAAACGGTCGCTTTCCATATTCTCTTCCAGTTGGGGGCCTACTTCCAAGGAAAGAGGAACTATGGCTGGCATCACAAGGAAAAACCGGCGTTCTGGAAGTTGTTTTTTTCGGAAATAGAATAGCCGTAAAGGGTCATAAATCCTTACTTCGCGGATATGGACAGAAATTCTTCCACAGTGAGTAGATGATATTGGTTGTTGTAAAACCTGTGTTTTTCTTCCAGCAGGCAGCAGCAAGGTTTCCTGGCTGGTTTCCTGAAATAGTTGGTTTTCTACTTGAAGGGTAATACGAACTGGAATTGGTAAAAACGCCCATCGGTTTTTCACTGAGAGCTGCAGTGTTGCCTGTTCCTCCCGCTTTACAATCGAATGAAACAACTGGAACGCCAGTTCTACCTGGTTTTTTTCTATCAAAAGCAATAGCAAGGAGATTACAGGAAGAATGAGGAAAAATATCAGTACAAAAAACGAAAGATATTCCTTTAAAAAGATAATAAACAAAATCATGGCCAATAAAATTAGGCCGTAGGTGAAACGGTTTTTCCACATAAAACCACCCCTTATACCAATTTTGGAGCTGGGGTAGATTTTAAAATTTCCTGGAGTAAGCTGTGTTTGGTAGTACCCTCTACTTTAGCTTGGGCATTTAACACTAGCCTATGTTCTAAAACATCATATAAAATCTGTTCTATATCTTTGGGAACTACATAATCACGGTTATTGATCCATGCCGCTGCACGGGAAAGCCGAACCAAGGCAATGGAACCACGTGGGCTTACCCCCATACGGATGTGGGGGTGGTCTCGGGTTGCGACTACCAAACGCGCGATATACTCATAGATGGAATCATCTATATGAACTTCTTCTACCTGTTGCTGCATCTCCAATAAATCAGAAGCGGTTACAACACAATGGACTTCTTCCAAGCCAGATTTTCCTTTTAACCGCTTTAAAATCTCCACTTCGTCTTCCAACTTTGGATACCCTATGGAAAGGCGTACCATAAAGCGGTCTAATTGGGATTCAGGCAACAATTGGGTGCCAGCGGAACCCATAGGGTTTTCGGTAGCGATAACAGTAAATGGCTGAGGAATTTCCCGGGTAATTCCATCTACAGTCACACTCCCTTCTTCCATTGCCTCCAGCAAAGCACTTTGCGTTTTGGAGCTAGTACGGTTGATTTCATCCGCTAAAAATAGATTGCATAAAATTGCTCCAGGCTGATATTCCATTGTTCCAGTATCTTTTTGATAAACCGAAAACCCAACTACATCAGCAGGCATAATTTCTGGTGTAAACTGGATTCTCTTATAATCCAATTCCATCGCTTTGGAAAAAGCCAGTGCCATTGTTGTTTTTCCTACCCCTGGATTGTCCTCTAATAAAATATGGCCTTTTGCCAAAATCACCATGAGTATTTTTTGGATAACATCATCCTTGCCCAATACCGCTTTTTTTATTTCCTCTATGATAGCAAACGCTTTATCCCGCATGGTTGTTCCTCCTTTTCATTTGATAGAAACGAAAAAATAAGTAGAATATTGTCGAAAATCAAAATAAAAAAATAATACTGCCTTATCCTTTCAACAATCGCATCTCTTTTTTATAAACCCAGTCTTGTTCAACGGATATATCATGAATTCATTACCTTTATTATACAATACAATCCACTATTATTGTCAATAGAAAAAAGATATTTTCTATAAAAATTTTATAAAATGTAATCAACAAAACTGGAAAAATGACAAATTGAATTTCTTTTCATGGAAATGATATCATTTTGTAATCATTAAAAAGATAAAATACGTTCCATATTAATATCCATATGCTAACAAAATATTACCGTATTCATCTTCAATATGGCACCTAATTGGTGTTGGATTATCCTCATACTCATAAGGATCTGTGCCTCCACTACCAAAATAGGCATATCCTAATTGCTCTTTCCCATAAACCAGCCAATTTTTGTATGGATAATAATAAGCGGATTTATCTAAAAAAGAATCCACCCTTGCTATCATTTTAGTTCCTTTGATTTCTACAACATGCTCTGGTTCATAGGCAAAAGCGCTTATCATCGCCCCAAAATATAGCACAGCCCCGCCAATAATCAGCATAAAAGGAAGTAGTATGGTAGCAATTGAGCGGTGGTTACAGTTTACTTTCCACCAGATTGCCCCTAAAGCTACAATAATATCAATCCCTAAGCAAACTACAATGCAAACCATTAGCCACATTCGGAGCTGTAAACCAAAAACCCCTAAAATAGCATTTGCTGCAATCCCCATAATTGGAAATACAAGCAAGGTAATCCCCACACCCCAATATATTTTTTTAGAATCTTCCATCTTTTCTTCCTCCATTTTTCAGTGCTTTAAACATTGACTTTTTCGATAGCATAACAAATCAATACGAACCCTTTTTAAATTGGATTCAAATAAGTTGTGAATCCAAATCGAATAGAATGTAAATAAAATAATGGGCAACTTTTTTTCTAATATTATCCATTCTTAAATGACAGAAAAAAGTTTATTTGAATGAAACAAGTAGTGCGGTATGTTATCAGAATGAAGTATAGATAGTTTGGTAAATTCTATTTTGCTTATCATGATAGAAAGTACCGCAATAAAAACAAACATTTTTTGTTAAGGACAGTTGGTAGAATTTCTGATACAATACGTTATAATAATGGCAGGAGGTTTGAAAAATATGAAAAAACAATCAAATTGTATTTCTCAAAATTTAACCGCTTTGCGGCAATACCATAAATATTCCCAGGAAGAAGTGGCGGAAAAAATAGGAGTATCCCGACAGACAGTAGCAAAATGGGAAGCGGGGGAAACTATGCCAGATCTCCTCAATTGTGATGCACTAGCATCGCTTTATGATGTATCGCTAGATGATTTCATTCATTTTAATCCAAAAGAGGAACAGATGCCGATTCCACCCAAGGGAAAACATCTTTTTGGTACGGTTAAGGTTGGTGAACGGGGGCAAATTGTTTTGCCAAAAAAGGCGAGAGAGGTTTTCCATATCAATCCAGGAGACCTTTTGGTGGTGTTAGGGGATGAAAATCCAGCAAGTGCTGGTATCGCCTTAATTTCAGGAGACACCATCCTACAGAATATCGCTTTTTTAAAAGATATCCTCGACACTGATGAAAAGGAGGAAATTCCATGAACGAATTGCTTCGAGTGGAACATCTTTCCAAACATTATCCAGGTTTCACTCTAGAAGATGTTTCCTTTACCTTAAAACCTGGCCATATTATGGGGTTGATTGGAAAAAATGGAGCTGGAAAAAGTACAATTTTAAAATCTATTTTAAACATAGTACAACCGGAATCTGGAACCGTAACCATGATGGGACAGAACTTTTTTCAAAAGGAACAGCAATGGAAACAAAAAATTGGTGTTGTATTTGGAGGAATTGACTTTTATCCATTAAAAAAACTTTCCTCTATTACCTATGTGACTAGAAAGTTTTATTCAGAATGGGATCAACAAAAATATGAAAATTACCGGAATCAATTTGCTTTAGATGAACGCAAACAGTTTAAGGCACTATCCAATGGTATGAAAGTAAAATATTTGTTAGCTTTGGCGCTTTCTCACAACGCTCAGCTTTATCTTTTCGATGAACCCACCTCAGGATTGGACCCCATTTCACGGGATGAGATTCTACACATTTTTACTCGTATCGTCAAGGATGGAAAACGGTCTATTCTTTTTTCCACCCATATCACTTCAGACTTGGATCGTTGTGCTGACGATATTACCTATATCCAAAATGGGCATGTATTAAAAAGCACAGATAAACAGACGTTTCTCCAATCATTTCATCATTTAAAAGAACCTGGAGATAGGAATCCTTTGACTTTGGAGGAAATTATGTTGAGGACAGAAAGGAGAAACTTGGATGAAACTTCTTTATAAAGAATTGGTTTTAGCAGCCCATCCAACCTCTCTCATATTCGCTTTGCTGGGATGTCTTGTGATTGTGCCATCTTATCCTTATACCGTTATTTTTATGTTTGGCTGCTTAGCACCTTATATTACTTTTTTATATGCGCGGGAAACCAATGATATTTGGTATACCGTTATCCTCCCTGTAACCAAACGGGAGGTTGTGATGGGAAAATGTATGTTGATTCTCTCAATCCAGCTTTTTCAACTATTGATTTCCATTCCATTTGTTTTCCTCAGGAATGCTGTTGGTATGCCAAACAATGTGGTGGGGATGGATGCTACAATCGCTTGGTATGGTTTCGGATTGATTATCTATGCCATATTTGATTTTATCTTTTTTACTTCGTATTATAAAAGTGGATACAAAGCGGGAAAATCTTTTGTAATCGCTGCGTTACCTATGGTTCTGCTTATGATAGCGGTAGAAACTTCTGCTCATATTCCTATTTTCTCTTGGTTGGACAGTTATGCCTTGCAGGATTTGCTATTACAAACCCCTATTTTAATGATTGGTATCCTGTGTTATGTGGTATCTCTGTTTTTTGCATACCGAATCTCAGCCAAACGATTTGAAAAAGTGGATTTATAAAATGATACAAACTGAAAGATAAATGTTATGATGGATTCTCCAATAAAATTTATTTTATAGAATCCATCAAACAAATGGCTTTTGTGATGAAAAGCATAGAATTTGGTTACCAATAAGTTTATTCAAAAAATCGCCTCTTATAACAGCTTTGAGTACTGAGATAAGAGGCGATTATTTTCTAAAATTAATCAATAGGGTAACAAAATAGAAACTTAAAAATAGGTGTGTTCTCTTTATCAATATTAGTTTATAAAACTCTCTTGATTTCATTTTGAAGTTATAAATCTAGCCGCTAAAAAAGATTCCTAACTTTATCAATTGACAAAGTTAGGAATCTTTTATTATAAAAGGAAGGTGAAGTAAGTAAACATTCTGATTGGACTATTTTTTCTTACGAGTGAACAATAACACTCCGCTTGCTATTGCCAATGCTGCCATTCCAGCAATTGGTGCAAAGTCGCCTGTTTTCGCTGCGTTTGCTTTTGGTGTAGTAGATTCCTGTCCTGTCTGTGTTCCAGCTGTATCATTGCCTTCGGTTGGAGTTTCTGCAGGTGTTCCATCTACTGCTACCAACTTATCCATTGCTGTTTGTACACTTGTTACTGCTGCATCTACTTCTTCCTGGGTTGCGTTTTCGTTGTTGTATACATCGCTTGCTTCTGCTACTGCTGCTTGTAATGCTGCATAGCTTTCTGCTGTATATGCGTTTGCATCTACTTTGTTTGCTTCCGCAAGGACTTCTTCCAGGATAGATTTATCTGCTTTGTATCTCAGGTTCAGCATTGCATTTAACAGATTGTTTTCTGCTGTTTCTATTTCTTCCGCCATTGCATTATCTTTATTTGCTAACAAATCTTGTGCTGCTTTCAATGCTTCCTGGAACTCTGCCTGGCCCGCTTCTACATAGTCATCCATGTCGTAGGTTTCTGCCAATGCTACCAGGGATTCTAAGGAAGAAATATCCCCTTTCACAAAGCCTAGTTTATGGATTTCATTTAATAAGGTCTGCCATGCTGTATCTACTTCTTCTTGAGATGCAGCTACATTATTGGAAACTGTTTTTGCGTTTTCGAAAGCCTGTGTGAAAGATTTCTGAACATCTGCAATCACATTATCAAATTCTGGAGAACTTTGTTGTGTTTCTGCATACGCAATTACTTTATCTAAAATGGATTTATTGGTTTTCACTACATAACCATCTGCAATGGATACCATAAGTTTTCCATCTTTTACTGCAAAATGATAACCGCCTGCCTGCAATTCAAATTTTGCTGCCAGTTTACCATTGTGTTCTTCCATGCCTATAAAATGAACGCCATTTACTGCTGTAAACTCTGTGACAGCCTGTTCACTGACTGGAAGATATAAAGTTGCAGTTGTATTAGCAGGAACTACTGTTTCATAAGAAGTCAATTCTCCTTGGTCTGCTTTCCAGTTGGAAACAATTTTACCATAATAGGAATCATAAGACCCATTCAAATAGCTTAAACTATCATCCACTTCTGGCTGTAAGATGAAGTGTTTAAATCCTGGATTTTCCTCATCTTTTTGGATTCCAGCTGCATATTCATACAGCCATTCAGAAGCTGCACCATAGGAATAGTGGTTTTGAGAAACATTTGAGGTATCATAGCCATTTTCTTCTGTCCAGATATCCCAACGTTCCCAAATGGTAGTTGCTCCATGTGCGGCAGAATACAGGAAGGTATACATATCATCATTGGTCATCAAGTTATACGCTGTACCGCTATTGCTTGTTTCACTTAGAGCGGGGAGTAAAACGTTTACTCCTAAGAATCCAGTAGAAAGTGTGTTTTCTCCTCTAATAGTGGAAACGGACTGATTCTCATTTTCCACACTAGCGGCCAAGTTGGAAAGAATTGCTTGTTTTTGTTCTTCTGTGTGATAGAGTTTTAATTTGATTGCCCAGGCAAGTGCTGTTTGTGCATTATCTACATAGCCTTCCCCGCCACCATCCGCAGAGGCGCAAAGCACGTCCCCTTCTGGAGTAACATATTTTTCGATGGTTTCCTGACGTTTGCTTTCTGCATTTTGTGCATATTTATCTGCTTGATCTTGGTAGCCTAGTGCTTTTGCCATTTTTGACATCAAATCGTTGATTAAAATATTATAGGCATTTGCAGTAAATGGGGTTCCAGAACTTTCCCCAATGCCGCACCAGTCACCTAGGGAGTAAGAATGGCCATTGGCAGCGATTTTGTCAGTGTATTCGGTCATTTGCTTCCAATAGGTTTTTGCAAAGGAGAGATCCCCTGTCTGTTGGTAATAAACCCAAGGGATGATAATACTGGCATCCGCCCAGCCCGCTCCAATCAATTTGTTGAAGAAGCTATTGGTGTGCATTGGCATGATATTGCCATAAACTCCATAGGTATTATAGAAATCGTTCATAATATCAATATAATTTCCTAGGAAATTAGCAGAATCAAAATGGTACATAGCGGATTCCGCAAATAGTTGGGCATCTCCAGACCAACCATAGTATTCACGGGTTGGACAGTCAGTTGGGACGGAGTTAAAGTTGCTGACCTGGCTCCATTTGGAATTGGAAATGAACTGGTTCAGCAATTCATCAGAAGTTTCAATGAAACCGGTTTCTTTATCGATAGAAGAAACTGCCATAGAGGAAAGGTTATATAACGTAATATCCTGATCTGCCTTGATTTCGAGGTACTGGTATCCAGTAAAGTGGAATTGTGCCCGATAAGATTCTACGCCTTCACCAGAAGCGATATAACGGAATCCTCTACCAGCACATGCGCCAGGAATTAATGTACCTTTGGTAAAGCTGCCGTCTTTGCCGTCACTTAAACATTCCCCAGGCTGCATGGAAATTTTGGTTCCAGCAGGAGCAGAAACCTGAAGTGCAACAGTTGCAGAAGCGTTCTGCCCAAAATCAGCGATTAGGGTATCTCCAGCCTTCAAATGGATTTCGTCACCAGGTTGATAGGAGTTTGCCTTAGTGAAATCAATCTCCCCTTGGGCATAATTGCTGCCTGCATCCGCTGTGATAATATCAGAAGTGTTATAGGAATAAGCGGATTCCATTGGAAGCTCCTGATAATCGTAAATGATACCATCATCACTTGCGGTAACATTCCCTTTATATTGTAATGTTTCTATAGAGGACCAGTTAGAAACATCGTAACCGGATTGGTTCCAGCCTTCCAAATCTGCCGCAACGGAAGCGTTGAAGGTTTCCCCTTCATAAATACCATCCTCTTCATATGGCGTGATACTGCTAGCTTTCCAGTTTTCATTATCGGTAACAATTTCTTGGGTCGTGTTATCCGCATAGGTAATTACCATTTTGGCATATAAGCAACGTTCCATCAGTTCCTCATCACCAATGGCAGCAGCATATCCGTTGGCTTTTGCATCAACTAATGCGCTGTCGTACCAACCAGTTCCCACAATAGCACCCAGGGTAACGGTTTGGTCATCGTTTGCAAAGTAATCTGTAACATCGTAAGTCTGGTAATGAGTATAGCTGCTGTAGTCCGTCCATCCGGGAGCTAAAATAGAATTAAGTTCACCCTGTACTTCCTTGCCATTAATATAGGCTTCATAATCGCCTAATCCTGTGATATATAACCGAGCGGAAGCAACTTCTTTTCCACTTAGTTTTTGTTCTGTACGGAACAGCAAGGAATCCATTCCGTCCTCATAGTTTTGGATGGTAATCCAGGAAGCACCGTCCCAATTACAACCAGTTTCAAAATATGCTGGTTCGGTCTGGCTGGTTTTGCCGTCCTGATCCCATACAGTAGCGGTCCAATAATATCTGGTCTGTGGCTCCAACTGTTTTGCATTGCCATCAAAATTATACTGGATTGCGGTGGATTTGGTATCCTGCTGTTTTCCAGTATCCCAAACAATTTCGCCGTTTTCATTGCCCTTATGTACTACAATCTGATAAGCCTGCTGGGAAGCACCTATCTGTTTTGATTGCATTTTCCAACTAAATATTGGGTTTTGTTCAATTCCAATTGGATTGGTCTGATGTCCCACCTGCGCTTCTACCAACTGGGTTACTGGCTGTTCTGTTGCGGCGACTGAGGTAAAGCTGCCTGCTGTAACAGAAAGACCCAAAGCTACAGCTAATAGCCCAGAGATATATCGGTTTTTCTTATTCATGACATCCTCTCCTTTGTGATATACAATAATTTTGATTGACGATTGAATGACATAATTATATAATAGTAACAGGTTCAGAAACAATCACATCAACACGCCAAAATTCTCTCTTTTGGTAACCTTAGGAGTAGATACAATGAAAACAATCGAACAAATGGTAGCTAGCTTTCAAAAGCTGTTTTCTTCCAAAGAGGCAATGGAACACTTTGATGAGAGGCAGAAAAAAGCAGTAGATTATATTAAAAAGCATGAAGTTGCCCCAAATAACCAATGGAAAGAAAAAGAAATTAAGGTATTTCCCCATCCATATTATCCCCATCAAAAGGATTACATATATTTTCATCGGCATCATTGTTTTGAGTTGGTTTATGTATATCAGGGGACAGCAACAAACTATTTTGCTAACTCCAAACTGGTGTTAAACAAAGGGGATGCCCTTTTGCTCAACCCTAATATTGGGCACCATCTTTGTGTAAATAGCATTGATGATGTGGTATTTAACATCCAAATTACCAAAGAGGCGTTCGACCAGTCTTTTTTGCAACTTTTATCTGACAATAAACTCTTTTCCGACTTTTTTATGGATTACCTTTATCAAATCAATCAATTAAATGATTTTATGTACTGCCCTTATGATCCGGAAAACGATATTGCTATTCCAATAAAGGGGGTTGTAGAGGAATTTTTTAACGACCAAATTGGACATGAAACCATGATCAAATTTTATTTGGCAATCGCTTTTCGAAAAATAGCCCGGAGCTATTTTACGAAAATGGAGTTACAGCAATCTTCTCAGGAACATCAGAAAAAAATATTTTCTATTTTATCCTATCTGAATCAACATTATCACACAGCCACATTGCCAGAAGTTGCGGAGCAGTTCCATTATTCTGAAAAATACCTTTCCCGCTTGATTAAAAAGGCGACAGGAAAGACCTTTAATGAAATTATTATTACAAACAAATTGAATGAAGCACAGGAGCTTTTATCAAATAGCAGCTTGTCTGTAGAGGAAATTGCGGTAAAAGTAGGATATTTGAATCCAGCGCCATTTTATAAATTATTTAAAGAACGGTATGGTGTCACACCAGCGCATTTTCGAAAAGAACAACAGCAAAAAAATAATATTCCATTGCAATAATATTCCAGGGAAAAATTGTGGGATGGGTTACAATTGGAACAATAGTTTCATCTGTTGCGTTTAAAGAGATTAGCTGGGATATTTGATATCACCAACTTAATTTAGTAGAACAACCATTCCTGTAGGAGGAAGCTTTATGAAAAAAATAGCGATGTTTACGATGGGTACAAGAGGAGATGTCCAACCTTATATATACCTTGCGCAAGAACTAATTCAACATGAATGTGAAGTTGTACTAGGCTCCCACCCATGCTGGAAAAACTTGATAGAATCTTCCGGTGTCAAATTTATACCGATTGGTCCAGATATAGATATCGAAAAAGAAGCAGCAATTATCCGAGGAAAAAATAAGAACCCTGCCCTCAGTATGTTAAAAACCATGCGGTTTGTATTCAAAATTGTGGAACAATCTTCAAGAGAAGTCTATCAAGCATCTGTTGGAAAAGACCTTATCATTGTTTCCCATTCCCAGATGGGAGCTACCGAAGCGGAGGTTTTAAATATTCCAATCGTAAATGTTACTCTCCAAACAGAGATGATACCACAGGCACGAAAGCCGAAAACATTCATGGATAGAGTATTTGGCGGTTTTATCGCAAAGCAAATTGCAAAACCCTATAATAAAATCAGAAAACAATATGGTTTAAAACCTGCCAAGGACATTGGTAAAATAATGTCTAAACAACTGGATTTAATCCCCATTAGTACTTATGTAAAACAGCGCAATCCTTACTGGGAACCGCAACATATCCTCACTGGCTTTTGGTATCAAGAAGCGAAAGGATATGAACCAGATGAAAAACTGCGAGAATTCCTGAAATCTGGAGAAAAGCCAATTCTTTTAGCCCTTGGCGCAATGTCGTTTGAAGATAAAGCAGAAACTGCAAAATTAGACGCTTTTGTCAAAGCTTTTGAAAAATGTGGTGAGAGGGCAATGATTCAAGGATTTCAAAAAACATTAAAAGAATATAAGCTGCCAGACACAATGATTGCAGTGGGTTCTATTCCTCATAGTTATTTATTCCAAAAGTGTAAAATGGTTGTACATCATTGTGGTTTTGGAACGGCGGCAGCTACGTTAATCTATGGCGTTCCATCCATCCCTGTGCCACATGTCCTCGACCAGATTGGGTTTGCCAACATCCTTTTTGATCTTGGGGTAGCATGTAAACCTTTGGACGGAAAGCATATCAGGGAGCAAGAGGTAATTTGTAGTATCCATGATATGGAAAACCATTATGAGGAACGGCTGCAAACAGCCCAAGAACTATCCGAAAAAATAAGGGAAGAACATGGGCTGCAATCTGCGGTAAAATTGATCTTAGAAACAATGAATCATGAAAAATGAAAAAGAAGTAAAAGGCCATAAGAAAAACCTTTTCACAACAACAAAAAGCATGTTTGGTGAAAAGGTTTTTAATGATATGAAAAAAGATCTTTAATTGAGTATCCATACCCCTAAATTTAAATAGCCAGCAAAGCTGACCCAGATGAGGTAGGGGAGTTGTAGCCATGCAGCCCATTTACTCTGTTTGGCAAAAAGCAAAATCATTATAAGAATCAGAATCCATAGTGCTATCAGCCAGATAAATGCAAATAAAAAAGCTTGTGCGTTGAAAAAAATCAAACTCCAGCAGAAATTAAAAAATAATTGCGCAATATAAACCAATAATGTTCTGGTTTTTAAACGCTGTGGCCCATCTATCGTTAAAATACAGGCAATGCCAATTCCCATAAGAAGATAAAGAATGGACCAAACAATTGGAAATACTAGATTAGGAGGTGTCAGTGGAGGTTTGATGATGTTAGCATCATAAGCATTGATTCCATCCCGTATCAGTAAACCAGAAATTCCACCTACTAATAAGGTGAAAACAATCGAGAATAAATAAATTTTTGTTGTTTTTTTCATTTATAACCCCCCTTTATTGGTGTTTTAGTAAATTGTTTTGGCTTCTAATTTTAATATATGAAAAATCATAAAAAACATTCTTCTTTGTATGTTGCATTACATCAGAGGTCAATAAAAAAGGAATTATAACATCCACAAAATATCATGATATCTGTTCTATTAATCGTGTTGTTTTTAACCCAAGATAAAGCATTATGGAACAAATTTGCTCGATTGCATTACTACATAAAAAGGCATCGTTTTAAACGATGCCTTTTTGCCTTATTCAATTGTGTAAGATGTTATTTTTTCTTACGAGTAAGCAATAATGCTGCACCAGCTAAAGTGATCGCTGCTAAGCCCGCAATTGGAGCAAAATCTCCTGTTTTTGCTGTGTTTGCTTTTGGTGTGGTAGATTCTTGCCCTGTTTGTGTACCGTCTGCATGATTATTTTCGGCTGGTGTTTCTACTGTTACCAACCCTTTCATTGCTTCTTGTACTCTTGTTGTTGCTGCATCTACTTCCTCTTGGCTTGCGTTTTCATCCGCCATCACTTCGTTCGCTTTTGCTACTGCTGCTTGCAGTATTCCATAGCTTTCTGCTGTGTAGCTGCTTCCATCAATTTCTCCTGCTACCTTTATTACAGTTTCCAAAATTGATTTGTCCGCTTTGAATCGCAGTTGCAACATTCCGCTTAACAGTTCATCGATCGCTGCGTTTATTTCTTCCTGGCTCGCATTGGCATTCTCATAGACTTCCTGTGCTTTTTCTTGAATCCCTGCAAATACTTCCCATGTTGCTGGGGTGTATTCTTCTTTTTGGTATCCTGCACATTCGTCTAGCAGTTCTTTTAACTGGCTCTTGTCTGCCAGTTTTTCCAATGCTTCATAGGCTGCTTTCAGGTCATTGTATGCTTTGTCAATTTCCTTCTGCATTGCTTCTTCATCTGCCAATACCGTTTCCGCATTTGCCAATGCTGTTTTGAAGTTCTCTTTCGCTGCTCCATCACGGTACTGGCTCAAGTCGGTGTCTTTTACCTGGTTATACAGTTCCTGTAAAGCTGTCTTGTCACCTTTTTGGAATCCTAGCTTATGGATTTCTTTCAGCAAGGTTTGCCATGCAGTGTTTACTTCTTCCTGGGTTGCAGATGGGTTATCATATACATTCTGTGCTTCTTCCAATGCTTTGTCAAAGCTCTGTTGCACTGATGGAATCGCATTTTTGTATTCATCTGTCCCTTTCAGACGGTTTGCTTCTGCAATTACCTTTTCTAGGATGGTTTTATCCACTTCTCCTATTGGTTTTTTCTCCAGTGCTTCATAGGATGCTTTCAGGTTGTTATACGCTGTTTCCACATCTTTTACCAATGCGTTTTCGTCATCCAAGACATCTTTTGCTGCTTCCAGCGCTGTCTTAAAGTTCTCTTTTGTTTCCCCATCTAGGTATTGATCCAGATCCGTATCTTTTACCTGATCGTATAACGCTTGCAGTTCTGTTTTATCCCCTGCTTGTTTGTTCAGGTTTTGGATTTGTTTGATCATTTCCGCATATGCCTGGTTTACTTCTTCCTGACTTGCGTTTGGATCATTATACACTGCCTGTGCTTCTTCCAGTGCCTTATCATAGCTTTCTTTTACTGCTGGAATTACATTTTTGTATTCATCTGTGTCCTTCTTCGCAATTGCCTGTTCAATAACATATTGCAGGATATGCTTATCCACTGGTTTTTTCTCCAATGCGTCAAATGCTGTCTGCAATCTGGTTACAGCGTTGTTGATTTCATCTTGGGTAGCGGTATCACTTCCCAACAATGTAGCTGCTTTTTCCAGTTCCGCTTTAAAAGTATCTTTTGCGCTGCCATCTTTATACTGGCTTAAATCCGTATCTTTCAGGCTGTTGTACAGGTTTTCCAAGGCGGATTTGTCCACTGTTGGTGTTTCTGTGGAAATCAATTTCCAGGATTGCATTGGATTTGCAACATCTTCCCATAAATGAATATTATTGCTATCACCAGCTTCAGAGACCAAACAATGATTCACTTTGCTGGCAATGGTAATGTAACCTTGTTGGGTACTAAATACATTCCATAATTGATTGTCAGCACCGGTATTGTCCTGTACAAGAACATTGGCACCATTGCTAGAAGAAGCTGATGTATCATATGCTAATACTTTTCCGGTAGCTGGGTTAACAATCTGGTAATATTCGCCAGATTTTTGGAATTTCCAAATCTGGTTATCTGGAATAGGGTCGGTTAATTCTGTACCCCGTTCCACGTTATTGTTGCTCAGGGTAACAGACATCATCAAACCACTGTTTTTGCTTTCCAAACCATATTCTACGCCTTCTGTAATGCCAGTATCCATCGCTGTTTGCAGCCATGTCGCATAACGGGAATTGTTATCCCAGGTTTGTCCAGCAGAGGCGTAATCCATGACAGTAAAGGAACCACCATCTGTTGTAGCAACGGAGAATGCCATATTACATGGTACTTCAGTGTCAACTGGAGTAACTATTGCAAAACCGTCTTTATCTGTGGCAATAGAGACTGGCATGTCAATATTTTCCCCAAACCGAACATCTCTTGCCAATGTAATAGGGCCACGTTGTAACGCAACTTTACCAACACCCTTTAAATCATTGATAATACGGGTACGCATATCAAGGGTAAGTTCAATGGTATCTCCAGCAGTCCATTCACGGTTGATTATAGCGTACTCTCCAGGTGTTGCCGTTATTGTTTCACCATTTACAGTTAAAGTAGTTTCGTTACTCCATGTTGGAATACGCAGAGAAACAGCAAATTGTTCTGCTTGTTCTGGGGTAACTGTGATTTTAATATTTCCTTCTTTTGGATAAACAGTGTCA
The DNA here is from genome assembly GCF_014297275.1 of Clostridium facile. NCBI lineage: Bacteria > Bacillati > Bacillota > Clostridia > Eubacteriales > Clostridiaceae > Clostridium > Clostridium facile. The sequence goes on from NZ_JACOQK010000001.1 coordinate 733,144, forward strand.
ACCGCAAACTCTACGGCTTTTCCGGATGGTGTTACTGCCTGAAGGGAACCTGGATTGTAAAGATTAAATACCACTCCTGATTCGGTGGTAAGAAGCTGCATATATGGTAGTAAACCAGTTCCAGAATCACCATTTGCAGAACAGCAGCTTCCAATTGGTTGTCCATCCGCTACTGAAAAAATTGCGCCACCGCCCGCGTTTAAACGAGTGCCGTTTAGACGGCTGAAATAATCAAATAAGAATGGATAATCAGCTGTTTCCGCACCATACAGCTTCATAGAACCGATTAGAGCATTATAAGCGGAAAGTTCGATATCATCCGCAATTTTAGCATCTCCAGCCAACCGTAATACTTGGAAGCAGTATTTCATCCAGGTAACGGTAATACAGGTTTCCTGCATGTGCTGGATACTGGAGTCTGTCTGGTTCACTGCCATATGGTTCCATTGTTCTTCTCCACCTGGATTTGGATAGGAATAATCGCTGCCAGAGCCGGAGCCTCCACCAGAACCAGCCACGGTAAGTTCATTTTCACTTACCAAACGGTAATAGTTTAAGCAGGCGGTGCGGTATTTTTCAATGCCGGTAACACGGTAATATTCCACCAGCCCTTCAAAGCAAGAAGTGAGCTCATACGCTTTGGTTTGGTTGGTCATATATTCGCTTGGAAGTTTTTCACCTTCGATTGCCAGATCAATCAGATTAATACCCACCCTTGTAAAACCAACGTCTACAATCTCAGTACAGAAGTCCAGATATCTTTGGTATCCGGTCATACGGTACAGATTTACCATTGGTTCCAGAATGGATGCAGAGGATAGTCCATTCCAGTCTCCTGTTTCTACAACTGGTGTTTTCCCCTCTGACTTTGGTCCAAGGATGGTCAGCATCTGGTCCGCATGGCGGCATAGGGCTTCCATTACCTGGTTGCTTAGCTCTTCCTCTTTGCTGATTTCTAGGAAGGATTCCAGTCCCAGCATTACATATTTACGATTCCAGATATCACGGGTACCCAACTCGTTATCAGTGGCGTTGGAGCTAATCCTTCCACTTGGTTCCTGAGTAGTGAGCAGGTCACGAACAGTATCCTCAATCATTTTGTATAATTCTTCGTCCTGGGTATAGGCGTAGGTGAAGCAAGCGCCACGTACATATTTGCCCCAGAACTCACCACGCCAGTTTTGCCATGTTTCAGGGTTGGTGTCCTGTTTATAGCGGAATGGGTCAACTAGGCGTTTCCAGTCCAGTTTTTTAAGTTCTTCGTTCTGTGTTAACAGTGCCGCTTTGTCGGTTACCCCTTCTAGTTTGACAGAACCTTCGTCCAGCATAGTTTGCACATCATCTACCTTATTTTCAACTGGTTCAAATGGTTCCAGCGGTTCTAAGTCGGGGTATCCTGTTCCCTCCACTTTTTCCAGTTTCCAAAGGGTGTTGTCCGAGTTGTTTTCAGCGGTTGCCGCAATATAGTAGCTTCCTTCTGTCCCTAAATATTCTTTTGAAGTGGAAGAAAGATACTGTGGTTTATCATAAGTAGAAGCATCCTGATTGTAGGTGTTACAGAAAGTGTAATAGCCATCTTCTGTACGTTCCATTTCCCAGGTCTGCATTGGGGCAGAATTATTTTCCACACCAACTACATTATTGGCTCCTGGAATATCCTCAAAAGCCTCCCCAGTTTTGTGGATACCTACATTGTTGCCCTCTATACAACTAATGCGATAGCCTTTGCCTCCATTGGGAGCAATCATCCATTTTTGGTTGTTGTTGGAATCGGATTTTTCATTGGTCACAAGTATATAGATATCTTCCCTTGGTGGGGCGTAACTGGTGTCCAATGTGCGTTCCAAAGTTTGCCCTGTTGCTTTGTTTACCAAATAGTATTGAGCGGTGGTGTCAAGTACAGAATCATTCTCCTGTGCGGAGATAGGGATGACAGGAAGCATAGTCGCTGTCATTGCCATCGTCACCAACGTTGCAGCAATCCGTTTGGAAACAGATTTGAACCTCTTCATCTCTTGGTTTTCCTCCTTTTCAACTGAGTTAAAAGGCTGTAGTTTCCGTCACAAATACCTCCTTATTTCCAAATTCAGCCTTCCATAACAATTATACAATAACCATTAAAATAATCAATAGTATTGAATGTATTTTAGGATAATTAACAGATATTTTTAGCGAAAAGGGTGATTAGGTTGCAATTGTTGGTTCCAGCAAACCAAGGTAACCAGTAACAAGCCCTAAACCAGCGGATAGAAGGATAATCCAAATAGGATGAAATTTTTTCCATTGGAGAAAAAGCATTAGCATAAAAATTACCAAGGAGCAGAGAAAAGCAGGGGAGAGGAATACGGTCCAGTAAAATCCATCCGGAAAAAATACAGTCTGCCCAATTGATAGGAGGGATGCGGCAATTAATCCAACTACAGCTGGTTTTAATCCAGACAAACAGCCTTTTACCAAGCTGCTGTTTTGGAATTTTTTTAAGCATCTGGCGATGATTAAAATGATTACAAAAGAGGGTAGGACAACCCCAATTGTGGCAAAACATGCTCCCCAAAAACCGCCTGTTTCCGTACCCACATAGGTAGCAATATTTACAGCGAATGGTCCAGGAGTGCTTTCACTTACTGCAATAAAATTAACCAAATCCTGCAATGCCATCCAGCCTTTTTGCTGTACCTCTGCCTGAATGAAAGGAAGCATAGCATATCCGCCTCCAAACGTAAATGCACCGATTTTAAAAAATGTAAAAAACAATTCCCAATATATCATTTTATCCTCCTTTTGGAGAACAAGCAAAACAGAATCCCTGCTATACCACATCCCAGAATAACAAAGATTACATTGACCTGTGCAAATGCTACCAGAATAAAAGCAGTTAACATAATCAGATAAGAAAATAAATGCTTTGGCGCTTGGCGGTACATTGAAAATAATGCGTTGGCAATTAAGGCGAGAACGCCAGCTCGAATTCCTTGGAAGGCATATTGAAGTGGTTTTATTGTTCCAAATTGCCGCAATAGAAATGAAACGAGGAGAATTACCAAAAAAGAAGGCAGGATAACCCCAACAGTGGCAAGAAATGCCCCTATTACTCCGGATGTTTGATATCCCACAAAAGTAGCGGAATTGATGGCAATTGGCCCTGGGGTGGATTCTGCGATTGCTACAATATCCAGGATATCCGCATCTGTAAGCCATTTTTGTTTTTCAACTACTTCTTTTTGGATTAAGGGAATCATAGCATATCCACCCCCAAAGGTGAATGCCCCAATTTTTAAAAATGTTGTAAAAAGATGAAGTAATTTTTTTGTGTCCCGTGCCATATGTTCCCTCCATTAGTTATTTAGCATCTGTGGTGAAAATTAAATTTACGATTGTTACCTCTCCGAATCTCTTTTCCGAAAAGGATAATTTAATTTTACAAAAAATTCTCCCAATAAAGCTTTTATCTTTCAAAAATACGGTAACACCATATGTTGTTTTGTGATCGCTTTACTGATATGCTAAATCTAAAATTATCTACTATTTTTAGTATAGTGCCAGTATTTTCATAAATCAATTATTATGTTATTATAGTAATGATAATAATTTTATTATGAATTGGTGATTGTAATGACATTACGGCATTTTCGTATTTTTCAGGCAGTATGCAAAACAGGAAGTATTACCCGCGGAGCAGAACAGCTTAATATAGCACAACCGGCAGTGAGCCTAGCGATTAAAGAGTTGGAACAGTTTTATCAAGTTCAACTTTTTGAACGGATGAACCGTAAAATTTATTTGACGGAACCAGGACGGAAACTGTTACAATATACGGATACGGTGCTTTCTCAGGTGGAGGAATCCGTTCAGGTAATACGGGACTCAAAACAGGGGGAAAGATACCGGTTTGGGATAAACGTTACATTAGCTGAGGCTTGCCTTCCTTCTTTATTGCAACAAATAAAAAAAGAAATCCCACAGTTGGAACTTCAAGTTATGGTAGGAAACTCCTCTCAATTAGAAGAGAGCCTGTGCCAGAATGAAATTGATTTTGCTGTTGTGGATCAAATCCGGACCAATACAGGTATGCTTACTATTCCATTGGCCAAAGAACAAATGATTGCTGTCTGCCATCCCGACTATCCTGTTCATGATTGTATTTCCTTGGAACAGCTAAAACAAGAGAAACTATTGCTGCGGGAAAAAACTAGTGGGGCAAGGAAATGTGTGGACAATGTGTTTCAGGAGCAAGGGATTGAAATTGTACCAGTTATGGAAAGTACAAGTTTTCAAAGTTTAATTGCCTGTGCGGAATCTGGTTTAGGGATTGCCATTTTGCCCGAAAAACTTGTCGATTCAAAACTTCAAATTCATAGTTTAAAAAAACTGTATTTGGCAGAAACGCAACTAGAACGCCATTATTTTATGGTGTACCATCCTCATAAATATCGTACTCCCTGTCTGAAATCCACCATGAATGTTGTACAAAATTATTTTTCAGAGATGCTAAATCGATAGTATTTTATTGATTTATCCATTTGTTTTATATAACGATATACAACAAAAAACAACGTATTTCGTTTTTTATGATAAAGTTAATCGTTTATTTTTACAAAAAAACAATAGTTTATGAAATAAATTATTGCATATAGATGAAACTGTTGGATGCAACAAAAATAGGGTTGCATATTTGTGGAAAAAGCGTTATACTGTTTTCTTGTGAGAGACAATTGTTTACTGGTGGTGAACGGATATGGATGCAGATACACAGTTTTATCTGGTGGACCCCAAAGTGCTTCCTGAGGTATTCCATAAAGTGATGGAGGCAAAATATTTATTAAAGGGTGGCCAGGCAAAAACCTCCAGCGAGGCATGTAAACTGGCGGGAATTTCCCGCAGCGTATTTTATAAGTATAAAGACCATGTATTTATGTATCAGGATAATACTGGCAAACAGATATTCACCTTGGGATTAACATTAAATGACCAACCTGGGGTATTATCCTCTGTATTAACCAAGTTGTACGAAAACCATGCAAATTTATTAACAGTGAACCAAAATATTCCAAATGAAACAGTGGCAAATGTAACTGTTTCTGTTATACTAAATGACGACAATGTAAAAATTAACGATTTGCTCTGCGCAATCTCCAGCCTGCAAGGAGTAATCGATGTAAAAAAGATTTAGGGGGCATTTACAATGGCAAAGATAGCAGTAATGGGACACGGCGTAGTTGGGTCTGGTGTAGTGGAAATTACATTGGTTAACGGAGAACAGTTAAAAAAACGTTCTGGAGAGACCATTGAAGTAAAACGAATTTTGGATTTAAGGGATTTTCCCGGACTAAGCTATAGCAATCTTTTTACAAAAGACTTCCAGGACATTGTAAATGATGAGGAAATCTCGGTCGTATGTGAAATGATGGGTGGGGTATCTCCAGCATATGAGTTTACAAAAGCTTGTTTGGAAAAAGGCAAAAGTGTTGTAACCTCTAATAAAGAATTGGTTGCACAAAAAGGTGCGGAACTGCTCCAAATTGCCAAACAAAACAATGTAAACTATTTCTTTGAGGCCAGTGTTGGTGGCGGTATTCCAATCATCCGTCCATTGCACCAGTGCTTGGCGGCAAATAAAATAGAAGAAATCACTGGTATTTTAAATGGAACCACAAACTTTATCCTTTCTAAAATGTTGGATGATAATATGCCTTTTGAAGAGGCGCTGGCATTAGCGCAGCAAAAAGGTTACGCGGAGAAAGACCCAACAGCGGATATTGAAGGGGATGACGCCTGCCGTAAAATTTGTATTTTGGCAGCTTTGGCTTATGGCAACCATATCTATCCAAAGGATGTACATAAAGAAGGAATTAGTAAGCTGACATTGGCAGATGTACGATATGCCCGTAGTTGGGACGGTGAGATTAAACTCATTGGCCGTGCGGCTCCTGTAGAAAATGGAAAAGTTACTATCATGGTTGGTCCAATGTTGGTTCCACAGGATAATATGCTTTCCAGCGTGGACGGTGTATTTAATGCTGTTACAGTAAAGGGAAACATGGTGGATAAAGTAACCTTTGTTGGTCGTGGCGCTGGCAAATCCCCAACCGCAAGCGCAGTGGTTGCAGATGTTGTAGATGCGGTAAAATCCCATGGTACAAGTATTTCTCAAACTTGGATTGACAATGGAGAATCTATGGTAGCAGATTATCTAGACGATGTTGTCGCCTATTATATGCGTGTAAAAACAGCCGATGTATCTGCGGCGAAAGCATATGTGGAACAACGTTTGCCAGAAGTAGAATTTTTGGATTATGATGGCAGCGCAGAAGATGAAATTGCGTTTGTAACACAACCTATGGTGGCAAGAGAAAGCCATACTTTGGAACAAGATTTAGAACAGAATGGTATCCAGCCTGTTTCCAAACTGCGCATTTTACAATAAAAATAATGTCGTAATTCTAAAAATATAGAGGGATTTTTGAAATCCAGTTGTTTTGAAAGGTTTCGGACCTATATATTTAGACTTTATCTTTTATCAAAATAAGAAAATTTCCACGTATAGTTGACGTGGTTGAGGTAATAGCATGATTAAAATAAAAATTCCCGCTACCAGTGCGAACCTAGGTGCTGGATTTGATTCCTTGGGTTTGGCAGTGAACCTCTATAACTATGTTTATATGGAAGAAAGCGATACTACATTGATTACTTCTTTGGATCAGACAGAGGTTCCATCTGGAGAAGATAACTTGGTTTTTGTTTCCGCTAAAAAGGTATATGACCTCTGCGGGAAACCATTAAAAGGATTGCGTATCCGACAAAAAAACGATATTCCCATGACCCGTGGATTGGGAAGCAGTTCTGCTTGTATTATCGCTGGTCTAGTTGGGGCCAACCATATGTTGGGCAAACCATTTTCAGTAGATGAATTGGTGGATTTAGCAGCTGAAATTGAGGGCCATCCAGATAACACAACCCCTGCTTTATTGGGTGGAATTGTGACTTCTGTTTATGATGGCAAAGAAGTAAGATGGGTGAAACAGGAAGTTCATCGTGACTTATTCTTTTATGCGATTATTCCGGATTTCGAATTGAAAACCGAGACAGCTAGAGCTGCCTTGCCCCAAAAAATAGATTTTAAGGACGCAGTATTTAATCTTTCCCGTGCGGCGCTTTTTTCTGCTTCCTTATTGCAAGGAAAATATGAAAATTTACGGGTAGCAGCGGATGACTGTTTGCAACAACCTTACCGAATTCCAATGATTAAATGTGGTAAGGAAATTTTGGACGCAACTTACAAATTTGGATCTTATGCTTCCTATATCAGTGGAGCGGGTCCTACTATTATGGCAATCACCGCAGAGGATAATCATTTCTTTGCGATGAATATCCGGGAAACCCTGGATCAATATAAATTGTATGGTTATCGTATCATGCAGCTCTCCATCGACAACTGTGGAACACAGGTGTTCAGCGATTGATGGGAGAATATTCAATTTAGAAAAAAACGGTAGTTGCCGTTTTGTTTTCAAACAAATGGAGGATAGTAAAATGGGCTTAATTGTTCAAAAATTTGGCGGTACTTCTGTGAGAGACGCAGAACGTATTTTCAATGTAGCAAGAATTGTTACCGAAACATACGACGCAGGCAATGATGTAGTGGTTGTTGTTTCTGCCCAAGGGGACACCACCGACGACTTGATTGAAAAAGCAGCTGAAATTAACAGCAACCCTTCAAAAAGGGAAATGGATGTGTTGCTCTCTACTGGAGAACAAATTTCAATCTCTTTGTTGGCGATGGCAATTGAAAAGCTGGGTTACCCAGTTGTTTCTTTGACTGGGAGACAAGCAGGATTCTTGACCCAAACAAACTATGGGAATGCCCGCATTAAAAAAATTGACACACACCGTTTGCATAGAGAACTAGATAAACATAGGATTGTAGTCGTTGCAGGGTTCCAGGGACTGAATAGATTTGATGATATTACTACTCTTGGTCGTGGTGGTTCCGATACCAGTGCTGTTGCTTTGGCGGCTGTTTTACATGCAGACTTGTGCCAGATTTATACCGATGTTGATGGTGTTTATACAGCGGACCCACGTATTGTAAAAAATGCGAAAAAATTAGACGAAATTTCCTTTGACGAGATGCTGGAGTTAGCTTCTTTAGGAGCGCAAGTGCTGCATAACCGTTCTGTGGAAATGGCGAAGAAATATGGTGTAAAAATGGAAGTTGTGTCCAGCTTGGAAAGAAAACCTGGCACAAAAGTGAAGGAGGCAGTTAAAGTGGAAAAATTATTGGTTAGAGGCGTAGCAAAAGATGATGATGTAGCAAGGATTGCTGTAGTTGGTTTGCCAGACGATCCAGGTGTAGCGTTTAAAGTATTTACCTTGATGGCGAAGAAAAAAATTAATGTAGATATTATTTTACAATCCATCGGCCGCCACAACACAAAGGATATCAGCTTTACTGTACCAGCAGGACAACTTGATCTGGCGAAAGAAGCATTAGAAGAAAACCTGGAAGAATTAGGTGCGGATCATATTGATGCTGCTGGAAGCTTCTCCAAAGTTTCAATTGTTGGCGCTGGCATGCAGTCCAATCCAGGGGTTGCAGCAAAAATGTTTGAAGCTCTGTATGAAGCAAACGTAAATATCCATATGATTTCTACTAGTGAAATTAAAATCTCTGTTTTGATTGACCGCGCTGATAGCAACAAAGCATTAAATGCTGTGCATGATGCGTTTGAATTTTAATTAATTATTTATGAGCCGCTGCTTTTTGCAGCGGCCTTTTTGTTTTAGAAAATGATACAAAAGATTATAAGATGATATCAATCCAATCGGTCACAACAAAAAGTAGTGATAAAATACATGAAAAAATAATTTAACGATATCACACAAAATTCACCTCGTGTGATATCGTTAAAAATAAAAGTTTTTTTATTATAGTTACATAATCAATTTTGGGGATAAGCTTATAGCTGATAAAAAGTATATTTTATATTCTAGAAAGAAAAATCATAGCCCAATAAAAATGATTTCTATAGCCAAATTACTTATCAAAAAATGAACGAAATCCCCATTTGTGTGGCTATTATGATATCGTTCCTGTTGCCGCAAACCCATAGTTATGGTAGAGGTAAAAACGATTTCCTTTTTGGAGCAATTTGTCCTCTGGAGCATCATCTAAAACGAGCTGGATGGTACAGACACAATGATGAGAATCCGTCCAATGGAAATGCTCCATTACAACGCAAAGCATTAAACTGGTAGGGACACCATTTTCATCAATAAAACAAACAGGAAAAATTTCACCATTCATAACCTGAAATTTTGGATAAAGCAACCCTTTATTTTTATGGCTTTCCCAGCTGATTGTTGCGTTGACAGTGCGTTTTTGCATTGGCAATGGGTCGACTTTTGGCTTTTCCTTTTGTTCCACCAAGTGTTTGATTGTGGCAAACAAAAACAAAGACAACCATATAAAAAGAGCGATCCATGTAAACGCAGTCATATTATTTGTTATCAATGGGATAATGCAAAAGATAAGCATGAAAATAACAATTATTGATGTAACAATAATTGATTTTTTACTGTCTTTTTTCTCCCTATAATTTCGGGTATAGGGAATACGGTTTAACAAGATGGTTTCTATGAGAACGGTCACGAGAAATAAAATAAAAAATATCCAATAAATAGCTGAGGATACTTTTACTGCTTTGATAATAGAATAAAAGATTTCCCCATATAAAAATAAAGTGAAAAGGAATACTATAGCGATAGAGTTACAATAGTTTTTATATTTCTTTTTACAGTGGGGGCAAGTATCCAAAACGTTAGGGTCAAATAGTTTTGTAAACGGGGAAGTAATTGTATACCTCCAAAATGTAGACGGAATCCGTTCTCCGCACCAAGGGCATCTATGACGTAACATCGTTTCCTCCTGATATTCATGAAAGCTTTTGCTATAATTCTACCAAAAATAACAAAAAAAGACAAGATGTTTTGCAGATGAAACAATAGTTGCGTTGAAACAGGATACAGGTTATAATTGGAATGTAACAAATAAAGAAAGCAGGTAATTGTATGGTTTCCCTTTGTATTTTCGATTTAGATGGTACCCTAATCAATACGATTGAGGACTTGGCGGATAGCACTAATTATGTACTGGAACAACATGGAATGAAAACATTCCCTACAGAGCAATATTATTATTTTGTGGGAAATGGTATGGTAAAACTAATGGAACGGGTGACAGGTCTTTCTCCCGAAACAGGGCAGTTCCAACAGCTTTACTCTGAAATGCTGGAGCGATATAGCCAACATAGTATGGACAAGACAAAACCTTATCATGGAATGCCAGAAACATTAACGCAATTGACTCAGTTGGGGATTGAATGTGCTGTGCTTTCCAATAAAGATGACCAGTTTGTAAAAACCTTGATGGAACGGTGTTTTCCGAAAATCCAATTTGCGAAATTATTAGGGAAACGAGCGGAGTTTCCAGTAAAACCTGATCCTGCTTCTCTCCGGTTCCTGATGGAATCCTTGAAAAAAACTCCACAAGAATGTATTTATATAGGAGATTCTGATGTGGATGTTATGACAGCCCATAATGGAGGGTTACAATGTATTGGGGCGGAATGGGGATTTCGAGGCAGGCAGGAACTGATGGATGCCGGAGCGGATTTCCTAGCGGAAAATCCAATTGATATTTTACAGTTTGTGTGATATAATAATCCATATAGCTGGATAGAACTACCATGATTTTTGACATCTTTTCGATATTAAATGGAAAAGACGGAATCCATTTTGCTTTTTATAATCGTAACTTTGTAGAACGGATGCCGGGTAACCGTTGGTTTGCGTATCCCAGCAAAAAATTTCTATATAAAAATAAAGGGGCAGATTTATGTTAAATCTTCATCAAGAGTATTGTACAGAAAAACTCGACGAAAACGGAGTTCTTGTGGATTTTCAAATCCATTGTCCTGACAATTTTAATTTTGCCTATGATGTTGTAGACCGAATTGCCAGCCAGGAGCCTGACCGCAGAGCCATGATGTGGTGTAATGTGGAAGGGGAAGAGAAAATGTTCACTTTTGGTGAACTGAAAACCCTTAGTGATAAAGCAGCCAATGTTTTTTTATCCCATGGTATCAAAAAAGGGGATACTGTATTACTGATTTTAAAACGCCACTATGAGTATTGGTATACATTGCTGGGGCTGCATAAAATTGGCGCTGTTGCTATTCCTGCTACCCATCTGTTGACAACAAAGGACATCGTTTATCGAGTACAGTCCGCTGATATTAAAGCGGTTGTTACTACACCGGATGGGGAAGTATCTGATTTTATTAATCAAGCAAAAGCGGAATGTCCAACCCTGCAAAAACAGTTTATTGTACGTCAGGATAAACAAGGTTTTATCAATTTAACCAAAGAAATTGAATCCGCTTCAGATGCTTTGGAACGGATTGAAGTAAGCAAAAACGATCCGATGTTGCTGTACTTTACTTCTGGAACCACAGGGTATCCAAAAATGGTAGTGCATAATTATTCCTATCCATTGGCACATATTATTACAGCAAAATATTGGCAGCATGTAAATCCAGAAGGGTTACATTTAACCGTTTCTGAAACAGGCTGGGCAAAAGCGGCTTGGGGAAAAATCTACGGCCAATGGCTGATGGAAGCCGGTATTATGGTATATGATTTTGATAAATTTGTTCCTACTGATTTGTTAGCTGTGATTGAAAAATATAAAGTAACTACTTTCTGCGCTCCTCCTACTATTTTCCGTTTCTTTATCAAGGAAGGAATGGGAAACTATGACCTGTCTTCCTTGGAATATGCCACCATTGCGGGAGAAGCATTGAACCTGGAAGTATATAAAAAATTCTTGGAAGTTACTGGAATCAAATTGATGGAAGCGTTTGGACAGACAGAAACTACCGTTATTTTGGCAAACCTGTTCAACTTTAACAATAAGCCAGGCTCCATGGGAATCCCTTCTCCAATGTATCACGTGGATTTAGTGGATGAAAATTGTAATTCTGTTGCGCCAATGGAAGTTGGTGAAATTGTAGTGCGTCCACGGGAAGATGGTCCACAATATGGGCTATTTGCCGGTTACTACAAAGATGAAGAACTGAATAAACAGGCATGGCGAGGTGGTGTATATCATACTGGTGATACCGCCTACCGTGACGAGGATGGTTATTATTGGTATGTTGGCCGTACCGATGATATTATTAAATCCAGCGGTTACCGGATTGGGCCTTTTGAGATTGAAAGTGTGTTGATGGAACATCCTGCGGTTTTGGAGTGTGGCATTACTGGGGTTCCTGATGAAGTACGTGGTCAGGTAATCAAGGCTACGATTGTCTTGACTAGCGGCTATAAGCCATCTGATGCATTGGCAAAAGAGTTGCAGGACTATGTAAAACATGCTACTGCGCCATATAAATACCCACGTGTGATTGAGTTTGTGGATGAGCTGCCAAAAACCATTAGCGGAAAAATCCGCCGTGTGGTTCTCCGTGGGGAAGAGAAAGATTAATTTGTATTTTGTTTTTATGGAATACCCCCGGGCAACATCTTTTTGGTTGCAGGGGGTATTATAATAAGGCTAAAACAACGGAAAAAGGAGGTTTAGCGCCAGATTTGGCGCGAAAGTGATGAGTATTAATTTGACAACTTCCCGTAATTTAACCATGTTAACCGATTTTTACGAGATTACCATGGCAAATGGCTACCTGGAATGTGGATTCCAGGATAAAGAGGCTGTTTTTGATATGTTTTTTCGGAAAGTTCCGGATAATGCTGGCTTTGCAATTTTTGCAGGGTTAGAGCAATTGATTACCTTTTTGGATAATTTAAAATTTTCGGAAGATGATCTGGAATATTTGCGAAAAAGCAAGATGTTCTCGGAGGAATTTTTAGATTATTTAGAAAACTTTACGTTTGATTGTGATGTCTGGTCTGTGCCAGAAGGGACTCCGGTATTTCCAAATGAGCCGGTTATTATCGTAAAGGGACCCATTATCCAGGCCCAATTTATTGAAACAATGCTGTTGACCACAGTAAACCATCAATCTCTGATTGCCACCAAAGCAAACCGAATTGTCCGGGCGGCACGTGGCAAAGAGGTAATGGAATTTGGTGCGCGTCGAGCGCAAGGATATGATGCGGCTATTTATGGAAGCCGTGCCGCCTATATTGGCGGGTGTAGCTCCACCTCCTGCGTGATTTCCGCCAACGAATACGATATCCCAGTGGCTGGGACAATGGCACACAGTTGGATTCAAACTTTTGATTCGGAATACGAAGCATTCAAATGTTATGCCAATATTTATCCAGACAACTGTATTTTCCTGGTGGATACTTACAATGTATTAAAATCCGGTGTTCCAAATGCTATCCGGGTGTTTGATGAAATCCTCAAACCAAAAGGAATTATACCAAAGGGCATCCGCATTGACAGTGGGGATATCGCTTATCTATCCAAAAAATCCCGTGCGTTATTGGATCAAGCGGGCTATCAGGATGTGAAAATTATTGCTTCTAACTCATTGGATGAAAATATTATCCGTGATTTACAGGAGCAGGGGGCTGCTGTTGATATTTATGCCGTAGGGGAAAATTTGATTACGGCAAAAAGTGCCCCAGTATTTGGAGGGGTATACAAATTATGTGCGGTGGAACACAATGGTAAATTGCAACCACGGATTAAGCTCAGTGAAACGATTGAAAAAGTGAATTTACCCCATTTGAAAAAGCTTTACCGTTTTTACAGCAAAGAAACTGGAAGAAACGTAGCGGATTTGGTGGCTTTATGGGATGAAGAGATTAATGTGGAACATGGAATGACTATCTTTGACCCTAACGCAAGCTGGAAAAAGAAATTCCTTACCAATATTGAGAAAAAAGAACTGTTACAGCCGATTTTCCAACGGGGAAAACTGGTGTACCAGATGCCAAGTTTAGAAGAAATCCGCAACTATTGCATGGAACAAGTAGAATTGCTTTGGGATGAAGTAAAACGGTTTGAATTTCCACATAAATATTATGTAGACCTTTCTTTTAAATTGTGGGATTTGAAAAATTCTATGCTATCTGATTTAGGGGCAAGAGGATTAGAGTAGTAGATATTTGGCTAGAACAAATTGAAAATGAGGTTTTTTATTTCAAAATATTACAAACCTGGTTTATTGGTTCACAAAAACTACTGGAGACATTCTATCACCGAAAGAGGAATTTTCATAACAAAAAAGACAGCCCTAAGATTTTAGGGCTGTTACTCATTTTGCATTTGTCTGAACCACATTTTGTAATGCTAATACCTGAAGCTGTAAATCTTCAATTTTTTGTTCCAGCTGGTCTACCTTTTGCCTGTGATTTATAATATCAGATTGGTTTTCTAGTATTAAATTCATGGTTGGCTCTATTTTATTTTCAATATGCAACCAGATTTTTCCGGTTTCCAGCTCAATTTTTTGATGAATGGATTCTGTCTGTGCTTGCAATACAGAGGTAAGTTGCTGTAGTAATTCCTCATGATCCATGGTGGCTTTCCATCCTTTCCTTTTATGCGCCTTTATTATAGCACAGGAAAAGGAACGAATCAACTGTGAATTTTACCGATTTTATATTACGAAAATTATATCAAATAAATCTCTATACATAAAATAGGGTAATTTTACAATGTAATGTATTGCGTTTTGTTAAAAGGGTACTAATAGAAAAGTGTTTTTTGTTTTTGTTAAAATCGGTAAAATCTATCTTGAAAAAGTCCTTTACAAACCAATTAAATTATGGTATGATAATAACGCTGTGCACATGGATTCAGGCGTATGCCCTGTAATTAAGGGAAACATCGCTACCTTTTTCTATGGCATAAGCAAAATTTTTTAAAGAGGTGAATTGCGTTATGTTACGTAAGGAAGAAAAAACTCAAGTAATTCTTGACAATGCAACCCACGAAGGTGATACTGGTTCCCCAGAAGTACAAATCGCTATCTTAACTAGAAGAATCAACGATTTGGTAGAACACTTAAAAATCCACAAACAAGATCATCACTCTCGTAGAGGTCTGCTGAAAATGGTTGGTCGCCGTCGTAACCTGCTCAACTATCTGGCGAAAAAAGATATTGAACGTTACCGTGCAACAATCACAAAATTAGGTATCCGTAAATAATATCGCTTTTAAGGCAAGCAGAATTTTCCTGCTTGCCTTATTGTGCGTTTTTTATTGGATGCTTTGCGTTTTAAACATAGTAAAAACTGGCTAAAATTAGCAGAAAGATTTTGGCTGTTTTACAAAAATTTTAGTATTATTTTGTGCGATGGGACAGGCTTTTTAGCACTAAATCGTGTCCATCCAGATGGATAGGATTTAATGCTAAACCTGGCCTGCACAATATTAGGAGGTAATTATGTTAAATAATCACAGAACGTTTACAACTACATTCGCAGGCCGTGAATTGGTTATCGAAACAGGGAAAACTAGTGAATTAGCAAACGGTTCCTGTTGGGTAAAATATGGTGAAACCGTTGTTATGGCAAATGTTACTATGTCTGCAGCTCCAAGAGAAGGGGTGGACTTTTTCCCACTGTCCGTAGATTATGAAGAAAAACTATACTCTGTTGGTAAAATTCCAGGTTCCTTCTTAAAAAGAGAATCTCGCCCAAGTGAGAATGCCATTTTGACTTCTCGTGTTATTGACCGTCCAATCCGTCCTTTGTTCCCAAAAGATATGCGAAACGATGTTTGCGTAGTGGCTACTGTATTGGCTTCTGACATTGATAATTCCCCAGAAATTACCGCGATGATTGCTGTTTCCACTGCGTTATCCATTTCGGATATCCCATGGAATGGGCCTGTAGCAAGTATTAGTGTTGGTCTTATTGATGGTGAAATTGTACTGAATCCAAATGTGGAACAACGTGCGAAAACAGATCTGAACCTAACAGTTGCCGGTTCTAAGGAAAAAATTGTTATGATTGAAGCTGGCGCTAATGAAATTGATGAAAAAACCATGCTGAATGCCATTTGTACTGGTCATGAGGAAATCAAAAAAATGGTTGATTTCATTGATGGTATCCGCCAGGAAGTAGGTAAACCAAAAATTGAATTTGAATCCAAAGAAGTTCCTCATGAGCTGTTTGAAGCAATCAAAGATATGGCGATTGAGGATGTAAAATATGCTTTGGATACAGATAATAAATTAGTTCGTGACGAACGTTTACAGCCAATTGTAGAACGTGTACACGAAAAATTTGACGAACTGTATCCAGATGATATTCCAGTAATTGACGAGTGTTTATATAAATTGCAGAAACACGTGGTACGTACCTGGTTATTAGAGGAACAAAAACGTGTGGATGGCCGTGGCATGGATGAAATCCGTCCTTTGGCTGCTGAAGTTGATTTATTGCCAAGGGTACATGGTTCCGGTATGTTTACACGTGGACAGACCCAAGTGCTTTCTATCGCTACATTGGGACCAATGAGTGATGAACAACGTTTAGACGGGATTGATGAAGTAACTTCCAAACGTTATATGCATCAGTACAATTTCCCATCTTATTCCGTTGGGGAGACCAAACCAAGCAGAGGCCCAGGTAGACGTGAAATTGGTCACGGTGCTTTAGCGGAACGTGCCTTGCTGCCAGTTATCCCATCCGTAGAGGAATTCCCATACGCAATCCGTGTGGTTTCTGAAGTATTATCCTCCAATGGTTCTACTTCCCAAGCTTCTATTTGTGGTTCTACCCTAGCACTGATGGCTGCTGGTGTTCCAATTAAAGCGCCAGTTGCTGGTATTTCCTGTGGCTTGATTACCAGGGAAGATGGTAGCTTTATGACTATGGTAGATATTCAAGGCTTGGAAGACTTCTTCGGTGATATGGACTTTAAAGTAGGTGGTACTCACAAAGGGATTACTGCTATCCAGGTGGATATCAAAGTAGATGGATTAACTCCTGAAATCATTGCGGAAGCATTTGAAAAGACCAGAAAAGCACGTTTGTACATTTTGGATGAAATTATGCTCAAAGCGATTCCAGCGCCAAGAGAAACGGTATCGAAATATGCGCCAAAAATGTTGCAGACTACAATTGATGTGGATAAAATCCGTGATGTTATTGGTACAGGCGGAAAAGTAATCCAAAAAATCTGCGCAGAATGCGATGTTAAAATTGATATTGATGAAGAAGGCCATGTATTTATTTTGGGTACTGATATGGACAATACCAGACGTGCACTGGAAGTTGTGGAAACCATTGCAAAAGACCCAGAAGTAGGCGCTATTTATAAAGGAAAAGTAACCCGTATTATGAACTTTGGTGCGTTTGTAGAAATCGCTCCAGGAAAAGAAGGATTGGTTCATATCTCTAAATTGGACTTTAACCGGGTAGAAAAAGTAACCGACGTAGTAAACGAAGGGGACGAAATTGTGGTAAAAGTTACCGAGATTGACGACCAGGGTAGAATTAACCTTTCCAGAAAAGACGCTATTGCTGAATTGCAGGCAAAACAAAAAGGCTAATATTGGATTGGCAGTAAAAGTGATTCATTGGTAAAGAAAAATTCATTATAACGGATTTTTTCACTGGTGAAGATTTAAAAAGCACTTTTTCAGTATTTTTTAAATGATATAAGAAACAGTTGTTTTAGGAAGGCAGGTGTTGCCGTTCTTGTAAAACAGCTGTTTCTTTTTTATGAAAATTTTTCTGGTACAAATGATAGAACACAGTTATCCTATGATTTTTTATATCAAAAAACTGAAAAAATTATATATTATGATTGGTGGATATGAGTGAATGATGGATAACATACATCGTATCTAAATAAAACGACAAAAAACATCCTTTTACTGTTTGCAAGAGGATGTTTTTCATTTTTTTGCCATATTTGAAATCATTTCTTTCGTTTAATATCATAGCTTCGTAAAGAATTCGTCATTTTTTCAGTAGTAGCTTTGTAAGTATTTTCAAGTATACTAAAACCACACCATACAATAGGGAAGGAGAGATGGTATGCTAGAATTAAAACATATTAAAAAGGAATACCGTTCAAAAAAGGGTGGAAATACGCTCGCTGTC
This sequence comes from Clostridium facile, assembly GCF_014297275.1. Classification (NCBI taxonomy): domain Bacteria; kingdom Bacillati; phylum Bacillota; class Clostridia; order Eubacteriales; family Clostridiaceae; genus Clostridium; species Clostridium facile. The sequence goes on from NZ_JACOQK010000001.1 coordinate 751,234, forward strand.
AATGATATCTCATTGGTGTTTGAAAATACAGGCATGACGTTTTTGCTTGGAAAAAGCGGGAGTGGAAAATCCACGTTATTAAATATTATCGGTGGGTTGGATCGATACGATTCCGGAGAAATTACTATTTTAGGGAAAAGCAGCTCTAATTTTACCAAAGAAGATTTTGATTCTTATCGGAATACCTATGTTGGATTCATTTTCCAAGAGTTTCATGTATTAGAAGATTATACGGTATATGAAAATATCATACTGGCTCTACAGTTACAAAAGAAAGAAGTAGACCACCAAAAAATACAAAGTTTACTTTCAAAATTAGAGTTATCAGAATTAAAAGACCGCAAAATCAATGAGCTTTCTGGCGGACAAAAGCAACGGGTGGCAATTGCAAGGGCGTTGATTAAAGACCCTAAAATTATTTTAGCGGATGAGCCAACTGGTAACTTAGATAGTAAAACCAGCCGGCAGGTATTGGATTTATTAAAGCAGATCAGCAAAGAAAAATTAGTTATTATTGTATCCCATGATGAAGAGTCAGCTCAGGAATATGCGGACCGTATTATTGAGATTAGGGATGGAGCGGTCATTCGAGATACCAAGGAAATCACTGAGGTTCCGCAAATATCAGAAAAATTTCAGCTAATCCGTTCTAAACTGCCAACAAAGGAGAGTTTTCGGTTAGGGGTTGGCAGTTTAAAACATAAGAAAATCCGCTTGTGCGCTACTATATTTTTAACTGCCTGCGCCCTGTTCTTTTTGGGAATGTCTGATACCATGGCATCCTTCCAAATGGCAAAAGCACATGCTAAATTAATGGTAGAGAATGAGAAAAACTTGGTTTCTATTCAACATATCGATCCATCTTCTACTAGTTGGTATTCTATCAATCTGCCTTGGCAGCAAAAGGACATTGATGCTGTGAAAGATCAAATCCCAGAATTTATTTCCAGCTATCGCATTTCTTTAGACCAGACAGAACTACAATATACCTCTCTGGGAATTAACCAGCCAACCAATTCTATGGAAGATAACTATTATACGGTTGGTGCCTATACACAAATGCAAGTGGTTCCTTTACCAGAAAACCAAACTTGGATTAAGGAAAATGTGATTGGTCATCTACCGCAAAATGAAGATGAAATTGTAATTTCCAATTATGTGTCTAGTATCATCCAAAAATATGGAATACAGCCTTATACAGAAAATGAGTTGGACTTAACAGATGTTTATTACCCTGCAAACGACCAAGAATTAGTGGAAAAAGGGTTATATATCAACTTTAATGGCATAAAAAAAGTAAAGATTGTCGGCGTAATTCAATATGATTTAAGTAAATATGAAGCAATCAAAAAAACGATAGACAAAACAACCTATTTATTATATAGCGACTTATCTTCTGAGGTTAAAGCCACCTATAACCGTATTTATGTGGCAGAAGATTTCTTCCAATATCTTAATATTCCAGATACTCCAATGGTAAATATGAATTATATTTATGATCTTTCCCTTGAAGATGGTACGGGGTTGTATGCGAATATTAACTATTCAAACAAGCCACTCACTTATTTTGATGGTACCAATTATCAGACGATTGATAAATTGAATGATCATCAAATTTTACTATCTCCAGAAGATATTGCTATGCTTTATTCTGATAATAGTTATGAGGCAGCTTTGGAGGAATATCTTTCAAAACAGCCAGAAGATGCGGATTTAGAGGCAATGGAAAAAAGCTATTTTGAGCACTTTGTTTCTCAGTACCGCCAGTTAATTGGAGAAAAAGTTCGTTTTTGTGTAAAAGGAATGAACGATAAAAATCTGACGGAGGAGAAGGAACTGGAAATTATAGGTGTTGTGCCATTGGATAAGCAAAATGGGCGCATATATACCTATGTTTCAGAACAGAATGTAGAACAATTTAAAACATACCCAATCGAACGGAACGAATTACTGTTCCATTGCTCTGACCAAAAAGAATTACAGCAATTATTTACCGAATTCGCTCCAGGAGGAGAATACCAGGCAACTACAGTTTATAGTTCTGATTTAGTTAACATGAACGAGTTTTTTAATCTTGCAAAAAAAGTTGCGTTTTATATTAGCCTTGTATTTGCAGTATTTGCCTTAATTTTGATTACAAACTTTATCTTCTCCAGTATTGCTTACCGGAAGAAAGAGATTGGTATTTTGCGTGCCCTTGGTGCGAGGGGAATGGATGTATTTAAAATCTTTATGTGGGAAGGATTTTTCCTGGCACTCATTTCGGGCATATTGGCCTCCATTGGAACAGGAGTTGTGTGCGCGGTATTAAATCCAATGATAATCAATACAATTGGCATTGGTCTAACTCCGCTGATGTTTGGAATACGCCAAATTGGATTAATTTTTGTAATTGTATTCGTTATTACGATTATCGCAAGCTTACTACCAATCCGAAAAATATCTAAAATGAAACCAATTGACGCAATCCTAAAAAGATAAACCATAATTCCCAGCTATCCTGTAAGGTAGCTGGGAATTTATCCTGTCTGCCGTATTTATAAAAGGGGATGAATAAACATTAAGCGAAATGCCGAAACAGCGGGTAAACGGTTTTAATATTAAATGGATAGGTATACCGCTGGTTTGCTCAATGATTTTGATGATATCTAAAAAATTACAAACAGAAATCGTAAGGCGATCCATCAGTAGCGGGCAGTAAATCCTAAAACAATGAATGTATATATTTCATTAACAGGATATTTATTAAGAATGATTCCAGATAAAAAAATTATTTCCATCAGATTAAGACAGAGAGCATACAATCCCAGTTAATGAACTACAGTTTTTTAACATCAAAAAAGGCCCCAAATTTGGGACCTTTTTTGCATTAAATCATTGGTTTTAACCATATAAAATAGTTAAGTATAAAATCAATTACTTTCTTTTTTTATTCAACAGTACAAGAGCGCTAGCTGCTGTTGCCAATGTAACAACCATTGCAATTGGAGCAACATCGCCAGTTTTAGCAGCATTTGCTTTTGTGGTTGTAGTTTCCTGTCCAGTTTGAGTTGTTTGGTCAACAGCATTATTTTCTGTTGGAGCTTCAACAGGGGTTACAGACAATGCAACTAAACCATCCATTGCGGTTTGTACGGATTCAACTGCTGTGTCAACATCTTGTTGTGTAGCGTTTTCGTCAGCTAATACATTAGTTGCTTTTTCTAATGCTGATGTCAATACTGCGTAGCTTTCTGCTGTGTATGAGGTTGCGTCTTTGCTATTTGCTTCTGCAATAACCTGTTCCAATATGGATTTATCTGCTTTGAATCGCAGGTTTAGCATTGCGTTTAACAGGTTTGTTTCTGCTGTTTCAATCTCGTTTGCTAAAGCATTGTCTTTGTCTGCCAGCAATTCTTGTGCTGCTGCTAATGCTTCTTTAAATTCTGCTTGCCCAGCTTCCACATACTTAGTTAAGTCATAACTGCTCGCTGTGTTAACTAATTTTTGTAAGGAAGTAATATCACCTTTGACAAAGCCCAGTTTATGGATTTCGTTCAACAGAGTCTGCCATGCTGCATTTACTTCTTCCTGAGTTGCCCCTGTATTGGCTGCAACTGCTTTGGCATTTTCCAGTGCTGCAGTAAAGGATTTTTGAACATCTGCAATTACATTATCAAATGCTGGGTCAGCTTGTTGTTCTTCTGCGTATGCAATCACAGTGTTGAGGATGGTCTTGGAAGGCTGCGCTTTGTCGGTTGCTGTGAAGTGATAACTGCCGCTGCCTACTGTATAGGTACAATATCCGTTTTCATCAATACCTGCAAAAGTCAATCCGTTACCATCTTTGCCAAGGATGTCATTTCCGCTTTCGGTAACAGCAGTAGCGTCTTTTACAGGGATAACGATAGTAGCGGTTGTGTTAGTAGGAACAACAACTTCCCAATTGAAATTGCCGTCTGTGTAATTCCAATTAGAACGGATCTCGCCGTATTTTGTTGTAGTAGCAGTATTGGCGGATGTCATACCTTCTGGAATATAAGGGGAGAGGGTGAAGTTTTCAAATGCGATTCCATCGTTGTTAATACCACCAATTCCCTCATAGAACCATTGGTCAATATGACCCATCATAATATGGCTTTGGGAGCCGCTTCCGTTCCAGTGTTCTGGAAGGGATGTGTTTCTGCCAATAAAGTAGGTATAGCTAGGCATGGTATCGTTCATTGCCATTTTATAAACCAGGTCATTGTAGCCATTTTCCCTTAATACACTAATCATATATTTCAGGGTAACTTCCCCTGTGTTCAGGTGGTAGTCATTTTCTACAATGTTGTTTACCAGGTTTTGTAATACCATTTCTTCATAGCCTTCTGGCACCAAATCATTGAATAATGCCAATGAGTAAACAGATTGGAGGTCAAAGTCCTGTAGTGGTGCGAATGCTTCCTGCTGTTTGTTATTTTCTTTTACAGGTCCTTTATACATACCTGTTTCGTAGTTGAAGAACAGTTTGTTAAACTCTGCTTTAATGTTTTCGTATAAAGTTGCGTATTCTGCAGCTTTTTCTGTATCACCTAAAGTGGTAGCGATTTCGGACATTGTTTTTGCTAATTGGGCGTAAACTGGAGTAGTGATTAATACAGTTGATTGAGAAATTTGGGTTTGTACTTTTACTCCATATGGATCGCCCTGATATTCGCCCCAGTCACCCAGACCGTAATCGTAAAGTACATAATCAAAGTCAGTGTAACTCAGGCTAGGATCAGCGGCAATCGCCTCATCAAGTCCTTGTTTATAGCTGTCCCGTCTGTTGTTATAATGCTGCATCAGTTTCTGCATCGCATCCCAGGATTTTTCCAAAATCTGTTTGTCGCCATAGGTTTCGTAGGTGTACCATGGAACCAAAATAGCGGCTCCACCCCAGGATAAATCGTCATTATAGTTACCACCTTGAGGAGAGTAGCCAGGCAGGGTACTTGGCATTAAACCGTCTTCATATTGGCCTTCCCTTTGGTCTTGTGCGATTTTTTCCATGTAAGCAGCAATATTATAATTGTAAGAAAGAAGCTCATAGGTCAGATGGCTTTGTTCCATCCAGCCTAATTTTTCCCTTTGAGGGCAGTCGGTATAAGTATCATACATGTTGTTTTCAGCTGAACGTAAAATCAGATCATGTACTGCGTTTACATCTTGGTCTGAAGTTTCAAATTCACCAACTTGTTCGTTAGAAACCATAATCTCCAAACCGCGAATCATATCAGGGGTAAGTTCCACATCAGTATCCCCAATTACGGTAACTTCCAGCCATCTAAATCCATGGTACATGAAGTTTGGATGCCATGTTTCCCCATTTTCGTCCCCTTTAAAAATGTAGGTATCGTATAATGGAGTTTCCCCATAAGAAGCCTGGCTAACCCTTTGGGTAGAAGAATTGAACTGTTCCGCAGGAAGCATTTTCAATTTAGTACCTTCGGGCAGAGTCGCATTCAGTTCAAACCATCCTGCGAAGTTTACACCTAAATCGAATACATATACATTTTCTTCAGGGTGATAGAAGTTCACTGTTTCGTGAGTATCCACGATTTTGGAACCTGGGTACATTCTGGATTTAAATGCCCCCATAGGAACTTCGGAGCCATCACTGGAGCTGAGCATGGTATTTTCAATCACACAGTTCTGCCAATTGGAATAGTCAAACCCTGGTGAATCCCATCCTGGCTGTTCCAGACGTGCGTCATAATCCTCACCACCATACCAATGGGAAAGCACGGTTGGGCCGTTGGTCCATTTCCAGCTGTCATCAGAAAGGATGGTCTGAGTAGAACCGTCTTCATAGGTAATTTCCAATTGGGCGTACAGTTTCAGTTTGCCGTTGGTGCGGTCAGCTTTACTGTAACGCAACGCATACCTTGGGTTATCATAGATGCCGTTCCCAAGCATTGCACCAATTACGTTTTCGCCTTCGTTGTTTAACAGTTCTGTTACATCATATGTATTGTAGAAAATAGATTTTTCATATTCGGTCAAACCAGGTTCCAAAACGTTGTCAGTCACCTTGTTGCCATTAATCCGCATTTCATAGATGCCGAGTCCGCTGGAATAGAGGGTAGCGGATTTGATCTGTTTACCACTGTCAGTATTAAAAGATTTAGCGATTAAAGGAAGGGAATTCCCTGTTGGCAACTCGTTGGCAGGCGCTTCAGCGTCTACAACCTGTTCACCGATAACCCATTGGGTATTAATATCTTCCCCACTGTCTGTCAAGGAAGGTTTTGCGGCATAGAGTGAGTCATTGTTCGTGAAAGATACAGTATAGCTGGAAGGGAAGTCAGCAACCTTTGATGGGTCGGATATTGCTTCATTTCCTAAAGCAGGGTAAATCCATACTTCATCAATGGTAACATCAGAGCCCAGTTTAAAGTTAACCCAGTCATTAAAGCTTTTTACTTTACCGTTGGAGTTGTTGATGTAGTCTCCATTTTCATCAATGTATTTTTCATTTTGCAGGTCTGGGTCAAGGGCATAGCGGGATTGGTATCCGGCTGGCACTTTTACAGAATCTCTAACGCCATCATTGATATAGGAATTGTTCCATATTTTGGATACATTGTCCTGGTTTTGAGTAGAAGTACTTTTTTTGTACAGCAGGTTGTTCTCATAATTTGGGTCTGTTTGTGAATTGTAAGCTTCGATTTCAGCAATTCTAGTTCTATATTGTCCTACTGTGGAAGGAAGTCCCATTTTTTGTACCGCAAAACGGAAGTATTGGGCAGTAATTGGTTGGTCAAACTTGATTTTAATAGGATTATAATCCACTTCTCCTGCATCTGCGTTGTAAGTAATCCAATCCGCTTTTAATTCGGTTTCAGGATCAAATTTACCGGTGGAAAAATAGGCAGGTTCGCTGAATGCACTTTCATTGCCGTGATTATCCCATACTTTTACTTGCCAATAATATTTTGTGGAAGAAGCCAGAGCATCACCTTCATATTTTACATTGATACTATTTGGGGATGTCACCTTTCCAGTATCCCATACAACTGTGCCATCTGGGCTTTCCTGATATACTTTAATTTGGTAAGCGGTTTGCAGCGTACCTCTTTCGCTGGATTGGATTACCCAGCTAAAGTTTGGGTTTGTAGTATCCACCCCAAGAGGGTTGGTTAATTCTTCGGTTTTTAAATTACTTAATGTAAGTTTTGCGCCTTGCAAAGCACCAGTTTGGATTGAAAAAACAGAGAGCAGCATACATACTGCCAGAATCAATCCAATTACTCGTTTGAATTTTTTCATTTAAAAAATTCCTCCTTCTCTTTTGTGGTTTGTTTCACCCATTTGGGCAAGCGAACATTGTGTTAGTAGCAAGCCCCCTTCCACCCGAAAATGTGTACTTTTTCAGGCAGAAAAAAACTCAAAATTTTCTAGTAAATTTTGAGCAAAAAATAAAAATAATGACTAGAACTAAAAAGTACACCTTAGCTTAATATATCTTATGGGATATATTGGAGCAGATATAATTATTGCACGATAAAAAAAGAAAATCAAGAGGTAAAAGTAATGAATTTTAAAAGAAAAAAATAGGTAAATCAACAATAAAATGGTAATATTTTATTAAAAATGGAAAAATAAATTCACATTATCCAAAATAATTATGGGACACTTCTTTTTAGAAATAGGAAAGTAAATTAACAAATAAAAAGTTTTCATTCTTAGTTTTCTTATTTTTTTCATGAGAGGATTTTATATGCTTAATAACTATTGGTGTAAGTTTGTTAGATAGTATTAAAATATTATCATAGAAATCCATTAAATTATCTTCTGGTTAAGAGGAAAGAGGTTTATTATTAGGTAAAAAAACAGACCCCGTTATTTCGAGGTCTGTTTTATATGGCACGAATACTAATTTTGTAAACGATTCAGTCCATAGTTTAAAAGCAAATATTATTTTCTTTTTTTGTTTACGAACATTAAAGTGCCAGCAGCAGCTACGAAAGTGGCAATCATTGCAATTGGAGCAACATCGCCAGTTTTAGCAGCATTTGCTTTTGTGGTTGTAGTTTCCTGTCCAGTTTGAGTTGTTTGGTCAACAGCATTATTTTCTGTTGGAGCTTCAACAGGGGTTCCAGACAATGCAACTAAACCATCTATTGCGGTTTGTACGGATTCAACTGCTGTGTCAACATCTTGTTGTGTAGCGTTTTCGTCAGCTAATACATTAGTTGCTTTTTCTACTGCTGATGTCAATACTGCGTAGCTTTCTGCTGTGTATGAGGTTGCGTCTTTGCTATTTGCTTCTGCAATAACCTGTTCCAATACGGATTTATCCGCTTTCAATCTCAAATCCAACAAAGCGTTTAATAAAGTATCCGTAGCTTGTTGCACTTCGTCTTTCATTGCTTCGCCAGGCACTACTTCTTTTGCGGAATTCAATGCTGTTTCCACTGCGGAGAAGTCCACATATTGTTCTGGAACTAGGGATTCCGCGTATTCGATTAACAGGTTCAAATTGGTGGTATCCCCTGCGATGAATCCTAATTTTTGGATTTCTTTTAATAGGGTTAGCCAAGCCTGGTCAACAGCTGTCTGGGATGCGGATTCATCCTGATAAACAGCCTTTGCGTTTTCCAGAGCTTCATTGAAAGATTTTTGCACGCTGGTAATAGCGTTATCTACCTCACCATTGGCAACGCATTCTTCCGCGTTTGCAATTACTTGTTCCAGAATGTGTTTATCGATTTTATTCACTTCACCTACTGTGTAGAGGTTCAGGCTAGCGTTGGTCAATCCATTTTCAGATGTGGAAGAACCACCTGGGCCACCTGGGCCTCCTCCTGGAGGTGCTGGTGCATCGGCTGCCATCATTGTTGCAGCAGAATTAGACGCATTTTTGCGGTTTTCCAAATCGCCACATACTTTAATGGTGATGGTGTTTTCTCCTGGGGTTAAAATAGTGCCTAAATCCAGGTAATGGTGCAGAGGGTTAATTCCTTCTACATCAGTAGTACCATTGGAGTTTGTGACAGTAATCTGGGTTACCGCATTATAAAGATTGTTATAATCGTAGTTGAGCACTGCCCAAATTTTTGCTTGATCACCGTAGTTTGGAACGTTTACAGTAATACTATAGGTTCCAATACCAGAAATATCAGAAGCCTTGCTAACCCCCAAAGTGTTTAGTTGTTCTTCGGTTAGGCTTAAATCTTTCCAGTTTACCAGAGTTGTGGTTAAACCGTTCAGATCAATTTTTTCAGATAAAGTTGGGTCGATTAAATTGCCGTCCTCATCTGTGTTGCCTTCGGTCAATGGTCCCCAGCTTTGCAGATCCAGGTTCCAAGTATTTTCTCCACCCAATTCGATTGTAGTTTGTTCTGCCGTTTCTTCTGGAATAATTGCCTGTGCGGCAATTGCTTCATTATCAGAAACTACAATATAGAACAGGTCGCCTTCTTCAATATCCAACTGGAAGCTTACGGTTCCATTGTTGGATGTGTAGTTTGTGATAGCAGTTACTTCTCCGGTGGCTGTATCCAGTTTGTAAGGAGCACCATTCCCTTTTAAAGTAACCATGGTGGAAATATCACCGGCTTCTTCGCCAGGGCCACCACCGTGTTCGCTAGATGCGGATTCATCGGATTCGTTGTACATTAGATAGTATTTGCTTCCGTCAACATCGTCGAAACGGGTAGATTCCAGCCATTTCGCATCGTAGGAAACACCCGAGTCAATGTTTTCCTCAATGTACGCAAGCGCTTCATCATCAGAAGAAACCTTTACATAGGATGGCTGTTGTTGCAGTTCCGCATATAGGCTTTGGATGGTTTCATCCTCGCCGTTGTAAGAAGTGCCGTAAACAGCGTTGATATTTCCGTTGTTATCCACGATGGTCAAACCAGCTTTTGCGAAATCTACGATTTTTTGCATTGCTTCTACAGACATCTTAGAGATATTATCCAGAATCAGAACTTGATATTCCGCTTCAGAGGATAATACAGTTTTTCCATCCTCATTGGTAGTTGTAGCAGCATATTCGCTTTCAATCATACCTTTGGTCAGGATATTGTAGGTATAACCTTTCCCCACCATATCTTGTTCATTGGACATCAGTTCAGAAGCAGATAAATTGGAATTTGCAGCATCTTTCAGGATTGCGACTGGTATTTTTGCGGTTCCGTCTTGCAGAATACCTTGCACACGAGCAATATAATCTGTGAAGATATCCACATCATCCCACCAAGTCTGACGGCTGTTCCAAGCCATAAAGCTCATAAAGGTCCAGCCTGGCCACTGTTTATCATAATCTGTGTATGATTTTTTAAATGGAGTACCATGTAAAATAACCCTGTTTACCCCTTCGGAATAATAACGGTTTAATGTATTCAGGCAATAGTACCATGCAGGAGTTTCACTAAAGCCTGTACCAAAGGTCAAAGCTTCCATAGACATATAGTGTTGGTCTGGATTTAAGTTTACAGCTCCGGCAATGGTACGGGTTCCGTTGCCATCAGAGCCATTATCGGATTCCGGAATATCAGCAGCCAAAGCGGAATCACCAGCATCCACTGCGCTTAAACCATGTCCCTGTGCACGGTAGCTATAGCCAAATCCTTTTGCCCAATCGCTAATTACAGCATTATGTTCGTGGGTGTATTGGTAAGACAATGTTTGGCTGTAATCCTCATTGATTCTATTAGCAGCTGTGGTATCGTTGCAACTTAAACCAGCAATTAAACTTGCGTATGGAGCAATACTGTAGCCATTATAGGAAGCAAAATTGTCTAACAGGTTTTTGGACCACAATTGTCCAGTATGGCTTAATTCAATGGAATCTTCAAAAATGGTGCCGCCGTTTTTCTCCAATGCTGCCTGTACGGTAGTGGTAGAGCCATCTTCTCTTGTGTATACATGTGGAAGGATGTTTTCATTCCAATAACGCAACACTTCGTTTGCGCCATCGGAATTGAAGTAATCAATAGCATAGGTTTTCCCTTCCATTGTGATATTTTCACCGCCGGAAGCAACCTGGCCTGTACCACGACGGTAAGTATTTACCAGCACATAGTCGCCAGCTTCGATATTGTCGTCAGAATCCAAACCGGCAAGCACTTCCTCGCCCAATGCTTCTTTCATTTTGTTACCATTAACATAGTATTCATATTGGGTATCCGCCATAATTCCTGTTTCAGCAATACGTTTTTCTCCAAAATAATCAGCGTTTACAACTAAAATCAGGTTAGGGTCAACACCCTCAGTAGAATAATAAGTTTTTCCATCTTTTTCAGTTACTGTAACAGCAGTGTTTGCGGGGAACCATGTTTCGCCAATCCCTTGGTTGCCAGCAGGGCCGCCGGTTTCAAAAGAGGTTGTGGTTCCATCTGCGTATACAATGGTAACGGTACTACTAAAAGTGGATTTTTTAACAGTAATGGTAGCGTCATCCAAATATCTTCCTGGATCGTTTGGATCCAAAGCAACGGGTTCTGTTAACAATTTAACGCCCAATTGCGCTTGTGCTTGTTCTGCGGTGTAGTATTCCCATTCGTAGTATCCGTCACCATCATCAACCAGTTTCATAAAAGTCCAATCAGGATTTGGAATACCAGCAGAATATGCTTCAGTTTTTTTAGCATAATCTGTTAAATTTACAATTGAATCATAGTCCAATACTGGATTGCCTTTCTGGTCAACAGAAGCAACTTTTGCCGCTACCGTAGAAACCAGCTTATCGGTAAAGATAAAAGTAGAGCGGTTGGTATCGGTATTGGATTCATCCTTGGTTTTCATAGCAGGAAGGTCAAGGTAAACATCATTCCTGGCTGCCCTTGTCAATCCCAGGTCAGCAGCTGTTAATTTTTGATAAGTATAGGAAAGTTCTTGTTGCTGATTATCATCATTTGGATCAATGGTATTAATAATCATTGGCCAGTGTGCAGTGATGGTAACATCAACAATAAATTCCTGTCCAGTTTTTTCTTTGTATTGGTTTGCCGTATCCACTGCGGCAGCAATAATGTTGGACCATGCCTCGGTGCCCCAGCCGATTTTTGAAGCCAATTCGCTTCCACCAACATCGTAGTAATCCGCATTATCAGCCAGCATGGTCAGTTCTACACCGCCAAAACCAGCTTCAATAAATTCGTTGATCATATCTTCAACCATGTAAATATAATCTCCACGACCATCACCGTCACTGTCGTATCCAGCACCTGCGTCTGGGAACCAGTAACGGGCCATTAGACCAGAAGTATCATCTGGATTTAGAAACGAATTAATCAACAGATTATCGGTATTACTTGTTTCATCTGATTCCGCCGCCAATACATTGACGTTAATGGATAATGCGGAAACAGCGACAATACCGGCTGTTAAGCCAGCCAGTAGCTTTTTCCATAATTTTTTCTTGTTCATGATTCACCTCATTTTTTCCTCACTTGTGCATTGAAAAAGTTCCTTTTCAAGTCCGCTCTGTTTGCAGCAGTACAGGACCATCCAGCAATGATAAGCCTATTTTGGTAGTTTTCAATTACCTAACTATTCACCCCCATCCTGTTTTGTTGGCTTAATTTGCTAGAATTACTGTTAAAATAATAGAATCATTATTTATTTTTAACAGGTTGTTTTTATCATAGCACGATGGAAAAAATGGAACAACGGTGGTAGATGATTTGTTTCTGGTTTTTTATGACATATAACCATATTGGAAACTTTTTTGAAAAGATAGGGAAAAAGCCCATAAAAAATCCCCAGTTTGCACTGGGGAATCGATTTATCCTATAGTTTTTCACATAACAGCTTTGTATTGGTAAGAGCCTCTTGCAACACAGCGTTGGAATCCACGTTGAACTCATCCAATCCGTCTGCGGAAATATCCAAAAAGGAAGGGATTCCAAACTGGAAGCAAAGAGCTTTTAAATATGGGGTTGCCTGCTCAAATTCCGCTGCGGTACTCCCTCTGGTGGTGAGGTAGAGCATATAATTCGCATTACACATACCATATAAACCATCGCTGTTACAGCCAAAGGTAATACCTTCTACCGAAATATGTTCAATATACACTTTTAAAATAGCGGGAAAACTGGCATCCCAATAAGGTGCCGCGATTACAATCCCGTCAGCTTGTGCGAATTGGTGAGCCAGCTGGAAACGAGGATGCTCCAACTTTTTTTGCGCCAACAAGGCATCCCTTTCTTTTAAAGATTGATAGTCAAACCAGTTTAAATTGGTTTGTGCCAACGAAACTGTTTCGATATTCGCTTCTGGATGTACTTGCTGAATCGTAGTAATTGCTTGATCCAATAGTTTTTTGGTGCGAGAGGTTTCTTCTCGTATGCAAGCGTCAATGATTAGAATATTCATAAAATCCTCCTGATAAAATAAATACGTTTCTATTTTATCTGATTTTACATGCAACGTCAAATAAACGCAATTACGATATGGAAGATAACAATAAGACATAAGAGAATAGAGATAATAACATGAATTTTTTTCCAAATAGGAGAGTTCATTTTATTTTTAGGAATGGAAAAAATAATCAGAAGTAGAAGAATCATCCATGCTATTTTACCACTAATCATTCCAGGCTGGTTTCCCGCTAAAATACCATGGAATAAAGTTATAATCAATAGCAGGATTCCATATATACTATGGTGTTTTAAAATAGACTTCACAATGGGATGCTTCTGTGCAAAAGCGGTTTTTTTAACCGGAGCCAGCATACAAACTAGTAATAATAAAACAGAAATGATGGATAATAATTTGCTCATCAAAAGTAGATTCATAAAGCCTCCATTTAACAAGTTAATTTAAACTAACTACTAGATTATAACAAATTTTGCTCGATTGTAAAGTTAAAAACGCATAAATCAGCATAAGTTGTAAAATTTATTTCTTTTTCGTAAAAATTATTTTCATTATTCCTATTCGATAAACAGGAATTAAATCTTGTTTAAATGGAACTGATTTAAATGGTAGGTCAACAACCCTTCTTTTTGCATTTTGCTTAATTCGTTGGATAAGGCACTGCGGTCAACTTCTAGATAATCTGCCAGCTGCTGGCGGTTAAAAGGAATTTTAAAGGATTGTTTTCCTTGTTTGGTTGCTTGAAAAGAAAGATAGGAAAGTATTCTTCCACGGATTGTTTTAGAAGAAGTGTGATTAATTTTACGGGTTAGGTGCAGGTTTTTGGATGCCATAATAGACAGCAGATTTTTAATTAACACTGGAAAATACGGATTTGTTGGAGAGGGGAGCAGCGCTTTTCCAATTGCTATCCACAATACTTGGGAATCCTCCGCTGCTGTTACGGTTACCATTAATGCCTCGTTTGGGATACAGGCATAGGTTTCCGCAAATACCTGCCCTGGTGTGATGTTAGCAAGAATATTTTTGTTTCCCCAGATATCATTATTTTCGATATTAATACTGCCGGAAAGAACTACTCCCATAGACTGTACATAGTCCCCTATATGACAAAGAATAGCACCCTTTTTAAAATTTTCTGTTCGGCAATTCAGCTGCTCTAAAATAGATGGTATCGCCTGTTGGGGTATATTACAAAACAAAGGATGGTTTGCCATGAATTGAGTTACCATATTTTTTCTCCATTTTGTTGTTTGAACAACATAGATTTTTTGTTCTATTATAATATGATTCTATTGTAAAAGCAAGACAATAGAATCATAAGGCATGAACAAGCTATGCAGTTAGCGGAACGGGTAGAAATTCCATCAGGACAGGTTATCAGTAAAATGCTAGTACAAAATTACTCCATATAATTCTTGACATAATGGTAGCAGTATTATAACGGATGAAAAATAAAAACTGTGAGAAAGCCCTAATGTAGCCCGTTAAAAAGACACACATTGTATTTAGGTTAGAACTACTTAAAACGATGCTAGTTGTAGTGTTTCCATTGAAAATATTATAATGGAAAAGATGTTATATACGATTAAAATATAAGAGATAAACCAAAATGCCCCGGCATTTTCTTGTATTAATCAAGATAATCGGCATATCTGCCTTCTATATAAAGGTAGTCAGAGAGGCGGTTGATAAATTTCATCGAAGTTTGGTCTACATGATATTTGCTGTTAACCGCTGCCATCCAACGTTCTGCCCTGCGGCATACAGTTCGGGCTACATCTAAGCGGGTAGATAACTCGGTTTCTCCTGGTAGGATAAATTCTTTTTTCCTAGGAAAAGATTGTTCTATCTGGTCAATTTGTTGTTCCAGCCAAGTAACTTCAGTTTCGTCCAACAGATAATCCGGGTTAGTAGTGTCAGCAACCGATGCCATGATTGTCATTAATAATTTTTGGATATGGGTCAAATTTGCTTGCAGCCGATGGTCACTTTTGATCTTTACCATTCCAATCTGACTGGTTAGTTCATCAATAGAACCCAGCAGATGGAACCGTTCATCATATTTAGGAATTTGTTTCCCGTTTATCAAAGTAGAATTTCCTTGATCGCCATTTTTCGTATAAATATTCATAAAAACCCCTTTCCATTACATAAACAATATGTTATACTTAACATATGGTGAAAAGATTCATAAAATGGTAACTGTTTTATTTTACGATAGTGCCTAGGGATAAAAAGTCGGGTGAACACCTACCGCAAGCAAAGGTTTTTTGCTTGCGGCATTTTTTGTTATCAAAACAAAAAATAAAACGATAAAATATCATTTGTATTTTATACTACTAGGCTCTGTATTATGAAATAAAAAAGTCCGAATTATGGATACTAAATTTTTATTGGATCCAATAATCTGCGCTGTATTATTAGTAATATCAGCTATTTCACTAACTTTAAAAATATAAGGAGGAAAAACGAATGTGGAATTATCTCTGGCCAGTTTTAGTAGTAATTGGAGCAAATACTTTTTATAATATTGCAGCGAAATCAACACCGCAAAATGTGAATTCATTCGCGTCCCTTGTTGTAACCTATTTGGTAGCCGCTCTTTTAGCGATGGTGCTGTTTTTCATAACGTCTCCCAATAAAAACTTGATGTCAGAGTTTAGTAAAATTAACTGGACCTCTATTGTATTTGGCATTGCCATTGTGGCACTTGAGTTTGGATATATCAATCTTTACCGTGCAGGTTGGAAAGTAAGCGTCGGTTCCTTAGTAACCAATATCGGGCTGGCATGTGTATTACTTATAGTAGGAGTTTTATTGTATAAAGAAGTAATTTCCCTACGGCAGATGATAGGTATGGCAATCTGCGCAGTTGGTTTGATTTTAATCAGCAAATAAATTTTCATGCAAATGAGATGTGCTTTTTGAAGTTTTAATTCAACGAAAAATATGAAATCAAAACCATTGAAATAGGGGAAGAATTACTATTTTGTAATGAAAAATGAAGGTTAATTTCACATGCCCTTTTTGTATGATAAACGGGATTGGTTACATGATGCTGTACAATCATTT
Organism: Clostridium facile; assembly: GCF_014297275.1. Classification (NCBI taxonomy): domain Bacteria; kingdom Bacillati; phylum Bacillota; class Clostridia; order Eubacteriales; family Clostridiaceae; genus Clostridium; species Clostridium facile. The sequence goes on from NZ_JACOQK010000001.1 coordinate 767,644, forward strand.
AATATTTGGAAACTGAACAACACAAAAACCTGATGGATTCCATACTACTGTTGAACTGGAACCATCAGGTTTATATTATAAGTTTTTTAACGGTTTTTTCTTGACAACTCGGGCACTATTCGCCCCGATTAACCTGCACTGGAGTTTGGAGGCATGATAAAAGACAAATGGATTTTTGGATTTTGCGATGTTGGAAATTTGTAGCGCAATATGGTCATCTACAATTCCAATTCCAGAACCTAACATAGAATTTTTAGCAGCCTCAAACGAGAGCTCCTGTAAATCCTCTTGTTGCTGTTGTTCCACCGTAAATAATACGCCTTCTTCCTCAATGCCAGCACATACTTCTTTTAATATTGTTTCATCTGGATGGTTTACATATACCAGAATAGATGGTTTTTTCACTACCATAGTATCAACCTCAGCATCGTATTTTGCGTTGGAGCTCTTTTCGTCCAGCTAAAAAGGGGATAGCGATATTATTTTTGTTCTCCTACATAGGACATAACTAGTCCGGTAGCTACAGCGTTCCTTGGGCCTTCGCTACCACGGATATTGCCTCGTCCACAAACAATCCGGTAGTTTGCTAGTTCTTCCATCAACATTTCCGGAATTTCAAAATCCTCCGCAGAACCACCAACCAGAACTACATTGCCAATATTTTTAATTTGATGGTCAACTGCCACCTTCCCAAGGGCACGGATTGCATTGGTGACAAATACTTTCCGTTTTGCTTCTTTACGGACTTGTACAATTTTTTCCATTGGGATCTCTTCATCAATTCGGATAAAACGGTCTTCCGTTAATAGAATAACATGTCCGAATAGACGAGGGTCAATTGATTCATCAAAAAATTGCATTTCACCATTTTCTAACCTCAAATGGAATAGGCTTTCCACTTTTGCCAATGGATAACGCTTAATGAGTTCAGCTGTAGAGCGGGCATTTAATCCCAGTTCAGTCTGAATTAACATGGTAACCAATTCGCCAGCACCTGCTTGATGAGTTATGTTGACAGAACCATCTTGGTTTAACACAGCGGCATCGGTAGAACCACCACCCATATCTAGGATAGCAAGGGGTAGTTCTGTTCCTGGTGTTGTCATAGCACCTAAACTTGCCATAATCGCCTCAACACCAGCCACCTTTACTTCTGTGTGGAGTTCTTCCCGTAATTGTTCCGCAATTTGCTGCATAGGAAGCTGTTGGGTTTTTACCATAGCAGCAATTCCAACTGCTTTTTCCATACAGGTTTCCCCAGCTAACGCGCCAGAAATTGCTACAGGGGCAAGGGTATCCACTGCCAAAATATCAGTTACCCGAATTTGCTGGTTGTTTTCACCGCTTACCTCGCTCATACTGGTTTTGATTTTGGAGAACATATTGCCAACATTGGTATTTGGCTGGCCGCTGATATCCCAAACCTGTCCTGCATTCTGCAATGCTTCCAAGATTTTTTCCGCACCTTCGTCTACATTGATGGTCTGGTTTTTATCACCTTGGATATAAATTTCACCCGCTGGAAGTACATTTTCTTGTACATTTCCGTTTGGGGTTTTAATTACTACAGCACTTCTCTTGCCAATTAAGCTTTTTGCAATTGGGGTAACCAGGCGGGTTTCCTCCGCATTTAGCTGCAACAAGGTAGCAATTCCATAAGGATTGCTCAGCATGCGGATGCTCTGGCCGGAAAGTGCCACTTCAATAGCAGCGAGTTTTCCTTCTGGAACAGCGGTAATTTTCCGCACTTCATCAATGATTGGGATTTTTTTGTGAATCCTGTTTTCGACCAGAACAGCTTCATCTGCCTGTAAGATTAAACCTTCTACTTGAAGGGAACTCTCATACTGATTTAACAGTGCCGCCACTTCTTCATAAGGATGCTCAGAAGAAGCCGCTACAATATAGGGGATACCTGGCTGTGCCTGGTGGATGTGCTCAATGAATAATAACTGTCCTACAGCCTGTCCAGCACCTGCGGGGGTAGATGGATTATGGCCAATCATCGAGGACTCAGTGATAATGGTTTCCGTGATGGTTTCCATTGCAGTGTCCCCAATAACGGGGGCAGCCTCATTGAGCCGAATTAAATCCAATTGATGGATTCCCATGCCCACTTTGGACATCGCTTCTGCAAGGGCTGCTTTGATACCGTGTACATTGGCAACCGTCCCTTTGGTACCCGTTGTTACTTTTGCCGCACTGGAAAGAAATTCTAATTGACCATTCTGGTCAACAGAAGCCACGCATACTTCAGTTGTCGAGTTCCCAATATCAACACCTGCTAAAATCATTTTAATAAGATGCCTCTCTTTTCATAGATCTCAGCTGCCTCCAAAACCAGTTTGGCGCAATGAGGAGCATGATAGGTTTCCAACAATTCTTTTGCCATTAAAACCAGTTCCATTTTTGTGGAACGGTTTGGACGGAGTTTATCATACATTTTTAAGATTACTTCGTCTGGTACGTCTACCAACTCAGCGGCACGTTCAAAGTTTTTCTGCATGGAAGGATTTCCTGCTTCCATTGCCACCTGACCCTGCGCGGACAAAGTTTCTTTGGAAATTTTAATGTCTTCCGCACTGACATTCCCTCTTTTTACTTCTTCCAGGGTAATGTCGGATAATTTTTTTCCTGTTTTGGATGTGATTTTATCTGCTTCATATTGTGCAAATGGATATTTCATGATTATGCTTCCTCCCATTCAATCGCTGGCATATCCAGGTCTACCTGTTCTGTTTCAGCAATGTGCATCAAAGCCGCTTTTACCTGGTATTTTGGGCGAACCATTGGGTCGTTGATGCTCTTAATTGGGGTAACCTGCTCGCCTTTCACATATTTGGCAGCATTTTGCCCAATTTTACGGTAGGTTTCCAATGTCATCAATGGAGCCTGTGGGAACAGTTCCAGGTTGGAGAGGGGATATAAATCCTTTTGGTGAATGATTGCTGTCCCTTTGGATTGCAGCCCGATGCCAATGCCGGAACCGCTGAGTTTTGCGGCTTCCAATCCAATAAACGAAACGTCGGAAGTTTTCAGCACTTTCACTACCCTTGGAACCATGCCTTCTTCTTCAATCCCTGCTTTTAGGTTGCGGATGACTTCGTTCAGGTCCAAACCACAGATTGTTTTTTTGATCTCCCTTTGGAACGCAGCGCCTACGCCAATAACAACTTCTTTTGGGTTTGTCCCTTTTTGGGCGATAGGATAGCCTTTATAGGAAGTTTTTTGTGGATTGATACGTTCTCTGCCCTGTAAGGAACTGGAACCGGAATCCACAGAAGTGGGTTGGTTTAACTCTGTTTGTATCTGTTGTAAAACAGCAGCTGTAATCTGCTTGATTAAATTTTCATTGACTTGCATACCGGTAACCTCCTTATATCTGATTTGGGTCGATAATGTGCGGAATCCGCTTGATTTCTTCCCAACGTTCTCCCTCTACACGGTAGCCAGTACCAGGCCCCATATAGTCGTTTGGAGTATTTACACCGGAAACAGCGTTAAAGTTGGTATCCAAAATTGCCGCTGTTTGCATATAGTCACCAGTTACACGGGCTTTGAGCATATTTAAAACACTGTCAGCCAGTTCGGAGAAACCGCTGTCAGCTAATGCTCTTACTACATCAATACCAGTAATGCCACGTTTTAATACATCATCCGCCGCAACCAGGTCTGCTGCAACGTCACGGTCCAAGGTATCCTTACTGCCGTGGGCATAAGTAACCGCTTCTACCTGCTCATCGGTTACTTCTGCAATTCCTAACTGTTTAAAGACAGCCTGTACTGCTTTAGCCGCAGTGTTCCTTACCCGGATTACCTCTTCTTCTTTTACTGGACGGAGGCCGCCATCTACCTGCATATCCCGTTGTAATACATTGTAATCGTCAAAATCTTCTGCGTCAAAGTTAGAACCAGCGAACATATTGTCATAGTTTGGTTCTGCCGCATAGCCAGAGAAGATAAAGTCGGTTCCTGGTAAAAATTGCAGCATAGTTCTAGCAGTTCTTCTCATATCGGAGTTGGAGAAGCTCTGGTCGTTGGAAGAAGCACATTCCAAACCAAGCATAGCAGCTACTAGGTTTTCCGCAATAACTTCTCGGATACCGCTTGGCACAGAGCCTGTAACACCAATACAGCTTACAGAACCATTTTGAATTCCTTGAGAACCGCCGCCTTTGGTTACATACAGGCAACGGCATTCCAGATATAACATGGATTTCTTTTCACTGTATCCCATTAAAACTTCGGAGCCAGAACCAGAAGTAAAACGAACTTTCAGCCCTCTGGAAGCATAAGCAGAATTCAAAAACGCTTTGGAGTATGGGGTATCATCGCCATCTACAAAAACACGTTCTGTTCCATAAACGGACAAGGTTTCTGCATAAGTTGTCAGTCCACGGATACCCAGTTCCAGTTCGGTTGCTTCTTCCGCTGAACACTGGGTCAATACTCCTTTTCTACCGCATTGGGAACCAATCAACAGTGCCATAGCGCTTAATGGAGCGTAGCGGGCAACCCCCATTGTGGTTTCTTCTTCTGAGAATCCACGCAGTGCGCCTTCCGCCGCGTCCGCAGCGATCTGAACTGGATCGTCTTTCAGGTTGGTAATGTGAGCTTGGTTTCCAGGGATTTTTCTGGCACGCATTTTCTGCATCCCCATCATCAGTTCCACTACATTCAGATGATTCATTACTTCTGTCATTTTTGCTGGTGTAATACCGGAAACCAATTCCAAAATTTCTTTTCTGGAAACATTGATATCTACGATCATCCGGGCAATATCTAAAGATGGAACACTCATGGAATGTTCCGTACGGTCGATATTAATTGCGTAATCTGCAATAAACTGGTCGATAAAATCGAACTCATCCCTTGTTTTTCCGTCCATTTCAACAATTATGCCATCCTGTACTTTAATGGATGGTTTTGGGTCATATGGGCTGCTCATAGCAACAAAGCCCATTTCTGGCCACTCATTAATATAGCCATCTAAATTTACAGCCCTTTTATCTAAGGCTTCAATTCTTTTAGATCTTTTCAATTGACTTCCCTCCATATTCTGTATGATAGAATAGTACAATTCTATTTTAAATCACAAACACAAAAAATACAACAGTAAAATGAAAATAATTCTTATTTTTTTCATTTTATTTTACGTCAAACCTTCCAATCTCACAATTTTATACCATCATTGTAGTTGATAATTATGTAAATATTATGAATTTAAAAAATTACTTGACAAAAAATAAATGGGGTGATACAATGGAAGCACAAACAAAGGCGTTTGACAAATGAGTTGTCAAGCGCCTTTTTTTATTTTACCTTGAAAGGAAGAATGGTTATGAACGCAGGAAGCATAGGTTTTATTTTAATAAGTGCGGCGTTTGTTTTTTTAATGACGCCAGCGCTTGCCTTCTTTTATGGAGGGTTGGCACGCCGTAAAAATGTACTTAATACAATGATGGCTTGTATGTTTATTTGTGGTGTTGCTATTGTGATGTGGATTTTGTTTGGTTTTTCATTGTCTTTTGGGACAGATCATGGTTCTGTCATCGGCGGATTGGAATTTTTAGGATTTAATAATGTTAGCATGACAGAAAGCACCAGAGGGCTTTCGATTCCGGATGCATGTTTCGCTGTATTTCAGATGATGTTCGCCATCATTACACCGGCATTGTTTACCGGAAGCGTTGTAGGACGTATGAAATTTAAATCTTTGCTCATTTTTACCGCTTTATGGTCTTTGGTAGTGTATTATCCGTTGGCACATATGGTATGGGGTGGCGGATTCTTAGCACAAATCGGCAGTGTTGATTTTGCTGGAGGAAACGTAGTACATATCAGCTCCGGTGTAACGGGATTAACATTGGCATTGCTGTTGAAAAACCGCCGGGAATACCATCGGGCAAGTTACGCGCCACACAATGTTCCATTTGTGGTACTTGGGGCGGCATTGCTCTGGTTTGGCTGGTTCGGATTCAATGCAGGCAGTTCCCTTGCGGCAGATGGCCTGGCAGTTCATGCATTTACAACCACCGCTGTTTCTTCTGCCAGCGCATTGATTTCCTGGATGATTATTGATACGATTATGACAGGAAAACCAACTATTGTAGGTAGCTGTACAGGTTTGGTTGTTGGTTTGGTGGCAATTACCCCAGGTGCTGGATTTGTACCTGTATGGGCTAGTGTTATTATTGGTTTGCTAGTTAGCCCAATCTGCTATTTCAGTGTAATTTTATTAAAGAAAAAATTAAAAATTGATGATGCTTTGGATGCGTTTGGTTGCCATGGAATCGGCGGTATCTGGGGCGGTATCGCAACAGGATTGTTTGCGATGAAAGAGCTTCCAGGCGGGGTTACTTCCACAGCGCAATGGGATGGGTTGTTCTTTGGAGATTACCACCTGTTTGTAGCACAAGTGGAAAGTATTATCATCACAATTGCAATTGCAGTAGTTGGTACATTAATCTGTTATGGAATCACACGGCTGTTTGGCAAATTGCGTGTATCTGAACAGGACGAAAAGATCGGGTTGGATATTTCACAACACGGGGAAAATGCTTACCCAACATTTAACGGTATGGATTAATCGGAAAAGAGGTGCTTATTTCAATGAAAAAAATTGAGGCGATTGTACGCCAAGAGAAATATATTGATTTACAGGAAGCGTTAAACGAAATAGATGTACATGGAATAACTGTTTATCAAGTCATGGGATGTGGACATCAAAAAGGATACACCAATGTAGTACGTGGAAATAAAGTAGAAATCAATATGTTACCAAAGGTAAAATTTGAAATTGTTGTCTCCACAGAGGAATGGGTGAAAAAAACAGTGGATGTAATCCAAAAAGTGGCATATACTGGTAATGTTGGAGATGGTAAAATTTTTATCTATGATTTGGATGATGTCATTCGTATTCGAACCGGGGAACACGGGATAGATGCAATTTAATCAAAACAAACATACCATTTCAAACTCTGGGTTTATCTCAATAAGCCCAGAGTTTACCTATTGCAAAAGGATTAGAAAAGGAACATTAAAAAACAAGTTGTAAAATAGGAATAGTGAGAAAGAATAATACCATATCATTAAATGGGGGATTTATGCAAGCGGTCGTAACAATTTTATATGATATTTTAGATGCGTTTTCCCATTATATTATACCTGCCAGCCTATTTGCTGTTTTGGCAACGGTTGTTATGAATTATCTGCAAAGATTCGGTTGGAAGCAGGTAATCAAGGAATGGTGTTCCAAATTCAAAAATCACTCTGTTTTCCGTGCGAGATTACTTTTCTGTATCTATCTTTATTTTTTGTTTGATTACACTTTGTTGAGCAGGACATTTATCTGGGATAATCCGTTACAGAAATGGATGGCTGGCTGGTGGCTAGGAATTGGCAGTAATGGTAAAGTAAATTATGAATCCATAGAAAATATTATTTTTTTCATCCCATATTTAAGTTTGTTATATGTTAGCTTTCCAAAATTACGGGAATATTCCTGGTGGAAACAGCTTAAGCTTGCTTTCAGTATTAGCTTTGGTACATCCCTTTTGATTGAAACAATACAATTGATTACTAGATTAGGAGCATTCCAATTATCCGATCTTACCTACAATACTCTTGGTGGAATAATGGGATTTTTACTATTTTGCCTGGTTAATACAATAAAGAAAGCAGTACAAGTAAAATCCAGAAAGCAATCCTCACAATAGTTTAAATCAGAGAAATGATTCTGTACATCAATAATCTCCTTATATTTCATATATCGTTCCAAAGATTTAAGTTACGTATATCATTTTGGGATCAATCATTCATCACTACTAGGAAAGGATAGGAATTTTTCTTTATCATCTAAGTTTTTTGCTTATGATGATTATCTCGTTTTCTATAAATAATAACAGGGAACTCATTTGAGTTCCCTGTTCATTTAATATGAAGCTTTATTTTTGCAATTTGCTTTTTCTACTATTAAAATATCTTTTCGTTTCCGCTACTACTACACCGTTTAGTGCAAAAATTGCAATTAAGTTTGGTAATGCCATCAATCCATTAAAGATATCAGCAATTGTCCATACAGCGGATACTGTCATAAATGGGCCAATAAAAATAGCGGTAATGTACAGCCAGCGGTAGGTCATGACAGCTTTTTTGCTTCCACCAGACAAATACTCTAAGCAACGTTCCCCATAATAATTCCATCCTAAAATAGTGGTAAATGCAAAGAATACCAGGCAGAGCATTAATACAAAAGAGGATACAACAGGAGGAAATGGCAAACTTGCCTGGAACGCATTAGTAGTAACCGCAACACCTTCTAATCCCATATCCCAGGAACCAGTTAAAACAATACAAAGACCTGTCATAGTACAGATAATGATTGTATCAATGAATGTACCTGTCATGGAAACCAAACCTTGGCGAACAGGTTCTTTTGTTTTTGCGGCAGCAGCAGCGATAGGCGCAGAACCTAATCCAGCTTCATTGGAGAAGATACCACGGGCAATCCCTTGCTGCATGGCTACCATCATGGCACCTAAAATACCGCCAGCAGCAGCACGTAAGCCAAATGCACTTTCTACAATTGTAACAATTGCATTTGGAATTTTGGTTACATTAAAGATTAATACTAATACACAGAATACTACATACAAAATGGCCATTGCTGGGACAACAACTTGGGATACCGTAGCAATACGTTTTAAACCTCCAATAACAACCAAACCAACACAAACGGTTAAAATTACAGCGGCAATTAAAACGGACCAAGAATATTCCATTCCAAAAATAGTAATTGTATGCTGGTTATTGGGGTCAAAAAAGTTATTGACTGCAGAAGAAATACCATTTACTTGTGTAAAGGTACCAATTCCCATCAAACCTACACACATTCCAAAAAAGGCAAAGATTTTCGCGAGCCATTTCCACCTTTTGCCCATGCCGTTTTCGATATAATAAAAAGGGCCGCCCAAAACATGTCCATCTTTATCAATCGTACGGTATTTAATGGCCAAAACACCTTCCGCATATTTGGTAGCCATGCCAAAGAATGCAGCCAGCCACATCCAAAGCAGAGCCCCAGGACCACCAGCAACCAATGCTGTTGCAACCCCGACAATATTACCAGTACCAATGGTTGCGGATAAAGCGGTACATAATGCTCCAAAACTGGATACTTCACCATCGCCGCCTTCCTCATTTTTCACCATAAATTTTAGTGCTTTTGGAAGATGGCGGATTTGTAAAAAACCAAGCCGGATACTTAAAAAGATACCCGCACTTAAAATCAATACAATTAAAGGGATTCCCCATACCCAACCATCAATAATGGTTAGCCATTCACCTATTTTGTCCAACATAAGAAAACACACAATCCTCTCTAACTAAAATTCTATTTGGGTAGATGCAAGGCTGTATCGTGTTTTCTTATGAAAAATATAAATTGATATTTTTTCAACTTATATTTTTGTATTATTTTTGATACATTCCCCATACATCTGATGCAATAAAAAAAGCCAAAATCAAATTTGATTTCGGCCCTCTTAAAGAGTAAGAACATAAGCTTTATGCGCTCTGTCCTTTTGCTTGAGAGATTAACATCCTTTTTCTTTTAGAATGCCGTACACCTTCAGCGCTCAGTAAACCGAGACTCTCCAGAGAACTTTTTGTTTGAACTATTACTTAAAGTCAAACTAACTTCATTATATTAACATAATTTCGACATAAATGCAAGAAAAAATTCAAATATTATCAAAACAACCTTTTATTTGAACTTTTTATTGCGTTTCTGGAGCCATAGAACTAAGCCTTTGGGAATTGCTATGGTTTGTTGCAGTTTCGAGAGATTGTTCTGATTCGCCAATAATTTGGGTATAATATTGGGGGACTTTTCCCACAATGATATTTTCTGATAAAATGTAGTCAATAGAAGCATTGACTTCGGAGGAATAGCAGGGAAAAAGAGCAAGCATTTCAATTTTTACTGTCAATACAATCCGATGGATTGTCTGGTTAATACCGGCGTCTTCAAACTGGCTAGTTAATTGGGTATGTACCGTCCCTTGTGGAAGAAGCTGAATTGATATATTAGGACCTTTACCAGAAAAAATTAGCATACCGGTTAAGTTTCCTAAAGGGATATTTACTTGAGTGGTTCCAATTTCAGAGAGGATTTGAGTAATTGTATGAATAACATTGGTTTGAATTTGTGTTAAGTTAGGAATATTCGCCTGAATGGAACTGATGGTACCATCCTCTAGTCTTTCCATTTTAGATAGATTTTCAAAGGATTCTGGATCTTCTTCCAACTGCTTGCTAACAGCTTGATTCACTACTGTTGTTGCATATTCTTTTGCCTGATAGCCTGCCATTTGATTGACAATAGGGCGTAGCTGAGAATCCAGCAAAAAAAACGAGGTCAGCAGAATTATTCCAACTACAATAAACCGGACCCCATATTTTTTTCGTTTGGATTTTGAGCGTTTAAAGTTTTTGGAAACCGGCATACGACACCTCCCATTTATCAATACAACTGTAAGGAATTTTCCATTTGCCTTCCGTAATCTATTCTGAGCGCAACACTATGTGGTATAATCTATGCGGCAAATGGAAGCAATGTGATTTTTTCTACAAATTTAGAGAAAAACACAATTTATATTTTTTGAAAATAATCCTTTTAAAAAAATGCAATCTATGGTAAAATATATAAGATTAGAGTAAAACGGAGGGATATTTTTGCAAATCGAACAAGCACGGGAACGTGTAGAACAACTAACATCCCAATTAAATGAAGCTTCTTATCAATACTATGTATTAGATAGGCCGGAAATTTCCGACTTTGAATACGATAAATTATTGCGGGAACTGGAAAACTTGGAAGAAGCGTTTCCAGAACTCCGTTCGCCCAATTCCCCCACTGTAAGGGTCGGAGGACAGGCGTTGAGTAGTTTTGAAAAAGTGACTCATACTGTTCAGATGGGCAGTTTACAGGATGCTTTTTCTGAACAGGAAATGTTGCAGTTTGACCAGCGTGTCCGGGAAAAGCTCTCTGAGTTCCAGTATGTAGTGGAACCCAAAATTGATGGGCTATCCGTTTCGCTGGAATATCGTGACGGTGAATTTTTCCGTGGATCTACCCGTGGGGACGGGTTCATAGGGGAGGATGTCACCGCTAATTTAAGGACAATCCATTCGATTCCTTTGCGGCTCCGTGAAACATTACCTTATTTGGAGGTACGTGGGGAAGTGTATATGCCCCGTGAAAAATTTTTAAAATTAGTGGAGCAACAGGAGCTGGAAGAAGAACAGCCGTTTAAAAATCCCCGAAATGCGGCGGCAGGCAGCCTTCGACAGAAGGATTCCAAAATTGCTGCGGAACGTGGGTTGGATATCTTTGTATTTAACATCCAGCAAATAGAAGGGAAAGAATTGAGCTCCCATAAAGAATCCCTGGATTATTTAACAAGTCTTGGTTTTAAAACCGTTCCCCAGTATAAATTGGTTTCTAATATAGAACAGGCGTTGGAGGAAATCCGTAGGATTGGAGACGCCAGGGAGCAGTTTTCGTTTGATATTGATGGCGCAGTGGTCAAGATAGATGATTTTAACCAGCGCGAATTGTTGGGGGCAGGTGCAAAATACCCCAAATGGGCGATGGCATTTAAATACCCTCCAGAGGAAAAGCCCACTGTATTAAAGGAAATCGAAGTAAATGTAGGTAGAACAGGTGTACTGACCCCAGTAGCGGTATTTGACCCAATTTTACTGGCAGGCACATCGGTGAGCCGTGCGGTGCTGCACAATCAGGATTTTATTGACGAAAAAGATATCCGGATTGGAGATACCATCCTGGTCCGAAAAGCGGGGGACATTATCCCGGAAGTGGTGGCAGTGGTTTCCCATGGGGAACAGAGCGAGCCCTTCCGCCTTCCAGAAAACTGTCCAGTTTGCGGTAGCCCAGTTATCCACAATGAGGATGAAGTTGCGGTGCGATGTGAAAATCCAGAATGTCCGGCAACCCGTTTGCGGAATATTATCCACTTCGCGTCCAGAGGTGCCATGAATATAGAAGGTCTGGGGATTGCCAATGTCACCGCTTTGGTGGAACAAGGGCTAATACAGTCCACCGCTGATTTGTATTCCTTACAAAAGGAAGATTTATTAAACCTGGAACGGTTTGCGGATAAATCAGCGGAAAATTTAATCAATGCGATCCAAGGTTCCAAACAGAACCCCTTGTGGCGGCTGTTGTTTGGGCTGGGTATCCGCAATGTAGGCCAGAGCGTGGCAAAATTGCTCTGCGAAAAATTTGCTGACATCAATCAGTTGATGGAAGCGAAACCAGAGGATATTTCTGCAATCTATGGCGTCGGTGACGTGATGGCGGACAATATCGTAAAGTTTTTCCAGCAACCAAAAACCAAAGAGTTGATTGAAAAACTGGCACAAGCTGGGGTAAATATGAAATCTGAACAGGTAGAAAAAGGAACTGCTTTACAAGGCCTTACCTTTGTGTTGACTGGGACATTGCCCACCATGACCCGTGACCAGGCAAAAGCACTCATTGAGGCAGCAGGAGGGAAAGTAACCGGCAGTGTATCCAAAAAAACTTCTTACGTGGTAGCGGGGGAAGAAGCCGGCAGCAAGCTGACCAAAGCGCAAAATTTAGGGATTTCTATTTTAAAGGAAGAACAGCTCAAAGAGCTGTTGGCAAAATAAACTAGTTGCTTCATGGGCAAATTTTGTTTGCCCAACTACATAGATATTTAGATACTAAAAGTTGTTACAGGAGGTAGGAAAAATGGAATTTGATATCCAGCATATCGCGAAACTTTCCAGGCTGAAAATTGACCCAAGTGAGGAAGAAAAATTCGCGAACGAAATGGCAAATATCATTCAGATGGTAGAACATCTTCCAGACATTCAAGGGGACGGCACACTGATTGATCCAGACCACCCAATGACCATGCGCAAAGATGAGGTAGAACCTAGTTTCCGCCGGGATGAATTGTTAAAAAACGCGCCTCAAGTACAGGCTGGCTGTGTTGTTGTGCCAAAAGTAATGGAATAAAGGAGGAGCTTCACCCATGGAATTATATCAATTATCCGCCACAGAGTTAGGCGCAATGCTGGCAGAGAAAAAATGTTCTGCCGAAGAAATTACCAATTCTGTATTTGACAGGATTGACAAAGTTGAGGATAAAGTAAACGCTTATGTCACCCTTTGCAAAGAGCAGGCAGTGGAAAAGGCAAAAGCAGTAGACGCTAAAATTGCTGCTGGGGAACAGCTTTCCCCTTTGGCTGGAATTCCAGTTGGCATAAAAGACAATATCTGTACCAAAGATGTATTGACTAGCTGCTCTTCCAAAATGTTGTACAACTTTGTACCACCTTACAATGCTACTGTGATTGACAAACTGAACCAGCAGGATTTTGTTATGACTGGGAAGTTAAATATGGACGAGTTCGCAATGGGTTCCTCCACCGAAACTTCCTATTTTAAAAAGACCTGTAACCCTCATGATTTAACCAAAGTTCCAGGCGGTTCTTCTGGCGGTAGTGCGGCTGCGGTAGCAGCAGGGGAATGCCCAATTGCTTTGGGTTCCGATACCGGCGGTTCCATCCGGCAGCCGTCTTCTTTCTGTGGTGTGGTAGGGTTAAAGCCTACATATGGCAGTGTTTCCCGTTATGGGCTAGTTGCGTTTGCTTCCTCTTTGGACCAGATTGGTCCTTTGGGCAGAACAGTGGACGATGTTGCGTTGTTGTATTCTGCTATTTGTGGATGGGACAAGCACGACGCTACCAGTGAATATAAAGAATACCCAGATTTCCGCAAACAGTTAAATCCGGATATGAAAGGCTTGAAGATTGCGGTTCCAAAAGAATATTTTGGGGCAGGAATCGACGAGGAAGTAAAGGCATCTGTAATGAATGCTGTAAAAGAATTGGAAAAACAGGGCGCTACCGTATCGGAAATCTCCTTGCCAGGCACAGATTACGCCCTTTCTGCTTATTATATTATTTCTTCTGCGGAGGCTTCTTCCAACTTGGCTCGGTTTGACGGCGTAAAATATGGATACCGCTCTGAACATTATAATAACCTGATTGAAATGTATGAGAATACCAGAAGCGAAGGGTTTGGCGATGAAGTAAAACGCCGTATTATGTTGGGTACCTTTGTGTTGAGTTCCGGCTATTACGATGCTTACTACAAACGGGCAAAATTCTTGCAACGTCAGATTGCCCAGGAATTTGAAACCAGTTTCCAGCAATATGACCTGATTGTTACCCCAACCGTTCCATGTACTGCGTTCCATATTGGGCAGAACATTGATGATCCACTAAAAATGTACGCAAACGATATTTGTACGGTTACCGTGAATATTGCCGGCCTACCAGCTATCAATATCCCTTGTGGAAAAGACGTCAACGGTATGCCAATCGGTATGCAGATGATTGGTAAACATTTCTCTGAACAAACCCTGCTCAACACAGCAAAATGCTATGAAAATATTGTGGGCGGATTTGGTCAAATTCCAGAATTGAACTAGGAGGGGCACCCATGTCTGATTACGAAATGGTCGTTGGTTTGGAAGTCCATGCGGAACTCTGTACCAACACAAAAATATATTGTTCTTGTAAAAACGAATTTGGTTTGGAAGTAAACTCGATTTGCTGCCCAATCTGTACTGGTATGCCGGGGACACTGCCAACCTTAAATGAAAAAGTAGTGGAATACGCTATCAAGATGGGGCATGCTTTGAACTGTACCATCCACCCAATTTCCAAACAGGACCGTAAAAACTATTTTTACCCTGACCTGCCAAAGGCTTACCAGATTTCCCAGTTTGATGTACCATTGTGTGAAAACGGCTACTTGGATATCATCGTAGATGGAGAAATGAAACGGATTGGCGTTACCCGTATCCACATCGAGGAAGACGCTGGAAAGCTGTTGCACGATGATAGCTTTGCGGGTTCCCTGGTGGACTTCAACCGTTGCGGTGTGCCATTAATTGAAATTGTTTCCGAACCGGATATGCGTTCCAGCGAAGAAGCAAGGGCTTATCTGGAAACCATCAAATCTTACTTATTATATTTAGGAATTTCCGACGCGAAATTACAGGAAGGTTCCATGCGTTGCGACGTAAACGTTTCTGTCCGCAAAAAGGGCAGCCAGGAATTTGGAACCCGTTGTGAAATGAAAAACGTCAATACCTTTAGTGGTGCGGTACGTGCCATTGAATATGAGTTCAAACGTCAGGTGGAAGTATTGGAAGCTGGCGGAGTAATTGAACAGGAAACCCGCCGTTGGGATGACGCTAAAGGGCAGACTGTCCCACTACGTTCCAAAGAGGATGCCCACGATTACCGTTACTTCCCGGAACCAGACTTGAAAACCATTGTTTTGGAAGAATCCTATATTGAGGACTTGAAAAAACAGATTCCGGAAATGCCAAACTATAAAATTGCCCGTTACATGAAGGATTATAGCTTGTCCCAGACAGATGCAGAGCTGATTGCGGATAACCTAGAACGTACCAAACTGTTCGAGGACGTACTGGCTGCCAACAGCAAGGTACTGCCGAAAAACGCTTCTAACTGGGTACTGGGCGATGTTGCAAAAGTGGTAAATGAAACTGGAAAATCCATTTTTGAAACCAAACTTGATGCAACACGTTTAGCGGAATTGATTGTGGCAATCCAGGATAACAAGATTTCCAACTCCGCAGGAAAAACCGTATTTGAGGAACTGATGGCTACTGAAAAATCAGTGGATGATATCATCAAAGAAAAAGGATTGGCACAGATTTCCGATAGTTCTGAACTGGAAGCGGTTGTTGCAAAAGTTCTGGCGGATAACCAGAAATCCGTTGACGATTACCACAATGGTAAAACCAATGCGTTGGGCTTCCTGATGGGGCAATGTATGAAAGCCACCAAAGGAAAAGGCAACCCTGCTATGATGAAAGAGATGATTATGAAGGCATTGCAAGCGTGATATTACCATCCATTTTCGGTGATTTGGTTATCAAATGGACAAAAGGGTACTTTCCATTCCAAAGGATTTACAGGGGATTTCACGGAAAATCAAAGGGGAAACCGGTTTTACTAGAGATTCCGCCAAAATAGGAGGTCAAACAATATGGCTGTTTTTATCTTGTCTGTTATTTTATTGGTTGTCATGGGGATTGGGGTAGTCCTGAGCCTGGTGACAGAAAACAAAATGATGGCGGCGCTGTTTGGTGTTGGAATCCTGTTTGATTTCACCCTTTTGTTCTTTTACATATTCTTTTTGCTCTAGCCATGGATATGGCAAATTTTCCGCTTAAACAGCGGACCTGCATCCAACTGGATTGGATGCCCTACCTTTTTGTTCCGCACTTTTGTGCGTTAAGATACAAAAATTGGGGTGGAAGGCCATCCCAGTCAGTCGCAAACTCCTGACTTAAAACAAAACTACGAAAGGACTTTGAAAAAATGAAAAATAGTAAAAAAATCTATCAATTAGTATCCGCTTCTTTGATTGCGGCCATGTATGCAGTGTTAACTTTTGTAATTGCCCAATTTGCATATGGGGCCGTTCAGCTCAGGCTAAGTGAGGCATTGACTGTATTGCCAATGTACACTTCATCTGCAATACCAGGGTTGACAGTCGGCTGCCTGCTCGCTAATATTATTGGTTTATCTTTAGGAAAAACAATGATTTGGGATGTTCTGTTTGGAACGATGGCTTCGTTAATCGCTGCTGTTTTAACCCGATGGATTGGAAAATCCAAAAACCGTGCAGTAAGATATCTGTTAGGGCCTTTCCCGGCTGTTATTGTAAACGCAATCATTGTTGGGATAGAGATTACTATTTTCTTCACCGATGGTGCGGCCAGCATGGCGGCATTTTGGATGAACTTTTTCAGCGTATTCATTGGTCAAGCGATTGTGTGTTATGCAATTGGCATTCCATTGATGTTGCTGATGGAACGGAATGACCTGTATAAACGCATTTTCCGTATTGACTCAATTCAATAAATCATTTTATGGCATAGTCAAAAGACTATGCCATTTTTCGTTTTTGCTTCTATAGAAATGGAGCAAGCATTTTAAAGGAAGGCTGTACTACATAACAATGGGCTATTACCAGGTTAACCTCATTTCTTTTTATAGTGGTTGTAGAACAGATGTTTTCAAACAGGGCTTAATCTATAAAATAAATGAAAGATGAAATGATACCGCAACTAGTGGATAGGAAATCCACAGACCATGATAGAATCATATTTTAGTAGTTACATATAGTAGGGAGGGGAAAATAAAGGCATAAAATATTCTGTCATTGAAACAATAAAAAGGATGATCAACGATAAGAAGGTGTAACTATGCCAAAAACCTATGCTGAATTTATGGATGAGCTTACGGCGGAAGAACTGTATAAAGGACTAGTAGCCTATGGAATGTTTACCGAAAAACTCCCGCCAGTTTTAACCTCAGAACCTTTTTTTGCCTATTGTCAGGTTCGCTCAAATCCATTTTTTGACCAAAAGGAACCATATATTTCGTATGAAAGCATGAGGAATATCAACATTCCCCGTATGTTAGGTATTCCAAACCCTATGGCATACGAACGGTTATGTCGTTGCATTGCAGATTATTGGGATAGGTTGAAAGAACATTTTACAAAACAGACTGCAGAACAGGATTATATGGTCAGCAGAATCCACATCCGCAAAATGGAGGGAAAAACCCCTATCTTCTTTATGAACTATAAAAATTGGAAACTGGATGGGATGCCAGAACCAGATTTGATGATAGGGTGCAAGTATTTAGTAAAAGCGGATATTTCCAGTTGTTTTCCTAGCATTTGCGCACAGGCAATTTCTTGGGCTTTGGTGGGGAAGGAAGCCGCCAAGGAAAATAAACCAGAAGCCCAGTGGTGCCATCAATTGAGCCACTATGCCCAGCATACGAACAATGGGGAATCCCGTGGCTTATTGATTGGGCCGCACAGTTCCAATGTTTTATCTGAGATTATTTTAACCGCAATTGACTGTCATCTTTATCAGAAAGGCTGGCGGTACATCCGCAATATTGACGATTACACCTGCTATGTCCCCTCCTATGAAGATGGGCAGAAATTTCTGGTGGATTTAGGGGAAGAGCTGCAAAGCTTTGATTTATCCTTAAACCACAAAAAGACTGAAATATGTGAGCTCCCCGTTGCATCAGTAGAACAGTGGGTACGTAAAATCAATTCTGTCCCTCTAAATTCCCATCATCAGATTGATTTCCGATCTGCTAGGGCATATTTGGATTCTGCTATCGAATTAATGCAAGCAAACCAGATGAATTCTGCTATCCTGAATTATGCCATCCAGGTATTAAAAGGGCAAGAATTAACTCCAGGAGCAAAAGAATACAGCATCAAAACCATATTCCATTTGGTACTGCTTTATCCTTATTTAATCCCTCAATTGGAGACTACAGTTTTTTCACAACTTGGTGTAACTTCAGAACAGATTGCGTTTCTATCCCAGAAAATATATCAGTCCGGTTTACAACAACATAACTATGAGGCAGTCTGTTATGCCATTTATTATGCGATGAAATACGGTTTTGAGCTTCCAAATTTCCATATTGCTCAGGTAGTCCATAGCGGTGATTGCTTGTTTTGCCTGTTGAGTTTTTTGTATTTCCAAAGGCAAGGAGCAAACGATACCGTGGAAGAACTGAAAAAATATGCTCTGCAACTGAGCCAAAATGAGGAGGATTTCAACAAAAACTGGCTGTTTGTGTATGAAATCCTTTCAGAAGAACTGACAGGGGACTGGCTGGATATGAAACAAAATGGAGTTTCATTTATTAAACCTGAATATCGTTATCACTAGAGAAGATAAAATATTATTTTGTTTCACATATTTCGGTGTTTTTTATATAAGGTTTCATTATTGCATGGCATTTAATATAATCTAGCTTTACAAAAAATTTGCAATTGGCTATTGTATTTTCGTTCCAGTTATAGTATAATAATATAGCAATTTCAATTAACAGCCTGACACGCAGGTGTTTGGGCTCTGTGCGATGGCGTTCTGCGAACCATGTCAGGCGGGGAACCGAGCAGCATTAAGCAGCTTCTGCCGTGCGCCGCAGATTCACCTGAATACCTGCTTGTGAGACTGTTAACTGGAAAACATGGTCGGAAGTACAAACCCATCCACATTGTGGGTGGGTTGTTTTTCTAAGAAAGGGTGAAATGGTATGTATCTGGCTCTCTATCGGAAATGGCGTCCTCAAAATTTTGATGATGTTATCTCCCAGCCCCATATTACCACAACCCTTACCAATGAAATCAAACATAACCATGTGGCGCATGCTTATCTTTTTACTGGTTCTCGGGGAACAGGTAAAACTACTTGTTCTAAAATTTTAGCAAAGGCTGTGAACTGTTTGCATCCAGTGGATGGGCAGCCCTGTTTAAAATGTGAAATCTGTAAAGGGATTGAGGATGGTTCCATTTTAGATGTAGTCGAAATTGACGCTGCCAGCAATAATGGGGTGGACAATATCCGTGAATTGCGGGATGAGGCAAATTTTACGCCAGTGTCTTGTAAATACCGGGTATATATCATCGATGAAGCCCACATGCTGAGTATAGGGGCGTTTAATGCCTTGTTAAAGATTATGGAAGAACCTCCGGCTCATGTTATTTTTATTTTAGCAACTACTGAGGTACATAAAATACCGGTTACAATATTATCGCGTTGCCAGCGGTTTGATTTTAGAAGGATTAAAACCGATGATATCGTGCAACGCTTGCTGAAAATCAGTACTCAGGAAGATTTTTCTTTGACACCGGACGCAGCGGGGATGATTGCCCGCCTTGCAGATGGGGGGATGAGAGATGCATTGAGTTTATTGGATCAATGTGTTGCGTATTCTTCTGAAATTACTGCTGATGTAGTTGCGTCTGCTGCTGGTGTAGCAGGAAGGGAATATTTGTTTGAATTCCATCAGGCAATTATGGAGCAGGATACAGCAAGGGCAATGACTTTACTGGATGAGCTCTACTCCAAATCCAAGGATTTAGAACGTCTTTGTGAAGAATTGATTCATTTTTACCGCAATTTAATGATGGTAAAAGTAGGGTCAGCGGATCAACAAATGCTTTCTGTATCTGATGAAGAGTTACACCAGTTCCAACAAGAAGCGGAACCCTTGAAGCTTTCCCAAATTATCCATTGCCTGACAGTGTTGCAGGATACAATGGACCGACTGGGTAGGGTCAGCAATAAACGGCTGGAGTTGGAAATTTGTTTTGTCAAACTTTCTTCTCCAAAATATGATTATCAGTTAGATAGTATTAACCGCCGTTTAGATCAGTTGGAAAGTAAATTGAAATATGGTATAGCTGCTGCTCCGGTAGAGTCTGAAAAAATGGATTCTTCTGTAAAAGAAGAGAAGAACCAATTGGAACAGCCAACACAAACTAAACCAGTAGAACAGTCAGCAACTTCAACCAAAACAGAACCAAAGCTAAAACAACGGCCAGAACCATTGGAATGTTGGAATGAAATTGTTCAGGAAATAGGGGAGAGTTCTGGAATGCTGTTTGGCATCTTAAGAGGGTCCTATGCCATGACTTCCGGGGATCGGTTATTGATTCAATCCCCAAACGCTGTGTTTAAAGAAACTGTCCAGAGTAAAAAAGAATTGATGGATGAAATCATCTTCCGTTACACTGGCCGGAAATATCGGATTTTAATTAAAGGGACAAAGACACAGGAAACCGAAGAAAATCCATTGGATGATGTTTTAGACCGTGCTCGGTCTTCTGGAATTCCAGTGATAGAAGAATAAAATTAAGGAAAAACAAGAATAGTGTTTGATTAAAATACATAATATTGGAGGAACAAAACATGAAATCAAGATTGCCAAAAGGATACGGTGGCGGCGTAAATGATATGGTAAAACGCGCACAGGAAATGCAGGCGAAAATGGAGCAAGCTCAAGCTGAATTAGAAGCAATGGAATTTACTTCCAGTGTAGGCGGCGGCGTTGTAGAAGCCGTTGTGAGCGGAAAAAAAGAAGTAACTGCTTTGCACATTAAACCTGAAGTAGTAGATCCAGATGATGTGGAAATGTTGCAAGATTTAATTATCAGTGCAATTAATGAAGCAATGGCTCAAGTAGAAGCAAAATCAGAAGAAGATATGCAGAAAATTACTGGTGGAATTTCCATCCCAGGTTTGATGTAATATGGCGCACGAAGCTATCCCATTAAAAAAATTGGCGGAACAGTTTGCTTCCCTGCCTGGAATTGGAATGAAAACCGCGTGGCGTTTGGCGTTTTATGTGTTGACGATGAGCAAAGAGGATGCAACAGAATTTGCAAATTCTATTTTAGAAGCACATGAGAAGATTAAAAAATGCGAAATCTGCCAAAACTTCACGGAGAAACCTGTATGTGATATCTGTTCGGATGTAACACGGGATCATACCACAATTTGTGTTGTGGAAACACCAAAGGATGTGATTGCGTTTGAACGCGCTCGGGGTTTCCATGGAGTATACCATGTATTGCATGGTTTAATCTCTCCCATGGATGGGATTGGACCAGAACAGCTTTGTATTAAGCAGCTGTTGCAAAGAATCCAGGATACAGAGGTTCATGAAGTGATTATGGCAACCAATCCGACCATTGAGGGGGAAGCGACTGCCATGTACCTTTCCAAATTGTTAAAACCTTTGGATGTAACAGTAACACGGCTGGCATATGGAATTCCCGTTGGTGGGGAATTGGAGTATGCGGATGATATGACTTTGTCCAAAGCATTGGAAAACCGCAACGAAATATAACAAGTGAGGTGAGATTTATGCCACAAGGCGGAAAAATAATTGCGCAGAACAGAAAAGCTCGCCACGATTATTTTGTGGAGGAAAGCCTGGAAGCGGGAATTGAATTGGTGGGAACCGAGGTAAAGTCTTTACGTCAGGGTGGCGTGAATCTCAAAGATAGCTTTTGCTATATTGAGGACGGCGAAATTTTTGTCCACAATATGCACATTAGCCCTTATGAAAAAGGGAATATCTTTAACCGCGACCCTTTGCGTGTACGTAAATTATTAATGCACAAAAAAGAGATTATGAAACTGTTTGATCAAGTCAAACAGCAAGGATATTCTTTGATCCCTTTGTCGTTATATTTTAAAAATTCCAGGGTAAAAGTGGAAGTAGGCTTATGTAGAGGGAAAAAATTATATGATAAACGTGCTGACATTGCCAGACGTGATGCGAAACGTGAAATGGATCGCGCCATGAAAGAACGCTCCCGTTATTAATATGGGGATGCAACGGTTTCGACAGGGAATGTGAAGTATGGTAAGCGAGTAGAGGAGATGCCAGCTCTATAAAAGGCATACCTAAATTTTAAACGCTAAAAATAATAATAGCTATAACGAACTTTGCGCAGCTTAATTAAGCTTGCCCGTCTTAGGATGACCTGACCACCCGTCGCCTAACACGCTTATTTTATTTGTGGTGAACTTTATCCAGGGTGCCTTGACTGGAATAAGGTCTAATGAAGGCTTATCCTGGCAACAGTTTGTCTGTTAATAGTTTCCAGGAGACATTCTTTAACAGACTACACTCGTAGAAAACTATATGAATCGTTTTTTGGACACGGGTTCGACTCCCGTCATCTCCACCATGTTAGGTGTACAAAAAAGATATCACCCAAAAAAAGCCCGAGATTTCGGGCTTTTTTTCGTTTTAGCGGAGAGATTTCGCAGATCACGAACCATAGATATATTTCATAAAAAATTCATAATTTGAGGATCTGAACTCATGTGAATAAAAAAATAGAAAAGATAATAAGCAGATAAAAAGCAATTTTTATCTGCTTTTTTCATTTATAAAAGTTAATTTTTTGTGAAATAAGTAAGAAAAGTACATATTGAATTAAAGGAGGTATTGAAGATTAGAAACTAAGAAACAATCAAAGAAACAAATAAAAGTAGAACATCATGAAGGAGGGAGAGTGGATGGAAACCAAAGGGCTCACCTGCAAAATACCCTTGGAACTGCACAATAAGATCAGCGAAGAAATGAAAACCAAGGGAATGACAATGAGCAAATTTGTTGAGATGTTGATTTTAGAACATTATGAAAGGAATGAGCAGACAGTGGGAAACACAAGGACATTGGCGTTCCAGGTGAGCGAAGATCTGTTCCAGAAAGTGAAGGAATATCTGACCTGGCATGAGCAGAACTGCGGGAGGAAGATAACCCAAAAAGAATTCGTGATCGGGTTGATTGAGGATGAGCTGGAACGAGTCAGTGAGGAACTGGAACAAATGCGGACAGCAAGGGAACAGGAACAAATAGAGAGGGACAGTGAAGCCCTAGAAAGAAAGGAAATCGAAGAAGACAAGGAAGTACCAACTGAGGAAGAAACAACCGGTTTTGACGAAGAATCAGGGGGTGTGGAAACAGAAGGATTTGATGAGGAAGAAACAGAAGAATCTGAAATGGGAGGTGAATCAGAAAATGAGGAATTTGATCAGAATGAGGAAACATCTGATTTTGATGTAGGAGAGGAAGAATATGAAGATTATGAGGAAACCGATTCGGAGGAACAGGAGGAAGATTTAGAAGAAGGAAGCTATTTATCCATGTAAAAGAAAGAAGCAGGTAAGAGAAAATCTTACCTGCTTTTTTTCTGCCCGGAAAGTGAGGAACAGAAAATATGTATACCGAGAACCAGCATAGAAAAATATTTGAACAGGTAATAGACAGGATGAACCAGAAAAACAGGAATCTATTGGCAACAGTGTACCTTTTGACAGCGGAGCCCTCCATTTGGCAGATTGCCTCTGCCAGAGTGACAAGAGATAGCATTGATTTTGAGAATATGTCTCTGGGAAGTTTAAAGCCAACGGAATATACCCTGTTTGCGGTGGCCAAAGACCTGTATTGCGGGACAGAACTGGTCTCCATCTCAGATTTAGCCAATCGGAACCTCCTTCCAGAGGAACTGTTCCGTCTGGTTTGTTCAGCTTTGTGCATTGGTAGGCATGGCAAAAAAGTATTGGAGGAATAGAGAATGAAACGAGATATGGAAAAACGGACGGTGGAGATTGCAATGCCAATCGAGCCACAATGGTTGGAAGGGATTCCTCCCAACTGCGTCCTGAAGATAGCGAACCCAGATGAGATTACCGAACGGTTTCAGAAACTATCGCCGGATGACCTTCCCAGCCTGAAACAGCTGAGCAAAGAACTGTCCAGATTCAGTCCAGAGGAAAAAGAGAAACTGAATGCCATGATGGAATACACCAAATGCCATGACGTCCGTTCGGCGTTGGATTTGACAAAATGTATGGAATATTTCCAATACACGCCGGATGTACCGGACGTGAAAACCTTGGGTAGATTGCTGTCAGATCAAGCAACAGCAAATCCAACTTATGAAACTTATCAAAAGATAGGAGAACAATATCTGAACAACCATGTAGGCTGCGGAATTGTGTGTGGCGGGTTGCTGCAAATCGACCTGCAAAAGTATTCCCAATATACAAACCAATCAGAAGATATGGAACCTGTTTCATTGCAGATGTGACAACAAGAAAGGATTGAAAACGATATGACATTGTATTTCGCGTTATTAGGTCTATTGCTGGAAGGGTTGATGGCAATTGGTTTGGCAGTATTTCTTGTTTTTTGCTATGAGTTCCGCAAAGAAGTGCTGCTCCAATTGGATCAAATCAGATATTTACTGGGAAAACAGAATCATCGGAGGGAATAAAGCTATGAAAGGAGTTACCATGATTGAACAGCCCAATTTGTTGGGTGGGAGGAAAAAAGCTGTTGAGGGAAATCATTGTGGACAGGTTTCCAGCCGGATATGAGAAGAACACCTATGCGGAATTGTTCGCGGGAGGAGCATGGGTGTTTTTTCATAAAAACCGATCACAGTTGGAGGTGATCAATGATTTTAACCATAACCTGGTCAACCTGTACCGCTGTATCCGGGATCAGCCGGAAGAATTGATTGACGCATTGACCCCAGCACTGAACGCAAGGGAAGAATTTGAACGGATTCGGTTGCTGTTAAAAAACCCAGTTGGTCTAAGTGATATAGAGCGAGCCTCATACTACTACCAGCAGATCAAGTTCAGCTACGCAGCCAGATTGAAAAGCTATGGAGGAAGGTCATGCAGTCTATGGTCACGATTTCCAGAAATGAAGCTGGCAGGCCAAAGGCTCAATGGAGTTGTAGTGGAAAACCTGGATTTCGAGGAACTGATCCATCGGTATGACAGCCCCAATACCCTGTTTTACGCGGACCCCCCATATGTAGAAACCGAAACCTATTACGACAACGCAAACTTTGGGCAGAAAGACCATGAAAGATTGGCCAACGCAGCCCGTGCCTTGCAGGGGAAAATCCTGATCTCCTACAACGCATGCCCAGTGGTTTACCAGCTTTACGCGACCAGCCAGTTTATGATAGAGGAAATGGAACGGCTGAGCAATATGGCACAGCGGTATGAGGCGGGAAAAATGTACGTCGAATACCTGATCAGCAATTATGACACCACAGAGAAATTAAAACAGTCCAACCAAATCTCCCTGTTTGACAATGGAAAGCAGGGGTATGAGGAAATTATGAAAGAAAGGAAGATTGTATGGAACCCATTCCAGAGATAAGGCCAAGAGATCAAGATAAGCTGGAGCAGCTGCAGAGGTTGCTCCAATCTTTGCTGGAAGCGATCCAGCAGGGGGATGTGTTGTTTTCGGTCTCCAAAGGGGATTTAAAAGAGATCGGGGCAAGATTTGATGAGTACGAAAATTTAACCCCGGACAACCTCTTTGAGTCCTATGTGAGTGATGACCGGATCATCCTCCATGTGCTGAATGAAAATGAATTCTGCCCCTATGCGGAGAGCTGCGGAAATGAATGCGAAACCTGCCCCTGCCGCAGATGTGAAAGGAGCCAAGAATGAGGATCTACCGGATATTAGGGAAAAAAGGAAGGATTACAATCCCATTCCGATTCCAAATTCAAATGGGGCTGTCAGAGAACGATATCCTGTCGTTTGAATTGAGGGATCATAACACAATCATCCTTCGCAAAGAACGGCTCTGTGACTGCCACAAAAATAGGAGTAAATGATTGAGAAAGCAGATCGAAAGATATATGTTAGGAGGTTCTTATGAAAACCTGTATGAAAAAAAGTGTCGCCCTGTTGTTGGCAATGGTGATGACATTCTGCTCTATCACATTGGGTATGACAGCATCAGCAGCGGAAGAAAAAATTGTCTCCATCATCAACCTGCCAAGAGCCAATGACCCCAACAAGGAGGGGTGGGGTCATTCCAACATCAATCTGCTGAATGGATGGAGTTTTAAAGAAACAGATCATGCTACTGTCATCTCGGTGGACGGGTATGAGGGGAAAAGCTGTTACTGTATTGAGCCAGGAATCGCTTTAAAAGGAGGCGACCGACTTTCAGGAGAAGGAGAAGATTTCTGGAACAACTATCCTTCCCAATATAATGACGTGTTGACCCCAGACCAGATAAAAACATATATTGGACGGATTATGATCAACGGCTGGTGTGGGAACAACAGCTTGAACTGGGTGTCCACTGATCCCCAAAGGGCGGATGAAGCGGCACAGTATCTGGCAACCCAGTTGTTGATCTGGGAAGTATGCGTTGGGGAACGGGATGTGGATTTCAATAAGATTGACGCTGCGGCAAAAGGGGCGTCCAATGTATTAGAAGCTATCCAGCCAAACCATCCCCTCTATTCCCTGATTATGAGCCATTATAACGATACCGCAAACAAGGTCAAACAGCATACTACCCTACCAGGCGGTTTTTCCAGAACACCGGAACAGGCGCAGACCGTGGAACTCACATGGGATGGAACCCAGTATGCGGCCACCATTCAGGATGGGAACAACATCCTTTCCAATTTTGAATTCAGCGGAACTGGATTGTCTTTTTCGAAAAACGGGGATCAATTGACCATCACTTCCCCAACTCCTCTTGCAGATCCAGTCCAGGTTACGGCGAACAAACAAAACTCCAACCGAAAAGGGGTGCTGGTCTGGACAGACCATGTCATAGATCCAAACGCAGGAGGAGGGCAGGACATTGCCACCTACGGGGAAACCATCAGCGATCCAATTGTAGGTTACCTGAATGTGAAAACCAATTATGGAAGCGTGGAAATTATCAAAACCTCGGAAGACGACAAGATCGAAAATATCGGTTTCACAATAGAAGGAAATGGGACAAACGGAACCTATTACACGGACAGCGAAGGAAAAATCCTGATCCCAAACCTCCAGCCAGGAGAATATACGGTATCCGAACTACCCTCAGAGAACTATGAGCCACAGAAACCACAACAGGTCACCGTCATTGGGGGAAGAACCAGCACCGTTACCTTCAACAATAGTTTGAAACGTGGAGGATTAAAGGTCATAAAAAGTTCGGAAGATTCGTTTGTGGAAGGGATCAAATTCCATCTGTATGGCACTTCCCAATCTGGAGATAAGGTCAACGCATACGCAGTAACCGATGAAAATGGAGTTGCCACTTTTTCGGATCTTTTCATCGGGCAGTCCTACACATTGGAAGAAGTGGATACTGATCAAAAATATGTCATACCAGAACCCCAGAATGCTGTGGTGGAATGGAATCAGACAACCGAATACCAATTTGAAAATGTGTTAAAGAAGTTTTCCGTTACCCTGAAAAAAGTGGATCAAGATACACTGGAACCAATGAGGGCATTAGAAAAAGGAATTACCCAGGGGAACGCTACCCTTGCGGGGGCAATCTATGGATTGTACCGTGGAGGGGAATTGGTTGATACGTATATCACTGATTCCTCCGGCAGTTTCACCACCGATTGGTATTCCTGTGGGGACAACTGGACGATCCGTGAAATTCAACCCCCAGAAGGGTATCTCTTAAATGATGAAACCTATTTTATCGGTGCGGAGCCTGGGAATTTCCAAGTGGAATACAATCCATTGTCTATGCAAGCCATTGAAAAAGTAATCAAGGGAAACATCCAAATCATCAAACATCACGATGATGGGGACACTCAAATTGAAACGCCAGAACAGGGGGCGGAGTTCCAGCTGTTCCTCAAACAATCAGGAAGCTATGAGCAGTCAAAGGAAACCGAACGGGATCTGTTGACCACAGATGAGAATGGATTTGCGGAGAGCAAAGCCCTCCCCTATGGCATTTACACGGTGAAACAGACCAAAGGTGCGCAAGGGACAGAGTTGATGCCGGAATTTGATGTATTCATTCAGGAAGATGGGAAAGTATACCGCTACCTCATCAACAACGCAGTTTTCAAATCGGATATTGAAATTGTCAAGAAGGACAGTGAAACAGGAAGAATCATCGCGGCGTCTGGGATTGGGTTCAAAGTCCGTGACCTGTCCACCGGAGAGTTCATCACCCAGCATGTCAACTATCCAACACCAGAAGAGATCGATACCTTTTACACCACTTCCAACGGGAAGCTGATGCTGCCGGAACCTCTGGTAGTGGGAAACTACGAATTGGTGGAACAGCAAGCCCCCTATGGGTATGTATTGTCGGAAACACCTGTTCCCTTTACCGTAGATGGGACAGAAACCACCATTACTGTGGAAAAATACAATACCCCACAGAAAGGAACGATCACCATCCAAAAGACTGGCGAACTCTTTTCTTCTGTGATAAAGACAGAGGATGGAAGATACCAGCCTGTGTACCAGGAACATCATTTGTCAGGAGTAGAGTTCCGGATTACAGCGGCAGAAGATATCGTGACATTGGATGGGACGGTACGCTATCCAAAAGGCGAGGTGGTGGACACCATCACCACCGATGAAAACGGAATCGCGTCCAGCAAGGAACTGTACCTGGGCAGCTATCAGATGGAAGAAACAAATGTTCCAGCAGGGATGGTAAAACCAGAACCTCATACAGTGGAGCTCACCTATGCGGGACAGGAAGTGGAAGTGACGGAATTGGAGGAATCCATCTACAACCAGCGGCAGAAAGTATCCCTTCGATTGAACAAAGCTATGGAACAGGACGAACTGTTTGGCATTCAAGGAGAACTCCAATCCGTTGTATTTGGAATCTATGCCACAGAAGAAATCCAGGCAGAAGATGGAAGCGTAATACCCAAAGATGGTTTGATCGAACTGGTTTCCTGCGATGAAAATGGGACGGCAGCCTTCCAGTCTGATTTGCCAGTAAACCATTCCTACTATGTGCAGGAATACGAGACGGCTCCATCATATATTTTGGATTCCACCAAGTATCCTGTGAATACTGTGGTATCCGATCAGAGCATGGAAGTAATAGAGATTTCAGTCAACAATGGAGAACCCATTGAAAATGAAATCATCCGTGGGACAGTAGAGGGCAAGAAGGTGGATGAAGATGGCAATTTCATTGAAGGAGCCTTGTTCGGCTTATTCCAACCAGAGGAAACAGAGTTTACAGAGGAAACCGCAATTGCCACAGCAACCAGCGATGTGTTTGGGCTCTTCAGGTTTTCCGATGTTCCGTATGGGGAATGGATTGTCCGTGAACTACAGCCAGCCCCATCCTTTGTGCTCAATGAAACTTCCTATCCAGTCACAGTGTCAGAGGATCAACATCTGGTTGTGATTGAGGTAGAAAATCGGCATATCTATGGGGAATTGGAGATTACCAAAACCGATCTAGTGGATGGAAAGCCGCTTTCCAACGCAGGGTTTCGCATCCGCAATGAAGCTGGTGAGATAGTAGAGGAAGGATATACCGATGAGAATGGGATTGCCCGATTCCAACTCCAATATGGAACCTACACCTATGAGGAATTCGACGCCCCAGACGGATACCAGATGGATACTACGCCCTATGCGTTTGAAATTACAGAGGATGGCCAGATTGTCAAAGCGGTCATGACCAATGAGAAAGAACCCTCGCCAGTCATTGAAACACCACCTACAGGGGACATTCCCCTCAATGGATTCTGGATTGGCCTTTGCGCTGTGGTATTGGGCGGCGTCATTGCCCTGATTATCATCAAGGTAAAAAACAAGAATCGATAAAGGAGGAACTATGATTGAAACAGTCAAAATGGTTACTGGTATTGATCACGGCATGCTTCTGTGTTTTTCTGTTCACCCTCCCCGCATTTGCGGCGGAGGGGAATGTGGCCAACGCCATTGAACAGACCTGGACGTCGGCCAAGGATGAGATCACCACAGTGGTGGACAACGTGGTATTCCCCGTGGTCGATATGGTGCTGGCAGTGTTACTGTTTGTGAAATTGGGTACGGCGTACTTTGATTATCGACGTCATGGACAGTTTGAGTTCACGGCTCCAGCGATTTTGTTTGCCTGCCTGATTTTTACCCTCACCGCCCCGCTATATATCTGGACGATTGTATAGGAGGGGAGATACCGTGAATAAGGATGCATTTTGGAATTTAATCGATGAGGTAAACGCAAAGGTAGACCGCAATGACCAGGAAGCAGTGTTATTAGCCACAAAAGAAAAACTCATGGAACTGCCCCCAAGCGAGATAGCCCAGTGGGATCAGATCAAAGAAACGTATCGATATCTGGCAAACCGGAATCAATTGTGGGCGGCTTGCGCGGCGACATTGTCCCATAGCAGTACCGATGGATTTATTGATTTCCGTTACTGGCTGATTTCCCAGGGAAAAGAAATCTATCTCAACGCCATACACAATCCTGATTCCTTGGCAAACTATGATATCCCAAAGGGAAGCGCCAACTTTGAGCATTATGGATGGATCGCCAATGAAGCGTATGAAATCAAAACTGGGAGAGACCTTTTTCGTGAGAAAAAGGAGTATCCTTTGGAAGAACAGGTGGAACGGTCCATCCGGGCAGAGATCCATCTAAAACCAGATATCCCGTCTGACTGGGAGTATTCTCAGCTTCCTGAGATTGTCCCAAAACTCTATCGGAAATACAATTCGGAAGAGCTGGAATCTTCAGGAATGGAACTACAGCAGTGATTGATTCAATAAGAAATGGAGGTGAAGCCATTTGTTTGGATGGCTCAGAGATTTGGTTGGAGGAATCGCGGATACCGTGATGGGAATTTTTGAAGGGATAGGGGAAGAGATATCTAGTATATAAAGAAGGGAGAATGGTATGGAAAGGGATATCTTTTGGAAATTCATTGATGAAATCAACGCAACAGTGGACAGCAATGACGAGGACGCAGTGATATCAGCTACCAAGAAAAAGCTCATGGAATTACCCTCAATGAGGATTCTACAATGGATTGAAATCAAAGACACCTATGTGAAGTTGGCTGACCGGAATGATTTGCTGGCAGCGTGTGAAGCGGTCAATTTATCTCATGACCAGGCATCCTTCCGTTACTTTTGTAATTGGCTGGTCGCTCAGGGAAAGGAAATGTATTTTGACGCTTTACACAATCCTGATTCCCTGGTCAATTACAGCATTCCAGAAGGAAAAGCAAAATTTCAGTATTACGGGTCTGCTACCAGCGAAGCATTCGAAGAAAAAGCGAACCTGGAAATGATGGGTAATATTCACTTGAACCCAGCCGCTTCACCTGATTGGAGCGATTCCAATTTGACGGAATTTGTCCCCAAACTGAACCAGAAGTATCATCTGATTCGGAGTTTGTGTAAAAAACTAGAAGAAGAATATGATCAATACCAATACAGTTGGCTGGGGATGAACCGGAATCGGACACAACTGCTCGAACAGATGGAACAGATATGCAGTATACAGATCGTATATGATAATTTCGTGAAGAACAATCACCTATACCCGCAAGAATATCTGGAACAAATGCTGGAACTGGACCACCCTCTGCAGAAATTATCAGAATGTTATTTATTAGAGAAAGGGTTTGATATTCATCCTGAAATGGAACGTGTGATTGGGTTTTACCAATGTGATAAACCTCTGAAGCCCATCACCATTCTGGTTGACCCAGAAGCCATTTCCTGTAGCACACACAAGGAAAAAATGGAGATACTTGACCAGCATCTGGACCAGAATATGGACGAGATGATCGATACAATGAACCGTACAGTAATTGACGCTGTAATCAAAGATATGGATATCCTGTCAACCATGCGGCAATTGTACTACAGCTTTAAACAGGAGAAGGAACTTTACCCACCAGAGGTACTGGATCATATTTCCCTTTTAAGAAAACCATTGAGCTATATAGAATCACCAATATATAAAATGTGCGTTACAAGGAAAAACAATCCTTCTGAACTGGAATCCATTCTGCCAAAATTGTTTTCAGATACGCCAGGACAGGAACTGGATATTGAAGCAGGTTCAATTCAAATTTAAAATAATACTGGAGGTGAAGCTAATTGTTTGGATGGCTCAGAGATTTGGTTGGAGGAATCGCGGATACCGTGATGGGGATGTTTGGAGGGATAGGAGAAGAGATATCCAGCGTGATCTGGGATACTATGCTTCAATGGATTTATGAGGCGATCTACAACGCAATCGCTGACTTTTTCTTAATGATGGGAAATATGGGAGCGGATATATTTGAATTGAGCTGGATTGAAGCGGCAATCCAGCTCTTTACTTTGTTAGGCTGGGCGTTGTTTCTGGTGGGTTCGGTGGTGGCCGTATTCGACCTTGCTATCCAGTACCAGTCCGGGAGAGCGGATATCAAGACGTCTGTATTGAATCTGTTAAAAGGATTTTTTGCCGCCAGCCTGATGGGTACTGTACCAGTGGAGCTGTACAAGTTCTGTATCAGTCTGCAAAACACCTTCTCCCATGACCTGTCCGCCATATTTGCGGGAAACCAATCCGCTGATATAGCTGGAACCAGTATGAGTATCCTGGACGGGTTCTTTTCCGTGTCCAACCAGGTGTATTCCAGCATATTCAATCTTCTATCCATGATCGCTTTTGCCTATTGTATCATAAAAATATTTTTTGCGAATATCAAACGGGGCGGTATCCTGTTGATCCAGATCGGAGTGGGTAGCCTCTATCTGTTTTCCCTGCCCCGTGGGTATTCCGATGGATTCACCCAATGGTGCAAACAGATTATGGCCCTGTGTTTCACCGCCTTTATGCAGACAACCCTGCTTCTCTTGGGGTTGTTCACCTTCCAGAACAATATGCTGCTGGGGCTGGGGGTTATGCTGGCGGCCAATGAAATCCCAAGAATCGCTCAGCAGTTCGGTTTGGACTCCAGCGCGAGGGTGAATATGATGAGCGTAGTTCACGCCACCACAACGGCGGTGAATTTAACCCGGAATATCGTACACGCAATCAAATAGGAGGAAGTATGAAAAAATATATCTACCCGCAAAACCTAAAGGCAGCCGCAAACCTCTGGCTGTGGAGTTTACGAGATTTCGCCATCCTCTGTATCGCACTTCTTCTCTCCGTCCTCTCCCTGGTACAGCTGGGGTTTGTTTTGCCGCTGGCACTGAGTATCTGTTACGCTTTTCTCACCATCCGCCTGAGCGAGGTGACCATCCTGGACTTTATCCGGTACGCAGTGCGGTATTTTATCCTCACAGAACAGACGTTTGAATGGAGGTAACCATGAAACAAAAGAAAAAAGGACGTTCAGTACAGAATTTGATTGGGATCAGCAGCTTTACCGACTATGGGATTGCCGTTGGAAAATATGAGGTGATCTTCTTCTCTGTTTCCCCTGTGAACATCTCGGTGCTGTCCCGTACCAGTGTGGAAACAAAAATACACCATCTGTTGATGACACTTTCGGCCATACCAGAACTGGAGATGGTCTGTATGGATTCCAACGAACGGTTTGATCAGAACCAGGAATCTATCAAAGGGAGGTTGGAACAGGAAAAGAACCCATTTGTGGTTCAGGCACTGCAAAAAGACATGGAATATCTGGATCAGATTCAGGTTGAAATGGCCAATGCCAGGCAGTTCTTCTTTGCGTTAAAACTGCAGAACAGGAAAGAGGATCAAGTGTTCCAGGAGAGCAACCGTGCCCAGAAGGTGATGGAAGAACAGGGGTTTGACGTGAAACGGATGGACAAAGAGGGGATCAAGCAGATGTTTGCCATCTATTTTGGCACCGCAATTACTGGAGAGCAAATGCCAGATGTGGATGGCGTTCAACACTTTGAGATGGAACAATAAATGACACGGCAATTCCAATGAGCATTGCCGTTTTTGAATCAAAGGATGATGCTATGTTATTGAAACGAAAAAAGGAATTGACTGAAGAAGAACTGGAAGAAATCCGAACCAAGGATTTCTTTGACATGGTCTTACCCAGTACCATCAAATTTCAAAACGACCATTACTATGTGGGGGACTTTGTCTGCTGTGTTTGGGTGATACGGGAATACCCCCCTTCCACCGAGGAACAGGCGATTCTGTCCCAACTGGCGGACAAACAAGGAGTAACCCTGCATATCTATACCAGAATGGTCACCAATCTGGAACAGAGGAAGATCATCCAGAACGCCGCCAGAAGGAACAAGATGATGTCCAACGCCAACGATGTGACCGAAACCATACAGGCAGAGGGAAATTTGCAGGATGTCATTGAATTGCTGGCGAACATGCGGAAAAACCGGGAACCTCTCCTTCATTGTTCCGTGTTTCTGGAACTGAGAGCCAAAAATCTGGATGGATTAAAGGAACTGCAATCGGATATTGAGATGGAACTGACCCGTTCCAAACTGTCGATTGACCGATTGACCCTGCGGCAAAAAGAAGGATTTCTCTCTGTTCTGCCAGTGGGCGTCAACCAGTTTGGAGCGCAGTTTGAACGGGTTCTGCCAGCGTCCAGCATTGCCAACTTTTATCCCTTTAACTATTCTGGAAAAAACGACCCCAATGGCCTGTTGATTGGAAGGGATAAGTATGGCACCAATATTCTGGTGGACTTTGACAAACGGACGGATGACAAAACCAACAGCAACGCGTTGATCTTGGGAAACAGTGGACAGGGAAAATCCTTTTTGATGAAATCACTGATCACCAACTTGCGGGAATCCGGCAAGGCAATCCTATGCTTAGATCCAGAGGAGGAATACAGGGAGCTGACCGAGAACCTTGGAGGAAGTTACATTGATTTTCTGTCAGGCGAGTTCATGATCAACCCTTTGGAACCAAAACTCTGGAATACTGGGGAAGAAAAAGAAGATGACCAACCGGAAGCCTTCCAGAAAGATACCATCCTGTCCCAGCACATCGCCTATTTAAAAGACTTTTTTCGGTCTTACAAGGATTTCACAGACGCGCAGATTGATACCATCGAACTCCTGCTCTCCAAACTGTATACCCAATTCAAGATCACCGACAATACCGATTTTTCCAAGTTGCAGTCAAGGAATTACCCCACCTTACAGGACTTCTATGAATTGTGTGAGCAGGAATACCAGGTATTCCAGAAAGAAGAAAAACACCTGTACACCGAACAGGAGCTGCAGCAGGTTTGCCTGGGACTCCATTCCATGTGCGTGGGTTCTGAGTCCAAATATTTCAACGGGCACAGCAACATACGGGATGGACAGTTCCTCTGTTTTGGGGTGAAAGGGCTGTTGGATACCAACAAGCGGTTGAAGGACGCCATGCTGTTTAACATCCTGTCCTACATGTCCAACCAGCTGTTGGCCAAAGGAAACACCGTGGCTTCCATTGATGAGCTCTATTTGTTCTTGACCAACCGGACAGCCATCGAATATATTCGGAACGCCATGAAACGTGTCCGCAAAAAGGATTCTTCCATTATTATCACCAGCCAGAATATCAATGACTTTCTAATCCCTGAGGTATCTGAATTCACAAAACCCCTGTTCTCCATCCCCGCCCATCAGTTCTTGTTCAACCTGGGGCATGTGGAGGTACAGTCGGTGTTGGATACCCTGCAGCTGGAACCGTCCGAGTTTGATTTGATCAAATACCCGGAACGTGGTACCTGCCTTTATCGGTGCGGAAATGAACGCTATTTGTTGCAGGTGATAGCCAGTGAATACAAGCAATCCCTGTTTGGAAAGGCAGGGGGACGATGAGTGCGGCAATCAAAGCGGCGATTACCGTATTGATGGACAAAAACTTGAGAAAGGCTGTGGGCGGTATCATCCTGGGGGTTGTGGTGATCCTTCTCATCCCCATCGTTGTTGTGTTGGGGATTGCTGACAGCGAATTTGAGGTGGACAAGGAACAGGTGGCGCAGCAGGTGGAAGCAAACTTAACACCAGAACAGATTGCTCAGATGAAAGAGGTGGAAGATATGTTCCAGGAGATTGAAACAAAAATGAGAGAAAAGGGGTTTGCTTCCCGCACCATGGAGGCGCAGATCCTCTACCTTGCTTTGGGGAACCAATCCACATCAGGGGGTTTTGTGGATAAGCTGGTTTCCTGTTTCAATTTGGATCAGACAGACCAGCAGTTGATTGATTTGGTCAACCAGGTGTTTGGCACATCTTTTTCGTTTGAGGATTTTACCAAGGTCATGTCAGGAATCCGAACAGTTGCCATCGACACATCCGGATTCAAAGACCCTACTACCAAAAACAACCTGGATTTAGCCACATGGGCAGAACAAGCCTGTCAGACTGGTTGGGGGTATGTCTATGGAACCTATGGGACGGTATTAAGCGAAACAATCCTACGACAGAAACTACAGCAGTTTCCAGATGAGGTAGTTCCATTTGAATCTTTTATCCGTCAGAACTGGATGGGGAAACGGACAGCCGATTGCATTGGGCTGATCAAGGCATATGGATGGTTTGACCCCAATACCGGAGAAATTAACTATGGTACAAATGGAATTCAGGATTTGAGTGCCAACAATACCTTTGAAGCAGCCACTGAAAAAGGGACGATCGATACCATCCCTGAGGTACCTGGAATCATTGTCTGGGAGCCAGGGCATGTGGGAATCTATCTGGGAAACGATACGGTAATCGAATCCATGAACACCGAAAAGGGTGTGGTCAAGACACAGTTATCAAAACGGAGTTTTACCCACTGGTTTTACATGCCTGGTATCCGTTATCAATGATTGAAAGAGGGGAAGGATAGAGTTATGGAATTAATAGCAGATAGGAATAGACAGAAATATCTGGTACTGGAATCTGTTGTAATGAAAAAGGTCATTGAACTTCCAAATAAAATCATTCAAATATTGCCATTTCATTTGTAGCATGCTATAATTAACAATTATGACAGATATATAGTGAGGTGAGTCAGGCGTGAATTATGAGCTGCTGTTGCAGAAAAAAGAGCAATTGGACAGGATATGGGAGTCCATCCCAAAAGAAGCTCTCGCAAGTTTTGAACAGAACTTTGAGGTGGAATACACCCACAACTCCACTGCCATAGAAGGGAATACCCTGACTTTAATCCAGACAAAAGCAATTTTGGAGGATGGCCTTTCTGTGGGAGGAAAGACCCTTCGAGAAATTTATGAGGTTACCAACCATGCCAAAGCGTTCGCGTATGTCAGACGGTGCGTTGCGGAGGGAAAATCTCTGGATGAGGCAATTACAAAAGAGATCCATGCTCTGTTGATGGAGAATATCTTAACCGGAGGCATTTACCGCAATGTGGAAGTGCGCATTTCCGGTGCGGGGTTCAAACCTCCTGTGCCCAGTGAAATGTACCGTCAAGTCAAAACCTTTTTTGCTGATTTGCCTTACAAGGGAGAGTTAAACCCAATTGAGCTAGCCGCATGGACCCATGCGGAGTTCGTGAGGATTCATCCTTTTGTGGATGGAAATGGCAGGACGTCCCGTATGCTGATGAACTATCAGCTTATGGTAGGCGAATTTCTCCCCATCTCTATTGCAAAAGAAAACCGTCTGGAATACTTTGAGGCTCTGGAACAATATGCGGTGAATGGAAATCTAACCCCCTTTGCGGACATGGTTGCAGAGCTGGAAGAAGGTCGACTAGACGAATACCTTTCCATTTTACCGGAACAGGGCAGTTCCCCAACACAGAATATGTAACAGAATGAGACCGTAGAAATGTTCTACGGTCTTTCTTTTTATCCAAAAATGGAAGGTCGAAAATCAAGCAGGACAAAGAGCCGGGGTCGGTGGTCGCTCCGGCTCCTGATACATCGGACGGCAGAGCCGACCGTTGCGGGATCGGTTCGATCCAAAGGGTATGGGTCGGTGTTTTAGCCTTAGGGTCAGCCCATGGGTCAAACCTGGGAAAGCTGCCGGAAATACGCCGTTCCTTTATGGGTCATATCCGGAATTAGAAAAAGGAGGGATGTTTTTTGGAAGAAAAGGAACCAAAACGGAAGTTTGCCCTCTGGGTGAAGGAGTCCTCCCTGGATTTGGTCGAGGAGTATTACAAGAAAGACAATTGCTCCAGCCGAAGCGAATATATCGAAAAGGCGATCCTGTTCTATACAGGATATTTATCCTCCAATCAGAATAGTAGCTATCTGCCCAACATCCTCGTCTCCACCCTCAAGGGGATTGTGGCGGAGAGCGACAATAAAATCAACCGGATGATATTCAAGTTAGCAGTAGAACTTGCCATAGCCATGAATGTGGTGGCCGCCAGCAGTCAGATCAACCCAGAGGATTTACAAAGGCTGAGAAAGGAATGTATCAACGAGGTGAAACGGTTAAATGGCTCCTTCCAATTTGAGGATGCGATAGACTGGCAGAAAGGCGATCCGTGGCAAGACTGATCACCAAATTCAAATACCTGAAACCCAACAGAAAACTTGGTGGATACGCCCGATACATTGCCACAAGGGAGCAGGTAGATAAAATTGACGATACCCAAAAATTCCTTCCAGCCACAAAAAAACAAAAGGAACTGATTCGACAGATCCTTTGTGATTTTCCAGATACAAAGGATTCCTTTGAATACCAGGACTATCTGAAAAAAATGGACAGAGGATCGGCTTCTGAGGTGATCACACAGGCACTGGAAAACAATATGGATTCCATAGAAAACACCAAAACCTATGTGGACTACATTGCCACCCGCCCCAGAGCAGAACGGTTTGGTTCTCATGGCTTATTTACCGATGACAACATCCCTGTCCAATTAAAGAAGGTGTCGGATGAACTGAACTCCCACCAAGGGAATGTGTGGACAATGATTGTTTCCCTACGGCGGAAAGATGCAGAACGGCTGGGATTTGACAATGGCATCCGGTGGAGGGATCTGCTTCGGACACAGACAGAAACATTGGCTTCCAATTTAAAAATTCCAATGGAACATTTGAAATGGTTCGCGGCGTTCCACAATGAAAGCCACCATCCCCACATTCATTTGATCGCCTATTCCACGGTAAAGAATGAGGGATATCTTACCAGGCAAGGGATGGAGAACATCCGATCATCCCTGGCAAAAGATATTTTTGCTGGGGACCTGGAATCGGTGTATGAGGAACAGACTGAATACCGGAACCAGCTTCGGCAAGAGGAAAAACAGATGGCACAGAGGATCGTGGAACAAATCTGCACAGGAAGTGATACCAATCAGAAAATCGAACAATTGTTGTTACAACTTGCGGATCGGCTTAGCAGAACCAAGGGCAAGAAGGTATATGGGTATTTGAAAGCGGATGTGAAAGGGCTGGTGGATTCCATTGTGGACGAACTTGCCAAAGACCAACGAATCAGCAGACTTTATGAATTGTGGTATTTGAAGAAAGAAAACATCCATGGAATCTACTCCAACTCTTCTGTAAAACGGGTTCCCTTATCTCAAAATCCAGAATTCAAACCGATCCGGAACGCTGTGATTCAGGAGGCTCTCAAGTTAAATGTGCCGACTGTTTTGGTATCAGAAGGAGATGGTCAAAAAGCGGTGATCTGTTCCGTGTTACGGTTATTCCAGGAGCTTGCCCGTATCTTCTCTGAAAAAATAGGGATAGATGATCCCATGCTCAAGACAGACCGAAAACTCAGAAAACAGATCCAGGAGAAAAAACATCAGTTGGGTTTAAAATGAATAGAAAGGAAAAAACAATGGCATATCTACATTTTACAGAGGAACAAAAAGAACGTGCCAAAAACACCGATATTGTAGAGCTGCTCCGCAGTTCTGGGATCAACCCCAAACAGGTGGGAAGCGAATACCAGTGGGACGATGGCAGTGGGAAAATCTCGATCCGGAACAATCTGTGGTTCCATCAATATGAGAGGATTGGTGGAGATACCGTCAGCTTTGTCAGGCGATTCTATCACAAAAGCTATCCCGAAGCCATGCAATATATTCTTGGACAATCGGCATCCGAAACACCATCCTGTCAATTAACAATGGGAAAAGAACGGAAACCCTTTGAACTGCCAGAAAAGAATCCTTCCATGTGCAGAGTATACGCCTATCTCATCAAACAGCGGTGGATTGAGAAAGACATTCTCTCCTATTTTGTGAGACAGAACATGATTTATGAGGATACCAACCACAACGCTGTTTTCGTGGGGTATGACGAACATGGACAGCCCCGTCATGCCCATAAGCGTGGAACCCATTCCGCTGTCAACTACAAAGGGAATGTATCCGGCAGCCTTGCCGCATATAGCTTTTCTCACATTGGTACCAGCAACCGGTTGTATGTGTTTGAAGCCCCCATTGATCTGTTGTCTTTCCTGACTATATATCAACAGGGATGGCAAGAACATTCCTATGTTGCCCTCTGTTCCGTGGCGGCACAGGCAGCCCTCAAAATCATCAAGCAAAATCCTAATATTCATGAGGCCTATCTTTGCCTGGATCATGACAAAGCAGGGATTGAGGGCTGTTACCGGATTAAAGAGCAAATTCAAAATGAATCTGATTGTTCTGTCCATTTCCTACAACCGGAAGAATACAAAGATTGGAATGAGCAGCTGAAGGCGTGTCATGGAATTTCATCCCTTCCAGCAGTGGATCATCCGAACCAAACGATGATAGAATCCCTCTGCAAATCGCTGCACTTTGACTATCAGGTAATGCTGAACCAATACCTTCATCATCCCAAGTTGTTGCTTCAATACGGCTGTGACAGCATGGAACAGATGGTAGAACAGCTGGAAAGACTCAATCCCAATTATGAAAAAGCAGTCTGGGAACGGACGTTGGACATGGCGAGGTTTACCCTCGCCTTTTCCATTGTCCGCCACCGTCAGTTTGGGATTGAGGAACTGGATCACTGGTATCTGGAACGGATGGCCTCCCTGTACCAGCCCCATAAAGATAATGGAAGCTATTCTTTTCGCGTAAACCGGATGAAAAGTGAGATGGAAACCATTACAAAAGAATTCAAACAGGAATCTGTTCTATCCCAATCAGAAATCAAACAACAGGTAGATCAGGTGCTAAAGCTGGGACTGGATGCCCTATGCCTGGGAATTTCTATACAAAACCAATCCATGAAAGGAGAACAGGAACCATGCCACCAATTGCGATACTAATTCTTGCGGGAGCTATCATGTTTGTCTTTTTTATGGCCATTTCCGCCTTATCCCATAGGTACAATCTCAATGGAATTAAATCCAAAACGGTTGGGGATGGCCAGTATGGGACAGCACGCTGGGCAAACAAACGGGAAATCAAATCCACCTATGTCCATCTTCCATTTACCCCAGACCTGTGGCGGAAAGGAAAATCCCTTCCCATCGACCAGGGGGTACTGGTTGGGTGTACCAAAGCAAAGAAAAAGACCATGGCGATGATTGACACGGATGATGTTCACGCCCTGATGATTGGAGCTGCTGGTGTCGGTAAAACCGCATTTTGGATGTATCCAAACATTGAGTATGCCTGCGCCTGTGGGATGTCCTTTTTGACCACCGATACCAAGGGGGACATCGCCAGAAATTACGGAACAATTGCTCAAAAGTATTATGGTTACAAACTATCCGTCATTGATTTGAGAAATCCAACTAGGTCACATTCCAACAATCTTCTTTATCTGGTCAACAAATACATGGATGCTTATCTGGATTCTGACAAGCTGGTCTACAAGGCAAAGGCAGAAAAATACGCAAAGATCATCGCCAAAACAATCATCCTCTCCGGTATGGACGCCAGTTCTTTTGGACAGAACGCCTATTTCTACGATGCGGCAGAAGGGTTGCTGACAGCTACCATTCTGTTGGTTGCGGAGTTCTGTGAACCAAAGGAACGGCATATTGTGTCGGTGTTTAAAATCATTCAGGAGTTGCTGGCTCCTTCAAAACAGAAAGGCAAAAACCAGTTCCAGCAATTGATTGAGATGCTGCCGGACACCCATAAGGCAAGATGGTTCGCTGGGGCGGCGTTGAATACGGCGGAACAGGCCATGTCGTCTGTAATCAGTACAGCCCTATCCCGATTGAACGCTTTTTTGGATTCAGAATTGGAGCAGATTCTCTGTTTTGACCCAGAGGTAGATGCGGAACAGTTTTGCCAGGAAAAGTGTGCTGTATTCCTTATTATGCCAGAAGAAAATCCCAACACCTATTTCATGATTTCCCTTTTGATCCAGCAATTTTACCGTGAGATTTTAACGGTAGCGGATGAACAAGGTGGTAAATTGAAGAACCGTGTGCTGTTCTTCTGCGATGAGTTTGGAACCCTTCCAAGGATAGAATCAGCCGAAATGATGTTCTCCGCTTCCCGTTCCCGTAAGCTCTCCATTGTACCCATCATTCAATCCTTTGCCCAATTGGAACGGAACTATGGAAAAGAAGGGGCGGAAATCATCATCGACAACACACAGTTGACCATCTTTGGTGGGTTTGCCCCAAACTCGGAATCAGCACAAATTCTATCCAAATCGTTGGGAAGCCGAACCGTGTTAAGTGGTTCTGTCAGCAGAGGGAAAAACGATCCCAGCCAATCCCTTCAGATGATGGAACGTCCATTGATGACTCCAGACGAGTTAAAGAGCATGCCAAAAGGACAGTTCATTGTGATGAAAACAGGGTTTTATCCCATGAAGGTACAGTTAAAACTGTATTTCAAATGGGGGATCATATTTGAGGAAGAATACGCTCTGCCCGAACAAGGAAATCGAACGATCACATATGCTTCCAAAGACCAATTGATGAATGCCATTTCTAAAAAGTGTGGGAAGCCTGTGGAACCGCAATGGGAGCAGAATCCCATTCAGGAATTATTCAACCGGAAAACAGTATTAAAGGAAAGGAAGGATTTTCCATGAAACAGTTACATCTCATCTACTGTGCAGACTTGCCTCACAGGGCAGTGTCAGTTTATTTATATCTCGCCAACCGAGCCAATAAGGAAAGCCAGTGCTGGCCGTCCATCCCAACCATTGCGTATGATTTAAAGCTGTCCCAATCCACCGTGCGGCGTGCTTTACATGACCTTCGCGCGGCCGGATACCTGGAAACAGAACAACGGTATCGATCCAAAGGAGGAAAGAGCAGCCTGTTATTCACCTTAAAATAGATAAGAAAAAACCACCTTCCATTCCACGCAATAGCTACGCCTAAATGATGGAAGGTGGTACCTGTCATCATGACAGGAGAAAGGGAACTCATCATAGTAAAGATATATTATTACAGAAAAGAAAATCAAGGTTAGAGAAATTTCATTTTTTATTTTTTTCCTATATTGGGACATAGTCATACCAGTTTCCTGCTTAAATACCGTTGTTGCAAAGTTAAAACTATAGCCAACTTTGTCAGCAATTTCTTTTATTGGTAAAGTTGTAGTAGTTAAAAAGTTTTTGATGGCATTGATACGCGTTTCCTTTTGTAGTTCGGAGAATTTTTTCCCTGTGTGTTTATAAATATAATAAATCATATTCCGTTTAGAATAATGGAAATACTCTGCCATACTGGAAAGAGTGGCGTATTGGTAGTATGTATTAATATATTCTAATATTTTTGTTTTAATCATATCAGTTTGTTGATCTTCTTGAAAAGAACGTTGGTATTCTACGGATAACATTGTCAGTAGACCAAGCAGTAAAATTTGAAGATATTTTTGCGTCTGCTGGCTGTCCTTTCCCGTAAAATATTCCACAATCATATTCTGCAAATAAAATTGAATAGATTTATTTTGGCTACAATCAAAAATTAAATATGAAGATTCCATATCGCCATTTTGAATGGATTCAATAAAAAATCTTGTAAGGTTATTATTATCAGAAAGCATGGTAAAAAAGGTTTTTTGCATGAGGGATGGATGGATTAAAATATTAAAGATAATATCGTTTTGGGTTGGAATAGTGATACTGTGCTTTGCTTGCAAATTGTAAATACATAGAGAACCCTGTTTGAACTCACAGTCTTCATCGTTAATTGTAGAAAAACAGCTACCCTGGTATACATAAAACATCTCAAAAAAATCGTGGCTATGAGGGGCTGTATACCCA
This sequence comes from Clostridium facile, assembly GCF_014297275.1. Lineage (NCBI taxonomy): Bacteria > Bacillati > Bacillota > Clostridia > Eubacteriales > Clostridiaceae > Clostridium > Clostridium facile. The sequence continues at coordinate 811,991 of NZ_JACOQK010000001.1, forward strand.
GAACCATCATGTTGATAATCTATTGTTACTACAATTTTTTGTTCGTTTTGGAAATAAATACCGGATGGTAAATGAAATTTATCGGTTGGTATCGAGAAACCAAATTTTTTTGCATGAAAAATACGATATGCAAGTTTGTTCATCTGATTGTGAGTTGTAGTTTCATTCATTATGATTTTTTCTAATTGTTGTTTTATATTTCTATCCATTCTTTTTCTCCTCCTTACAGCATATTATAATATTTCTATATTTAAATTGTCAATTAAGAAAGGAATCTTTATTTTGCACTTTATAGGAATATTTAAAGGATATTTGCACTTTTTTATATATTAAGTTAAATTATATTTTGTTAAAATATAATTAAAAATTAAGGAGGAACATAAAAATGAAAAGTTTTAAATTACACCGTATGCTTTCTAGCTTGTTGGCAGCGGCATTGGCAACCAGTGTTTTGTTTGCTTTTCCAGCGCAGGCAGATGAACAGCCTCTAACAGAAAATTGGGGCACATCCAACTGGATTTGGGATGGCGATGAACTGGATGAGAATGGTCTGGCATCTGAACAGGATGTTTGGATGAATTTCCGCCGTGATTTTACATTGGAATCTGTTCCAGAAATGGCGAAATTGAAAATCGCAGTAGATGTGAAATATTGGTTGTATGTCAATGGAGAAGAAGTAGTTTGGGAGGGTGGCGTAAAACGCGGACCAAATCCAGAAGACACCTATTATGATACTGTAGATATTGTAGATTATCTACAGCCTGGGAAGAATACTATCGCAATCCAGGTATGGTATTGGGGGAATACAGTAGGGCATAACAATCCAAGTGGTAGCGGTGGATTATTGGTATCTTCCGATCTGATCGACAGCAATACCAATCAGATAATCGAAACTGGAGATGGCTTATGGTGGAGTATGAGGAGCCCGGCGAATCTGAAGGATTCCCATTCTACTAGTGGGTTGTTAGCAGAATACAATGTCTTGTATGACGGAAGACAGGAGATTGATTGGATTAATCCAGACTATGTCCCATCTGAAGTAAATGGCTGGAGTTTGGCGCAAAATATCGGAGAGGATGAGCAAGATCCAGGTTATGCCGGGGATGGGCCTTGGAATGATCTGGTAGAACGGCCAATTCCACAATGGAAGGATTATGGCAGGAAACCACTGGAGTTTACTCCTGTGGACGGTTATTCCCCGCAAATTGTTACCACTCCCATTTCTGATTTAGGGATTACTTCAAATACATATTCTATTGAAACTGACCTTACATTGTCTGTTGTCAATATTCTTAGTTTTAAACTTGCGAATATAAGTTTCCTTTTTGGTGCTACAGATGCCAATCATTATTATAAAGCTTATATTGATTGTATCAATTATCTGGATGGTGGCGATAAGGCGACTCTGTATTTATCAGATTCACAAAAATCTATTGCTAATATTGATATTTCAAATATTCTTACAAGAGAAAATTATAAAGATAATATTAATATCCGTTTGGATGTTATCAATGAACAGGAAACCAATTTATATTTAAACGATGTACTTATATATACTTTAACTGATAATTTAGCATCAAACCAATTATCGTTTGGTTATGCAGGAGAGTTATCAGGAACAGGGATTGGTGCTGCTACCATTAAAAACATCACAATCAAAGGAATAGATGGAAGTAGTTATGCCAATAATTTTGAAACAGCAGAAGATTGCTCTATATTTCAAGGTAGTAACTTTTCTAATGGTATGCAAACTTCGGAATTGACAATGCTGGGAACACTTTCTGATAATGGACAAAAATACCAGGCACAATTGCCTTATAACTGCCAGATGGTTCCATATATCATTTTAGATGATGGAACAGAAGCAGGAAAAACGATTAAAATGTATACCGATACTTACGATTTATCAGATGAGCATATTGCTTACATCACCAAAAAGGGCGCCCAGGAATTTGAGGGAAAGAACTGGATCAACGGGGACTTCTTGTATTTTGATGTTCCAGATGGCGTTAAAGTAAAAGAAGTTGGATTCCGTGAAACAGGATATAATGTGCCTGCTGGAGAAAATACTGATTTTGTTGGATATTTTGATAGTTCCGTGAATGAAAACGATCCATCTGTAGCAGCCTTTACAGGAGGGCATACTTGGACAGAAGAAGAGGCAAATACAGATAATAACTTTTATGATGAGCTTTGGAAAAAGGCAACCCGTTCTTTATATGTCACCATCCGTGACCAGTATATGGACTGCCCTGACCGGGAAAGAGGTCAATATATCGGGGACGCCATTAATGAAATAGAAGAAGCTTTCTATTCTTTAGGACCAGAAGCAAACGCTATCAGTGAAAAAGCGATCCGCAATATTTGCGATTGGCAGGAAGTCGGAGAACGGAATGGCAGAACCTATTATTTTATGAGCAATGTACGTCCAGGTGTGTTGGAACAGGAGATTTGTGCGCAATCTTTAGGAACTGCATTGGCAGCGGAAAATTACTACCTATTTACAGGGGATACAGAACTGGTGCAGGATACCTATCAGCCATTGTACAATTATTTAACTAACTATGATATTATGGAAGATGGGGAATATTCCGGACTAATTTCTGTTCGTACACCGGATACTACTATGTATAATGATTTTATGAGTAATTGGCTCGACTGGGGCAATAATATGGATACTTTGGTGGAAACCAATGCGTGGTGGTATATTTCCGCAAAATCGGTAAGAGCATTGGCAGATGTAGAAGGTGTTCCGGCAACACAGGAACAAAAAGACTGGTTGGACGAACGTTTGGCAAGTATTGAGCAGAACTTTGAAAAATTCTGGAATGAAGATTTACAGGCATATGCAACAGAATGGAATGAAACTGATTGGTATCAGCCATCTGAATTGGAAAATGGCAGTCATGTAGTAGATGATCGTGTGAATGCTTTAGGCGTTATTTTTGGATTAATCCCAGAAGAAAGATATTCTCAAATGCGGGATGTATTTATGGGTACAGAATCTACACCAGCTTATGAAAATGCTAGTATCTATATGGAGAAATATGTAATTCAAGCATTGTATATGATGGGGTATGATACAGATGCCATGAGCCGCATTGAAAAACGCATGATGGAAATGGTAAATACTTCTACTGATAGTACTTTGTGGGAATTATGGGATAGAACTAGTGGAACCAAAAACCATGGTTGGTCTGGCGGTAGTATGATTGCCATGTCCCGTTACGCAGCAGGTGTGGAACCAACTGGGGCAGGATATTCCACCTGGCACGTAGTACCACAGTTAGGTAATTTTGAAGAAATCAATACCCGTGTACCGTCTGAAATCGGTAATATTGATGTAACTATCAATAAGACAGATACTACTTTGGACATGACAGTGGTTTCCCCGGGAAACAACGCTGAAATTTGGGTTCCAGTGGAATCAGGTCAAGGAGTTGTAACATCCAGCAATGCCCAGTATAAGGGAATTAAACAGGCATATCAAAAGGATTATGCTGTTTATGAAATTTCCGAAGCAGGAAGTTATACCTTTACAGCGACTGAAACCAATAAGGATATTCTGGATTCTGTCATTGCCTATGCGGAAAATGCAAAAGCAAGTGGGGAATATGACAACGCCATTGAAAGTGTACAAAAATCTTTTGATACAGCACTGGAAAATGCGAAAACAGTAGCGAAAAATGAAAATGCAAGTCAAGAAGAAATTGACCAAGCATGGAAAACACTGCTGAATGAAATCCACAAATTAGGATTTGTAGCTGGTGATAAAGACAGCTTAGCTAGTTTAATCGAAGCAGCAAAAGAAATAGACCTGAACAAATATGTAGAAGCAGGTCAAGCGGAATTCACCACAGCATTAGAAGCAGCCAAGGGTGTATACAATGACGGAGACGCCATGCAGGTGGAAATCAATGAAGCGGCAGAAAATCTGTTGAACGCTATGCTAAACCTGAGATATAAAGCGGATAAATCGATTTTGGAAGATGTTCTTGCAGAAGCAGGCAAAGTGGACGCAAACGCATACACAGCAGAGAGCTATGCAGCATTACAAGCAGCAGTAGCAGAAGCAAACGATGTATACAACAATGAAAACGCAACCCAGGAAGAAGTAGATGCAGCAGTAACAAAAATACAGGTTGCAATGAATAACTTGATAGCAGTAGAAGGAACCCCTGTTGAAACTCCAACCGAAAACAATGATACAGCTGGAAGCCAGACAGGACAGGAATCTACTACACCAAAAGCAAATGCGGCGAAAACAGGCGATTTTGCCCCAATCGTAGGATTAGCAACAATCACCTTAGCAGGAGCGGTCCTGTTATTTATCCACAAGAAAAAATAATAACTTATAAATTTCTTTTTCTCTTTTCTATATAATGAAAAATCAGGGGATCTAATTGGATCCCCTGGTTTATTTATACACATACACTTTTGTAAAATTAAGTAATCCCCTTTGCTATTTATATAAAGCACAAGGTTACAAAATATAGGTGTCTACCTTTTAGGTTGAATTATTTACTGGATTTTCTATATTGAATCGGTGTTTTTCCATGATATTTTTTGAATGTTTTATCAAAGGTGGAGCGTTCTGAATATCCCAATAAAAGTGAGATTTTTTCAATAGAAAAATCGGAATTCTTTAAATAGTAAGTTGCTTTTTCCATTTTAAATGAATTTAGCAGTTCCGTAAATGTTTTTCCTGAAGCACGGTGGATTGATTTAGAAATATAAGTAGTGCTGTAATGGAAATGTTCTGCTACTTGCACCAGTGTAATAGAATTGCAGTTCTCACTGATGTATGCAATAATCCGCGATATATCTAAGCTATCTTTTTGGTCTTTTAAGATTGGTTGAGAGGCTTTTTCCTGGTATTGTCGGGTAAGTTCGGTTAACAAACAGCAAAACAAATAACTCATCATGGATTGGCTATAAGCTGATTTATCGTAATACTCCCGTACAATATGGTAAACAATCTCTTCTACCATGCTGCCTTTTTCTGCTGAAAATTGAAAAGTAACAGGTTCATTTTTGATATCATAAAGAGAATGGAGGAAAAAACTAAAAAATAAATCGTTTTTCTGTATCATATGTAACATAGAATTCGCAAAAGTAGATTTACGAACCAATATATTGATTAAAATACTTCCCTCTTCTTTAGCTTCAATATAATGGCTTGCTTTCGTGTTAAATATTAGAATAGAACCAGCAGGCAAAAGGTACTTTTTACCTCCAACTGTAGTATCAAAACTCCCAGAGAATACATAAGCCAACTCAAAAAAAGAATGGTAATGTTCAAATTTTATTTTCTGTTTAACGTGCAGTTCATTTATTTGTTTATCAATACAAATAATAATTTCTTCCTGGTTATCAAAAAACATATTTTCTTTGAACTCAATCGGAGGATACGATTTTGATAGATCTGTTTGTTTCTGGATAAAACTTAAATATTTTATTGTATCTTTATCACTGAGAAAACTTTTCCAAAATTTTTTGCCTTTTATTGAAGTTTTATGAATCTCTTCGACTATATTGTTAAAATTATGATAATCCGATTTCCTCATGATAAATTACCTCCCTTTTATTCAAGATAACATAAATAAATCTTTTTTGTCAATATAAAATAGATGGAAAAATGCCCTTCCTCTTTTGATATGGATATCATCAATATTATTTTTTAAATTGTACATCATTTATCATAAAAAACGACTGTTTAAGCCAGTTAGAGCCATACTATATCCGCCAAAAAAATGATACAATTTAGTAAAATATTGATCAATAGATCAAAGAAAGAGAGGAATTACCATGAAAAAACAAAAAGTGTTGAGCAAAATGCTCGCGTCTGTTCTTTGTGCATCTTTGGCAGCTGGCACTGTCTTATCTGTTAATGCACAATCAACACAGCAACAGGATTTTGCGCAAACAATCAGCAGCCGTTTCCAAAACGTAGAGATGGATTACAAACCAGAGGCGAGATGGTGGTTAGCAGAGGGCTCCCACACAGACCAAACATTGATTGAATCTATCCATGAGTTATATGATTCTGGATTTGGTGCGTTGGAATTTGTGACTCTGGATGAATCCGCTTATTTGGATGACGCCACCTATGCGTGGGGATCGGAGGAGTGGATTCATGATTCCCATTTAATTGTAGAAGAATGTACAAAGTTAGGAATGGGTGTGAGTTTTACCAGTGGAACAAACTGGGCAACCGCTAATTTAGTTAATATTACACCAGATGATCAGACGGCATCCCAGGAACTGGGATATAAAACCATTGATCTGGCAGGAGGAGAACATTATTCTGGTGAATTGCCAAAAGTAAGACTTCCAGAAGGCGCGACAAAAATGCGTTTGGAAAAAGTAATTGTTGCGAAGTCACAAGGGACAGCAGATGATGGGATACCACTATTGAGTGAAGATTCTCTAACAGATATTACAGATTCTGCAACACAAGATGAAAACGGAATCTGGAGTATGGATTATACTGCCCCAGCTGATGGAAATTACACTGTTTTTGTATTCTGGCAGTATGGTACAGCGGAAAACTACAAACCTTCCATTGGAAAATCCTATACCATTAACTATTTAACCAAAGACGGCGCCAATGCGTTGATTGATTATTGGGAAGAAAATGTCCTTACAGAAGATTTAAGGGAACAAATCCAAAAGAATGGTGACGTTTCCCTTTATATGGATTCTTTGGAACTTGGTACCAAAGGACCAGATACAGCAGGGCAGCTATGGAGTGAAGATTATTTAGAAGAATTTAAAAACCGTCGTGGTTATGATTTAACCAAATATCTGCCTTTAATTGTTGCAGACCGTAGTATGGGTTTAAAATATAAATATGAGGTCGAAAATAAAGACAGAGATAATGGGCTTACAGAAAAAATCCGTAGGGATACCTATCAAACAAATACAGAACTGTATATGGAAAACTGCCTTGAACCTATTCGGGAGTGGCTTCATACTTTTGGTATGACCTTGCGTGCGGAAACTTCTTATGGCCAATTATTTGAACTATCCCAGCCTATTAAATCGGTTGATTATGTGGAAACGGAATCCTTGGAGTTTTTCTCTGAACTTGACCGCTTCCGTGGGCAGGCAGGGGGAGCACATTTATACGATAAATTGTATTCTTCTGAAACGGGAGCAATCTGTTCAGGAAACTATTTATACAATAACGACTATTTTAGACAAATATTCTATACACAATTTGCAGCAGGTGTACAAAGGACTGTAGTCCATGGTTACTCCTCTGAATATGGTCCGGAACAAAATGTAAATTGGCCTGGGTATGAAGGAATGTCAGTTTTTATGTCAGAACGTTTTAACAAACGCCAACCCAATTCTATTGACTATCCAGAGTTCAACGCTCATGTTGCAAGGACACAAAAAGCATTACGGCAAGGGTCTGTCCAAATGGATTTAGGAGTATTGCGGAACGAATATAGGATGGATAATTCTTATTGGTATTTTACTGATAGTTATGATAACAACCATTTACGCCGGCATGAAGGAATCTACTGGAAAGACACTACTTTGCAAGATGCTGGCTATACTTATGATTATTTCTCCCCTGTTTTATTGCAGGATGAAGATATCACTTGTAGCGATGGTGTAGTTCAGGCGGATAGTGCAGCTTATCAGGCTTTAATTGTATTTGAAGAGGAAATGCCATATGAAAGTGCGCAAATTTTGTTGCAATGGGCTGAGTCCGGACTACCTGTTGTACTTGTTGATGGCCCAACAGAGGAAGATGTTCAACAAAATGTTACAAAATACAATGAAAGTGCAGCAATTACTACAGGATTCTATGATGGAAAAGACGAAGAGCTAAAACAAGTAATGGATCAAATGCGGGAACTGGACAATGTAGCAAGCGTACAAACACAGGCGGAAGCATATGACGCTTTAATTGGTTTGGGCGTCCACCCACGTGCGGAATATATAGAGAATGATCAACAAAATTTGCTTTCTGTTTTACGGAAAGATGACGATGCGACCTACCTCTATTTATACAATTATATGTACACTGATACTGAAAACTATAAGGGGCAAGTTTCTGTTGATGGTATTTATAAACCATATATCTTGGATACCTGGACAGGTGAAGTAACAGAAACTGGCGTATATGCTTACGAAAATGGTAGAACGATCCTCAATGTGGATTTGGGACCTGGAGATATTATGGTATTTGCGTTAGATCCAAATGGCGCGGACGAAACCCAACCAACTGTTGTGGCCACCACCGACAATGTATATCAGGTTACAGATTCCAGTATGTATGTAACACAAAGTGGTACTACAACACTCTCCTATAGTGATGGAACAACCTATCAGGTTGAGGTACAAGCTCCAGAGGATATCAACCTTGATAATTGGGACTTAACGATAGAAGACTGGAAACCAGGAGAAAAAATAACCCGTACAGAGGATAGAGGACTAGGGTACACTACCACTGAAGCTGCTTATACAACCAAAAAAGAGCTAATCCATGTAGGGAAAACTGAACTGATTCCGTGGAAAGACATAGAATCCGTAGGTCCTTATGTATCCGGCGTAGGAACCTATCGCAATACTTTTGCTTTGCCAGAAGATTGGGAATTAGAACAAGATGGTCTTGTGTTTCAGGCCGATTCTGTATCAGGCGGCACAGTAGCACTGTTTATCAATGGTACTCAAGTTCCAATTAATATGGATAACGCTACAGCGGATATTAGTGAGTTTGTAGTTCCTGGAGAAAATAGTATTGAAGTAAGAGTGACCAGTAGCCTGCGAAATCGACTTACGGAAAATGGATATAGTGGATGGCTGATTCCAGTAACTTCAGATAATTATGGAATGGTAGGAAATACTAGTTTGATCACTTATACAAAAGTTCCAATAGCTGAAATACAAAGTAATAAATCTATTTTGGATTCTGTCATTACTTATGCGGAAAATGCGAAAGCAAGCGGAGAATATGACAATGCCATTGAAAGTGTACAGAAATCCTTTGATGTTGCTTTAGAAAATGCGAAAACAGTAGCCGACAATGTAGCAGCAACTCAAGAAGAAGTGGATGCAGCATGGAAAACACTGTTGAATGAAATTCACAAATTAGGATTTGTAGCTGGGGATAAAACAGAACTGGCATCTTTGATTGAAGCAGCAAATGAAATCAATGCAGAACTTGACCGTTATGTAGAAGCGGGAAAAGCAAAATTTACCGAAGCATTGGAAGCAGCAGTAGCAGTATATGAAGATGGCGACGCCATGCAGGCAGAAATCAACCAAGTAGCGGATGATTTATTAAACGCAATGCTGAATTTACGATTCAAAGCGGATAAGTCTGTTTTAGAAGATGTTCTTGCGGAAGCAGGCAAAGTGGATGCGAATGCATACACAACGGAGAGCTACGCAGCATTAGAAGCAGCAGTAGCGGAAGCAAAGGATGTATATAACAATGAAAACGCAAGCCAGGAAGAAGTAGATGCAGCAGTAACAAATGTGCAAGCTGCAATGGATCAGTTAGTAGCAGTAGATGGAACTGTTTCAGAAGAAACAACGTCATCTACTGATGATACAGCTACTCAAACTGGACAGGAATCCACCACACCAAAAGCAAATGCAGCCAAAACAGGGGATTTCGCTCCAATCGCAGGCTTGACAGCCATCACATTGGCTGGTGCATCATTATTACTCACTCGTAAGAAAAAATAATCAATAGTAAATTTCTATTTCTCTTTTCTCTCATATAAAATATCTCCAGCTTTTCTAAAAGAAAGGCTGGAGATATTTTTTGATCAATATACAATAACAATTTAGGGTTATTAAAAATAGAAATAATTAATTTTTTAGAAAGACTCAATCTATATCATGCAAAAAAATGATAAAAAAGCAATATCCAAATTTATTGAGTAGTCCAAAATAGACCATAGAGTTATAAAAAATATTTTGATTCATCAATTCGAAGAAACAATTCTTTGTTCCATGGATACTTTAAAGGGAAAATAGCCTATTATTCACCTTAAAATAAACAAGAAAAAATCACTTTCCATCGGAAAGGTGGTACCTGTCATCATGACAGGAGAAAGGGAACTCATCATAGTAAAGATATATGATTACAGAAAAGATAATTGTATTTTATATATTTTTTATTTCGTATAGCAATCTTAATAAATGCAAAGGATAATAAAAACAGGAAAAGAGGTTTTTATTTGGCTAGGAAGGTATTTGTAGAGGTTACCGCAAAATTTGATACTGAGGGAAACCTGACACCTTTGTCAATTAGGTGGGAGGATGGGACTATTTTTCCTATTGACCGTGTATTGGATCGAAGGAGAGCTGCCAGTCTGAAAGCTGGTGGTCAGGGAATTCGCTATACTATTAGAATCAATGGACATCAAACCTATTTGTTTTATGAGGAACCCCGATGGTTCGTAGAAGGGAAGGAAGGGTAATATGTGTGGACGTTACAGTTTATTTACCGATGAACAAAACAAGGAAATCTTAAAAATCATTCAGGAAGTAAGCGCGAAGCATCCCAGCGTGGAGATGAAAACTGGAGAAATCTTTCCTACCAATATCGCACCTATTCTGAAACAGGAAAACGGTAGTATTCATCCAGATGCTGCAATTTGGGGATTTCCCCATTTCAAAAATAAAGGAGTTATCATAAACGCTCGTTCAGAAACAGCGTTTGAGAAAAAGATGTTCCGTGAGAGCCTTATTTTCCGTCGTTGCGTGATCCCATCTACCGGATTCTATGAATGGAGTCAAGATGAAGCACATCAGAAATACCGTTTTTTATTGCCTCAAAGCAATGTTTTATATATGGCTGGAATCTACAACGAATACAAAGGAGAACAGAGGTACGTCATCCTGACAACAGAGGGGAATGAATCCATACGGGAGATTCATCATCGGATGCCCGTTGTTCTATTGCCAAATCAGATTGAGCAATGGATTGAGGATTCCAACAGTACATCAGAAATTTTGCGTGGAGAGTTTCCCTCTCTGGTGTATACTGTTGCCTAGAAGATATTTCCAGTGAAAATTTAAGAAAAAACCTTTATAATAAGAACAGATGTTCTTTAAAGAGGTGAATCAGTTGCAGCAAAAAGTAATTCTGCACAGCGATTTGAATAATTTTTACGCCAGTGTCGAGTGCTTATACAATCCAGAGCTGAGAGGAAAACCAGTGGCTGTGGCTGGCGATCCAGAGCAACGGCACGGAATTGTATTGGCAAAGAATTACCAGGCAAAAGCTTATGGTATCCAGACGGGTGACCCTCTTTGGATGGCAAAGAAAAAATGCAAAGAGATTGTGTTTACGCCGCCCCACTATGATTTGTACATGCGTTATTCTGAGATCGCCAGGGATATCTATTCGGATTATACTGACCAGGTGGAACCGTTTGGTTTGGATGAATGTTGGTTGGATGTTTCCGGTTCCACCCAACTGTTTGGTTCGGGTAAACAGATTGCAGACGAGCTGCGGAAACGGATTCAGTTTGAATTAGGCATAACAGCAAGCGTGGGAGTTTCCTACAACAAAGTATTTGCGAAGTTAGGTTCAGATATGAGAAAGCCTGACGCAACCACCGTGATTGATCAACAGCATTTTCAGCAAAAAGTATGGCCGCTGCCAGCTAGAGACCTGCTCTATGTAGGGAAGGCTACGGAACGGAAGTTGTCCAATCACTGTATCCACACCATCGGGGATTTGGCACGGACAAACAAAGATTTTCTTTACCGATTGCTTGGAAAAAATGGAATCATGCTCTGGCTGTTTGCCAATGGGATGGATACTTCTGAGGTCAGTACTTTTGACTCCAACCGGATTATCAAAACCATCGGGAACAGCACCACCGCCCCCAGAGATTTAATTACCGATGATGATATCAAAATTACGTTGTATGTACTCTCGGAGAGCGTGGCGGAACGGCTGAGGGCTGCTGATTTTCTGTGCCGTACCGTGCAAATTACAATACGGGATAATCAGTTGAAATCCTATGAACGGCAGGGACGGTTATTGTATCCAAGTTGTACGGCGAAGGAACTCTTTCAACAGGCATATGCCCTGTATCAAATGCACAGACCAGAAAATCCGGTGCGCAGTCTGGGGGTAAGAGCCTGCAATTTGATGGTACAGACCACACAGCAGTTATCTCTGTTTGCGGACACAGCAAAACGGCAGAAACAGGAATGCTTGGAGGAATCCATCGACAACCTGAGAAGAAGATTTGGATATTTTTCCATACAGCGTGGGATTATGCTAACTGACACGGAACTTTCGAACCTTGATCCAGTCAACGACCATGTAATCCATCCAGAGGCTTTTTTAAAAGGGAAAATATAAAATATGCAAAAAACAAGGCTGGAAACCCTATTTTCAGTTTCCAGCCTTATGATAAAATGTTGAAATGATACTTTTATCCCTTTACTGTCAAATAAAATTGCACTGTTTATCCTTTTATTTGACATATTACCTATATTTTTCTCTATTGCTTTATGTTATAATAAAAATAAAAAAGGAGAATTAAAATGAAAAATGCAATTAAAAAATTTATGTCCACTTTCAATGGATAATATTACCCAAAATAATAAAAACGGATACATTTCTTTTAGTTTTGATATTCCTAAAGGATGGATATCAAATGATGATGTAATACAAAAAGTAGAGTAAGAAAGAAATACTATAAGGGATTGAGAGTTTAAATCATTAGGAGGTATATATTATGTTAAAAGCAATACGCGATTTTTTAATTTATGATGCCTTTGTTGCTTTGATAATGATGATAGTATATATACTGCCAAGTAATAGCGGATGGATGTATTTTTGGGGATTTATAATTTATTATCCTACCATTTATTTAGGTCAATTTGTTTTTGGATTATTATTGGGATATCGCGCAATAAAAAAATACAATATTTCTTGTTTAAAATTTTTAATATTAAGTCTATTGTTTTTTTTAATAACTTGGTTTACATTGTGTATCCCATCCCTAAGCAGTATATTGTTATATGAATATATGAACGTTTTTCCATATATTAAAGCAAATGTTTTATATGCTTGTATTTTTATAGTATTTTATTTGTTGTCATATTTCATCACAAAATTTTACATAAAATTTTATTTTTAAAGATTCATAATTAAATTAAAAGGCGGTTTCTATTGAACAAGTCCAGTAAAAACAGACAATAGTAAAAAAAGGCCTCCTATGGTAAACTTAAAGAAATTACCATAGGAGGTTTTCTTATACAAAAACAAAACTGACTCCGCTTGAAAAACGAAGTCAGTTTGTTGCTTAGAATTTAATATTGACTACCATAGTAGCCTTTTTTGTTCTGTCTGCACATTTTGGAGCAGTTCAAATAGAAACCATCTTTTTTATTTAGCATATTTTTGTCAAAATATATTATTCATTAAGAATAGAATAAATATAATTTGAAAAAGAATTACAGCAAGCTTTATTTACTTTATCTGAAGGATTGTTTGCCTTTAAAACTAGCAACCCAAAAAGTGGAGCTCTTTCGTCTAAACCATTCATTGCAGAATAAATTGCATCTTTTAAACTATTCAAATCAGTAGAGCAATTCAATTCTTCTGTAATCCATTTGAAGCGATTGGAGAATAATGGATAATAATTTGTATAGTATGATTGAATTATATCAGAAAATATATGAAAATTCCAGTTGCTTGTACCATAAGACTCTTTAATTTTAGTACTGATTTTATAAGCATCAAAATCTGAACAGAAATCACTATAATTACAACTTGAATCTTCATTTCCGATTATTCGATCTGCCATTTTTTGCATTTCATTAAATGAAACATTTGGATTAATACTTTTTGTTGTGTCTGCCATTCCAGTCGCTAGGTCTCCACCCCAACCGGCCCAAAAGTGTGGTGGCAGACCTTCATTGATATATGCATCTATAGTAGCTGCCATATGCGCTAGATCAATTAACCCTCTATCTCCATCTGATACAAGTAATCTTGTTCCTTTTTGAATATACGGTTCCATCTGTTCAAATAGTGTTTTATCTGAACCTGTTGGTACATGTTGTTTCACTCTATTAACAAAATCAGTATCAATTGGGCGCATTGTTGTGAAATACCATTCATATTCATCATATTGTTGTGACCTAATAAAATTTACCATTCCTAATACAATATGAGTTGGAGTTGTTTGTAATCCAGGTTCATTTTTAATCTTATCATCATGATATTGTTTATACAAATTTTCTAATTCTATAAATTGTGGTATTAATGATAAAATAGAGATATTTTCTGGTTTAACATTTGGAATAGAAGGTCTCTCATAAATATATGGAGGAGTGACAGGTTCATTTTTTTCGAGTATAATAGCTTGTTTTCCTAATCCATCATAAGCAGCTTCTACAGAAGACTTACTGTAGTATGTTTGCTTATGTTCTAATGGATCGTTAAAGATATAGTTGTTATCATCATAGCCGACTAACAACAAACAATGTTCTGGAGCAATCCAGTTTATTACTCTATTATTGTAGTTCCATATTTTGCTGACATAAGGTTTTCTCATTGACATAGTTGCCCACATAATTACAGGAATATTATTGTCAATATATTTGGAGCACAATTCCTGTAATGATACATTACTCAATACTTTTGAGGAGTAGCCTGTATTCGGCAAAATTTTATTTAATGCTTTTTGAATAACTGGTGCATAACATCCATAACTTCCACCATCTCTTGGATTACCGCCAAAAGTTTCATTTGGATCAAATGGATAAGGCTGCATATCCAGATAATTATCAATAAATGTATCGACACTTATATTATTCCCAATGTAATTCAAAGCCATTACAGTACTAACGCTTTCACATCCGGTAGGCCATTTTGGATTTTGTGCAATAAACGGAGCATCAATAATTTTATACTTTCCTGTTGGTGTTTCAGTTGAACCGCCTCCGGTACTGCCTTGCCTAAAAATACGAATTTCAACACCACTGACCATATATCCGTCAATACCAGCGAAATCATCACTGCTTGTGTCTAATTTACCATCTAACCCATATTGGTTTTGAATACTTTGCATAATAGACAAATTGTTTACGCTGCATACCCATGGCTGCCATTTGAAATCAGCATGGACACGGTACATAACTACTACATCCGACGTTTCTGCTCCAGCGTTATTATGTGCTTTGATTTGCAGTAAGTGCATTTTTTTACCCGTACTGGAACCGGCAAAATCAGAACCCCTACTGCTTACACTTGGATAATATCCGCTTTCACCCGCGTTTTTCGTACGGTACATTAAATAATAATCACTGGCATTGGTGGTAATCCTGAGTCCATCTAATAATTGGTTTTCTATTTTACCACTGAAGTTATGCCATGCACCGTCTATGATATAGGAAAATTGGGCACCTGATGTGATTTCACCACCACCAGAACCACCTGTAGATCCTATCTTGAAAATACGAATTTCAACACCACTGACCATATATCCGTCAATACCAGCGAAATCATCACTGCTTGTATCTAATTTACCATCTAACCCATATTGGTTCTGGATACTTTGCATAATAGACAAATTGTTTACGCTGCATACCCATGGCTGCCATTTGAAATCAGCATGGACACGGTACATAACTACTACATCCGACGTTTCTGCTCCAGCGTTATTATGTGCTTTGATTTGCAGTAAGTGCATTTTTTTACCCGTACTGGAACCGGCAAAGTCAGAACCTCTACTGCTTACACTTGGATAATATCCGCTTTCACCCGCATTTTTCGTACGGTACATCAAATAATAATCACTGGCATTGGTGGTAATTCTGAGTCCATCTAATAATTGGTTTTCTACTTTACCACTGAAGTCATGCCATGCACCGTCTATGATATAGGAAAATTGGGCACCTGATGTGATTTCACCACCACCAGAACCACCTGTAGATCCTATCTTGAAAATACGAATCTCAACACCACTGACCATATATCCATCAATACCAGCGAAATCATCTCCGCTTGTATCTAATTTACCATCTAACCCATATTGGTTCTGGATACTTTGCATAATAGACAAATTGTTTACGCTGCATACCCATGGCTGCCATTTGAAATCAGCGTGGACACGGTACATAACTACTACATCCGACGTTTCTGCTCCAGCGTTATTATGTGCTTTGATTTGCAGTAAGTGCATTTTTTTACCCGTACTGGAACCGGCAAAATCAGAACCCCTACTGCTTACACTTGGATAATATCCGCTTTCACCCGCGTTTTTCGTACGGTACATTAAATAATAATCACTGGCATTGGTGGTAATCCTGAGTCCATCTAATAATTGGTTTTCTATTTTACCACTGAAGTTATGCCATGCACCGTCTATGATATAGGAAAATTGGGCACCTGATGTGATTTCACCACCACCAGAACCACCTGTAGATCCTATCTTGAAAATACGAATCTCAACACCACTGACCATATATCCATCAATACCAGCGAAATCATCTCCGCTTGTATCTAATTTGCCATCTAGCCCGTATTGGTTCTGGATACTTTGCATAATAGACAAATTGTTTACGCTGCATACCCATGGCTGCCATTTGAAATCAGCGTGGACACGGTACATAACTACTACATCCGACGTTTCTGCTCCAGCGTTATTATGTGCTTTGATTTGCAGTAAGTGCATTTTTTTACCCGTACTGGAACCGGCAAAGTCAGAACCTCTACTGCTTACACTTGGATAATATCCGCTTTCACCCGCATTTTTCGTACGGTACATCAAATAATAATCACTGGCATTGGTGGTAATTCTGAGTCCATCTAATAATTGGTTTTCTACTTTACCACTGAAGTTATGCCATGTACCGTCTATGATATAGGAAAATTGGGCACCTGATGTTACTTCCTGTCTTGGTTCAATTTTAAAATTGTAAATATTTATATATTTATTTTCCATTATATATACCTCCTTGTTTTTGATATTTAGATATAATTAAAAAATCGTTTTATAAACCGGTTCAAAGACAAATATTCTTTAATCTATCTATTACAATTTTAATTTGTTAGCTATGTGACTTTCTATGGCATCTAAATAATTTTTCAAATTTATAGTTTTTTCTAGATGTACAAACCAGAAACCCCCAATAAAAAGTTTAGGTGTATAATCTTTTAATTTTGTGATACAGGCTACACAGCAGTTATCTCTGTTTGCGGATGCAGCGAAACGGCAGAAGCAGGAATGGCTGGAGGAGTCTGTCGATACTCTCCGAAGAAGATTCGGCCATTTCTCGATTCAATGGGGAATTATGTTGACCGACCCCGCCCTTTTTGCCCTCGACCCAGTCAACGACCATGTGATCCATCCTGAAGCTTTTCTAAAAGGAAAAACATAAAAAACACCAGTTTGAAAAGATTCAAACTGGTTGACAATCAAAATAAACATCGCTCTATTGAAAATAAAGGTATTATCGGTAACACCCTAAGACAGGTTGTTGCAAAAATAAGTATACAATGAGCAAGAGTCGCTTAAATTACAGGCGGCTCTTTCAGTAGTTAGTAAGTTGTGATTAAATTATATTTTTTTATAATGTCAAAAATAAAATCCACGCAAAAATCAAGTTTACGTGGATGATTTATTTTGTAGATTCTATCTTTCTAAAAGAATTATCATGTATTATATTAATTAAGTGGTTAGCTATTTTTGTTTTAATGCTGTTAAAAATGCTTTTAAACTTCTATTTTCTTCAGGGGATAAATTTAAAATATCTTGATATAAGCTATCCATATCCATTTTTAATTCTTCTTCTGGAATTCCAAAGACTAAATAGTCCAAGCTTGTATGAAGCACTCTAGCTATATTGGATATTACTTGTAAACTTACTTTCGATTTTCCACGCTCAATTTCTGACATATAAGTTTCGCTTACATCAATAAGTTCACTTAATTTCATTTGAGTTAGATTCAGTTCACGTCTTTTTAATCTAATTCGTTGACCAATAACATGATAGTCTAATTTCATAACTGAACCCTCCTCTTTTATAATTACTTTTAATAATAGAATATAATTCTAGGAAAAAGAACAAACTATAACTAAAAAATATGGTTGCAGTTTATGAAATTTTATGCTACAATTAGAAATAAATGGATTATAATGTAAAAGTATTAATTTTTATTTAAGCCTTTTAATGATATCTCTCAATGCTAATTTACTATCTGAAGATAATTTCAAAAAATCACTGGTTGTTTGTTCTACTACAGAACTGTCATTTAATGGTGCAAAAAATTCTGCTGGAGTTATATTCAGATACTCACAAATATCAAAAAACGCATCCATTTTAGGAAGTGAGCGACCAGAAGTAAGACCACGAATATAGCTGGGGCTACGTCCTAGCTCTAAGCTCATTCTTGATTGTGGTATTTGATTTTTTTCTAGTAATTCAATTAATCGTTGTCTAAAAAATTCAGCATTCATTTTATCACCATATATAGTATTATAGATTGATATTTTTAGTAATAAATTTTTTTATCCATTAAAGGTGAATTATTCATCTTTAATTCTATAAAATTATCAAATAAATCACCTTAATAATAATTATAATTATTTTTTTAATTTAATATGGTGTTTTATTCGTCATTATTATAAAAATAAAATGATTAATTCATCTTTTTGTGAAGTAGGAGGAAATATGAGTATTCGAAAATCAACAGGAATCGTTCGCAATCTCGATAAAGTGGGAAGGATTGTTCTTCCAAAAGAATTACGAAAATCATTTTGTATTGCCGATGGGGAAACAGATATTGATATCTGGATGGAAAATGATGAAATTATCCTTGCGCCAATTCCAAAACAATGCAAAATCTGTAAGGCCGAAGATGACCTACATGAAATTAACGGGTCTTTGCTTTGCAGAAATTGTATCCAGACCATTCAAAAATTCCATATGCCATAAATAACAATTTATCATTTAAGTAAACAAGAACGTTTGCATCAAAAAGAAACCTCTATATTTAAAAACGGTTTGGGACTGCAAAAACAGAACACCTAAAATGAAAAAAGGAAAAAGAAATGATTTTATTTTTCAATCTGTTAAACAATGAGGATGATCGTGAGTTTTTTGAAAGCCTGTATCGTAAGTTTTATCCAATTATGAAGTATACGGCCATTTCTTTCTGTGGCGATGATAATGCGGATGATTTGATTCAAATGACTTTCCTGAAGCTGATCAAGTACGTTGATACATTGAGGAGTTTAGAAGAAAAGGCACAGATTGTTTATTTAACTTATACTCTTAAGACTGTAGCAATTGAATACCAACGCAAGCAGCACCGGCTTCAGAAACTGGAGACAAAAATAATACAGAATTATACCGATTCCAGCTCGGAACAGGAGTTTTCCAGAATAGAAATATTAAGTGTTTTATCTCAACTGAATGAACGTGATAGGGATCTGTTGCTTTATTTCTATTTTCTTGATATGAAGCTAACTGATATTGCAAAGCTTATGGGAATACCTTCAAATAGTATCCATGTATATCTAAGCCGAGCCAGGAAAAAGGCTCTCAAACTGATAAAGGGAGAAAACTTAAATGACAATTAATGAACGGATAAATAAAATCCAAGAACTCAATGATGAAATGTTATTAATGTACAGTATAGAAGATTTCACAAATAGTCTTGGGGATGAACTAAAAAATAAAAATGACGCTCTTTCTGAAAAAGAAAAATTTCAATTAAATAAGGAACAGTTGAATCGATTTCGGCGTAAATTAAACAAAGAATTTAAAAAAAGCCAACCTCATCCAAAAATCAGATGGGTTGGCAGAATTGCAGTTGTGCTATCCATATTATTAATGGTTCTATTGATTGCAGTTTGTTCTGTCGGAGCATTTCGACGGGCTGCGATTGATATCTTGGCAGGAATAGACAATGAGTATGGCGTTGTCCATGGCTATAGCCAAGTTATAGGGGATATTGAAATTTATCCACCGGAGATTCCAGAGGACTACACACAAACGAATTTGCAAATATCATCCAATAATATGGTAACTATTGAATATACAGCAAATGAATCAGGAAATCAGATCTATTTCACGCAACAACCGCAGGAATCTGGGGGAGTATTGGATATGGAGAATACTGATTCAGAAACAATTTGGCTTGATCAGATGGAAGCCCAATTATTGACGAAAAGTTTCGATAATAAGACCACATATAGTATTGTGTTTACTGATAATACATATATATGGACTTTAAGCGGAACTGATAAAGATATATTAATTCAAATGGCAAAGAGTGTTCAGCCAGAAAGGTGAGGAAAATGAAACAATTAAAAACAAAAATTTTATCCGCATGTCTCGCTTCTGTTATGCTAGTGTCAACTACAGCAACAACGGTTTATGCGGCAGAACCACAACAAACCAGCCAAACATTTGTATGCAATGGGAACACAGAAGAAGTAACCCCATACTTGGATTATCTGAATCAGGTGTGGTGCGATATCAGCTACAATAATAACACGTTTACAGGAAGCGGAAATTATGTTTCGTTCAGCTCAAACAAAATCGTACAGAATGTTTACATAGAAAAATCCACCAACAATTCAAATTGGAGTGTCATGAGATCCAACAGCCGGACGTACAATCCTGGAAATGGAGCCAAAGTTTTATCCACGATATATTCCACATCAGTATCAGGATACTACCGGGCAAAGACAACTGTACTTGTGTACAGCAGTTCTGGATCTATCGTAGAATCTGTAACTGTATACAGCAAAACCATCCATATTTAAGGAAAGGCTCTGGAGCGAACAAATGGAATACCATGAAATTGAGTCTTTAAAATTAGAAAAAGAAAAAACAGCTCTGATAGCCTCCTATTCCCAGACTTATAACGCTCAAACAAAGTGTTATTATCAAATGAATGAAATCCAATATGAATTGCGGAAAGTCATTCAAAAAGGGTATGATACATTTTTGTGTATGTGCCATAACGCCTTTGAAATAAGCTGTGCAAAAGAGTTGCTGGAACTAAAAAAGGATTATCCCATTAAGGTATATTTTGTCTGTTTAAAAAAGAAAAATATAGAAATGGTTTCCTGGCGGAATTTTGTGAACCAAACAGATTTCGTGTCTATACAGGAGAAAATGGATGGCAGCTATTATTTCACTGAGAATCAAAACTATTATAATTACACAAAGTTTTTGGATTCTGTAGTTCAAAAGGTATCGTGTATTATTGGGAATTTTGCTCTGTCAAATCTCGTCGTATCTACTATTGTAAAGCTGGCGAAAGAATACCATTGTTCTTTTATTAATATTTTTGATGATCGCAGTAAATCTGATATTGGCAATGGGCTGCATTACGATCTACTATTTAATTCTGGTTTTGATGAAGATTTTCAGAAATCATTAAAGCTATGTTATAGTTACCATTATGGCAAAATGATTCGGGAAAATGTTCTTAAGAGCCAAGAATATAACGAAATACAGAATGAAAATTATCAGATCATACAGCAATTATCCAGAATGGATATCACGATGAAAGAAATAAAAAGGTTAGCGGTCATCTATGATAGTAATCAAGTACATATCTTAAAATTAATTGCCCAGGCCGCGAATGATATTGCCCAAAATGTGACTCAATCAGACATAACGGCGATGGCTAAGAATCGTAAAAGAAGTAGGAAAAAAAGGAATACAGACAATGAAAATCAAATGTCTTTCTCAAAGAAATAAAAAGAAAACTGTTCTTTTTGCGCTTCCATATTTCAGTGGATACAATCTCAATTATACCACAAAATATGATCCAGAAATCTATTTAGATGCTATGAATTATGCAATTCAAAGCTGCATTGAGCAAGGAAAATGTATATTTTTAAGCCAATGCAGAAACGAGTTGGAATTCCAATTCTGCTTACAGGTAATACAATTTAAAAAAGAATATCCCAAAACTAAAATAGTCTTTATTACAAATGATTGGAGCAGTAAAGAAAAAAAGAAAACACATGATTTACAACAGTTTGATGGATGGTTAAACCTATATGAAGAATATAAAAATGATGATGATTTTCAAAAATATTTGCTCAGTGTATCATCTACATTAATTGGGGTGTTTAGGGACTATGAGTTAAAAACAAGACAGCTATGTAAAATCGCAAAGGCGAAACAAATAGAAATCATAAATTTAATTCAAGATGACAAAGAACCGATAAATAAAAGAGCGGTATTGCAGGATATCCAAGTAATATTCGGAACAAATGTTGATTCCGAAAAAATAGCAAAGAATACTAAAATTCAATGCTTAATGAATGATAGAAGAAAAATACTTAATGGGATGAGCAATTCGAAGAACATAGAACAAAGAGTTTTGCTATCCAAGATTCAAAAATTACATAATATACACAAAGAACTACAAAGAGAAATCAGTGGTTATTATTTTTTATCCAACATAAAGTAATATATTTTTTCAGAAGCGTATTGTTTACACAATACGCTTTTTTAATGCAAATAGTAGTATCCAAAATTCTTTCTTAATATTCACAAATCGGCACATATTTACAATCGTTGTTGTTCGTGTTATGATAGATAAAATATTCATATTGCAATAATTGGTTTATGACAAATATGAAGGGCTCTGAGGATGAAAAAGGAAAGAATACGAAAAATAAAATCTCATATTGCATACCTGGTTGATCCATAAGTCAATCGGGTATTTTTTTTGCAAAATTTGTAGATTTTCTTCGTTTATGATCTAATGCATTTCACATTAGGTCTTAAGAGCTCTTCAAAGAATCATAGTATAGAAACCAATATCAAGTGTGCTCTCGGTAAACTTGGTATTGGTTTCTATGCTTTTTTACGAAAATATAGCTACGGATGTCGTGACCCTCCGTCAATGAAATTTTCTAAAGAAATTTTATTGATGGAGGTTTTATTATGAATAATTATCGTAAAAGCGACTATGCAGTAAACAAATTCAGTGAAGGGATCGTATATCGTTTTAACAGTGAAACGATTGAGGTTACATTGGAAGATTACCTAAAAGAGAACCCAGGCAAAACTGAACAAGATTTTCAGAAATTGAAAGCTATATCAGACCAAATTTATTATGAACAATCCAAAACAGACCATAGAGTTACAAAGAAAAATGTTTCGATTCATCGATTGGAAGAAACAAATCTTTGCTCCAAGGATACATTAGAAGATACTTACATAGAACAGCTGGAAAAAGAATTGGCATTCCAATCAGCGTCTGAATTATTAAAAGATAGCTCCTTAACGGATATTCAAAAAAGGCGTTTCCTTCTACACATTATTTATGGCCTTTCTACCCGCCAAATTGCCAAACAGGAAGGTGTTCATCAGAATGCAGTGTGGAAAAGTATTTATACGGCTACAAAAAAATTGAAAAAAATATTTTTTGATGGGTGGTCACCCCGTGGTTAAAAGTGCATTGGGTGAGGAAACAATTTCTCACAGCACTTTGACAACTGAATATCAATATATACAGTACGTAACTTTTGTCGTTGTGGAAGCAACAAGCTGTTTGGGGTAGCGTCCAAAAAAGCGATGACAGGCAAAAGAGATAATGATACACCAGCCTGAGGGCTGCTGGGTGATGAGCGCAGGGGTGCAATTCCCGTGAGAGGTATGCTAGACCCGCTGTATATATTCCTGAGTCGTTAGGGTGTCGAGGACAAATAAACGAAAAAAGATAAAATGAAACAATAAAAAATGGCAGTTTGTGAATAATAAGCTGCCATTTTTGTGTTTACTTATTAGGAGGACATAAATGATAAAAGAAGTAAAACGTGGAGAAATCTATTTTGCAGATTTAGAGCCAACCCGTGGATCAGAACAAGGCGGATGTCGTCCCGTACTGATCATACAAAATGATAAAGGGAACCATTATAGTCCAACGACCATAATAGCGGCAATTACCAGCCGACGAGGCAGTCATTTGGCAACACATGTCTACATACCAAAAGGACATTTAAATAGAAAGTCATTTGTCATGTTGGAACAAATACGGACAGTGGATAAAATGCGTTTGATTAATTTGATGAGTACATTGGACGAACATACAATGAAAAAAGTTGAGGAAGCGTTGTTGATTAGCATAGGTTTACTTCCATCTGAGTGAATATATGAGAGGAGATAGTTATGGATAAACAAAGGGCAATGAATTATTCTTCTATCTATTACAGCATAAGTTTATTGAATAAATTATCTGAGATGAATTTACTTACTTCCACAGAATATCATGACATCATAAAAATGATCATGAGTCATTACGGTGAAAAACTTTTTTATGTCTAAACTGATAACTTTTTTATTTTTGCTGGATGTATCTGAACTCTTGTGGTAGTGTGTTGGTTGCCACAAAACAGGTGGCAACCAACACAACAGAAAGGAGAAAATGATGAAAACCGTAACAGAACTACTCACTGACAAAGAGACAGTACAACCATGTAAATTAGCTGCATATTGCCGTGTTTCCAGCAACTCTGAAGATCAAATACATTCATTGGCAGCGCAAATACAATATTATACCAATTACATCAAGGATCATCCTGAATATGTACTAGTGGATATTTATGCGGATGAGGGATTGAGTGGAACCTGTATGAACAAACGTGATGAATTAAACCGCTTATTAACTGACTGTAAGAAAGGAAATATTGATCGAATCATTACAAAATCGGTATCACGTTTCGCACGAAATACACAGGATCTATTGATTGTATTGCGTATGTTAAAAGAGTATGGGATTGCGATCTACTTTGAAAAAGAGGGAATTGATAGTAATAAGCTAAACTCAGAAATGATCGTAACATTTCCCGGAATGATTGCGCAACAGGAATCCCAGAGTATATCAGAAAACATGCGTTGGAGTTATAAAAAACGTATGGAATCAGGTGATTTCAATTGTTGCCGACCAGCGTATGGCTTTGATATGAAGGAAAACAAGTTAATCGTCAATAACGTAGAAAAACAAATTGTTCAACAGATCTTCAATATGTATTTGCAAGGGTTTGGTAAACAAGCGATTGCAAATAGTTTGAATAATAATAACATCTGTAAAAGGTATGGAAATAAGAAATGGTATAGTTCTACCATTACTTATATTTTAAATAACGAAAGATATATAGGTAATGCATTACTTCAAAAAATGTACACTACAACTACATTACCATTTCGAAAAATTAAAAATAAAGGAGAAATGCCTCAATACTATGTTGAAAATAGCAATCCATCCATTATAACTAAACCAATTTATGAAAGTGTTAAGCAACTACAAAAATTTAGAATGCAAGATAATAAAGCGGGAAAGAGAAAGCAATATCCTTTAAGCGGAATAATTCGATGTGTAGATTGTGGTCATACTTATCGCAGGCAGATTGTACGAAAAATTGCTTATTGGCTATGTTCCTATAAAGCAGCAGGAAGAACAGATTGCAAAAGTAAATGGATTCGTGAAAATGATATTTATCATACATTTAGTAAGTTGGTTTTTAAATTAGCAATGCATAGGAAATATATTTTAATCAGTTTAGTTCATCAAATGGAATGTATACAATATAAAACAAATGAAAATCAAAAAGCAACGCATTTGATAGATCAAAAAATTGCTGATTTGAGTTCACAGAATCATGTTATTTCAAAGCTATATAATAAGGGAATTCTAAATACAATAGAATTTACAGAACAATCCTCAAAAATCAATAATCAAATCAATCAGCTTCGAATAGAACGACGTAAAAATATATCGAATAACAAGGACGAAAAGCAACTGAATGAATTAAAAGAATTGAACGAGTTGTTAGAACATTATCAATTATATCATTTTGATGAGAATTTATTTTCACAAATAGTAGATAAAATAGTGGTACTCAATCAAAATGAGTTGAAATTCACCTTAATCGGAGGGCTTACGTTAACTGAGAAAATTGATGAGTGAGGGAAGTAAAAGCTATGAAAATTAGAAACATTCCATTTGGATATTGCTATCAAAATGGATCTATCATCACACATCCGAAAGAAGAAAAAGTAATCAAGTTGATTTTTCACTCTTATTTAAATGGGGAATCGCTTCTAGCAATTTCAAATGAATTAAATTATAAAAATATTGAATATATGCCTGGTACTACTAATTGGAATAAAGCCAAAGTAAAACGTATTATCGAAGATAAACGTTATACTGGACAACAAGGATATCCTTTAATTGTAGATACACTGTTATATGAGCAAGTACAAGAATTAAAACTAAAAAGAAATACACAGAAACAAATAAATCGTCAATCAGATATTTATCAGATTCAAGTTCCTGTATGCTGTTCTTATTGTGGTGGATTCATGAAAAGGATGCATAATTGCCGTATGAAATGTAAAGAAAAATGGATTTGTCAAAACAGGCAATGTAAAAAAGAAGTTCAAATTAGTGACATAGATTTTATAAAAAGTATTTTAGAAATACTTAATACAATAATTTATAATCCAGATTTAATACAACAACCAAAAATTCAATTGATAGAATCTAAAAAAGTATGTCAATTAGAAAATGAAATTTTTCAAATGATCGAAGGGTATGATTTTAACAAAAAGATATTACAGCAAAAAGCATTGGAATGCGCTGCTATTAAATATAATAATTTGAGTTCTAATGAATACATTACTAATCAACTGAAAGCGGATTTTGAACAATCAAATCCGCTTTCAGTTTTTTCATCAGAACTGTTCCATAAAACGGTTAGAGCTATTCAATTTGATAAAAGCAATAAGGTGAACTTGATCTTAAAAAATGGTCAAGTAATTAACTCAAAGATGTGATCATATGGAAAATAAACGGAAAATGAAAAAAACAGTACGGTATATTCCAGCCAAAACGAACCTTTCCGATCCAATCAATACAGGAACTAAAAAACTACGTGTGGCTGCTTACTGTAGAGTTTCAACCAAGGAAGAAGAACAATTAAATAGTTATGAGGTGCAGAGAAAGTATTATACAGAAAAAATTAACAATGAACCGGAATGGGAACTGGTAGGGATATTCGCCGATAAAGGCATCACTGGCACAAGCGTCAAGAAACGTGATAAATTTTTGCAAATGATACGGATGTGCAAGCGGAATAAAATTGATTTGATTCTAACAAAGTCAATCTCCCGTTTTGCCAGAAACACTGTAGACTGCCTCCATTATGTTAGGTTGCTCAAAGAACTAAACGTAGATGTATTCTTTGAAGAACAAGGGCTTCATAGTATACAAAATGGATCTGAGTTTTATATCACCATATATGGAAGCATTGCTCAAAGTGAATCAGAGAATATCAGTGCAAACGTCCGGTGGGGTAAAGAACAAAGCGCAAGAAAGGGAAATGTTTCATTCCACTATAAAAATTTTCTTGGATATCGAAAAGGAGAGGATGGTCAGCCAGAAATTGATCCGGATCAAGCAGAAATTGTTAAAGAAATTTATCATCGCTTTCTGATGGGAGATAGTTTGAATAAAATAGCAAAATATTTAACAGAGAAAAACATTCCAACGCCGGCTGGCAAAGAGATATGGCAAACCTCAACGATAAAATCAATTCTTAAAAATGAAAGATATAAAGGGGATGCGTTGCTCAATAAAACTTATGTAGTAGACTGCCTTAGTAAAAAAACAAAAATAAATTGTGGGGAGCGTCCCCAATATTATGTAGAAGATAACCATCCTGCCATTATAGATAGAGCAACCTTCGGACGTGTCCAGGAAGAACTTGCGAGAAGATCTGGAAAACAGAAAGTAAAACGGGTAGGAACAAAAACGGAAAATGGAAAATACTCAAGCAAATATGCGTTGACAGAATTACTCATCTGCGGAGAAAGTGGGACACCATATCGAAGATGTACATGGAATATACGAGGAAAACAGAAAATTGTTTGGCGTTGTATCAACCGACTAGATTTTGGAAAGAAATATTGCAAGAATTCGCCCAGTATGGAAGAAAGCAGTTTGCAAAATGCTATTATGAATGCTATTGTAAAAATGGCAAAACAAAATGCAGATGTTTTAGAAGTATTAAAAATAAATATTGGAATGGGAATAGGGACAAGTAACTGTGGTGAAAGAAATAGGCTTAATCTACAAATTGAAATCGAAAAAATAGAATCTGAATTTAATTCAATTCTCTGCCAAATAACAGATGACATACAAGACAGAGAAACCAATGAAATGAAATTGGAGAAATTGATCGCACAAAAACGAAAATTAGAAAAGCAGTTAGAAGAATGCCAGGAGCACGAAGAAAAACAGGAGAGAACAAATTCTCGATTGGAGGAAATAAGTAATACATTAAGCCGATTACAATACCAACCTATCGAATTTAATGACCAAATTGTCCGTCAGATATTAGAAAAAGTAGTAGTAGAATCGAAACAAAGAATCAGAATTGTATTTGTAGGGGGATATGAAGTGATACAAGAAGTTTGAAAAAAGTGAAAAAATATACTTTACAGTAATAGATGAATTTTGGTAAAATATATTAGTAATTAATAGCATTAAATCAAAATAATTGTTATAATGAGGTGATCAAAATAGATGTCATTTCTTGGTTGAATAAGAATAGTGGTTCTATGACTTTTTTTATAACTGCAGTTTATGTGGTAGCAACAATTTTTATTTGTTGGGCCAATATTAGATCTGCAAATGCTTCCAAAGCTCAATTAAACGAAATGCGTAAGCAATATATAAAAGAAAATAGAACAAACATTGAAGTAGAGTTTTTATATGAAAAACGTGCTTTTTATGGCCTACGCTTTGTAAATCATGGTAAATATACAGCCCATAATGTAAAAATTTTACTTGATTCAACTTTTATAGATAATCTTAATGAAACAGATTTTTCTGATCTCTTGAAAAAACAGAGTAAAAAATCATGTGTTATTGGAGTTGGGCAACATTATGACCTTTTTTTCGGCACAAATAAATATCGAGAAAATCCTAAAAAACTCCCAGCGAAGGGAATTATTTTATATGAATCTAATGGAGAATCATATAAAACTGATTTTTATATTGATTTAGAAAATTATGCTGTACTTTATTCAGTGAGTACTGAACAGGAAGATATATTAAAAAAGTTAAATGAATTAAAAGAAATTAAGCAGGAGTTGAAAAAGCTTAATCATTTTTTAAGTAATACTAATTTATATAAATAGATTAAACAAAGGATAAAAATTGGAATTTAAAAATGAAATTTTCCAATAGATGTAGAGGCAAGAGTTTCTTATTATTTCTAATGTGCGGGAAGGAGATTTTTGAGATTGGTAAACTATCGTAAGAATTAGTCTTTACTTGCGAAATCTAGTTCAAATCTTTTGCAATTACTATCATATCTGTCTTTAAAGAATAAATCTTATTTCAGCTTTAATTAAATTTCTATATCGTATATTCAATCTTTCTGCTGGAATATAAGTTGCCTAATAGTAAAAAAGTAAACTGTTTTATAGGTGTTTACAATAATATTGTTGGAAGGAAAAGATAAATATGAAGATGTTTTATTACCAAACGGAAATAGAATTTGAAAAAGTAATGAATTTATACTTTATGAGCAAATGTTCCAAATGTGATGGAATTGTTGAAGTGGATATGGAACACGTTTGTGTAAATGTGCTTGATAAAATTATGGACATAGAGGAAATGCCGATGTTAAAGTGTAAAACGTGTGGTGAAATATATTATAGTCGTTTTGCACAAGAAATTTTATGTGAATTATATAGTGAATTGAAAAGAACAGGGAATAGAGAAATTTACAGTACATCAAGAGATTATAATAAAATATATAACTATGCATCAAATAAAAATTTTATATACGATTATAAAGATTATGAAAGTATACCTGGGTTAAGATATGATTTTGAACATTCTGAAGAGGGTTTTCTCACACCAGTATATTTTGATAAAAAAGCATTACTTTATTTTATAGCAGATCTAGATTATGATGTTGATATGTTTTCTGAATCATATGGATACATTAGAAAAAATGATAAAGAGGGATTTTACCAATATGAATGGGCGGTTCCTTTTGGCTTTAATACAAATGAAAAATTAATATTTTGGTTAGGAGATATTGACTCAATGGATGATATGAGCCAAGGGATCTTAAAAAGTTTCAATGTGAAGTCAGATCACTTACTTATTGATTCAGAATTTTATCAGGCTCAAATGAATTGTATTCCTAGCAAACCAATAAAAGAGCAGCAAATTATTTTAAACAAAAAGAGTTTTATTACGAATATTAAGAAAAAATATGGGATAGAATTGTCTCATTTGCAAAATGAATGTGAACTTCAGAGGGCAAACGTAAAAAGACCAGTAGTATTTGACGAAAAGAGTATATCCGAAGTAATTAATGCCTTCGATAAAATTCTTATAGAAGGATTCAGTGTATCGGGTTTAAAATCTTTATATAAACGTTTATATGCTAGTTCTTATGATAAAGATTACGATAAATGGAAATCAATTCGTTTAATTGAAGAGATTTTAAGACAACTAAGTAATGATATATCAAATGAGATTAATATTAATGAGATAATTTCACCACTTTACATTTTACATGATTATCGTATTTATCTTGATCATCTTTTATCTCAGGAAGAACAAGATAAAAAAAGAAATCATATTGCAAACACATTAGGAGTAAATAATTTTTCTGAACAAGAAAAAATATATTTTGAAGAAATACGTAGATTAGATATATTATTTCAATGTCTTGTTATTCTTTCAAAATAAAAATATCTTTTTTGTAGTTCTTAGACAAAAGAGGAAGCGTCGAACTCTTATTCTTCAGGAATGAGTTCGCGCTTGTATATAGATTTGGGAACGCTTAGGCGTTCTCGGTGACGTGACGTCGTGAGACGCTCTAATTTGCGTTTTAAGACGTTTTAATCCCGAAGTGGTACTCGTGTACCCTTCGGGCTTTTTCGTGCCTTAAAACGGCTCTGAGGGTGTCTGAGTGGAAAACGGAGGATATGTTCAGACGGGTTGAACATATATGTTCAGGATTTTGAACGAGTCGTTCGCATATCTGAACGTGATGTCACGGGCAAGTGTGCATCTCGCTATCGCTCGATGCGGGTGGGGGTTATAGACCGGGATACGTGGAAAAGGGTGGATGTGCTGAGGGGTGTGTGGCAGATGTTGCACTTTGTTTCGAACCTCGGAACCTTAGGAATGTAAGCAGCCCCCTCCCCACAATGGGTTTCGAGGGTCGGATGTTGCACTTTTGTTGCACGTGTTGCACTTTTGTGGCAGATAAAAAATCGTATGTGCAACATAAAATTTGCCTGAAACAAGGGGGTTATAGCTTGATGTGGCAGATGTTGCACTTTTTTTCATATTACGCAGGCGAGAGGAAAAATAAAATATATCCCTTTTACGTGTATATATAGATAATTCGGATTTATGTGCCACATGTGCAACATTCGCCGTACTCCCCCTGAATCTAGGGAAAAAGGCGTTGCACTTTCCAAAAAAATGTGCAACAAAAGTGCAACATTTTTGTGGCATCGCTCTGGAAGCCCCTTAAAACAGGGAAAAAATATGTTGCACTTTTGATTTTGACCGTTTTGGCGACCCAAAAATTGACGGTGATTCTCCCCTCGCGTACCCGTTTTGAAAAATATTTTGGGTGTATTTCCGCTCATATATGAGGGGAAATGGGGGCAAAACGGGGTTCTGACCTGCGGCGATGCAAAAATAAGTGTTGAAAATTACGTACATTCGGGCTATAATAGGTAAGAACAAACAAATATTCATTCGCGACACGAATGCCGATGACCGAGCGAAAGCTCGCGAGGAACCCGATGAAGGGCATCGCCCTTCGAAACTGTTCAGGTCTGATAAGCCTGTACGGGATGGGGACAGCATCTAAGCCGTCTATGACGGTGAATCGCACAGAAGTGACGAGCGGCGAATCAGTTTTCAGCTAAATGCTGTGACTGGTTCGCCGCTTTTTTGCGTTTGGATATTCGAATGGATTGAAAAGGAGGACTTTGTTATGAAGACAAACCCGAATACGGGATTCAAGAAACGGATTATCGGAGGCAATGAGCTGACGATGGAGGAATACACGGCGTATCTGAACATGCTACGGGTGAAGCCGTTCCTGACGGTGAACGAGGCTGCTGATTTGTTCGATGTGGGGCTTTCCCGTGTGCAGGAGATGATGAATGAACCCGGTTGCAAGTTCATCACACGTGCCATCGGACCGCGTCGTCGTCTGATTCACCGTGAATCGTTTGAGCAGTACCTGTTGACCCATGACGTGACGGCTGAGGAGGTGTAGGTGTATGAATGGCAAAAAGAAAGACGCCCCACTCGCGACAAATGGGACGTCGGGTACAAGCACTGCTTGTGACATCAACTGTGATTATGATAACACAGTATCGTTTGATATTCAAGATGATTCTTACGATTTGACATATAACGGCATGTTGCGAGCCGTCACAAGCGAGTATTTGGGCGGAATCGACCCTGATATGCCGCCCTCCCCTGCTCAGGTTGAGGCTGAGCTGTTGCAGGCGACGAATAACGCCATCGAGTATTACAATCTCGGTGACCGTGACCCTAACGCTCCCGCCAACGCGAAGTTGCGTGATGCGTATCCTGACGCGAAGGCGCCTGATGAGCGTGTACGTAAGTTTCGCGCGTTGGTGCCGTGGCAGGTCGCTCAGGTCATCAAGCATCTGCACCGCGCGAAGTGCGTGTGCTGGATGGATGATTTCGATGACGGGAATTTCGACATCGGAATCTATCAGACCGAGGGCGACATGGAAGGCATCTACGATACGTCTCAGGGTACGCTTGAGCAGTTGATTCGTGAGTACCATTCCACGATTACGAGCCGTGATGTGGCTGAGGTCGTGAGCGTTCTTCGCGTCGATTGTGAGCGTGTGAAAAGCTGCGATAATCCCGACCTCATTGCGGTGAAGAACGGAATCTTCGACTACAAGAAGAAGGTTCTGATGCCCTTCGACCCGTCGTATGTGTTCGTCACTAAGTCGGGGGTCGATTTCGTCATGAACGCTCCGAACCCTGTTATTCACAACGATGACGGAACGGATTGGGACGTTGTGAGCTGGGTGGATGACCTGTCGGACGACTCAGGGGTCACGCAGCTCCTTTGGGAGATGCTGGGTGCCGCAATCCGTCCGGGCGTATCTTGGAATAAATCCGCATGGCTGTACTCCGAAACCGGCAACAACGGAAAGGGAACGTACTGCACCCTGATGCGCAATCTGTGCGGTAAGGGGGCTTGGACGTCTATCACGTTGAAGGCGTTCGGCGAGCCGTTCATGCTGGAACCGCTCATGCGTGTCTCTGCAATCATCACCGATGAGAACGACACGAGCACGTATCTGGATGATGCGTCCGCCCTCAAGTCGATTATCACGGGCGACCCGTTCCAGATTAACTGTAAGTTCAAAGACCCGCGAGCTTTGCGTTTCCGTGGGTTCATGACGCAGTGCGTGAACGCCTACCCGAGGCTGCGCGACCGCTCCGAGTCGATGTACCGGCGTCTGCTGGTCGTGCCGTTCAACAAGCGTTTCGAGGGGCATGAGCGCACCCGTAAGCGTCGAGCGTCGAACCTCTGCGACGAGTTCACCAAGGACGGCATCGAGGGATATTTCGCTGAGAAGCAGGCGCAGCAATCGGAAATCTTGTCCGTCGAATCGGAAGTCCGACCGGTGCAATCGGAAGTGACACCCGTCGAATCGGAACAGACGCGCGAGAAATCGGAATTTGCAGCCACGCCTGTCATTATCGCGGTACAGCAGCCCGATACACCGCAAGAGGCTTTCCATGTGTACGAACCCGATAAGGACGACGTGTACGCCATGGCTGGCGACCTGCGACGTGCCTATATGCGCCACTGCGAGGAAAAGGGTCAGAAGGACTACATGGATAACACGTACCGCCGGTTCGCGGAGGTGCAGGCTCGCCCCGATGACACATGGCTTGAGCTGCATGCCGAGGTGACACGGGCACGCGAGCAGTTCCATCAGACCAAGGCGGAGCTTGAGGCAATGAAGGAGATGCGCAGGGACTTCGCCGTCAGCATGGCGATATTCCGCATGGTGAACCGCCAGTCCAAGAGTCCCATGGCCCGCATGATGGCGGATATGTACGCCATGATGTTCCAGCAGATGATGCAGGTGCAGCGCGAGGAAGCCGAGCGCAAGTTGTACGAGCGGCGCAAGGCGATGTGGGATGCCGAGAAGGCGCTCAAGAACGAGCTCAAGCGCGGCGAGATTGGCTACAAGCCCCACGAGATGCCCGCGAGGCTCCAGCGTATCGTGGATGGATTCGGACGTTCGGATGATGACAGGTCGTTCGGTGAGTAATCGACAGACGAGGTGGCGTTTCGTCACCCCGCTGTCGTGGTCAATATTGGGCTGAAATTGGTACTCAAAACGGTCAATGTCGGGCGTAAATTGGTCAGCTGAGCGAGCCCGAAAATCGGCAAAATCGACTTTCGCTCATTTATGAGCAGAAGCCTGAAAAATGGACGATTGAGGGTTCGCATGACAGCCCGAAAGTGGGCGTGAAAATCCCAGTTACGGGCGTAAAAATGACCGATGTTGACCGGGTTGAAAACGAAAATGAATATTTATATAATTGATTAAATGATTAAATATGTAAGATGAGGTGAGCGATATGAAGACGATATTGGTTTGCAACCAGAAAGGCGGCGTGGGAGAAAGTCCCTGTGTGCCGATGAGATTGCGTTCTCCTTCGAGCGTTCCGGCATCCCCGTGAGTTTCTACGATTTGGACGCGCAGGGAGGCACGCTGCATCAGACGCAGGAAGTCGACGGAGCCGAGGTCGCCGTGGTGGATACGCCGGGAGCCTTGCAGGAGGCGCTGGCTGACTGGCTGAAGGAGGCGGACGTGGTGGTGATTCCGACGCGCACGACGTCGAGGGACATCGAGCCGCTGATGCGGATGCGGAAGGCCGTGTTCAAGCACAGCAGGGCGAAAATCGTCTACGTGATGAACGGCTGGAACCGATTCAAGGCGTCCCGCGATTTCATGGAGTGGTTTAATGGGCTGGCCGGCACGCAGACCGTGGTCACGTTGCCCCAGTCCGAGGCGTTCGTTCAGGCTGGTGCCGCCGAGCAGTCCGTGGTCGAGTACGACAAGCGCGGGAAGGCTGCGAGGGCGACCATGGAGCTGGTGAACACGGTGCGGGAGGCTGCGGGGTTCCCGATGGAATAGATAAATGAATAAATACGCAGGTCGAGGGGCATTTTGCCTCTCGACTTTTTTGAGCAGATATTATATAATTGTGTAAATGATTAAATAATTAAAGGAGGTCTAACCTATGGCGAATATGTTCGAGAAGTATGCTGCCGACCGTGAGGCTGAGCAGAAGAAGATAGAAAAGACGGTTTCTGTCGCTAGTGTGGCTGCTGAGCCTGAGGAGAAGCGCACCACTCTCTCGCTGTCGCTGACCGTGAGCGATAAGAAGAAGCTCAAGCTGATGGCGATGGAGCAAGACACGACGATTGCCGCGATTATCCACGGATGGATTGCGGAGCATTCTGAGGAGGTGGATGAGTAATGGCGAATTACAACACTGAGCGAGAGGGACAGCTTGATTTCTTCAAGACTTTTCTTCCGTTGATTAACCCGAATCTCTCGTTGGACGATATTCTCGCTGACGATAACGATGGCGTGCTGAACGGCAACCTGTTGGAGTTCAAGCTACGCGTGAATGATTTGAACGCCGTGCTTTTCCAGTGCGTGAAATACATGTCGGCGTTGCGCATCAAGGGAAAGCCCGTTCCGGCGAACGTGATTATCGTTGATTTGAACGCAGAGCAGGCGTATTTCTATCGTTCCGTTGACTATTTGACGGATATTGAGAAGGTTTACGAGGGCGGCGCGTCGAAGGCGAACGTCGGATTCATCGGACAGCCTTATTTGGAGAAATACGCTTATGGTGCTGACCAGCTCGCGGTGACGAAGCTGATTGCCCGTTTGAAGCAGAACGAGTTCACGCAGATTCACATCGACGAGAACTGTATTGTGGGCTGGGCGACAGCGTTTTATAAAGCCGTGCCGACTGCTCGTAAAGAGGATTTCATCGGGGATGATACCGGGAAGCACAAGACGATTGGTGAGATTCGCAACCCGTCCGTATTCGCTGAATATATCTATCCATATACGGGTGCGACGAACGTCAAGTTCCAGTATCTGATGGATAAGCTGAATGATACGCTCCAAAAGAAGAACCTCGGTGCGTTCTATACGCCGGAGGCGTATGCGGAGAAGTCGCATGAGCTGTTGCGCATGGCGATTGACCGTGTTCCGACGGGAAACGATTACGTGATTATTGACCGTTGCGCTGGTACGGGTAACCTTGAAAAGGGATTGACGGACGAGGAATTGTCTCACTGCATCCTGTCGACGGTTGAATACTACGAGTACAAGGTCATGCAGGAGATTCTCGGTTCCAAGGTGCGTCATATTATTCCGCCTGTTGAGGCTGCGGATACGTTTCAAGCCGGACTGGTCAAGGGCGCGGACGCGTTGAGCAAGGAGTTCGTCGAGAACCCGATTATCAAGCAGTACATTGATGACCCGAATTGCACGATTATCCTGTTTGAGAATCCGCCGTATGCGGAGACAACTTCGTTAGAACATCAACGAACAGGTGCTGGTAAAAAATCATCAGCATGGAAACGCAGTTTTGTTGTGTCAGAAATGAAAAAGCAAGTAAAAGGTGCTGTTCTGAATGACCTTGGAAATGTATTTATATGGTCAGCTTTTGAATATTACATACGACAATCAACGGATAGCTATGTTGTATACTCACCTGTTAAATACTGGAAATCACAACATTTGGTTGATAATGAGTTTTTGGCAGGATTTGCTTTTAACAGGAGACATTTTCATACAAATATTGATGCTTGCATAATGGTGGCTTTGTGGGGCGGAGATGTATGTTCTGACGAATCAATCAATCTTGAGGGATTTGATATTGAACCAGATGGCAATTTATCCAAGCCTGTTTCAGTCCCGGTTAATAAGGTGCATGACTTGTTCAGTACCAAGTATTATGAAAAAGGGCAATTTGCCGATGAGTCATTTGATGGGATTTTGATTGGGTTAAATGGTTTGGAAGCGAAAGATGATGTAAAAAAACGTATCAAACCATTTTATAGTGATGAAATGCTGGGATATATGGTTGCGGATAGCGTAGGATTTGATAATCCTGATGCTAAATCGAGTTTATTGGTTGCCGGTCGATATAACGGTAATGGATTCTATGTCCGCAAAGATAACTATCTCGAAAAGCTGCCTATGTTCTGCGCCTCTCGTTATATCAACTACAACCGTGAATGGACGGAGCGTGCTCGCATTATGAAATCGGGTGACGGAGCCGACCGGTTCAACGCCGATGTATCCTCCGGCAAGCTCGACCAGTGGTTGCGAAAGTGCCTTCTGTTCACCTGTGTAGAGATGCAGAATCACATGCGCACGTTCACGGGCAGCGATGGGCGTTTCTATCGCAATGAGCTGTGCATGGATACGACGAACGGCGAAACGCTTGCGTCCGAGGATTTGAAGCAGCTCGTGTGTGGCGAAGACGAGAAGCGCATCATTGCCCAGTGGAATGTTCTTCTGGATGAGGCGAAGAAGACGGCTGAATACGATTCAAATCTTACATACGGCGTCTATCAGATTTTCGCTGAGATTGACACGTCCTATAAGGACGATGAGGGCAAGACGGTCTGGAATAACCTTGAAGTACACTCAGCGTTGCAGACGTTGAAGACGCTTGTCAAGGACTACTACAACAAGGAAATCGTGCCGATGTTGTTCGAATACGAGTTCTTGAAATAAGAAAAACGATAAGCCCGTCGTTTCATCGGCGGGCTTTATCTTGAAATGATTAAATGTATAATTGAATAATTCATTAGGAGGTGAACTGTTTGGCAAGAAGCAAGAAATTCAAGCGGAACGACAACAACCTCGCCATCGCGTACTATCGCTTCTCCTCGCATTCGCAGAACGAGGCGAGTATCGACCAGCAGAAGGAGCTCGCCCATGCGTGGGCGGACGCTCACGGGCTGACCATCGTGAAGGAGTACGAGGACGCGGCCATATCCGGCACCAAGGAAGACCGACCGGGATTCCAGCTGATGCTGTCGGAGGTCGCGAAAATCCGTCCGAGTACGCTCATCATGTGGAAGACCGACAGGCTGGGGCGCGATAAGTACGTGCTGGCGATGGCGAAGAAGGAAATCCGCGACGCGGGGTGCGAGATACACCTGCTGGCGGAGAACATCCCGACGGAGGGACCCGAGGGCATCCTCATCGAGGGGCTGATGGACGCCATGGCGGAGTATTACAGCCGCCAGCTCTCCCAGAACATACAGCGAGGGATGGACTACAACGCCCAGCACGCCCTGTTCAACGGGCACAAGGTGTTCGGGTACGGCGTGGACAGGCAGACCAAGAAGTACGTCGTGGACGAGGACACGGCTCCGTTCGTGCAGCGGATGTTCGCCGAGTACGCGGCGGGCAAGGCCATGCAGGAGATATGCGACGAGTTCAACGCGCAGGGGCTGCGGACGACCCGGGGCGCCAAGTTCGGCGTCAAGACCATGAACAAGATGCTCCAAAATCGAGCCTACATAGGCGAGTATCACCATGGCGACATCGCGGTCCCGGACGGGATGCCGG
This sequence comes from Clostridium facile, assembly GCF_014297275.1. Taxonomy (NCBI): domain Bacteria; kingdom Bacillati; phylum Bacillota; class Clostridia; order Eubacteriales; family Clostridiaceae; genus Clostridium; species Clostridium facile. The sequence continues at coordinate 850,715 of NZ_JACOQK010000001.1, forward strand.
CACTGGTCGACGTGAACACGTTCAACGAGGTGCAGGCGCGGTTCGCGCTGAACAAGCGAAAGGGGTCGCAGAGGGCTCACGGCAAGGACGATGCCGAGGCTCCGCGCTACTGGCTGACGGGCAAGCTGTTCTGCGGCGAGTGCGGCGCGAGCATGCAGGGCGTGCACGGAACGAGCAAGACGGGTCGGAAATATTATTACTACTATTGCAAAGCCCAGAGGGCGAAGCAGTGCGACAAGAAGATACGCAAGGAGCAGGTCGAGGAGCTGGTGACGATACTGCTGCGGGGGCTGCTGGACGATACCGAGAACCTCGCGTCGCTGGCGGTGGACGCCGCCGCGTATTATCGGGATAACTACAGGAACACGCATTACCTCGACGGCTTGGAGGCCAAGCGCCGGGAGGTGGAGAAGTCCACGGCGAACCTGCTGAAGGTCATCGAGAAGGGCGTCCTGAGCGATGCCGTGACCGACAGGTTGGTGCAGTTGGAGGAGCAGAAGAATGCTCTGGATGAGGCGATAAAGGCCGAGCACGTGCGTGCCGCGCTGTTCGAGGACGAGCATAGCATCCAAGCCTATTTCGACAAGTTCATGCGCGCGGACTTCGACAACCCCGAGACGCGCGATGCGGTGATGGAGTATTTCGTCGATAAGATTTATCTGTACGACGACAAGCTCGTGGCGACGTTCTTCTATTCGGAGGACAGGACCGAGATAAGCTGGGATGAGCTAGGGGACTTGGTGATTTGCCCTTTTGTTAAAGGGGAAGCCGCCGAGTTCGACTGCTTCCCCTTTGGCTCCACCACAACGAATAAATCCGAACCTTGTGCCGGTTGGCGATGGGTTCGGATTTATTGTTTTCTATGATATATTATAAGATATATCGCATCTTTATAGATGTATGACGAACTTGTTGGAAATTATTTGGATGATTTTATTCAGCTATCGCTTCAAACGCAGGTTGTTTGGGCAAAAAAAATCCATTTTTTCTGGCTTGTTCCCGGTATTGAATTGGCGAAATCTGATATTCCTTTTTAAAGATTTTATAAAAATGACGGATATCATGATACCCAATAATTTCTACTATCTGTTCCACTGGAAGGTCAGAATTCGCAAGGTAATAGCAGGATTTTTCCAATCGTATCTGCCGGATAATATTGCTAAATGTTTGGCCAGTTTGTTTTTTTATCGTACGAGAAGTATATTCTGTAGAATAATGGAATGCTTCAGAGAGGGATTCCAATGAAATAGTTGCATAGTTTTTTTGGATGTAATCCATCATCTCTTTTGTGTTTTTATCATGCCGAGAGAGGGTCTGAAATTGTTCGATTTGTTGTGAATAAATACGAGAGAGTTCCGCGAATAGCTGGATTAATTTTGCTACAATAATGGTTTCTTTAAATTCTTTCTGGTCAAAATGTTCTTGAATAATTTCTTGTACCAGATTGGTCAAATGGTCATTGCATTGGAACATCAAATAGGATTGGTTTTGATGTACATTATAAATGGAATCCATAAAAAAACGGAATAGAATGGTGTTTTCCGATAACATCCGCAAAAAGATTTCCTCTACCAGGCTACGCTTCATCAAAATATTAAACACAATATCGGTTTCCTTTTTAATGCAACAACTATGGATGGCGTTTGGACTAAGCAATGCCAGAGTATTGCTGGGCTGTATAATTTCCTGTTCCTGGTTGATCTGATTATAAAAATTCCCTTGATAAACATAGCTCATTTCAAAAAAATCATGATTATGTGGGTAGCCATGATTGGTATTGGTATACCGGTAATCATGTAGTGTTACAATTGCTTCAAGTCCATGAACAAACCATTGACTATCCTCAATTGTATGGTAACCCCGTGATAAATTTTGCTGTTTTATAGTATCGTATTCATTGGTAGTTTGTTGTGAAAAATGTTCATGATACTGATGGTATTGGTCCATCTGTTTATGTGCTAACTGAATATAAGTATGCATATTAATTGCCATTTTAGATCTTCCTTTCCATTCTATATTATACTAAAAAAATATAAGTTTTCAACCTTAATCTGGTAAACAGGCATAAAAACAACCACAAAACTGCAAAAAAACAACTAAACTTTTTCTTGTAAAAATGATATACTGAATTTACCACGATAGGTAAATTCAATAAAAAGAGAGGAGTTTTTTGAAATGAAACTATGGAAAAAAGGGATGTCGGCTCTGCTTGCGGCTGTTATGGTAGCATCCGTTACCGCAACAGTGGTTCCAGCTTCCGCTGAAACACAGGGCTTCGCAGCAGAATTTTCCTCCCCAGAGGGAAATCAATCCAAATTGAAAACAAGATATTGGATGCCAGGGGCATGGGCTGCTTCCAGTGAAGAAGGCTTACAGGAAATTCGACGTGAAATCAAAGAAATGGCGGATGCGGGCTATGGTGGTATTGAACTTGCTGACGTGCGCAGCTTAACAGAAACAGAGCAGGATACACTAGAAGCTGGAAATGAGGATGGAAGTTTTCTCTATGGTTCAAAAAACTGGCAAAAGGTTTTGTTGACTGTATTACAGGCAGCAAAAGACTACGGTCTCCAGGTGGATATTACTCTTGGGCCACATTGGCCGGTTTCTTCTAACGAAATCACTCCAAATGATGACGAAGCTGCTCAAGAGTTAACCTATGGGATTCAGAAAATAGCGCCAGGTGAAAGCTTCTCCGGTATAATTGACCCAGTTAGTGTTACAACTGACAGCCCAGTGATTCAAAATAAACTGAAAGGTGTTTATGTTGCTAAATTAGTAAAAGAAGGTACTGCAAAAGTCGTACAGGGGATGTTCAATTCCAATCTGGTAGATCGAGAACAGTACACTTTGGATAAAGATACTTATCAGGAAATCACCAATACCGATGCGGTGAATAAAGAAAACTTTAACGTTACTTATACCAATGATACAGAAGATACCTATGTTTTAATCTCTGTTTACAGCCGTGGTACAGGGCAATCAGTAGACGGAAGCTACCAGTTTATGGATTATACGGATACTACCAAAGATACAGGAAAATCCTGCTGGGTAGTAGACCATCTTTCTGTAGCGGGTGCGGAAACAATTACCAATTATTTGGACAATACGTTATTCACAGACGAAATTAAACAACTGCTCCGTGAAGTTGGTGGTTATTTCTTTGAGGATTCTTTGGAGTTAAAAGGGCTGACCGCATGGTCCACCAACATGGAAGAAGAATTCCAAAACAATTGTGGATATAGTGTACAGGAATCCCTCCCATTTGTAATGGGGTTGGATAAAGCGGAAAACGATAGTGGTGAACAGGCTATTTTCGTATTTGATGAAGATGAGGATAATTTTGTTGGAAGAGTCCGCCAGGATTATCTGGACACCCAGAGTGATATGATCATTGAAAATCGTATTCAGACTTTCTCCAATTGGGCTAACGAAACTTATGGTATGGGTTACCGTATGCAGGCTTACGGCGCGATTGTTGATTCCGGTAAAGCCAGCGCGTATATTGATATTCCAGAAGGGGAACCATTGACCTTTACCAATGAATCCGACCGTTACCGCTTAATGGCGGCAGGACGTGATATGGGTGGAAAACAGCTGCTTTCCAACGAAATAGGCGCATCCTTTACTTATGGTAGTTGCTACGCCTACCCATATGATGACCTATTGGCAACCATGAATCGAAATATGGCGGCAGGGGTAAACCAGAATATGCTCCACGGCTATTCCTATGCCTTCTCCCCAGAAGTGCAGTGGCCAGGTTACCACGCATTTGGAACTGGAACCTCTGGACCATGGAGTTCCCGTATGCCATCTTGGGAAAATGTCAACGATATTACCGGTTATATTAACCGCACCCAATATGTATTGCAACAGGGCGTGCAAAAAACGGATATTGCCATTTACCGCCAGGAATACAATGCGGCTATTTGGCAAAAAGGCGTAACAGAGTTCTATTATGACGATGGCCTATTGGCTGATGCGGGTTATTCTTATCAGTTCTATACTCCAGGTTTGTTTGAGCTGGATTCCGCTATCGTAAAAGACGGTGTGTTAAATCCAGAAGGTCCTGGTTATCGTGCGATGTTAGTTGATAACACTACAGATAAAAAGAGCGATCCATTGGATTCTATGCCAATTGATATTATCAAAAATATGACAACCTATGCACAGGCAGGATTGCCAATTGTCTTTATTGGAAATTTGCCAACCCATGGCCTATATGAAGGAGAAACGGATGCTGAATTTGCCCAGGCGTTAAATGAACTGCTGGCTTGTGATACGGTTTTACAGGTAGCTAGCTATGCAGATGTTCCAGCAGCTCTGGAAAAATTTAATGTATCCCCAGCAGCGGAATTTACTACTCCTATTGATGATGTACAAACCATCCGCCGCCAGGAAGGAAATTCCAACTACTATTACTTCTTCAACTCCAGTGCCCAACTAAGCCAAAGTTCTGTTACCACTGGCACTGGTAAAGATGAAAGCTTTACCGTAAATCTGACGGGGTCTGGCGTTCCGTACCTGTTGAATTCTTGGACAGGGGAAGTAACACCAATTACCAACTACACCAAAACAGAAACCGGTGCCCAGGTTAGTATTGACCTTCCAGATAGCGACACTACCATTATAGCGATGGCTTCTGAAGAAGATATGGGCGTTGCGGCACCAAAATCCAATGTGATTTATGAAAATAATATCGATACTAGCTATAACAATGGAGCCCTAGAAGGAAAAGTTACCGCAAATGGCAACTACCATGCCCTTCTGGAAGATGGAACCATTTATAATGGAACTGTAGCAGATGTCCCAGCGGCACAGGAACTGACCGATTGGAACCTCACAGTAGAGAGTTGGACAGCAGGGGAAGGCAATGCCCTGGCAACCAACAAAGAAATTATTGAGGTAGGCAAAACAGATTTGGTTCCTTGGTCTGAAATTGAGGCTGTAGGCGGGAATGTTTCGGGTATTGGAACCTATCACACCACCTTTACCCTGGATTCCACCAATGAAAAACTTGGCGCATATTTGAAACTGGAAGATTTGAGCGACACCTATTCTATTATCATCAATGGTCAAGAAATTGATACTTGTGACCAGATTGATTATGTAGTAGATTTGAAAGACTATGTAAAACCAGGTGAAAATACTTTGGAAATCAGAGTAGCTTCCCTGTTAGCGAATGCAATTGGAAAATCCGTTAATAGCGGTTTGATGGGCAAAGTGACCATTCAGCCATATGCAACCGTTACATTGTCCAGTGAAACCCCGGATCCAACTCCGTCTGAACCTTCTGAACCAGAAAATCCATCTTCCAAACCATCCGACCCATCCAGTGGTGATGGTGGAAGCAGCAATGGCGGCAGTGGAAATGGCGGTCATGTACAAACAGGCGATGTTCTTCCAATCGCAGGGGCATTGGCATTGTTGGGCGCATCCGCGGCAGCTGTAGTTGGCATCCGCAGAAAGCGCAATCATTAATTACGATTACCTTCATCTATTATCCTTAGTTTCTTTTCCTGCCATAAATGGCACAGTAAAACCGGTACATTTTTTGTACCGGTTTTGCTGTATGTTATGGATTATTTTGAGAAAGGAAATTCGTTCTGTTGTTTCGGGGTTTCCGTTGTTTTACCTTTCCCTCCGCCAGAGCATCCAAGTCAATTCCTAAACTATTACAGAGCTTTCTAGCTGTAGTAATTCCTAAATTTCCAGCTCCTTTTTTGTATATTTTTTCCAACACAGAAGGAGGAATATCGTTTTTTTCTGAAAAATCTTGGATACTCCCATAACGGGTTACAATAATCTTTTTTAATTTTTGCTGTTCTTTTTGCTCCATTTTTTCTCCTCCTATTTTGATTGATTGTTTTATTTTCCCAATTGTTTTGTTTTTTATAATTTAATATATTGTTTTTAAAAATATCTTTTGTGTTTTTATTGACATCCTAGAGAAACCAGATTATAATGGAAGAAAAGTAATAATTTGGAAAGGAGAAAACACTATGTTTCCAAACCTTCGGGCAGAGATGGCCAGGAAGAGGGTCACAAGCCATATGTTGGCAGATGCAATTGGGGTGAATCCAGCTACTATGTCCGCTAAACTCAACCATCCAGACCGTTTGAAGCTGATGGAGTGCAAAATCATTCAGGCAAAATTTTTTCCTCATCTTACGATTGATGAACTATTTGCCACAGGAGAACATGAAGAGTAAGGAGAGTTAGAACTTTTTGGTTTCATACAGTCAATCTCATATGCTTATAATTGATATGTTGATTGCGGGGATAATAATGCTCTTTCGCTGTTTGTTCGACACAGGGTTTCCCCACTGATTAGCCGATTTTATCTGCCAGTATTTCCTTTTTGTAGTTCTCCTATTCGAGGTTTTGGCAGGGTTCCATAATCGCGTGTATTGGAAAGCCAAGAGGTCAGTGCAAAAAAATGAAGCCTTGTTTTTATTTGACAGCTTGGTAAATATCATAAAATTTTTGGTATTTACTATTTACCTAATTACAGCCTTATATTTCCATATAGATGCTTTGGCGTTTCGCCTTCAAGGAATTGTATTGGGCAGCTTATAGCTATTGCTGGAATATGCAGTGATTTTATATTGGCTGTTTGCGAACTGTTTTGGAAGGATAAAATTCGTGATGCTATTCATCCAGCCAAATAGTTTATTATCCAATTAGGAGTTGCGGCTGTAACGATTGCTGTGATCTCTTCCGATACCTTATTAAGGTATCCACAAACTATGGATTTATTATTTGACAATCTATTGTTTTGGCGGTAAACGCTATTTTTCTGGATATACTTGACAATTTTTTTATATGATGTACAATAAAGATATCATCTATTTTATCAAAATAGATCTTGTGTATGATAGTAAATATGGTGGATACCATATTTACTAAGAACAACTTTTGATGTTATTTGATCCATGAAAGGATGAGCATTATGAAACAAAGATTTTTTATTTGTGAACACTGTGGTAATATTGTTACTTTGGTAGAGGATAAAGGGGTTCCAGTTGTTTGTTGTGGGCAAAAAATGACTGAGCTGGTTCCTGGTTCTGTGGACGCTGCTGTGGAAAAACACGTTCCTGTTGTAACAGTAAATGGGAATATTGTTACAGTATCAGTTGGTTCCACACCACATCCAATGGCAGAAGAACACTATATTACATGGGTAGCGGTGGAAACCAAACACGGCTTCCAAATCCGGCATTTAGCACCAGGCGAAAGTACCACTGCCAATTTTGCGGTTGTGCCAGGGGATAAGCTGGTTACTGCTTACGCTTATTGTAACCTTCACGGTTTGTGGAAAGCGGATGCAGAATAAATATCATTGCCCTGATTTAGGTCAGGGCTTTTTTGTTTCCTATCCAGATGAGAAATTGAACGAAATATGAATATCAACGTATTTTTATTGCAACTTTTGTTCTATCATAGTAAAATAAGATGGAACTTTGTTCGTTTATCAATAAATAATAAACATGCGATATTATGGGTAGAAAAAATTATAAAGGAATTGAAAGATTATTCAAAAATCTATTTGGAATGGAAATTGTTTTTTGTTAGGAATAAATGGCTATCTAATATGAATAGTAGGCATTTTTCCTGTTTTCAATAGAAAGTATGAGAAAAGGAGGATGGAATCATATGAAACTTCCTGTTTTGCTAGATTGTGATCCAGGAATTGACGATGCTGTCGCCATAGCGGTACTGGCAGCAGCAGAACAGATTGACCTAAAGGCGATTACTACCTGTGCAGGGAACCAGCTACCCTCCAAAACCTATGCCAATGCCCGCAACCTATTGTATTTGATGGGAAAAGAGCAAATTCCAGTATATCAAGGGGCACAAAAACCTCTTTACCGTGAACTGTTGATTGCGGGGGATATTCATGGAGATACCGGCTTGGGGGAGGTTGTGCTGGAACAAAGTCCAGCACCTCATACCAATAAATCTGCCATACAGTTAATGGGAGAATTGGTGGCAGAAACTCCTGGAATTATCATAGCAGCCACAGGGCCATTAACCAATATTGCGATTTTTTTAGCTGCTTATCCTGAATTAAAACAGAATATCCAGCGTATTGTATTAATGGGAGGAGCCTACTATGGTGGAAATTTAACTCCCTGTGCGGAATTTAATATAGCAGTGGATCCGGAAGCTGCAAAACTTGTATTTGAAAGCGGAGTGCCCATTGAGATGTTTGGATTGGATGTCACTCGCCAGGCACAATTTTATCAGGAGGATATCCAGCGGCTGAGCCAGCTGGGCAACCGTACCGGGAAGCTGCTGGCGAAAATGGTGGCGTTCCATGGCGTCCATTCACTGCAACCAGTTCTGGCTCCGCCAGACCATGTGGAAGGAATGCACATGCATGACCCCTGCGTGGCAGCCTATTTACTCCAGCCGGAACTGTTTACAATGGTACCGGTAAATGTAGCGGTGGAAACAAAAGGGGAATATACGGCAGGATGTACTGTTGTAGACTATTATCATAAAACCGGCCGCACCCCTAACGCTAATGTGGCGTTTGCGGTGGACCGAAAAAAATTTGTCGATTTAGTGTGTAATCAGGTTGCGAAACTGAAGTGAAGGTGATACAATTGAAACTGTTGAATTTTGGTTCTTTAAATATTGATTATGTGTATTCTTTGGATCATTTGGTGCTGCCAGGAGAAACCATCAGCTCCAACCGAAGAGATATTTTCTGCGGCGGAAAAGGGCTGAATCAGTCCATCGCATTCGCAAAAGCCGGCGCAAAGGTTTACCATGCTGGAAAAGTTGGACAGGATGGCAAACTTCTTTTAGATGTACTGGAACGGCATGGGGTGGATTGCAGTTATGTCCAAACCATTGAAGGCGCTTCCGGTCATACCATTATTCAGGTGGACAGGAAAGGGGAAAACAGTATTATCCTATATGGGGGAGCCAATCGGATGATAACACCAGAAGATGTCACCGAAGTCCTTTCTCACTTTACAGCAGGGGATGTGGTCGTTCTGCAAAACGAGATTTCCTCTTTAAAAGAAATCATCCTCCAGGCGCATGATAAAGGAATGAAAATTATCTTCAATCCCGCCCCATTTGAGCAAAAGTTGCTAGAGTATCCTCTGGAATATATCGACCTGTTGATTGTCAATGAGGTGGAAGGCGGACAGTGTTCTGGCAAAACCGAACCAAAAGAGATTTTAACTACCTTATATAACCGCTACCATACAGCGGTGTTGCTCACCTTGGGGAAAGAGGGAGCAATGTACTATGACGGGGATGATATGGAATCTCATCCAATCTACCCATCTAATGTGGTGGATACCACCGCGGCGGGGGATACCTTTACCGGCTATTTCTCTAACGCCCTGCTCACTGGCTCCACGCCAAAACAGGCGCTGGAATTGGCATCAAAAGCTTCCTCTATTACGGTATCTCGCTTTGGCGCAGCGGATTCGATTCCGTATTACGCAGAAATTCAAGAACAGTTTGGAGAATAAATAACTATGGACCGTGTACAAAAAGCATTGGATTTATTTTATATAGGTTACAATTGTAGCCAGTCTGTTTTTGCGGCATTTAGTGACCTGTTTGGCATTCCAGAACAGCAAGCATTATTATTATCTTCTGGTTTTGGTGCCGGTATGGGCGGCCTGCGGGAAAAATGTGGCGCTGTTACCGGAATGTTTCTGTTGGCAGGGCTAGCACATGATGGCTATGACCGTACAGACATCCAATCCAAAAAAGAACTTTATGATTGGATCAAACAGTTGGATCAGGAGTTCACACAAAAAATGGGTACTACTTGTTGTCGAGAACTGCTTACCAACGCCAAATGCCTTGTGAAAGAGAACCCATCCGAACGAGATGAAAAATATTATCAAAAACGTCCTTGCGCTTTGTTTGTAGAAACTGCCGCAAAGATGGTACAGGAACATTTGCTTCCACACTTAAAAGAAGAAAAAGCTTAATTTCAGGAGGTCAACTTCAATGGACAACCAATCACCTATTTGTCACCGATGTATGCACCCAAAAGGGAATGCGGTTATTTGCCCTAACTGCGGTTATGTCAACGGCAGTGTACCGGTTAACCCAGCATACTTAAAGCCAGAAACCCTCTTAGATAACCGTTACATAGTTGGGAACCTGCTGTATTCAACCCATGAGAGTGCTGTATATATTGCATATGATATTCAAATCAACACTGTGGTAGAAGTGAAAGAGTTCCTGCCAGATTCCATTGTTACCCGTAATCCGGAAACTCAGAAACTGGAGATTGAGTCGGAAAAATTCGAGCTGTTTAAAAGGGCGGCAAAAGAATTTTTAACACAAAACCAGGCTTTATCTAAAATTAGGACAATGTCTACATTGGTGCAAGCCTATGAGATTTTCGCCCAAAATAACACTTGCTATGTGATTATGGAGCATGTAGAAGGGGTTAAACTAAAGGATTATCTGCTGGACCATTATGGAGAACTTTCCTGGGAAGAAACTTCTAAAATGTTCTTGCCTGTTATTAAGCATTTAGGTCAGCTTCATGCCATGGGATTAGTCCATGGGGGACTAAGTCCGGAAACCATCTATGTTACAGTAAAAGGCCAGGTGAAAATTGGAGGATTCTGTATCCCATCTATGCGTATGACTAATGCGGAACTTCCAGTTGTAATATATGATGGTTACGCCGCTCCGGAGCAATACGAAAATGAGGAGCAGTCCTATGGTTCTTGGGTGGATGTATATGGTATGGCAGCGGTATTGTATAAAACCTTAACAGGAACTATGCCAACGGATTCCAAAAGCCGTACCTGTGTAGACAATTTGGTGCAATTAGCAGTGTTAAATCCATCGGTTCCAAACAACGTTTCAGTGGCAATTACCTCCGCTATGACCCTTTCCTTCCGTATTCGTACCCAGACCATGACCGACCTGTACGCTGATTTATCCGCCCCTCCAAGGCAACAGGCTGCGATCGCGGAAAAGGTGGAATCTTTAATCCAGGAACAGGAACTAGACCAGGAAACCAACAACACCAAAAAATATATTATGATTGCGGTGGGGATTACCGCAGCTGTATTAATTTTGGTTTCCGCGTTAGTATTGTACTATCTGTTTGGAAATAATTCCAATGATAAAGATAAAAATACTTCCAGTATCCTCAGTTCAGAAGTGGAGGAGAGTTCCTCTGAAGAAAGTTCTTCCCAAACTTCTTCCAAAGAGAGTTCCTCAAAAGCCTCTTCTAGTGCAACAGTATCCAACCAGGATGGATATTTAATGCTCAACTTAGTAGGGCAATACTTGAATGTAGTAAAAACAGATTCCAAATATTCGATGTTAACGGTAGAAGCGGAGTATGAATATAATGAGCAATATCCAGAAGGTGTTATTATCAAACAAAGCATTGAACCAGATGAGCCAATCAAAGAGGGACAAACGGTAAAGGTAACCGTCAGCAACGGCTCAAAATACCGGGAAATCCCACAATATACTGGACAAAGCTGGTCCGCTTATAAGAACCAGCTGGATAATTTGGGCATTTTATATGATACTAGAACCGTTTCATCAGAAGGAGCTGCTTCTGGCACAGTAGTGGCAACTAGCATTGACCCTGGACAGAAAATCGATGTTACAACCAGTAGGCTGGTTGTCTCCATTGCGGAATAATAAAACCTACTTATCGATATAGAACCGTCAGTTTCAAAAAGGACTGGCGGTTTTTGTATAGCCATTCGCATTATAAGTTCTGGAATTTCATTTACTCATATTCCTGGTACAACATGGTTTTCTCGTAGCTCTAAGAGTAAATATATTTTTAATTGTAAATAATATATGAACAAAACCTTGCTTTGACCCTATATCTTTGGTATAATAATTTTAATATATAATTATGCAATATAGAAAAAATCATATATCCAATGATTTGTAATAAACCATTATGAGAGGATGTTTTTATGATTAAAAGCATGACAGGGTTTGGTCGTGCCCATCAAATCATCAATGGTCGTGAAGTCCTGGTGGAGATTAAATCGGTGAATCACCGTTATTTTGAGTTTAACGCCAGGGTACCACGCACCTATGGCTATTTAGAAGAAAAACTAAAATCCTATATCCAGGGGATGGTTTCCCGTGGTAAGGTAGAAGTATCTGTTAGCATTTATACTTTGGAAGGCACGGATGCGGAAATTGAAATCAATTCCACTGTAGCCAAAGGATATGTCCAAGCACTGCGGAACGTTAAAGAGAAATTGCAGTTGCAGGATGACCTTTCCCTTTCCACTGTGGCTAGATTCCCGGATGTATTCAACGTACATAAGGTGATTGAGGATGAGGAAGTAATCTGGGCATCCGTCCAGCCCGTGGTACAGGAAGCATTGGACCAGTTCCTGGAAATGCGCACTGTAGAGGGAGAACGCTTAAAAACCGACCTTCTTGCAAAACTGGATGAGATTGAACAGATGGTTGCTGTTGTAGAAGAACAATCCCCAAAAACTGTGGCTGCTTACCAGGAGCGTCTGTTCGCCAAATTACAGGAAGTGTTGGAAAACCAGGAGATTGACCAAGCTCGCATCCTCACTGAGGCAGCTATCTTTGCGGATAAAGTGGCAGTAGATGAGGAAACGGTCCGTTTGCATAGCCATCTGGAACAGTTCCGTCAACTGCTGCAAAGTGACCAGCCTGTGGGCAGGAAATGCGACTTCTTGGTACAGGAAATTAATCGGGAAACCAATACCATCGGTTCCAAAGCAACCGATTTGGAAATTTCTAAAATTGTCATCGACCAAAAATCCGTCATTGAAAAAATACGGGAACAGATCCAGAATATTGAATAGGGGGAAATAGCAATGAAATTGATTAATATTGGGTTTGGGAATATGGTTTCTGCCAACAAATTGGTGGCAATCGTTAGCCCAGATTCCGCCCCTATCAAACGCATTATCGGGGACGCGAAGGAAAAAGGCAGTTTGATTGACGCTACTTATGGCCGCCGTACCAGGGCGGTTGTGGTAATGGAAAGCGACCATGTTATTCTGTCCGCCTTACAGCCAGAAACTGTTGCCAACCGTTTAAACGACGATACAGATGGGGAGGATGAAGCAAATGAATAAAGGCTTGTTATTGGTGCTATCCGGTCCATCCGGCAGCGGGAAAGGCACAATTAACCAAGTTATCGCAGAGGATCCTAATGTGTTTATTTCAGTGTCTGCTACAACTCGTCAGCCAAGAGAAGGGGAACAGGATGGCAAACACTATTATTTCCTCTCAAAGGAGGAGTTCGAATCCCGCCTTTCTACCGGAATGATTTTGGAGCACAATGTATATTGTGGTAACTATTATGGAACCCCTAAAAAAGAGGTATACGAACATCTAGAACAGGGTCATGATGTGATTTTGGAAATCGACGTAAACGGCGCCTTAAAAGTAATGAAAGAAAATGACGTTGTCAGTATCTTTATTATGCCTCCAAGTTTAGAGGTGTTGGAACAGCGCCTTCGTGGCAGAGGAACAGAAACTGAGGAAGTGGTGCAGCAGCGTTTAAACGAAGCGCTAACTGAGATTTCCAAAGCTTATGAATATGATTATATCGTTGTCAATGACAATTTAGAGGATGCTATCGCCCAAGTTAAGGCGATTATCGTGGCGGAAAAATGTAAAACCGAACAAAATGTTGAGTTGATTAAAGGAGTGTTGAGCTAATATGAGTATGAATAGACCTGCAATTACAGAGATTTTAAAACATGGTGAGAGCTACTATTCTTTGGTGGTTGCCGTTGCAAAACGTGCCCGTGAAATTGTAGACCAGGCCAACGAAAAAGGCGATATTGTAGGAGGCAAACCAGTTTCCCTGGCAGTGGAGGAATTCGCGAAAGGCCAGTGCAAAATGGTGGAATCCGATGAGGTTACAAAATTACAATAGTGTTGGAGGCATTTTATGCTGGAAGGAAAAGTTGTTGTATTAGGGGTTTGTGGAGGGATTGCCGCCTATAAAATGGCGGATTTGGCAAGCCGGCTGACCAAAAATGGTTGCGAAACCCACGTGATTATGACCCAGAATGCAACGGAATTAATACAACCCCTTACATTTGAAACATTAACCAAAAATAAATGCTGTGTTTCTACTTTTGAGCGGGTGGATAACTGGGAAGTAGAACACGTCGAGCTAGCAAAAAAAGCAGATCTTATGGTAATCGCTCCCGCAACCGCTAACACCATCGCCAAAATGGCGCATGGCATTGCGGACGATATGCTGACTACCACCGTTTTGGCGGCTACCTGCCCAAAATTGGTGTATCCATCTATGAACACCCGCATGTATGAAAACCCGATAACCCAGGATAATCTGCAAAAGCTTCGTTCCTATGGCTTTTTTGTGGAGGAACCAGATTCCGGTATGCTCGCCTGTGGAGACAGTGGAAAAGGTCGCCTGCCAGAAACAGAGCAGATTTATGAACGGATCTGTCAACAAGTCTGTTATACTCAGGACATGAAAGGGCTTCGGGTTTTGGTAACCGCTGGCCCTACCCAGGAGCCAATCGACCCAGTGCGGTATATTACCAATCATTCCACCGGAAAAATGGGCTATGCCATCGCAAAAGCCGCCTGTATGCGGGGGGCAAATGTCACTTTGGTTTCTGGCCCAGTGAATCTGCCACGGCCAGCAGGCGTTACAGTAGTTCCAGTGGTCACCGCCCAGGATATGTTCCGCGCTGTCACCAATATTTCCAATGAGTACGATATTATTATCAAAACAGCAGCGGTGGCGGACTACAAACCAAAGTTAGCTGCTGACCATAAATTGAAAAAAGGGGAGATGGATTCCCAGCTGGAACTGACTAGAACCAAGGATATTCTTGCCGAATTGGGCGCAAGGAAACGCCATGGGCAATTCCTTTGTGGTTTTTCCATGGAAACCCAGGATTTAATCGAAAATTCTGCCCAAAAATTAGAAAAGAAAAACTTGGATATGATAGTTGCTAACAGTATATCCGATCCAGGGGCAGGTTTTGGGGTGGATACCAATATTGTAACCCTGATTACCAAAGGCCAGATTACCCCGTTGAAGAAAATGTCCAAACAGGCTTTGGCTCAGGTATTGTTAGATCAAATTTTAGCACATCGGGGATAAAAAGGAGGGCTGGCATTGATTGCGAAAATAGCAGTGGAAAAAACCTCTATCCGGTTTGACCGCCTGTTTGATTATGCTGTGCCAGACCATCAACAAGCTCAGGCAAAAATAGGCTGTAGGGTTAGCGTGCCATTTGGTAATGCCAACCAGTATCGACAAGGAGTTATCCTTGACATAAAAAATGACCAGCCAGAAATAAAATTAAAAACAATTGCCGGATTTTTAGATGATCAGCCAATTTTGTCAAGTAAAATGGTTGACATTGTTTTTTATCTGGTGCATTCTACTTTTTGTACTTATTATGAGGCGATCCGCACGATTTTGCCAGCGGGTTTCTCTTATTTTTTAAAAAAAAGCTATCAGTTTATCGACCGGCTGGAGGGGCTGGAAAATTATTCTCCTCACCAGCTGGAGCTGCTCTCGTTTTTGCGAAAAGCGGCAAATCAGCAAGAAGTGGATAGGATTGTTCAGCATCAGTTGGAATCTGGTCGCCGTGCTGATATTGATTTTTTGATTCAGCAACAGGTGTTAACCCCTTCGGTTTCTTCCAAACGGAAACTAGGGGATAAAACAGTAAATATGGTCAAAATGACCGACCCAGAGTTTGACCCCTCCAGCTGTAAACTCTCCCAGAAACAGAAAAAGGTGGTTTCCTTTTTGCTGGAGTTGGGAGCGGTTTCGATAAAAGAGGTATGTTATTTTTGTGGTGTCACAGATATTGTGGTAAAAAACCTGGCAAAGCAAGGGATTGTCACCCTATATGAACAGGAAGTATATCGCACCCCATATGAAGCGGCAACGCCAACGCGAAAGCCGGAGTTGGTATTGACTCCACAGCAGCAGGAAGTATTAGATGGCCTGCTGCATCAATACTATACCAACCGTCCTAGCGTAGCGCTGCTCCACGGGATTACTGGAAGTGGAAAAACCCAGGTATTCCTCAAACTCATTGAAAAGATGATACAGATGGGCAAGCAAACCATTTTGATGGTGCCAGAAATCTCCCTTACTCCTCAAATGCTCCAAAAATTCCAGTTGGCGTTTGGCTCGGAAATCGCTGTGATGCACAGTAGCCTTTCCATGGGGGAACAGATGGATGAATATAAACGGATTAAAAATGGAGAAGTTAAAATCGTCATTGGTACCAGGAGCGCGGTTTTTGCTCCGTTGGAACAGTTGGGGTTAATTATCATGGACGAAGAAGGGGAATCTACCTATAAATCCTCGGATATGTCCCCCCGTTACCACACTCGGGATGTGGCAAAATATCGGTGCATCCAGCAAAAAGCCTTGCTCCTGTTGGCATCTGCTACCCCTTCGGTGGAAAGCTACTATGCAGCAAAGCAAGGAGTGTATTCCTTGTATGAGCTCAATCAACGTTATGCGGATGCCCAGCTCCCTGAGGTGACCTTGATTGATATGCGTCAGGAGCCATCTTCTTTGATTACCGGTGTCAGCGAATATCTGGCGGAGGAAATCGCCAGGAATCTGCAGCAGGGGGAACAGTCGATTTTGCTCTTAAACCGGCGGGGATACCGTTCTGTGTTGAGCTGTGTGGATTGTGGTTGGGTGGCGGAATGTCCCCATTGTAGTGTGGGTATGACCTACCACCGTGCCAACGGCTACCTGATGTGTCATTATTGTGGATATTCCCAGGAGCTTCCCAAAACCTGTCCAGAATGTGGGGGAAGCCATCTGATGCTCACCGGACAGGGTACCCAGAAAATTGAAGAAGAGGTACAACAGTATTTCCCAGATGCCCGGGTGCTTCGCATGGATGCGGACACCACCTTTACCAGGGCGGCTTTGGAATCCAAAATCCAGAGTTTTTCCAAAGGGGAATATGATATTTTAATTGGAACCCAGATTGTAGCCAAAGGGCTGGATTTCCCCAATGTCACGTTGGTGGGGGTGCTCTCCGCTGACAGCATGTTGTTTGGGGATGATTTTAAATGCCATGAGCACGCTTTTTCCATGCTGACCCAGGTGGTGGGCAGAAGCGGAAGGGGCGGTAAAAAGGGCAGGGCATATATCCAGACTTATAACCCCGACCACCCCGTTATCCGGCAGGCAGCTTCCCAGGATTACCAATCCTTTTACCAGGATGAAATTGTGGAGCGTGAGGCGTTTTTTTACCCGCCGTTTTGCGATATCTGCCTGGTGGGGATCACTGGCAGGCAGGAACAACAGGTGGATATTGGGGCAAGGTTGTTCCTCACCGTATTAAAACAGGCAACAAAAGGCTTGCGGCAGAACATCCCCATGAAAGTATTGGGGCGCAGCAAACCTTATATTTATAAAATGAATAATAAATACCGCCAACGCATTATCTTAAAATGCAGGAACAACACGGCGTTCCGCCAATTGATGCGGAAAGTGCTGGTTTACACCGCCTCCCGTAAGGAATGTTCCAACCTGCATCTTTATTGTGATATAAACGGCGAAATTAATTAATAGTAAGAAAGGAAGATCATACCTATGGCTTTACGAAATATTGTGATAGATGACGATTCGATTTTGCGGAAAAAATGCCGTGAAGTGACCGTATTTGACCAACGCCTTCATCAGCTCCTGGACGACATGGCGGAAACCATGTATCAAGCGGATGGGGTTGGTTTGGCTGCCCCTCAGGTAGGCGTTTTAAAACGGGTTGTAGTGATTGATGTTGGGGAAGGGCTAGTTGAACTGATCAACCCAGAAATTTTGGAAACTTCCGGTACCCAGACTGGTTCCGAAGGCTGCCTTTCCTATCCAAATGAGTTTGGGATTGTCACCCGCCCTAATAAAGTAAAGGTAAAAGCCTATGACCGCAACGGCAATGCCATCCTGGTAAAAGGGAAAGAATTGATGGCAAGGGCGCTTTGCCATGAAATTGACCACTTGAACGGGGTTGTATTTAAAGATTTAGCAACAGAAATGGTGCGTGAATAGAATGAATGTTATTTTTATGGGGACGCCGGATTTTGCGGTGGCGAGCCTGCAAAAATTGATTGATGCCGGCCATACGATTCAGGCGGTTTTTACCCAGCCGGATAAACCAAAGGGAAGGGGATATAAATTACAGCCCCCACCAGTCAAACAACTGGCATTACAGCACAATCTGCCAGTATACCAGCCACTTACCTTGAAAGACGATGAACAGATCAATTTCATTCGGGAACTTCATCCAGATGTGATTGTAGTGGTGGCTTATGGCAGAATTTTGCCAAAAGCAGTATTGGAGATCCCACCTTATGGTTGCATCAATGTGCATGGTTCTCTCTTGCCGAAATACCGTGGGGCAGCTCCTATCCAGTGGAGTGTCCTCAACGGTGACCCAGTGGCAGGGGTGACCACCATGTATATGGCGGAAGGTTTGGACACCGGGGATATGATTTTAAAATCCGAAATCCCAATTGGAGAAAATGAAACTTCTGCTGAATTGTTTGACCGCCTGACAGAGATCGGTGCGGATTTGTTACTAACAACCCTAGAACAGATAAAGGCGGGAACAGCACCACGCATCCCGCAAGATGACAGCCAAAGCTGTTACGCTCCTATGCTGAGCAGGGAAATGAGCCTGTTGGATTTTGCCCAACCAGCCCAGCTGGTGCATAATAAAATCAGAGGGTTGTCCGATTGGCCCGCTGCCTACACCATGTTAAATGGCAAAAAATTAAAAATATACCATTCCGCTATTGTAAAAGGAAAAAACGGTAAGCCAGGAGAATTGTTAGATGCCAAACGCTGCATCATCGCCTGTGGGGAAGATGCGGTGGAGTTGTTGGAAGTCCAGCCGGAAGGCTCTAAACGGATGGATGGCCGTTCCTTTTTAAACGGAAAAAAGCTGGCAAAAGGGGAATGCCTTGGCTAATCAGTATGCCCGTCATTTTTTTGCAATGATTTGGATACAAAACATCTGTTAATTTTTCATCTTTTCCAGGTATACTAATCATGATTCTATTTTATCTGTTACAGAAAATAGGAAAATTGAGATTGTCGAATCAATCTAATTAAGTATACTTGCTTAAAATATAGTTTATTTTCAATCAAACGTTATTTTTTCTCTCTTGGCATTCAATGATACCTTAGAAATGATATCTACTTTGTAAACCAGTTGTGTTTTCATTATGCCATTAAGAAAATGATCGGTTGGTGGAATTTTCGGCAATCTACAAACGATATTATAAAACAGGAGTTTGTATAAAATGGGCTATTATTTTTATCCTTATTTCAGCTATATTCTTTATATGCTGCCAGCAATTATCATTACGGTTTTCGCACAAATTAAAGTAAAAAGCAATTTCGCAAAGTACAGCAAGGTGTACAACCGCCGTGGATATACCGGCGCCATGATTGCCAGGATGATTCTGGACCAGAACGGTTTAAATCATGTGGCAATTGAGATGGTTTCCGGTCAACTTACCGACCACTACGACCCCCGCACTAATGTAGTGCGGTTGTCCAGTTCGGTGTATAACAGCACTTCGGTGGCTGCGTTGGGGGTTGCTGCCCACGAGGTTGGCCACGCCATCCAGCACAGCCAGGGTTATGTGCCAATGAAACTCAGGGGTGCAATCATCCCTATTACTCAAATTGGTTCCCAGCTTTCCTGGCCATTATTTTTTATCGGGTTGATTTTCCAGATGGATATTCTGCTCACTATCGGTATTGTGCTGTTCGCGGCAGTTGTCCTGTTCCAACTGGTTACCTTGCCAGTGGAATTCAACGCTAGCAGCCGTGCTTTACGCACCTTGGAAAGCAACTATTATTTGGAACCAGATGAGATGGTTGGGGCAAAAAAAATGCTTTCCGCTGCTGCTATGACTTATGTAGCAAGCTTAATTACCGCAATCTTACAGCTGTTCCGTTTATTAGCAATTGCTGGAAACCGTAGAGACGACTAAGAACAAGGAGAAACTTCAGTGAAAACAGCACGACAAATCGCATTGGAATCCTTAAACCGTATGGAAAAACAGCAGGCGTATTCCAATTTAATGATGGAATCCCTGCTAAAGCACTCAGATCTGGATTCCCGTGACCGGGATTTTGCCTCCAAACTGTTTTACGGGGTGTTGGAAAGCAAAATTACCCTGGATTATATTATTACCTGCTATTCCAAACATCCTATCGAAAAAATGACGATTGAAATCCGCAATATCCTGCGTTTGGGGTTATATCAGATGATCTCCCTTCAGGTAGATGATTTTGCCGCAGTGAACGAAAGCGTTAACCTAACAAAGGCAATCCACAAAAAAGCGGCATCTGGTTTTGTCAATGCGGTATTGCGGAACTTTTTGCGGGATGGGAAAAAAATTAACTATCCTGACTCAGAAAGAAAACCGGTACAGTATTTTTCCCTACGGTATTCCTGTCCAGTCTGGCTAGTAGAAAGTTTGTTTAATGAATACGGTAGGGAAGTAGCGGAACAGCTACTACAACAGCAAATGGGCAGACCGCCGTTAACTTTGCGAGTAAATCCATTAAAAACTACAAAAGAGGAACTTTCCATCCAATTAGAAGAACAAGGATTTACCTTAAAACCCCATCTAATGGAAAACTGTGTTGAAGTGTTGGATGGTGGTTCATTGGCAGATACAGCTTTGTTTGAGCAGGGAATGTTCCATGTCCAAGATGTGGCTTCCCAACTATGTGGACAGGTTGTAGCAGCTTATCATCCAGATTCTGTTTTGGATGTTTGTGCTGCTCCAGGAGGAAAAACCTTTACCATTGCCGAGGAATTAAAAGATACCGTTCCAATAACAGCTTGTGATCTCCATGAACATCGGGTAAAATTGATTAAATCTGGAGCGAAACGCTTGGGGCTTTCTTCGGTACATGCCCAGGTATCTGATGCCTCTATTTATCATGAAAAAATAGGTAAATTTGGATTGGTGTTATGTGATGTACCATGCTCTGGTTTTGGAGTAATCCGCCGGAAACCGGAAATCAAATATAAATCAGAACAATCAGTGGAGGGCTTGCCAAAAATACAGATGAATATTTTAGAAATAGCCAGCCAATATGTAAAAGCAGGGGGCGTGTTAATCTATTCCACGTGTACCCTATCCAAACGGGAAAATCAGGAGGTCACCAAGGCATTTTTGCTCCAACATCCTGAATTTTCTCCACTCCAGCTGCCTGAGGTACTCACCCAATTTTATCCTCATGCAGGCTATGATTTGACATTTTTACCAAACCAGCTTGACAGCGATGGTTTTTATCTTTGTGCTATGAAGAAAAGGGGAATTACAGTTTGATTGATATCAAATCGCTTACCTATCAGCAGTTGGCTCAGGTAATGGAACAAAAAGGTCAGCCAAATTTCCGGACGAAACAGATTTTTGAATGGCTACATAAGCGGAATGTATCCGACTTTGGACAAATGACCAACCTTTCTGCACAATTGCGGGAAGAATTATCCGCTGAATTTTATTTGAATTGCTTAAAAATCAAAAAAAAGCTTGTATCTCGTATTGATGATACGGTAAAATATTTATATGAACTCCAGGACGGGGAGTGTGTGGAGTCTGTTTTCATGAAATACCAGTATGGAAACAGTATTTGTATCTCCACCCAGGTAGGCTGTCGGATGGGGTGCAGTTTTTGCGCTTCCACCAAAGCTGGATTTGTTCGTTGCCTTACTCCCTCGGAAATGCTGGAGCAGGTTTACCGCACTGAGCAGGATACCGGGCAAAAGATTTCTAATATTGTCCTGATGGGTATTGGGGAACCGTTGGATAATTTTGAAAACGTTATGGCGTTTTTGGAACTGATTTCCCATCCTTCTGGCAGGAATTTAGGCCAGCGGCATATCACTTTATCCACTTGTGGGCTTGTCCCCAGAATTTACGAACTGGCTGATAGAAAATTGCAGATCACCCTGTCCATTTCCCTTCATGCCCCCAACAATACCATGCGTTCTAAAACGATGCCAGTAAACTTGAAGTACCCCATTGAGGAGTTGTTGGAAGCCTGTTGTTACTATATTCAGCAAACAAACCGTAGGATTTCTTTTGAATACGCTTTAATTAAAGGGGTAAACGACAGGGAACAGGATGCCAATGAGCTGGCGGCAAGGTTAAAACCCTTACTCTGCCATGTAAACCTGATTCCAGTAAACGAAATCAAAGAGAGAGATTATCAAGCAAGTAAAAAACAAAATGTAATCCGTTTTTCCAGGTTGTTAGAACAAAGTGGCATTAATGTCACTGTCCGCAGAACATTGGGACAGGATATTAATGCTGCTTGTGGCCAACTACGGCGGGATAATCGATCCTAAAGGAGGATTTTTTGTGCAAATATTTGGTAAAACGGATGTAGGCTTAGTCCGTGAGACCAATCAAGATACCTTTATGTCAGGAGATTTGACCCCGTCTGTTGGTTTTGCATTGGTTTGTGATGGCATGGGCGGCGAAAATGGCGGCAATGTGGCAAGCCAATTAGCAAGGGATATTATTAGTACTCAGGTAATGCAAAACCTAAGAGAATACATGGACCCTCGTTCTGTTTACCACTTGATATTGGCTGCATTGAACGCTGCTAATAGTGTGGTTTATGAAAAAGCCCAACAGCAGCCTGCTTTGGCAGGAATGGGGACAACCGCTGTTCTGGCAGTGGTGATGAACGACATTTTGTATATCGGTCATGTTGGGGACAGCCGGGCATACTTGCTTCGGAAAGGAAAACTGACCCAGCTTACAAAAGACCATTCTTTTATTCAATATTTATTGGAACATGGTCAGATTACGGAGGAACAAGCAAAATCCCACCCTCAGAAAAACCAGATTACCCGCGCAATTGGGGTAGAAGCTACTGTGGAAATTGATTATAATGAATTTCCATGCAAATATGGCGATAAAATCCTCCTTTGCACGGACGGATTAACCAATTGCTGCAGCGAAGCGGAAATTTTATTGATTTTAGAACAAAATAATGCCCGCCAATCGGTAAAACGTCTGTTGCAGGCGGCAAAAAAACATGGCGGCCATGATAATATTACCGCAGTTGTATTGGAATGCTGATGTATTCCATTTTTCATAAAATCTTGATGGACAATTTAAGTGAAACAGGAGGAAAGTTTGAATGGATAAATTCATCGGCAAGCGTTTAGACGGACGGTATGAGTTTAAAGAGCTAATTGGCATGGGCGGTATGGCAAATGTCTATAAGGCTTTTGATATTGTAGACCAGAAATATGTGGCAATTAAAATTTTAAAAGAAGAGTATCAGGGCAATGAGGAGTTCCTGCGCCGGTTCCGCAATGAATCCAAAGCGGTTGCAGCGTTATCCCACCCTAACATTGTCCGCATCTTTGATGTGAATTTTGGCGACCGTATTCAGTATATTGTCATGGAGTTGATTGACGGCATTACCTTAAAGGAATTCATGGAGAAAGTAGGGGTATTGAGTTGGAAAGATGCGGTACTGTTTACCGTTCAGATTCTCCGCGCTTTACAACATGCCCATGATAAAGGGATTGTCCATCGGGACATCAAACCGCAAAATATCATGCTGCTGGAGGATGGCACCATCAAAGTCATGGACTTTGGTATTGCACGCTTTGCAAGGGATGAAAAACGTAATACCGAACAGGCAATCGGTTCTGTTCATTACATTAGCCCAGAGCAGGCAAGCGGCGAGGTAACCGATGAAAAATCAGATTTGTATTCTGTGGGTGTTATGCTCTATGAGATGCTGACGGGAAAACTGCCATTTGACGGGGAAACCCCAGAAGAAGTTGCTGTAAAACAGATGCAAGCGATTGCGCCGGCTCCGCGTTCCATCAATCCTGACATTCCAGAAGGATTGGAGGAAATCATTGTCCGCGCTATGCAAAAAAACCCAAATAAACGGTACCAAAGCGCAGCGGAGATGCTCCGTGATATCGATGAATTCAAACGGAATCCAAGCATTGTATTTGAATATAAATATTTTGATGAAGGGACTACAAAATATTTTAATGTGGCCCAGAAGGATGAGGAACAGGAAGAGGAAGAAGAAACCAAAAAATCCAAATTCCTGCCAATCCTATTGGGGGTATCCATTACATTTGTTGTCATTGCGGCAATTTTGATTACCTTAATGTTGGTATTAAAACAGCCTGCTCCAGAAGATGTTGTGGTACAGGACTTTACCGGTATGAATTACCATGATGTACAGAACATGGAAGAATATAAAAAGATTGATTTTAAAATTGTCAGCGAATACAATTCCGAATATACGGAAGACTTGATTTTTGATCAGGAACCTGACCCAGATATTAAAATTAAAGAAAACGGCAAGATAACTCTTTATGTCAGCAAAGGTTCCCAACAGGTAAAAGTACCGGATGTATCCGGTTTGGATATTGATGCCGCAGTGGCCAGATTAAAAGAAGAAGGATTTACTGGTTCCATCAATAAGGTAAAAAAAGAAGATAGTAGTGTGCCAGCTAATTGTGTGATTAGCACAGACCCAAAAGCGGGTACAAAACTAGATCCAAAACAGGCGATAACGGTATATTACAGCTATGGGCAGAGCAATACTGTCTATGTTCAGGATGTTGTAGGGAAAGACCAAGGTAGTGCCCGCAGTGCCTTGGAAAGCCAGGGATTAAAGGTTAATATTCACACAGTGAAAAGTGACAAACCAGCAGGTACGGTTATTTCTCAAGACCCAAGAGGAGGAAATACTGTTGCGGTTGGTGCAACAATTACTTTGACCGTTAGTGATGGTACAGGAGTAGTTACTTCTTCTGCGCCAGAATCTTCCCAGACTCCATCTTCCAGTCAGCCAGAATCTTCTGCCCCATCCTCTTCTGAAATTGAGGATGAAAGTAGCACTCCAAATAATAGTTCTTCTAATGATAACACCAGCAGCAGAAACAGGTATGGTACATGGAACAGGGATTAATTGTAAAAGCAATCAGCGGATTTTACACTATAAAATCCGCTGATTCTGCAATAGAATACGAGTGTAAAGCAGCAGGGGTATTTCGTAAAAAAGGGATGTCCCCTTATGTAGGGGATCAGGTATTATTTGCCCCCCAGGATAATATGGTAAGGGAAATCCTTCCCCGAAAAAATGATTTTGTCCGCCCACCTTTGGCGAATTTGGATCAGCTTTTTTTCGTGATGTCCTGTACCCAGCCTGTACCCAATTTTTTTATTACCGATAAATTAATTGCCATTGCGGAACACAAACAGATTGAACCTGTTATTGTTATTACAAAATCAGATTTGGAATCCCCAGACAAAATACGGTCTATTTACCAGCATGCTGGCTTTCAAGTCATTGTAGTAAATAGTGATGAGGATTTAGGGCAAATTCTAGCCTGTTTGCCAGGAAAAATCAGCGGATTTTGCGGTAATACTGGTGTGGGAAAGTCCACTTTGTTGAACCGTCTCATGCCCCAACTGCAACTAAAAACAGGAGAAACCAGCACAAAGCTGGGGAGGGGAAGGCATACCACCCGCCATGTTGAACTGTTTGAAATCAACGGTGGATATGTAGCGGATACACCTGGATTTTCCACGGTGGATACTATGCAATACGAAGTGATTACAAAAGAAGAATTACAGTATTGTTTCCGAGAATTTACGCCTTTTTTAAACCAGTGTAAATTTACGGGATGTTCTCATACAGTAGAAAAAGGCTGTGCAGTGCTGGCAGCGCTCCAGCGTGGGGAAATTGGCATTACCCGCCACGAGAGTTATTGCCAGATGTATGAGGAGGCAAAAACAATCAAAGAGTGGGAACTGAAAAAATAATATTTGGAATTTATGCGTTTCAACTTATTTTTTGATGTTTCTAAAACAGGTATTAAAAAAGATTAATCGTTGGTGCGAACCATAAGCTCTCATAAATTCTCTATGTATTCGCACTAAAAAATACGGAATATGGCAAAAATTCATCCTGATGTAGCGGTGATATTTTGATTTTTTACACTAACCCTCCAATATCTAGGGCGGAAATTTTATAACTTACTATATTTTGCGGTCGCTGCCCCCACGGGCAGCGTGGATTGAAATCGAAACGGCTCGACCATTTGTACCAGTACAAGGTCGCTGCCCCCACGGGCAGCGTGGATTGAAATATAAAAATTATGTACTATAAGGCGGTGAAACATGGTCGCTGCCCCCACGGGCAGCGTGGATTGAAATAAGAAATTTATAAACAAGCAGTACCAGAAAACTGGTCGCTGCCCCCACGGGCAGCGTGGATTGAAATGAGTTTGAACTTACATATCACGATCAGTCGATAGATAGACGCTGCCCCCACAGGCAGCGTGGATTGAAATTATTCTTTAGGTAATCCCGAATTTTTGCCTATTAAGTCGCTGCTCCCACGGGCAGTGTGGATTGAAATTACAAAAATGCTCTTCCCAATGAAATTCCGCACAGTATTGTTGTTCTTATGGCCAATATAGAAATAACCATACGCAGAGGTATGAGATGAGAGAGGTTTTCTTTACGTAAATATGAAAAAACTCCTAATGATTTGTTCCATTAGGAGTTTTTTATTATAACTTGATTATTTTAAATATTTAGAGAATGCTTTTTTCGGGTTGGATGATACATTGTGTAGGAAATAAAGCAACCATACCAGAAAGCAAATAAGAGCCAACCACTGGTTTAACAGGCTTAATCCTGTTCCGACTACAAAGATAATAGATGAAACCACAAAAATGATCGCATGTCCTTTGCTAATTTTCTTTTTATCATATTGTTTTTGTTCTTCCTCACTTAAGGTATTAAAACCGGCAACCAAACCGGCAGCTTTTTCCCGCCCAATGAAAAAAGGCAAGGAAATCAATAACATTGTAATAGCCATAAGGACGCAGATTATTGTGCCAATATGGGTGGATAAAAATTCTTCCATTTCTATTTCACTTCCTTTTCGTTGCAAATCGGTCAGCAGATAAAATAGGAATTTGTTGCCTTACTTCCGCTACCTGCTCCAAATCAATTTCCACAAATAGGATTTCCTGCTGTTCCTCTAACTGATGGAGGATTTCCCCCCAAGGGGAAACAACACAGGAGTGTCCATAAGCGTGATAACTGGCAGTAGGATGATAAGCAGGGGAACAGGCTGCCACAAAGCATTGGCTGTCAATCGCCCTGGCACGTAACAACAGATCCCAGTGTTTTGGACCGGTTACCGGATTAAATGCTGCTGGACAAATGAGAAGTTTTGCCCCATCCAGCGCCATTTGTATCCATTGTTCCGGAAACCGCAGGTCAAAACAGATACCCACGCCAATTTTTCCGATACTGGTTGAAAAAACCGAAAAATGTTCTCCAGAAGAAAGGATACTGGATTCTTGAAACGAAATTTTTCCAGGAATATTGACATCGAATAGATGGTATTTCTGATGCTTTCCTAAATAGTTACCATGTTCAAACACAAAGCAGGTGTTGTAGTAGTGTCCTTTTTCCTGCTCTGGAATGGAACCTCCAACTAGGATACACTGGTACTTTCGAGATAATTCCGCTAAAAAACGGACGCTTTTACCGTTTTCCGGTTCCGCATATTCCGGAAATGCCTGGTTTTCATAGGGGCATTGGAACATTTCTGGTAGCACAATCAATTCCGCTCCTTGCTGAGCTGCTGTTTCCACCATCTTAGCGGCACGCTCCAAATTGTTTTCCTTGTCCCTGGTTACTTCCATTTGGCAGCACGCAATTTTACAGCCCATAAAAATCTCCTTTCTGTTTTTTATGTTGCAATACTCAAGTTTTAAAAATCGAATTATATTTTTTATTACTAGGCACTGAAAAATACCATTATTATATAGTTTCCATGTACAAATGATCTGGCTGATATTTCTGAACCAAATGCTATTTTGCACGCTGTAAATCTTCACAAACAAAATAGCTCCTGTTTTTTATTATAATGGTAAAAATCTATTTTGTCCATTGCTTTCTTCTGCAATTCGTGCCATAATAATAGTATATGTTTTACCAATCAGATCATCGGATGTCCATTTCCAGTATGGTCTGATTTTGCTTGAAGGAGGAAATTGCTATGATAACAAAGCCAGAAGAACGGAAAACAGAACTGCGTGAAATCGAACAAGGAACAATGATGGTGGAACATCTATTAAATACCGAGCAGATGGATGGTAAATGCCGCATGGTGGCAAAAGTGGTAATGCCAACCGGAGGGAAATTAAAATACCACCCCCATTTTAACGAGAGTGAAACTTACTATATTTTATCGGGAAACGGGATTTACAACGATGACGGTATAGAATATCCAGTAACAGCAGGGGATTTGACCTTTACTCCTAGTGGGCATAGCCATGGGATTTCAAATCCTTCCAAAGAAGACTTAGTATTTTTGGCGATAATTATCAAAGGGGAACAATAAACCCGTAGAAACTTTCAGAAAATTCCGTTGTTTTTTGTAAGAAATAAAAGTTGATTTTCTATTTCTAGTGTGATATGATAGTATTCACAACAATATGTTGTATATGATTATAGTTAAAGGGGTTTTATAATAAAATGGAAGCAAAAGAATGGCTAGGGGAACATAATCAGCTTGGGCTGGATATATGGAAAAATAAATACTGCTATGAGAACGAAACTTTTGACCATTGGTTGGATCGTATTACTGGAGGGTCAGAGGAACTAAAGCAGTTGGTAAAAGAGCAAAAATTTCTATATGGCGGTCGTATTCTATCCAATAGAGGATTGCAACATTTAGGCAAAAAAGTAAGTTTAAGCAACTGTTATGTGATTTCCCCTCCAGAAGATAATATTGAAAGTATTTTTGAATGTGCTACCAAATTGGCGCGCACCTATAGTTATGGTGGTGGATGTGGAACGGATATTTCTAAGCTTTCCCCACGGGGTGCAAGGATTAACAACGCTGCCAAACATACTAGTGGGTCGGTGTCCTTTATGGATTTATATTCCTTAGTAACAGAACTGATTGGTCAAAATGGGCGGCGTGGCGCATTGATGATTTCGATTTCCTGTTCCCATCCGGATGTAGAAGAATTCATTGGGATCAAAACTGATTTGAACAAGGTGACCAAAGCAAATATCTCTATCCGTATTACTGATGATTTTATGCAGGCTGTGAAAAAGAATCAGCCATACACTTTGAACTATACCCGTTTGGAAACCGGGGAACAGATTACAAAAGAAGTCAACGCAAAGGAACTCTTCCACAAAATTGCGGAAACCAACTGGGATTTTGCGGAACCTGGAGCTTTGTTCTGGGATACTATCCGTTCCTGGAATCTGTTAAGCAATACAAAAGAATTTGAATACGCCGGGGTAAACCCATGTGCGGAAGAACCTCTCCCAGCAGGGGGGAGCTGCTTGTTAGGAAGCTTAAACCTTACTAACTTTGTCAACGATCCATTTACCGAATCCGCCGCTTTTGATTTTGATGGATTTAAACAGGCGGTCTGCATTGCGGTACGGGGATTAAATGACGTGTTGGAAGAAGGGCTTCCACTACATCCATTAAAAGAACAGCAAGAAAGCGTTCGTAATTGGCGCCAGATTGGGCTGGGTATTATGGGATTAGCAGATATGCTCATTAAATTGGGAATTACTTATGGTTCCAAAGATGCCATTGCGCTGTGCGACAAAATTGGTTTTGCTATGGCGGATACTGCGATTGCGGAATCTGCCCGTTTGGCGAAAGAACATGGACCATTCCCAAAATGCAATATCCAGGAAATCACTACAACCCCATATTTCCTGAAAAATACTTCTCAAGCAACTAGGGATTTGGTAAAAAAATATGGGTTGCGCAATTCTCAATTGTTGACCATTGCCCCAACGGGAACCCTCTCCACCATGCTGGGGATTTCCGGGGGAATTGAACCAATATTCGCCAACTATTACGAGCGTAAAACAGAATCCCTCCATGGTAAGGATGTTTACTATAAGGTATACACTCCAATTGTAGAACATTTTATGAAAGAGCATAATATCATGGATGACAGCGACTTGCCGGAATACTTTATTACTGCTATGACGCTGGATTACAAACAGCGGATTCAGATGCAAGCGATTTGGCAAACCCATATTGATGCTTCTATCAGTTCCACTGTTAATGTACCAAACCAGTTCACTGTAGAAGAAACCGAAAACCTTTATATGTATGCTTATGAAAATAAGCTAAAAGGCATTACGATCTTCCGTGATGGCTGCCAAAGGGTTGGAATCTTAACAACCGATTCCACACCAGATGAAAAGAAGGTTCCAACTGCTGGAGAAGGTTTGGGCAGAGGGGACATAGTCCAGGTAAGCGATGATGTTATCGGCAAAAAGCGTAAATTGATGACAGGATGTGGCAGCCTCCACTGTATTGCATTGTTTGATACTAACACTGGTGCATTGCTGGAGACTTATTTGAGCAAAGGAAGTACTGGGGGATGTAATAATTTTATGATTGGGCTTTCCCGTATGATTTCCATCAGTGCCCGTGGTGGAATTGATATTTACACCATTATCGACCAATTGAATAGCACAGGTTCCTGTCCATCTTATACAGTACGGAAGGCAACCCGTAACGATACTTCCAAAGGGTCTTGCTGCCCGATGGCAGTGGGGAACGCCCTATTGGATATGTACAATGAAGTACAGGCAGAACTGGGGAATCAGGAACCAAAGCCAAAACCAATACCAACCAAAAAGGAAAAGCCAAAAAAGGTAGAAAATATCAATAAAGAATCCATCCTCTGCCCACAGTGTGGAGAACCATTGGCCTTTGAAGGTGGATGCAATATCTGCAAAAGTTGCGGATGGAGTAAATGTTATTAATATCAAGAAATAAAACCATGGTTTGCTGTGTGATAGTAGATTTTGTATCCATATTCTGCATGGCAAAATTTTGACCGCAAGGAGTTTCCAAAATGAAAATTAGCATTCAAAAATTAAATCCAAACGCCATTGTTCCAAAACCAGCTACTTCTGGAAGTGCTGGGTGCGACCTGCATGCCTGCATTACCGAAACAATTACCATCCAGCCAGGGGAGACTGTAAAAATCCCAACTGGTTTGGCAATTGCTCTGCCTACAAATAAACTGGCCGCTTTTGTATTTGCGAGAAGCGGGCTGGGAATTAAACACAATATTACCCCGGCAAACTGCGTTGGTGTGATTGATAGTGATTATCGTGGGGAATTGATTGTGGGGTTACAGAACCATTCCACAAAAGCTTTTACCGTGGAACCAAACGACCGCATTGCCCAGCTGGTTATCATGCCGGTAGAGCAGCCGGAATTTGAGGAAGTTTCCTCTTTGGATGAAACAGAACGTGGCCAAGGTGGGTTTGGCAGTACAGGCACAAAATAATTTTTAAAAGAGCGGCAAGATCATTTTTCTCGCCGCTTTTTATTCATGCAAGATAATTGATTCGCTAAATTAAACTTTAGCGAAATATTGTATACATTCGTGGTGAAATAGGGCAGAGTATTTTTATGCCCAATTTATAAACTATAGGTTTGTATTTTTAATATATTAATTTGGATATTATTAATAACTAGTTCTGTTTCCTAGTATTTTGGCATTGTTATACAAACAATTTCCATAAATTTAGGCATTTACCATAATTAAGCCTTGATTTTTAGAAAAACACTATGTTATAATAATGTATAATGTTATCTAACAAGAGTTTTGTTCATATTATATTCATATTAAAGCAATCAAATTTACATTACTAAGGTGAATTTTACAATTCGAGAGAATATAATAGGATTTGACATTTTTCGTTATTATATTGTTTGGAAAAAGACGCGCTTGATGCGTTACATAAAATTGATTAGGGTTATTTTTTTCGGAGGAATGAACATTGGGAATTTACAGAGTTGGTCTTGACGTTGGCTCCACTACTATTAAATGTGTGGTATTGAATGAACAGGATAAAATGGTTTATAAATCCTATGAACGTCACCGCGCTAGAGTGCGGGAAAAAGCAACAGAATTATTAACACATATCAATGATACTATTGTAAAAGGCGACCCAGTGAGGATTTCTGTTACAGGTTCTTCTGGTTTAGGGTTATCTCAGGAAAACAATATTCCATTTGTGCAGGAGGTATACTCTACCCAGTTGGCGGTAAAACGCTATTATCCTGATACTGACGCGATTATCGAATTGGGTGGGGAAGACGCGAAAATTCTCTTTCTGTCCGGTATGCCAGAAGTTCGTATGAACGGAAGCTGTGCAGGAGGAACAGGGGCGTTTATCGACCAGATGGCAATCTTGCTAGGGGTTGATTTGGATGAATTTGACCGCCTCTCCCTAGATTATGAAAAGCTGTACACCATTGCTTCCCGCTGTGGTGTATTCGCCAAATCGGATATCCAGCCTTTGATCAACCAAGGTGCCAAAAAGAATGACCTGGCGGCAAGTATTTTCCAGGCAGTTGTTAGCCAAACGATTGGTGGTCTGGCACAAGGCAGAGAAATCGAAGGAAAGATTGTTTTTTTAGGTGGTCCATTGACCTTCTTTCAAGGGTTGCGCGCCCGTTTTGTGGATACTTTAGGACTGGATGAAGAACATGCTATTTTCCCGGAAAACGGCCAGTACTTTATTGCATTGGGAGCAGCAGTATATTCCGAAAACTTGGATACTTGCCAGTTATCTGATATTATTACTTCTTTAAAAAAAGAACGGAAAAAGAATGTACAGACCACATTGGAGCCTTTATTTCGGGATCAAGCGGAATATGAGTCATTTCTGGAACGCCAGAACCAGATTAAAATCAATTATGTGGATTTGGCAACCTACCAGGGAGATGCTTACCTGGGTGTAGACGCTGGTTCCACCACTACAAAGATTGTGTTAATCACTCCAGATGGGGGTATTTTATACCAGAAATATTGTTCCAACAGTGGGAACGCCGTGCCAATTGTTCGGGACGCTATTATGGAGATTTACCAAACCATGGGGGATGGGGTTACCATCAAAGGTAGTGCAGTTACTGGTTACGGGGAAGAACTGATCCAGCACGCCTTTAAACTGGATTTTGGTCTGGTGGAGACAGTGGCGCATTTTAACGCAGCAAAATATTTTATGCCAAATGTTGATTTTATCATCGACATCGGTGGGCAGGATATGAAATGCTTTAAACTGAAAAACAATGCGGTGGATAGCATTATGTTAAACGAAGCGTGTTCTTCCGGCTGTGGTTCCTTCCTGGAAACCTTCGCTACAGCTTTGGGTTACACAGTAGAAGAATTTGCGAAACAAGGGTTGTTTGCCGAAACGCCAGTTGATTTGGGTTCCCGTTGTACCGTATTTATGAACTCCTCTGTGAAACAGGCACAAAAAGAAGGGGCAACAGTAGCGGATATTTCCGCCGGTTTGTCCATCAGTATCGTGAAAAATGCGGTTTATAAAGTAATCCGTGCCAATTCCCCAAAAGACCTGGGACAAAATATCGTGGTGCAGGGGGGAACCTTTTTAAATGACGCTGTACTCCGTGCGTTTGAAAAAGAACTAGGGGTTAATGTAATCCGCACCCCAATTTCCGGTTTGATGGGAGCTTACGGTTGTGCGTTGTACGCCATGCACAATACTTCCGGGGCGTCTACTACTCTGGATTTACAAGGGCTGCAAAACTTTACCCACAACGTAACAGCTACCACCTGTAAGGGTTGTGAAAACCACTGCCGCTTGACCATCAATAAATTCTCCGATGGGGAAACTTTTATTTCTGGAAATAAGTGCGACCGCTTTACTGGAAACAGCAAATTCCAAATTGAATATGACGCATTTGAATATAAATACAATTACTTAACATCCCTTCCAACCAAGCCGGGAAGCCGTGGGAAAATTGGTATCCCAATGGCGTTGAATATGTACGAGAATCTGCCATTCTGGAATGCCTTTTTCAACGAACTGGGGTTTGAGGTTGTCCTTTCCCCTCGTTCCAATCGGGAACTCTATGTTAAAGGTCAGCATACCATCCCTTCGGATACTGTATGCTATCCGGCCAAACTGGTTCATGGTCACATTGAAGCTCTGTTGGATATGGGGATTACCACGATTTTCTACCCTTGTATGACTTATAACTTTGACGAAGGAATCAGTGATAATCATTATAACTGTCCGGTTGTTGCTTATTATCCAGAAGTTATCCAGGCAAATGTAGCAAGGATGCAGGATGTTACCTTTATTATGGATTATGTAGGGGTTGACCGCCGCAAGGACTTTACGAAACACGCTTATCAGATCTTCAACCAGTACTTTAAAGTCAGCAAAGACGAAATCAAACGTGCTTGTGATGCAGCTTATACCGCTTATGAAAAATTCCGTCAGGATATGGCTGCTTATGCGAAAGAAGCACTGGCTTACGCGGAACAGAACAACTATCCTGTCATAATCTTAGCAGGTAGGCCATACCATATTGACCCAGAAATCAACCATGGCATCAATCGCCTCATTACCGGCTACGGTGCGGTTGTGTTGACGGAGGATTCGATTATTTCCCAGGAAGACCATCCAAAAACTGGCGTCTGGAACCAGTGGACCTACCATGCTCGCCTGTATGCGGCAACCGAAGAAGTGGCGAAACACGACAATATGAATTTGATTCAACTGGTATCCTTTGGTTGTGGAGTAGATGCCATTACTACCGACGAAGTCCGCTCCTTGTTGGAGAGCCAAGGCAAACTGTATACCCAGATTAAGATTGATGAGATTAACAACCTGGGTGCGACCAAAATCCGTATCAGAAGCTTGTTCGCTGCAATTGAAGAAAGGAAACACGGAGGTTAATCTATGGCAAAATTAGTATATGATAAAAACGGGAGGCTCCTGTTTACCAAAGAGATGAAATCCGAATACAAGCTGTTAATCCCTAATATGCTTCCAGTCCATTTCAGCTTGATTCAGAATATTTTACAAAACGAAGGCTATAACTGTGAACTGTTGACCAACTCTGGTCCAAATGTGGTGCAGGAAGGCTTACAGTATGTACATAATGATACTTGTTACCCTTGTTTGCTAGTAGTGGGGCAGTTTATCGATGCGTTGAAAAGCGGAAAATATGACCCTAACCGCACTGCGCTGTTTATCACGCAAACAGGGGGAGGATGCCGTGCTTCCAACTATATCCATCTGTTGCGGAAAGCCTTGAAAAAAGCGGGGTTCCCACAGGTTCCGGTGGTTTCTGTCAGTTTTGGTATGGAGAAAAATCCGGGTTTTTCCTTGACCATTAGCCTGATTCAAAAATTGGTTTCCGCCTTGATGTATGGGGATATGCTCATGCTGTTATCCAACCAACTCCGTCCTTATGAAGTCATCCAAGGGCAAACAGATGAAAAAGTACAGCAGTGGGTAAAACGATTAACAGACCAATACCGCCACAGCAACGGTTTTGGCAAAAAGCCAATGAAAGCTAACTTTGATGCTATGGTAAAGGATTTTTCCAATGTGGTAATTGAAAAAACCAACAAAGTAAAAGTTGGTATTGTAGGGGAAATTTATGTAAAATACTCTCCATTAGCAAACAATAACTTGGAAAAATTTCTGTTTGATGAAGGGGCAGAGGTTGTTGTTCCAGGTCTGATGGATTTTATCATCTTTAAAGTGGATAACCGTATTGTGGATATTGACCTATATGGCGGCAGCAAATTAAAATATTTTGTAGTGACAAAATTCAAAAAATACCTATTGGAAGTGCAAAAAATTTTTATTGACAGCATTGCCGCTTGCGATAAATTCCAGGCTCCTGCAGATTTTGAAACCATTAAAAAGATGGTAAAACCATACATTGGTTATGGAAATAAAATGGGGGAAGGCTGGCTGTTAACTGCTGAAATGGTAGAACTTATCCACAGCGGTACTGAAAACGTGGTTTGTACTCAGCCTTTTGGCTGTTTGCCAAACCATATTGCTGGGAAAGGGATGATCCGTAAAATCCGTAACCACAACCCGAACGCCAATATTGTAGCAATTGATTATGATCCTGGTGCAACCAAGGTAAATCAGGAAAACCGTTTAAAACTCATGCTCTCCACTGCGAAAGACGCATTAAAAGAAAAGGAGCAAAAACAACAGATTTCCGCAAAAACCAAACAAGCACAACCTGTTTGATCGTGGTAGGGATGATTCACCGTGTTTTTCCCATGGTGGGTCATTCTTATCTTTTTGCTGGTATCCACTGCTTTAATTTTATTGAAAAGAAACAATATATGCCAGTACAAAAGGGTCGTTATAGTTCTTTTCAATAAAAACAGACATCCTTTACTTGAAAAAAAGAAAAAATAGCAGTATAATATTATTATCTTACAAAAAGGGGAATACTTCTCATGGCGGACTTTGGAATGAAAATAAGGGTCATTAAAAATATATCCCAAGGCACAAAGGATATTGTAGCTGCAAGGTGCAGGTTAAAGGATATCAAAGAAAAGCTAGATTTTAGCAACGCTTTAGCACTTTGTCATGGGGATGTGTGTGACCTAATCTATGCCAGTGATTTGGCACAAAAAGCCGCTGGGGTCACTGTGTTTGAAATTGCAGGAAATTGCCCGCAGCATTTAACCTGCCTTGGCATCTTAGGAGATGTAGCCGCTGTGGAAGAAGCAGTGAGAAGAATCCGAGAGGGTTTATAATCTATTCAGTTGATTTATAATAATATCGGAAAATAACAACTGATTCAATCGTGATTGCAAATCATACATTTTTATTTCCACCATATGGTGTTCTTTTTAAAAGGAAATGATGTTATGAAAGAAATTAAAATTGAACAATGCCCCTATTGTGGGGGAACTGATTTTATCAAAGGCTATGGGGTACAGGCGATTTCTGGTTCTAGCAAAGTAGCGAATTCTTGGAACCTGAGTAATTTGGTGTACACCGTCTGTAAAGATTGTGGCAGTATTGTCCATACTCAGGTAGAAAAATTGGACCGCCTGATTTCTTCTCAGCAAGAGCTTGAATTTGAATAAGAATTAAAATTCGTTGTAAGGTTATTACAACGGATTTTTTTATGCTACTATCTTTAAGTGAAAACGGAAATAAATATAATTCATTTTTTAAACAAACCGTTTACAGTAGCTACATTGATTTAAAAGGTGCCAGATAAAACAAATAAGCAGAAAAAACAGCATAGCCATTAAATAGAATCTATACTGCTTAATTGGAAATTTGTTTGTAAACCGACATCCTTATATTTACAGTGAGAGAAACACAAGAGCATATTCCGAATATCTATAAGAGGATTAATAATAAGGAATTTTTAGAACTTGTGAATACATTTCTCAGCTATCAGAGACTGCATTAACATGATATGACATGTGCTGATATACCCTGCATATGAAATACCCCCGGCTTTGCCGGGGGTATTTATTTTGGTTTTATCCCATACCATTCCTTTTTAGGAGTGGTATTAGGTAACAGGGATACATTTTAAAATTATGGAATTTTAATTAGTCACAGCAGCAATCATTGTTGTTGCCATATCCACTACCATTACCACCGCAGCAGCAGAAGATCAGGATTAAAATGATAATCCACCAACAACAGTTACCGCCAAAGAAACCATTTCCACCAAAATTATTGTTACAACAAGCCATAAAAAATGCCTCCTTAATTTGAATTACACCTTATACTATGTAAACCCTGTTTTAGGTGTTACACAAAATAAAATACAAGATAATAAAAGAAAAAGAATGATTTTATTAGAATAAATTAGTATAAGAGAGATAATTTAAAATAACAATAAAAATATTTTTTTATTCTGCGATATATGCAGAGGAAATATATAAATGTATTCCATATGTATTATTAACTATACAATAACGGAAACGAAGAATCTGTAATGACAAAAAATTGAGTTTATGATATAATGGAAACCAATAAGAAGTTACAATGAAACTGTAAAATAGAAAATAGAAACCGATACAAAGGGGAAGTTAAAATGAATAAAAGCAAAAAAGCAGTGGCTATCGTAGTGGCTGCTTTATGTATGGGGTTAATGATTACGGGCTGTGGAAAGCAAGAGGGAAGTCTCCAGGAATCTGCTTCCCAGATGTCTTCTGAACCAGAATCTTCTCATAAATCCATTCAGGAAGAATTGGCAGAACAGTATGGTGTTTCTACACAGGCAATCCAGAATATTTATGATGCCTGTGCCGCAGTGGGTATGGTAACCGAAAATATGGAGTTTACTACAACAGAAACTTTGGAAAATGGGAATAAATCATTTACAATTATTTATGAGGAAAATGAATTTAAGGCATACCTTTATCCAGATGAAACGGTATGTGAAGTAGATAGCGGTAATAACGAAATTGTTTTCTATCAAGATGGTACCGTGTGGGAACAGGTGGAAGACAGAATCGTTACCATTGCACAAAAAGAGACTTTGATGGAGCAAAGCCAGGAAGTAGTAAAAGAATACTTGTTTTATCCAGAGACAGCTGTATTTTCATCAGACCGAAAAGATTGGACTATTACTACTAGTGGAACCTCTTATCAGGTAATTGGCCATGTGAATTGTAACGATGATGCTGGGAACCAGGCAACCAGTGAGTTTGATCTCACCTATATGTGGGATGGAAGCGAAGATACCAAGCCAATTGCCACATCAGTAATGATTGATGGACAGAAAATGGAATAAGTGGTGTGATTATGGAGAGAAAAGTTATGGGCTTTTTATATACCAACAAGTTTGATATTATCTCCCATAAAACTGGGGAAACCATTATTCAAATTATCAATCGGAATACAGTCCCTGTTACTAGAGATCCTTTCCGAATATACAGTTCCAATCCTTATGATAATTTTTTGTATTATGGAAAATCATATTGGAATGGTTTTTGTGTTTCACCGGTTTCAGAATCCTTTTTTCAAGTCTATTTCCCACCGAATATTATAGGGGTATTGGATCGAAAAGAAGACAAAACGATTTTACACATTACCATGAAGTTAGACCGTTTTGCTAAGATTTTTTTAGCATTGATTACAGCTGGTTCTCTCTTGTTTTTCCTTCTTCTCATTACTGTTATGAAGTGCGATATTTTATTAAGTATCAAATTGCCTGCTATGGTGTTAGCCTTTCATATAATAGCGCAGATCATTTTCCGAATACAAATAAAAAAATACTGACTAGGTTATTGGAATAATTTTGATAT
Organism: Clostridium facile; assembly: GCF_014297275.1. NCBI lineage: Bacteria > Bacillati > Bacillota > Clostridia > Eubacteriales > Clostridiaceae > Clostridium > Clostridium facile. Next base: position 889,903 of record NZ_JACOQK010000001.1, read on the forward strand.
CTAATGCTATTTGAGGAAAAGAAGGTGGATGATATGAAATTTTTACCAAAGAGTAAATTTGATATTGTTTCCCATAAAAGCCCGGAAACAATTTTGAAAATTATCCAGAGTAATACTACATCCAGTAACCCCAATAAATCTGGTTTTCCCAAATTAAATTATGGGACTCCTTATTATGGGGAACTGTATCGGAACGGTTTTCATATTACTCCGGTTCCGGTGGTTCGGAACAGTTTCTTACCGGATATTTATGGAATTATTGAGCCGAAAGAAGGAAAAACTATGATACATATTACGATGCGGCTCAAATCTTATGTAACGATTTTTCTGGTGTTTTTTACAGCTTTTGCGTGTTTGTTCTTTCTCATAGGCTGTGCGGTGAAGAGTATAGAGCTAATAATTGGACCGCTTGGTTTGATCCTATGTGCCCATTTTATGACCCAATTATTTTTTCGGACGGAAATTAATAGCAATAAAGAACTGTTAACCCGTTTGTTGGTCGATTAATTTACGGAGCAAGAAAAAGTCAAACTGTTTTTTGACCTTTCGTTTGGTCAAAGAATGGTTTGACTTTTCTTTTTTATGGTAATCTAATATTTATTTTAAAAGGGCAATGCCGAATTTTCGGTAGTTTGTAGATTTTGCTGCAAGTTTAAATTTCATTCAATTAATAAAAAGCTTAAAATAAAAGAAAAAAATAGATTTCATTTGAAAATCGTAGAATACAAGAGATATTTTTGATTTTTAGAGAAAAATAAATTGATTTTTGACTTTAGTTGACTTTGACTTTAACTGACTTTAAAGGTATAATAAAGTCAAAGATCAGGAAAAGTCAAACGAGGTGAATCAAATGAATATCACAGATATGATTGCTGAAACAATCCAGCAGCTATTAGATCAGGAAGGCGGGGCCACTAGGATTAAACGGAACGAACTTGCCGAGGAACTAGGCTGTGTTCCAAGCCAGATTAACTATGTTATCACCTCCCGGTTTACTCCCGAGCAGGGGTATATTATAGAAAGTAAGCGAGGCGGCGGAGGTTATATCAAAATTATGAGAGTAAAACCTTCCCAACGCGATGTGATGATGCACCTGATTAACTCGGTGGGGAACACATTGGATGAACATTCTGCAAGAATTATTTTACAAAACCTGTGTTGCGACAAGTTATTAACCCAAAAAGAGGCTAAAATAATAATGTCCGCCATCAGCGAGAATACTTACAAAAACTTGGTTCCAGTGGAATATCGACCAAGAGTACGGGCCAGGTTATTTAAAACAATGTTATTGAATGCAATGGACTGATAAAGGAGGTCTTATTTATGCTTTGCCAAAAATGCCAGAAAAAAGAAGCTACAACTTATTATCAAGAAACTGTAAACGGAAAAACAACGACTTTACACCTATGTGAAGATTGTGCAAAAGAACTAGGAATTGGAATGGGAGGTTTTTCAGGATTTAATATGAATGATATTTTTTCCGGTTTCCTAACCAATGCCTTTGGAACTCCAACCATTGGTACCCGCAAAACTTGTAGCAAATGCCATTCCACTTGGGATGATATCGTAAGGTTGGGACGGATGGGATGCGATGAATGTTACCATACATTTGAAAAAGAATTGCTTCCTACACTGGAAAATATCCATGGAAAAACAAAGCATGTTGGAAAAGTTTCTAATGCTGCGGGTATGGAATACAAGAAAAAAGTGGAACTTGACCAGTTAAAAGCCCAGATGCAAAAGGCAGTAGAACAGGAAGAGTTTGAAAAAGCCGCTGAATTAAGAGACCAGATTAAACAGCTGGAACAGGAATTGGAACAGTAAGGAGTGAATCTATATGACAGCGTTAAAACAATGGTATTTCAAAAATGGCACACAATCCAATCTGATTCCAAGTACCCGGATCAGATTAGCCAGAAATTTGAAACAATTTCCTTTTGAGGATAGAATGACAATCGACCAACAAAACCAATTGTCCAAACTGGTACAACAAGCCTTGGAACAGCTTCAAATGGGAGAGAATAAATTCCGATATCTAAAACTTTCGGATATGAGTGAAAAGGAAATTTATTCTTTGCTGGAAAAACATCTAATTAGCCTGGATTTAAGTCGAAATACGAAAACAGGTTTTGTAGCAATCTCAGAGGATGACAGTATTAGCATTATGGTCAATGAAGAAGACCATATCCGGATTCAAGTACTTTCTACTGGTTTTGACCTAGAACATACGCTAGACCTTGCCAATAAAATTGATGATTATTTTGACCATGAACTGGATTACGCTTTTGATCCAAAGTTAGGATTTTTAACCGCTTGCCCAACTAATTTGGGGACAGGGATGCGTGCATCTGTCATGATTCATCTTCCAGCACTAAAACAGTTTAATGCCATCCAACAATTATCTAATAATCTTGGAAAGCTTGGTATGACCATCCGTGGAAGCTTTGGCGAAGGGACTAACGTTCAAGGGGACATGTATACCATTTCCAATCAGGTTACACTGGGAATTTCGGAACAGAATGCAATTCAAAATTTGGAAAATATTGCTAAACAGATTATAGAAAAAGAACAGAATGCCCGTAACCAGTTAAAGGATAACGATGGATTTTTGGATGCTATCTGGAGAAGTTACGCAATTTTAAAATATGCCAAATTAATTTCTGGTGAAGAATGCAGTCAGTTATTATCCTCCGTCCGTTTAGGTGTTTCCATGGGAATTTTAACGGATATTTCTCTAGAACAAATCAATGAGATTACTGCTTACTATATGCCATCATCTTTGTGCTTGTACTATAAAAAGGATTTAGATGCCCATCAAAGAGACGCTGCCCGTGCCCAAATGGTACAACAGATTCTTACCAAATAGATGATACCGTTAATATAAATAGATCACCAAAAAATAAAGGAGGTCATTATTATGTATGTATTTAATGGATTTACCGAAAAAGCAAATAAGGCATTAAATGATGCCATCTCTATTTCAGGAAAATTAGGCCATACCTGTGTAGGTACAGAACACCTGCTGTACGGTTTGGCTTGCGGAGATAGCGTTGCCGCCACCCTTCTTCATGAAAAGGGGATTACAGAGGATTCTGTTCAACAAAAATTAACCGAAGCTATTGGAAAAGGAATTTCTAGTCAGATGACGCCAAATGACTTTACCCCAAGAGTAAAACGGATTTTGGAACGTTCTATCCGAGAAGCTAGACAGTTGGGCCATAGTTATGTGGGGACAGAACATATCTTGATTGCTCTGTTGAATGAGCAGGATAGTTATGGTGTCCTGTTTATGCAGGAAATGGGTGCTAATCCTTCCGAACTATATAACCAGTGTGTTGAGGAAATTTCCAATGGGCCAATCAATGCAGAGGGTGGAAACCCCTACCAACAGGGTGGTGCTTCTTCTAGTAATGGAAAATCTTCTGGCGTGTTGGATAAATATGGCCATGATTTAACAAAAATGGCTAAGGATGGAGAAATTGACCCAGTAATTGGACGTCAGGAAGAAATTGAACGTGTTATCCAGATTTTATCCAGACGTACCAAAAATAATCCTTGTTTAATTGGGGAACCTGGCGTTGGTAAAACAGCAATTGCAGAAGGTCTCGCTCAAAAAATTGTTTTAGGGGAAGTACCAGAAATCTTGAAAGATAAACGTGTTGTTTCCCTGGATTTAACTGCTATGTTGGCAGGCGCGAAATACCGTGGTGATTTTGAGGAACGTATTAAAGGCGCTCTGGACGAAGTGGCAAAATCCAAAAACACCATTTTGTTCATTGATGAATTGCATACCATTGTAGGGGCTGGTGCGGCAGAAGGCGCTGTAGATGCTGCAAATATCCTGAAGCCACAATTGGCGAGAGGGGAACTACAAGTAATTGGTGCCACTACCATTGATGAATACCACAAATACATCGAAAAAGATGCTGCTTTGGAACGTCGTTTCCAACCAGTTACTGTATCAGAGCCTTCCCAAGAAGATGCCGTTAAAATTTTGATGGGGCTGCGGGATAAATATGAAGCCCACCATAAAGTAAAAATCACAGATGAAGCTATTAAAGCTGCTGTGCAGATGTCATCTCGTTATATCACCGACCGTTTCTTGCCTGACAAGGCAATTGATTTAATTGATGAAGCAGCATCAAGAGTAAGGTTAAAAGCCTTTACAGCTCCAAACAATGTAAAAGACCTGGAAAATGAAATTAAACGGATAAAAGAAGAGATGTCCGCAGCGGTAAACACCCAGGATTTTGAAACTGCAGCGAAACTCCGTGACCAAGAAAAAGAGCTGAAAAACAAGCTGGAAACAGAAAAATCTCAGTGGCAGGAAAAGAATGCTCGTGTTACTGGCGAGGTAGGTCAGGAAGAAATTGCAGAAATCGTTGCTAGCTGGACTGGTATCCCTGTCAAGCAGTTAAACCAGACAGAAAGTGAACGTCTTTTACACATGGAGGACATCCTTCATAAACGTGTTATCGGCCAAGATGAAGCAGTTACCGCTGTTGCCAAAGCCATCCGCCGTGGCCGTGTTGGATTAAAAGATCCAAAACGTCCAATCGGTTCATTTATCTTCCTGGGGCCAACTGGTGTTGGTAAAACCGAATTGTGTAAAGCCCTGGCAGAATCCCTTTTCGGGGATGAAAATGCGATGATTCGTCTTGATATGTCCGAATACATGGAGAAACACTCGGTATCCAGAATGGTTGGTTCTCCTCCAGGATATGTTGGATTTGATGAGGGTGGCCAGCTAACCGACAGTATTCGCCGTCATCCATATTCCGTAGTACTGTTTGACGAAATCGAAAAAGCTCATCCAGATGTATTCAATCTGTTGCTTCAGATTCTAGAAGATGGTATTTTAACCGATTCCCAGGGACGTCGTGTTGATTTCCGTAACGCTGTTATCATCATGACCTCCAATATTGGTGCAAGGTTTATCACGGAACACAAAAACCTTGGATTTGCGGCTGCTTCCAATGATGCAAATGCGTTATTACAAGATGATAAAAAGATTAAAAATGAAGTATTGTCTGAATTAAAACGTCATTTCCGTCCAGAATTCCTCAATCGTGTGGACGATATCATCGTGTTCCATAAACTTAACGATCAAAATATCGAAAAGATTGCAGGAAAAATGCTAGATAGCCTTGTAAAACGAGTTAACAGCCTAGAAATTTCTATGACTTATACAGAAGATGCAGTGAAAGCCATTGCGAAAAAAGGGTTTGACCCTGTTTATGGTGCTCGTCCATTGCGTCGTGCCATTACCTCTGAAATTGAAGATTTGCTTTCAGAACAAATGCTGGAAGGCAAAATGAAAGCAGGGGATACCATCCAATTGATTTATAAAAATGATGCGTTTGATTTTCTTGTGAATCCAAAAACAGAAGAAAATCCTACATCAGAAAATACAGTTGACCCTCAATCGTAATACCAATTCCACATTAGATGGGGAAACTAGCCCCAACCGGTTTTCCCATCTAGAAATGTTATAATAAAATGATACACTCCAAAAAAACAACATCTCCATTTTTAGGAGGTGTTGTTTTTTATGTCTTTAAACTTAATTTTTGCGAAAAAATACGATTAAACAGGTAATATCTTCTTAAAAATTGTATTGACAATAAAAAACTTTGCTAAAATAAGGAATGAAATTAATGTATCTAACCTCTATAAACCGGATAACCCATACTACTTTCTATGTAAATTTTTATGCATTGGTGGATTGAATATAGAATAAACTAAAAAATAACTTAATCAAAACGTAATAGCTAAAAACATTAAAAAGAAAAATAAAACCAAAAAATGTTGATATAAAATAGTTATATTGCCAAATATAGCTATTATTATTTGTCGAATATTTATATTGTTTCGCATTAGGTAATATGTTACAATTTAATAAGTAAAAAATGGGATTTATTTTTAAATAGTATCCATGTGATACCATAGTTTTTCTAATAATGCGTAGTATAAATTAGAAATACAAGCCAAATAAAGCTTGGAATGGGCGCTAATTTTTACTACATGTACTACCATATCATGTAATATTGTTATTTAAATGTGCAGCTTAAGTTGTGAAAGGAGGTTTGTAATATCATAATGCACATTGAAATAAATATGGGTATTTTTTTGATCTAATTCAAGAGATTTAATTGATTTACACATCAATGTTTTTATGAGGAGGAAAATTGAAAAATGAAGCGAAGAAGGCTTTTATCTTTAGGTTTGGTGCTGGCTATGTCAACCAGTATCCTAATAGGAAACTTTTCTACAGCAACAGCGGAAGGGGCTAGTTCAGATTTTTATAACCAATTAGTCAATCATTATACTGCTCCAGATATTGAAAACCGTACAGAAGTACGCTGGTGGATGGCAGAAGGTGCACACACAGATGAAACTTTGGAAGAAGAGGTACAAGCAATTTATGATGCTGGATTTCGTGGCATAGAGCTGTGTCAACTTGATAATGGAAATATTAATGCTGGAGACTATGGATATGGTTCTGACCAATGGAACCATGATTTTCATTTAGTGATGAACAAAGCACTTGACTTAGGAATGACATTGGGCCTGACTTCTGGAACAAACTGGAATACTACCAATGTTCCAGGATTGGATCCGGACAGCCAAGCGGCAAATCAGTGTGTATTTCAGCTAAATGAGCAGCTTACAGCGGGAACTTCCCGTACGGGGGCAATACCTACCAATGGAGACCTTCGGGAAAAAGCCACCTTTATCGGTGCCTATGCTTACAAAAAAACAGGAAACAATCCAATTACTCAGGATTATCGTGTGATTCAAACACGGGAAAACAGTTCTGACCCACATACTTTTACCATTGAAACCGATGTTATTTTGGATAAACAAAACACTGGTTTATGCTTTGGTGCAAAAGATAAAAACAACTTTTTAATGTGGCAGATTAATACCTTGGATGGAGGAAATGGTAAAGTGTTGTTACGCCCCCATGTTTGTAAAAACGGACAGTGGGTTGACACAAAAAATCTGGATGTTACAAAAGCGATTGGATATAATGCTTCAGAAATATTTGGTAAAAAAATCCATATGAAAATTGAAGTAAAAGACGGAAAAACCATTGACACCTATTTTAATGGAAGTGATACTTCCGCAGTTACATACAATATACCTACAGACAAAACTGGCGATTTTACATTGGGTAAATTAATGTTCCGCCACAATATTAAATATGCTAACGGTACAGAAGAATTGGGACGTTATGATAATATTATTGTCAAAGACGCAGCAGGAACTGTTATTTTTGAGGAGGACTTTGAAGATCCTTCTGACACCGGCTTTGATGGCGGAGAAGTAGTTGATGGAATGTTCCAAGCTGGTTTAAAACAGGTCGAAGGTGAGGTAAACTCGGCAATTGAACTTGATTCTAACAACATCATTGATGTTACTGACCAGGTTGTTCTGAATGAGGATAACCGTACCGGTACCCTTGATTGGACTGCTCCTGATAATGGCGATTATATTTTAATGTACTACTGGCAACAAGGGACTGCACAGGAATCAAAACCAGCCACGAAACCCTCCTATTGTATTAACTATTTTGATCAGGAAGGTGTAAACGCTACTAAAGAATACTGGATGGAACATGTATTAAACGATCCGGCTTTAAATGAAAAAATCAAACAAGGTGACGTCCAATTATTTATGGATTCTTTGGAATACACAACTGGAAAAGGCTTTGCAAACTGGTCGGATGATTTTGCGGAGGAATTTAAAGCCCGTAAAGGCTATGATATTACACCATATTTGATTTTGGGTGTGGGCCTTCCTCAACCAAAAGGGATTGACTGGCATCCAGAAGTTTTTGGTACTTATAATTTAGATGACGCTAACCTTGGACAACGCATCCTGAACGATTTCCATGATGTACAGACAGAGCTGTATATGGAAAATCTTTTAATTCCCTTGCGTGACTGGTTACATAAATTTGGCATTAAATTACGAGTTCAGATTTCTTATGGAAAATATCTTGAGATTTCTGAACCATCTATGGCGGTAGATTATCCAGAAACGGAACGCTATAACCAGGCAAATCAACTGGATATGTATCGTCTCTGGAGTGGTGGGGCTCATCTGGAAAATAAAATTTTATCCAGTGAAACAGGAGCGCATGCAGACTATAGCTATGCATATGACTATCAGACTTTAATGCAGGAAGCTTATGTACAATTTGCGGCTGGTGTTAGCCGAATGAACTGGCATGTTTGGACTTCCCAGTGGGCGCCAAAATCTGTTGGGATAAACTGGCCAGGATTCCAAAGTATATCCTCTCTTCCTGTTTTTGGATTACGGGAACCAGGATATAGTGAATATAAAGAATTTAATGACCATCTGGGAAGGGTACAGCAGTTGTTACGTGAAGGAAAATCCCGTACCGATATTGGCATGGTCCATATGAAATATGGTGAATTGATTTTAGCTCCTTCTGTTTCTGGTAAACAAAAGCATCAGAACTGGCTGCTCCGGCATGAAGTAATGCCTGGTTATTTCCAGTCTACTGAATTACAAGACCATGGATATACTTATGATTACTTTAGCCCAGAATTCTTTAATTCAGAAGATGTGTATTTTGATACTGAAACACAGACTTTAGAGCTAGCTGGATATAAAGCGCTTGTTTTATATGAAAACTGGCTTACTTTAGATGGAGCACAAGCAATCCTGGATTATGCAAAACAAGGCTTAAAAGTTGTCATCCAGGATAATGCAGCAGTTCAAACTCCATACAATGACGGAAACGATGAGCAGTTAAAAGCAATTATAGAAGAACTTAAAACATTACCTACTGTTAAAAGTGTAGCATCAGCGGACGATGTTTATGAAGCACTTCAAGAATTAGGTGTAGACCCTTACTCAGAATTTGCCGAGGAGAACTATCAACTATTAACCCAGGTTCGTCAGGATGGCGATAATATGTACCTTTATGCGTACAACTATTGCAATGATAAATATTGTGGAGAAAACCATACTACAGGGATGGGACATGGCTTAAACGCTCAGACCGAAATCAAAATGGATGGAACTTTTATTCCATATTATATTGATGCTTGGTCAGGTGAAGTTACGGAAGTTTCCAACTATCGCTATGAAGATGGAAAAACGGTATTCCCAATTAGCCTGGATTATGGAGATGTTGCCCTTTACGCATTTGAGCCAGTGGAACAGGAAAAACTACATGTAGTATCTACTGATGCAGACAAAACATATACGATGAATGATAAAATCGTTGTACGTGCGACGGAAAGCGGCGATTCTACTACCAAATTAAGTAATGGAACTGAGGTTCAATATACGTTTGATGTACCACAGCCATATGATATTACAAATTGGAACTTAACTGTAGAAAGTTGGACTCCTGGGGAAGAAATTTTCCGTACAGAAGAAGTGCTAGGACTGACAACTACAGAGCATACAATAGCTACTGTAAAAACAAATACAAATGTTACTTTGGATAAACTTACTACATGGGACCAAATACCCGAAATTGGAAAGAGCATTTCCGGAAAAGGGTATTATTCAGCAACATTTCATTGGGATGGAAACGCCAATGGCGCATACCTTGATTTTGGAAATCTAGTACAGTCAATGCAGCTAACAATCAACGGCAAAAAAACAGCTGATGTTAATATGAATAATCCTGTTATTGATATCTCTGATTATCTGGTTAAGGGAGAAAATACAATTGAAATGGAATATAGCTCGAATCTGACAAATGTTCAGCTTGACCGTGGTGCAATAAAAGAAAAGGAAAAAACACAAAATATGGAAGGTTATTCCGTTAAATACCGTAGTTATGGACCAACTCAAGCAAGGATCATTCCGTATGTTGAACAAACAATTAAGGTTACTTCTCCTACAGAGGTAAACAAAAATATTTTAAATTCTGTGATTACCTATGCGGAACAGGCAAAAGCAAACGGGGAATATGACAACGCAATTGAATCGGTACAAAAATCCTTTGATAAAGCGTTGGCAGATGCAAAAACAATAGCAGAAAATAGTGCGGCAACCCAAGCAGAAGTGGATGAGGCATGGCAGACCTTGTTGAATGAAATCCATAAACTGGGATTTATTGCAGGGGATAAAACAGAATTAGCAAGCTTAATCGCAGCGGCGGAAGAAATCAACAGAGAATTAGACCGTTATATGGAATCCGGCAAAGCAGAATTCATAGCAGTACTAGAAACAGCACAAACAGTATACAAGAATGGCGACGCAATGCAGGAGGAAATCAATGGAGTAGCGGATGATTTGTTAAATGCAATGTTGAACTTGCGATTCAAAGCGGATAAAAGTATTCTAGAAGAAGTAATAGAAGAAGCAAACAAGATTGATGCATCTGCATATACAACAGAGAGTTACGCAGTACTGACAACAGCAATAAATGAAGCAAAAACGGTACTGGAAAATGAAAACGCAAGTCAGGAAGAAGTAGATGCAGCAGTAACTAATGTACAGAGTGCAATGGATGGCTTAATGGTAGTAAAAGGAACAGAAAACGAAACACTAACTACCAATAACAATACTATCCAAACCGGACAGGAAAATACAACAACCAAAACCAGCGCAGCGAAAACAGGGGATTTTGCTCCAATTGCTGGAATCGCAGTGCTGGCGGTTGCAGGAATAACATTGTTTATATGCCGTAAGAACAATAATTTTTAAAGACTTTATGTTACACTAAAATATAGTCCTATAAGCAAATCAGCATCATCTATTCAATGGATGGTGCTGATTTTTGTCATATTGAATAAAAAACGGATTTTACTAGGAGTAAATCAAAAGACTGAACCAAAGACAATTTTAAATATTGTTGATAATGTTTTTTCGTATTCATGATCTCTAAAGTTGATTAGCAACTACATGCAAAATAAGAGTATAAAAAATTGAAATAATTCGAAGATATTATAGTGGGTAACAAGTAAAATTATACCACATTGAGATACCTTTGATAAAATTGGAAAATGACTGTTGATAGCAATACAACAATTCTATTAAAATTTCTTGTTTATAAATTATTAGAATGATCAAAAATAGGAATATTTCTTATTTGTTTATCAAATAGGGTTGAAAAATATTTCTAATTATGGTATAATTTAGCTAAAATTAGATAAAAGGAGGCTATTCTTATGCCAGAATTAAAAGGTAGTAAAACAGAAGCAAACTTATGGACAGCATTTGCTGGAGAATCTCAAGCAAGAAACAAATATACTTATTACGCATCCAAAGCAAAAAAAGACGGTTATGTACAAATTGCCACATTATTTGAAGAAACCGCTAACAACGAAAAAGAACATGCTAAAATCTGGTTTAAATTGCTACACGATGGAGCTATTCCAGACACTGAAACCAATCTGGCAGATGCAGCGGCAGGGGAAAACTATGAGTGGACCGATATGTACGCAAAATTTGCGGAAGAAGCGGAACAAGAAGGTTTTTCTAAAATTGCGTATTTATTCCGCGAAGTAGCAAAAATTGAGAAAGAACACGAAGAACGTTACCGTAAACTCCTTTCTAATATCGAAGAAGGTATTGTATTCTCCCGCGATGGAGATATGGTATGGCAATGCTCCAATTGTGGTCATATCCATATTGGCAAACAAGCTCCAGAGGTTTGTCCAGTTTGTGCCCATCCAAAAGCATACTTCCAATTAGTATCCAAAAATTATTAAAATACGAGGGATGAACCACAGCATCCATAATAATCAAATTAGTATAATGGTATAATTTTAAAGAACGGATGAACAGTAAATTGTTGTTCATCCGTTTTTTATAGATTGAGTAATAAAGAATTCAAATGGTTCAGATATAATGAATATAATTTAATGGGTATTATTCCGTATAAAACAAAAGGCTATTACAAATTTAGGATATATTTTTTGTCAATTATATAGGATGTATTATTACAATCAATATGTTATAATATATATAAATTTACTTAAATAATACAATATATTATTTAAAATAACTTGTTTTCAAAAATTGTAGGTTTTAATACAAGTTATTAAAATAGAATGATTCCATTTTGTAATCATAAAAAGCTTTAATTGGAAAGGAGTGAGGTTAACTAATTTTTCATACGCCGTCTAAAAAAGTAAAGGAGGAATTTTTTTGAAAAGAAGAGTTACAAAAGTGCTGATTTCCCTGACGCTAGCGGCTGGTATCGCAATTCAAGGTGCTATACCAGTGTTTGCGATCGATGGGGATCATGCTGCGGCGATCAGTGCCGTTCATTTAAAAACAGAGTATCAAACCAATCCAATGGGAATTGATATGGATGCTCCTACTTTAAGTTGGGAAGTGGATTCCCAGGCTAGGGCTCAGGTGCAGTCTGCATACCAAATAAAAGTAGCCGATGAAAGCGGGGATATTGTTTGGGACAGTGGTAAGGTAGAATCAAATGAAACTACTGGTATTGAGTATGAGGGCGAAGAACTTTCTCCTATGCAAAAATATACCTGGAATGTTCGTGTATGGGATAAAGATAATGCGGTATCCGATTGGAGTGAACAAGCCAGTTGGGAAACCGGTCTGACAGAAGAACAATGGAAGGACGCTGATTGGATTGGAAAAGCCTCCTCTATTTCGTCTCCTGAATCGCTCAATCTTGAAGAATCCAATTGGATATGGGTTTTAAACGGGACAGATTATAAATATGTTCCTGGGGAAACTAGGTATTTCCGCAAAACGATTGCTCCAAATACGGAAAAATCAGTCCAAAAGGTATTGTTGGCGTTCAGCGGCGACGATTATGGAACCGTTTATGTCAACGGGACACAGGCTGCTGCTATAGAAGGAGCCAATGCTTGGCGTAAAGGCGACGCTGTAGATATTACTAATCTTTTTACTGCAGGACAAAATCAAATTTCAGCTGAAATCACCAATGCCTCGAAAGGATATGCAGGTTTTATCGCAAAAGTTATTATCCGTTATAACGATGGAACAAACGACATATTTGTAACAGACGAAAGCTGGAAATCCAGTTTAACCCCAGAGGAAGGTTGGATGCTTCCTACCTATGACGATTCCAGCTGGGAAATACCGGATCAAGTTTTAACTTATGGGGTTGACCCTTGGAAGAAACAAGTCAATCTACCTCAAATTGAAGATGACAATAGCAAAGTGTTTGATGCAGCCCCAATGTTGCGTAAAGAATTTTCTGTTCAGGATAAAAAAGTGAAGTCAGCCAGGGCTTATATCACTGGGCTTGGTTACTATGAACTAACACTTAATGGGGAACGCGTTGGAGATAATATGATTGACCCATTGGTTACTCGGTATAACCAGCGCTATTTTTATACCACCTATGATGTAACTGATCAATTGCTTGCATCTGAAAATACGATTGGCGTCACCCTAGGTAGGGGATATTATGGGACAATCGGCAATGGAATGAACTGGCAGACCAACGGTTGGTCCAAAGCGCCTTGGGCAGATCAGCCCAAATTGCGGATGAAACTGTGTATTGAATTTGAAAGCGGCGAAACCATGCAGGTTGTATCGGATGAATCCTGGAAAACACATGATAGTGCTACCATTTTTGATGAGCCATATTATGGAGAAGTATATGATGCCCGCCTGGAAATCCCAGATTGGGATAAGCCTGGATTTGATGATTCCCAATGGGAACAGGCTGTTTTAATGGAAGCTCCTACTGGAACAGTGGAACCACAAGCTGCTGATGCGAACAAAGTGGTTGACGAGGTGCATCCTGTTAGTATAACCAATCCAAAAGAAGGCGTTTATGTATTTGATATGGGGCGTGTTGTCACCGGTTGGGCAGAACTAAATGTACAGGGAAACGCTGGTGATATGGTTACCATCCAATATGGGGAAACGCTCACCGAAGAAGGAACTTTGAACCGGAAAGATCTGGTTAATGATTGGGATGTTGACGGGTTTGTCAAACAGGCATCGTCCGATTATTACATCTTAAAAGGCGGGGAAGAGGAAACCTGGCAGCCACGCTTTACCTATAAAGGGTACCAGTACATCCAAGTATCCGGTTATCCTGGTGTTCCAACCCTTGATAGCATTACCGGAAAGGTAATTAATGCAGATTTAGAAGAAACCGGCGAATTTTCCAGTTCCAACGAGATGTTTAACAAAATCCACGAAATTGGGAAAGCCACCTTGTTAAACAACCTGCACAGTTATCCTTCGGATACACCTGTTTATGAAAACCTGGGATATCTAGGTGATGGCCATTTAACACAAGAAATGGGTATGTATAACTTTGACATGGTCCGCTATTATGAAAAATGGGCGAATGATATCCGTGACCAATCCAAAGAAAACGGATATATGGAACAAACTGCCCCAATGTGGAACGAAACAAAAGACAATGCTCCGGAATGGAGTGCCGCTATCTGTCTTGTTCCTTGGCAGAATTATCAAATTTCAGGGAACAAACGTACTTTGGCGGATAATTATCAAGCGATGAAAACCGTATTTGGTTATCAAAGAAGCCTGATGAAAGATAATATTGCAGATAGTATGTGGGGAGACCATGCCAATGTTTCTGGCAACCGCATTACCCCTATAACCGCTACTGCATATGTATACTATATGGCTGATATCATCGCCAAATCAGCGGAAGTCCTTGGCTATACCGATGATATCGATTACTATACACAGGAAGCCGAAACCATCAAAGAGGCGTTCCACAACAAATTTTACGATGAAGAACAAGGCTTCTACTGTTTGAACAAAGGGGGAACTTTCTATCAAACCGCACAGGCGTTGCCACTGGCGCTGGGTATGGTACCAGAAGAAGTGATCCCACGTGTTGTTTACGAGTTTAGCAGTAGAAGTTCCAAAATGGAAAGTGGAATCTTTGGTATTAAATATGTCTTTGCGGAGTTGACCGAGGCAGGGTATGGAGATATTGCCTATAATATGGTAAACACAGAAGAATACCCAGGCTTTGGTTACTGGCTATCCAAAGGGGCAACCTCAATGTGGGAAGGCTGGACAGAGGGAACACGTTCCCGTGATCATCACATGTTCGCTACCATCGACGATTGGTTTTATGAAACAATTGCCGGTATTAACTATGAAGGCGCCGGCTTCTCCACCAGTGTTATCAAACCATATGCGGTAGGCGATTTAACAAACGCACAAGCTAGTTTACATACTGTACGTGGCAAGCTATCATCTGCTTGGAGCAGAGCAGAGGATGGAACATTTTCTTTGAATGTAGAAATTCCAGCCAATACAACAGCAACTGTTTATGTACCCACAGCGGACCAAAACACTGTTTTTGAAAGTGGCATTGCGGCTGATAAGGCAGAAGGAGTAAGCTTCCTGCGGATGGATAATGGCTTTGCTGTTTACAGCGTAGGTTCTGGCAGATACTCCTTTACCTCTAAATATGCTGCCCCTGAACCAATTGGAAAACCAGGGGAAGAAGACAAACATACTTATGTTGTTGATGAATTTGGTGATTATAACAGTATGTTTACCGATTCTACTGGCTTGCGTTTTGATACTGCCAACACAGATAAATATTTCTTTGGGGATGGTACCCGTATTTGCCGTACATCTCTTTCTGAAAAAGAAATTGTTTACTATTTATCCGATGACATCAAATCTATTAATCTAGTAACATTTACTGGCAAAAACTCAGATTGGAAGAATGACTTTGCGTTCTCTGTTTCTTCCGATAATAGTACTTATGTTCCATTGGAAATTCAGGATGCTACCAGGGAAGGAAATACTTCCTGGGTACGTATTACCTATCAATTTGATCAGATACCAGAAGGGATGCGTTTCTTTAAAATCCAGTTTAAACCAATGACCGGAAACGCTTGGGAGCCACAGCTTGCTAAACTCACAGTGGATTGCGGCGTGGAAAACCCACAGTTCCTCACAGTGGATAAACGTGTGCTACAAAAAGCGTTTGACGAAGCTTCGCTAATCGACTTGTCTATCTATACTGAGGAAACAGCAAACCAATTGAAGGCGGCGTTGGGACAAGCAGATAAAGTACTACAAAATACATCTGCTACCCAACAGATGATAGATGATGCTGTTGAAGCACTGCAACAGGCAGTGGATGGCTTAATAGAAAAACCACAAAATGTTGATAAATCCATTTTGAATGCAGTGATTACCTATGCGGAAAATGCCAAAGCCAGTGGAGAATATGACAACGCGATTGAAAGCGTACAGAAATCCTTTGATGCTGCTTTGGAAAATGCAAAAACAGTAGCAGCCAACGCTGGAGCAACCCAAGCAGAAGTGGATGTGGTATGGCGGACATTGCTAAATGAAATCCACAAACTTGGCTTTGTAGCTGGGGATAAAACCTCTCTGACTTCCTTGATTAAAGTAGCTAATGGCATCAATGCTAAACTTGACTTATATGCGGAAGCAGGAAAACCAGAATTTACCGCAGCATTGGAAGCAGCAGTAGCAGTATATGAAGATGGTGACGCTATGCAGGCAGAAATCAATATCGTGGCTGACAACCTGTTAAATGCGATGCTCAACTTGAGGTTGAAAGCAGATAAAACCATTCTGCAACAAGTGATTGCCGAAGCAAACGGCAAAGATGCTAACGCCTACACAGCGAAAAGCTATGGAGCACTACAAGCAGCAGTAGCAAAAGCGAACGAAGTGATGGCGGATGAAAACGCAACTCAAGATGAAGTAGATGTAGCAGTAACAAATGTACAAACTGCAATGGATAACCTGGTAGCAGTAGATGGAACCTCTGCTGAAACTCCAATAGAAGATGTTGTTCAGACCGGACAGGAATCCACTACAGCCAAAGCAAACGCAGCAAAAACAGGGGATGTTGCTCCAATCGCAGGATTGGCAGTAATCACATTAGCAGGAACAGCATTGCTGATTTCTCGCAAAAGAAAATAATTTGAATTTATAATACAGTCAAAAACGGTATAGCATATGCTATACCGTTTTTTTCATTAACACATGAAAAATAGACAATATACATTATCAAATCTCTCGCTATGTAGGTAGGAATTAAATTCAAACGAAGGGCTTCTTCTTTGATGCAATGAGAAGTATTCCAACCACTAAAATAGAGGATTGTCTTTTATAGCAAATAGTTTAGTACGCATAGGGTTCCACATATATTGATATAAAAAATAAATAATTTATAGGATATCTGAAAAGAAATAACGCAAAAATATAGTAATTTTGCTCCAATCAATTGACATATAATAGTTGACATATGCCAGAAATAGCGTTATAATAAAAATATATTTCTGGCATATGTTATAAATAGATGGGAGGAAAAATTCGTGCCTAGACCTTGTAAACGAAGAAGGATTTGTGCTTTACCAGGATGTCGGCGTTTTGGAGTATTAGATGGTTCCTTAAAAAAGCAGCCTCCTGTTATTATGACATTGGATGAGTTTGAAACAATACGTCTCATTGATTTGGAAGGATTAAGCCAGCAGCAATCCGCTGAACAAATGGATGTAGCGAGGGCAACAGTTCAAGCGATTTATGCAGAAGCACGTAAAAAACTAGCAATTTGCCTGATACAAGGACGAGAACTTCGGATTGAAGGAGGCGAATATCTTCTTTGTGATGGAAGTAACCAGAATTGCCGTTGTTGCCATTGTTGTAAAAAGCAGTGACCAATTAGGAGATATATAGTAATCCAAATGATTTGGAGTAGAAATCAGGTGATGAAAGGTATTATAAACAATTGAAATTCCAATAACAAAATGAAACATGATTTTTTATTGTGTATAAATAATACCCGTTTAAAAAACTATCAAGTTTACTATTATTAAATCAAATATTATTTTTTATATGAAAGGAAAGATTACAATGAAAATTGCAGTTACTTACGAAAACGGAAATGTATTCCAACATTTTGGACATTCAGCCCAATTTAAAATCTATGAAACAGAAAATGGGGAAGTAATCCGTGCAGAAGTAGTAGATACCAATGGCAGTGGGCATGGTGCTTTGGCTGGATTCCTTCAAATGTACAATGTAAATGTGTTAATTTGCGGTGGAATTGGTGCGGGAGCTAAAAACGCATTAGCACAGGCAGGTATCCAACTATTCGGAGGTGTGCAGGGAAATGCTGACCAGGCAGTAAACGATTATCTTGCAGGCAAATTGATGTTCAATCCTGAAGCAAGCTGTAGCTCCCATCATGAAGGAGACCATCATTGTGGGGAACATCATAGCTGTGGTGGTCATTGCCATTCTTGATTTTAGTTGAATTTTATTTTACCGGTGTGATTTAATCATACCGGTTTTTTGTTAAGAAAGCCATTCACTCAACTAAGAGAAGAAATGGCAAAAATTTTTTGGTCGAAATTATTTATTTTAGTGAAGAAAGGGATTTGTTATGTTTCGTACTATGCGCCGAAAAAATCAAGAATTATCTTTGGAAGAAAGTATTTCCATTTTGTGCTGCGGCAGTTCAGGGGTATTGGCTGTATCTGGAGACGATAGCTATCCATATGCTGTACCACTCAGTTATGTATATCAGGATTCCAAATTGTATTTTCACTGTGCTAAAACGGGCCATAAACTGGATGCTATTACAAAAAATCCAAAAGTATCTTTTTGTGTTATTGGTCAAGATAAAGTTGTCCCAGAAGAATATACTACCTATTTCCGAAGCGTTATTGTTTTTGGTATAGCCCGAATAATAGAGGAAGAATCCGAAAAAAGGAATGCTATAGAATTGTTGGCAAAACGGTATTGTCCAAATGATGAAAAGGGAAGAAAACAAGAGATAGAACGGGAATACCAACAGCTCTGTATGGTGGAAATTTCTATAGAACATATCTCTGGAAAAGAAGCTATTGAATTGGTTCAAACAAAACATGATGATGAATCATGTATGTCGGTGAAACCGTAATGCTAGCCAAGGATATAATATATCTTTTGAAGATGTTTAGTTTTATCTATTTAGATGCAGAATTCCTGTTTTAGCTGGCTGACTTACATCCCATAACGTCGGAATCAGGCTTATGGTGGTATTTTTCCTTCATTAATTCACAAGATTATCCCACGAAAGCAAAAGTAGGACCTTGTGACATCAGGGTAGTATGAAAAGCTTCGTCTCCAGGATAAGGGTTTATTTAAGGATAACGAAGCGATTCACTTTTACAAAGGAACCATGAATTTTCCATATCCAATTTTTGAAAACCGCCTTATCATTTCATTTATTTTCTATTGTTGCAACAAAAACAGATTCAATTGCAATTTTTTCAAAAAAATTGCTTGACTTGGAGTTTGCTCTAAGTGATACAATAAAAACAATCAATGAAATAGGAGGTTTTTGAAATGGATATTAAAAAAGAATTAGGGGAAGGGGCGGTCTTTCCGGTTGGCGAAAAAAACGATGCTTTTGCCCAATATTTTATTGGACAGAGCTATTTAAACATGCTTACTACTCAGGGGGTTGGTATTGGGAATGTTACTTTTGAACCAGGATGTCGGAACAATTGGCATATCCACCATAAAGGCGGGCAAATTTTACTGGTAACTGGGGGTAGAGGGTACTATCAAGAATGGGGAAAACCTGCTCAGGAGTTGAAACCTGGTGATGTGGTCAATATCCCTCCAGAAATAAAACACTGGCATGGAGCGGCACCGGATAGCTGGTTCCAGCATTTAGCAATAGAAGTACCAGCAGAAGGTAGTTCCAACGAATGGCTGGAACCAGTTTCTTCAGAAGAATACAGCAAACTGAAATAGTCAAAAAGGAGTTCATTACAAATGGTTTTACAAGAAAAATATTCCCTTTCTAACGGAGTAGAAATACCAAAATTGGGATTGGGTACATGGTTTATCGAAGATAGCAAAGCACCTCAAGCGGTTTATGAAGCAGTAAAGATAGGATATCGCCACATTGACACTGCCCAGGCATATGAAAATGAACGTGGTGTTGGGGAGGGAATCCGTACTTGCGGTGTTGCCCGTGAACAATTGTTTGTTACCACCAAACTGGCAGCGGAAATCAAATCCTACGACGCTGCGGTAAAGGCGATTGATGGTTCATTGAAATTGATGGGGCTGGACTACATTGATATGATGTTAATCCACAGTCCACAGCCATGGGCGGATTTCCGCGGTGGAGATTATGCGGAAGGCAACCGTCAAGCATGGCGTGCGTTAGAGGATGCTTACAAAGCAGGGAAACTTCGGGCAATCGGTGTTTCTAATTTTAAAGAACAGGATCTAGAAAATATCCTTTCCTC
The DNA here is from genome assembly GCF_014297275.1 of Clostridium facile. Classification (NCBI taxonomy): domain Bacteria; kingdom Bacillati; phylum Bacillota; class Clostridia; order Eubacteriales; family Clostridiaceae; genus Clostridium; species Clostridium facile. Next base: position 910,143 of record NZ_JACOQK010000001.1, read on the forward strand.
CTGTACGGTTTCCCCTATGGTAAACCAGTTACTGGTGCATATCAGCAATACACCAAAAAACCTCATTTCTTACTGTCAGAGCAGAAAAATCCTTGTGGAGGCATATTCTCCTGTTGCTCATGGGGAAATCCTCAACCATCCAAAAATTGCGGAAATCGCGAAAAAATATCAGGTAACTGTAGCACAGCTCTGTATTCGTTACGATTTACAGTTGGGTACCTTGCCGTTACCAAAAACAGCAAATCCAGCTCATATGCTGGAAAATGCTCAGTTGGATTTTACCATTTCAGACCAGGATATGGAGCAATTAGCTGCCATAGAACAAATCAGCGATTATGGTGAATTCAGCTTTTTCCCAGTGTTTAGCGGGAAATAAAGATAACATATAAAAACTATATTGGCTGCAATAAAAAGTTGGCTAGCAAGAATATCCCCCTCTAGTATTTTTTACCAGAGGGGGATATTCCTTATTCGGTTGGGCACATGACAATAATTTTTTGTGGGGTGGTTTGCGGCGGTATACTAAAAGTGGTAGAAGTATAATAAACCAACATTTCCGCATTACCTGGCGCACAGCGGTACCGCTGGCCATTTTCAGTCACCACATTGGTCAAAGGGCTTAAGTTCAGCTTTAAGGAATTATCCTCAGCTACCAGATTAGCGTCAAAATATTTTAAGGTCACCTGTTGGTTGTTCCGCAACGGCACAATCAACTCGGCTTGATATTGGGGCGGAAAAATAGCGGGCGCCGGCAGGTTGGCATCATAAAAAGCAGCGATACGCATCCCCCTCCGCAATCTTGTGTTATCTATAATTTTAGTGTCACCCGTTACAATAAAGTTTACAGTATCTGAGCCATTCCGTACGGAAACCATCCAAGTACAGCAGGAATTTTCCGTGCTGATATTTTGAATAATTCCAGTAATACTCTGATAGGTACTATATTCCATAAAAAAACCTCCTTTTTCTTTATCTTATGGCAATCATTCTAAACTGGTTCCAAAAAGCTGATTTATCTCTATTAAATTTATTTTGCTAATTTTGAAAGGATTTCTTCATAAATGGTTTTATTGCTATTTTTCAGTTCCTAAGGTATAATAAGTTCAGTTATATCATAAGTCAAAACCTTTTGGTAACACTACACTGATAACCAAGCAGTTATATTGTTATAATAGAAACAGCAATCTATCGGCTGACAAGTGGATGTTGTTTAAACAGCACAATGCTGAATGTTACTAGAAAATGGTTGTTCTGGTTTTATCCAGTATATGTTAGAAAAATCCAATTTACGTGGCTTATGAAAAATGTTCTATTTTATGTGATGGAATGATAAACATCTCTATCCTTTGATTTATTAACAGGTACTACTGACCTGTCATAACGGTGGGATAGGAGAATGAAATTTTACAAAAGGGGTGTAACCATGTACCGGATTTTAATTGTAGAGGATGATAGGGGGATTGCCTCTGCTGTCCAGCAACAAATTTCTTCTTGGGGATTGGAAGCAAAATGTGTGGAGGATTTTCGGAATGTCTTGGCAGAATTTTCTGCCTATGATCCTCATTTGGTACTGATGGATATTTCCCTTCCATTTTTTAATGGATACCATTGGTGTAGCGAGATTCGCAAAGCATCCAAAATCCCCATTGTGTTCCTTTCCTCTGCTTCGGATAATATGAACTTAATTATGGCAATCAATATGGGCGGAGATGATTTTATCCCCAAGCCGTTTGACCAATCGGTGCTGATGGCAAAAATTCAGGCAGTTCTGCGCCGGACCTACGATTATAGCGGGCAGGTTCCTGTTTTGGAGCATCGAGGAGCCATGTTAAACACAGCGGACGCTACCCTCATATATCAGGGGACCCGCATTGACCTGACCAAAAACGAGTTTAAAATCCTACAAACCTTGATGGAACAGAAAGGTAAGGTTGTTAGCCGGGAAAAATTAATGGAGCGCCTTTGGGAAAGCGACAGCTTTGTGGATGAAAACACCCTGAGTGTCAATGTAAATCGGCTGCGGAAAAAGTTAGATGCAGCAGGGCTGACACAGTTTATTGCCACTAAGGTTGGGATGGGATATTTGATTGAACCAACAGAAGGATGATAAAACATGAAATTGCTACTCCAATATTTTAACTACCACAAAAAGTCAATTGTAGTATTCATCAGCTTTGGCGTCATTTTCGCAGTTGTGTTTTTCCTTTACCGCCTGCCTGTATCCGCCGTGGGCTATGGTGTGGCAGTTTGCGCCTTTGTGGGGATGATTGCGATGATACTGGATTTCCAACGGTTTTATCGGAAACATCATCAGCTAAAAAAGGTATGTGAACAGATTAATGTTACCAAAGAACATCTTCCTTCAACCAAACAATTATTGGAACAGGATTATCAAGAAATCATCTATACCCTTTACCAGCAAAGGCAGGAACTGTCGGATCAGATGAACAACAAATATACAGATCTGGTGGAATACTATACCATATGGGCACACCAAATCAAAACGCCGATTGCTTCCATGAGGCTGAACCTGCAAAGCCAGGATACCGACCTGAGTAGGGAATTATCGGATGATTTGATTCGGATTGAACAATATGTGGAGATGGTATTGTGCTATCTCCGCCTAGATTCCAGTTCCACTGATTATGTCATACGAGAATATGATTTGGATCAGATGGTAAAACAGGCTGTTAGAAAATTTGCCACCCAGTTTATCCGGAAAAAGATTACCCTGCGGTACAATGCTTTGGACTGTAACGTGTTGACGGATGAAAAATGGCTGTTGTTTGTAATAGAACAGTTATTATCCAACGCTTTAAAATACACCAAATCTGGAGGGACTATTACAATCGAACTGGAACAGCCCAAAATATTATGTATCCGAGATACTGGTATTGGCATCGCCCCGGAAGACCTGCCCCGGGTATTTGAAAAAGGGTATACCGGCTACAATGGCAGGAGTGACAAAAAAGCTAGCGGTATTGGGCTATACCTCTGCCGGCGTATCTGTGAAAATTTAGGGCATCGGATTGAGCTTTCTTCTGATTTAGATAGTGGAACGGTAGTACGGATTCATCTGAATAGTGCCAATTTAGAAGTAGAATGACACAGATATGAATCACATAAAAGGCCTGTAAATATGCTTTATTACGATAAATAAGAAATAGCTTTTCTTGTGTAATGTTATTGTTTTAACTCCAATGTTTGTGTCAAATAAGAAATCATAATCTTACAAATTTGTAAGGTGAGAACAGGGAAATGTAAGCTGATTCGATGGCAGTACATTTCCCTGTTCGGTTATAATAGGGTTGTAAAGTTCATATACGAGATGGAGGTTCATGATTATGCCAATATTAGAAGTAAATAATCTGAAAAAAATCTATACAACACGTTTTGGAGGAAATCAAGTTCAAGCTCTCCGGAGTGTAAATTTCAGTGTTGAAAAAGGGGAATATGTTGCTATCATGGGAGAGTCCGGTTCTGGTAAAACCACCCTTTTAAATATTTTAGCAGCCCTAGATAAGCCAACTGGAGGAAGTGTTCTATTGGATGGAAAGGATTTATCCAAAATTAAAGATTCCGAAATTGCTAACTTTCGCCGGGATAACCTGGGGTTTGTATTCCAGGATTTTAATCTTCTAGATACTTTTTCCCTTCAAGATAATATCTTTTTACCATTAGTACTTGCGGGGAAAAATTTTCAGGAAATGAAGCAGAAACTCACTCCTATTGCGGAAAAGCTAGGGATTACACCGTTATTATCCAAATATCCATACGAAGTTTCTGGTGGTCAAAAACAGCGTGCAGCGGTTGCTAGGGCGTTGATTACCAATCCAAGGCTCATTCTTGCCGATGAACCAACCGGCGCTTTGGATTCCAAATCCACTGATGAATTGTTGGAGCTGTTCTCCAATATTAACCGGGATGGTCAAACCATTCTGATGGTAACCCACTCGGTCAAAGCGGCGAGCCATGCCCAAAGGGTATTATTTATCAAGGACGGAGAAGTTTTCCATCAAATTTACCGTGGAAATAGTACCGACCAACAGCTATACCAAAAAATTTCGGATACCTTAACACTTTTGGCAACAGGCGGTGATCAATAATGAAATTAGGATTTTACCCCAAACTTGCCTTTACCGGCATTGCAAAAAATAAAAAGACCTATCTTCCTTACATTTTAACCTGTATTGGAATGGTTATGATGTTTTACATTATCCTATTTTTAACATCCAGCCAGGTATTGTACAACATGCGGGGTGTAGATGTCATGCAATCCATCCTTTCAATGGGTTGCGGCGTTATTGGTCTGTTCTCGTTAATTTTTCTGTTTTACACCAACTCTTTTTTAATCCGCCGAAGAAAAAAAGAATTCGGGCTGTATAACATCCTGGGGATGGGGAAAAGGAATTTGGCTCGTATTTTAATATGGGAATCCATTATTATCGCGGTGATTTCCATAATTGGTGGACTGATTTGTGGTATCCTGTTTTCCAAGGTTGGGGAATTGATTATGACCCAAATGTTAGATGGGGACATTAGTTTTTCATTTACCGTCAGTTTTCAATCAATTTGGGTAACACTCATTGTATTTGCTGGAATTTTCTTTTTGATTTTATTAAATTCTCTGCGGCAAATCCATCTCTCTAATCCAATCCAATTATTGCGTAGTGATAATGTAGGAGAAAAACCGCCAAAAGCAAACTGGATAGTTGCTTTTTTAGGAGTTATTCTTTTAGCAGCTGCCTACTATCTGGCTTTGTCTATCCAAGATCCAATTTCTGCGTTGATGTGGTTTTTTGTAGCGGTTATTATGGTAATTATAGCAACCTATCTCCTATTCATTGCAGGTTCTGTTGCGCTGTGCAAGTTATTACAGAAAAATAAACGCTATTATTATAAAACAAACCATTTCGTTTCGGTTTCCTCCATGGTATACCGTATGAAACGGAACGGGGCAGGTTTGGCTTCTATCTGTATCCTGTCTACCATGGTATTAGTGATTATTTCATCCACAGCCTGCCTGTACATTGGAGCGGAAGACAGCCTGCACTCCCGTTATCCTCGGGATATTTTGGTGGAAACTACCACAATGGAGGAGCATTACATTGATGATGTTCACAGTACAATTGACCAAGTATTACAACAAAACAACCAAGAGGAACAAGATCAGTTACATTATCAGTATTTATCTGTAGGTGGTTTTTTCCAGGAGGATCAGGTGATTTTTGGCCAAAGCAAAATAGATACCATGCAATTAATGTCCTCTATTGAAAATGTACGCCAAATTTATGTGGTCCCAATTGATGACTATAACAAGCTTATGGGAACCAATGAAACATTAGGGGAAAACGAAGCACTCTTGTTTGCAACAAAATCGGATTATCCCTATGATACCATTTCCCTTGAAAACTTTGGCACCGTAACAATCAAGCAAACAGTGCCAGAATTTGTAGGAAATGGGGACGATGCGATGATGATAACATCTTCTATTTACCTGTTTGTACCAAAAGATACGATGATTGGCATTTATAATGCACAATATTCCATTTATGGAGATGAAATAGCTTCTGCTTGCAAAGACTACTACGGTTTTAATCTGGATTGTGATGACCATACCCAGATAGAAATTCAAAACCAAATTGATCGGAAAATTGCCCAGATGCAGCAGGAAGATAATCAGTTTCCAAAAGTAATTTCGGAAGGCATTGCCGCGGAACGGTCAGGATTTTACGCCTTGTATGGTGGAATGTTTTTCTTAGGCGTCCTTTTGGGGATTGTATTTATCCTTGGTGCTGTTTTAATCATGTACTACAAACAGGTGACAGAAGGTTACGAAGACCAAGGCAGGTTTGAAATCTTACAAAAGGTCGGTATGACCAAAAAAGAAATCAAAAAAAGTATTAATTCTCAGGTATTGACTGTATTTTTCTTGCCTTTAATCGCAGCTGGAGTGCATACGGCGTTTGCGTTCCCACTAATTAAGAAAATGCTGGTTTTGTTTAGCTTAACAAATACTGGTTTATTGATTGGCATTACCATCGGAAGTTATTTATTGTTTGCTTTGTTCTACATTATTGTATATTTGGTAACTTCAAAATCTTATTACAGCATTGTAAGTAACAGGAAGAAGGAAGCGGCATGAAACGGCTGGTATTAATTATCCTTAGTCTCCTGATTTCGGTCAGCCTGTGTGGATGTGTATTCCACACAGAGGACCGTGAACGGATTAAGGATACGGTATTAAACAATTTTAATAATTTTATCTCAGATATTGGCAGGCACCAACTCACCAGTGACCGAGATTTAATCGGGGAGCGGAACAGACGGGACGATTATACTGGAAAATATACTGCCCTATGTGACCATCAAACCGGCAAAGATGTAGTTTTTGGCGGGACTTCCATTCAAACCTGCACAGTATCAGTGGCAGGTAATATTCAACCAATGGCTGGCACTGCACAAATCAGGGTACGGATGGGGACAGAGGTCACAATACTAACGCCAGAAGCGGATGGTAGTTTCCATACCACTTTCAGTTTTACTGGTGGAGGGAACTACATCATGGTAGATTACGAGGATTTTAGTGGTTCAGTAGAGCTAAATGTGGAGTACCAAACCTAAGGATTGTGTAAAATTGGAAGGAGGCTGCTGGTATGCAAACAGCAAACCATATTATTAGAAAGAATAATCAATATTTTCATCGTTTTGGTATAAAATCAAAAAAATGTCTACAAACTGTTACTGTATGGTTTTCCCTAGCAGTCATTGCTGTAATAGCCATTCCAATTGCGGTTTTATTATTCCTAGTAGTATCCATTTGGATGTTAGCGGATTTTATTCTACGACATCTGCAACGGGAGTAATCAAACACTTTAAAGTGGGAGGAGTACTTTGTCCCTGATGAAAAAATTAATAAAATGGATTCTTGGAATTGGGTCAATCTTTCTTTGTATTGTGTTGGCGATAGGGCTTATTTATGGCACAAAAGGATATTTTTTGTATCAAGGGGTAATCAAAGATAATCCTTTATCTCAGCTTGTAGAGGGGATTGAATCCAAACAGCATTACACTCCCTATGAGGAACTTCCAGAATTTTATATCCATGCGGTTGTTGCGGTGGAAGACCATCGGTTCCAACAACACCATGGTGTGGATCCAATTGCGATTTGCAGAGCAGCTTGGAATGATATAAAAACCCTGTCTTTTGCGGAAGGGGGAAGTACCATCACCCAGCAACTAGCAAAAAATCTGTATTTTACCCAGGAAAAAAAGTTAGAGCGAAAATTTGCTGAGATTTTTGTAGCGTTTGATTTGGAAAGGAACTATACAAAAAAAGAAATACTATCGCTATATGTTAATACCATTTATTTTGGAAACGGCTGTTACGGAATTTATGACGCTGCCCAAAAGTATTTTGGAAAATCACCAAAAGAACTAACCCCCTATGAATCAGCTATGCTGGCAGGTATCCCCAATGCGCCTTCCGCATATTCTCCAAGTGATAATCCAGAACTAGCAGAGCAGCGATTACGTCAGGTTCTAAAGCGAATGGAAGCTTGTGGAGTTATTACCAAAACAGAAATAACCAATATTTTAGAAGAAAGCCCTCATTAATTTAACACAGGTCTCCTCTTTCGCAATAGGGGAGACCTGTGTTTTACACAATATTTTGATAAAACATAGTGTGTGCAAGAGGTTCGAGGAATAAAACTATTTGAAATAGATAACTTTTAGAATAAGAGATGTTTTTATTCCATATTTAGAAAATAATAAGCGGTTTATATCTTGTAAAGTTACTTACTTTACAAGATATAAAGATATTTTCAAGACAAATATCTTTAAAAATTAAGAAAATATCATATTTTCTTTATAGCAAGTAAAGTAATTTACTTTACATATATAAAAAATATTTTTAAGAAATTTATTGTAAACACAAAACACTTTACGGCCTATACAGCAAATAAAAACCATAAAAAATTTAAATATTGTAATTTTTGGTAAGGAAAACATTTGTTTTGACTGCCTTTTTATTACAACAATATATCTTTTTGAGGGTTCGTTTCTTGAATACATAAAACCGTTTGATAGAACAATTTATGGAAAACACAATTGGCAAAAACAGTTTGCATTATCACATTATGATAGTGTCATTTCGTATTCTTAATAAAATGGACACTACTAAATACAAAAAAATCGTATCCTCAATAGGATACGATTTTTTTGTTTCACATTCACTTTTTATTAAAAAAAGGATTTTCTTAATAGCAATAGGATTTTATATATTGTTCAGGGACATCCATTCGTTTTGCCACCTGTTCTATGGTCAATCCCTGATTTAAAAACCGTTGGCAAACTATTTTCATGTTTTCACCAACTTCAATTATATTCATATCTGGGTCATAAAAGCGGACAACCCGTTGTCCCCATGGATGCTCTTTTACTGGATGGACGTATTGGATTTCTGGCAAATCCTCTAACATTTCAATAAATTGGTCAAAATTATCTTCCTCAAAATAGAGTTCTGTATTTTTTCCTCCAAAATATAATTCCTCTTCTGGATGCTCGATTATTTCCAGCCAACTCTTTTTCGTTTGCAGGCATATGCCTCCTGTCAATGTAACATTTTGGCCGAAATTAACAGTAACGTGCAACCCCAATACTTTTGAATAAAAGGATTTTGATTGTTCCAGGTTGGATACTACCAAAAGCGGATTTCTAAATTTCATACTGGTCCTCCTCTAATAGATTCTAATTATTTATTATAATCATGTAAGAAAGTTTTGTCCATGCTCTGAATTTACAAAAAATTACCATTTTTTCTGTGAACTCTGTAAGATGATAAAATGGATTCGACAAATTTACGTTTTTTGATTATAATAGAATTTGGAAACAGTGGATTGAGGAGTGGTAATTATGAATAATAAAGATAAATTGGAACATTTATATCAGGAAATTGATGAATTAATTGAAAAAAATGTCACATTCCAACATCCGGCTTTTAATGCCTGGCACAGTAAAGTATTAAATTTCCTTTCAAAACAATATGGTGAATTTAGCTCAGAGTACACCCAGTTCCATAAACGAAATTTCACCCCAAAATCTTGGGATTTTTCCAGTGCTTCTGCGGATTGTATAGAAGGATTGGAACAAACAAAAATTGAATTTGAAAATTACCTTCAAAAATTAGGGGGGACAATAGCGGAAAAACCTGCCCATGTAGAACCAAAACAATTCAGCAATAAAGTATTTTTGCTTCATGGTCGTAATAGCCAGTTTAAAGATGTAGTAATCAAATTGTTGGAGAAACAAAATATACAACCAATTATGTTAACCCAAGGGTATACCATGATGGAACAGGTACAGGCAAACCAGGATATTATCGCAAGCATTGTCTTGTTTTCCGAAGATGATACTGGAAAACCAAATGAGGAAAAAGAATTTCACTCTCGTGCAGGGCAATCTGTTCTATTTGGGGCGGGGTATTTAACTGGAAAGCTTGGAAAAGATAAAACTTTGTTATTATCCAGTGGCTTATTGGAACTTCCGCCTGATTTACAAGACATTGTGAATACTAATACGGGAAACTGGCAATTGGATGTACTAAAACAATTAAAAAAAATTGGTTTTTCAATTGATTTAAATAAACTGTTTGAATAGTATCATTCTAAAAAACTTGCATTAGCCATTTTTCGTATTTTATGTGAACATACTGCCCGAAAACAAATAATTTATTTATCATATATTGTAAAAAGTGATAACTTATGGTATAATATAGAAATAGGTCATGTGGGAAATTGATTTTTAAGGAAAAAAGGAGCCTATAAAAGTTTGTTTCCTGCTTTTTTAAAACCTATCCTTATGGATTGTTGGGCATACCGGAAGGATAGGCTTTTTAATTTTATAGCAATTTTATTTGGATTCCCCCTATAAGCGGATTCCTACCAGAGCGTTAGCAGCCTGGATCAAGGAGGAACATCAATGAATACAAACCCAAAAAAAGATTTACTAAGTACAGAAATGTCCGATTATTTCAATTGTCCTTGCCAGCTTTTTCAGCCAATGTTAGATGATGACCCATTAATGGAAACGTTTTATAAAGCGTCTGTAGAAGGAAAACAGCAGGGATTTACCCCAATGTTAGTTACCTCAGAAGATGATCTTTTATGGGAAAATCTTTTTATGAATTCAGATCCAGAAAATAAACGGATCTCAGCTCGATTTCATCCAGGAAGGGTAGCAGCTTACCGGAAACGAATTTTGAGTTCTCCATTACCCGATGGAAAACAGCTACTGGATCATCTATTGAAAATAAGAAAAGAAGAAACCGAACAGCATGGATTGGATTGGGATGCTAAAATTAAAGGCCCAATGATTGGTGGAGATGCTATTAGCGTATTTTATGGATACTGGGATTTTAACACCAAAATGACAGTTCCAGTTACCTTGGCAAAAATTCCAGTAAAAAATCCTTGGGAAGTGTTTGCCTGGATTCCTTTTGGAGGTTGGAATGATTGCCCATCTCCATTGAAGATGATTGCAATTGCTAAATACTGGTATCATGAATATGGGGCAGTTCCAGCAGTAATTACCCATGATGTATTGGAATTTTCTCTTTCAACCCCAGTTCCACGAGAAAAAGCTTTACAGCTTGCTTTAGAGCAATACGCCTTCTGTCCGGACATTATCGACCAATGTCCTGTAGAAGAGGGGAATATCGGCTCTTTAGCGGATAGTTTATCCAAATCTACTACCTGGTATTTCTGGTGGAATTGATGTTTGGTTAGAATTCTTGGAAATCGGCCAGCAAACATTCCTTATCAAACAAAAATCGTAATTACAATCAAATGGTAGCTATGTCAGAATTTTTATATTAGGAAGCGGTAGAGGATTTTTCTCTGCCGCTTTTGTTATAAACCATCACAAAAAAAACGATGGCTTCGAGCATGTTTAGTGAAACAAACTATCATTTTTTAGTAAACTCTTAAATCGCTTACCTAAGCTACCTGCAAAAGTGAAGAAAGATTGTTAATATATAATAATTTTTTAAAAAGGTATTGCTTGTGACGCAACGTAATGATTTATAATCAATATAGGAGGTGGAATAATGATGAAACAATCGAAATCAATACCAGAAGGATATATGACAGTTGGTGAAGTGGCAAAGAAAATGGGGGTTACGGTCCGTACCCTACAATATTACGATAAACAGGGGCTACTTTCTCCATCCGCAGAGAGCGAAGGCGGGCGTAGGCTTTATACCGATAAGGATTTAATTACACTACATCAGATTTTATCCTTAAAATCATTAGGTTTTTCCCTTGCAGATATCAAACAACAGCTAATCTCTTTGGATACTCCCTCTGATGTTGCAAACATACTTAGTAAGCAGGCAGATGATATCCGCCAAAAAATAGAGCAACTATCCGCTTCTTTGGCAGCAATAGAGCAATTACGGACAGAAGTGCTACAAATGCAAACAGTGAATTTCAAAAAATATGCGGATATTATCGTTAACTTGCAAATGAATAACGAGTTTTACTTTTTGATTAAATATTTTGATGATGATATGCTGGACTATATCCGCACACGCTTTGACCAGGAAAGTGGCTTTGCTTTTATAGAGAGGTTTAACCGTATCAGTGATGAAATCATACAGCTCCAAAAAGACAATATCCCACCTGAAAATGAAAAATGCCAGACCCTTACCAAAGTGTATTGGGATTTAATTATGGAGTTTACAGAAGGTGATATGAGTATGCTGCCAAAACTGATAGAATTTGGAAAGTTAAATAATACCACAAATGAGTGGGAAGAAAAGCAGAAAAAACTAAATGCCTATTTGGAACCAGCTTTGGAAATCTATTTTTCCAGGCTTGGTGTTAATCCATTTGAGGGGGTAGAAACATGATCGATGCCATTCAAGTTCATGGATTAACAAAAAGCTATGGTGAACATATGGTCCTCAAAGGGCTTGATTTTCAAATTGCGCAAGGAGAGGTGTTTTCCCTGCTCGGTGTGAATGGGGCGGGAAAAACTACAGCCCTTGAATGTATGGAGGGATTGAGGAAGTATGACAGTGGAACGGTTACCGTAAATGGAAAAATGGGTATTCAATTACAGTCATCTTCCCTGCCAGCCCATATCAAACCCATGGAAGCCGTCAAACTATTTGCCAGATGGAATAAAACTAAGGTTGATATCGCTATACTTCAGTCACTGGGAATTCAGGAAATCGAGAAAAAGCAATATATACAGCTATCCACAGGCCAGAAAAGGCGGTTGCACCTGGCCCTTGTCCTGATCAGTCGTCCAGATATTATTTTTCTTGACGAGCCAACAGCAGGACTTGATGTTGAGGGTAGATTATCGCTGCATACTCAAATCCGAAAACTAAAATCGCAGGGAAAAACAATTGTTTTGGCAAGCCATGATATGGCGGAAGTGGAAACACTGTGCGACCGGATCGCGATTTTAAATGATGGAAAGATTGTGTTTTGCGGAACACCTTCAGAACTAACTGACAAAATCGGAAAAAAATACTGGATCCATATTAAAACTCAGCAGGGAAGTGATACATTTGAAACTGACAATATCGAAGACAGCCTGCTCTCCCTGCTTGGCGAGTTAAAACAAAAAGGGATTGAGGTATTGGATATTAAGGTGGATAGGGGTACCTTGGAACAGCACTTTTTAGAAATGGCAAGGAGGTCGGAGAAATGAGAAATTTTTTGTATAGCGTGGCATTACAATGGAAACTGGATATCAGAAGTAAATCGTTATTGGTCACCTGTTATCTTGTTCCGCTCCTGTTTTTTCTGCTCATGGGTGGTGTTTTTACCTCTATCATGCCGGAAATGAAACATACACTGATATCAGCAATGATTGTAATGGGGGTGTCTATGGGTGCTTTGATCGGATTGCCTCCCTCTTTAGCCGAAACCTATGGCAGTGACATAAAAAAGATGTACAAAGCAAATGGAGTGCCCATATGTTTAGGCTTAGCCACAATGTTTGTCTCTGCGTTTCTTCATTTAATGATGTTGTGTATCATCCTATTTTTGTTGGCTCCCATCTTGTTTCAGGCGTCTTTGCCAGTAAACCCTCCGCTGTTTTTCCTTGCGCTTGCCCTCTATATGGCTGTATCACTGAGTATTGGAAGTGTTTTGGGCTTAGTTGTAAAAAGCCAAGCAAAGCTGACGATGGTTTCACAGCTTGTGTTTTTGCCATCCATTCTGCTTTCGGGTATTATGTTTCCGATGGAACTGCTGCCAAAAGCTTTTCAGGTAATTGGAAAACTCTTTCCCGCTACTTGGGGAAACCTCTTAATGCAGGATAATGGATTCCGGTTAGAAAACTTGTGGTACTTGATCCTGCTGTTTTTGGTTGCGGTCATTGTATGCGGAATCCTTTTGAAACAGCAGAAATCAAAATAATTGGAACTGTATGGAAGGTGTACAGATGTATTATTATTTTATACACTTGGATAGGGGAACAATCGATTTTCTCGATACCACAGTATACACCTTCATAAAGAAAGCGCGAAAATTCCCCTTGTCTTTGAAAAAGCGAAAACAAGGGGAGCCTAGTACCCTTAAAAGCCAAACGATGCGGGAACAGGTTGCCTGCATTTTTTTATTCCCGGCGGAATAAAGGAGTTTCGGCAAATCCACCAATTTAGTGGTGGATTGTGGTAAGTACTAGAAGGTTCTTTTACCGGCTTAGCACCTCGCAAGGAGTGCGAAACAATATCATTTCATTACCTCTTAGGTTCCTTCAAATACCGACATGCGAGCGATTTGCCATTGGTTGATGTTCTATATACTTTTTCTCATAAACCGGGCGTTCTAATGGCAAACCATTCCGAACTTTTTTCTACCCTAAACTAGGGGGTTCACTTAGGCAGACAACAAGAAACCGCCTTGATGATTCAAGGCGGTTTTAAAATTAATGTAGCGAAACCAATCGTCCTATTTCCAGGATGGCACAGTTTTAATCCTCACAAATATCATGATATGGGTGGAACATCTGATGGTTTGGCTGTTCCTGTTTTTTTGTTTTGATTCCAAAGACAAAAATAAAAATGTGGAATACCCATACGCCAACCAAGACAATTCGACCAATTGGTACGTTGCTCATCATGATAAAACCTACACTCATGGTTAGGGTAACAATCACCATAATTTTCATTTTGGTTTTCCAGGTCATTCCTTGCCCTTTACGAAAGCTTTCTAGATTGTTTTTGTACAGTTTTGTGCCCACAAACCAATCGTTTAATTTTTTAGAACTTTTTCCAAAGCAAACCGCCGCCAATAGTAGGAAAGGGAATGCTGGTAACAACGGCAATATTGCCCCAATAAAGCCCAAACCCAAACCGATACATCCTACAGTGATATAAATTATTTTTTTCATACATCACACTCCATTTTTACGCTTTTCTTTTCTGGTTTCGATGAAATGCCGGATTGCCATAACAGGGTGATGGAATAACATCCTTGGTCCGGAAAACCGCATTACCTGGCGGATTTTCTCCCGCATTTTTGGTTGATAACAATGTACTTTACAGGCAGAACAAAAGGTTTTTGTTTCCATAAAAGGGCATTTATTACTTCGTTCCACGGTATAATCTAACAGATTTTGGCAATTAGAACAAAGCCGCTGGGTGTGATGGTTCTTCCTGCAATACAGCAAGATCATTTCAGAAACCATCCGTTTTTCCTGTTCCCGTTTGGATTGTAAATCTTTTGCCATCAGCTCATCCTCCCGTGTTCCACAGAATACACCTTGTTTGCAATCCCCATGGTGGATTCTCGATGAGATACCAAAACAACGGTTTTATCCTGCCGTTCCTCATGCAATGATTTCAGGATAACCGCTTCGTTTAAGCTATCCAGATTACTGGTGGGTTCGTCCAGCAAAATCAGCGGAGCGTCGTGCAGGAACGCGCGTGCTAAACCAATCCGCTGTTTTTCACCACCGGATAGGGTATCCCCCAATTCCCCCACATTGGTTTGGTATCCATTTGGCAAGCTCATGATAAATTCATGGATGGAAGCTTTTTTACATGCGGCGACAATCTCTTCCTGGGTAGCGTCTAGTTTGGCGATGCGGATATTGTTTTCAATGCTGTCATGGAACAGGTGGGTTTCCTGGGTTACAAAGCTTTCCATTTCCCGCAGGTTGGTGGTGTTGATTTGGTCTATCTGCTTGCCGGATATAGCGATTTCCCCTTGCTGTACCTTCCAAAACCGCATCATCAATTTTAACAGGGTGGATTTTCCACTGCCACTTTTCCCTACAATGCCGGTTACCTGGTGTTGCGGAATTTGCAAGTTCAGGTTGGACAAAATCGTTTCATTCCCATAAGAGAACGTAACCTGTTTTACCTCTGCACCCTGGAAGTTGATTTCTTGTTTTCCAGTAATTTCTTCCACGACAGGGGATTCATCCAGAATATCCAGTACACGGTTGCCGGCCGCGAAAGTATTTTGTAAGGTACTGCCCAGGTTTGCCAGGGCGACCACCGGACCGAAAGAGGACATCATCGCAACCACTGGAATCAATACCCCGTCAAACGCTACCATTTGGTTGTGGTATAACAGGGCGGCTACCAGTAACATGACCAGATCAAACACCAAAATAGCCGTGTTGGTAACGGCCATATTCTGACCGGTACGCCGTTTCATCTTTGCTTCCTCTTTGGAAAGCTGGTCAGTGCGTTGGTTCAGTTGTTCCAGGCGTTGTTCCCCAGTGCCGTATTGGATGCTTTCCTTTAACCCCCGCAGGCTGTCCAACACATAGCTGCTCAATTCACCGGATTTGGAACGGAACACCATTCCGCTATCCCCGGTTTTTTTGGAAATAACAATTGGAATTACCGCCCCAATCACAAGATATGCTACCAGAGCGATTAGTCCCAGCAACCAATGGTAGCAGCTAATCCATATGGTCATAATCACTGCCATACAAATGGCGATGGCGATAGGGGAGATGGTGTGGGCGTAAAAGACCTCCAACAGTTCAATATCTGAGGTGATAACCGAAATCAAATTCCCTTTGTCCTTTCCCTCCAGTTTGGCGGGGCAGAGCCTGCGCAATGCTTGAAACACTTTATCACGAATTAACGCCAATAGTTTAAAGGCAATAAAATGGTTACACGCTTGCTCTGCATACCGAAGGAAACCACGAACCAACGCAAAAACAATAACGCATACCACAGCTGTTTTTAAGGTAATTGGGGTTGACATTTGCAGCACGTCCAACATGGCGTATCCGCCAAATACCGTAATGGAGATAGCTGCCAGAAATCCGATTACCCCCATGATAATTGCCAGTATCATAAATCCGATTAAAGGTTTTACCAGGCCTACCAAACGGCCCATAATTTGAAAGTTGCTTCTTTTTTTCATCGGATTTCACCGCCTTTTTGATAATGTTCCAGGCTTTGCTGGCATTCCCATAGATGGGCATATACATTTTGTTTTTCCAATAACTGCTGATGGGTTCCGCTCTCTACCAGGTTGCCTTTTTCCAATACATAAATACAATCAGAAGCAACCACATTGGCAAGGCGGTGGGAAATTAAAAGGACGGTTTTTGTTTTTGCCAGTTGGTGGATTTGCTCTATAATATCGTTTTCGCTCTCCACATCAATATTTGAGGTTGCCTCGTCAAAAATGTAAATCGGGGTATCATGCAGTAAGGCGCGTGCCAAAGCCAGGCGTTGACACTGCCCGCCGGAAAGGTTGCTGGCTTTTTCCTGCAATAGGGTATCCAATCCGTTTTCCTGCCGGAGGAAATCCGCCAGATTGGTTTGTTCTAATACTGCCCAAAGTTGTTGATCGGTAGCGTTTGGATTCCCCATCAGCAGGTTATCCCTTACCGTCCCTTTTAACAAATAACTGTTATGGCTGATATAAGTAATCGTCCGTATCAGGCTGGACTCCGCAATTTGGGATAATTCGATCCCCCCAATGGTGATACTTCCTGTGTAGCCCTGGTTTCGTCCCATGAGCAGGGAAGCAATGGTAGATTTCCCGCAGCCGCTTTCCCCAACCAAGGAAATAAATCCCCCCATTGGAAATTCCATATGGACGCCGTGAAGGATTTCCCGGCCTTCATTGTAGGAAAAACGCAAATCCTTACATTGAATAGCATAGTGATCAGAAGACACTGTAGCTGTTTTCGGCTCTGGGTCAGGTAAATCCAGCAAACGGAAGATTTTATCACTGGCAGCCATCCCGTTCATCGCAATGTGGAAGAACGAACCCAGCTGGCGCATGGGTAGGAAGAAATCAGCGGACAACAGGATAATCGCGAAACATCCCATAAAGGAAATGGCATCCGCCTGGAATTCGTTTACCGAGATAATCACCCCTAAAGCAGCACCGCCATAAGCCACCAGATCCATAATGGTAATAGAATTGAGCTGCATAGTCAGCACTTTCATGGTGATTTTACGGAATTTTTCCGCCTCCCGGTTCATTTCCTGGTTTTTGAAGTCATCAGATTGGTAAATTTTCAGAGTAGTCAGCCCCTGCAGGTTTTCCAGGAAAGTATCCCCTAAAGCGGTATACTGCCCCCAATATTTCGACAAAAGCTTCTTGGCGAAGGTTTGCACCGCCGCAATGGCAACTGGGATAAGTGGTACACAGATCAGCAGGACGATTGCAGCTTTCAAGCTGATCACGCTCAATACAGCAAACAGGGTAACAGGCGCAAGCATGCTGTAAAAGAACTGGGGTAGGTAAGCTCCAAAATAGGTTTCCAATTGGTCTACCCCTTCTACTGACATCTGCACTACCTCAGAAGTAGAAATCTTATCCGTATAAGACCCTCCCAATTTTAGCAGTTTTTGGTAAATTTTTTGCCGCAGGATCTTTTTTACTGATTTGGAAGAAAAATAGCTCATTTTAGCTGCCCCAGTAGTACAGACAAACCGGATTAGGATTGACACAAGTATAATGGCTGTTGTGGCGATTATAGTGGTGGCACCCAGGGTTTGTGTCAACAATTTTTGCAATAGTTGGCTAATCGCAAAAATCATACTGATGTTGGCAAGCAGGCTGCACCATTGCAACACCACGTTGGCAGCGATGTATTTTTTGCTTTCGCTGACAGTGCCAATCAACCGTTTGTTAATCATCATAATTTGAAATACTCCTCTATACTAAACTAATATTCCGAAAAAATAGTACACACCAAATAGGGGATAAAGCCAAGGGTTTATAGAAACAGCAGTATCAGGACGCAGAAAAACACTACATCCTGATAACCAACTGATATGATTTCAACTTTTTCTAAATGGTGAAATACGGTACCTGTACAATGTGTTTATACATGTTACAACAAATTAATTCGCTAAGGCTTTACCCAGCGCCTGGCATGCTGCTTCTCCATCACTGTCAGGGGATTCATTGCAAATAACGCTTTCACAAACCAGGTTCGCGCCGTCTCCTTTACAGGTTTGTTCCCAAGTACGCATCCATTCGCCGTCACCCCAGCCATAGGAACCAAACAAAGCGATTTTTTTACCGTTCAATTTTGGTTCGCAGGTGGTGAACATCGGCTGGAACTCACTGTCCTCCAGTTCTTCTGCTCCCATGGAAGGGCACCCAAATGCTATAGCGTCGTATTGATCCATCATATCTGCGTCAAATTCGGATGCGGTAAACAAGGTAGCCTCCGCACCTGCTTCGATAGCACCAGCTAAAACTTGGTTTGCCATCGCTTCAGTATTTCCTGTACCGCTCCAGTATACAACTGCAACTTTACTCATAAATATTAACCTCATTTCTTAAAAAATAGTATATCAAGCAGCCACAGTCAGCTGCAAAATACTTCGTCCATTGTTGTATAGCCGCCAATACACATCCCTGCATTTTTTGAATTTGGCGAATATCTGTTTTGCTTCACATTCATTGCAGTAAACCTTCCAGCAACCAACACACTTGCAGTTTTTTCCTTCATTTTCAATAAATCCAACCACATCCCACAATGGATACCCCAGAAACAAGCCAATTTCATGGGGAAATTCATCCATCTCACAAAAACGACCCTGTAACTGTTGGATAGCGCTATCAAGGTCAGTTTCCATATATCCACAGCTTTTTAAAAAGCAGCGAACACCCGGCTTGTTCAAATCCTGTTTTAATTTAGATTTGCGGAACACATAAATCAACGCATGGTGCTCTTTTTTTCGTAACACTACAATAAAAATTCCTTTTTGATTGAGTTTGTAGTTCCAGCAATTTAGTTGTTGTTCTAACTCCAAATCAGAAGAAAATGAAAAGTTAAACAGACTGGCTGTTTTTAAGGAAGCCAGAGTAGGGGAACATAGTTCTACCAAATATTTTTCAAACATGGCAATCCTCCTATCCGTTATTGTGGGCAGTGTTCCGCCAGAACATTGTGCAGCGCAGAGGCACTGCTGGTATGCACACGGACAATGGGTACATGATTCTTTTTCGCCTCTTGGGATGCACTAAGTACCATTTTATGGGATACTGTATTGGTAAATAAAATCATTAAATCTGGACATCCTAGTTTTTTTCTCAACGCCCCTTTTTCTTTTGCAAAAACTTTTGCTTTACAGCCATATTTTTTACATATGGATTGATATTGGCAGGTCATGCACTCGTTGCCTCCAATAATGACGATGCTCATAATATCCTCCTTATTTTGTTAGCATGTGCTAACTTTTCATCTTATAAAAAGCACCAGAATGGTGCAATTATTTTTTGGCATTGCTATGCGTTACTGCAAATCAATTGTTTAACCTGTTTTACTATTATAAATTAGCATATGCTAACTTGTCAAGTAAAAAATCATAAGTTAGTTATAACTAACTTTGACTATTACTATACACACCATTTTATATTTTGTCAATAGCTTTTCTATAAATTATCATATTTAACAAAAATATAAAAATTTTTTATTACATTACTACAATATTAAACTAGAGGATTTCTATATTATCAATTAAAAATTTTTGTTGCATATCTAACGAATATACCATATGATAGTAATAGAAGTTAAATTTAGAGTAGAGAATATTCTTTTAATATATTATTGCTTTGTCCCCAAAATAAATTATAATTAAGTAAAAAAATGTAAATTTTGTTTCACATGAAACAAAATCAATTTTTTATTTTTACAAATAATGTAACTCTAGCATATTAAAGCCCTTTTTCCATTTTAGGAAAATTTTATCATATTATTTTTATTTTATTTGCATATATATATAAATAAAATCAGTTAAATCTGCAGCAAATTATACATAGTTTGCAAAAAAAATATAAAAGTTTTCTCATATCTATAGACGAATTGCATACATTGTATTATAATAGCCGTGATATAGAAATTAGAAACAATTATTAATTTTAAATAAAAACAGAAACCTTATAGCAAACTATGTGTGTAAAGGAGCTGTGTGTATTGAACGTCTATTCACATTTACATGTGAGCCGGATTGTCCGCAGATATATTCAACGGGAATTTGGGGTGCATTTACCAGTTATGACTTTTGCCTATGGCAATATGAGGCCTGATTTTTCCCCAAAGTGTAAACGGATCCCCCATTATAAAAAAGATATGTACGAAAATATCCGCCAGGAAATTTCCGATTTGGCCAATTGCGAAAAAGAAAAAATGAACCGTTTTCTGTTAGCGGACCGTTTAGGGGTGATTTGCCATTACCTGTGTGACTTTTTCTGCTATGCCCATTCAGAGAAATTTACAGGCAGCTTGCGGGAACATTTTAAATACGAAAGTTTGCTCAACCGGTATATCAAACAGCGGCGCCGTACATGCGAGCAGGTCAATTTTTTAGCGGATGCCCAGATTACCACCAATTTATTCGACCTGTTGGAGCGGTTGGATGAACAGTATGAGAACTATATCCGTTTGGAAACCCTGCCAGGATTTGATATGGTTTGCGCTTTACAGGCATGTATTGAGGTAACTGTGCGGATATTGGCGATTATTATCTGTAAATCCCAAGTAAGCACCCGTGTCCATAGAGACCAGGTTTTGGCATAATATAAAAACACAGGAAAAGAAAAAGGATCGGAATGATAAAGTTCCGATCCTATTATTTTTGTTTGCATCAATCTTTTTCAAATGAAAATCTTTAAATTTTTGCCAGTTTTTTGTGGAACTCCTCAGAATCACAAACCACTTTTACTGGCTGGTTAAAGTCCAAAGAGAACAATCCAATAAAGGATTTTGCGTCTACAGCAATTTGCTCATCGAGTGAATGTAATGTGACGTCCTCATCTGTGCTGCAAGCAAGTTCTTGTAAACGTTGGATTTCTTCAATTGAGTTAAACATTTTTTCTGTTACCATAACGCATACTCCTTTTCTAATCTTGGAATCGGATTTGGATTCATTTTCCTTATCCTTACTTTTTATTATACACAGGAGAAAAAGCTTGTCAATGGTAAAAAAGTATAAATTTGTCCTATTTTTATCCTTGTTTTTAAATAAAATTTAAAACTATTGCAAAAGAGGGTGGGTTCTATGCTAATACGTGGGGAAGATTTACGCTGTAAAGACGTAATTAATTTAAAAGATGGTGTTAAAATTGGTACAGTAGATGATTTTGAACTGGATAGCTGTACTGCACAAATCCAGGCAATTGTAATTGGAGGAAGAAAAAAATTTTTTGGCCTGTTAGGGCAGGAAGAAGATATTGTGATTTGCTGGAAAGATATCAATGTAATAGGGGAAGACGCGATACTAGTTTGTCTAGAACAATGCAATTGTTGCCATCCAAAACGAAACCGGGGACAATTTTTCCGTAATTTATTTGGATAAATGGAAGAATGCGGTTGACTTTTTATGAAAAAAATAGGATAATAAGGATAATTGATTGGAATGAAAAAATCAACAAAGGGGAGAACATGTGTGGCAAAAAAACGGTTTCGTAAAACAAAAATTACAATTTTTATTATTTATATTATCATATTAGTTTTTTATGGATTGTTTGTGTTTCAAACCTTCCAAACAAAACAAGCAGGGGAGGATTTCCATGTGTTTGGAAATTATCTGTATGCTTTGGAGGATCAACATTCCCTTGCTATTAGCGAAGTAAAAGAGGAATATCAAAAAGGGGATCGAATTATTTATCGGACAGAAGATGGTTTGCAAACAGCGAAAATTGATACTGTTTTAACTCAAAATAACGAAAAAGTAGTTACCTTGGTTTCCAACCAGGACCATATTTCTTATGATTTCATTATCGCTGCAGTAAAAACCGATATTCCTTATTTGGGGGCAGTATTTGAGTTTTTACAAACAACATTGGCTGTTATCTGTATTGTAGTAGTTCCATGTGCATTGTTTGTAGTTTACCAAATTGTTCAACTTATTCGCACTGTAAAACATGGTAAAAAATCAGAAGAAAATCAGGAAAATGAGGAACTTATGATGGAAGATAAATTGTCTAATATTCAAACACCTACTATGGAGCTTTCCAAACAAAATATTTCGCAACAGTTTGCGGCAATTGCCCAATCAACAAACGAACAGGGTACTATCCAAAAAGAACTTTCCAGACCTCTATCAAGAGAACTGAAAGTTGCTCCATCAGAAGAAAGCTTAGACCAAGTATTGGATGAGATGAAATACAAAATGAAATTCCAAGATACATATCAACTTTCTAAACATATGGAAAGTGTAATTGATGAGCAACCGGAAATGCAATCTGAGTTAGCGCCATATGGATTGCAGACAAAACAGATTGAAGATGGGATTGAAATCCAGATTGATAGCAGTAAAACCAAGGATATTACCATCCGTCTAAAAAAAGATGGCTCCTTAACTCTCATCACAGAAAACTATCAAGCAGAGATTAATTCAGATATTTAATTGAAAAGTACATTTTTTAATGTGCCCCTCCTCTTTTTCTATTAGTATTCTCATTTTAGGGTATCATAATAGAAAAAGTAGTAAAAAGGAGAGTAATAGATGAACAATTTAAAAATAATTCGGGAACGTCGTGGGCTAACGCAGTCCCAACTGGCACAATTATCCGGTGTAAGTCTCCAAGAAATACAGGAGTTCGAGCAAGGAAGTCCAGATACCAATCAAACAGCACAGTTGATGGCGCTGCATAAATTAGCTACTGCGTTATCCTGCAATGTAAATGATTTGTATTAATCAGGTATAAAAAATAGGATTCTGTTAGAAACAAAACTGATTCTGTATAGATGCAGAGTCAGTTTTGTTTTTTGTAGTAAACTGTTCCTGTTAGAGTCCAAAGCATAATTTTTCTGTTTGTTTCATATGATTGGTTATCTTTTAAAAACTGGGTGATTTGTATGAAACGCTTTGTTTGGATTGCGCTTTTATTGGTGGCCGCTTTAGGCCTTTTTTATTTGAGCCGGACATCCCTTTCCACTAGCCAACAAGACTATGGGGAAATTCCCGCCATGAACCAGCAGGTGGATTTTTCTGATTTAAACGATGCCAATGAGGAAATGCGTAGTGTTTGGTTTTCCTATTTGGATTGGAATATCCTATTCAAGGGCAAAGATCAGCAGGCGTTTACCCAGGCAGCACAAAATGTACTGGAAAACCTACAATCGTTAAATTGTAACACCCTATTTTTGCATGTACGTTCTTTTGGAGATGCCATGTATCCTTCCCAATACTATCCTTGGTCATCCTCCTGTTCCGGAACCCTAGCAAAGGACCCCGGCTACGACCCATTACAGATTTTTATTGAGCAGGCACACCAAAAAAATATTGCTGTACATGCCTGGATTAATCCAATGAGAACGATGACTGACCAAGAATTTTCACAAATTGCTCATTCTTATCCCATAAAATCATGGTATGATTCTTCCAAACGTTCTGATTATATGATGCAAGATAGTACAGGAAGATGGATTTTGATTCCAGGAAACCCAGAAGTACAACAACTCATCTCAAATGGGATAAAGGAACTGGTAGAAAATTATGATATTGATGGTATCCATATGGACGATTATTTTTATCCTAGTGGAGTTGACCAATTACCCCAGAATGATACTAGCTACTTTCAAAAATTAGGAAGCAATGTTGGTATTGAAGACTGGCGGCGTTCCAGTGTTACCCAAATGATGCAGGGAATTTATCAGGCTGCACATCAGGCAAAAGCGGAAATTCAGGTTGGAGTCAGCCCTCAGTCCAGCCTTTCCGCTAACCATGATAAATTGTTCGCAGATGTGGAACAATGGGTAAAAACCGATGGTATAATCGACTATATTGTCCCTCAAATCTATTTTGGTTTCCAGAATTCTTCCCAGCCATTTGACCAAACCGCCGCCCAGTGGAACCAGTCGGTAGAAGGTACCCAAACAAAACTATATATTGGTCTCGCCTGCTACAAAATAGGTTTGGATAACGATGCCCATGCAGGGAATGGAAAACAGGAATGGCAGGCTGTTGCGCAAAGTTCCAATGATATTTTAAAGCGACAGGTAGAATGTATTCGCCAGTTATCAAACTGCAAAGGCTTTGGTTTATATGACTACAAATCCATATTTGCGGAGGATGGTAGCATTCAACCTACCATTGCCAAAGAGCTAGAAAATCTGAAATCAATACTTGGATAAACCAAAAACAGGAGAAAGGTAAAATGTTACAAGAAATTCTAAAAAGAAGGAGTATCCGGAAATTTTCCAGTCATCCCATCCCGGAAAAAGATATTCGGGAAATCATAGAGTGCGGAATGAATGCTCCTTCTTCTAAAAACAGGCAGCCTTGGTCTTTTGTAGTGGTACAAGGAGATGCCAAACAAGGAATGCTTCAGGCCTTCCAGAAAGGGATTGACCGGGAAGAACATGGTGCTCCGCTGCTTCCAAACAGTAGGCAGCATCTCAGTGGAGCAAAATACACACTGCGGATTATGGAGCAGGCACCGGTTACGATTTTTGTATTTAACACTTTGGGGGACAATATCTTTGCGGAACTCTCCCAGGAAGAACGAGTATTCGAGATATGTAACCATCAATCGGTTAGTGCTGCCATTCAGAATATCCTATTGGCGGCAACCGCAAAAAAGATTGGCAGCCTATGGATTTGTGATATTTATTTTGCCTATCAAGAACTATGTGATTGGCTCAATATAGAAGGCGAATTGCTAGCTGCTGTTTCGTTGGGGTATCCAGAAGAATCTCCACCTCAAAGGCCAAAAAAGAATTTTGACGACTTGGTAATATGGAAAAATAAACCGGAATAGAAAGGATTAAAACAATGAAAGACAATGTAAAACGGTTAATAGCGATTATTTTGTGTGTTGTGATGGCAATTGGAGTGTGCAGTGGGGTAATTGCCACTATTGTTGTTGGGGCATGAACAAGGTGTTGTTCTTATTGAGTTGGATTGTCGGAATCATAGGGCTCCTTTTTGCCCTGCTGGGGATTATCAAGCTTTTTACGCTTAGCAGTAAGAGCCTTCCTATTTTATTCTTTTGTTTTGGTATCTTGTTGATTGGGCTTGTTATCCTGCCATACAGTGTGGATTTATCCCAGATCAGGTGGCTTCGATTAACATATCGACTGGTTTGTGGATTGGTGGCAATTGGTGTGCTGTGTGGCGGAATTGTTTCCTGCTTTATGGCGTTTGGCGTCCACACCTGGAAAGGGAAGGACTTTCAAGGGACAGTTGTAGTATTGGGGACTTTAATTATACAGGACCAGCCTAGCCGGATGTTGAAAGCTAGATTGGATGCAGCTGTTGCGTTCTTAAAAGAAAATCCAAAAAGTAGCTGTATTGTCAGTGGTGGACAAGGAAAAAATGAGGATTACACCGAGGCGGAAATTATGGAAAAATATTTGGTTCAACAAGGGATAGACCCTAGCCGGATATATCAAGAAGGAAACTCATCTAATACAAAACAGAACCTACAATACTCCTTGCAGGTAATCCAGCAAAACCATTTAGGGGAACAAATTGTAATTATTACCAATGCGTTTCACCGTTATCGTGCCCAAATGTTCGCCGATCAATTAGGCGTTACAGCATATTCTGTTAGTGGAACCTGCCGGTTTGACTTGGAATTTATGTTTTGGTTCCGTGAGATCGCGGCAGTGTTAAAAGCTTGGATTACTGGAATATAATCCTTTCTATGTATAAATTGTAAATCATTACAATTTTTTTATGAAATCCCTTGCAATCAGCAGGACAACCATGTATAATGTACGTTGTTACTTAGAATAAATAATGGAGGAATTTGGAATGTTATTGGAAACTGCTGCAACTGGTGGAGCTTCAATGTTTATGCCAATTATCTTATTGGTATTGATGTTTGTCGTAATGTATTTTCTTATCATCCGCCCACAAAAGAAAAAAGATAAACAAGCTGCTGAAATGAGAAACAGCTTGCAAGTTGGCGATGAAGTTGTTACAATCGGCGGTATTATTGGACGTGTAGTTGTATTAAAGGACGATTATATTGTCATTGAAACAGGCAGCGACCGTTCTAAAGTAAGAATTAAACGTTGGGCAATCCAAAGCAACGAATCTCTTGACAGCGCAAAATAATTGCAGGAAGATAACCAGGAAATTCTACACCCCGGTGGAATCAGTATTCCCCCGGGGTTTCTGTTTGTATCGGGAATTTATATAAATTGGAATATTGTCCATCAAAACGGAATATATTACAAATAACAAAAGGATGGAGGGATGAACATGGCAGATCATCAAAATAAATCAATGGTGGTTTGGCTTCGGGCAATTATTTTTGGTGTATTGATTGGTACCTTGGTGATGATTGGGTTATCTGCCCTGTTTGCCTTTGCTATTGTCAAATTTAATGTACCAGCAACTGCTATTTCGATTGTGGTAACAATGTCCGCGGCAATTGGTAGTTTTATGGGAGGGCTGATTGCGGCAAAAATTGTAGGAAAAAAAGGATTGTTGGTAGGGGTTGGTTTAGGCTTAATCTTTTTTGTTGTTCTATTTTTTGCTTCTTTTTTTGTGACAGATGGTTCCTCATTTGCCGAGAACCTAACAAAATATATCGCTGTTGTAGTGGCAGCGATGATTGGCGGAATCTTTGGGGTAAATTTAAGAAAATCCCGTTCTTAATATAGAAACCTATCCGGAAATTGCTTGTAATATCATAAAATATTCCCGTTTGATTACTTTAATTGAACGGGAATTTCTATTTTTGTGATATACTCCTCCATCGTATGGATTGCAATCTCGTTTACCCCTGTTTCATAAGCATAGCCATTTAAAATTAAATTGTGTTTTTGGGCATAGGCTAGAATTTCTCGATACCTTTGAGGAATTTTATCCCAATTTCCTTTGCAGTATGCCGTTAGATAAAGACCTTTTGGTTTTATTCGAATTTCGGATTGTTCAGTTACATTTGGAACAACCACAAATAACGCGGAATATTCCTCCCATTTTCCTTGATATAACCGCTCTACTGGTATCATGGAACCATATGTAGCATTGTGCAGCCAACATAATGGATGTTTTTTCATTTCTTCAACCATTGTTGTGACCTCCTGTTCCAAAGAAGTTTGATGATTGATGTTGACCATTGCTAAATATTCTTCTTCTTTTTCTGTTATGCTAATTTTAGAGAGGTCAGCTTTGGATAAACCCACAATGGTTTTTTGGTGATATTCCAAAGTTTTTTGGATTTCTTTTAAATGGGAAATTCTCTGATCCAATTCTTTGATTTTTTCCCCAAAAAGAAAACTTAACTTCTCGCTGGAATGGTCTAGCATCAACTCCTGGATTTCTGGAATAGAAACATTTAATTCGCGTAACATTAAAATTGTTTTTAGAGTAAAGCTTTGTTGATAGGTATAATATCGGTATCCATTTTCTTTTTTGATTGCTGGACGGAATAACCCAATTTCATCATACCACATCAATGTTTTTTTATTAATTTGATGCAACGCTGCAAATTGTCCAATTGTGAACTGTTTTTTTCTGTTTTCTAACATTTTTATATTCTCCTTGACTGTACAGTTACTGGATGATTTATGATTATTATATCACAAAATGATAAAAAATAAATTGATAAGGAGCAGACTATGCAACAGCAAATTATCTTTCGGGAATATCAAAGCAAAGACCGAAAAGCACTAGAAAATATCATCCGGATTACTTGGGGGTATGACAAATTCTGTACCCCAAAAACAGCAGCAAAGCTCGCAAAAGCATATCTTGGGAATTGTCTAGCGAATCAGACTTTTACCCAGGTGGCGGTTGAAAACGGAAAACCAATTGGCATTATTATGGGAAAAAAGTTAAAAGGATTTCCATTATCAAGGCGTTTTTATTTTCAAAAAATTCGTTCAACAATTTCTATTATCTTGTCAAGAGAGGCAAGGAGTGTAAGTGGGATTTTCCAAACAGTAGAAAAAATTGACCAGGAATTTTTGAGGGATTCCAATTTGAATTATGATGCGGAAGTCGCTTTTTTCGCAATCCATCCTGAAAGTCGGGGAAAAGGAGTGGGTAAACAACTATTTCAACGCCTGATGGATTATTTTAAACAGGAACAATTGAGAAAGTTTTATTTGTTTACGGATACCAGCTGCAATTACCCGTTTTATGAGCACATGGGAATGACAAGGAGAAAA
This sequence comes from Clostridium facile, assembly GCF_014297275.1. Lineage (NCBI taxonomy): Bacteria > Bacillati > Bacillota > Clostridia > Eubacteriales > Clostridiaceae > Clostridium > Clostridium facile. The sequence goes on from NZ_JACOQK010000001.1 coordinate 938,736, forward strand.
AGTAAAAATGGTTCCTTCCAAATCAAAGAGTATCATCATGACATGACATTTTTCTTATATGATGGTCAAAATTCTATAAAATGAATATTAGGATAAATTTTTATGGCCTATGCTTGAAAACCGTTCCAGATTATGTTATAATAATACAAAACTATTTGTGGCAAAGGGGTGTATAATATGAAACACATTAAAACTTTGAACAACGCAAACTTAAAACAAACTGCTGCAAAAGGCGGTTGTGGCGAATGTCAAGCATCTTGCCAGTCTGCATGCAAAACATCTTGCACAGTGGCAAACCAAAAATGCGAGCGTCTGAGCAAATAAGCGCAACCTCATATCCCGTCCGCGCTTTGCGGACGGGATATTTTATGGGAATAAACCAGTTTTATAAATACCAATATAAAAAAGGAAAGTGAAAGAACCGGATGATACATAAATACAAATTAAATGGCTATAACATTGTACTGGATGTACACAGCGGAGGGGTGCATGTTGTGGATGACCTCTCTTATGATATGCTGGACGAGCTTTCCACACCTATGGTGGAAGTATGCCCGGAATCACTGTATGAAAAATTTAGCCAGTATCCAAAAGAACATGTGGCAGAAACCTATAATGAACTGTATGGACTTTATCAAGAGGGGATCCTGTTCAGTGAAGACGATTATGAGCAGTTTTCGGATATTCTCACTTCATCCCCAATCAAGGCAATGTGTTTACATGTTGCCCACGATTGCAACCTGCGCTGTAAATACTGTTTCGCATCCACAGGAGATTTTGGTCACGGCAGAAAATTAATGACTGCTGAAACCGGTAAAAAAGCAATTGATTTCTTGTTGGAACACTCCGGCACACGCCATAATATTGAACTGGACTTTTTTGGCGGGGAACCTTTGATGAATTTTGATGTAGTCAAAGAAGTGGTGGCTTATGCCCGTTCCAAAGAAAAAGAATACAATAAAAATTTCCGGTTTACCATTACCACCAATGGTATGTTGTTGGATGAGAAAAAAGCAGATTACATCAACCAGGAGATGTCCAATTGTGTCCTCTCTTTGGATGGTCGTCCGGAGGTCAACGATAGGATGCGTCCCCGCGTGGATGGGACTGGCTCCTATGATACCATTATTGGAAAATATAAATACCTGGTAGACCATCGTGGAGATAAGGACTATTATGTGAGAGGTACCTTCACCAAATACAATCTGGATTTTGCTAAAGATGTTCTCCACATCAATGATGCTGGATTTGATCAGCTTTCTGTGGAACCAGTTGTTACTTCGGATGACCAGCCTTATGCCTTGACTGAGGAGGATTTACCACGTATTTTTGAGGAATACGAAACATTGGCAAAAGAGATTATCAAGCGGAAAAAAGCTGGTAGTGGTATTAACTTTTTCCATTTTATGATTGACCTGAACCAAGGCCCATGTGCAATTAAACGCCTGCGTGGCTGTGGCTGCGGTAACGAGTATGTAGCAGTAACACCAGAAGGGGATATTTATCCATGCCATCAATTTGTAGGGATGGAAGACTGGAAAATGGGGAACCTAGACGAAGGTACCCTGGATTTGGATAAAAAAGAATATTTCTCAAAAACCACTATTTATGATAAACAGGAATGCAAAAACTGCTGGGCAAAATTTTATTGTAGCGGCGGTTGCAATGCAAATAACCTGCAATATGCAGGCAGTGTGTTCCAGCCACATCATTTATCCTGTGAATTGGAGAAAAAACGTTTGGAATGCGCTATTATGATCAAAGCTGCAATGGCCGACACAGAACAAGATTAAAAATGGACTCCAGGGAGGAATTTTGTATGAGTCAGACAGTTGGATTTATTGGTTCGGGGAATATGGCTTCCGCCATTATTTCTGGTATTATTTCCAGTAAAATGGAAGAGATTTCTCTATTGGCATATGATATTAAACAGGCAAATTATGAGACTTTGTCCCGAAAAGGGGTACAGGTCTGTCAGCAATTAGAACAAGTTGCCAAAGCTGATTATATTGTGTTGGCAGTAAAACCACAAAATATTGCTGAGGTAATGGAAAACCTGAAACCAATCATCAATCAAGACGCCGTTATTGTTTCCATCGCGGCAGGGATCACAGAATCTTACCTGTGCCAGGCGCTGGGATATGAAGCAAAAGTGGTTTTGGTTATGCCAAACACTCCATTACTGTTGGGGCAGGGGGCAACTGCCATGAGCAAGGGTAACCATACCGGCAACCAGGAATTTGAGTTTGTACGCCAGTTATTCGCCTTGAGCGGTGCTGTAGAAGTGATTTCCAAAGACAAAATGTGCGAAATTATCGCCATTAATGGTAGTTCTCCAGCTTATATTTATTTATTTGCCAAAGGCTTTTTGGAATATGCCAAAAAAGAGGGGATCTCGGAAGAAGTTGCGCTACATCTGTTCACTGCTTCTTTAAAGGGTTCCGCTTCTATGATGACCGATTCCGGCCATTCAATTGATGAATTAATCAAGATGGTAAGCTCTCCAGGCGGCACCACCTTGGCCGGGTTGGATGTTTTCTATCAAGATAATTTTACTGATACTATCATCAGGGCTTGTGATGCCTGCACGAAACGGGCGTACGAGCTTTCCAAATAAACGAATAAATGGGAACATTTCCGCATAGATATGGGGTAAACCAATCTTAAAGGAAGTGTATCTCATGAAACGGACAGGCAAATTCATTTCCAATGGAAAATTAACCATCCGTTGGAACCAGAAAACTTTTTTTCAGCTTATATTGCTCCTATTTATCATTGGGATGATATACGGTGCTGTGTTGGCAGGGACGAGTTCTGAGGAAATGTTGAATAAACTCTCGTTTTTGACTCAGGGCTTCATGGACCAGAGGGCGGAACAATCCTTGGTATACACCTTCCTTAATTCTCTAGGCTCTACAGCATCCTTGTTGTTAACGTTGTTTTTATTGGGTTTTTGCGCCATAGGGCAGCCCTTTGCCGGATTTGTTCCCATATTCCGAGGGCTAGGTCTTGGACTTTCTATGGGGAGTTTTTATTTGCAAGATGGTATAAAAGGTGTTTTGTTTTGCCTGTTGCTTCTCCTTCCGCCAGCGGCAATTTCTACGTTTGCTTTGATATTGGGGACAAGGGAGAGCATTAAATTTTCAAACCTCTTTTTTTCGGTTTTGTTACCGGATAAAAATCTTGAAACAAAGGGGATGCTCAAATTATATTGTACAAAATTTGGCGTTTTATTTGGCATCTTACTGGTATCGGCATTGATTGATTGTATTTGTACTTTTCTTTTTGCTGGTTTTTTTGGCGGAGTATAGGCATGGATAATAGACGATACATGCTACCGAAAAGGGTAAATTTTGCTTTTTGTGGATAAAATAGGGCTTTTTTAGTGAAATTTTTGATGATTTGATACATAATTAACAATTTTACACTTTATCATTGCCGTCAAAAAGTACATAATAGTAATGAGGATAGTTCGCCCATTTCAACCAATACAACCAACAATGAGATGGAGCATAGTTTCAAGTGAGGTAAATGAATCATGCGTGGGGACTTACATTGTCACACAAGTTTATCCGATGGTTCTGTCGGGATTGAAGAAGTAATCAGCAATGCCAAATTGGTGGGGCTACATTTTATAGCCATTACAGACCATGATAGTATGTCTTCTTTCTCCCGTTCCCGTGTGTTAGGGGAGCGATATGGAATAGAAGTAATCCAAGGGGTGGAATTATCCGCCTACGATGTAAAAAGAAAAAGAAAGGTGCACATCTTGTGCTACCTTCCGAAAAAACCGGACCGTTTGGTTGCTATTTGTAACCGTACTACAGAACAGCGGAAAAAAGCTGGGATCGAAATGGCAAAACGGGTGATGCACAAATATCCAATTGCCGCGGAACGGATTACACGGTATTCTTTTAGCAGTAAATGTATTTATCGACAACATATTATGCATGCTTTAATGGACGCTGGCTATGCGCTCTCGATTTATGGGGAAGAATATGATAAACTTTTTGGTTCAGGAGAACACAGCTGTAATGTCCCAATTGAATACCCAGATGTTTACGAAGTGTTGGAAACCGTCCATTCTGCTGGAGGAATTGCTGTTTTAGCTCATCCGCGAGTATATGATAGCTTTGATTTATTGGACGAGCTATTAGAACAAAAACGATTAGATGGCATTGAAGTCTGGCATCCCCGCAATCAAAAAGGGGATTCCGAACATCTGTTAAATCTAGCGTTGGAACATAACCTAATTCCAACAGGTGGCTCGGATTTCCACGGTATGTACAATTCAAGTTTGACAAATGTGGGGAAATGTTATACCCCTCAAAAATATATTGATTTATTATTCCAATTGGACAAAGATGTGAAATGAGGCTATAAATTATGGACGTAAAACAAAAGGCTGTTGAAATGCACGAAAAATGGCAGGGGAAAATCGAAGTGATTTCCCGTGCCAAAATTGAAACCAAGGAGGATCTTTCCTTGGCATACACTCCAGGTGTTGCGGAACCTTGTAAATTAATCGAGAAAGACCCGGATTTATCCTATAAATATACCCGTCGTGGTAATCTGGTAGCCGTTATTACAGATGGAACCGCTGTGCTTGGGCTAGGGGATATTGGTCCATTGGCTGCCATGCCTGTTATGGAGGGAAAATGTGCTCTGTTCAAGGAATTTGCGGATGTAGATGCGATTCCGTTATGTGTAAACTCCAAAGATGTGGATGAAATTGTCCGCACCATTGAACTAATTGGTTTGAGTTTTGGCGGGATTAACCTGGAAGATATTGCGGCTCCACGTTGCTTTGAGATTGATCGAAAACTAAAAGAACGACTGAACATCCCTGTTTTCCATGATGATCAGCATGGTACCGCAATTGTTGTGGCTGCCGCTATGATCAATGCGGTTAAATTAGCTGGCAAAAAGCTGGAAGATATTACGGTTGTAGTAAATGGAGCTGGCGCTGCAGGAATTGCTATTACTAAATTCCTCTTAAAGTTAGGCATTGGCGATGCAATCATGTGTGATATTGGCGGCATTTTATATGAGGGTGCTGATTTTATGAATGACGCTCAGGCAGAAATGGCAAAAATAACAAATAAAAACAACAAAAAGGGAACATTAAAAGATGCTATGGTAGGAGCCGATGTTTTTGTTGGTGTATCCCGTCCTGGCTTGGTAACTCCTGAAATGGTAGGCAGTATGGCAGAAAAACCAATTATATTTGCTATGGCAAATCCTGTTCCAGAAATTATGCCGGATGAAGCAAAACAGGGTGGCGCTTATATTGTGGGCACAGGCAGGAGCGATTTTCCGAACCAGATTAACAATGTATTGGCATTTCCAGGAATTTTTAAAGGGGCTTTACAGGCACGTGCTACCGATATCACGGATGAAATGCAGCTAAAAGCAGCTTACGCAATTGCCAGTATGGTAACAGATGAGGAATTAAATCCAGAGTATATCCTTCCAGATGCATTAAATAAACAGGTAGCGTTACGAGTAGCGGAAGCTGTTGCAAGTTGTGTAAAATAGCAGGAGGTTTATTTTGAACTATACATATCGTCCAAAAGGAGTATGCTCCCAGCAGATTGATATTTCTGTCGAAGACGGCATTATTCAAGAGATTAAATTTTATGGTGGCTGTAATGGCAATCTAAAAGGGATTGCTGCTTTGGCGGTTGGACAACCTGTAGAGGATGTAATCCAACGTTTAGAAGGAATACACTGTGGTTTTAAAAATACATCTTGTCCCGACCAGTTAGCATTAGCGTTAAAGCAAATAAACCAAATTTAATTTGGCGCTAATACTACAATAATACAAAGAAAAAGAAGGGTTCTATATGTCTGATGAAACAATCAAAATTTTTGATAGATCTGAGCAGGAGGAGGTTTCCTTTGAGCAAGAGTTAAAGGAAACAGAATCTTTAATTGCCCAGATGTACCTGCAAAAAGAGAACGGAAACTTGGATAAAGCCCGTTCTTTAGGTAAAATTATGGCAGAAGAATCCATCCGGAATGATGGCGAATTTGTTTTTGGGTACGATACCAAAGAAAATGACACTGTAGTTTTACAGCGCCGTTTGTTATTGATTTATACAGTCCGGTTTGGCTTCTATAAATTTTGCCCAAATCAAGTTTTAGCTGAAACAGCAAGAAACCAATTTTTAACTGTTATTGAGCAGCAGGCTCCTCATATCTATCAAGTAGTACAACAAAATGCAGCATTTTCTTATTATAATTTATGTATACGTAGCTCCGCTAATGCAGTGGAATGTATTGGTGCAACCTTTGCTGAACTATGTGGCCATACAGGAGAACCTGATTACCAGGAACTAGGGAAAGCACTCTATCTCCACTTTTTAGATTTGGTCAGTAAAAAAGTGGATGAGTTACAATTTCAAGTAGACTAACTATTTTAAATTTATTTCCAAGACCACCAGTTGAATTGGTGACTTGCATAGCCTCAAGGGGCTATTACCGGTTTAGCCCCCAGGATACTAAATTATAATTGTATTGTATCATACGCACTGACAATCTATAAATAGATCAAAAATAGTACTGTTTTAACTTAACTACTATTCTTTTTCATCCCCCGGTAAAACTGGGGGATTTTTTCATATCCAAAGACATTATAAAAAATAGGAGGCATAAAAATTTTTATGCCTCCTATTTTTTCTTTTTGATTAGGGAAATCAACGGCATAGCCGGTGGAGATGCCCCGTAAAAAAGCTTTCGCTTCAAGTATCGAGCGAAGCGAGCTACTAACAAGCAATCTAGCAAGTTTATACAAGCTCGGAAAGAAGCATAAGTGCCCGTTTACGGGCGGCGGAGCAGCAGATAGATGCAAGAGAAAGAATGTTCAGTGCGTCTTTAGATGCCCGCCAGTAAAATGCCCTTCTAGGGCTTAATCAAGCCTCCGGCTTTGCCGGAGGTCATGACTCAAAATGTTATAATTTATTATTTAAAACTTTTTGTTATCTGCTGCCAGTTTTGTGCGCACATCCTGTCCAATAAAATTAAGTGGGGTAAGCTGCGTGAATAGACGGGATACAATACGCTCCGAATAGCGTTTTTGCAGTTCTGTTGGTGTTAAATTGGTACTGATAATCGTAGGGCGTCCAGCAGAAATCCTGGCATTGATTAAATCATAAATAGCGGAAGTACTAAAACTGGATTCAAACTCAGCCCCTAAGTCATCCAGAATCAATAGGTCAACCTGGTTTAGAATTTCAAAAATATCCTCTGATTGATTACCTTGTTCTCGCCCAAAGTATTGGGTAGAAATTTTTCGTACAATTTCAGAAACAGAGCTATAAATAACGGTATACCCCCGTTGCAACACCCTCTGGGCAATTGCCAGAGAAAGATGTGTTTTTCCCAACCCGGTTTTTCCAGACATAAAAATCCCATTGGTATGAGGCTCAAATTGTTCCGCATATCTTTTACAATATTGTAAGATCCGACCCATGTGGTCATAGGGAGAAACCCCAGTATCCTCTGGAATTTTGGAATAATAGTATAGTTGAAAATTCTCAAACCCTTTTAGTTTTAACTGTGTATTTTTTTGCAGTTCTTCCGCGGAAATCCGGATAATAATATCCCGCAAGCATTGGCACTGCTTTCTGCCGCAATAGCCAGTATCCTGACATTTTGTACAATTTGGCTTTTCCTCTAGATAATCTTCTGGAAGATGATGTTCTACTAATACTTGTTTAATTCGCTGTTGAGTCAATATATTTTCCTGTTCAATCTGTTCTAAAATCGCTTGAGTATTCCCTTGATGGGATAAAATCGCCTTTGCCAATTGAATACTAGTTTGACCTAATTTCTTTTTTAATTGGCTGATTTCTGGTGCACGGGTACAAGCCTCTAATAAATGGTTTTCCGCTGTCAAACGAGTTTGTTCCCGGCGCTGTTCTAATATCCGCAATGCTTGCGCGTAAATTTCTTTTTTGCTCAGCATAATTATTTTTCCTTCCTATCCATTACTATACCAAATATAATCCTAAGCAAATTATAATTCTGGAATAAACATCCCACGTTTTGCAAGTTCGTCTAAATCATAAGATGGGGAACTGGAATCCTCTTGTTTCTGGGACTTTACTTTACTATCGTAGGTAGTTGCTTCTTCCGGTGTTGTAATCTTATTTTTATGCCATCTGGTCAAAATTTCATTAATATATGGAAAAGAAAGCTCGCTGATAGAATCTACACAACGTTCATATGCTAGACGGATCATATTAATGTTAAACTGATACTGGTTCAACCATTTTTCCACATACCGCTCTTCTTTTTTGGATAGTTTACGTCGGATACCAAAACAGCTGCAAATCAATTTTTGCCCTTTGTCTTTTTCTAATTGTATACGAATTTGTTCTTCTACTTTTTCGTGGGTATTAATTTCCTGATCTGCCCAGTCTTGGCAAACCCGCATAATATACTGAATCGATTGCCGATCAATCCGGATACAATATTCAATGATCATCAAGATTACGTCCACTGGCAGTAAGGTGGATTGGTAGATATATAACAATGTTTTCCGTTCTGTAGTGTTCAAAGGTCTACCATAAATTTGCTCGGTTGTTTCAAATAAGGAACGGACTTTTTCGTTATTCATCCGCTGTTCCGCCAGTTCTTTCGAGGAAATACTAGTGGCAGAAGGTTTACTAATTTTTACGATTGGTTGCTGTTCTGGTGTAACTGCTGTTAGTACTTCTTTTTCAATCCAATAACGGATACCATCTTTCACTTCCTCCAAAGATAAACTCAATGTGGAAGCGATTTCTTCTGGGGTTGGTTTTTGGGAAGGGCTATGTAAAATGGCTAGTAATACCTTGATTGTATTTCCACTGGCTTCCCGTATATATTCCATAGCACAGTTTGGGACGGCAAACATTCCGCTCCATTGATTTAAATTTAATTGATAATTCATGGCTACTCCTGTCCTATAATGAAAAATCTTTTTCAGAATATCCATCCAAAGGAGGCAAAACCTTTGGAACCCGCTTTAAAGGGTCATATTTGAATTTCCTACATTTAAAAAAAGGAGAAACAACCCCATTGCGCCCACATAAAATCATCTGATGGTCCGCTGTGGGTTTACCATATTCGCAGTATTCACACGCTGGTGGAATATTACCACGAAAAAATTTCTCAAACAATCATTTTACCCCCTATATACATGCTTAATCTATTTTATTATATCAGATTTTCGATCACTTAACAATAACAACAAAGATAAAAGGATTAAAAAGATGGAGGAAACCGGTGAAAAACTAAACCAGATTCCCTGTACCCCAGTTGCAGCTGCAAAAGTAGAAACACTGGTTTGGGTCAATTGCAACAGTGCCCAAACTCCTATGACACTGACCAATACATATATCAGGCGGTAACAGTAAAAGGGTTTCATTGAGATACCAGTGGGCAAAAGGATGGACTTAATTTGAAAATGTACTGAAAATCCTCCAAATGCCGTTAACCCTGCCACAGCTAGAATACTAGTAATTCCTGGAATATCTCCACAGGCAATTGTCCCATTGGTTACTTCCAAACAACCAACCAATAAACCCTTTGCCAAATTGGGATCCATAAAAAAACCAAATAAGGATACCAAACTTTGCATCACCCCTGTATCATAAAGCAACCCGATGACAGCGGAAAAAATCAATACAAATCCACAGATAGATCCCATGGATTTGATAGAAGACAAAACTGAATGGACAAAAGTAGAAGCGATTTGCTGACGTTTTGGCTGGATTGGTGTTTGAACCGCTTTTTGATGGATTCCCGTTAAAATTCCCACCACAAAAAATGCCGCAATATTAGAAAAAAACAGGAAAAACCCCAGTTTTCTATTTTGATAAAGGGGAAGGGCAACACTGCCAATGACAAAAGCCGGGCCCGAATTAACACAATAACAAAGCATCCTCTGCCCGATTTGTGGAGAAAGTTTTCCCTGTTGAATTTGTTCTGCAATCAATTTTGCTCCAACAGGATATCCTCCTATCATGCTCATAAACAACAATGGACCATAATGGTTAGGAATATGGAACAATTTCCCACAAATCCAACCAAAAGGGGAGAGTACATGATTTAATAATCCAGAATTGACAAAGAAACTTGCCAAGGCCATAAATACAAACAAGGAGGGAATCAAAGTATATAAGCAGATTTCTACTCCGGTACGAACACTATCTCCAACTTGTTCAGCGAATATTAATAATAAAACCAAAAATATCAAGCCAATAATTGCGATGAAAAGCTGCACCAATTTTTTATGATTCAGTTTCATATTTTACCACCCCTCTAACCTGATATATATGACGAAAGGATGGAAAAAATATGTATTAACAAACGATACAGCAAGGCTTTATGAAAAAAATACTGCCCAGAATCATCAAGGCAGCATTTGGGTTATTGTATTGGCGTATAGTTGATTTCAGATTCTTCTTCGGTTGCTTCTAGTTTAAAGATAACTGGGCGTAAGCCATCATTACAGCTACAAATTGCAACACCTGGTTTTCTGATCCAATCACCGTAATAAAACAGACTTTTTCCATCCCCATGTGCTAATGCAAATACATATTGATAGATGGCTTTCCATGCTTCATCACAAAAATGTTCTGGTTTTGCGTAGTCAGCATAAAACACCTGCCCAGCTTTTAACATAGGGCAAGCTCTTAATCCAATGACACCATATTCTTCCACTAATTCCTGGTCCAATGTGGTTTTTAATACGGTAATTCTTACTTTTTTCATCTTGATTATCCTCCATTTCGTATCAGTATAACACTACTTTTTGCAAACAGCAATCGTTTATTTTTGTTTTTCCATTCGATAGTTCACGAGCAGAATGCCTAGCCGCTCTACCTGCTGCTTCGCGATAACCAGATAACCTCTATGTTCAAAAAAAGGTTTTGCTGTAATAGAAGCATGGGTAGAAATGTATCTGCCTTGATATCTTCTCTCCAATTGGTTACATAATAATGTTGCAATTCCTTGGCGTTGATAATCCTTATGTACATATAGCCGATCGAAATAACCAGTTTGATCCATGTCCCCAAACCCAATGATTTTATCATCCTGAACTGCTACTAAAGTATCATGTATCAGAAATGACTGATTCCATAAAACCATATCTACTGTTCCCGTAGCCCAAGCATCCAGTTGTTCTTGAGTATAGTCTTTCGCATTTATGGTATGCACTGTTTCATAAAATAGTTGTGCAATTTGCTCACAATCGGTAGGGTGATAAGCTCTGATTTCCATAATACTCCTTCTTTTTTGTTGATGAAATTTGAAATCATTAATGGAACTATTATATCATAATAAAAAAGAAAAACAATGATTAATTGGCTTAATTGCCAGCAGTATTTTTTTCATAAAGCCTTATTGATTTTATTTTATCAGTATACCACAGATATTTTTTTCATAGATATGAAACAAGAAGTATCTTTCAGGGGGAGTACCGGTATGAAAAACAAGCCAAATCTGAAACAATTACTTGAAAAATTAAACCGGTCGTTGGATTTTGCTCCAGAATTGCTGTTGGGTAGAATGAAAATAGAATTAATCTGTGGGCATCAAGCAACTGTAGAAGGTGTAAAATCCATTTTAGATTATGATGATACCATGATACATTTAACAGATGGAAAAAATCTGCTTTGCATTATGGGGCAAAAACTATGTATGCTTTATATGACAGAGCATAACATTATCATTCAGGGCATGGTAGAACGGGTAGAATATGTGAATGGCGGTGTAAAACATTGATAAATGGATTGCGATGGATGAAAGGATGGGTTTCGTTTTACTTGATAGGGGCAGAGTCTGGAAAAGCGATTAGTGATGGATTAAATCAGGATATTTCCATCTGGAGGGTACAAAAAAAAGATGGAAAAATAGAATGCTCTTGTTATTGCCGTGACTACAAAAAATTTTCGCGTATAGCAAGAAAGCGCCACTGTCAAATAAAAATATCAACTCGCCATGGTCTGCCATTTTTACTCCATCGGTATCGATTTCGGTTTGGGCTGTTAATAGGGACGATTGGATTTTTTGCTTTTTTAATGGTAATGTCCTGTTTTGTGTGGCAGATTGATATTAACGGAAACTATCGGCTATCAGATGCTCAGATATTACAGGTAGCAGAACAAATGGGGATTAAAAAAGGTGCTTTTAAATTTGGCATTAATTTCGATGAAGTGGAAAGTCAACTGCAGCAACAGTTTGGCGGATTTGCCTGGATTTCCATCAATGAAATCGGTACCCATATTATGATTGAAATTAGTGAAATCGAACCAAAGCCAGAAACCGTTACACCTTCCTCTCCGTGTAATGTTGTGGCAGGATATACAGGAATTATCCGAGATATCAACCCTTTAGGAGGGCAGGCTGTTGTAAAATCTGGAGATGTTGTGAAAGAAGGAGACTTATTGATTAGCGGGGTAATAGATGACCAGTTAGAACAAACCCATTATTATCATGCTTATGGCTCAGTAACAGCGGAGGTAATTCGTACAGCGTCTTTTTCTCAAAATCTGAATTCAGAACGCACCATTTATACAGGTATCGATAAGAACAAAAAATATTTTTCTATTTTTGGTGGAAGGATTCCGCTCTTTTTTGAAAAAACGAATGACAATATGAAAGAAAAATCCACACAATACCATCCACTATGTATTTTTGGTCTGACAATGCCGTTTGGTATTGAAGAAATTACTTATCAGGTATATGAAACAGAAACTTTACAATTGGATGAGCAGGGTGCTAGAAGAATGTTAGTAGAACAAGCGGAACAATGGGAAGCGGAAAATTTAAAAGGAGCAAAAATTCTCAACCGTCAAGAAAATTTCCAACAGGAAGGGGAGCAGCAAATATTGCAAATGGAATATACTGTAGAGCAGGAAATTGGGGTACAAAAAGAAATTTTACTCTCCAATTCATCACCTATAGAAGAAAATACAGTTCCTAATGAAACCGAATAACAAGAAAAACGTTTTACTCAAAATAGGGTAAAGCGTTTTTTGCAGTATATTTAAAAATTTCTATTATTTTTTCTATTATTTTTTGGTATGCTAATTTAAAATACCAGTAAAAGGGGAAACAAATGAAACCAAATTCTAAACACAACAAAAAACAGATGTTTGCTGCTGCTTGTGGAGTAACAGCAGTTGCATCATTTATAGTTTGGGCAAATTGGCAAAACAAAGGTTTACAATTACATCCTATCGTAATCTATAGCCATCGGTTACCAAGTTCTTTTTCCGGTTTTAAAATAGCACATTTATCCGATTTCCATAATACGCAGTTTGGCAAAAATAACAAAAAATTATTGCGGTTATTGAAAGAGCAAAAACCAGATATTATCACTATTACAGGAGATTTGGTTGACGCACGACGAACTAATTTTGATATCGCATTATCCTTCACAAAACAGGCATTGGAAATTGCACCTGTTTATTATGTTACTGGAAACCATGAATCCCGTATACCAGAATATCAACAATTTGAAAAAATGCTTAAAGGTATTGGAGTAGTTATTCTTCGGGATCAATCCGTTCCTCTGGTAAAAAACGAGGCGTCAATTGCCTTGCTTGGATTAGATGATCCAGGGTTTATTTGTCCATCTCCAAATAGCCTTCAGGAATTATGCGAACAAACAAATAAAAAATTAAACAAAATAAAAAGAGGAAAAGATATTTTTACCATTGGATTATCCCATAGGCCAGAACTTTTTCAAGCTTATGTGGAAAATAAATTGGATTTAGTTTTAAGCGGGCATACCCATGGCGGGCAAATCCGTATTCCAGGGATAGGAGGAATGATTGCACCAATGCAGGGATTTTTCCCAAAATATGATGCAGGGCTCTATCACATAGCACAAACAGACCTCGTTATCCATCGGGGATTGGGTAATAGCCTTTTTCCGTTACGGATTAATAACCGTCCTGAAGTGATTTTAATAACACTAAAAAAGAAAATAAAATCGTAAGGGAGGGTAGAAAAATCTTTATATCAACTTCGCTAAATAAAAATTTAGCGAAATATAGGGTAGCTGAAAACAGAAATAGTTGCTGTTTCAAATATCCCATATTGTGATACAAGTAATGCATTTTGTGATATAATAAATACAGTTATATTTTATATTTATTATTTACATAAGTTAAGTAAGGATGTTTACCATGAATTATAGCGATTATCACGATATGCCACCATTGGCAAAAGATTATTTAAATTATATGCTTACCATTAAAGGCCGTTCCGTTCGCACGGTAGATGGATACGCAGTTGATTTGCGAACATTTTTCCGTTTTATGAAGATGCACCGGAACCTGATTCCCAAAGATACAGAGTTTGCAAAAATCCCAATCTATGATTTAAACGCGGATTTTTTCCGTACCATTCAGTTATCTGATGTTTATGAATTTTTGAATTACTCCATGAAAGACCGAGACAACAACAGTAAAACTAGGGCAAGAAAAGTAAGCTCTTTGCGGGGATTTTTTAAATATTTAACAGTAAATACCCAAATTTTGCAAGAAAATCCCGTTAAAAATCTAGAGTTGCCAACTGTAAGAAAAACGCTTCCTGTTCATTTGAATATGGATCAAAGTGTTGCACTGTTAAACCAAGCTTACCAAGCAACCAAGTCTGCTACCCGCTGGCGTGATTTTTGTATTTTAACTCTATTTTTAAACTGTGGGATGCGTTTATCCGAATTAGTTGGAATTAACATACAGGATTTGGATTTAAAGGCAGCGGAATTAAAGTTGCTGGGAAAAGGAAACAAAGAACGCCTAGTTTATTTAAACGATGCCTGTAAACAGGCTTTGGAACAATATATACAGCAGGAACGGGCAAACTTAAAGGTTATTATAGATAAACAGGCTTTGTTTTTGTCCTCCCGTTCTGGAAAACGGATTGGAGCCCGTCAGGTACAACTCATTGTTAGTAAATTTTTAAAGGAATCTGGTCTTGGTGGTATGGGATTTTCTACCCACAAGTTACGGCATACCGCTGCAACGTTAATGTACCAACAAGGGGATGTGGATGTTTTGGTACTAAAAGAACTATTAGGCCATGTTAATGTGGGAACCACTGAAATTTATACTCATGTTTCAAATGAAAAAGTACAGCAGGCAGTGGAGAATAACCCATTGGCACATTTTAAGGCGAAAGGAAACGAAAAATAGGAAGTATTATAGAATTTATATAAAAAAGCATAGGCAACAAAAATATTGCCTATGCTTTCTCCTTTTCCACTCTTCCCTACTCAAGCATAAATTTTATTTTAGTTTGTTTTGATTTTTAATCCGTTCTAAATGAGTGACAATATAATTGGATTGTAAACGGGCTGTTTCTTCCAATACCTCTAAATCGGAATAAAAGAACGGCATAGAATCCGCTGCGGAATTATAAGTTATCACAACGGATAATACCAGATTGCATAATACTTTAGGATTAATTTTTTCTGTTGGAATTTCCCATATATGGAGTAAATTTTCATAAAAAGCCATCTGTCCTTGTTGGAATAACTGATAATTTTCTGGGGCAAGGTTGCGGAATACCATGACTTCTTCTTCCTGTGTCATAATAAAAATCCCATATTCTTTGTGATGGATGCACATAGAGAAAAAATGAAGAAGTTTTTCTTTCCAGGTAGTTTCTGCTTGTTCCATGATTTCTTTAGCTGCCTGGAATAAAATTTCCTGCTGATAATTGAGGATATGTAGTACTAGTTCTTCTTTTGAAACAAAAAAAGTATAAAAAAAGGTTTTAGAGATACCAACTGTTTCAAAAATCTGGCTTAATCTAGTATTTTTATATCCCTGTTTCGCAAATAGTTCCAAACCAGTTTGGAGTAATTGTTCTTTAATCTGTTCTCTATCCTGTTGAGAGTAGGATCGTTTTGCCATATATGTTTCCCCCAATTCTTTTCCTTTTCTAATAGAACTGCTTAAATAGGTAGTGGAATTAGCCAACCTACTGCGCAAAATACTACTGTTAAAAATAAAATTTGAAGATATTGGCGCCAGTCTTTGGATTTTGGTATTAACACCAACAATAGGATGCCAAAGATTAAATTCAGGCATTCTAGCCAATGGAAGGTATAAAAAAAGCTTTTTCCAATTAAAATGAAAAGCGCTACTGGAAGGGCCACTCCCAATGCGGCAACCCATCCATAATGGTATCTGCCTTTCCAGACAAAAATAGAACCAAAAATAGCAATTACCGCCATGATGAGCCAAAAAATAAACTGTTTAAAGGGGAAGAAATGATAAACATAATATTGGTATCCATAATAGCTGGCGAACATCCCGCCAAAAAATAGTCCCACTTTAACAGCGGCGATGGGGGCGGATCTACTCCATGCTGCCAATAGGCAACCAATAAATATCCATATTCCAACCGCTGTCGTCAATTGGCTGACCGTTTGCATCATTCCGCTGAACAAACTGCCGTCTCCTGAAATTGTATCGCTGTATTTCGCAAGAAACCCAATGGCCAATCCCAAAATGACACTTCCAATTAAGGATATGAACAGTTGTAACCCATTTTTTGGTTTGTAATTTGACATACTTCCCTGCTCCTATTTTAATTCCACAATAGTGACACCGGACTCCCCTTCACCGAAGGTCCCTAGGCGAAAACTTTTTACGCTAGGATGGCGTTTTAAGTGGGATTGGATTCCTTTTCGCAGCAGTCCAGTCCCCTTTCCATGGATGATGGAAATTTGGTTAATATTGGATAGTACGCAGTTATCAATAAACCGATCCACCAATAGAATTCCTTCTTCTATATTACATCCACGCAAATCCAGTTCAGTGGAAACCTTCCGCTGGGCATTGTTGCGGACCTTGCGGACAGTGGACTGCTTTTGTTTGGTGGTGTTGGACTCCAACAGGCGCAGATTTGACTCTGGCACACGGGTTTTCATTAAACCCATCTGCACGCCAACCATCCCTTTTTTATCCACTAAGCTGATGACAGTACCATTTTTATTCAAATCATAAATTAATACTTCATCTCCAACTTTCAGCGGACGGGGCAGCTGGTATTCTTCCTGTTTCCGTTCCCGGACAGGGTTCGCTTCGTTGTACAGTTTGTTAATTCTGGAACCCATCTGGCTCCGTGCTTTTTCCGCCAGCTCTTTCAGATCGGTTTTTTCCTTCTGTTTTTTCAGTTCATCAATTTCGTTTAATAGCAGGTTATACTGGCCACGAATCCGTTCAACCAAATCCCGTGCCTGTGCCTGCGCTCGTTCCAGCTCTTTTTCTGCCCGGTTGTCGATGGTCTTATTTTTCTGTTCCAATTCCGCTTTTAACCGGTTTACCTCAGCATTGGTAGCACGGTATTTTTCCCGTTCCTGCTCAAATTCCTGCCTAGTCTGTTCTAATTGGTCCACAACATCCTCAAAGCGGCGGTCATCTGTGGAGATATAGCTTTCCGCTCGTTGGATTACATCCTCTTCCAAACCAAGACGGCGGGAGATCGCGAAAGCGTTGGAACGTCCAGGTACGCCAATTAACAAGCGGTAGGTAGGCCGTAAAGTTGTCACGTCAAATTCACAGCAGGCGTTTTCTACCCCTGGTGTTTTCAAGGCGTAGGCTTTTAATTCCGCGTAGTGGGTGGTTGCCACAAGCCTTGCGCCTTTTTTGGCGATGGATTCAATAATCGATACCGCCAAAGCAGCGCCTTCTACTGGGTCAGTACCGGAACCAAGCTCATCCACCAATACTAGAGAATTCTGGTCTGCCAATCGTAAAATATTGATGATATTTGTCATGTGAGCGGAGAAGGTAGAAAGACTTTGTTCAATGCTCTGCTCATCCCCGATATCCACTAGTACACGGCGGAAAATAGAGATGCGGCTTTCATCTGCTACTGGAATCATAAAACCACACATGGTCATTAATGTCAGTAAACCAAGGGTTTTCAAGGTTACTGTCTTACCGCCTGTGTTGGGGCCTGTAATGATTAAACTGTGGAATTTTTTTCCCAGCTCTAAATCAATTGGAACCACCTGCTGTGGGTCGATCAATGGATGGCGTGCTTTTTTCAAACAGGTATAGCCATCATCTGTGACTTCCGGAAGGACAGCTTTCATCTTTACCGCCAAATTCCCTTTACAGAAATACAGGTTCAGCAACAGGATTAAACGGTAGTTGTTCTGGATACTTTCGGTGTATTGGGCACATTCAGCAGAGAGTTCCGCCAAAATCCGTTCAATTTCCTCTTTTTCTTTGTTGAGCAAAACCCGTATTTCGTTGTTTGCTTCTACAACGGACATAGGCTCCACAAACAGGGTGGCGCCACTAGAGGAAGTATCATGCACCAGCCCTGGAATTTCGGAACGATTTTCCGCCTTTACTGGAACCACATATCTTCCATCACGCATGGTAATGATGCTTTCCTGCAGATACTTTTGGGCATTCCCACGGATGATCTTCTCTAAGGATTCCCTTGCTTTTAAACCGTTTTGCCGGATTTTCCGGCGGATATTTGCCAGTTCCGGGCTGGCGTGGTCAGCGATTTCTTCCTCTGATAAGATAATATCCGTTATCTTCGATTCTAAATAGTTGTTTTCCGCCAAATTGGAAAAATAGGAGTCAAGGGCAGTTTGAACCTGCTCGCAATGGTCCTTCCATTCCCCCAGAATCCTGCATTGGCGGTAAATTGCCGCAATGTTGAGCAATTCCCGGTTATTTAAGGAAGCGCCTGATTCCAAACGCATCAGGTCAGCCTCTGGATTTTTGAACCGGATAAAATTAGGCGTCCCAAAACGGGAAGAGAGGACATAGGCTCCATCTGTTTTGGCAAGTTCCGCCTTTACCTTGTCCAAACGGTTGAACGGCAAGATGTTGCGTGCCATTTCCGCCGCTTCCTCACAGCAGGTCATCTCCGCCAACTGGTCCAAAATTTTATCCAATTCCAGTATTTTATAGTATTTATGTAGTTTCCTCATGGTTCCTCCGTTTTGAGCTGTTTGTACATCACCAAAGAGTTAAATTCCTTTTCCAAACGAGTGAGCATATAATACTCGGTCACTTGGGAAAGCTGTTTTAAATAAACAGGAGATAAAGAGAAATCAAACAGCTTATCAAAATCCTTATAAATAATATACCGCATGGCAGAAAGCACCGGCTTGTTTAATAGAATAGGGAGGTCGTTCCTCTGAACGGGATGTTCCTGCATACAATCAGAGCAAATCAGCTCCCCTTCCAGGGGAAGGAAATACATCTGTTTTTGCTCGTATTCACAGCACTCCCGGCAGCATACCAAATTTGGCATAAACCCGCTGATCGAAAGGCTACGCAACTCAAACACTGCCTTTAAAAACAGCGGGCTGCGTTTTTCCTGTTCCAATAAATACAGTGTATTCAACAACAAACGCAAATAAACCCACACATGTTCTTTGGCTGGCACCAAAGCCTGCGTGAGTTCACAAAAATACCCTGCTAAAGCCAGTTTTTCCACATCATAACGCAGTGTAAAAAAATCTTCTATTTTTTCAATTGTATCTACTGTATAGTACATTTGTTTGTTGACAAACAAATCCATTTTATAGTAGCCTGGCGGGCAGATGGATTGGAATATCGTCCGTTTGATCTGACCAAAAACACGGATGCGTGCTTCAATAAGACCGCAATCCTTGGTGAGGATAGTCAGATATTTCTCGTTGTCCCGATAGCTCCGCTGGCTGAGAATGACACCTTGGGTTTTGATGATCATAACAGGGGTTTCCCTCCGATTGCTTCAAAGAACAATAGGTTAAATAATCTTGAACTTTACCTGTGTGGCAAAAAATATTCCACGCTTGCTGGCTTTCCATTGGCAAACACCCCTTCTATTGAACACTTTCTAATTACAGTGTTCGCCAATCAAAGAAAAAATATAACTGGTAATTCGTTCAAGTTTATTCAAACCCTAAACTGCGCATAACACCTTCCCGGTTGCGCCAGTTTTCTTTTACTTTGACCCAGCATTGCAGATTTACCTGGATCTGGAAGAAATCTTCCAATTCCCTCCTGGCTTCGCTGGCGATTTTTTTCAGCATATTTCCGCCTTTTCCAATAATCATTCCTTTGTGGCTATCTCGCTCACAGAAAATGGTTGCATCAATATGTAAAATATCGCCCCGTTCCTGAAATCGTTCAATCGAAACCGCTGTACCATGGGGAATTTCATCCCGCATATTCAACAGGATTTTTTCCCGCAGCATTTCCCCAGCTAAAACACGTTCTGGCTGGTCGGTCACAGCATCATCTGGAAAGAAATGGACGCTTTCCATAGAAAATTGTTCCATTTCCTGGAGCAGAATATCAACCCCATCCTCTTGCAGGGCAGAAATCGGCACGACAGCGGAAAAATCGTAAAGATGTGTAAATTTCGCAATCCGTTCAATTAATTTTTCTTTTGGCTCTACCAGGTCAATTTTATTCACCGCCAAAATAGCAGGCAGTTTGCGGGAACGGAACCCTTCGATTAAATCCAGTTCCGCCTTGTTGACCTCTCCAGTTGGCTCCACCACCAAAACAGCAGCATCCACATCAGCAACACTGTCTTTTACGGTCTTTACCATCTTTTCCCCTAGTTTATTTTTTGCTTTTAATAAGCCGGGGGTATCAATAAATACAAACTGTGTCTGTCCTTTTGTCAGCACACCAGTAATGCGGGTACGTGTGGTTTGGGGGCGATTAGTAACAATCGCGATTTTATGGCCTGTTAAAGCATTTAACAGGGAAGACTTCCCTACATTTGGTTTTCCTACAATCGCAATAAATGCGGAACGTGTATCGATCATAACCACTCCTTTTATGATTCTATCTCTGTTTCATGTTGTAACTCTATTTCACACAATTGTTTTTGTATTTTCCGTTTTACAAAATACTGGACGATTGCACATCCAATACCGATGATAAAACATACTGCTATAAAAATAAATACTAGGCTATCAACGGTTAGCATAACATTCCTCAATCTTCTTTTTTTAGTTTACCCCGTATCAGAGGTATTGTCAATCTATATTGATAAAAACCAGGATTCGTCTATAATATAATCGGTAACAGGTAGGACGCCAAGTTGTAATTCTTTTAGTTTTTCTACTAAATCGTCGCCATCCATCAGGTCGATTGGAGTGGTGCCTGGACGGTTGGCTTCCTGAATGGCGGAGGAAGAAAAACGTCCGGTTGTGATAAACAGCCCTTTATCTGCACGACCCTGCATGGCTCCACGGAAATCCCGGATTTCTTTGGAAGGGACGGTTCCTGTATACCGTTTGCATTGGAAAATCATATGGAAACTAATCATTCCGTTTAGTTTAATTATACCAGTACCATCCACGCCTCCGTCTCCAGTTTTTCCAGTTACTTTTACCTGGACAAAGCCGGATTCCCGTAAGATTCTTTGGGTTAAACGTTCAAAGGCATCGGGTTTTAATTGGAACAAAAGATTTTTTAACTGGTCACGCCAATCCTGGATTTCATCTGGTACAGCTAACCCTTCATTTTCTATTTCTTCCTGTTCAGGATATTCTGGGTCAGGCTGCTTTTTTAATCGCAACATTTTATGTACCTGTAGTACAATCTCCACTGGGTCTATTTCTTCCAATTCCTGGCCTTTTGCGGTTAATGACCACACCCCACGGAGGGAATTTTCCAAAATCCCTACTTTTTTCAGATAAGACCTGGTCCAAGCCAGACGATATTCAATCTCAGTTTTATTGCTGCTACTGTGCTTTACTTCCAGAATTTCCGGTGAGATATTTAGCAATTCGATCGTCTTTTCGTCAATTTCGTGAAGGCTGCCAGAACCGCCTAACTCTTTCATCGCCTGAAATAATTCACACATCATTTCGTGTTGTGCAGGTACATCAGTAAAATATTTCATGCTGTCTCCTTAAATGGTGAACCTCCTATAAAACAACAGAAAAATAGCAGTTTCATCGCTGGAATTGCTATTTTTCTGAATAGTCATTCTATTTCATTTTTGTATTGGACTTTTTAGGACGGTAAATCTTGACGGTATCAGTATGCTCTTTGGGCCGAAACCCATGAAAGATAAATACAATCCCAAGTACTAACCATAAGGCAAATCCAATAATATACCAAGGTGTTGAAATAATTTGTTGGATGGTAGCAAATAGCTTGTCCCAATTTCCAAACAAGGCAATTCCCACGCCAACAGCCGCAATAGCACATAACAATACTGCCCCAGCGGCTACATCCTTCGCAATCCGTGCCAGGTTATCATAGGAATCCGATGTTAAATTTACCACTGCCTCAATTGCTGTATTCACAAGCTCACACATCATCACGCTGCCCAGCGTCAATGCCAAAATGGCATATTGGTTTGGGGTTAGACCATAGATGAAGGAAAAGGCTAAAACGAATACAGAGGCGGTAATATGAATCCGCATATTCCGTTCGTTTTTGATGCAAAACCAAATTCCACGGAAGGCATACGAAAAACTTTTTACCAGCCCCTTGAATTCTTTGTTATTAAATTTCATCCGTTAATACGTAGCTTGCTCCACGTGCGACACCTAGATTTGTAAGTACCTTTTCTTCTTTTTCACGCATTTGCACAGCAGGCAAGCCGCCTTCTTCATGGTCGTACCCTAGCAGATGGAACATAGAATGCACCGTTAAAAAAGCTACTTCACGCTGTAAAGAATGTCCATATAAGCGAGCCTGTTCTACCGCTTTTTCCATAGAAATCACAATATCACCCAGCATGCAGGCACCATCTGGATTTTTATCGTACACGCCGTTTTCACCTAAAGGGAATGATAGGACATCAGTTGGCGCGTTCTTATCCCGATACTCCGCATTTAATGTTTGAATTTCACTGTTATCTACAAAAGAAACACTTACTTCTGCATCTTCCAGGAAATTCTCATAATTGAGTACAGCATGACAACAGCGGCGAATCAATAATCTGATCCCACTTGGAATTTTAACCGCGTTTTGTTTGTTGCTTATGAGAACTTTTACTTTCTGCATGGCCTTTTTTATCCTCCTTATAGTATTGGTCATAGGCTCTTACAATATCCTGTACTAATTTATGACGCACAACATCTTTATCAGTAAACCGGACAATTGCAATATCCTCGATCCCTTTTAAAACTTTTGTTGCCTCAATCAAACCAGACTTATGCCGATCTGGAAGGTCAATTTGGGTAACATCCCCTGTGATGACAATTTTTGAGTTAAACCCTAAGCGGGTTAAAAACATTTTCATTTGTTCTGATGTAGTATTTTGCGCTTCATCCAAAATAATAAAGCTGTCGTCCAATGTTCTACCGCGCATATAAGCTAAAGGGGCTACTTCAATATTGCCGCGTTCTAAATACCGTTGGAAATGTTCCGCGCCCATCATATCAAAGAGAGCATCATATAGTGGGCGCAAATAAGGGTCAACTTTATTTTGTAAATCTCCAGGAAGAAACCCCAGCTTTTCCCCTGCCTCTACAGCGGGCCGGGTTAAAATAATCCGGTTTATCTCGTTGGCGCGGAAGGCGCGCACCGCCATTGCCACAGCCAAATAGGTTTTTCCTGTACCCGCAGGACCAACACTCAGTGTAATTGTGTTGTTCTTTATTGCTTCAGTGTAATTTTTCTGGCCCAGCGTTTTTACTTTAACTGGCTTTCCTTTTGAGGTAATACAAATACAATCTGTCACCAGCTGGGTCAGGCTTTCCGCCTTGCCTTCTTTCACCATGGAAATAATATAACGCACGTTTTGTTCGTTTAATGTTTCCCCACGATTTAAGGCAACCAGCATTTGTTCAATCGCTTTTTGCGCTAAAAGAACATTTTCTACCTCACCGGATACCTTAATATCACTACCTCTGCTCATGATTGTAACATGAAACTCAGATTGCAGCAATTTAATATTCTCATCAAAGCTACCGAACAATGCCAAAGTATGTTCCATTCGATCGATATTGATAACTTGTTCCAGCATCTAAAATGAAAACCTCACTTTGCTTCTTTCATATTTGTGGATAATTAACAAAATACAAATGATATAATTTGATATATTGCTCAATTTCACAGAAGGATGTGTTGTATAAATACAATAAAACGTTTAAAGTATTTTATGTACTTTTAACATAATTCTATTATAACACAAAACGATGAAAAAGAAACCATTTTTTATGAATTTTACTATTTTCTGCATTATTGACAAAAACATAACTATTTTTTTCCTATCACACCGGCATTATGCAATGGAAAATAAATTTTATGAAAAATAACTGGTTTATCTTTTGGCAACACAGAAAACTGGTGCCTGTTTAACAAATAATAAGAAGAAGCTATATTTGCCGGCTTGCCATCTATCAGAATCGTTTATATTATTATTATTTTAATACTGTTTTGTGTTAGAATTGTAAGAGATCAATGGTTGTTTTTTGAATAACACCACAAAAGTTGCTTCTTTTTTCCATTGGATGTCATCCCTTTCTTCTTTTATTAAGTTTATTATACACCATATTATAGTAAAACGAAATAGTATTTTTATTAATTTTTAAAATATTTTAATAAATATTATATAATTTTATTGATTATAAAAAGTTTTCCCTATTATAATAAAAATAAACCCTAATCTATTTTTATAGATGATAGATTAGGGTTTATTTTGCACATAAGTGCTTTTATACTATTGTTGTGGTTTTCTGTCCGCCGAAATTTTAGAGGATAGAATCAGGCACAACCGTTGAAACGGTATCGTTGGGAGGCAATACTGTTTCATTGTTACAGGAAACAGAAAAAAGTATACTGAGATCCTTTTATTACTTGAGCATCGGGGAATTAAAAAGTAAAGGATGTAACATGGGAGTTGTTTAATTCTTTACTTTTATTTCAGAATCCTATTACACCGAACCACAACCTAAAAAATGTGGATTGCAAAAATCAATTCATGGAATAAAACATATGTTCTTTTATGCGGCAGGATGGTTAAAATGCTTTTTCATATGTTTATTGGATAAAAAACGTATGAAATAAGGATGACGCTTTTTCTCTCTTGCTTTTACACAAAAAGAAGATGCAATTACACCACTAATAATCAGCATAATTCCTACCAATGATTTTCCAAAAAAGACAGTTATACTAATTTTTTCTGTGTCAAAGGAACCAAGCGCTCCTAATACTACTAAAACACCAAGGAACGAAACTAAATACATAAAACGTTTCATAATAAAACTCCTTTCATCCAAAAAGAACATTTGTTCTTTATTTATATTATAACGTGATTCATTTTGTTTGTCAACTGTTTTTTGCAAAAATTTTTCTTTTTCAAAAAAATAAGCATGGCTCTTTTAAAATTCGTCAAACTGTGATAGAATAAGTAAGAAATAAAATGATTGTCATTATAATTTTGGGAGTGAAACGATGAAACATTTAATTGACCTTGATGATTTTTCGATCCAGGAACTGGATCAAATTGTCCACAAGGCAGTGGAAATCGAAGCTCATCCAGAAGCGTATTATGGAAAATTATCTGGAAAAATTTTGGGAACATTATTCTATGAGCCTTCTACTAGAACACAGATGTCTTTCCAGACCGCGATGTTAAAACTGGGCGGGCAGATTATTGGGTTTGACAACCCCCAAACCTCTTCTGTTTCCAAAGGTGAAAATTTAAAGGATACGGTAAAAGTAATCAGCAACTACGCTGATGTAATCGCGATCCGTCATCCTTCCGAAGGCGCCGCAAAAGCGGCTTCATTAGTGGCAGAGTGCCCAATTATCAATGCAGGCGATGGAGGGCATCTCCACCCAACCCAAACGTTAACCGATTTGGTAACCTTAATGCACGAAAAAGGGCATTTGGACCATCTGACAATTGGATTATGCGGGGATTTAAAATTCGGGCGTACAGTCCATTCTCTCATCAAAGCGATGATCCATTACCCTGGCAATAAATTTATTTTAATTTCCACCAAAGAATTGACGATTCCTGATTACATGAAAAAAATCATCCTCAATTCCAACTGTGAATACGAAGAAATTTCTACATTAGAAGAAGCACTTCCAAAACTGGATGTATTGTATATGACCCGGATTCAACGGGAACGGTTTGAATCCAAAGAAGAATATTTGAAACAAAAAGATGTATACCGGTTGGATACCCAGAAAATGCGTTTGGCTCCAGAGGACCTTTGCATTCTCCATCCATTGCCAAGAGTGGATGAGATTGAAATCGCTGTGGATGATGATCCAAGGGCTGTTTATTTTAAGCAGGCAAACCATGGCGTGTATGCCCGTATGTCCTTAATTCTGCATATTTTGGAACAAAATACGCAAACAAGTATCAAAGGAGAAATTTATCCTGAAAAAATTTGTTCTAACTCACGGTGTATTACTCAAAGTGAAACTTATTTAAAACGTTATTTTTACCGCGATAAAGATGGCGTTATGTGTTGTTCTTATTGTGATGCCCATGAGTAGACCGGAACAAGTATTAGTACTGTTTGGGTCCCCAAACAAAAAAGGGTATACTCACATATTAACCAGCTTATATTTAGAACAACTGCAGAATAAGCTGCACAACCAGATGGAAATAGAATATATTTATGCTTACGAGAAAAAATATCTACCATGCTTGGGTTGTGAAAAATGTGATACAACTGGTGTGTGTATCTGGAACCAAAAAGACCAATACGACCAACTGTTGGAAAAAATACAACAGGCGGATACAGTAGTTCTTGCATCCCCCGTTTATTTTAGCGGTTTCCCCGCCCCTTTAAAAGCATTGATTGACCGTGCTCAACAAAAATATGCGGTTAAATTCAAGGATGGAAAAGGTGTGAACCAAAAGTTGCGCCGTGGTGTTTTAATCTCTACCTGTGGAGCGGATACCACCAAATTTTTTCCCATGCTGCAACTAGCAGCCGGCATGTTTTTTGACTGTTTGGATATCGGTATAGCGGAAACATTATTCGCCAGCAATACCGATGATCCTGGCAATATTAAAATATCTGATATGGAACAGAAAGCGAGAGATGTAAAATGAGTACAATCCATATTAATGAAGAAAATTTCAATGAAGTTGTATTTAACACCAATTTGCCAATTATTTTGGATTTTTATGCTGACTGGTGTTCTCCATGCAAAATGTTCGCACCTGTATTAGAAGAAATTGCGGATGAATTGGATGGAAAAGCAATTGTCGCAAAAATGAACATTGATGAAAGCAAAGAATTGGCAACTGAATTTGGAATCCGCACTATTCCTACCCTGATGTTGCTGAAAGATGGTAAAATGATAAATAAAATTGTTGGTATCAAACCAAAAACCATTGTGTTAAAGGAATTTGGATTCTAAAATAATTTTATGTAAAAAAAGGAGACGTTGTACAACGTTTCCTTTTTTCGTTGTGTTCCTTTTTCCTTGGAAAATCAGCTCTAACGAAGATGAGTAAACTGGCTTTGCAACAGCTGCTAAAGGAAAGCCAGTTTTAGAAGGCTTACACGATGTTGGGTCACTTTACAAGTGCGGGTTTTTGAGCTTTTAATTGTCAGTTCCTAATGCGAAGTAGCAATGAATACTCCCTTTTTTAGCAAAGCCAAATATTTTATGTTCTATGAAATACGTTTTTTAAAGTGCTAAAGGCAATCAACTCGTTTTAATATATGTAAAGTAAAACAACTTGTCTAGTTTGAAAACTATTTAATAAAATTAAATTCAGAAATACTTTTTTAATATTCCGATTTTTCCAGAAAAACAAGAAATCTTTAAAACAGTTTATAGAAACAATAACAGTTATGACAAGTAAATTTCTTGTCATAGCTTCGATCCTATAAAGATGAGAGAAGGATGTTATTTGAAATCATTTTCAAAAAAATTATCCAAAAATTCGTTGATGTTTGACAATCAAATGTTAGTAAAACTAATCATCCCATTGATTATAGAGCAATTTTTAACAGTTACTGTTGGAATGGCGGATAGTGTTATGATTGCAAGCGTTGGAGAGGCGGCAGTATCCGGTGTTTCTTTGGTAGATACCGTAAACATCCTGTTAATTAATGTGTTTGCCGCTATGGCAACAGGAGGTGCCGTCGTTGCCGGACAATATTTAGGACAAAAGCGGCAAAAAGAGGCTTGCAAAGCTGCCGACCAATTGGTTTTGTTTATTACATTTTTTTCAATTATAATTATGGTTCTAATGTATCTGTGTAAAAACTGGATTTTGCATGGTGTCTTTGGAAAAATTGATAGCGATGTTATGGGGTATGCCAATACATATTTAGTAATAGTTTCTTTGTCCATTCCATTTATCGCCCTGTATAATGGAGGAGCCGCTCTATTTCGCACTATGGGAAACTCCAATATTTCGATGATCATTACACTTATTATGAATATCATTAATGTGATTGGAAACGCGATTTTAATATACAGATTCCAAATGGGAGTTGCCGGTGCGGCAATCCCTACCCTGTTTTCCCGTATTGTTGCGGCGATTTTAATTATTGTATTATTGCGGAAACAGAATTTATTAGTCCATCTCACAAAACCATTTCAGTTTAAACTAAATTTCCATTTCATCAAAAAAATTTTGCGGATTGGCATCCCAAATGGTCTAGAAAATAGTATGTTCCAATTGGGAAAAATTTTAGTACTTAGCCTAGTAGCTGGTTTTGGTACCGCTTCCATTGCTGCAAACGCTGTTTCTAACACGATTGCGAATTTTCAGATTTTACCTGGAATGGCGATTGGCTTAGCCACGATTACAGTCGTTTCCCGCTGTGTCGGCGCCGGAGATTATGAACAGGTTCGATTTTACACCCGTAAATTATTGCGAATTACCTATCTGTCGATGATTTTAATTAATATCATCATTGATCTGGGATTGCCACTAATTTTATGGATTTATAATCTAACTCCAGAAACAGGGATGATTACAAAACAGTTGATTCTATACCATTCCATTTGTTGCGTCACGATTTGGCCATTTTCGTTCACTCTACCAAATACACTACGTGCTTCCAATGATGTGCGCTTTTGTATGGTCACCTCGATTGTTTCCATGTGGGTATGGAGAATCGCATTTAGCTTTGTGTTAGCGCAATTCCTTCATTTAGGAGTATTTGGAGTTTGGGTTGCCATGACAATTGACTGGTTATTCCGCGCTATTTGTTTTGTTATCCGGTACCGTGGTTCCAGATGGCAATTAAAAAGCAACTGATAAAAAAGACGTTGAATAAATCAACGTCTTTTCTTTTTATGGCGATGGGGATATTTTTTTCGGTTCTCCTTTTTAGTTTTCCATTTTTTCCATTCGATAACACACATTATGATAAGCGCTATTGTCATATAGATACTAAAAAGGATTCCAAATAAATTTTTCAGGTTTTCTGGAATAAAGAATAGAATCATAAATGCAAATATAAATATGCCAGTACACAGTATAAATTGTGTTGTAGTTGTGTTTTTATCTGTTGCCATCCGATAAATAACAAAAATACAGGCAATAATGATTAATACAACCCCTAAAACCCCCATCAAATTCTCCTTTTTTCTCTTAAGCTTATACTGTGATACTGATTTATAACCCCTATCGAAACAATCATTCTATCAAAAAAGCTGATGAATCTATATTTGATAAATTCATCAGCCATATAGTAGCAAGTGATTATTTTTTAGCTTTATTTTTTGCTTTAGAAGAAAATTTCTCTTTCTCCACTACAAAACGTTCATGGGTGCCCTTACAAATCAAGTCCACCGCATCCTGTACTTCAACAGTAAATACAATACGTTTACGGTCCACTTCGGTGATTTCTACCTTTGCTGTAACCTGCATTCCTTCTGGGGTAGCCGCCAGATGTTGGATATTTATCAATGTTCCAACTGAAGTGAGCGCCGGATCGCTTAAATGGTTTTTTACCAGATTGGCGGCAGTATTCTCAATGAAATTCACCAACATTGGGGTTGCATATACATCACAGTCCCCACTGCCCACATTGGATGCCAACAATTCTTTAGTAACTGTAATCGTTTGTTCTGCGTGTAAGCCTGGTGTAATATTTTCCATAGTAATAAAAATCCTTTCCTGTTTTAAATCTATTGATAGAAACATCATAAATTGCGCTTGGCAAAAAACGATTTGTTTCTCTATAGCTAGATAATATTATAACAGATATGAGCAAGAAAAGGAATTATTTTATTCAAATTCTTCCTCGTCATCTTCAAATACAAATTCTTTGAGCTCAAACCAAAAAACAACTCCGCCATCCTTATGGTAAGCACCACAATTTCCTTCATGGGCTTGTATAATGGTTTTTACAATTGCGAGACCAATCCCATAGCTTTTAGCACTTGCTGTA
Organism: Clostridium facile; assembly: GCF_014297275.1. Classification (NCBI taxonomy): domain Bacteria; kingdom Bacillati; phylum Bacillota; class Clostridia; order Eubacteriales; family Clostridiaceae; genus Clostridium; species Clostridium facile. The sequence goes on from NZ_JACOQK010000001.1 coordinate 969,076, forward strand.
CGGGATTTATCCGCACGGTAAAATAAGTCGAACACCTCGTTTAAATCCTGTTGTGGAATAGGAGGATGGGAGTTAAACAGGTTTACCCGCACCATTCCGTTTTGCCTGGTAAGCCAAACGGAAATTTTTTTCTTTTCATCCACATATTTGATCGCGTTTTCAAAGATATTGGTAAACACCTGGACAATCCGGTTAAAGTCCCCCTGAACCATCATTTCTTCCTCAAGGTTGGACTGCACTGTAATACCTTTTTTCTCCAGTAAAATTTTACAGTTGTGTATTACGGTAGAAACCAGCTCATTGATACTGAAAAAGGACATTTCATATGTCATCATCCCGCTTTCCAACTGGGTTAAGGTAAGTAGTTGATTGACCAGTTGGCTCATGGTATTGCTTTGCTCCACAAGAATATCACAAATCTCCCCTGATTTTTCTGGTTCCGTGTTATCCCTTAGGGCTTCGCTGTAAGCGGAAATCAAACTCAACGGGGTTTTAAAATCGTGGGATACATTGGCTACAAATTCACGGCGCATTTTATTGGTTTGTTCTTCCCGCTCCAAATCCCGTTTTAAAATATCGATATTCTGTTTTAACGCATCCGACATTTTATTAACACTATTCGCAAGGGCTTCAATTTCGTCCCCAGTATGCACATCGCATTTTTCGCTGAAATCCATATTAGAAATTTTTTGTGCTGTAGAGTCAATCTGTTTAATGGGACGGACAATTTTAGACGCCATAAAATAGGTTGCCAAAATTCCCAACACCAAAGCCCCTATAGAAACATATGCAAAAAACTGCAACGCCGTATTAGCTGTTGTTTCAATGTAGGCTTTTGGAGTTTCCATAAACAGATAAGTATGCTCATTTAGTTTGGTATAAAAATAAATGGAATCCGTCAGCTGGCCATCCGCTTCCATAAACACATATTTTCGTCCTTGCAGCTTATTAAAAATTTGGTCTTGTTCCGCTTGACGGAGCCATAATTCAGATTCAATCCTTGGGTCTACATTGGTATTCTGGTTACCCAAAAAAATAAAATTCCGTTGGATTTGGTCATACACCAAAACAGTAGTATTTTGGGCGGCACATTCTTGTAAAGGTTCCTGTAATCCCGTAATACCATCTTGGCTATAGGCTTGTTGAATAGAAATACTGGATTGAATCAGTTCCTGCTTTTTATTGTGGATATAGAACTGTTCCAAAAAGGTTCCGCCAAATAAAAGGACGGTTATAATATTGAGGGAAAAAATCAAGAAAATGATTAAAAATAGTTTCTTTTTAATACCGATTTTCATTCTTCATTAACCTCAAATTTATATCCACATTTTCTTACCGTTTTAATCCACTGTTGAGTAACTGGGATTTTTACCCGCAAACATTTAATATGGGTATCTACAGTACGGGAATCCCCTTCGTAATCCATTCCCCAAACCGATTGCAAGATCTGGTCACGGCTGAGGACAAGGTTTTTATTCGCTACCAGATAACAAAGTAGGTCGTATTCCCTTGGGGTCAATGCAATTTTCTGCTCCCCTTGGTAAACGCAGTGCTCCCGGTATACAATTTTTAAATCCCCCAGGATAAACTCGCTTTCCTGTAGCAGACCAGCACGTTTTAACAGGCTTTTTACCCGGGTTACCAGTATTTTAGGGCTAAATGGTTTAGAAATATATTCATCCGCTCCATATTTAAAACCCATCAATTCATCAAACTCTGTATTTCTGGCTGTTAAAATCATAATTGGGACATCCGAAACTTTTCTGATTTCTTGGCACACCTCATATCCATCCATTTTTGGCATCATTACATCCAGTAAAACCATAGAAAAGTGGTCACTATAGAATTTTTCCAAAGCTTCCTCTCCATCCGCAGCTTCTTCTACTTGATATCCTTCATTTTTTAAATAACCGCATATAATATACCGCAGTTTTGCTTCGTCTTCTGCTACTAATATTTTCAGCATAATTTCACCTCATGTATGATTTTACCACGCAATTGTCATAGAATTGTGATGGAATAAAATTTTTTACAAATCTGCTCAAACTTTTCCTCTATTTATCATACCATGGAAATAGGTTAGATTCAAACTATTTTTTTCAAAGAAAACACCGAAAGAATACTAATAGAATCACCTTGATGGATGTTGGATAAGACTGTTTCCAGAAATCAAAAAACAATAGCATTCCTTGTGGCTATATAGTATAATTAAGTTATATTGTAAAAACGATAAAAGATGATTGGGAGGTTAAAGTATGAAGAAATGGTATGATGAGGAATATGAATTTCAAATTGAGGTGACAGGCTTTCTGCGTGGCGACCATACAGAGCGGTATTGCCGAAATGGGGAAGAAATTGGGGATCAATACACCTGCACCTATGGGTGCCCCGTCAATCAGGATGGACAGGGTATCTGTTCCAAAGTAATGATGGTTCTGTTTCCTATTATGGAGGCTATGAGAAGTGGCGGCAATTTAGAGAATATTGGAGGCAATAGCAAATACAGCAAGGAGATTGTATGTCCAGATGGATGCGTCATGTTCCGCTTAACAGCAAAAAAACTTGGAAATCCTAATTTTTATAAGGGAAAATTTTTTGATTAATTTGATTGTCCGCCGTTTTGTTGGCGGACTATATAACGAAACGCAGGCAAAATAAGGGTAGTCTGTATGTATTTGAATCGTTTATCCTACTTATTTATATTCATAGATTTATATCCATAGAAAATTGGGTTTTTGATTGCGTAATTTTATCACAGAATACGCAATCACCTTTTCCTACAAAAAAGTGATATTGTGGCTTTTAATTCTCCAAAAAATGAATAGCCTGTTCGTATTATCTGCTTAAATATTTCGTTTGGGTGTGGTATGAGGGAGGAACTCAACAATAAACCAAATCTGCTTTGAACAATAAAGGCTTGTATAATAAAACAACCTTCTGTTTTTCATGACAGAAGGTTGTTTTATTATTGTTTTCGGAAAAGGCGCTGCTGTAATTGAAAAGCCTGTTCCCGGCGGCGGTTGGTTTCCTGTTGGTCCACCACATAATTGTCGTCCTGTACCACCAGAACATCCCCTTCTGTAACATCAACCGGGAGCTGATCCAGGGGGACTTTCTTCCGTATTCTATGGTCATTTTCTAGTACAGCAATACCATTTTCTATCCGGTCTACACTCCACATTATCCATCACCTGTCTTTATCTTTCGGTTGTAACCGTCAAATTTGCTCCATCCGAATGGAACACAATGGTTCCATTTAGGTCAGTACGATAAACAGATTTTCCAGCTATTCGGTCCAATATTTCTTGATGGGGATGCCCATAACTGTTTCCGGAACCAACACAGATAACGTAATCGTTAGCCTGTACCGCATCTAAAAAATCTTGACTGTTGGAAGTATTGCTTCCATGATGGCTCAATTTAAGCACCGTTGATTTAACGTTGGCACCAGATTCCAAGAGATCTTGTTCTGCTTGTGCTTCCATATCTCCACCAAACAGGAAAGAGGTATCTCCATAGCTGAATTTTGCCACAACAGAGTTGCTGTTTAGGTCATTATACTCCTGAACTGGCCCTAGAATCGAAATTTTTGCCTGCCCATAGGTAAACGTTTGACCTGGTGCTGCAACTGTAATGGTTTTTCCTTGTTGCTCTGCCGCGGAAAGCACCTCCAGATATGTTTTCGTGGTGGGGGTGTTTTCTTTGCTCAATTCCGGCATCAGAATGGTTTCGGTGTCAAATGCTTTTAAAACAGTATCCATTCCACCAATATGGTCGGAATGAGGATGGCTTCCAATCATCAAGTCCAGCTTATCCACTCCTTGGGATTTTAGGTAATCCACTACCACATTCCCCTGGTCATTTTCTCCGGCATCGATTAAAATATTATGCCCATCGTATTGAATCAGGGTGCTGTCCCCTTGGCCAACGTCAATAAAATGGACACTGACGCCATCCCCAGGCAAAGGCTGGGCAGGGAGATGGTCATAAATAAAATAGGCGATTGCAGCCGCCACAACCAGAACTGTGGCAATGATTCCTTCTACACGGCCTAGTTTCGTTTTCCGGTTTTTCTTTTGGTAGTAGTTTTTCCTTTTTGCCATTTTGTTCCCCGTTTTCCTTTCGTTTGTTTGGTCGCTTGTTTTGGTGGATTGGAGGAAGGTCCATCCGGACGGACAAGACAGTTAGGGCCTGTTCCGATTAAATCCAAACGTTTGGCTTGGCGCAACGCTTTAAGTACCAAAGGTTTGTTTTTTGGCATAAAATACTGGAGCAGTGCCCGCTGCATTGCTTTTTCTTCGGATGATTTTGGCACATATACTTTTTCCATGGTCAATGGATGGTACCCTGTATAAAACATACAGGTGGAAATGGTTCCAGGGGTTGGGTAAAAATCCTGTACTTGTTCTGGACGGATATGCTCTTTTTTCAGGAATTCCGCCAGCTCAATAGCCTCTTTTAAGGTGCAGCCCGGATGGGAGGACATCAGGTAAGGCACAAGGTATTGTTCTTTCCCCACCTCTTTTGTAGTTTGGTAAAACCGATCCATGAATTTTTTGTAGATTTCCACATGGGGTTTTCCCATACAGTCCAAAACCCGATTGGAACAATGTTCCGGTGCTACTTTTAACTGACCGCTGACATGGTGCTCCACCAGTTCCCTCATAAAAGTAGGGTCAGGGTCTTCGATCAGGTAGTCGTAACGAATTCCCGAGCGGATAAATACTTTTTTGACCCCGTCCAATTGCCGAAGTTCCCGCAACATATGTAAATATTCTTTGTGGTCTACTTCCAGGTTTTTGCATGGAGTTGGAGCGAGGCATTTTTTGCCCCGGCACATTCCATGTTCATTCTGCTTCTGACAGGAAGGTTTGCGAAAATCAGCTGTTGGCCCTCCCACATCGTGGATATACCCTTTAAAGTTTGGCAATTGGGTCAATTTTTTTGCCTCCGCAAGGACGGATTTTTCACTGCGGCAGGTAACATGTCTGCCCTGGTGTAGTGTAATAGCGCAGAAGTTACAATCCCCAAAACATCCTCTATTGTGGGCAATAGAAAATTCGACTTCCTGGATTGCGGGAACACCACCCATTGGTTCGTATACTGGGTGGTAAGTCCGCATATATGGCAAGGCATACACTCGATCCAGTTCTTTTTGGTTTAAGGAACGCATGGGAGGGTTTTGCACCAACATCCAGTTTCCATGGCGTTGGATTACTGTCTTACCTGTAATCTGATCCTGTTCTAAGAACTGGATTTTACAAGCTTTCGCATAGCTTTCCTTACTGGCGACTACCTGGTCAAAGCTGGGACATTCTTTTGCCCCCCACGGGGTGTTGACTGGTTCTGTTAAATAGCATGTACCTCGGATATCGGTTAACTCCTTGATGGACTCTCCGTTGGCAAGGCGGTGGACAATCTCTTTTGTCTGCAATTCCCCCATACCATAAACCAATAAATCCGCTTTGCTTTCCAGTAAAATTGTGGGGCGGACTGCGTCATCCCAATAATCGTAGTGGGCAAAACGGCGAAGGGAGGCTTCCAGCCCGCCAATGATAATGGGCTGTTCTTCCCCAAAAGCTTCCCGCAGTTTTTGGCAGTATACATTGACTGCCCGGTCTGGGCGGTAGCCTCCCTTTCCCCCTGGGGAATAGGCATCGTCATGCCTACGCCGTTTTGCAACGGTGTAGTGGGTCACCATTGAATCCACATTTCCAGAATTGACCAGAAAAGCGTATTTTGGTTTCCCTAGTTTTTGAAAATCCTGTAGGCTATGGTAGTTAGGCTGGGCAATTACCCCAACGGTAAACCCTTCGGATTCAATGACACGGGAGATAATGGCCATCCCAAAGCTGGGATGGTCAACATAAGCATCCCCTGTAATACAGATAAAATCCAACTGTTCTATTCCACGGTCTTTCATATCCTGTTTGGAAATAGGTAAAAATCCTGACATAAAAAACTCCATTCCAAAAAATTAAACTAATCGTTGTTCTGATTGAGGTTCATTTCAATCCATTGCTGTTTATTGAGCAGTACCTGACGTGGCTTGCTCCCCTCTTGAGGTCCGACAATTCCACGTTGTTCCATCTCATCCATAATTCGTGCCGCACGGGCATACCCCAGCTTCAGCCTCCTTTGCAGGAAAGAAGTAGAGGCTTGTCCCGCTTCCACAACACACTCAATGGCTTCTGGTAACATGACGTCGTGGTCATCAAAACCTCCACCACCATTTTGTTTTTGCGGTTCTGCCACTGCCTGTTTTTCAATTTCTTCGATAATGTCATCGCTATAATCGGCGGTTTCCTGTGATTTGATGAATTCCACTACCTGTTCTACCTCATCATCGCTGACAAAACAGCCTTGTACACGAGTGGGTTTTTGGGAACCAACAGGGGAAAATAACATATCCCCTTTTCCCAATAATTTTTCCGCCCCACTGCCATCCAAAATGGTTCTGGAATCCACCTGGGAAGAAACCGCAAACGCAATACGGCTTGGAATATTTGCCTTGATTACGCCAGTGATAACATCCACAGAGGGGCGCTGGGTCGCAATGACCAGGTGCATCCCAGCCGCACGTGCCATCTGCGCCAGCCGGCAGATCGAATCCTCTACCTCGTTGGAGGCTGCCATCATCAAATCGGCCAACTCGTCAATGATAATCACAATTTGGGGCAACGGCGCAACGTCTTCTGAATTGTGTGCCATCCGATTATAGCCGTTAATATCCCGGACACTGTTGTCCGCGAACAATTTGTATCGGTTGAGCATTTCGGTAACGGCCCATCCCAATGCGCCAGCAGCTTTCCGGGGATCGGTTACCACTGGAACCAACAGATGGGGGATGCCGTTATAAATTCCTAATTCTACTACTTTTGGGTCGATCATCAACAAACGGACATCATCCGGCGAACTCTTATAGATTAAGCTGATAATCAATGAGTTGATGCAAACCGACTTACCAGAACCGGTAGAGCCTGCAATCAGCACATGGGGCATTTTTCCGATATCCGCCACCATTGGGTTTCCAGCAATGTCCTTACCCAAAGCAAAGGACAACGGGCTTTTTGCCTGGCGGAAGGAAGAATCCTCCACAATTTCCCGCAGCATGACGATATCGTTTTTCTTATTGGGGACTTCAATTCCTACAGCAGCTTTGTTGGGAATTGGTGCTTCAATCCTCACTCCGCCAGACGCCAAATTGAGGGCAATATCATCCGCCAGATTGGTAATCTTGCTGATTTTCACCCCGGCAGAAGGCTGCAATTCATAGCGGGTTACACTTGGTCCACGGCAGATATCAATAATCCTGGTTTCCACCCCAAAGCTTTTTAAGGTATCCACCAGACGGTCAGCGTTGGCACGCAGTTCCCCACTAACATCCCGGTTATTGTTTTTCGTATGTGCTTTTAGCAGGCTGATCGGAGGAAATTTATATTGGTTTTGGTGATCCTCCTGCAAACGAGTGGAAAGCTCGTCCCCAATGGTTGGGTCGGGTTTTATCTCCGGTTGCTCTTCTGGTGGGACAGCCGCTTTTTTCACCAGGTCATCCAACTGGGCGGCTTCTTCTGGAACAGCAGAAATCTCCTCTGTTGTTAACTCAGGGATAGCTTCCTGTTTCTTTCGTTTTTTCTCTTTTCTAGATTGTTTTGGTTCTTCTTCCCCAATATCGGGGACACAAAACCGTTTTGGGGAAGCTACTGGATGTTCTGGCATAGATTCCGGTCCCAGGTCTACATCAATATCAAACCGGCTTCCCTGCCCTTCTTCCCGCAGTTCCCGACGTTGGACATATCCTTCTTCCAGTTTTTTCACTGGCTTTGTCATACCACGGAAAAATCCAATTAACGTTGCGCCGGTTAAAATAAGCAATACAATAAAAATGAGAATAGCCAGCAAAACCGCTGATGCCGTTTTGCCAAAAGCAGCAGTCAACGGCATTCCAATCAATCCGCCTACCAGCCCACTGCCTTTGATCTGGGTTCCAGTATCATAGCAGAACAGCAGTTTATCCCCCAAGTTAGCGCCTACAGGCTGCTGGCTGCTTAACACTTGTACTTCCCCACAAATCAGGATAAACAATACAATAATCTGCCACAGTTTTTGTTGGATGGAAAAAACAGTTCTTTCCCTTGCGGAAAGGACCGCCATCACCATGATAATCGGCCCAATAAAAAAGGCTGGTATTCCAAACAAACCAAACAGGAAGTTGTGGACACCTGTCCAGATATTCTGCCCTGTAATAAAGGCGAATGCAGTAACCAATAAACCAATCCCAAACGTCAAAATGCAAACTAGATGCCTCCGATGGTTTTGGTATTGTTGCTGTTCTTCCCGTTTGGCAGCTGGTTTTCTGGTAGTCGTCTTTTTCACAGGCGTTTTTCCCTTAGTGGAACTGCTGCGGGGTGTAGTTGTTTTTTTTGTTGCAGATTTTGTCTTTTTGGTGGATGTCCGCTTTTTTGTTGCCATCCCTCTTCCTCCGTCTTTTTTAATTTAAAACCATGTCAATAAAACGACAATGAGGCAACACAAAGAAAAGGAACGGTTCCCTTCCAGTGTGTTGCCATAAACATAAACTATTGAAAACGATTTTTACGCAATCATCTGCATAATTGTCTGGCCAGAAACATGTTCAATAATGCCTAACACAAGTACAATTACACCGAGAATCGCAGTGTAAATTGCGAAAATTTTGAATTTGTCCGAATTAATCAGCCATTGCACCAGTTTAATTGCTAGGAAACCTACAACAGCGGATACCACAAACCCAATTATCATGGGGGCGATACCAATACTTGCAACCCCTTCTGCATTTAAGTCTCCAAATTCGGATAGACATCCGCCAATGATGGCTGGAATTCCAAGTACAAAGCTGAATTCCACAGCTGTTTTACGGGATAAACCGCAGAATAAACCAGCGGAAATCGTAGAACCGGAACGGGATACCCCTGGCAGCAACGCAACACACTGGAAAATACCAATGGTTAAAGCATTGCGGGTATTAATCTGACCAATTGTTTTTTTACCATGACCACAACGGTCGGATAAAAACAGGATCGTTGCGGTGTATAAGAAGCAAATCCCTTCTACAATGATGTCCGCATCGGAAGCGACTCCGGTAAAGAAATCCTTGAAGAAGTACACTGGAATCAGCGGCAACAACGCAATGATTAACATAATAATCATATTTCGCTCTGGATTCATCTTTTTAAAGGAGAATTTTCCGGTAAAAATATCCTTAATCATGGAAAAGAACTCTTTAATTAATTTCCAGATTAATTCTCGGAACGCGATAAATACGGCTACCAAGGTACCCAAGTGGAGCAGGATGGTAAAAAATACGGCGCTTTCCCCATTTACCCCAAAAAAGTGCTGTACCAACGAAAGATGTCCTGAACTGGAAACTGGCAGGAATTCTGTCAGTCCCTGTACGATGGCTTGAATAAATGATTCGATAATTGACAAAATATTCTCCTCCATTTATGTAGCCTGCGAAAACCGCAGGTTAATGAATGATATTTCCCGATTGATAGCTGGGATTTAAATAATCAGCTGGATTGGTGCTGAAAATCTGGTTTACACGAAAACCCTCATTACATTTTACACCAAATAGTATGCAATTATCAACCCTTTTATACTGTTGTTCAGGAATTTTTTTCGCATAGTTCATATCAAATACTTCATTTAAGTCAATTATCGTTTGTATCATCCGCTTTTTCCTCCTCTTCAATCATTTGATACAAACACTCAATCGCATCCGAAATTCCACCCAATTCATCAATCAGACCGGATTCCACCGCCATTTTTCCATCTAATACGGTACCAACATCCATTACTAATTCCCCGGTATTCATCATCAACTGGCGGAATTTTTCCTCTGTAATATTGGAGTTTTCCGTGACAAAACCAATAATTCTATCCTGCATTTTCTCAAAATAGGAAAGGGTTTGTGGTACACCAAGCACTAGACCACTCATCCTGACTGGATGGATTGTCATACTGGCGGATGGTACAATGAAAGACCGTTTCGCAGAAACCGCCAATGGTACACCAATGGAATGCCCTCCTCCCAGCACTAAAGAAACAGTGGGTTTTTTAATTCCGGAGATTAATTCCGCAATTGCCAAACCAGCTTCCACATCCCCCCCTACGGTATTCAGGATAATAACAAGCCCTTTAATATCTGGAGATTGCTCAATCGCCACTAATGCCGGAATCACATGCTCATACTTGGTAGTTTTATTTTGAGGTGGAAGGATATAATGTCCTTCTATCTGTCCGATAATCGTCAAACAATGGATGGGATATTTTCCCTGAGTTGTAATCGACCCTGTTTCGATAATTTCGTTTAAATCCTGTTTGCGTTCCTCTACAGTGCTATCATTATTGGTTTCCTCATCTGGTTTAATAACAGGTTCGAAATTTTCTTCGCTCATAAATGCTCCTCCTTTTACCATTATAAACTCCTTATTAGTGTGGCAGAAAGGAAGGAAACTATTCTAATCGCAATTGGATAATTTCTATTTTTTCATGGTTCCAATATGAATAATAACCTATAAAACAAAAATTTTTTGTAGAAACTAGCTCTTTATTTTGAAGCAAACAGCATTTTAGGAAAAATTTCTTTTCTATTTTGTTTGTTCTTGAGAAACAACAGGAATTATGGTATAATTTAAAAATATATGTCCTTTTAAAAAACAGGCTATGTTTTGCCTTTTCTATCACAAATAAATGAGGAGGATATTAAAATTATGGTACCACAAGCCATTGAACAGCTGCTACCATTGGTACAAAAGCCAGCCCGCTATGTAGGTGGGGAATTAGGCTGTATTTACAAAAAAAAAGACCAAGTAACAGTACGGTTCGCCTTTTGTTTTCCTGATACCTATGAGGTGGGCATGTCCCACCTGGGAATGAAAATCCTGTACCAGGTGTTGAATGATATGCCAAACTGCTGGTGCGAGCGGGTTTTTGCGCCCTGGCTGGACTTTGAAAAGCAAATGAAACAGCATAACATCCCGTTGTACGCTTTGGAAAGCTTTGACCCATTATCCGATTTTGATATTATCGGCTTTACCCTGCAATATGAACTTTCCTACACTAATATCTTAAATATGTTGGATTTAGGTGGAGTTCCAGTAAAGGCTTCGGAACGGAAAGGGCTGCACAACCTGGTCGTGGCAGGCGGCCCCTGTGCCTGTAATCCGGAACCCCTGGCGGATTTTGTTGACCTCTTTATGCTGGGAGAAGGGGAAGAAGTGATTCAGGAACTGGTAAACCTATATGACGAGGCAAAACAGCAAGGCTGGAGCAAAGAAGCGTTTTTGCAAAAAGCTGCCCAGATAGGCGGAATCTATGTGCCATCCCTGTACGAAGTGGATTACAACCAGGATGGTACCATTGCCAGCATTACGCCAACCCATGGAGCACCGGAAAAAGTGACCAAACGGATTATCAAGGATATGGACAACGTCACCTATCCGGATACTTTTATTGTGCCGTTTATCCAAACAGTACATGACCGTGGTATGATTGAACTGATGCGTGGCTGTATCCGTGGATGCCGTTTTTGCCAGGCGGGGTTCCTGTACCGTCCTTTGCGGGAAAAATCTCCAGATGTCCTCTGTGCCCAAGGGAAAGCCCTGTGTGAAAACACAGGCTTTGAGGAGGTTTCTTTGTCCTCCCTTTCTACTAGCGATTATTCCCAGCTGCCACAATTGCTGGACACATTTATGGATTATACCGAAAAAAACAAAATCAACCTTTCCCTTCCCTCTTTGCGGATTGATAATTTCTCCGACGAATTACTGGAGAAGATCGCGAAAGTCCGCAAAAGCGGCTTGACGTTTGCGCCAGAAGCGGGAACTCAACGTTTGCGGGATGTCATCAATAAAAATGTCACTGAAGAAGAAGTGATGTCTACCTGCCGAATTGCGTTTGAGGGTGGATATACCTCCGTCAAACTCTATTTTATGTTGGGGCTGCCAACCGAAACCATGGACGATGTAGCAGGAATTGTCCAACTGGGGCAAAAGGTAGTTGACCTATATTACAGCCTACCAAACCGTAAAAAAGGAAAAGGTGGGGTCAGTGTTTCCATCAGCGCCTCTACTTTTGTACCAAAGCCGTTTACTCCATTCCAATGGGAACCACAGGACACTCCAGAAATGGTAGCAGAAAAACAAAAACACATGGTAGCGAGCACAACAACCAAAAAAATTCGTTTAAGTTGGCATGAAGTCCATACCAGCCAATTGGAAGCGGTACTGGCACGGGGTGACCGTCGTTTGGGAGAAGTCCTTTACCGCGCCTGGAAAAAAGGCTGTTATTTTGATTCCTGGGAAGAAAACTTTTTCTTCGACCGTTGGCAGGAAGCGATGGAAGAATCCAGTTTGACCATGGAATTTTACGCCAACCGCCGCCGTGACTTCTCCGAAGTGCTGCCCTGGTCTCATCTGGATTATGGGATCAGCGAATCTTTCCTGAAACGGGAAAACGAAAAGGCAAAACAGGAAAAAGTGACGCCAAACTGCCGGTTGCAGTGTTCTGGCTGTTCTGCCAATAAACTGATTGGAGGGCCTTGCTTTGAATGATTTTAAAGATATCCGTGTTTTCTACAAAAAAACTGGACGGTTAAAGTATATTTCTCATTTGGATATTAATCGTTGCATGCAGCGTGCGTTAAAACGTGCCGGATTGCCGGTGTGGTATACCCAGGGGTTCAATACCCATATCTATTTGACGTTTGCCCTCCCCCTTTCCTTAGGATATGAGAGTAACTATGAGGTAATGGACTTCCGTTTAATTGAAGAAGTTCCCTTTGAGGAAGTCAAACAGAGAATGAACGAGGCACTCCCAGAGGGACTGGAAGTATTTCGTGTAGTGGAAAAACGGGACAAAGTGGATACAATTGCGGCAGCCTGTTACCAAATCCGGCTGTATGGGGATGATTTACAGGAGCTAGAAACCGCTTGGACAGATTTCCTTTCGGAGCCTTGGATTGAGGTGGAAAAGAAAACCAAAAAAGGCATGAAAAGAATTGATATTAAGCCGGAACTTTTGGAAAGCCAGTATCAACTGGATGGAGATTGCCTGCTGTGGAAAGTAAAGCTGCCAGCCGGTGCTAATAATATTAATCCAAGTCTATATCTGGATGAATTTTGCAAAACTTATCCAAACATAATGACCCATTGTGATGTACTGCGTACTGATATTCTCCGTTCTGATGGAAAACGTTTTGAATAGATAAAAATGTTCCAACTATTTTTTTGGTTGGAACATTTTTTCTGCTATTTTCGGGATCATGTATAAAATTTAATTCGTTTTTTATATTTTTTAACAGTAGCAAATAGAAAAACGTTTTGGTATTATAACAATAGAGGATAAAACTTATAAGAAGGTGGATAACATGGAAGATCCAAACCGTAGATTTCTTCTGCCACTACTAAAAGGCGGATTATTGATTTTTGTAATTGGCTTTTTCTTGAATTTTTTTCTGTTGACTTTTGGAGTAAAAAGCAAGATTGCTATCTTTGTTGGATAGGAATTTATTCCGATTGCAATGATTACAATGATGGTACGGTATATGAAACAATATCATTTAAAAAAACAAAAGAGGAGGATCGTGATTGTAAGGATTGCTCTTATGGTTTTTATGGCTGTACTCGTGCCAGTTATTGTTTTTTTGTAAATTCAAGTTACAATAAGGCGGGATAAAATGAAACGAAATTTTTTTAAGGATACAAGCCCCTTGAAAAAAGGAATTACAATTATTCTTGCTATCATCTTTCTAGCAAATGTTATTTTGATGATAGCAGGGTTCCAACACACCATTCTTATAGTGATTACATTGGAAATCCCTATTGTCTATATGATTGTATGCTTCATTCAAGATATCAAAAAGTCAAAATTCAGCACTCCTGATTTAACATTAGAACAGAAAAAACTTTATCGGATGGCATGGAGTTGAATCAACCACATACAAATTTACGAAAAGTCGATGGTAAAAGTAAATAGTAGCCTTTCTTATTATTTTTGCGGTTTCGGTTCTCACTTACGGCATTTAGTGCATTTTGGCAGTCTAAAAATATCGTTTACAAGAGACTATACAGATAACAGTCTGACAGGCTTTCATTTGTCAATATAATTTTTTCAAACAAGTGTGACAAGGGAAAATATGGACGGAATTTCGCTAACATACGATACACATTCTACTATCTACTCGATTCCACGCTTGTAATCACTTGTAATATAAGGATTTTTCTGTTCTTAATTTTCAACAAACACATAGATTTTATAACATCACTATGCTACAATGAAGTCAGCGACGAATCGAAATTGACCGAGCTGAAAGCGAGGAATACTTCTTGTCCACAGGGCGAGGAGGCAGAATACAGAAAGAGTTTAACAACTAAAAATGATAGGAGATTAAAAATGAAATCAGTTTTACTTATAGGGCAATCAAATATGGCAGGACGTGGATATTTGCATGAGGTCACGCCAATTTACAACGAAAATATTTTTATGCTTAGGAACGGCAGATGGCAGATGATGACTGAGCCAATCCACTTCGACCGATCAGTTGCTGGTGTTGGCCCAGCAGCATCGTTTGCACAAGCATGGTGTAGCGTCAATAAGAATGAACAAATTGGACTTATTCCTTGTGCGGAAGGAGGCAGCTCTATTGATGAATGGAATAGGGAAGGGTCTCTATTTCGTCATGCAATCAGTGAGGCAAAGTTTGCTATGGAAACCAGCGAATTGATTGCAATTTTATGGCATCAAGGAGAAAGTGACAGCTATAGTGAAAAATATAAAAATTATTATCAGAAACTTCATGCGCTGGTTAATTCGTTCAGAAAAGAACTGGATGTTTCAGAAATTCCGTTTATTGTTGGCGGTTTGGGAGATTATTTGGGCAAGTCAGGGTTTGGGAAAAGTAGTGTAGAGTATGACTTGATTAACCAAGAATTACATAAATATGCAGAAAACAATAGCAATTGTTATTTTGTGACGGGAGAAAAATTAAACCCAAATCCAGATGGAATCCATATCAATGCGGAGTCCCAAAGAAGATTTGGAATAAGATATTTTGAGGCGTATCAAGCCAAATCGAATGTGGATAGGCCATTAGATAATGAAGCAGAAATGGTAAAAATTTATTGTGAAAAAGAACACACTATTGCTGAAAAAAGATATAGAGCGCTAGAACAATTTACATTAGGAAAAAGTTCTATAGACGAAGTAATGAAGTTTTTAAAATAGGAACATTAATTCTAGTTTATTAAGGAATTTGACGAAGTGGAAAATCGGAATTTTTTAGGGCTATTGTGGAATCTCTTTTTTTGTAGCAGCTCCGACAGATCGTATAACACACTACACTTTACAAGTAAAGTTGTGTATGTCAAAGGGAAAGCCCTTTTGGAACCCCCAGACACAAGGAGATGCTATGGCTCGGCAAAGGTCATAGCGCCTCCTTGTTGTCAGCAATCCGTTTCCATAGTCCGTGTGTAGTTCCTTGTAAACTAACTCAAACATCAATACAAAAAACAGCCCTGCTTCACTCATAAACAGGGCTGTTTTTCATTCATTCGTCCACATATCACAATGGAAGAATTCCGGTTGATCTCCATTTTGGTATGGATTATAATGGGGAATCCGGCAACCAAACTCTTTTAAAGAGCTGATTTTCCCATCCTCCGACCAATGTATGATAGAAACGCCATCAAATTTTTCCTGCCTTCCGTCGTTCATCTGGTCCTGGAAAAACCACTCCACCACTGTTTGGTCTTTCTGATGGAAAAATTGCTTTATTTCCCAAACCAACACTTTTCCACGGGTGTTCCATTCCTCAAACCAGTGTTTTATCAAACTCAAACTTTCGTATTTTGGTCCCCAGCTCTCGATATAAATACAATTAGGGGTAAAAATACGATCTATTCCAAGGTCTTTCCCTTGTAGCCACATATCAAACCAAAGACGGATAGTTTTTTCCCGTTGTTCCATTGGATTACACTTCCTTTATATTTTACTACATTTTTTCTTGTTTCGCATTTTTTTTACTATAATTACTATTGTAATGACGGCTGCTAATAAAATCAAGACCCATTTGGAATAAGCGCTAAAGTATGGCCCAAGCACGTCAAAGTTTTCCCCTAACAAATATCCGCAGGAAATCAGAATCGTATTCCAAGATAAAATACCAATACCAGAATATACCACGAAAACTAGATAATTCTGTTTGGTAATCCCTGCGGCAAAAGAAATATAGGTGCGGAAAATCGGAATGACCCGGGCAATCATAACGGAAAGTTTACCGTATTTTTGCTGCCAATCACAAGTTTTTTGGAATTGCCGTGCTGCTTTTGGAAACCGACACAACATACATTCCATCATAGCGTTCCCGCCAATCCTTCCTAAAAAATAACAAAAGCTGGAGCCTAAAATTCCCGCAATCACAGAAATCAAAATAACAAATGTGACCTTATGCCCCAGCTGTGCAGCTACCATTCCGGATAATGGAAGGACAATTTCACTGGAAATTGGAAAACAAGCGTATTCTATCATAATCAACAAAAAAATAGCGAACATGCCATAATGGGATAACAAATCAAAAATTACGTTTCCATCCATATTGTCCCTCCCCTTTCACAGGCATTGTATGATTGGAAAAAGGGAAATATGAATTTTTATAAAAGAAAACCAGTTTGTCATTTTATCGTACAATAACTTTACGAGCTTGACTAATGCCATATGTAAAAAAACAACACAGGTGGGCTCCTTACCAGACTTACCTGTGTTGTTTCTTTTTTATTGTTAGCCACTATTTGATTTTTCCAATCTGATTTCCCCGCTTATATAACACAAAAGAGTATACAATGGGAATCAGTACAATAAGGATGATTACAAGAAAAATTGCTGGCCAAAAAGAGAAAAATGAACTGATTATAGTGATAATACCGCCAATGATCCAAAGGTATCCTGCAAAATGATGGGTTTTGTTCCAGTTGGTTTCATTGTCCAATGTCCAAGGAAGCCTGATGCCGACAGTATAGGACTGTTTGCATTTGGGAAGATAATTCCCTATTATAATGAGCAAAACACCAACAAAAAGTGGTGTCCAGAAAGCAACATGGACTTCCATCCCCATCGAAGCAAATAGGCTAATGGGAACAAAAATCAGCGAAATAATAGGACAAATCCAAAAACCAATGTTTTTTAACATTTTGCTTGCATTGGCTCGTTTGGGGTCATTGTTCACTCCAATATGGACGACTAAGTTGATTATCGCAAGAAAAGCAGGCATACCAAATACCGCCATGGCTTTTGGTTGGTACCAATTCACCTGTCCATCACTTCCCCATTGGGCTGGTACTTGGTCTGGTAATTTAGGATACAAAAGTACACCAAGAAGAATGGGTAGCAAACAAAGGATTGTAGTAATTACCATTGTTTTATTCGCTTTTTTCATTTGAATCGCCTCCGTTAAACTGGGAAATCCATAAAATAATTTCTTCTAACACTGATACATTCATCTCATAATAAATAAAGTTTTTGTATTTTGACTCTAATACCAAATCCGCTTTTTTTAATTGGGAAAGATGGTACGATATGGTCGCATGGGTCATATCAAACTGGCTAGCAATCTCACCTGCTGTTAATTTTCCATTCTTTAGTAAAACTAATATCTGCCTCCGCACAGGGTCGGATAAAGATTTAAAGGTTTCCGCAAATCCCAATCAATCACGTCCTTGCTATCTATTTAGAAAATTTTCTAAATAGATACTATCATAATCAAATCAAAAAGTCAATCCAATACCAAAATTGTTATATTATATGGGAGCCATTTAAAAATAACCCCTTTTTTATTACAGATTTGTTGCTAGTAAAACGTTTTGTGAACTGTCAAGTTTTCCTTTTTATCGTTTCTTTCCGCCAAAATATCGGTATGATTTTTGGCTATTATACTACTTGAAGATTTTCTCTTTTGGAAGTATAATAAATTTTGTCTGTATGGTAAGTGGTTCTTTCCATGTTCAGATAACATATTGATAGTTTTCCTGACGCTAAAACGCTGGTTAAGGCGAAAGACGGACTATTCTATATTATCAGTAATACAGGATAGCTATGTCTTTTTTCAGGCATGGCTATTTTTTGGAGGTTTTTTATGGAAACAAGGATTGCGCTAATTGGCATTATTGTGGAAAATCAAGAATCGGTAGAGAAACTCAATACATTGCTTCATGAGTACGGCGATATGATCATTGGTCGGATGGGACTTCCTTACCGCCAGAGGAATATTAATATTATCAGCCTTGCCGTGGATGCTCCGCAGGATACCATCAATGCATTGTCTGGCAAAATTGGACGGATTGAAGGGATTAGCGCAAAAACAATTTATTCCAATATTGGAGGTGGCCATGGAGCGAATTCATAAAATAGTAGCCCAATTATTAAAAGGGGAATTCCCAGAAAAAGAGGGGTTAAAAGAATTACTATCTTTCCCCACTCATCCAGCTTGGGAAGTATTAAAACAGGCTGCCCGTCATGTGAGGAAACGGTATTATGGAACGGATGTATATATCCGTGGGTTGATTGAATTTACTAATATCTGTAAAAACGACTGTTACTATTGCGGTATCCGAAAAAGCAACCAAAAAGCGGAACGATACCGTTTGACATTGAAACAGGTTTTATCCTGTTGTAAAACTGGCTATCGATTGGGATTCCGAACCTTTGTATTGCAAGGTGGAGAGGATGGTTATTTTACTGATGAAAAACTGTGCCTTTATGTTGCACAGATTCGGAAACGTTATCCAGATTGTGCTATTACCCTTTCTGTAGGGGAACGAAGCCGTGAAAGTTACCAAAAACTGTTTGATGCTGGGGCAAACCGTTATTTATTGAGGCATGAAACTGCCAACAGTGGGCACTATGCCAAGCTGCATCCCTCAGAACTAACCTTAAAGCACCGGATGCAATGTTTATCCGACTTAAAACAGATTGGGTTCCAAACCGGCTGCGGCTTTATGGTGGGTTCCCCATTCCAAACATTGGATAACTTGATAGAGGATTTAGAATTTTTGGTTCAGTTCCAGCCGGAAATGGTAGGGATCGGACCATTTATCCCCCATTGTGATACCCCGTTTGCGGATGAACCCGCTGGTACGCTGGAAATGATGGTGAATTTATTGAGTATCATTCGACTCTTGTTGCCAAAAGTACTTCTTCCCGCCACGACCGCGTTGGGGACAATCGACCCTAACGGACGTGAATTGGGGATACTGGCGGGGGCAAATGTGGTCATGCCAAACCTTTCCCCTATCGCAGTGCGAAAAAAATATCTATTATATAATAATAAAATCAGTACAGGGGCAGAGGCAGCGGAAAGCCTCGCTGACCTGAAACAACGGATGGAGCGGATTGGTTACCAGGTTGTAACCTCCCGTGGGGACTATCCAAAAGAATAGAACAAAAATGAGAGGATGTTTATGATGTACAACTACGACCCAAAATCATTAAAAGCAGAAGAATTTATCAACCACGAGGAGATTCTGGCATCTTTACAATATGCGGATGAAAACAAAAACAACTTGAAATTAGTGGACCAGATTCTAGACAAGGCAGAACTTCGCAAGGGACTTTCCCATAGAGAAGCATCTGTATTGCTTGCGTGTGAGGACCCAGAACGAATTGACCGGATGTACAAGCTAGCGCACCAAATCAAGCTGGATTTTTATGGCAACCGCATTGTTATGTTTGCCCCATTGTACTTATCTAACTACTGTGTCAATGGTTGTGTGTACTGCCCTTACCATGCTAAAAACAAGCACATTGCCCGTAAAAAGCTGACCCAAGAGGAAATTGTAAAGGAAGTAACCGCTTTACAGGATATGGGACATAAACGTTTGGCAATTGAGGCTGGAGAAGACCCAGTGAACAACCCAATTGAATATATTTTGGAATGTATCAAAACCATTTATTCCATCAAGCATAAAAATGGTGCGATTCGCCGTGTTAATGTAAACATTGCGGCAACTACAGTGGAAAACTACCGTAAACTGAAAGAAGCTGGAATTGGAACCTATATTTTATTCCAGGAAACCTACCATAAAGAAAGCTATGAACAGCTTCATCCAACAGGTCCAAAACACAATTACGCATACCACACCGAGGCCATGGACCGCGCGATGGAAGGTGGGATTGACGATGTTGGCTTAGGGGTATTGTTCGGACTAGAACTTTACCGGTACGAATTTGCCGGCTTGCTCATGCACGCGGAACATCTGGAAGCTGTCCACGGGGTTGGCCCACACACCATCAGCGTACCAAGGATCAAACATGCGGATGATATTGACCCTTCTGCGTTTGACAACAGTATTAGTGATGATATTTTCGCAAAAATTTGCGCTTTAATCCGTATTGCGGTTCCATATACCGGAATGATTATTTCCACCAGAGAAAGCCAGTCTGTCCGTGAAAAAGTTCTGCCTTTGGGTGTTTCCCAAATCAGCGGTGCTTCCCGTACCAGCGTGGGCGGCTACTGTGAACCAGAACCAGAAGAAGAAAATTCCGCCCAGTTTGATGTCAGCGATAACCGAACTTTGGACGAAGTAGTAAATTGGCTGATGCGTTTGGGGTATATTCCAAGTTTCTGTACTGCATGTTACCGGGAAGGCAGAACCGGCGACCGGTTTATGAGTTTGTGTAAGAACGGGCAGATTTTAAACTGCTGCCATCCAAACGCTTTGATGACATTAAAAGAATATTTGGAGGACTACGCAAGCGAGGACACTAGAAAAATTGGGGAAGCCCTGATTGAGCAGGAACTGAAAAAAATACCAAATCCAAAAGTACAAAAAATCGCTTATGAGCACATCCATGATATTGCGGGCGGAAAAAGGGATTTCCGTTTCTAAGGAGGATTTATGGCAGAAAATTTAAACCAAACCCCCAACGCTAACCGGATCCACATCGGATTTTTTGGAAAGCGGAATAGTGGAAAATCTTCTTTAATTAACCAGTTTGTCTGTCAGGAGGTTTCGATTGTATCCGATTACGCTGGAACAACTACTGACCCTGTTTACAAAGCAATGGAAATCAACCCATTAGGTGCTTGCGTCATCATTGATACCGCAGGGTTTGACGATGTGGGAGAACTGGGCGAAATTCGGGTAGAAAAAACCAAGTTAGCCGCTGAAAAAACAGAACTAGCGGTGATTGTCTGTTCGGATACAGAATTATCCGGTGAATTAAACTGGTATACATACTTTAAAAAGAAAAATACCCCCGTCCTGTTTGTAGTAAATAAAGTAGATGTCCAGGATGGGGCTGGGATTGTGGAAGCCATTCAAAATGAAACCGGACTTTCCCCTCTTTTGGTCAGCGCGAAAACAGGTCAAGGGATCGAACAGTTAAAACCTGCGTTGGCAAGGCTTCTGCCAGAAGATTATGGTGCAAAGGATATTACTGGTTCTTTGGTACAGCAAGGTGACTTAGTTTTATTGGTTATGCCGCAGGATATCCAAGCTCCAAAAGGCAGGTTGATTCTACCCCAGGTACAGACAATCCGGGAATTGTTAGACAAAAAAGCCTTGGTGATGAGTGTTACCACCGACCAACTGGACGCTGCTTTGGCAAGCCTGCAATCTCCTCCGAAGCTGATAATTACGGATTCCCAGGTGTTCCGGTATGTGTACGAACGTAAACCCCAAAAATCTCTACTCACCTCTTTTTCCGTTTTATTTGCCGCACATAAAGGGGATATCCAATATTATTTAGAAGGAGCGAAAGCAATTGGCGGATTGAGCGAATCTTCTAAAGTGTTGATTGCGGAATGCTGTACCCATGCCCCCTTATCCGAAGATATTGGACGGGTAAAGATACCAAATCTACTGCGTAAACGGTTTGGACAAAGGTTGGATATCCAGATGGTCAGCGGGACAGATTTCCCTCAGGACTTAACGCCTTATGATTTGATTATCCAGTGTGGTGCCTGCATGTTTAACCGGAAATATGTGCTTTCTCGGATTGACCGTGCCAAAAAACAGGATATCCCTATGACTAACTACGGGGTTACCATCGCTTATTTAACAGGCATTTTAGATGATATTACCATCCCAGAATAAGATTGCTTAATAGCTGTACATTATTTCCTCAGTACGATAATAGAAACATTAAAATTGAGGAAAATGGATATGTTAGTGAAGTTTAATGAGATAAAGGGAATGTCTGTGCAGGGAATAAATAATGAAACAGATATGATGGGTTGCTGTGGAAGAACAGAAAAAATGATTTCTTGTTTCATTCATGTAGACGGTTCAATCGACTTGTATAAACATGAAACAAGTGACGACTATGTATTATTTAGAAGTGGGAAAAAGCCATTTGTGATGGCAGAGAGGAAATTTTAAGTGAGAGAACTTGTCATATTTGTAATAAGGACTCTGAACATAACATGGAAATGAAGATTTCGTTATCCTCACAATTGTTGTAGAGAGATAACGAAATGGATGACAAATTTGTAACAGTTTCTTTTAGGATAATGTTTGCTGTTGTTATTGAGATTTCTGTTTTGATCAGGGTAAGTCAATAGATTTGAAACCATTGTTCTTTTTCAATGATTACACAAATAACCATTTTCGATAAGCGCGTTCAAGCGCAATCTATCCCAGTTAAATTTTTCGTTCCAATGAGACAAATAAATATCACACTGTCGGTAGTTTGCAGCATATCAAGTAAAATAATCAATACGCTGTGGGATATATGAAAAAAGTACGATACCAATTGGCATCGTACTTTTTTGTCAAATATTCAGTATATCTACTTTTTTAAACAAAGGTAGGCTTTATCCAGATGGAATTTATATTGTTATTTTCGATCATAGCAATCGTATTGTTTGCAAATAGGACTGCACTATCTTCACAAAAATCATTTGGATTTCCGATACAAACCCAACCTGTATCCGGGTTAAAATATGTCTGCCAATTTGTAGCATACTGAATTCCAGTACCTGTTTGATAATTTTGGTCAGGTAGTATGAATAAATTCCCTGGTTGAGCCTTTGGAACGATGAGATTTTTTCTAATCCAATTCATTTGAGGATTTAGTCCTGTTAATTGGAGCGCTTTTTTCGTTTGTAAATTCACATCCAAACTATTATATCCATTTCTAATTAGAATGGAAAAGTTTACATCATTCCATGGCTCATAAAAAAATGAATTCTCATTTTTGATATACTGTGCTTCGCCAGATAAAATATCGTCCTTATGAATAAATGTAACTGTTATCATCGCTTGCTCCGAAAAAGAAATATACATTCTTACCATTCATAAGTAAAGAATCCTTCTGTCCAATTATCCTCATCCAAGCGATATTCATCAATATTAAAATCATCTGGATGATCGATAAATTTAGGGTATTTTTTAAATTTTTCTAAAGCCTGTTCCGCTTTTTCTCTGGTAGAATATACCGCAATATCTGTTACGATATCATAACCATCTTCATCTTCATAAAAATGTGTTAATTCAAAAATTGACTTCATAGTGTCTTCCTCCTATATAAAATCAAAATCCATTTCGTATTCTACAATCACAAAATCATCCGGATAATCTATAAAACCCTCAATTATTTTATATTTCTCTATCGTTTTCTCTGCATTTTCTCTAGTAGAATAGTATCCTATTGTTTTACCACAATAAATCCATTTTTGTTCTTTATTATCGTACTCTACTTTTCGTTGATGCGTTAATTGATATACAAACATGAAACCCCTCCTATTTTAAACCTAAAGTTCTATACGCCCATTTTTTTATTTTACTATATTCTGAGCCTGCACCTTTACCAATATTTTTCACTTAAGATTCTATTTGTAAAGTCTTGCGCTAATTCACCAGAATAACAAAGTACTATACCAATTGGCATAGTACTTTGTTACTAATTTTAATATTCACTCATTGCCTTTCTAAATTTTTTATCATCCGATGAATATCCCTGTAATACACCTAACATATGGCAAAAATCAGTTGCAATTTCATAATGGCTTATGATAAATAAAATCTCGTCATTCTCTTTAAATCCATTTTGGAAAACCCAAAAATATGGAATAGAACAGTCAGATACTTGAAAAAGACTACTTGGTATCCAATCCGGTGGACAAGCTTCCTCATACGATATTAAATAGTACATAATATGATCATGAACCATTATTCCATATACTGTATATTCCGCACCAACAAATAAAGGATATTCTACTCCTCCATCTACACCAGTACCAAAACTGAAAGTAACAAAATAATCAATATTCTTTGGAACAGAGTATGGCTTTATAAAACAAGGCACAGTATCGGTTATATGTTTTTTTGTAACACATTTTACTTTCATGATATAATTCCTTTACTTTAATTTAAAATCAGCAAATTTACCGGTTCTGGTATTATATACAAAATGAATTATCACTTTTGAGTCATCTGGTGTGTTATAAGATTTGTTACATTTTAATCCATCCTTTAGTTGCTTTCTATCTTGAATCTTGAATAATAATAATTACCTTGTAAATGTTCTACGTTTTTCAAAGGATTGGACTTTACTTCTGTCATAAATAGTTGTTCATATAAATTTTTAGCTGTAGTTTTTCTTATATTTAGATCTCATCTCCAATATCTTTTATAATACATACTCTCTACTTTCGATTGGATAATGCGATATACCCCTAGAAGGGAGAATCTATCCGAAAACTTATGCTTTTAGATGATTCTCTACTGAAAGAATAATGATATATTTACTTCATCAAATATTGTTAAATGCAATTTTATGTTCTTTCAGAAACGCAAGATCTTGTTTCGTTGGATTTTGCATAAAAGATAGTTTTTCATGTGTTACTGTTGCAAACCATAATTTATCATTGCGATAAAAACAAATATCTTCTGGTACATCATCGTCTGATGTGATAAAAAGATTTGGTATTTTTAAAAGTTCTTTGCGGCTTTCTTTACAACAACGGCAAATTATCATTATTTGATGTCTCAGTTGTCCTAAAAAATCGACTGGCCAGTCTTTTTTTTTCAAAAATAAATTGAGTAGCATAAGGAGTAATCTGATTACAGTATTTATAAATTGGAGGGTTTTGAGAATATGGCTTTTGAATTAATACAGTAATCGAAAAATTATCTGAAAATTTAGAAAGGAATTCAATAAGAATTTGTTCGTTCTGAATTATGTCATTATAATTTATATTGATTTTATGAAACATAGAGTCTATATCCTTCTATTCGTCTTCCACCCTCTATAACATGATAATGCCGCCAATAACCCGCACCATATGCTGGATCTCGTACAGGTACTTCAACTACCCATGTAGTTGAAGTATATCCATGTACATTTAAACCAATATCTATGCTTTAACAATATACCATATCATTTGGTAATCAATCGGTATAGCAATTATTTTTTCTTACGGGAGAGAACCAGTACAACTCCTGCAACTGCCAATGTTGCGATTCCAACAATTGGTACAAAATCGCCTGTTTTGGCTGCATTTGCTTTTGGTGTGGTAGATTCCTGTCCAGTTTGAGTAGCTATATCATTCGTGGATGAAGTCATTTCTTCTGGAACAGTTCCATCTACTGTTACTAACTGATCCATTGCAGCCTGCACAGATTGTACTGCTGCGTCTACTTCTTCCTGACTTGCGTTTTCATTTTCCAGTACCATTTTTGCTTCATTTACTGCTGCTGTCAGTACTGTATAACTTTCTGCTGTATATTCAGATGCACTAATCTTATTTGCCTGTGCAACCGCTTCTTCCAAGATGGACTTATCCGCTTTATATCTCAGGTTTAACATTGCGTTTAACAGATTATCCGCTACTTCATTGATTTCCGCCTGCATGGCGTCTCCGTCATTGTATACACCTTTGGCTGCTTCCAATGCTACGGTGAATTCTGCTTGACCTGCTTCTACATATTTACTCAGGTCAATTTTTTTCGCTACTTCAATTAAACTAGCTAAACTTTCTTTATCCCCAGCTATAAACCCTAATTTATGAATTTCATTCAGCAATGTTTTCCATGCTTGATCAATTACTTCTTGACTTGCATTTTCATTTGCTGCTACTGTTTTGGCATTTTCCAGTGCTGTATCAAAGGATTTTTGTACGCTTTCAATGGCATTATCATATTCCCCGCTTACTTTGGCATTTTCTGCATAAGCAATAACAGCATTCAAAACTGTTTTGTCCCCAGATGGAACCATACGATTATCCACATAAACATTTAATTCCGCACAACTTGCATATCCACCTACTGCTTCTAACGCTGTTAAACGAATCGCTGTTACTTTTGTTGGTTTTATTGTAATCGATTGGGTATCATTATTGCCTGGCCAATTTCCTTTTGATAATACTTCCCAACTTCCATCCTGTAACAATCCTTCTAACTGATATTTTTGAATAATACCATTTTTACTATCCTTATCAGTACGTGGTATATAAACAACTTGGAAAATATTTTCTGGCTGTTGGAACTGTAAGGTTAAACTTTGTGGCAAAACTGGACCACTTGTTTTATAGTTGGTATGCCAAATTGTAGTAGGGTTATCATCAATTGCAAAAGATGCTGGACCGTTAATGAAATCTGGAGGATTTGTTTCACTAGTAGCACTAGCTGTCATTTCAGAATGCGGTAATAATGTACCTTGTGTTACATTTAAGCGCAAAGAATGATCTGTATTCATAATAATTTGTTGTGTTGGATTTTCCTGATAAATGTCTCCTTCCCAATTTGAAAAAGAATAAAAATCATCTTGAATTGGTTCTACAGTTACTTTAGTACCTTGTTTAAATTCTTCTGTATACGGTAAGGTAACCTGTTTATTGTTTACTTTTACTGGAACACCTTTAGCGCCATCTACTGCAAGTGTATAGTTTTCTTTTTGGTTTAACGTATTATTAAGTACAATTTCAGATAATTGTAGGTAATACACAGTGGGATTATCAAATACAGCTTTTCCTAGTTTTGTTGTTGTAATTTTTATATATCGAGCTGTATATATTTCGTCCCACAATACAGTAAATGGGGAACCTTTTTCTGGTTGTATGTCAACTGCAGTATAGATTGTTTTAAATTCTTCCTCTTGCTCACCTTTAATTGAAATTGTAAAATCTTTGGGGAATGATGCAATTGTACCATCTTCAGCTAAACAATCCGTTCTTGGATAAAGCTTTATCTGATTAAATTGTTGGTTAGACCCTAAATCCAACTGAATTTCTATTGGTTGTTCCGCAACATTTTGAGAGGATAAGCCATTGCTTGTAAAACCATTTGCACCTTTTTGGTTCGGATATTGATAAATTCCATCTGTAAGGTTTTGAGGCATCCAATCTGGGTCAATTAACATTTGGTTATTAGAAGTTACTGTTGCACCTAATGCTAAATTTTCAATGCCACTGTAGGCGTGTTCAACGATTAAATTTGTATGTTCCTGTGGTGTGATATGGATGGTTTCTTTATCCGATTGAATATCTCCATTCCATTGATAAAATGTATATTCATTGTTTAAATTTGGAATGATTTGCAATTGAATTTCTTCTCCTGGAAAAATTAATTGTTGATAAGGCAAAGAAACAGGAGTTTTACCATTTATAGAAATTTGATCTGAAATAGATGCCATATCTGATGTAATAGAAAGAACTTTTGAAGAGGAACTGTATAACTCTACCTCCCCTACTGCCATATAGAATTTTCCATCATCCATTTGGCTAAGTTCACTGCTTGTTATACGAATAAACTGAAGTTGTTTTGGCTGTTCTAATTCCAAAATATATGGTAAAGAAGGATTGTGCCCTGAAACATTTTGAATGACTTCCCAATCTTTATTGTTATTCGAGACTTCTATTGTAAAACTTTGTGGTAATCCCTGGCTGCTGGATGGATAAATAGAAACTATATCAATTGGGCAGATGTTATCAAAACCAATACCTACCCATTGTGAATTGTTAGAGGTTTCTTGAGGTTCTGAGAACCACCCATTTGTTCGATTTCCATCATTTATGCCAGTATAATTTCCACTGGAAGAAATTCCAATTCCCGATGAAGCTATATTAAACCGGTCAGAAATTATCTGTACTGGGGTAGAACTGATTTCAGTTGAATTTAAGTGGAAACGTTCATAGATTGGTGTTAATGTTCTTTCAGAAAAAGGTAGATTTTGTTCCGCAATATTTTGTTGGTTTTGGAACCATCCCAATTCTACAAAACCTTTTGAATAGATCAAACCGGAAATATGTCCATTTTGTTCTTTTGTATTGTGAAAAACAACAGGCAAATCAAACTGGAATGATATTTTTGTACCTTTTTTTACAGATAAATTGAGGTGGATAAATCCATTTTCTACTGGAGCATCTACCGTTTTACCATCTACACAAACTTGATAAGATGAAACAAACGATGGTACAAATAAGCAAAGATTTAAATTAGTATTTTGATTACAATCTAATACAGAAAACTCAACATTTCCGTCTTCTGGATAATTGCTCATTTGTTGTAGGGTAATACCATTAAATTTTAGCGTGTTATTTCCATATTGTAAGGCATACAAAGCATTATCCTGCCCTATCATATACTGATACCGAATTGCCTTTGTCGTTCCTTCTCCACCGCGCATTGTGCAACATTGTGTTGCCTCAAATCCGTGTAAATTTAAAGTTTGGTTAGAAACACCTACGCAGCTATCTGTTCCAAAACCTCCATTGGATCGTTGTGCCGCACCAATACCATTATATAAAATTTTTTGTCCTAACTCTAACCAAGCAATATCCTCTGTAAAGCGGAATAATTCCATAGCAACAAGATAAGAATCTATAATTGCACATGGCTCTGTCCATTCTGGGCGTTGATACCAGTTATAATTCATATATGCTTCTGTCATACCATAAGTAATATATTCATTCATACGTTGTAGTGCATAATCTAAATATTTTTTATCATTTGTTTCCTGATAAAACCGTAGCAACCCTCTCGTTGCCGATAAAGTTGCATGGGTTTGGAATTTTAAATCGACTACATCCGCTTTCATAAATTTTTGAATTAACACATCTATTACCTGTTTTAGTTCTTGGTTGTGTGTCACTTCATATGCATGGGTAGCTCCATCTAACATCATAAAGATGCAACCTGTATCTGTAGATAATTCCCAACCGTTTTGTTGGCCAATAATCTCTCCAGATACACCTCCGCCACCGCTTAAATGCTCAATTGGATATCTTTCAATAGCAGGTTTTCCTTCAATTAATAATTTCTGTACCAAATTATTGATAACATTTAATGCTCGTTGATCTCCATTCCATTGATACAACTCACACATCGCACGCAAAAACCAACTATGTCCAGAAAACAACTGTTCATTTGCCATATCTGGATTTAATTTCGAGTTCATAAATGCTCCATCGATTAAATTCTTTTCCATTTCATCCATCATTGCTTCTAACGTGACTGGTTCACGTTGGTGCAATGTCTTTGCCTGGCTAACTAAACCTAAAATAATACGTCCTTGCATATCTCCTGGCCAGCTTGGATCGCCAGCAATTGCTTTTTGTACATTATATTGGTCGCTTTCTAAACGATCGTAATTTGCATTTGCACGTTCATACAAATAACCAGATTCTGTGTTCAGGTTAGAAAGATCAATCAATTCCAGTTGATTTCCAGTAGTTTTTTCTTGTGTTTTTGCCACAACAGGAATACTGTATAAACACAAAAAAAGCATTGCTAATATAGTGCTGATTCCTCTTAAAATATAATTTTTCCTCATCGTCTTTTTCTCCTCCTATAAAAAAGATATAATTTCATTATACCTTCGTTATTGAGAAAAAACAATAGAATTATTTCACTAAATAAAATATTTTTATGGTATATAATTTCTGTTTTATGGATAATCATTGAATGTTTTCCTAATATTTTTCATTATTTTGATTTTAATGTAAAATTTGAATCTTATAAAAAAACCCAACCTTTCTATAGAAAAGTTGGGTTTTTTATAGCAGAGAAAAGATAAACACAAGAATATTATAGATTTATAATTACACAATGTATGTGTTGCCAGTAAGGATGCTAATCTAATGAATGTTTTGATTTGAAAAACAACTTTTGAGTAGATTATTGTACCCATGTTAGAGTTTTTAAGTTTCTTCTTAAAAATTACAGAGCAATCTTTTGTGAAAAGTATATTTTTCTGTTAGAAGAAATCATATGCTCCAATACTTACAGATAAGTATTGGTTTTCCGAAATAGAATTCTAATTTTACAAAGATATGGAACTCCCTTTACGGAATGGCATATGATTACTCCAGATTGTAAACTATTGTTGATGATGGACAATATTCCGTTTGGCAATAAGATAGGTAGCGATAAAATACAGAACATAAATGGCTACCACTACGAACGCAATTGCCGTTGTCGTTGTTACAACTTCGCTTACATTCCCCGCATATCCCGACATCTCCATAATTTTGGTGCAGATTTGCGCAGTTGGAACGCTCAACAAAACTGGGACTACAAACGGCAACAGGAAAAAGCAGAAAATCTGGTAGAACAACGTCCTGTTCTGTTCCTGTTCCCCTGTTCCCAGCCGGAATAAAATCCGATATTTTTGTCGGTCATCCGACAAACTGGAGAGTGTTTTTAGCGCTAAAATCGCCATTGCCAAAAATACAAATACAATGGAAATATACAAAGCACCTACTATAAAAATAGCGGTATTACTATTGCGTTGGATTCTGCCATACTCTTTTAAATCATAATCACAGCGTTCAATCAAATATTGCCCATTCCTGCTGGTGGTTTGATAGCTGAGCTCCTGGCGCAATGCTTCGGCATCATAGCGGTCTTGCTTCAAATCATACGCCATACAATCCAATTCCACGTCTAACCCCTGTACTGCTTCATCCGGCACAATCGCTGTGAAATAATAGTAGGAAAACATTGGAACATCGGTTAAAATTCCACCATAACAATAGGTTTTACCGTTTAAATCCAACTGGGTGGAGGAAAAATCGTAAGCCTGCACTTGTGGGATATCCGCTATAATTTTATAGGTCCCATTTAAGGTAACAGTGGGAATTCCCAATGCCTCACAAAGCTGATTAAAATCGCTTTCGGTAATAAAGGTATCATTTAACCCTTCATATCCTTCCCCAGACCATTTGGTTTGGCGATATAGAGTATTGTCTTGGGAAGCGTAATACCGATATGGAATTTTGCGTTCAATCTCCGAATAATTCTGGATGGTCTGTTCCGCCTGCTCCATACTAATTGGGCTTGGGTCTTTTGGATCCAGGTTGGCTGTAATATCAAACGGATAATTTTTATCCAGCGTCAGCTTCTCACTAGTTTTCTGCATAAATGATACATTGGAACCAATAATGGCAAACGCAATCAAAAACGACAGAAACCCCGCCATCACCGCGTTGGTGCTTAATTTTCCGGAAAGTTGCCTTAGG
Source organism: Clostridium facile (assembly GCF_014297275.1). Taxonomy (NCBI): domain Bacteria; kingdom Bacillati; phylum Bacillota; class Clostridia; order Eubacteriales; family Clostridiaceae; genus Clostridium; species Clostridium facile. The sequence continues at coordinate 1,000,571 of NZ_JACOQK010000001.1, forward strand.
ATAAAAGTATTGGTTCTGCGATTGCGGAATTTTTCATTTTTTAATAATAGATTGACAATGCTTTTGGAAACCCCAATATGGAAGATAATTAAAGCAACACCTAGTGTAACGAAACAAGAAAAAATGAGAAATCCAGCTTGATCCGAATCGGTATTTTGGAACATATTGAGGACAGTTTGATAAAATACTACACAGCAACCCACAATGGCAATGCCGGATAATACAGCGATAGCCATCCAAAACATAGGGTGTTTTACCTTTTTTTCTACCATCCGGTCTCCATGCAACAAATGGTACACGCTTACCCGGTTGAGATACAAAGAAGAAGTAATAGAGGACAACAAAAATACCGTTACCACTAAAGCAATTGTCAGCAAAAGCCCGCTGGCGGAGTAGGAGGCGAATGAAAATTCCATCTCCATCAGGTTGGTAATCAACGCCATCAATCCCTGGTAGATAAAAACTCCCAACAGGATTCCCGCCAAAATGGCAGCTACACATAAAATCATGGTTTCCAAGATAAAAATTGAAAGGATGTTTTTCCGGGTCATCCCCAGGGTAAGATAGGTTCCAAACTCTCGCTTTCTCAGTTTTAACATAAAGGAAGTAGCGTAACCCAATACAAACGCCACAATAATCGAGACAAATATGGTAATGCTGATTAATCCACTTTTTAGCTCCTGCATGGACTCCGCAAAAGCCATAAGCTGCTTGTTAAAAATAACATTGTTTACTGCGAACATTAATGCCACAGTAATGGAAACCGTTATAAAATAGATAAGATAGTTTCCAACCTGGCGTTTTACGTTCCGAAAAGCCAATTTACCGAACATCCGCATCACCCCCAAGAGCTGCCATTACCGATAGAATTTCACGGTACATGGTTTTCCGGTCACGGTCACCACGATTGACCTCACTCCAAATGTTCCCATCTTTTAAGAACAAAACACGGTCTGCATAGGAACCAACCACTGCATCGTGGGTTACTACCAAGATGGTAGAATTCAGGGATTTGTTCATCAACTCAAATGTTTGCATTAAAATACGGGAATTTTTTGAATCCAGCGCACCGGTTGGTTCATCCGCTAGTACAATCGCCGGGGAGGTAATAATCGCTCTGGCACAGGCCACCCGCTGGCGTTGTCCGCCGGATAGTTCATAGGGGAACTTATCCAACTGGTCATATACCCCTAATTCCTTGGAGATGACCTCCAGTGCCTGTTTAGTTTTGGATAGGCTAACCCCTTTTAAATTCAGAGGAAGTGTAATGTTCTCCCCTACCGTTAAAGTGTCCAGCAGGTTGTATTCCTGGAAGATAAAACCCAGCTTATCCCGGCGGAATGCGGAAAGCTGGTTTTCTTTCATTTCTGCGATATTGTTATCCTCCACATAAATTTCCCCAGCGCTGACCCTATCAATAGTAGAAATCACATTGAGCAAAGTGCTTTTTCCCGAACCGGAAGCCCCCATAATGGCAGTGAATTCTCCTTTGTTTACGGTAAAGGAAATTCCATCCAACGCTTTGGTTACTACGCTTCCACTCCCATAATATTTCACAACGTTTTTTACTTTTAAAATTTCATTCATGACCGTATCCTCCATTTCGTCTTTTACTATACCACGAAACAGGGGATTTTTTTCTAACACTATCCCTATGGTTTTCTTACATTTTTGTAAGGTTGGGAAAAGTAAAGGAAATACGGGTATATTTGGATGGTTCGGACTGGATTTCCAGGGAAATTTCCAATTGGTTGCACAGTTCTTTGACCAAGTACAACCCCATCCCTGTACTTCCACCCAGTCTTCTGCCATTGGTTCCAGTAAAACCCCGCTCTGTTACCCTGCCTAATTCGTGTTTTGGAATCCCAATCCCATTGTCCTCCACAGTAATCGTCCCATTTTCTGCTGTAATTACAATGTGGCAGCCCGGGCTGTATTTGGCGCTGTTAATCAATAGCTGCTTTAAAATAAAACAAAGGGGTTTTTGATCCGAATACACCATAAAATCACCCGAAACATCAATGCTGACATTGGCGGCAATCAGCAGTTCCATCTGGCTTTTTACCGCCTCATTGATGACAGGGGCAACCTGGAACCGCTGGATTTGGTTATCCCGTTCCACCGAACGCATCCGTGCGTAGTACAAAATGCTCTCGGTCAGGTTGTCCGCCCGTTTTAATTCCCGTTTTAATTTTCTAGGGTCTGCATCATTGGCTAAAATGAGGGAGCAGGCAGTCAATGGAGTTTTAATTTCGTGAATCCAACTTTCCACATAATCGCAATACTCTTCTTTTTCCCGTACCGATTGTTCCACAATGCCAATGGCGGAACGGGAAATGATTTTCATTACCTCATAATATTGCCGTTCTACCAGGTTATTTGGCAACGGCAGCAATTCCCCCAACAAATAAGGTTCAGTCAGTTGCTGTTGCAGCTGAAATAGATGGTTGAGTTTGGAACGCTCTACGAGATAATTGCACACCAGCCAACAGATTACCAGCAGTGCCAAAAATCCAATGGCAATCCCAATTAATCCTAATGATACTTTACTATAAAGTAAAAATACCGTTATTATGATTCCACCAATTCCTAAAAAGCAGAGGGTAATTGCTTTGGAACGGAAAAATTCACGAAATTTCATAATCTATACCCCACTCCCCTTACGGTACGGATATGTTCGTTGGCTCCCATGCGTTTTAGTTTTTCCCGCAAGCGGTTAATATTCACACTTAAAGTGTTATCGTCAATATATAAGCTGTTGTTCCAAAGGTCTTCAATGATTTCCTCCCGGGTACAAAGCTCCTTGTTCATCAAACATGCTAAAATGCGGGTTTCATTTTTGGTAAGCTCCTCCGTTTGCCCTTGAAACCCCACCGTCAGTTCCGCCAAGTTTAGGGTCAGCCCTTTTACCGATACAACGGTATTGGTTTTCCGCTTTAACAGGCGGGAAATCCTCGCCAGAAGCACGGAAGAATTATAGGGTTTTCGGATATAATCATCCGCTCCGACCCCAAAGCCCAGCAGTTCGTCTTCTGAGGAAACCCGGGCTGTCAAAAAAATCACTGGGACATCCGATTGCAGGCGCAGTTTCCGGCAAATTTCAAAACCGCTCTCCCCAGGCAGATTGACATCCAGCAACGCCAAATCACAAGGAGGTTGTTCCACTGTACAATACCCATTGGCATGTAACAGGGTAACCAGTTCATCTTTAATACTTTGGTCATCTTCTATTACTAAGATTTTTTCCATTTTTATCCCCCATTTATCCTGTTCCATCTATCTGGCATCGAACAGGTTGTAATTCCAATCTACCACAAAGCCATCCAGACAAAAACAGCCCCTGAAAGCAGGAGCCGTTTTTATTGATTCATGTATTACGCGTTTTGGTTTTTCTTTTCAAAGTATTGTTTTAATTTTTCACTGCTGGAGAAGAACGCCAGGGCAAATCCAAACAAACCAACCAAAATTGCCACGACGCCTTCCACGTTCCAGAGGAATCCTGGATAGATGCAGAACAGGGAGCCAAACAGCAGCCCTAAAATGCCAAAATAGGTCTGCTGGGTAAACCGTTTCAAGACCAGGTTAATGAGTTTTGCACCAACAATCAAGCCAATGATAATACCAAGGCCGGCGGCAGCACCAATTGGAATTAAGGTACTCATCCAAAGGGAAACGTTTATTGGGAACAATGCAGCAGCAGTACCGGACACCAATGGATAGATACCCAACAGCACCATAACAAACGAACCGCTTACCCCTGGAATAATCATCGCAATCGCCGCAATAATGCCACCAAAGAACAGCTGCAACAGCATTGGGAAAGTAACAGTTACTGTTTGGATATTGGTCGTGGTTTCGGAAGTTTTGGTAAAGGAAATCACAACCAACAGCGCTAAAGCAAGCACAAACCAGATAACAGAACTGATTTTAACGGATTTTTTTCCATCTTTCAGTTGTTCTTTTGGGAACGCATTGCGGAATACCAATGGCACACTTCCCAAAATCAAGCCGATAAAGAAGAAGTTGGTTACAACCAGATGGTTTTCCAACATATAGGTGATTAATTTACTAAACAGGATGATACCAACAGCGGCACCCAACAAAATTTGGAACAGGAAAATAATATTCCCTTTTATATCTTTTCTAAAATCACTGACCGCGCCAATAATTTTATCAAACATATTTAAAATAACCATCATAGTACCGCCGCTTACCCCTGGGATGATATTGGCAACACCAATGACTAAGCCTGATAACATATTTTTAATCCATTTTAACATTGTTACACATTCCTCATTTTTCGTTGTCTTGATTGTTGATGACGTATTCCATTGTATCTGCGATTGCCCCTTCCTCATTGGTGCAAACCACTAAGTCGGCAATCTGTTTTACTTCTGGCAACGCATTGCCCACCGCTACACCCAAATGGGCTTTTTGCAGCATTTCCATATCGTTGAAAAAGTCCCCTACCGCAATCGAGAGTTTTCCTTCTGCCTGGGATGTATGGGAAAGGTGTTCCAACCCTACCCCTTTATTAATCCCTTCGGGCAACATCTCAAAATACACAGTGTGGGTTTTTACAAATACCAATTCAGTTTCTTCTAACTGGTACATATGGGAGGCAAACTCTTCCATCAAATCTTCCGGCACGCCAAATAGGACTTTGATTGCCTCTTTGGGAAGCTCTTGTTCCTCTACCATCTGATACTCCAACTTTTCCCGATTGACGTGGTCAATCACAATATCATTGGGATGGAAGATATATGTAGTTTCCGCCCCCAGCACCTCAATTCCCACCTGGGGATACTTCTGCTTTACCTGTTTGACTACATCCATATAACGTTGGGATAAGCAGGCGTTCCATAGGACTTTTTGCTGCTGGTAGTCATATACCATCCCACCGTTAAACAGGATGACCGGCATGGTGATATCCAGGGTTTCCACATACCGTTTCGCAGACAGCATAGACCGTCCGGTGGCAATGGTAAATTCCCCGCCAAGCTCTTTCCAATGTTTGATTGCCTCACGATCACGCTGGGAGATGGTTTTCTGGCTGGTTAACAAAGTGCCATCCATATCCGTTGCTAAAAAATATTGGTCTAACTTCATGGGCTACTCCTTTTCGTTGTTTTCCATTTACCTTAGTTTTGCCAAAAACTTCCGAAAATAATCCGGCAGTTCACTGTCAAACGAGAGCCATTTCCCCGTGGTTGGATGCTCAAAAGCGATTGTTTTGGCGTGCAGGCATTGCCCTTGTAACTCTGTAATACATTTTTTCGGGCCATAAACGGGATCTCCCGCAACGGGATGTCCGAGGGAGGCCATATGGACGCGAATCTGGTGGGTTCTTCCTGTTTCCAGCCGCAGCCGGATATGGGAGAACTGAGAATATTCCTCCAGCACCGTATAATGAGTAACAGCCGGCTTGGAATTTTTCTGGGTAACACACATTTTTTTCCGGTCTTTTTCGCTCCTGCCAATCGGTTTGTCCACAACCCCTTCCTGCTGGGGCAATCTACCATAAATAACAGCCTCATACGTCCGCTCAAACGAGTGGTTTTTAATCTGCTCCGCCAGCTTTACATGGGATTGGTCGTTTTTTGCCACAATCAAAAGCCCACTGGTATCCTTGTCAATCCGGTGGACAATTCCGGGGCGGATTACTCCGTTAATCCCTGAAAGGCTTCCCTTACAGTGGTGAAGCAAAGCGTTGACTAGCGTACCAGTGTAGTTCCCCGCAGCTGGATGGACAACCATCCCTTTTGGTTTGTTCACCACCAGCAGGTCACTGTCCTCGTACACAATATCCAGAGGAATATTTTCTGGCTGAACATCCAGTTCCACTGGGTCGGGCATGACAATAAAAAGTTGTTCCTCCCCTTTTAGGCGGTAGTTTTTCGTTAAAGGCTTACCTTGACAAGTCACCGCCTGCTGGGAAATGATTTTTTGCAAAAAAGAACGGGTTTTCTCTGAAAACTGTTCCCCTAAAAATACATCCAGCCGCTTTCCTTTTTCCTCCTGGGCAACAACAAGCTCCAGCTGTTCCGCCATTTATTCGCCCTCCTGCTGGGAAAGTTTATTCTTTTTATTTTCTTGATAGTCCTCCACAAACACGCCGATGATTACCAGGATTACTCCAACTACCACTAGACAGTCAGCAAAATTAAATACCGCAAAATTTTCAAACGGGGCAAAGTTCACATCAATATAATCGAATACCAGTCCGCCACGAAACAAGCGGTCAATCAAATTTCCCAAACCGCCAGCAACTACCATGGCACCAGTAATGTGAAGGAACCAGCTTTTGATTTTATTGGTAAACACAAAATAAAGGCAGATTGCCATAATCGCCACTGTAAGGATAATAATAAACCAGCGTTGTCCAGCGAACGCACTGAACGCCGCACCATCGTTTTCAATATGGGTAAAGTTTAGTACCCCTGGAATAATGGTAGTAGTATCATTTTCCATAGGCAACCATTGGGCTACCAGGAATTTAAACAGTTGGTCTAACACAACCAAAAGCACGGTTACTACCCCAAAAATGATTTTTTTCATTACGCCCTCCAACCGAAAAACAGGCTGCCGCCGTCAAACGATGGCAACAGCCCTATTTTTATTCTCTTATTCTACTACGCTTGCACAACGAGAGCACAAAGTAGGATGTTCTGGATGAGAACCAACGGTATCGCTGTACATCCAGCAGCGTTCACATTTCTCTCCAGTTGCTTTCACAACATCAATGGAAAGACCTTGTTCCTCAAAATTGAACTCGCCTGTTCCATCCTGGGAGATTTCCACGCCGGAAACAATAAAGATTGTTTGTAGGTCGTCCTTAAAGCCTTCCAGGAATTGGGCTGTTTCCTGGTTGCAATGAATGATGACATTTGCATCCAAGGAAGAACCGATGACTTTCGCGGCACGTTTTTCTTCCAATGCTTTTTTCGCACATTCACGGATTTCGTAGATTTTATTCCATTTTTCCATGAAAGAATCGGATACTGTGATGCCGATTGGTTCTGGCATTTGATTGAACAGAACGGATTCGGTATTCTCAGAGGAAGTATGTGGCAGGCTCTGCCAGATTTCTTCTGAAGTAAATGCCAGGATTGGCGCAACCATTCTAGTCAATGCGTCCAAAATCAGATACATGGTGGTTTGTGCGGCGCGGCGGTCAACGCCATCTGCTTTTTCACAGTACAAACGATCTTTGATAATATCCAGGTAGAAGTTGGACATATCAACAACGCAGAAGTTATGGATTGCATGGTATACAATATGGAAATCAAAGCTATTGTATGCTTCATCCACTTTTTTCATGAGAGCATCCAATTTTAACAATGCCCATTTATCTAATTCGTGCAGGTCATCCAGGGAAACCTGGTCGGTATCCGGATTGAACCCATTTAAGTTCCCTAAAATATATCTTGCGGTGTTACGGATTTTACGGTAACCTTCGGAGAGCTGTTTCAGGATTTCTGGAGAAATTCTAATATCCGCATGATAGTCGGAAGAAGCGACCCATAGACGAAGGATATCCGTACCGTATTGTTCGATAATCTTTTCTGGTGCAACACCGTTTTGCATGGATTTGGACATTTTACGCCCTTCACCATCCACTACCCAACCATGAGTACATACGTTTTTATATGGTGCGGTACCTTTTGTCGCAACCGCTGTCAGTAAGGAGGATTGGAACCAACCACGATATTGGTCAGCCCCTTCCAGGTACAAATCCGCTGGCCAGCGCAAGCCATTCTTTTCATCCACAACAGAAGCATGGGTACAACCACTATCAAACCAAACATCCATGATATCAGTTTCTTTGCGGAATTTTTTACCATGGCAATCAGGACATTCAAAATCCGCTGGCAAGAACTCAGATGGATCTTTCTCATACCAGGAGTTGGAGCCCTCTTTACGGAACATATCCGCAATCGCTTGGATAGATTGATCATTGATAATCGCTTTGCCACAATCTTCACAGTAAACGATTGGGATTGGAACGCCCCATACCCGCTGACGAGAAATACACCAGTCGCTGCGGTCACGTACCATGTTCTCAATACGTCCTTCACCCCAGCCAGGAATCCAGTTTACCTCTTTGATTGCCTTTACAGCATCCTCTTTAAAATCATCTACGGAGCAGAACCACTGTTCTGTCGCGCGGAACAGGATTGGGCTCTTACAACGCCAACAGTGAGGATATTGGTGGATAATCTTTTTAATAGCAAACAGGTTTCCGGTGGAATCCAGTTTTTTCGCGATTGCCTTATTGGCATCATCGGTTTTTAAGCCGGCAAATTCCCCAGCTTCTTCGGTTAAGATACCGTCAGAATTCACTGGAACCACAATTGGAATTTCTTTATAGTTCCGGCAGACTTCAAAGTCTTCCACACCATGGCCAGGAGCGGTGTGTACGCATCCAGTACCACTTTCCAGAGTAACGTGATCCCCTACAATTACCAAAGATTCACGATCGAGGAATGGGTGGGCAACTTTCATATATTCAAATTCAGAGCCAGCAAAGTTACCAACCATTTCATAATCGGTAATGCCAGCAGCTTCCATTGCGGATGGAGCCAGTTCCCGAGCCATTACATAGTATTCATCCCCGTTTTTCACCAGAGTATAATCATAATTTGGACCTAAACAGATAGCAACGTTGCCCGGTAATGTCCAGGTAGTAGTAGTCCAAATCACAAAATAAACTTTGGATTTATCAATCCCCTGTTTTTCAAAGAAGCCTTTATCCTCGGTCACATTGAATTTTACATAGATAGAATAACATGGATCCTCTGCATATTCAATTTCTGCTTCCGCCAAAGCGGTATTACATTCTGGGCACCAATAAACTGGTTTTAAGCCTTTATAGATAAAGTTTTTCTTTGCCATTTCGCCAAATACTTCGATTTGTTTGGCTTCAAATTCCGGTTTGAGGGTCAGGTATGGGTTTTCATAATCTCCCAATACACCCAAGCTTTTAAACTGTGCTTTTTGATTTTCCACATGTTCCAGGGCAAACTCCCCACACATTTTTCTCAGTTCTACTGGAGTGATGGTGTTTTTATCCGCGCCAGCCGCTTTTAACGCTTTTAATTCAATCGGGAGACCGTGAGTATCCCAGCCTGGAATATAAGGAGCCTGATAACCACTCATATTTTTATGCTTTACAATAAAATCCTTTAAAATTTTATTTAACGCAGTACCCAGATGGATCGCACCATTGGCATATGGAGGGCCGTCATGCAACACGTACAACGGTTTGCCTTCATTTTTTTCAATCATCTTGTAGTACAATCTTTCCTGGTCAAATTTCTGGAACAAAGGCTGTTCCCTTTTTGGCAGGTTTCCACGCATGGGAAAATCCGTTTTTGGAAGATTTAAAGTCTTATTATAATCTTGTGCCATCAGTTTGTTCTCTCCTTAATATTGTTTCTGTCTTATCACAATTTATTTTTGTTCGCCAAACTTCAAATCGCTAAACCTGGATTTAAAATCAGGGCGGTTGGCATTATTTGTAGCATTTGGCGAATTTTTTGTTTCAGTAATGGTAATCCGGAATGGAGAACCTTGTTCCTGCACCACTTTTTCGGATTCTACCGGTTTTGGGTCCGGTACAGGTTTCACTTCTGCCGGCTGTTTTGCTACTGGAGGTTTTTCCAGTTTTTCCGCTGGAATATCCTGTGGCTTTGGCGCTTCAGGCATATCCTCCACAACTGGTTTGGATGGTTCTGGTTTTGTATCTTTTACTTCCGGCAGTTTTGTAATCAAATCCAGATGGGCTTTGTAAATTCCCAATAAGTTAGATTTGAAAGCGGAAACCTCTTTTTGCATTTTTTTCAAGCGCAGCACTTCAGTTTCGGTGCGGGTTTTCGCATCGGAAACCAGGGAACCTGCTTTTTCCTGTGCATCTTTTAACATATTGGAACTTTTTACGGTGGCTTCTGCCATCATTTTCTGGCTTTGCTCCTCCGCTTCCGCAATCATTTTATTACTTTTTGCGGTGGCGTCGGTAATCATTTTATCGCTTTTCTGTTCCGCTTCTTCCACCATAGCAGCCGCTTTTATTTTGGCATCATGTACTACGGTGCTGCTCAGTTTTTGCGCGCTGACAATAATTTCTTTTACACTCTCTTCGTCTTCCTGATAACGTTCAATCTGGGCATGTAGCTTTTTAATTTCCTCTTTGAGTTCTTTATTTTCATTTTCCATTGTTTCCCAAGCATCTGCCGCTTTGGACAAACAAGCTTCTACCTCGTCCGGTTTAAATCCAAACGCGCCTTTATCAAACGTTTGCCGTCTTAATTCATTGGCGTTCAAAACAAATCCCCCTCTACGTATATTGGTTTATGGTAATATGAAACCTTCCTTTTTTTGTCTGGCTGATTTCATCTGTAATACAAAACTTGCCCACACCACGGATGGTAAGGATATCCGCAGGCTTTAATGCAACATGGTTGGATTGCGCTACCAGATAGTTGACCATAACCATGCCGGATTGAATCAAAGATACCGCTTTTTCACGGGATACCCTAGCCGCCAAAGCGACTACAGCATCCAACCGCATGGAAGACACTGTACCCGCCCGTTCCTGAAAAGATTCCACCAGTTCCATCTGAGATAAATCCTCCTGGCTAACCGATACGCCAACCCTGCCTACTTTGCACAGTTCCTGTAAAATAACAGGGGCGATGCTATCCCGGACAAAGAGGGAACATTCCCCTGGCTGAAGAATCATATCTCCTACCGCTTCCCTTTTTATATTCAATCCCATAATGGAGCCTAAAAAGTCCCGATGGCTCAGTTCATAATGGGAAGGGTGTTGGATTTTCAGGGAAACAATTGGAAAATCCTCACGGTCAGGCTGCATATAATCCGGAAACGCCCCCAACATCAACCGACGGTTATTTTTACAACCACCGTAAAACAGATAATTCGCATAATGGCGTTTTTGAATATATGCCTGCGCAAAATACACCTGGCTTTCGTTGAGAAAAGAGGTGTACTTTGGGTAATTTTTCTCCCGGGCAATGGTGAAAATATCCTCCACCTTCGCTTCCAGTAGTGCTTTTTCCTGGTTCGCTTCTGTCATATTAGAAAAATACGCCGTTATTTTCCAGTTCGTCCAGCAGGTCGCCCATTACATCCACATTATACGGAGTGATAATAAAGGTACTGTTTGCTACCCGTTTAATCTGACCGTTGTTGGCATAGGCAACGCCGCTTAAAAAGTCGATCAAACGCCGGGCAATCTCCTTGCTAGCGGATTCCAGGTTTAACACAACGGTGCGCTTCGCATTGAGGTGGTCCGCAATAGAACTTGCATCCTCAAAGCGTTCTGGCTTTACCAGAACTACTTTTAATTGCGCAGTTGCGTTGATGTTCATTACTTTATTTTTACTATTGTCTCTATCTGATCTGTGGTCGTTTTCTTCTTTGGCAGAAAACACTTCACGGTTGTCATCATATTCTTCGTACTCTTCGTAATCCTCGTCCTCTACGCCTACCATACCTTTTAGTTTGTCCATAAAACTCATTTTTGAAATCCTCCTATTTGATAACTTCTAGCGCCAAACATTGCAGAACCAACCCGCACAATATTTGCGCCGTATTGGATTGCCAACATATAATCAGCACTCATTCCCATGGATAAAAAGTTCATAAATATATTATCTCTGTTTTGTGCTTTGATGTCAATATATAACCGCTGCATTTTTGCAAAATATTTCTCACTTTCTTGCGCTGGCGGGATTGCCATCAGCCCTTGTACCGAAATATTCCCTAAACTGGAAAGTCCATCCAGCAAAGGTTCTAGTAAATTAGGATCAACACCGCTTTTGGTTTCCTGCCTGCCGATATTCACCTCTACCAATACGGGCATGATCAACTGGTGTTTTTTTGCCTGCTTGTCAATCTCCTTGGCAAGTTCCAAAGAATCCACCGAGTGTATCATGGAAACCTTATCAATAATATATTTTACTTTGTTGCGCTGTAAATGACCGATAAAGTGGATATGATCCGCTTTCAACTGGTAAGCATCGTATTTTTCCATCAACTCTTGAGCACGGTTTTCCCCTAACAGGGTAACCCCTTCCTGAATAGCAACGTTAACATACTCAGGCGGGACGGTTTTAGTCACTGCCATCAGCTGGATATCCTGTGGAGAGCGCTCAGCCTTTTGTGCCGCCTGTGCAATATTGGCTTTTATCCGCGTCACATTGGCACGAATCTGCTCCACCCGTTGACTATCGAATTGGTTTTCCATCATAAAGATCCTTCCCTTGTACAATAATGGTATCGTATAATTGCAAATACTCCTGCTCTGTGGAATGATGCGCGCACAAAATGTATTCTTCATTTTCATAAAGAATCTCCACTTTTTTAAAGTTGAGGTTGGCGCCATGCTTAATATAAACCCCTGGTGTACCATCCTCGGACGTATGCAAAGCGGTCTTTGGGATTTTTAAACCGGTATGGCTATTAAAAATAACTTCTGCCTTGTTTTGACGGATGGAAATCAGATTTCCGGTAATCTGGGTAATGCTGAACACCACCAGGCTTTCGTGTTGTTGTGGATTTTTATCAATGCGGTAGATTTCCGCTTCAATAGCGGCGTCTACATCTTCAAACCGCAGTGTACAGGCCTGCCCTTGTTTTACCTGATCCAATTTAGCGGTGGGCACTAGAGCAACATAGCGCAAGTCTGGTTTTGTCATCACTTTGCCAATAATGTTGGTTTGCTGTTCCGCAGATGGATCTGGCTCCTTATATTGCTCCAAAAGTTGTTTTAACTCGTTAGCTGTAACGGTATCAGAATAAGCGTGGGTCAACTGTTCCTCATAGCCATCCAACTTGTCCTCAAAATAGCCAGCCTGGGAGGCGTTAACTGCTTGGGGTTGGGAGGTGATTGAGGACTCCAACTCAGATTTTTGTTGATTGAGGGTTTGAATCTGACCGTTAAAATCAGTGACTTTTTGCGTTACAATCTGCCGTTTGTTCAACATAAAAGTTAGATCATTCCGATAAGAAGCATAATCCGAACCCCCGCCCTGTTCCAGCTGCTGGATAAACTCCACATAGGTGTTGGTCAATTGTTGGTTCACCACTGAAATGTTAGCTTCCTGTTTTACCCCTTCGCTTTGCGCTTCTTCCAATTGTTCAATCTGGGCTGTCAGTTGTTCGATCTGCGCAGTTGCTGCTACGTCTGCTTCATTCTGATAGAGCATGGCAACATTGGCGCCTTTTGCGATTTTATCCCCATTTTGGTACAGGTATTTTACAACCCCTTCTCCTTCTGGGCGCTGGATAATCGTTTCGTCCTTAAAAACAAGCCCTTCGGTTTGGACGCTGTCATTTAAGGTATAATCATATACAATCTCGGTCTGGTAGGGATCGGACAACCGCAAATACACCTGATACCCCAGGTTGATCAAAATACAGAAGGATAACAAAACCGTAATAATGCGGATTACATTGGTTCTCATTTTTTTGTTATCCCCCTCCGTTTAATTGATTGTTTTAATTTTATCACAAATACAAGGATTTTTCTATGATTTCAAAGCTTTGTTCATAAATTGTTTGGATAGTTTCCACAGAATCGGGGAAAATCCAATGAATATTGGGATTTCTGCGGAACCATGTCAGTTGGCGTTTGGCATAGCGGCGGGTTTGCTGCTTGATGGTTTCCAGCGCCTGTTCCAGGCTTTCCTCACCGGAAAAATAACGGCTCAGCTCTTTGTAGCCAATGGCCTGGTAAGCAGTTTTCAGCCCCGGCGTATCGTAAACAGCCTTTGCTTCCTGCAGCAGTCCTTGTTCCATCATCAAATCTACCCGCAGGTTAATCCTGTCATACAAATGCTGGCGGTCCTGGTAGTTCAGCCCAATGTAACACGGATGAAAACGGGAAGGGTGTAGTCTGCTGTTTTGCAGGTGTTGGGTCATAGGAACACCAGTGGTATGGTAAATCTCCAGTCCACGGATAATCCGGTTGCAGTTGTTGGGATGGAGGGTTTTCGCATATTCTGGGTCAATCTGTTCCAATTGGCGCAGCAGATATTCCCCGCCCTGTTCTTCCGCCAGCTGTTGCAGTTGTTTTCGATACTGCTGGTCGGTTTCCGTTTCGGTAAAGGTGATATTTTCCACCAGAGAATCCACATACAGTCCGGTTCCCCCCACCAAGACGGGCTGGTTCCCACGGGCAAGGATACCATCAATCGCCTGGTTTGCCAACTGTACATAATCGGACACGCTGAATGGCTGGCGAGGGTCAAGGAAATCCATCAGATGATGGGGAATCCCCTGCTGTTCCTCTTTGGTGGGCTTTGCGGTGGCGATATCCATTCCTTTGTAAATCTGCATGGAATCCGCCGAAACGATTTCCCCTTGGAATCGCTTGGCGATTTGGATGCTTAAATCGGTTTTTCCGGACGCAGTAGGCCCTACTACAACGATTAACGGAATTTTATTATGTTCTTCCAAACTGTTTTTCAAACCTTTCTTTTGTAAACGTAAGGATGACTGGCCTGCCATGAGGGCAATACCGAATCGATTCATCCGTCCACACCCGTTGCAACAACTGATAGAGTTCTTCCGGGGTGTTGTGATCATTGGCTTTGATGGCTGCTTTGCATGCCATAGAATGATACAAATCATCCAGCACCTTTGGTGTAATATCCTTTTTATTCTGGCAGATGTTGTTGATTAAATCTTCAAACACCTCTTGACAGTTGTGCTGATCCAACACCAAAGGAATTTCCCGGATTAAAATAGATCTATCCCCAAAATTTTCTGCCAAAAATCCCATGTGCTGAATTTGTTCCAGGTGGTCCAACACACAGCCGTATTCTTCTCTGGACAGGGTCAAACGGATGGGAGAAAGCAACAGCTGCCGTTCCATGGGATGGTCGTTCTGAGCCTTTAGCTCCTCGTATAAAATGCGTTCATGGGCGGCGTGTTTATCCACCGCCACAAACATGCCATCAATTTCCGCCAGAATATAAGTCTGGAACAGTTCCCCAATCAGGCGGATTTCCGGCGGTTGTTGGGATTCCATCACCACGGTTTCCTGCTGTTGGAGAAGTGGCTCTGGTGTTGGAACAGATTCCGGTTTTGGCTCCTCTGGTAAAGGTTCTTCCAAAATAATCCTGTCCTCTAAGCGGGAAACTGGTTGTTGTTCTGGCTGTTTTTTTTGGAAGGAACTCCGGCTTAAAAACTGGTAGTTCTCTTGGTTAATGGACGGTTCTGGTTCAGAATGGTAATCGGGCTTACTTTGCTGGAATGTTGCCTTTTTCGGAAGTGTGGTCTGTTCTTGCTGCCGTGGATGGAATACCACCCGCTCAATATGTGGCTTTACCTGTGGCTGCTCCGGTTGCTGCGTCAACTGGTTATCCTTAGCGATTGCCTGTTTTACCGCAAAATACACCGCTTCAAATACCGCCTGTTCGTCCGAAAAACGTACCTCGATTTTCGCTGGATGCACATTGACATCCACACTATCTAATGGGAGGGAAAGCTCCAACACGCAGGCAGGGAATTTCCCCACCATGATACTGCCTTTATAGGCCTCTTCTAGAGCGGCAATACAAGTTTTGGATTTAACGTAGCGCCCGTTGATGAAAAAATGCTGCATACTCCGATTGGAGCGGGTCTGGGTAGGGATGCTAGTAAATCCGGTTACCTTCACCTTATGATTACTGTCCACCTTCATCAAAGAGGTAGCAAATTCCCTACCAAACACAGCGTAAATCACTGCGAATAAATCCCCATTTCCAGGGGTATGTAGCACCTGTTTCCCCTCCCTTAGCATCTGGAACGAAACCTCCGGATGGCTCAAGGCGATTTTATCCACAATGGACTGGATGGAATTTGCCTCGGTTACATCTTTTTTCAGGAACTTCAAACGAGCAGGCACATTGTAGAACACATCTCGCACCAGAATGGTAGTTCCTGCTGAACAGCCGTAGGGTTCCAACGAAACTTCTTCCCCACCCTGGATCAGATAGCGGGTTCCATATTCCTGTTCCGCCGGTTTGGTCAACAGTTCCACCTTAGCCACAGCACAAATAGAGGCTAGTGCCTCCCCACGGAACCCCAGGGTTCCGATGCGATCTAAATCATCCTGATCAGAAATTTTGCTAGTAGCGTGGCGCAAAAATGCCTTCGGTACATCCTCGGCGGCGATGCCGCAGCCATTATCCGTCACACGGATGAGGGATTTACCGCCTCGCCGGATTTCAATGGTAACATTGGTTGCCCCTGAGTCCACGGCGTTTTCCAGTAATTCCTTTACAATCGAAGCAGGACGCTCAATTACCTCGCCGGCGGCAATCAGTTCGGATACATTTTTGTCTAACAGGTTGATTTTTGGCACAAGGGCACCTCCGTTCCCTATGATTTTAGCAGTTGTTTGAGTTCATATAAATAATCCATGGCTTTTTTTGGTGTCAGCTCGTCCGGGTCAATCTGGCGAAGCAACTCCAAAGCAGGGTGTTCTGGCTGTTCTACTGTTTCTACTGGAGGGGCGCCCAAGGCAATTTGCAATGGTGCCTGTTCGATTTGATCCGCCAGAGAATTGGTCTGTACCGTTGCCAACGAACCGGATTCCAGTTCCTTTAAAATCTCATTGGCCCGTTTTACCACCGGCGCAGGAATCCCCGCCAGTTTTGCCACTGCGATGCCATAGCTGTCATCCGCTCCACCCCGTACAATCTTGCGCAAAAAGGTAATGTCATCCCCGTGTTTTTTCACCGCAATATTGTAGTTGACAATCCCATGGATTTCGTGTTCCATACTGGTGAGTTCATGGTAATGGGTGGCGAACAAGGTCTTGCAACCAAGCTGTTTTGATTTCATGATGTATTCTACCACCGATTTAGCGATGCTCATCCCGTCAAAGGTGGAAGTCCCCCGTCCGATTTCGTCCAGGATGACCAGACTGTTTTTAGTGGCATGTTTAAGGATATGGGCAACCTCGCTCATCTCCACCATAAAGGTGGACTGTCCGGCGGAAAGGTCATCCGACGCCCCAACACGAGTAAAGATCTTATCCACAATGGAAATTTTCGCGTAACTGGCAGGGACAAAACTTCCCATCTGCGCCATGAGCACAATCAGCGCCACCTGCCGCATATAGGTGGATTTTCCCGCCATGTTCGGGCCGGTAATCACAGCCAGCTTGTTGTCGCTGGTATCCAGTAAGGTGTCATTGGGTACAAACGGAACATCCAACACGGTTTCTACCACCGGATGCCTGCCATCCTGGATAACAATCTGCCCTGTGGTGACAATTTCCGGACGGGTATAATGGTATTGATCCGCTACTTCCGCCAGGGAACAAAGTACATCCACCGTGGCAACTGCTTCAGCGGTTTGCTGTACTGTAACTAGTTGTTCCGCAACAAATTTTCGCAGTTCCTCAAAGATTTCCTGCTCAATGACGATAATCCGCTCATTTGCCACCAGGACTTTCTGTTCGTACTCTTTTAGCTCCTGGGTGATAAACCGCTCACAGTTGGCAAGGGTCTGTTTGCGGATATAATCTTCCGGCACGTCCGCCAGATTGGATTTTGTCACCTCAATATAATAGCCGAACACCCGGTTGTAGTTGATTTTCAGCTTTTTGATGCCGGTGCGTTCCCGCTCTTTTTCCTCCATTTGCAGGATGTAATCCTTGCCGTTGTCCCGGATTTCCCGCAACTCGTCCAGCTCTTGATGGAACCCTGGTTTGATTACGCCGCCTTCCTTCATAGTGATTGGAGGTTCATCAATAATGGCGTTCTCGATTAAATTGTGGATCTCCTCCATGTTGGAAATCCGTTGGTTCAAATCGCACAACAGGGAGGACTGGTAGGTGGAAAGTTCCTGTTTTACTTCGGGCAGGCTTTGGGCAGTGAACGAGAGGGCTTTCAGTTCCCTTGGGGACACCGAGCCGTAAATCACCTTGGTCATCAGCCGTTCCAGGTCGTAAATATTGGAGAGCAGCTCCATCAGCCGGTCCCGCTTGATTAAGTCTTTACAAAGCTCCTCCACCGCATCCTGGCGTTTTAGAATCTGCACTGGGTTAATCAGCGGCTGCTCCACAAATTTCCGCATCAAGCGTTTTCCCATAGAGGTTTTGGTGTGGTCCAACACCCAGAGCAGGCTGCCACGTTTTTCCCCGCTGCGGAGGGTTTCGGTCAACTCCAGGTTTTTACGGGCAGCAAGATCAACCCCCATATACTGGTGCTCACTATAAAGCTGGAGGTCAATCAAACGTTTTACCCCGTCTTTCTGGGTTTCTATCAGGTAGCCAATTAAGACCCCAAGGCATCCGGTTGCCAACGGGAACTGGCTCAAGCCCAGGTCATCCAGGGATTTTCCAAACTGTTCTTCCACCTGCTGCCGCACCACAGCCGATTGGTATTTTTCATCCTCCATCAGTTCCCCGGTGCATTTCATATGGTTTTTCAGGTATTTTGCTACATCCGTAAGGTTGACAAACTCCTGGTTAAAGAGAATCTCGGAAGGGGAAAACCGTTGCAGCTCATTGACGATATCCACCATTAAATTGGAAGAGCGGAATTCGGAAGTAAACACCGTCCCGGTGGACACATCCGCAAAACTGATACCGAAGTTTTTGCCTTGTACCAGGATGCTGCAAATATAGTTGTTTTTGCCATCCTCCAACATGTTACTTTCTGAGATAGTACCCGGGGTAATGACACGGATCACTTCACGGGTGACAATCCCTTTGGCAAGGGCAGGGTTTTCCATCTGCTCACAGATGGCCACTTTGTAACCTTTTTCCACCAGCCGTTTGATATAAGTATCCACACTATGAAAAGGAACGCCGCACATTGGCGCACGTTCCTTTAAACCACAATCTCTTCCTGTTAAGGTTAACTCCAATTCCTTTGACGCAATCAGAGCATCCTCAAAGAACATCTCATAAAAATCCCCCAGGCGGAAAAACAGCAGATGATCCTTATGCTGTTGTTTGATTTGCTGATACTGCCGCATCATTGGTGAAAGTTTATCCATCATGTTCCTCCCTTGGGTGTCAAAATCTCGATGTTACAAATTAGTGGCAGCCACCACAGCTAGAGCAGCTTCCAGAACATCCCTGAGGCTCGATGTCACAGGTTTCTGGGTCGTCGCCGTTTACAGAAGCAACCAGAATATTGTTGATGTAGTTCATCAGTTTATTCATGGCGTCACTGGCACGATTAAAGGTCTGCATGTTTTGGTTTGCCATGATTTTTTCGTACAGGTCGCGGAGCTGTTCGTTTTTCTGTTGAGTTTCCGCCTGGTCAGCGTCTTTATTGTTCATCAGATTTTCCACTTCCATCCGTTTCAGGTTGAACTGGCCAATCAAATCATTTAATTCTGCATCGTTGTCGTTTGCCACTTTGGCGTTGTGCAGTGCCTGGTATTCTGGACACTCCTGAATTGCTTTCCCTAATTCTCTTGCTAATTTTAATGGTTCCATCTTGTATTCTCCTTATAAATTCTAAATTATATCGCCAACCAACGCCAATTTTCTGGCCTCGGTAATCCGAACGTTTACAAATTCGCCAATCAGCTCTGGGCTGCCGGTAAAGTTGACTACCATATTATGTTGGTTCCTACCAGAAAGGGTTCCTTCCTGTTTGCCAAAGCCATCCACCAGCACACGCATGGTTTGCCCCTCGTACCGTTTTAGGTTTTCCACGGCGATTTCCGCCTGCGCCTGTAACAGTTCTTGGAACCAGCGGGATTTCTCCTTTGCTGGAATCGGGTCAGGCATTACTGCCGCTTTGGTTCCATTTCGTGGGGAATAAATAAAGGTAAACAGGGAATCATACCGCACTTCCCGAATCAAGGAAAGGGTATCCTGGAACTCCTCATAGGTTTCCCCTGGGAACCCTACAATAATATCGCTGGTCAACGAAAGGTTTGGGATTTTGTGTTTTGCGTAGTCAATCAAAGACAGATAATGTTCCCGGGTATAGCTGCGATTCATCGCTTTTAATACCCTATTGTTCCCACATTGCACCGGTAAATGCAGATGTTTACAGATTTTATCGCATTCTGCTATGGTGTCAATCAATTCCCTGGTAGCGTCTTTTGGGTGGGAGGTCATAAACCGGATTTGAAAATCTCCTGGTATATCATTGATCTGGCGAAGCAACTGGGAAAAGCGGATACCGTCTTCCAGATTTTTGCCATAGGAGTTGACATTCTGTCCCAGAAGCATAATCTCTTTATATCCCTGCTGTACCAGCCCTTCCACCTCTTGGAGGACGTCCGCCGGTTTTCTGCTGCGTTCCCTTCCTTTTACATAGGGAACGATACAGTAGGTGCAAAAATTATTACAGCCATACATAATCTGCACCGAAGCCTTAAACTGGCTGTCCCGCACCACCGGAAGGTCTTCCGCAATAACGCCTTCACTCTCCGGAATCTCAAAAATACGCTTTTGCTTTTGCAGCGCACGGTAAACAAATTCCGGCAGGCGGTGAAGCACATGGGTACCGAACACCATATCCACATAAGGGTAGCTATGCTTGATTTTTTCGGTGATATGTTCCTGCTGTACCATACAGCCACACAGCCCAATGATTAAATCAGGATGTTCCTTTTTTAAATGGGAAAGCTGCCCTACGTTTCCAAACACATGGTTCTCCGCATTTTCGCGGATAGCGCAGGTGTTGTATAATATTAGGCTGGCATGTTCCGGGGTATCCGTCAAGCCGTAGCCCATTTCCACCAGCATCCCTTTGATCCGTTCCCCATCTGCCACATTTGCCTGGCAGCCATAGGTGTGCACATGGCACAAAGGCTGCTGCAAATACCGCTGGGATAGGATTTCTTTACATTTCAGCGCATATTCCTGCTGCTGTTGTTTTTCTTGTTCTGTTATAAAAACAGCTTGTTTCTGTTCCAAACCGACACCTCTCGAAAATAATACAGGGTATATTATAACATTTTTTTCCCTTTGAATCAAGCAAAATCCCCCTGATTGTACCAAAATATTGGAAAACACTACAAAGTTACCTTTTTTATATAGGATGGCGCTATATCGTAACACTCCAATACGATTTGTAAGTCCGAAACTGCAATACATCAAAAAATATTTGTTTCGTAACTTTTTTAGTTTACATCGGTCAAAAATTTTTGCGCAGGACCCCATAGATTCCTATTGAAAATTACATACTATTTTCTATTTTATCATATAAACGTCATATTTCCCCTTTATAGTGTTATCAAAACCAAGACAAAGGAGATGTTATCTTATTGAAAGTATTGCGTAACATTGCCCTATTATTCCTTATTTTCATCGTTGCTATAGCCGGATGTATCTTTTACGCATTCCAGATAGAACCCTACCGGCTTAAAGTCCATCCATATAATATCAACCAGCAACAGGAGGGTACCACTGGCTACAAAATGGTGCAGATATCCGATTTACATATCAAACAGGATTTTACCAATCAAAACCTGAAAAAAGTAGTGGACAAGATAAACGAGCAAACCCCTGATATTGTTCTGTTCACAGGGGACTTATATGACAATTATGCACAATACAACGATAACGAAAACATTGTTGCGGAGTTACAAAGAATCCAAGCAAATTATGCTAAAATTGCCATTTGGGGAAATCGAGATTACGGTGGAGGGGCGGAAAATGAGTATCAGTATCTTATGGAATCCTCTGGATTTCAGTTATTGAAAAATCAAGACTATTCTGTGACTCTAAATAACGGAAAAACAATTTTGTTTACAGGGCTGGACGATTCTTTGCTCGGAAATCCTTCCTTACCAAGTACAAAGGAAAGCCGTCATTTTGATTATCATATCCTATTGACCCATGAACCGAATACCGCTGAAAATTACCTGAGTTCCAACTATGATTTTGCTGTTAGCGGGCATAGCCATGGTGGTCAAATCAACATTCCGTTTTTTCCTGCCCTAAAGGAATTTGCTTTATCCAACACTTCTCTATCTTCTAAATACAGCGGAGGGATGTATTCCATCGGGAACACTTCCAACTTCAATCTGTATGTAAATACTGGAATTGGCACTACCCATATTTCCGCAAGGTTTGGCGTTGTGCCGGAAATCGCAGTATTTCAACTCTTCCTCTAAAAAGAAAAACCAGGATTCCTCTTTTTGTTGCTTTTATCGTCTGTTTTTTGGAGCAAAATGTTATATGATGATTAAGTTAGTGTTTTTACTGGAGAAAAGAGAAAATATAATAGAAACCATCCACAAACGGACAATTTCGGTTTTCTTTTGAACTGTAGTGTTGCCGTAACACATACCAACTATCAATAAGCGGTCAATAACATTACCAATATTTATTTTCCTCGGTCCCTTTATAAATGCTATTTTCTACTTATCTCCTTGGTAGAACCGGGGAATTTTTCATGTTTTAGAGGATATAAAAAAACCGGCCTAACTAGGCCGGTTTCCTTAACATAACGGAAAAAATGGGTTAACCGTTATGGGAACCACGTTTTTTACGTGATTTTTTCATAAATGCTGCAAGCCCTAAGGTGGAAAGAGCTAGAAGCATAAGCCAGATTGATAAACCATCGTCGCCTGTTTTTGGAGGCTCGTCAGGGTTTACAACTGGAGGAACAGGTTCTGGAGGAGCAACAGGTTCTGTATAAGTATTATAGAATACTGGTTTAGAACCACCTAAATATTTTATGGTTGCAACTAAGTGCCCTTCTCCATCATCTGTTACAATTACTACTACGGTATAAACCGTAGCATCATAAGACATTCCTTCCGCATTTCCGAATTGTTCAGAAAGCGTATAGAAATAGGTACCTGGTTGGGTATATTCAATCCCATTAAACTGGATGGAACCATCCGCCGCATTGGTTGCTTTGCCGATAATATTGCCATCCTCATCCTTTAACAGGAAGGAGAATTCCCCTGTTTGCATGTCGCGCCCGCTTAGCACTTTATCCGCACTGATGGATGCGGTAACGCTGTCGATGGTATACAGGTTGTTGAATTGTACTTGATCAACTGCCTTGCCATCTTTTGCGTAAGAAACCGCAGCGTGTAGCTGGCCATTGCCATCATCGGTTACCGTGACAGTTACGGTGTAAACGGAAGTATCGTAAGTAATACCGCCCAAGCCGTTATCCTGTTCTGTCAAAGTATAGGTATAGGTTCCAGCTGTGTTATAGCTGATTGGGTCAAATAAAACAGTACCAGTTGCTGTATTAACAGCTTTACCAACAACTTTTCCGCTCTGGTCTGTTAATAGAAAGGTAAATTCCCCTGCTTTCATATCTCGGCCATCCAGTGCTTTGTTCGCATGGATAGTCACCTGTGTTCCAGCAGCGGTATACTGGTTATGGAATACCATATGTTCAACAAGCTGGTTATCTTTACTGTACGCAACAGCTGCAATCAGGTTGCCGTTGCCATCATCCGTTACGGTAACGGTTACAGTGTAAACGGTATTATCGTAGGTTACACCACCTAAATCGTTGTTGTTTTCCACAACAGTATAGGTGTAGGTGCCGGTTTCTGTATAGGTGATTTCACCAAACGAGAACATGCCGCCAGCAACATTTTTCACAACAGCTTCGGATGGCATTGGAGCGTTATCGGTAACTGGAGCCAGGGCGAATTCAAACTCGCCTGCGTTCAGGTTACGGCCATCCAACGTTTTGGAGCCATCCAACGGCGTGCTGGTAGTTCCGCCAATGGTTACAGGTTTTGCGGTATAGGTATTGGTGAACTGGATACCAGTTGCGTTCTGGCCATCTTTCTGGTAAGAAGCAGCTGCGCTTAAATGCCCTTGCAGGTCGTCGGTTACAGTAACGGTTACAGTGTAAACTGCGGTATCATAAGCAACACCGCCCAAACTGCCGTTATCTTCTGTAACAGTATAGATGTAGGTACCAGCTTTATCGTAGGTGATTGGGCTGAATTCTACTGCGCCTGCCTGGTTATTTTTCACTTGCTGGATCAGTGTTCCATCCTCGCCTTCTAAGGAGAAGCTGAACTCCTGGTCTTTCAGGTCACGGCCGTTTAACAGTTTATTGGCATGGAAGGTCATATTGGTTGTACCAGCAGAATAGGTGTTTGTAAACTGCGGTGTGGCAACCTCCTGGCCATCCTTGCTGTACGCTACTGCTGCATGGAGTTTTCCAAGGTTATCATCTGTTACCGTAACAGTAACAGTGTAGGAAGCGCTATCATAGGTAACGCCGCCTAAACCGTTTGCTTTTTCGGTTAAGGTATAGATGTAGGTACCAGCCTTATCGTAGGTAATTGGGCCAAATGTCACTTTGCCCGGCTGGCCGTTTGCAGCAGCGGTATTGTTCGCTGTCATTGTATTGCCGTCCTGGCCTGTTAAAACAAATTCAAATTCACCAGCAGCCATGTCGCGGCCATTCAATACTTTTGTCGCGTCGATGGTGATGCCATCGCTTGCGGCAGCGGTGTAGGTGTTGTGGAATACAGGCTGTTCGCTGTAAGCAACTTCCGCTTTCAATTGGCCGGAACCATCATCGATTACGGTGACAGTTGCGGTGAAGGAAGCAGCGTCATAGCTGATACCGCCTTTATCGCCAGCAACCTCTTTGATGGTATAAACATAACTGCCCGCTTCATGATAGGTGATATCCCCAAATACAAAGCTGCCATCCTGCCGGTTTACAGCGGTGTTGGACGCTGGCATTGGAGCATTTTGGGTAACTGCTACCAGTTCAAACGTAAATTCTCCGTTTTGCAGGTCGCGGCCTGTTAAGACTTTGCTGCCCTGCAATGCGTTGCTAGTTGCTTCCCCAATGGTAACAGGGTCGGCTTTATACTGGTTGGTAAACACAGGGTTGCCAACAACCGCAACGCCCTGATTTGTATACGCTACAGAAGGCTGTAATTTGCCATCTTTGGTATCTGTAACCGTAACGGTTACATCATAAACCGTTTTATCATAACGGACACCGCCCAAGCTGCCTGGCAATTCTTCGATGGTGTAGTAGTAAGTGCCTGCCTGGTCGTAATGGATGGAATCGAACGCAACGTTGCCATTGGCTTGGTTGGTTACCTGGCTGATGACATCGCCGCTGTTGTCCTTGAGTAGGAAGGTGAATTCCCCTGCGTTCAGGCCACGGCCTTCCAGAACTTTGGTCGCATTTAACACTACATCCGTTGGAGCAGCTTTATAGCTGTTGTTGAACTGGATACTGGTTACGTCCACACCGTCTTTCTGATAAGAAGCAACTGCGTTCAAATGGCCTTGCAGATCATCAGTTACAGTTACTGTTACGGTATAAACAGCAGGGTCGTAGGCAATTCCGCCTAAACTGCTTGTTGTTTCCACGATGGTATAGGTATAGACTCCGGCGGTTGTAAATTCGATTGGAGCGAATTGGATCGCACCGGTTCCAGCATTGGTTTTGGTATCGACCACAATATCGTTCTGTTTCAGTTCAAAGGAGAACTCTCCCGCTTTTAATTCACGGCCTTCCAGGTTTTTCATCGCACCCAGGGTAACGCTGGTTTTCGCAGCGGCATAGGTGTTATGGAATACAGCCTGGTTGTTTTCGCCATCAATATACTGGACATTCGCCACCAGTTGGCCGCCGTTATCGGTTACTTTAACAATGACAGTGTAAACTTCATCATCATAGGTAACGCCGCCTACACTGCCTGGTTTTTCCGAGATGGTATACTCGTAGTTGCCTGGTTTTGTATAGGTGATGTTGCCAAAGGTAAAGTTGCCCGCACCATCATTTTTCACAGTCTGGGTTCCGGTAACGCCCTCTGGCATTGGGGCTTTGCCGTTTGCCGTCAGGGTAAACTCAAATTCCCCTGCTTTCAAATCACGTCCAGCCAGTTCTTTAGAGCCGCCTAAAGCTGCGTTTCCATCTTTGCCCAGGGTAACGTCCTCAGGGTCATAGCCATTGTCAAAAGCGGCTTTGTCTGTGGATGTCCCGCCGGTATAGGAAACAGCTGCTTCCAGCTTGCCATCCTGGTCGGTATCGGTCACTTTGATGGTTACGGTGTATACTGTTTCATCATAGGCAATCCCTTTTTGGCTGCCTTTGGTTTCAGCAATCTGGTATTCATAATCGCCTACTTTATCAAACGCGATATTGCCAAACGCGAAGCTTCCATCCACGCCATTTACAGCAGTATTGGATGCTGGCATTGGCGCATCTTTGGTAACCGGGGTTAAGGTGAACTCAAATTCCCCGCCCTGCATGGTATAGCTGTTGCCTTCGGATGAAGTAACAGTTTTGGTTCCACCAATCGCGGCAACTGTTCCATCCGGCCCAACAACAATCTCTTCAGGGTCGTATTTGTTATCAAAAGCGGCTTTATCAGTAGAAGTACCGCCTGCGTAAGAGACAGCAGCTTCCAGTTTACCGTTGTTGTCGGTTACTTTTACAGTTACGTTGTAAACGGTGGCATCGTATGTCATATGGTAGATACTACCTGGTTCTTCCGAGATGGTGTATTGATACTCACCAGCATGGGTATAGGTAATCTTACCAAATGTAAAGTCGCCATCCTTATCATTGGCAACGGTCTGGCTGCCCTGGGTGCCTTCTGGCATTGGAGCGCCATCCACTGGTTTCAGGATAAAGCTGAATTCTCCCTCTTTAAGGGTATAGCTGTTGCCTTCAGATGCGGTAACAGTTTTTGTCCCGCCTAAAGTGGCGTTTCCATCTTCACCTAAAGTAACGTCCTCAGGGTCGTATTTATTATCAAATACAGCTTTATCTGTGGATGTTCCACCAGCATAGGAAACAACTGCTTCCAGTTGGCCGTTGTTATCGGTTACCTGAACGGTTACCGTATAAACAGTCTGGTCATAGGTAAACAGTGTATTATCCCCTTTGGTTTCGGCAATCTGATATTCATACTCGCCTTCTTTATCAAACGTGATATTGCCAAACGCAAAGTTACCTGCTTGATCGTTGGTAACAGTAGTTTCTTTCGGCATTGGGGCGTCTTTGGTAACTGGGGTTAAGGTGAATTCAAATTCCCTGCCCTTTATGGTGTAGCTGTTGCCAGCTTCCAACGCAGTTACTGTTTTTGTCCCGCCAATTGCGGTAACCGTTCCATCCGGTCCAACGATAACTTCATCAGGTGTATAAGTGTTGTTAAATACAACCCCACCATCTGGATAAACTACTTCTGCCTGCAATTTGCCATCTACATCGGTTACCTTTATGGTAACGTCAAAACTAGAGGTATCATAACCGATATGGGAGTCTGTCCCAGCTTTTTCGGTAATGGTATAGTGGTATTCCCCTTGGTGGGTGAACTGGATGCTGCCAAAGGTGAATTTTCCATCCACATTGTTTTGGGCAGTCGCTTTTTCTGGCATTGGAGCGTTATCTTTGCTAGTTAATTCAAAGGTGAACTCCCCTGCTTTTTGGGCACGTCCAGTTAACTGTTTGGTACCGCCTAAATTAGAAACGGTAACAGCGGTTGGTTCATAGGTGTTAGTAAATTGAACCACATGGATTGGGCCCTGCGTTTTATCGCTGGCAATCACAGTTCTTTCAATGACCAATTGCCCATTTTGATCCCCTACTGTCACAGTAATGGTATAGTTAGCACCATCATAGCTCATACCAGGGATGTTACCGGAAACTTCGGTAATGGTATACTGGTATGTACCTGCCTTGGTGAATGTGATATCCCCAAATTTGAAATTACCGGAAGCATCGTTTTTCACGGTTTGGCTGCCAGTAACCCCCTGTGGCATTGGCGCGCCATCTACTGGGGTTAAGGTAAAGCTGAATTCATCCGCTTTTAAGGTGTAATCACCTGTTACGGTTTTGGTTCCGCCTAAAGCAGCGTCCCCGCCCAAAGTAACAGACTGTGGCTGGTAGGTATTATTAAATACCATCGCATCAACCGCATCCCCATCTTTTATAGCATAAGAAACATCTGCTGACAGGGTTCCGCCATTGTCTTTTACAGTAACGGTTACAAGATAAACAGTGTTATCATAACTCATACCATTGATTGGAGCCACTGCGTTATCCTCTTTTACCTCATATTGGTAAACCCCTGGAGCGGTATAGGTCATTTCACCGAACGCGAAGCCACCCTGGGTATTGTTTGTAACGCTAGTTGGGTTTGGCATTGGTGCGTTTTGGGTAACCGCTGTCAGGGTAAAGGTAAAGTCATTCCCTTTTAAGGTATAATCGCCAGTTACTGTTTTGTTGCCAGCGATGCCAGCGTTGGTATTGTTCCCAATTACAACGGTGGTTGGCTGGTAGGTATTGTTGAACGCTGCTGTTGTGGTGGATGTGCCACCTTCATAAGCAACACTAGCGGTCAATTTGCCGTTGTTATCCGATACGGTAACAATTGCGGTGTAAGTAGTTGTATCATACCCTATTCCAGTGATATTGCCGGATACCTCGGTAATGGTATACCGGTATTCCCCAGTATGGGTATAGGTAATATTGCCGAAGGCAAAGCTGCTACCTGTATTGGAAACCGTTTGGCTACCAACCACGCCATCTGGCATTGGTGCACCATTAACGGGGCTCAAAGTAAAGTTGAACTGGTTGTCTTTCAATTCAAAGGTATTACCTGGGGTTGGGGTTACTGTTTTGGTTCCGCCCAAAGCGGCGTTTCCATCTTCACCCAAAGTAATATCTTCTGGAGTATAGGTATTAGTAAACCGGAGTTCCGCCGGGACACTATCCTTTGTAATCGAAACATTTGTAACATTCAGTGTACCGTTTTGGTCGTCTACCTGAATGCTGACATCATAGGTGGAACCGTCATAGGAGATACCTGTGATTGGGTTCTCACTGTTTTCCTTTACCTGGTACTGGTATGTACCTGGGGCTGTGAAGTTGATGGTTCCAAAGGTGAAGTCTTCCCCAACATTGGAAACAGTCTGGCTTCCAGCGACGCCATCTGGCATTGGTGCGCCATTAACCGATGTTAAGGTAAAGTTAAACTGACCATTTTGCAAAGTGAAATTGCCATCGGTTACGGTGACGGATTTTTTACCACGAATGGTATAAGTGGTATCCGTAGCGTCATAGCCATTGTTGAAGGCGATTGCGGTTTTTCCTGCAGGATTGCTGGAAATCGTTTTGGATGTTACCTCCAGTTTTCCGGTTGCAGGGTTATCCTCTACCTGGAATGTCACGGTGTAAACGGTGTCATCATAGGTAAATCCACCCGCACCGGCATTTACTTCCCTGATTTCATAGGAATAGGTTCCAGCGGTAGCAAACGTAATGTCACCAAAGTTGAAGTTGCCTTGCCCATCATTGGTGGCAGTAGATTTTGCTGGAGCTGGCGCATTGCCTTGCGGGGTTACAGTAAAGGTGAACTGATTCTTGGTTAAGGTAGCGCCTGTCAATGATTTTGTACCACTAATTGCGGCATTCCCTGTTACGGTAACAGAATCCGGCGTATAGGTGTTTACAAAATTACGGCTACCTGTATAGGTTGGCTGCCCTACAATCAAGGTACCATCTTTGCCATCGGTTACACTTACATTGACTATTACGGTATGGCTGTCATAACCCACACCAGGAATATTGCCTTTTTCCTCGGTAATTTTAAAGGAATAATCGCCGGGGGCAGTAAAGGTAATATCGCCAAAACGGTAATTCTGGTTATCCTTATTTACCATAGTTGTAGCAGTTGGAAGAACCACTTTTCCATCTGTAATGGCCTGCTGGGTACTATCGTTCCCTGCTGCCAAGGTAAATGTAAACTCGTCGGTATCCAGCCAGTCACGGCCAAGGGTTTTTGTACCGGATAAATAGGTGCTGCCAGAAAGGCTGCCTGGCTGGTCAAAACTATAGGTGTTGGTAAACGCAGCTACCGCACCATTTTCATCCTTACCACTTACTACCCCTGTTTTTACCAATTGGTCCGCGATATAACCATTTGCTGTAGTTTCGGTTACAGTGTAATTGGTTCCAATCGGAAGCTTTTGAATGGTAATGGATTCCCCGTGTTTCAGAGTAATGGTATCGCCATCCGAGATAGTTCCAGTTTTGGAGCCGATGTAAGCAAAACTACCAGATAACGGCAGGTTATTTGTATCTTTCAGGTTTATCGTAAAGGTAAAGTCTTTTTGCTGGTCCGCATAATCGCCAGCAACCGCTTTGCTGATGGTCAAACTGCCATCATTGGCGGATACAACAATTTTACCGTTGTTACCCAAACCAACCTGCACACTGATATGCCCGTCCTGCCCTACCACCAGGGAAGGTTCCAAGGAGTTTACCGCTGTGCCAGTTGTGTTATCTGCTTTTGGAGTAACGTAGGAGGAATTCGTATATTTGGATGTCCCTTTTGGGATATGCCATCCACTCTCGGCGTTGTAATCTTTTTTCGCTAATGCCTGTGGAGTAATTTCGTTCCAGTTACGCTGGATCGTATTATTTTCCGTACTGAACACCTGGGTTTGATAGTAATAGGTTTCACCTTGCACCGGTTCAGATGTTACTGGACGGTAGTTTTCCCCTATTTTTTCATAAATCATGGTATCCTTTGGATAATAATAAAATTCGTTTTCCTGGGATGGATCAAAATTCACATGGGTCCCAGCAGTATCGTCCTGGTCTGTAAGGTCGTTCCAAGCATTGGTATAAAAACTATATTCCCCATTTCCGTTTTGATATGGATAATCCTCTGAAACTACCGAACTAACATTGTCTTTGGTAATTCCATCTTTTACGCCAACTTCATAGAAGAAACGCATTGGGAACACTACTGTTACATCAGTTTGTGCAGTAGTTGCTGTTTCCAAATCGTCTGTATCTAAAGTAACGGTATACCGCAACACGGGAATTAATGCTGCCGGTATTGACAACATCATCGTTTGCTTTCCGGTAGCAATCTCGGTTTGTACACGGGGACCAACATACATCAGGTCAGTTCCATATACCCCACCGCCTGATATACCTGGTTCGCCAGAATAGACATAAGAATGGTTTAGATAAACCGCGCTATCCGGTGCAGGCTGACCTGGTTTATATGGAGCGATATAGCTTTTATCCGCTGCACCATACCATGCCACATAGTTGCTGAACTCATTATCGTTGGTATAGGAAATCTGCCCATACTGATAAGCGTTCTCAATCAAAGCTACTGCTGTAGCCTCGTCGATTGACAGACGCTCCATGACGGATTGCACATATTGGTAAACATATGCGTCATCCTGATAATCCAAATCGCCCCAATAGTCGATGGATTCCTTAATGCTTCGGGTGAAAATTGCCCCTGTATACAGACGTTCCCCATAAAATAGACCGTTTAGGTTTTTAATCTGCATATAGTCACCAATTTCATCCTCAAAGGTAATATAACCGGAAAGTTCAGAACCACTGGAATCGGTATCCGTAGGATAATAACGGGATTGGATGATAATTTCCTCCACAATTGACTCAAAGGCTGTTTGCAGTTGGTCTTCATTATTTGCAGTGAAATATTGATCAACATATTCTATGCTGTCAATTCCATCAACTACAGTGATTCTGCTTCTTCCTAAATTCATACTTTGTCCCACAGGCGTACTTTGATATGTTCGCCAATATTGTTGCATTCCTTGGGTATTATTGCGAGACGGGTCTAATACAGCTTTCGCAATATTACTTGACCCAACATTAAAGCCAAGGGTGTAGAACAAAGCATCTCTGCTATAGCGCTGTTCTAACTGGGAACGGGTATATGCATTGGTCAATTGAGTAACAAAGCCAACTTCATTGGTACTGGAATTAGAAGTACCATTTCCCATGTTACTATTCCCTACAGCAGTATAATTTGTTGTTCCATAAGTTGGGTTACCATCACTCATCAGTACAATAACTGGAATACGTTTTGTACCTTCTACTGACAGCGAATCTTCTGGCAGTTTTAAAAATTCTTGCAGACTAGCATAAACACCGCTTTGGATGTAAGTTCCTCCTCCTACTGATTGGGAGTTTGAAACGCGATTGTTATTACTATCCCGTACTACATTGGTAACTTCAATTTCATCACGCCAGCTACTGTATTCCAAAAAATTACTGGTATTATCAGTGGTGGAATAGTGGTCTGGTTCAAGCAAAACGCCATTACCAGAAGCATACAACGCAACTCCAACACGGTTGTTAACGTTTAACTCTAATAAATTTTTAATAGAGTCATTCGTAGCATTTACCATTCGTTCAATCGAAGTTGAAGACATACTGTTGGAAACATCCAATACCAGCATAACATCTACTGGAATTGTGGATTGTCCCACAATACTTTTGTTGGAACTGATTGCGGATAGCCCTACCAGGAAGTTATCGCTGTCAGAGCGCCGCACTGGAATTTCTTCCGTTCCAGATGGGTTTAATGTGACGTCTTCAGCCGATACCGATTTATCGGTCCAAATACGTCCAACTCGGGTGGTATCATTTGATATATAGTCGTTCGACCAATCCCTCATTGTAATAGGGTCAACGGTTTTTGTCCCAATGGGGTCATCCGCTGCCATTACAGGGATATTCGTGAATACACAGCTAAATAGCATCATCAATGTCAAAAAAGACGCCAATAAGCGGTGTTTCAGGCGAAAACGGCTTTTTTCTATGTCCTGCATCATAAATTTTCCTCCTCAAAAATTTTAAATAAATTTGATGCATTTATCGCATGTCCTCACAGGCAATACAAGCCGTTAAAAACCAACTGGACGGACTGCCCATTACCATCCATGCCCAGCTTTTAAAGTTTTTCCACCCTAACGGCAATGCTGCCTGATAAAGTAGACTTTTTCCTGCAAATAATATATAATAAAATTATCTTACTATAGAAGGGGGGAAATTGTAATTAACACGGGCAATCCGTCTGATTTTAAGTGAACGATTTTGTCTAGTTTTTTATGACAAATATAGGCTATGTAAAATAATAGTTCCTATTTTCCATGTACCCATCGAAGGAAGGTATCTTGAGATATTTCCAAAATTTTGGCAGCTTCACGGGAAGATATTTTTCGTTGCTCCCAGTCTTTTTTCAGCTTCCAAAACGCATCTGGAATCGCTTTTCTAGGTCTGCCAAAACGCACGCCACGCAAACGCGCTGCCGCAATCCCTTCCGCCTGTCGTTGGCGGATATTGCTCCGCTCAGTATGCGCCACATAACATAGGATCTGCAGCACCAAATCCGCAACAAAGGTACCCATTACATCATCATTTTTTTGCCGGGTGTCCAATAAAGGCATATCCAACACCACAATATTGGCGTGTTTTTCTTTTGTAATAATTCGCCATTGGTTCTGGATTTCCTCATAATCCCTGCCCAGCCTATCAATGGATTTGACAACAATCACATCATTCTTTTTAATGCGACGCATCAGTTTTTGGTATTGGGGGCGGTTGAAATCCTTTCCACTGAATTTATCCAGGTAGATGTTCTTTTTTTCTACCGGAAATTCCCGCATGGCAATCAATTGCCTGTCTTCGTTTTGCTCTTTGGTTGAAACACGGATGTAACCATAAATCTTTTGTTGTTGCATTTTTCATAAATGCCTCCTTTTCGTGTAATAACAATATTGTAAACCAAAATAGCAAAAAAATTTTTGTAGGCAGCTACTTTTTTCCACATATTACGACAATATTTTCATTTCAATCGTTAAAATTAACATTTTCTAACAGTTACAGTTGTCTTTCTCCCATAAATCGAGCAATATTTTCAAAAGCAGGAACCATATCTTTTAGCTGCCCGATATTAAGGAAACCATGAATTCGTGTATATAAACGCGGTAAATGAATGAGCTGTTATCGGCAATATGAAACAATTAAAACCCACAAAAAGGAATATATAACATGATAAAACAGTAATCTTCTATCATCAAGTATTTTTCTAAGCAAAAGGTTTCTTTTATCCATCATGGAATCAGTAGAGTATTCCGGTAATATAGTACAAAAAACTCCCAGCCATTTCACCTGGCTGGGAGTCCCCTTTTTTATCCTATTTTTTACAGCACGCCCTGTGCGCGGCAACTCTCTACTAATAGTTTGATTTTATCAAAACTTTCCTGGCTGATCACATGTTCCATCCGGCAAGCGTCCTGATCCGCGACTTCTTTACTCACTCCAAGGCTAAACTGCAAATACGTCGAAATGGTAGTATGTCGCTCGTAAACCTGACGAGCTTTTTCCCTGCCTTCCTCTGTCAACAGGATATGCCCATGACCATCCACCACAATATAGCCCGCTTTTTTTAGAATTCCCATAGCTCGACTTACACTGGGTTTCGCGAACCCCAATTCTGTGGCAATATCGACCGATCTTACAATTCCATTCCGTTGTTCCAATACCAAAATTGTTTCCAGGTAATTTTCACCTGATTCCTGTATTTTCATTGCCGCCCTCCTTCAACGGTATATTAACGAATATAAAATATATAACAGATTACCGCAATCGCAAATATGGCAGTAATTGGCAGAGAAATTTTTAATATCCGCATTGGAATAAAAAAGATATTTTGCACGTCTTCCACCAGGCTTTCCCGATGGTCTTTTAGCAGTTTGCTAATCCAGATTAGGGAAAATACACAACATACAAATGAGATTAACGAAATAACCGCTAAAATAAGGCCTACTGTGCTTCCTACAATTCCCATAAATGATTTCCTTTCTGCGATAAAATAGTGTCATAGTAAGTCTATGCTAACAAAATGCTGATATAACAATTTTATTATATCATACATCTTTTGAATAAACAAACAAATTTGTATAAATTTAATGAAAACCCAATATACTGGAACAAGAGGTGAGGCTGGCATGAAACGAATCATCTGCAACTGGAAAAAAATTTTATGCGGTTTGCTTGTTGTGGTTTTGGCTATAGCCCTACTGTTGGGTTGGGGCCGTACAAAAACAATTCCCACAGAGGCGGAAGTTCAATCCTCAACAACGGAGGAAGAAGGGGTTTTTGTTCCCATCCTAATGTACCACAGCATCTTAAAGGACACCAGTAAATCAGGGAAATACACCGTTACCCCTACTACCATTGAAAACGATTTGCTTTACCTGAAGGAACATGGATACACTACCATTGTTATGGCTGATTTAATCCATTATGTATATGACGATGTACCATTGCCAAAAAAACCGGTTATGATTACCCTGGATGATGGCTATTACAACAACTATACCTATCTGTTCCCACTGCTCCAAGAGCATCAAATGAAAGCGGTAATTTCTATTGTAGGGAGCTATAGCCAAAAATTCAGTGAAATTGATGAACCCAATCCTGCTTACGCTTACCTGACCTGGAATGATATTTTGGAGATGTCCCAATCTGGTTTAGTAGAATTCCAAAACCACAGCTATGATATGCACCACCAGGGAAATGGAAGAAAAGGGACAAAACGGAAATGGGGGGAATCGGATGAGGAGTACCGGAAAAATTTTGAGAATGACCTCCAAAAAACTCAGGATTTACTCCGCCAGTATACCGGAAGTTATCCAACTACCTTCACTTATCCCTATGGAGCCTCCAGTAAAGGGTCGATTGATTTGATCAAGGAAATGGGGTTCCTGGCTTCCCTCTCCTGCTATGAACATGAAAACATCATTACCAAAGATCCCGAGTGTTTGTATTTCCTTAATCGGTATAATCGTCCCAGCGGAATCTCCACAGAGGAGTTTATGAAAAAAGCCGGAATTGCTGAAGGATAGTTTTACACTATCTGACGTAAATGGTAAACAGCCTATTCCCGTGGATTAGAAATAGCTGCTAAGAGCATGGTACAAAAAAGGAACCCCAATTTCGTGAAAAATTGGGGTTCCTTTAACATTCTATATCTGGTTAAAAAACCAGACTTTTCTTATATTAAGAGAAAAAGAAGTTTATTATTTATTATTTTTTCTTACGGGTGAACAACAGAGCTGCTCCTGCTAATGTAATTGCTGCTAATCCTGCAATTGGAGCAAAATCGCCTGTTTTCGCCGCGTTTGCTTTTGGTGTGGTAGATTCCTCTCCAGTTTGAGTAGCTGTATCATCAGTGGACGGTGTTGTTTCTTCTGGAACACTTCCATCTACTGTTACTAATTGATCCATTGCAGCTTGTACGTTTGTTACTGCTGCATCTACTTCCTCTTGAGTTGCGTTTTCATCTGCCATTACGTCATTTGCTTCTGCTACTGCTGCTGTCAATACTGCGTAGCTTTCTGCTGTATACGCAGATGCGTCTTTACCATTCGCTTCTGCCAATACAGATTCTAAGATAGATTTATCTGCTTTATATCTCAGATTCAGCATTGCGTTCAACAGGTTAGTTTCTGCTGTTTCGATTTCTGCCTGCATTGCGTTGTCTTTGTCTGCAAGGATTGCCTGTGCTGCTGCCAATGCTTCTTTAAATTCTGCTTGGCCTGCTTCTACATAGTCATTCATGTCATAACCTTCTGCCAATGCTACTAGAGTTTCTAAGGAAGTGATATCCCCTTTCACAAAGCCTAGTTTATGGATTTCGGTCATCAATGTTTTCCATGCCGCGTCTACTTCTTCCTGAGTTGCTGCTGGATCTGCTGCAACTGCTTTGGCTGCATCCAATGCTGCATTGAAAGTTTTCTGCACATCCGCAATGATATTATTGAATTCATCAGATGCTTTTTGTTGTTCTGCATAGTCAATAACAGTGTTTAAAATATCTTTATCCGCTACTTCGTATTCAGAATCTACGAAAGGAACGATTACTGCCTGGCTTGGCCCATATGGCAAGTATTTTGTCTGTCTCATTTCACCAAACCAATTATTTCTGCTATTTCCACCAGGTTTAATTGCGCCACGGGAAAGTTGAACATTTCCTAATGGAGAACTATATTCAATATGGATCGTATTTTCACCGTCTACCAGGTATTCACTGATATCCGCTACTGGGTCTGTAGAACTGATACCACCTGTGTATTGTTCTGTTCCTTCATATCCTTCAATTACAGATTGTGGAACTTTGGTTGGGTTCGTACTTACATCTCCGCCAACTTTCTGTCCATTAATCCATACTTTCATGCTGGAATAGAATTCATCGCCAAAGTCGATATATGCACCATCAGCGGAGCTGCTATCCCAATTAAATTTCGCATCATAATACCCAATACCGGATACGCTTTCTCCTACTTCAGGAATATTATTCCATGTAGTCAGTTCATCCAGTTTTACATTGATATCTGTCTTGTCAGTATCAACTTTAGTATTTACAGTATGTACATCACCAATCGTTTCTTCACTGCGGAGTACATTTTCCGATGGTGTCCAAGATTCTACTGTTACATCCCAGTTAGTAATTGGGTAGGATTCTGGTACGTTGATTTCTTCTGTTACTGTTCTGCCACTACTCAATTTCGTTGTATAAGTACCACTTTGAGTTGCTCGTACTGCTACACCATTTTCTGTTCCATATGCCATATCTGCGTTGGTTGAAGTTGCGTGGAATGATTCCTCGGTTACTGGTTCAAACGCATATAGAGCGATATCATCATAATCCAAATCGATTGGGAATACAGTCTGACCATCTTCATAATAGTAATTACCAATTTCAGTTACTTCACCTGTCCAGGAATCGATGGTATATGGGATATACATGCCATCCATCCGGATTTCTGTCTTGATGTTGGTTCCATGGTCTTCTGTTTTTACTTCATCAATAAAGCTGTTTTCATGGTAATCGTTGGAGCAGTAATTATAAGCATACAAATAACGGCTACCATCTTCTGCTTCACGGGTTTGGGTCAATAACTGATGGTTTGCCCCATTAAATTCAGCGTATGGACGGATGCCCATTTCCTGCATTGCATCGTACAGACCATCGTCATAGCCTTCCGCTACTTTGTCAAAGTAATCAAAGTCTTCAGAAGCATCGTAAATTTCTACATCTTTTACATTTGGCAGGGCTCTCATCTGTTCCATAATGGAAGCCAATTCTTCGTCCTTGCCATCGTTAAAGGTAGTGCGTTCCGCAGCCCCTTCCATAATAAAGACTGGCAGGCCTTTTTGTGCCCATTCATAGATCAATTTCGCGCCATCAATATCCAGCCAATCCTGATAGAGTACCAGTGCTTTATAGCCTGCTGGTTCTATTGTCTTGGTATCTTCATCAAAGTAAACGCCGTCCGCTTTGAGCATATCAGGGCTAAAGTAATCATAGGTATAGCCGTTATCTTGCAGTTCAGTAGAACGATAGTAAACACCCTGATGAGCCAACATATACTGCATACCAGTGAGGCCATCTCCAGATTCTCCACCAAATCTTACACCTTGGTTCCAGTTGTTGTGGATAAAGCCAACATCGGTTCTGGAATTACCGGTTTGTAACATCTGCTGGATACGTCCCAGATGTGCGTTCATTTCGTCAAAGTCCTTATAGGAAGGTTCACGGGTTCCCCAACGGTCAAAACCAGAGCCCCAGCCTGGCCATGCAGCGTTTTCACCATAGCTATAGCCTGCGCTCCAAATATGCCAGATTAACTGTTGGAAACCGGAAGCATACATGGTATAAGCATCTTCCAAGCGAAGTTGTTGTGGAGTATAATAGGTATTTAATTCAGTTCCTGTTTCACTGGAAAGAACTTTATCCAACAGATGGTTGCCAGCACTATGTAATCTTAAAATATCAACCTGGTTGTATTGGTTCAAACTCTCTGCTTCTGGATAATCTACATACATTGCTGGTTCTGTGATTTCAAATGACCGACCATAGGAAATCTGGGCACGTGTTTCAATTCCTACAGAATTTAACCATTCTTTTAATGGTTGTAGCATATTTTCACAATACAATTGTGTCAATACATCTACCCAGTCGTTGATAATTTTTTCCCGGTCATTTTTATCATTATACAGGTCATGGGTACCTTCCGCAGGTTGAGTATATGGATCATATACAGCCTGTACCTGTGGCAAGCCATCTACTAAGAACAGGTATGGCATGATATCATAGCCTTTACGGTTGATAAATTCTTGCCGGATATCTTCTGTCCACCAGGTAATACCACCGTCAGGATTCAACTCAATGGAGTCCATAAACAGCTGTACATCGCCCTCTTTGATCTTCTCGTTCAATTCTGGGTCATTCAGATAATGCTCTTCCCAGAACGAACGTAAAGCGTCAACCCCTCTGGTATCAAAGTAGTTGGTCGCGTAGCAAGTTTCCGCCGCTGGGGAAGCTGTTTTGTAGTTCCCATGGGTCCAGTATCCAAATACCACATAATCAGAATCTGCTGGAGCTGTCCAGTTGATTGCCTGGTCATAAACAGTTGCGCCTTCTACTGCTGTCACCTGATTACTTAAGTCAATCATAGAACCTGGTTCTACAACATAGCTTTCTCCATCCGTACTAGCAAGTTTCCCTGCATATGCGGCAACAAATTTCCCTTTGTTGCTTTCCCTCTGGGTAGATGGTTTTGGCAATGCGGTAATGCTTTCCCCTGCTTTGACTACCTGGGACCCCATTGCCACAACTTGGCTTGCTTCCTGGCTATCTGGATCCAACCCTGGTACGTTTGAGGTTGACCAGTTGGTACCAGATGTTAAGCTCAATGTCATGCCCAGATCCAGGATTTTGTTCATCATCAGTTTCCACTTGTGGGACCACATCTCGGAACCATATGCGTAGGTGTCATCCGGTGCGTTTCTATCCGACTGCATACATAGCTCTACGCCACGGAACCCTGCGTCATACAATGCCTGGATTTCTTCCAGCAGCGTTTCATCTGTATTGGATGCTTCCCCGATCCACCAGCGCACCTCTGTACTGTACACCCTATCTGGATCGGTATACTGGGATTCCAGTTTGCTGGCAAAATCCGCTGTGCCAGCAACATTGCCGCCAATCGCACTAACAGCAGATGCCGCTACTGTAGAAAGCATGGTAGCAGCCAGCAATACGCCAAGGGCTTTTTTTGCTTTGTTTTTTAACTTCATCGTTTTTCCTCCTTTAGAAATGGATAGTTTGTAAAGAGGACAAAATCAGGATAGCCTACATGATGGTTTTCTATCAAAAATTTATTTTAAATTTTTGCAATTAATTAAACCAAACATGCCGCCCAAAAAACAGCCGTAAAATAAGATGCTCCCTAAACTAAATGTTTCCATCAGTTTTCTATGGTAAAACATCCTTTTACACCACTGTAAATGTGGCAATCACTTTATTTTCCGCTTTACAAGATAGATGATTAATCTGTTATATTATTAAAACATAACAGAAATCGCTTACAAAATATATAAAATATATTTTGTATCTGCGATTAATATTATAATATTTATCTATTTTTATCACAATGGGCATTCATGAACTAAAAAGTGGTAATTTTTTGTACTTTCTGGTATAAAATCTAACACTCTATCAAGTAAAAACAACCCGGGAATCCAGGACGGATTCTCCGAGTTGTTCCTCAATGGAAAAGAAAAATTTGTTTGTTATCTTAAAGATTATCTCTTTTGAGGGAGCTGCACCTGCTAAGGCGATTGCCGATAACCTCCCAATTGGAACAACACCGCCTGTTTTCGCTGCGTTCGCTTGGGCAGTTATCGTTTTCTGACCTGTTTAGGTAACATTTTCTTCCATTTGTTTTTTAGATGGGATTTTTGTTATAGGTATTATAGTATATTTCTTTCAAATAAAATAATTTTTGTTTTTTAACTGCTGGTTTTTCAGTAAAAGGGTAAGGGTTCCATTGGTTTCCAAGGAACCCAACAACACATCTTCCGTACGATGTTTCTGTTGTTTTAGCTGTTTGTTTAGCCAGGCCAGATCATAGCCAGTTTGTTCCAAATTGCGCTCCATTACCTTCCCATCAACAATTACGTTAGTACAGAGATGTTCCTGAGGCAGCGCCATCCCTAAATCTTCTGGCTGGACAGGACGTTTCCCCGTCTTTGGCAGAATGCTGACACTTCCGTCGATTTCCATAATCCCATACTCAATATCACTGATATTAAAATACCCATTTTTCCGACATTCACACAGTAAATCATTGATATCATAATGGCAGTCTTTCATAGATTTTTCAATAATGGAGCCTTTATAAATCAGAATCGTAGGGGTACCGGAAAAAAAACGGCGCAGCTTGATGCTTTTCATCGTAATAATCGAAATCGATACTGTCAGGATCGCGTACAATGCCATTGCAACTAGACAGGCATAAATTGGAATGGTATCATCAATGGTTAACGTAGCCGCAATAGATCCAATCGTGATACCTACAATATAATCGTAAAAGGTGAGCTGGGAGATTTGCCGCACCCCAATTAAGCGAGAGAGCAAAAATAAAAATACAAAGGAAAGGAGCGTCCGAAACACAATGGAAAGGAGATTTATCAAAACTTCATTCACGTTACAACACCTCATCCATAGTGTTGCAGTATTTGGGGAAAATATGCAAAAAACAGGACAACTTCTAAAGGATGTCCTGTTTTTACACGAAAATATCAGAAAAAGTATTCCAAAGATTCCAGCCAGTCTTTCAAACTGACGCCCTCAATACTGACTATACGAACATTTTGCCATCTTTCTTGAAGGGATTTCCCCTGAAATATTCTGGCAGTTACAAGCTCCTGGGCAGTTGGAAATTCTGCTCCGTTAGGAATATCACAATATCCCACCCAATACGGTTTTTCGCATTGGGGCATATAGCCCAAAAAATGTTCTTCTTCCCGCTCATCATCCGCAAAGTAAAAGCAGGTTTCGTTGATCCGTTTTCCCGCTTCCAACTGATGATAGAAAAAATCGTAATTTAAGCTAGCTATTTCCATGATGGACTAGCCTGCCTGGTCGGAAATGGTAAAGACGCTATTTAATCGATTTTTTGGGTCAAACAGGTAATTATACTGCATCATATCATAAGAATCAATCAGGGAAGCATATACAGGGTCGTTTTTATAATCCTCAAGCCGATAATAGTTATTTTGATTATCCACATAGCCAATGGCGGTGAACACCGGCAACTGTTCCTGAATTCCATCCAGGAACTGATTATATTCGGTCTTTTCCAACCCAGCAACATCCAACAACAGATTGGAAAGATAGTTGGCACTCATATGTTCCACCGTTTGTTCTGGGATATCATAATTTGCCCAGATGTAAAATGGAGTGATAAAACTCCGCATTTGTTCTTCAAAGGTACGCTGATCAAACGGGCCAACTAGAAAATCGTAAAACTCATCTTCCAAAGTAGGCTGATGGTCACCGAACATTAAAATAATAGTGGGTTCCTCCTGCTGGCTAAAATAGTTCACCAGATATTCAAACGCTTTGTCGGATTCCTGTACCAGAGTTAAGTACTGCTCCGCTTTTGGGAACTCCTGTCCCTCAGGTTTATTGAGGATTTCCACTGTGTTCTGGAATCCATTGGAGTAATCCAGATATCCCCCATGGTTCTGCATGGTAACGTTAAACAGGAACAGCCTTTCGTCTGGGTCCTTCTGTTCATACAGGTCGATTACTTTATCATAAGAAGATTTGTCGCTAATGTATTCTCGTATGTACTCTGGATTTTCAAAATCCTCCATGCTAACAAAATCCTGGAAGCCCAGCAATGGATATACCCTGTCACGGTTCCAACCCGCCGCATAATAAGGATGCACCGCCAAGCTGGTATATCCCTGGTCGTTTAAGGTA
Source organism: Clostridium facile (assembly GCF_014297275.1). Lineage (NCBI taxonomy): Bacteria > Bacillati > Bacillota > Clostridia > Eubacteriales > Clostridiaceae > Clostridium > Clostridium facile. The sequence continues at coordinate 1,043,147 of NZ_JACOQK010000001.1, forward strand.
CTTACCAGAGAATAGGTATCGTCTGTAATATACTGCTGGTATGGCCGACAGCCACTGGGCAAAAACGCCATGCTGTTCCCGGTTAAAAACTCAAACTCGGAGTTACAGGTCCCACTGCCATGGATGGACATATATAAATTTCCTTTGATGGTATTCTCGGTGAGATTTGTCAGAAAAGGCATGAGCTCCTGGTTGGTCTGGAAATCCCCCACCTGCCGGAAATCCGCTAGGGATTCATTCATAATTGCGATGATATTTGGCTTTTGTTCCATAGAAGTTTCGGACACTTGATAAAAATCCCTGGTATCAATCTGATTGGAAATCGCCTCTACCTGCTGTACTGAATAATCTTCTGGGGAATCCACCATCAAAAACTGGGTGTTCATCGCCAAGGAAAGCACGATGCCATGGTCATGGGTGGACTGTGCCTGGCGCCAGGTATAGACACTAAGTCCCAGCTTTGGCAGAGTAGATTCCTGGTAAAAGACGGTGACAAATACAATACTGGCGGAAACAATTGCCACTTTGCCAATGATATTAGCTTTCAAGCTACGGTTCACATAGGTCAGCTTGGAAGCCACCATATTCCATAGCAACATCAGGCAAGTAGCAAGCAATACATTCCAGGTCATAACAAAAGTGTAGTTAGAAGCAACACTCAGTGCAGTTCCAACCGACATAAAATCCCATGGTAGGATTGGTTCCCCTCGGAAGAGGGTGACCGCATAATTAACAATTGCAAACAGCCAAAACAGAGTATTAGAAATCCAAATTGTCACCCTTATCCGGTTAGTCAGGGCATAAATGACTCCATATACCAGGTAATACCACAGCAAATTCATGACAAAATTCGCTAAGTTAAAATCAAAAAAGATATTAACATTGTTGTTGACATATTCAACGATTCCAAACGTTATGATTGGGGAACAGCAAAGCAGCAGGATGCTTACTCTTTTTTCCCATTTTTCCTCTTGAAACCGGATGCGGAAGGCTGTTACAGCGCCAAACAAACCAGCAACTACCACTGTAAGCAAAAACCATCCAATCTGAAATTGCTTGCTATCTTGGTCGATAAAAGCGGGGATATTGCACACAATCAAAACCAACAACACCGCTGTTAAAATTGCCGAGATAGTAATCCGTTTTCGATTGGTTGTAAACTCCATATTGTTTTTTTACCTCCATTTTATATGTGATTGTATTTTATCGTACACTGAAAATCATACCTTTTCGTTCGACAAAAACAGGTACAGATTCAGCCCATTTTTGGGTTTTTTGGTTGGGAAATAGCAGATACTATACCCATTTTAAGTGTGATGGAAAAAGTATACCATACGAAACGAAAAAAAGAAAGCAATTTTCCTATTAATTGGGATTTATGTCAAATTTTCGTCGAATATCAATAAAATCTATGTAAAATCTTCGGGTTAAACTTTGTGTAAAATGCTATATTCATTGTTTTGCAATACCACTTACTTCCTCATAATAGAACAATATGAAAAAAATACGGCTAATATGAGCCTGTACCAAAACCCATAACAGCCGTATTTTATTGTGTGGCTTCTATAATATCCGACACTTTGTTAGCATAAATAAAAACCATTTAAAATAATTTTATTACAAGACATCACAATTTCTTACCGATTATAAGGCTGTTATGGAATGATACCAAAACAGCCTAATGTATAGAAATAGATAACCCCCTGGTATAGGAAAATAAACAGCTACAACAATGGGATATCATAGACTTTATAATTTCGTCAGCTTGGCGAAATTCGCCATAATCTTTTTTTTGCCTTTTGTTTGAAAATTGACTTCCAACAGGGTATCATTCCCCATCGGCTGCATGGATTCCACAACGCCTTCCCCAAACACGGCATGTTTCACCCGGTCTCCTACAACGAAATTTACCACTGCTTGTTTTGGCTTTTGAGTGGTACCCACATTGCCCAGGTTAATATGAATGGGACGGGTGGACCGGCGGAATGCCTCAGATGTATGGGTAACTGTTTTATCCTCTGTTGATTTATACTGTTCTGGAATTTCTCCAAGAAAACGGGATGGTCTAGCGTAACGGGTATTCCCGAACAGCATCCTCTGAGAGGCGTTAGTGATGTACAGCCACTTTTTGGCACGAGTAATCGCCACATATGCCAGACGGCGTTCCTCCTCCAGTTCCTCTGGATCGGACATGGACTGAATGCCTGGGAAAATCCCCTCTTCCATCCCCACGATAAACACCACAGGGAACTCCAGCCCTTTGGCGGAGTGCATTGTCATCATAGTAACCTTGTCCTCCTCACTGTTGTACTGGTCAAGGTCGGTATACAATGCCACTTCTTCTAGGAAGCCGGAGAGGGTTGCTTCCTCCTCCTGCTCGTCGGTGAATTTAATCAGGTTGGATTTTAATTCCTCAATATTTTCCAGCCTAGTTTCACCCTCTTTGCCCTGACGTTTGAGTTCATCTCTGTAACCGGTCAGTTCCATTACCTGGTTCAGCAATTCCTGGAGAGGCAGTTCCATTGCCTGTTCCTGCAAGTCCAAAATCATTCCGGCAAACTGTTTTAACGGAGTGGATTTTTTGGAAAGAGCCGCATAGGTATCCGCCTCTTTCAAGACATCAAACATGGAAATCCCCATACCGTCCGCAATCTCCTGCACCTTAGCAACCGTGCTGGCTCCTATGCCCCGCTTTGGCTCGTTGATAATTCGCTTTAGGCGAAGATTGTCGCTGGTTTGGTTAATCACACTTAAATACGCCAGGATATCCTTAATTTCTTTGCGGTCGTAGAATTTCATTCCTCCGACAATCCGGTAAGGGATACCTGAACGCACAAAATAATGCTCCAATGCGGAGGACTGGGCATTCATCCGGTATAAAATCACATGATCATGGTACGCCATACCGTCAATCACGTTTTTGGAAATGGTATCCGCCACAAACTCCGCTTCCGCATTCTCGTTGAGCAGCCGCAGAACGTTGATTTTTTCCCCGTCCCCCTGGTCTGTCCAAAGATTTTTTCCTTTCCTTCCCAGGTTATTGGAAATCACCGCATTGGCAGCGCTTAAAATATTTTGGGTGGAACGGTAGTTCTGCTCCAGCCGGATAACAACTGCGTTTTGGAACTGGTTCTCAAAGCTCAAAATATTTTCAATGGTAGCTCCACGGAATTTATAAATACTCTGATCGTCATCCCCTACTACGCAGAGATTCTGGTGTCCCTGGCTCAACAGACTGACCAAGCGATATTGGGCATGGTTGGTATCCTGGTACTCGTCCACTAATATGTAACGGAAACGGTTCTGGTAGTATTCCAATATATCCGGATTTTCTTCCAACAACACTACCGTTAAACGGATAATATCGTCAAAATCCAGAGCATTGGAGGATTTTAAGCTGTTCTGATAGAAACGGTAAAGTTTGGCGATCTCTTTTTTCCGGAAATCCCCATAATTTTGAGCTTCGTATAGCTCTGGAGTCAGCATCTGATCTTTGGCACGGCTGATTTCCCCCAATATTGCTTTTGGCGGATAAATCTTATCATTCAGACCCATCTGACTCAGGCCATCTTTGATAACCCGAATACTATCGTCCGTATCATAAATGGTAAAGTTTTTCTGGTAGCCCAGACGCTCAATGTCACGGCGCAGGATTCGCATACATTGGGAGTGGAAGGTTCCCGCATGGATGTCCAGAGCGACATCTCCTAGCATGGCTTCCAAACGCTCTTTTAACTCCCCTGCCGCCTTATTGGTAAAGGTAATCGCCAGGATATTCCATGGACGTGGACAATCCACCGCAATCAACTGGCGCACCTGTTCTTCATCTACTGATTCACCATCCACTGCCCTCTGCAACAGATCAATATCCTGCTGGCTCAGATCAAACGGAATTTTTTCTGAAGCATAAGCATCTCCGAATGCCACCATATAAGCAATGCGGTTGACAATAACAGTGGTTTTTCCGCTGCCTGCTCCTGCCAGGATTAACAAAGGATTTTTTACCGTAAAAATTGCCTGGCGCTGCATCTCGTTCATATGGGAATATTTTTGTTCCAAATAAGCTCGTTTTAATGGAATAAATTGTTGTTCTAATGTCATAAACTCCTCCAGGGAACAGCCCTTTTTTCTTATTACCAATGGATTATCTGTTTGATGATTGTAGTACCGCATTGTTCGTACAGGTAAGTGGTAAAAAGATGAAAATAACGTATTTTTGTGATAGGGAAAGTATGCCACAGTAAAATAAACTTACTGATAAATCAATATTTGTTGGTGTGATATGTATATAAAAAATCCTACCTATTCTATAATTGTCAGGTTGTATTTGAAACTAGATATTATATTACATCCTCATGTGCATCAGTAAAATACTACTTATAGATATAGAGTGCTTGGTTGGTATTTCAAAGAAAACCCTAGTCTATTTTTTACTTATCAAAAAATCCCCAATCACTCCTATTTAATATATGCCAAAGTGTCTATACTTGTCCACTGAGCCACATCGTTCATCCCGTTTTGCCAAGCCATCCGGCTGATGTTGTTTGTCTCTACTATTTTATTTATTATAACAAAATTCGCAATTTGGTTCAACCAAAAAACAGAAAATAAAAGTGGAGTTTTTTAATTATTTAAAAACAATAACTGCAAGAAAATCAGATACTGCTAAACCCCAATGACGATTCCAGTAAAATATGCTACAATGACAGTATCACTACAAAAGGAGGAGATGAAATGATTTATTTTACTGCTGATTTGCACTTTTACCACGATAAAATCATTACCCACGTGAACCGTCCGTTTCATGACGCCCAGCAGATGAACCAGGCACTAATCCTTAACTGGAACCAACGGGTTTCCCCTGAGGACGAGGTATATATTTTGGGGGATGTGACCATGAAGGGTTCTATATTGGCGATGGAAGCCCTATCCCAATTAAAAGGAAGAAAATATTTAATTCGTGGCAACCACGACGGGTTTGTGGACAGGCCTAGTTTTGACCAGTCCCTGTTTAGTTGGGTGAAAGACTATGCGGAACTGGTGTACTGTAACACCAGGTTTGTGCTGTTCCACTACCCTATGTTGGAGTGGAATGGTTACTTTGACCAAAGCATCCACCTGCATGGGCACCAACACAACTATGCAGATTATAATTACCACAACCTACAGCAGGGAATCCGCCGGTATGATGTCGGTGTGGATGCCAATGGGATGTCCCCTGTCAGCGTAGAGGAAATCCTCTCGTTTTTTTCAAAGGATTCGATCATTTAATAGTACAAAATCCCCTCATTCTTTGGATTACCTCAAATTGTGTATCAAATCCAAGAATGAGAGGATTTTATGCCTCATTTTTATGTAGTTTCCTTTTTAATCTTAAAGAGAAACCGCAAGAATGGGGCAAGGAGTTTTGGGCTTTTTACTACAACTACTTTCATAAAAAATTCCTCACTTTCTAACACACAGGATAACGCCGGAAATAATTAGGGCAAACGCCGCCAATACCAACAGGCTCCGTAACGGGGTAATCGTCAAAAATAATAGAAGAATTCCCAGGCCAATGATAATTGTGCAGGAACAATCCCTCCGCTTCCTTCTCCTCATTTTGGATTCACCGCCGTTTCCCTCTGTTTGTATTATCATACGCAAAAACCAATTTTTGTGTGACAGCTTCTATTCCAACGGTGGGGTACATATAATCGGGTATGGAGGTGATATTTGATGGAACAACCATGGAACCAAACTTTGCTGGAAGAATCCCCTCTCCCGCCGGAATCTGAGGATGACTTGAACAATCTACTGCCTTGGGAACCGCCCCAGGAATCCAAAAAGGAAAAATCTGGGTTTGGAGTATTGTCCATGCAGTTGGCGATTTGTATTTTAGCGGCCATCATCATATTATTTTGCAAACTGTTTTTTGCGGATGGATACCAGGCAATTGTTGCCGAGTATCAATCCGCTTTCCAGGCGGACATCCACTGGAGTGAAACCATGGGGCAGGTACAACAGACATTCGGTTCAATTATGGACAAGATGAAGCCCATCCAACGGGAGAAAGAGGCTTCCTCCCAAGATTCCACCAGTTCGGAGGGAACTTCTTCTGGAGAAGAAAGCTCACAGCCAGCAGAATCTTCCCAGGAAGCAGCTGGAGGGGAACAAACACCAGTTTCGGAAACCGCCGTTTCCACCCCGACAGACGCTACCCTACAAACCGTGACTTACCCTGAGCAACTCACTCCCCCTGTAGAAGGCAAACTCACTTCCGGCTATGGATTCCGGGCATATCCCCTAAATGGGGAGGCGGATTTTCACAAAGGGATTGACATCGCAGCGGACGAAGGGACAAAAATCAAAGCAGCTATTGGGGGAACGGTGGAAACTGCCAGCTATTCGGACAGTTATGGAAACTACCTTACCATACAGAACGACCATGGTTTTACCACCTGGTACGCCCACTGCAAAAAACTGCTGGTATCCGAAGGTGACAAAGTAAAGCAAGGCAAAAAGATTGCACTAGTTGGCTCCACTGGTGATTCTACAGGGGCTCACCTGCATTTTGCCATGCAAAAAGACGGGATTTGGGTGAATCCATTGGATAGTTTTTCTGAAAATACTTATGCTGCGGTTTAAGCTGTTTGGAATTGAGATACGGCTGAACTTTTTGTTTTTTGCTGTGCTTACTGTGATTTTGTTGACTGACCAGACTGGGATACCTGTATGGGCACTGATTGCTTCCTGCATCCATGAATGCGGCCATATGGTGGCGTTTTTCTGTTTTCACCAGACTCCCCGTTTGATCTCGTTTGAATTAGGCGGAATCCGCATGCAAGGCCAGAGAATGGAACAGCTAAAAACTTGGCAGGAAGCAGTGATTCTTCTGGCGGGCAGCGGGGTGAATTTTCTGGTATCCTTCCTCCATCTGGCAGTGCAACAAAATCTGTTTGCCAGTATTCATTTACTGATTGGCTGTTTTAACCTGCTCCCAGTAAAATCCCTGGATGGAGGGAAATTATTGGAATTGCTGTTCCAATGTATCTTCCCGTTCCACCTTGCCTATCGGTCCGTTCAGATATGCTCCTGGGGATTCTGCCTATTGTTGCTTATTTTTGGAGGATATTTAGCGTATTATTTGAATTTCACCCTGTTGGCATTTGGAATTTATCTGTTGATTTCTTTGCTGGCAGAACATAGAAAACGGGCATAAAAAACACGGTTTCCAACAAATGGATACCGTGTTTTTTATTTTAAGAAGGATATAATAAAACTCCAGCTCGCTTATCGGCTTGTCCTTTTAATCCGCATTCCTTATACGGCAACCACAAAATAACAGACCTACATAAGATGAAAATCGAGGAACAATTTCAATCCACGCTGCCCGTGTGGGCAGCGACGCATAGTAAAAACCTCCTATTAACTTGACTTTGTGTATTTCAATCCACGCTGCCCGTGTGGGCAGCGACTTTGTCCCAACGGTTATGCCACTAGGGACACAAAATATTTCAATCCACGCTGCCCGTGTGGGCAGCGACGGTACACATGTTTAGACTGCAAACACGCATTGCTATTTCAATCCACGCTGCCCGTGTGGGCAGCGACGGGTTTTATCTTTTTGACGATATTACTATTATATCATTTCAATCCACGCTGCCCGTGTGGGCAGCGACTTTAAACCTCATTGTATTAAAGATAATGTTAGGATTTCAATCCACGCTGCCCGTGTGGGCAGCGACGTTGGACGAATTGGAAAACAAAAAGGTTCAGTTGGATTTCAATCCACGCTGCCCGTGTGGGCAGCGACCTCTACGGTTTCCTGCCCGTCATAGTCCATACAATTTCAATCCACGCTGCCCGTGTGGGCAGCGACCAAAATCATCATGCCTCATGCTTGATATGCCATTATTTCAATCCACGCTGCCCGTGTGGGCAGCGACCTGCCGCTGGTTTTTTGCCATCCAGCATGGAATATTTCAATCCACGCTGCCCGTGTGGGCAGCGACTTCTTGCCATGCAACAGTATAGCGGTACAAATATTTCAATCCACGCTGCCCGTGTGGGCAGCGACTGCTTTTCACTCCATATTATTTTATTCAATTCTATTTCAATCCACGCTGCCCGTGTGGGCAGCGACCGCAAAATATGGCAATAATGAGAAACTACAACCTAGATATTGCGGCAATGTTCTGATAACATCAAAATTACATCGCTTAATTAGGATGTATTTTTGCCATATTCCGCATTTTTTGGTGCGAATACATGGGGTTTTTATGAGAGCTTATGGTTCGCACCAACCCACAAGCTTAAATTAAGAGCTCCCCTTCCAGTTCCAGGCTATCTTTCACCCCGTAATGCTCCACTTTTTTCTGGTACTGTTCTCCTAAATAATAGAAGCGGATGCTGTCCTTTTTCTCGTCAATATGACGGAGGAGCTTTTCTTTTACTTCACGGCTTTTGGCTGCGTCCATGATACATTCAAATACAGAGTTCTGCACCCGCTGGCCATAATTTTCACATTCTTTTGCCACCTTACGCAGGCGCTTTTTACCCGCTTCTGTTTCGGTGTTCACATCATAGGTGATTAAAACCAACATTGCTTTCCTCTACTTCCACAAAAATACTGGGTATTCATCCAGCTCACCTCGGATATATCTGGCAAGCAGCAGGCTTTGGGCATAAGGGATTAGCCCCCATTCTATCTTTTCCTCCAAAAATGGATGCTTGATCACCTCTTTTTTCTTTTGCTGCCATGCCTTTATGATAGTATTCCGACCAGAATCCGTCATCAACACAGCCCCATTTTCCTTTTGGATAAAATCAGTGGGCTTTACCATGTTCCGGTTCACCAATCCAATGACAAAACGGTCAACAAACGGGGCTCGCAGTTCTTCCATGAAATCCATTGCCAAGGAAGCCCGACCTGGCCGTTCGCAGTGGAGGAAACCTACGTAAGGGTCCAATCCGACTGAGGATAGAGCGGAGGTACAATCATTGGCAAGAAGGGTATACAAAAAGGAAAGCATGGCATTCATATTGTCCAAGGGGGGACGGCGGTTCCGTTCACGAAAGAAAAAATCCTGCTTGTTCCGCAAAATCAACTGGTCGATCATCGAAAAGTACTGACTGGCAGCATTTCCCTCAATTCCCCTGATTTCGTCCAACGAGCTACTTTCCATTAACTGATTGATAGAACCCGCAAGGTTGGAACTGACCTTTTTCAATTCTTCTACATCTACCTGTAAGGGATGATCCCTGGTGGCACGCTCTAAAATCCATCTGCTGTTATGGAGTTTTCCCACAATCATATTCCTAGCGATCCTTACTGACTGGGTTTCGTCATCCGAAATCCGGTACTGCTGTTTGCGCAGCACCACATTGCCTTTCATTTCCCCGGCAACACTAGCTAAGAACCTGCCATGCTGGCTCATAAAACAGAGGGAAATATTGTGTTTGACACATGCTCCCATCAAGGCGGGACTGGCACCGGTGTACCCAAATGTAACTATCCCCTCCAAGTTGTGCAGAGGAACTCTGGCAACCGTTTTCCCCTGTTCCAGTACCAGTACGGTTTCCCCTTCCAACGCCAGATATCGCTCGGGGGAAACTACGTAAAGGGTGTTTAATAATTTTCTCATGGCTCCTCCTCCCCGGTTTGCCTCCTGATATAATCATGGACAGAAGGGCGTTTTAACAATTTTGGCAGGCAAATTTCCTTTAAGGAACAGGCGTTGCAGGCTTTTGTTCGTTTGACCATTGGCGTATGTCGCCGTTGAAACAAATCGTGCATCTGGGCGCATACATTCTCCAGTTTTTGACGAAACTCCTGGGTAATCTCCACCTTTTCCCGGTGCCGTGTGGCACCATAATACAGATATCCATATGGGATATCGGTACACAGCATCTCTTCCAGGCAAACTGCTTGCGCCACAAGCTGGAGCCTGTCCGCATCGCTGATTTTGGGTTCCCCTTTTTTGTACTCCACCGGAACAACCCGGTAAAATCCTTCTTTTTGGAACAGGGAGATCCCTTCCTGCTGGGTGCAGCGGTGGAACTCCACTACATCGCAAATCCCGCTGATTCCTAATTTTGCGGAAAACACCCGCATCTCCCGGGAAATGAGCAGTTGTCCCCTGCTCTCCAAAGTTGGTCCCTCATGGGCTCTCTGGTGCAGAATGTTCCCCTCTATGGTTCGCAGGTTATCCGCCCACTGCTCTTCGATTTCAATCAACGCCCACTGCCGCTTGCAAAACACAAAGTGCTGTATCCCAGAGAGCATCAAGAAATCTTCCTCTTTATATTCCGTCATATTCTTCTACTGTTAACCCTTCCAGCGGGGTGAGGGTAATCTGGTAGTCCTCTATGCTTTTTGGGGTAAGAACCCCTTCTTTTTTGGCAACGCAAAGGCTATCGTGAACCTTTTTGGTGGAATACTGGCCAATTTTGCAGTTGTGTTCCCACCAGTAGAGCTTATGAATCTCCATACTGCCTTCCGGACGTGCGGAGGAACTATCGTTGACAAAAAGGGTGCGGATAGCTTCTTTGATTTTTTCCGCGTCCTCCTGGGTAAATCCGGTTTTTTCTGCAAGCTGGACGTTGATGCTCCCTTTTAAGAGGTATACACCAAAATCAACCCGGTGCTTATCCCCCATGGTGTCTGATGCTTTCCCTCCTTTGGTATCCTCACTGTTGACGCTTTTGGTGATTTTGATAGTGGTGATATTGATTGGATCCACGCTAAATGCTGGATGGAGGGAAACCGGCCCCCTTATTCCGAGGGAAAGTTCTTCCCCCTTAAAAGCGAATACTTGTCCAAAGCTGCGTACATCCATCCACTCTTGGCAAGCGGCTTGATAGGCTACTTGCGCATTGGCTTTTTTCCCTTTTTTCAGTTCTGTGCCAAAGGCGGGGTTTTTATCCGCCCGCTCTTTCAGGCTGTCATAACCATCCACATTTTTGTCATCGGACTGGACAAAGATGGATTCCCCCATATCCATCAGGCGGTTTCTGATTTTCCGTTTGATGCAGACATCCGAAATCTCCCCAAACCCTTCATCAGTGATTCTTGGCATATTTCCGTTGAGGGGATCGCCGTTGCAGTTTGCGTTATTTACTGTAATAATTGCCTCAAAATCAATTTTATTTTGTAATACACCCATTTTATTCTTCCTCCATCTTCTGTGATTTTTTTATTTGCCGTTCTTTGATAATTTGTATCCTTTGGCTGCAAAAACCAGATAAAAATGCCGCCCCCAAATTTCGTTTCTTTTTCAGTTCTTTCGTATCAATTCTACTGACCATTTCGTCTAATAAATCGCATAAATCGCAGAGTTTTATCCCCTTGGATTGCATAATGTAAACATTCACCTTATTGTAAAGTACTGTTAACGTGTCGTAAGGGCTCTGGCAAAACCGCGTAAGAAGCCTTCTCGCATTGGTAGGGCGAACTTCTTTATAAGATTCGTTGTCATCCGGCTTATTTTTTCCCCACAGCACCTGATTTTCAATAGCATCAGCAAGTGCCACAAATCTTCCGCAATTGTATTCAATATCATCAGTTTCTTTTACACAATTAAAAACACCATTTTCTCCCATAACAAATTCCTCCATTCTATAAATCAACGGATTGTCCTTATCGTAATCATATAAATAACGGTTATATAAGGCGCATGCCGCAAAAGCAACTTGTTCCCATAAGGACCCATAGCCATAGTTTTGTGGGAATTTCGCCTTGTTGACAGCAGCTTTTACAATATCCCGTGGAATTTTCGCCCCATCACAGATACAGGGCAGAATCCGCTGCACAGTATCTGCTAACAGCTTATTACTTCCCACTTCCAGATAGTTGCCCCTGCTCACCCCAAACGCCGCTTTTGCCAGATTCACTGGGGACGGCGCACCAAAATGGTATTCTTGTTTTTTTATCTCGTTGTAATAACGGATATTCCAGGCGCAGGTTTTGTGCCATCGCTCTATGTTGTCAATCAGTTCGTTTCCTTGCAGTCCATTGTACTCTCGGTTGAAAACCACCGCCATCCTTCCGGTAGTAGCAGCATCCAACCCCAACAGCACCAGCTGGCTGTCCTTCCTGATTTCAGCGTGATAACCTGTAATCGCCATTTTAAACTGTTGGGCAAACTCCTGTTCAGTATTAATTTCCACACTCTGCTCCTCAAAGCAGAACTGGAATGTATCCGCCATGGGGTCGGGGAGTTCTTCCCCATCCACTCCCCACAGAACGAATACACGGTCACCAATTCTGGCAACTTGCTTCTGGTTCTGAATCAGCCATTTTAAGGCGTTATGGGCTTTTTGGGACGCCTCATAGGATATGGTATACGCTTGTTCCGCTGTTTCAAACCGTCCACGGAAAGTAAAATTGGTGGTATCATTGGCAGAAATCAATTTTGCCTTATCACCGGAATTTCTGATTTTAGACGGATGGATGGTGCAGGCCCTTACATGATTTCCTGTGACATAACAGAGTTTTTTGCTGCCCTCCTGGCTCAAGTAGTAGTTTGTATATTGGTCTTGCAGTTTTCCATCCTGCCACAACGCGGGGACAGAATCAATCCCAATCACCGAAAACCGTACAAAGGCATCGGATTGGTTGCCCACCGGCAGTTTTAAATTAGGCTGGTTTTCCCATTTCTTTGTCAACCTTCCGTTTTCATCCACCGAAAAAATACCCTGTTCCACCAAATCGTGAATCAATGTTTTCTGGTTCAGATACTGGTAAACCGCTTTGACCTTTGGGTTGCTGTACGAAGATTCACACCATGCTTGTAATTGTTCCATATACGCCTGATAGGCTTCGGCGTTATCCTCTTTGCAGAACCGGGGATAATCCCCCGCTATGTACTTTAGTTTATCGAATAAAGGATGGGGGCATGGTTTGGATGTCCGGTTGGCGGAATATTCAGTTACCGGTATCACCGTATCCGCTTGATCTTTTTCCACAGGGGTTGCAGAGATAAACTGCCCCTCCTTGCCCAGCTTGACATCCACATGCGCCTGTTGGGTGGAGAATCCCACCTTAAGCAGCCCTCTTTGGGTGAAATTAGCGGGGTCTTTTTCCAGCCTTTCATAGGTACGGTACAACGTCATCATGTAACTCATTGGGCGCCACCCCCTTCCTGGTAACCCTCCAGAAGCCCAGGCTCCTGCAAACCGGAAAAGTTGGAAGAATCAAACCGTTTCGGTTTCATCTCCCTCACTGGAATCCGTTGGACACAATCCTCCTGTTTACAGTAGCGAATCACGCCCCGCTCCATTTTAGGATACCAGAACAACGCCTCCAATTGGTTGGTACCGTTCTGGTCAGGGTAAACAAACGAGTGGAACATCAGCCCAAAGTCCATCTGCTCCAAATCGCTGTAACAGCTCTGTTCCTCCCCTGTAACTGGTTCCACGTATGCCTGGCATTCCCGCGCCCCTAAAAAGACATCCCGCCTGCCTCCTTTTTCGATGCAGCGTTTCGCAACCCAGTAGTGTTTATGCTCGTTCCAGTCCTGTTTTAAATCGGGACGATATAGGTTGAACTCAAAATGCGCCTTGACAATGTAGGACACATTTGATAAGTACGTGTAATACGCCAAATCGTTGCCGCCGTAGTATTTGATGGGGCGAATGCCCTTCCGCTCGGTACGGATGGGGTTTAAAACCGTTGCTTCATCGATTATCCATAAAATAGACGGCTTCCAGTACACCGATGACACAATCCCTTTTAACGCCTCAGCAGTGGGAATCATCAAGGTGGATTTTTCCCCACCAATTTTGGTCATGGGGTCGGTGAATAAGGCGAATCTACCAGAAACCTTAAAAGTGACCTGATTTGGTTTCATTGCTGTTCCTCCTTTCTAACTTTTCTTATACTATTTTTCACTTATTTTGTAAAGGGAAATTTTTCATAAAAAAACAGCTTTCTTCTTGTACATTTTTATGGTATACTAAAAGCGTCGCAATTTGCGTGGATTGAAAATCTTATACTATCTTTAACGAAAGAACTGCTTTGTAACAGGTGAGGACGCTATCCTTGTCTGTTGCAAAGCTTTTCTTTTTTCTCTTAAAACAGCGCCAGATCATCTTTCAGGGTTACCCCCAGGCAAGCGTCATAATGGAGGGACCCCATCAGGTATGCCCCTGTCACCTGATTTTGGGTGATATCATTCTGTAACGTCTGGAACTGGTATCGGTACAGATTGACCGAATATTTCCGCAATTGGGAAAGTAATCTTTTCTTTTCCTCCATAGGTGAAAACTCGTTAAGCTGCTCCAGTTTTTCTATGAGTTGTAACCCCTCCCCATAAGGGACAATCACTGGGATGGTATCGTTTCCAATCACCTCAAAGGGTTGCGCTGCCGATTGGAATTTTACTGTAGTAAATAATGGGCTTTTTCTGATTTTATTTTGTAGTAATTCATAAATGGATACAGATCCATTCAAAGGGTAGGAAAACTGTTTGGAAATCCGCTCATCCTGATAATAAAGCTGAAAAAACTCCTTAATAGAGGATGGAGATAAACCGTCTGAGGTCATCCGCAGCACGCTATCCGCATGGTCGATTCCAATTGGATATTCCGGCATGTTATTGTAAGAGCCTTCCTGCAATTTTACCGCATAGCAATAACCCAGTTCCTGTTCCCCATTACGGTTGACCCTACCCGCTGTCTGGGCAACCGAATCCAGACGGGTTAAGCTGCGGACCGCTGCTTCAAAGCTGATATCCACCCCAGCTTCAATGAGCGAAGTGCTGACGCAGATTAAGTCCTCCCCATCTTTTAGCGCCTGCTTTAGTTCCTTCAACACCTTGCCTCTATGTGCCTGACACAAGCGGGTACTCAAATAAAACAGATTTATCCCTTCCAGTTCGGGAGATTGGCACAGCATTTCCCAAACAGCAGCTGCGGTATCCACCTTATTCACCACTGCCAATAGGCTTTTTACCTCGCGTTTTCTCTCCAAGAGGAACTGCTGAAATTGTTCCAAGTCATATTTCTTTGGCTTATAGACCACCTGTACTCGCTTGAGCTGCTCAAAATTGCGGCTGACATTCTTCACAATTTCAGCATCTTCCGATTCTTTTATCATGGGATGCCCCAGAAGATTCGTATAAGGCTGGGTAGCAGTACAAAGTACTAGGGTAGAATTCCCTACCTGGCGCAGAAAATTGGCTGCGCTTGTGAACAAATCCATACATTTGGCAGGAAGGGTTTGGATTTCATCAAAAATAATGGTGGCATTCATCAGATGGTGGAGACGGCGCATGTCCTGAGTACCTCGATGGTAGAAGGTGTTTAAAAACTGCACCATAGTCGTAAAAATGATATCGCTCTCCCAACGTTCGGTAAGCAGTTTATAATCCTCCTGCTGGTTATCCTCCAACAGGTTGGAATGGTGCTCCAGCAAATCGCACTGGTAGCCCAGAGCTTTCCGAATTTGTTCAGCGTTTTGCTCGATGATTGAAGTATATGGAATGACATAGACAATCCGCTGTTTTTGATTTAGCCGGTTATGGTTCAGGGCAAACCGCATACTGGAAAGGGTTTTCCCTCCCCCTGTTGGAACAGTAAGACGGTAGATACCCGTCCCTCTATTGGACGCAAGAAAACATTCATCCGAGATTGCTTGCCGAATCCGGTTTACCTGCTCTGTTTTGGGTTCCGCAGATGATTTCTGGCTGAGTTGGGACAGATAAACCTCAAACCTACCTTGGTATTCCTCCCATGCTGGGAATTGCTGTTCCCGTTCTATTACAGGGGAGATCCCCCTGTTTTCCTCAAAGCACATGCTGTCCATCCGGTCGGCGTCAATCAGTATGCTGTAGATGGTTTTGATCAGCAGGTGGTAACAGAACACCCCATCTTTCATTTTTGTAACCCCTTCGATAATAGGAACCAGTTCTTCTAACGCTTGGTGGAACAGTTTGGTAAGATCTTCTTGGATTTCCTGGGAAAACCGTTGGTATGCCTGTTCTATCCTGTGTTGGTCTAGTTTTTCGAACCGCTCCAAAAGAGGGGATTGATTACAGACATCCACACAATCTTTTAATCCGCCATGGTGGTAGCAGCACGCCATGGCGATGATTTCCACGATGGCGCCACGCCGGCTTTTTCCCGGATAAAAGGTTTGGAAAAAATATTTTGCCCCATATACCCCATGGTCAAAATCGGATTTCCGTTTCTGGGAAAGGTACTGCTTTGGGTTTTGCACTGCCCGCTGCCGTTCCCCTTCGATAAAATCCTGGAACTGCTGGTCGTATTTGCCCATATCATGGAGCAAACCCGCCAGGCGCATGGTTTGAGAAAGGTTTAATTTTGCCCCGAATGATTCTGACAGACTGGCAACCCCTAAAATATGCTCCCGTAACGGCTGCTGTTTTCCATCCTGTAGCCGGAACCTTGCCTGATACATCTTAAAATTCTCCTTTACCGAATTGACTTATTGTAAATGTTAGATATTGTTTCCATTATAACACAATTTTATGAATTTTTCTGTCTAAACAAGGGGATTATCGTCTATTTTTGGAATTTTTTATTTTATTCCCGATCATAAGGGAAATAGATCCAATGTCCCTACCAAAAAAGTAATCAAAATAAAAAATATGGACCAACCTATGAATTCAGTCTTTTTATGTTGACTGTTTGTATACAATCCTTTAGAAAATTCCATTTGACAAACTGTAAAATTGATATTTTGACCCGTTTTTAAATTATTTTTTAGTTTTTTAATCAATTTGTTATAATTATATCGTTTAATATTTTTTGTATTTGGAGGGAAAATCGCTATGCGAAAAGCAATACGAGAATTTTTGATTTATGACGCCTTTGTTGCGGTTACTATGATTGCAAGATATTTTGTAGTGAATGATATTGAGTGGGGATATTTTTGGCTTTGCGTGGTCTATTTTCCAACTGTTTTTTTGTTTCAACCAGTTTTTGGGTTACTACTGGGATACCGGGCAATAAAAAAATATAATATCCCCTGCTTGCGGTTTTTAGCGTTAAGCCTGCTGTTCTTTCTGATCAACGGTTTTACATTTTCTATTCTATCCATAGGAAGTGCGTACACATATGGATTTATAGATACTTTTTGGAACACCGGTTTGATATATGCGTGCATATTCATTGCGTTTTACTGGTTGTCCTATTTTATTACAAAATTTTATTTGAAGTTTTATTTTTAAAAACTACCACATTAAACTGCGAAATGGACTTATCCAAAAACTTCTACCATTTATTAATATAATAAAAATACGCAATAGAACCCTCTACCAAAAAAGTAGAGGGTTCTTATAATATGTAAGAGGATTGCAGTAGGTATTCCTTGGTTTCTCCTATAGAGAGAACTATTTTTCGTATTCCTAAAATAATAATATGTTTCGGTTTCTATTCGTAGGATCTTTTCTCTACATACCGTTTATCTTTAGCTTACCGAGAAAGGAATATAATTGATACATTTACTAAATAGCCTTTTTCCTATAGAATAACATAGCTGCTGTACAATTGCCAAGGGAACGCCAAAACTTTTGATTTGGAAATGCTAATACCAAATTTATTGAAATGGCTGTTCTATCTGCTGTTTTAAAAAGAGCAGGTTACGCAAACAAGAAAGGGTTTGTGGATCGGATTCCCCCAGCGTATCCCTGAGGATGAAAAAGGAGCGTTCCAGATAATCCAATGCTTTACAAAGCTTCCTTTGCATAAAGTAGGCATGGCCAATTTCATTGTAATCCACAGCGATTTCCGGATGCAGTTCTCCAAGGATATGTTGATGAATCCGTAAGGCTTTTGGGTAAAAGCCAATCGCTTTATCATACAAACATTGGATTTCATATAAATCCCCAATTAAGATATATTCCTCTGCTACCTCCATAGATTCTTCCCCAAAAGCCTTCTGGCTGGCACGTAAAGAGTTTTGGTAAGCTTCCAGCGCATTTGAATATTCCTTTTGGAGGCTGTAAAGATGACCAATATTATGGAAAAGGGTTGTGATTGCCTGAATATTTTCTTTTGTCTGCCCTTGTTCGATTTGCAGGCATTTTTGATAACACTCCAACGCTTTGGCATAATTTTTCTGGCAACTATATAAATAGGCGATTGCGTTATACACCATGGACACGTTAGTATCCTGTTCTCCATACAGGTTCTGGGTTACTTTTAGCGCTTTCTGATAATATTCCAACGCCTTTGGATATCGTTTCCAATCCTGGTACATTTGAGCAATATTGTTATAGTAGGTGACAATATTGGGATGGTTTTCCCCCAACAATTCCAGCTCTATTTCCAGTGCTGTTTGAAAATACCTCACCGCATTTGGATAATCTCCCATACCATAATAGGCTCCACCAATATTGTTATAGATCGTTGCGGTGGATTTATGAAATCCTTCTGTAAGATTTTGGTCGATTTCCAACGCCTTTTGGTAATACTCCAATGCTGTAGTATATTCTCCTTTTCGATGGTGTACCATTCCAATATTCAGATAATTGACAATAATATTGGGATGCTGTTCCCCAAAAACCCTGCGGTTGATTGCTAGCCCTTTTTGATAATATTCTAATGCTAGTCCTAATTTTTGTTGCCTGCTATAGACACCTCCAATGTTATGGTAACAGGCTGCGGTTTCTGGATGTTCTTCCCCCAGTATCTTCTGGTTGATTTGCAACGCTTTCGTATAATATTCTAAAGCGGTTTCATTATCCCCAAAGATAACATAAATCGAACCCATATTATTGTATACCGATGCTGCTGTATGCCCCTTGGAATATTTTTCGTCCAAAGCAATCGCCTTCTGATAATATTCCAATGCTGCGGCATAATCCCCTTTTTCAAAATAAAGCAATCCAATATTTCCATAAATGGAATACAGCCGCAGCTCTTCTTTTATTTTTTTCTGATGAATATTCAGTGCTTTATTGTAATATTCCAGTGCAACATCATACTGGCACAGGTATTGGTATACCATACCAATATTTTCATACTCTGTAGCAACCTGCAAGCACTCTTCTCCTAAGGTGTTCCGGACAATTTGCAAGGATTTTTGGTAATACGCCAAAGCGTCCATATATTTGCCACAATCGCAGTATACTAGCCCCATACTATTGTAAACAGATGCAGTATACACATCCTCTTTTCCAACTGTTTGGAGAAAAATGTTAAGCGCTTTCTGATCATATTCCAACGCTTTTGGAAAGTTGGCTCCTTGGCGAAGCAATTCAGCGTACTTGAGGAAAAAATTAGCATATGCCACGTCATCTCCTTCAATCCGTTTCGCTACAGCGTCTCCAAACTGGGAAATCTCCTGTCTTTGCTGGCAGGTATCGCAGTAGGAACCTAGATAATCGAAAATTGCTTCCAGATAACACCAGCAGTCCTTGATGTTGGGGGTTAGGTCATTCTCTAGAATATCTGCCATCACAGGATGGAGGGAATAGTGGGTGTTTTCGTTCCGTACCCATCCACGGGCTACCAACTGTTTCAGTTGGGGTAGTTTGGTTGATTCCATCCCACACCATTTTAGGAACTGCTTCCCGTCCACACCAGTGTAAGGAACCAACAATAAATTCCTTAACAGATAAATTTGATCCTCCGACAGTTTCTCCCTGCTAATATCAAAAATAGCGCGTAAATGTTGGTACATACTTTTTTGGGATTGCTTTCCGTCCTTATTCAAGGGGATCACGGTATCCTGATGATCTTTGAGTTTTTCCCTTAGTTCCTCCAGCATTTCCGCCAGGGGGATTTCTTCCTCCCGTATCTGTTTTGCCAGAAGCTCCACCGTCATGGTGTGTCGATCCACCAGCTGAATCAATTCATCCAGTTGGGCAAGTTCATCCTCTGTAAAATCCGTGCTTCCGTAAGAATGAAAAAACACCTCCCTAGCCTGTTCCGATTCCAATGGCATCACCTTAACCTGCTGTTTCCCATACTGACTCCAATCATTCCGGGTAGTAAACAACAGATACCATCCCATTGATTCCAGATCTTCCATCTCATCGGATTCTGTTTCATTGAAATTATCCACGATGAGTAAAACCCTTTGCTGGGCACACAATTGTTTTATCACGGCCTTTTTTTGCAAATAATACTGTTCTAATTCTTCCGCTTTCGCTTTCGCTGGAATAGAAAAACCTCCCAAAGTTATCCCTAGAACAACATCCCGCAAACTGGAAGCGTAATTTGCCCATACTACACTACCGTTCCACCGGGTGGCATATTGTTTGGCGAGCTCACTTTTCCCGATGCCGCCTATCCCCCAAAGAAATACCGTCCTGCCTTCCTGGAATTTTTGTTCCAGTGTTTCCAACTCCTGTTCCCTGCCAACAAACCCTTCTTTCAGCGGGATGGCTGAGCAGAGGATACTGTATTGTTTTTCCCCGTTGGGATGAAGATGGATATTGTATTCCGAAAGGTAGGTTGGCCCCTGGTTTTTCATCTCCTCAATCCGGATTCCGTCCTGTCCCATATAAACCTCCTATGATAGGCAAGAAGAAACAATTCCAATTAAATTTTTGATATTCTCTACTAATGTAGGAATTTTATCTGTAATAGCAACGGCGCACCCTAAACCTTCCACACATTTTTTGAGGATTTCCCATCTTGGCTTGGGCTTCATCAGTTCCGTATGAACAGTATCCACTGTTTCCACAATTGTTTTGGCCTCTTTCTCCGGAACGGCGGAAAGTTCCTTTTTAATGTTCTGAATAATCTTTTCCAATTCCTCGATTTTCATACTGTCCAAATGAACATAGATATCCCCTTCCGCTAAATAGGTCGGACCTTTATTTTCCATTTTGTTAATATACATTCTAGCTCCCCCTTGTCCTGATTTTATCCATATTATACAACATGAATGGTTATAATACAACAACTTTGTCTTATTTTTCCAACTTCTATCCCGAATAGTTGCTATAAATTTCTAATTGCATTTTGCTCTATGGTTTTTTGATAGATATTTTGACCTGTTCTAAATAAGGATACTACTTTTGGAAACTGCCGGATATAATAAAAATAGCATCCCAAAAAAGGATGCTATTTTTATGCTATATTGTCAGAGACTGTTTTTAAAAATTATAGGCTATAGTATTCCATAAATCTCATAATCATCGTTGCTCCGGCCGCTCTTCCTGTTTGCCCTTGTGGGTCAATGACTGGCTGGTTGTTTTGCCCTTTGATGATACCGCAGCCCAGTGCCCATTCCATTGCTTCTTTGGAGAATGTACTTACCTGATTTCCGTCTTCATAATTGCCAATCGATGTTTTTTGGCTGGTGTCCAATCCTTTATACTGGGCGTATCGGTATAACATGGTTACAAACTGTTCTCTGGTAATCAATACCCCTACCCCAAATTCATTTGTATCCTGGTAGCCTGTTGTTATCCCAACTTGTTTTGCCCACAATACCGCATTCGTAAAATAAGCATTATCTGGTACATCTGAAAATATAGGCTCATAACTTATAGCTGGTTCCCCTTCCAAACGGTACAAGATGGTTACCAGATGGTCACGGGCCATACTTTCATTTGGTCCAAAAGTGGTCTCGTTAAACCCTGTCATTATGCCACGGTCATAGGTAAACCTTACAGCATCGTAACACCAATCATTTACAGAAACATCATTATATGGCAGGTCAATAGAAATAAAATCAATGCCTCTTTCTATTGCGAGTTTTTCTGCTGGACTACCAGATAATCCATAAATAGTTGATAAATTACTACATTCTTTAAATTCATTTTCTCCAATTATCGTATTTCCATTAAATTTAACAGTCTTTAAATTATTACAACCATAAAATACACCATTAATAGATTGAATACTATTAGGTATAGTAAAAAACGTTAATCCATAGCATTCACGAAAAGCATTTGGTTCAATAGTAAGAATACTTTCTGATAATGACACAGATTTTAACCTATAACATTTTTCAAATGCAGAATTTCCAATTGTTTCTAAACCTTGTGGAAATTCAATGGACGATAAAGATATACAGTTTTTAAACGCACAATCACCAATCTTTTTTAAATTACATGGTAAATTAATATATTCCAAACTGGAACATCCAAAAAAGGCATATTCCCCCAAAATTTTAACAGTATCAGGAATTGAAATTGAAGTTATATTTTTGCATTCTCCAAAAGCATAACTAGAAATTTTAGTAATTCCATTAGGAATATTAATATCGCCAGATGCATTACCTGTTCCAAATAAAACTGTATTCAAAATAATATATGGATTTTCAATTCCCCATGGTGTATTTGTAAACGCTTGCAATTCAATTTTTTCAATAGTAGATGGAATATCTACATATACTAAATTAGAACAATTAACAAAGGCACCACTACCTATCGATTTAACATTACTTGGTATATCTATAGATTTTAAATTATTACAATAAGAAAAAGAACCAGATTGTATGTTAGTTAACTTTTTGGGCAGTGATATTGATTCAAAAGAACATCCGCTAAAAGCATGCATTCCAATTGTAGTTATATTATCAGACATAACTATAGAGAATAAGTTATCACAACTTTCAAATGCATATTCTTCAATTACAACTATACTGTCTGGCATTTCAATTGAAGTTAATCCACTATAAGCAAAAGCATTCCAAGGAATAAGGGTAAGACTATTGGAAAGTTTTACTTCAGATAAATTGGAACAATAACTAAAAATACCTGATCCAATTTGTTTTACACTATCTGGCAATTCAATAGATGACAATTGATCACATTGTCTAAAGGTTTCTCTTCCTATATTTATCACACTAGGTGGAATAGATATATGCTTTAATGAAGAGCAAAGAGAAAAAGAACCATCTCCAATACTAATAACACTATTAGGAATCGTTACATTTACTATAGAATTATTTCCTGCAAAACAAAAATCTCCAATTTTAGTAACGCCATCGGGAACCACTACATCTTTATCAGTTCCTGTATACTTCACCAAGACGCCGTTAGAAATTTAGAAATCACTTTGGGTTTGAATGGCGGATGCGATGACATGTTGCAGCTCCACCAGCCCTTGCGCCGCAGCGGTTACCCCTGTAGCGGAAAAAACAATAGCGGAACTGACAAGCGCTGCCAGGACACGCTTGAATATTTTCCTATTCTTCATAAAAATTCCTCCTTTTTTTGCGGTATTTCGACATATCATTGAATACTATTATTATACCATTGGAAAAATTTCTCGTCAATCAAAAATTGTATTATTCCAATTCATTGGGAAGAAAATCGGGTGCTATCCCGCAATTTTAGTTAAATCTATGTAAAATGACTTGTCTTTCTACAGGAAACCGTAAAAATAACCACCTATTTATGTAAAATTTACACCATAATTTTACATAAAAAATTTACGTTATCGCTCTCAAATTCTACTCTAATGTAAAATCTATGTAAAATCAGGTTAAATCTTTGTATAATATATTGCGATTACTTTAAATTTTCGGTATAAATAATATAGACAAAATAAAAAGTTTGTAAAATGACGGAGGAAAACATGAAGATTACCGATATTTTTAGTCTTCTTGGAGGATTGGCACTCTTCCTATACGGAATGCAAATGATGAGCAATGGTTTGGAAGCAGCAGCCGGCAACAAAATGAAAAAAATCCTGGAGAAGCTGACATCAAACAGATTTTTAGGCGTTCTTGTTGGGGCGGGTATTACTGCTGTGATTCAATCTTCTTCCGCTACTACAGTAATGGTAGTGGGATTTGTAAACTCGGGTATGATGACATTAAGTCAGGCTGTCTGGATTATTATGGGTGCCAATATTGGTACTACCATCACTGGCCAGCTGATTGCGTTGGACATTGGAGCAATTGCACCATTATTCGCTTTTGTCGGCGTTGCTTTGATTGTATTTATTAAAAAACAAAAGGTACATTATTATGGTTTAATTGTGGCAGGACTAGGTACCCTATTTATTGGTATGGAAATGATGAGTTCCGCTATGATGCCACTGCGGGAATCGGATGCGTTTATTTCTTTAATGACCAAATTCTCCAACCCTGTTTTGGGTATTTTGGCTGGTATGATTTTTACCGCGATTATCCAATCCTCTTCTGCTTCGGTTGGTATTTTACAGGCTTTGGCAGTAAGCGGCTTAATCGGCTTGCCAAATGCGGTGTTTGTATTGTTTGGACAAAATATTGGTACCTGTATTACAGCTGTACTCGCCTCCATTGGTACCAACCGCAGCGCAAAACGCACAACCATCATCCACTTACTGTTTAACTTAATTGGTACTACTATTTTTACGATTGTCTGTATTGCTACCCCACTTACTTCTTGGGTGGAAAGCCTTACACCGGACAATGTGGCTGCACAAATCGCAAATATGCACACCATCTTTAATATTGTTACCACCATTCTGTTATTACCATTTGGTACCTATTTGGCAAAACTGGCAACCAAAATCTTGCCAGACAAACAAGAAGAACATGATGACGTAATGCATTTGGAATTTATCCGTCCTGTTGTTGCCAGAGGGGAACATCAAATTGGGTTATCCGCTATTGCTCTTACCAATATTAAACAGGAACTCCGCCGTATGATGGAGATGGTAAAACATAATGTAGATAACGGTTTTGACGCTGTTCAGCAAAGGGATTTAAAACTGGTGGAGAAAGTACAGGAACGGGAAGATTACATTGACTATTTGAACAAAGAGATCTCCAAATACATCTCTAAAATCATGGTAGAGGAAAGTAATCCAAGGGATTCCCAGTATATCAGCGCATTATTTAAGGTATGTGGAAACCTGGAACGCATTGGAGACCACGCAATGAACATTTGCGAATACACCAAGATGATCCATGATAAAAAAATCCATTTTTCCCCAGAAGAACTCTCTGAAATGGCTGAGATGAAAAAAGTCAGTATTGAAGCACTGGATTGCCTGGAAAACTTGAAAAAGAACGCTCCAGAAGAAGTGCAACGGATTGCAGATTTGGAACAGCAGATGGATGATATGACAGAATCCTATCGCACCAACCAAACAAAACGGATGCAGGAAGGCAAATGCTCCGATGAAGCATGCATCCTTTATTCTGAAATGCTTACGGATTTTGAACGAATTGGCGACCACATCCTGAACATTGGTCAGGAAATGGGCCTTGGAAAAGTAAGTGCATAATATAAAAAACCCTTATCCATTTTGGATAGGGGTTTTTTTCGTTGTTTTCCTAAGCAAAGGCAATAATAGTGGGAAAAGAAAGCTTTAGAAAAAGGGGATTTTTGCTGACAAGCTGGTTTTAGCGGGGAAAAAGCATATAAGCAATGGTTAATATTGCGTACAGATACTTACCGATATCTGAGAAATCATGAATAGTATATCACGTGATACAAAGATATTGTTTTGTACTCTACTGAAGTGACGGCCTTGAGTTTTTGACGTTACATAATCACTTACCGGAGGAGATAAGTAGCCTCTTTTTACCCCTACTCATTTACCAATTGTAATCTTTCCAAGTCTGTACAATGTCCCTGATGGTATTGATTTTGGTAGACACATCTATTTTTTAGCATTTCATCTTCCAATATTTCTATAAGGATGTGATCAAAAAATTGGCCGGTTTCGTAATTTTTGTTCCTAACTAGATGCTTTTTCTCCTTTTTGATTTTTATCTTTCCCTTTACCAATCGTACTGGATTTCAGTATTCTAGAGAATAAAACGCCTTATTTTTTCCATTTTTTATAAATTGGATCATCAAAAAGTACTACCTGAGAAATAGAATCAGGTTATATCGCTTGTGCTGATTTTGTCGAAGATATATTGAAAAAAGCTTTCCCGAAAGAAAGCTTTTTCCTATAATAGGATACACCATACTTCCTTCAATGAGACGAATCCGAAAAGATCTAGGATTAGTTTCCCGTCCATACGATGTGGTTTATTTTCATTGCTGCTGTGCTTAGCCACAAACTATACTGGATAGTCGCAACAAAATCGAAACAGTAATACCAAACAGATAGCCAGTGAAATTTTTCTATCCAATGCGGAAAAGGTATTCCGTTTACGAGAAAATGGCTTTTCTTTTTGGTAGCATTATGCTAGCTTAATTTTGCTTTGGGGAATTGGACATTTCCGCCAATGCCTTTTTAAACTGGAAGATAAACAGGATAGCGGTAAAGCTGACGGCCAGAAAATCCGCAACTGGTTCAGCCAGATAAACCGCTGTTGTTTTATTGGAAGAAAAAATAAGTGGTAAAAGGTAGATAAGTGGAATCAGCAAAATAAATTTACGCATGACCGCAACTAAAATAGATGCTTTTGCGTTGCCCAATGAGTTGAATGTCATTTGGCATGCCATTTGGATTCCAAACAGCAGCAAGCAAGCTGTATAAATCCGCAATGCTGTTTTGGTGAATTCCAACAAAGCTGGATCCGAAGTAAACAAGGCTGCAAATACTTGAGGGAATAACAGAATTAGCGCCCACAGTAGACAAGAGTAGAACAGGCTTGCTTTTAGCAACAGCCGAAAAGCAGATTTTACCCTGTCCACATTGCGCGCACCATAATTATAGCTGATAATTGGCTGCGCCCCTTGCCCCAGCCCCTGTAACGGAAGCATGGCAAACTGCATTACACTGGTTAAAATCGTCATGGCTCCAACCGCAATATCTCCACCGTATCGCAATAATGAGGAGTTAAAGCAGATAGAAATCACGCTCTCGCTTGCCTGCATAATAAATACAGCAAGCCCCAATGCCAAACTTGGCAAAATGATTTTTGATTTTAGCATTAAGTGACGTTTGCGGATTTTTAAAAAGGTCCTTTTGCCAAACAAGAAATTTAACACCCAAATACAGGAAACTGCCTGGGAAAGAATGGTGGCTAAAGCAGCTCCACGTACTCCCATACCGAATCCAAAGATAAAAATTGGGTCCAGCACAATATTACATACTGCACCAATTAACACAGATAACATCCCTGTTTTTGCAAAGCCCTGGGCAGTAATAAAGGCATTCATCCCCAATGTCAACTGTACAAAAATCGTCCCAATGGCATAAATGTTCATGTAGCTGACACCATATTCAATGGTATTGTTGCTGGCGCCAAATGCCATAAGAAAATCACGGTTCCAAATCAACAAAACTGTTGTTAACAACAATGAAATGATAATTTGGAGGCTAAAACAGTTCCCCAAAGTTTTTTCCGCCAGCTCTTTTTCTCCTTTTCCCATATAAATGGAAGCTCTTGGAGCTCCGCCGTTGCTGACTAATGCGGCAAATGCTGTTACAATCATAATCAACGGCATACAAACTCCTACCCCTGTTAGCGCCAAAGTGCCTTCTTCTGGGATATGTCCGATATAGATGCGGTCTACAATATTGTACAACATATTAATGATTTGTGCTGTTACAGTAGGAAGCGCCAATTTCCAAAGTAGTTTATTCACAGGCTCTTTGCCTAAAAAATCTTTCTCTTTTTCCACAGTTAATCCATCCTTTCCATCGCTGATTTGGCATTGTTTCGGATCCGATCATTCCATTCCGCATATAGTTCCCGTTCTTGTTCAGAAAAACCCGCAAAGATTTCTTCTAGGAATTTTTCTCTAATCCGCTGTATTTCCTCTAAAATTGGTTTTGCTTCTGGACGCAAGGAAAGATGGATTTTTCTCCGATCATCTTGGTCCTGGCTGCGTTCCAACAAAGATTTTTGGATTAAATTTTCTACTGCCTGGGATACGTTCCCTTTGGAAAGCATCCGCAGTTCCACAATATCACCAGCGGTATCCCTACCAGGGTTGTTTTGCAAAAAACTGATAATATCCGTCTCAATCTGCGTTAAATGATAGTTCTGGCAGACGGTTTTAAGCATGGCTTCGTATAATTTGATAAGTTTTCGGATGCTAATTAAAATATCGGTATTCCGTTCCATCCAATTCCCCCTAAAATAGTTTTATTTAAAACAGTTCTTTTTTAAACTATTATACCTTTTTTTCTAATTTTGTCAAGCAACCGTAATGAAAAACCATCTACTCAGAATTCTTCTTATAACAGATGGTTTTTTCTATTTTAGATAAATGTATTTGTGGCTTAGGTGTTCTTATTTCAGGAATGGACACCAAACCTTTCTTGCCAATTACAATTGACATTTCTACTACTATGTGTTATTATATAGTAGTAATAAGTAGTACAGATTACCTGATTAAAAAAGGAAAACAAAAATTGGAAAATATAACTGAAATGCTAAAAGGGATATTAGAAGGCTGTGTTCTAGAATTGATCAGCAGGCAGGACACCTACGGCTACGAGATTACCCGCCAATTGAACACAATGGGATTTACCGATGTGGTAGAAGGGACAGTTTACACAATTTTAGTCAGGCTAGAAAAAAATAAGCTGGTAGACATCCAAAAAAAGCCATCTGCGCTCGGCCCGCCACGGAAATTCTATTCACTTAACGATGCTGGGCGGGAAGAACTCCGCTTATTTTGGGAAAAATGGGAGTTTCTATCCTCAAAAATCAACGAATTAAAGGAGAATAACAGCAATGGGTGATTTTTTGAACAACTATTTTAATATAGGAAAAATGATTAAAGAAAAACAGGAATACAAAAAGCAGATGGCAAGGGTTGCTACCCTACCAGCTGATTATCAATACGTGTTCCAAAAGATTCAACACCATATGTGGCAGTTTGTTTCCGGCGCTGGATATGATATGATGGAGGTCCAGTACGGGCTGATTGATTTATCTGAGGAAGGCGCTGCTAATGGTAAGACTATTTTAGAGGTAACAGGCGAAGATGTTGCTGCATTTGTAGAGGAACTTTTGAAAAACACCAGAACCTATACACAGGATTGGCGAAGCAAACTCAACCATGATATTCAGAAGAAACTGGGTAACAAACAGCAAACAGGTTTCTGGGCAGAGCCATGGAAGATAGATTAAAATAAGAAAAACCAACTGCTATTGATTTGGATTGCAAATTTTGATTTTATCCCCATACTACCATTTGAACTATCGATAAAGATAAAACTGACTCTGCTGATATTGCGGAGCCAGTTTATTATTGTGTAACGAAAACCATGGGCTATGCCCATAGATCTAAAAAGACGGAAACTGGTGAGTAGAAAAAATAACTCCTTCATATAGAATAGAAGCGGGTTTGCCAACTGCAAAAAAACATGAAGGAGATCATTCAAGATAAACGATACTAGTAGTTTAGCGCATACGAAATGAAATTGCAAGTCCATATCGTATTTACCCCGAAATATCGATGAAAAGTAATCTATAATCAGTTAAGAAAAGATATACGAGAAATCATTAAAGATTTGTGTAAATGGAAAGGTGTAGAAATCATAGAAAGGAATATGATGCCAGATCATATCCACATGCTGATTAGTATTCCGCCGAAATATAGTGTAGCGTAGTTTACAAGAGACAAAACTCAATACCATTAAATTTTCCACACAATATCAATTTTTTCACTTTTAGCACAGATTTTGGAAATCATCAAATCTACGACTTTTTGCTTGTCTTCAAAGGAAACTTTATCCCAAGCATCCAAATGTCCAAATATTTCTTTGACATATGGAGTTTGATATAGGTTCTTAAATCTATTGCTTTCACTTTCATATTTAGCATTTTTCTGATTCAATGTATTAGTCATTTATTTTTCTACCTAATTACTGATATTACAAAAGGCTGGTTAAAAAACCAGCCTTTTGCTTATATTAAGAAAAAAGAGAAGAAGAAAACGTTATGAATTATTTTTTCTTACGGGAGAGAACCAATGCAGCTCCTGCTAAGGTGATTGCTGCCATTCCAGCAATTGGTGCAAAGTCACCTGTCTTCGCTGCGTTTGCTTTTGGTGTAGTGGATTCTTGTCCAGTTTGAGTAGCTGTATCATCAGTGGACGGTGTTGTTTCTTCTGGAACACTTCCATCTACTGTTACTAATTGATCCATTGCAGCTTGTACATTTGTTACTGCTGCATCTACTTCTTCCTGAGTTGCGTTTTCATTGTTGTATACATCCTTTGCTTCTGCTACTGCTGCTTGTAATGCTGCGTAGCTTTCTGCTGTGTATGTGTTTGCATCTACTTTGCCTGCTTCCGCAAGGACTTCTTCCAGGATAGATTTATCTGCTTTGAACCGTAAATTCAGCATTGTATTTAACAGATTGTCTGCTACTTCATTGATTTCTGCCTGCATGGCGTCTCCGTCATTGTATACACCCTTGGCTGCTTCTAATGCTGCGGTGAATTCCGCTTTTCCTGCTTCCACATAACGGTCAAGTTCTGCATTGATTTCATTTGCTGCTTCTATCAGGGAAGCCAGTTCTGTTTTATCCCCAGCTACAAATCCTAATTTATGGATTTCATTCAGCAAGGTTTTCCATGCTGCGTTCACTTCTTCCTGGGTAGCCCCAGCATTGTTTACTACTGTTTTCGCATTTTCCAAAGCAGCGTCAAAGGATTTCTGTACGCTTTTAATGGCGTTGTCATATTCGCCACTTTCTTTGGCAGTTTCTGCATAAGTAATAACTGCGTTTAGAATAGAGTTGTCTGTATGAGATACTGTTGCAGGTACTTTTGTATAGGTGATCAGTTCTGTTTCACCAACCATACCATAGTCATCAGGAATAACCTGATTTACCTGTATAGCAGGGGACATATTCCATCCACTATATCCTTGTACAATCATTCGGTTGCGCAGTGTAGTGGTTACCCGCACTTCAATGATGTTTTTCCCTGGATGAACATAGTCGGAAATATCAATGGTAGAACTATCCATATTAACAGAAAGTTTTTCCCCATTTACTGTAATAGCTACAGTTCCTCCGCTATAGCTTTCCGCTTTAAATTCCAATCCATTGATGTCAACATCCCAATCCTCTGGAAGCACAAAGGTACTGGTATAAGTCCCTATACCGGAAATTTCCTCCCCAATTGCGGGGATATCTTTCCAAGATGCTAATTCTTCCAATGTCCCAACGTCTATCATTACGTGGTTAGTTTCATAAGTAACTTCAGTGGTAGTAATACCGGTTTCCTCTGTTGTAGCTGTCCTTGTCTTTTTATCTCCAGGTTCATAGGAATCCACAACTAAATTCCATTTGTCCAGTGGTACATCCGCTGGAGCTGTTACTTCTTCTGTTATCGTGGTCCCATCGCTGTAAGTTGCAACCACATTACCACTTTCGGATACTGCCAGCATGGTTTCCCCATTTACATCCATCACTTTATAAACATTTTCTGTCCCTACAATAGAATTTACTGGCTCATTGGTTTCTGCTAGGACAAATACCATGACTTCTCCTGGATCCAATTCCACATTCAAAATGGTCCTACCATTTTTTACTACGAAATCCGCTACTTCGGAAATTTCTCCGCTCCAAGTATCCAGTACATATGGCTGGAAACTTCCCTCTACTGAAACCTGTGTCGCATATGGGATTGTATCCTCATACATGTAGTTGTAAAGATATAAATAGGTAGCATCATTGTCTTTTCTCATCACGCTTAACAAATTGGTGTTAGAATCCATATACTGGGCACGTGGATACACACCAAGCTCTTTTAACGCTTCATCTGCCAGTTCTGGAGAATCTACTGTTTTTACGGTTGGCTGTTGTTTGATTTCAGTCACCACGTCTGCCAACTTTGCATCATTGTTATCATTACTTCCGGTTGTACTGCCTGCAATGGTATTTATTTTTTCCCAGTCGTTTCCGATTTCCTCTACTACATTGTTTACAAATACCACTGGAAGCCCGTTTTTAGCCCATTCCAGCAACTGCACCGCTGCGTCGTAAGGTAGTTCGTTTTGCATAACAATTAATGCTTGATAAGCTACACCATCCGCGTTGACAAGTCCATTTTTACTTGTTACGCCATCAGCTGTGAGCAAGTAAGGAGAGAAATAATCATAAGTATAGCCTTCGTTTTGCAGGGTCATATCCTTCCAATAAAAACCCTGGTTGTTGTGGAGATGGCTGTCATAGTTGTCAATCCGTACGGCATGTTCTTTGGTATAACTACCATTGTTGTATGCATAATCCGTCCGCAGCATACCAATATCCATCTGTGGCACTCCGGATTCCAATACCTTTTGGATACGGCTTAAATGTGTGTATAATTCCTCATAATCAATCGACGCTGGCTGGCGTTTGTTGAACCGTTCGGAATACATATCTTTCATGCCTTCATAACCTGGCCAGCTCACCCTGCCGTCCGGACCGTATTCGGAAGAATAGCCATGGGTTACTATCTTTTGCACGCCGCCAGCGTATTGTGTATAGAAAATCTGGCGGTAATAATCATTGTCCCAGTAATAGTTGACCCATCTGTTTGCGCCTGTTTCGGAGGAATACCGTTTATCAAACAGGTGCGCCCCACCGGACATTCCACGGAACAGGTCAAGGTCAGTAAAGAATTCCAGGGATTCGGTTTCCACGTAATCCAGGGACTGGATTGGCTGGGAAATCTCAAAAGTTTTTCCGTAAGAATTTTCTGCCCGTAACTTCATGTTGTTTTCATGGAGCCACTCCCTTAAAACATCTAAGCAGTTTTCCATATAGAGCTCCGTCATGGTCTGGTAAAAATCATTTTGTAGGTTTTGTGCGACTACCTGACTTTGTGAGTTAGATGCCTGGAAAGAGTACACAATTTCGTTTCCAAAGTTCCCTCCTGTATTCAGGACACTTCCCACACGACCCCCAGCATTCTGAATGATCAGGAATGGTAGATATTTCGTCATATCGTAGCCAGTTCTCTGCTGGAATTCCTTAAACATCTCACTACACCATAACTGTCCGGTGGTATCGTTACCTTTTGCCCGTAGTTCAAGGGAATCCATGTACATATCGCATTCCTCAATCTGGTTGATGATCTGTTTGACATCATCAGTTAGCACATGGGAATCCCAGTAATCGATAAAAGCATTTGCGCCTGCTTTAGAAAGGTAATTGATGGTATAACTCTGTCCAGTTGAAGCAGGTTTGTAAGATTCCCCAGTGCCATACTGGTAAAATGCGAAGATATAAACCGGTTGACTACTGTTGTTTTGGTAGTTTAGGCTATAGCTACCATCCTCGTTGTCCACCACAGCATCGGTCAAAACCACCGAAGAATCCATATCTAGGGTAGTTGGGGTATAATCCCCTTTGGTAAAGCTGCCTAAATCGGAGCCTTTTTCCACCACCTGTATACCAACCACTTCTTTAAATACCTGTTTAGTCACACCGTCTGGCAGAACACATTTAGGCAGAACACCATCGAAGGTTTCTCCTGGGGCAACTTCCACTGTTGCGTAACCCAGCTCTTGGGATGCTTCTTCTTGATTTGGTGTTATGTTAATTAAGTTTGCTGTTGCCCAGTTGGTACCACCGGTCATACTAACACTCATTCCAAGTTTTTGGCATTCCTCAATAATCAGCTTAGAATCGTGTACCCATTCTGGGGAACCCCACGCATAGGTGGCGTCATCCAGATAGGCGGATTCATCCAGGGTAACAAATTCAATCCCACCAAACCCATCTTCGTATAGTTCCTGTATGGATTCTTTCAGGGTTTGGTCGGTGTGGGAACCTTCCGCCAGCCACCACCTGGCATAAGGGCGATATTCCATTTCCGGGTTGGCAAATTTCTGTTCCTGCGTTAATTTAAAGTCAAGTTCTGTGCCCGCTGCGGATACAATACCGGCGTAACCCAGACTGGTAGCTGCCAGTACAGCCGCAAGCAATGCAGCTCCACTGCGTTTTAAATTCTTTTTCATCATTTGTTCCTCCAAAAATTGTTCTTATCCTTTCTGCATGCAGGGATTACCTTTATTATAATCCGGATTTATCTACTTTGATAGGAATTCTACACCCCTTTTTGGTAGATTTGTGACCTATCTTTTTTCGGGATGGAATGTTATAATAAAATAAAATCTACCTTAACATAAGGGTAGATGAATGGTTCTGGGTTTACTTTTAGTAGCTAAAATGGGGTGTATATTAAAAGCGCATCTTGCAAAAATGATGCGGTAATATCAGGCTGCTTTAATATTTGTAGGATAAAATTTTTATTTTCATCCACTACACCTTTTGTCCATGGCACAGTTGCTATCCTGATAAATGGAATATTATTTTTTAAAGGTGCTATTTATTATATCAACACAATTCAGGTGGAGCCTTTACAGGAGGGGATATTATGGATTATTTTGATTTGCCTTACACTACTATTACATATAATACAACCCATAACAATATCGACCGGATCCAGCAGCAGAACGAACGACAAAAAAAGAAATTGGACCTTTCCTTTTATAGCAACACCGAATGCAATATGTCCGGAACTGTTCACCGATTCGGACCGTTCTACGTAAGCCAGAACGCAAAAAAAGATTTGGTTTATCCGGCAACATTCTTGTTGATGGAAGCCAATAAAGAATACTATACTAAGCGTGAAGGACTCAATTGTTTTGAACTCAGATATACCATATCTGGTTCTGGAAAGTTGACTTATCAAAACAAAACCTATCAGTTAAATCCAGGAGATGGTTTTCTGATTGATAACCGGATTTATCACTATTACCGAGCAGAGAAGCAGGGATGGACTAGTACGATATTCCATTTAGATGGTAATTTGGTCAAAAGCGTATATAGGCAGTTTGCAGAAAACGGAAACTTTGTATTTCACAAAGAAATCTGTCCTAGCTTTGAGCTTTACCAGCATGAAATTATCCGCACCTTAAAGAGCATCTCCCCTTACCGGGAATATAAGGCGTCTTGTCTAGCGGATCTGCTTCTGACAGAAATTTTGACCAATACCGTCCACAAAAACCCGGCATCATTTGATGTACCAGAGCTAATCCGGAAAATATCCAGCTATATAGATAAAAATTATGCCGAGATCACTAGTATTGACGCCTTGTGCAAATCCTTTTATGTCAGCCGGGAATATATTTCCCGCCAGTTTACCAAGTATATTGGCTTATCCCCTAAGGAATACCTAACCCATGTTCGGATCCATCAGGCGAAAGTGTTGTTAAAATCAACCACACAGCCTGTCAGCGGGATTGCCTATCAGGTTGGATTTAATGATGAATCCTATTTTATCAAGGTGTTTAAAAAGCTGGAACATATGACCCCATTACAATACCGTAAACACAGTATTTTTTAACCTTATTTCTTAAATTTAAGGAAATGAAAAATGGCAACTTTGGATAGTTGTTGTGAACTAAAAATAGCTATAAAATTTCTCAATTTTTGATTTTTTGTAAATAGAGTTATATGCCTTTTTATCCTCTGCTTTATGTTATGATATTATAAAAGTCCGTACTAGAAACAAAACTAGTACGGACTTTTCTCTTCAATTTAGAATAAAAAACCAATTCATTAGTAGAATTATTTTCTTCTCTTTGTCGTAGCAATAGCTGTTACGCCTGCTACCAATACCGCTAACCCTGCGATTGGTGCAAAATCGCCTGTTTTCGCTGCGTTTGCTTTTGGTGTGGTGGATTCCTGTCCTGTCTGGGCAATATCTTCGGTTGGAGTTTCAGCAGGGGTTCCATCTACTGCTACCAGGTTATCTATTGCTGTTTGTACACTTGTTACTGCTGCATCTACTTCTTCCTGGTTTGCGTTTTCATTGTTGTATACATCCTTTGCTTTTGCTACTGCTGCTTGCAATGCTGCGTAACTCTCTGCTGTGTATGCGTTTGCATCTACTTTGCCTGCTTCCGCAAGAACATCTTTCAAGATAGACTTATCTGCTTTGAACCGTAGATTCAGCATTGCATTTAATAAATTATCCGCTACTTGGTTGATTTCTGCTTGCATGGCATCGCCATCTTCATATACCGCTACTGCTATTTCTAATGCTGCGGTGAATTCCGCTTTGCCTGCTTCCACATAACGGTCAAGTTCTGCATTGATTTCATTTGCTGCTTCTATCAGGGAAGCCAGTTCTGTTTTATCTCCTGCTACAAATCCTAATTTGTGGATTTCATTCAGCAAGGTTTTCCATGCTGCGTCTACTTCTTCCTGGGTAGCCCCAGCATTGTTTGCTACTGTTTTCGCATTTTCCAAAGCAGCGTCAAAGGATTTCTGTACGCTTTCAATGGCGTTGTCATATTCGCCACTGGCTTTTGCGTTTTCCGCGTAGGTAATTACAGAATTTAAGATAGATTTGTCTGTTGCTGTCACTTTAGAATAAGTTTGTAAAGTTGCTGTACCTTCCATACCGTAATTATCTATGTCTGGAGTACCCATCATCCATCCGGAATATCCTACATCAATCATTCTGTTACGCAGACTGCTGGTTACCCTTACTTCAATTGTGTTTTCACCTGGTTGTACGGCTTTGGAAATATCGGCAGTACAGTTATCCATGTTTACCGCTACTTTTTGTCCGTTTACGGTTACCGCCGCAGTACCACCATTCATGGAATCTACTTGGAATATCAAGCCGTTATTTTTTGTATTCCAGTTTTCTGGTAATGTAAAGCTTGTGGTATATGTTCCTACACCGGATACTTTTTCCCCTACTGAAGGAATATCTTTCCATGGGATTAATTCTGTTTCTCCCACATTGATATCCACTTTATTGGTATCATAAGTTACTTCAGTTGTGGTATATCCTAAACCTCTATCTTCTGTACGGGTTACTTTCTCTCCAGGCTGCCAGTCCTGTACTGTCAGGTTCCAGGTATCCAGAGTAATATCTTCCGGAACAGTCACACTCGTGGTATAGCTGGTACCATTGCTATAGGCAATGGATGCTTCCCCAGTGGATGGAACATACATCATAGGACTGCCGTCTTCAATGACTACTTTATCCACATTAGTAGAAGATACGACTGTTTTTGCTGCCTGATCATTTGGATCTAACGCAAATACCATAATATCTCCTGGTGCTAAATCTACATTTAGGATCGTCCTACCGTTTTCATAAGCGAAATCCCCTACTTCTGTCACTTCCCCTGACCAAGTGTCCAATACATAAGGCTGATAAATTCCATCTACTGATACTTGTCCTTTATAGTTTTCATTTTCCGTATACATGTAGTTGTATAGATATAAATAGGTTGCGTCATCATCTTTCCGCATCACAGACATTAAGTTGTTGTTAGATTCGGTATATTCTGCACGCGGATGAACTCCCAATCCAACTAAGGCATCGTATGCTTCTGCCTGTGTTTCAACAACAGCTACAGTATCTAATGTTTTCAATTGTTCCATAACACTGGCTAACTCTTTGTCCTTACCATCATTAAAACCAGTTGTAATGGCAGCAGACTCATTGGTTTTCACAATACTGTTTCTCATCTGTTCCTGAGTAGGGCCATCTATAATAACTACTGACAACCCGTTTTTAGCCCATTCATATAATACCTGGGCACTTTCATAGGGCAGTTCTTCCTGATATACGATCAAAGCCTGATACCCTACTCCGTCCGCCTGAACAAGACCGTTTTCACAGGTAATATCCTGATCCTGCAATAATACTGGTGAGAAATAATCATAGGTATATCCAGCATCCTGCAAGGTCATATCTTGCCAGTAGATACCTTCATGACGGCGGAGTACATTTTGGGAATAATCAAAACCCTGGAAGCACTGTAAGCAGTTCCAATAATAATCCGTTCGTAAAATACCAATGTCCATTTGTGGAACACCCTGACGGAGGACTTTCTGCGTCCGTGCTAAATGTTGGTTTAAATCTGCATAGTCAATGGAATTTGGCTGGCGTTTATTAAATCTGTCTGAAAATACTGTCTGCATCCCTTCATATCCAGGCCATTGTACATTTTGTTCTGGACCATATGCGGAAGAATATCCATGTAAAATTGTCCTCTGCACACCAGAAGCAAACTGGGTATAGTATACCTGTCGCCAATCGTTGTTACTTTGAGTATAGTTATGACTCAATAGCGCACCGGTCTCGGAAGAATATGTTTTATCGTATAAGTGCGCTGCTCCGGCCTGACTACGGAATTTTTCTGGTTCACAACCAAATTCCCACGATTCCGCTTCTACATAATCAACCGATTTAATTGGCTGGGTAATATCAAACATCTGTCCATATGCCGGTTCCGCACGCAATGTCATACCAAATTCATGGCACCAATCACGAAGCACATCCAAACAATTTTCCATATATAATTCGGTATTGGTTTGGAATACATCATTTAAAATACTGGTACATAAATCAGAATTTCCTTCCAGATTATAAATATAATTTTTTTCGGTGTGTACTGCGAAACCTGGAGTAATAATCAACGGCAAATATGGGGTTAAATCATAACCACGACGGTTTTGAAATTCTTCTAGATAGTTGGAACACCACAGGTTCCCTGTTGTATTTACACCGTGTGGACTAAGCTCCAGAGAATCCATGTACAAGGATACATCTCCATTTTCTTTAATGAGCTGTTTCAAAGATTCATCCAACACATGTTCATTCCAATATTCAATTAAAGCATTAGCACCCTCTTTAGAGAAATAGTTAATGGTGTAGGCTTCTCCAGTAGAAGCTGGTTTATAAGTCTCCGAAGTACCATGCTGCCAAAATGCGAAAACAGTATAATCTCCATCCTGTGGAGCAGTGTACTGGATGTTGTAACTTCCATCTGCCTGTTGTGCTACCATGCTGGTGATATCCTGCATGGAATTCTGGTCCAGGTTGGTAACTTTACCATCTGTACTGGCTTTTTTTGCTACTGTTACTTTTACCAGATCCGCTTTGGTAGCAGTACCCGGTAATTCCGGTAAAATTAATTTTCCATCATATTTTTGACCGGAAGAAACATCAATTGTAGTATAACTCAATTCCTGGGAAGCTTTTTCCTCATCTGGATTAATGGTTGTCAAGTTTGCTGATGCCCAGTGGGTACCAGATGTAAAGCTAACTCCCATCCCATATTTATTACATTCTTCTACAATCAAATGGGAATCGTGAATCCACTCCTCAGAGCCCCATGCATAAGTGGCATCATCCAAATAAGCGGATTCATCTAATGTAACAAACTCCACTGCACCAATCCCATAATCGTGTAATTCTTTAATGGATTCCCGCAGTGTTTCGTCTGTATGAGAACCTTCCGCTAACCACCATCTTGTTTCTACTTTGTACTCATTCTCTGGATTTTGAAAGCGATCGTTCATTTTTTCCGCAAATGTCTTTGCGCCTTCTTCTGTTGTGTCGATAGCGGACACCGTAGATGCCATGGATGTAGCCATAATCGAAAGCCCAAGGGCTACCGCCAACGCTTTACTAAGCCGTTTTCCTTTCAATTTTACTTCCTCCTTGTTGATAATAAATAAAATCGTGTCATTCAAATTGTATATTAAATCTAATTATT
The DNA here is from genome assembly GCF_014297275.1 of Clostridium facile. Lineage (NCBI taxonomy): Bacteria > Bacillati > Bacillota > Clostridia > Eubacteriales > Clostridiaceae > Clostridium > Clostridium facile. Next base: position 1,082,438 of record NZ_JACOQK010000001.1, read on the forward strand.
TCTTCAAATAAATTTATTTTTATACAATTTGAACTCAACTGAGTTTTATGTTATCATAAGTGAGGATAAATTTCGATGTCGAAATCCAAGTTAACCAGTATCGAAAACAAAGTTAATAGATGTTTTATTGTGATATTGACTATATCATATTAACTAATTTTAGTGTATCAATACAAAGGTAAGGTGAAAATATGGATATTCAGAAATTTTATGAAGATCACCAAAAATTCATGGCTAAGATCCTTTTAAAATTGAAAGATAAAAGAGAACGACCCATTGGTTATACAGAAAAAGAGGATTATTATCCTTTTAAAGACGCAAGTATCGTTATTGCTCCACATACGAATACGTATGAAAACCCTCCCCATAAACACGATTTTTTTGAATTCGTTTATATTCATCAAGGCTCCTGTACAAATATTATTGATTCCGTTTCCATTCCTTTAAAACAAGGAGACATCTGCCTAATGAACACGAACGCGATGCATCAGATAAAGTTAAATAATGTAAAACAAGATATTATCTTTAATTTGCTGGTTAAAGAATCTATCATGGATAGTTTCCATTTTAAAATATATTCTTCTAATGATTTTGTTACCAATTTCTTTTTAAAATCTATTGATAAACGACGCCAGGAACAAAATTATATTTTATTTTCCAATAACACCGAAACAGAACAAACAGATTTTTTCTGTAAAATGATTCAAGAACAGTTTTCTAAAAAAATCTATAAATCCCCTAAAATTTCATACCTGTTTGATTGCTTTATGATTGAATTAATCCGTTCTTATCAATCTACAGTCGATCAATCCCACATGAAAAACAAACAAGAAGATACTTTTTCCAAAATGTTAGAATATATTGAACAAAATAGTGCTACTGTCACATTAGATGAACTTGGAAAAAAATATGGATATCATCCGCAGCATCTTTCGAAATTAATTAAACAATATAGTGGAAGTAGTTTTCAAGCTCTTTTAACAGATATTCGATTACAACAAGCTTGTATGCTATTAAGGGAAAACAAACTATCTATTTCCTCAATTATTCAAAAATTGGGATATTCTAATCGTACCTGGTTTCATAAGCTCTTTCAGGAAAAATATCATTTAACGCCAGGAGAATACCGGGAACAACAGCTAAAAGCAAAAAATCAAATACAGGCATCCTATCATGAATAATAAATTTTGTAACTGAAAAATAATTTTCTGCTTTTCGCTTATTTTTCCCATTCATATTATATAAAGAAAGATAATTTTTTCAAGTAAATCGAAGTAATTTTAACAATATGCAATATATTAGTTGTTAATATATTTCTTAGTCACATTCATTTGATAAAGGATATACAAGCACGACCAGATATATTGCTTTAAATTCTTGATTTTTGACTTGCAAGTGGAGAGATTCTCGTAGGTTTCCCGTAGATATTCAAATTTTAGGTTCAAAAAAATCCCCCTTAATTGTGTTGTCCGAATTACCCACTGCCCAATCCGCAATGATTTTCGCTTGGTTACAAGTAAATCGCCAATAAAGCCAATCACCGTATCCAAAGCAGTTATTTGACCTTCTTTCATGTCAGTAGTTTTCTAATTGTAACCCCATTTTGCCTTTAAATAACATATGTACTGTCTTTTGTAACGAATTTCAGGTTTTTAACATCCTGTTCCACAATTACAAGACATGATACCTCCATATGATTCTGATTCGTATTCTTATGTTCAATATTATTGATACCGCCTACATTTTGCACTTGGTCTGGTTCGAAAATTTCACCATTCAATTTTAAATTCAGTAGCGGTGTATGTGATAAATCCGACTTATCCAACAGCTCATATTAATACACAAAGAACCCATTTTTAGCATTGGGGATGAGGTATTGTTTTAAATATCCATGTTATTTCAGTTCATTCCATACACTGTTAAAATCCCGTTCGCTTTTAATGACAGATTCTCATCCTGCAATGCGGCATTGGAAATCTTGCACAAATAGATTTTCACACTTGCGAATATTGATGGTGTTCTTTCACATCATAATTTCCTACTCAAAAAGAAAAAAGCAAGCTCAACAGCTTGCTTCGTCATATATGCTTTTTCATTCCATAGCTTTTTGTATCACCTTCGGCTTCGTTTCTTATGAGAGGATTTTACTGATTCCAATCCTTCTGCTTCATCTATTCATACCTTTGGATGCTTTTGATCAAACAACTAAACGAAAAAAGAATATGGTAGAAAGAAATGTACATTTTATATTCTCTAATAATTCTCTAAGAAACTGTTTATAATCGCTAACAAACGCAAATCTAAAACAGCCAATCAAAAATACAATCATACAAACCAACATTGATAGTTCTATTATCATAAAGATGGAGTTATGGTAGATCCATTGAATCTGTGACGAACGGGTTCAAAGCGAATGGTAAGATAAAAAATCCAAGCTAACAGCTTATTTTTATCATCTCTGATGAAATAGACAGAATATAAAGCAAAAAATAGAATAACAAAAACAAGTAAAGATAATTTAATGATCGTAAATATAGAATTATGGTTTGTCCGTTGAACGCTATATCCAAACAAAGCGAAACAAGCATATAAAAATGTATTAACTGGCGCTAAAACAAAAAGCGCCCAAACGAAAAGTCGATCACAACAAGCAAAATAATATATAGGACAAAGTACAAGGCGTACCGTTATAGCGTGTGCAATGAAATAATCCAATTGCTTTGATAAGGCAATCATTGTTTTTTCCTAATATGACAAATCATGATAGGAAGCATTTTATCAACCATATCGGAAAAATTTTATGATTGATTCTAGAAATGAAATTGTTATGATTCAGCAGATTGCCTTCCACGCTGGATCATCTCCTGGGCGTTTTTCATCATCAAATCGGTAATTTCCCCGGTGGACATAATACGGGCAACTTCCTGCACCCTGCCGTGTTCATCCAATGGGATTACTTCGGTATAAGTGCGGTTCCCTTTTACGGATTTCCGAATCCTGAAATGGATATCCGCTAAAGCAGCAATCTGTGCCAAATGGGTAACCGAGAATACCTGGCGGTTCTTGGAAACCTGTTTTAACTTTAACCCGATTTTTTGCGCTGCGGAACCGCTGACACCGGTATCCACCTCGTCAAAAATCAGGGTTGGGATTTGGTCTTTATCCGCCAAAGCATTTTTAATTGCCAGCATGATACGGGAAAGTTCCCCACCGGAAGCGATTTTGGCAATTGGTTTTGGCGGTTCCCCTACATTGGTGGAAATCAAAAATTCAATTTTGTCCCGCCCTTTGGATTGGAAGGGTGTTTTTTCCCAATGCACCTGGAGGGTGACATTTGCCATATCCAAAAATTTTAGCTCATGGGCAACGGTATTTACCAACTGTTTTGCGGCTTTACGCCGTTGTTCCGTCAGTTGTTCTGCCAGTTCCCCACATGCCAAACGAAGCTGCTTTTGCTCTACCATCAACTCATTCTGCCGGATATCGTATCCTTCAATCTGTTCCAATTGTTTTTGGCAGTTCTGCTGATAGTCCAATACCTCCTGGATGGTTGCCCCGTATTTCCGTTTTAACTTGAAAATTTCATCTAAGCGCGCTTCAATGGCATCCAAACGGTTGGGGGTCATATCGAACTCTTCCAGTTTTGAGGCAACCTCATGGCGGATGTCCTCCACCTCATAAGCAATCCCTTTGAGGCGTTCTTTTAGTTCATCCACGCCGTTATAATATTCCGAAGCATATTCCAAGGCGTTGACAGCATCCACCAATTTGGAGGAAGCCCCTGGCAGTTCGTCCTCGCCATCCAATGCCTGGTACGCTTCATGCAGGCTCTCGGTGATACGGGCATAATTGCGGATCGCTCTTGCTTCATGCTCCAGTTCCACATCTTCCCCCAACTCCAAATCTGCCTGCTCAATCTCGTCAATTTGATAGTGGAGCAAATCCAACTTCTGGTTTTTGGTTTGCTGTTTCTCGTTGATCTCTTCCAGTTCTTTTTCCACCTTGGTAAAGCGGTGGAATTTCCGCTGGTACTCGCTTAGCAAGGTGTTGATTTCGCCAAAACAATCCAGTATTTCCATATGGCGTTCGGGGGAAAGCAGAATCTGGTTATCGTGCTGCCCATGGATATTGATGAGATGGGAACCGATTTCTTTTAGCAGCCCAACGGTAACCGGACGACCGCAGATACGGGCTACGGATTTTCCGTCCACCGAGATTTCCCTTTGGATGACCAGCTCATCTTCCAAATCCACCCCGTTATCCCGCAAGATATCCACTACCTGCTGAGGGACATCCTGGAACGAACCAATCATAACCGCCTTTTCCGTTCCGCTGCGCACCAGCTCTTTGGAGCAGCGTCCGCCTAAAATCCCATTAATGGCGTCAATGACAATCGACTTCCCTGCCCCGGTTTCCCCAGTAAACACATGGAAGCCCTTGCCGAATTCCATATACACTTTTTCAATTACTGCTAAATTTTGAATAAACAAACCTGTAAGCATGGGACACCATCCTAGTTTGAAAGATATTTATAAAGTTCCTTGGTAAAAGTAGCGGCATCATCCTGGGTACGCATTAAGATAAATATGGTATCATCACCAGCCAGAGTACCCACAACCCCTGCCCATTCGGTGGCGTCCAACGTGGCGCAGGCAGCGTTTGCCATACCATGGCGGCATTTTACCACAATGGTATTCCCCGCATAATCCACCCCTAATACGGACTCGGAAAAAATAGTCCCAAATTTGCTGGAAACAGAATCCAGCACTTTTTTCGCGCCGGTTACATAGCGGTAGTTGCCCTGGTCATCCATTTCTTTGGTCAGGCGCAATTCTTTAATATCCCGGGAAATGGTTGCCTGGGTGACCTGGAATCCACATTCTGATAATTCTTGCAGCAAATCTTCCTGGGTATAAATATTTTTTGTCAATACTAATTCGATAATTTTATCATGACGTTTGGATTTCATTTGCGTTTTTCCCTTCTTTCTGATAAAGCCGTTAGCTCACAACAAATTTTTTGCTTACTACCTCATAAAATTCTTTATTATTTAAGGAAATCAGCCGCATTTTCCGCTGGCTGGCTGTAATTTCCACGATATCATTCTGTCCCAGCTCCGCACCAACCTGCCCATCAATCACCAGATAAGCGGAATTGCGATTTTTATCCCCCAGTTTTACTGTCAACACGGTATTTTCGTGGAACAGATAGGTGCGGGAGGCAAAAGAGTGGGGGCAAATCGGGGACATGGAAATATACGATAAGGTTGGATCGGCAATCGGTCCGCCATTGGAGAGGGAATAGGCAGTGGAACCGGTAGGGGTTGCGAACAGGATGCTGTCCGCCCGGTATTCATTCACCAGCTTTTCTCCACACAACACATCCACATCAATCAAGCTGCTCAACGCCGCTTTGGTAATGAGCAGGTCGTTCACTGCAATATACCGTTGAACCACTCCATGTTTTGCTTTGAGTACGATTTCCAACAACATTCTGGGCTGTTCAGTATAATCCCCTGTTACCAGCTGCTGCAATGGGGTCAGGTCATCCGTTTCCACCCCTGCCATAAACCCAAGCCGTCCGGAATTAATCCCCAGCACCGGCTTATCATACAGGGCTGCCTGTTTCCCCACATCCATGATGGTTCCATCGCCGCCCACTGCCACAATTAGGTCAAAGTCCGCCATCGTTGCTTCCTTATCCGCATAGTGGTAGCTATCATCGAACACCGATGCCATGCCGTATTCCAAAAAACATTCCGCACCAGCTTGCTCCAAAATGGAAACCGCCTGTTCGGTACATTGCTTTGTATTTTCTTTTTCCAAATTGAGGTTAAACAGTATTTTCATAGTGGACTCCTCCTGCCTGTGGCAAGGTTGGTTTTATAGTAAGGCTGCTAGCAATCCAGCAGCAGTTAATGTTTTTGTTCCAGTTCCTCATGGGAGGAAGCTACTACCTGGGCAATCTCCTCCTCGGTAATAGTGGAAACCTGGTCGGATTTTTGGAGATAAAACAGGTATTCGATATTGCCTTCCGGCCCTTTTACCGGGGAATAGTCAATATCCTTGACATAAAAGCCGTTTTCACAGCAAAAACGGAAAATCTTTTCGATCACCATCTCGTGGACTTTAGGGTCTCGGACTACCCCTTTTTTTCCGACATTTTCCCTTCCCGCTTCAAATTGTGGTTTCACCAGCACAACGGCTTCCCCTCCCTCTTTGAGCAGGAGATGTAACACCGGCAGGATGATAGTCAACGAGATGAACGAAACGTCTACCGAGGAAAAATCAATTTCCTCTGGGATTTCCTGATGGGTCAGGTATCGGGCGTTGGTGCGCTCCATGTTCACCACCCGCTCATCGGTACGGAGTTTCCACGCCAACTGGCCGTATCCCACATCAATAGCATATACCTTGGCAGCCCCGTTTTGCAGCATACAATCGGTAAAGCCACCGGTAGATGCCCCAATGTCCATGCAGGTTTTTCCGTTTAAATCTAACTGGTGCTTTTGCATCGCTTTTTCCAGTTTCAATCCGCCACGGCTAACATATTTTAATCCAGTTTTTAAGGTGATTTCGCAATTCTCTGGGACGGTTTGGCCAGCTTTGTCCACTTTTTCGTTGTTCACCAGTACTTCCCCCGCCATGATAAACGCTTTCGCTTTTTCCCGACTGGGTGCCAGCCCCCGTTCAACTAATAAAATATCAATCCTCTGTTTTGCCAAAACTACACCTCATTTATCTGTTCTACAATTGTTTTTATCATACCATCCCGGTCCAGATGGAGCTGTTTTAAACTGCTCTCTACGGATGCCTGAGGAATAAAGTGGTCAATCGCCGTCAAGGTATAGGAACCCTGGAAACCATACTGATTTAGGGCGTTAAGGAAATGTTCCCCGATTCCACCCAGGCGAATCCCTTCCTCAAAGAAAAAGATTCTTTGGTACTGGCTAGCTTTTTTCACCGCTTCCTCCGGCAATGGGGAAATCCGGTTTAACTTTAACACTGCCGTTGGACAGACTTCCCCTAGTTTTTGGGCAGCCTGGATAGCATCAGCAGAAATCCTGCCATAGGTGACAATCAGGCAATCACCTTCCCCAATCCACTGGTAGTCGGTGTTTTTCTCCGGAAACTCCGGCAATTTCGGCTCGGACCCCCTTGGATACCGTACCGCTACAACGCCGTCAATTTCATATAGTGCTTTTTTCAAAAAGATGCGGGTTTCCTCATAGTCCGCTGGGGAATAAACCGTAATCCCCGGGATATGACTTAGGTAAGCGGCGTCGAAAATCCCCTGATGGGTTTCCCCGTCGTTCCCCACAATGCCAGCACGGTCTACCGCAAGCACAACATGGTTCCGGCTGATGGCAGCGTCGTGGATAATCTGATCGTATCCACGCTGCAAAAAGGTGGAGTACACCGCGAATACAGGGCGCATCCCATTGCACGCCAAGCCGGAACAAAAGGTAACGGCGTGTTCTTCCGCAATGCCTACGTCAAAAAAACGGTCACGGCACGTGGAGGAAAAATATTGCAGACCGGTGCCATACTTCATGGCGGCGGTTACCGCACAGACTTTTTTGTCCATCCGTCCAATCCGCTCCAGCTCTTTCCCAAAAGCGGTGGAAAAACTGTCTTCTTCTATAAAATCAGGGTTACCCTGCTCAATGTCAAAATTAGATACCCCGTGATAAGCTCCGGGGTTTTGTTCCGCTTTGGAATATCCTTTCCCTTTGGTAGTGAACACTTGAATCAATGCTGGTTTATCTGCGTTTTTTGCCCAGTTCATGGCACGGGATAGCTCCTCTAGGTTGTGCCCGTCCACCGGGCCCAGATAGGCAAACCCCAAATCGGTAAAAAAGTTGCTGTGGTACAACATATTTTTAATCCCTTTTTTGGAGCTGGAAAGGACTTTTTTCAATCCTTTCCCCACAACTGGGGTGTGGTCCAGGATGTTTTCCAATGAACTTTTGGTTTTCAAATAGGTGGGTTCCGAACGCAGGTTGGCAAGGTAACGGGCAAAGCTCCCCACCGTTTTGGAGATAGACATCTCATTATAATTTAAAATGACAATTAGATTATGTAGTCCCGCTGCGTTGTTCAGTGCTTCATATGCCATACCTCCGGTAAAGGCACCATCCCCAATCACTGCAATGACAGAGCGGTTGGAGCCCTTTAACAGTTCCGCCCGGGCAATCCCACAGGCAGCGGAAATCGAGTTGGTACTATGGCCAGCCATAAAGGAATCGTGCTCGCTCTCATAAGGGCGTGGAAAGCCGGAAATCCCATTTTCCTGGCGCAAGGTGGAAAATTGTTCCCTCCGCCCTGTCAACAATTTATGGGTATAACACTGGTGGCCTACATCCCACACAATTTTATCCTTGGGGCTTTCAAAGGCACGGTGTAATGCCACAGTTAGTTCCACAACCCCTAAATTTGACGCCAAATGCCCCCCAGTTTTGGAAACCGTTTGGATAATACAGGTGCGAATTTCTGCACAAAGGCGTTTTAACTCAGCATCTGTTAATTGATCTAAATCTCTTGGGGAATTGATTCGACTTAATAAAGAATTTTGATTCATAAACCCTCCCCCGGTGCTGTTATAACAATAATTAAATGGAGGTTGGAATGAGCAATGCTACCACAATCCCCAATAAAGCACCAGCTAATACTTGTAACGGTGTATGCCCAAGTTTTTCTTTAATTTGTTTTAACTCCTCGTCGTCCTCTTCCTCCGCGTCCAATTGCTCCGAAGGTTTTGCTAAAGATTTTAAGGTGTTTTCCAGCCGTTGTTTCTGATTATCGTCCGGGCAGTCTGTCCGTTTTAACAATAGGATAATTTTATTTAATACTTTTGCCTGCTCCCCAGAGGAATACCGCACACCCATGGCGTCATACATCACAATTGCCGCCATAATCACCGCGATGGCAAAGGCGGCGGAATTTAATCCAGAACATCGTCCGATTGCCAAAGTTAAGGCGCACACGGTAGCGGAATGGGAACTTGGCATACCGCCGGACGCTGTAAGCAGTTCCCGATTAAATTTTTTATTGGTAACCAGGTCAAGCAACGTTTTAGCGAGCTGGGCCACCACCCACGCCGCTAAAGCAGCAATCAAGGGATAATTATGAAGGACCCCTGTGATACTGTACATACAAAACCTCTCCTTTTACTTTTTCCGTTCCAGCAACATATCGGTTAATTCCAGCAAAAATTCTGGATGATCAAACTGGCGTAACTGCTGTTTTGCCAACTCAGTCAACTCAGCCGCTTTTTGGCGGGAACCTTCCAACCCGAACAAGGTGATAAAATTGGTTTTTTGCATTTGTTCATCACTTCCGATTGGTTTGCCCAGCAGCTGCTGATCTCCCACCACATCCAAGATATCATCGCAAATCTGAAATGCTAGCCCCAGAGTTTCGGCGTAAGCACCAATCTGCTGGATTTGTTCCGGAGAGGCTTTGGCGGCAATTGCCCCCAACTGGCAGGCAGCACGGATGAGCGCCCCTGTCTTTAACAGGTGCATTTGATGCAAAATTTCATATTCAATCCGTTGGTTTTCATAGGTCAAATCAATTACCTGGCCACCCACCATGCCGTCGGTACCAGCACAATGGGAAAGGGTTTCTATCCCTTTTGCGATTTCCTCATAGCCTGTCCCGTGGGTTTGATGGGCTTTTGCCATCACCTCAAAGGCATACAGCAGGAGGGCATCCCCTGCTAAAAGGGCGTTGGCTTCCCCAAATGCAATATGGCAGGATGGCTTTCCCCTGCGGAGTTCATCATCATCCATACAGGGAAGGTCATCGTGGATTAATGAACTGGAATGAATCATCTCCACCGCACAGGCAAATGGCAAGGCATGTTGGATCTCCCCACCCAACATACGGCATACCTCCAGGGTAAGCACTGGACGGAGACGCTTTCCTCCTGCTTCCACACTATACGCCATAGCGTCGTCTACCACATGCTGCAAATTGCTTTTTTTTGGAAGGTATTCTTCCAACTGCTGGTTCACCATTTGGATATATTCTTGTAAGGTTTGTGTAAAACTCATTGTTCTCCCCCAGAATTTTCCTCTTGTTTTGTAATTTCCTCAATTTTTAATTGGGCTGACTGAAGTTTTTCATGGCAGATGGCGGAGAGCTTTGTCCCTTTTTCGTAAAGCTCCAAACTCTGCTCCAAAGACAGGTTGCCTTTTTCCAGTTTTGCCACGATTTTTTCCAGTTCTGCCATGGCTTTTTCAAAAGAAAGCTGTTGTTCCATTGGTTACCTCATTTTTTTGGTAATGGTGCTTTCCACCATACTACCATCGTAAAATTTTGTTGTCAGTGTATCCCCTATTTTCAGGCGGCGGGAATTTTTGACCGCTTTGTGTTCCTCATTAAAGGTGATGGAATACCCACGCCCCAGCACTTTGAGTGGGCTGAGGTTTTCCAACAGGGAAACCGCTGAGCCAAACCTTTGCTGGGCTTGGGAATAAGACGACTGGAAACAGGTTTCCAACCGATGATCCAGTTGGTGGAGTATTGCCTGCCCCGCTGCCAGATGGCCGGCCGGGGAATGGAGGTGTAACTGGTGCTCCAACCCAACAAGCTGGTGTTCCCGCTGCTGTATACAATCTACTGTATAATTATACAACAACTCCCGCTGCTTGTCGATACCGGATAATAGATACTGTAAATCCGGAGCAACCAGTTCTGCCGCTGCGGAAGGGGTTGGCGCCCTCAAATCCGCTACAAAATCCGCTATGGTAAAATCCACTTCGTGCCCCACAGCAGAAATCACCGGGATGGAACAGGCAGCAATCGCCCTTGCCACAGCTTCCTCATTAAATGCCCAAAGGTCTTCTAGGGAACCTCCGCCCCGCCCTACAATCAGGACGTCCACCCCAACCTGTTCCGCCAAACGGATGGCAGAACAAATAGAGCCAGCGGCTTGTTCCCCCTGCACCTGGGCAGGGAAAATTTTCACGGTACCAATAGGGTAGCGCCTAGATAAAATTTGCAGGATATCCTGTAATGCCGCCCCGGTTTTGGAGGTTACCACACCGATGGTATTGGGCTGGGCTGGGAGCGGCTTTTTCCGCTCCGGGTCGAACAGCCCTTCTTTCGCCAGCTTTTGCTTGAGCTGTTCAAACGCCATTGCCAAGGCACCGGCACCATCCGGCTGGATATCGGTACAATAAAGCTGATAAACGCCATCCCGTTCAAACACTTGGATATCTCCCAGGGCAATCACCTGCATGCCGTTTTCTGGCATAAAACGCAAATGAGCCACGTTGCTTTTGAACATGACACATTTTAGGGCACTATTCTGGTCTTTTAACGTAAAATAGCAGTGTCCAGACCGAAGATGGTGGACAAAATTGGAGACCTCCCCACGGATCGCAATCCGGTGGAGGATATCCTCTGCCAATAGTATTTGTTTGATAAACCGGTTTACATCCGAAACACTGTAACTGGTCACGCAAGTTCCTCCATTTTTCCTGCTAATACCGCAATCCCCCCCGCATTGTCCGAGGAAAACTCCGGTTTCGCAAAACACGCCTGGTATTTTCCGGTGAAATAATCCCGGATGATCCGGTTAGACATCACCCCACCGGCAAATAAAACCGGTTTTTTGCCATACTGCTCTATCGTTGCCAACAGCATCCGTTCCAACGTCTGTTGGATGTACTGCAAACAATAACGGGCAATATAGGAGGGTTCCGCCCCTTGTTCCTTTAATTTACCGCACTGGTTTTCCAAGCCGGACAAACAGCAGTCCAGCCCTTTGACCATGGGCTGCGTTTTGATTTTATCGGTACATTGCAACGCAAGCTGTTCCAAATAAGGTCCCGCTGGAAATGGCAGCCCCAAACTCACCCCTACCCGGTCGATTGCCTGACCGGCTTTTAAGTCGAGGGAAGTCCCCACCATCTTAATTTGGTCGATTGTCCCGTTTCCAGTTTTCACCAATAAACAGTCGGTAGTACCACCGGAAACATGGAAGGCGATAAATTCGGAGTGGTGCAGCCATTCCAGACGTTTGGCGGAATACAAAGCAGCGGCAATATGCCCCTGCTGGTGGGAAAACTCATGTACTGGTATCCCCAATACCGCCCCAATGGAATCCGCCGCCATTTTGCCCGTTAAAAAGCAGGGCATGTAGGAACCTTCCACATTCCTCGGGCGCACTGAAACCCCAATGGCTTCGGGGAGCCCGTCAGCGGTTTCAAATAACTGCTGCATCATCTTCCCCAGCAGTTTCGTGTGTTCAAACACCGCCTGGGATTGCCGCAGCCCCAAACTTCCTTCCGGTGTAGGCAAAAGGTGTTTTGCCATCTCCATCCGACGGGACTGTGTATCATAAAACGCGGTGGAACAGGTATAATTGCTGGTATCAATCCCTAATACTCTCATTTATTTTTCTTCCAGCTTCCGTACAAATCCACCCAGCACGCCGTTGATAAAAGCAGCGTCTTCCTGGGAAGCATAGGTTTTTGCCAGTTCTACTGCTTCGTTAATCGCAATTGGCGGCTCAATGGCGTCCTCAAACAGAATCTCATAAACAGCCAGGCGCAAAATCGCCAACACCACCTTGGAAAGGCGAGAAATACTCCATTTGGTCAAATGTTCTGAAATCACCGCATCCAGTTCCTGCACATGCTGCTGCACGCCAGTTACAATGCGGATGACCTCCTCGTTTACCTGTAAGTCGTCACACTCTTTGGCAATTTCTACAATTTGTGTTAAATCATCATCGTTAAAAATCTTTTCAAAAACGAGCACAAAGGCGTTTTCACGTATTTCATGTCTTTTCATGGTACTATCCTTTCTTGCGGGGCAACTAATCCTGAAGGATTCCTGCGATGTAAATATTCACCTGGTATACAGCGACACCAGCCATATTCTGGACGGCTTCTTTTACCTGCCGTTGTACATTTTCTGCTGTGCGTTTGATCACATAGCCTTTATCCATTAAAATACCCAAGGTGATTTTTACGCTGTCCGCATTGGTTTCGATCATAATTTGCTTTGGTTTTTTGGCTTTTAACAAATAATCTTTTTTGCTGACAGGTACCAAAGCAAGGCCAGCGACGCCTTCTATTTCCATTACCGTTTGTTTTACAATTGCGCCAATTACTTCTTCCGATATTTTTAAATGGCCCGTAGATGTGGTTTGATTGATTTTCATGGTGTTTCCTCCTTGGTTCCTGTTGAAAATTTAACCAGATAAGCAAAACATTACTATCTTAATTAATATACCACATAATTGAAAAAAACACAAATATTTTCCCCCGAATTTCCGGCAAAGAAAAACTGGACAAATAACAGGTTTGCATTTATAATAAAATATTGCTGGTTTATGGTAATTTCGGCATTTTTCAACCAAATGCCAGAAGATAGCATACTGGATAGGTGTCTCTTTTTTCCGGCTATCCTGTAAAAAGAACTGGAACATTTTTCTTGTATTATGGGAATTCGTTCCTTGATTTAACCAAATCGGAGTAAATTTTTTTGTGGATAACCAAGCAATACTGCATCTGCGTTTTTTCATATAGGGGAAAAGGACACCTCAAGGTTTTGGCAAGTGGAAGGATTGCAGTATCTGTATCCCCTTTAGAGGGGGTAAATAAGAAACGCATCTGCTTTTTGTAGGTATGGGGTTACGGTTGTTTTCATGTATTTTTGTAGTAATTCCCCTCTGATTGGATTGATTTTGTTTCCCATAAGGTAGATGGATGCCGTATATCATAGCATTACAGTGCATGGTTTTGGTAGGCAGTTTTCCAATAGTCATTATTAGGAGGGAACTTGTTTCCTGCAATATGGGATCAAGGCAATCATCAATAGATTCGTTTTTGAAATAGGCGGATACCGCCTGCTACGATACAATAAAAATTTTGGAGGTTTGGGTTTGTTATGGTAACAAACAGTTTTACAAAGGGGTTTTGGGATGGGCTTCCCATTGCTTTGGGGTATTTATCGGTTTCTTTTACGTTTGGCATGGCTGCTGTGGCTCAGGGCATCCCAGTATGGGGTGCGGTGATGATTTCGATGACCAATGTTACTTCCGCTGGGCAGTTTGCCGGGCTCTCCTTGATGGCAGCATCTGGAGGGATGTTTGAGATGGCATTGACTCAGCTCATCATCAACCTGCGTTACGCCTTGATGTCCCTTTCCCTCTCCCAGAAGCTGGAGAAGCATGTGAACCTGCTGGACCGTTTTGTCATCTCATTCTGCAACACCGACGAGGTGTTCGCGGTTGCCAGCGGCCAACGGGGGGAAGTGGGGAAACGCTATCTGTACGGGTTGATTCTCACCCCTTACTTTGGGTGGGCGATTGGCACGCTAATCGGGGCGGCAGCCAGCACTTTCCTTCCAGAATTTATCCGTTCCGCACTGGGCATTGCGATTTACGGCATGTTCCTGGCGATTATCATCCCACCGGCAAAGCATTTCCGCCCTGTACTTTGGATTGTGCTGCTCTCCGCTGGACTAAGCTGCGCATTCCGGTGGCTGCCAGTGCTGAACCAGGTTTCCCCCGGTTTTGTAATCATCATCTGCACCATCCTTACAGCAGCAATTGGCGCAAAATTCTTCCCAATTAACGAGGAGGACCCCCAATGAACATGAGTATTGAAAAATTTCTGCTATATGTAGCGGTGATGGCTGGGGTTACTTATCTAATCCGTATGCTGCCCCTGGTGATTTTTAAAAAGAAAATCCAAAGCCGTTTTATCAAATCATTTCTATTTTATGTTCCCTATGCGGTGCTTGCTGCGATGACCATACCGGACATCTTTTTTTCTACCGGAAACGTCTGGTCCGCAGTAGCGGGGCTAGTGGTGGCGGTAATCCTCGCCTATTTTGAAAAAGGACTGCTTACTGTTGCGCTGTGTGCCTGTGGCGGGGTATTGGTGGTAGAATCCCTGCTGAAATTGCTGTAAGATTTACAAATTATTCACACTGGACATGGTTTTGTCATTGACTTTTCCCGTAGGGTATCGTACAATAGAGCCAAGTTTTACCCACAAAATTTTGATACCATATTTATGAGAAAGGCTACTAAAGATTATGGCTGACGGAGACCCTGGAGCGAATAGCAACCATTCTTTTTGGAAATAACAAGCATAGGAATCCCTTTGTAATAGGCAAGGGGTTCCTGTGCTTGTTTTTGTTTTATAAAATATGAAATTACATATACACAAGGAGGAACCATTGTGACAACCATTTTATTACAGCTTTTACTGCAGGTAGTATTGATTGCGTTAAACGCCTTTTTTGCTGCCAGCGAAATTGCGGTGATATCTTTAAACACCAACAAACTGCGAAAGCAGGCGGAAAGTGGGGATAAATCCGCCAAAAAAATCCTGAAAATCTCCGAAACACCCGCTAAATTTTTATCCACCATCCAAATTGGTATTACCTTAGCCGGATTTTTAGGGAGTGCGTTCGCAGCGGATAACTTCTCTGACCCATTAGTGGATTGGATGGTCAATACCCTTGGCTTCCACAGTATCTCCCCTTCCGCTTTAAATACCATTACTGTTATTTTAATTACGATTATCCTCTCGTATTTTACCCTGATTTTTGGCGAACTGGTACCGAAACGGATTGCCATGCAAAAGCCAATGGCAATTGCGAAACTGGCTGCCAACGTAGTTTCGTTTATCGCGGTGGTAATGAAACCTGTTATCTGGTTTTTATCTGTTTCCACCAACGGCGTACTGCGCCTGCTGGGCATGAAAACCAAAGAGGAAGATGAAGCTGTAACCGAGGAAGAAATCCTGATGATGATGGACCTTGGAGAAGAAAAAGGCACTATCCAAAAGGGCAAACGGGAAATGATCAAGAATATCTTTGAATTTGACGACACCCCAGTAAAAGAAGTAATGACCAGAAGGATGGACATGGTGGCGCTCTCCGACCAGGCAACCACTGAGGAGATTTTACACGCCATCCATACCACAGGTTTTTCCCGTTTTCCAGTTTACCACCACACCCCTGACCATGTAACCGGTATTTTATACGCCAAGGAATACCTGCTAAACCTGCGGGCGGAACATCCAAAGACCTTACGCCAACTGCTCCACGCTGCCTATTTTATTCCGGAAACCATCCACAGTGATATCCTATTCCGGAACATGCAGGCGAAAAAAATCCATATTGCAGTTGTCATCAACGAATATGGGGAAACCAGCGGAATTGTTACCCTAGAAGATTTATTGGAGGAAATTGTAGGCAACATCTATGATGAATTTGACCCAAGTGAAGAAAAGGAAATCTACCAGATTAAGAAAAACTGTTGGTGTGTTTCTGGTACCCTGCCACTAGATATGCTGGAGGATGAACTGAACATCCAACTGCCAGAGGAGCTGGAAGTGGATACAGTAGGCGGCTTGGTATTCAGCCAGCTAAAGGAGATTCCAAGAGATGGTACAAAGTTACACTTGGAATGTTACGGTTTAATTTTTGATGTTACCAAGGTGGAAAACCGCCACGTAACCCAGGTATTCATCCGGAAAATACAGGATGTGCAAACCGAGCAGACGCAGGCATCTACTCCAATGGAATAGACAGAATAATAAAGAAAAATTAGTGACAAGTTTTCGATGCAGCACTTGTTTATTTTGAGCTTCTCCATACTATTTGGGGAAGCCTTTCTTTATTTACTAAAACGAAACAGGCTTGCTGTTTTTGGTAACAACAAGCCTGCCTGGAATGATATTTGATTTTTATTACAATCCCTTAGAGAGTTGTTTTGACGGGAACGATTTTATTTTGTTTTTGCGCACTATTGGTGTAACACAATAAAAGATCAATGGTATTCCCGGTTGACCAAATCCGCTAAGGTAACGCTTTCTAAATATCCATCCACCATTTGCCCTAGTTTTTGCCACATGGGCAAAGTAATGCACTCCCCTGCCCGGGGACAGGTATTCTCATCACAACTTAAACAAGCAACTGGCGCCAGATTTTTCTCGGTTAACTCTAAAATTTCCCGGACAGTATAATCCTGTGCGGGGTGTGCCAAACGGTAGCCTCCGTTTTTGCCCCGGTGGCTTTCTACAAACCCGCTTTTGGCCAGCATTGACACAATCGCCTCTAGGTATTTCATAGAAATTTCCTGGCGTTCTGAAATGGATTTTAAAGAAATATATTCATCTGCCGGATGCTGGGCAATATCAATCATTACCCTTAAAGCGTACCGGCCTTTTGTAGAAATTGTCATATTGAATCACCTCGCTTCTATTATACTATAATATCAGTAGGAATTCAATCTCCTGTTTTCCCGTTTTTTCAGAAAGGATTGACATTTTTAGCATAGACCGGTATACTGGAACTGGTAAAAGAAAATAGATACTTGAAATACTATCTAAACACAGATTGGATGGGTACAAAAATTCCATTGAATGGCGTTGCCTACAGGTTGTTGTAGGTTTATAGCGTATTGGTATTCTTTTATTTGGTTCCCTGCCAAAAAGGATGTGGAAATAGTGTCCTTAGAAAAGATTTGAAATGGTAACGAAGGAATTTTGCTGGGACAATCCACTATTCTTGCCCTACGCCAGGGTATCCTCTGAAATGCAAACCTGGCTGTTTATAAAATGGATGCTATTTTCTTTTTCTGATGCACGCGTTCGGCACAACATAAGAAACGCAATCAAAAGAAATACTGATATAATCAAGCGAGTATAGCGATATTTATTGGAAGCACATGGATTGGACTCCAGCTACAAAGCATTCCAGTAGGAGGGAACGAACCCTTTGACAATCAACTGTGGAACCCTTCTAGTGAGCAAACCAAAACCCGCTTCTTCTTATGACGGTTTTTTCCGCCCTATTTTTATGGAAAACCAACGATTGGCGGTTTTCTAATCCAATTGAATGATAATGGCTTTTTTCAGAAAGAGCCGTTCTTTTTTTCTGCTTTTTTAGCAAATAAAACAGATAAGGAGATCATGATGAACAACACTGAATTAGTAAAAAACCCGACCAAAAGTTTTGCGAAATATGTTTCTTTAAATGTATTGAGCATGTTTTGTTTCTCGCTGTATATCCTGGCGGATACCTTTTTTGTCGCCAACGGGATTGGAAGCCAGGGGATTGTGGCTTTAAACCTGGCGCTCCCTATTTACAGCGTTCTCAACGGGGCAGGTTTAATGATTGGCATTGGAGGAGGCACACAATTTTCCATTGCTTTGGGGCAGAAAGACCACCTTACTTCCAACAAGGTTTTTACCCATGCGTTTATACTGGCAATTAGCCTTGGTGTGATTTTCACTGTGATTGGCGCAGGGTTCCCTGAGCAGCTGGCAACTTTGCTGGGCGCCCATGAAAATGTGATGGAACTGACCTCTATCTATATCCGGACTGTTTTTTCGTTTTCCATTGTATTTATTTTAAACAACTGTCTACTGGCGTTTATCCGCAATGACGGTAACCCCAATTTAGCAATGATTGCCATGCTGTGTGGCAGTTTTAGCAATATTATTTTGGATTACGTTTTTGTGTTCCCCTGCCAGATGGGGATGTTTGGGGCGGCTTTGGCAACAGGAGGCTCCCCTGTCATCAGCCTGATCATTCTGTCCACCCATTTCCTGCGCAAGAAAAATGGGTTCCGTCTAACCCGCTGCAAACTGATGCTGCAGCGGTTCGGGAAAATCCTCAGCAATGGGCTGGCTACCTTTGTAGGGGAACTTTCTTCCGGGTCTGTTATTCTACTGTTTAATTATGTTATCCTGGATTTAACTGGGGATATGGGGGTTGCGGCATATGGTATTATCGCCAATATTGCCTTGGTATGCCTCTCTATTTACAATGGTATTGGACAGGGAATCCAACCGATTGTTAGCTATAACTACGGCGCTGGAAAAACCAAAAATGTCAAACGCACCCTATGGATGGCACTAACGGTTGCCCTGGGATTTGGAGTACTGTTTTATCTCTCCGGATTGTTTTTCTCCAGCGGCATTATCGCAGCGTTTAACCGGGAGGGCAGCCAGGAACTGATACAGCTGGCAACCCGTGGTATTCACATTTATTTTATCGGCTTTTTATTTATGGGGCTTAATATCGCATGCACCTCCTTTTTTGCCTCTATGGCACATGCCCGGCAATCGTTTTTGATCTCGATGCTCCGTGGTTTTATCCTGATTGTGCCACTAGTGTTGGTACTCCCCCGCCTCTGGCAGATGGACGGCGTTTGGTGGACGGTACCAATCGCCGAAATCGTCACTTTCCTAATTGCTGCTTTGATTGCCAAATCCTCCATACGTACAATGGAACAAAATGCTCAATTCACAGAGCAGGAAATGGATTTATCATAGAATAGCGATGGGATACAATATATGGATAACCAAACAGGCAGGCGGATACCTGCCTGTTTTTTTGATTTTCCCTCCCTTAAAGCCTAATTTTGCAATAAGCCCATTCTAAAAAGGTTGACAATCCAACTAATTTACGTTATAATAGTCCCCAGCAAAAATAGTTGGCTATCCAACAAATAGAAAGGGGAAAAGAAATTTGTCGAAGCTACCAATTACTTTATTAAAATACATCTCGATGATATACCGGAACACCAACCGCTATTTTGATATGGCTTTATCGGATACCAAAATTAGCAGTGGACAGTATTTCTTTTTGGGATTTATCTCGGAAAATGAAGGCCTGACCATGTATGACTTGGCAAAAATGGGCGGGTTTGACAAAGGAACGGTTACCAAAGCAGTACAAAAATTATCCGAAATGGATTATGTGCGGATTGAAACGGACCAGAATGACAAACGTGTCCGCCACCTGTACCTTACCAATAAAGCAAAGCCAGTTTTGGAACGCATATACGCAACCCGTGACCACTGGAAACACCAGCTGGTGGAAGGCTTTACACCAGAACAGGAACAGGAGATTACCGAAACCCTGCGGGTGATGGCAGAACATTCCTGTGCGATTGTAACCGAAATAGCAGAACAGAAAGGAGAACGCACCCATGGAAAATAGCACTACCATATCCCAACAGACACCCAAAAACCCTTTGGGATATAAACCAATCTCCAGTTTATTGATTTCTTTTTCTGTCCCCGCAATTATTTCCTGCCTGATTAACTCCATCTACAATATTGTGGATCAGATTTTTATCGGCCAAGGGGTCGGATACTTGGGGAATGCCGCTACCACTGTCGCTTTCCCAATCATGACGATTATCCTGGCGTTTGGTACCTTAATTGGAGCCGGTAGCAGCGCCTACGCCGCAATCCGCCTAGGGGAAAAGAACGAGGAAGAAGCGGAACGGACGTTAAACAACGCTTTTCTGTTTACCATCTTGGTTGGTGTGGTTTTGATGGTACTGGGGCTCATCTTTTTAAAACCAATTTTAATCTTGTTCGGCGCCACACCAAATATTATGCCCTATGCTATTGACTACACAGCCATTATTTTAATTGGTACCCCCTTTAACATGATTGGGATTGTCCTGTCCAACCTCGCCAGGACGGACGGGCATCCAAGGCTGTCTATGTATGGGATGCTGATTGGGGCTGTGCTAAATACCATCCTTGACCCAATTTATATTTTTGTATTCCACTGGGGGGTAAAAGGGGCGGCTATTGCCACAATTACATCCCAGATTATCTCCGCCGTTGTGTTGACAATCTACTTTGTGAAAAAGGTGAAAAAGCCCATCCATATGCGACTGAAAAAGAAATACCAAAAGCTATCCTGGAGAAGGATTTGGCGGTTTATCACCTTGGGTGTTTCCTCCGGTATTACCCAATCGGTTGCCTGTATTATGCAGGTTGTGATGAATAATTCACTGGTATACTATGGTAATCAAAGCCCAATTGGTGGGGATGTTGCCCTAAGTGCAATGGGGATTGTGATGAAAGTATCCATGATTATGGCAGCATTTGGTGTAGGTGTTGGGATTGGCGCCCAGCCAATACTGGGGTTTAACCGTGGGGCACAGCAATACAGAAGGATTAAAAAGACCTATTTGATGGCGGTTATCTTTGCGACAGCATTAATTTTGATTGGTTGGATTTTTTGCCAGACAATGCCTGAAACAATCATCAGTATTTTTGGCAACGAAAACGCCCAGTTTACCGGTTTTGCGGTGAGCTGCCTACGGATTTACCTGTTCAGTATTTTCTGTGCTGGGTTCCAGATTGTATCCACCAACTATTTCCAGGCAACTGGCCAGCCGCTCAAAGCTTCGATTCTATCTATGCTGCGACAGCTTTTATTACTTATCCCTTTGATTTTGATCCTTCCATTGTTCATGGGGTTAAATGGAATCTTGTATTCCGCTCCAATCGCGGACGCAGCTTCCGCTGTCATTGTTGCCTTTTTCATCATTCCAGAAATGAGAAAACTGAACCGAAACATCAAACTGGAACAGCCTGCTTCATAAACGGTTTCTACTTCTCTTTTTTTCAGAATACAAATCTTCCATAACTTGCTCTTCTCCTATGGGAAAGGATAGCATATTTTTTCAAAGATGGACTATGATTCTATGGGTTTCCGTTCCATCTATCCTATATACGAAGTATTGTTTGTATTTCTTGTTACATTGTACCATTTCCTTTATGACCGATAAAAATCCTCCACTGTTTTTTGAACAGATTCAGTAAAAACAAACAATAGACAGAAGCCCCCTGATGTAGGAAAATAGATACATCAGAGGGCTTAATTATGCAAAAAAGAAATTACACGCACGTATAGGAAATATTACCAGAAATCAAGGGAATGATTCAGGCAGGAAAAAGTCAGAATATTTTGGGTTCAAAGATAACTATGTGGTGAAAGAACTGCTAAAACGAGAACATCGTAAGCAAAGAAAACAGGCAGCAGGAATTATGCCACAGCCCAAAGGATGGACGAAAGTAAGTAGGGATTAGCGGAACAGGCATATAAAATCAAATGAAAAACAAACTGCTGTGGAATTTTCTGCAGTTGGCAGGAAGGAAATGAGGCCACCAGTAAAATATGCAGTAATATATGGTCATCGAGAAGAGTATCCAGTAACAAGTATGTGCAATTTCTTTAAGGTATCTCGAAATGATTACTACGGTTTTGTAGGTAGACTGACCAAACCGGAGAAAGATACAAGGACCCATATGCCAATGCAATGGCAGAAAATTTCTTCTCCATCCTCAAAACAGAATGCATCTACTGGCACAAACCCGCCACTTTCTCCGAACCAAACGATATGATTGACCGATATATCATTTTCACAAACACGAGCGCATCCAGATCGAAACAGTACGCTCATGCTGCGCTATTCCTGCTAAAACTCAATATTTCTGCACTAGAGGTCTTTTTGTACTGTCTGCACAATATGGGGCAGTAAATTTGCTGAAGTAACCCCAAAAAATTAGACAATAATTCAAATCAAAAATGATTCAAACTGTCGAAAGGGTTTGCTGTCTGTGAATTACAGGCGGCAAGCCTTTTCACTTTACCTTGATTCTACGATTAAGCATCTCCGCCGTGATGCGACAATAACCGTATCGCCCTCTATTCTCGTGGTAGATCGCCATAATCCCTTCCTTAGTAGATGATTCATATTTATCTGAGTGTTTCATCCGTTTTAGATGATAGTAGAAGTTTGCTCGGGGCAATTGAGCGATTGAAAGAAGTATCTTCAGAGAATGTTTTTGCCTCAGCTTCTGAACTACTAGCGTTTTTTCTGCTGGTGTCGCTCGTCTTTCAAAACCAAGGCTTGAAAATTTTTTAGGTAGTCATTCTCCGCTCTCAACCGCTGTACTTCATCCAGCAAATCTTCTTCCACCTTTTTTGGCAGTTGTTTTGGAGGTCGTCCTTTGCTGCTACGTCCACGCCGTTCCATGGCAAAGCCTTCCGAACTTTCGGTCGAGTAGATGCGCTCCCATGTCATGATCCGTTTGTGGTCATTGATTTCAAATCTTCGTGCAGTTTCACTATAGCTCAGCTTTTCTTTCTGCATGGTTTCCACTACCAGTTTTTTAAATTCTAGTGTGTATCATTTGTTTGGTGTTCCTTTTGGCATTAAAATCACCCCATCCGTTAGACATTATATCATACTGTCTAACAAATGGGGTGCAGTTCAGTTTATCCACACAGGGATTTTTCTTTACTTAACATAGCAGGTTATGCACTTTTCTGTTTTCCTGTTTTGGAAATACAATTATTTTTTCTTTTTCAGAGCTACTACTGCAGCGCCTGCCAATACTAGTGCCATTACTCCTGCGATTGGTGCAACATCACCTGTTTTGGCTGCGTTTGCTTTTGTTGTGGTAGATTCTTGCCCTGTTTGTGTACCGTTTGCTTTGTTGTCATCTGGTGTTTCGGTAGATGGTTTTTCTACTGCTACTAGACCTTTCATTGCTTCTTGTACACTTACTACTGCTGCGTCTACTTCTTCCTGGGTTGCATCTTCGTTCGCCATTACTGCGTTTGCTTCTGCTACTGCTGCTTCCAGTACTGCATAGCTTTCCGCTGTATATGCGTTCGCATCTTTGCCGTTGGCTTCCGCAATTACTTTTTCCAGGATGGATTTATCCGCTTTGTATCTCAGGTTCAGCATCGCGTTCAACAGATTGGTTTCTGCTGTTTCGATTTCTGCCTGCATTGCATTGTCTTTATCCGCTAATAAATCTTGCGCTGCTTTCAACGCTTCTAAGAATTCTGCCTGACCTGCTTCTACAAAGTCATTCATGTCATAACCTTCTGCCAATGCAACCAGAGCTTCTAAGGAAGTAATATCACCTTTGACAAATCCTAGTTTATGAATTTCTGTCATTAATGCTTTCCATGCTGCATTTATTGCATCCTGAGTTGCTGCTGGATCTGCCGCAATTTCTTTTGCTGCATCCAATGCTGCATTAAAGGATTCCTGTACATCTTTGATAACATTGTTAAAGTCATCAGATGCTTTCTGTTCTTCAGCATAGGTAATCACTTTGTTCAGGATATCTTTATTGGTTTCTACTGGTGGATTTGGAATATCAGTTGTGTCATATACACCCATTTCCGCCAATTGCAGGAAATAGTAGTTCGGGTCAGCCTGTGCTGCGTCACCCAGTTTGGTTACGTGTAATCGAATATACCGAGCTGTTACAGGTTCAAACTCAAACACAGATGGTTTGCCCTGGCTTGCTTCGTAATCTTCGTAAGAAGATACTGTGGTATATTCTTCTGCGCCATCCGCTTTTACTTCAAAGGAGAAGTTTCTTGGGAAGGAGGCTACTCCACCGTTCACACCGACAGTATCTGACCTTGGGTAGAGCTGTACACAGTTAAAGGTGGTATCTTCTCCAAGGTCGATTTCTACCCAGTAATCTACATCCTGAGTATGACCTTGAGTTGTGGTAAACCCTGCACTACCGCCTTGGGTTACTAAAATTCCATCTACCAGTTTTTCACTGGACCAATCTCCGGTATTCCAGCCAGCATTACTGCTAACCGGTTTGTTCAATGCCAGATTATCATGACCAATCCATTCTACTTGAGCTGTTAATGTCATATCTTTGGTTGGAGTTATAGTAATGGTGGAACCTTCTGCGGTTTGGTCTCCTGTCCAGCCAGTAACAGTGTAATCCACATCATTTTGTGGAGCTGCCTGGATAGTAATGGTTTTTCATGTAAAAATATATTTTACGTTTTTATTATATCGTATAATTACTATGAACACAATACTTCTATATAATTTTTAGAAATTTTAACAATATTCAATAATAAAAATTATAGGAAATGCCCTATTTTTGGGCCGCACCAACAAGTGTGATCATAAAATAAAGTAAAAGATGCCTTACTATTAATTTTATTGGTAATTAAATTGAGAGTTTTCTAGTTTCACAAATAACGACTAAAATATTTGTGGAATTTGGAGATATTTTTTTCTTTTGAAATCGATTATACTGAAAAGGAAAGGAACAGGGAAACTGGAGTAACAACAATTTTGTTGGAAAAGGAGGATAACAATCAATTTACTATTTCGTAGCACAAAGGAGGAAAAGACTTTGAGGAAAATGAAAAAATTGCTTAGCCTTGTGTTAAGCTGCTGCCTGCTCTGTACGCCAGTGCTGACTGTAACCGCCAGCGTGGAGGATGCGGAGAACAAACCCACTACTGACTGGACGGCAAACTGGATTTGGGATGACAGCGATACCGGAAATACCTGGATGAATTTCCGCAAGGAGGTTACGCTGGACCAGGTGCCGGAATCCGTTACAGCCAGAATAGCAGTGGACACCCGCTACTGGCTGACTGTAAACGGGGAACCGGTGGTATTCGAGGGCCAGTTGAAACGCGGCCCTACACCGGAGGATACTTATTTTGATGAAGTGGAACTTGCCCCCTATCTGTACGAAGGGGAAAACACCATTGCGGTACAGGTGTGGTACTGGGGCCCTCGTGTGGCTTTGGGGGAAGGAAAATTCAGCCAGAGCTTCTCGGATAATTCTTCCGGCAAAGGCGGCTTTTTGTTTGAAGCGGATTTTGGTGATCAGAAAGTGGTTTCGGATAAAAGCTGGAAGGTCTGCAAGGACGCCGCCTATATTGACGACAACCCCTTTAACGAGGACCAGCCAAACTACCGTCTACCAGAATACAACGTGTATTATGACGCCCGTCTGGAAATTGGGGATTGGACTGACCCGGACTTTGACGACAGTTCCTGGGCAAACGCCACCGAACTGGGCAAAGCCCCCTGCGCCCCTTGGAACCAGCTATACGAACGCTCCATCCCACAATGGAAGGACTATGGCTTAAAAGAATATTTGAACATGGATGCCTACCGGGGAAACGTCACCACCGAGGATGAGGTCATCCAGATGGACCTGCCTTACAATGCCCAGATCACCCCATACTTAAAGGTGAAAGCCCCTGCCGGAAAGAAAATTGAAATGCGCACCGAAGTAAACGAACGGGGCTATGGCACAGTGATGAACACCTACATCACCAAAGAGGGGGAACAGGAATTTGAGGCGCTGAGCTGGTTCAATGGGCAGCATGTGTTCTACACCATCCCGGCCGGCGTGGAGATTATCAGCCTGCAATACCGGGAAACTGGATATGATACCGAATTTGCCGGCAGTTTTTCCAGTGAGGATGATTTCTATAATACCCTGTGGCAAAAAGCGCAGCGTTCCCTGTATATTAATATGAGGGATAATTTTATGGACTGCCCTGACCGGGAACGTGCCCAGTGGTGGGGGGACGCCACCAACGATATGAACATCGCTGCGTACGCCTTTGACCCCTCCGCCTTTTTGCTGTACGAAAAAGGCCTGGACACCATGGCCAACTATGTGGACCCGGAAACCGATGTGCTGCAAACCATTGTGCCAATCCGTACCCGCTTATTGGAATACCCGGTACAGCAGCTAGCGGGGATCAACGGCTACTGGGATTACTATATGTACAGCGGCAACAAGGAAATTCTGGAACAAATGTATGATTCCGCCAAAAACTACCTGAACCTTTGGGAAATTGGGGACGACGGTTTAGTGGTTCACCATTATGGTACAGCGGAATGGCCCGACTGGGGCGACAACGCCGATATGATTACCCTGGAAAACGCCTGGTATTACCTGGCACTTGGGGCAGCGAAAAAAATGGCGGCTGAAATCGGGCGCGATGAGGATATCGCCCTATACGATGCCCGGATGCAGACCCTTTACCGTGGCTACCAGACGCTTTGGACAGAGGATGGTTTCCGCTCCAACGCTGTCGCCCAACCGGATGACCGTGGAAACGCCATCGCTGTATTGGCGGGCTTGGCGGATGAAACCCAGTATCCAACCATCCAGAGGCTGTTAAAAAACACCTACAATTCCAGCCCATATATGGAAAAATACATCCTGGACGCTTTGTGTAAAATGGATTTGATGGAAGACGCCCAGGCAAGGATGAAAACCCGCTATACTCCAATGGTGGAAGATGATTACACCACACTGTGGGAGTATTGGAACAAGAGCTCCGGCACCAACAACCACGGTTGGTCAGGCGGCCCACTGGTTACCATGTCCAGATACATGGCCGGCATTGCCCCAACTGCCCCAGGGTATTCGGAATACCAGATCAAACCGGATATGGGTGAGTTAAACCAGATCAGCTCGACTGTTTCCACCGTAAAAGGGGAAATCAAGGTGGATTTAAAACGGGACGCTGCTGCCAAAACATTTGATTTTGGTTTCACCTCCCCTGCCAACACCACTGCTACCATCGCCATTCCACGCTTCGCGGAAGAAAACATGACGGTTTCTGTTGGGGATACTGTGGTATTTGCCAACGGGGCAGCGGCGGATGCTGTACAGGGCGTTACCTACACAGGAAACGACAGCGAATACATCTATTTTGTAGTACAGCCCGGCAGCTGGAACTTCCATGCGGAAGCAGCCCAGCCTGGAACAGCACAGGAGTATCCAATCGAAATCAATGGGGCATCCGGTTCCATCCTGTTAAACGGAACCCAAATCAACCTTCCTTATACCGACACGGTTGCCGCTGGCTCTGAACTCACAGTAGAAGCGGTTCCGGAAGAAGGCAAGGTATTTTCCGGATGGTCCGGCAGCTACGCTTCCCAGGATCCTACCATTACAATCCAGGTAGACCATCCGGTCCGCTTAACCGCCAACTTTAAGGATGAAGTGGAAAAACAGTATTATCTGGTCCACATTGAGGACCCTGTGGATTCCCAATCCAGGATTGAGTACGAGGGGACGGAATACACCCTTCCGGCTACGATTGCCGTACCGAAAAATGAAAACGCCACCATTACAGCGCTGGACGATACCTTTATCAACTGGGGCGGCAGCCTGTTCTCCACAGAACGCAGCCTGACCCTGACAGTGACCAACGATACCACCATCCTGTTAAACGCGGCGTACAACAAAACAAGCAATTTTGCCCTTGGCGGGAATGTGACGGCCACCAATACCATCAATAATTCCACCTGGACCAACCAGCATCTGACCGATGGCAACCTGGACACCGGCATGAGCACCAATGTCATTAAAAACGTGGCGGAAGACGGCAGCATTACCCCATATGACATCACCGTTGACCTGAAACAAACCCAGACGTTTGACAACGTTGTGCTTTACCCAAGGACAAATTCCCATACAGAGGAGTACCTCTCCCCTAACTTCCCACGGGAATTCATCATCCAGGTCAGCAACGATGGGGAAACCTTCACCGATGTGAAACAGGTGGTGGTAGACCCCAATCCGAACAAAACACCGGTTAGCATCGATTTTGAGGTGCAGACCGCCCGCTATATCCGAATCCATGTAACCCGCATGGGGGATTACGCAGCGGATGAATCCGCCATCAACCCTTACCGTGTACAGCTGATGGAGCTGGAAGTTTACAACAAAAACCATCCGGCGGAAGAATGCACCCTCAGCCTGGACGCTGTTGGGGATGGCGCTGTACGGATCAACGGGCAACTGGAACAGTTCCCATTCAGCAAGAGTTATCCGGCGGGAAGTATTGTTTCCATCGAAGCTGTTGCGGCAACTGAAGGGGATTTCCAGTTTATTGGATGGACTGGAAAAATAGAAACAACCAACCGTCCGCTCTATGTACAGCTTAATGAGAACATCAACCTGACCGCCCAGTTTAAATCCATGCACGAGGTGGAAAAAGTAAACCTGGCGGCTGGAAAAACCGTAAAAGCGAACAACAGCTTAAACAGTTCTGACTGGAAACCAAATTATCTGACCGATGGCAAGACGGATTCCAACACCAAAGGCGCCAGAGGGTTCTCCTCCAACAAATATTTTGAAGCGGAATTAACTTCCAACCAGCCTTGGGTCGAAATCGATCTTGGCACCGCTTCCAAATTTAATGAGTTGGTGATCTATCCACGTACCGACACCACTACCGCGGATGGGGAAACCCCAAACTATCCGGAGGAATTCCAGATTCAGGTAATGGATGAAAACGGGGATTACCAAACCGTATTGGAGGTAACCGGGCAACAGGCTTCTTCCATCGATGGCGCCCAAACCTACCAGTTTGACGACCAGACCTCCCGTTATATTCGGATTTTCCCAACCAAACTGGGGACTCCAGCAAAACAGGAAACCTCCTACTACCGGCTGCAATTGGCGGAAATTGAGGTTTACAACGAACAGATAGATTCATCCCCTGTGGAAACCGGTAAAATTACCTTAACCAGCAGTTCCGACAGGATGACGGTTGGCAGCCAGATGGAAGTCACCGCCACAGTGGAAAATTCCAGCCTGGAGGATAACTCCCTAATTTGGACTGTTGAGGATGAACAGGGTATGGTATCCGATGTTTTGAGCCTTTCCAACCTGGATACCAACCAGCCAACTGTGACGGCAAACCGGGAAGGTTCCGCCTATGTGGTAGCCCGGTTCGCCAACGGCTTGCCAACCATGGCAAAACTGAAAATTGAAGTGGAACAGCTGGATCTTTCCATTTTAAATGCGGTGATTACCTATGCGGAAGATGCCAAAGCCAGCGGAGAATATGACAACGCCATTGAAAGCGTACAAAAATCTTTTGACGCAGCGTTGGAAAACGCCAAGGCAGTGGCAGGAAATAATGCAGCGACACAGGAAGAAGTGGATGCAGCATGGCAGACTTTGCTGAATGAAATCCATAAATTAGGATTTGTAGCTGGAGATAAAACCGCCCTTGCTTCCCTGATCGAAGCAGCCAACGGTATCAACGCTAAACTTGATCTGTATGTGGAAGCAGGAAAAGCGGAATTTACCGCAGCATTGGAAGCAGCAGTAGGAGTATATGAAGATGGCGACGCCATGCAGGCAGAAGTCAATACCGTGGCTGACAACCTGTTAAACGCGATGCTCAACCTGAGGTTAAAAGCGGATAAATCCATCCTGCAACAAGTGATTGCGGAAGCAAACGGAAAAGATGCGAACGCTTACACAGCGGAAAGCTACGCAGTACTGCAAGTAGCAGTAAATGAAGCAAATGCAATCATGGAAAATGAAAACGCAACCCAGGACGAAGTGGACACAGCAGTAACAAATGTACAAACTGCAATGGATAACCTGGTAGCGGTAGATGGAACTTCTGCTGAAACACCAACAGAAAATGTTGCCCAGACCGGACAGGAATCCACTACATCCAAAACGAACGGAGCAAAAACAGGCGACTTCGCCCCAATCGCAGGGCTGGCAGCCATCGCTTTTGCAAGTGGTATGCTATTATTCACTCGCAGAAAAAGATAATTTTTTCATTTTTCTCTCGTATTTATAATAGGACATCCTCCATTTTATCAAGTATAAGGTTGCGGATGTCAATTGCAACAAAACACTCTGATACAGGATCATTCTATAATACGCAAAAGGGAAATTTTATTTCCTAGCTAGATAATACAACTTATAGGTATACCCTTATATAAAAAAACAAGCCATTTTAAAATGGCTTGTTTTTTTATATAAATAGTTTTATGGTAGTTTTTAGCGTAAAACTATTTAGAGAATAGATACTATAGCAGTTTTTTATTAGGACCTTTCTCTATCATTTTTATTTGATGATATATTGCATGAGAAAATAAAACACAGAAGTTCCAAACATTGGATAAAATCGGAAACATTATCCCCTAACCGCCTTTTCCCGATTAGCGATAGAAATAACCTACCCTTCCAGCAGAATTATTCAAACGCTTTGGCGACATTTTTCAACTGCTGAATGATGTCAATATGCTGTGGGCAGGCGCGCTCACACTGGCCACACTCAATACAATCAGAGGCTTTCCCATAAGTTTTGGCATAATTTTCGTAATAAACCGACTGAATGGAAAATCCCTTGTTGGAAGATAGCTGTTCCGCGTTATACAAAGCAAAATATTTGGGGATAGCAATCTTTTTTGGGCAGCCTGCTACGCAGTATTCACAAGCAGTACAAGGGACTGCGATGGATTTGTTAATTTGATCTACCGCTTGGGAGATCACCTTTTGTTCCTCTGCTGTCAGCGGTTTAAAATCTTCCATATAACCGGTATTGTCCAACAACTGTTCCATATTGGACATTCCACTCAATACTACCATTACATTTTCCAAGCTGGCAACATAACGGATTGCCCACGAAGCAAACGACCAGTCTGGGTGCGCCTGGTGGAACAGTTGTTCCACTGATTCCGGTACATTTGCTAGTGTGCCGCCTTTTACCGGTTCCATAACTACAACTGGTTTTTTGTGTTTAGTGGCAACCTCGTAGCATTTTCTGGATTGGATGCTTTCATTCTCCCAATCCAAATAATTCAGTTGCAGTTGGACAAAGTCCACTTCTGGATGTTTGGTTAAAATTTCATCCAGCAACTCAGCGTTATCATGGTAGGAAAAACCAATGTTGCGGATTTTTCCCTCCTCCTTTTTTTGCTGGATAAACTCAAAGGCATGGAATTTTTCCGCAATCTGATTGTGGTCAATCTTCAGGTTATGAAGCAGATAGTAATCAAAGTAATCTACTCCACATTTTTCCAGCTGTTCCTGAAAAATCCGGTCCAAATCCTCCTGCTTTTTCAAAAACATGGTGGGCATTTTAGTCGCCACAGTAAAACTCTCCCGTGGATGACGTTTCACCAATGCTTCCCGTAAAGCGATTTCACTTTTAAATTCATGGTACATATAGGCTGTATCAAAATAGGTAAACCCTTTTTCCAAAAATGTATCCACCATCTTACAGACAGTTTCCATGTCAATATTAGCATCGTCTTCCCCGATTTTTGGAAGGCGCATCATACCAAATCCAAGCCGTTTCAAACGGAATCCCTTCTTTCTCATATTGATCATTATCCTTTTTACATGCCAATTTACAAATTGTTTCGCTTGCAAAAAGAATCCTATTTTATGTTTAATTCTATTAAGGTTTGCTGTATTTTCTGCAAAGCAGTTTCCGGATCAGAAATCCCTTCCACAGCATTTTCCATTGGACAGGGACCTGTTCCCGCACGGTTGATAATCATAGGGACTTTTTGACCATATTCCAGTTCAATCCCATATTGGGTGAACACTTCCGCCGCCTTTTCGCTGACAACTGGAGTGTACACCGCTGTTATCCCTAACATCACAAACAACAGCGCGGATGCTTTTCCGATGACTTTATCAGCTGCGGAAAACCCTGTTAAATCTGTGCCGCTTTGAATCCATTCCACTAAAGGGACAACCCCTCTGGATTGACTGGTATACATGGTATCCTCCTTGCACACCACACAGGTATAAGGCTGTTGCAGCAAAATTTCCTTTGCTTTTTGTAGATTATTCATAGTATTTTTTGAGCCCTTCCATACGGTATGACAACAGTGGAATAATTGCCCATTGTAAAAGGATGCCTGGCAGACCTTGGGCAACACTGGTCCAGATAGAAGCAAGTTGAACCGCTTGGTTTCCAAAACCAAATACAGCGATGGCGATGGCGATTCCTCTTACTACACGGCCGGCAACTTGAGCGATAACCAGTTTTGCGAATACAGGCATTTTGACATGAACCAACAAACCACTTACCAAACCATATCCAGCCAGTTCAAACATCATAAACGGCAATAACGCTGCTGCTGGCATACCGGAAATCGCAAAACTGACCAATGGGCTAACCGCACCGGCAATGATGCCAACAACTGGCCCCGCCATTAATCCTGCAACAAATACAGGGATGTGCATTGGTAAAAATACAGAGCCCAACATCGCTCCAGTACCGGAAATAATTCCCATGACATGGAACAATTGTGGTAAAACAATCGCAGTAGCGATTGCCAAAATAGTAGTAATGGTTTTTGCCTTAAATGAGGTTTTATTCAATGTAATAGTAGACATAGTCAAATCTCCTTTATTTTGATTGTGTTATACCATAGTGTGCATATCTTCTTATAAACACTAGGTATCCTTAAAATTAGATTTTATTTTCTATTTCTGAAAAATATCTTGTGCCTGTTTCATATTATTTCGCACAGGTACTTCAAACGGACAGCGTTTTTCACATTGCCCGCATTGGACACACTCACTGGCTAAATGAGGCAATGCAGCATAATGTTCCCGTACTGTTTCCGGAATTTCCCCCTGTGCTTTGGCTAGGTTAAGGAACTTTGTCACTGCCGCGATATCAATCCCTTTCGGGCATGGAGCGCAGTGTCCGCAATACATACAATGCCCTTTCCAGCTGATTTTTGGAAGAGACGCAAATGCTGTAGCATAATCCCGCTCTTCCTCAGATGCGGTTTCATACTCCAGATTTGCCCGCAATTCCTCCATGGAATGGATGCCGGACATGACAGTAGCAACAGCGGGACGGGTCAGCGCATAGTGGATGCACTGGTTAACGGTAAGCGGCATACCTGCTGGAGAATACTTACTCAACAGGTCACCTCCGCCAAACGCCTTCATGACGGTGATTCCAACGCCTAAGCGTTGGCAGACTTCATATAAATGTTCCCGCTTTGGATCCATATTGATCAAATCCTTGGAATAGCTTTCTTCCGACCAGAGGTTCTCACAATCCTCATCCCCCGGCAACAAATCGTAACAGGGGTTGATGCTGAACATCAATACATCGATTAATCCGCTTTTTACCGCTTTTAACGCGGCAATTGGATTATGGCTGCTCAATCCGATAAAACGGATTTTCCCCGCTTTTTTCTGTTCCAGAGCATACTGTATCACATCACCGTTGGCAATTTCATCCCAAGTTTCCACCGAATCCACATAATGGATCATACCAATATCAATATAATCCGTTTTCAGGCGCTTTAACAAATCCTCAAACGATTCTTTTACCTCATTTTGTTTGCGGGTGGCTTTGTACTGCCCATCCTGCCAAACGGTGCAAAGATGTGCCTGCATAATAAAGTTTTCCCGCCTGCCTTGCAATACCGTTCCAATATTGTCCCGCAATTCTGGATTTGGACTATACAGATCCATGCAGTTTACTCCCTGGGAAATAGCATACTCAAACAATTCTCTAGTAAACTCCATGCTACGTCCATTAAAACCCTCACATCCTAGACCAATCTCACTGACTTGTATCCCTGTCCTTCCTAATATCCGATACTCCATAATATTCCTCCCTTCCTTAAGATATTTGATGAATCCAACGGCTGAGTTCCTCCTGGGAAGTTGCCATGCTGGAAGCTCTAAAATAGATATCAATTTCCGGTTGTACCAAGGCGTCTGGACAACTTTGTTGCAAATCTTTAATTGTGTGTCCAATCCATCCGCCATCTGTAATAAATGGATACACTTTTTTACCTGCCAGGGAATTTTGCTCCAAAAAACTTGCTACCGCAGGGGCATAGGTATACCACCAGACAGGAGATCCCAACACAATCGTATCATACTGGCTGATATCAACCCCGATTGGCTGGATAGGAGGATGATACCTCTGGTCAACCTCTTTTTTTCCTTGGTTAACTACTGTATTATAATCCCCAGTATAAGGAGTCACTGTTTCAATTCTGGCAATATCTCCACCAATTTCCTGGTGGATTTTTTCCGCGACTTGTTTTGTATTTCCACTGTAAGAATAATACAATACCAATGGTTTCATTCAAACACTTCCTTTTTGCTTTATTATTTTGCTGTATCTAGCATATACAAACTTCAGCGTAACACCGGGCTGGAATCTATCCACAAAACAGACCGTTTGCAAAATTTAAAAAACAGATCCTGAAAACGATGTTTCCACCTCAAAAATACCGCCACTTATCAACCAGTCTTTTCCTTTCTTCACTTTGAGATATGATAAAAACAAATGAATACGTTCGGTTTTGCGAGAAATTATTTATCAAAAAATTACTGATATCCTAACAGTTTACAAAAACAGTTGTATTTGTTCTGTTTTACAAATAGGCAAGATAGCATTTTAAGATATCCATGATACCTATCACATCCTTATACTTGTTCCGCCGCCTGGTTGATACAACGCAACGCATTCAAACTCCGTGGATACCCAATATAGGGCAGGCATTGGGAAACAATCTGGATCAAGAATTCCTTATCATTCCCCACCTTCATGTTGGCTGCTGCATGGCTGATCAATTGCGGTTCGCATCCTCCTTGGGCAGAAAGGAAACAAAAAGTAATCAATTCCCTCTGTGCGTAATCCAATCCTTTACGTGTGTAATAATCTCCAAAACAGTTGGACGCCAGCCAATAATTGATATGGCGTGATTCTTCCGGGCCAGATTTGTAGAATTCCTTCATACCATCCCCGAAAATATCTACCTGAGTTTGTATTCCGGCCTGTAAACGGGTTTCAGGTGTAGTAGTTGACTGCCCTTCCAATGGGAGCGAAATGCCTTGTTTCTCAAAATACTGGTTTAACGCAGACAAAAATGGGCGCACTCTACCCCAACCTAAATAGGCCACTGCCTGGTAAACAATCTCTTTCAATTCAACAGGTGTTACTCCCGATTGTTCTGCAACTGGAAGCATTGCAGTAAATTCTTCTATTCCTTGGCACCCTAATAAAGTGGAAATAATCGCCATCATTCGAGTATGGTTATCCAAATTTCCCTGGTCAATTACAGCATCAAACGCAAAATTCTGGAACAATTCAGAAAATTCCGGGTCTGTTTCTGAAAAACAGCTGCTTTCCTTTAAAAACTGTTTTTGTTGTTTCGTTTCTGTTAATTCCATTTATTTTCCCTCCTTATGGATTTTATCATATCACTTGGAGTGCACTCTAAGTCAAGAGTTTTTTTCCATTTTTGTAAAAAAATCTGTATTACAAATGAAATTATTACGAACAAAATACTTATCACAAAAACATATGTTTGCAAATTATATTTTATTTTGTCGAAAATTGTAGACGAAATACTATTTTTTTGCTATAATAGGGATGAAAAGTAAAATTATGGAGGAATTTATATGAAAAAAGGATTAACAATCGTTCTTGCGGTTGTTTGTACCTGTTTATTCTTAACATCCTGTGGATGTGACCATGAATGGGAAGAAGCAACCTGCCAAGCACCAAAAACCTGTAGCAAATGTGGAAAAACCGCAGATGATAAATTGGGTGACCACCAATGGAAAGATGCTACTTGTACAGAAGCAAAAACCTGTAAACTATGCGGCGAACGGACAGGAGAAGCTTTGGGGCATACACCAGGTGAATGGACAGAAACCCAGCCTGCTTCTTGTTCACAGGAAGGCTCGAAAGAAAGTACATGCACTGTATGTGGAGCAAGGATACCAAAGATCATTCCAAAATTAGACCATACCTTAGCGGATTGGGAGATTCAAACACCAGCTACCTATTCAGATGCCGGAACCCGCATCCAAAAATGTACTGTTTGCGGTCAAATTATTAACAGCGAATCCTATAATATGACAGAGGAAGAAAAGAACCAATGGTTAAAAGGCAACTGTCAAAAATACAGCTTTGAGCAAATTGCCCGCAATCCTTCCGAATACAACGGAAAATATGCTGTATTTACAGGAGAAGTAGTTCAAGTAATGGCAGGGTATGGATATGATACGTTGCGGGTCAACATTACCAAACAAGGAACCTACTCTACTTATTGGACAGACACTATTTATGTAAAAAACTACGCCAAATCTTCTACCCGGGTTTTGGAAGATGACGTGATCACTATGTACGGACAGTTAAAAGGGGAAACCAGCTATGAATCTGTATTAGGTTCTACCGTTACCCTACCTCAATTTGATGCCTATATCGTAGAAATCCAATAAAAAATAAAGGTCAACTATATTTTATATACAACGAAAAGTAACATATAAAACAAGATAGAATACAAAAAATCTATCTTGTTTTTATGTTTGACCAATACTGATACCACATCATAATAATACTATATTACTGCGGTTCTTTCACAAAAATAATTTTATTGTATGACAACACACCATTCTTGAAATGAAAAAGCCAATAGGGATATTCTTTCTAGACTAACCCTACTGGCTTTTTTTATAGAAACCTGTATGATATTTCTTTTATGCTTTCCTCTATTCGCATTGGAACTACATCAATCTGACTCACTGATAAAAATAAAAACATCATGTAATCAGTATCTCCAAATCAGAATAAATAAAACTTTATAAACAGCTATTCTTTACAGTTACTTTCTTAATATACTTCTCTCTGAAGATGACATTTTTAAAATGCTATCAACAATTTTTCCTATTTTATAAATCGTAGTATTCCATAAACCGCATAATCATCGTTGCTCCGGCCGCTCTTCCTGTTTGACCTTGCGGGTCAATGACTGGCTGGTTGTTTTGCCCTTTGATGATACCGCAGCCCAGTGCCCATTCCATTGCTTCTTTGGAGAATGTACTTACCTGATTTCCGTCTTCATAATTGCCAATCGATGTTTTTTGGCTGGTGTCCAATCCTTTATACTGGGCGTATCGGTATAACATGGTTACAAACTGTTCTCTGGTAATCAATACCCCTACCCCAAATTCATCTGTATCCTGGTAGCCTGTTGTTATCCCAACTTGTTTTGCCCACAATACCGCATTCGTAAAATAAGCATTATCTGGTACATCTGAAAATATAGGCTGATATGCCACATGTGGTTCCCCTTCTAGTCGATACAGAATGGTCACCAGATGGTCTCTTGCCATACATTCATTTGGCCCAAAGGTAGTTTCATTAAATCCTGTCATAATACCACGGTCATATACATACTTTGCGGCATCAAAAAACCAATCACTATAAGAAACATCATAATAAGGCAAAACACCGGGCAATTCTTTTACAACCGCTGTTAAGTTCAGACTGGTTACCCCGATAGGCAAGTCAAAACTAATGGTTTCGGAAGTTTCCCAGTTTGCTGGAGAAACATTTGGAAGTGCATCAATGCCGGATAACTCCCATTTAGTAAACAGTTCGTTTTTAGCCATATCCGCTTTGACAGTAACACGGGTTCCCATTGGCGCCGTTAAACTGGTGCTGCTGCCAGTTTCCCCATATCGATAGACCACGCCGCCTGATACACGAACTGTCTGCCTGGTACTGCTATCCGATGTTTGATAGCCAGAATTGCTATTATAATTGCTGTTGGAAATCACAGGTTTTATCGAATCATCACGGTACTGGTACATGGCTTTGTTTAGGCTATCCACCGTTATAGTAGTCCAGCCATTACTGGTAGGGCCACCTGCCAGGAAAAAGCTTTCATATCCAAAACCACTGTTGAGGAAACTGTCATTATTTGTTACATCTACAATATAATTGGAACCATTCATTGGCACTACATTCCACATATGGGCAAAAGCAGAACTAGCGGTGTTTCCTACATAGCCGTTTACTGTGTAGCACTGAATCCCCGCCATATCGCATAAATACTGGAATGCTTTCGCATATCCCTCACATGTAACATTGGTTGAAGCGTTGCCATCAAATACATAAACCAGTTGGAACAAGTCGCCATAAGAAGACGAAGTAGCATCCGCATAATTTACATGGTCACAAATCCACTGATTAAAATAAGATAATTTTTCTACTAAGCTCTTTCCTGCCGCTTGTGCCACAACATTTTGGGCTGTAATCAAAGCATTGGTAGCACGTTTCATTTTATAAGAATCTACTGTAAAATAATAATATTTTGTCTGGCCGTTGATACGGATTGATTCCGCAGAAGCGCTGCTATCCCGATAATCTTTGGCCACACTCATTTTAACATCTAAATTTCCATTTTTATAATCGGTATAAACACAGCCTTGGGTTTTATCATACCAAAATAGCTGTTCTGGCAAGTCCGTTAATAAGGCGTTTAATGCTTTGTTAAAATCAGAACTCAATGTAGAGGATTTATAATGGGAAATTTTTAAAGAACTTATTTTTGCTGTCCTTGTTTTGCCAGAAACAATATCCTGTACCAGATCATACAACCCATTGTAAATATCCTTTGCCTGGCTGGATAACCGTGCTCCTCCTTCATAATTGGAAAAAGGCTGTATTTCTACCGGCTCATTCTGTTGTTCTAACTGAGAAATAATTTGTGATGTTGTTTGTGTATTTTCTGAAGCGAATGCTGTAGTGGACATTATCCCTGCCACCATGATCCCCGAGAGGAAAAAAGAAAGTAATTTTAATGCTAGTTTCTGTTTCATAAGTACCCCGCTTTTATTCATGAAATTACGCAATGATAAAAACTGCCCATTTCAACCATTGCTAAGTGGAATTTGGGAATAAAATATCCATTTACTGATTCAGAACAATATTCGAACAATTCAGTTGTATTTATATCTTATTCCGCCTAAAAAAACAATATTTCTTTTCTTATTATAGATAATATTTATAATAAAGTAAATATGTTAATATGTAAATTATTTTCTATTTTTTTGTATCTGATTCCTAAAAAGTCATGCTTATTCCTGTTTTGCCCAGCAGAAAAAAGTTAAAGTGATTATACTATCGAATAAGTATTTTATTTATAAACGGGGATATCAACTAGTTCCATTTTATTATTTAAAACGCCACAATCTACTCGTCATCTTATCCATTTATCCTAGTTTCTCTAGTTTAAACCTACAAATGAGTCGAAAGCTTGAATCGCCCTAAAAAGGCAAGCTACAAGCATCGAAAAACACACCGCAAATTTTCTTCAACTACATCTACCCTCCTTCTTGTTCAAGAAGTTCCATTTCGTTTTATTCTTGATTCCAGTTTCTTTTCTAATAACCTGCTTTGCCGGAAGTGAAAACCTTTTTGACGAGATACCTCTCCCGATAAAACCAAGAGTTTCCGAATACAATTATGAGCCAAAACTATCAGTTCAAGTGGCAGTTTGCACAGCCTCTAAAGATGTTATTGCCAGTTTATCCCCTATGATACTAATATCGCACATACCACCCATAAATGGGGCAATTCGCTATTTTTTTCGTACAGCCTTTCCTTTTTCAGCCCATATAAAGCCTGTCGTTAGAATTGTTCCACTACTCTTTTTTTCATGTCCAAAGACACCATGAAAAAACCTCCTGAAAAGGAATTTCAGGAGGTTTTTTCTTAGTCCTCAATAAACTTATTTATTTTTATTTTTTAAATATTCATCCATTGCTGCCGCTGCTTTTTTCCCTGCACCCATTGCCAGGATAACAGTAGCTGCACCAGTTACAGCGTCACCGCCTGCAAATACACCTTCGCGGGAAGTTTGGCCACTTTCTTCATCCGCAACAATACATTTCCATTTGTTGATATCCAAACCTTTTGTGGTAGAGGAGATCAATGGGTTTGGAGAAGTACCAAGAGACATGATAACAGTGTCAACATCCATGATAAATTCAGAACCTTCTACTGGAACAGGACGTCTCCTACCAGAAGCGTCTGGTTCACCCAATTCCATGCGAACACATTTCATACCTTTTACCCATCCTTTTTCATCTTCCAGGATTTCTACTGGATTGGTCAACAGGTCAAAGATAATGCCTTCTTCTTTTGCATGGTGAACTTCTTCCACACGAGCTGGAAGTTCTGCTTCACTTCTTCTGTACACAATATGTACTTCAGCACCCAAACGCAATGCTGTTCTTGCTGCGTCCATTGCTACGTTACCGCCACCGACAACAGCAACTTTTTGTCCTGCACGGATTGGAGTATCATAATCGTCACGGAACGCTTTCATCAGGTTACTTCTTGTGAGGAATTCGTTCGCGGAGAATACACCGTTGGCGTTTTCCCCTGGAATTCCCATAAACATTGGCAAACCAGCGCCGGAGCCAATGAATACAGCCTGGAAGTTTTCTTCATCAAACAGTTGGTCAATAGTTACTGTTCTGCCGATAATAACATTTGTTTCAATTTTAACGCCTAATTTCCGCAGGTTGTTTACCTCATGGGCAACAACAGTGGATTTTGGCAACCTAAATTCTGGAATACCGTATACCAAAACTCCGCCTGGTTCGTGAAGGGCCTCAAACATGGTTACTTCGTAACCTAGTTTTGCCAAATCACCAGCACAAGTAATCCCAGCAGGACCAGAGCCGATTACAGCTACTTTAATGCCGTTATCTGGTTCTTTTGCACTCAAATCAACATCATGTTCTCTAGCCCAGTCAGCTACAAAACGCTCCAGCTTACCAATGGAAACCGGTTCACCTTTAATTCCCAATACACATTTACTTTCACATTGGGTTTCTTGTGGACAAACACGACCACAAACAGCTGGTAAAGCAGAATCCTGTGCAATAATTTTTGCAGCTTCTGCAAAATTACCCTCTTTTACTTGTTGAATAAATTCTGGAATATGAATACTTACAGGACATTTGGTTACACATAAAGGTTTTTTACAATTCAAGCATCTAGATGCTTCTTGGATTGCTTCTTCCTCGGTATAACCCAAGCAAACTTCTTCAAAGTTTTTTGCACGTACATCAGCAGGTTGTTCTGCTACGGGAATTCTTTTAAATCTATCCATTATTCGTCACCTCCGCAATGTCCACATCCGCCGTGGTGAGTATCCCCTTCTCTGCGGCGCAATTCAGCTCTGCCCTCTTCGGTTTTATACATTGCTTGGCGTTGCATTGCTTCATCAAAGTTTACCAAATGCCCGTCAAATTCAGGACCATCTACACAAGCAAATTTTACTTTGTCTCCTACAGTAACACGACAAGCGCCGCACATACCAGTACCATCCACCATGATTGGATTCAGGCTGACAATAGTAGGAATATTCAATTCTTTGGTCAGCAAAGAAACAAATTTCATCATAATCATTGGCCCAATAGCAACAACACGGTCATAATGTTTGCCTTCTTCTTCCACCAAAGCTTTCAGACGATCGGTTACCATCCCTTTAAAGCCGGAAGAACCATCATCGGTAGCTAAGTACAAATTGCCTGCAACAGCAGCCATTTCTTCGGTTAAAATAGCGATATCCTTAGTTTTTGCGCCGATAATAACATCCGCGTCCACACCTTGTTCATGCAGCCATTTTACCTGTGGGTAAACTGGAGCGGTACCAACACCACCGGCAACAAATAGAATTTTCATCTCTTTTAATTTTTCAATTGGTTCATCAATCAAATCACTAGGGTTGCCCAAAGGACCAACAAAGTCTTCAAAAGCATCCCCCTCCTCGTATTCTTCCATTAATTTTGTGGAGGAACCAATGGTCTGCACCACAATCGTAACAGTACCTTTTTCTGCGTCATAATCGCAGATTGTCAAAGGGATACGTTCTCCTTTGTCATCCATTTTTACAATCACGAACTGCC
The DNA here is from genome assembly GCF_014297275.1 of Clostridium facile. Lineage (NCBI taxonomy): Bacteria > Bacillati > Bacillota > Clostridia > Eubacteriales > Clostridiaceae > Clostridium > Clostridium facile. The sequence goes on from NZ_JACOQK010000001.1 coordinate 1,124,580, forward strand.
CTGGTTTTGCAGATTTGGCAACACGTGGCGCTTCAATATCCATTAAAAAGATATTGCTAGAAAGCATTCTTTTTTTTACGATCTTATACACGTTCATTACTCCCATACTTAGTTTTTTTACATGGAAAATTGTAAACAGGTGCTACTATGTAAAAAACACCTGAACATCTCTATTATAGCAAAAAGTGATTCAAAATACAAATTTATAGTTACTAAACATCCACCTAAATATTTGTATATATTCAACAAATACCAACATTTTCACAGAAGATTGTTCCCATTGATGATGCAAAGAGAAATTGTTTTACCTATTAAAAATAATATCACACCAAAATCCGATATTGTTTCTTTTCTTATTATATTTTAGCTTGTTCTTTTTTTAAAAAAATTTTATTCCCCAAAAGGGTTATTCCCACAGATAGCACTAACCAAAGAACAGCAGAGATTCCAAAGCGTATCAACAAAAAGGTAGAGTGGTGTTCTTTTTGCCATTGATTATTAAAAGCATAGTACACACCATTTATATCGACCCCATATTCTTTGCAGATAGGAGTAAGATATCTCTTGGCAGTATCTGTTATTCCTACTTTTTGACCGATCGGAAGAGTTATATTTTTACCTTTTTTGATTGCATCTGCTGCTGTCTGTGGTATCTGTGCCAATAGGTAGGTATGGTCTGGAAGTTCTAACAGATAATATGGATTATAATTGTTCCAAATATCAAATTTCGATTGGGTTACCTCGGCCCGACGACTACCAGTTGACGTTCTACCTTTATAGCTTTTTGTAGTGTAATGGTCTACCCATGGCTTTAAGCTGGAAACACCAGTAGTAACAATCCCAATTGGATCTGCTGTCATATAATCCACTTTCGTTTGCATTGTTGAAAAATCGTCTGCGCTAACCAATCGTGGAATATCCTCACCTGCTATAGATCCAGTAAAATCTGTTTTGGTATCATGTTTTATATTGCTCATGGTAACTGGCATTTCATCTTGTTGAAATAACGATTCTACATTCCAATTTAGGAATAACAGAATCGCACAGACAAATGAAAAAACAACACTAATGATTGGAATAAGTTTTTTTCTTTTCATTGTATAAACCTCCTTTTTAAATCATTTTTTAATCAACAGGAATCAATATGCAAACAATTATCAAACAAATCATGGATCGTTTAAAAACTTACGGAAAGAAACAGATTCCTCTCATCGTCAGTCACATCATTTTATGTATCAAATCGGTTCCTATTCTGATAACACTTGGCAATATATCGTTTCTTTTATCAAAAATAGATTCCATTATTGCAATATCAAAATAAGCAAGGAATTTGCATGACAAAACGATTGCTATTCTTCTGTTTTATTATTTTTACGACGTTTTATAACCATCCATACTACAAGACAAAATATCAAATAGCCAATGGACAATCCAACCATCCAGATATACTGGTGTAGTTGCCCTTTTACATAAGTATCAATTGTCAGTTCATCTTCCACAGTGATATATTTTTTGGTATCTTTAATGGACAATACTCGCTATTTCACACTTTTTCCTTCGTACAGAATCTGATTAGCATCACTTTTCTTGTTGCCAGTTTCTACTTTCCATTGATATCCACTTCCATCCAAAGCTTGATAATAAACTACATATATTGTCTTGGTAGGATAAAGCCGTTTATCTCGTCCGGTAGAAGTATTTTCCACTGAAACAGGCAAAACTCGATCAGGCACAAAAGTATGAATACCCATGTCCTCATAATCAGAAGCAGGGCGTATGTTGGTAATTCCTTTTACTCCCCAATACAAAAAAACAATCGCCAGTACAAATACAATAGCTCCAATCAGACGAATCACTCTTACCTTTGTTTTCATGTATGAGGTCCTCCTTCCTAAACCAGTAAATGATAAAATAAGTAAAATGAATTGTCACTTCTCTTCTACTTTTACAATTATATATAGAATATATGAAATAACACAATAGTTCAAGTGTTATTTCTCACCTGTCTTGTTCTTTCTTCGTATCAGTCATTAAATAAGGCTTTATAATTGTTGTATTATCATTGTAAACAGTTCTTTTCATATTTCACTTTAGACAAAAAATATACATAGATAATTGAGTTTTTTAATTTTTTGCTATGAAATCGAGGATTTCAAATCTATTATTCCATGTGAAAATCCTGAAAAACAGAACATAAAAAAACAGCCTGGCAATGTATGAATTACCAGGCTGTCATCTATATGAATCACACTTTTCTGTTGCTTTTAACGATACTGTAAGTTCTAGGCACAGCTAGAAATAAAATACGGGATTATTCTTCTACCATTAAATCACAAATCAGGTTGGAGAATTCCACTGGATCATCGACCGGAAGTCCTTCCATCAAGCTGGCCTGGGTATATAATAATTTTGCGTAAGAAGCCAGTTTTTCCTTATTATCCTGTAAAGCACAAAGTTTTTGGAAAATTGGATGATTTGCGTTGATTTCCAATACTCTCTGGGCGGAAACTTTCTGGTTATTTGGAACAGAATTCAATACTTTTTCCATTTCCAAGGAAATCTCCCCACTAGTAGTCAGGCATACTGGATGGGTTTTTAACCGTTGGGACAAACGTACTTCACTTACTTTATCCCCCAGTGATTCCTTCATTGCAGCAAACAGGTCTTTATGTTCTTCCTGCTGCTGTTTTACCTGTTCTTTTTCCTCATCAGTTTCCAGGTCCAGCTCTCCACTGGATACTGATTTAAACTGCTTGCCTTCGTATTCTCCCAGTGTCTTCATCGCAAACTCATCTACATCATCTGTCAGGTAGAGGATTTCAAACCCTTTATCTTTTACCATTTCGGTCTGTGGTAGATGTTCCATCTGTTCCAACTTATCACCGCAAACATAATAGATTTCTTTCTGTTCCGGTTTCATGCGGGAAACATATTCCTGCAATGTAGTGTATTTATTTTCAAAGGAAGAATGGAACAGGATCAAATCTTTCAATTCGTCTTTATGGGCACCATAATCGGAATATACCCCAAATTTTAATTGAATACCAAAATTCTTGAAGAAGTTCTCATATTTTTCCCGCTCGTTTTTCAGCATTTTGGTAAGTTCGTTTTTAATTTTCTTTTCCAAGCTTTTAGCAATCAATTTTAACTGGCGATCGTGCTGAAGCATTTCCCTGGAGATATTCAGAGATAAATCCTCAGAATCCACTAGTCCTTTTACAAATCCAAAATAATCTGGTAGTAAATCTCCGCATTTATCCATGATTAAAACACCGCTGGAATACAGCTGCAAGCCCTTTTCATACCCTTTGGTGTAAAAATCATATGGAATTCTAGATGGAATAAACAGCAATGCATTGTAGGTGGCAGAACCTTCAGTTTTGCTGTGGATTACCTTCATAGGATCGGTAAAATCAAAGAATTTTTCTTTATAAAAGTTATTGTAGTCCTCATCTGTTACTTCATTTTTTGCCTTTTTCCAGATTGGCTGCATGCTGTTAAGGGTTTCCTCCTCAATGTAGGATTCATATTCGTCCTCGGAGCCCTCTTTTTTCCTTTCCTTCTCTACATCCATGGTGATTGGGTACCGAATATAGTCGGAATATTTCTTTACTAAACCACGGATACGATATTCGTCCAGGAATTCATCATAGTGATTTTCTTCCGTATCATCTTTAATGGTCAGGATAATTGTTGTACCAAAACCATCTCGTTGGGTTTCCTCAATGGTATAACCGTCCGCACCATCGGATTTCCAGCGGTAAGCCTGATCAGAACCATATGCTTTACTGATGACAGCAACATGTTTGCTCACCATAAAGGCGGAGTAAAACCCTACCCCAAACTGACCAATAATATCTACATCATCACCGGTTTCATTTTCTTTTTTAAACGCAAAAGAACCTGACTGGGCAATGGTCCCCAAGTTATTTTCCAAGTCATCTTTGGTCATACCAATTCCATTATCGATAATTGTTAAAGTACGGGCATCTTTATCCGCAGCCAGATGGATTTTATAATCGCTTTGGGTTAATCCAATAGAATCATCGGTTAAGGATTTAAAATGAAGCTTATCAATTGCATCACTGGCATTAGAAATTAATTCCCTTAAAAAAATCTCTTTATGTGTATAAATAGAGTTAATCATTAAATCAAGCAAACGTTTGGATTCTGCTTTAAATTGTTTCTTTTCCATGCTGATTTTACACCTCTTAAAAATTAAGTCAAAGTTTTAGCACTCATATACCTTGAGTGCTAAAATAAAGTATAATACTTTTTTGATTTAAAATCAAGCCCTTTGTTTTATTTTTACAATTATAGAACAAAATTCACGATTTATTGATTTTTAAAATCTTTCATCATGTCTTTGTAAAATATAAGTATGCAACAAATTGAGAAAATCAAAAAAATTATGTCTTTATCCTGCCTATAAAACAGTCAAGTCCACCGAGTTCAAACAGTAATAGTCCCTTATAATAGGTAATGAATTATATTATTGCATCACATGACTGATACCTATAAACACGGTCACTTTAACTTGGATATCTTTTTTCATACAGCCTTTCCCATTTTGGATTCGTATAAAGCTAGCCATTATTGTTCTTGCACTACTCTTTTTCTTCCTCCGGTAAAACCAGGAGATTTTTTCTAATCTAAAAACATAATCAAAAATATCGGGATGAGTTGATCATCCCGATATTTTAACCAATTTTCTTTTCTTATAAATTAAATAGAGTCATTTGACTGGTTTTTGGCATATTGCCAAAAACATTCGCTGTTTCCAGAATTTCAATCACTGATTTGGAAACTCCGGCACGATTACTCACCTCATCTACCGAGATGTATTCTCCTTCCTGCCCAGCTTGGTAAAGGTTGTTCGCAGCTGCTTCACCTAAGCCTTTCAACGCACAGAATGGGAGACGGATCTTCCCATCTTCAAGTAGGTATTTGATCGCATGGGAACGATACAAATCCACGGGAAGGAATTCATATCCTCTGCAAAGCATCTCATTGATTATCAGCAGAGTATCATAGGTATCATTTTCTTTTACAGAACGGTCGTTCCCCTTTGCACGAAGCTGTTCCAACTTTCTGGAAACAGCTTCCTGTCCTTGCATCGTGGTCTCCACATCAAAATCACCATTACGCACTGTAAAATAGGCTGCATAATACTCCAACGGTTTATATATTTTATACCATCCCAACTTAATTGCAGAGATAACATAAGCTGCAGCATGAGCTCGTGGGAACATGTATTTGATTTTCAAACAGCTGTCAATATACCATTCTGGTACTCCACAATCCCTCATTGCCTTTTTGTGTTCGTCTGTCAATAGTTTGGGAGCTTTCCCTTTACGTGTAATCTCCATGATTTTAAACGCCATATCCGGTTCCAGTCCTTTGTGGATCAGATAGGTCATAATACTATCACGAGTACCAATTACTTCAGAAATCGTACAAATCCCCTGTTTGATCAAGTCCTGAGCATTGCCCAGCCATACGTCAGTACCATGGGATAAGCCAGAAATCTGTAACAAATCGGAAAAACATTTTGGCTGTGCATCAATCAACATCTGTACAACAAACGAGGTACCCATTTCTGGTAAGGAGAGTGTTCCGGTTTTGCAGAAAATCTGTTCTGGTGTTACTCCAAGGGCTTTTGGGGAAGTAAACAGACTGATTACCTGCTCATCACTAGTGGTCACCTCATTGATTTTAATCCCAGTCAAATCCTCCAGATGCTTATACATGGTGGGGACAATGTGTCCCAATTCATCCAATTTCAGAATAGTATCATGCAAAGAGTGGAAGTCGAAATGGGTAGTGATATTATCGCTGTCCGATTTATCAGCTGGATGCTGTACAGGGGTAAAGTCGTACACATCATAGCCATCTGGGACAACTACCATTCCCCCTGGGTGCTGTCCCGTGGTGCGCTTGATTCCACGGCAGCCAATCGAGAGGCGGAGTTCTTCTGCTTTATTTACCGTCATTTCCCGTTCTTCTAGATATTTTAACGCATAGCCGTAAGCGGTCTTTTCCGCCACAGTGGAAATCGTACCCGCTTTAAATACGTGGTCTTTCCCGAATAATTCCTCGGTATAGCGGTGGGCACTGGACTGATACTCGTTGCTGAAATTCAAATCAATATCCGGCGCTTTATCCCCGTGGAATCCAAGGAAGGTTTCAAATGGGATATCGTGGCCTTCCCGATTCAAATTCGCCCCACAATTAGGGCATTTCTTTTCCGGTAGGTCGTAACCGGAACCAACCGAACCATCGGTGATAAACTCACTGTATTTACAATTAGGACAAACATAGTGGGGAACCAATGGGTTTACCTCAGAGATTCCTGCCATAGTAGCTACAAATGAGGAGCCAACTGAACCACGGGAACCAACTAGGTATCCACATTGGTTGGATTTATAAACCAGCTTTTGTGCAATCATATACAGTACGGCAAACCCGTTTTCAATAATAGAAGTCAATTCCCTATCCAAACGCTTGCTGACCAGTTCCGGCAGAGGATCGCCATAAATACTTTTAGCACGTTCCCAAGTAATCCGTTGCAAATCCTCCTCCGCTCCCTCAATTTCTGGCGTATAGGTTCCGTTGGGAAATGGACGGATATCCTTATCCACCATATCCGCAATCAGGTTCGGATTTTTCACCACAACTTCATAAGCTTTTTCTTCTCCTAGGTATTGGAATTCCTGGAGCATTTCATCGGTGGTATGAAGATATAAAGGAGGCTGCTGATCTGCATCCTTGTATTTCATGGACGCCATAACAATGGCGCGGTAAATAGAATCCCCTGGATTCTGAAAATGCACATCACAAGTTGCCACAACTGGCTTGTTTAGAGCTTCCCCTAATTTAACAATGGTGCGGTTATGCTCCATCAATTTTTCCCGGTTTGGGACAATGCCGGAACGAATCATAAATTCATTGTTTCCCAAAGGCTGGATTTCCAGATAATCGTAAAAAGAGGCTATCCGCTTCAATTCATTCCAGTTTTTTCCTTCCTTAATAGCACAATAGAGCTCACCAGATTCACAGGCACTTCCAATCAACAGCCCTTCCCGGTATTTACTCAACATACTTTTCAGAATACGGGGCTTTTTAAAGAAATAATCCAAATGAGAAAATGAAATTAAACGGTAAAGGTTTTTCAACCCCAAGGTGTTTCTCACCAAAATAATCTGATGGTAGGGGCGTTGTTTTTTAAAATCCTGTGCACCGCCCAATGAATGGTTGATCTGGGAAATTGTATTTATCTGCTTATCAGATTGGAGCCGTTTTACCATCTCAATATAAATCAACCCCAACACACGGGCATCGTCACAGGCACGGTGATGGTTGAAATCCCCTAATTTTAGATGGTTTACCAGGGTATCCAGCTTATAATTTTTAATATTCGGAAACAATGTGCGGGCAATTGGGACTGTATCAATATAGGTAAACTCACATGGCATGCCACAGCGTTCCGCAGCGGCGGCCAAAAATCCCATATCAAATTTTGCGTTGTGGGCAATCAGCACACGGCCGTTGACAAACGCGAAAAATTTCTCCAACGATTCCCGTTCCCCCGGAGCATCTGCCACCATTTCATCGGTAATGCCAGTAAGTTCAGTAATATTCGGTGGAATTGGTTTCCCTGGGTTGACAAACTCGTCATATTCCTCCAGTATTTCCCCATTTTTCACGACAACCGCCCCGATTTCCGTCAATCGTTCATCCTGAGCATTTAAACCGGTGGTTTCAGTATCAAACACCACAAATTCTCCATCGAAAGGCTGATTTTGCCCTCCGTATACAGCGGCAATACAATCGTCCACAAAATAACCTTCCACCCCGTAGATTACCTTAAAATCCGGATTCTCTTTGCGAATGGAATCCACGGTACTCATCGCTTCTGGAAAGGACTGCACCACACCGTGATCAGTGATAGCAACCGCTTTATGTCCCCAACGATGAGCTGTTTTGATTAGCCCAGAAGCCGGCGTAATAGCGTCCATTGCAGACATATTAGTATGCATATGTAATTCTACCCGTTTTTCTTCTGCGGTGTCCATTCTTGGTGCTTTTTGTACCAGCATCATGTTTTTTGGCTTTAAGACCAGTTCCCGATCGTATTTATCGTAGTCAATATCCCCCTGGATAAAGACAGTGGCACCTTTTTTCAGGTCACTGTACTTGCTGAGTTTGTCGGTGTCGCAGAAAAGCTTAAAGGTAATGGAATTGGTGTAATCGGTAATCGAATAGCTGAGGATTTGTTTTTTCCCCTCGTTGTACTCTCTGCTTTGAGAGTCAAACAGGTCACCCCAAACAGCAATCCCTTCCCGTGGTTCGTGTATTTCATTCAGTGAAGTTGGTGGAATATTGATCTTTTTTCCTAAAATTAATTTAGAGCCTTCCCGTAAAAACGGCAAATCACGAAGGTTCAACACTACCTCCTGCGGTTTTTCTTGTTTTTGGGGAACAGGAGGAGCCACAGGGGAAGAAGGTTGGTCCTCCCATGGTGGAGCATCTTGTGGTAACGGAATTTCTTCCCGGATTGGTGGAACTGGTTCTGGAATCTGCTTGCGAAGCTCCTTTTGTTCCTCTTTGGAAATGGATTTTATTCCATCAAAACTGATGGTCAGAGAAAAAGAAAAGAGTTCAAAAATCAGTTCGGCCAACCTTCTATCCGCTTGTAACTGCATAAGAATGTCGTATCCACCCCGTTTGAGGAATACTGTCAGGTGATTTCCTTCGTAATTGGTATCACATTCATCCAAAAATCCGTTGATCATGGAGGAGGTTTCCTTCATTTTTAAAACAATTTCCGGAAAATAAGAAATGGTAAACATATCCGGCGTATATTTAGGATGGATCTCCACCCGTTTCAGCTGCAATGCCTGTGCCAATTCCTGTTCGCACTGATGGAGGGTTTGATATGGCACAAGGCTTGTACATTTCAGGTGAATTTTTAGTACGGTTCTCCGTTCCGCAGAAATAACCTGTAAAATCTCCCCACAATCCAATTGGGAGAGTACTGGTTCCAAATGACTAAAAGAAGCAAAAAGATGCTTCAAACTATGTTGCATAATCGATGATATTCCTTCCGTTCTGTCCTGTTAATATGCTTCTATTTCCTCTAATAAAGCTGCCAAAACTTCCTGTTCCGGCACCTTTTTAATGATCTCGCCTTTTTTAAAGATCACAGCGCATCCGTCTCCACCTGCAATCCCCAAATCTGCGTCCCTGGCTTCCCCTGGGCCGTTAACCGCACATCCCATCACCGCAACCTTTATTGGTTTGTGAATATTCTGTACTGCCTGTTCCACCTGGTTTGCCAGCTCAATCAGATTAATTTTGGTACGCCCACAGGTTGGACAGGATACGAGGGTTATCTCATTTTTCTGTAATCCAATGGCTTTGAGGATATCTCGTGCAGCAGCAACTTCATGGACAGGATCGCTAGTCAGGGAAACCCGGATCGTATCCCCTATTCCTTTTACCAGTAGGCTGCCAATCCCAATGGAGGATTTGATCAGCCCCATGCGTTCCGTCCCCGCTTCCGTCACCCCTAAATGAAGAGGATAATCACACTGTTCCGCCAATAGCTCATACGCCAGAATCATAGTTTCTACATCCGAAGATTTAATTGAGATGACAATATCATCAAAATCAAATTTATGGAGCAATGATACATGGTACATGGCGCTTTCCACCAAAGCCTCCGGCGTAGGACGACTGTATTTTGCCAGGATGTGTTTTTCCACCGAACCGGAATTCACCCCAATGCGGATGGGGATGCCGGCGGCTTTACAGGCATCCGCCACCTGTTTCACCCGGTCATCCGAACCAATATTGCCTGGATTAATCCGGATTTTATCAATCCCAGCCTGCACCGCTTCTAGCGCCAGGCGATAATCAAAGTGGATATCCGCCACCAATGGGACGGATACTTTCTGCTTGATGGCGTCGATTAAACGGATCGCCTGTTTGTTCGGAATGGCGGCACGGATAATCTCACAGCCAGCCTGTTCCAGCGCCACCGCCTGTTCCACGCTGCCCGAAATATCTTCCGCTGGCTTATTCAGCATGGATTGGATATAAATTTTTTCCCCGCCAAATACCAGATTTTTTAATGCCACCTGTTTTACCTTCCGTCTGACCATTTCAGGGCTCCTTTCTATTTTCAATGAATAAACAACTGTATAATGTCTTTACCGGTTATCACAACCATGAGTAACAACAGCAATGCCATACCGGCTGCGTTGATGTAGCCTTCAATTTCCCGTTTTACCGGTTTGCGGAAAATCAGTTCAATCAATAAAAATACAAACCTTCCACCATCCAATGCTGGGAATGGCAACAAGTTAAAAATGCCAACGTTAATCGTAATTAATGCAAACAAGGAAAGGACGGATAAAATCCCCATGCTCTGTGCCTGACCTACCGCCTGACCAACTCCAACAGGGCCGGAAACACTACTCAAGCTCACCTGACCTGTCACCAGATCTGCCAAAGAAGTCCACACTAGTTTGGCATAAAATGCTGTGTTGCCAAATGTGCTGGAAAAGAAATTTCCCACATTCAGGTTTTCCACCTGCAACATAAATCCAAGAGAGCGAACCTGCTGACCATCTGATTCTGTGTTAAAAGTAGCATCTTTTAATTCCATCTTTTTGCCGTCCCGTTTTACGGTGACATTTAACGGTTCATCCGCGGCAACCCTCTGGATTTGGAACCGGAAATCCGCAGCGGAAACCACTCCATGGCCGTTAACTGAAAGCAGCTTATCCCCTTGCTGGAAAACACTTTGGTCGCTGGTAACCTCCCCAACTTCCGCCAATGGAACCTGAGGCTGGCAAGCCGTGATAATCCCCATCAGCACAAGACCCAAAATAAAATTCATCATTGCCCCCGCTAAAACAACGGCAATCCTTTTTAATACATGGGCATTGTTAAATGAACGTTTATCCTCGGAATTTTCGTCCTCTCCTTCCATCTGCACATAACCGCCAATGGGAAAAATGCGGATGGCATAAAGGGTTTCTTTCCCCTGCTTTTTCCATATTGCAGGACCCATACCCATGGAAAATTCATTGACTTTAATCCCACTTGCCTTCGCAACTAGAAAATGTCCCAGTTCATGTATCAAAATAATGAGGCAAAAAATGAGAATGGTAATCAAAATGGTGACAACAGTAGACATGAACAAAGAACCTCCCTTATGGTATTAAAGATGAAAATATTGCGTAACAAATTCCCGCGCGGCTTGATCCGCCTGTAAAATATGTTCCAGGGTTACTTCTTGATACGGCAGAGAAAGTTCCAAAGCTTGTTTTACGACTTCCCCAATTTGCAGGAAGGAGATTTTCTCCTGTAAAAACAATTCCACCGCTTTTTCATTGGCGCCATTGACCAGAGTAGGATACAAACCACCCCTACTAATGGCCTCTTTACAGGCTGTTAGGCAATCGAATGTTTCATAATCCGGACGATAAAACGACAATGTCCCATAATCAAACAAAGATAGCCGTTTGACATCACAATCCACACGTTCCGGATAAGTAAAGGCGTATTGGATGGGGATTTTCATATCCGGTGTACCCAGTTGGGCAATCACAGAACCATCCACATATTCCACAGCGGAATGGACAACACTTTCCCGCTGCACCACTATTTCTATATTTTCCGGCTTTTGCTGGAATAACCAAACCGCCTCGATCAGCTCCAACCCTTTGTTCATTAAGGTAGCGCTATCAATCGTGATTTTTTTGCCCATGCTCCAGTTTGGATGGTTCAAAGCATCCTGTAACCCCACATGAAGCAGTTCCTGTTTTGTCTTTCCAAAAAACGGGCCACCGGAAGCAGTTAACAGAATTTTGCTGACCTGTTCTATTTTGTTTCCTTGCAATGACTGAAAAATGGCAGAGTGTTCACTGTCCACCGGATACAGGTTTACCCTGTATTCCTTGACCGCTTTCATTACCAACTCACCGCCGGTTACCAAGGTCTCTTTATTTGCCAAAGCAATATCTTTGTGGGCATAGATCGCTTCCAAAGTTGGACGCAATCCAATCATCCCCACAACCGAGTTCAGCACCATTTCCGCTTCTGGAACTGTAGCAGCCTGGCACAGACCTTCCATGCCGGTGACAATTTGCACTTCCATGCCGTCCAATTCTTTCTGCAAAGGAACCAGGTATTCTTCTTCATATATACACACAAGGCTTGGATGGTATTCCCTGACTTGATTTGCCAACTGGTGATAATTGGATTTTGCCGCTAGCGCAACCACCTGGAATCCCTGTTTTTTTACCACATCCAAAGCCTGGATTCCAATCGAACCAGTAGAACCCAGGATACTAATTCGTTTCATTTTTACGTCCTTTCCTTACAAAATCGGGAAAAATCCAGCAAACACATAGATGACTGGGGCAACAAAAAAGATGCTGTCAAACCGATCCACTACCCCGCCATGCCCTGGAATTAAATTCCCAAAATCTTTTATTTTATACTGCCGTTTCACAATCGAAGCGGTTAAGTCCCCTAAAATTCCCACAAAAGAGCAGATAAATGCCAAAATCAACAATGGGATATAATTTTTTGCCGGGAATTCCAAATGGCATACCGCGGTATAAATTAAAGTAAACACTACCGCCAAAACCAGATTGGTGACAATCCCACCAATGGCACCTTCCACCGTTTTGTTGGGGCTAATTTGAGGAGCCATTTTGTGTTTTCCAAAAGCACGCCCCACAAAATAAGCGCCGCCATCACAAATCCATGCCAACACAAAAATCAGCATAATGTAGTACAGGCTGTTAGGGGAAAAATCATCCCGGATATAAACCAGATTGGACAATGTAAAAGAAATTCCAAACGTCCCTAATACACAGATTGCCAAACCGGAAACGTGAAGCTGATTGTGGGTTTTGAGCAAAATGGTAAATATAATCAATAAAAATATTAAAATCGCTATCGTTCTCACATCTGGAAATCCATCCATTTTCATAAACGGGGCAGCGGCAGCAAAGACCATACACACAGCGGAAAACAGTTTCTGGGATAGATTACCGGTTGTCTTTAAAATCTCATAGGTTCCAATAACAGCAATCAAGGCAATCCCGATATTTAACACAACCGTCTGGTAAAAACACAAAATAACAACCAGTACCGATAGCCCAACAACAGCGCTTAAAATCCTCTGTTTCATAATAGTTCAATTCTCTCCTTTAGTTTACTTTTAAATGCCTCCAAAGCGGCGGTTTCTTCTGGAATATTCCTCAATGGCACGGTCCAAATCTTTCACTTTAAAGTCTGGCCATAAAATATCATCCATAAACACATATTCCGCATAAGCTGACTGCCAAATTAAAAAATTGGATAACCGGTATTCCCCACTGGGACGAATAATTAAATCTACATCCGGCATGCCAGCAGTATACATGTGGCCAGAAAGAGTCTGTTCGGTAATCTCTTCGATAGCGAGCTTCCCTTCTTCAACTTCCTGAGCAATCTGTTTCGCGGCATGGGTAATCTCCGCACGACCGCCATAGTTCAACGCAATACTGAACACCAGCCCAGTAGCATTTTTACTGGCTTCCTCTGATTTTGCCATTTTATCTTGGATATCCTGATCAAATCCAGACCAATCCCCTATAAAACGAATGCGGATATTTTCCTTAACATATTTATCAATTTCCTTTAGGTAATAACGCAGCAGATTAATAATGGAACTAACTTCTTCTTGTGGGCGCGCCCAGTTTTCGGTAGAAAAAGCGAATACTGTCAGGTTTTTTACTCCCAATTCGTTGCATCTGCGGGCAATAGATTTGATGAGCTTGGCGCCAGCAGTGTGTCCAGCGGAACGAGGCAAGCCTCTTTTTTTTGCCCAGCGTCCATTTCCGTCCATAATAATGCCAATATGCTTTGGAATTGTTAACTGTTCCATTCCAAATACCTCCTAAACTGACAATGGGGAGCTCATTGTTGATAAGCTCCCCCTTTTTTCGTTTCTTACTAGATTTCCATAATTTCTTTTTCTTTTGCAGCCGCAATCTCATCGATAACTTTACAGAATTTATCAACAGAAACCTGTAATTTCTTTTCGCCATCTTTGATTTCGTCCTCACTGACGCCGCCTTCTTTTTTCAATGCCTTTAACTTATCCATATAATCCCGACGAATGTTACGGACAGCCACTTTTGCTTCCTCACGGAGTTTGTGAACATCCTTTACAATCTCTTTACGGCGTTCCTCTGTCAGTTGAGGGAAAGCAATGCGGATTACTTTACCGTCATTGGTTGGGTTGATCCCTAAATCAGAAGTTTGGATTGCTTTTTCAATCGCTTTTAAGCTGCTAGCATCCCAAGGACTGATTACCAGAATACGGGCTTCCGCTACCGAAACAGCCGCCATCTGGTTGATTTGGGTTGGCACACCATAGTAGTCTACCATAATTTTATCCAATACAGCAGGGTTCGCACGGCCAGCACGGATGGTGGTATATTCATGCTCCAAACGGTCGGCGGTTTTTTGCATTTTTTCCTCTGCTTTTTTCAAAAGTTCTTTCATCTGTCTTTCCTCCTGTAAACTATTTTACAATGGTTCCAATCGGCTCGCCCAAACCAGCCTTAACAATGTTTTCTGGCTGAGCCAAGTTAAATACCAGAATTGGAATATTATTGTCTTTGCACATAGCAGCCGCAGTGCTATCCATTACATTTAAACCTTTTGCGATTACTTCATCAAAGGTGAGATTATCATATTTTACAGCGTCGTCATATTTATTTGGGTCTTTGTCGTAAACACCGTCTACCATGGTTGCTTTAAAAATGATGTCCGCTTCAATCTCAGCTGCACGCAACGCTGCCGCTGTATCCGTAGAGAAGAATGGGTTTCCAGTACCACAGCCAAAAATGACAATACGCCCTTTTTCCATATGGCGCATCGCCCGGTTGCGAATGTATGGCTCCGCTACTTCCTGCATGGTAATCGCGGTTTGTACCCGTACAATCGCGCCCTGTTCTTCCAGAGCATCCGCCACGCCAAGAGCGTTCATGGTGGTTCCCAACATACCAATATGGTCAGCGCGGGTACGGTCCATTGCCCCGCTGGAACGGCCCCTCCAGAAATTGCCCCCGCCTACTACGATGGCAACCTGTGTGCCCAAATCACTTAATTTTTTTATTTGTTCGCAAATTGGATTAATTACATCATAATTCAGGCCGAATTTTTTATCGCCAGCTAAAGCTTCACCGCTTAATTTTAACAATACTCGCTTATATTTGGGTTCCATGTGTTAAACCTCCATCTTCTCAATATTGCGTTTTAGCAGATTAATCTAACCTATATTTTACATGAAATACAGGCAAATGTAAAGTGCATTTCAATAACTTATCACAAAAATAGTGTGAATTTATGCAAAGCATTAACAAATACAACAAATTTTTTATTTCTTTTGGTAATTGAACTACCAATCCTTTTTTATGGAAAAAATTTTTCCTATAAAAATAGTAAGTAAAATGAAAAAACTCAAAAAGGCAGATAGACAAAAACAGGCTATTTTTCATACAAACAGCCTGTTTTCTATCTGATTCCCTCAATAATTAGTAACTGATTATTCGTTACTATAAAAATGATAAATGACAAGAAGATATTTTCTGCTATACAAAAGATAGGTCCTATACAAAACATACAACCAGAAACTAATGTATTGTTATTCATCATCTAAGTCAAAAAATACTTTATCATCAAAAAAATCTTTGAGTTCTATTTGTAGCCCTAAGCATATGCGCAAAATCGTTAATAATGTGGGATTTTTGCTTGTGCCATCTATAATACTGTTCACTGTTGATTGGGAGATTCCGGACAGCATAGCAAGGCCATTGATTGTAATATGATTTTGTTCACATAGTTGCAAAATCCTCAATCTTACAGCTTCTGATAAATTCATAACACCGCCTCCTTATAAACATAGTATAACAGCATTGCATCCCAATATTAACGATAAATCGTTAAGGAGGATTTATATGACGAAAGCTTTATTTGAAAATTTATTGGATCAATTAGAACAAGATTTACAGCTAGAAAAAAGTCATGATTTTATTGGCGAATTATGTGAAGAAAGAGCCGAAATTATGCATATGGCCATTGTAAAAAACCAAGAGTACAAACAACACATGAACATTATAAAACAACTAAGAATGGAAATCCGAGATACTTTTCAGGATTATAGGCTGGTTTTTGAATACATTGAAAAATACGATAAAATAAAACGTGAAAACCAATATTTATATGAAAAACAGATGTATAAACATGGTGTTTATGACGGTATAATGCTCCTATTGGAGGGGATGAAAAAGTAGATGATACCAGTTTTTTAGAATTGGAAAAAGACTTATAAACAACAGGCTTGTTTGAAAAACAGCCTAAATAATATCCTTTTATTTTATTAGAAAAGGAACTGTGATTAAAATGAATTTGAACGAAGCTGTTCAGCAACGCATATTAAATCTTTGCAAAGAAAAAAGTATTCCTCTTAATCAACTTACCTATTTATCCAATTTATCTCCAGCCGACCTGGAAGGATTAATCAACAAATCAAAAGATATTGATATCATAACGACAAATAAACTCTGTGTTGCGTTTCAAATTTCATTAAAAGAATTTTTTGATGACGATCTATTTCGTAAGTAATGAAAAAACAGGCTATATAGAACAGCCTGTTTTTTCATTTTATTCATTCATAAACAGATGGTTTTTCCAGTGTTCTGCTCCACTGCCTGTAAGGTGTAATCTTCCGCAATGCCTGCATACTCCCAATCCCCTTCCGGCATGGATTGGAAACTATAATGGTGCCAATACTGCTGAAAAACAGACCCAAATTGTCCCTGGCAAAACTGGTGATAGATAATGTCAAGATGGTTCAAAACCGCCGCTGCAAGCTGTTTCCGGTCCTGTTCCCGTTGGGTCACCAGCAACAAAGAGGTCATCCCATCCGGCAGTTCATCCTCATCCGCGTTGACCTGGATACCAATCCCCGCTATGGTATAATCTAGTTGCTCTATACTGCCGAAACTTTCCAGTAAAATCCCACATAGTTTTTTTCCGTGACAGTAAAGGGAGTACGGCCATTGGCACTGGATTTTTTCCTGGGTTACCTGTTCCAGCGCTAAGCAAACCGCGGTTTGTACACAAATGGTGAGTTTCGGCAGCTGCATGACGCCGATTTCCGGGCGCAGCACAACTGAAAGATAAATCCCTTTTCCCGGAGCGGCTTCCCATTGGCTGTGTTTCTTACCTCGGCCTTTCGTTTGATATTCGGAAATCACTACATGCCCTTCTGGCTGATTTTGTTCCGCCAGCTGTTTGGCGAAATCATTGGTGGAAGAAGTGTTGGTTAAATGATGGATAGAATAAGATAAAAATTTGGAGTGTAGTAAATCAGTCAATTCGGATTCAAACAAGATATCTGGTGTACCAACCAAGCGGTATCCCTTTCTGGTTTTGGATTCAATTACATAGCCCAGGGCTTCCAGTTGTTTAATCGACTTCCAAACCGCTGCCCTTGTCACCCCAAACCTCTGACTCAATTCCTCACCCGAATGGTATTCATTCGATTGTTTTAACAGCTCCAATATCTTTTCTTTCACCAGATACACCTCCATTTAAAATTAGTTCCATTTTATCATAAATGTCCCCTATCTTCAACTTGCCGAATGAGCTGTTTTGGATTATAATAATAGATAATGTATTGTTTGGGGAGGAACTTATGAAATACAAACACTTTGATATGCCAAATTTAGATTATTTCCAGTTTAAAAATATATATAGTGGAAGTATCCATCAGGAATTCCAATATAAAATCTTTCCTATGGAAAACACCCTAAAAGCCGCTGTATGGATTGGACCGTTCTGTTACGAAAAAAGCGAGTTATTGGCGGAACAGGAGTTTCCTCTGGACCAGGATGGTTTTGTTGCTTGCCTGGATTGGATTGACCAGCAGTATGAAAACCAATCCCACCAATAAAACAACTTTTTATTTTGACTTTTTGGGCGGGGAATTTCAGATAATCCCCGCTCTTTTCTTATTTTACGCCAAATTAAAGAAATTTTAATCCAAATAACAAACTGCCAGTAAAAAATCTACTGGCAGTTTGTCTTGACCATAACAAGCATTATTCCGCAAATCCATTTTGTATCATTTCCCGTTCTATCGATTTTTCTTCCTTATGATTGGTACGACTAAAAATACAGCGGAAAATCCATCTGCAAAGTGGACCTACCACAAAGATCTGCAATGGAAAGGCAATAATAAAGTTGAGTACCATGGCTTGAATCCATATCACTAAAATATTGACTGTTAACCCGCTGGACTCAATTGTTCCCAACAGGCTCATCAGTGGAACCATAGTACAAACAGTAAATGTTTGGATGCACAAAATTTTGAAAATAGGTCTATCCTGCGGCAACGCTATCCGCAAAGCAAGGTATTTTGCTGTCCTACTGGCGATAAAAAAGGCACATAAAAACCCGATCAGCCATTCCAACGGAAATGATATCGCCGCATGAACAAAAGTACCATACTGCAATCCGCCTGTATGAAGCGCTACATTGTATACTCCCATAAGAAAAATCATACAGCCAGAGGTTAATAAAGTAAAAATAAACTCTTGAAATTTTGTTTTTGGCATAAAAACCCTCCTTAAAAAGTAAAAAAATGCCGCCCAACCGTCCGACAATGGTTAGGCGACATTTAATGTCTTAATTATTATAACAGTTTCTTTTTTATTATACCATAGGAATAACAAACAAAAATAGTTTGATTGTTTTATACAACTAAAATAAAATTATTTTCTTTCGTATGGTCATCCTTTTTCCTCAAATAATAAATTTGAGGTGATTTAACATGGGGTATCAAAATCTGAATGAACTAATCCAAAATAGCAAAACTTCCTGCGATTACTTTTATTATTTACCAGTGAAAACACAAATTCGATTTTACTAATCACAAGATTCTAGCCACACATTGTCTAACTTACACGCTACTGTAGATCAAGTAGAACGCTATTCAAATCCGGTTAAGTGGCTTGTTTAAAAGAATACAAGCCTTAAAATAGGTTATACTGAAACTACCAGCTTGTTATACCAACTGAATATACTGTTTGCTGGCGTAACCAACTTGACCATTGTATTCTACCACATACCAATCCTGCCAACTGCCATATATTTTTACTCGGGAGCCATTTGGTATTGTAGTTTTTATATCAGCAATTACAGACGGCTTATTTCTCAAATATAAACCGCCGCTCGTGACATTAACAACCCCATTTTTAGTACCTTGTGGTTCAATAAATGGAATTCCAAAATATTCAGTCAAAGACAGAACTACATTTCGGGCAATTGTTCCAATATTATTGGTAATCCACGCAGCGTCTTCCGGATTATCATGGTAAGCAAATTCGATTAATACCGCTGGAAATCTAGTTTTTGTTACTTCCCCTAAATAAGTGGTAGTACGTGTTTGTACCTTATCTGGCAAAGGATAAATCGCCTTTAAATTATCAGCAAAAATATCGGCAGCCCGTTTTCCATTGATACTTCCCGGGTAATAATAAACGTCTGTACCACGGTACTTTCCCGCATCGCTCTCCGGTGCCGCATTGGAATGCAACGATAAATAAAAATCAAAATTTCCATCTTGGTTTGCCTGACGGATGGAAGATGCGGCAGTCATTTGCGGAGTATTCCGTACAAATTCTATTCCACTGGCATAAAGATAAGGCTCCATAGCATCTGCGATTAAATTCATGTAATATTCTTCTGTTCCGCCACTCACATAAGTATTGTATTCCTGGGTGGACGGACTTAAATAGATTCTAGGCATACAAAACCTCCTATCAAACTAGTTTACTCTATTCTATGTAAAAAACCAGCTATAATGTTACATAATCATCATTAAAAAGGAGAATTTTTATGATTTGCAGCATCATTGATATTGGTTCCAATACCATTCGGCTTTCTGTTTACCAACTACAGGAAGGAACCATTATTCCTTTATTGCATAAAAAAACTATGGCTGGGCTGGCTAGCTATATTCAGGATGGATGTATGTCTGAAGAAGGGATCCACACTGCTATCCGTGTATTAAATCAATACCGATCCCTACTAGAACACCTTTCTATTCAACAAGTATCTGTATTCGCGACTGCCTCTTTACGAGAAATCTCCAACACCATCCAAGCAGTAAAGATGATCCAAAAAGAAACGGGTTTTCTAATTGATGTCATTTCTGGTAAACGAGAAGCTATTCTGGACTTTTTAGGTGCTACCCATATTTTAGATATGAAAGAAGGTATCCTGGTAGATATTGGAGGTGGCAGCACAGAATTGGTTTCTTACCAAAATGCATCTATCCTGCAAGCCTCCAGTATGGAGGTGGGTTCCTTGGGATTATTTACTCAATTTGTCGGTAAACTTTTTCCCACCAAAAAGGAACAGAAAAAAATCCGGGATTATGTCAAAAAACAACTAGATAAACAAAAAGATTTTCGGGATAGTCAATTTCCAGCTTTATGTGGTGTAGGCGGAACTATCCGTGCAACTTTAAAACTAAACAACTCATTTTTTCAACAACCAGATGAAAACAAATCAATTCCAGCAAAAAATGTAAAAAAATTACTCAAACAACTTAGCCAAATGGAACCTGAAGTACTACGAAAAGTTTTGAAAGTAATTCCAGACCGGATCCATACAATCATTCCTGGAATGATTGTTCTACAAACAATGATAAAGCATTTTGGCTGTGAGGAAATCCAGGTCAGCCCTTATGGTGTGAGGGAAGGTTACCTTTACCAGAAAATTCTCAAAGAAGGCAGAATGGATTCATCCAATACAAAATCGGTTTAACGTTGAAATACCAATCATTAATTTCGTATTTTATTGTTTTCCTTTATTCTGAAATAGTAAAACAACAAGTTTATCCAGTATTTTACAAACATAAAAGTAACTACAACCCTACTCGCAGATAGTTATATACTAAGAAAAAACTGTGTATTGAAATAAATACACAGTTTTTTCTAGTATCTTATACTTGTAAAAATTTTTTACAATCGATAAAACAAAAAGACCATCCAAAAATTTTGGTTGGTCTTTTTTATCAAGTATTCATCATCTACATTAGATGTACTGCCACAGGTCTTCGTGAGGAGCAGCCAGCAAGGATGTACCTGCCAGCAAGCCTTGGTTTTTCGCATATTCAGCACCTGTTTCAACAGCAGCGGTAACATCAGCAATATCGCCTGTTACAACAACATAACCTTTACCGCCCATACCACGGGAGATGCTCATTTCCATAATTTCAACAGCTGCCGCTTTTACAGCGCTATCAGCTGCTTTGATTGCGCTGGTACCAGAGAATGTTTCAATAACACCAATTGCACCTTTCGCACAATCTGCAACGCCACCAAACAGCGCTTTGATAACAGTAGGCTCAATTCTACCCATTACAGTAGAATCCAATACATATTCGCCATAGTTATCAGTTGCACGGTCAATCGCGATTTGTACGTTAGAGAGCTGACCAGTGATAATAATTTCGTATTTACCAGGACATGCTGTATGAGCTGAAATCAACTGGATTTCAGCGGATTTCAAAATCTCATCACAAGCCAGAATACCTTTTGCAATACTTTTTAATTCGATAACTCCAACTGTTTGTAACATCGTCTCTCACCTCACACTCTTTTAATTACTACAACACCGTTATCAACGCTTTCTACAACGCCGTTAACAGAGCTGTGGATGTTTGCGGAAATTCCGTCAGCAGCCTTACCAACAATATCGCCAACTTTTACACTGTCACCAGGTTTTACATTTGGTGCAGCAGGAGCGCCGACATGTTGTCTCAGCGCGAGACTGATGTGAGTTGGATCTATTTTTACTTCTGCTTTGAATTCTGGGATAACAGTATCATATTTATCCACACCAATTCTCTGCATAAATCTTGTACTTGGCAACATTCTGTTGTCACGTTCACTCATTACCTGTAAAGGTTTATCATCTGGATGAACGTATCTCATACGATTTCTTCCCAATTCGCCTTTTACAGCAGTGTAAACTTTACGTGGGCTAATACCCTGACAGCAAGCAGATAGTTCACAAACACCACAACCACTACAAGTAGTAGCAACCAAATAATCCTGTGGATTGCTAGTTACGCGGTTGGTTACAGAGCGAACAATTTTATGTGGCTCCAGAGGGTAACCAATTAAGGCCCTTGGACATAGTTCGGTACACATAGTACAAGAACAACAGTTAGAGGAAGCGTGCGTCATAGTAACACGCATATCACCTAACATACTTGCAGTACAAGGAATGTTGTCAGGCAAAATCAATAAAGATTTTGTGGTTTTAGTGATAACCGCAGTTTTATAATCGATTGGTTTCCCCATTGCTGGACCACCATCTACAACGATATCACCTTCTGGAACTTTAATACCCAGTTTATCAAAAATTTCAATGACAGGGGTACCGATTGGAACACCAATCATCATTTTATTGGTCAAATCACCGTTAATTGTTACCCATTTTTCTGTTACTGGCTGATTATCCATAGCATTTGCAACATTATACAGGGTTTCTACGTTATTTACAACGCATCCTACATCACCAGGAAGTTTACCAGGAGGAACAATCCTGCCAGTTACTTCATAAATCATGATGATTTCATCGCCCATTGGATATACATCCGGCAGGCAATGAACAGAAATACCATCTGTTAATTTTTGACCATCTGTCCAAGAAAGACGTGCAGCGGTGTGCTGTTTAACAGCCATAAAACCTTCTGGAATACCACAGGTATCCATGATAGCTTTTGCACCTTTCAGCACTTTATTCAAGGAGTTTTTTAATAAATAATAGTCAGTATAAATTAATGGTTCACATTCAGCGGCGTTGATGATAAATTTATCAATACCATCACGCAGTTTAAATGCAGTTGGGAATCCGGCTCCACCGGCTCCAACAACCCCAGCGGATGCTATTAAACTTTTCAGTTCATCAATTTTCAAAACAAGTTTCCCTCCGCATTATTCATCAATAATTCCTACAACAACAGCATCAACAGCTGTTTCTTTGTCGCGCAGCGCTAAACGGGCACTGCTACCTGTTGTAATCAATACACGGTCACCGATACCTGCACCTACGCCGCAATCAATTGCGATCATAAATTCATCTATATCTTTATTCTCGTGTAATAGTTTGACTTCAAGAATTTTGGAACCGACCAGGCTTTCGTGTTTCCTGGTGGATACAATATTCCCTACTACTTGTCCCATTAACATGGTAACTCTCCATTCTATCTTAAATTTGCATAAGCGAACCTGATAGGAAATACGGAAGAATGGCTTATGTACGCCTTACCAGCCAAAAGCAGGAACAAAACTATCTTTTTACAACAGTTACAATATCACCATTTTTTAAGCCAGCTGCATTAGCGTCATCAGTATCTACATGCATTTCCAAGCAGAACGCTTTATTTACACGAACCTGTACATCATAGAATTTGGTTCTTCTTTCGCCCTGTACTTCAACGTCAACATAATCGCCATCGTTCAAGCCATAAGCAGCACCATCTTCCAAACTCATATGGATATGACGGTTTGCGATAATACAGCCTTTGTCCAGGTTAATAACTCCTTTTGGCCCAACAACCATAATCGGAGCAGAACCTTCCAAAGAACCGGATTCACGTACTGGAGGTTTTACCTTTAACACGAAACTATCTGTGCGAGAAATTTCAACTTGAGTTTCTTTTCTAATTGGCCCTAAAACCCTTACATTGGTAATTGGTTTTAAAGAAGGCCCAACAATTGTGACAAGCTCTTTACAAGCATATTGACCAGGCTGAGAAAGATCCTTTAATGGAGTTAATTCATAGCCTTCACCGAAAAGGGTATCCAAGTCTTTACGGGACAGATGAATGTGTCTGTTAGAGATACCAACAGGAACAGGTTTTGGTTCGCCTGCGCCTTTTGCGCTACCTTCAGCCAAAATTTGAGCTACAACACTCGCAATTAATTCTGGATTAACATTCATAAGGCGCCATCCTCTATTCTGAAATTAAATTTTGTTTTGCTACCTGCCAAACAAGGCAGGCAACAAAACAGATTGATTGCTTAACTATTATAAGTTAGGGAACAATTTTGTAGTATCAGAATGAGGTCTTGGGATTACATGTGTAGCAACTACTTCACCCAGACGGGAGCCAGCTTGACCACCAGCTTCAACAGCAGCTTTTACAGCTCCAACATCGCCGCGAACCATTACGCATACCAAACCGGAACCGATTTTTTCAGAACCAATTAATGTAACATTAGCAGCTTTTACCATAGCATCTGTTGCTTCGATTGCAGCTACCAGACCTCTTGTTTCTACCATACCTAAAGCTTCCATTATTATATCCTCCTAATGAAAATTGGTGTTTTGCCACCGAATTCATCTTCCCTATATAGGGGTAATTTTTTCATTTAGAAGCTGCGCTTTTTCGGCTTTACCGATTATTTGCACAGCAAACCTATTGCTGATTAATCATCCAAATCATCCGAATAAAGGAATGGAATTAATTCCTCATGAGGACTTGGGATTACTTCGCAAAGTTTTACAGAGCCAACTTTGTCAGCTTCTTGTGCACCGGCTTCAGCAGCTGCGGTTACCGCAGATACTGTACCATCAATTACGATGGTTACCAAACGACCGCCCAAACGTTTTTCAACGTGGATAAGTCTGACATCGGCAGCCTTTAACATAGCATCAAGTCCGGCGATTGCCGCAGTCAACGCTTGCACTTCTAATAACGCAATTGCCTTATCCAATCGCAGTCACCTCAATTAATTATTTTGTTGGCAGCAATTTTTCTACATCGTTGTGTGGTCTTGGGATTACGTGTGTAGCAATAACTTCGCCCAGACGGGAAGCAGCTTGACCACCAGCTTCAACAGCAGCTTTTACAGCTCCAACGTCGCCACGAACCATGATGTTTACCAGACCGGAACCGATTTTTTCGGAACCAACTAATGTAACATTTGCAGCTTTGCACATTGCATCTGCGCCTTCGATTGCAGCAACTAAACCTCTTGTTTCTAATAAACCTAAAGCTTCTACCATGATATTCAAATCCTTTCTGAAATTGAATTTATTATACAAATCTTTTATTTTGTTTCTTTATTGTGCTTATATAATTTATCTCTTCCGAGCGTATTTTTATAAGCTAATTTATTGGTGTCAGATTCTGCACGGGAAATCACATGTGAAGTAATATAAAGATCGCGTTGTTTTGCAGCCGCTGAGCCTGCCTCTACAGCTGCTTCCACAGCTGCTACATCCCCTTCTAAACGCACACACATTACCAAAGGGACTGCTACAGTATCCACCACTGCTGGAGCTGGTTTGTTGTTTTCGATAGCGACGATCTTTACATTGCCAGCTTTTGCTGCCGCATCAGCTACCACAATGGATGTTGCAAAACCGTAAACTTCAATCATTCCTAATGCCATAAATCTTTCTCCCTTACAGAGTTGCTATTGTTTGTTATTATTATAACATACTTTTGCTTATTCGGCAATATAGCAAATCTTAATTCCTTTTTGAGCTACGTTTGTTTCCATAGCTTCATTCATTTGATCCAATGGATAAGAATGAGTGATCAATTCTTCGATTGGAACGCCTAATTTTCTAGCTTGTTTCAGGAATGCAATACCGATTGGATAATCCTGAGCGCTGTAGTCCCAAGAACCAACCATGTTAATTTCTTTTTGACACATAGCAAAGTGTGGATTTACTTCATAGGTACCATTGTTTACAAAGAAGCCCATTTCACAGAATCCACCGCCGCGTCTGATGTATTCATAAGCGTCAGCTGCTGCTTTTGGTGCACCTGTACATTGGTAAATAAAGTCTGCGCCTAAACCAGTCAAGGAAGATTCTTTTACCATTTTAACTCTTTCTTCCAAGTCTTTTACTTCAGAGAAGTTAATGGTCATGTTAGCGCCTAATTTTTTCGCCATTTCCAAACGCTGAGCATTGCCGTCAATTGCAATGACGTTGTTGATACCAGCAACAGTCAGAACGGACAGCATTGTCAAACCTACAGGGCCACAGCCTTGTAATACAACGGTGCTAGCAAAGTTCAACAGACCTGTGGATTTTCCTCTTTCCAGAGCATGTACACAAACTGTAACCAGTTCAAGTAACATTCTTTCTTTCAGGTTCAGGTCATTTACAACAAAGTAAGTTGGGTTTTTATCCCCTTTAATTACCATGTGGGTTGCAAACCAACCAGTCAGATGGTTATGATCGGAATCCTGTACCAAACCAAATACACCTTGGCCATCACACAGGTTTGTGTTTTCTGGATGCATACGGCAAATACCGCATTCTCCACAGCTCATTACAGAAGTAACGATTTTGTCGCCAATATTCAATGGTTTACCAGAAGTATCGCAGGTAACGTTTTTACCTTTTGCGATTACAGTACCAGTACCTTCGTGGCCCAATACAACTGGGATGATACCAAATGGGTCCATTTTCCATTCGTGAACGTCTGTACCACAAACGCCAGCACCTTCAACTTGAACCAGGATATCATCATCGCCTAATTCTGGAATAGGGAATTCTTTTACTTCAATGTTTTTTAAGCCAGTCAGCATAGCTACTTTAGCAGTAGTAGGAATTTTTGGAGCATTGTTGCAAGCAGCTGGAGCAGCTGGAGTTGCAGGTTTTGCACCATTCATTTCAGCCAGAACCTGGCGTACAATGTCATTAATTTGATTAGAATCCATTTATATGCACCTCTATTTTCTATCAATTTACCAAACCATCTAATGGAAAACCAATTAGATGATATGGAACATATCTTTCATTACACAACGGCGTTTTCTTGTAAAGCTTCTTGCGGAAGTCAAGCCTTCACCAGTTGGTCCTGCAATGGTAAAGGTTGTGTGGCCTTCTGCGCCAAAACCGATACCAGCATAAGATGGAGCATTTTTAACAAAGATCGTTGTCTCAATTGCTTTCGCAAATTTTGACAGATTTTCAATGTTTTTGGAATGCATATGAGCAGAATGTCTGTTTCCATGTTCAGCACGGACAGCTTTCTCGATTGCTTCGTCAATATCTTTGACACGGACAACAGCAAGGATTGGCATCATCAATTCAGTCTGAACAAACAAGTGGTCTTCTTCTACTTCACAGATCAGGCAACGAACACTGTCGTCCACTTCAATCCCCAAAGCAGCTGCGAATTTCTTCGCATCTCTACCAACCCAGTCTCTGCTAACAGAGTATGTGATTTTACCGGTTTTTTCGTTTTTCTTTTCTACCAAAACGATTTTTGCCAGTTCATCAGCCTGAGCTGCTGTAATAAAGTAAGCACCATTCTGCTGCATGTTGTACATCAGTTCATCTGCAATGTTGGAAAAAGCAAATACTTCTTTTTCAGCGATACATGGCAGATTGTTGTCGAATGTACATCCATCAATAATGTCTTTTGCAGCTTTTTTAATATCAGCAGTATCGTCAACAATAACAGGTGGGTTACCTGCGCCTGCGCCGATTGCTTTTTTACCAGAAGATAGAACAGATTTTACTACGCCAGGACCACCTGTACAAACCAACATTCTAACTCTTGGATCTTTGTACATTACATCTGCAGTTTGCATGGTTGGTTTTACCATAGAACAAACCAGGCTAGCTGGTCCGCCCGCTGCCAAAGATGCACGGTTTACCAGGTCTACCGCATAGTTGGAAACTTTAATTGCACCTGGATGTGGGTTGAATACAACCGCATTACCAGCAGCAATCATTGCAATAGAGTTGCAAATTACTGTTTCACTTGGGTTGGTACTTGGTGTAATAGCCCCGATGATTCCAAATGGAGCCATCTCTACCAGAGTCAAGCCGCCGTCACCGGACTGTGCTTCTGTCTGAATATCCTCTGTACCAGGTGTTTTATCAGCAACCAAAATATGTTTCAGTGTTTTATGTTCAACACGACCCATTTTGGTTTCTTCAACACCGAGTTTTGCCATAATTTCTGCTTCCGCACGGGTCAGTTTACGGATCTCGGTGATGATTTTTTCACGTTGTTCTACGCTCATGTTGCGGATTACTTTATAAGAATCAGCAGCGGCATCAATGCCTTCTTCCATGGTAGCGTAAACGCCCAAGTATTGTCTTCCGTTATATTGAGTGGAATCGTATGCTGGAGCAGATGTAGGAGTTGTACCTTGCATCTGAGCAACAACACTTTGTACAATTGAATCAATTTGATTTTGGGAAAATTCCATTCTTTTTCCAAACCCCCTTCATGAAAATTTCATTTTAATCGAATATATTAAAATGATTTTGTAAAGAGCTGAGCACCATATTCGGCGAGCCCTTTATCTTGGTCAGCTGTACCTCCGCTGACACCCAATGCACCAACCAGTTCCCCATTACTATCATACAAGGGGACACCGCCGCCAAACAGGATTAATTTCCCATTTGTGGTGTATTGCAAGCCCTCTAGGCCTGCCCCGGGCTCGGTCAGTTTGGCTACTTCTTCAGTAGTCATTTTTAAGGAGGCACTTGTATATGCCTTGTTTATCGCCACATCAATGCTGACGAGAAATGCATTGTCATCCCGTTTGAACGCGACCAGGTTGGCACCTTTGTCACATACTGCGGTTACAACACCCAAACCTTCTGCCCGCGCTTTTGTCATAACAGCTTCACATAAACGCTCCGCCTTATCACAAAATTGGTTGCCGTCGACAGTGATTTTTTCATCTGCTGCCACCGCAACCGCAGGAGTTGCAACAGGGGTTGAGGTTGCTGTCTCTTCTTCAGGTTTGGAAATTGGTGTGCCGCCGGAAAAATCAGCCATTCGAGCCAATGCATATACCAGATCGGAAATCCGGTTTAGCCATGCAATTGTATCGCGGGACATACCACCCATTTGAGAGGCGGCAACAGCTTCACGCTCTGCCCGGCGTACAACCGTTCTGGCTAAGTCCAAAGCCGCTCCTCCTTCGGTTTCACCCGGGAGGATAAAGGATTTGATCTCTGGCAGTTGGGTCATAATGGAATCAATCGCTTGCTCCAGATGATCCACTTTCTCTTTGGTGGTGAATTTTTCACCGCCAGCGATTTCGCCAGAAATCGCAATGACATCCTGCTGGATTTGTTCTACAACATCTCTGATGGTTTGAGGCAGTTTTTGTTTTGATAAACCAAGGGCAGATGAGAATTCGTCCAATGCTCCCAACAGTTTAAACACAGGGCTGTTTTTTGGGATTCTCATACGATTTTTTGTACTGGCAAACCCTGTATCGCCATTACGCGTATAAATACTCATCGCCCACCTCCTTTAATGATTGTTTACTAGCATGATTTTAGTCAAAACCTAAGTCCAAGAGGACAAGGGCGCAAACGGTTTTTTCTAAAATATACTTGATATGGAACCTATGGTTCCTGGGGTGCAAAGTTCCCTTTGCATTACAACCAAACTCGCTTTTCTGTCAAAAAATTATTTGTTCAGTTGAGCAATTACTTTTTTAGTGATTTCAGCAATCAGGCTGTTATCAACGTTTGCAGCAGTGTTGGTTGGAGGTGTAGATGGGATTACAGCTGCTGGATGTCTTACCTGGCTGCCGTCTGGGTTAGCAGAGTTCACTGGTACAGCGGAACCTGGCAGAACTTCACACTGTGGGCAACCTGGGTGTGCACCTGGTACGCCAAATTCTTTACGCAGTTCGAGCAATCTGTTAATTTGGTCACAGTCTAACTGTTGAGCGCCACCTAATTGACGGCAGTACATGCTAACTTTTGCAAAGAATTCTGTAGATTCCATCAGGAAATATGCTTTTTCCAATGTGTTACCGATGGTCAGAGCACCATGGTTTTTCAGCAGGAAGGAGTCATTTGTCTGAATATAAGGCATCAGAGAATCTGGAATTTCGTTTGTGGATGGGGTACCATATTCACAGATTGGAACTGTACCTAAGAAGATAACTGCTTCTGGCATGATGAAAGTATCCAGAGGGATATTGCATACAGCGTGAGCAGTAGCTACAGGAGGATGAGCATGAACAACAGCTGTTACGTCTGGTCTTTCAGCGAACACTCTCATGTGCATTTTAACTTCGGAAGAAGGTCTGCAGTCAGCTCTACCTTCTAATTTGTTCCCTTTTGCGTCTACTTTACAGATCATATCTGGGGTCATGAAACCTTTAGATACGCCTGTTGGTGTGCAGTAATACTCATTATCGCTGATTTTAACGGTGATGTTACCATCGTTAGCAGCAACGAAACCGTTCATGTAAATTCTTCTACCGATTTCGCAAATCTCTTTTTTGATTTCGTATCCTGATACCATTTTTCATTACCTCACTTTTTCAGTTAAAGTTTTTTTATTTATCTTGTGCTGCTAAAGTAGCAGTATCAAGCGCAATCATATATTCCTCGTTGGTTGGAATTACCAACACTTTTACCTTTCCGCCTTCTGCAGTAACATCTGCTTCTTGGCCTCTTGGTGCGGACGCATTCTTTTCGTTGTCCATTTGAATACCCAGGTAGTCCATGTTTTCACATACCCATTCCCGGACATCCGCACTGTTTTCACCTAAGCCAGCAGTAAAGACAATGCAATCCAGCCCATTCATTTCCGCTACATAGCTACCAATATGTTTTTTAATGCCGTGTACCAGAATTTTTTCCGCCAAGCGTGCTCTTTCATTTCCCTGTGCAGCGGCTTCCCTAACATTACGGGCGTCACTGGAAACACCGGATACGCCTAACAAACCGGATTTTTTATTAATAATGGTTTCTACTTCTTCTCCACTCATTCCCAATGCATTCACCATGTATGGAAGGATGGAAGGATCGATATCACCACAGCGTGTACCCATCAGGATACCACCGTTTGGCATGAATCCCATAGAGGTATCCACTGCTTTACCGTGGTCGACAGCGGTAATGGAAGAACCATTCCCCAAGTGGCAAGTGATAATTTTCAAATCTTTGATGTCTTTACCCAACATTTCTGCTGCACGGGACGCAACATAACGATGGGAAGTTCCATGGAAGCCATAGCGACGAATTTGATGTTCCTCATATAATTCATAAGGCAGAGGATATACATAGCTCTCTGGTTCCATTGTAGAATAAAAAGAGGTATCAAATACACCAACCTGTGGAACACCGTCCATCAATTTACGGCAAGCCTCAATCCCTTTGATTGCAGGTGGAACGTGCAGTGGCGCCAGATTTTGAATGGAATATAAATATTCCAAATCCTCATCTTTAATTACGGCGGATTCTTTTAATTTTTCACCGCCATGGGCGATACGGTGGCCAACAGCATCAATTTCATCAATGCTTTTAATCACGCCGTATGTATCATCCTGCAACATGCTGAGTACCAGCTGAATTGCTTCGTCGTGGGATTTTAAATCCACTTCTTTTTTATAATCTTCTGCGCCGCTTTTTTTATGTGTAATTACGCCATCAATACCGATGCGTTCACATAACCCTTTGGCGAGAACATCATTTGTCTCCATATCAATAAATTGATACTTCAATGAAGAACTTCCTGAGTTAATAACCAGAATCTTCATAACTTTTATATGCCCCAATCTATGTTATATTATTTACCAACGATTTCTAAGAAGCGGCTATAAGCTGCATCATAACTCGCTGCGTCTTTTACATCATATTCTTTTGGTTCAACAGAATCTTTTACAATTTTACGAGCTTCTTTCAAACCGCTAATTTCATTTAACGCAATCAGCTGAACCGCAATGTTACCAGTAGCTGTTGCTTCGATTGGACCAGCAACTACTTTTACATTACAGGAATCTGCTGTCATCTGACAAAGCAGTCTATCTTTGGTACCGCCACCCAGCATATGAATTGTGTTATAAGTTTTGCCAGTTACTTCACGGATTGCATTGAAAGCATAACGGTATTTCATTGCCAAACTTTCGTAGATACAACGCATGATTTCGCCACGGTTCTGAGGAACATATTGGCCGGTTCTTTCACAGAATTCCTGTACACGTTTTGGCAGGTTGCCTGGTTTTTCAAAGTCTAAGCAATCTGGATCAATAAAGCATTTGAATGGTTCACAAGCTAGTGCTTCTTTTTCCAGATCAGCAAAAGTAACTTCAAAGCCTTCCCTGATCCACTGTCTACGGGATTCCTGGATTAACCAAGTGCCCATGATGTTTTTCAGGAAACGGACTGTTCTGTCATAACCACCTTCGTTGGTTACGTTCAATTCTTCAGAAGCTTTGCTGATAATTGGTTTATCCAATTCAGTACCAAACAGGCTCCAGGTACCACAGCTGATATAGATGAAGTCTTTTTCTTCAGAAGGAACAGATACAACAGCGGAAGCTGTGTCATGTGTACATACTGCAATTACTGGAACTTTTGGAGCGCCCAATTCTTCACAAATATCATCAGACAACATGCCATAAATGCTACCAGCGTCAATGATTTCTGGAAGGATAGAAGTAGGAACACCCAATTTTTCCAACAGGTCATAAGTCCATTCCCCTGTATTAGGGTTCATAATCTGGGAAGTAGAAACAATAGAATATTCCGCTTTTTTCACACCTGTTAAGAAATAAGCAAACAGGTCAGGAATAAACAGCATTGTTTCTGCTCTTTCCAACAGTTCTGGTTCTTTTTGCGCAATTGTGAACAGCTGGAAAATTGTGTTGAATTTCATAATTTGAATTCCTGTTTCATTGTACACTTCTTCTTTTGGAACAACAGAAAACAGTTTTTCTGGCATACCATCTGTACGGGAGTCACGATAATGGACAGGATTTTGCAACAGGTTGCCGTTTTTATCTAACAGGCCAAAGTCAACCCCCCAAGTGTCAATACCAATTGCATCAAAACCGCCTGCATGGATTGCTTTGGTAATACCTGTTTTAATTTCATGGAACAAACGGAGGATATCCCAATAAAAAGTTCCATTCACCATAACAGGGTCATTGGTAAATCTATGGATTTCTTCCATTTGGAAGGACTTACCATCAAACTCACCAATAATTGCACGACCACTGGAAGCACCGAAATCGAATGCCAGCACACGTTTTTTACCCAATATACTCACATCTCCTTTAAATATGTTATCTTAATACTGTATAAATACAGTATAGGAATCAAAAATAAAATTTAGCACAAATGGGCGGATGATAGTACATTTGTGCTAAATTCACCACAGAAATGTCCATATCAATCAACCGCCTTTCTAATTTATGATTAAAATTGATTGCTTTTTTCCCGATAATTTGCTACCATTATTATATAGGAAAATCCTTGTTGTGTCTATATCTGGCGTAAATTTAGATTAATGCACACTAATAGGGGTGAATTTAATCATAAATAATCATAAATAATCAACCTTAATAAAACACAACTGATTTTAAGGATATTACAAAAATAATAACAGGAGAAAATTATGCTACCATTACAAAGACAAAATGATATTTTAGAAATTTTATCCAAACAGCATGTTGCCTCTGTGGAAGACCTCTGCAAACAGCTTTATTCCAGTGGTGCGACGATCCGCAGGGATTTAAAAAAACTGGAAGCAGATGGGCTAATTAAACGAACTCACGGTGGCGCTGCCATTATTGAGAGCACTACATCAGAATTTCCCCTTGCCTTACGAGAAAGTGAAAACATGGAGCAAAAAGACATGATTGCTCAAAAAGCGCTCCGGTATATCCGAAATGGACAAACCATTTTTTTAGATTCCAGTAGTACAGTTTGCCGGTTAGCCCGCTACCTGAAAAACTATTCGGATATTACAGTAGTAACCAATGGCATCCGTGTAGCGGATATCCTGGCAGATTACAAAGGGGTAAAGGTTTACTGTGCTGGAGGGATGGTTCGACAAAATGCCAAATCCATTGTTGGGTCTGCTGCCTGTGAATTCATCTCCCATTTCCATGCCGACTTGGCTTTTATGTCCAGTAGAGGAATTGACCTAACCATTGGAGCAACTGTCCCTTCGGAAGATGAAGCTAATATCAAAAGAGCTTTTATTAACAGTACCAAACGGCCCATTTTATTGTTTGACTCCAGCAAACTGGATACCCAATATTTTTGTAGAATTTGCCATTTAAATCAGTTTTGGCAGTTGATCTGCGATATTGAACTTCCAAAAAAATATCAGGATTTACAATACCAAACAGAACAAAATACCCTAATTTAGTTCTATTTAACATATAAATTTTAACTGAAAATCAGAAAAATATCAAGTGATTTCTCGATTTTTGAAAACTTATTCACACAATATGGCACTATCCACAGTTCAAAACGGATCTTTTGTGTAAATTGCAGTATTGATTCCTAATTTATAGAATAAATTGGGTTATTCCTTATCTAATATACTAGATATAGTACCACAATTTTAATAAATAATTTGTGTTACTTTTATCCCCTATTATCATAATAGGATTTTTATTATTTTTCAACGTGTTTTTGTTTCCACTAAAGTAAAATTACCCCAATTTAATCAGATTCACTACAACTAAGTATAAATATTTTGAATCATGAAAAGTTACTAAAAAATTTCTTTTACCACATTGTATGCCTATCCTGACTATTACCGATAATAACCCATTATTTTTGTGCTTGTTATTAAAAAACCTCTTTCCTTGTGTTCACAAAGAAGGAGGTTTTTCTCTTTATTCTTCTGAAGAAATACGTAACATCCGGTATCCTACTCCAACATGAGTTTGAATATATTTTGGATTACTGGTATTCTGCTCAATTTTTTTGCGCAATGTCGCCATAAATACCCGCAAAGATGGAATATCACTTTCCAAAGTACTGCCCCAAACTTCTTTTAGAATAAATTTGTGGGTCAGCACTTTACCAATATTACGCGCTAATAAACAAAGCAGTTTATATTCTATTGGGGTAAGGTGCAGTTCTTTCCCATCAATATAAGCACAGCCAGAAGCAAAGTCTATTTTCAAGCCACCATTTACAAAAATAGACTTTTCTTGTTCCGCAATACTATTGGTATAACTAATACGACGTAATGTTACACGAAGACGCGCCAATAATTCTTGTACACTAAAAGGCTTTGTCAAATAATCATCCGCACCAGCATCCAAAGCATCAATTTTGTCCTGATCCTCGCTGCGAGCACTAATCACAATAATGGGTACATTGGACCATGTACGGATTTTTTTAATCACATCAACCCCATCAATATCTGGTAATCCCAAATCCAGCAGGATAATATCAGGGTGTTGAGAAACCGCTTCCATTAATGCCTGGTTTCCGTTCACCGCAGTATGATATTTATAGTCTTGAGTTTCCAAGGTCGTTGTAATTAAGTTGCGGACAGCATGATCATCTTCCACAACCAATAAAAATGGTTTATTCATGAATGGTTACCTCCTCAGCCGGTAGTGTAAATTGGAATATTGCACCATGAGGGTGATTATCTTTTACACAAATATCCCCTCCATGAGCATTGATAATGGATTTGCATAATGCTAAACCAAGGCCAAGGCCTCGCCTGCTATCCGCCACTCCTTTATGGGTAGTATAGAACATTTCAAATAAATTCACCTTTTCGTTATCAGGAATTCCATTACCGTCATCGGCAATGGATACTTCTACCCATTTTTCTTTTTTCTTGACTGAAACCGTAATGTGGGAGCCTTCTGGCGTATATTTAATCGCATTATCAATTATATTGATAAATACTTGAATCATGAGACGGGAATCCATTCGCGCCATAATCAAATCATCTTCCATTTCCACGCGGATATGATGTTTTACACTTTCCCGGTTAATATGGCGAAGAGATTCTGTAATTACTTCTTCCAGCAACTCTACTTCAGAGCGGATATTCATACTGCCATCCTCAATTCTAGTAACAGAGAGCAAGTTTTCGACCAAATTAAACAACCACATAGAGTCATCATAAATATCTGTATATAATTGCATCCTTTTATCTTTGTCCAAAGAATCCGCACTAGACATCAACATGCCTGCATTACCAGAAATACTGGTTAATGGCGTCCTTAAATCGTGGGAAATGGAACGCAGTAAATTGGCACGCAGTTGTTCTTGCTGCGCCTTCATAGCAGCCTGCTTTTTGGTTTCATTTAAATATTCCTGATCCAAGGCAAGGCCACACTCACCAAGCATGGAAATCAGTAGGCTGTTTTCAAAAGAATCCAGTTCGTCATGGTTCAATACAACTGCTACCACACCATACACTTGTTCTTTTCCCCGAACCGCCATGTAAAGGGATTTTGCTCCTGGTAGAGTATTAGTTGTTGCACCTGCATGTTTATTGTTTTTAAACACCCACTTCGCTACCGCTTGCTCCTCATGAGTGGTATATTGTAAAATATCCTCCTCATATTCAGAACGACAAAAAACAGCTGGTGGACGGAGAGAATTGTTTTCCCTGCCATAAAAGATAATATTGCGGTCTAATAATTTAATCAACTGGTTTGCGGTTTCACAGATAATTTCACTTTTCGTATTCGCCTGTTGTAATTTCTGATTCGTTTCCAATAAAATAGAGGTACGATATGCCCTTCTCGCAACTTGTCTTGCCTGGTCTTTTAATTTCATAGTCAACGTACCTGTAATAAACGCCGCAATAAACATTACCACAAAAGTCACTGGATATTCTGCCCCATTTGCGGAAAAGGTAAACCTGGGTTCTGTAAACAAAAAATTAAAGACAAGTACACTAAACAGCGCTGAAACTAGACTATATACGATATTTGAGGTAATAATCGAGGTTAATAGTACACCTAAAATATAAATAGTAATAATATTGGCTTCACTAAATCCCAATTCAAAAAATCCCAAACAAATCAATGTTACTATGATCAATACACCCAATGCTTTTACCGTATCTTTGACAGAAAAAGTGTACTGATGTTTCTGTAGAAAATTCATTTTTCGGTAAGGGTGCGTATGTTTATCTGGAATAATATAAATATCCAGATTAGGCGCCATTTGAGTTAAACGGTCAGCAAAAGAAGGTTTTGGAAATAAGAGATTTTTTTTGGCGTTGGTGCGTCCTAGTACAATTTTAGAAACGCCGGATAACCGTGCGAATTCCGCAATCTGCGCGGGAATATCCTCTCCATATACTGTGGCGATTTTTGCCCCTAACTGTTCTGCCAATTTCAGGTTATTCCGCAACATCATCCGGTCTGCATCGTTCATATTCACAAAATCCGGCGTTTCAACAAATAATGCGGTAAACATTCCTTTAAATGCGCTTGCCATACGGGCCGCTGTCCGGATTACCTTCGCATTGGAAGGGGCAGCAGATAAACAGATTAGAATATGTTCTTCTGTATAGGAAGTTGATTTTTTCTTCTTTTTTTCAGAAACCCTATTGACCCGGTCAGCAGTACGGCGGAGGGCAATTTCCCGCAAGGAAATTAGATTTTCCACTGTAAAGAAATTATCTAACGCCTTTTGAGCTTGCTGCTCTCGATAAATTTTTCCATTATTTAAACGGGAAATTAGGTCCTCCGGTTCAATATCCACCAATTCTACTTGGTCCGCATTGTCAAATACAGAATCAGGGATACGCTCCCGTACTGTAACGCCAGTAATAGATGCAACAATATCATTCAGGCTTTCCAGATGCTGCACATTTACGGTGGTATATACATCTATACCTGCTGTAAGCAGTTCATTAATATCCTGATAACGCTTGATATGCCGGCACTCATCCGCATTACTATGCGCTAATTCATCCACTAAAATAAGCTGTGGATGACGTTTTAACGCTCCATCCAGGTCAAACTCATTTAACACAATTCCTTTATGGTGAGCTTTTAAAAGAGGTAAAACCTCCAATCCGTCCAGCAATGCTAAAGTTTCTGGACGTACATGGGGTTCAATATAGCCCGCAACTACATCAACCCCTTTTTTCTTTGCTTGGTGGGCAGCTTCCAACATGGCATAGGTTTTCCCCACACCAGCCGCATAACCAAAAAATATTTTTAGCCTTCCTCTTTTATGGGCGCTTTGTTCCTGTTCCTTTTTTATTTGGCCCAGCAACAACTCTGGGTCCGGTCTTTGATCCATCATAAGGAATAAGATCTCCTCCATTTTTATTGTTTCTTATTTTTTATTATAGCAGATAATCCTTGTTGCTATATTAGAATTTTATTAAGAACAGGAAGTTTGTATTAAGATAATATAAAGACTTTCCTTTTAATTTCGTTCTGGAACCACTGGAAATAAAATTTTTAAAAAAACTTTTTCTGCTGCAGAACCAGTCCGATAATCAAACCGAAGCCTCAACCCATTCGCGTCAGTGACACGAAAATCTTCATTATCATAGGAGATTGTAATCCCTTTTTCGCTTAAGGCAAGACGGAGAGCAAGTTCCCACTGAAATAAAGAAATTTCTTCTTTTTCTTGGAGTTTCTCTACTAAATACTCAAATTCCATGACACTCACCTGGTCATTTAAAAATAACATCCAAAGATATTTTTGTTGTTCTACAGAAAGGGATTGCAAAAAAGAAATTTTCTGTTCCTGGCATTCAAAAATTAAATATCGATAAAAGGTGTTGGGATCTACCTCAGTAAAATCTGAAAATTTGTCTTGATTATGAATAGAACGCCGGATAGGTAGATAATTGCTGCGGTAGGTAAGATACTGTAAAATCTGATACAGATCCTCTAATTCTTCCAAATCCTCTACTTGTATTTTTACGCAAAGCTCACCCATCTGTCCAAAGTCTTTTCCAGAAATATTCCGTTTTTGAAGTAGAATTTGTTTCTGATCCTCTGAACAGATTGCTTGTAATTCAGCAGATTCCATTTCCCCAATCATCCCATAAAAAGAAATTGGATATTGTTGAGAAATGAAAGCCGCACAAACTCCGTATTCATCCCAAAAACTATCGCACAAAAAATAAGAATATGGGAAAAAGATCCATAAAGCATGGTCTTTTTTCATTTGGTAAACTTTTGGATCAATTTCCAATTCTACACTCAAGCAATATAGTATTTGTAATAACATAGATGAGGCATCCGCGTGTTTTGCCCAAGCAGGAAATGAAATTGTTTTTTGTGCCGCAATTCTCTTATGGTGCATAAATACCTCCTTAATACCAATCAAAACGCAAAGCCAAACAATAAAGCGATTGGTACCGCGGCAATAGAAGCAACGGCACAAACAATAGCTAGTAAAACAAGGGGAAGCCCCAAACAAATAGCTGAACAAACCGCATTTGGAAATTGTTCTATTTTATTGCCAAAGGCCCTCCAAAAACGGAACCATAAGTTTAATCTTTTGTCTGGTACATAATATATTTGATACATCATAAACTCTTCTTTCTTTAGGAATATACAATAATCCATATTTCTATATTCAAGTGTATCATAAATCAAATAAATACAGTATTAAACTCGTTCTATACCGTATTAACATCATATAAATGTTGCTGTATCTCCAACTATTTAAATATAAAAAGATCCGGCTTATTAGCAGTAAATTCCTATTCTGTTATTTGTAAAACCCAATAAATTTTTAATACAGACTATTTCAAAATATTTATACAACTTTCACCTTGACAAATCAAACTGCATATGATATGATAAATAAAATTTTAATTGTTTATGGGATAAAATAGCAATTTGACCACATAAAATGAGCAGGCAGATCTTTTGTAGCCGGGTTGCATAATTGCGACAGCAGATGAAGAATATTTCGCATCTGTGGGACATTTTTTATGTTCCGCAGATGTTTTTTTATTTCTTGGAAAATTTTTGCTATCTCCCCCTGCAAAGATTTGTTTCCCATTGAATGGAGTGATTTTTTATGAAACAACAAACAAACCAACAGATTGCCATGCGTGTATCTTGGATTACCATGATAATCAATATTGTATTATCTATTTTTAAATTTCTAGCGGGTATTTTCGCAAAGTCTGGCGCTATGCTATCTGACGCCGTCCACTCTGCTTCTGATGTATTTAGCACGATTATTGTCATGATTGGGGTAAAAATATCTGGCAAAGCTTCGGATAAAGGTCATCCCTACGGGCATGAGCGAATGGAATGTGTTGCAGCCATCTTATTAGCTATTTTTTTAGCGGCTACTGGTATTGGCATTGGTTATACTGGCATAACCAAAATTATTTCTGGTAATCCCAACGAACTATCCATACCTGGAATGCTGGCGTTAATCGCTGCAATTGTCTCAATTATTGTAAAAGAAGGGATGTATTGGTACACAAGGCATGCTGCCAAAAAAATCAATTCCAGCGCATTGATGGCGGATGCCTGGCACCATCGTTCTGATGCCTTATCCTCGGTAGGTAGCTTTGTTGGTATTTTAGGTGCCCGCTTAGGATTTCCTATTCTCGACCCACTGGCTAGTATTGTGATCTGCTGTTTTATTGTAAAAGCCGCTTTTTCCATCTTTATGGACGCAATCAGCAAAATGACTGACCAATCCTGTGATGAAAAAACCGAAGAAGAAATGCGTGTAACTATCATGGAACAGCCCGGTGTAATGGGGATTGATCAAATAAAAACTCGTCTATTTGGTGACCGTGTTTATGTAGATATTGAAATTCGCGCTGATGGAGAGCAAACTTTAAACCAAGCACATCAAATTGCGCAAATGGTGCACGACCAAATCGAGCATCGTTTTCCTACTGTAAAACATTGTATGGTTCATGTAAATCCCGCCTCTTCTTCCCAATTAACAAATAACATGACAGAAGATGAAAAGTTCTAAATCTTGCGAAAAATTCGAAATTATGGTATACTAAGAATTATAGATAATATTTTAACAAATTTACAAAAGAAAGAAGTCTTATCATTTTGAACAAACAACTATGCAAACGCTATCTTGTATTTATTCTTGGTGTACTGATTAATTCCTTTGGTATTGGTTTTATTACGAAAGCGGCACTAGGAACTTCCCCTATTTCCAGTATTCCCTGTGTCCTTAGTTTGAAGTTTCGTCCTACCTTAGGGGAATTTACTTTTGTAATGAATATGATTTTTATCTTGCTTCAAGTGGTTTTGTTGCGAAAGAAATTCCAAAAAATCCAATTCTTACAAATTGTTGTGAATATTATATTCAGTGGATTTATTGATGTAAGCATGTTTTTATTACAAGCATTTACCCCAGCAACATATCTCACGAAACTATTTTCTTTGTTATTGGGCTGTGCAATCCTTGCGTTTGGCATTTATTTGGAAGTATCCGCAAATGTACTGATGGTCCCTGGGGAGGGGATCGTTGCCGCAATCGCTACTGTTACCTACAAAGAATTTGGTTCGGTTAAAGTGTGTTTTGATGTTACTTTGATGTTGACAGCTACTCTTCTTTCCCTCCTATTTTTTCATCAGTTCCAAGGAATCCGAGAAGGTACAGTTATCTCCGCATTTATTGTGGGGCTTATTGTAAAACTGTACCATAAAAAACTTGGTTTTATTAAAGAATATTTATGCCCACAAATAAAAACAGTTTCCTAATAGAAGCAACGCCCTCTTTTTAAGAGGGCTGTTTTTATATAATAAATATTCTTTTTCTATTTAGATAATTTCCATGTTCTAATCGAATTCATAATGCAAAATTAATCTTCCTTCCCCTTGTGTTACAAGATAAAACTATTTATAATACAAGATAAAGTATTTTCATCATTCTCGATAGGAGGATTGTAAAATGGCTGTAATTGAAGTAAATGGAATTACCAAAGATTATGGACAGGGCAGAGGCATATTTGACCTCAGCTTTTCTATCCAAAAAGGGGAAGTATTTGGATTTTTAGGCCCAAACGGCGCTGGAAAAACAACTACTTTGCGGCATTTAATGGGGTTTATTCATCCAGATCAAGGCCAGGTAATGATAAACGGGAAAGACTGTTTTTCCCAGTCCGCTGAAATCCATAAAACTCTTGGATATTTACCAGGAGAGATCGCTTTTCCGGAGGATATGACAGGCAGGGAATTGATCCGTTTTATGTCACAGATGAGAGGGATGGATGGAGTAGGTGAAGCGGAGAAACTAGCAAAACAATTGGAATTTGATGATACAGCTCGTATCAGGAGGATGTCCAAAGGGACAAAACAAAAGCTGGGAATTATATGCGCCTTTATGCACCGGCCAGAAGTTTTGCTGCTGGATGAGCCTACCAGTGGCTTAGACCCTCTCATGCAAAACCGGTTTTTAGAACTGGTCAATGAACAAAAATCTGCTGGACGAACGGTTTTCATGTCATCCCATTCGTTTGAGGAAATAGAACGAACCTGTACCCGTGCGGCAATTTTACGCGCGGGACGGCTGGTAACCGTGGAAAATATCCAAAAATTGCGCAGTACTCGTCGAAAAACCTTTGTAGTCCAATTGAAAGATGAACCGTCTGCTATTGCGCTTTCACAAGAAATAACAGGGACAATACGCAAAAGGGATACTGTGACTGTTTCCGTTACAGGTGATATAGATTCCTTTTTAAAAAAGATAGCAAGCTATCCGGTGCGTGACCTTCAACAAAGCATTCAAACATTGGAAGAAGTATTTTTGTATTATTATGGAGGAAAGACAAAATGAGTACTGTGTTATTACGCCGGGAAATAAAAGCTCATTGGAAATTAGTATTGATTTTTACCATTGTCCTATCCATATATGGCGGGATGATTATCAGTATGTTTGACCCTAAATTGGGGGAAAGCTTAAAAATGATGGAGCAAAGCATGTCCCAATTATTCGCTGCATTTGGCATGTCAGATGCTGGAACCAGCCTGATTGAATTTATTGCCAACTACTTGTATGGATTTTTGTTTGTTGTTTTCCCCATGATTTTTTCCTTGATTCTATCCAGTATGGTAATGGTACGTTATATAGACCATGGATCCATGGCATATTTATTGTCTACTCCAACTACAAGGACGAAAATTGCTGGAACACAGGCCGCTGTATTATTGATTGGTGTATTTTTCTTAGTTGGATATGTCACTGTATTTTGTAGTATTTGTTCTGGAATCCTGTTTCCAAAAGAATTGGATTTACCAAAATTCTTTCTGCTTAATGTTGGGTTGTTATGCCTGCATATTTTTTTAAGCGGAAT
The DNA here is from genome assembly GCF_014297275.1 of Clostridium facile. Classification (NCBI taxonomy): domain Bacteria; kingdom Bacillati; phylum Bacillota; class Clostridia; order Eubacteriales; family Clostridiaceae; genus Clostridium; species Clostridium facile. The sequence continues at coordinate 1,167,736 of NZ_JACOQK010000001.1, forward strand.
CGCTTTTTTCTGTTCCTGTGTATGGAATGAAACCCGTAAGGCAGTAGGAGTTTCTGCTGGATTATGTATCCTTTTTGTATTGATACAGATGGTAGCACAGGTCGGGGAAAAATTTGAAGTATTGCGTTATATTACCCCATTGACCCTATTTAATGTAGATGGGTTTACTGCCGGAGAATCCATTGCATTATGGCAGGCAGGTATTTTGTTGATTTTCGGTGTTCTTTTTTATGCAGCCGGTATTGTGTCGTTTCGGAAACGAGATTTGCCACTATAGTTTTCCGTGAAACTATATGGTTGGAACAGAAAAAAGAATGTTGTGGTAGCTCTCTAAAGAGAATATATTAATCATATATTGCATGCAAGCCCCTTCTTTAGAAGGGTTTCGGGTTACAAGGAAGTATCTTCCGATTAGGCGGCATAGCCCCATTCAAGGGTTATGCCGTCTTTTCATGTTTATTGGCTTCTTTCTGTTCCGTTTGCGAGTCAGTAGGTAAATGGATTTCTCCCACGAAGTTAAAGACAATATCCACTTTCTGAAAACGCTTGCCGTCTATCTTCTCCGGCGCATGGACTACTATTTTTTTGATAAACTCATTGACAATCGTAGGCGTTAATTCGGTTATTCCCACATACTTGCGGATAATGAGGGCAAAGCTATCAAAATTGCTTTTGTTCTGTTCGTAGGTATCGACTTCTTTTTGCTCGGCATTTACCTTTTCCGTCAACTCCCTTTGTTCTGCTTCATACTCTGCGGACAGCTTCAAAAAGCGTTCATGGCTGATTGTTCCGTTTATATCGTCCTCATAAATCCGCTTGAAAATACGGTCAAGTTCTGTAATACGTTTTCTTGCCTGTTCCAATTGTTTTTTCTGCCGCTGTATTTTCTTTTCCGCTTCTGCAAACCGCTGCTGATAGACCATTTCACGAAAATCCATGATATTCTCAATAAACCTTGCGGTTACATCAAATATCCTCTGCCGGACGATTGCTTTCAGTGTTTCTTCCCGGATAAAATGTGCGGTACAGCTTCCTGTATTGCTCTTGTACTTTGCACAGCGGTAATGGTCTTGTGAGCCGCTAAAACTCTTGCAAGTGGCAAAATGCAGCTTGCTTCCGCAATCGGCGCAGTAGACTAAGCCGGAGAACAACCCTTGCCGTTCCGCTTTTGTGGGGCGGCGTTTGTTTGCCCGTAATTCCTGTACCCGTTCAAAGACAGCTTCCTCAACGATTGCTTCATGGGTATTGCGGAAAATTGCCTGCTGTTCTTTTGTGGTTGGAATCCGCTTTTTCAATTTGTGGGATTTTGAGTAGCTTTTGAAATTTACAGTATGCCCGCAATAGTCCATTCGTTCTAAGATACCTACAATACTGTTTTCGTTCCAGTTGTAGGGATTATCCGGCAGCAACTTGCCTTTCTGTTTTGCATAATAGGCTTTTGTTGTCAGTATCTTATCCGCTTTGAGGATTTTTGCTATCTGCATAGGTCCTTTTCCGGCGATACACAAATCAAAAATCCGTTTTACAACAGAGGCAGCTTCTTCGTCCACAATCCATTTCTTTTTGTCGGCAGGGTCAACTTTGTAGCCATAAGGCGGTTTCGTCAGATGTTCTCCTGCCATGCCTTGTGCTTTCTTGATTGCTCTTACCTTTTTACTGGTATCTTTCGCGTAGAAGTCGTTGAACAGGTTACGGAACGGGGTAAAATCATTGTCGCCCTTTGCGCTGTCCACGCCGTCATTGATAGCAATATAGCGTACATCTCTTTCCACAAAAAAGATTTCCGTATAGTAGCCGACTTTCAGATAATCACGCCCCAAGCGGGACATATCCTTGACAATGACTGTCGCTACATTTCCGGCTTCAATCTCCGCTATCATACGGTTAAAATTCGGGCGGTCAAAGGTTACTCCTGAAACGCCGTCATCAATAAAAAATACCGGATTTGTAAAGCCATTGTCAGCGGCATATTTTGATAAAACTGCTTTCTGATTGACAATACTGTTGCTGTCACCGTCAAGCGCGTCCTCTTGTGAAAGACGGGCGTATAATGCTGTTATCTGTTCGGGCTTATTGGTATATGCTGTCATGTGTTCATTCCTCCTGTAATGAACGCCCGACAAACAGGTTGCTGTCTTTATTATAGCGGACTTCACTTTTCTTGTCAGCAGGCGTTTTGCCGGATTCCTCTTTGATAAGGCGTTTCATTTTGTCATAAAGCAGTTCCGAGCCGCCGCAGGAAGTAGATACTTCATAAAATGTACCGCCGATTTCATAAGTAACCGTTTCGTGTTGGGGATTGCCGCGTTTTGGCAAAAATTCGTTGTCTTTATGCTCTTGTTTCCGTTCCATTCCTTTCCCGTCCTTTCGCATTTGATAAAGTGAAAAACTTCTTAGCAAGCATAGGAAAGGGGTACCCTTTCCGTAAAATGCGCTGCATTTTGCTTGTTGGGAAGTTTCCCAAACCCTCTGTTTTTCCTTTCATTCCCTACTACACCGCACAGGGCAGTTTTGCCGAAGATTTACGAAAAAAATTTTGATTTTCTTTCTTTACTCATTGATACGGGGAAGTTTTAGAAATGCCAAATCAGCGGATAGAGAGCTGTATTGACAGTAAAAAGAATTTGTGCTATTCTTTATACAGACCAACGGTCTGTAAGGAGGGGATAGAGTGCCAAGAAATAAATATCCAGAAGAAACTGTCAGATTGATTTTAGATGTGGCTACCCGCTTATTCGCTGAAAAAGGTTATGACAGGACTTCTTTACAGGACATTATCAATGAAACCAAGCTTTCTAAAGGCGCCATTTATCATCATTTTGCGTCTAAGGAGGATATACTGGAAGCCATTTTCGACCGTATTGGAGAAGAAAATACGGCAGTATTGGCAAAAGTGAGAGATGATAAAGAAGTAAATGGTTTGGAAAAGCTTCGGAAGATTATCCGAACGGCGGTGTTCCATTCCAACCAAAGCCTTATGCTGACGATTACACCAAGTCTGTTAGACAATCCAAGATTTTTGGCTTTGCAAATCGGGCAGATTTATCAGATAGTGGCACCCAAATTTATTGAACCGATTTTAAAGCAGGGCATGGAGGACGGTTCTATTCAAATTGAACACCCCAAAGAGGTAGCAGAAGCGATTATGATTTTAGCAAATACATGGCTCAATCCGTTGGTAAATCAAACGGACGCACATGGTATGCGGGAAAGATGTAATACGTTCAATCATCTGATGAAAGGTATTGGCATTGACGTTCTGTTAGATGAAGCTTTGATTGAAGCATATATTGGCTTTTGCAGGCAGCAGTAATGTCGTTAAAATAATCTGTCCTTTGCAGGGCAGTTTATTTTAAACCATATACAGACCGACGGTTGGTTTATAAAATATTGAGGAGGATTTACATGAAAGAAAAATCGACTCTTTTCAAACGTGATTTTACATTGGTTGTTATCGGGCAAATTATTTCGTTGTTTGGAAATGCAATTTTACGTTTTGCCCTGCCGCTTTACTTATTGCGGGAAACAGGTTCATCTGCCCTGTTTGGAATGGTAACTGCCTGTTCTTTTGCACCGATGGTAGTATTGTCGATGATAGGCGGTGTATTAGCCGACAGAGTGAACAAGCGGAATATTATGGTCGGGTTGGACTTTTGCACAGCGGTATTGATACTGATTTTCTATCTTACTTTAGGAAAGCTGCCAACGGTTCCGTTGTTTATTATCGTGTTAATGCTTCTATACGGAATTTCCGGTACCTATCAGCCGTCTGTACAGGCAAGTATCCCGTTATTGGTGTCATCAGAAAAACTAATGGCAGGAAATGCAGTTATCAATCAGGTAAATACTCTTTCCGGTTTACTGGGACCTGTCATTGGCGGTATCATGTTTGGAATGTGGGGGATTTATCCCATTTTGGTTTTAAGTATCGTCTGCTTTACTTTTTCCGCAGTTATGGAAATCTTTATCCATATCCCACATGAAAAGCGTATAAGGGAAAGCGGTATTTTAACAGTTGTAGGAAATGACTTAAAGGAAAGTTACCAGTTCGTAAAGACAGAAAAACCGATTTTCTTTTCTGTTGTGTTTCTGATTTCTATTTTCAATCTGATATTAAGTTCGGTTATGATTGTCGGGACACCTATTTTGATTACACAGGTACTTAAAATGTCAGATACCATGTATGGCTTTACCCAAGGCGCACTTGCATTAGGCGGTTTGTGCGGTGGAATTTTAACAGCAGCAATAGCAGAAAAATTGAAGCTAAAAAACTCTTATATTTTGCTTCTGGTTTGTGCAGCTTCCGTAGCATTGATGGGAATTTCGTTGATGTTTCATATTCCTGCAATCCTGTCTTATTGGGTGATTACGCTGATGAGCTTTGCTGCAATGGGAGCTTCTACGCTGTTTGTTGTGCAGATTTACACAATGGTACAAGAGCAGACACCACCACAATTAGTTGGTAAAATCATGGCGGCATTGATTTCCATAGCCATGTGTGGTCAACCCATAGGGCAAGCGATTTATGGTGTTTTGTTTGATATTTTTGAAAGCCGGACATGGATTGTATTGATTGTAGCAGCCGTTGCCGCTTTCTTGATTGCTCTTTACTCAAAGAAAATATTCAGCCAATTAGAGGACAGTAACGAATGAGAACATTCACTTTTTAAGGTCATAGCGATATAAAGGAGGTATCAATATGCCGCCCGTCTTTTCTATATCTTTGATTCAATCATTAAAAAAAGTCTTTCTTTCATCATGGGATATTCTGACTATGATGATGAACACACATATCATTTTATATGCTTAAATAACTCATGTTACCGAACGCCTATGCAGTTTTATTACTGTATGGGCGTTTTCTGCAATAACCCCTATTGGGAAGAAAGGTGGTGAAACAATGAACGATTCAGAGCAATACAAAGAACATATCGAGTACACTTTTGCAGCCTTTTGTAAAGTTGTTCTCCGCAATGCTTCCATATCCGCCTATCGGGATATAGGCAAAAGGCAGAAACGGGAAATATCCCTTGATTATCTCATGGAAGAAAAATATTACAATCCATCTACAACAGACAGCTATTTTGCGGAACAAACAAGTTCGACGGAATTGATTGTGTGCGGCGAGAGAATCGTAATAGAAAATGAACGATTGTCAAAAGTGCTTTCCGATTTACCCAAGCTACGGCAGGAAGTTTTGGTACTGTATTTTTTCTTTGGATATACGGATAAGAAAATCGGAGAAATGTATGGGAAAAGCCGCACGACAGTAAACTACTGGAAAATCGCAGCACTCAAACAGCTAAGAAAAGAAATGGAGAGATTGGAGTATGAGGAACAAGAAGCTGATACCTTTTGAAATGGTTGAAAAAGCCGTTGCCGGAGAGCAGGAAGCTATAAACGCTGTCCTGTACCATTACAGAGGATACATAAAATATCGCTCGGTATTTCAAGGGCATTTTAACACAGACATTCAAGATAGATTAGAAGCGCAGCTTATCAAAGCAATTTTGCAGTTCCATTTTGACAGATAGTGAATAGCAAAGCCAGAGAAAGCCGTCAAGGATAAAATGCACGCTTCGCGTCCTTGACGGTTTTCTCTGCCCTTGCTGTGGAGTAGACAAGAGGGCGCAATCGGATAGACCGCTTGCGCCCTCTGTAAATTATGGAATATGAAAGATAATATCCACTTCCTTTTACTTCCGTTCCGGCAGTTTAAGTGACGATAAAAAGAATTGACGGAAAAGAATGGAATAGATAATTGATTAAATCTGTAATTGATTCATCTTTACTTTATATATCTTTATTTAATTGCGTTGGATTTTCCGATGTCGGAAAATCCAATATCGGATAACCCAACACCGGAAGTTTTCTTTGTACTCACATTTTATTTCGTATATAATAGCCTTGCGGATTTGTTCTGTTTTGAGATAGAAATGTTACGCAGTAGAGGGCAAAAAGCCCTTAATTTATACGGCTTTCAGAGTGTGAAAATTCATTAGACGATATTTTATACTCGTACCCTCAAAAATGAGGTTCTACTGCGTAATCTTTTTAGATTGTTTCTGATGATTGAAAGTGATATAATTTTTTATCATAAAACCGAGGAGGAAATACTTATGAATGAAATATACACGACGGAATTACTTTCTCTTGGAACAACTTTAGCTGAATTAGCAGTCAAAGGTACAGCTACTGCAGTATCAACTAAAATTCGAGCGATAAAAGAGGAAAAAAATATTGATAAAATTCGTAATACTTATGATGAAATAATCAGTGAATTACTTAATGAACGAGAAGAGGCTGTCAGAATCGCTCAAGCATATAAATCAGAATTAGAAAAAGTAGTTATCAGTGATGAAGATATACAACATTTACATAACACTGTATCCCGTATATTAGAAATTATAAAAAAATCGCAGATTGCATCTGCTGAACGTGTTAGTCCTGAAGCTGTTGAAACTGTAAAATCTCAGGTTGAATCTTATGAGCAAATTAAAGAATTGATTAGTGTAGACACTCTTAAAACTATGCAATTAATTGGCTTTAATTACAAGTCTGCTATAGGGGAACCATTAACACTCATGCTTAAGAACTTTATCTTATCGAAAGTTACAGAACCGGATTCTTTAAAAGCATTTGAAAAGATAGTTACACCAGAAATGGTAGAAATATTAAAAGATGATACAGCATACGAAAATTTTAAAAAGATAACTGGAATACAATAATGACAAAAACAGAGAACAAGGTTTTTAATGACTTGTTCTCTGTTTTGTTTACAGCCTGTTTGTCAGCGTTAGTAATAAGTTGTTGTGAATACTTCCTTATCGCTGTAAAACCAACTGTTTATAGGGTTTTTTTGAATTTTCTAAAGTATGTTGCTATTTTTAGGTTCCCGCTAATTTTGAAACTTATTTTTCATTTACTAAACTTTTATTGACCATCGATTAAATCACTATGCTTATTCGATGTCAATCAAAACCACCACTCAACTGATGGCTTACACAGGGACTATTATTGGATTATAACCTATGATATCAATGGCATTTCGACCAAATAATACCATTTTAATTACCTATTTTTTCATATTGCCTTTTTTCGGTCCGCAAAAAATTCGCCGTTATGATTGTTGTACTACTTTTTCCCGATAAAAGCCAGAAGATTTTCTATATCTAAAGATATTATTTAAAAAAACCAGAGATAATATCTCTGGTTTTTTATCATTAGATATACAAATCAATACCGTTCTTTTTTGTGGTAAAGATATCAATTTGGTTTATCTGTGCATTAATTTAATCGTTCTGGCCACATGGCAGTAGTCCATTTACCTTGTGGGCCAAACAAAAATTGTACCATATTAATATTAATATTTAAGAAGTTCTCTAACATGGTTTCTTGCATTTTATCTTGGCGGAACATAAAATAAGTAGCACCACACAATAAGCTGACAGCGTATTCTTCCCAGGAATGGTAACGTGCAATAGCAAAACGTACCAACTGCTGTGTCCTTTCCCAAAATTCCTGTGGGGTAATAATACCAGCCGAACACGCTGTACGATATAATGTAATCGTTTCGTTAATATCCCAGGCAAAAAATCCTTTTTCCCCCACAATTGGACGGAAATTTTCCGCATAAGCCTTTGCTTTTAAAAAGATTTCTTTTGCTTTTGGGTTCAATTTATTCAATTCAAAGGATGGCGTACCGCTCCAAAAATGCAAAAAGTCCTCATATTCTGCACCGGAAGTAAATAAAAATCGCCAAGTTTTTTCTAAAGATTCTTTATCTACAACACCATACATTTTTCTAAGATGGTCTCGAATCATCTTCTGTTGATTTTCGTCTTTGGTCAAAAATAAGTTATCATAACCGGGGTGACCTGGAATACCCGGTACTTTACGGCAAGTAGAAACTCCGCCTAATAACAAAGTAAATTGGCGATTTGTCACCATTTTTCGGTTTTCATCCCGAGCAGCTTTTGCTTCAAACAATTCTTTTTGATAAGTTTCAATCTTTGCTAACAATTTTTCTGTTGTTTCTGTTCTAATTGATCCGATTTCTGGCTCTGGTTCTTCAGAAGCTGGTTCTGTTTGTGATGCTGGTTCAACAGGGGGCGTTTCTTTTGTTTCATCAGGAGCAGCAGGCTCTAACTGCTGTTCTGCTACAGTATCTGTTTCTTCTTCTGGAACTTTTGGCTGTAGTTGGTCTTGTTGTGTTACCTCAACTGAATTTTCTGCTTGTTTTGATTTTGAGCGTCTTTTGAAAAACATATGATTATCTCCTTGTAAACGTGATAAATTTATTATAACATATGTCGAACAAAAAGTCACTTATAATCGTAATATCTGTGCGTTTTGACAAATGTCAACTCCTGATTTTGCATTAAATGTACAGAATCTTCTTCTTCTTTTTGCTTTTGATAAAATATTATTCATATTTATCTTCTCTTTAATAAAATGAAAATAGTAAAAATCCCGATTAGAACTGGTATTCCATAAATAAAGAAAGTAGGAATCAGATAAACCCATAATGGAGCCGAGCTGATATATTCATGATACCACATACACTTTGACGTTATGTATATAGCCATTGCAATGATCCATAAAATTAGTATACAGCCTATTATCATAACCAAAATTTTTTTATTTTTCATAAATAGTATCTCTCTAAACCCTTTTTTATCGAAAGCCAATCAATATAAAACAAATATAACAGGGCTAAAACTGTGTTTCGTGTTCATTATTTTATATTGATATTTCTATCATAGCATGGTTTTTCAATTAAAAACTAGTATCAAAATAATTACGGCACCATAAAAGGATCATAAATAATCACTGACAAAATATTATTTTTCTATCATCCACATAATAAAGTGATCAAAACTACCAGTCATATGCTGCTTCTAGAAGGGAGGTTATATAATTAAATTTTATTATCACATACCCTGCTATCTGGTAAATAGGTAAACAACCTTGTGGTAGCAAATAATATTTTTTATTACACAAATACTTTCCTTTGAAGAGGAACCCTTTTTTCAATCCATCCCCTGGTAGATTTATTGTGCTAAAACAAGCAATCAAAACCACTAGTACGCTAGTGATTTGCTCAGTCCTCAGAGGAGTATGATCATTGTATCGCTTGCTCCACTGCTGGTAAACCAGCCCTCTTTAATGTTTTTATTTGTCTACTTTATCATAGGACAAATACACTAAGCTAGTGGATTAATTTAACCCTATAAGGGTCTATTGGAAAATGTCTCCAAATAGACTGAACTTTATTCCTTTTGCGTCACTTACCCCACGTCCCGTAAATAGAAAATCACTGCGTTAACGGCAACCTTTTATTATCACAAGATTATTGTTAACGGCTCACTTTGCCCGATGTCTGTAGCTAAAAATTTTTTATAGGATACCTCTAGAACCGGTGATTTTTCCTAAATCAAAATCACCAGTTGAACTGGTGGTATGCACTAACCCTAGAAGGGCATTTTACTGGCGGGCATCTAAAGACGCACTGAACATTCTTTCACTGCCCCGCCGCCCGTAAACGGGCACTTATGCTTCTTTCCGAGCTTGATAAACTTGCTAGATTGCTTGTTAGTAGCTCGCTTCGCTCAATACTTGAAGCTAAAGCTTTTTTACGAGGCACCTCCACCGGCATAGCCGGTGGTTTCCCTAATCAACAAAAGAAAACCCTGAATCTAAATTAGATTCAGGGTTTTCTATGGAGGCGCCACCCAGATTTGAACTGGGGATGAAGGTGTTGCAGACCTCTGCCTTACCACTTGGCTATGGCGCCATTTTATTGGAGCGGGTTACGAGGCTCGAACTCGCTACCTCCACCTTGGCAAGGTGGCGCTCTACCAGATGAGCTAAACCCGCATGTTTGCCTTCTCTTTTCAGAAAAGGTCTTTTGGTGCCTCCGGACGGAATCGAACCATCGACACGAGGATTTTCAGTCCTCTGCTCTACCGACTGAGCTACAGAGGCATTTCAGTCGCCCTTGTAATCAATCTCTTTCAGACAACTGGTTGGCGACCCGTATCAGACTCGAACTGACGACCTCTTGCGTGACAGGCAAGCGTTCTAACCAACTGAACTAACGGGCCGTATGGTGGGAACAATAGGGCTCGAACCTATGACCCTCTGCTTGTAAGGCAGATGCTCTCCCAGCTGAGCTATGCTCCCATTTATCCGCCGTCCGGGGTGTTCCCTCAAGCGACGAATATTATTATACCAGACCACTTTTTATTTGTCAACACTTTTTTTCATTTTATTTTTATTTTTTTTGAGATAATAATCCTCGCAGTTCATCTTTACTAAAATGGTAGGCTTTGTTGCAAAAATGACAGGTTACTTCTGTTTCATCCGGTCCATCAATCATATCCTGTAATTCTTCTTTTCCCAGGCTGATTAATGCTCTGGAAACCCGTTCCCTGCTACAATCACATTTATATGCAACATTGGTCTCGTCCAATACATTTGGTTCTAATCCTTGCAGTACACGCATACAAACATCCTTCGGTGTTAAGCCAGAATCAAATAATTCTGAAATAGGGGGCAATTCTTTGATATTTTTTTCAATTATATCAATACAGGATTCATCCGCAAAAGGCAATAGCTGAATAAGAAAACCCCCAGCGGATTTGACAGTTAAATCCGGATTTACCAAAACACCTAAAGCGCACACCGTTGGAATCTGCTCACTAATAGCGTAATAGCTAGTAATATCCTCCGCTATCTCCCCGGATACAAGGGGTACCTGTCCAGAATAAGGTTCTTTTAAGCCAATATCCTTAATTACACTTAAAAAACCATCCGTCCCTACAGCACCAGCAACATCCAATTTTCCTTTGCTGTTTAACGGGATTTCCACAACAGGGTTTTGCACATAAGCTTTTACATTGCCATGGCTATTTGCCACAGCGATTAAGCTCCCTGCTGGGCCGTCTGCTTTGATACGCAATGTAATACTATCCTGTTCGTTTTTTAACATATATCCCATAAGGGAAGCTCCTGTTGCCAGTCTGCCCAACGCAGCGGTAACAACTGCGGAAGTCTTGTGGATTTTTTCAATCTCTCCCACAATCTCTGTCGAGTTCAACGCAATTGCCACAGCGGAACCATCCGCTGTAATTGCCCTTACCAAATTAGACATTATTTTTGATTCTCCTTTGTTGTAACATAAATCAACCGCTGACTTGTTTCCATAGGCGGTTGTAAACTATCTTCATGATAGATTGCTTCTATTTTCAATCCTGCTTTTTTCAGCACCTGTTCCAGCTCCTGCTGGGTGTAGGCGCGTTCCTGAAAGCTTTCACTGGTACGGAAATAGCGGTCCCCTTCTTTTTCGAACAAATCCAGATCAATTTGGATGGTATTTTGGGGTAGTAAAGTGTTTTTCCATACCAAATAGACATCATCATAATCATACACAAAATTTTGGTTTCCCAACACCTGCTGGTGTTTATAAACGGTGTTTACATCAAAGACGAATACCCCATCTGGATGCAGAAACAACGACACTTTATCCACTGCCTTTTGCAATTCATCCAGCTCTGTGATGTGGTTTAAGCTATCCAATGCGCACACAGCCGCATCCACCGTCCCGTACAGGTCCAAATCCTGCATGGACTGGCAAAGATAGATGATATCCAAACCGCTTTCCATCCGTTTTTCCATGGCAACCGCCAGCATATCCTCCGAACAATCCGCGCCAATCACGTCATACCCTAGTTTAGCGAATTCCTCGGACAAAGAGCCCGTCCCACAGGCCAAATCCAGCAGGATTCCCCGTTGATGGGTGACCGACTGGATAATGCCATCAAAATACGCCGCGCGTTTTTGGTAGGAAATATCATCTGTCAGTTCATCGTATACATAGGCAAATCCTTGGTATCCACTCATTGTTCTTTTGCCCTGTCAATCGCCATGCGGTAACCGTTTGTTCCATAGCTCAAACAACGGTTTACCCTACTGATGGTTGCTGTGCTGGCGCCTGTCATTTTTACAATATCATTATATACCCTGTCTTCTGTCAGCATTTTTGCCACGTGCATCCTTTGGGACATGGCTTTTAATTCTGCTACTGTGCATAAATCCTCAAAGAACTGGTAACATTCCTCCACGGATTTTAGGGTTAAAATACATTGGAATAAATAATCCATATATTGGTCTTCTAATTTATTATTCATGGCTACCACCTTACAAAACAAAATCTTGTAAATATTTTAGCACATTAAACTGTAAAAGTAAAGGGCTGATAGCAGGATTCATAAAATTTTCATTGTATTCTTAAAACGACGTGGCCTTTTGAAAAACCAGTTGGCCATTCTTCTTTTAAATAACTTATCTAGATTGTAACCCACTTATGATTTCGTTTTAATGGCTATGCTTTTTATTACAGATATTGATTGTGTAGTAAAATAACGAAACGATTTCGGATTCATATTGGATAACGACTGATCCATTTTAGGTTCCTCCCAAACAGTTCAAAATATATAACCGGAACGATAAACGCCCTTTGAAACAATTCAAAGGGCGAATGTGTTTATTAGATATCATTGCGGATTAAATCATCCAATGTTTCCCGTTTTACAATAACGCGGCTTTCTCCCTGGGAAACCGCTACAATAGCGGGTTTCATGTTACGGTTGTAGTTAGAAGACATAGAATAATTGTATGCGCCTGTCGCCAGCACAGCTAAAATATCACCGGATTCCGCATGCTGCAATGGGACGTTTTCCCCTAACAGGTCACCACTTTCACAACATTCCCCAGCAATGGTCACCACGTCATCTTTTGGCTGATCCGCTTTGTTTGCCAGAACCGCATCGTATTTGGACTGGTACAGCGCATAACGTGGGTTATCACACATCCCACCATCTACAGAAACATAATTCCTGATATTTGGGATTTCCTTTCTGGTGCCCACAGTATATACAGTGATGCCAGCAGGCCCTACAATGGAACGGCCTGGCTCAATCAGGATAAATGGCACAGGAAGCCCGTATTCAGCAGCTTTTTGTTTTACTACATCGGAAATCTGTTTCATATAGTCCGCATAAGGTACAGGGGCGTCTTCCTCTGTGTATTTGATTCCAAAACCGCCGCCCAAATTCAGCTCTGTCAGCACCACACCGGTTTTTTCATGGACATCTTTCATGTATCCCAACATCACTTCAGCAGCCAGTTTAAATGGGTCAATATCAAAAATTTGGGAACCAATGTGGCAATGTGCCCCTACCAGGTTGATATGTTCCATTTTTGCGGCTTCCACAGCGGCTTCCAATGCTTCCCCGGTTTCAATGGCAAAACCAAATTTAGAATCAATCTGTCCAGTCCTGATAAAACTATGGGTATGGGCATCAACACCTGGTTTTACACGGAGCAGGATGGTTGGCTTTTTGCCAGCTTCCCCAGCCAGGCGGTTCAATTTTTTTAACTCCGTCAGGTTGTCCACCACAATGCGGCCTACCCCATGTTCCAATGCGAAAGAAAGGGCCTCTTCTGTTTTGTTGTTTCCATGGAACACCATATCTCTAGCTGGAAACCCAGCACTGAGAGAAGTATAAATTTCACCAATGGAAACCGTATCCACACCACAGCCTTCGCTCTTCATAATCCGATATATTTCTTTACAGGAAAGCGCTTTGCTCGCATAGCAGACCAGACCTTTTCCGTCATAGTATTCTTCGATTGATTGCTTATATTGGCGGCAGTGGTCACGCACCATATCCTCATCGATTAAATATAGTGGGGTGCCGTATTGAACAGCAAGGTCTACCGTATCCAACCCGCCAAAAGTGAGATGTCCTTTTTCATTAACCGCTAAATTGTTTGATACAAACATGTTATCACCCTTTCCTGTTTTAGGACGTTATATATCCTCATCCTCTATGGTACAAACATCGTCCAGAAGTTCCCGCAACTCCTCAATCCCTTCCCCTGTTTCCGCGGAACAAGGCAGTATGGTAATCTGGTCAGCATATGGCAGTTCTTGCCGCAATTCCTCTAAACGTGCCTGTTGTTGTCGTTTTGATAATTTATCCATTTTGGTCAACACAATCAAAAATGGCAGTTCTGATTCAATTAAAAAATCAATCATTTGTAAATCCAATTTGGTAGGAGGGTGGCGCATATCAATTAACTGTACCACCAAAGCCAAATCCCTATCACTGTGGAAATACCCCTCAATCAGCTCGCTCCAACGTTGCTTTTCGGTTTTGGCCACTTTGGCATAGCCGTAACCAGGTAAATCCACAAAATAAACATCCTCCACCTGATAAAAATTGATGGTCGCTGTTTTTCCTGGAACCGAGCTGACCCTCGCCAAATTTTTTCTGGAAAACAGGCGGTTTAACAAAGAAGATTTGCCCACATTGGAACGCCCCGCAAAGGCAACTTCTATCTTCTCAGAAGGAGGAATCTGGCTAAGCAAACCATAAGAAGTGATAAATTTTGCCTGATTATATTTCATATGTTACACTCCCATTTTTTTCTGAAAGGCTGCCTTTTCTGCGTTTTTTCTGCGGCTTTTGATCTGTTCTTGGCTGTACCAAAGCGTATTCCAGCACTTCCTCCGCAGTTTTGCATGGGATAAAGGTTAGCGCATCTTTTACCGCCTGATCAACTTCCTCCAAATCGGGTTGGTTATCATAAGGAATCAGCACTGTTTTCACGCCGGATTTATACGCCGCAATCGCTTTTTCTTTCAATCCACCAATTGGAAGATCCCTTCCACGCAAAGTAATCTCCCCTGTCATCGCCACATCACGGCGGATTGGAATCCCTGCCAAAGCGGAAACCAATACAGTTGCCAAAGCAACGCCAGCGGATGGGCCGTCTTTTGGTACAGCGCCTTCTGGCAGATGGATATGGATATCTTTTTTCTGGTAAAAATCGGTTGGAATTCCATACTTAGCAGCAATGGAACGCACAAAGCTGATAGCAGTATTGGCGGATTCTTTCATCACATCTCCCAAGCTGCCAGTGAGCTGAACAATACCTTTTCCATCCATGATACCCGCTTCAATTTGAAGCAGCTCCCCGCCTACGCTTGTCCAAGCAAGGCCGTTTACCAAGCCAATTGGATCGATATCTGGTATTTTATCCCCTAAATATTTCTTTGGTCCCAGATATTTTTCCAGATTTTTTGCTGTAAAACGGACGGATTTCGCTTCTCCTTCCGCAATGATTTTGGCTGTTTTCCGGCACAGGGACGCCACTAGGCGTTCCAATTTACGGACACCAGCTTCCCTGGTATAATGATCAATCATGCTATAAATCGCATCGTCTGTAAAACGGATAGTCTTGGCGTCCATACCATGTTTTTTCCGTTGTTTTGGAATCAGATGCTCTTTGCAAATATGGAATTTTTCTTCCATGGTATAACTGGAAAGCTCAATCACCTCCATACGGTCCAGCAATGGGACTGGGATAGTACTTAAACTATTTGCTGTTGTGATAAACAAGCATTCGCTTAAATCAAAAGGCACTTCAATATAATGGTCCACAAAAGTGGCGTTTTGTTCCCCATCCAATACTTCCAACATAGCGGAAGATGGATCTCCCTTAAAGCTGGAACCCATTTTATCAATTTCATCCAACAGCACTAATGGGTTACGGGATTTGGATTGTTTGATTCCAGCGATAATCCGCCCTGGCATTGCGCCAACATAGGTTTTACGATGTCCACGGATGTCTGATTCATCGCTGATTCCTCCCAAGGCAATCCGAACAAATCGCCGGTTCATAGCTTTGGCTACAGAGGAGGCAATCGAGGTTTTTCCCACCCCTGGAGGACCGACCAGGCAGATAATCTGTCCTTTTAGGTCAGGTGCAAACTGACGGACTGCCAAATTTTCCAAAATCCTTTCTTTTACTTTTTCCAACCCATAATGGTCTTTATCCAGCTGTTTTTTTGCCGCTTTCACATCCAAGGAATCCACGGTAAAATTATCCCAGGGAAGATCCAAACAGGTATCCAAATAGTTGGTGATCACATAGGTTTCATGGGAACCTGGCGGCATTTTTTCCAGACGCTTGGCTTCAGAGATTAATTTTGCTTTTGCGTCCTCCGAAATATGCTGGATCGCCTGAATTTTTTCAATATAATTGGCCTGTTCTTCTTCATCTACATCGGGTCCAGTGCCCAGCTCTTCATGGATCACGCGCATCTGTTCCCGCAAAAAATATTCCCTTTGGTTCTGGTCAATATTATCCTGTACTTTTTCAAAAATTTCCTTTTCCAGCGAGAGCACTGCCGCTTCTTCCGTCAAAGCGTTTACCAGCAAATGCAGCCGTTCCAATACATTCGGTTCTTCCAGCATCGCCTGACGCGCTTCGTATTTCATTGGAATATGGGTGGTTAACAAACTCAACAGGCTATTGGGGTCCTGTTCTGTTTCCACCGAGAGGATCAAATCCCGGGAAATTTTCTGTCCAATTATCAAATAAGCCTGAAATGCTTGTTTCACCGCACGGATTGCCGCTTCCAGCTCCACTTCTGTAGCGTGCTGGCGTTTATTTGGAATCCGTTTAATTTCAGCTTCTAGGTAAGGAGTGGTGGATGTCAAGCTGATCAATTGGGCTTTATAGTCCCCCCTTACCATAATCCGATATTCTGTTTCAGAACGTTTCACAAATTGCTTTAATTCCACTACAGTACCAACTGTATATAAATCGTTTTCGGATGGGTCTTCTATCATAATATTCCGTTGGGCAACCACAAAAATCTTACGGTTCCCATCCATTGCTTTGCGAATGGCAGCAATGGTTTTTGGACGACTAATATCCAAATGTTGGAACGATTTTGGAAATACAACGGTGCCACGGGCTGCAATAACCGGCATTGTTAAATTGCATTTCGCTGTTACTTTATAAGCCATATTCGTTCTCCTTATGTATAAAAAAATCCATTTTTTTCAATTCACTCATTTCACTACCATCAGTTGATCACTTACAAACTTACTCGACTGATAAGTATTACTATTATACAAGAAATGACGTATTTTTTCAAGCAGTCACAGTATCTTTCTAAATACAAACTTATTTTTTCTAAAATCAGCCATAATTCCTCTAGATACGAGGAATTTGTTTCGTGTTTTTGGGCGAGCGTATATTTTAACTAATAATTTTTTATTTGTGTTTCTCTAATGGTCATAATTACTTTTTATTTCTTTTAAAACTAAAATTATGATTTCAAATTGCTGCATTGCTATGTTTCCACACTTGTATCTTCTTAGATCAATAAAACTACCGATAACTGATAGTATAGGCACCATCTTATTCAGGCAACCAGTAAACAAGTATTTTCTCCTATACAACCTATTCGCTTTTTCTGTATCATTTGTATTGCTCAATCTTATTCCCCATGAAAAAGGATATAGCAAAACCTCCTATGGAAAAATTTACCACAGGAGGTTTTATTTTTATCATTTCATTTTCGCTACAATTCACCACAGTTTACTTAGCATTTCCATATTTTAAGAAGCTTTGGTACTATCAGACATAATAACAGTTGGTTCGTCTTTTCCTTCTACCACTTGTTCTGTAATAATAACCTTAGAAGCATTTTTAGAAGGAAGTTCAAACATCAGTTTTGAAAGGATGCCCTCCATAATGCCACGCAAACCACGGGCCCCTGTTTTCCTTTCAATTGCTTTTTTGGCGATAGCGGTAAGGGCCTCATCGGTAAATTCCAGGGTAACACCATCCAATTGGAACAAATATTGGTACTGTTTTACCAAAGCATTTTTTGGTGTCGTCAAAATTTGAACCAGGCTGGCTTCATCTAAATCCTGTAATGTAGTGATCACTGGGATACGCCCTACCAATTCTGGAATCATACCAAACTTCACTAAATCATGGGGTTCAATATGTTGAATCATCGCTGCTAAATTTTGTTCTTTTTTATCTTTTAATTTGGCGCCAAATCCCATGGAAGAAGCGTCCATCCGTTTACCAATTACTTTTTCCAGCCCTTCAAACGCACCGCCACAAATAAATAGAATATTTTTGGTGTCAATCTGAATAAATTCCTGGTTTGGATGTTTTCTTCCCCCTTGTGGTGGGACATTGGAAACGGTACCTTCCAAAATTTTCAGCAATGCCTGCTGAACTCCTTCCCCGCTAACATCACGAGTGATAGACACATTTTCAGACTTACGGGTAATCTTATCAATTTCATCAATATAAATAATGCCTCGTTCCGCAGCTTCCACATCAAAATTAGCAGCCTGTAATAGACGAAGCAATACATTTTCCACATCTTCGCCAACATAACCGGCTTCAGTTAATGTGGTAGCATCAGCAATTGCAAACGGTACCTCCAATGTTTTTGCTAAAGTTTGGGCTAACAGGGTTTTTCCTACACCAGTTGGTCCCAACAGCAGCACATTGCTTTTTTGGATTTCTACATCGGAATCTTTTGCCGCAAAAATACGTTTATAATGGTTATATACCGCAACAGATAATGCAATCTTCGCTTCATCTTGTCCAATAACATATTCGTCAAGGATTGCTTTCATCTCAGCAGGCTTTAAAAAGGTCTGCTGTTCTTCTTTATCTTTTGTTTTTCTGGAACGGCCATGGGAAGCTCCTGAAGGCTCCATAAATACGCCATCATCTACCAACATGTGATAGCATAAATCTACACATTCATCACAAATATAAGCGCTATGCCCATACAAAAGCCGTTCTACCTGATATTCTGGTTTCCCACAAAAGCTACAGTGGATCATCCCACCGTTGGTTTCATTTGCCATGGTTCACCTTTCCTTAAAAGTATTTCTTTATCATGATTTATCTTTTTTCAATTACTTTGTCCACTAATCCATATTCCATTGCCTGTTGTGCGGACATGAAGTTATCCCTTTCAGTATCCAGTTGGATTTTTTCTAAAGGCTGACCAGTTGCTTCCGCCAACATTTTATTCAGGTTCTCCCTAGTTTTTAAAATGTGTTCCGCATGAATTTGGATATCGGTTGCTTGCCCCTGTGCCCCGCCTAATGGCTGATGAATCATTATTTCACTATTTGGTAAGGCAAGACGTTTGCCTTTTGTGCCGGCAGAAAGTAAAAACGCACCCATAGATGCCGCCATACCAATACAAATAGTGGATACATCACATTTAATATATTTCATGGTATCGTAAATTGCTAAACCAGCACTTACAGAACCACCTGGGCTATTAATGTATAGCTGAATATCTTTTTCCGGGTCCTGTGCTTCCAAATACAGTAATTGCGCCACTACTAAGCTGGCGGAAGCATCCGTTACCTGGTCACACAACATAATAATTCTGTCATTGAGCAGACGGGAAAAAATATCATAAGAACGTTCCCCTCTACTTGTTTGTTCTACTACCATTGGTACTAAAGCCATAATCTATCATTCTCCGTTCTTTGTAAAGTTATTCTTTGCAGATAATATTTATTTTACTATATAAATGTAAAAAAATTTTGCAGCTATTTGTAAATTAAAATATATCTTTTCCAAAACGGTCTGTAATCAAGGAAATCTGCCCCCGTAGAAAACAAGGGCAGATCATTGAAATCGGATAAAATTGTTTATTCAGCGTCAGAAGCTTCTTCTGTTGCTGTTTCAGCTGATTCTTCTTTGGTTTCTTCAGTAGTATCCTCAGTATCCTCTTTTTTTGTAGATTTTTTTGCTGTGGATTTTTTAGCAGTTGTTTTTTTCACTTTTACTTCTTCAATTTCAGCGTTTTCTTTTAAGAAATCAATTGCTTTATTCACTGCCAAATCTTTTTTCAACTCTTCTACTGGAACCAAAGCTTTTACTTTATCAGCTTCCATTTTATAGCGTTCAGCCAGTTTATTGTATTCCGCTTCGATATCTTCCTCACTTGGTTCAATATTTTCCAGCTCTACAATTTTTTCTAAAGCCAAACGAGTTTTTACTTGTTTTTCAGCCTGAGGTCTGAACTGTTCCCGAATTGCTTTTTGATCCATACCTGTATATTGCATGTACATATCCATGTTCATGCCTTGGGAAGAAAGGCGGTATTCAAAATCGCGAGCCAGTTCGTCGATTCTCTTTTCGTACATTACCTCTGGAATTTCACCTTCCATGTTTTCTACAACAGTATCCAACAGCTGGTTTTCCACTTCAACTTCCATCATTTGTTCCTGTGCTTTTACCAGTTTTGCTTTTACATCAGCTTTTAATTCTTTTAAGGTATCAAATTCGCTGACATCTTTTGCAAATTCATCATCAGCAGCTGGTAATTCTGTTGCTTTGATTTCATGGATATTACAGGTAAATACAGCTTCTTTCCCTTTCAGGTCCTCTGCATGGTATTCTTCTGGGAAGGTTACTTTTACATCAAATTCTTCCCCAACTTTTTTTCCTACCATTTGTTCTTCAAAACCTGGAATAAATTGACCGGAACCAATTTTCAAAGTGTAGTTTTCAGCTTCGCCACCATCAAATGGTTCGCCGTCTACAGCACCAGTAAAGTCGAAGTTAACGGTATCGCCTGTTTTAGTAGCACGATCTTCCACCGTTACCATACGACCATTTCTTTCACGCATTTTATCAATTTCAGCGTTTACTTCTGCAGCCGCAATTGTTTTTACGGTTTTTGTAGCTTTAATGCCTTTATAATCTTTTACAGTAACAACAGGTTTTGTTACACAAGTAGCTTTAAATACCAAACCTTTTTCAGTGTTTGCTTCTACAGGTTCCAAAGCTTCCACTGCAATTACATCCAATTTTGCTTCTTCAATTGCTTCGGATAATGCTTTTGGATATACTGCTTCGATTGCATCATCATAGAAAACGGTAGCACCATACATTTTTTCAATAATTTTGCGAGGAGCTTTCCCTACACGGAAACCTGGAACATTGATTTTTTTCACATTCTTTTTATATGCTTTGTCGCAGGCATCGTTAAAAGTTTTTGCGTCAACGGAAACTTCCACATCATATTTATTGGTAGCCACGTTATCAAATTTTACTAACGCCATTTCAAATTCCTCCTGAAAATTTCAATTAAATTGGTATCCCATTGATTATAGCATAAATTTTAGGGACTGTTAAGCGTTTTTTTCTTTTTTTCTTTTTTTTCTCTTTTTCTACAATTCCAATGATAATTTTGTATAGAAATTACATAATTTTCACAGGATTAAATAGAATATGATCTCCGGATACTAACCGGTACTCAATTCCATGCTGCACCCCTTCTACCGCATAGGCGCAGGATTTTCCATGCAAATGGCCATAAAATACCCGCTTTACCTGGTAATCTTCCAAAACATGAAGCATTTCCTCACAGCGGTTTCCCGCATAAATTGGTGGGTAGTGTAAAAATACCATTGGCTGTTTTGTTGCCGTTTGTAAGGATAAGGTCAGTCTTCCCGCCTCTCGCAGCAACACCTTCTGGTCGGCGGGTTCCCCTGGTTCATTGATCCAGCCACGGGTTCCACACAATGACCAGTTATCATATTCGTAGGAATTGTTAAACAGAATGTTCAGCGTGGAAAAGCCATTGGACGAGATAAAATCCTCTACTTTTTTTTTAGTGGAAAACCAATAGTCATGGTTCCCCTTTAATAGGATTTTCCGCCCTGGAAGCTGGTCGAGAAAAGCAAAATCCGGTTTTGCCTGTTCCATATTCATTCCCCAAGAAATGTCCCCAGCAATGACCACGGTATCTTCTGGCTGAATTTTTTGCCGCCAGTTCTGTTCTAGTTTTTCCACATATCCTTCCCAGCCTGGAAAAATATCCATGGGTTTATCCACTCCCAATGAAAGGTGCAGATCTCCAATTGTGTATAAACTCATGTTCCAACTCCTTTTCCGTATGTCGCCAAGAAAGCCAGCTTACCAGACTTCGGGACAAACCAGAGGCGGACAGAAAAATTGCCCGCCTTTTCCTCTGTTTTACTATAATCCTAATGCCTTTAATACGGTTGCTTCCATCTCTAGTTTCTCAATAGATTGGGTAAAACGAACCGGTTTTTCTTTTAAGCTTGCCAATTGGATTGGCGCTTCGGTATTAGACAATTTGCTTAATTCCTCTATCTGTGTAAAATCATCCACCGTGGTATCCCCGCCAATGGCAGCCAATACGCTGTTAGTGAATTTATATGGACTAGCAGTAGAAGCAATCACCGTTTTTGTGGTGTCCCCAGTTTTTTCCCGATAGTCTTCATATACTTTAACCGCAACAGCAGTGTGGGTATCACACAAGTAAGAATACTTTTCAAACACATGCTGGATGGTCTGTTTTGTCTGTTCGTCATCACAGCATCCACCATAGAATTCCTGCTGGATTTTTGCTTTTACCGCATCGGACACTTCATAACGCCCGTCTTTTGCCAACTGGTCAAACAAAGCGGAAACTGCTTTGTCATCCCGATCATACATATCATATATCAGACGTTCCAGGTTACTGGAGATTAAAATATCCATGGATGGGGAAATCGTGGTGTGGAACGGACGGTTTCTGTCATATATCCCAGTCGCGATAAAATCAGTTAACACATTGTTTTCATTGGAAGCACAGATAAATTTTTGAACAGGAAGCCCCATTTTCTTTGCGTAATAAGCGGATAAAATGTTGCCAAAGTTCCCGGTTGGCACTACAACATTGATTGCTTCTCCAGGCTGAATCTGTTCGTTTTTCAGCAAATCACAATAAGCGGAGAAATAGTAAACAATCTGTGGCACCAAACGGCCCCAGTTGATCGAGTTAGCACTGGAAAATACAATATTGTGTTCCGCTAATTTTTCCGCCAACGCTTTATCAGTGAAAATTTGCTTTACACCAGTTTGCGCATCGTCAAAGTTCCCTTTAATCGCACATACTTCCAGGTTGTTCCCTTCCTGGGTGACCATTTGTTTTTTCTGGATATTGCTGACGCCATCTTCTGGATAGAACACCAGCATTTTTGTCCCCTCTACATCTTTAAAGCCTTCTAAAGCAGCTTTTCCAGTATCGCCAGAGGTTGCAACTAAAATGGCAATCTCTTTATCAGACAATACTTTTTTTGCGGAAGTGGTTAACAAATATGGGAGCAATTGCAGCGCCATATCTTTAAACGCACAGGTTGGACCATGCCAGAGCTCCAACATATAACGCCCGCTATAAATATGTACCAGTTCCGCTGTGCTGTCACTGGAAAATTTATCCGCGCGGTAAGCATTGCTCACACAATGGTGCAGCTCTTCTGGAGTAAAATCCGTTAAAAATTTACCCAGGATAAACTCTGCACGTTCCACATAACCTTTAGAACTGATAGCAACCAGGTCTTCCATCGCAACCTGTGGAAAGGATTCCGGCACGAACAAACCGCCCTCTTTGGAAATTCCTTGGACAATAGCCTGTGCAGCAGAAACTTCTGCCTGATTGTTTCGGGTGCTGTTATACAACATCTTTTTTCACGCTTCCTTTATTATTAAAATTTCTATTTTTACAATAATACTATCCATGCTTTCATATCAACGGAGTAATCTGATTTGATAAACGAGTATATTTATGTTTTTCCTATATTTTGTGAGACGACTATCTTTATAGAGCATATGTCTTCAATTATTCAATCCATATTTTTATCCTATTAGGAAAACATAAATAGATTTCTTTTTATAAGATGACAGAACTTAGTGAGAGAAAAAATTCTGTGCATTTTCAAAATAAATTTTATTTGCTATGTCTCGCCCATAGTATTCTACCATATTTTCATATAGGTTTGCAACTGTTTCAATTCCACAAAGCCATTCTGGCACTGTAGCGCCATCAAAGTCTGATCCAATCGCCAATACATCCTGACAGCCCAAATTTAAGAAATAATCAATGTGTTGGAATAAGTTCTGCATAATAACCGGCGTACGTTCTGCAAGAAAGTCCAAATAAAAATTTAAACCAATTAGACCTTTTCGATTTCGGATTTCAATAATTTGATCATCAGTTAAATTTCTTGGGTGATTACAAATCGCTTTCGCATTGGAATGGGTTGCAATAAATGGTTTTTCGGCAAAATCACACAATTCCCAGAAAGAAGGTTCATTCAGATGGGAAACATCCACGATAATCCCTTGCTGTTCTAGTTCTTTTACCACTTGTTTTCCAAACTTGGTAAACCTGCCCTGAGACAGTGCCCCTCCAGCAATTTCATTTTCACCGTTCCAACACAAGGTCAACATGCGAATTCCACGTTTGGAAAGCTCTTGAATCCGTTCTATTTTCCCTGCTAAAACAGCTCCACCTTCTACAGATAACATTGCGTTGCAATAGTTAGAAAAAGCTTTACCATCGTACAATCTCAATTGTGTATTTTGCTCCAATTGGGATTGAAAAAAATCATACTGTCTTAAAAAATCCTGGTAAGCGGCTTCCCCTCGCAAATCATCGGAAATCCAAAAAGCAAATGTCTGTACCCAATTGGAACAGGATTGTCCCCGATACAAATCAATTGACAAATCGTTATGGTCTAGTTGTTGGTTAGTTTTTAAGCATTCATAAATGGTATCACAGTGCAGGTCAAAATAATTCATCATGATTCCTCCAATACAAAGGCGTTAGACAAAAATCGAATGTTTACCTGTTGTTCTCCTAAAAGGGTAATGCCAATGATATCAAATCTAGGCTGCAATTGGGTTGAATGTTGCTGCAAAAAATATTCTGCAGTTTGGATAATCTTTTTTTGTTTCGTTTTAGTAATAGATTCCTCCGCCTCATAAAGGCAACTGACATCACGTAATTTTACTTCAATAAAACTGAGGATGCCATCTTTTTGTGCAATTAAATCAATTTCTCCATAAGGGGAGTGATAGTTTTTCGCCAAAACAGTATAGCCATTCTTCTTTAAATAACCATAAGCGATCTTCTCCCCGTATTCCCCACGATATAAGCTAATAGAAGGCTCCTTTGCCCGCAATTTTACCAAAAAACTCCTTCTATGAATTGGTGCCATTCCATATTCCAGAATCATCTGATGATGGAGTTTTGTGCCATATCCTTTGTGCTTGGCAAGTTGGTATTCAGGATACTGCTGATCCAGTTCCATCATATAATGGTCACGGGTCACTTTTGCTAAAATAGAAGCTGCTGCGATATTGGCAGAGGTAGCGTCCCCTTTCACAACAAACCTGCTGGGGATTCCCACATCGGGATTTTTGTTGCCATCAATCAATACAAAATCTGGTTTTCTATTTAATCCTTCTACCGCCCGTTTCATTGCTAAAAAAGTGGCCTGTAAAATATTATAAGTATCAATTTCTTCTACAGAGGCCGAACCAATCGAATAAGCAATTGCCTTTTGCTTAATCTGTTCACAAAGGGCTTCCCGCTTTTTTTCAGTAAGCTTTTTGCTATCGTTGATTCCTTCAATTTCTTCATTCAATGGAAGAATAACCGCTGCTGCCACTACAGGGCCAGCCAAAGGTCCTCGTCCCGCTTCATCTACACCACATAGACAGGAAATCTGCTGTTCCCTGTCATAATCATATAAAGTCATGCTGTTTCCTCCGAAGGCTCTTCCCAAGAGATACAGCCCAGTTTTCCGCTTCGATATTCATCCAAAGTGACTATTGCGGCACGCTCTGTGTTCACTTCCCCGCCGGAAATCAACATACCACGTTTTCTTCCCACAGCTTCTAACCGTTCATATGCCTCCATATCAGAAGTGTCTTCCAACTTAAACCGTTCTTTTAAGCGCTCTGGATAATGTTGTGCTAAATATTCCAATAACTGCATTGCTAAATATTCTAAATCTATCACATCATCTTTAATCGCTCCAGTAAACGCAAGGTGTATCCCTACCTGAGGATCCTCAAATTTTGGCCACAGCACACCAGGCATATCCAGTAAATCCACATCATTTTCAATGTGAACCCACTGTTTTCCACGGGTTACTCCTGGACGGTCTTCCGCTTTTGCTCGTTTTGATCCAGCTAGTTTATTAATAAAGGTGGATTTTCCCACGTTCGGAACTCCTACCACCATAACTCGTACAATTCTACCAATCATCCCTTTATTGGCACGACGTTCAATGGTTTCTTTCAATACCTCACGGACAAATGGTTGGAATTTCTTAATATTTTTCCCAGTACGGCAGTCGATCGCCATGGCTGGAATTCCCTGCTGTTGGAACCAGCGCAACCATTTTGCGGTAACATTTGGGTCAGCCATATCACATTTATTTAATAATACAACACGTGGCTTATTTCCAATCAATTTTCCCAGCAAAGGGTTTCTGCTGCTGTATGGAACACGGGCATCAATCAGTTCTACTACCACATCCACATAAGGTAAATTTTTTTCAATCAACCGTTCGGTTTTTTTCATGTGCCCTGGAAACCATTGAATGGTAGGCTGTTGCTCGTTCATTAATTTTAATATCCTTTCTGTTTCTTTAATTCACTGTGCCAAATTTATTAATTGGATACAACCGTATCACTACTTTACCTAAAATATTCTTTTCATTCACATAGCCAAAATCTCGGCTATCGGTAGAGTTGGTACGATTATCCCCCATTACAAACACATCTCCCTCTGGTATGGTAATTGGAAATTGAAGTTCTTTGGGTTCTGTAAAGGCATTGGTATAGCTTTCGTCTAATGCTTTTCCATCCACGGTAACCGTCCCGTCTTCTTCAATATTCACTGTTTGCCCACCGGTCGCAATAATACGCTTAATAATTGGGGTATCAAATAATTCTGGCAGTTCTACAACTACAATATCCCCCTGTTTTGGTTCATACATTAAATGGGAAATAATGAGGCGGTCATTATTATGTAAAGTTTCCCGCATAGAATCCCCTTTTACTCCAACAATACGGAAAATAAAAGTAAATACCAGCACTAAAACCAGTAATGCCGCTACCATTACCTCAACCATATCCATCAAGTCTTTTTTCCATTTTGGAATTGGTGGGAACCTTCTCCTCTTCATTTTTACTGGTTGTTGTATTTTTTCTTGTTGTAAGGTTTGGTCTGTTTGAATTGATTCTTCTACCATTTATCCCACCATCTTTACTGTTAGTTCATAGTGTAAATACAAAATAGATTTTATTAGTGTTTCTTCCAAAAAAGAAAGAAATCCATCTCTAAAATCATGGAAACTATTCTATTATATTATCACATTTCCAATAAAATGTAAACTAAAACAAAAAGAACAAACCGCCTAAAATTGACGGCCCGTTCTTGTCCATTTCTATTTCTGGTTCAATTCCTCTGAGGTAACATAGCGTTTGCCCAAATGTTCATATGCGTATTCTATCAACATTTGTACCAATCGAATAGAAGCCAGTACAACAGCAACGCCCATCACAAATTGCAAAAACTTTTTCATGATACCCTCCCAAAATCATAAAATTATTATGAATTAGTATGATATATTATACACCAAAGTAATAAAATGTTCAATGAACGGAATGTTAAATCCTTAAAAAATTAAAATAAAAATCATACTACCCTTTTTTCGATGCAGTTGACTTTCATTTTATAGCCGGATATAATAAATGGTAGTGCTGGTAATGGAACAGCAAATAATGATATAGGAGGATTGCACAGATTGTGCGGAACAAGGTTATGATGAGAGAAATACAGGATAAAATCCTACAACTAAAAAAAGAAAAAAATATTGCGATCCTGGCCCATAGTTACCAAGCTACAGAAATTCAAGAAATTGCGGATATTACGGGTGATTCTTTCGCTCTTAGTGTAAAAGCGCAAGATTTACCACAACAAACAGTTATTATGTGTGGCGTTCGGTTTATGGCAGATACCATTAAAATACTTTCTCCAGAAAAAACAGTCCTTTTGCCTGTTGCGGAAGCGACCTGTCCTATGGCGGAACAAATCAGCCCAGAACGTGTTGTAGCATTCAAACAACAGTATCCTGATTATAAAGTAGTGGCTTATATCAACACTACAACGGAGCTAAAAGCTGTCTGTGATGTCTGTGTTACTTCTTCCAGCGCATTGAATATTGTTCGTAACCTAAAAGAAAAAAATATCCTGTTTATTCCTGACCAAAATCTAGGGTCCTACATAAAAGAAAAATGTCCTGACAAAAATATTATTTTATGGGATGGATGCTGTCCAGTGCACCATGCTATTACAGTGGAAGAATGCGAAGCAGCAAAAGCAAAATATCCAAATGCAAAGGTTTTAATGCACCCGGAACTACCCGCTAAAATTTTAGCATATGCAGATGTAGTGGGTTCCACCGCCGCTATTTTACAAGCTGCCGCTAATACAACAGAAGATTGCATTATTGGTACCGAGAAAACCATTGCCGATGTATTAAGTCTCCAATTCCCCGACCGCAAATTTGTCCCATTATCCAAACGCTTAATCTGTGATAACATGCGTTTAACCAACTTGATGGATGTATATCATGCTATTAATGGAACAGGTGGGGAAGAAATCCAATTAGAAGAAACACTCCGCCTTGCAGCGAAACGTGCAATCGACAATATGATTGCTTTATCTTAATCACAATATACGCTTAATATCTTTCTAAAAACATGGTAAATAAAGCAAATAAGTATCCAAAGTTTCCATTTTGCCCTCTGGTAGACAAAAAAGTGTAGGATATCGAATGTGTTGAAAACCAAGATTGTATTGATGGTATTATTGATATTCATTCTATGCCAAAAAAGTTTAAAGAGAAAAAGGACTACGCTAATCATGTAAATATCATGAATACTGATAATGAAATGATTGGATGATAAAAAGGGGCCGTCGTCATATGGCTCCTTTTTCATTGATTGATCTGTCTGTAAAGGAGTCCCCTAAAAACACTTTTATTTCGATAAACTAGCAAGATGCAAACAACAATCTCTCAATAAAAAATGTTAGTAGAAAGATAACTCCCCATTTATAGTATTTAGGACAAATAGCACAAGGAAACTAAATTTCAGTATGTCTTAAAACTTTTGTCGGCAATATTCCTTTATAATGCTTAGCCAGTACCCTTGTCTTTTCCAAAAATTAACCAGTTATGCTGATATAAGTCCCATTAAAAATTCAATTTTATTCTTGATTTCTAGTGCTTTTCTAACAAATCTCTTGAACTTGGAATCGAAAATTCTTTTTACGTGATACCTTTCATGGTAAAATCAAAAATTTCTATGAGAACAAGAAAAAATTCCCCCAGATTCTTCTGAGGGAATTTTTAATATAATCCTAATAGTTTCTTCCTTAATTTTTATTTTTAAAGATATCCATAATTACATCAAAAGTATGGTCATCTGGATCTAATCCTACAGCAGGATTCGGTTCTGGGGCTTTCTCTTCTGCTGGAGTATTATTGTTGACATCTGCCATAGTGGTTTTTGAAATTTTCTCTTTAAAATCCGTATCAAACCCTGTGGCAATTACAGTAACCCGCATTTCATCTTCCAAAGAATCATCAAACGCCACACCAAAAATAATACTTGCATCTGGGTGAACAGCTTCACTGATTCTACCGGAAGCGGCTTCTACTTCATCAAATTCAATATTTGGAGATGCTGTTACATTGATAATCAGGCCCTTTGCACCCTCGATAGAGGTTTCCAACAATGGGCTGGAAATTGCCATTTCAGCTGCTTCAATTGCCTTTTCTTTACCTTGGCCATATCCAACACCCATATGGGCATACCCGGCATCACGCATAATGGTACTGACATCAGCAAAATCCAAGTTGATAAAACCAGTAGTATTGATTAATTCAGAAATACTCTGAACACCTTGTTTTAACACATTGTCAGCTGCTTCAAAAGCATTTGCCAAAGTAATTTTCTGATTAGAAAGCATTTTTAACCGCTCATTTGGAACAACGACTAAAGAATCTACACTTTTTCTCAATTCCGCAATCCCTGCTTCTGCCTGCAACATTCTGCGGGCACCTTCAAATTTAAATGGTTTTGTAACAACACCAACGGTTAAAATTCCCATTTCACGGGCAATCTGCGCAATAATGGGAGCTGCACCTGTTCCGGTTCCACCACCCATTCCAGCTGTAATAAACAGCATCTGAGTTCCTTTTAATACGGTTGCTATCTCTTCCCGGCTTTCTTCCGCAGCCTGTTCCCCTTTTTCTGGGTCACCGCCTGCACCAGTTCCTTTGGTTGCTTTTAAACCAATTTCAACCTTTTGGGAAGCCAACGATTTACTCAACACCTGGCGATCGGTATTTACTGCGATAAACTCCATACCAGAAAGTCCTTCGCTTACCATACGGTTAATGGCGTTACCTCCACCACCGCCAACACCAATTACTGTAATATTAACAACTTGTTCTGCCCCATGCTCAATCATTGTATTTGGCACTGTTACGTCCTCCTATATCAACATCCAAATTGGTCGTTGTAATCTATGATAAATAACATAATAATCATAATGTTTATTTTATCAGATTTCAATTAGAATTTCAACACTATGTAGAAGATTTTATAATTTTTTCAAAAAGTTTTTGCATGAAAAAATCCCGAAAAATAGGGGTTATTCGACCGTTTCTGGCAGAAAATGTATACTCTGCGTACTTTGTACGTAAAAAATCCTTCCTGTTTCAGAAACACCAATATCTTCTTGAATAATTTTTTTTGCTGCCCGCAATAAATACTCCATATCATCACTGCTTTGGATTTGAATGACAATACGGTTTTGATAGGTAATATCTGTTTGTAATGGATTTGAAATATCAATAGAGGTAATATCAGGAAATTCTATCATCCCAAGTATTTCTTGCAACTTTCGTAAGCGGTCTATATCAGAAACATGTAATTCACTTAGATATTTTCCCTTTTCTGGTTGCTCTACCGTACAGCCTTTTATCACAACTGTTCCGGCTTTTGGTTCCGGCTGGTTGATTTCGAGGATACGATTTCCGTTACTAATATATAAATAACCGCCGTCAGTTTGGATACTACATTTTACCTCGGATGGTATACAAATAATTTGCAAGGTATCCGGTAATTTTCTTTTTACCTCTACATCATCTAAGTTGATATATTGTTTTAAAAGTTCTTGCCGGATTTTTTTCGTATCTAAGCGTAAAAGATTATCTCCCTTTTGTACGCCAGTGGATGCAATTAACTGTTCCGCTGTGTACTCCCCAGTTTGCTGTACATCAAATGCCCGTATGTTAAAAAACACCGTCATAGACAAGGTAATCATCGCCGTAAGCACAATCAACAACAGCAGTATATAGTAAATGGTGTATTTGCGCAAACGACGTTTTCTGCGCTTCACCCCGCTTGCAGCTCTTGCCTGTTCACGGGGATCAGGACGGTGATTTACTTTTCGCTTAATTGGAACGTCCTTTTTCATCCAAAACCTCCGATTTATTTGATCCTGCTCATTACCGCACCCAACTGGCACAGTGTTTCCTCAATTGGCTCATAGCCCCTATCGATGTGATAAGGATCTGAAATATAGGTAATCCCTTCCGCGGCCAAACCGGCAACTACCAATGCAGCTCCACTTCTCAAATCGGTCGCCCTTACCCGGGCGCCAGATAAGGTAGGGACACCTTCTACTACAGCAACTTTGCCTTCCAATGTGATATCCGCCCCCATTTTGGTCAGTTCCACTGCATGTTTATATCTATTTTCAAATATATTTTCTACAAAAACTGTTGTCCCAGCCGCTTTTGAAGCCAATGCCATCATCATGGGCTGGGCATCTGTTGGGAACCCCGGATATGGCATCGTCCGGATAGCACTCATGGCATTCAATTTTCCGGTAGAACGGAGATAAATATTGTGATGATCTACCAGCAATTTGACGCCAGTCTGCTCTAAAAAGGGAAGTACGCCTTCAATATGTTCTGGAACAATCTGTTTTAACAATAATTCTCCACCTGTAATAGCACCAGCGCAAAGCCAGGTGACCAAAGCAATCCGGTCGGGAATCACCCGGTATTCCGATGCCTGTAGCCGGGAAACTCCTTGAATCACAATTGTCTTTTCCCCAGCCCCATAAATTTTAGCTCCACAACGGTTCAGGAAACAAGCTAAATCTACAATTTCTGGCTCTGCCGCAGCGTTAGTAATGATTGTTTCCCCTTCCGCTGTACAAGCAGCAAGGATCGCGTTTTCAGTTGCGCCTACGCTGGGAAAAGAAAGGGTAATTTTACTCCCCTTTAGTTTATCAATCGAACAATCCAAAATTCCATTGTGCTCATCAATTAGAATCCCCAACTGACGCAGACAAGCCAGATGCAGATCAATTGGCCTGGGTCCTAACTCACATCCACCTGGAAAATTTACGGTCGCCATCCCTGTACGGGCTACAATCGCTCCTAAAAATACAATAGAGGAACGCATTTCTCCCATTAACACTTCTGGAATCTCAGAGCAAGAAATCGTTGTGCTGTCAATTTCTACAGTATCATCTTCCCGTTTGACAATACAGCCAAGGTGGCGCATAATCTGGAACGCAATCTCTACATCCCGTAAACGGGGGCAATTATGTAATACCGTTTTTCCTTTTACCAAAACTGCTGCTGCCAACAACGGCAAAGAGCTGTTCTTGGCACCCTGCACCGACAATTCCCCTATAAGAGGATTGCCTCCATATACTTTCAATTCTTCCAACCAAAACACCCCCACAAAGCAGATAAAAATTTCTTTGCAGGATATCCTATGTATTTTGTGGAAAAATTGCTACCGTTATTGCATGATCTCTTGCAGTGCGTTGTAAATTCGATCAGATGTATCCAAAATTGCCAATTTAGAAGCATTTTTGCTAAATCGGCGCAACTTGTCCCGGTCCTCATAAAAACCATTCACCAGGGCAACCATTTCCTTGGCGTCATAATTTTTTTCTTCCACTACAACAGCGGCGCCATGATTTTGTAGCACCATCGCATTATGATATTGATGGTTTTCCGCTACATTTGGGGAAGGAATTAAAATGGACGCCTTTCCAGTAGCCTCTAATTCACTTAAAGTAATCGCTCCAGCACGACAGATCACCAAATCTGCTGCTGCCAGGCAAGTATCCATATTATGGATATAATCCCGTACATCTATTCTTGGGTTTCCGTTTAAATCCACATGGCGTTCTTTTAGCATCTGTGGAAAAATATCCTTTCCCAATCTGCCACAGGCATGGATATGGTTCACCTTTTTCTTTTTATTGTGCCACTGCATAATATCCGCCGCAATTTCATTGACTTTGACAGCGCCTAAACTTCCTCCAAACGAGAGGATGCACATTTCATCATCCATCCCCAATTCTTTCCGAGCTTCTTCTTTTGTTGTGGATAAGATACTTTCCCGGATCGGGTTTCCGGTAATCACCATATTTGCCTGCTGTGGGAACATTTTTTTTGCTTCTTCCACCGCCAGCATTACCAAATCCACCTGTTTACTAAGCATTTTATTGGTAACGCCAGGGTAAGCGTTTTGTTCATGAATTGCCGTTTTGATCCCTTTTTGGGCTGCTTTCCTTACGATTGGTCCACTAACATACCCACCGGTTCCAATCACCAGATCCGGCTGGAATTCTTTGATGATTTTGCTTGCCACAAAATCAGAAGTCATCAAGCATTTTACCGCGTCAATATTACGGGCAATATTTTTTAAGGTCAGTTTTCGTTGAAATCCCCTTACCTTAATGGGGACAAAATGGTACCCTGCTTTGGGAACCAGAGTGGATTCCATCCCATTTGGCGTCCCCGCAAACAAGATTTTTGCGGATGGATCCTGTTTTTGAATGGTATCCGCAATTGCGATTGCAGGGTTAATATGTCCTGCGGTTCCACCAGCTGCTAACAAAACTTTCATTCTTTTCACCTTACCTATGTTTTTTCTATTAAAGCATGTCGCGAGACATTCAATATCACGCCCATTTCCGCCAGCTGCATCGCCAACGCAGTCCCCCCATAGCTGAAGAAGGGTAAGCTGATACCAGTGTTTGGAATACTGTTGGTGACAACGGCGATATTTAATAATGCCTGTATCCCAATTTGCGCAGAGATTCCCACACATAGCATCATACCAAATTTATCCGGCGACTTGGATGCGATGGAAAACCCTTTATACACAAACAGGATAAACAGCGAGATGACAATAACCGCACCAATTACCCCCAGTTCTTCACAGATAATCGCAAAAATAAAATCATTCTGTGGTTCTGGCAGGTACATGTATTTCTGTTTGGAGTTCCCCAACCCAAGCCCGAGCAATCCACCGGAGCCAATCGAAAGCAATGACTGGTCGGTCTGCATGGTTTTATTTAATGGATCGCTAAACGGATGGAGCCAGTAATAAAAACGGTCGCTCTGATAATTTCCCTTGAGTAGGAGCATGGCAATCAATCCGACAATAGCCACAGAGCCAATCATAGCAAACCAGCGGAATTTTGTTCCACCAACAAACATCATTACAGCTGCAATCCCCGCAATCAAAATAATACAGGAAAGATGCGGCTCCAAATACAGCAACCCTACAACCAGGACTAGTATTATCCCAAATGGCAGGACGCCATATAAAAAGGTCCCCATTTTTTTATAATTGGTGGAAATCATTGCGGAAAACAATACAATTAAGGCAAATTTCATGACCTCAGAAGGCTGGAACTGCCCTAAAATTGGAACCTGAACCCACCGTTTAAATCCATTTTCATCTCCACTGGTAAATAGTACAGCAATTAACATAATGGTGGCAACCGCAAACAGTGGAACCGCTAACTTCCGCCAACGATGGTAATCAAACTTGGAGATGACAAACATAGCGATCAATCCCAACACACAAGCTAATGACTGTCGGCTTATATATCGGAAACTGTTACCTTCGTAGTAATAAGCATTGGCATAGCTGGCAGAAAACAGCATAACAAGGCCAAACGCAACCAACACCAGAATTAAAATCAAAAAGACAGAGTCCAACCTACCGGTTTTGATTGTTTGTTTGGATTTCTTTTTTAGATTTTTTCTTCCCCGAGTGGGAAGCTGAATAATTTCCGCCATAGGCTCCCTCCTTTTGTTTCTAATGTCATGTATATGCGAAAAACAGATCCTATACCAAACAGAAAGGATCTGTTTTCCTATTCCCTTTTCTATTATAATTCCAGAAATACGGAAAATATACCAAGAGCACCAAATAATGCGGTAACCAGTGTAAATACAGATACAATCTTGATTTCACTCCAATTACACATTTCAAAATGGTGATGGATTGGACTCATTTTAAAGATGCGTTTCCCGGTTGTTTTAAAGCTGATTACCTGTAAGACAACAGATAAAGCTTCGATAATGTAAATAATACCAGCAAATACAATCAGCATTGGGCGATCGATGCCAAAAGCCAACGCCACTACAGCACCACCCAGGAACATGGATCCAGTATCCCCCATAAATACTTTTGCGGGATAGAAATTCCATACTAGGAATCCCAAACATCCGCCAGCGATTGCGGCAGCGAAAATATACATGCTGTCAAATTTCAACATAGTCGTTAAAATCATAAAGACAATGGCATAAACAACGGTAACAGAGGAAGCTAACCCATCAATTCCATCGGTTAAATTGACCGCGTTTACCACAAAATAAATGCCGATTACAACCAGTGGGTAAAATACCCAACCAAAATCAAACTGTCCGATGAATGGAAAGATAACCGTTGTGGAAACCGCACCGCTCATCGCTAAAGTAGCGACGTATCCAATACAAAGAATTAATTGGAATACGGTTTTTTGCTTTGCAGTCAAACCCAGGTTACGCTTTTTTACCACCTTGATAAAGTCATCAATAAATCCAATCAATCCAAAGCCAAACGCAATTGCCAAACCCGACCAAACACGGATGTGGTCAACCGCCTCTGTGCCCGTTGCCTCAGTATGGTTAACAGTGAGGATAAACATCCCCACAATCAAAGCGACAGTACTGCCAAAAGCGAACATAATACCACCCATGGTAGGAGTACCATTCTTTTTTTCATGCCAAGTAGGACCAATCTCTTTAATTGTTTGACCAAACTTCAACTTCCTTAAAAATGGGATTAAAAATTTTCCAGAAATCGCAGTTAATGCAAATGCAACCAGCAATGTGGTAATACCAGCGATCCATGTCATACAAAACATTCCTCTCTATTGCTTAATCTTTTTGAAATAATTCCTGTATTACTTCTTCTAATTTCATGCCACGGCTTGCTTTAAAAATAACAGCGTCTCCTGGACGAAGAAAGGCTTTTAAATCAGAAGCCATCTTCTGTTTGTCGTCATAATGACAAAGGAACGGAATTCCCTTTGCTCCAGCCGCAATCTGTTTCGATTCCGGCCCATAACAGAACAGTGCATCCAAATGGCATTGTTTTGCCAATACGCCGGTATCATAATGCGCCTGGGAAGAAATTTTCCCCAGCTCCAGCATATCCCCTAGTACAGCAATTTTCCTTCCTTCTGCGGGTATCTGCTGCAAAGCGGAAAAAGCTGCTTTTATGGAATCTGGACTTGCATTATAACAATCTTCAATTACAATCATACCATTAACAAGCCGTGTATTTTGACGCATTCCAGCAGGTTGATATTTTTTTAGTGCTTCCACAATCTGTTGTGATGTAATTCCACACAACCGCCCGATAACAAAACCAAAAAGGGCGTTTAACACATTGTGCTCTCCAATAGTTGGAATCGACACTGTTGTGTTTGTATCCTGATACACAATCTCAAATGTAGTGGATAATCCATCTGTTTTGATATTGGTTGCACGGCAATTCAGATGTTCACCAGAAATACCACAAAATATAATAGGATGGTTTTCCACTTGTAAATTGCAGAGCATATCGTTGTCACCATTTACAATGAGGGGCGCCCCCTCTTCCATTCCATCCAGAATTTCTAGCTTTGCCTTTAAAATATTAGCACGACTGCCCAGGTTCTCCATATGGGATACGCCAATATTGGTGATCACACCAATATCAGGCAAAGCAGTGGTAGAAAGGCGATGGATTTCCCCTAGGTTGGACATCCCCATCTCAATCACAGCAGCTTGATAACGGTCATCTAAACCAAACAGGGTTTTGGGCAATCCAATTTCGTTGTTCAGGTTTCCCTCGGTTTTCAAAGTGTGGTATTGGGAAGAAAGCACTGTGGCAATCATCTCTTTGGTGGTGGTTTTACCTACACTTCCAGTAACCCCTACCAACTTTCCATGAAACTGTTGCCGACAATAACGTCCTAAATCTAGCAAGGCTTTCCGTGTATCCTCTACCAATAGATATGGGGTAGAAATCTCCAGCTTTTTCTGGGATACCACAGCTACAGCCCCCTGTTCTATTGCGGAAGGGATAAAATCATGGCCGTCAAACCGTTCCCCTTGGATTGCTACAAATAAACATCCTGGCGTTACCAACCGGTTATCAATCACAATACCATTGATCAAAAGAGGTTTTGGATGGTATAAAGTTCCGTTTGTTGCCTGTTCTAATTCCTGTAAAGCTATTGGTTTCAATCTCATCTCTCCCTTTTGCAACCAAAAATTTGATGGATTCCATTGTTTTGCTTGATACTAGTTTAATCCTTTTCTGGAAAGATTACAAGGAAATCATCGCAAAGAATTTGTTAAAAATGGAATCAAGACAGTGTTTTCAGAGCTTCGGCAACAATTTCCCGTTCATCAAAATGGACTTTTTCCGTTCCCAAAACCTGATAATCTTCATGACCTTTTCCCGCCAATAGGATAACATCATCTTTTTGTGCATGTTGTACCGCGTAAAAAATAGCCTCTTTCCGGTTGGTGATCCGCACATAAGGGGTATTTTCTTTTTCTACTCCTACCAGAACCTGGTCAATAATGGCCTCTGGATTTTCTGTACGTGGATTATCGGATGTTACGATTAAAAAATCGGCGTTTTGCGCGGCAACTTGCCCCATAATTGGACGCTTTTTGTTGTCGCGGTCCCCGCCACATCCAAATAGGGCTACTACCCTACCTTTTTTATAGCCATTAATCGAATCCAAAATATTTTTTAATCCATCTGGTGTATGGGCATAATCACAAATGATGGTAAAATCCCGTCCTGTCGGAACCACTTCGCTTCTACCTTTTACATGGGAAGCATTTGTAATGCTATCCGCCACTTTTTCCACCGAAATTCCGATTTGGATACAGGCGGCCGCAGCGGCTAAAGCATTTTTCACCGAGAACATTCCTGGGGTACCAAAATGAATCTTGCTAGCAATATCCCCTATTCTCATCTGGAATTGGACACCCAAACTATTTATCTCAATCTCATTCGCGAAAAAGTCCGCTGATGGATTCTCCACCGAATAGGTAATATAACGACATGGGATTGTTTCCATCAGACGTTTTCCGTACGGGTCATCCATATTAATCACAGCACAATCAGAACAATCGAACAGCTTCTTTTTCGCCAGGAAATAGTTTTCCATGGTGTGGTGATAATCCAGATGGTCCTGGGTTAAATTTGTGAAGATCCCCACCTCAAAATGGGTATCTGCCAGACGGCATTGGTCCAACGCATGGGAGGAAACTTCTAATACAACATAATCACAGTGGGCTTCCACCATTTTTGCAAGTAGTGCCTGATAATCAGCCGCATCTGGAGTTGTTTTTTCAGTATGGAACACAGTGTCCCCAATTTCATTGCGGATAGTTCCAATTAATCCGACCTTAAAGCCCATATTGGTTAAAACAGCCTTCATAATATTAGTGACTGTTGTCTTACCATTGGTTCCTGTTACCCCAATAAACTTTAGGTCTTTTGCTGGATTTCCCTGCATGTTGGCGCACATTTTTGCATAAGCATAATGGGAATTTTCCACTAAAATCTGGTTTTTCAATCCCAAATCCCGTTCACATACAATATAAGGGACGCCTTTCTCCAAAGCGGACTGGGCAAAATTATGTCCATCTGATTGCACCCCTTTGATACAGACAAACACACTAGAATCCGTCAATTTTCTGGAATCACAACTTACATCAGAAATCTCACAGTCAGTTATTGTTCCTGTATAATTAATCCCGTCTAATAATTGGATGAGCTTCATTTTTTGTTCCTCCCCATTGAATTACTGACTTACCTTAAAGATTGGCATTCTATTCATTTCTATGCATTTATCAACCTGTTTCATCATTGGTCAAAAATTCCACAGTAACAACGCTTCCTTTTTCCACCTCTGTCCCCGCTGGAGGGGATTGAGTGGTAGCTTTTGCCTTTTGGTTTTGAATTCCGCTATTGGTCAACGCGATATTCAATCCGTATCCCGCCAAGATCTGGTTTACTTCCGCCTGGGTTTTGCCAATGACATCCGGAACCGTTACCTTTGTGGTTTCCTGTTCTTCTGTATATAAAATTACTTTCCCGCCTTTTAGCATCTTGGAGCCAGCAGATGGAATTTGTTTTACGACTGTTCCACCAGAGCCTATGGTTTCCGCCACCAGCCCCGCACTATTAATCCGTGTCTGGGCATCCGCTAAGTTAGAACCTTCTACGGAAGGAACCGCTGCCCCCTGGTTTTGCAATTCTTCTTCCGTGTATTCTGGCGAAATTCCCATGTAAGGGATTGCATCTGACATTACCTGAGCAAATACTGGGGATGCAACCGCACTACCGTAATATAATCCGGAACGCGGCTCATCCACTAAAATCAGCAAAGCAAACTGTGGATCATCCGCAGGGACACAACCAACGAAAGAAGATACATATACAACGTCCCCTGTAGCATTGGTATAGGAAAGCTTTTGCGCTGTACCAGATTTCCCGGCAATGCGGTAACCTGGAACGGAAGCATTGCTCCCTCCATTTGCAGAAACCACCTGTTCCAATACCCCACGCATCATTTCAGAAGTTTCTTCTGAAATTGCCTGGCGCTTGGTTTCACCGGTGTTAGTTTCGGTAATATTCCCATCCTGGTCAATAATCTGTTTTACCACATGGGGAGTAACCATATAGCCGCCGTTTACTGTAGCGGAAAATGCGGTCATCATCTGCATTGGGGTAATTCCCATGGATTGACCAAACGCTTCACTAGCCAATTCAGCAGGTCCCAACTGGTCCGCTGTATAATACAATGGATATTTATTTTCCCCTGGAAGGTCAATTCCAGTTGCCTCGGTCATCCCAAATAATTTAAAATACTGGAAGAATAAATCCGACCCCAAAGACTGGCCAATCTGTACAAAGGCAGGGTTACAGGAATTCACTACCGCCTGGGTAAAATTCTGGGAGCCGTGCCCGCTGGTTTTCCAACAGTGAATTGGTTTTGCACCGGATACCACTTGAATGGAACCTGTACAGTTAAAGGTACTATCCAATGTTTGGGTTTTCTCCTCCAATGCTGCGGAGGCTGTTACTACTTTAAAAACAGAACCTGGTTCATAGGTCTCAGTAATCACCTTGTTGGTCCACATTTTTTCCCTTGCCTTTTTGGTAGCTTCGGTCAACTCATCCCCTTGTAATCCTTCCAGTTGGGATTGCAGATTGGTGTCACTGATTGTATAAGGGTCATTCAAATCATATCCCCCATTGGTGGACATCGCAAGAATCTCCCCTGTGTTCACATCCATCATAACACCCGCAACACGATTCGTAGGATGATGGGTATCAATCGCCTGCTGAATCGCCTTATCAAGATAATGTTGTAAGGTTTCGTCCACTGTCAACACCAAGCTGTTTCCATCCTGAGCTGGATAGTAATATTCATAGTCAAAAGGCAGATCCCCGCCCAAAGCGTTCTGGGCAATTACCACTTTACCTGGAGTGCCACTTAGTTCTTCATCATAAGCTAACTCTACACCGTAAAGTCCCTGATTATCCGATCCAGTAAATCCAATAATATGGGAAGCAGAATTTGCCTGTGGATAATAGCGTTTGCTATCCTCCACCATGTGGATTCCTTTTACTTTTTGCTTTAGTTCCTGTTTTTCTAAGGCATTTTTATTGTTCTCCCGAATCTGTTCATTTTCCGCGTCAATTTCTTTGTTCTTTTCTTCGATGTAAGCAGTAATTTTATCCGCTTCGGGTTTCTCCACTTTTTTCTTGATAATTTCATATTTGGTATTCTTTTTGGTTTTTTCCAGCACTTCGTTGTAGTCCAAACCCAGAATATCAGATAACCCTTGGGCTACCAGTTGGCGTTGTTCATCCGTAGTAATCTGGTTTGGCGCAACGGATACTGTCCAAACAGTAGCACTCTGCGCTAAAGGGGTCATATTTCTGTCATAGATTGTCCCCCTGTTTGCATTGATTGTATCTGCGCCTAATTGCTGATTGTAAGCTTTAACACCATATTTTACACCATCGTATTCCGCGAAACAAGCTATGTATACAATCCGAACAATTAAGGCAACAAATGCCACTAATACAACCGAAAAAATAATAATATTTAATTTAAATTTCATGTTTTTGGTCGGTGATATTGCCATGTTGCTGCCTCCTATCACACAAATGATTTCAGGTGAGGAAAGAAAAACAAGGGTTAAGAACCTTTCTCAACCCTATGATGGTATTCTTCTTAAAATAATCTGATCTTATTGTATCATATTGGATTAGCCTGCAAGGTATTCCAAAAAATTAGTAAACGCGTCTTTGATTTTTTCAAAAATAGTGGTATCTTTCTCTTCCGGAATTTCAATGCTGTTCCCAGCGGATGAACTGATGTATTCCACTTGGTTCGATTGCATTTTAATCATTCCCAGCTCTGTTTCTGCGTACTCTTCAATATTGTTGATGCTCATTGTTTTGTTTAATTCCATATTCAAGCGTACTGCTTCACTTTTCTGGGTTTCCAGCTCTGCTGTAGCAGCGCTAATTTGGTCATTGATCTCATTTAATTGTACCATGCTCAGCACCATAGAAGAAGTAATCACCACTGCAACGATAATTAAAGCAATCGCCTTATAGGGACGAATATAATTTGCCGTACGGCGTTTGGAAACCTTTTTAATCGTAGGCTGCTGCTTTTTTTGTTCTTGGGCTGTTTCATAGTTTTGGTATGCAAGATTTGATTTCCGGCTCATAACGATTTCCCCTTTGTTTTTATTTGATTTTTCTATAATAAGGCTTGTCCCTTATCACAACAGGGGAAGAAAGCGGTGTTTCGTCTGCCATATTATAGTTTTTCTAAAATCCGCAATTTTGCGCTTTGGCTTCTACGGTTTTGCTCCAGTTCTTCTTTAGCAGGTAAAATTGGTTTTTTATTGATAAATTTTGCTTTTGGATGGTTGCCACAAACACAAATTGGAAAATCTGGTGGACAAGTACACCCTTTACACATTTCGGTGTAAAACTGTTTTACAATTCGGTCTTCCAACGAATGGAATGTAATAATCACTAGCCTTCCACCTGGGTTTAATAAATCAAACGCCTTTGCCAAACCAGTAGATAAACATTCCAACTCTTGGTTCACGGCAATACGAATTGCTTGGAATGTCCGTTTGCTTGGATTTTTTTCCCTTCTTGCCTTCATTGGCATAGAGTTGTTGACAATCTCGGACAACTGACTTGTCGTTTCAATCGGAGCTATTTCACGGTGTTTTACAATATTTTTCGCAATACTGTAGTAATACTTGTCTTCTCCATAATCACGGATAATCCTTGCAATTTCCTCTAATGGATAGGTGTTAACCAAATCTTTTGCGCTCAATCCTGTTTTGCTCATCCGCATATCCAGTTCACCATCGTTCAAATAGGAAAACCCTCGCTCCGCATGGTCTAACTGAAAGGAAGAAACCCCTAAATCCAGCAATACACCATCTACCTGGGTAATTCCCCGTTGAATCAACTCTTCTTGCATATTGCTGAAATTAGAATGGATTACCTGAGCGCAAGAATAAACGGATAACCGCTCCGTTGCTACCTGCACAGCATCTGGGTCACGGTCAAAAGAATACAACCGACCAGTTGTCAGACGTTTTGCAATTTCAGTGGAATGTCCTGCTCCACCAGCAGTACCATCTACATAAATACCATCTGGCTTAATATTTAGGCCATCCATACATTCCTGTAGCATAACAGAATAATGTTTGAACTCCATTTTAATTCCTTTCTACCATTTTTCTATCTTTCATCCAAGCTAGAATTAAAATCCCAGCTCATCCATAATTTCTTCGATTGCTTCCGGGGTACATTCTTCAAAGGACTGTTGCCATGCCTGCTGATCCCAAATTTCCACACGGTCAGATGCTCCTACCACCACTACATTTTTCTCTAATGAA
This sequence comes from Clostridium facile, assembly GCF_014297275.1. Taxonomy (NCBI): domain Bacteria; kingdom Bacillati; phylum Bacillota; class Clostridia; order Eubacteriales; family Clostridiaceae; genus Clostridium; species Clostridium facile. The sequence goes on from NZ_JACOQK010000001.1 coordinate 1,210,872, forward strand.
GCATATTCCCTTAAATTTTGGGACACAATAATCCTTCCTTGCTTGTCCGGTTGGGCTTCAATCGCACCAGCAAAGAAAAAGCGCTCCATATTGCGGCGTTTTGAACGAGGTAGGCTTTTAATGCTTTCAGTCAGGTTTTCCCATTCCTCCAAAGAATAAGCATACAAACAGTGGTCTAACCCTCTGGTAATAATAAAATTTCCACCCAGTGATTCCCGAAGTTTTGCTGGAAAATTAATACGACCTTTTGCGTCAATCGTATGACTGTATTCGCCGATTAACATATTCCAACCACCTTCTATCAATTTTTTAGGGGAAACTCACCTTTTTCAACCACTTTTCACCACTTAAGTTTTATTATATCGGATTGCTGTATAAATTGCAAGTTTTTTTATGGAATTTCATCCAAATTATTTATGGAAAAATCATACAGAATTTGAACTTTTATACTATTTTATACTGCATTATGACAAAAAATAAAAAGATTATTAAAATAGTTACAATTCTCTCATCTTCCACAATTTATCAACAGCCAAAATATAGTTATATAAGTTATTTTTGTTGTAACCAAAAGTTCTCTATACTCCAACAGTAAAAAAGAAAATAACGTTTTTATTTATCCAATAAATCCAGATTATTTTAAATCAAAAAGTTAATATACAATAATGGATAATAACAATTACTAGATGTTATTATCTAAAAATAGGATAACGATCAACTCTTAGCAGAAGATTCTGATCTTACTTTACTTGTTGTTACAATCGTAATATTTACTATCCCATTTTGTTTTCAAAAATCCATTATTTTTCTTACTAACAATAAATAATATTAATCAAAATTATCTTCCTGTAAAAGTTCTTCTGCTGTAATTCCAAAAATCTTTGCGAAAACCCTTAACTCAATATCTGTTACAAACCTTTTTCCACTTTCTATTCTTTGAATTGCATTTTTATCCAAATCAATCCCTTCTAGTTGTAACAAATCCGCTAATGCCCGTTGTGAAGTTTTTGGAACTCTTTCTTGTCTTAACCTGGCTATTTTTTTACCACAAACATTGTTTCTACCGTTATTTCTGTTTTTATACATATAATCACCTCATGACATCTAGTAATTGTCATCAGCAATTATTTTATGGTAGTGGCCAGTAATTATGGCATTTACTGATAGTCAAATTTACTTTGTTGATTAAATATTGATACAAATAGAAAATTTCTCCTTTATTTGCCGTTTAAATTTATTATAATTATCGAAAAGTAAAAATGTGAATGATTCCTATAAAAGTCGAAATATATCAAATTTTAGGTATTTTTGGTGTGAAAAATTCTCTATTTATTTGCTGAACGAAGCCAATAAACCCTCCTGTTTCCTATCTTTTTTATATAAAAAAACTCTGTGAATGATAAATTAAACAGAGTTTTTGTGTTGTATATTTTGTTATTTTTTCTATAAATATAATAGTTTAAAAGTTATATTTAACACTTCTTTCGCAGTTTCAAAAGACATGGAAATCATATTTGCTTATTTTAAATTAGCTCAAAAATTAATCCAAAATCCTTATTTTTTGTTTTTACAAATCCATTTTCAAAAGGTTTCTATTTGCTTTTAATAAAATTAAGGATTCGATTAAACTCTAAATTAATAACAAAAAAGCGCCCTATTTAAAACAGAGCGCTTTTCCATAATATTGTAAAAATCAAGAAGAAATTTGTTGGGCAGATACTTTTTGCTTCTCTTTTTTGTTTTTCCGCATATGCGGTAAATAAGTTAAAAATACAGCTAATGTCATAGCGGCGGCTAATACAAATAAATAGAATCCGTAGCCACAAGCATTATAAATATCCACTAATGGCGTTCCCTCTGGTGGAGTACGCAAACACATATAATTTACGTTAAAGCATGCATCAACAACACCAGCTACACTAGCGGTTAGTACTAAAATTCCCATTACCTTTGGCATATTCTTAATATTTGGGCGAAATCCTTGCACATACATCATAGCTAATGGTACAAATAATAAAATCGCATGTAAAGTAAAGCTTTGTAATGTTTGGAAATGGAGCAAAGGATAATATCCAGCAATACCAGACGGGCAAAGCAACGCCACAATTCCACCCAATAAAGCGGTAGAACAGGTAAATTCTTTAATCGCCATATTTTTGGTAAATACAGCTAGTGGTATGTAAAAAATCTGCGTACCACAAAGTTGGAGAGGCAATAAACGGACCCAATCTGTCTGACCAACCATAATCAGCCAAAGTACTCGAATTAGCTCTACTAAAGGCAGTACAATCGCAGCAATCTGAATGATATGATCCGCTTGTTTTTTTGGCATTCTTTTCATATACCGCAACAATAATGTAACAACCAGAGCAATTACCAGCAATGCGATAATATGTGAAATATCCAACCCATGAAACACCTGGTCAGAGGGAATTTGATCTTTATAATGGAAAAACAATCTGAACACCTCCTCAACCTTTTTCATTAAGTAACAAAGAATTATATCATAAATATTTGAACAAATAAATAACATTTTCTATTTGTTTTTTGAATAAGACAAATTTTTACAAAAATTCTTTTTTATCTCCATCATCCTATTAATTCTTTTGATATCCTTATGTAAAGTTTTGAAAAGTAAAAGAGTATTGAACGAAGATATATTCCTATCGTAACTACCTCAGCCTAATTTCCGGCAATGACGTTATATCGGTTCAGCAACACACAGAGGATAATTCGTTTTTTCATACTGCCACACAATAGAAATGAAAAATTTTATAATATAACCACCTCTTAACTTATCATTACAAAGTCTATTTTATCGCTGTACGATTCTATAACATAATGTTTATTTTAAATAAATTGGTTGGCTTGCGTGAAGTTCTTCGATTTCTATTTATTATGCAAATAAAATAAGGAGGAGTAGTTTCTCCCCCTTATTCTATTCCAATTGTTCTTTAAAATGTGAAAGAATTTTTTTCTCTCTACGGGAAACTTGTACTTGTGTCATCCCCAATTCCTCAGCGGTTTCCGATTGGGTACGCCCCCGGAAATACCGCAGCAAAATCAGCTTTCGATCCCGTTCTTCCAGTTCCAGTAAAATCTGTTTGATGGTAATGGTAATCGCAAGTTTTTCCTCCATTGGCTCTGTTGGAAGATCTAGCTGTCCTCCACCTTCCTCCTCACTTTCAGTAAGGGATAATGCAGGCGTAGCAGCTCCAATCGCTTCCACTACTTCTTCCTTATCCATTCCCATTCGTTCCGCCAATTGTTCAACCGTAGGTTCATACCCATATTGTTGAGCAAAAGCTTCCCGTTCTTTGGTGACTTTTAAAGAAAGTTCTTTTAAGCTTCGACTTACTTTTACCGTTCCACCATCTCGAAACAGCCTTCGAATTTCTCCTAAAATGACTGGTACAGCATAGGTAGAAAACCGAACTCCTCGCTCTTCATCAAAAGCATTTACTGCCTTTACCAACCCCATGCAGCCAGCAGCATACAGGTCATCATATTCAATACCTTTTCCATAAAACCGATGAGCGCAGGAATGAACTAATCCAAGATTTTGCTTTACAAATTCTTCCCGCCGTTCCGCTGGTTTAATCATGGTTACGGGACTTTAATTTCTTAGTCAATACAACGGTTGTCCCTTTCCCTTGAGTAGAATTGACTTTTACTTTGTCCATAAATGTTTGCATCACAGAGAATCCCAGACCGGAACGTTCCCCATTTTTACAAGTGGTATACATTGGTTCCATAGCCTGTTCGATATCAGCAATTCCACATCCTGTATCACGGATGCGGATAACGACCTTGTTGTCTGTATGAATTTGAGCCCGAATATGTATTAAGCCAATCTTGTCTCCGTATCCATGTACAATGGCATTGGTAACTGCTTCTGAAACCGCTGTTTTAATATCCGCAATTTCATCAATGGTAGGGTCCAACTGGGCAAAAAATCCCGCTACTGCGATCCTAGCAAAACTTTCGTTAGAAGAATGGCTTGGAATTGTCAATTTCATTTCATTTTCTATCATGATTTTCCCTCCTTGTCCTCAATCACTGCAAGCCTATCCAGACCAGCCAAATGCATTACTTTTTTGATGTGGGGAGTCGGGTTAGTCACCTTTACTTCTCCACCCATTGATTTTAAAAGCTTGTACCGTCCCATCACTAAGCCAATTCCACTGGAATCCATAAAAGTAACATCGGTAAAATCCAGTAATAGCAGTTTTGGGATAGCACCTTCCGCAAAACGGTCAATTTCTTCTCGAACAGGACGTATGCTGTGATGGTCGATTTCTCCGGACAGATAAGCTGTCATCACTTGTCCGCTCAATTCAATTTTTACTTCCATGTTATATATCCTCCATTCTTATTTACCATCATTTCATCACTTTCCAATCAAACAGTATCCCCCTTTTCTGTTTACAAAACGATCCAAAAATGTTATAGGTTACACATCTAATGTTTGAAAAAATAGATCTCTCCTAGTTGGATATCATTCAAAATCAATTTTCTTCTCTTTGTGCCTAAATAGACATAGGATAAATATTCTAACAAACAAATATTTCCAAGAAATTATACTTGCCAATCCTAAAAATTCACCAAATCTTATCATCATATTGTAACCCTGTTATTGATAAACCAACAAAAAATACCAATAGCAATAGTTCATGATTTTTAAAACTTACGGAAAAATAAACCGAGTAATTAAACTTGATTCTAGTGGGTTCCAAGAAGGGCTATTTCCCTGATACAACCACATACTAAATAGTTTTCACATTCATTGCTTGCTTCACAGCCTTAAACAAGTGATTGCCGTTCCAATGGTAATTTCCTATTACAGAAAGATTGTATTCCGTTTAATATTTGAAGCAAAATATTGTTATAGGACACCTTCACCAATAAAACAATGATTTTTTATCCAATAAAAAACTGCCTTATCCATATGATAAGACAGTTATAATAAAAATATTGTCATTTTTAGGAAACTACAGTTTCTCTTTTTGCAAATATTTTCTTAAATCTGCTGCCAAAAAAAGAGAGCCAAAGATAAATACCCCTCCTTGTTTTCCAGCTAGTTTGATCGCCTGCTGGTATGCTTGTTGAGGATAATCTGATAAACTAACTTGAAAGTGGTTTCCTTCCGCTACATTTTTTAATTCTTCTGCTGCCAATCCTCTGGGAGAATCCACATTCGTAACAACTAAATGATCCAACACCCCATCCAACAACGCCAATTCCTGTTGGTAGCTTTTGTCTTTTAAGACACCACACACCCCAATTTTCGGGGAACATTGGAACATACGGATGGACTTTGCCAACGCAACAAAACCATTTGGATTATGGGCACCATCTAACACAACAATTGGGTCATGTTGTAATATTTCCATCCGGGCGGGAAAAGTCGTTTTCGCTATACCATTGGCAATCTGCTGCTCAGTTAATTGAATTGTTTTTAAATTGCGCAATGTTTCTATTGCAGTAATTGCATTATCAATCTGATGTTTTCCTAACAGCTTAAGATGGTATTCCCTACCACCATATAGAAAAATGGTACCATTTTCATCACAGCGTAAGATTTCCGTTTGGTACATATTAGGTAAAATTAATGGAGATTGCACCGTGGCACAGGTTTGCATAATCACTTCCAAAACATCTTCCGTCTGATCTGGATAACAGATACAAGGAGAACCATGCTTAATAATTCCTGCTTTTGCTTTTGCAATCTGTTGGATTGTATTTCCCAATACCTTCATATGATCATACGAAATCTTTGTAATGACCGCAGCCTCAGGTGGCGGAATAATATTTGTGGCATCCGCATCACCGCCCAAACCAACTTCCAGACAAACGATATCACAGTGGTTCCTCCTAAAATACAGGAACGCAAGGGCAGTGATAAAATCATATTCATTACACTCTAGCCCTTCCGCAGTTATCCGCTCATAAGCATCTCTTACCTGAATATAAAGCTCCACAAATTCATGTTTGGAAATCATCTCTCCATCAATTTGGAATCGCTCCCGAAAATCAATAATAAAAGGGGAAATGTAAAGCCCTGTTTTATAGCCTGCTTCTTGGAATGCGGCTGCGCACATAGCAGCTGTAGATCCTTTTCCATTCGTTCCTGCTATGTGGACAAATTTTAATTGTTCCTGGGGATTCCCTAAATACTGGAGTAACCTTTTAATCCGAAATACCCCTGGTACACTACTAAAAGCCGGCATATTATGCACAAAATTCAACGCGCGCTGGTAGGCCTGTTCCATCTAACTTTCACCTCAACATCCAAAATCCATTTTGTTGCAATCAATTCAATAATAGGAAAAACTTGCCGCCTCACAAGGAAATGGGGCGGCAGGTAATTCTTGTTTGGATTAGCCAAGCGCGGCAATACTTTCGTTGATTTTTTCCAAACGCTGGGTTGCTTTTTCCAATTTGGCACGTTCCGCGTCTACTACTGCCTGAGGTGCTTTATCCACAAATTTTGGATTATTTAATTTACCACTCAGGAATTTAATATCAGCTTCACATTTCTGCTTGTCTTTATTTAAACGTTCCAATTCCTTGGATTTATCAATCAATTCTTCCATTGGGATAAAGATACGGGCAGCGTCAGTTGCCACCTGTACTGCTCCATCTATCTGGAATTGCCCACCTACTTCAACCGATTGGGCACTTGCTAATTTTTCAAAGAAAACAGCACATTGCTCAAAAATAGCAGGGGATTCTGTTTGAATGTACAAGCTCGCTTTTTTGCTTGGAGGAACATTCATTTCAGCACGGGCGTTACGGATACCCTTAATAGCATCCATTACCTTCTGGAATTCGTTGCTTTCCTCTATAAAATCCAGTTCCTCATGGTATTCTGGCCATTTGGAAATCATAATACTTTCCTCTTCATGTGGGATGGCTTGCCAGATTTCCTCTGTAATAAATGGCATAAATGGATGCAGCAGTTTTAATGTGCTAGTCATCACATAAACCAATACTTTTTGCGCATTTAAAGCGGTTTCCCCACCAGCCTGTAACCGTGGCTTAGTTAGCTCAATATACCAGTCACACAGGATGTTCCAGATGAAATCATAGATTTTCTGGGATGCAACGGAGATTTCAAATTTATCCAGGTTGTCGGTCATATCCCGAACCAAGTCGTTTAACTGGGTCAATACCCATTTATCTTCAATAGACAATTCAGTTGGTAAACCCAACACCTCTTCATCACTGCCAGAAATATTCATCATAATAAACCTGGTTGCATTCCAAAGCTTATTGGCGAAGTTTCTAGCCGCTTTTACCTTTTCATCGCTGTAACGCATATCGTTCCCAGCATTTGTGCCATTTGCCAGCATAAAGCGTAACGCATCAGCGCCGTATTCATCGATTACTTCTAGTGGGTCAATCCCGTTGCCCAACGATTTAGACATCTTTCTACCCTGGCTATCACGAACCAAACCATGGATAAATACATTTTTAAATGGTGCTTTCCCAGTGTGTTCTACAGCGGAGAAAATCATTCTGGCTACCCAGAAGAAAATGATATCATAACCCGTTACCAAGGTACTAGTTGGATAGAAATATTCCAAATCCTTGGTTTGATGCGGCCAGCCCAAAGTGGAGAACGGCCACAAGGCAGAACTGAACCAGGTATCCAAAGTATCGTCATCCTGGGTCATATGCCCGCCGCATTTTGGACAGGTGTGAACTTCTTCCTTGGAAACCACCATTTCCCCACAGCTGTCACAATAATAAGCTGGAATTCGATGGCCCCACCACAATTGACGGGAAATACACCAGTCTTTGATGTTTTCCATCCAGTGGTAGTAAATTTTATCAAAGCGTTCTGGAATAAAATCAGTTTCATGGTTACGTACCGCATCGATTGCAGGTTTTGCCAAAGGTTCCATTTTCACAAACCATTGTTTGGAAACTCTTGGTTCTACTGTGGTGCCACAACGGTAGCATTCCCCTACATTGTGGTTGTGCGGTTCCACTTTTACTAGGAATCCACCTTCTTCCAGATCAGCAACAATGGCTTTTCTCGCCTCGTAACGTTCCATACCTGCGTATTTGCCGCAATCTTCGGTCATGTGGGCATCATCCGTCATTACATTGATAATTGGAAGATCGTGGCGTAAACCAACTTCAAAGTCATTTGGGTCATGGGCAGGGGTAATTTTTACTACACCAGTACCAAATTCCATATCAACATAATCGTCTGCTACCACTGGAATTTCACGGTTTACCAATGGCAGAATCAGTGTTTTGCCAACCAGATGCTTATAACGGTCATCATTTGGATTAACAGCTACTGCAGTATCCCCTAACATAGTTTCTGGACGAGTAGTAGCCAGCTCCAACCAGCCACTGCCATCTGCCAAAGGATAACGCAAATGCCAGAAATGGCCTTCCTGCTCACTGTATTCTACTTCTGCATCGGAAATAGAAGTCAAACAATGAGGGCACCAGTTGATAATCCGTTCCCCACGGTAAATCAAACCTTTTTCATATAAGTTTACAAAAACTTCTTTTACTGCTTCACTACAGCCTTCATCCAGGGTAAAGCGTTCCCTGGTCCAGTCGCAAGAAGAGCCCAGTTTTTTCAACTGTTCAATAATACGGCCGCCAAATTTTTCTTTCCAAGCCCAAGCACGTTCCATAAAGCCATCACGGCCAAGGTCAGCTTTGCTCAAACCTTCCTGTTTCATTGCCTCTACAATTTTTGCTTCAGTCGCAATCGAAGCATGGTCGGTTCCAGGAACCCACAGAGCTGCATAACCCTGCATTCTTTTCCAACGGATTAAAATATCCTGCAATGTCTCATCCAACGCATGGCCCATATGCAACTGACCAGTGATGTTTGGAGGAGGAATTACAATGGTATAGGGTTGTTTTTTGGGATCCGCCTCAGGAGTGAAATAACCTTTTTCAGTCCAATCAGCGTAAATCCTATCTTCAAATTGTTTTGGATTATATACCTTGTCCAATTCTTTACGCATAAATTTCCCACTTTCTTTCACGATATTCAAATAAGCTTGATAGTCTTATTATAATTACTGTTTATTATACTACAAAGTTGCTGTTTTTGGCAACAGTTTTCCGAATTCTCTCTCATTATTTGATAAATTTCCCTTGTATCTAAATCCATAGTTCGCTATAATAGTTGTCAGACAACATTAACTGCAAAGGAAACGATTATGAAAGATACCGAAAAAAATTTAGCTCAACAGGTTGCTGATACCATCTTGTCCTATATTACCATTGAAAAAAAATTTGTTCCAGGAGATAAACTGCCGAATGAAAATGAATTTTCCGCCCAATTGCAGGTAAGCAGGGCAACATTGCGGGAAGCAATACGGATTCTGGCATCCCATAATGTATTGGAAATTAAACGTGGAAAAGGTACATTTGTGGTAGAACGTCCGGATTATGAACATCCCATTGACTTTAATGAACTATCCAAAACCCAGTTGGATGTCCAAGCATTATATGAAATGCGATTAATGGTAGAGCCACAAACTGCCTATTATGCCGCAAAAAGAGGGACAGAGCAGGAAATCAAACGAATTTTGGAATATGGGAAACAGGAAGAAGAACTCATTTTACAAGGGAAAGACCGTACCCAAATTGAACAAGCTTTCCACCAAGCAATTACAGTGGCTGCCCATAATAGCTTTGTGGAGCGGCTGATGCCGATGATTTATCAGGCAATTGATTCTGGTGTTTTGCTCTCCAATCAGGCGGACAGCAAGGGCATTATCCAGGATACCGTTAATGATCACCGTCTAATTATGGAATTTATTGCTCAAAGGAATGGCCATGGGGCAAAAACAGCGATGGAACTCCATATTCTCCGTGCAATTAAAGGATTTGGATTTTCAGAGGATTAATAACGAAATCATATATTCCCTATCAACAAAAATAGCTGATAAAATCAAAGGGGAAAAATCCACCTATTCAATGAAAATTACAGTTTTAAAAGGGATAATCACAAACTATGATTTCAATTTTTGTAGACCACAATCGTAATCGAATGGTTCACTTAATCCCCCAAAAAGAATACAGAACAATATCACCACATTGTTTCCCCAGTTTTGTTACCTACATCTAATTTCTAAAACTTCCGAAATCTTTGGTTGGATTATAACAAACTTGTTTCTGATTTGGCCGACAATATTCTAAAGTAATTTTCAATCAAGGTTTTTTGATCTAACCTTGGTAGAAACGAGGGTTTTATTGGGGGAAAGCGGCAAAAAACAGGCGGAATTTTCCGCCTGTTTTTTGCCGCCTATTTGCTATTGATATTGAACCCCATATTGCGCTATTTGCTGATTGTGTTCCTCCAAAGTTGCAGAATAATGGTTTTGGTTATCGTTTCCAAAAAAGAAATAGTAATAATTCGTAGCCGGTGGATTCTGAGCTGCTTCAATTGCCCTTTTGCTTGGGTTACAAATGGGTCCGGCTGGTATACTACATTTATAGGTATTGTACAAAGCAGCATATTTGCTGGTATCCCCCAAAAGGGAATTCCCTGTAATATAATCGTTCACATACTCTCTAGTTGGGTCTGCATCTAACCGCATTCCCGCATTGATACGGTTATGGTAAACAGAAGAAACCAGCTGCATATTTTCGGTGCTGCGTGCTTCTTTTTCAATAATAGATGCCAAAATCAACGTCTGATCCGAAGGCATTCCGGATTTTGCGGCATAATTATTGAGCATTTTCCGCAATACACTGGTTGGGTCCTCTCCCACATAAAATTGATAGGTATCTGGAAATAAATAGCCTTCCATTTTAAAGCAGCGATCAGGCGAGGATGGAACGTTAAAAGATTGTACTGCATAATTTTGTGCTGCTTGATAAAAAGCGGCCTGGGAACACACCCCATTATTTTCTAATGCCCGAGCAATATCCATAAAAGTACTTCCCTCTGGAATGGTAACCGAAACCACCTGAGGGGTTTGTTGGGAAGATGCAACAGAATCGGAAGTAGTTGCATTTTCCCCATTACCATCCCCAACCACCACAGGAGGGGTATTGGATTCTTCAGAAGAACTGCTAGGAATACTGCTAGACACCTGCGAACTGCTGCTGGAAACAGGAGGAATAGAGCTAGATTCTGACTCCTGGTTACCGCCACATCCAACCAATAGCAACATACTAATCACTACCATACCTGCAATTATTCTTTTCATTTCAACACCTTTCTTTCGTGTTTGATTCATCTCGAGATTACACAAGATATTATAAATGTAAATCTGCCAAAAATCAATCCAATTTTGGTGTTGTAGACAAATTCCACGTATCGTAGATAACGCTAAAATACAATATATTGTATTAACGCAATAGGCAATAACAATTACTAGATTTTTTGCTTTTACTGCACCATACATAAAATAATATCAATACACTAGTTTACTGATTCAGTTATAATATATTGAAATTCGTCTTAAAAGTAAGGCTGTAATTTCATTCTTTAAAGTTTATCCTTCTTATACTGCAGGAAACTCAATGATTGATTTCAACTATCTTCTCGCAATAGCTCATCCACTGTAATTCCAAAAATCTTTGCGAAAACCTTTAGTTCAATGTCAGTTACAAATCTCTTTCCACTTTCTATTCTTTGAATTGTGTTTTTATCCAGATCCATCCCTTCTAACTGTAATAAATCCGCCAACGCCCTTTGTGAAGTTTTTGGTACCCTCTGTTGTCTTAATCTAGCTATCTTTTTACCACAAACATTATTTCTACCGTTATTTCTGTTTTTATACATACGATCACCTCATGACATCTAGTAATTGTCATTAGCAATCATTGTATGTGAATAGCAAGTAATTATGACATCAACTGATAGTCAAATTTACTTTTTTCGTTAAATCTTATTACAAATAGAAAATTTCTTCTTTATTTGATCCCTAAATTTATCATAATTGTAAAAAAAGTAAGTATATAAATTCGTCTTTGTATTGTCGATAAACGTCGAATTTTCGGCATTTATTCTATATCATGACAATCCTATTTTATCTTTTTTCTTAGCCACATTTGTTTTCTGTAGAACAAAAAAAGGCTCCATTGAATAATTCATTCAACGGAGCCTTTTTGTTATATTTGATTATGCGTTTTATTAAATATAACATTAAAATGTAATATTTAATACGCAATAAATTTTTCCAAAATAGTGTCACCTTCTGCTACAAAAACGCCTGTTTCTTTTGCGTTTTCTTCATCAAAGCATGGAATGTCAGATTCATATTCCCTCGCAGAGGAATAAAATAAAAATGGTACTGGGTCACTTGTATGGGTCCGTTTACAAATAGGGGTAGCATGATCCGGCAAAACCATTACTTTATAATCCAAATTATGCTCTTGCATTGCTTGGATAATAGGGCCAACAATTTTTTCATCAATCAATTCAATCGCTCTAATTTTATTGTCTATTTCCGCACGATGGCCACATTCATCTGGAGCCTCTACATGGACATAAGCAAATTCTTTTCCATCCAGCAATTCTTCAATTGCGGCTTCTGCTTTTCCATCAAAATTTGTATCAATGTAACCTGTAGCGCCAGGAACATCTACTACTTTCATTTTGGTTAAAATCCCAATCCCTTTTAATAAATCTACTGCCGAAATCATGACACCATTTAAGCCATATTTTTCTTGGAAAGAAGGCAATGGTTTTTTATAGCCTTCACCCCAAAGCCATATCGCATTGGCCGGTGCTAACCCTTTTGCGATCCTTTTTTTATTGACAGGATGGTTTTCCAGGATCTCACAGCTTTTTTTCATCAAATCTAATAGCTTCGCTGCATTTGAATGGGATGGCAAGTATTCTTTAATCTTCTTCCCTGTAATATCGTGGGGAGGGGTAACGGTTCCCAAATCTGTTGTACCATGGTTCCAAACAAGGCAATGTCGATAGCTGACGCCGGAATAAAAATGGAACTCCTCACACCCCAATTGGTCTTCCAGTTCTTCAATAAGTTCCTCAGCTTCCTCGGTAGAAATATCCCCGCCACAATAATCTAAAATTGTTTTCTCCTCATAATTGGGTTCATCAGATAAAGTCACTAAATTACACCTTAAAGTAACATCCGTTTGCTTTAAATCAATCCCAATACTGGCAGCCTCCAGTGGAGAACGCCCTGCATAGTACAATTTTGGGTCATATCCCAGCACGGATAAATTCGCTACATCGCTACCTGGTTTTAACCCTTCCGCTACTGTTTTAACCAGACCGACACAACCATTTTTTGCTAAGTGTTCCATATGAGGTTTTTTGGCAACTGACATTGGAGTTTTCCCATTCAACTGCTCCACAGGATAATCTGCCATTCCATCACATAAAATCACAATATGTTTCATTATTATAAGATTCCTTTCTTTACCCCAGTAAAAAACTGAGGTTTTGTTCCATTCCAAATCATATTACACCAAATATGATACCATATCTGGCAAAAATCGCAAGACTTTTTGTTCAATAATTTATAAAAATTATGATAATTGGTCTTTAAACCAGACTTGTTTCAAGGAAAATTCCTGCTGGTTTAAGTAGTTTAATATTCCTGCGTCGGTATCAAACTGAAATTTTAATTTATAGGCACAAAGACATTGGTATCCCTTTTGTTTTTCCCCGCCGTATTTTACATCCCCTACCAAAGGATGCCCAATCGATGCCATATGTGCCCGGATTTGATGAGACCGCCCTGTATGGAGCTGAATCTCCAGCAGGCTATATTCCCCATTTTGTTTTTGTACTGTATATTCTGTTATCACTTTTTTTCCATCCGGAACAGGTTGAGGGGAGATTGTTACCAGATTATTTTTTTGGTTTTTCTTCCAATAGCCAACCAGTAGTTGGTGTTCTGGTTTTGGAACTCCTGTTACCATACAAAGATAATATTTTTGAATTTGGCGTTCTTGGATTTTCTGGTTTAACATCCGCAAGGATGCCGCATTTTTGGCGGCAATGACAATCCCCTGGGTATTCCTGTCCAAACGGTTGCACAATGCGGGAGAAAAGCTTTGTTCCTGTTCAGGGCAATAATCCCCTTTTTCAATCAGATATTGTTGTACTTGGTGTACCAAAGTATTTTCAGTTTCCCCTTGGTCTCCATGTACCCGAAGCCCAATAGGCTTGTTGACCAGCAAAATATTCTGGTCTTCATAAACAATATCAAATTCCCGCCGCAGCGGATTAAAAATAACAGATTCCTTTTGTTCTCCAAAAAATTCATCATTGATATACAGTTGCAGCAAATCTCCCTCCACTAACTGGTCGGCAGCATCACAACGTTTTCCATTTCGTTTGATCCGCTTTTTCCGGATCATCTTATATAGCATAGACTTTGGTAGCTGTTTTGCTACTTTTAAAATAAATTTATCCACCCTTTGCCCAGCGTCATTGGAACCAATGGTATATTCTTTCATAATGTTCCTCCATAATAGATCGTATAATATCCGCATTGTTTTTTTATATTGTAAGATTTCAAAATAATATTTATGGAGTTACAAGCGGATAAAATTCTATTTTATTATAGCAGAAATGAGAACAAATAGATAGTAAAGAAACGACGAAAGAGATAAAATTTTGTTTTGAATTGATATATTCTAGCATTTTATTCCAATCTATTGTATAATAGAACAAAACCACTAGTCGTGTTTTTATCAATCAATGGAGTTGAACGGTATGGCAAACAATTTACATAAAGATCATCGTAAACGGGTTAAGGCTCGGTATCTCAGCCTAGGTTTAGATGCGTTTACAGGCCATAACATTTTAGAATTTTTACTATTTTTTGCGATCCCTCAAAAAGATACCAATGAAATCGCACATCAACTAATGAACCAGTTTGGTTCTTTTTCTGCTGTGTTAGATGCCTCTTTGGAGGAATTAATGGAAGTGGATGGCATTGGGGAACATGCGGCTATCCTGCTTCATCTCATACCAGATTTAGCAAGGGCTTATTTGGAAGATAAGGCGGAGCCCCATCAAAAATATGATACTCCACAAAAATTAATGGAATTTTTTAAACCTAAATTTATTGGTTTAAAACAGGAAGTCTTATATGCTGTCTGTTTGGATAATACCAATCATATGGTAAGCTGTACAAAGCTTGCAGAAGGATTTTCCGATTCTGTTTCCTTACCCATAGAAGAAATTGTAAAATTTTCTTTTCGTTATAATGCTAAAAACATAATACTTGCCCACAATCATCCATTTGGATTAGCCAACCCTTCCGCATCTGACCAAATTTCTACAATTGAATTGAAAAAAGCTTTATCTGCATTAAATATCTATTTAATTGACCACATTATTGTAGGAAAAAATTTAGATGCTCTTTCTATGCGGGAATATGGCTGTTTAGAGGAATTTGTGGACCAGGACTGGACATATTTAGCAAGTTCGAAATAATTTATCTCTTGACAAATCAAACATTTCATTTTAACATATGAATAGTTGATCATATGAAAGGCGGGTTATTGATGCCAACAAAAGCTACAACAGAAACGAACGAATATTTACGCCTCCACCCAGCGGCTGCAAAACAGATGGAAAAAGCTTTGCCAAACGAGCAGGTTTTGTGCGATCTGGCAGAGCTATTTAAAGTATTCGGTGATTCTACCCGCATTAAAATACTATGCGCATTGGTGGAATCAGAGCTCTGTGTAGGGGATTTAGCCCAACTGTTGGGATTTTCCCAAACTACAGTTTCCCATCAACTGAGAATTTTAAAAAACAACCGGCTGGTAAAATACCGCCGGGAGGGTAAAATGATTTTTTATTCTCTGGCAGACGACCATGTATGCCGTGTCATCCACCAAGGCATGGAACATGTAATGGAATAGCCTGATTTCTATGGCCAGCCCATTTTAAAAATCACTACACAATAAGTTAAGTTGCTATGTACTCAAATAGAAAGGGATTACTATGCTTCAGTTAAAACATATTGCTTGGGAACTCCCAGACGGGGAAGAAATTATCAAAGACGTGAACTTTACCGTTCGGGATCATAAACTAGTTGTTATTACCGGACCAAATGGTGGTGGAAAAACAACCACAGCAAAATTGATTGCGGGAATTGAACAGCCCTCTTCCGGGACAATCCTATTCGATGGCCAAGATATCACTCATATGGATATCACGGACCGCGCCCGCCTAGGGATTGCTTACGCGTTCCAGCAACCAGTGCGTTTTAAAGGATTGACCGTACGGGACATGTTGGAGTTAGCTGCGGGAAAAAAACTGGATGATGCCCAGCTATGCGATCTTTTAGGTCACGTTGGACTATGTATGAATGAATATATTGACCGTGAACTCAATGACAGCTTATCTGGCGGTGAAATTAAAAGGATTGAAATTGCTTCTGTACTAGCGAGAAACGCAAAACTTTCCATTTTTGATGAACCGGAGGCAGGGATTGACCTCTGGAGTTTTAGCCGATTAGTAGAAACGTTCCAAGAGCTGCGCTTACAGCATTCTGGAACCTTAATGATTATCTCCCATCAGGAAAGAATTTTGCAAATTGCAGATGAAATTATTGTAGTAGCAGATGGCAAAGTACGAGATGCAGGGCCAAAACGAGTGATTTTGCCAACGTTGTTACAGGATGAAAAAGTAACACGTTGCCCATTCCACAAAGAGGAGGCACAGGTATGAACCATATCACAGAAGAATTTTTAAAAGTTGTTTCTGATTTTCAAGGAAAATTTGTTGGAGCATTTAACATCCGTGAAAATGGACAATGTGCTGGTAGACAATCCACCAAGAATATTAAAATAGAAACCAAGCAGGACAAACCAGGTCTGGTGATACGTGTAATGCCTGGCACCAAAGGAGAAACCGTTTCAATTCCCGCTTGTGTGACTCAAGGCGGTATTGACGACCTGGTTTACAATGATTTTTACATTGGCGAGGATGCGGATGTCACTATTATCGCAGGTTGTGGTGTTCATACAGATGGAGACGACGCTCGTCATAACGGAATTCACCGCTTTTTCTTATCCAAAGGTGCCCATGTGCTTTACAAAGAAAAACATATTGGTACTGGAAATGGAAAAGGCATCAGAAGGATTGACCCTGTCACAGAAATCACTTTAGGGGAAAACGCCAGCTTAGAAATGGACACAGTACAATTAAGCGGGGTAGATTCCACCATCAGGACCACATCAGGGACATTGGCTGCCGGAGCTAAATTACTGGTTCGGGAACGTATTATGACCGATGGAAACGAAACAGCAAAAACTGACTTCAAAGTGGATTTAAATGGGGAGGATTCTGGAGTTGACTTAATTTCTCGATCGGTGGCAAAAGGTCACTCTCATCAGGAATTCTATTCCCGCATCAGTGGAAAAAACCGTTGTATGGGCCATTCTGAGTGTGATGCTATTTTAGTGGACCAAGGAACAGTAAGCGCTGCCCCCATGCTGGATGCCTACCATGTGGACGCTGAACTTATCCACGAGGCGGCTATTGGTAAAATCGCTGGGGAACAAATTTTGAAGCTTTGCACTTTGGGCTTAACAGAAGAACAGGCAACCCAACGCATCATTGAAGGATTTTTAAAATAATGACAAGCAGGTTACTATCCGTAGTAGCCTGCTTTTTGTTATAGGAGTTTCTCATAGAAAACCTCTAGTTCTACCAAAAGTGGATATAAAGTAGTTCTGAAATTTATTATAGGAATATTGTATTGCTAATCCACAAATGATGAATTGTAACATCAAAATATTGTTTCAATACAGACCCAAAACAGCCGTTGATTTTGAAATAGCAGTTTATTCACAAAAAACGGATTGTAGAACACATTATACTCAGTTCGATAGATAAGGCTATTCTTCTGCTTACAGGGATAGAATTTGTGATACTATAAATCAGACACAACATTCAACCCAGTTGCAATCCTGAAAAAAACAGGGAGAATCAATAAAATTCACATAATTTTATTATACCAATCGTATACAGCGAACATGTTTATCCTATTTTTGATTAAAAAATAAGAACTATAACAGAAAAACGAACCGATTAAACTACTTCAAGATAATTTCCATGGATCAAAAATTTTTATCTTCTATATTTTGGGTTTATAATTGATAAAAACAACCGGAATTCGATCCTAACTATTGATATAATCTTAACAATATGCTATAATATTTGTTAAACAATATGCTATATTCTAGAAGTATAAGATATTATTAAATTAAGGGAGACAAAAACATGAGCAAAGTGGATATTGCAGTAGAACAATTTGCAAAAGTAGTCAAATCTCAGCTGGAACGTATTGAACGCATGAAAGCGCAAAAAGATTTTGTAGACTACCAAAAATTAGACAAAATTATTATTGGTGTATGCGGCGGTGACGGAATCGGCCCAGTTATCACCCATGAAGCGCAAAGAGTTTTGGAATACTTATTAAAAGATGCTGTTGCGGCAGGTAAAATTGAATTTAAAGTAATTGATGGTTTAACCATCGAAAATCGTGTTGCTTGCGGCAAAGCTATCCCAGACGATGTACTGGCTGAACTGAAATCCTGCCATGTTATCCTAAAAGGGCCTACTACTACCCCTCGTGCTGGCGACCCATGGCCAAACATCGAAAGCGCCAACGTTGCAATGAGAAAAGAACTGGATCTGTTTGCGAATGTTCGTCCAGTAAAAGTGCCAGAAGAAGGGATTGACTGGACTTTCTTCCGGGAAAATACAGAAGGCGCTTACACTTTGGGTTCCTGCGGTGTCAATGTAGACGAAGATTTGGGAATCGACTTCACCGTTACCACTAAACAGGGTACCGACCGCATTGCCCGTTTGGCATATGATTACGCGAAAAAGAACGGTAAAAACCGTGTTTCCATTGTTACAAAAGCAAATGTTATCAAAACAACAGATGGTAATTTCCTGCGAGATTGTAAAGAAGTTGCTAAAGAATACCCAGAAATCACAACAGATGACTGGTATATAGATATCATGACTGCAAAATTGATCGATAAAAAAAGAAGAACAGATTTCCGTGTATTCATTTTGCCTAACCTGTATGGCGATATCATCACTGACGAAGCTGCTGAATTCCAAGGTGGCGTAGGTACTGCTGGCAGCGCAAACTTGGGAAAACAATATGCAATGTTTGAAGCAATCCACGGTTCCGCACCACGTATGGTAAATGAAGGCCGTGACAAATACGCAGATCCATGCTCTATGCTGCGTGCAACCGTACTGCTGTTGTCTCACATTGGTTACCAGGCAGAAGCAGACCGCTTGGAACGTGCTTTGGATATCTGCATGTATGAAGAAAAGAAACTCAAAGTAACCGGTCATTCTGATGGGGCTACCACAGAAGAATTCGGAAACTATGTCATGGAAACCACAACAAAACTCTAATAAAAAGGTAGGTAAAGACCATGCCAAAAAACAACGAAGTATCTATGTCGGTGATCCGCCGTCTGCCAAGGTACTATCGATTTCTTGGTGAACTGCTCCGTACCGGTGTTGAAAGGGTTTCCTCCCGTGAATTATCCAATTTAATGGGGTTGACCGCATCCCAAATTAGGCAGGATTTAAACTGTTTTGGTGGATTCGGCCAACAGGGGTATGGCTATAATGTGCCACATCTCCACGAAGAGATTTCCAAGATTCTTGGCTTACAAAGCCAACAAAAAACAATCTTAATCGGTGCTGGTAACTTGGGTCGTGCTATTATTTCCTATTCCAGTTTTAAAGGGAAAGGATTTGAATTAATTGGGGTATTTGACCGTGACCCCAATCTGATTGGCACTAAAATTGCGAATCAAACCATAATAGATGTAAAAGAAATGGGTGAATTTTGCAAACAAAACTCCCCTACTGTCGCTATCCTCTGTGTGCCCAAGACAAGTGCCCATGCGATTGTAGAAAAACTGGTTGAATTAGGAATCCAAGGCTTTTGGAATTTTAGCCACTATGATATTATGATGGATTACCCAAATGTGGTGGCGGAAAATGTACATCTTAGTGACAGTTTAATGACCTTAAGTTATAAGGTAACGAACCATACAAAACAATAAATTCCTGTTCCTTTTAGAAATGGGATTGTAAAAAATCTCCTGTTATAGGGTAAAACTATAACAGGAGATTCTTATTATAGGCGAAATATTCATGGTATTTTATTATATCCGTTTATCTGCTGTAAACTCGATATATCCCAAAACATTATCTTCGCATGCAAAATAGAGTTTTGGTTGGGAAAACGTTGCCCTTGGAAGGTGAAAATATTCCCCCGTGCCACAGGAAACACGCTTTCCCTGTATTTTCCCACTAATTGCCTGCTCTTCCCACTCTAATCCCTTGACATGGGAAAGCTTGATCTTGTTCTGCTTTGCCAAGGATTCTACCACTTTATAAGAAGGAAGTTTTGATCTTTTCAATAGCCCTCCCATACGGGACACAAAAAATTCCAAATCCAAATCTGGTATTGTGGCAACATCATAAATTTGCCAGAATTGATATTGTGGATCGAATAAATCATGGTCATGAAAGCATTTTAACATTGCTTCATCATCAATAATCTGTTCCAATCCCACCTCCATATCAGATTGTTTCGGTATGGATAAATTTACTTCTGCCGCTGCTCCGTTTACGAACGCCCTTACCCCTTTGATGTCATTTAATTTCTTCTCTAACCGTATGCTGGAATCCATATCAAGGGGATTTTCCAAACTATAATGTAATTTTTTTCGCATTGATTATGCCACCTCCTGGCAGAAGTATGAACAGTATGGCTGGTTTTTATTCCATATACTTGTAAAGGAAGTTATTTTCCGTTATAATAATATCAAATGAAATTTTTGATTTCTTATTAAATATTAAGAATAGATTTCTAGAAAGGACCTAATGAACCATGAATTTGGATGAATTACGCTGCCAGATTGACCAGATTGACCAAAATTTACTGCAATTATTTGAGCAAAGAATGGAAATTGTAAAAGGGGTAGCGGCCTATAAAAAAGAAAATAATCTCCCTATTTTCCATAAAGACCGGGAAGATCAGATTATACAGCGGATTAGTTCCCAAGCTGCGCCCGAAAACGCAGAAGGCGCTAAGGTATTGTTTTCTACCCTGATGAATATCAGCAAATGCCTACAGCAAAAAGAAGTATTGGATTACACGTTGGATACCCTGAAGCTATTAGAAGAAATCCAGGCAGGCCATCAGCAGCCAGAACACCCCACAGTTGGATGTCAGGGAGTTGTAGGGGCTTATTCTTATCTAGCTTGCCAAAAAAAATTCCCAAATGCCACAATTACTATGTTTGACCAATTTGAGGATGTTTTCCAGGCAGTACAGAATAAAAAAGTGGATTTTGGAATTTTACCACTGGAAAATTCCAATGCAGGCTCTGTAGATGAAGTATATGAGCTGATGAAACATCATAACTTTTATATCAACCATACCATTACCCTAAAAATCGACCACTGCCTGGCTGTACGTCCAGGAATTAAGGCCACTGATATTCAAAAAGTATACTCCCACAACCAGGCGTTGCGCCAATGCAGCCAGTTTTTAGCGCTCCACCACTTACCACAGGAGTCTTACACAAATACTGCCGCTGCTGCTGAATTTGTCGCGAAAAGCGATTTACCAATTGCGGCAATTTGTTCCCAGGAAAGTGCCAAAACCCATGGCTTGCAAATCCTACAGCAGAATATTCAAAACAACGATGAAAACTATACCCGTTTTATGGTGATTTCCAAAAAGCTATATCCACGCCCAGAATGCGATACTATCGCCACATCTTTGACGATTTCTAACGCAGTTGGTTCTTTGTATAATCTGCTGACAAAATTTGCGGTTAACGGCGTTAATTTAACCAAAATTGAATCTAAGCCAATTGGTAATAAAAATTTCGATGTGGTATTCTATCTTGATTTTTCCGGAAATATATTGGAAGAACAATCCATCCATCTACTAAACGAACTTTCTTCGGAATTGACTGGATTTAAATTTTTAGGAAATTATAAAGCGGATTAATTTTATTTTACATAGAACACAAAATAAACCGCAAAATATGTATGGTAATCTAGTTTACTTTCCAAAACGAATCGAGAGGATAAAGGGGGGTTTTTGTTGGGAGATCAAAAAATGTTCGCAAAAAATACCCCTCGTTATTTCATCGCATGGTTTTTGATAATTGGTATTATCCTTTCGATTACCATTGCGGTTGTTTATAATATCAATGCAGTAATGGTGTTGTTTGGAAGAGGAAATATTCAAACTGTTAGTTACGATTATATGAGACAGATTGTTTATAGTTCTCCCAATACGTATACCGTAGCTTCAGAACAGCTGCAAAGCCCAAATCAGGAAATCCTTCAATATGAATTATCCGAAGGCGCAGTACAATTTCGGATAACAGGAGACCCCACCGGAAAAATCTCTGAAATTCGGGGAACAATCCAAGTGTCCGAGTTGAATTTTTCTCCTTTGGATTTATATGCTACCATGAACGACGCAGTGAAACCCCTCTGTCATCAAAAAGATATTTTAGCGGCAGAAGTGGCTATTTTTAAATATGTCCAAAAAGCTCAGTTAACCAGCTATACCAGCCATGTTATGTTTTCTTCTGTTTATGACAACAAGTTGATTACCATTCAAAAACAGAAAAACTCATTTGAAATTAATTTTGATATTTTAATGCAATAGGTTTTACGGAACAATCATAAAACCTATTTTTTTGCATTCATCTAATTTTGTAAAATTATAAAATGTTTATCACCATATTATCTTTACATATGCCTATTATGTGCTATCTAAAAATAATTTTTTTACTTTAGCCATTTTCCTGTTTTGTGTCATCAACTATATATTTTCAGAATCATAACTCCTTTCATCTCTATTTGGTATTATTTTATAGTTGAGATATTGATACTTACCACTAAAACTCTTTTTTAAATCCCTCATCAAAAGATTTTGTTGGCACAATTACACTTTCAACAGCATTAACCAGTTTATCTCTTATACGGATAATAATTGGTATTCCGTATTTCTATTCATTAAACAAATAAATGGAAATCCATTTGTGATTTACATAATACTTCCTAGGCTTACATCGATTGCGCCGCTAGTATTTTTCACACCGAAAGAAAAGCACCATACAAAAAAGGGATGCCTCAATTTATGGCATCCCTTTTATCACTATTGAATTAATTGGCTCATATCGTACAGCCCTGCTGGCTGTTCTTTCAGAAATACTGCAGCATTTACTGCGCCAACCGCAAATACTTCTTTGGAGCGGGCACTATGAGACAATGTAATAATTTCATCCCTGCCAGCAAACATCACTTCGTGTTCCCCAACAATGGTGCCACCACGAACAGCGTGCATGCCAATTTCTTTTTTATCCCGTTTTTGGCGTACTGCATGACGGTCATATACATACTCATATTGATTGCCAGATGCTTCGTTAATCGCATTTGCCAACATAATTGCAGTACCACTTGGAGCGTCTACCTTTTGGTTATGGTGTTTTTCGATAATTTCGATATCGAACTGATCTCCCAAGACAGCAACCGCTTTCTTTGCCAAATCCACCAGTAAATTAATCCCCAAAGACATATTAAAGGTAAAGAATACTGGAATTTCTTTTGCAGACTCTTTAATTTGGTCAATCTGTTCTTGAGTATACCCAGTTGTCGCAATGACAATTGGGGTATGGTTCTGTTTTGCATACCTTAAAAGGTCATTCAATAAGGAAGGATTGCTAAAATCAATAATCACATCCCCTTTTACGGGACATTCCGAAACAGATGGATAAATTTCAAAATCCGCATATTTATCAATAAATTTATCAATACCAGCCACTACGGTACAATCCTGCCTACCCGCTACAACATCGGCAATCACACGACCCATGTGGCCACAAGCTCCGCTTATGATAATATTTGTCATCGTTCACAACCGCCCTTTTATTTGATCAAATTGTGTTTTCTCAGTAACCCTGCTAATTTTTCAATCTGGCTATCCGTCATTTTATACAATGGCAGACGGCATTCCCCAACCTGCATTCCCATCAAATTCATCGCTTCTTTTACTGGGATTGGATTTACATCCATAAATAAGCCGTTGATTAAATCCAACAGGTTCAACTGCAGTTCGCAACTTTCTTTTACCTTGCCATCAAAATACAATTGGCAAATATCATGGGTTTCCTGTGGCATAACATTGGATAATACAGAGATAACCCCTGCACCACCTAAAGAAAGGATTGGTACAATCTGATCATCGTTGCCAGAATAAATATCCAGATTATCACCGCATAGTGCCTTGATTTTCGCAACCGCACCAATATTTCCGCTTGCTTCTTTTACAGCAACAATATTTGGATGTTTGGACATTTCATATAACGTTTCTGGTTGAACAGTAACTCCTGTTCTAGATGGAACATTGTATACAATCAATGGAATATTCACACTATCCGCAATGGTATTGTAATGTACAATTAATCCTCTTTGGGATGTTTTATTATAATATGGTGTTACAACCAACAAGCCATCTGCTCCCAATTGTTCCGCTTCTTTGGACAGAGCAACCGCATAATCGGTATCATTGCTACCAGAGCCAGCAATTACTGGAATACGTTTGTTTGTATGTTCCACAGCAAATTTAATTGCGCCAACATGTTCTTCGTGGTTTAATGTTGGAGATTCACCAGTAGTACCACAAATAATAATAGCATCAGTACCATGGGCAATCTGATCATCAATTAACTGTCCCAGTTTGTCATAGTTTAAGGAACCATCAGCATTCATAGGGGTAACAATCGCTACACCTGCTCCGGTAAATAATCTTTTTTTCATATTTTCCACTCCTATTCTATTCAGGATGCGTTTATCGTAATGGACGAATTAATCCATATAGCCTTTGGCAGCTAATAATTCAGCTAACAATACAGCTCCCCCCGCTGCACCACGCAGGGTGTTGTGGGATAAGCCAACAAATTTATAATCATATTGTTTGTCTTCCCGCAGGCGTCCAACAGAAACCGCCATGCCA
The DNA here is from genome assembly GCF_014297275.1 of Clostridium facile. Classification (NCBI taxonomy): domain Bacteria; kingdom Bacillati; phylum Bacillota; class Clostridia; order Eubacteriales; family Clostridiaceae; genus Clostridium; species Clostridium facile. Next base: position 1,235,900 of record NZ_JACOQK010000001.1, read on the forward strand.
CCTTCCAGATTGCGATCCAATTTTGCCTGTGGGCGATTGTCTTCCTCAAAATAATGGATAAACTGTTTTGGGGCACTTGGCAGGTTTAATTTTTGTGGTTCCCCACTGAATTCAGCCCAATCCTGTTTAATTTCCTCAATGGTTGGTTTTTTCTCAAAGCTTACAAATACAGCAGCGGTGTGTCCATCCTGTACAGGCACACGGAGACATTGCGTTGTGATATTTGGAGTCCGTGCATCCACAATGCGGTCCCCTTCTACTTTACCCCAGATTTTCAGTGGTTCTACTTCGGATTTTTCTTCTTCCCCACCAATAAATGGGATTACATTATCCACCATCTCAGGCCATGTTTTGAATGTCTTTCCTGCACCGGAAATTGCCTGGTAAGTACAAGCCAATGCTTTGGTCACACCATATTTCATCAATGGATGCAGTGGTGGAACATAACTTTGTAAAGAACAGTTGGATTTTACAGCAACAAAACCACGTTTGGTACCCAGACGGTTCCTCTGTGCAGCAATTACATCCAGATGTTCTGGATTGATCTCTGGAATCACCATTGGAACATCAGGGGTGTGTCTGTGGGCAGAGTTGTTGGATACTACTGGACATTCCGCTTTTGCATATTTTTCTTCCAATGCGCGGATTTCTTCTTTTTTCATATCAACAGCGCAGAACACAAAATCAACCATACCAGCGATTTTATCCACGTCTTTTTCTGCGTCCATAATAATCATATCTTTCATAGCTGCTGGAATTGGAGTTGTCATAGCCCATTTTGCGCTGACAGCTTCTTCATAGGTTTTTCCAGCACTTCTGGATGAAGCAGCTAAAGCCACTACATGGAACCAAGGATGATTTTCTAATAAAGTCGCAAAGCGTTGGCCCACCATACCGGTTGCACCAATAATACCTACATTATATGTTTTCATGTTTCAAATCCTCCAAAAATATTTATTACTTGGTAAAATATAAAAAACCGGTTGAAAACCGGCTAGAAATGCAATATAATAGAAATTATTGACGTATTACGCCGATAGCTCTCCACCATAATACATGATGACAGCAGTACATTTGTTCAATGTACCACCAGCAGTTCAGTGGCCAATTAAACTGCTTCGGCGCTCTCCCCTTTCGGCTGAAACTCAATAACGATTCTGGCCAAATCTCGTTACAACATACTTTTGAACCGCGCAACCTCTATCCGGTTTTTCAATTATAGTTTTATCATATCATTTCTTGTAAAAGATGTCAATTAATATTTTATTATATTTTGGAGGAAGTTTATGAAAACCAGTGATTTTTATTTTGATCTGCCTCAGGAACTCATTGCCCAAACCCCAATAGAACCCCGTGATCATTCTAGGATGCTAGTGCTTTCCCGTGAAACCGGGGAAATCACCCACAAGCATTTTTATGATGTCATTGATTATTTAAACGAAGGGGATACTCTAATTGTAAACGACTCCCGCGTACTGCCCGCCCGCATTTATGGGGAAAAAGTCGATACAGGTTCCAAAATAGAATTTTTGCTGTTAGAACAGAAGCAGCAGGACGTTTGGGAGATTCTCTGCAAACCTGGCAAAAAAGCAAAACCTGGCGTCAGGTTTAATTTCCATAACCTATTGGAAGCGGAAGTACTGGAAGTGTTAGAGGATGGGAACAGGATTGTCAAATTCCACTATGAAGGAAATTTTTTTCATATCTTAGATCAGATTGGGCAGATGCCCCTCCCTCCTTATATCACCGAAAAATTGCAGGATCAGGAACGGTATCAGACAGTATACTCCCATGAGGTTGGTTCGGCGGCCGCTCCTACTGCCGGACTGCATTTCACCAAAGAATTGATGGAAAAAATTCGTCAAAAAGGGGTGAATATTGCTGCTGTCACCTTGCATGTAGGGCTGGGAACCTTCCGCCCTGTCAAAGTGGATGATGTCACCAAACACAAAATGCACTCAGAACATTATGAAATATCCCCAAAAACTGCCGAACTTATTCGGAAAACCAAGCAAAATGGTAAGCGTGTTTTCGCTGTAGGAACAACCAGCTGCCGCACATTAGAATCTGTTGGCACAGCACATAATGGTGAAATCGTAGCGGAAGATGGATACACAGATATTTTCATTTATCCAGGGTATCAGTTTAAAGTAATCGACGGATTGATTACCAATTTCCATTTGCCAGAAAGCACCCTAATTATGTTGGTATCTGCGTTTGCTGGATATGACTCTATCATGAATGCATATCAAACCGCCGTAAAAGAAAAATACCGGTTTTTCAGTTTTGGTGATGCTATGATGATTGTGTAAGCTATTTTTTCATGAAAGAATAGCCACTTTATAGTAAATGAATAAAATCTTACCTGTTAGCTTTTATTCTATCTATTTATTGTGACTTTTTCAATTAATGAAATTTACACATAGCAGTGTAAGACAAAAATGATATCATATTATTCTACCGGATATATAGTGGACTTTAAAATACTTTTCCGGAATACGAAACTATAATAATGTGAATTTTTCTCCATTTAATTCCTCCAGAAAGGAATACAAAGAAAATATACGTTATCGTTACCTATAGTAGAACCAACGATTTCATCATAAAAAACATAACCAAAAGCAGCTGTTCTGATCCATCAGAACAGCTGCTTTTTTATTCTTCCAATATGATAATACCTAATAACCTCGCCAGTTCGGATGCTTGGAAACGGTCTACTACTGCCCCTTTTAGTTCTTTTCCAGAAACTAAGATTCCGTCTATGCGGCATTTCCGGAAATCCATTCCATTTAGCATGGTATGCAAAAAATTCGCCTGAGTAAAGTCCACCTGTTTCAGCTCTACTTGCTTCCATTTATTCTGGATAATATGGCTGGATTTCATACTGGTTTCTTCTATTCTCATTCCAGTTGCCTGAAGATGATCAAAATTGACAAAATCCATGTTGTTTTCCTGAAACAATACCATTTTTATCATGCTTTGAGAAAAATCCGCCCCTACCATCCGGCATTGGAGAAAACTACAGCGCTGGAAATAACAATCTTGAAAATCTACATTGGAAAAATCGCAATTGATAAATACTGTATCAACAAAGCTGGAATGGGCACAATTGGCACCGGGAAACCGACAATTTGAAAATTTACATCCTGTAACATCCGCGTTTTCCAGAGATTTTCCTGCCCATTCCAATAACACAAACTGTTGGTACATTGTCTTTTCTTCCTGTTCCGCTTGTTTTTCCAGTAGAATTGGATCAAAACAATGCTCCAATTTTTGTTTTAATTTAGGGTTTGCCCATTTCATTATCCAATTCTCCTTTATGATTTCTTGGTCAATGCGTTATGCTATATAATGCTTTTATATTATAATCTATTCAAGCAACAATTGATTTGTTTTCCTTAATTATATCATATTATTTATTACAAGACACTAAAGTGTACCATCTTACAAACTATTTATTCTCTTATAAATCAAATGATGATACTACAAAAAGTATTTCTCATGAAATATAGATGAAAAACAAATTTATTTTTTGGATAATTTTAGGATAGATTTTATAATTTTAACTTGCTATACTTTATTCGTATCGTATTTATAACCTATCAATAATTAGATGTAAAGGAGAAAAAGAGAGCATGAAAAAATTAATATCCGCATTGCTTGCTGTTACAATGGCTGCAACAGTAGCGGTGAGTTCTGTTAGTGCGGCAGAAGTGACTAAAACCTCCACAGATGCGTTATGGTCATCTTTCCAAAATCCGTCTTTTGAAACCAAGTCCCGTCCTCTGTGGTTCTGGAACGACCAGCTTGCCAACATGAGCAAAGAGGAAATTCGGGAAACATTAGTGAAATCCAAAGAGGAAAGCGGTTATGCCGGTGTGGCAATCCTTCCAAACTGGATGGAAGGCTATATGAGCGACGAATATCTTGAGTTATACAAATATGCTCTGCAAACAGCAGAAGAACTTGGTATGAAAATGTGTTTGTATGATGAGAACGGTTTTCCAAGCGGACGTGCTGGTGGATTGCTAGCACAACAATATCCAGAAGACACCCTAAAACGCCTGGACAAAACCGAAAAAGACGTAACCGGACCCTCTACAGCTTCTGTACCATTGCCAACCGGACAATACCGTAGCTATTTAGGCGCTGTAGCAATGAATATGGATACCAAGGAAATCATTGATATTTCCGACCATGTTTCCTATGTTACAGAGGATACCCCAGGTGTTTATAGTTCTTCTAACCATCCTGCGATCAATGGGGAAACTTTTACTGCTGATAAAGCGTTTGATGGTGACTATTCCACTCGGTGGAATGCCGGAAAAGGTCAAACCACCGACCAGTGGCTGGAAGCCCGCTATGCGGAAGATACCACGGTAGACCGTATCGTAATCCGGGAGGCTTTAGGGAGAATTGACAGTTATGCAATCCAATATTTTGACGGTGAAAACTGGATTGATATTTCCATCGGAACCACAATCGGTGAACAAAAAGAAATTCAATTTGATTCCCCAGTCACTGCGAAAAGGTTCCGTTTGATGATCCACAGCGCTGGATTAACCGGAACAGATGATGATTCTAAACTAGCCTCTATTTATGAAATAGAACTATTCAACGGCTCTACAAAACTCCCACCCCCAAGCGCTGGGGAAGAATCGGTAGACCGTGTGACCTATACTGTTCCAGAAGGGAACTGGAAACTGATGGCTTTTGCTACTGTAAAAGATGGGGATGATTTGGTGGACTATCTCAGCAAATCTGCTGTAGAACACTTTGTCGATATCACTCATGAAGCCTACTATCAGGAATTTTCTGAATATTTTGGAACCGTTATTGATTCTGCTTTCTTTGATGAACCACCACTTTACCGTGCGTCCGGCAGAACCTGGACTGGGGAATTCAATACCATGTTTGAGGAAGCAAATGGATATAATCCAATTACCCTCTACCCTGCTCTGTGGTATGATATCGGAGAAGATACTTCCTATGCCAGAAACGCACTTATGGGATTCCGTGCGGAACTGTTCGCTTCCAATTATATTGGAACCATGACTGACTGGTGTCATGAACATGGCATTAAAATGACCGGCCACATGGATCAAGAGGAAAACGTCAACCCTGTTACTTCTGACGGGGATCTGATGAAGGTATTCAAATATCAGGATATACCTGGTGTGGATGAAGTATTCAGCTATGACCGTGCCCGTAAAGCATATAAAATTGTCAGCTCCTCCGCTAACAACTGGGATAAAGGCCTGGTAATGACCGAATCCTACGGCGGCATGGGAGAAGGCATGGGCATCCCAGTGATGTATAAAGACATCATGAACCAATATGCAAAAGGAATTAACTATGTTGTACCTCACGCAATCTGGTACAACAACACCCAAAATGTACAAAATCCACCAGAACTTTCCTGGAGAAGCGAACAGTACGGTCCTGAACTTGCCAACTATAACAATTTTATTGGCAGAACCAGCGGACTGCTGCAAAATGGACGTCATGTAGCCGATATTGGGGTTCTCTATCCAATCGATACTCTGCAAGGCGCTTTCCAGTTTGATATTGGCGACCCTTACACCGGCAATGTTACCCCGGAAGAAGCGGACTACATGGAAGTTGGAGATTATCTTTCTTCTACCTTACGCCGTGATTTTACCTATTTACATCCAGAAGTAATCGCGGAAAAATGTACCGTAGAAGGCGATACTTTTCAACTGAATAATGAAGTCAACTACGAAAACTACAAAGTGATTGTGATTCCCGGTTGTAAAACCATCAGTTGGGAAGCATTGAAAAAAATCCGGGAATTCTACGACAACGGCGGCAAAGTAGTGGCAACAACTCAATTACCTTATATGTCGTCTGAAAAAGGACATAACCAGGATGTAGTTGACACAATCAAATACATGTTTGGTGTAGACGAAGACTTTATCTATGGCAATCACTCAAGAACCTACACTGCATCTTCCTATTTCCAAAATAATCCTACTTATGCAGCAGAAAAAGCGTTTGATGGTGTTGCTTCCCTGGATAGCAGATGGAATGCCGGCGACCTCTCTGGCGGTGATCAATGGCTGGAAGTTGATTTTGGCACTCCTACTACAGTAAACAAAACAGTGATTACCGAAAGTGCTCCATACCGTGTTACTCAATACCATATTCAGTACTGGGATGGTTCCCAATGGGTAAACTGCGCAGAAGGAACTTCTATTGGAGATCACAAAACCAATTATTTTGAGCCAGTTACCACAACAAAACTCCGTTTGTATGTGGATACTATTGTTTCCGATAGTGTTTCCATCCAGGAGTTTGAAGTATATAACAATGATAGTGAAAACCTGGCATTAGAACCAGAAAAAATAGCGGATAACAGCAATGAAAACGGTGGACGTTGCCAGTTTGTCGGTGTTAATTTCCGTAAAACATTAGGACCTGCATTGGACAATGTTGTAGAAAACTATGATGTCGAAATTGACCCTGTTTCTACTTCTGGCGGAGATTTGACCTATATCCACAAAGTAAAAGAGAATAATGATATTTACTATTTCGCGAATTCCAGCGATAATCCAGTAAACACTTATGTCAATATCCGCAAAGAGTTTGAAAATCCAATGGTTTGGGATCCACATACAGGAACAAAATACGCACCTGAATACACTGTGGACAACGGTATTACTCGGATTAAACTGGATATTGATGCTGTAAAATCTGTATTTATTATTGATGAAAATACATCTTCTTCCTCCCAAACAGACAAAACGATTTTGAAAACTGTAATTGATGAGGCAAAAAGATTACAGCAAACAGAAGAATATGCAAACGCAATTCCTGCTGTAAAACAATCTTTCCAAAAATCATTGGATAACGCCCAAAATGTCTATGATAACCTTGCCGCAACCCAAAAAGATGTTGTGGAAGCATGGAGCAATTTAATCAAAGAAATCCATAAATTAGGCTTTCAGGCAGGAGATAAAACGGAATTGCAGGCATTGTATGACCAGGTAAAAGATACAAATTTAGATGATTATCTGGATGGCGTAACAAAAGAAAACTTTAAAACCGCATTAGCTAATGCCAAAACTGTTTTAGATGACAAAAATGCCCTTGACACCGAAATTCAAAAAGCATACAATGAACTAAAGTCTGCTTTTGAAGCATTGGAGGAAAAACCTTCTGAAACAGTGGATAAATCCCAGTTGGAAAACTTGCTACAACAATGTGACAGCTATCAACAGGATCAATTCACACCAAATACATGGGAAGTATTTGTGCCAGCTCTGAAAACAGCTCAAAACATTTATGCAAAGCCAGATGCAACACAAGACGAAGTCAATAGCGCAACAGACACCTTATTAAATGCTATGTTACAACTGCGTTATAAGGCAGATAAATCTATTCTGGAAAACATGGTAGCACAATTGGAAACCATGGATACTTCCGGTTATACCCCTGAAAGTCTTGCAGTTCTTAATGCGGCAATCCAAGAGGCAAAAACGGTATTACAAGATGAAAACCTGAGTAAAGAAAACCAATCTGTAGTTGATACCCAGGTGGAAAATTTGATTGCGGCAGTTGCAAGCTTGGAAAAACAAAATAGCCCAAATATTATTGAAAAGGCTGCTGCTACAGGAGATGTTGCTCCAATTGCGGGCATTGTATTGTTAGCATTGGCTGGTACAGAGATAATCGCTTTGAGAAAACGCAAAAAATAGCATTGTTTCTTTATTGAAACTATATAACAATTATCAAAAAACCTCAACCAGTTTTCTGGTTGAGGTTTTTTGATATCAATTTCCTCTAAAATTTACAATATCGTTTATTTCCTCTCCATTTTTATATCAGACAGAAATAATTGAAAGGTTTATTTTCATTGTATCCATATCCACTATTTCAGCCTTTTGTTGTGGTTAAATTCAGGTTTTATTTCGATACCATTCCCTCCATAACAGCAACAATGTAATACAGTTAATAACAATTGTGATAATATCGTTAGTTAATTTAATCTTTCGATAGATTGTCAATGCTTTTTTATGTTCCATTTTGCCTATCCTCCTATTCTCTAGTTTGTTGTTATCTTGTTTCATCTGATTCTAATTATACATAATACTATTGCATTTATTCGCTCGATAGGTGGTATACTAAAAGGAGTAAAGGAGGTTTTGGTATGTTGATTGTTATGATCCGCGCAATTCTGTTATATATTCTAATTATATTTTGTATGCGTTTTATGGGAAAACGCCAAATTGGTGAATTACAACCTGGAGAATTGGTTATAACAATGATGATTTCCAATATGGCAATCCTACCAATCGAAGATACCAATATCCCCATGCTTGCAGGAGCTGTCCCTATCTTAATTTTAGTTTGTTTTGAGATTATCCTCTCTGTCTTTACTTTAAGATGGAAAAAGCTGCGTAAATTTATTTCTGGAAGTCCGGTAGTCATCATTGAAAATGGAGTTCTAAAGCAACAAGAATTAAAAAAGCTGCGGTTCTCTATTGATGACTTGATGGAAGGTCTACGTTCCAAAGATATTTTTAACGTATCAGAAGTATTATATGCTCTGGTAGAAACCAATGGCAAAATTAGCGTGGTAAAAAAAGGAGCGAGCCAAACTATTACAGCCAATATGTTGAATTTGGAAGTACAGGAAGAAATCCCTCCTACTATCGTTATCAGTGATGGCATTTTAGTAAAAGAAAATATAGAAAAATATCATATTGATCCAAATTGGATAAACGAAATTTTAAAGAAAAAACATTTATCCCAAAAGGATGTTTTTATTATGACAACTACACCCCAACAAACCTATCAGATTATTCGAAAAGAGGCTATATCATGAAGCGGTTATTTGTCTCGTTAGGGATTATTACTGTTATTTTAACGATCAGTTTAGTTGGTCTGTGGCATTTAAATTTTGTGACAGACCAGGTAGAGGAATACACCACCAACATACAAACCGCATTGGACCAAAACAATATAACAAAAGCCCAAGAACTGAATTATCAGCTCTCAGGCTTTTGGGAACGGCAACACCGTTATTTAACATTATATATCCGCCATAATAATATAGATGAAATTAGCAAAACAATTTCTGAATTAGAACAATACCTCCAACGCACAGATTATGCGGAGTTCTCTTCCAGGTTAAGCTACATCCAACAACTGATGTTGGATATGAGAGATGCCGAAATTCCTATTCTTTTCAATATATTATAACTATTTCAAGCTTTTTAACTCTTCCATAAATTCATCTAAAGTAGAAAACTCACGGTACACCGAGACAAATCGGATATATGCTACTAGATCAATATCCTTTAGTTTTTGCATTGCCAACTCGGCAATATCATTGGATGATACTTCCCGAACAAATGAATTAAGCAGAGAAGCCTCAATATCAGCAACTGCCTTTTCCAATATTTCAATCGAAACTGGACGCTTTCCACATGCCCTTAATAACCGGTTTAATAGTTTTTGACGGTCAAAAGGCTGGCGGGAATGGTCTTTTTTTACCACCATTAACGGTGTAGTTTCAATTATTTCATAAGTAGTAAAACGTCCACCACATTGGATGCATTCTCTTCTACGCCTAATTTTAGATCCTTCTTCTGTTGGACGGGAATCAATCACTTTGCTTTCATTATAACCACAAAACGGGCATTTCACTGGAACATCTCCCCTTTTTATGAAACTAACTCTTTAAGCTAATCTGCCATAACAAAATAAAATTTTTTTCATTAAAATAATACATATAACACAGTGCTATTTTATTCTGCTACACTTTAAATTGATAGAAACAAAATAATATTTACTATAGTAAACTAGTAAAACAATGAAGTGTTTATACTACAACAAATTCTATCAGACCATATATTATATCAGTCTAATTTAATACCATACTAATTATACATTGTAATAATTAAATATTTGGTTCTGTTAAAAATGTGTTGTCAACAAATAAAATAGTATCCATGTTCGCTAACCGATAGGTTTAAATAAAAATCTTATTCTATTTTTTATTACGTTGCGCTTTTATGCGCATAAGTAAAATAAAATAGTACCTATTTTCACTAACCGATAGGTTTGAATAAAAATCTATTCTATTTTTTATAGTATCATAAAAATTGGAAAAATACAATCTTTTTCTCAATAAATTGATGTGGTTTCTACTAAAAAATCATAGAGTACATCATCAATGTGACAAATGTCAACATCATTTTCTGCCAGCAAAGAAAGAAAACACCATGTTGTTTCTTCAGACTCAGATAGGTTTTGGCATTCATACACTAACTGTCCTGTCGTAATTTCTGTAATACGAATACCATATTCAGTAAATTCTCCCATATCTACGTCCTTTACAGCATGGTGTGTCATTTCATAGTTATGTTGTCCATCACATAAAATAGTTTTAATAATTTTGTCCTGATTCATTATTGCTTTTCCTCCCAAAGCGTTTTAATTTTTCCAGGCACTATTATATAACAGCTTTCCACAATAATCCACTAATTTTATTCGACAACAATCAACAAATATTTAAACGCTATAGGCGTTATGTTATTTATTTTTCACAAACATTCAACATTATTGCTAAATTCGATTACCACTTATTTGTTTTCATTTTAAAAATTATACAATATGGAAAATATTTCTATAAAATAAATCAACACTTCGTAAAAATACGACAATTTGTTTTATTTAAACAACAAAAACGTTTTTGCAACCCGTTTTTCGTTAAAGTCCACAATTGGTATTGCCGTTTTATAGCAAATTTGCCATATAGCTTTCTAAAAATTGATATCCTTGTATAATCTCAGAATACTCCTGATAACTTTTACGGTATACCTCAATAAAGACAGCTCCTTGATAATTTTGTTTTTTAAGTATGGGAATCAGCCCCAAAATTTTTCCATCCCCTTTGCCTGGTAACAAACAATCCTGTTGTCCTTTCCGGTCGCTAAAGTGAATATGGCGTACTTGCTCTCCCATTACTTTTAACATTTCTATTGGTGATACTTCACTGCGAATACACTGCTTTGTATCCAAAGTAAAATGGACAGAATCCCCTAGTTGTTGTTTCATTCTTTGGATGAAATCAATATTACGACTTTTACAGCGGGCAACATTCTCCTGTAACAATTCTATTCCAGCTGATTTTGCATACTCGTTCAGTTTATCAAACCGTTCAAAATATAGGTTGTCTTCACACAAAACATCTTTATGCGCCCCATGAAAAATCAAATATTTTGCCCCTATCCTATTACAAAATTCAAAATAGTGCTGGTATAGACAAACCCCATCCTCAAAACGCCTTTTATAATTACTAAAAAATAAAAGTGGTTCCATACCAGAAGTAAAGGGGTGCACAGAAACTACCTGTGTCATCCCCTGTTTTAATATCTCCTGTAACCTTTTCACGAACGGAACTTCTAGTTCTGAAAAAGTATTTAAAAAAATCTCAATGTATGGAACCTGATGGGAAACCAATTCATATAACGCATTTTCTGTGGGCTCTGGATAATAGCACGCTGTAGATACCCCGCATTTCATTCATGGTCACCTCATATTCTATTTTTGTTTTGTCGCATATTTAAATTGGATCAGACGTCCAGCAGAATCAAACACCAGATGATCCACCCCAGTACGAGTAACAAAATATTCTTTTTGAAAATACAATGGTAAAAATACAGAGCCAGATAACAAAATCTGTTCCGCCTGTTGGCAGGCTGATACCATATCATCTACACTCACAGCAGATTCTGCCTGATTCATTGCCTGAACAAATGCAGGAGAAGAATCTTGCACCTGCTCTCCATCCAAAAATTGAGATAACATATCTTCTGGAGAACTTCCTGTATTGGTAACAGAAATTAAAGCACAATCATAATTTTTTGTCTTTAAAGCTTGCTGGTATTCCTTATCGGATAAACCAGTAATTTTAAAATAAACTCCTAAATTACTTTGCCATTGCTGGGAAATCTGTTGTACTAACGTTTCAACTTCCTCTGGTACAATCAATTCTTTTTGATTAATATCAGATAAATTCAATTGAGCTAAGCCGTTTTGTAAATGTTGCCTTGCTTGTTCTATATTGTAATAATTTGGAATAGCTGACTCTGGAAGATCTCGGTACGATTGATCCAATATCTTAACAGAAGAAGGGACAACAGCATTGGTATTTACAGTAGATTCTGGTAAATACGACTCATATTGGCTGCGATCTATGCTCATCATAAATGCCATCCGAATATCCTGATTACTCCATTCTGGTCTTTCTGTATTAAACGCCAGTCCCCATACTGTATTTTCAAAATCTTTGGAAACAAAGTCCTTAGAGGAAAGCTGTGAATACTCTTTCGCTGTTAAAATACCAATATCTATGGTATCACTATTTAACGCCTCCAGCGCCTCTTCTGAAGTACGGATCGTCAAATTAGCACCAGAAGCTACTGTTGGCAAAGCAGATTGGTATACTGGATTTTGACGAATACGCACATAATGCTCTACAGACCATTCTTTCATATAGAAAGGGCCATTGGAAAGGGTGTGCTCTAAGTCCAGACCATATCTTCCTTTTGTTTCATTAAAAAATGTTTCATTACAAGGCATTGCTGGCGTTGTTGTCATCAGTTCTAAAAACATCGCATTTGGTGCTTCTAAATAAACTGTAAGGGTGGTATCGTTTTCCGCTACTACCCCTAATTGATCAACCGAAAGCCCATTTTCATGGACTGCCTTTGCATTTTTAATACAATAAAAGTTTGCCGCAAAAGGAGAATTCGTATTGGGATTTAATAATCTGCGGAAAGCAAATTGAAAATCATATGCTGTTACCGGAGTATTATAACTTTCTGTTCCATCTTCTGGGTCATTCTTATAACGGTGCATCCATTTTGCATCAGAACGAAGATGGAAAGTATAGGTCATTTTGTCATCAGAAACATCATAGCTTGTTGCAACGCCCTCGGACAACTTGCCATCTTCCTCTTTCGTCAGCAGTCCTTCATAAATATTTTGGATGACTAACATGGAATTATAATCAGATGCTACCTGTGGGTCAAGGCTTTGTGGGTCATCTGTTAAGCTATAACTCATCAACTTTCCTGTAGCGTCACCAGAACCCCCACATCCTGCTAACATAACACTAATACATACACAAAGCAACAAGCAAATGATCCTTCTTTTCATTTTTACACCTCAATCAAATCTATCTTAAATACTAAAATCATTTTTTGTCGTTAATTATTCCGCTTTTATTATAACAAGACATTGCGTTTAACTCAATAGAATTTGCTATTTTGTAAGTGTTATTTCATAAAAAAGTAAAATATAATTCGTGCGATTATACCAAAATTTTGTATTTTATTCTTATTAAACAGAATTTATGTAATGTTTCTATTGCAATTTATTAAAAAATATTATAGAATATATTCATATATCTAACAAAATAGGGGTATTCAATTATGGAAAAGTTAAAACAAAAAGGAACCCATCACCGCGGTGAATGGGGCTCTAAGCTTGGCTTGATTTTAGCCATGGCTGGAAACGCGGTGGGATTAGGCAATTTCTGGCGATTCCCACGTATGGCAGCAGAATATGGTGGCGGCGCATTTATGATACCATATTTCATCGCTTTAGTAGTTGTTGGTTTGCCGATTATGATTACAGAGTGGCATTTAGGACGTTTTGGCGGACAGCATGGCCATGGAACTATCGGACCAATGATCTACTTACAAGCAAGAGAAAAAGTAAAGCCAAAAACTGCTTTAGCAATTGGTACTATCTGTGGTGCATTGGCATTTGCTATTCCTGTATTAATCAATTCTTATTATAACCACATTGTAGGTTGGTCCCTCAACTATGCGGTACAATCCTTGTTTAACCAATTAGGACATGGAGCAGATTTAACAGCTGCATACCAATCGGCAATTTCCAATCCAGTCCAAGCTATTGGCTTCTGGGTAATCGCAGCGTTATTGTTAGCTGTGGCTGCAAGTAAAGGAATCAAAAAAGGGATTGAAGCCTGGTCTAAAATAATGATGCCAACATTATATATTTTCGGCATTGTATTGGCGTGTTTTGCTTTGTTTACCCAAGCACGCCCAGAAACACCTAACTTAACCGCAATTGCAGGGTTAGACTTTTTGTGGCATCCAGATTTCTCTAAAGTAAACTGGAGCGTTATTTTAGCTGCCTGTGGGCAAATCTTCTTTACTTTATCTTTAGGGATGGGGCTTATCTCAAACTATGCTTCCTTCTTAAAAAAAGACGATGATATTGTCGTATCTTCTATTGCTACAGTATCTTTAAATGAATTTGCGGAAGTTGTATTAGCTTCTACCGCAGTAGTCCCTCTCGCCTATGTATTTATGGGAGATGATTTATTGCAAGGTGGAAGCATTGGTTTCTCGTTTATTTCTCTTCCAAATGCATTTATGAATATGCCATTGGGTAATATTGTAGGTGCTTGTTGGTTCTTCTTGCTATTCTTTGCGGGATTTACCTCTGCCTTGGCACTGTTTAACTATCTGGTTACATTTATTGAGGAAGGATTGCATTCTTCTCGTAAAGTTGCCTCTTGGGTTGCCTTTGTTTCATTGATTGTAATTGGTATCCCAGTTGTTCTAGAACCAATGTTAAGCAATGGCGCAACTCAAATCTACTTCGAAACCCTGGATTCCTGGGTAGGTAGTTATTTGGTATTGTTCTTAGGATTTATCGAATTAATTATTGTAGGTTGGTTTGTAAAACCACAAAAAACATTGGAAGGAATTAACTCTGGTGCAAAAGCAAAAGTACCTTCTTGGGTTGTTACAGTATTTATTCGTATTATCACACCAGCAATTTTATTACTGGTAATTGTAAATGCAACAATTGAAAACGCCAAAAACGGTTTCTTCTCTTGGACAGGTATTGTACCAGAAGGTGGGGATCCAGCTATCTATGCTTTATGGACTAATTTAGGCCGTGGTATGATTATTGTCGTATTTATTTTTGGCTTTATTATGACGCTACGTATGTTACGGAAAACATACCAGCATGAATTATCTAAGCAATAGGAGGTAATAAATATGCATGTATCGTCCATTATTTTTTTAATACTATTTTGGGGCATTATCCTTGCTACCATGGCAATTTCTATTCCAAAAGTAATCCGTGATGACAAAAATAAAGCCACAAAATCAAATCAATCAAAACATGAGGATACCAAATGAATCCAATCGAATTGTTGAATATTATTGAGGAACTAAATATAAAAATCAAACATTTTGATCTGTTACAGAATAAACGAGATAAATTTTGTAAAAAACTAGATCAAATCAAGGCAGATTATCAATCCATTACGATTGATGAACAGTATCAAGAAGTATATGATTCCCTTGTAAATAAAGGAAATGCTTTGGTAGAAAATTATTTTCGTCCCAGTATGAATGCAAAAACATTAAGTGATACAATTAATCGATATCTTACTTATTTAACTGCAGCATATGGTGATTTTTCTGGACAAACATCTAAAATCACAGGATTTTATCGTTATTTTCTTTTATGTTCTATTTTAGTGTTGTTGCTTTCTCCGTTTATCCTTTCTCCAATTTTTGCTTTGGTTTTCCTTTTACCAATTTTTCTGGCCACAAGGGGAATTAAACAACGTTCTAAAACAGGATATATCCTTTCTTTAACGGTTGGCGCAGCAGGACTTATTACATCTGCAATGTGGATTAAATATTTATTCTATCTCATTTTAGATTACGCTACAATGTTCCAAAATTTTATAACAGTAAATGCGGCTTTGGGACAAACTCTATGTCAAATTTTAATTATAGCCCTACCTGTCTTAGGTGTTGTATTATTTGTATTAACTATTTTATTTTTGTTCCGCGCATATAAAGTAAAAGATTTATTTGTAGCCTAACGAATAGGAATCGAGTTCTACTAATATTTTTAACCAATAAGGCATAGCTCATTAAGCTATGCCTTAAATTATTTTTATCTTACTAATCCATAAAACACCTTAAATCTAGAATTTACATTATGCAAAGAAAAAATTTGCTGTCATATCCAAATAATTTTCTCCACTATACTCCGGATATTGTTTCTGCATTTCTTTTTTAAACTCTTCTGCACTGTCCGCCATTTGCGCAATAGATTTAAGATTTTCTATATAATCAATTTTAGCCTGCACATCTTTTAAGTCTTCTGGTGTATAATGGGATGTTAAAATCATTGTATAACCTTTTTCCAAATATTCTTTTAGCTGAGCAATTATAACATCCGCATGGGTTACACCAGCGACAATGGAGTGGCAATCATGTCCAAGCATATGAGTATATACCAGATTAATTTCCGGAATTTCAATATCAAAGGCTTCTGTTGTTGGATGTATTATAAAATCAATTTCTCCTATCCTGTTTTTCCCTTCTGTTAATATATTTGTAATACGATGTATAGAGCTATCAAAAATTTCACCAAAAGCATTACTAAATTGATTTATTAAGGCTTTGCCACCTCCATTCTCAGAGTACTCAATCGCATTTTGTGTTGCATATTTTGGTACATTAGGTAAGAAAGTAGCTCCCGCTCCATGATACGCTATTAATATTCCTACAACTTCCATTCCTTTTAAATAATCTGTAAGTTCCTGATTGTTATCAAAAAAGCAAGGAGATTCGATAATAACCGTTTTTCCTTCTTTTTCAATAATAAACACTTCATCATCAATAAAATCATTGGTTTTATAGGCATGTAACTTGATATTTCCAAAATCATAGATATTTACTTCGCCTTTTGTAAGTTTCACCAGTGTAAAATTAGTTTTGTTCATAACAATAACCTCCATATCAATTTAAGGCTTGACTTTTTGCCTCTATAACTTTATAATAAAGCTGTAGTTTAATTTTGTAAAGTACGCACTTTATTGTGCTATAGTTACCAAAAAGAAACTATTAGAGTTATTTAGATGATAGATCTATTTATTTTTTGGAGGAATTTATGACAGAACAAACAGAAAGAAAAGATTTACCAGATTGTCCAGTGGAAACAACTTTAATGTTAATCGGAGATAAATGGAAAGTATTGATTTTACGTGACCTGATGCCAGGAACAAAACGATTTGGAGAATTAAAAAAATCTTTGGGTAATGTATCCCAAAAAGTGCTGACTGCTCAATTACGGACAATGGAAGCCAATGGGTTAGTAAATCGAAAAGTTTATGCCGAAGTGCCACCTAAGGTAGAATATTCCTTGACTGAACTCGGTCAAAGTTTAAAACCAATTTTAGAAGCAATGCAAAATTGGGGAGAGGAATACAAATCCCATAAAAACTAATCATAAAATGGATATAAAGTGTAACATAGTATGTGATTATATCTTTTGTTTTAAAAATAAATTTTTCCTGTTTTTTGCTTATATCCATAAAGCGTATCGTATTTTTCCTCAATTCTTTAGAGTTAGTTATAAAACAGAGATACTATTGATAAGGCTTATCAATTCTAATAAAAATCAAATTTGATAAAAACAGATTTTTTTCATTCGGGTGCTTTTGTATTCTAATATTGTATTTCTTGAAAATAAACTGTTTACTAAATAATTTTTAAAGCGAATAAACTTTTCTGCCACTAACAGCGCTAAAATTTTATTTAACCAAATCAAAACTACTAGTAAACTAGTGATTTGTTCAGACCCCTGGTAGGGGTATTGAAAGACGACCATCGCATTCTCCGCTACTGGTAAACTAAATCGGGTTTTCTTTCCGTACCCTTATGAGGAAAGAAAACTGTATGCAAAATTCTCAAATTGCTTTTTCCGAAATCTTCAATTTCATTCTCAAGCAGAATGAAATTTTCACTGTAAAAGTTTCTTATTTCGCCAAGGTTTTGTTAAGCCTAAAGACAACAAAAAACAGGTATCTGAAATATTCAGATACCTGTTTTTTTTAATCATTAAATAACTATTTTGCAAACTCTTCTGGAGTAAACTCCACATTTAAAGTCCCCATAGCGTCTTTCAACTGAGCAGTAGAATGAACTCCGGTTAATGGACAAACTGGGAAGCCTTGTTGGAAATAGAATCCTAATAATACTTGAGAAATTGATGCGTTATGGCGCACTGCAATTCCTTGGATTTTTTTGGCTAACTCCAGATTTGCTGGTGTATAATATGGGCTATCCTGAACTGTTTCAGGACCTTTATTAATTAGTTTATGGAAGAATCCGCTACAAACACTAAAGTATGGAACCGCAAGTACAGGATAATTCTTATGGAAACGAATCATTTCTTGATCCATAATTGCTAAGGTTGGATCTTCTGGTTCGCTCATAGTATCGGATGCAATATTATAGAACATTTCGTTCATTACAAAGCCTCTGTAACCTTTCTGTTTACAATAGGCCATTGCTTCTTCCATACGGGATACAGACCAGTTGGAGCAACCATAGTAACGAATTTTTCCCTGATTTACAAATTCTTGCATTACTTCGATCAAATCCGCTACAGATTGATTGGTATCATCACGATGATACATATAAACATCAATACAGTCCACACGAAGAGCTTTTAGACTCAATTCCAAGTCATGTTCCATATCAGCTTTTGTCATACGGCTAATGGAAGTATCTTCATGAGGTGGATGCCCTCCTTTGGTAATCAGTACAAAATCATCATGATGGCCACGATGTGCAATCCAATCACCAATAACACGTTCGGAACGTCCGATTTCTCCTGGAATCCAATCGGAGTAAACGCGGGCGGTATCAATGAGGTTTCCTCCCATTTTAATATATTCTTCCAGAATCGCAAATCCTTCTTCCCCATCCCAAGCGGTACCTGCATTTACAGTACCTAAACCGATGGGAGAAACAACCAGGTCAGTATCTGGAATTTGAATTTTTCCTATCATAATAAAGCCTCCTTATCTGCGTAAAACGCGGGTAAAGCGATAAATTAATCTAAATGGAATACTGGGTGTAAATCAATTGAAACAGGGCTGTTGTCCGGATTTGTTTCCATAATATCAGCCATAAAATCCCACCATTTTCTACATACAGGGTCATTAGCGCTTTCTGCCCATCTGGCTTCATCTTCTACTTCAATGTAGCCATAGAGAACTTTGGTATCTTTATCCAGATAGATAGAATAGTTATGGCCACCGTAATTGTGGATCATTTCTTTCATTTCTGGCCACAGTTGGTTATGACGTTTTTCATACTCAGCTTCTTGTCCTGGGAACAACTGCATTTTAAAACCTTTTCTTACCATGTTAACTTCCTCCTATGTGTAAAAAAATCTAATATCGGTTGTTAATTATTTATCACAACCGTTTATCACTATTATACCGTACTTTTTTTCGATCTTGAAGGACGTAGTTTGACTAAAAATAGAACGTAATTTTATTTTTTTGATTGATTCATTTTCTTCAAGTAAAAAAGTACAAAAACAGGGTAAAACTTCCCTTCTAAAGATTTATTATACTGCAATCACCCCAAAAAATAAAGGTTTATTTTATTATTTTAGTGGAATAAATTTAAATAATTTTGAATAAATAAAAAAATAAAATAATTGTAAAAATAAATAAAATACATCTTATTTTTCCTACAATATTTACAATCCAAATTATTTATTCTATATGATCATAGCATTGTACGAATTACAGAAAACCATTTTTCATAAAAAATAACGCATAAATTCATTTTCTATTCTCGGTTTTACCATACAAAAACAATATAAAAATCCTGCTGAGCTAATCAGCAGGATTTTTATAGAATATTATACTGCGGTAGTTTTTTGGGTTGAAGATAAAAATCGGGACAGCTGTGGACGCAATACTTTTGCCAAAGAAACCGATAAAACAATTTTTACAATATCCCCTGGAATAAATGGTATCACGCCTGCCCATAACGCTGCTATCAAATCTAATTTCATAGTATAAGCCAACCATATTGTTCCCAACAAATAACAAGCTAAAGTTCCTAATACCATACCAAGAGATATTTTCCAGACAATATTATTTGAGTGATCTGTAAACCATCCAGTCAGTAAAGCCATCAAGAGGTAGCCCACCATATATCCTCCCGTTGGTCCAGCTATAATGGAGACTCCTCCTGTAAACTGAGCAAATACTGGAAGTCCTATTGCGCCTATTATCAGATACAACAATACAGCAATAAACCCTTTTTTAGCCCCTAACAAACTGGAGGCAATGTAAACCCCTAGTGTACCCAATGAGATTGGTACTACACCAGGAATGGGAATAGAAAATGGGGACACTACACAAATAACAGCTGTCATAATAGCGATTACACACATTGTTTTTATACTCATTTTCATAATTGTAAACTCCTATTTATTTTTAAGTTTACAATTATTATA
Organism: Clostridium facile; assembly: GCF_014297275.1. NCBI lineage: Bacteria > Bacillati > Bacillota > Clostridia > Eubacteriales > Clostridiaceae > Clostridium > Clostridium facile. The sequence goes on from NZ_JACOQK010000001.1 coordinate 1,256,267, forward strand.
ACAAAAAGCTTATTCTTTGTCAATCTTATTTTAATTTGTTATGAAAAAAGCATCTGCTTTTCGAAAAGCAGATGCTTTTTATGTTAACTCTTCATCAACTGATTAGAGAGTTTCTGGTTCTGGATAAGTTTCACCAAAAGTTTCTACTGTAACTTTTTCCATTACTTCATCATATAAAGGTTTATCACTAAAATTACGTTGTACTCCTACAATACGTTCTGCTTCTTCCATACCTTCTATTACTTTCCCAAAAGCAGCATATTGACCATCTAAATGTGGAGCATCTTCTACCATAATAAAAAACTGAGAGCCAGCACTATCTGGATGGGCAGCTCTTGCCATAGAAATAACACCTTTTGTGTGTTTCAAATTATTCTCAAATCCGTTATAAGAGAACTCTCCTTTAATATGGTATCCTGGTCCTCCTGTACCAATGCCGTTTGGATCCCCACCTTGAATCATAAACCCAGGGATAACACGGTGAAAGATAGTACCATTATAAAATCCTTTTTGTACTAACGAGATAAAGTTATTTACGGTATTTGGTGCGATTTCTGGATACAATTCTACTTTAATTACACCACCATGATTTGTTTCAATTGTTACAATTGGATTGCTCATTGCATTTCCTCCATTCAATCAATCTATTTAAGATATTTTATCATTATAAAATATTTTTTCCAATTCTTCAACCCTAAAATAGAATTTTATTGGTAACGGAACGCAAATGCAGCTCCAATAATCCCAGCATCATTCCCCAATTGAGCTACTGCCAACTTTGTCCTTTTAGCGGTTCCCCTAGCGTAATCTTCCGCATCTATTATTTGTTGTAAAGGCTGCAATAAGGTATCCCCTTCATTGCTGACACCACCTCCTAAACATAGGATTTCTGGTTGAAATATATTTATCATATTGGTTAATCCACAAGCTAAATAATGGATATAAGTATCCACAACCTTGCTTGCCACGATATCTCCCATCCTCATAGCATCAAAAGCAGTTTTTGCGTTCAATTCTCCTGTCTGTTCCACAATATCATGTAGAACCGTTTTTGGATGGGTTTCCATTGCCTCTTTGGTCATACGGATTAAACCAGTTGCAGAAGAATATGCTTCAAAGCAGCCTTTCCTTCCACAATTACAATCCCAGCCATTTTGTTCTATAACAGTATGACCTAGTTCTCCTCCACAGTAATTAAATCCGCTATATATTTGGTTATGAAATATAACGCCTCCGCCTACACCGGTCCCCAACGTAATCATTACCATAGAAGAAGCACCTTTTCCTGCTCCTACAAGCAGTTCCCCTAACGCAGCTGCGTTAGCATCGTTTTCCAAATAAACGGGAAGAGGAATCCTCTCTGCCATCAGCTTTGCCAAATGTACTTTATGAAAATCGAAATTACAGGAAAATTCAATTATTTTTTGTGCTGGATCAATATGTCCAGGAGTTCCAATTCCAATGGAATCCACTTCCTGCAAAGGAACTTCACTTTCCTCCATTGCTTGATAGCATAATTTCGCCATATCATCACAAATTTTTTCTGCAGAACGTGGAAGGTTTGTTTTACATTTTACTTTGGATAACATTCGGTATTGTTCATCCACTACAGATGCTACAATATTAGTACCACCTAAATCAATTCCAATAAAATACATAGACGTTCTCCTTTTTGGGCAACAAAAAGCCATCAGTAAATAGAACTCTCTCACTGATAGCTTTTTTATCATAAAATATAATAATTTGATTATAACATGTTTTATGGAAAAAACCAACAGACTATTCGTTTTCGATAACACCTTCATAGAAAAACAGGTTATCAACTTTTTCTTTTGCTGTCAGTTTACTTACAACTACACAAAGTAGCAGGGAAATTACCATAGCCACTACCGCAAAGGTTGGACCTTGAGCTGCTAAGAAATTTGAGCCTCCGATGAATCCTTCTGTTCCATTAGGGCTACCCATGATCAACAGGATAATTTTACTAACTGCTGGTAACATAGCAATGGAGAATCCTCCTATCATACCAGACCATGCCCCTGCCTTATTCAGCCATTTTAAATACAGGGACAATACATAAGGTGCTAAGAAAGAACCGGAGACAATCCCCCAGGAATAGGACATCATATCCAAAATTGGGGTGTTAGTATTTGCGATAACATAAGAAGCCAATACAAACAGAATACATAGGATACGAATAACCCAACCAGAAGATTTTTCTTTCATTTTAAAAGCAGGTTTTAACAAATCTAAAGAAAAAGTAGAACATGCTGTCAATGTAATAGAAGATAACGTAGATACAGAAGAGGAAATTAATAATACCAGAACAATTCCCAACAGGATATTTGGCAAATTCGCTGCGTCTAACATTCTAGGAACAATATAATCTACTCCACCTTCTGGCAATTGGTTGCCAAATACCAAATGGGACAAAGAACCAATAAAGTATCCGCCAACAGATACCAACAAAGCAAAAATAGTGGAAACAACAATACCTCGTTTTACTTCTTTTTCATTTTTAATCCCGTAATATTTATGGATCATCTGAGGCAAGCCCCAAGTACCAAAACTGGTCATCAAAATTGTAGAAATCAAAGCAATTGTATCTCCCGTAGATAATGGCATCATTTTATTCTGTTTCATAAAATCTACCATGCCAGATATGCTACCGTTATCCGTAACAGCTGGAGAAATCATCACAAAAATAATCAATAGAACAATTCCAACTGCCATGATAATACCCTGCATAAAATCAGCTTTTAAGGTTGCTAAATAGCCTCCTATTACCAAAACAACACAGGCTGCAACCGCTATTACAATCATACATACTGTTACATCAATTCCTAGCAGTACAGAACATACACTACTCAATCCTTTATAAACAGAAGCAGAATAAGGAATTAAAAAGATAAAAATAACGATGGCGGAAAATACTTTCATCCGCTGGCTTTTGAAGCGCAAAGAAAACAGTTGCGGCATAGATTTAATCTTTAGCCGGTGGGAAACTTCCCTTGTTCTAGACGCCAATACTTTCCAGGCAAGCCAGGAGCCAAAGATAGCATTTCCTAAACCAATCAAAACAGCCCATAAGCCGTATTTCCAACCGGAAGTACCAGCGTAACCAATAAACATTACAGCGGAAAAATAAGCTGTACCATAGCTTAGCGCTGAAATCCACCCTCCAGCATCTCGCCCTCCTACAGTAAAAGAAGCAATCCCTTTGGTTGCTTTGGAATTAATAATGCCAATTACAGACATCGCAACAATATAAATAACAATTGTCGCCCATATCACTACATACTTTTGCAATACTCTCACCTCAAACGTTTACTTTAGCACGTTAACACGCTTAGGTGCTAAAGTGTCTTACTGTATTATGCTACAAAAAAACAAAAATGTCAATCCATTCTTTTAAATTATTAAAAATTTTGTAATTTATTATAAATTTAATGTTTTTATTTTAGTTATTTAAGATAATCCTATTCCTGTTTTATAGCGAGATAACAATTTAATTCAAAATAGATTCTAGTGTTTTTAAGGGTATTATGATATAATAAAATGCCTACATTAAGATTGATCGGAAAATTTGAAATATTTTTGGAGGTATTAATGTTAAAAAAATGTTCATTTCCATTATTCAGCTTTTTTATTGGAATAGTAGTAGGTCTAGCTACTGTATTTGGACAAAAATATCTTCCAGGGGCGTTAAATAGTCTGGCAAACTCTGGTTCAGTTTGGGTTGTTCCAGCATTTTATATCGCCAAATCTTACAAACAAAAATGGAAATCTATCATATCAAGCATGATTTACTTGTTAATATGCGTAACAACATATTATGGATATTATTCTATCAGTTGGAAAATAGGCTTTACCATTGGATTTCATCAAGCAATATGGCTTTGTTGTGCAGTTATATTCGGATTTATATTTGGCTTAGGAGGAAACATATCACAATATGGAAAAGGAACCATAAAATATTTGTGTAAAGTAATGTTACCCGCTACTTTTTTATCAGAAAGTTTAATGTTAATATCCCATTTTCAACAATATTCACATATGCTAGATGTTATTTTTATGTGGTTTTTTATTGGAATTTCGTTATATTTTATCAATTGTAAAAAAGAGTGGTATTCTAAACACTATTTGCTGGCATTGCTGATCATGTTAAGCTTAGGATTTTTAGGATATCAATTAATTTACTATAGTGATGTTTTTGCATGATATTTTAAAAACTTATTTTTTAGAGGAGATTTTTAATTTATAAAATATAATAAAGTTAAAATCCTAAAATGTTATTTACTCTTTCTTCTCCAATCGATTTTCCACAATATTGATTGTATTTTCTTTCCAATCTGAAGAAAGGATTGCTTTTTGTATTTTTTTAAAATTAGGGTCATCACTTGTCAAACTAATGTGCCGAATGATAGCTGCTGAATCAATGATATGGCAACCATCAAAATGAACAACGTAATTCCAATATACAAACACAGTTCCAAATCTCATAATCAATAAAACAATTTCCAGAAAAAAAATCTCCCAAAAATATTGATGATAAAGCCAATCCAAAATAAATTACGAGGATATTTTTTATTTATAAAAACACCTCAAAAAAAAGGATATGTTATCCTAAAGATAACATATCCTTTTAAAATTTATAAGATAAAATTATTTACCAAAATATCTGTTCAATAAGCCTTGGAATGCTTTACCGTGACGAGCTTCGTCTCTAGCCATTTCATGAACAGTATCATGAATTGCATCCAAGTTAGCAGCTTTAGCACGTTTTGCCAGATCAAATTTACCAGCAGTAGCGCCGTTTTCCGCTTCTACTCTCATTTCCAGGTTTTTCTTAGTGGAGTCTGTTACAACTTCGCCCAACAGTTCAGCAAACTTAGCAGCATGTTCTGCTTCTTCATAAGCAGCTTTTTCCCAGTATAAACCGATTTCTGGGTAACCTTCTCTATGTGCAACACGAGCCATAGCTAAATACATACCAACTTCTGTGCATTCCCCATTGAAGTTTGCTCTTAAATCTTCCAGAATATCTTCGCTAACGCCTTTTGCTACACCTACAACGTGTTCAGCAGCCCAGGACATTTCTCCAGTTTGTTCTGTAAATTTAGAAGCAGGAGCATTACATTGTGGGCAAAATTCTGGAGCAGCTTCACCTTCATAAACATATCCACATACTTGACAGACAAATTTTTTCATAGTTTTATTCCTCCATTACGTAATCATGTATTTAAAATTTTGTATAACCATTTGGTATGGCTTTAGTATATCACACTAAAATAAGAAATGCAAGTATTTTTAGTAATAATTCTTATTATCGTTATATCCGAAAACTTTTCTTTCTTTTTTCAATATAATTTCGTGTAAATTTAACAATTAGCGTTTTCTAACTGGACGCAAAATTGTAATTGCGTGTTTTTGGTTTTGTATTGTTACCTCTGTTTGTTCCCCTCCAAATTCTCCATCCAATGTCCAAGCAATTGGTTCTTGACATTGGAACGTTATTTTAGAAGTTTTAAAATGATACATCAAATTCGGGTTTGGGGTTTTGGAAATCAATGCGTTTACAGCAGCCTGAAATTCCAAAGGATTTCGCAAAGGCTTTATTAAAGTAACCTCAAATAATCCATCATCCATTTGAATATTCTTTCCGCTAATTCCTTTAAAGCCACCAATGGAACTGGAGTTTGTTATCATACCTAAAATCAAATCATCCTCAATCGTTTCTCCATCGTGTTCAACGATGACATGATAAGAACGGATCGTATGCAGCCTTTTTGCTCCTTCTAAAATATATGCAAGATGCCCTAATGTATTTTTTTCCCCCTGTGGTGTTTGATAAGTTACATCCGTAAATACACCAAATGCCGCAACATAAGTAAAAATATCCTGATTAAAATGGCCAATGTCACACAAATATGGTACCCCATCTACCACTGTTTTTGCAGATTTATTCATGTCCTTAAATAGATGCAAACTGGAGGCAAAGTCATTAGTTGTCCCTGCAGGGATATACCCTAATAAAGGTTGGTGTTTACACTCCATAACTCCTTTTACCACTTCACTCATGGTTCCATCCCCACCGCTGCATACAACAATATCATATTGTTCCGCCATTTTTTTGGCACATTCATAACCATCCATCCTAGCCTGTGTGACATGTACAGTTACTTCGTAGTGATATTTTGTAAACAAATCCAAAATTTGAACCAAACGGTTTTTAATTTGTGCTTTTCCTGCCCTTGGGTTTATAATAAATAGCAACTTTTTTGCCATAAATAAAATCCTCCAATAAGATATCTCTTCTTTTACTTTACCATAAACTGCTGTTTTTTTCTACTGTTAATCTTCTATTTTTTTCAATTCCTCTTTGTAAGGATTAACCAATAGCTTCATCCTTATACCACTGTCACCTAATAGAAGTCTTTCCCTAGGAAACATCTACAAATTAAATAAATCTTTTAAAAAATGATCTCTCGTTTAAAAATAAATAATAAACATGAAAAAGAATAAATATTGCAAGTTATAGATTCAAACTGTTTTAAAAAAATTTTTGTATTTTTTTGCTGCAAAACTTTTGATGCATCAGTTATTGTCACTGTAAATATTTTATCTGTTTAAATCATATACTTAATTTTTCATAAGGGGGATTCTATTAAAAACAATAACAAAAAATGGCGCCAGGACATCCCTGGCACCACAATGAAAAACCAATTTTAGCCCCGTTCCAAAGCAGAAATACCTGTTTTTACCAATTGCTTAATTCCATATGGTTTCATCATATTGATAAAAGAGAGCAATTTCGCATGTTCCCCTGTCAATTCAAAGGTAATGGTATCTTCAGAACTATCAATAATCTTGGCATCAAACAAATTTGCTGTCCCAATAATTCCCACACGGTTTTCATCTGTGTGGTACATTTTCAACAACAAATGTTCTCTACAGACGGCGGTTTTGCTATCCACTACTTTTACTTCCCGTACATCAATCAGTTTCATCAACTGTTTTACAATCTGCTCTAGAGTAGCGTCATCCCCGTGGGCTACAATTGTCATACGAGTAATTGCTGGATTTTCCGTTTCTGCCGCTGCAATACTGGAAATATTATAAGCACGCCGACTGAACAAACCCGCAATCCTTAATAATACACCTGTAGTGTTATCCATCAATACAGAAATAATATGCATTTGTTCCATCATTGCCCCTCCTTAGTTATCTATCTCAATTTCAAGAATTGGTTCGTCAATTGGTGCGCCGGCTGGTACCATTGGCAGAACGTTGATATCTCGATCGATCACACAGTTAATCAAAACTGGAGCATGAGCAGCCAAAGCTTTTTCCAATGTTGGGCGGATTTCACTGGCTTTTGTGATATTATATGCCTCTATTCCATAAGCCCCCGCTAATTTTACATAGTCTACACCACGATCCAAGGTGGTTTGGGAGAAACGCTTGTTATAAAACAGCCTTTGCCATTGGCGTACCATTCCCAACACTTCATTGTTCAACACCAATTCAATCATTGGAATCTGGTATTTCGCCATGGTTACCAATTCATTACAGTTCATCTGGAAGCTGCCATCACCCGCAATATTAACCACCTGCTTATCAGGGCAGCCAACTTGGGCACCCATTGCAGCCCCTAAGCCAAAGCCCATCGTCCCCAGCCCGCCGGAAGAAACAAACTGGTGAGGACGTCTCAGTTTATAATACTGTGCCGCCCACATCTGGTTTTGCCCAACCTCTGTTGTGATAATTGCATCACCATTGGTCAGTTCACAAAGTGTCTCGATTACTTCCTGAGGGGTAACTGCGTCTTCGTCTTTCCCTTTTTGGATATTTGGGAATTCCTCATTCCATGCCTGAATTTGCGCCATCCATTCTGGATGAGGTGTTGGAGTTAACCTCTGGTTGAGCAATTCTACAACCTGGCGCACGTCCCCAATCAAAATATTGTCCGCTTTAATATTTTTATTGATTTCAGCAGGGTCAATATCAATCTGTAAAATCTGTGCATTTGGCGCAAACCGGCTGATCTTCAAAATCACGCGGTCACTAAAACGGGTTCCTATTGCCAAGAATAAATCACAGTCTGTTACTGCTTTTGCCGCAGTAACACTGCCGTGCATCCCCATCATACCGATATATCGGGAGTCAAAATTATCAAATCCTCCCTGCCCCATCAAGGAAGAAGATACCGGCGCATCCATTAATTCTGCCAGTTTTTTCACTGCCAGGTTTGCCTCTTCGGATGCCACTACACCGCCGCCAGTATAAATTAACGGACGTTTTGCGTTGGAGATCAGTTCCACAGCATTTGCCAGAGCTTTTTCACTTGGGTCGCTGTACACCTGTTCAATTGGTTCCGGCTGTTTTCTTTCATATTCATAGATTGCTGCTGTCACATCTTTAGGAATATCTACCAATACAGGGCCTTTTCGGCCTGTATTCGCGATTTTAAACGCACGGCGAATCGTAGGAGCAAGATCTTCTACTTTTTTCACGATAAAGTTGTGTTTGGTGACTGGCATGGTTACACCGGTAATATCCACTTCCTGGAAACTATCCAAGCCTAATTGCGGTACTGGAACATTGCCGGAAATAACAACCAAAGGAATAGAATCCATGTAAGCGGTCGCAATCCCTGTCACGGTATTGGTAGCACCTGGGCCAGAAGTTACCAAAGCTACACCGGTTTTTCCAGTAGCACGGGCATAACCGTCTGCCGCATGGGTTGCCCCCTGTTCGTGAGCAGTTAAAATGTGCCGGATTTTATCCTGATAATCATACAAAGCATCGTAGATATTCAGGACGGACCCACCAGGATAGCCAAAAATCGTATCCACATTCTGCTCTAACAAACATTCCAAAATAATTTGGGACCCTGTTAATTTCATAATATCACCTCTAAAAGTCATTTTATTTTTTAAGCAAACCTTTGTCTGCTCAGGTTTTTGAACAAAATGGCAAACCACAATAAGTTGTTATTTGGATATAAAAAAAGCTCCCACCTCTCCTACTGTTAAGAGGTGAAAGCAAACCTTCCACGGTACCACTCTTTTTGTCATCGCCATTGACCACTCATTCTGTATCCTTTAATACAGATCTCCTATAACGGGGAGAACACCGTTCCAACCTAATCCATTTACTGTTTCAGTAGACTGCTCCAGGGGGATTTTATCACATAAACACTGCCCTGTTTTCCACCAGCCAACAGTTCTCTGTGCCAGAAATTTTATGCTTGTTTCCCTATCATCGCATTTTTCTATTACTATTATGATAGTAAAAAACCGAAGGTTTGTCAATAGATTTTTATTTTTTATATGACAAATTCTTATTTTATTAAAATTATCTCCAAATCCAAGATAGATTAATTGTAATTTTTCCATAATTATATTTTTTATTATTGAAAATTACTTTAATTATTGCTACAATATTTTTGGCTTAATATACTGGAGCAAAGCTATTTATTGTAGAAGGGAGGAACTTTGACTTTATTTATTTATCTATAATATGAATGAAACAAGCAAAAGGAGAATTAGAAATGAAACAAAAACAACTTACCAAACCAATTATTACGACAATCGATTTATTCTTCTTTGTTAAGTAAAATGAAAAATCTTATGTGAAAATCGTTTTATCCTGACTAGAATAAATAGAAAAACTATTCCAATAGCATCACTAAAAGTTGATAGCTTATTTTTTAATTTATTTGTGGTTCGATCACCTATTTACTAACAACAGAATCTGTAATGCGTAATAAAAATTAATATTCCTTTTAAAATTTATATAAATCTAGATCAAAGTTATCGATTAAAAAATGTCTCCTTAAAAATTGTGTTTTTTCAATATTATTCTTTATGTTATTCAAAAATAAGTTAAATAAATTTTCAAATTAGTGGTTGACAATCTGTTTTTCGTCTGCTATACTAACAGCAGAAAGAATAAATTCGATTCAGAGGAGATCAAACGTTATGACAATGCAAAATAATAATTTTGTCTTTACATATTATTATTTTAACTGGGCTTACTTTTTTAGCGCAGGTAATTTGTGTTGTCATAAGTTAGAAAACCGATAATTGATTTATCCAAAATAGATGGAGCGGAAATCAGGTTGATAGCTTTTGACAGCTATCAACCTTTTTTGTTGCACAACTTATTATCTGCCAAATAAATGCCTGGGGAGATAATAAGTTGTAAAAACTCCCCTTAAGAATGAGGAGGAGTAAACAATGAAAACCGCAGTTATGACGAAAGGATTGTTACCAATGATTGTTATCTTAAAAGAAGGCGCACCAAAAGACCATGTAAACCATTTACTCAACGATTTGACCCAATTGGGACTAAAAACTGATGTCATCAAAGGGGAACACAAACAGATTATCACCTTAATTGGTGACACCACCAAAGTGGATATCGAAAACCTGATGGCACGCCAGGTTGTAGAAAATGTACGCCGTGTATCCGAACCATACAAGGCTGCCAATAGAAAATTTCATCCAGACGATACCATCATAACAGTGGGTAACCAAAAAATTGGGCAAGGCTACTTTACTGTAATGTCCGGACCTTGTTCTGTCGAAACAGAAGAACAAATCGTTGAGGTTGCGGAACGTGTAAAAGCCGCAGGGGCAAATTTCCTGCGTGGGGGCGCATTCAAACCCCGTACTTCCCCATACTCTTTCCAGGGATTAGGTGCGACAGGGTTAGAATTGCTGTTAAAAGCAAAAAAGGCTACCGGTCTACAGATTGTCACTGAAATTATGAGTTTACGGGATATTGACCTATTCGCCGATGTAGATATTATCCAGGTTGGCGCCCGCAACATGCAGAACTTTGAGCTATTAAAAGAATTGGGCCACTGCAATAAACCAATCCTGTTAAAACGTGGTTTGGCAAATACCATTGAAGAATGGCTGATGAGCGCGGAATACATTATGGCTGGTGGCAACACCAATGTAATTATGTGCGAACGTGGTATCCGCACCTACGAAACAATGACAAGAAATACCCTGGATATATCCGCAGTTCCTCTATTAAAACAGGTTTCCCATCTTCCTGTCATCGTTGACCCAAGCCATGCAACTGGTTTGACTTCTTTGGTAAAACCATTGTCGAAAGCCGCAATTGCCGCTGGCGCTGACGGTGTTATGATTGAAGTACATAACTGCCCAAGCAAAGCACTATCCGACGGTGCACAATCCCTGACTCCTGACCAATTTGATAATGTAATGGAAAGCATCAAACGTCAGTTGGAGTTTGAAGGAAAAACCCTATTAAAAGCATAAGGAGTAAGATATGAACATTCTTATCGTTGGATTGGGTTTAATTGGAGGAAGCTTTTGCCGTACCATAAAAAAACATACGACAGATACTGTGTTAGGAATGGATATTGACCAAAATACGGTTAATCAAGCAGTGGAATCAGGCGCGATCGACCGCCAGGCAAACTTTGAAGATATTTCCATTGCGGATTTAACTTTTGTTTGCCTCTATCCTCAACAAACCATTGATTTTATAACAGAACATGCTTCTCAGTTTAAACCTGGCAGTGTAGTTGCGGATACTTGTGGAATCAAAAACCGAATTGTCAGCAATTGCGAAAAAGCCCTTTTACCCTATGGTGTCCACTTTGTTGGTATCCACCCAATGGCTGGCCGCGAATTTTCTGGTTTCTCCTATTCTACGGATAGTCTGTTCCAAGGGGCGAGTTTTATTGTAACTGCTTCCAAACAATCCAATCCAGATGCGGTAAATCTGGTAACGGATTTGGCGGTCCGGATGGGGTTCGGGGAAATTGTGCGGACATCGCCAGAGCAGCATGACAAAATTATTGCTTTTACTTCTCAGCTAGCCCATGTTGTTTCTAACGCTTATATGAAAAGCCCTACCGCTTTATATGAGCGTGGATTTACTGGAGGAAGTTTCCAGGATTTAACCCGTGTCGCTATGTTAAACGATAAAATGTGGACGGAGTTATTCTGGTTGAACAAGGAACCATTGCTCTATGAAATCAATACGATCATTGCCCACCTCTCCCAATACCGAGACGCTTTATTAACAGGTGATCTTGCTACCTTGCAACGTTTACTTTATGAGGGTAGCGAGCTAAAAAAACAGGATTTAAAGGCCAACGGAAAAATCAAATGAAACAGTTTACAATTACAAAAGTAAAATTTGATGATTTACCGAAAATTTTCGCAATACAAAAACTTGATTTTGCTGAAGAAGCAGAGCACTGCCGGATTTTTTAATATACAGCCATTGACAGAAACATTGCAAGAAGTAGAACAGCAATACCAAAAGGGAACTGTCATCTTGGAAGCAGTAAATCATATCCAAACAATAATTGGTTCCATCCGTGGTAGATTGGAAAATGATACAGGATATGTAAGTAAATTATCTATTCACCCAGCATCACAAAATCAGGGGGTAGGTTCTTTCCTACTACACCACTTGGAGCTTTATTCCCCAACTGTAATTTTTCCTTATTTACCAATAAAGATAATCCAAAGAACCTTGCTTTTTACTAATCCAACGGGTTTTATCTTACTGATAAAAAACAAGAAGTCTTTTCTGTTACTCTTATAAAACGCTATAAACCAAAACTACTTTTATCCAGATAATTTCTTTCGATATGAAACAAAAATCTGTCAATGTATTTAAACAGTTATCTTCTTTCCTTAATAATCCAGATAAATAACATCAAATAAAGTGTGCAAAACTTTAAAGCAAATGAAAAAGCTACTATGTTTTTTACATAGTAGCTTTTTCTTAATTTTTCTATTCAACGGTAATTCCTAGGTTCCACTTATGTTCTCCCCAATAGGCATATTGCAAATTAGAATTTTCCGCTCTGATAACATATAACGAATCAATACCTATATTGTCTGGATCAGTGGTATCTTTCGTAAATTGTTTGATTGCAAAACGATATTGAGCTTTATCTGTTTCTACATCATAAGTGGAGAGTATGAATTTCCATTCACCTGTCTGATCCCTGCTTGCATCAGCACCTCCTCCACCCCAATCATCATAGGAAACCATTTCTCCCTGAAAAAAATCAAATAAAGCAATAGCGTCTTTTTCAAAATTCTCTGAACTTTCTACTGCGTTTTTGGAAAACAATGTTTTTAAGGAATCGGTATCCCGGTTTTGTACTGCTTCTATCATTTGTTCAAAGTTACGATTCGCAACCTCTGTGTCAGTGTCAAAAAGACGTTCCATTAAGTGAGGTCCTCTCAAAGAGCATGAACTGGAAAAAAGCACTAAAATACAGGCAAATAAAAATACACTTATCTTTTTCATAACAAGATATCCAATTTATGAGATTTCATTTACCATCAATTTAACCTTCCGGTTGGATCTCTATCTGAGAACTGGAAGATTCCATAGTATCATCTTCTGTATAAATATTTGTTTGATTAGAAGATGTCTCATCTGTTTGAGTATTTTCAGTTTCCTCACTCTGTCCCTGGGAGGAAGAATTACTAGCATCTGTTGAACTTGTTGTTTCTGTGGAAGATGTATTTTCTTTTACCTGCTCCATCCCTACGATATAAAACTGGTTCTTCTCATCTGATTTTAACTGGTATTCTACATATTTGAATGGTTCCTCCGTGTGGTTCCCTTTCAAATTACTACCCCAAGCATTATTCTGGGCAATATATCCCACCTTAATTAGATACATGCCCTCTGATTTTGTTATTTTTTCTACTTTAGGGCTATAATTTTGGAACTGAATCTCTTTTGGAACCATATACATCTTGGTATCTGGAGAATATTCAAAAATATATTCATTATCAGTAACCGCTACATTTTGATAGGTAATATCATTTCCAAATAACTTTTTGACATGGGATTCTACATCAACCGCTGGAATATAAATGGAAAAATCATCACTTGCGTACTCGGATTGGTCAGCGTTTAAAATAATATCCCATAACGCCGCAGAAACAATAGTGGAATCCCCCAGTTTATTCATATCATCTACTGGTGCAGGGTCTAGCATCACAACGGGAGTTAAAAATTGTTCAAATTTTGCAATTTCTTTTTGATTGGTCGCAACATCGCCAATTACATCAACCAGTTTTATTCCTGTCACGATTACTCCGATTACTGCAAAAATACCAATAATACCACCAAAAACCACATTTTTATCCATATGGCGCAAACCATTCCAAAATTTTTTCATGGCTAATACAAATTTATTTGGTCCATTATGATACTGCTGTTCTTCCTCCACAGGTGCCGTCAATACAGCCTTTGGCATTTCTTTTTTGGAGGATTCCGCCTTATCTAGGGTTTCTGTTTCCTGTGGTACAGGTTGCTCTACTGGAGCCTGTTTCACATCTTGGTTTTGATCCTTCTGCTTACTCATATAAGTATCCTCCTGCTTTATTTATCGAACCTGTCCTGTTCCATGGATAATATATTTAATCGTAGTCAGTTCAGGGAGCCCCATAGGACCTCTTGCATGAAGTTTTTGGGTAGAAATACCTATTTCCGCACCAAAGCCAAACTCACCGCCATCGGTAAAACGGGTAGAAGCATTGACATAAACAGCAGCGGAATCCACCTGTGCTGTAAATTTTTCAGATGCTGGTAAAGAATTGGTGATAATCGCTTCCGAATGTCCTGTAGAATAGGTTTGAATGTGGGAGATTGCCTGGTCAATATCTTGTACCACACGCACTGACATTTTATAATCCAAATACTCAGTAGCATAATCCTCTTCGGTTGCTGGAAATACACTTTCTCCTAAAATTCGTATTGTTTCTGGACAACCAAATAGCTGTACAGATTTTTCATCTAATTTTTGTTTTACCATTGGTAAAAATTTTTCCGCAATTTCCTTATGTACCAATAGGCTCTCAGCTGCGTTGCATACAGATGGACGGCTGGTTTTTGCGTTGTACACAATTTCAGCAGCCATTTCCAAATCTGCATCTTGATCCACATAGATATGGCAGTTTCCTGTACCGGTTTCGATAACAGGGACAGTAGCGTTTTGTACCACAGCTTGAATCAGTCCAGAACCCCCTCTAGGAATCAGTACATCCAAATAGCCATTTAGTTTCATTAATTGAGTGGAACTTTCTCGGGAAGTATCCGTAACCAGCTGAATAATATCTTTGGGAAATCCAGCTTGTTCTACCGCTTCTCGCATTAAGTCCACCAGTACCGTATTAGATTGGATCGCTTCTTTTCCACCACGCAAAATTACAGCATTTCCTGCTTTTAAGCAAAGAGTCGCAGCATCTACTGACACATTGGGACGGGATTCAAATATAATTCCAATTACCCCCATTGGAACACGCACTTTTGTCATTTTCAATCCATTTGGACGAGTAAATCCAGTTTCTACAACACCAGTAGGATCCTCTAACTGGATTAACTCCCTTACTGCATTTGCCATGGAATGAATTCGAGCTTCATTCAATAATAATCGGTCAATCATTGTTTCTGGAATTCCCATGGAACGGGCAGTTTCAATATCCTGCTGATTTTTTTCCATAATCAGCACAACGGATTGATCCAGTTTCTCGGCAATCAACTGTAAAGCTTCATTCTTTTTTTGTGTGGAAGCAGTATTGATGATGCTGGACACTGCTTTCGCATTTTTTCCTAATTGTTCAACCATAACCATCCTCCATCTCTATTTTACTGATGATTTACTGGGAAATAGGTCCCTACTTTTTGTCCTTCTATTACTTGATACAACAAATCCGGTTTTTCCCCATTAATAATAAACATTGGGATTCCCGCTTCTGTTGCGATTTCCGCCGCGTGAATTTTCGTAATCATTCCGCCAGTTCCCAAAGAACTGCCTCGTCCTCCCGCAATTTCACGGATATGGTCATCAATAATATCTACTTGTTTAATTAATTGTGCTTCTGGATATTTGGCAGGATTCTTGTCGTACAATCCATCAATATCAGTAAGTAATACCAGTAAATCCGCTTTTGCTATCTTCGCTACAATAGCGGATAAGGTATCGTTGTCACCAAATTCAATTTCTTCGGTAGAAACCGTATCATTTTCATTAATAATTGGAATTGCGTTATATTGCAGCAACGCATTTAACGTGTTTAACACATTTACTTCACGCCTGCCACCGTCAATAATATATTTTGTAAGCAATAACTGAGAAACAATGTGATTATATTCCCCAAACAATTTATCATATACATACATTAATTCACACTGGCCAATTGCAGCACATGCCTGTTTGGAAGGAATATCAGCAGGACGTTGTTTTAACCCCAATTTTCCAGAACCAACCCCTATGGAACCAGAAGAAACTAGAATAATCTCTTTTCCAGCATTTTTTAAATCGGAAAGCACTTTTACCAGATGTTCCACATGACGGATATTCAACATACCTGTGGGATGTGCTAAAGTGGAGGTACCTACTTTTACGACAATTCTTTGTATATTTTTGGTATTTGCCATTTCAATTACCCCTTAAAAATTTCTATATCCGATTTATTATAGCATAATTTGACGTAATAGAAAAGGTTAATTTTATAAACTTTCCGCCAGTACCTCCCGTTTGGCATGTTCAATCTGATATTTTGCAAATAATGCTAGTTCTACTGATAGATAAGGAATAACAAAAATAATAGGGATAAATATTACACACAACACCAATAATGGAACCATACAAATCAATAACATAATTAATTGGAACCGTTCCCCTTTCATCATACAGGAAGAAAGCCGGATCATTTGTGCTATTTTCAAAGAACTATCTTCTACAAATAAAAACCCCACCAAATAGTATTTAGAACAAACATAAATAAAAAAGATTAATCCTGTAAATAACAATAGCCAAGTAAATCCTAGCATGACCCAATAAATATAAGCACTATAATAGCCAGAAGACTGATAAAACCACGCTAAAGAATACATAGCACAGGCAGGTAATAAAGATACAATCAAATATCCCAACATTCGGAAAAAAACAGATAAGATAATACCAATACTGTGAAAATAGCGTTTTGCGCTGGTATAAAAATAAAACACCAAGGCAATGGGGGAATTCTCACCGGAAGCCACTGCATATGCCCATTTAATACTGCCAAACCAAATAGGAGATACCAAAAATAGCGAAACAATTCCCACAATCAAGAGGGTAATCAGATGGGCTATTGCATCATAGTGGCCATTGGTAATCCATTTTTGTACAGCAGTAATAGAACTAAACAAATTTTTGTATCCGGAACTGGATAAAAAAGTATATGTTGTTTTTTCTACTAATAATAACAAAAGATGGATACTTAGGAAAACCAGCCCAATGGCAATCCCTTTACTCCAGTTTGCCTGTAAAGCGCGTCCGGTATTCCTTCTGATATGGCTGTTTACCGTCATTCTATCACTTCCATTCTATTCGATTTCTTCATTCTGTTCCTCTACATCCCAAAAACTATATTCCTGAATAGAAGAAAAACCATCTTCTAAGGTAGAATAAGGAATTGGATCATATACCTCAAAAAACTGGTCCCTCATCCAAAGCTGGGTGTAAGTCATTACAGTATAGCCTTTTCCACTTTCTGTCTGCCACTCTAACTCTCCACGTTGTGGCAAACCATAGGCGGCTAACAGTGCCGCAATCACACCTCCATGAGTAATTAATGCCGCACTAGTAATATCATTTTGCATCATATCCATAAAAATTTGATTGATACCAAATTCCAGTCTTTTTTGGAACTGTTCTTTACTTTCTCCTTGAGGCGGGGCAGTGTCCATATCACCTTCCATCCATTCTTGAAAAGCGGCATCCTCTTTTAGTTGTTCCAAACTTTGGTTCTCAAATACACCAAAATCATATTCTTTTAAAGCATCCACTTTTTGTAGAAAAGTATCCGGATAAATAATGTCTGCCGTTTCTACTGCACGTTTTAAAGGGCTACAATATACTTTTTGTACATGTGGATATTCACAGGTATCTACCAAGGTTTCAATCTCTTCCCTTCCCTGTTCGCAAAGAGGTAAATCTGTAGAACCAATATATTTTCCTTCTAAATTTCCCTGTGTAATTCCATGGCGAATCATGTAAAGCTTAAAGGTTTTCATGTCAACTAAATCTCCTATTCCACTAAATATTGTATATCTTGTTTCTTTTATCTACTATAGTTTAATGTCAATAGACAAAATGCCCAAAAACAGCACCGACATTTTTTCTAAAAAACTATGTTTTTTCTTCAAAAATTCCTTTACAAAAGGTAGCTGGTATACTATAATTTACTATACGTTATCAATTTTGGAGGATAAACTAATGAATTCAGAATTTCCAAGAATTTTGACCTTACTTCGCAAAGAGAAAGGAATCAGCCAAAAACAGGCTGCACAAGAACTGGGAGTATCCCAGGCATTATTATCCCACTATGAAAAAGGAATCCGTGAATGCGGTTTAGCCTTTGTTGTAAAAGCTGCTGATTTTTACCATGTGTCCTGCGATTTTTTATTGGGCAGGTCTCCTGAACGGCAAGGTACCACTTTAACCATGGAAGAACTTCCAGATGCCGCTGAAAAAAAAGAACTTCCTAACCCCAAAACACTGGCCGCAGTATATAACAAAAAATTACTGTTCAGTTCTATGAATATTCTATTCGATTTATTAGCAAAATCAGAAAATAAAACACTGATTAACGAAGCATCTTCTTTTATGACGCTAAGTGTATACCGGCTGTTCCGTTTGATATTCCAGGCAAATAGAAATAATAATGAAGAAATGTTTATGCTTCCAAAAGAACTGGCAACAGCAAAGGCACAATCCGCCATGCTGCTAAATGAAGCAGTTATCTCCGCAATTACTACGGGTGCGCTTCCAAAAGAACTGGAACAAATCAGCAACAAAGACAAGCTTGCTATCTCGATGGAGGTTTTAGACCAGCGTTACCCTGCGGATAAATCGGCTCTGTTAAACCTCATAAAAAATTGCGAACACAAATTGTCAGAAGAATAAAATCTTGTATTATTGTACCATTTCTTGTATCAGAAATAAAGGTGTAAATTGTTAAAAACAAAAGTTTACCTTTGAGGATACTTCCTCAAGGGTTTTTTATTGCGATTTTTCCAATCATAAAGCAGACATTTCATTCATACCTATAGCAGTAAGAAATGTTGTCCACCAAGGATGGAGGAATGAATGTGAAATGGTTGGAATTTATGAACCGTGATTTATCTGAGCCCACTCCAATAAGGCAGCAGCCAGCTCTTGAAAAAAAGGGATTAACTTCTGCTCAGGCGGAACGGCTTCTAGCCTCTTATGGTGAAAACCGATTAAAATCCGGAAAAAAAGTAAAGGCACTTCCCATTTTTGTATCCCAGTTCCGAGATGCTCTCGTGATGATTTTATTAATTTCTACTGCTGCTTCTATTTTTATGGGGGAGCTGGTGGAAGCAATCTCTATTGCGGTTATCGTTCTCGCCAATGCTATTATGGGATTTATCCAGGAATTTAAAACAGAAAAAACACTGGAAACTTTAAAACAGATGTCTGCCCCTATGGCAAAAGTTTACCGAAATGGCGAGTTGGTGCGTCTAGAAACCGAAAAGCTGGTTCCTGGTGACGTAATTGAAATTGAAGCTGGAGACCGCATACCAGCTGACGCAATTTTATTGGAATCTGTTTCTCTACAAACAGATGAATCAGTACTCACCGGAGAATCCGTCCCTGTCCATAAACAGGAAAACTCTTCTGCCACCTTAGAAAACAAATTAAATCAACCCTACTTGGTTTATATGGGTACAACGGTAACAAAAGGCCATGGAAAAGCTCAGATTATTTCCACAGGAATGTCTACTCAAATGGGAAAAATCGCCCATATGCTTTCCGAAATCAAAGAGGACCTGACCCCGTTGCAAAACAAATTAAACGAACTTGGAAAACTAATTGGGATTGGCTGCTTAGCTGTTTCGGCTATTGTCGCAGTGGCAGGATTGCTTCGGGGTGAACCATTGATGCAGATGATTATTACCGGTGTTTCTCTGGCTGTTGCAGCAGTCCCAGAAGGATTACCCGCTATTGTCACAATCTCCTTAGCTTTAGCAGTAAAACGGATGATTCGCAGAAAAGCATTAATCCGAAAACTCCATGCAGTAGAAACACTGGGATGTACAGGAGTTATTTGTTCTGATAAAACAGGGACTTTAACCGAAAATAAGATGACAGTCCAACAATTGATTACTTTTAACCAATCTGTAGAAATCTCCCATGACAATCAATTTATCGAACAAGGAGTTCCTATCAAACCAACTTCTAACCCCACTTATAAGAGAATACTGGAAATCTGTGTCCTGTGTAACAATGCTCAGTTACAACATTCCCATCAAAAAGGGAAATCTGGATGGAAAGCAGTTGGAGAGCCCACAGAAACCGCCCTTTTATTGGCTGCCGCCAAAGCTGGTATCACCTCAGAAAGCTTGAAAACAGAGTATGTACGCATGGAGGAAATTCCATTTGATAGTACCAGAAAATGTATGTCCGTCATTGTCAAAGACAAAGCAGGTCGGGAATGGATTTTCACCAAAGGAGCATATGATGTCATTCTAGAAAAATCAAGCCGGATTCAACAAGGAAATACTGCCGCTATGATCACCCCTGCAGACAAGAAGAGACTGGAGCAGCAAAATAACAAGATGGCTGGCTCAGGGATGAGGGTACTAGGATTTGCCTATGCTCCTGTATCAGGAACACCACAGGAAAAAAATTTAATTTTCCTCGGATTATCTGGCATGATGGATCCTCCAAGAAAAGAAGCAAAACAAGCAGTAATTACTTGCCGAAAAGCAGGTGTCAAAACGGTTATGATTACAGGAGACCACAAACTGACTGCTTGTGCTATCGCAAAGCAAATTGGCATTTATCAAAAAGGTGACCTTTGCCTAACAGGACGGGAGCTGGAAAAGATGAGTGACCAAGATTTAGATCATGTAGTACAGAAAGTCACGGTATTTGCCCGTGTCAGCCCTAGCCATAAGTTAAAAATTGTCCGTTCCTTAAAGCGAAAAGGGAATGTAATTGCTATGACTGGAGATGGAGTAAATGACGCCCCTGCTATTAAAGAAGCCAACATTGGGGTTTCTATGGGGATCACTGGAAGTGATGTCACAAAACAAGCGGCGGATGTCATCCTATTAGATGATAATTTCTCCACTTTAGTTGCCGCAATTGAAGAAGGCCGCGTTATCTACCAAAATATACGGAAATTTATCCGTTACTTGCTCTCCTGCAATATTGGGGAAGTATTGACCATGTTCGCTGGAATGTTGATGGGGATGCCTGTGCCTCTGCTCCCCATGCAGATTTTATTGGTAAACTTGGTAACAGATGGACTACCTGCGATTTCCCTTGGATTGGACCCTGCTGAAAAAGATGTCATGAAACAGCGTCCACGCCACCCAGAAGAAAGCATCTTTGCTCATGGATTAGTGTATACGATTATTTTCCGTGGTGTGTTGATTGGATTAACAACGCTAACCGTTTTTATTACGATGTTCCGTATGACCTTAAGTGTAGATGCTGCCAGGACAGGAGCGTTTTTCACCCTGGTGCTTACCCAATTAATCCATGTATTCGAATGTAAAAGCGAAACAAAATCCATATTTTCCATTCCTCTATTTAACAATATGAAATTAGTTGGTTCCGTTCTAATTTCCGCCATCATTGTTTTGTTGGCAATTTACCTACCACAATGTAATTTATTGTTCCGTACAGTACCATTAAGCGGCATACAGCTCCTTCTTTGTTTTGGCATTTCTATGGTCGTTCCTATCTGTAACGCAATCTTTTTAGCAGTAAAAAAATCTTTCCATAAAAAAGATATGCTGATAGCTACACCAGAACAAGCTGAATAAGTTTTAGTTTAAATCTTCTTTGATTCAGAAACTCTCTCTTCTCAAAATATTAAAAATCAAAATGATCTGATTTCATTTAAAAACTTAAATAAATAGATGCATTAAAGATTTAGCCACTAGCAATATTATCAGTATTCCATTTATTAAAACCACTTAGTGATTAAACTTGAAAAAATAATTATCAATTTCTTTTACTAGGCTCTTTTAGTATATTACAATTTTTCCATTCCAATTAGAAAAATAACCTTTCGCTACAACTTCTAATATTTTACTGAGTATTCCAAACGAAACAGAAATTATCCTACTTAATTTTAAAGGATTAAACTATCTTTATTTTACCAAATTAGATATATCTTAATCCATCCTCATAGTGCTGATTTTTTGAGTTTTTACCTTTGTCTCACTTAATCATAAAAGAGAAAAATCCAACCAGAAATTTCTGGTTGGATTTTTCTCTTTTAATATTATTTCATACTAGAATTAATCTTCTGTATTTTCATCTCTGCCACAGCATTTTTTATACTTTTTGCCGCTGCCACATGGACATGGATCATTCCGTCCTACTTTAGTTTTTCTCACAGGCTGATTGGAAACAGCACCTGTATCAGATCCGCCGGAAGTTCCTGTTGGTTTTGCAACTTGTTCCCTCTTTGGTTCTTCTTCGCTACGGATACGTACTGTTAAGAGCAGACGTACAGTATCTTCTTTGATAGAGGCAATCATATCATCAAACATGTTAAAGCCTTCAATACGATATTCAATTACTGGGTCCCTCTGAGCATATGCACGTAAGGTAATACCACGTTTTAATTCGTCCATTGCATCAATGTGATCCATCCACTTGGAGTCAACCACTTTCAGCAGAACAACACGTTCCAGTTCGCGCATACGTTCTGGCATAACTTCCTGTTCTTTTGCTTCGTATTTTGCCAAAGCTTTTTCTGTAATAATTTCTTTGATATGATCAATCGTTTCATCTTCCAATTCTTGTGGAGTGTAAACCAAATCATCCTCTTCCAAAATATAGTGGAGGAAGTAATTTTTCAGCCCTTCGATGTTCCAATCATCGTGTACCTCTGTTTCTACCACATAACGGTCCACCGTTTCACTTACCATATCCTTAATCATATTTACGATATAATCACGGAGGTTTTCACCGTTTAATACTTTATTTCTCTGTGCGTAGATCAGTTCACGTTGGGAGTTCATAACATCATCGTACTGCAATACTGATTTACGGATGCTGAAGTTTCTGCCTTCTACTTTGCGTTGTGCAGACTCAATAGAATTGGTCAGCATTTTATTTTCAATTGGCTGGTCTTCTTCAATTTTCAGTGCATTCATCATTGCCTGAAGTTTTTCACCGCCGAACAGACGCATCAAATCGTCTTCCAAAGACAGATAGAAACGGCTAGCACCAGGGTCACCTTGACGTCCAGAACGACCACGCAGCTGGTTATCAATACGTCTAGAATCATGACGTTCGGTACCAATGATGAATAAACCACCAGCTTCTTTTACCTCTTCCGCTTCACCAGCAATTTCATCTTTATGTTTTTTATTTAATTTTTGGAAAGTTTCCCTTGCTTCCAAAATTTCTTGATTGTCGGTTTCACCATAGCTAGTTGCTTCTGCAATCAACTCTTCGGTATAGCCTTTTTTCCGCATTTCCGCTTTTGCCATAAATTCAGCGTTACCGCCAAGCATGATATCGGTACCACGGCCAGCCATATTGGTTGCGATGGTTACCGCACCTTTTTTACCAGCCTGTGCAACGATTTCCGCTTCTTTTTCATGGAATTTCGCGTTTAATACTTCGTGTTTAACCCCTCTGCGTTTCAGCATAGAGCTTAACAATTCAGATTTCTCGATGGTAACAGTACCAACCAGTACAGGTTGCCCTTTTTCATGGCATTCAATAATTTGTTCAATTACTGCGTTAAATTTACCCTGTTCTGTCTTATATACTACATCATTATAGTCTTTTCTTTGTACAGGATTGTTGGTTGGGATTTCCACAACGTCTAATTTGTAGATTTCACGGAATTCCCCTTCTTCTGTCATTGCGGTACCAGTCATACCGGACAGTTTTTTATACAAACGGAAGAAGTTCTGGAAGGTAATAGTAGCCAGTGTTTTGGATTCCCTTGCTACTTTTACACCTTCTTTTGCCTCAATTGCCTGATGCAAGCCTTCGTTATAGCGGCGGCCAATCATCAAACGACCAGTAAATTCATCAACGATAATTACTTCGCCGTCTTTTACAACATAATCGCTGTCCCTTCTCATGATACCATAAGCACGAATTGCCTGGTTAATGTGGTGCAGCAAAGTGCTGTTTTCAGCATCCATAATATTTTCCACATGGAAATATTCTTCTGCCTTTTTTACACCTTTCTGGGTCAAAGTAGCTGTTTTTGCTTTTTCATCCACAATGTAATCAGCATCTTCATCTACAGATTCCTGTTCTTCTTTATCGTCCAATTCCGCAACTTTATGTACAGTTAAGGTTTTTGCGAAACGGTCCGCCAGAGTATATAGTTCAGTAGATTTATCCCCTTGTCCGGAAATAATCAATGGTGTCCTCGCTTCATCAATTAAGATCGAGTCAACTTCATCGACAACAGCATAGTAGAATTCCCGTTGTACTTTTTGTTCTTTATAAATACACATATTATCACGCAGGTAATCAAAGCCCAATTCATTATTGGTACCATATGTGATATCACAGTTATATGCTTTACGGCGTGCATCATTGTCCAAATCATGCACAATCAAACCCACTGTTAAGCCCAAATAACGGTATACTTTACCCATCCATTCAGAGTCACGTTTTGCCAAGTAATCATTGACTGTAACAATATGTACCCCTTTTCCGGTCAAACCGTTCAAGTAAGCTGGCAAAGTAGCAACCAATGTTTTACCTTCACCAGTTCTCATCTCCGCAATACGTCCCTGATGTAATACGATACCACCAATAATCTGAACTGGGAAATGCCGCATTCCCAATACACGATCGGAAGCTTCGCGACAAACTGCAAATGCTTCTGGCAAAATATCGTCTGTTGTTTCACCATCAGCCAAACGTTTTTTCAAAATGTTGGTCTGGTCTTTTAATTCAGACTCGCTCATCTCTTTGTATTTTGGTTCCAAATCCAAAACCTTTTGCATTAGAGGTTTAATTCGTTTAACCTCTTTCTCACTGTAACTACCAAAAATTTTATCCAGTAAACCCATGGTACTAGCTCCTTATTTTTTCGTAAATTTAGCGCCACCTAAGCTGGCCGCCTGGGAGGCGGTATCTTACAAAACGCAATATACTATTTATTATATATACTAACCAATACATAATCAAGTGTTTTTTATGAATAGTTTGATTCTGCTTGTTAATTATGCCCAATAGATACCGTTGAAACTTAGGCAACATAGGCAAATTTTTCAGAAATCCAGTGATACTTTCCCCACATAATAAAAGAAATTTTGCAGTTTTTACCTTTTCGCATTTGCCTTTATCCTTTTTTTACGGAAAAACAATGTATCTTAATCCCCTTTTTATTCTGTGTGTGTTAAGGTAATAAGCAGAACAAAATCCTAAATTTAGGTTAATTCAGAAAGAAGGATTCATTTTTATGTCAAAAAAGACTATTTTTAAGGGCTCTGGTGTTGCATTAATTACTCCAATGAACCCAGATGGAACTGTGAATTATGAGACATTAGACGAATTATTAGAATTCCAAATAGAAAATAAAACAGATGCTATTGTAATTACTGGCACGACAGGAGAAGCATCAACTCTTTCCGATAAAGAACACATAGATGTAATCGAACACACTGTACAAAAGGTAAATCGCCGCATTCCAGTCATTGCAGGGACTGGAAGCAATAATACAGCCCACGCAATTGAACTTTCCAAACAGGCAGAACAGGTTGGTGCTGACGCTGTATTACTGGTTACTCCTTATTACAACAAAGCTTCCCAAGAAGGGTTATATCTTCATTTTAAAGCCTGTGCAGAAGCAATTTCCATTCCAGTTATCCTGTATAATGTACCAAGTAGAACTGGCGTAAATATCATGCCTCTTACTTATCTGCGTTTAAGCAAAATCCCTAATATTGTAGCAGTAAAAGAAGCCAGCGGAAACTTTTCTCAAATTGCAAAAACAGTTTCCCTTTGTGGTGACCAATTAGATGTCTATTCTGGAAATGACGACCAGATTACATCAGCCTTAGCCCTAGGTGCAAAAGGTGTTATTTCGGTATTGGCAAATGTAGTACCAGAGGATACCCATCAAATCTGCCAAAGTTATTTTAATGGAGATACCGTAGAAAGCGATACCCTACAGCTCTATTATTTAGAGTTAATTGAAAATTTATTTTCTGATGTCAATCCAATCCCTGTAAAACAGGCAATGAACTTTATGGGATATAACGCCGGAAAATGTCGTTTACCATTGTGTGATATGGATGATGTATCCAAAGAAAAATTACTTGCTTGTATGCAACGGTATGAGCTTGTAGAACCAAAACGTAAAGTTGGTTCTGTTACGGTACGGCGACCACAATTCTCTATGATGCGCCGTATGATTGAACATTAAATTTGCTAGTTCCCATGTAAATCAATAGAATCCCTATATCCTATGTTAAAACAGCCTATCTAAAAAGATAGGCTGTTTTACTATTTATATTTTTTATCTAGCAGTTTTTTCTCAACTAATTAAACACTTAGCAATATTTCAATCATAAATAATGTAACAAAAAATCGTTTTGTAAATCAAGCTTATACTGCATAGAAAAAAGCCTTCTTTTTCAGTAAGAAGGCTTTTTTCTATTTAATGAATTACTTTATTAAAGAAATCTTTTGCTCTTTGGGTTTTTGGTGCATTGAATACTTCTTCTGGAGTCCCATCTTCCAAAAAGACCCCTTGATCCATAAATACAACACGATTTGCAACTTCACGGGCAAATCCCATTTCATGTGTAACAACAATCATTGTCATTTTTTCTTCCGCCAATGTGCGGATAGTGGACAATACTTCCCCTGTCAACTCAGGGTCCAAAGCAGAGGTTGGTTCATCAAAGAGCAAAATTTCAGGATGCATCATCAACGCCCTAGCTATTGCAACACGTTGTTTCTGCCCACCACTTAAATTTGCCGGATAAACATCCGCTTTTTCTAACAACCCTACTTTTTCTAAATAATAATTGCTGTCTGCACGGAGTTTTTCTTTTACTGTTTTCTGGACTGTTTTGGGTGGAAGTTCCAAATTCTTACGCACTGTCAAGTGAGGAAATAGGTTAAAGTGTTGAAATACCATCCCCATTTTTAAAGTAGCCTTTTTCATCTCGGAACCAGAAACATATTTTCCATCTTTTACAAGATAATTATCATCAATTTTGATAGAACCACCATTTACCTTTTCGAGATTAATCAAACTGCGCAGCATGGTACTCTTTCCGGAACCAGAAGGGCCAATAACCGCAATTACATCCCCTTGCTCTACTTCAAATGATATATCTTTTAACACTTCTAATTTTCCATAGGATTTTTTTAAGTTTTCTACTTGGATTAATGCCATAATCATAAACTCCATTCTACCATTTTAAAACGGTAATACTTGTGTGGTATGGTTTTCAATCTCAATCGGTTTTTCCAAAAGCAAATTTCTTTTCCAGCTTTTTTAAACCAAAACTCAAAATTGTATTTAACACCAAATAGATAATTGCTGCTGCCAAATAAGCAGAAATATCCATCGAACCGTTTACAATTGATTTTGCCTGATTTAGGATTTCCACAATACCCACCGCATACATTAATGCGGTATCTTTAATTAAGGTAACAGCTTCATTGTTTAAAGTTGGCAGACAGACGCGAATCATTTGAGGAATGATAATTTTTATCATTGTTTGGCCTTTCCGCAAACCTAATACTTGTGCTGCTTCATATTGTCCTTTATCCACTGCTAATAAGCCACCACGGAAAATTTCCGCAAAATAAGCGGAGTAGTTGATAATAAACGCAATGGTTGCTGCTGCAAAACGATTTTTAATCATAATCATAGGCCCAATAAAAGGCAGATAATATAATCCAAAGCAGAAGAACAAAAGTTGTAATAACAATGGTGTACCACGTACCACATAAATATAAGCCCTTGCCAGCCAAGCAATCGGCTTAAATTTACATCTTGCAACCATCGTAACACAAAAGCCCAGCGGTATTGCGCAAATAATAACAATCGCAAACAGAGAAACAGTATACCCTGCGCTTTTTATCAAAGTTAGCATAATATTTAAAAAATCCATAATAAACCCCAATTCTGCTTTCATGCAGTTTGTTTTTAATATTAATAATATTATATACTTTAGCACGATAAATCGCTAATGTGATAAACTGACAAAATTTCTAAATTTATTAAATTAAATCTTAATTTCATCCTATTTTCATCTATTTTCTAATATTTTTTTAATTTTTCTATTATTTTAAACATATAACTAAAAAACAACATCTATTTTTATGTTTCCTGTAGATTTTACTGCTTGGTTATGATATCATAAAAAAGAAACTATCATTAAGATTTATGATGAAACGGCTTATTAATTTGCTAAAAATCGATTTGAATAGGAGAATAAAAATGCCAAAACAATACCAAACCATTTTATTTGATTTAGATGGAACCTTAGTGGATACTTCCCCTGGTATCTTTAAAGCAATCCGGCATGTAGAAAAGGTAATGGGACTAGCCCCAATCAAAAAAGAAGAAATGAGAAAATTCATTGGACCGCCTCCAGTATACAGTTATCAAAATTTTCATCATCTCACAGAGGAAGATGCATGGAAAGCAAAAAAAATCCAGCATGAATATTTAATCGAAGGTTGCAAAAATGGCAAAGTATATCCAGGTATCATTCGGCTTTTAAAATTTTTAAAAGAGGAGAACTGCCATGTGGCAACCACTACATTAAAAAAAGAAACTTCTGCTCATCGTGTCCTTTCTCATTTTCAATTGGAAGAATATATGGATACAATTGTTGGACTAGACGCAGAAGAAACTTTGACAAAGGCTGATACGATTTCCATCGCGTTAGAACGGATGGGTGTATCAAAAGATTCCGCTGTCTTAGTTGGCGACAGCAGATATGATGGAGAAGGAGCAATTCAAGCAGGAGTAGACTTCATTCCAGTAACTTATGGTTTTGGGATTACGGACCCAGAACAGGTTATTGATCTAAATCCTGTATTTTGCGCATCCAATGCTCGGGAATTAATGCTATACTTTTGGTCCCATATTGGTAAAAAAGAAGAAGGTTATCCTTACTAAAAGAGTCATATAACTCTGTTGATAAATGAAAGGACAATCGAGTCATTCTTTATATCTCTACATGAATAAGTCAATTTTATACTTACTATATGTATATATTTAATGAAGGAATTTTTGTTTTCAAAATTTCCAATTTCCACTGATATAAGTCGCAATTTAATCTTTCGATTAGTAAAACCTGTAAGTAACATTACTTTTTATCCTCTAAACTCTTGAGTTTTTTGATGTTAGTTTAGAGCTATGAATTCTCTATTTAGATTAAAATTGATTATACTTCTCATGGACTTAAAGGCTTTTTGCAAATTGAAAAAATCTTATTAACAAAATTAATATGAAAAATCCACTACTTATATCGTTCTCCTCATCCATCAATCGATAACTACCTGTTGTGGTAGAAAATTTTTCTTTTAATCAAAATTCTTATTAAAATCCTATTTTTTATTTAATATTTATATCCAAATCTTACTTTTATGGGTAGAACTAGTCTTTTCACAAAAACAATACAACGAAAAAACTCTCTATGGAATGAAAACCATGGAGAGTTTTTAACGATCATCAAATCCTATACCAATTTATACCCAAACTAAACTTTTCCCTTAAAATAGCTTACAATCTCATTTATAGCAATTGATAGAACAATCCATGTTGTGTACAATACCACAATAATTTTCCATGTCCTCTTTTTTGGATACGAACCTGCAAATTCCATTCAGGATACTGTTTTATAAAATGTAGTTTATCTCCCGTAACAAAAGCTACAAACGAAATATAATGTTCTTTTTCCATTGGATGTTCACTGGTGATATACCAATCATCCTCAATCTGTTCTATGGTTAATTTATGTTGTTCGTTAGCTTTATTAATCTCTAATGGAAACAGTTTCTTTCCACAACAGGACACTGTCGCATTTCCTGTGCAAACCGTTACATTGCCACAAGATGGACATATATAATAACTGGAATCTTTCATATTACCTCCTACAAAATCATTTTGAGATTTCTCTCCCATTAAAATATCTTCTATCGTTACCCCAAGATTGGCTGCTAATTCTGACAGTAAAGAAATATCGGGACATCCCAGACCCCTTTCCCATTTTGATACTGTTTTATCACTAATGTTCATTTGATCTGCTAATTGCTTTTGCGTAATATTCAGTTCATTTCGCAATTGTCTTATCATGGCTCCAATTTTATTGCAATCCATTTTTTCACCCCCAAACACATTGTACTCAAAAATCTGTTATTTTTCAATCAACGTACCGTAGAATGATGATTGCAAAAGCATGATAAGTTAATTTTTATTATATTTCAACAATTCTTTGATATCATCCTTTATTAAAAATTGATACCTTTTCTTAGTTGATAAACCACTATCTTTTTCCGAACAAAAAATCTCCAACCTTATATAAAAAGGTTGGAGATTTTCAATATTATTGTAACAAGAACATTACCCAAAATAAATTATCTTTTTTTACGGGTGAATAACAGAGCTGCTCCTGCTAATGTAATTGCTGCTAATCCTGCAATTGGAGCAAAATCGCCTGTTTTCGCCGCGTTTGCTTTTGGTGTGGTAGATTCCTGTCCAGTTTGAGTAGCTGTATCATCAGTGGACGGTGTTGTTTCTTCTGGAACTCTTCCATCTACTACTACTAACTGATCCATTGCAGCTTGTACGTTTGTTACTGCTGCATCTACTTCCTCTTGAGTTGCGTTTTCATCTGCCATTACGTCATTTGCTTCTGCTACTGCTGCTGTCAATACTGCGTAGCTTTCTGCTGTATACGCAGATGCGTCTTTACCATTCGCTTCTGCCAATACAGATTCTAAGATCGATTTATCTGCTTTATATCTCAGATTCAGCATTGCGTTCAACAGGTTAGTTTCTGCTGTTTCGATTTCTGCCTGCATTGCGTTGTCTTTGTCTGCAAGGATTGCCTGTGCTGCTGCCAATGCTTCTTTAAATTCTGCTTGGCCTGCTTCTACATAGTCATTCATGTCATAACCTTCTGCCAATGCTACTAGAGTTTCTAAGGAAGTGATATCCCCTTTCACGAAGCCTAGTTTATGGATTTCGGTCATCAATGTTTTCCATGCCGCGTCTACTGCATCCTGAGTTGCTGCTGGATCTGCTGCAACTGCTTTGGCTGCATCCAATGCTGCATTGAAAGTTTTCTGCACATCCGCAATGACATTATTGAATTCATCAGATGCTTTTTGTTGTTCTGCATAGTCAATAACAGTGTTTAAAATATCTTTATCCGCTACTTCGTATTCAGAATCTACAAAAGGAACGATTACTGCCTGGCTTGGTCCATATGGTAAGTATTTTGTCTGTCTCATTTCACCCCACCAGTTTCTTCCACCGCCAGGTTTAATTGCGCCACGGGAAAGTTGAACATTTCCTAATGGAGAACTATATTCAATGTGGATCGTATTTTCTCCATCTACCAAGTATTCACTGATATCTGCTACTGGATCATTCCAGCTAATACCACCGGTGTATTGTTCTTTTCCTTCATAATTTTCCAGAATGGATTGTGGTGCTTTGGTTGGGTTTGCGCTTACATCTCCGCCAACTTTCTGTCCATTAATCCATACTTTCATTCCAGCATAGAATTCATCGCCAAAGTCAATGTATGCACCATCAGCGGAACTGCTATCCCAATTAAATTTCGCATCATAATATCCAATACCAGATACGCTTTCTCCTACTTCAGGAATATTATTCCATGTGGTCAGTTCATCCAGTTTTACATTGATATCTGTCTTGTCAGTATCAACTTTAGTATTTACTGTGTGTACATCACCAATCGTTTCTTCACTACGGAGTACATTTTCCGATGGTGTCCAAGATTCTACTGTTACATCCCAGTTAGTAATTGGGTAGGATTCTGGTACGTTGATTTCTTCTGTTACTGTTCTGCCACTGCTCAGTTCAGTAGTATAAGTGCCGCTTTGAGTTGCACGTACTGCTACACCATTTTCTGTTCCATATGCCATATCTGCGTTGGTTGAAGTTGCGTGGAATGATTCCTCGGTTACTGGTTCAAACGCATATAGAGCGATATCATCATAGTCCAAATCGATTGGGAATACAGTCTGACCATCTTCATAATAGTAATTACCAATTTCAGTTACTTCACCTGTCCAGGAATCGATGGTATATGGGATATACATGCCATCCATCCGGATTTCTGTCTTGATGTTGGTTCCATGGTCTTCTGTTTTTACTTCATCAATGAAGCTGTTTTCATGGTAATCGTTGGAGCAGTAATTATAAGCATACAAATAACGGCTACCATCTTCTGCTTCACGGGTTTGGGTCAATAACTGATGGTTTGCCCCATTAAATTCAGCGTATGGACGGATGCCCATTTCCTGCATTGCATCGTACAGACCATCGTCATAGCCTTCCGCTACTTTGTCAAAGTAATCAAAGTCTTCAGAAGCATCGTAAATTTCTACATCTTTTACATTTGGCAGGGCTCTCATCTGTTCCATAATGGAAGCCAATTCTTCGTCCTTGCCATCGTTAAAGGTAGTGCGTTCCGCAGCCCCTTCCATAATAAAGACTGGCAGGCCTTTTTGTGCCCATTCATAGATTAATTTCGCACCGTCAACATCTAACCAATCCTGGTAAAGAACAAGAGATTTATAACCTGCTGGTTCTACTGTCTTGGTATTTTCATCAAAATAAACACCTTCTGCTTTGAGCATATCAGGGCTAAAGTAATCATAGGTATAGCCGTTATCCTGCAGTTCAGTAGAACGATAGTAAACACCCTGATGAGCCATCATGTACTGCATACCAGTGAGGCCATCTCCAGATTCTCCACCAAATCTTACACCTTGGTTCCAGTTGTTGTGGATAAAGCCAACATCGGTTCTGGAATTACCGGTTTGTAACATCTGCTGGATACGTCCCAGATGAGCATTAAATTCATCAAAATCTTTGTAGGAAGGTTCACGGGTTCCCCAACGGTCAAAACCAGAGCCCCAACCTGGCCATGCAGCGTTTTCACCATAGCTATAGCCTGCGCTCCAAATATGCCAAATCAAACGTTGGAAACCGGAAGCATACATGGTATAAGCATCTTCCAAACGAAGCTGGTGTGGGGTATAATAGGTGCTGAGTTCTGTCCCTGTTTCACTGGAAAGAACTTTATCCAACAGATGGTTGCCAGCACTATGTAATCTTAAAATATCAACCTGGTTGTATTGGTTAAAGCTCTCTGCTTCTGGATAATCTACATACATTGCTGGTTCTGTGATTTCAAATGACCGACCATAGGAAATCTGGGCACGTGTTTCAATTCCTACAGAATTTAACCATTCTTTTAATGGTTGTAGCATATTTTCACAATACAATTGTGTCAATACATCTACCCAGTCGTTGATGATTTTTTCCCGGGTGTTCTTATCGTTTTCTAAGTCATGAGTACCCTCTGCTGGTGGATAATAT
Source organism: Clostridium facile (assembly GCF_014297275.1). NCBI lineage: Bacteria > Bacillati > Bacillota > Clostridia > Eubacteriales > Clostridiaceae > Clostridium > Clostridium facile. Next base: position 1,289,920 of record NZ_JACOQK010000001.1, read on the forward strand.
GGATCATGTACTGCTTGTACCTGTGGCAAGCCAGCTACTAAGAACAGATATGGCATGATATCATAGCCTTTACGGTTGATAAATTCTTGCCGGATATCTTCTGTCCACCAGGTAATACCACCGTCAGGATTCAACTCAATGGAGTCCATAAACAGCTGTACATCGCCCTCTTTGATCTTCTCGTTCAATTCTGGGTCATTCAGATAATGCTCTTCCCAGAACGAACGTAAAGCGTCAACCCCTCTGGTATCAAAGTAGTTGGTCGCGTAGCAAGTTTCCGCCGCTGGGGAAGCTGTTTTGTAGTTCCCATGGGTCCAGTATCCAAATACCACATAATCAGAATCTGCTGGAGCTGTCCAGTTGATTGCCTGGTCATAAACAGTTGCGCCTTCTACTGCTGTCACCTGATTACTTAAGTCAATCATAGAACCTGGTTCTACAACATAGCTTTCTCCATCCGTACTAGCAAGTTTCCCTGCATATGCGGCAACAAATTTCCCTTTGTTGCTTTCCCTCTGGGTAGATGGTTTTGGCAATGCGGTAATGCTTTCCCCTGCTTTGACTACCTGGGACCCCATTGCCACAACTTGGCTTGCTTCCTGGCTATCTGGATCCAACCCTGGTACGTTTGAGGTTGACCAGTTGGTACCAGATGTTAAGCTCAATGTCATGCCCAGATCCAGGATTTTGTTCATCATCAGTTTCCACTTGTGGGACCACATCTCGGAACCATATGCGTAGGTGTCATCCGGTGCGTTTCTATCCGACTGCATACATAGCTCTACGCCACGGAACCCTGCGTCATACAATGCCTGGATTTCTTCCAGCAGCGCTTCATCTGTATTGGATGCTTCCCCGATCCACCAGCGCACTTCTGTACTGTACACCCTATCTGGGTCGGTATACTGGGATTCCAGTTTGCTGGCAAAATCCGCTGTGCCAGCAACATTGTCGCCAATCGCGCTAACAGCAGATGCCGCTACTGTAGAAAGCATGGTAGCAGCCAGCAATACGCCAAGGGCTTTTTTTGCTTTGTTTTTTAACTTCATCGTTTTTCCTCCTTTAGAAATGGATAGTTTGTAAAGAGGACAAAATTCGGATTGCTTGAATGATGGCTTTACAACAAAAAAATCTTACTAAAAATAGAATGGTTTTTTTAGCCAATTACGCCAAACATGCTGCCCAACTATAACTATAGCAATCACTTTATTTTTCCACTATACAAAGAAAATGATAACCCTATTATATTTTAATGATATAACAGGAAACTCCGACAAAATATATAAAATATATTTTGTGTTTGCAATTAATACTATAACATTTATCCATTTTTGCTACAATGGGCATTTATGAACTAAATACTGGTAATTTTTTGTCCTTTGCTATCTTTCTTCTCTTACAAAGCTTGACAAGTCCTTCCAGACACGGTACTATTTAATATGAAAACAATTGAGAAGAAAGGGCATTCGTATGGAAAAAAAGGAAAAAATCTATTCAATCAATGAATATATTAAAATCCATCGTGATAAAGAAAAAAAGTTTGATAAGTCTAGAAGGCCAAAATTAGAAGAATATATTGTAGAGACTGTCAACAAATATGGATTTTGGGTTGTTCATTCTTATTATAAAGATACAATAGAAATCTCTCTACATAAACTTCCTTCTGAATTTGACCAAAGAGGATATCTGCACCGTCATGATTATTATGAATTAGTTTATATCTATCAGGGTGGTAATGTAAATTTATTTGAAAATAAACGGATTGAAATGAAACAAGGAGATATTTTGCTGCTTAATCCAAATACTTTGCATTGCCCATATACACTAAATGATCAAGATTGTATGTTTAATATAAAGATACCGATCCCTATCTTAGAAAACTCCATGTTGACGTTGCTTTCTGACAACCACCTTTTTTCTAATTTTATTATTGACTATATGTATCAGATTAATAAAGCAAACGATTATTTGTATTTTCCTTATGATCCAGAAAGTAAAATTGCTATTATTATGGAGACCATCATTATGGAATATATTAATAAAAATGTTTGTTTTCAAAAGGTAATCGAATCCATGCTAATTTACTTATTTGCTGAGCTTACTAGGATGTATTATAAAAATAACGCGAATACCATAAATGGTGAACAAAAAAACCGTACAGTAGCAGATATTATTGCATATATGAATCAACATTCTTCTACCGCAACATTGGATTCCATTGCAGAAAAATTTGGTTACTCCCCCAGCTATGTTTCTCGCATGATCAAAAAGCATACAAACAAAAATTATGTGGAAATTATAAAAGAATTTAAGTTAAATAAGGCAAAACAGTACCTTGAATCCAACGATCTTCCTATCTCAGAAATTATATCATTGGTAGGGTTTAATGACGCAAGTTATTTTTATAAACTTTTTAAATCCAAATTTTTGTTATCCCCTGCAGAATATCGCAAACAATATAAAGGAGAGAACGCTACTAAGAACTCATAACTACTAATGTGGTTTTCTATTCAAAAGTTATTTATTTACCTTTTATTTGATTTATAATATATAGAAATAAGACATGGCTTTTTATTAAATTTAATTTACATATACAGAAAAAAACAAAACGTCTCCAACTTTCATTGAAAGCTGGAGATGTTTTTATAATAAATAAATGAAATTTACAATCATCTATCTTTTTTTACGGGCAAATAATAATGCTGTTCCTGCTAATATGATTGTTGTCAAGCCTACAATTGGAACAACATCGCCTGTTTTCGCTGCATTCGCTTTGGTAGTTGTCATTTCCTGCCCTGTTTGGGTAGTATTTTCTTCTGTAGATGGTATTTCTTTTATACCTTCTACTGCTACTAAGCTATCCATTGCACTCTGTATATTAGTTACTGCTGCGTCTACCTCTTTCTGGCTTGCGTTTTCATTTCCCAGTACCACTTTTGCTTCATTTACTGCTCCTGTCAGTGCTGCGTAACTTTCTGTTGTATATGCAGATGCATCAATCTTGTTTGCCTCTACTATTACTTCTTCCAGAATACTTTTATCCGCTTTAAACCGCAAGTTCAACATTGCATTTAACAAATCATCCGCTACTTCATTGATTTCTGCCTGCATTGCGTCGCCATTCTTGTATACTGTTTGTGCTGTTTCCAGTGTTGCGGTGAATTCCGCTTTGCCTGCTTCTACATAACGGTCTAATTCTCCATTGATTTCTTCCGCCGCTGCGATTAAGCTTGCTAATTCTGTTTTATCTCCTGCGATAAAGCCTAATTTGTGGATTTCATTCAGCAGTGTCTGCCATGCCACATCTACTTCTGCTTGGGTTGCCCCATTATTTTCTGCTATTGCTTTGGCGTTTATCAGCGCTGCGTCAAAGGATTTTTGTACGCTTTCAATGGCGTTGTCATATTCCCCGCTTGATTTCGCATTCTCTGCGTATGCAATCACAGAATTTAAGATACCTTTATCCGCTGTTTCTTCTATTTCTACACAGGCATATGGTCTTACACTAACAATGCCTTCATTTCCTAATAAGCCAGATATTTTTTCTGCTTTGTTATTCACTGTATTGTATAATGTAGATGCTACTTCTATTTCAATTGTATTTTCTCCAGATTTTACATATGGTCCAATATCTACTACAGTATCCAACTGATTCGGGAATGGAACTTCTGTTCCATTTACTGTTATAGTAAAGCTATCCTCTACATCGCCTAAATCTATGGTAGCACCATATCCTTCTGCCCAGCCTTTTTCTAGGTTGAATGTTGCCATATAGGTTCCAACTCCAGAAGCTGTTTCAATTCCTTTGATTTCGCTCCAGGATTTTAACTGGTCTAATTGAATGATTTCTGATTCTTTCCATACCGAATCATAATAGGAGGTACTTCCATTTTCCGGTGCTGTTATATAATTGACTTTTAGGTTCCAGTTTTCAATTGGTAAACTACCTTGTACTTCTGGGGTATTTATTATAACGGTTCCATTGTTTAATTGGAATTGATATTCTCCTGGCTCTGTGGATTTGAATACCAGATTTCCGTCTACATATTCCAGATTTCCAGACTGGGTTTGTGAAGATTCCACATAGGTATCCATTGGCTGGATTCCATTTTGAATTGCGGTTTGGTCGTCTAAAATAGCAATCATCAATTCCTCGTCACCTTTAAAATCTAAAGTGAGATTTACTTTGCCATTTTCTAATTTATATTCTGCAATCGGGATGATTTCACCTGTCCAGGCGTTGAGCAAATATGGTTTTCCTTCTCCTTCCAAAGTAAGGTTTACCGTCTTATCTTTAAAATATTTTTCTTTATCAATTCCAGGATAGGAAGCATCTGCTGAGGTATCCTGAGAAGCACCTTGGTCATAAGGAACTTTATTGTAATTATAGAGGTAGTAATAATCTATATTTTCATCCGTTGTGTGCATAGACAATACATCGGCTGGAGTTTCATAATCCGCATCTGGCTGAACTCCTAACTGTTCTAATGCCTGTGGTACCTGGTCATAGTTGTCCACATGAATGACATTTTTATGATTTAATATTTGTTGTATTATCTGTTGCAGCTTTTCGTCGCTATTTCCAGATAGCACATCCTCATAATACATTTCCTGGGATGGAGTCTCCCCTACAAATACTAGTTTGAATCCCTGTTCTACCATAGAAAGCAATTTTTCCGCTGTTTCTTCCGGCATCCCTTTCTGGTTATGGATGACCATTGCTTTATAAGCTGGACCTTCTTCATCCAGATATCCATTGGTGATCATAGCGTTTTCCAAATCCAACAAAGTAGGAGAAACAAATTCATAGCTATATCCATAACTGTTTAGTATGCCATCATCTGGATAAATATAGCTGCCATCTCCTCCAACGCCATCGTTTAAATATTCATTGCGGTAAACAGCTACATCCATTTTTGCAGTTTTTTGTAAAATATAATTATGACGTCCCATATAGTCAACATAATAAGAAGATTGTTCTGAGGACGTAACACAGTTCCAAACATTTGATACAACACCACCAAACAAAGCAAATGCTGGCCATTTTTTACCTGGAACATTTCCATTTTGATTCCCTGTTCCATGATATCCTCCAGAATATCCTGCTCCATGTAATGTTTGCATATTAACACCACCAGCCCAACTGCGTTTGAGCCACCACATCAAATCTTCCCAAGTTTGACCATAACAGTTTCCACCTTCTGCTGCACCCTCAAAAGAATACTGTGGTTTATCTCCCATGTGAACTGCCCCTGACATAGCACGCAAATTATCAATTGATTTTCTTCCAAGGGCCTCTCCCTCTGGAATTCCGGTATATAATGCGGCAGATTCCACTTCAAATGGTTTATTATATCCCACCTGATAACGCAAGTTTAAGCCATATTTTTCTGCCATCTGCTGCATTGGTTTTAAATGGTACTCATTATAGCAATAGGAAACCACTTCTAAATAATCGTTTTTTACTTGCTCTGTTAATTTATTATCACTAAATTGGTAACCCGCAATATTAGTTGTTGGGTATGTTCCCGTTTGTCCAATTACAGGTAGATATGGAGTAATATCATATCCTTTTTGTTGATAGAAAATATCCTCAAATCCTCTTGTCCACTCCATCGCTACATTATATTCTAGAGAATCACAGAAAATAGAATCTACTACATCCAAATAGTCTTTGATTTCTGGAATCAGATTGTTTTCCCAAAAATCAATTGCTGCCTGTGCTCCTGCTAATCCAATATGATCAATGACATAATAACCGGAAGTTTTTTGTGTAGCAGGCTGTTCAAAAAAGCTGAACAACACCCAATCTCCGTCATTTGGAGCGGTAAAGGTGATAGTACTGTTCGCCTGATTTTCTTGGTCCAGTACAACCTGGTCAGTTAAATCTATCCTACTGTTAAAATCAATTGTTTTATCCGCTGTTTTTCGGTAAGCCAATACAGCGTTTAATTTGGTTGTGCCCTCTTGCCGGATGGTAGTCCGTTCTGGAACAATTCCTTGATAAGTCGTTCCTCCTTCAATATCTATAGTGCCATAAGTCATCTCATATAACGCCGCTTCATCATCGGCGCTAAAGATATTTGGCATTGCAATTGGCCATGCTGGTCCATTGGTAAAATCGACCGTAATGCCATATTCTTTTGCTGCTTGTAAAACAGTTTTCATCTTATGGTTCCAATTATCTGTGCCCCAACTATTCTCTTCACCTATATTTCCAAAAACCGTAATAGCTACTACTTCAATCTCACCATATCCCATATCTGCAATATTTTTGATATCTTTCTTTATATCACTATCATCCATAGCAGCTTGTGGAACCCAATAACGGATTCTGGATTTTGCTTCTTTTGGAACATTTTTAAATTCATTTGATAATGTATTGGTTCCACTTGAATCTGTTTGCGCCAATGCAGTCATAGAATATGATCCTGCACTGACAGCTATGAGGGCGGCTAACATACAAGCAACCACCTTATGTTTTCTAGTTTGTTTCATTTTATTTCCTCCTTGAATTTAAATGATATCTAAAGTATAAAAAATTTTTTTCTTTTATGGTAGATAAATTTTTGTCTGGTTATATATACTTTTTTGCTTCTTGTTGTTATAATATAAAATAAAACATAAATAAAATTAGTTTATTTCAACAAATTTTGATTTAGAAGGAATTATTATGAAACAATATCATCAGATCATACAGCAATTTATGGAGCAGTTTATAAAGTCTATTCACAACCAAAAACATTTTAAAAATTTGAATTTATCCCTACCAGTTTTAAAAAATAGACAAAATCTAAAATATGTAGTATATCAGGAAAAAATACTGTTCTCTAACCATAATAATTTCAATCAGAATATTAAAATAATGCCTGATTTTTATCGAGCACAAAAATTTTCTTCTAATGGAAATTTACTGTACCATTGCCATGAATATTTTGAGTTAATCTATGTATATCAAGGAAGCTGCCAATGTTTTTTAGATGGGGTAGAACATACCTTTTATCAAAACCAACTATGCATGATGAATACAAATACTTTGCATACTATGTATGTTTATCCTAATTCTAGTATCCTAAATATTTTGATAAGCACAAAATTATTTGATGAAGTTTTTGTTCAACTAATGAGTGAAAACGACAGTTTTTTAGGATTTTTCTTAGATTCTATCTATAACCGAAAAAACAAATCCAAATTTTACATTTTTGATATTTTAACCGATACAGATTGTGAATTTTATTTAAGAAAACTGATTGTGGAATGTGTCCAAAACCCGGTTAAAAAACAACAGGTAAAAAAAGCGAATTTCATCTGTTTACTATATGAGCTGGCGGAACAATACCAAGATTTTCTTACACAAACGTCACCTGATAAAAATTTAGAATTTTCTAGTTTGATAGAGTATATTTCACAACATTATAAAACTGTAACTTTACAAGATATGTCAGATCATTTCCATTATACGACAACATCTATGAGTAAATATATTAAAAAACAGACTGGACGGACTTTTTCAGATATTTTACGGAGTATCCGATTGAAAAATTCCTACTATCTACTATCCTATACGAATCTTTCGATTGAGGAAATTGCAGATAAACTAGGCTACCATGAACGAAGCTATTTTGAAAAAATTTTTAAACAATATTGCGGCATTACCCCTGCAGAATATCGAAAGAAACATACTACGTTAAAAAAATTTAATACCATATAATCTTCAGCTATATTTTTCTCTATTTAATTGTAACAATTATAATCTCTCATATAAAAAAACACCAGCCTTTCTAATAGAAAAGCTGGTGTTTTTTATATGAGAGAAAAAGAAATTTACAATTGATTATTTTTTCTTACGGGTGATCCACAGTGCTATGCCTGCCAGACTGATCGCTGCCAATCCTGCAATTGGTGCGAAGTCGCCTGTTTTCGCCGCGTTTGCTTTTGGGGTGGTTGATTTCTGTCCAGTTTGAGTAGCTGTATCATCAGTGGACGGTGTTGTTTCTTCTGAAACACTTCCATCTACTGCTACTAACTGATCCATTGCAGCTTGTACGTTTGTTACTGCTGCCTCTACTTCTTCCTGGCTTGCGTTTTCATTTTTCATGATCGCATTTGCTTCTGCTACCGCCGCTGTCAGTGCCGCATAGCTCTCCGCTGTATATGCGTTCGTATCCACTTTGCCTGCTTCCGCAAGAACATCTTCTAAAACAGACTTATCCGCTTTGAATCTCAGGTTCAGCATTGCATTTAACAGGTTATCTGCTGCTTCATTTACTTCTGCTTGCATAGCGTCGCCATCTTCATATACTGCTACTGCTGCTTCCAAGGCTATAGTAAATTCTACTTTTCCTGCTTCTACATATTTACTCAGGTCAATTTTTTCCGCTGCTTCAATTAAACTAGCTAAGCTGTCTTTATCACCAGCTACAAATCCTAATTTGTGGATTTCATTCAGCAGTGTTTTCCATGCTTGATCAATTTCTTCTTGACTTGCATTTTCATTTTCCGCTACTGTTTTCGCATTTTCCAGTGCTGTATCAAAGGATTTCTGTACACTTTCAATGGCATTGTCATATTCTCCGCTTGCTTTGGCCTTCTCTGCGTATTCAATGATAGAATCCAGAATATCCTTATTGGTTTCAGAAGCCGTAAAGATATAACTTCCTGCTTCAGAAATTTCATAAACAGCATAAGTTTTCTGATAAGCTTCTTCGATTCCTTTGAATACTGCGTTACTCGCTGTTACAACCTGCTGACCGTCTTCTACTGGGACCCAAATTTCTGCGTTGTTTCCCGGGGAAACCACTGTCATGTCCAAAGTAGTATCTGTCTTATTGATAGTTACATCAATATTACCGATTTCAGATGGTACACGGGTATCAATGGAATGGTAGTTGCCCATTTGAGGGATTACATGCCAAGCTACATATCCTGGTTCAGTTGGTTCAATACCGGCTGCATAACGGGACATAGCGATCATACCGCCTCCAGACCATCCATGACCTACGGAACCATTGGTTCTATAATCCCAATGTTCTGGCATGGCGGAAATTTCTTTTTCGTTGACCATATCCATATGACGTTTTGCAGAACGCTGCATAGCGTCTTCAGCATAACCCATTTTATAAAGTGCTTCAATTACGTATTTTTCCATATAAATGCTTGCGTTTTCATAGGCTGGAGAATTCTCTGTGCCCATAAATACATTCCGCATGGCTGGATATTTTTCTTCCGGAATTAATCCGCAAATAACACCAAGTGCATTCATTCTATCATCTACAACATGGGAACCATTTTCCAAAGGGGTAGCGTTTGTCCAGGAAGATTCACTCCAAGGCACTGCATATGCCTGTAAATCCTCATTCCAGAATTTATAGAAATTATCTTCTATACTCTTCATGCGGCTATCCAACCAATCTTTTTGTTCCTGGGTTGCTCCAGAACCTTCTGCGTCTGCCAATTGGCGGACAGCTTTCGCAGAAGTGTACCACCAAACATTGTGAGTTAACAAGGTATCCTGGTTATTACCCCAGTCAAGCCATGTGGCACCCCAGCCGCCCATATTTTTGGTACGGATTTTTACAAGACCTGCATATTCACCTTCTGTTTCCATGTCGTGCATGGTAAGGATATTAAATAATCTTTGATAAGTATAGCCAGGAACTTCCTGATCTCCTGTAAATAAATAATAGTTATAAGCAGCGTGTGCTGTTGCTAAAGACTGTACAATAATTTCCTGGGTTTGTCTTCCTGGTCGGACGTTACTTGTGAAATAATCAGTTTCTCTGCCATCTGTACCAGGTTTGGAGAATTGATAATCCACAATATTATAAAGAGCTTTTTTGCTTAGATCGTTTAATTCTGGTCCTATAGAATAGAAACCTTCTTCCATCTCGTTTACAGCATCTCCAATATATTGTGCTCGTTCCTGAGCGGCACAGTCCATATACTGGTCACGGATGGTTTCATATACGGTTCGTACAGATTTTTTCCAGAGTTCATCGTAGAAGTTATTATCTGTGTTTGCTTCATCTTCGGACCAAGTATGACCACCAGTAAATTGTGATACGGAAGAATCATTTTCATCGATAACACTGTCAAAGTAACCGATAAAATCAGTATCTTGACCAACTTCCGCACCAGTTGTTACATCATAGCCTGTTTCCCGGTATCCTGCTGCGATAATTTCTACACCAAATGGAACTTTAAAGAAAAGCTGATCGCCGTTGATCCAGCCTTTTGCTTCATATTCCTGCTCGCCGGCTTTTGTTACATATTCTGATCGTTGCCCACCAAAGTAATTGGTATTTGTCCACATTTCAATCAATTTACCTGCTTCGGTGTTTCCTCCAAGTTTAATATATGGAACAATCTGACCAGTATGCGGCAAAATAATTCGATATCTATTTTCGGTGTAAGTATTTACTCCGTATAAATAAGCAGGGTATTCTTTACTAGCTACGGATGGATAATATACATCATCTTTAATGGTATACCCTCTACTGCTGGCGTTTGTAACAGTAGTATTGATGTTCTTGAGATCATCATTATCGCACAATATTCTATCGCCTGTTTGAACACAGAGATTAGTAACCTCAGCTTTTGTAATTGGCAACAACATAGCATCATTAGTGTTTCCGGTAATTTTAAAGCCAAAAGTAGCATTTTCCATAGTAGCGTCGATTGTAGTAGTGGAGCCAATCATCTGTCCATCCAGATAATAGTTGATTTTATTTGCACTGATTACATCAATTTTAAAATTATGTGTGTCTTTATAGTTCTCAGTTGTAATCAGGTTAGATAAATCTACCTCTAAGATAGGAACGTTTGGTTCGCTGCCTTTTGTGACGGTCATTTTAGGAGCGTTTGTTCCATTTAGGAAAGAACTAAAATCAATGAATGCCTGATAAAAATCAGTTTCTGCCGCACTGGTCGCACCAAAAACATAGTAAATGCCGTCATGGACGTTTCCATTTGTTTCCCGTGTCCCTTCCATTTTAAAGTCAGCACTGATAGAATACGCTTCGGTTCCAACTCTTCCAGCATCTGCCAGGGTTTTCATTTCAAACGCCGTATATACAGCAGATCCTTTGAATACCGGCATGAAGTTTTCTTTGGTGTTATGAATGACCGACACTTTGGCATAGGAAAGAGACAGACGTCTTGTCATAGGAGCAATATCCACATTGCCAAAATCGGAGGAAACGTAATTGCTGATATGACCTGTACCATCTGTAATATGGAAAATATCTTGAACAACGCCATATGTGATCGAATCGTCCGTTTTGTTATGTACAAGGACAATGTCGAACGGACTCAGAATTGTATCATCAGACAGCCAAAATTGGAACTCATCGCAGGATGAAGGATTCTTTTCTGTGGCAGATACCTTGCCAATCAGCTTTCTTGTACTCATTTTTCTATCTCCTCTTATTATCGAAAATCTCGTTTAAAATTATTGATAAACACCAGGTCGCTTTCAAATGTGGACTTGATAAGTGTTTCTGTCAGATATACCGGGTATAGATGACTTGCCCACCGTTCATCGCGCCCATAACAAGTTGGTGAACCTTCATTGAGCAATGATAAAGAAATTGTATCGACAACATCTGTTGGAATTCCACTGTCGTAATAATCCTCTAACACCATTTTCTCAATTTTGATTATTCCTTCGAGAGGATTTGAAACTTTGTTTTTGGGACGTATTCTTAGATACCATACCCCAAATCGCCTGCCACGGTCATTTTCTTTCAAAAACACCGGGGTACGTTCACCATATTCAAGTTTCAAAAGTTCTGCGCCTATTTGTGTTCCTCCGCGTTTGGATTTGCTGGATGTGGGGAGCATAGGATTGAAACTCTTTGAAACACCTATTACATTGTAAAACAGATCAGCAAACTCGGTTTTTCCTGTGTCTTGACGGAGAAATTGAAGCGGTCCGTCTACCACTAGCATGCGGTCAGTGTCCAACACTCCAGATTTGACCATATTTGACAGAATTTCTATTTCCATATCATGCATCATAGTGTTGGCTTTTGCGATTGCAGCATTAACAAGAATATTATGTTTTTCCGGCTCAAAGCGATACTCGACCACTTCCAGAAACATTTCTTGTGCGACCTTTGTTCTGGTAATACGCTGTTGGATTTCTTTGAAATCTACCGTGTTGACTTTGTCGCTTAATAGTAAAAGATTCTTTCGCTGTATTGCCTGATGTGAGTGGAGCTTTTTCTCACTGCCTCTTTCAGTACAGCCAGCTCTGATTTGAGCAACGACTACTGGATAAATTTTCTTGCCCTCAATCACAATATCGCCAATTTTATATGTCCGTCTAGAACCATCCATGAAGAATAAAAAATTAGAGAAAGTGCGATCTTCTACATAGAGGTCATATTTTCGTATTTTCTTTGACTTGTCCGTTTCAAACGGTTCTCCGATTACTTTGATTTCATCACCCTCGTCCTGATACGGTTCTTGATAATAATGATCAAGACTTTCGTTTTGATACAGCGCAACGCCGCACTTGTCAAATATTTTATTCAATGTAGGCATAATAAACCTCCATACAGCTATTATCGCAAATGACCTTTCCCGTATTGGAAGAACTTAACTCTCTGTGCCGACTTATCCCATTATTGTAGGAGGTACTGGTATAAAAATGTGGCTTTCTTTTCGTTTTCAGTGGAAGTCTTGATATACCTTCCACTTTTAATTCGAGCATCTGCCGGTTTCGGCTCATCATCAGGGATTGCCCAAGTGCGTCCGATTTTTATCGCGCCCGGTATGCGATCTTCATTACATAAAATTTGTATGCGGCGCATAGTAATACCTCTTAAGGGTGTGGGAGTACTCCCCAGAGTCATGACTATAACAATTATAATAGATAAGGAGGATTTGTTCCTTTTTACCTCTATTATTTAATAATTATACAAATTTAATCTTGTTTTTTTGTTGTGTTTATGAATATTATTTTAACAAAAATTTTATTATAATAGTTATTGTATATAGGGTTATTTTGCCCGAATCTAGGATACACAAGGAGGACAATTCATTACAACAAAAAATAATGGTGCTTTCGTGTAGAAAGCCTCTAATATCATCTCATGGAGGTAAAAGAGTTGAAAAGAAACAAAATTTTAGCACTGGTGCTGGCAATCGCAATGGTGTTTACTATGATTATGCCAATCAACAGTTTTGCTGCATCGGAGCAGGAAACACAAATTGTGGGGATGAAAACCAATGATTTGGAGAATCCCATGGGGATTGATACCCCAAACCCTATTTTTAGTTGGAAAATGAGTTCCACAATCAGAGGACAAAAACAAACCGCTTACCAAGTGGTTGTTGCCAAAGACGATAATTTCCAAAATGTTGTTTGGGATTCTCAAAAACAAACAGGAGATGTTTCTATTGGCATTACCTATGCAGGGGATCCTCTGGAAGCATACACCACCTATTATTGGAAAGTAACCATCTGGGATAAAGACGGAAAACAGGTGGTTTCTGATGCTGCTACTTTTGAAATGGGCGTGTTATCAGGTGGATTTGACGATGCGGATTGGATTGTACGTGGTGGAACCTACCCTTACCCAAAAGATTTGGTGACCTTGGATGGAGCGAACTGGATTTGGGCAGGCAGTACAAAAGCTCAGCCAGAAACCGCTTATTTCCGATTCAAATTCCAGCCAGATGCCAATAAAACCCTGGAAAACGCTTATGTTGCTTTTACTGCTGACGATTATGGCGTTGCCCACTTTAATGGGACACAGATTGCGGATATTCCAAACGAAGGGGATATCTGGAGAACCGGCCGGGTAATCTATTTGACCGATATGATCAACCCGAATGGCGAAAATATTTTTACTGCATCTATTGTCAACAAGCAAGTTGGAGATGGCGGTTTGGTTGCTAAAATCGTACTGACTTATACCGATGGTACCCATGACATTTTTGTCACAGATGAAACATGGCTGGCTAGTAATTCTACTAATATTACAGAGGATTATACCTCTATTTCTTATGATGACAGCGACCGCAATATATGGAAATATCCAAACAGAGCAAATGAAAACGAAGTGGTTCCATATGGAAGCGCTCCATGGTATTCCAATGTTGGCCTTCCAAACGAAGCAAGTACTTATTCCGGTAAGGTAGCTGCTCCAATTTTCCGGAAACAGTTCGACTTGGATCAAACTGCGGAAAATGTGGTAAACGCACGTATTTACGCCACTGCGGCAGGGCTATATGAATTGACCTTTAATGATAAAAAAGCTGGGGATGAAGCGCTTGCCCCTGGATTTACTCAATATGAAGATCATATCACTTACCAGGCATATAATGTAACCGACCTTATCAAAGATGGACAAAACACCATCAGCGCTACCATCGGAAAAGGGTGGTACCTTGGTGCCATCGCATATGAAATTAAAGGTGTTCAGGAAGCATTTATTGCGAAAATGGTCATTACTTATGCAGATGGTTCCACTCAAACCATTGTAACGGATGATAGTTGGGAATACACCGATGATGGTCCAATTTTAAGCAATGATATGTATAACGGCGAGGTATACGATGCTACCAGAACCTTAAAACCATATCATTACAGTAAAGTTGGCACAACCACAGCGGAAGCTTTGGGGATTGGCCAGATTATTTCACAGATTTCCGGTTCTGTTAAACCAATGGAAATTTTAGAACCAGTTGCTGTTACAGAGCCAAAAGAAGGCCTGCATATTTTTGACTTTGGCCAAAACTTTGCCGGTGTTGTAGAATTAACGGTAAATACTGAGGCTGGCACTCAAATAATGATGCGCCATGCAGAAGCCCTCAACAATGGGGAACCAAATGCGGATGGCGATCCAGGCACCCTGTACTTGGGAACCCTGAGAAACGCGAAACCAAATGATTACTACACCGCAAAAGGCGGCGGGCCAGAAACATACCGTCCTTCCTTTACCTATCATGGATTCCGGTATGTCGAAATCAGTGGGATTGACCTGGAAGACATTGTTAGCGTAAAAGGGATTGTTTTGTACTCTGATATGGAGGATACTGGAAGCTTTGAATCCTCCAATTCACTGGTAAATCGTCTGGAACGGAATGTATACTGGGGACAGCGATCCAACTTTTTATCCATTCCAACCGACTGTCCACAACGTGACGAACGTTATGGCTATACTGGCGACTCTCAGGTGTTCTCAGATACTTCTGGCTACAACATGGATGTAAAAGCATTTTTTGACCAGTACCTTATGTCAGTAAATGACTGTGTATTTGACAATGGAGCATTCCCAAATAGCGCACCTGGCGCACCGCCAAATGATAGAAATGACCCTGCTTATAACGGCTGGGCTGATGGCGGCGTTATCATCCCATATAATATGTATATCCGTTATGGGGATGTTGGAATTATCGAACGTTCCTATGACAAAATGGTAAATTATATCGAATACCTATATGCAGATAGGGATGAAAACCACCTGCGCACTTCCCAAACCCAATATGGCGATTGGCTTGCTTTGGACAAAGAAGAAACACCAGTTGCGTTAACGGATACCGCTTTCTGTGCATACGTTTGTGATTTAATGACAGAGATGGCAACCGCAATTGGCAAAACTGAGGATGCAGAACGGTTTGCTGGATACGCACAAGGGTTTAAAGACGCTTGGGCAAAATTCTACTTAAAAGAAAATGGACAAACAATTGTCAACACACAAACCTCTTATGTCATTGGCCTTGCATTTGACGTTGTTCCAGATGATATGAAACAGGCAACAGCGGACCAATTGGCTGCTGTAATCCAAAGCGATAAATACAATGGCAAAATTTCTACCGGATTTATCTCTACCGGATTTTTGCTCCCTGTTCTCTGTGAGTATGGCCATGAAGATATTGCCTATTCCTTATTGGAAGATACCGAATTTCCTTCCTTCCTTTATCCCGTTACCCAAGGGGCTACAACCATCTGGGAACGTTGGGATTCTTATTCCCCAAGCGGTTTTGGGAATCCTACTATGAATTCGTTTAACCATTTTGCATTTGGTACAGTTGCCAGATGGCTATACAGTGGCGTGCTAGGTATCACAGTTGATCCAGCATCCCCTGCATACAAACACTTTAGTTTACAACCAGTATATGGTGGCAGTATGACCTACGCAAATGGTTCCTACAACTCTCAATATGGTTTGATTGAAAGTGGATGGAAACTGGATGGAAATGACTTTACCTACAATGCTATTGTTCCAGCAAATACTACCGCTACCCTTTACTTGCCTTCTGACAAAGCAACCGCAATTTATGAAAGTGGCAAAGATGTTACAAAAGAGGCAGTAGAAGGAATTGAATATATTGGAACCGAAAACGGAAAAGCAATCTTTGAACTGCAATCTGGTTCTTACAGCTTCTCCAGCACGGTTGTAAATAAAGCTGAATTGGAAGAAGCGATCAGCAATGCTTCTAATATCAACGAATTCTTCTACACAGCTGATTCTTACCGTGCTTTAACAGAAGCTTTGGCAAAAGCGCAGGAAGTACAAAATAACAAAGATGCTACCGCGGAACAGGTACAACAAGCAACCGACTTATTAAACAGCGCAATCGAAAATCTGGTTCCTATTGCGCAGGATGGAAGCGAGTCCAATCCATATCAAATTAATAGCTTGGATCAATTCAAGCTGTTTGCCAATACTGTAAATTCTGGTGATAGTTTTCAAGATAAATATGTGGAATTGAATACAGATATTGATTTATCTGGCATCAATTGGACACCAATTGGCACTAGCAATTCAACTACTTCTGGCGCTGGATTTGCTGGTACCTTTAACGGAAACGGCCATGTGGTATCTAATATCACCATCCCAGGTACCTCTAAATACGCAACCTTTGGTTTGTTTGGTACTGTTACAGGTACTGTAAAAAATTTGGGTGTCGAAAACGTAACCATTACACATGATGGCGTAGCTGACCTTCGTGCGGGAGGTTTGGCAGGTACCCTTTCTGGAGGATTGATTGACAATTCTTATGTCATCAATGCCAATGTAAGTGTAGGTGGACGTGTAGCCGCTGGATTTTTAGGCTTAAACCGCAATGGTACCATTCAAAATTCCTATGCAAAAGATATTACTGTTACCGGTGGACGTACTGGCGGATTTGTCAGCGACAATCAGGATGACAGCGGAAACAATAAAGGTACTATTATCAACTGTTACGCAAACACTAGCATTACCGCATCCAGCCATACTGGTAATATTGAAAACAGCCGAACCATTGAAAATGAACAATTCATCGATGGAAGCCTAGTTGATTTACTAAACCAGGGTAATCCAGAAACCGTTTGGGAACAAGGCGAAACCCATCCAGTATTGGTGGTAACCGAAACACCAGAACCACCTGTAGATACGAATAAAACCATCCTGGACAAAGTAATCGTAGAAGCAAACCATCTGAAAGGAACAGATGAATACAACAATGCGATTCCATCAGTGCAACAGAGCTTTGACAAAGCATTGGAAGAAGCACAGAATGTATATAATAATCCATCCGCAACCCAGGAAGAAGTAAACACTGCATGGCAAACCTTGCTGAAAGAAATCCATAAGCTAGGATTCCAAAAAGGTGACAAGACAGCTTTACAGGAACTGTATGATCAGGTAAAAGATACCGACCTGAGCCAGTACCGTGATGGAGCGGCGAAAGAAAACTTCAAAACAGCATTGGCAAATGCGGAAACGGTATTAGCAGACGAAGAAGCAATGCAGAAGGAAATTGACAAAGCATACAATGACCTGAAAGCAGCCTATGAGGCATTGGAAAAACTGGCAGACAAGAGTCAGTTAAAAGCACTGTTAGATGAATGTGCAGGATACCAGGAAGAAGACTACACTCCAGCAACATGGGAAGTATTCGCAGGGATTCAAGAAAAAGCACAGGAAGTCTATGAGAATGCCAATGCGAGCCAGGAAGAAGTGAACGCAGCGATCGATGAACTGTTAAGCGGAATGTTGCAACTGCGATTCAAAGCGGACAAATCAATTTTGGAAACTGTAATAAAGGTAGCAGGAGAAATTGATGGAAGCAGCTACACAGCAGAAAGCTATGGAATACTGCAAGCAGCAGTAGCAAAAGCGAACGAAGTGATGGCGGATGAAAACGCAAGCCAAGAGGAAGTAGATGCAGCAACAACAAGAGTACAAGAAGCAATGAAAGGGTTGGTAACAGTAGAAACACCAGCCGAAAATAATCATGTAGACGGTACACAAACAGGACAAGAATCTACCACACCAAAAGCAAACGCAGCAAAAACAGGAGATTTTGCTCCAATTGCGGGCTTAGCAGTGATCACTTTAGCTGGTGCAGCATTATTACTTACTCGTAAGAAAAAATAACGAATCAATAGTTCCTATTCTATTTTTCTTTCGATATTATCAAAAGGCTGGTTAAAAAACCAGCCTTTTGTAATTTTAATCCGATTCATAAAGTTAAAGCAATATATCTGAGAACCTATGCAAAAATACATGGCATCGATTGAATAGATGTCGTGTTTACATATGATGTCTTTGGATATGGAAAAAGCGTCATGGAATAATTTCTAAGGGAGAGCTTTAAGCAAGCTGAAAAGGATGAAAAAAGATAGATAAGTTAACATAGTGCTATTTTTGAAAGTTTTAAAATTTCTCTCTGATCAAAATGTTTTCTAATTTCTTCTGTATTTAATATGATGCTAATTAAGTTCCTGTTTTTTTAATAGTACTGATACTTACATTTTAATAAAGTAGAGCTGCTCTTCGGAACGTTGTATCATTTGAGAATATAAATCATCAACAGATTAAATTGTTTTTTCGCCTTGTAGTCTATTTATAAGATAATCTAAAATTGAAAACAGATAAACTAGCTTTTTCAATAGTATTTTCAATTTTTATCATTGATATCTGCTATTTCGCAGACATCACGTTGTTTTAAACCTAGTTTTTCTCGTTTGTATGTTATCCGTTTACTAATAACAATATAATCTATGTTTAAAGAGTTTTCAGCTTATAACAAAGTAAAACTAAAATAACAAAAAATCCACAAATCTAAAATAGACTTACAATAAAAATATCAAGCTGATCTAATTAGATAGAACAGTAATAAAATGTAAAAAACAAAACATAAAGCAAGGTTTATATGTTATTTTATGATTTAGAATCATGTATAGGAATATAATTATTTTTCTATATAAAAAAATCCAAACGCAAATTACATTTAGACTCAGTCTGAAAAGTGTTGACAAAAAAAGATATCCATCCATAAAAGTAAAAAATGAGAATTCCGGGTTTAGAATAGGGTATTTTTGTTTTTACATCACAATCCATTTTGGGGAAGATCATAGGTTTTTTCGCTTAACACTTAAATTTTTATGTAATGGAATTGCCATCACTACTGTGATAAGGGCAGAAAGTATATCGGCAATCGGTTGTGCATACAAAATACCGTTTAATCCCCATGCAAGTGGTAAAATTAAGATAACAGGGATGAAACAGATGCCTTGTCGGCAAGCTCCAAGAATAAACCCCTCTTTTCCTTTTCCAAGGGCAAGGAACAAAGACGAATATACCGTATAGAATCCAAACAGCATAAATGTAATACCGTTTATTCTTAAAGAGGAAGCTCCTATGTTAATCATTTCTACGTTTCCAATTGTAAACTGTGAAACGATAATTGTAGAAAACAGACTGAAAAATAAACCTACGATTATACAGAAAATGGTTGACCATAAGATGGAGATTTTGATTGCAGTATGCAGACGATCAAATTTTTTCGCCCCATAACTGTAACCTGCAATCGGTTGAAAGCCTTTGATAAAACCAAATACTGTTAAACTGCCCATAGATATAAGACGGGTAACAACACCCATTCCTGCTATGGCTGCATCGCTGTAATTGCCTGCGGCATTGTTTATTAGAGAAATAGAAATACTTGTCAATAGCTGAAACACAAGCGTCGGAATGCCGATTTTGAAAATTTCAGATAGAATCTCTTTAGAAAAGGTATAGTCCTTTATTTTGAATTGAAAAGTACTTTTCTGTCTGAATATATAGAGTAGATACACAAGAGTAGATACCATCTGTGAAATTGCTGTTGCAATAGCAGCTCCCATAACACCAAAATTAAAAGTGTATATGAATAATGGATCTAAACCGATATTGAGGGCTGCACCTAACAACAAGGCACACATTGTAGTTTTTGCCGCTCCTTCACTTGTCACGATATTGTTCATTGTGACATTAAAAACACTAAAAATGCAGGAAACAATGTAAATACCAGCATAGGTAGCTGCATGAGGAAGGACACTTTCTGTTGCACCTAAAAGTCTTAGGATGGGGTTTAAAAAGATGATTGAGAAAACGATTATAATTGCACCTACAATAAGGCTGCTATATAGTGCAGTGCTTGCCACTTTATTCGCCTGCTCCTTGTTTTGTTGTCCTAACAATCGGGAAATGTAAGATGCTGCTCCATTACCAAAAAGTAATCCTAAACCCACAACTATTTGACCGAGTGGATATACAACCGAGATGGCAGCCATTTGACTTTCTCCTAATCCGCCTACAAAATAGGCGTCAACAAGATTGTATAAAGCGTTAATGAGCATACCAATCATTGTTGGAATACCCATAGCTAAAAGGGCTTTTGGAATTGGAGCGTTTCCTAATAACTCCAATTTTTTGTTTTGGTTGTCCATAGTGTTCTCCTTTCATTTGATAAATAAAATAAATTATAGTACTATAAAATATAGTACTTGAAATACAAGCGGTATTATACTATAATTTATAGTGCTTGTCAAGATAGTAAAGGAGGAAACAATATGGCAACTATTGATTTGATTGTGTTGGGAATATTGAAAAAACAACCTTTAGGTGCATATGACCTTCAAAAATTGGTAGAATACCGAAACATTTCAAAATGGGTAAAGATTAGTACACCATCCATTTATAAAAAAGTAATTCAATTGGAGAAAAAGGGGTATATTATAAGTCGGATTGAGAAAGAGGGAAAGATGCCGGAAAAGGCAGTGTATTCGTTAACTGAAAAAGGAGAACAACAATTTGAAAAACTAATGGACGAACTTTCTTGTAAACCGGTTAATATTTTTCTTGACTTTAATGCGGTTATTGTCAATTTGGAAAATATACCGCTGGAAAGCCGAAAAAAGTGTTTGAAAAACATTGATAATAGTGTAAAACAATTAAAAATATATCTGGAAAATAATATCAATTTGAAAAAAAACGATACAGATATTCCAGTAACGGGTAGGGCTGTTCTACAACAGCAATATGTTTTGGCACAGGCCATTGAGGAGTGGTTGGAATCTGTGAAAAAAACTTTAGAATAAAAAACGGCGGATTTCTGTTGCATTGTAATGAGATTGTAAGAAGTGGACGCTATACTAAAATCATAAAAAGAACTTGGAGGTTTTAGTTATGGCAATTCTTGAAACAAAAGATTTACGCAAGATATATGGCAATGGAGAAAGCGAAGTCCACGCTTTGGACGGGGTGTCTATCTCTGTAGAAGAAGGCGAGTTTGTTGCCGTTATCGGTACATCGGGCAGCGGTAAATCCACCCTGCTGAATATGATCGGCGGGTTAGACCGTCCTACTTCCGGTAGCGTCACGATTCGGGGCAAGGAGCTTTTGAAAATGAAGGACGAGGAATTAACCATTTTTCGCCGCAGAAACATCGGCTTTGTTTTTCAGAACTACAATCTGCTTCCGGTCCTCAATGTGTATGAGAACATCGTGTACCCCATTGAGATCGACGGTGGCAAGACCGATACGGATTTTGTAAAAGAAATTATCCACACCCTCGGTTTGGAGCGAAAGCTCAAAAATATGCCGAACAATCTCTCCGGCGGCCAGCAGCAGAGAGTGGCGATTGCCCGTGCACTTGCAACAAAGCCCGCTATTATCCTTGCTGACGAGCCTACTGGAAATCTGGACTCTAAAACCAGTATGGACGTGATTCTGCTAATGCAATCCATCAGCAGACAATTTCATCAGACCACCATTATGATTACTCACAATGAAGAAATCGCTCAAATGGCAGACCGCACAATCCGCATTGAGGACGGCAAGGTTATTTTGGGAGGTGTGAAGTATGCACGCTAACCGGAATAAAAGTGCGGTCAAGCGGGTGGAAAAAGGCATGATGAAAGCAAACCGCACCCGCAATCTGTTTGCGGTGTTTGCAATCGTCCTCACCACCTTTATGATCACCACGGTGTTCAGTTTAGGCATTAACTATATGGAAAATATGAAGTTAATGCAGGTACGAACGGCCGGTACAACCGCAAATGTGTCCCTTGCGATGCCGACGGCGGAGCAGGAACAGCAGATTAGAAACTTAGATTATGTCAAAACCATTGGTACGCAGTATATGGTCGGCTCGGTTGCCGAGAAGAATGACGAGGGACGAGAGCTTTCCATTGCACTCCAGTATTACGACACCACTGAATGGGAAAAACACTATCAGGAAGCCATTAAGGATTTGGAGGGCAAATACCCCGCAAGCGAAAATGAAATCATGCTATCGGAGGACGCACTTTCACAGCTTGGCATTACAGACCCGAAGCTGAATATGGAAATCCCCTTGTCCTACTATGATAAAAACGGTCAGCAGGAAAGGACTTTCACATTAAGCGGCTGGTTCCATTCCTATGCAGGCACGGGAATGGGCTTTGTTTCAGAAAGCTATTGTAAAAACGCAGGCTATACAATGGCACAGGACGGCGTTCTCTCTTTATCGCTGAAGAAAATGCCCGACGATTTTATACGGATTCAAAAAGATGTGGAGTTAAACGAGAACCAGTCTTTTAGCGGTTCGGCTTCAATGAAATCATCAAGCGGTTCAGTTATCGCAATGGTGATCCTCTTGGTATTCTTCATCATTGGCAGCGGTTATCTGCTCATTTACAATATCCTATATATCTCCATTTCAAAGGATACCCGTTTTTATGGTTTGATGAAAACGCTGGGTACAACACAGGCGCAGATCAAATCGCTGGTGAAAAGTCAGGCGGTTAAGTTTGCCTGTATCGGTATTCCCATTGGCATTTTGTTAGCTACCGCCGTTTCCTTTGGCATTGTTCCTCTTGTCTTGAATGAGGGCTTTGAACAGGGCAAGTCGATAATGGATGCCGAGGTGTTCTTCCATCCGTCGATCTATATCCTGTCTATCCTCTTTTCGGCGGTAACAGTTTGGATTGCCTGCAATGCGCCGGCAAAAGCGGCGGCAAAAATTTCCCCTGTGGAAGCGCTGAAATTCCAGAACTTCGCGCCGAAGAAAACGAAAAGCAGAAATTCTACCAATGGCGGTAAGCTGCACGTGATGGCGTTCCACAATGTATTCCGTGACAAAAAACGTGCGATTCTTGTGTTTATGTCCCTCTTTATGGGTATCACCATGATTTTAGGCGTAAACGGAGTCATAAGAAGTATGAACGCCGAAAACTTTATTAAAGAATATATGGATTATCACTTTGAGTACAACGATATCCAGTTTGAGCAGGCTGAACAGCCCAACAAGGAAGTACCGCAGTTTGACGAACATTTTGTGGAACAGATCAAGCAAGTCAATGGTATTGAAAATGTGGATGTTCAAAAGACCGTTTGGGCGGGCATTGACTTTGATGAAACCGCTTTGGAAGGCTTTATGAAAATCCAATATGAGGACAGCAGATATAAGTCCAAAGGGCAATCCTATGAACAGACGATAGAGACGCTGAAAGGGTACGCTGAATCCGGTGAGTACGGCTGCTATATCACAACGCTTGACGATGACAAGGCGCTGGAAGAATACAATGCCAAGCATCCGGATACGCCCATTGACATGGAAGCATTCAAGCGTGGCGAAACAGCGATTGCAGGAAAAGATACCGAATATAACGCTCCCAATACCGCTTTAGTGGGTGAAACACTGACGCTGACCGCCGACAGCACTGATGGCAAGGCAACCGATTTCAAAATCGACGGAGCTTTTTACTATGACGATTATGGGAATAATCTTTCCGATAGTATTGGCAGACGAAAAGACATTCATATTGTGCCGAATATCATCTTCGTCAGCGAAGCGGGTATGGAACGCCTGACGACAGAACCGATCATTTCCGCAATCGGCGTGGATATTAAGAATTTCAATGACTTGGAACAAATTGACAGCGAATTACAGGCAATCAACAGTACCTTGACCACATCGGAGTGGCAGATGAAATCTGCTGTTAACCAGAAAGAACTATTTAATCAGACGTTCTATTCTGTCAATCTGTTAGGAAACGGTGCAGCAATTCTGCTCATTATCATTGGCTTGATTAACTTTGTTAATGTGATGCTGACCGGCGTAGTAGCAAGAAAAAATGAATTTGCTATTATGGAAAGCATTGGTACAACGAAAAAGCAGATTAGAAAGATATTGACCTTGGAAGGCGGTATTTACGCTCTCATCTCTACGTTGTTGATTATGACTTTTGGAAATACTTTCCTAATGTTGGTGGCGGACGCCGTTCCCCACATAGCAAACTATGCGGTATTTGAGTACCCTGTTGCACTTGTCATCGGTTTGATCGCAGCAATCTTTGTGATCTGCCTGAGCGTTCCTGCCATTGTTTACAAGGCGACTTCAGATGAAACGGTCATTGAGCGGCTGCACAATTTTGAAAACTAAGTGAGTTTGCGGGACGGACGCAGCGCTGCTGCGTCTGTTCCCGCAACTCTGTATATTGAGGAAGGTGGTGTGTTCTGCGGCTATGGCAAATATTTTTCTCCTTGAAGATGACAAAATTTTGAGCAAGGGCATTTCTATCGCCTTAAAAAAGGACGAGCATACGGTTACAGCAGTCTATGGCTATCTGGAAGCCTTGCAGCAATACCAAAAGCAAAAGTTTGATTTGTTCCTTCTGGATATTAACCTGCCCGACGGCAGCGGCCTTGCCCTTTGTGAAAAAATCCGTGAAACTTCTGAAACACCTGTTTTGTTCCTGACCGCCAACGACACCGAGGAAGATATGCTTTCCGGCTTTTCGGCGGGCTGCGACGATTATATTTCCAAACCCTTTCCTATTGAAGTTTTGCGGAAAAAGGTGCTGGCGGTCTTAAAACGGACCGGTGGCGGAACTGCCCGCGTCCGATACCGGGATTTAGAAGTGGATAAGGAAAAGTGCCTTGTTTTGATGAAGGGACAGGAAATACACCTGACCTCAACGGAATACAAACTTCTCCTTTATCTGATGGAAAACAGGGGCAGGGTTGTTACAAAGGCCATGCTTTTGGAACAGCTTTGGGATATAGACGGGAACTTTGTGGATGACAATACGGTGCGTGTGAACATTAAGCGGCTGCGGCAGAAGCTGAATGATGAAAAGCAGGAATACATTGTGACGGTTTTTGGTATGGGCTATACCTTTGGAGAATGACGATGAAGCATTTTGGAATTTACAGAAAACTGATTTTAATGGCAGGTGCTGCCACAGCGGCGGTATCGATTGGTGTGTTCTTTTTTATGGAGGACATTCTTTTCCGTATGCTTTTTATCGTTGCTGCTTTTGTGTTTTTATGCGGATTGTTGTTTCTGCTGGACTTTCTGCACAACCGCTATAACGATAACCTCTTGGAAGAGATCACACTGCTCATTGAAGCTTTGGTGGAGCAGCAGGAACGGACGGTTTTTTCAGAAGCTGAGGACACCCTGACCGCACGGCTGCAGCACCAGCTTCTAAAGCTCCGCAATATTTTAAGAGCGCAGAATCAAATGCTGGCACAGGAAAAAGAGCATATTAAGACTTTGATTTCTGATATTTCCCACCAAATCAAAACGCCGGTAGCGGCGGCGAACACCTTTGCGCAGCTGCTCGGTGATACAGGATTATCCGACGAGGAGCGAAACGAATATATTGCCACTCTGCAAATATCCCTGGAAAAGCTGACCTTTTTGACAAACAGCCTGATTAAAATGTCCCGTTTGGAAAGTGGCATTATCCGTCTAAAACCCGAACGAAACAGCCTAAACGATATTGTTTTGCAGGCGGTAAAAACGGTTTATGCCAAGGCAAGGGGAAAAAACATCACCATTACCTTTGACTGCGAACAGACCTTTGAAGCCCTGCTCGATTTTAACTGGACGGCAGAAGCCATTACCAACGTGCTTGACAATGCTGTGAAATACACCTCAAACGGTGGTGTTGTGGGTTTAAAAATTATCGAATACCCATCCTATCTGCGGCTGGATATATCCGACAACGGAATTGGGATTCCCGAAGAAGAACAGGCAAAGATCTTCGGTAGGTTTTACCGTGGAAAGCAGTCGGCGGGAGTTGACGGCGTAGGGATCGGTCTCTATCTTACCCGTGATATTGTGAATAAGCAGAACGGGTATATCAAAGTAATATCTAATGAAAATGGCAGCATCTTTTCCCTATTCCTAAAAAAAGATTAGAGGCGAGAAAATGAAAACAATTTTGCTTGTCGATGATGACTCTTTTATTCGGCAGCTATTAGCGAAATTTTTCCAGAAAAATGGTTTTTCTGTTGCGGAAACAGATAGTTTACAGTCTGCAAAACAATTTCTCGAAATAGATCAAGCGGAGCTTGTAGGTTCGGATTTGAATATGCCAGATGGAAATGGTTTTGAACTGTATAACTATGTTCATCAAAATTATCTCGATATCGGTTTTATGCTTCTCACAAATGATTTGAGGCTATTCGTTTGCAATAAAGCAAATGAATACAGCATCCCAATTGAGGCGAAAAATTCAAATGTGTTGATTGAGAAAATAACAAAGCAACTAAATACAGGCTCACCCTATGAAAAACAAAGGCGCAACCCGTAGTTGACAAAGTGCATTTTCAGAGTGATAGATTAAAAAGTTCTGTTTTGATATAATATTATTAGAATTCAAACAGAAGGAGGTACCCTCTATGGCATTTGGTGAAAAACTATTTAAGCTGAGAAAAGAAAGAGGTCTGTCACAAGAGGCATTGGAAGAGAAGGTTAACACCACTTGTCAGGCGATTAGCAAATAGGAAAATAATCAAGGTTTTCCTGAAACAGAAAAGTTAATGATACTTAATAATATTTTTGAAGTTTCCATTGACTATCTTTTGATACACAATCAACAGATGGGTGTTATGTAAGCCGTGAAAAAGCCGAATCGTGAATTTTACACGAGAAAAATTTTTCCCGCAGAATAGCGATTGGTATTGGCATAATAATCTGTTCCGCTTTTTCTTTTCGGTAAAAATACGGTCGTCGGTCTGATTTTTTGTGCAATATGTGTTGTGATAGGACTTGGGATTATTTTAGTTACCTGTTTGTCAGATCACGATTATGAATATAAGTCACTTAAACAAAATGTACTAATGCTTGACCACAATTATTTGGATGACTTAAAAAAGCGCTACAGTTTTCTAAGGAAAAAGTACATTGGTATCATAATAGGGGGTTCTCTGTAGTACTATTAAACGGAATAATATTCTTTATTTCGATTGAGTTTTATAGTGTGCCCAAAAATAGCAGAGGTGCATAAAGAAGTATTGTAAAAATACTGACCTATGCCAAGTGAACGAGAAATAAGAAAACTCTATGTGAATGGACAAACCATTTAGAGTTTTTTGTTTATTTCACATTTCAGCGTCCACAGGATTCGCAGCCGTCAATGAAGGGGACGATCTTGGGGGCTTGGGAGTTATTTGGCGGGGAGAAAATCCGCCAAAATCGCAAACATGTATATGTTTGCATTGCTTGCTATATTGAAGTGGCTTGCTGAATAGTAATCACATCTGATGTTGCCACACAACGCAAAGATGTGCGTTCCGGCTTCCAGCTAAAGCACCTAAAAAAGCCCAGCAAAAAAGCTGGGCAAACAAATTTATTCTTTTGGTTTGTTTTTCCGCATAGCGGCGGGAGAATTTCCAAACTGCTTTTTAAACAGCCGGTAAAAATGCTGCAAGGTAGTTACACCAACCGATTCAAAAATATCCGCAATTGGTAAATCGGTATTTAAGATTAAATCCCGTGCTTTTTCCATACGTAAGGTAGTTAAATACTGGGTAAAGAAGGTGTTGGTATAATTTTTGAAAATACGACCCAGATATTTTGGAGAATAACCAAAGATATTGGAAATATAGGTAAGGGAAAGATTGGGGTTGCTGTAGTTTTCATTTAAGTAGTCAATCATTTTTTGTTCAATATCCTGTTTGCTTTTGGATTTATTTTGGAAAGAAACCAAATAGCTACAAGCATCAAAGCACAATTGGGAAAGAACCGTCCTAGCATCCGATAGGCTGGATGCCTCTGTTATTTTATTGAGGATATCCTGATAATCAAAAAGGGTCTGGTTGCTGTCAAACGAAGTGATATGACTGATGACATTCAAGGCAATCTGAAGCAGGTAAATGGGGATGAGCGGACTAACTTTTCCCTGGAAATCTTCAAAGATTTGGTCTAACAATTTGGTAACCTTTTCGGTATCACAAGTGTTTATGCTTCCAATTAAAGCAGAGATTGTGTTGGTTGGGAACTCTACTGGATCTACTTCCTGAATTTCCGTAAGGATATTACCAGGTCCATAACAAATTGACATAAACATATTTTTTTGCATCTCATCATAGGAGTCTTTAATATCCTTTAACTGCGTTTGGGTCTGCCCTATAATATAAGAAGTACTAATTTCGGAATTTTTTAATGCATTTTGGCAATCTGTCAACACCTCTTTTAGAGCGATTGTGGTTGTATCGCCACACAGGATAAAAAACAGTTTGTTTTTATCCAAGTGCACACATAATGTTTTTCCAATTAATCCAAAAATGCTCTCAATTACTTCGCGGCATTTATGGGTTGCTTTTGTATGGTAGGAAATCCGATTATAATTATCAATTTGGCAAATAACAGGGGTATAGGAACCAATATAGCATTGTTCCAATTCTGTAATGGTATCCACATCGGTTTCGATATCCAAAATATAATCGGAAATCGCCATTTCATATGCTTTTTGTTTTGCTTTTAATCCTTTTTGAATCGCTTCATCCAATAATTGGGCGCCATCAAGCTGAGAATTCGAGGTTTCAGATACCTTTTTCACCAGTTTTTCATACGGGGAAAACGCACGGTATAAGATCAATAGGCAGAGGGTACAGAAAATCGCCAGTACCACAAAAATAGAGATGCCAATAATCAATAATGTTGGGAGAATCGCGGAAATAATATCCTGCTTTTGTATTACCCCTACAATATATAACCCCGGTTTTGGCTGATATCCACAACTAACCAAGCGGGATGGCTCATTATAATCAAAATATTTATTTTCCTCATCAAATGGACTATTTTTAAATTGAGCATCCAGGTCATAATCCTTTAATGATTTTCCAGTGCTTTGTAAAAAGTAATCCGATAAAATAACCCCATCGGAATTCACTAAATACATATTGCTGCCAGTATTTGTTACTATCCCATTCCGAATATCGGTATAAGAGATATTTTTTGGAAGGATAAGCCCGGATAAAATACTGACTCTTGTCACATGAGCGCACAATCCAGAAGCGATATAAGAACCATCCTCCGATATTTTTTGGTAGATCAAAGTACGATATTGAAATGGATTATTGGGGTCCATTTCGCCCTGGGCATTTGGAATCGCTACTGATGAAAAAACTCTGTCACTATTTGAAAAGTCCACTTCCGCACTGCCGTTCCTAGTTCCGAAATAATCCCCTTGTTCATCGTAAAAAACCGCTTCATCCCTTTGGGCAGAATATACCTCAATATATTCTGAAACAGATACATCAGTACGGTAAGTTAAAAATTCCTGTGTATCTTCTGGAGCATTAGAACCATCTAAAAAGTTTTTTAATGGTTCTTCCGTTACTAATTTTACAGCTTCCCTTTTAATCGTATCAAAAAAACTTTGTGTGTAAGAAGAACTTGCAACTTCAACCGATTGGCTTAGCTTATCCGCCATCATATGTTCAAAATAAGTATAATAAGAAACATCAATAATCGCATTAGATACAATAAAAATTAAAACAAAGACCAATACGATCAATAATGATAATTTTTTAAATACTTTAAACATATCTTTTCCTCCCAAAATTCCTTTTGCATCTATTTTATCATAAATTATCACAAAATGGTAGATTTTTATGAAAAAATATCCAAAAGAGAATATTGTACCCAAATGTTAACTTGATTTTTTACCTAAAAGTTAAGCTTTTACCCACTGGACAATATACAAATTGCATAAAGTAGTGCATAATAGCAATCAAGGCGGATGGCTCTCCACAAGTTCGGTATTGGGGTTAAAAAGTATGCTGGACATAAAGAATGGAGAAAAAATAAACCGCAAATATAAATGAGAAGGAGGGAAACAGTTTATACCAATTTTGGTATTCGCTTTATTCAAAAGGTAATCTATCATAAAGGAGGAAATTATTGTATTATGAAGAACAAAAAATGGGCAAAAGTTTTATCTGCACTGGTTGCAACTTCATTAACAATGACAACACTAATGGCTAGCATTAATGTATCAGCAACACCAGATACAAACGTAAACCTGAAAGATTTAACTGTTGAATATGTGGATTCCCCAGAAGGAATTGATGTTGAAGCTCCACGTTTTGGTTGGAAAATGGATTCCAACTTGGTTGGCGCAGAACAAACTGCTTATCAGATTGTAGTAAAAGATACAGATGGTAATCTGGCTTGGGATAGCGGAAAAGTAAACAGCGATAACAGTATTGCTGTTGAATATGCAAGCAAAACCCCATTGGCTCCAGAGACAGATTATGTTGTTTCTGTTACCTCTTGGGATAACTACGGAAACCAGGCAACTGCTGACACTACTTTTTCTACGGGTGTAGACGGCTGGGATGACGCAAAATGGGTATCCCCTGGCGAAACCGATTACGCAGTAGCAATGATGCGTAGCCCAAAACAGACCATTCAGGATAAAACTATCAAAAATGCGAAATTGTACATGACCGCTTTGGGTGATTACAAAGCGTACATCAACGGCCAATTGGTTGAAAGTGAAAAAGGCGAAACCGCATTTGATCCAGGCTGGGTAAACTATAACAACTATATCCAATATCAAACCTATGATGTAACTGATTATATCTCTGGCACAGACTTGGTATTGAGTGCTGAACTCGGTAGAGGCTGGTATAAGAGCAGCATCTCCGCTAACGGATACAAAGGTGTTGCTATTGGCGGTGAAGGCGATCTTGACCTAGCGATGATTGGTAAATTGGTAATTGAATACGAAGATGGCACAGAACAAACCATCGCTACCGATGATACTTGGGAATACAATAAAAACGGCCCTATCTACAATCACGATTTCTATACCAATGGATCCTTTGATCCAAACGCTACAACCGATCCAGATAACTTTGTAGACGGCGTTAAATGGGGCGGTGAAAAATACGACGCAAGCAAGGAAGTTCCAGGATGGAATTTACCAAGCTTTGACACCACACAGTCTGAAGACTGGAATGATGTTCGCATCATCACTTATAATGGAGATATCATTTCCAACAACGGTGCAGCGGTTGCTTACTATAATGAAGAAAACAACCAGTATCCTCAAACCAGTTCTTTCACCTACAAAGATTCTGAAATCAACTATTCTAAAGAAGAAGGTGGCACTTCTGAACATGTTCTGGGCGAAGTTGTAAGACACAACGTAGACCTGATGAATGAAGAAGTAACCATTCAACCTGGCGAAAGATTAATTGTAAACCTGGGCCAAAATATGGCTGGTGTTCTGGAAACCACTATGGAAGCAGAACCAGGTACTACTGTCGTATTCAGCCATGCTGAAATGTTAAACGATGGTAATAAAAACCCAGATATGCCAAGAGGCGGTAGTACAGGTCCAGATGGTACCATTTATACTGCTAGCCTTAGAGGTGAAAAAACAGCAGTATACAAATTTGGTGAAGAAGCTGAAGTAACTTATCGTCCAGACTTTACCTTCTTCGGTTTCCAATACGTTCAAATCACTGCTACAAAACCAGTTACCATTAAAAATGTTGTTGGTGTGCCAATTACATCCGCAACCAAACAAACTGGTAACATCACAACAAATAACGCAGACTTAAACCAACTGTTCAGCAATGTTCTGTGGAGCCAGAGAAGCAACTTCCTCTCCATTCCAACAGACTGCCCACAGAGAAACGAACGTTGTGGTTGGACAGGTGACGTACAGCTGTTTGCAGGAACAGGTACCTTTAACTTTGATTCTGTAGCATTCCTGCAAAACTATCAGGCAATTTGTGATGATCAGGCTGCTAGTTATAATGACCTTTATACCGCAGTTATGCCCGCTCAACAAGGTTATGGTAAAAATGTAAGTAGTGGTTGGAGTGACGTTGGTATTGTTCTTCCATGGACTCTGTATCAACAAACCGGTGATATCTCTATTATCGAAGAAAGTTTTGACCAGATGGATGCTTACATGGATGCAATTGGTCCAAATGGTGAAGGTTATAATGAAAATTGGTATGGAGACTGGGTATCTTTACAGGCTTGCTCTATCCAATATTTAAATCTTTGTTATCGCGCATACGATGCTCAATTAATGGCTAAAATGGCAGAAGCATTAGGTTATCAAGAAAAAGTTGATAAATACAACCAGATCTTTGATGAAACAAAAGCATTCTTCTTTGAAAAATATGTTGCTGAAAATGGAGACATCCTCAGTGCAACCGCTGATGGTAAATCCGAAGGTGATACTTACCACACCGAATATGTGGATAACTCTCAGACAGCTATTTCCTGGGCACTGAAACTCGGCTTCTACAAAGATGAAGCACACAGACAGTACATCATTTCCAAACTGTTGGAAAGCATTAAAAATGAAGATGGTTCCTTCCGTCCTGGCTATGCAGAAGATACTTTGGCAGTTGGATTCTTAGGCTTAAACGTAATCCTGCCATCTCTGTCCGGAAATGGCCAACGTGAATACGCTTATAAACTGTTACAACAAAATCAATTCCCATCCTGGTTGTACTCTGTAGAACAGGGCGCTACTTCTATCTGGGAACGTTGGAACTCCTACTCGAAAGAAAACAGCTTTATGGAACCTGGTATGAACTCCTTTAACCACTTCTCCTTCGGCGCTTGCTTAGAGTGGATGTACCAAGAAATGGCTGGTATCAGCAGAGATGAAGCAAATCCAGGCTTCAAACACATTGATTTAACACCTTCTATTGATACAACAGGCGGAATCAATGATGTTCAAGCTTCTTATGACTCTTACTATGGTGTAATTGAAAGCGGTTGGACTGCTGAAAACGGAAAATTAACTACTTATAATACCACTGTTCCAGCGAACACAACAGCTACACTTTATCTACCAGTTGAAGCTTCCGCAGTGGAAAACTTCACAAATATCACTGGTATCGAATTCACAGGTATGACCATCCACAATGACATGGAAGTTGCAAGTTTCCGCGTTGCTGCTGGTTCTTATAACTTCGCTGTTAACGATGGTGTTCTGACAGTTTCCTTAGCAGATGGCTACGTTCCAGCTGTAGAAACAAACAAAACTATCTTGAACGATGTAATTGATTACGCAGATGCACAAATGCAAGATGAAGCATATCAGAATGTAATCCCAATGGTTCGTGAAACATTTGAAGCAGCTTTGACAAACGCGAAAAACGTTGCAGCAGATATCACAGCGGACCAGGATACAGTGGATAATGCTTGGAGAACATTATTAAATGAAATCCATAAACTCGGATTTGTACAAGGTGACAAAGCTTCCCTTGGTAGTTTGATTTCCGCAGCAGGCAGCATCGAAACAAACCTAGACCGGTACGTAGAAGCTGGCAAACAAGAATTTGTTGACGCACTGAAAGCAGCTCGTGCGGTTTACGAAGATGACAATGCAATGCAAGCTGAAATCGACACAGTATCCAGTGCATTACTTGATGCTATGATGGAACTAAGATTTAAAGCAGATAAATCCGTTTTGGAAGATGTTCTTGCAGAAGCAAGCAAACTGGATGCAAGTGCATATACAGCAGAATCTTACAGCGTATTGGAAGCAGCAGTAAATAATGCAAACGCAGTATTAGCAGATGAAAATGCAACCCAAGACGATGTAGACTTAGCTGTAAATGCAGTAAGAACAGCAATAGACGGGTTGGTAGCAGTAGATGGTACCCCAGCTGAAACACCAACAGACAATGGCAATACTGTTGATGGAACACAAACAGGGCAAGAATCTACTACAACCAAAGCAAATGCAGCGAAAACAGGCGACTTTGCTCCAATTGCTGGAATCGCAGCATTGGCAGTTGCAGGTGCAGCATTGGCTATTACACGCAGAAAAAAATAATTAACTAACGTTTTCTTCTTCTCTTTTCTCTCAATATAATACAAAAGGCTGGTTTTATTAGAACCAGCCTTTTGTGATTATTTGTAACAATTCTAGAATATATGCCTACTAATAATTCATTCAAATTTGAAGAAAAAAAGTTTTAACGTTATTTTTATTATTCTTATTGAGAATGGTTTATAATACTTACTTCTCGATTTCATTAAATTACAGTTTTATCAAGGCCAACAAACTCTAAATAAAATCAGATTATTCCAATAAGAATCGTATCTTATTTTCAATTCGTATCGGAAAAGTATAAAATAGTTGCTATAAAAAAACTCTTGCGTTTTTATCACAATTATTATATAATATATAAGATATTTCTGTAACTCAGCTAGATAGATCGTCCACCTCTTAAGGTTGTAATGAAAAAAACGATAGGTAGCAGTTTTAATTGAATAGATGTCTCTGTAGCTCAGCAGGATAGAGCGTTCGCCTCCTAAGCGAAAGGCCGTGAGTTCGAATCTCGCCAGGGACGCCAGACGGAGTCTGGACGCAATTTGCGTTCAGACTCTTTTCTTTCGTTTGAACGAAGATGCTCCCGTTGGTAGCGATATCTTTTTTGTAGCATAAATCCAAACCTATAATTAACAATTCGCGACCGTAGATTTTTTTCTTTATTTTGAACTTTTATTCCCGCACTTGTAGCGGATATCTTTTTTATCAACGCTTCCCAGCAAAGATGCCGAAACTCCTTAATTTATCAAGGTTTGCGGCTTTTTTGTGGAAAGCCTCGGTTTGCTAACATTTGCTAACGAGATTTTACCTTTTGCTAAAAAAGGCGGTAAGTCATAGGTTCGAGTTTTTCCAAAAGAGTTTTCAAACATTCGTTAACAGAAATCGGATGGATTTGCAAATAACATCGCTCAAAAATTTCTATGAACCCTTGTTAATAAAAAAGTGTTTGGTTGCTGTGTTATGTTCTTCTATAAAAAAGTTTTTTCACATTTGTCCATATAAGATAACTGTATTATCATCAAAAATTATTTCACCTAATACTAATATATTGGATTTTTTTCTTTATCCGGCACGACTACTGGCTTTTTAAACAGCATTTGGACGAGAAACGGTACGCTAAGGTACAATTTTTTTATCGTCCAAGCTTTGATGAAACATCTTGTTGCTCATGCCTGTCCCCCTCTTCCTCTGAGAGCATCCTCCAGTTGTCTACTGACGGTATCCATGTAGAGATACACGCCATCCCGATCGCAGTGGTACAAGTTGGAATAGCTCGTACTCTCATTGGGGTGAATGGGGTTGGGCTCCACCACCTCGGTGGCTTCCAGAAGACCAACACCCAGCTCCGCCGCAGCAGTGAGGGCCTTTTTCAGCACCGCAAGCTGTCCACCACTCCAAAGCCTCTCCAGATCTTCCTGTACCTTCGGTTCCTGCTCCAGATTCCGTAAAAGCCGCGCAACCTGCTCTGGAGACAGGTACACACCGGAGCAATAATTTTCTATGATCCGATTTTCCGCCGGGTTAGGAAAGGCAATTGGCACCACCTGTTCCCATGGAGTGAAATACTGCGCATATTCTGGCTTTTCCTCCACCAAAAAGGAAAAGCTGCTCCCACGGGTGTAATAATAATCCCGGAAAAATCCCTGAATTACTGCAAGATAGAAGCCATGGCTCTTGTCAAACAGCTCGCTGGACTCTGTCCCAGCTCCGACCCGCAGAGTATCCAGATATTTTTTTGCATAGAAATCTTCCATTCCATGCTGTGTTGCAAAGATCAGCACCTTTTTCTCCTGACCTTGCTGTATCCATGTAAGAGGGGTAAAGTACCATTCCCGCATTTCTTCTGGTGAAATCGGGTGGAAGCTCACATCGTATCCCATAAAAGTCCTCCTTTCATTTCCACTCAGATAGTTCCTCCAATGAAATAATAATCTCTTGTAGTTCGGTGATTGTATCTTCCTACCTGAAGTGCGGTTTCTTCACTCTAAAACTGGTTTCCCCTAGCTAAGGATCAATCAGATTAAATATGGCTACTACAAGGGATAGATTTTACACCTTTCACTCTGTCTTTTTTCAGGAAGATAGGCTTTTATCCCTCCAAACAACTGCTTATAAAAGATATTATTACAGCAAAGTGCCATAAGGAAGCTGTTTTTACCATGAACTATATCTGAAAAATTTATGTTCAAATATTTATTCACGGATACAGCCTTCTTTCTAATCCCACCAGAAATACCAAACAGTGGATTGCCGCAACATATCTGCCAAAGCGCCCACAGTGGTATCCTCTGGTCCCTGATCGATTACATCGGGACAGAATCCATACAGTTCCACCGCCGTATCCATGGTCTTTTCCTCTGGAATGGGAGATGGAAGGTCAAATTCCAATTCATCATGAGTCATGGCAGCAGGAATAGCGCTGTATTGCTCGAACCAATATTTCGCCGCTGCCATCATCTCTGATGTATTGGGACATTCATTCCAATTACCAAAGGGCAGATAGGCAAAAATCTCCCATGGGTTCTTCACTGGGATTTTAGCCAGAATCAGCGGATAGGTCATGTCAGTACTGAAATCCCAGTAGCTGGAGAAACGGTCATTATGATAACCACCTTCCATCTTACCCAGAATTTCTTCCTCCCAGTCTATATCATCGTCCTCAGCCTCCGCCTTGCGCTGACCGATGAGTTCTTCCAGAACTGCCTTTCCATCCTGAACGGGAACATCAAGCATCTTTTTCCGGTATTCCACCACCTTGTCCGGATCAAAGGCATAATCATCTTTACCGTCGCTATCCGGGTCGGAATTCATAATAAGGCATTCCCACAGGATTTCGTCCACCTTGATGAGCACTGGTACAAAGCCCTCATGGATGCTGTCCCGCTTGGCGTAACTGTATGCCGACATGATGGGGTCATCATCCTTCATGGCAGGGAAATACGTGCATTCACAGTCTAAATACTCCATCATAGCCTTGGCGAGTTCAGAGGGTTCCAGAGTATCCTCATCAAAGTCCTGCCCCTGCCAGTTAACGAAACGTTCTTCAATCACCTTTGCTATGGTCTGATAGTAGTTCTCATCAAAGGGAATGAACAGGTATGCCTCATCCTGAATCTCATCGGAGTAATTGCGCTCCTGTCCAATGACACTGATGGCGTAGTTATCAATGTCACTGGGATAATAGGGGCTGTCCATCTCCCCATAATAATAGGAAGCAAACGCCCTTCCCTTTTTGTTGAACAGGGGGCCGATAAGTTGTCCATCCAGCTCATCCCGGAGAAACTCACGCAGATCTACACTGGCAGGATCAGCCTTGACTTGTTTTACCACTTCGTCGTATTTCTTCAGAAAATCCTCGTCCATTAAGTCACATTCCATGCACCAGCGCAGGTAGATGGCCATGTGGTTATAGGCATTGATTTCATCCACTGGCAGATCCTTTTCCTGAATAGTTTCTAGATGCCAGATTGCATCGTCCATTTCCACAACATAATCTCCCTCGTCATTACCGCTGCAAAGAGTACCTCTAATAATAGCGTCCTGGCGGGTAGGATTTACTACGAAGCTGATGCCTTCCATTTTGTCTAGTAGAGCGTCCGCATCGTGTTCCAGTTTATACTCCAGTTCATCCCGATAGAGAGGAATCACCTGATAAAAGTTGACCTCCTCGCCACCTGGCAGCAGACAGAGGCGACCACTCTCTTCGGTATTTTGAGGATCTATTAAGATCGCAGCGCAGAGCTCCGTATTCTCTGTGAAGGACGTTTGCTTGTCCATGGTGTGCCCAAATCCCAACCAGGTATCGCTGGCAATCGGCAGACGGGCCAATACCTTTAGCAGTCCAACGGGCCAATACCACTGCTCATCCTTCATAGATTCCTCATCTAGTTTCCAGTCCGTTGGCAGAGTGATAGCCAGTTCCGCCCGTTCCAGCTTATATTCTGCCAATTCCTCCGGCACATTCATACGGTGGGCTCCCATTCCCATGGTGACCAGTGTGTAATAGTCCCGCTCCTCGGAGGGCGGCACCACACAGATGTCCACATGGATGTCAGGAGAAACCAGCTCATGGAACACATGATCGAACTCTCCAAAGGTTCTCTTGATATGTTGCTCTACCGCAGACATTTCTTCTCCAGTATAAAGCTCTGGTTCATTGTTTTCTACTGAGGACCAGAAGGAATCCTCTACCTCTGTTCCGTCTGGATTGAGGAAAATTTGGAAGTATTCATCCATCTCCATCAACTTATAAAGTAGACCGATGCGATAGTCCAATCCAATCAACACGGTATCCAGGCGAGCCGCCCTGCCATCAGGATGATTCCGTTCCATCCATTGCCAGTTTTGAAGCCAATTCTTCAGCTGTTTCAACCAGTCTGTGCGCAACTTGGACATTCCGCCCTCATTCATCTGAAATATCAAATCTACAGTACGCTCGTTTACCAGATAAGGAAACTGGGTATAGGGCGAATTGGGCATGTACTGTTCCGGTTTTGGACCAAAGATAGCCCAAAAGCGTTCTAGCCCTTCTTGGTTGACTGTCATACAGGAGATAGAGTATTGCTTATCATCCGAATCCTCATCCATTCCCTGCTGGAGGGTTTGATCGGCATCGGGATTAATCCAGTGGTACTCCATTTGTTCCAGAGACGCTCCATCCTCAATTTCTTTTTTCAAAGTCAGAAACTCATAATCATTGGGTTCTAATGCAAGACCATGGGATACTGCCTCCAGAGCACCGGTTTTGTTTCCAAAGTGGCTGCGTAGCTTGCCTACTTGTAGCCAGATCCATGGGTAGTCCGCCTCTTCCTGAATACCTTTTTCTGCATAGCTCAGTGCTTCTTCCAGTTGTCCGCAGTACATTAAGGCCACCGAATAGCGATAGTACCACATGGCGCAACCTTTGGCATTTTTCTCCGAATTCTTCATCCATTGGGCTGCCTTGTAGTAATACCGGTACACATCCAGATTATTGCAGGCAAAGGAATACCACAGGGCAATCTGAAGATCCTGCTCAGCCTGATGTTGGGTGAATTTTCCTTCCTGTACACCTTGTTCTATAAAGTTCTCCAACCAGCTGAGCATCTGCCCAAAGTAGCCCGAAACTCCATCGTCAAAAGATGCTAGCGTTTCTATGTCCTCCACCGACAGCAAAGAGCCGGTTTCAGGATCAATTTCTGGCTCTTTTTCCTGCTCCCACAGACGGACCGCCCCCACATCCCGGCGGAATACATGAAAGCCTCCCCAATTCAAATCGGTTTCGGAAAAGAATTCTCTGGCCGCATCTAGCACAGCAGGAAGATCCCAGGCAATCAAATCCAAATACCCATAGTACAATCCTGTGGCGCCACCTAGGAAAGTAACTGCATCCGCTCCGGCGCGTTCCTGAATAGCTTCTTGCAGAGCATCCCGGAATTGCAGAATCTGTTCAGCTCGTTTTTTCTCTTCAAACCCAGTTAAAGGATAACACAAAAAACCAGCCACAATACCATTCTTATGGTACTCATCCATCGCATCGCTCTCGACACTCATATACTCATTGATCAGAACTGGAAGGCGATTAGAACCAATGTAGACATCCATCCGCCAGTCGGCATCCGGATCCTCTACTGGCTTTAGCTCATAGCCAATATAACTGTTGTCCAGGTAGTTTTGGGCATCATCCCACAGCTGATACCCCATATCACGAAGGGTGATACGCAGAGCAGACAGCATAGTGGATGTCCCCTCCTTAGGCTGCTCCATCAGTTGCAGATCGTTGATAAGTGCGATAGCAGACACTTCTCCCAAGACCTGATCAGTGAGTGTATAGGCCAGCCACCATGCTTTCTCTGCATCATCTTTCATCAACGGCAGCAGCTTTTTACTATACAGGGACAAGGAGACGCAATCCTGTTTTTTGTCCACCCAGACCTGAACATCCTCTGACCGGATCTCTGTTTCCCCTGCCCGGAGATAAAACCCTTCAGATATCTGACGTCCCACCAGAATATTCCAGTGCTCCAGCACAGATTCCGGTACATGGCGCTGGAAGTAGACCAGAGGGAATAGTTCAAGCCGATTTCCATCAGCGCTAAGAATTAGTTCATATTTTTCTCCATTGAAGCCCAGTTCAAAAGAGGGAGATGTAAGGGCAATCTCCAACACCTTACCGCACTTCTCCATCAGCTCTTCGCCCCGCTCCCGCAATTTATCGGTGTCCATAATCTTGCGCAATTCCCCTTCAATTCGGACAAAAGCGTTCCAAGCTTCCTCCGTTCTCTCTCGAAAATTCTTCTCAAACCTGGGCAGAGCTAACCGGCGGCGACAGTCGTCGATGAGGGTCTGAGTGTCCTCATCTCCAGGGCGGGCTGCCAAAGCTTGTTCAAAATACCGCAGCGATAGGCCTTCCTGGCCCAAGTAATAATAAGCATAACCTATACGAAAATTCCAGCAGTGATCGCCCTGGAAATATTCCTCATGGGGCTTCAGTAAAGTTATGGATTTTTCAAATAGTTCCCGATCCCCAGGATCTGCTAAGTTGCTGTATGCTCGAGCCAATTCACTGTCCATTTCGGGCGTGCGCTCCTCAGCGGGGATGTCCTCCAACGTGTCGATAATTTTCTGAAATTCGTCGTTCTCATTCCATTTCTGGCATTGTTCCAGCAGATTCATAAATCTTTCCTCCCATATCTGTTGTTTTCTACCATATTGCTTCTTATGTCTTCACTCATGCTTGAGGTAAAGCCATTACCAATCTCTCTCCCGAATGGCCTCCTCAGTTTCGATGGGAATACCGAACCATTCCAAGATGTATGCTACTGTTTCTCCTATGCAATCACGGGCTACCGTTTCGATTTCGCTGTCATTCTCGTCAAACTCATCTTGTAAATCATTGATAGCGCAGATCACCTCATCCAACTTTTTCTGCACAACCTTAACATTGATTTCTCCGCTCTCCAACAGATGAATCACTTTTTGAAGCTCTCCTCTCACTTTGTCTACCAAGAAGTCGGGAAAATATTCATCTTGGTACATCTCCTTTAATAGCGGATACTGAGGATCAAAGGGTTTCATACTGCTCTCTCCTTTCCATTTATTCTTCATAGGCTTCTGTAATATCAATGAAATGAATATATACTCCACATACCTTATTCTCTGTATCATAACCAAAATAGACTGGATAGACGCCATCACCCCAGCCGGAAGCAAAGATGGGGAGATCGCAGTCCGTCCCTGGCACCGTCCAGAGGAGCCAGTCACCGCCCTTTCTCTGGTATTTAGGGTGTGTTTTGGCGTTCTCCTCCAGCAAATCACAAAACAGGTCATTGTATGGGTCGATGTCCGGGTTCTCCTCCAGCTGTTTCGCCCAGTATACTTGAAAGGCTTTCTGCAATTGGATATCTGCGATGCAACCCATGCCAGCGTCTACATCAAAACCGAAATATTCACCATCTTCCAGTTCTTCATCTAGATCCTCGTTGCCCACCATGCCCAACTCACACCGGACTGGCTTCTTATCGCTGACAACTATCTTAACACAAGCATAGCGGTCACCATATTGTTCACTGGGTACCACACAGATTTTCACCGGGTAATTCCCAGCTGGAATAGTCTGGAAATAGGGTCGTGCATCTTCCAACTCCACCAGTGGATCACAGGCAAAGATCGTTCCAGTAGGAAAGCGGACTACACCCATGTCCAGCACCGCTACCATCATATTCCCGATAACTTTTTCTGTAAAATAGGCATCTAGGTCGATCTTACAGACCAACTTGTCCTTAATTGCTTTGTATTTATTTATCCATTCTGTTGTAGGCATATTAGGTTCTCCTTTATCAGATAATTGATTTGTCTCTAGCACCACCCGGATGATAGGACGAAAGAAATCATAGTCATTGTCGAGATCTCCACTCTCCTGTACCTCTGGTTTGGCATGAGGGGAACATGGCAGATATCCAATTAGCGGTCCCATACCTCCGCAGATATTACAGCCGCCATCCCCACCGCAGGTAGTAAACGTATTGGCCTTCACTGCCTCCCTCATATAGGGATCATAGCCAATGGATAGACCAAAGAAGTTCGGTTCTTTCATGTCATAGGATCGGTCATCATCTTGTTCCCCAAAGTAGTGAATGTGCATGGCATTATCCACTCCATCTCCCCATGGAAACAGGGTGCGACATCCACCCCCACAGAGATAGGACCACTCGTTCGCTGTTGGTAGAGAGAAGCCCTTCTGCCATAGCCATTCCTGCAAATTGGAGTAGGTCACCTGGTGGGAGATCCAGACCTGCCAATTGTCCCCTTCTCGTTTAAAGCGGACGTGTCCCACCAGTGTCAGGTTATCCTGCCCAGTAGCAGCAAATTTCTGGAAGGATTCCAGCCACTCCGGAAGAAGTCGGGAATCTTCCCATTCTACCTGCTCCCATCCGATCTCCTCCAGTTTCCGGCCAACAAGCATAGGATCGATAACCGCCTGGCGTACTGGTGACATTTTCTTTTGAATAAATTCCTCTGGAGAATCGTTATATTCGATTTCCTGGAAAATGTTGTCCAATTCCTCCTGTCCAGTTTGATTCAGCCCTACAGCAAACTGCTCCCAACCCAGAGTAATGGTATCGCCGGGAACAAAAACGAACTCCCGTCCATCCTGTTCAAAAACCCCAGTGGTACAGAGCTGTCCCCATCGGTCAAAGGTTTCTATTCGCAAAAATTTTAAGTTATAATGCTCTGCTATCCGCTCCATCAGCTTCTGTTTTTCCTTCTTAGGGAGTTGATTGAACTGAGGACGAAGTAGTGGGTTTCCTGCATTAGGGCAGTCATTCCTCTCCTGTAGCAACTCTGACGCCTCACTTGGCAGAAGGAAGGGCAAATTTGGGTACATCTCCCGATACTCCCACCAAGGTTCTAGTTTGTAGTGCTTATTCGCCGTCCGCAGGAAACTCCAGAAGTCGGTAGGATAACGGAACACCGGCCCTATACCATTACGTAGGGTGACAATGACCACTGTACCATCGGTAAGCATTCCGATGTGCTGCATCTTTTCCCCGCCAAACATTCCCGGTCGGATACGTAATATCTCTCTGGTATCCATGTTGATGAGTTGGGCAAAGTCATCGGAAAGGATTTCTCCATTTCCCTGTATCAGCAACCATCTATCGGTGAACCAGCGCAATTTTAAATCCTCGCCCATACCGGGCAAAGTGGCAATACGGCAGTGCCCGGTGTCCATGTCCAACTCCAACAAACATTCCTCAATCCGACCTTTATCGCTAATACTGTGAATCATATAGATACAGCCTGTACCGGGGACGGGAACTGATTCAGAAAGGTGATCATATCCAGCCAGAGGGAAAGAATGCTCAGTCACCTGACCATCCGCCCAGCGGTAAATAGTTCCCTTATACCACTCATTGGAAAAGTACACTCGACCCAGACCATCCTCCGTGATGCCGCAGTGATAGGTGCCACTCCAGCCATCCTTGGGCAGCGGCCAGTTCTGCACATCCTGACAAGTACCTCGATCAGTAAAGGTGATCCGTGTGGCGTTTTGGGGATCACCCACCCAGAGGGAATGATCTGTCCAGTAAAAAGATTTCGGCGCTCCCTCATATCCGATGGGAGAAGGCTCAAAAAAGTTTAGGGTATTGGGATTTTTGCATAGCAATGCCTTTCCGATCATTCCGCTTGCGGAGGCCTTTGAAGCGGCATACAGCCCGGTTTTATCCGAATAGGAAATATCCCCGAAATGGCATAGGCTCATAGAACGAGTCACTTTAGGCGGACGGCAGCGCAGATCCACCACACAGCCATATTTCCATTCTTCGGAATGAGTGCTTTTCCATTCCCCAGCCGCAAAATCCCCTGCCAGAGAATTGAAGAAATAGTCGTGTTCGTCCTCAAGGAGATATTCCTCGCAGGGCATCAGCGCCTCAGGGTCTTGCTCCTTAGCATAGTCACCCCATTTTCGCCCCTGCTGTTTCATCAGGTGACAATATTGCCCCTGTTTTTTGCAGTAGTGTTCCAATTCACTGCGTTCTTCCTCTGGAATCAGGACAAAAAGATACTCGTCCTCATTGTCCAGGTTATACAGTGCCCAGCCGAAGGCAGACAGTTCCTGTCCCAAGGCTGCCGTCCCTTTTTCGTGGGGCAATTTCATATATTGGACGCCAACGGCATCAAAGCGTTCCTCAAGCAGCGCCGGTACCTGTGCGCCCCATTTTTTCCGTAATTCTGCCAAGGTATCCTGTACGGCTCCATCATATTTCAAAATATCTAACGCATCCGCTATTAGTTCTGCAAAATTTGACATCAGCTGCCCTCCATATTCCTTCATGTTAGCGTAAGAGATACCTTTTTTCAGAGATCCACTTCTGCCAGAACTGTTGGATCAGTATCCGGTTTGTGGGTTAGATGGTATCGACCATTCACACCATCGCATTTTAGTAAACTTATAATATCTCATCCTCTCAAGTCTGCTGATGC
This sequence comes from Clostridium facile, assembly GCF_014297275.1. NCBI lineage: Bacteria > Bacillati > Bacillota > Clostridia > Eubacteriales > Clostridiaceae > Clostridium > Clostridium facile. The sequence continues at coordinate 1,334,750 of NZ_JACOQK010000001.1, forward strand.
TGCATGGATACAATATGGCAGTCCGAGCAGAACTCTATGTAAAGTGTTCCTTCTGTACCATCCATCAGGGTATCCCACTGAATCTGTGCCAGATATTTCATAGGCTTTCCGCAACACGGGCAGGCGGTATATTCCCAGTCCTGCACCCAGTTAGCAAAACCCCCGATGGTGTTCACATCGTCACAAGCAGCACCGTAAAACAAAGGCACTGGCGCTTTGCCCAGTACAAAGAGATTCTCGGTAAGAGAGTTGTAATCTTCCGTTTGGATATAACATTCCATTTCATCCGATCCGTCAAAGAGTTTAGAAGGAAAGACTTCCACACCGCCGTCCAGAGTAAAACGGTTGAAAGCTGGATCTTTCAAGAAGCCCACACAGTTGGGACAGCAGGTGGCGGTCAAAATACCGTTTATCCCCAGAAATTTCAGCCGCTCATCTCGACCATCCAGTACCAGCATATCCATCATCCGCCCGCTGCAGTGGGGGCAGGTGTCCTCCCGTGCCCGACCGATGTGAACTGGAGATGACTCGCCGTGTACTTCCTTAACCATGGAATAGCAGGTATCAAAGTTAAGTTCTATCCGTTTCCCTTCTTTGTCAAAGGTCCATCCGCCGCACTGGGCGTAAATGGATGGATCTACATATAGTTTTTTTCGCCAGGGATGTGGATTCTTCTCCAGTTCCAATAGTGTTTCCTGCGCCAGATTATCTCCCTGCATAGCGAGACAACACATCAGGTTTGATGCTTCGTTGGAATCCTCTGTAGACAATAAAGCATGGATTAGACTGTCCCGCACATCCTCTGGAGCACGATAATAAAGTTCAGAGGGATAAAACACCTCTGCATCCAGTGCTGCCCGCTGAATCTCCGGGGTAATGGCGCCCTGGTAACCGAGTAATTGCCAAAAGTCGGTGAACTCCGGGTCCTCCATATCTGCCAGCCGTTGGATGTTTTGAATCAGGCTTTTCTGTTTCTCTGCGATTTGTTCCGATGTCCAGGCCAATACAGCCTTTCGTTCCTGTTCAGACTTACATTTCCAGCATAAATCATCATAGCCTAAAGGGGTCCCACAGCGGGGACAGGTATATTTTAACCCCATATTCTCTAACTCCTTTCAAATAACAAAAAAGCCCTACGCCGTACTATCGTAAAGATAGATTGACGCAGGACATAAAAAGCCGCACAGAACCAGTAGCCGACTCCAGAAAATCGGCCTTTTTCAGTGATTGTATTATTGAATCGATTTGTACCCTCATAAGGGATCTCTGATTATTTTTGTACATTTTCTTTCACTCTATTTGTTCTTTCTTTTACCCGCTGCATTTCATCCAGCAGGGCATTGATTTGAAACTCCACCATATCCTCTGCCACTTCTGGAAACAGGAAGGGCATAGTATTTGGTATTGCCTTGTAAACCATCATCATGGACAGGGCCAGGTTTCCAAAGAGCCTTGGTTCTATGCTGTCCACGGAAAGGCCAAAAATCACCAGTAGATTGTTAAAGAATTTGGTTTGATCCTCACGGAATATCTGAAAATTTTCTTGAGAGAGGCAGCGGTAAACCTCTTGTTCTTCTTCAATCGACAGCACGGCGATGCCCTTCTTGTCACCATAAGCGCAGGTCTCTAAAAAAGTCCGGAGACCTTCACGCCAACTGAGTGTAGGATCTTTCATCAACTGTCTAGCATATTGCAGTAACTTGGGTTGCTGATACCGAAGTGCCTCCAATATCAATTCTTCCTTAGAGGGAAAAAAGGTGTAGAAAAAGGTCTTGGAGATACCTACTTTTTTACACAAGACATCAATACTACTATGGATTAGCCCCCGATCCACAATACATTGGATCACAGTGGTCAGCAAAGCATTCCGTACCTGCTCCCGCTCCTGTTCAGAATAGGCTTTTCGCGCCATGTCTTTCTAGCCTCCCCCTCAAAATTATAAAGAATAAAATTTTAAATTAGTATTTATATAATAACTAAATGGAAGCAAATATGCAACTATCTTTTTGAAAATTTTTTATGAACTCAATATCTGTATGGTTTCAATATATCATAGTAAGCAATGCTTGTGGCTATTCATCCACCACAAACTGCTTGTTGAAAGCAACGCACTCACATTCTTTCTGTGACCGTGCGTTTTATAAATGTTTTTAACTAACACGAGCTTATTTTTGGTCAGGCGAGTATCCTGATTTCTAGCGTCAAACGATTGATATTAAATACTGTTGATTATAAATCATTACAGCAGATAGGTTTATTTCGCTAACAGCCTATTAACACTTACAGGTATTAGCTTCTTATATGAACGAAAACTTTTACTTTAATTTACAGTATTAAATGCCCCTGAAAGAATCATCGAACTACCGTTTTTATCATTACAATGGGAAATTTCCAATTTTTACTTTTTCATCTTCCATTGAAAATAATTGAGATATAGGGAATTACACACATAGAAAAAGAGGACGAGTTCTGATTAAATCGTTTTTGAATTTTAAATTTTGGCTCCTATTCATACATCAAAATCTTGCGGTTACAAATTGTGCACCACAGATGTAACATTCCTAAGAAGATATACCTAACGTTTAGGAGTTTCTTGTGAACCATAGTGGCTGGTAGTATTCTAAACCTGAAATTCTCATTTTTAATTCCCTCCAAATCTGTATATATATAATATAAATGGATATTCTATTTTTGAGAAAGTGAGGTAGTTTTATGTTTAAACATGAAAAGATACTGTTTCATCCTGTGGCTGTAGAACGGCCAAACGCACAATATGCAGCTCTTCTTCAAGAACAGCTTGGAGGAGCAAATGGAGAATTAAAATCAGCTATGCAGTACATGTCACAAAGTTTCCGTATTAAAGATCCTGAAATTAAAGATTTGTTTCTAGATATTGCAGCGGAAGAACTGGGGCATATGGAAATGGTCGCACAGACTATTAATCTTTTAAATGGCCATGATGTAGATGCAAAAAAAGTGCCAGCGGGAGAAATCGAATCTCACGTACTTTTAGGCCTTAATCCAGGATTAATCAATGCGTCTGGCTATTCTTGGACAGCGGACTATGTGACAGTAACCGGAGATCTTTGTGCAGATCTTCTATCTAATATTGCATCTGAACAGAGAGCGAAAGTAGTCTATGAATATTTATATAGACAGATTGACGATAAAAAAGTAAAAGAAACCATAGACTTTCTTTTAAATCGTGAAGAAGCACATAACGCCATGTTCAGAGAAGCTTTTAATAAAGTACAAAATACTGGTTCAAATCGTGACTTTGGGACTACAAAAGCTGCCAAAATGTATTTTAGTATGTCAGAGCCATCACCTTCTGAAAATCATTTTGCAAATACAGATGTTACCCCACCGTCTTTCAATTAAATCGGATAAAAATATAACAATGAAAATAGAACTTATTTCAAATCAAAAATTTTTATTCTAGTAGTTATCTTTTTTACAATGCAATCTCAGCAATCCCCTCAAATGTACCATGTATTTCAATTTATGAATTTTTTTGGCACAACAAAAAACGCCCTGGTGAAACACCAGAGCGTTTTTTTATTATAGCTATTTATTTTTCTTTTTCAAAATTGCCATTGTAATACTTGCAATTGCCAATGCTGCCATTCCAGCAATTGGTGCAAAATCGCCTGTTTTCGCCGCGTTTGCTTTTGGTGTGGTAGATTCCTGTCCTGTCTGGCTTCCAGCTGTATTATTGTTTTCCGTTGGAGTTTCAGCAGGGGTTCCATCTACTGCTACCAGCTTATCTATTGCTGTTTGTACACTTGTTACTGCTGCATCTACTTCTTCCTGAGTTGCGTTTTCATTGTTGTATACATCCTTTGCTTCTGCTACTACCGCTTGTAATGCTGCGTAGCTTTCTGCTGTGTATGCGTTTGCGTCCACTTTACCTGCTTCTGTAAGAACATCTTCTAGGATGGACTTATCTGCTTTGTATCTCAGGTTCAGCATTGCATTTAATAAATCATCCGCTACTTGGTTGATTTCTGCTTGCATGGCATCGCCATCTTGGTATACTGCCTGTGCCGCTTCTAATGCTGCGGTGAATTCCGCTTTGCCTGCTTCCACATAACGGTCAAGTTCTGCATTGATTTCATTTGCTGCTTCTATCAGTGAAGCCAGTTCTGTTTTATCCCCAGCTACAAATCCTAATTTATGGATTTCATTCAGCAAGGTTTTCCATGCTGCGTTCACTTCTTCCTGGGTAGCCCCAGCATTGTTTGCTACTGTTTTTGCATTTTCTAAAGCAGCGTCAAAGGATTTCTGTACACTTTCAATGGCGTTATCATATTCGCCACTTTCTTTGGCAGCTTCTGCGTATTGAATCACAGAGTTCAAAATACCTTTATCTGTCTGAACTTCTTCCAAAGAAACCTCATTGTATGGAACAATCACCGCTTGTTCTGGACCATAAGAACGATAGTCAAGCACATAACCAAACCAGTTGTAGATTGCATCTGTCGGCTTAATCACGCCTCTGCTCAACTGAACGTTGGTCAAGCTGGAACTATATTCAATTTCAATGGTATTTTCACCATCTACTAAATATTCACCGATATCAGCAATTGGTTTAATCCAGTTGATACCGCCGGTATACTCGGCTACGCCTTTGTTATTCTCACTAACATCTTGTGGTAGTTTCGATGGATTAGTACTGATATCACCACCAACTTTTACACCGTTAATCCAAACTTTCATGCTTTCGTTCAAAGTATCTCCAAAGTTCAGGTAAGCACCGTCAGCAGCATCCGCATCCCAGTTAAAGATTGCTTTATAGTGACCTAATCCAGAAACCTCTTTACCAACTTCCGGAATTTTATCCCAGGTTGTTAAGGTATCAAGTTTCACATTGATATTTGTTTTATCGGTATCTGGTTTACTGTTGATGGTATGAACATCTCCAATCGTTTCTTCACTTATGAGCATGTTCTCGCTAGGAGTCCAGGATTCTACAGTTACATCCCAGTTTGTGATATCATAAGATGCTGGAACTTCTATATTATAGTTAAAGTTCTTGCCATCATTGGTAGTTGCATAGTAGTTTCCACTCTCGGTAGCACGGATTACTGGAACATTTTCATTTGTATAGCTATACTGAGCATTGGTATCTGTAATATGGAATTTCTCAGTATCCACTTTTTCAAATGCATATAGTGCAATATTGCCATAATCAAGATCAATTGGGAATACTGTCTTGCCATTGTCATAATAGTAATCTGCTATTTCGGTTACTTCACCTGTCCACGCATCTATCATATATGGAACATAAATACCATCCATTTTAATTTCTGTTTTGATATTGGTTCCATGGTCTTCATTCTGAACCTCTTCAATGTAGCTATTTTCATGATATTCATTGTCACAATAATTATATGCGTACAAATATTGGTTGCCATCATCATCTTGACGGATTTGAGTTAACAGTTGATGGTTTGGTTCTATATATTCAGCGTAAGGAGTGACTCCAAGTTCTTGCAACGCATCGTAAACGCCATCTTTAAATGCGCCGCCAACGGTAGTCATATAGTCAAATCCTTCTGGAGCATCATAGATTTCCGCGGTACGAACGGTTGGTAGCTGTTTTAGTTCTTCCATAATCGAAGCTAACCTTGCCTCTTCGCCATCATTGAAAGGTGTCCGTTCTGCAGCGCCGTCGATAATAACAACTTTTAATCCTTTTTTCGCCCAATCCAAAATTCTTTCCGCACCTTTGACATCTAGCCAGCTCTGGTACAGAACAAGTGCTTTATAACCGGCTTTTTCAATGGTTTGGGTTTCTTCATTGAAATAAACGTCATCATCATACAGGAATTCTGGGCTGAAATAATCGTAGGAATAGCCATTATCCTGCAATTCAGTAGAACGGTAGAAAACACCTTGGTGGGCTTTCATCCAGTTCATTGTAACGTCAGGGCCTTCTCCATTGTCTACCAAACCTTGTACCCATTTATTGTGGATAAATCCAACATCGGTACGGGATACACCAGTTTGCATCAATTGTTGAATACGGCCGATATGGGAGTTAAATTCATCATAATCCCTGGAGGAAGGTTCTCTTGTACCAAAACGATAGAAGCTGGAACCCCAACCTGGCCATTCCCCATTTTCTCCATAGCTGTAACCAGCACTCCAAATATGCCAAATCATGCGGCTAAATCCAGCAGCATAGTGGGAATAAGCATCCATCAAGTGCATTTGATTACTAAAAGCATACTGGGAATTGCTCTGTGCGCTACATTCGGAAGAAAGAACCTTATTTTCCAGTTTTGCGCCACCGGACCAGAGACGGAAGTAATCAATCTGGTTATACATAACACGGTTTTCTGCTTCCGGATAATCCACTGCCATTTCAGGTTCTGAAATTTCAAATGGTTTCCCATAAGAAATCTGTGCACGGGTTTCGATACCAACAGAATTTAACCATTCTTTTAATGGAATCAGCATCCGTTCCATATAAAGTTCAGTCATAACATCCAAGTAGTCAACGATAATGCTTTCTGTAAGTTCATCATTGTTTGCCAGGCTGTGTTTTCCTGCGGTTGGCTGATATGGATTGCTCCAATAACTATCGCAAGCACCTTCTATTAAGAAGATATATGGCAGAATATCATAGCCTTTGCGTGCTTTAAATTCATCACCAAAATCTTCAGCCCACCAGCAAAATCCGTTACCAGTACGGATTTCAATAGAGTCCATGAATAACTGTACATCGCCGTCCATAATCTTCTGATTCAATTCTGGATCATTCAAATAATGTTCTTCCCAGAAGGTTTTCAATGCTTCCACGCCTCTGGCATCAAAATAGTTGGTTGCGTAAGAGGTTTCCGCGGAAGGACTGGAACTCTGAGCAGTACCTTCCATCCACATTCCAAAAACAACATAGTTGCTATCCGCTGGAGCAGTCCAATTTAAGTTTTGATCCCAAACAGTATCCCCTTGTGTTACTTGGGAGGATAAATCAATCATGGAATCGTAATCTACTTCATAAACGGTATAATAAGTAGTTTGTCCCCAATTCGTCTGTTCCTTTACTTCTTCTTTTACAATTTTATAAGCATATGCACCAAGGAATTTTCCAACATCACGATGCTTTGTAGGAGCTGTTAAAGTAGACAATGTGGTGCCTGCTGGAACCGTCACACTGCCTTTTGTAACACACTGCATAGCTTCCTGGCTATCCGGGTCCAGCCCTGGAACATTGGAGGTAGACCAGTTAGTTCCTGAAGTAAGAGATACTGTCATACCCAAATCCAGGTATTTTTCCATCATCAATCTCCATTTATGAGCCCACATATCGGAACCGTAAGCATAAGTCATGTCATCTGCATTTCCATCCGATTGCATACAAAGCTCAACCCCACGGAATCCTGCGTCATATTGTGCCTGAATTTCATCTAATAAAACTTCATCCGTATTGGCTGCTTCACCAATCCACCAACGCAATTCAGAACTATATTTACGGTCTGGATCAATATAGTTGGATTCCAATTTAGAGGCAAAACTATCGGATTGAGGATCTTGTGCGGATACTGTTGGGACAGCGCCAGCTATAATGCCAGATAACATTGTTGCCGCTACCAAGATAGATAGTAGTTTTTTTGATTTCATTTATTTCATCTCTCCTTTGTTGTTTTTTGTAGAAAACGGTTGTGCTGTTGCCCTTTTACCTGATTTTGAATCATACCTCCTTATCCTATATTTACACTCCGTTGTCTATCAAATTAGTATTATATCCTTATTATACCAAATATCTATTTATGATCACAGAGCATTATATGCACAATTTACTGTATTTATTTATCTTTTATATAATTTTTAGTCTTTTTATATACAAACAATAACCCATCTGTTATAATAAAAATTGGTAAAAGAAATCTATCAAATAGGGAGATTGTCATGAATTTAGAGGAATACGCTACAAAGGAAAAGCAAAAACGCAGAGACTACGCACTGGAACGGGAACGTCAGGGAATGCCAAGAACGTGGGATTATCTAATTGAACAGTTCAAAAAGCAGGGATATTATGTCTTAGGTTCTAATTTTAAGGAGTCTGTACAGATTGGGGTGCATGGTTTTGTAGATCCAGAGGACCAAAAGGGATATATGCACCGGCATGATTATTTTGAGATGATTTATGTCTACCGTGGTGGTTTTGTAAATGTGTTTCCAGACCATACAGTGCGTATGAAACAAGGGGATATTATGCTACTAAATCCCAATATTCTGCACGCCCCTTATGTGGAAAGGGATGACGATATTGTCTTTAATATTTTTATCAGCAATCCGATGATCCGTGAGAAAATCATACCACTGCAAAAGGACAACTCCCTCCTGATTTCGTTTTTTATGGATTATCTGTATTTTGACAGCCAAGATAAAAAATATTTGAATTTTACCGATAACTCCCCCGATTCCCTCCAGCTCATTGAAAAAATGATCCAAGAATATATTGACCAGCGCCCATTTTATCAAAATATGGCGGACGCATATCTGGTTTTACTATTTTCCCAGCTCTCCCGTGATTATTATAAAAACCATTCCATTGACGTACTACCAAAAAACCACCATACTTTAAGTTACGATATCATTAACTATATTAAGCAAAATTGCCAGAGTATTACCTTAGAAGATTTGGCAAAACACTTCCAATATACACCAAACTATCTTTCCCGACTGATCCATCAAAGCACAGGAAAAACTTTTAGCCAAATTGTTTCTCAACAAAAATTGCAACGGGCTACTGGATTTATTACCAGTACGGATATGTCCATTGTGGATATTGGTCAAATTGTTGGATTTTATGATGTCTCCCATTTTATACGTAGTTTTAAAAAAGAATACAATCTAACTCCAGCAGAATACCGTAAAAAATATACTTCTTTACCATAATTGATTCAAAAATATTAACGATTATAAATAAAAAACTGCATCTAACAGTAAACCGCCAAAATAGAGGGAATTGTCAACAGCAATGATTTGCCTCCCTTTATTTTGGCGGTTTACTTATCCAAAAATTCCGGAACATATTAAAAATGGACAATATAGAATAATAAGTTGGGTATAGTTCTAAAATTCATATTCTATTATGGTTTAAAGCGATATCCCGCGCCCCAGACCGTCTCAATATAACGGGGACAGGAAGGATCTTTTTCAATTTTCTCCCTTAACCGGTTGATATGAACTGCTACTGTTGCATTGTCTCCCATTGCATCATATCCCCAAATTCGTTCGTATAATGTTTCTTTATTAAACACAACATCGGGGTTCATCATAAGAAAAAGCAAAAGTTCATACTCTTTATTCTTTAGTTCCACTTCCCGTTCCCCAACAAACGTCCTTCGGCTATCTTGCTGAATGCGGACTTCACCAATTTGTAATTCTTGTTTTTCTACAGTGTCAGATCGCTTTAAACGGTCATACTGCGCCAAGTTTGCTTTTATCCTCGCTACCAACACATTGGGGGAAAAAGGTTTGGTAATATAATCATCTGCCCCCAGTCCAAACCCTTTAATTTTATCAATATCCTCTTGACGGGCTGTCACCATTAAAATCGGAATATCTATTGCTTCCCGTAATTTTCGACATACAGTAAAACCATCAATGCCAGGAAGCATTAAATCCAGTAAGATTAAATCATAATTTCCTGTACGCCCCATAGCAAGCCCATCATAGCCATTTGCGGCAATATCTGATTCCAATCCATTTACCGCTAGGTAATCCCGCTCAATCGCAGCAATGGTGTCATCATCTTCAATAATTAAAATACGCTTCATTTGCTACTCTCCTTTTACAGTTGGAAACTCCAATACCATCCGCAAACCACCTTGAGGAAGGTTTTCCGCATGGACAGCGCCATCCATTCGTTCCACTGCCTTTGCTACAATGGCTAGCCCTAAACCACTCCCTTGATTTGGATTGTTCCGGGAAAGGTCATTGCGGTAAAACACATCAAATAATTTTGGCAACGCATCTTCTGGAACCCCTGGACCATCATCATCCACATAAACCACCATTCGATGTTTGAATCGTTCCCCTGTAATAGAAACTGATACAGTTTCTTTTTCTTTATATTTTGCGCTGTTATCCAATAAGTTTGTTAAAATACTGCGAAAATAAGTAGGGTCTGCACAGATAAAACTCTCCTGTGGAATGGATACATTTTGAAAATTCAGCCCTCTATGTTGATACTCTTCCTCAGAAGCAGTAATAAAGTCCTCCATCTCTCTAGAAACATCTAATATTTCTGGACTATACGGATATTCCCCTATATCCATTTTAGAAAACAAAAATAGTTTTTTTACCATTTGGTCAATTTCGGATGTTTTCTTTTGAATGATACCCAAATATGCCTTCTGTTTTTCCTTGGTATCCGCTATTCCATCCAGCAAGCCATCCACATAGGCACGGATAGAGGTTAGTGGTGAACGGATATCATGGGAAATACTCGCCAGCAATTCTTTTCTACTCTCTTCTTCTTTTTGCAATTGTACCACAGAAATACGTAACCTCTCTGCCATTTCATTAAAATCCTCACATACTGGTTTGAATTCATCCTCGCCAGAATAGAAGATCCGATGGGTAAGGTTCCCATCCCGTATTTGATGGACCCCTTCCGCTAAAGTTTGCAATGGGTCTGAAATTCTTTTAAATACAAACTTGATTAAAAAACGGTTTGTAATAAAAATAATAAATACCAGGACCACAACCATAAAAAATCCAATTCCAACCACCCAAAGCTTTAGTCTATCATGGGACAAAATAACAACTGGATTATAAATGTGGATTTGATATGTTTTCCCATCTAATAAAAGTTGTTCCCCAAACAGGGCAAAAGTGCCATTAGATACCGTACCAGAACCATCTAACGCTGCCAATGACTGTTCCAACTGTTTTTGTGGTAACACCTCATCTCCAAACCGTTGGATTATTTGCTGCCCTTGATATATTTGAAGGGTAAGACGGTTTTCTTGTACCAATTCCAACAATTCAGCTTCTGTTTCTGGGTCAGTTTTATCCAACCATTCCCTAACTAGTTCTACCACTTCATAACGAGTTTCCGTCAATTCTTCTTGGAATCCCAGACGATATTCTGCATGTGGGAACATCGAAGCTAAAAAGATAAACAGACAGCCTGCCAATATAATGACTGCAAGAAATGCAGGGATAATGATCATCAGAATATTGGAAATAAACATCCTCTTTTTAATTGTCATAGACATCCCCCTTTTGGTTCTATAACTCCATTATAAAATAAGAGGAAACCAAAAATCAATATAAAATATTGTAGTAAAAACCATCCTTCTTTGGTATGAATTGTTCTAATTTATGAAAACAATATAAAAAAACCATGGTAGATAACGATTAAATTTCAAGCAATAAACTGAATTTGGTATTCCATCAAGGGCAGTTTCGTTTTTAACTGAATTCATTGGTAGTTGTGATGAAAATATATTCATCTATGAGGAGATTCGCTTCCTTTTTATAGTTGTTTGGTTGCTATTTTCTGTGAGCAGTTATGACTTGTCTTTTTCTTTCTCCATTGGATCAATCCTGAAACAGCCCGTTCTACAAGAAAACTCAGTAAAACAAATCCTGCAAACAATAAAAGGGTAATTCCTGATGGTAGAGATACTTGAAGTAAAGGGTGGAACAGGAATACTGCCAGATAAAATCCCACCGTCATAGTGGAGCAAAGAAAAACCCTTAATTTATTAAATGGCCAGCTTGCTTTCAATACCGCCTGGATTCCCACTGTACCCACCAGCAAATAAAGCAATATCCCAGCTTGCTCTGTGGATAATTGTAAGAATGGTGACATGGCAAGAGAAACGAGAAAACAAACTAAGATGGAAATTGCGTTTGGAATTGCCCGCTCCATCACGGATGGAAGAAAATGTCCAGTTATTTTTTTGCTATCAGGTTCAAAAGACATAAAGAAGGAAGGATATCCTTCAATAATAAGGTCAATTAAGGTAATTTGAATCGGCAAAAATGGAAATGGAATATTAAACAGAAGGCATACAATTGACAACAAAACAGAATAGATGGTTTTTACAAAAAATACTCCGGCTACACGTGTGATGTTATTGACTACCCTTCTACCCTCTCCCAATACAGCAGGTAAAGAAGAAAAATTGGAGTCTAGCAAAACCACTTGTGATACTTGCCGGGCAGCGTCACTGCCTTCTGCCACAGCAATGCTGCAATCTGCTTCCCGAAGAGCCAGCAGGTCATTGACGCCATCTCCAGTCATTGCTACAGAATGTCCATGTTTTTGCAATGCTTGAACTAATTGCTTTTTCTGTATAGGGGAAACCCGTCCAAACACGGAATAAGTAAGGGCCGCCTGCTCTATTTCCGTTTCGGTGGTAATATTACTCATATCGATATAACGTTCCGCTTCTGGAAATCCAGCTTGCAGAGCAAGTGAGGATACTGTAACTGGATTATCTCCAGATATTAATTTCAAATCCACACCCTCCTTTTGGAAATATGCCAGAGTTTTAGCAGCATTGGGGCGAATTGGATCAGAGATAACAATGCAGGCCAAACACTCTACTGGCGGCAGAGGGCTATTCTGGTTCACTGTCCCCCGTACAATCCCCGCCAGCAAGATTCGTTTTCCATCGTAATTTCCTTTTTGCAAAATTTTCTCTGCCATACCATCCGCAAGACGTTCCGGGGCGCCGATCAACAATGTTCCTACCTGGTCAAATGTCATAGCGCTCCATTTTCGTTCAGACGAAAACGGAATTTTATGCACAGGTACTAGGGAATTATTTTTGCTAAAATAGGAGTTTAATGCCTGAAAAGTTGCGTTATTATCATCGGAATACTGCAAAAAGGAACCCATCAGTTCATGAAACTGCATGGAACGTCCTAATTCAGTTTGAATCACTTCTTCTACCTGCATTTTCCCCTGGGTAAGCGTACCAGTTTTATCCAAACATAAGGTATCTACATGGGCAAGTGATTCTAAAGCGAAAAGCTCCTGTACCAGGACATTTTTCTTGGATAAAGCAATAATCCCCACTGCTAAACTGATGCTAATTAACAAAACTAGTCCCTTTGGCAACATTCCCAAAAGCCCTGCCGCAGTAGTGACAACAGCATGGTTCAAGGTATCCTGCCGCAGGAAAAAAGCCTCCAAAAAAAGTAGAACACCCAATACTGGAATCAGATAACCAGTAAACCGGGTAACCTTACGCATAGAGGAAAGCAGTTCGGACTGAACACCACGCATTTTTTTTGCTTCATGCGCAATCTTAGACGCATAATTTTCTGCTCCAATATGCTCCACACAAGCACGGCATTTTCCGCTGATAATAAAACTTCCAGAAAGAAGATGGCTACCAGCTGATTTTGGAATAGGGTCAGACTCCCCAGTTAAAAGTGATTCATTCACTTCAACCCCACCTGTTAGGATTACAGAATCAGCGCAAACCTGTCTTCCTGCATCCAGTTCAATCACATCTTCCTCCACCAGTTCCTGGATTGAAATTTCTGTAGAGATTCCGTCACGGATTACCTTAGCCGTTGGCATAGATAAAAGGGATAGCTTATCCACCAGTTTTTTTGCATGAAATTCCTGTACAATACCAATTAAAGTATTAAGGGCAATAATCAAAATAAATACCATATTTGACCATGCCCCTACAAATGCCAACGCAATGGCAATAAGTAGGTTAAACAAGTTAAATAAAGTACAAATATTATCTTTTAAAATTTGTCCAGATGTTTTTGTAACTTTTTCCGGTTGGGTATTCTGTCTACCATTCTCTTTTTTGGTTTGAACCTGCCCGGCAGTAAGCCCTGTTGCAGGATTAGGGTAACATAAGTGATCCTGAGGTAACATCTGTATTTCCTCCTATTTTTAAACTGATACCAGTATAAGTGCTACTATTAACAGACTAATAAATCAATTTTAAACAATTTATAAACCAGTGTCGTAAAATACCAGCTGTTTTCTAAAATGATGATGGTTTTAATCCATCATTTTCATCTTCCAACAATACGAAAAATCGTTTAATCAAAAGAGGAAAATTCTTTTGATTGCAAACTATCATAATAGCTTTGAAAACAGCATCTAGCATTTTTCTGTTCTGAATAAAGGATTTCAAAGTTTATAAACAAGAACAATGAAAGCAGAGAAATTCGCCAATCATATTTTATTCCATCCCCACAGTATTTTTAGCCATATGTTTCTATCTATACAATAACCCTTCTAAGCAGTCCAGTTGTGCCATAGTTTGTCCTGTCTAAGTCCTGCTATAATAAAATCACAGGAATCATAGTAGCCAGGTAGTACAAATTGGTATACACTTTTTCATGGTATATAAGATGAATTGACGTACCCTTTCTTTATCCACACAAAGGAAATTTATAAAAAATCCAACTAAAAATCTGGCAATCATACAGGGTATATTCTAAATACTACACCGATTGGCTTAATCAAAAAACATGTAATTTCAACCCTGACAATTCCTGTATACATTCGTATTATTTTAAAAATTAATAATAGCAAAGGAGTGAAAAAATAAGTTGTTTCAAAAAAAAGGGATTGATATCTCAAAATGGCAAGGAGATGTTGACTTTTCCAAAGTGAAAGCAGATGGAGTAGAATTTGCTATTCTCAGGGCAGGTTACGGAAAATTAGCTGACCAAAAAGACCCCAAGTTCGAACAAAACTATGCTAGTGCCAAAGCAGTAGGTATGCCAATTGGCGCATATCATTATACCTATGCCATCTCTATGATAGAAGCGGAGCAGGAAGCAAATGTTCTGTTAAACTGGCTAAAAGGAAAACAATTTGAATACCCTATATACTTCGATATCGAAGATACTAGTATCGTTTATCTAGGCAAGGATGTTTTGACCGATATTGTATGTACCTTCTGCGAAAAACTGGAACAGGCAGGATATTTTGTTGGTGTATACGCTAACAAAAACTGGCTAATGAACCATCTAGATTATAATCGTATCAAAAAATATACTATTTGGTTAGCACACTATACTACTGCTACAGACTATCCTAATCCACATGATATGTGGCAGTTCTCCAGTACACAAAAGGTAGATGGAATTTCTGGAAAAGTAGATATGAACTACTGCTATAAAGATTTTCCAGCAATTATCAAGGCGGGTGGATACAATGGCTTTGGGATAGGCACATCAGCCCCATCCCAGCCAGCAGGCACACAATACAGTGTCGGGGATGTAGTAACCGTATCCAGCTACTACGCATCTAGCACAGAAACAGACAGCAATAAAGCAGTAATCCCGTCCGATTGGAAAACAGGTACGATTACACGAATTGTAGAAGGCGCACGTAATCCATACTTACTGAATAACGGTAATTTAGGATGGTGTAATGATGGTGACATCAGAGGACGTGGGGACATTACAGGTAGTTCTGCCCCTCAATCTGTTACATACACGGTACAATCCGGTGACACCCTATCCGGCATTGCAGCAAAATATGGGACAAACTACCAACATTTGGCTAGCATCAATGGTATTTCCAATCCAGATAAAATCTATGTTGGGCAAAAAATCAAAATCAAATAAAATTTCATCTTAAAACAATTCTGTGATAATTTCGCTGTAAAAACACTTCATTAAATATTATGATCTTTTTTAGTACATCATAAACTTTGCTGTTTTACTAGCAAGTCATGACCACCCCTAAGAGGGATGGCATGAACAAGGCCTAGAAGGCCTTAAAACAAGCCAGCGCCTAAATGACGCTGGCTTTCACTTTGTTCAAACCACAAGTGGTATGATTACCTGCTACCCTTAAAAGAGTCACTATACTCTTTCCGACTCAAACTATCTTCGATTTGATCTTGTTTCTCCTGTTCTCGGATATACTTTTGCACAGTCGATGTATTGATGCCAACCGTACTCACATAATATCCAGTTGCCCAGAAATTTCTATTTCCAAACTTGTATTTTAAGTTTGCATGTCTCTCAAAAATCATCATTGCGCTTTTCCCTTTGAGATACCCCATGAAACTGGACACACCAAATTTTACAAAAGGCAAATAAAGGAATAAGGCAGACTGCTGGCAGCAAACATAGATCTTCCGTCATGGAAACTCTTTGCAGGCAGTATATATAGCCATATGTAAAAATTGAATCAACGAAAAAAGAAGGTATAAACCTCGTATGCGAAGGGATATATCTTCTTTTTTCTTTATCGAGGAGGAATTCGAATGTCAGCTAAAATCATCGCAATCGCCAACCAGAAAGGCGGCGTAGGAAAAACAGTGACAGCGGTCAATTTCGCAACAGGACTTGCGGAACAAGATAAAAAAGTGCTCCTTGTGGACTTTGATCCCCAAGGGAACGCAAGTAGCTATTTAAACTATGATAGCAGTAAAAATAAACTTTCCATCGTGGATTTAATGGATATCGTCTTAAAGCAGGACTGTATTGAATACAGCACGGAACATACATGGTACACCGAAAGCGACAAACAGTTAATGCATCAATTAAAGGAAGAGATGTCGCAGGCAATCGTGTGTGATGAAAACAACCGTGTCGATCTACTTCCCGCCAATATCACCCTATCCGGTGCGGAAATGACATTGATCAGCAGCGTTTACCGCAACCAGGCATTGAAAATCATCCTTTCCTATTATGTTCCTGATTACGACTACATCATCATTGATTGCAGCCCCACATTGGGGATTATGCTGGTAAACGCTTTAGTCGCAGCCAATGAGGTGATCATCCCGGTACAAACAGAGGAATTTGCCATTGACGGCATCGTGCAAATGCTTCAGACCGTGCAGAATGTCAGAAGGACGGAAAACCACAACCTAAAAATTGCAGGATTTCTGCTCACCATGGTGCAGCCAAATGTAATTGAATATGGTGAGATCAAAGAAGGGATGGAACAACAATTTGGAAATCTCATGTATACGACTATGATCAGCCGTTCGGTACAAGTGCCAAGGTCTACCAAAGAACATATCCCCATCATTCAGCAAGACCACAAGATCGGAAAACAATATAGAGATTTTACAAAAGAATATTTAAACAGACAGGAGGTGTAAGGGATGAATCCAAACTTTGCGAAAAAATTTGCGGGCATCCATACGCAGGATATCAATAGCATCAACGATGGATACAACGCACTGTTCCAGAATGGAACCCAACAAGACCGGGTGGAAATAGAAATAGGCTTGTTAATTCCCTTTCCGTCTGACCTGTATCCTGACGGCGTGCAGCCATTCCTGGCAGCTTCCGGTGATAGATTGGAACAATTGACCGAAAGCATCAAACAATACGGAATCATAGAACCCATCACCATCCGTAAAAGCAGCAGAAAAGCAGGCTATTATGAAATACTAGCCGGACACAATAGAGTGAATATCGCAAAATCCATAGGGCTACAGACTGTTCCATACATATTGAAGGATGTGAACGACGCAGAAGCAACGGACATTTTTGTGGATACCAATACCCTGCAACGGGAACTGTCCATCAAAGAACTGGCGTATGCCTATCATATGAAACTGGTGAATTCCAACCAACAGGGCAAGCGAACTGATCTATCCGGACAGGAAAAACACGATTCCGCACAGGAAATCGTAGAAACCACAGGGCAAAGCAAAAGCAAGATTATCCGTTTGGCAAGATTGACAAAACTGATACCAGAACTGTTGAATGCAGTGGATCAACAGGAGTTGCCAGTCATGGCAGGATATCATTTCTCCTTCATCAACAAAGAAAACCAAAGGCTCATCTATGACTGCTGGCAGGTGGAACGGTTCAAAATCACAGTGGCACAAGCCGCCCAGATCAAACAAATGTCGGAAAGAAATCAGTTAAGCGTAGAATATTTAGACCAGATGTTGAACAGAACCATTCCGGATAAAAAATCTTCTGAAAAGCCCGTCACCATCCGCTTCCCTACTGGCTATTACCAGAAATATTTTGCAGGAATGAAACCAAAGCAGGCGCAGGAAAAACTGATGGAGATTTTAGACCAATATTTTGGCGCTAAAAAAGAATAACCTATTGTCACAATGACAATAGGTTCAGGAAGGAAGAAAGTTGTGAACAATCCAATACAACCCGTCTATGAAGTGTATCAAACCTATTTGACATCCGCCCGGCAGAATATTCAGTCCTATCAAAAATATTTAGACCTTGCAGCACAGCTGTATAAACACAATATGCACAATCAAGTTATGATTTATGGGCAACATCCAAACGCAACCTATGTCGCCAGTAAAGCTGTCTGGAATAAAATTAGACGTGATATCAACCATGGTGCCACAGCGATTGCTACCATAGCAAAGAGAAATTCTATCCCTGTCATCCAATTGATCTACGATATTTCCGATACCGATGGCAACGATGTAACAGATATTTTGGGGGCTGACCGCTTCATTCTCAATCATGAGGAACAACAATATCTGTTATCGGCTTTGAAAGAGAAACATCAGTTGGATTCCAAAGATATATACCATACTGTTTTGCAGATAGCGGACAAATATCGATCGGAAGGTTATAACGATTATGACAGGAAATTTGTAGAACAAAGTATCGCCTATGTTATCAGTAAAAAGCTGCAACTTGATCCATCGGTGATCCCGGTTGTAAGTCCTCTGGGGATAAAAGACAACAAACAGTTTGTGACTTTGGGAAGCAAAATAAATCTGATATCCAGACAAATACTAGATGAATTTGAAATAGAAATCGAAAAGATAAGGAGTGTGGAACATGTTAGAGTATCAGAACATCAACGGAATCAGAATTCCTCTGGTGAACCTGCCAGACACGAAGAATTATCCACTTGGAGAGATTGGGAGAACAATCCTGAAGAATATGGAGAAGAATCACAGCTCAAGATATTGGGATTTGGAGATGGAAGGGACACTGATCGAGAAAGTGTACCAAAGGCAGGAAGAACTCAAGGAAAAGGAACACAGGATACTGGAACAGCTGGAAAACGAAAATCCCCGTCCCAACACAGAGAATATGATGAAAATCGTGAGACACCTGAACAGCTTGCATTTGATGGCACGGGAAATGATAACCGAGGAGATCTACGAGCCAATCTAACAGATAAATCAAATTTGGAAAGCCACTCTGAGAAGGGTGGCTTTTCTGCTGTCCAAACGGAAATAGCGAAAGCGGAGATTGAAAAAATAAATAACCATGTTTCCTCTTTAAATGTGGAATACGGCGGTGCTAAGACAAAATACAAAGCCAACGTGGAAGCAATCAGGCTGCTCAAAACAATAGAATCGGAAAACAGGCTGGCAACAGCGGAAGAACAAACCATCCTGTCCAAATACACCGGATGGGGCGGAATCCCGGAACCGTTTGATGCCCGTTATCAAAACCATCCAAAATGGCAAACAGAATTCAAAGAGCTGCTGGAAATCCTGACACCGGAAGAATACAGGGAAGCAAGGGCAACAACCTTGAACGCCCACTACACCGCTTTGCCCATAGCCGCCTTGATGTTCCGTGCGGTTGAGGAATTAGGTTTTGGGGGCGGTAAGGTGTTGGAACCCTCCATGGGGATCGGCAATTTCTATAGCGTGTTTCCTTCCAACCTCAAGCAAAGATCGCAGCTATATGGCGTGGAAAAAGACAGTATTTCCGGCAGAATCGCAAAACAGCTATACCAGCAAGCAACCATTGAGGTAAAAGGATATGAGGAAACCAGCTATCCAGACAACTATTTTGATCTGGCGATTGGAAATATCCCCTTCGGAAGTTTTGGCGTGTTTGATAAACGGTATCAAAATGAAAATTTCAAAATACACGATTATTTTATCGCAAAAACTTTGGATCAAGTAAAGCCCAACGGCTTGATCGCCTTTATTTCCTCAAAAGGAACGCTGGACAAAGCCAATTCATCTGTCCGGAAATATATCGCACAGCGTGCGGAATTATTGGGCGCAGTCCGTTTGCCCAATAGCGCCTTTCAAAAAATCGCCCATACCGAGGTGACAACCGATATCCTATTTTTCCGTAAATACGAACAACAAAAGGTAAATGAACCAGAATGGATCCATGTAGGCAGGACGGAACAGGGCGTGCCGGTCAATGAATATTACCTGCACCATCCAGACCATATACTTGGGACAATGGTATTTGATAAATCCATGTACGGCAATGAGAAAGATACTTCCTGTATCAACGACGATCCTGATTTTCATTTGATTGGTACGCTGCAACAAAAACTAAAGGAGATTACAGAACAACAAACACCAATCTCAACACAGCCAATAACGAAAAATGTTATTGAAGAAACATCACTTCAAGAGATAAGCCAACAGATAGAACACCCAGAGGTGTTGCCCGCCAATCCTGAAGTCAAAAACTACACCTATACCATTGTCGATAACGTCCTCTATTACCGGGAAAATAACGAAATGTTTTTGCAAACTTTTAGTGGAAAAACATTGGAGCGTGTCAAAGGCATGTGCGCCATCCGGGAACAGGTTATGCGGCTGATTCATATGCAAGTCCATGACTACGCAGACCATGCGTTCCAACAGGAACTAGCAACACTCAACCAGATATATGATACCTTTGTAAAGGATAATGGGTACTTGAACGACAAAGCAAACCGGCGGGCATTTCAGGAGGATTCGGATTTGCCTTTGCTTCTGTCATTGGAGAATAAAAAAGAAGGTAGCTACGACAAAGCCGCCATCTTCTATAAACCGACCATACAGCCGACGGAAGAAATTTCTGCTCATTCCGCAAAAGACGCTTTAGCAATATCCATATACCGGCGTGGAAAATTGGATTTGGCATATATGGCGGAAATCTATCCCCATAGCGTGGATGACATTATCACCGAATTGGGAGATCAGATCTTCTTCGATCCAGCCCACTTGATTTCCGGTACCATGGATAACCGATCAGGATATGTGACGGCGGAGGAATATCTCAGCGGAAATGTCAAAGAAAAACTGAAATTGGCGGAATTAAAGGTGGAGGACTACCCGGAACTACATCGGAATGTAGCAGCCTTGAAAGCCGTCCAGCCGAAACGCTTAAACATCTCCGATATCCATTTTGAAATTGGAACCAGCTGGATTCCTTTGGAGTATATCCGGAAATTCTGTTATGAAACCTTCCATACGCCCATGTATCGCCGTGAGATGGATGGCGATGTCAGCGGTCGGATCTATTTTCATTACGATAAACATTCCACACGGTACACCATCTACAACAAGCCGCTGGGTTCCAGTATCGAAACAACATCGGTCTATTGGACAGAAAGAAAAAATGCGTTCTATCTTGTAGAAGACTGCTTAAACCTCAAACAAACAGAAGTAACCGACCGGATCACAGTATTAAATGAAAACGGAGAAGAACGGGAAAAACAGGTACTCAACCCAAAGGAAACACAGTTGGCACGAGCAAAACAAGAAAAAATCCAGCAGGAATTTGTATCCTGGATACTAAAAGACACAGAGAAGGTGCAGAGGCTGGAGGATATCTACAATGAAACCTACAATGTATATGTCCCCAGAAGCTATCACGGTGAAGGGCTTGTCATCGATGGGATGGCAAATGATATCGCATTGCGTCCCCATCAGAAAAACGCCGCTATGCGTATCCTTTTGGGCGGTAATACCCTGCTGTCACACGAAGTGGGAAGCGGAAAAACCTTCACCATGATTGCGGGCGCAATGCTGCTCAGGCAGACTGGTTTGGCGAAAAAATCGCTATTTGTAGTCCCCAACCATCTGACTGAACAGTGGGGCAAGGATTTCCTAAAGCTTTTCCCAAACGCCAATATTCTTGTGGCAACCAAAAAAGATTTTGAAATGAAACACCGGAAACGGTTTATCAACCGGATTGCTATGGGAGACTACGATGCTGTAATCATGAGCTATACCCAATTCGAACGTATTCCGCTTTCTACTACGTACAAAGCAAAACTGATACAAGAAGAGATCGATGATATCACCGCTGCGTTATTCCAATTATCCAACGAAGGACGGAGTTTCAGCGTGAAACGTCTGGAAGCGCAAAAAGTAAATCTGGAGACCAACTTGAAAAAGATGATGGAAATTGGAAATAAGGATGATACGCTTACCTTTGAACAGTTAGGTATCGACCGTTTATTTGTTGATGAGTTTGATCATTATAAAAACTGCTATATCTACACCAAGATACAAAATGTAGCAGGCCTGGGCGGAACACGGGCGGAAAAATCCTTTGACCTGCTTACCAAAATCAGATACCTGAATTAAAAGACAAACTTCCAGGCAGTTGTGGGAGCGACTGGTACGCCAATCTCGAACAGTATCAGCGAAATGTATATACTACTTCGCTACTTTATCCCAAACGTCCTACAACAGATGAAGATGTCCCAGTTTGACGATTGGGCTAGTATCTTTACAAAGGTGGAAAGCACATTGGAGATCGCCCCAGAGGGAACCGGATACCGTATGCGCAACCGCTTTTGCAAGTTTTACAACCTGCCGGAACTCATGCAGGTATTTTCTTTGTTTGCGGATGTAAAGCTGATCGAGGATTTAAACATTCCCCGTCCTGCCATTCATACCGGAAAACCGGAGGTGATCAGCATAGAGCCTTCTGAATTTGTAAAGCAATATATTCTGGAATTGGCAGAACGTGCAGAGAAAATCCGGGGTGGTCATGTAGATCCCTCCAAAGACAATATGCTGCTTGTCACAACACAGGGAAAATCCATCGCCATTGACCCACGCATATTGTTCCCGGAGATGGAAGTGGGTAGGGAATCTAAAATATATGCGGTATGCGATAGGGTCAAACAACTGTATGATCAATACAATGAGGATAAAGCCTTTCAGATTGTTTTTCTTGATAGTGGCATACAGATGTACGAGATGATGAGACAGGATTTAGTAGAACAGGGTATCCCATCCCATGAAATTGCCTTTATCCATAACGCGAAAACAGATATCCAAAAGACAGATTTATTTGAAAAGTGCCGGAAGGGCGATATCCGGGTATTGTTCGGTTCCACTGCAAAATGCGGCTCTGGAACCAATCTCCAGGACAGGCTCATCGCCATCCATCATGTCGACGAACACCCTGGCGTCCCCGTGACTTAACCCAGCGCAATGGACGTAGACAGCGGCAAGGAAACCGATATGATGAAATCTATATCTACTACTATGTGACCAAAGGGACGTTTGATTCGTATTTGTTCCAGACATTGGAGCAGAAACAACGGTTTATTAGTCAAGTTATGACGAACCAATCTCCCGCCCGTTCCTGTGATGATTTGGATGAAACGGTACTCAACTATGCGGAAGTGAAATCCTGCGCAACGGGTGATACAAAAATAAAGGATCAGATGGAACTGCAAAATGAGGTACAGAAACTGCAATTGGAACGGGCTTCTCATCTGACCGAACGGAAACGTTTACAGGAACTGGTTCAATCCGCACCGGAAGAAATAAAAAGGTTGGAAAACAGTATTGCAAATATAAAGCAGGATATATGGACTGTTCAGAAAAACCAGCAGGATGATTTTAAAATCACGCTTGATGGAAAGCAATATGACAAACGCCCCATTGCCGCTGAACTGTTATCCATCCTTGTTTCCAATTCTCCTGTCGGGCAGATAACGCCAATTGGGGAGTTCAGGGGATTGCAGGTTGCTGTAGATAAAGCCAGCGGATTTTATCCACAATTGCTTTTAAAAGGTGTACTTCGTTATGAAATAGAGTGCGGGGAATCGAACTTAGGAAATATTACAAAGATCGAACATCTTCCGAAAAAGCTGCAAGGCAAACTCCAAAACATGCAGACAGATTTAGAAATGAAAGGAAATCAACTTGAGCAGGCGAAGAGAAATGTTAATCAACCATTCGAGAAGGAGGAATTACTCAAAGAAAAAGCGGAAGAGTTGGCAAAAATTGAATATGCCATCTCAATCGAATTGACACGGGATGTCCATTTGGAAAATGAAAAACAACCAGTTCTTGTAGGAGGGAACGAGTATGAGATGGAAGAATAAATTGACAAACTACCAGCGCAATGCGGTACAACATCATCTTCAGGCATTCGGGAAAGAGTTCCTGATGATTTTTGGTATGACCATCATAATGACAAACTTTATGTTCTATTTGAGCTTATTGTGGAATTACATACTGGACTGGCTGGCAGGGATACAGCCATTTGGGTATATCAGCGCACTGTTATTCCTCCTCCCAATCACTTTGACATTGCCCTTTCTATATATGAATGGAATCCATAGGCAACTGAAAAAATCCGTTGTCCATTGTTACACAAAAAGAATCCGGGTTGCCTTAACGGCAGCTAGAGTTTGTCAGGATATATCCGGTTTTCTCCTTGGCGTTGGAACTGCATACCTTCTTTTCCCTTACGCAATAGAGGTGTACCGGGTGGTTGGTCTAATGCTCATAGCCGCCGCAATCCATTGGATGTGGCAGATATGGATGCACACAACAAAACAGAGGAAATAAGCCGTTGGTACTGAAAAGAACCAACGGTTTTTCTATAAAACAATATTGGAGGATACCATGGCATATTTTGATTTGGATCGGATCAAGAAGATCCCTCTACCAGAGGTTTTGTCCCGTTATGGGATTGCGGTAGACAACCATCATTTTTTCAAGTTAAGGGCGGAAAAAACACCGTCCGCCAGATACTATCCTGAAACCAATAGCTGGTATGACTTCGGGGCAAATACAGGCGGTACAATCATTGACCTTATAAAGCAGCTGGAACATCTGGATACCACACAAGCCATCCACCGAATTGCGGAACAATATGGCATGATGCTCAACAGCCATATACCTGTCAAAAACATCAGCAACCATGAATACAACATGATTGGGATTCAAGGGGATCGGGCTGGGAAAAACTACAACTTTGATACGTTATTCAGCCGCTATCCGATGGAGGTAGTTTTGCGGATATCACGGGAATTGTCCGTCTCCATGAATCAATTGTTTGACAAATATCCCAAGACCTATATGGATATCATCCGCACACAGGCAATCCCATTTGTATGGCAGTTTAGACAAGTATATCTCAACAGTATATATGTATATGCACAGTTAAACAATAGCAGTAAATTTGACCGGGAATATATGAAGATGAACGCAGAAATGATCTACAAGGACTATCAAGACCGATATGGTATCCTGAAGCGGTGTGTGAAAGGTACGGATATTGATATCTGGAATCTGCGCCCTGACTTTGAGAGGGATTTGAAACATATCCAGAATGGAAAGATTGCAGTAGAGATCTCCCCATATAGCCAGATGGAATTTAAAGAACTGAAAGGCGCAAATGTGTCCTACATCATTTCCACACAAACCTATCGGACATTTGAATCGGAATATCTATCGCGCTATGACATTGGGGAATATCCTTATTTAGCAAGCGCAAAAGGCGATATTGTTACAATTACCATCAAGGAAACAGACCGGAAGGTATTCGAATGCCTATTAAAACAAATGGAAAAGCAGGAGAAAAAAGAACAGGATTCTCAATATGAGAACCCTGACTATGAACCAGATTGAATGATAGATATCATTTGACAAATAGAAAGGAAAAAGATTGATCCTTACTGCCGGATATGATAGAATAAAGGCAGTAACAAGAGTGAGCCGGTAGAGGACGGTTGGCTGCTTCCCTTTTACGCACAGTCTGTGCGTGGAAGGAGGTGGTACTTATGGATTATAATCTGATTCTAATCATTATACTTATCATCGCACTCAAAGAATTAGTGAAAAACATAAGAAAATGACCGTCCCCCTGCTAAAAGTGACGATCATTTTCGTAAACTTTTATAACGGCTAACCGTTTTTGAAACGGCAACTCTTGTTACTTTTATTATATCCCCATCCCATATATTTGTCAATCCAATCGAAAGGACATCAAGGTGGTTATCATGAAGAAAGAAGATTTCATTCGGAAGGTTAATAAATTAAAATTGCTCATATTAAAGGATAAAAAAATATCAATTAGTATCCTATCAGGAATATTTTGTGTTGTTGTAGTTGCGGCGGTTATAGCGGTAGGCTTCAACATGTCGACAACTCCAGTCAAAACAGCAGAAGCGCAAACCAGTAGCATGGCTGATATTTTAAAAAATGATACATCTAAAAAACAGTCCCAATCGGAAGTGGAGTCAACTTCTAGTCATAATGACAAGAAGTTAGATATAAGTGGTTCTGATAATACACAAAAAGAAACTGTTTCTGAAAGTCCGTCCGGTAATCAGCCTTCAAAGCAATCTGATACTGGAAAGAATGACTATGGTCGCTTCGACTTCTCCAAAGGCGGAAAATAATCATGCAGAAAAGGAACAACAGATAAAACCTTCATTCCCTTCTATCTCCAATCCTTCTTCTCCTTCTGTTTCTGAAACAACACCTTCACAAGCGGAGCCAGAACCGGAACCGAATTTTGATGAAGCTGCTGTTATCAATGGTGTGATTAACCAAGTAAGCAGCTTTATGACGCATATTGATGTTGCGGAATTTGGGGGCAGCAACTATTATATCGACCATTATTCAACAGACTTAACGGAAGATCAGATCATCGCAAAACTGGTATCAGGATTTCAATTTGAACACAGTACAGGCTGCACCTATTTTGCGATTGAGTACTTGGGAATCAGTACAGAATACAGCGGCCAGCCCCGCCATGTCTTCAAATGCTATCGTGCATAACCGAAAAATATGAAATAATTTGAAAAATAGAATCAAACAATCTCAATATTTGGGCGTATATAACAAATATTGAGATTGTTTTTTGTTTCTTTTTGTAATAGAAATTGTAAATCATTTCATGTATAATGTAATTATAACAAAAGTTAAATATAAAAATATATTCACTATTTTCATACACTTTTTTACACACAATTCTACTTCCATTGATGCAACTGAAAGATGGGGGTGGAATTTTTGTTTTTCTAAGAGAAAATAGGAGGTGTTTTCAGTGTAGAACGTATGGAAGATTCAAAGAAGGTTATGGAACAGAATTACAAAAAGGAGAAACCGTTATGAAAAAAAGAAAGATTTTGCGCACGACCGCATTGGCACTCACCTTATCCATGCTGATAACAACCATTCCAACAGGAATTGTACAGGCTTCTGAACAATCTATGTTTGATAAAAACGGTCTATTGACGCAGGAAATGATCGATAAACGGCCGCAAAATGAATCGGAAGAAGTCCAGAAAATTATCACAGAGGAAACAGAAAAAAGAGATGCGTATACCAAATACTTTTTAACAGAGCAAAACGCACACATGGTTGCGATGTATCCAGATCCAGTCCATTATGAGGAGGATGGACAGTGGAAGGATATCGACAATACACTGACTTTGCAGGAAAACGAGGACAATGAACAGGTATATCAAAATACCGCTTCCAATGTCCAGGTACAGATTGCGAAAACCAGCGATACGGATGAACTGGTTTCCATTGAAAGAGATGGAATTGAAATTTCCTGGGGCTTAGCACCACAGGAAGTCCTGACAAGGGCAAATAAAATAGAAGAAAAACAGATATCAGAGTTTATTGTGGATACTCCCCCGGTAGCAGCTTATGCTAACAGCATAGAAGAACCGGAAACACCGGAAGAAATTGAAGAATACAATAGGGAGCAGGCACAGCTGGCAACAGTAAAATCATCCGGTATGTATTCTGATATCCTTCCCAATATTGATATTCAATATGTGGTACAATCCAATACCGTAAAAGAAAACATTATTCTAAAAGACCGTTCTGCTGTTTATCAAACGTTGTCTTTTAAAATCCAGCATCCAAATTTAAAGAGCAGGCTCAACAAAGAAGAAAACAGTATCTCGATCTACCAGCCGGATACGCAGCAGATAGTATATGAGTTTGTCCCTCCCTTTATGTATGACAACAATGGGGAGATGAGCGATGAAGTTGGACAGCCAGGAAGGATATAGTATCCTGACAATTATTCCAGACACAGAATGGTTGTTGCAAGATCAACGTGCATATCCCGTTGTCATTGACCCATACACTGAAACTAGCAAAGGCGAAAAGAATATCGTAGATACCTATATTTATTCTGGAAAACCGACAGAAGCAACTACACCATATCATGGCTCATTCCTCATTGGCAACAACTATGCGGAGGGAAGCTGCCGTGCATATATCAAGTTTACGAATCTACCGCAATTAAGCCCTGGAGATATTATTTATAAAGGGCAAATTAATATTTGGCAGTATCAATTTAGCGCAGTCGGAGAACAGTCATTCAACATCAGTACCCATGAAACGAGTGAATGGGGAGATTCAATAACATGGAACACCGCTCCCTGGTATTCTGGAACCTCCTTGGATTATGTACAGCTTACACCGAATCCAGAACATCAGGCCCGACCAGTTACCTTGGATATCACGAAACTAGTGAGGGATTGGTACAACACTGGAAAAAATTATGGGATTATGATTAAATCAGAATCCGAAGGCAGGAAAGCGGTTGCACGTTTCTTTACCAGCAACTACCCATTCAATACCCCAGGAAACTATCAGATTGAAGGAGATGGTTCTCAAGTCCATCCAAGTGGAATATTTTACTATAAAAACGCTTCTGGTTTAGAGGACTATTGGAGCTATCATGAACAATCCGCAGGACAAGCCGGTACTGGATATACCAATGATTATACAGGAAATCTTGTTTGGACGCATGATGATACCGCAACCATTAGCAATCGATTACCAATTACCGTAAGCCATATTTATAACTACTCAGAAAGCCAGAACAATACCCACTACGGGTTTGGCTGGCGTATCAATGCCATGGAAAAATTTGAATCCAGTGGTATTAAAGATTTTCCATATGTGTATACTGATTCAGATGGTACCAAACATTATTTTTATCAAAAAGACGGGAAATACATCGACGAAGATGGACTTGGTATGGAGTATGTTTCCATCAATGAAGCGAATGGAAATATACTTCACAAAATTACTTTAAAAGATAAAACTGTACTGAAATTCTATTCCAACGGTTTACTTGCCAGGACGATTGATACGAACAATAACACCATTGTGTATAACTATGAAGGTGATTCCATCACTGATATTACAGATGGTGCGGGAAACAGGTTAAATTTCTACTATGGAAATGGAATGTTAAACCGCATTGTGGATGAAGCCGGAAGGGTAACAGAATTCAACTATGAAAACCTGAATTTGACCAGGATCACCTATCCAGATGGAACAGAATCGAAGTTCGAGTATGGAGATGACAGGAGACTTACCAAAGCCATTTCTCCAGATGGTTACAATATTTCTTACGACTATACCAGGGATATGAGGGTGAACCGGGTATCTGAAATAACGGAATATGGAACCACTGGAGCGATTGGGCAACGTTTAAGGATTTCTTATCGCAATGGAAATACTACAATTTTTGAAAGCTGTGGTATGGACGGAAATTTTGATACTCCTGGGGACAATCTTGTTACAACATGTCAGTTTGATAACATGGGTAGAGCAATTAGTGTCTATGACCAGGATGGAAATGCCAATAGTTATCAATATTATTCCGAAGACTTAAAGAGGAATAAATTGAGTTCGGTTGGCAGCACACAGGCAACCGCATGTAACCCAATATTAGATCCTGGATTTGAGGAGGACAGAGGAAACTGGAAATCCCATGCTGACCAGGCCATTTTATATCATGTAAATTATGTAAATGACCAGGGATATTTCTTAAACACATCATTAAAAGTGAGTACCGAACAGACCTCAGCAATCTGTGGTTCAGCGCAAAATATTTCCTTGCCTGCTGGTAATTATGTGCTATCCGGATATATCAAAACAGAAAATGTTTCCGGTACTCAAGATAATTCTGGAGCTGCTTTAGTAGCGGTAATCAACGGACAGCCCCACTACTCTACTCCGGTAACTGGGACAACAGATGCAGAGATTGACGGCGGATGGCAGAAGGTTCGGACAAAATTCACCTTGAGTGGAGAAACCATGGTGACAGTCCGTTGTGATTTGGTTCACGCTTCCGGTACAGCTTGGTTTGATTCCATCCAGATTGACCGTGGAGAAACAGATAGTAAGTTTAACTTAATCTACAATCCGAGCTTTGAGGATGGACAATATCATTGGGGCAGTACCATCACCCCGAATGCTGAAATAAAATGGAATGGAAATCACTCTGCTCTAATGGATTCCGGCATTGGCGTGGATAAAAATGTTGGAACAAACATACAGGTATCCGGCAAAGAAGGAGATATCTATATGTTGAGCGGATGGGTAAAAGCTGACTTAATTCCAAAAGATAGCTCTACCTGTCAGATTGCGGCGGCCGTGATTTACAACAACCATGATCCCAAATGGGTATCATTTGATGCAAACAAATATGTAGGGGATTGGCAGTATATCAGTGGTGTTGTATCCACCGATGACAATGACCCAAGTACGAACCTTGATTATGTTGCCATCCATGTTTATTTATTTAATTCCAACAATCCAAACCCAATCTACTTTGACGGAATTCAGTTAATCAAGGACGATTCCCAAAGTTTTGTCTATGACAATGAAGGAAATTTAGTGTCCGCTGCAACAGCAGCAGATAAATCAGGATTTTCCTATGATGGAAATGATAATATTTCCAAACTGGTTGATCCAAGTGGACGTTCTTTTGAATATGCGTATGACAAGGACACACAGAATTTAATGTATGCAAAGAATTCCGATGGTGTTGAATACAAATTCCACTATGACGCAAATGGAAATCCAACTAATGCGAAAGTATTTGGTGGAGATATGGCAACGGCAGTCCATGCGGGTCAGACCTACCGAATCAGGAATAAAGTATCGGGAAAATATTTGGATTTAATCGGAAATCAGGATGTTGATAATGGCAATGTAGCACAGTATGAATACACAGGGCAGCATAATCAGGAATGGAAACTGGTTGATGCAGGTTCTGGGTTCTTTAAGATTGAAAGCGCCTATGGTTCCCACCGGGTATTGGATTTGGAAGGTGGATCGACAAATGAGGGTGCGAATCTGGTTGTTTACCAGAATTCCAATTCCCGCCCAACGCAAAAGTTTAAGTTTAAGGCATTGTCGGACGGAAGCTACCATATTGTAGCGAACACAGATGATTTTGAAAAAGTCCTTAATCTGAATAGTAGCGGAACTACCAACGGAACCAACGTTACCATTTGGGGAAGTGGAGTTGACGGAAACAACTACCATTGGTACTTGGAACCAGTCAATGAGGAGTTTTCCGCAAAACCAGAAGTAGGAAAAACCTATGTGATCCGCTCTCTTGTCAATGGAAAGTATGCGGAAATCAAAAACAGCGTTACGGATAACACCGCTGAGTTTATTCAGGGTCCATACAGCGCAAACCCGAACCAGATGTTCACGGTAGTACAGGG
Organism: Clostridium facile; assembly: GCF_014297275.1. Lineage (NCBI taxonomy): Bacteria > Bacillati > Bacillota > Clostridia > Eubacteriales > Clostridiaceae > Clostridium > Clostridium facile. Next base: position 1,366,179 of record NZ_JACOQK010000001.1, read on the forward strand.
AACAAAAGATCCAAATACATTTATGCTATCTCCGGGACATGCAAAAGATAAGGTGCTTTCTTTAACAGACCATGGTATCTCGTTGGAAGATCCAAATGACCCAACTGGTCAGCAATTGAGCTTCGAAAAATGCCCGAATGGAAGTTATAAGGTAACACTGGCTAGTATTCCAGAGTTAGCTTGGCGGATTGAACCATTCCAAATTTATGAAGATGGTAAAGAAATCATTTATTTTGCGACTAGGGAAAACACCGATGTTTATTATCAATGGATATTTGAAGAAGTCAGCGATGTGATGCTTTCCTCTATCCAGTACAATGCAGATAGCCTCGTGCAATCTACTACAGATAATCGTGGAAATGTCACATCATATACCTATAACAATAATACGAATACCACAGCTAGTGTCACCTCACCAAATGGACTTACCGTCAATTATACTTATAACCATAATACAGATCAATTATTATCTACTTCGAGTACAATCAATGGAAATAACGTTTCTGTTAATTATGATTATTCCTATAACAACTTGACGGCTATCCATCACAATGGCTTTACCTACAGCTTTATATATGACGCATTTGGAAATTTAGAAGAAACAAAGGTTGGCAATCAAAGGTTATCCAGAAACACATATTTAACCAATAACGGTAATTTGGATACGGTACAATATGGAAATGGAGATACCATTAAATATCATTATGATAAATATGGGTATGAAACGCAACGGGATTATAACGGAACTCCTGCTTATCGATTCCAATATGATACTTCTGGAAATTTAGTAGGATATACCGATTTAACTCAAAATGTTTCTTATCAATATCAGTATGATAAAATCAATCGTAGTATTGGGATGGACTCTACAAATGGCCAAAAATACTATGTCCATTATGATGATAAGAACAGGATTGACTATGATATCAGTAAGGTAAATGGTCAATCTGTCAAAACTTCATATCTATATAGCGATACGCAAGCTACCAAACATCCTGATCAAATACAGGGAATCAAAATCAATGATACCCAGATATTAGAGTATGAGTATGACACTTTAGCAAGGCTATCGAAAAGGAATTTACAGCTAACAACTCCATTTACTACACAGTATACCTACTTGCAAGGCAACTCCATTGGGACAACGACAGATTTAATTGAAAGTATAACAAATGGCGATAATAAGCTAAGTTATACTTATGATGAATCTGGTAACATTACAACCATATCGGAAAACGGAGAGCTGAAAGCAACTTATCATTACGACAAACTTAGCCAGTTAATCAGGGAAGATAACCTTTATGTAAACAAGACCATCACTTACTCCTATGATAACGGTGGAAATCTGTTAAGTGTTACAGAATATCCATATACTATAGGAGATTTAGGCACCGCGACTGCAACTGTTACCTATTCCTATGAAGATACCAATTGGAAAGACAAATTAACCAATTATAACGGGCAAGCGATTACTTATGATGAAATTGGTAACCCATTACAGTACCGTGATGGAATGAACTTCACATGGGAAAAAGGTCGTAGGTTATCTACCATCAATGATAATATTAGCTATCAATACAATTCAGATGGAATTCGTACTCAAAAGATTGTAGATGGAAAAGTAACGAACTATTATCTAAATGGAAATACCATTTTAACACAGGTCAGTGGGAATGATCGTCTGGACTTTTATTATGACCATTCAGGTTCTGTATTTGGATTTAATTATAACGGTACAAGCTACTACTATATGTTCAATGCGCAGTTAGACGTAATCGGGATTCTTGACAGCAATGGGAATACAGTGGTAAACTACAGTTATGATAGTTGGGGCAATCCAATTTCCATTACAGGCTCAATGGCGGATACGATTGGGCAGCTAAATCCATTCCGTTACCGTAGCTATTACTATGACATTGAGAGTGGACTGTATTATCTACAAAGCAGATATTACGACCCGGTAGTAAAACGGTTTGTCAACGCTGACGATACCCAGGTCTTCTCAGAAGAACAGGACAATCTTTTACAATACAACCTATTCTCCTATTGCCTCAATAATCCTGTCAATATGTATGACACAGATGGAGAAGCAGCGGCAAATATTATTGGAGGAATTATAGGCGGTGTCGCAGGAGCAGCGTTAGGAGTATTGTTGGCGAAACAACTTGGCTTAACAGGATGGAAAAAATGGGCGCTTATATCAGCTGCAACCGTTGGTGGAGCTGTACTTGGCGCTTTCCTAGGACCTTATATAGCTAAGCTAGGCGGTAAAGTAGCCGCTAAATTAGGTATAAAAACAGCTGCAAAGACCGTAACAGCTTCTTCTTGGCAACATGCAGAACAAATATTACGTAAAGCATATCGCGGTGTATCACGAGGTATAAACACTCCATTTGGTCGACGTGTTGTTGATTCGTTGAGCGGAAAGTTTGCTAGAGAAGCAAAATATGGGTATCAGAGTCTTTCAAAATTTATCAAACAAGAAATTGCCAAAGACGCATATTTAATCTCAAGAGGTTATAGGGTTGAATGGCATTTTTATTGGAGTCAAGTATCCAATAGTGGAGGACCCTCTGGTCCGTTAAGAAAAGCACTGCAAGACGCCGGTATAAAAATTATAGAACATTTTAAGAGGTAAGCCATGAAAATTTCAGAAAATCAAAAGAATTATATACCTTTAATTATTCCAATTGATAAACCATATGAAAAATTGAGCCCTTCGGAAGCAAAATCATATTTTGATTGGTTTGTTGATCATATAGATGAACGTTCAGAATACATTAAACAAAAAGTATCTAAAGATCTAAATATACCTATTGAAACTCTTAACTTTTCGATGGAATCTTTAATATATATTTGGAGGTGGTTTTTAAAAGTTGCTGAATTAACAAAAACCCCAAAAAATGTATTAAAAGAGCTTCAAAAGGAAATGAAAGCGAATGGCGAACCCGATGAGTTTATTGAAGATATGGTTCGTGAACATAGTTTAGAATTAAGTATTTTTTCACATTATGTCATTCGAGATATAGGTATGTATGTAGGTAAAATGTTTATAACAAATTTTTGTACACTTAGGTGGGATTATCATACTAACATAGAACAAGATTCATTTGCAAATATACCTCAAATATTCGGATTTGTTGATTCTACTTATAACCCACCATTTGAAATGCAGTTTGATCCTATCCATTTTACTGAAATGCAAGCATCAAACCTCTTTGATAATACCCAAAATGAAAATGATCTTTATAATGTATGCAAACTTTGGACTCAATGGATACCAAATTCAAAGATTAAAAAAACTTAAATTTCATAAACAAAGTACTATACCAGCTGGTATAGTACTTTGTTATTCTGGTGAATCAGCACAAGACTTTACAAATAGAATTTTATCTGAAAAATATGGTAAAGGAAACTATAGAAAAGGGGCAGACTCAGAATATAGTAAAATAAAAAAATGGGCGCATAGAACTTTAGGGTTAAAATAGGAGGAATATCATGTTTGTATATCAATTAAATCATAAACGAAAAGTAGAGTATGATAATAAAGAACAAAAATGGATTTATAGTTCAGCAAGAATAGGATATTATTCTACTAGAGAAAAGGCAGAAAAAACGATAGAAAAATATAAAACAATTGAGGGGTTTAGAGATTATCCGGATGATTTTGTGATTGAAGAATACGAAGTGGATTTTGATGATTTTGATTTTATATAGGGGGAAGACGCTATGAAGTCAATTTTCGAATTAACACATTTTTATGAAGATGAAGATGGCTATGATATCGTAACAGATATTGCGGTATATTCTACCAGAGAAAAAGCGGAACAGGCTTTAGAAAAATTTAAAAAACACCCTAAATTTATCGATCATCCAGATGATTTTAATATTGATGAATATCGATTGGATGAAGACAATTGGACGGAAGGATTCTTTACTTATGAATGGTAAATATGTTATAGAAGAATGTATAATTCGTTTTCGGAGCAAGCGATGATAACATTTACATTTGTTCATAAGAATGATATTTTATCTGGCGAAGCACAAGTACGATTGCTATGATTGAAAATAACAATCTATATTTGATATGGATCAAGCCTGCCGTTATTTAAAAAAGTAGATATACTAAATATTTGACAAAAAAGTACGATGCCAATTGGTATCGTACTTTTTTCTAATTTTAAGCATTCTTGACAGCAATGGAAATATAGTAGTAAACTATACTTATGATAGTTGGGGAAATCCAATTTCCATTACAGGCTCAATGGCGGATACGATAGGTCAGTTAAATCCATTCCGTTTCCGCAGCTATTACTATGACACCGAGAGTGGACTGTATTATCTGCAAAGTAGATATTACGATCCAGTTGTAAAACGGTTTATTAATGCAGATGAAATTGCAGGCGTAGTCGGAGATATCAACAGTCATAATTTGTATTCTTATTGTCTTAATAATCCAATTAATATGAGTGATTCAAATGGTAATTGGCCAAAATGGGTTACTGGTATCGTTAATTGGGTGAATGATAAAATCATTAAGCCTATTAAGAAATTTGTCAAGGATGTCATTGAGGATATTAAGAATTATGATAAAAATAATAAGAGTGAAAAAAAGGTTTTAGAATCAAATTATTTTTCATCCTATAAAGGAGTGCCAGTCATTAGAACTAATATGGAACGATCAGGATCATTCGGAGCTATGTTTATATCGCGATCCGCCAAGAAAGACCCACACCCTAAAGATCTTGTCCGTCATGAATATGGGCATACTCGACAGTTAAAACAAATGGGCGTTATTAATTATGCTTTATGCATTGGTATACCGTCTTGGCAAAAATAGGGAAGCGGAGATTATTATAGCAAACCGTGGGAAATTACTGCTGATATTTATGGCGGGGTAGAATCTAGAGAGCATTTAAAGAGCGATATTGATACAGGATTTGATTATTTAGTGGCAAGTGAAAAAATAGGAGCATTTGTGTGGATGTTTATTGAATAGGAGTGATGAAAAAATGAAGAACAGAGTTCTCGCCTTGAAAAGGATGATCTTGGTAATAACTTTGTTATGTACGATTGTATTCTTTACTTCTTGTACAGCAAGAAAAATGAAAGACTATTATTCACAAAAAGACAATTATATAACAGCCACAGGTACCATATCCCATATTGCGTATAGTGATGGAAAAGATATTCTATATTACGGATTTTCAAATGTAATTTATCCATCGAATATGAATTATCATTTCGAATATTACAATTTCAAAGTTGTTGGTGAAAACTTTCAAATTCTCCATGAGCAAAATATAGACGAAAAAGTAAATATGGGAGACGAAGTTACTTTTATAGCTGCACCAGAATATTTTTATGATGGATATGCAATACCTATTGTTTCTATATCAGTAAATGGTGAATGTTTATTGGAATTTGAAGAAGGATATGCCAACTTATTAGAATGGTTGAAAACAACACCTATATATTGAGTGAGATTGAAAAGAGTACTATTGTATGATAGTACTCTTTTTATCCAGCATCTACCACAGGTTCATTAGCGGATACGATTGGGCAGTTAAATCCATTCCGTTATCGTGGTTATTACTATGATACCGAGAGCGGACTGTATTATCTGCAAAATAGATATTATGACCCATTAGTAAAAAGATTTATTAATTGCGATACTATTGCTGGTAATACGGGAGCAATTGATTCTCATAACACATATTCGTATTGCAAAAATAATCCTATTAATAATACTGACACTAATGGACAATCGTGCTTCAAATTCTTAATGAAGGTAGTTACAAAATACATTGCTAGACCAATAGTAAATGCAATAAAATCCGTTGCTAAAAAACAAAGTTGGACAAAATCTTTTGGAGGATCTATATCAGGTGCAATTGGTCCTTTTATTGGAAATGTAACAGCAGGGCTAGTGATGGATTCTCAAGGACGTATAGGTTATCAAAAAGGAGTTTCTGGAGGTTTTTCTAACCAAAGATCAGCTAGATCTGTATCAGCTGGATTTTATAGTTCGTCTTCTAATGTTCCAGATATAAGACATGAAATAGAAGAATCTTATTTATTAGGGGGATCGGCAACGGTACCTATTCCTGCAGAACCACCAATTCCTATTACGATTGGTATGGATGGGACTATCCAAGTTGATAGAGAGGGTAACACCTTTTTAGGAGAAAGCACAAATGTAGGTATAAGTTATCCTCCAACTCTTTCGAGTGAAGCACATGTAATGTGGTCAGAATCAGATACACAATATTTATTTAACATTTACGAAGAGTTAGATAAGTACTATACAATGATAGAGGAATGGTAATATGAATCGAATAATCTCTTGTTTTATTTTGTTGTTGGGTTTATTATTTATATTTCCATCGACAGCATTTGCTTTTCAAAGTAATTTAAAAACGTCAGAAATCAGTCAAAAAAATCAAGATAAAATATGGAATAATTTAGATCTCCACATTTCAACTGAAAAACCAGAAAAAAAACCAATCCCTGATTGGTTTGCTGTTTCAGAAAATGGATGGATAGCAATTAGCAGCCTTGGTGACCCGAATGCTATTTCAGTTTATAATCAAAATGGTGAATTTCAATGTATCATTTATATTGACACTAACACAGATGTTAAACTTGATTGGAAGAAAAACAATTTAGTTTTAATCTTTGGTATAACTACAATTATGGTTGAAATAGACTTACAAGGGAAACTAATTGATATGGTATATTTATTGACTAATGATGACGAGACTGATCAATATTACTATGAGTATTTGACACGAGAAACTCAGGTAGTAAATGGAGTAACCTATCGACTTCAAAATTCTTCAAAAATTTTGGATCGCATGTTGTTTGTTGATAAAAATCAATTAGTAAAGATAAATCCAGATGGAGAAGAAATAATTCTTTACGATGCAACAATAGAACAAAAATCCTTTTTTTACATCAAGGTTGTAATTATAATAACTATTTTAGGAGTATGTGCAATAACATTTATTCCTAAATTAATTAAATTATGTAAATCTTGAATTATTGGAGCTAATATATTAAGGGATTAAAAAGGAGACAACCATGACAAGTTTTTAAAAATAAAAGTTAAGAAAGAAAATTGATTTGAGGAACCTATAAATCTTTAAAGCAAGCTTAATTTTTATTTCTTAGCAAGATAGTGACAAAAAAGTACGATGCCAATTGGTATCGTACTTTTTCATATATATATATATTCTAAAGCGTATTGAGTATGTTACTTGATGCGCTTTTTTTATTGCAAAGGAGATGGTATCTCATGGTATAAAGAAAATTTTCGTCCATTCAAACACAACCATATTTCATTTTTTAGGAGGAAGTTACAATGAAACAAAAGCGTATTTTTCAAAGGATGATGGCGATAATCCTCACCATCTGCCTGGCATTAGGTATTGCACAGCCTGTATTTGCGGCAACGCCAAGGGAAGCCGGAGATTCTGCCGTGATGCGGATGTATAACCGGGAAAACGCAGGATACAAATTTGACGACAGCTTCCCTGCCCCATTTGCAGGGAAAGCCAGTACAGACAATGGAACCAAATGGGCAGAAATGCGGCTCATGAACGGTGGGCAGCCATACAGCGCCTATTGTATCCAGATCGGCATCAGCGTCCATACAGGAGACCGCTTCACAGCGCAAAGCACCTATGACGATCTACCGGCGGAGATAAGATTGATGATCAACTATGTACTCATGTTGGGGTTTGATTTTGGAAAGACAGGTATCGAGAATCCAAGCTACTATTTCGCCACGCAAGCCCTCATCTGGCAGATTGAGTACGGCACCGTCAACACCGAATGGGAACAGAAAATCAACGATGTATTTTTCGATACTATCCCAGAAGCCCAAAATTACTACAATGAACTGAAACATAAAGTCTACACATATAAAACTGTCCCCAGTTTTTGCGGTACCATCGCCTTAAACGCACCGACACACGAATTGAGCTACGACAATACAAACGGAGGATATTCCACTACCCTGACCGACACCAATGGAGTGTTGCAGGATTTTAACTTCTCTTACGATGGTATCACCTTTTCACCATCGGGGAATGTGCTATCTGTCCACACCAATTCCAACCTGTCTGAACCAGTCATGATACAGGCAAAAAAGAATGTACCAAACGATTCAAGAGCATGTGTGGTGGACTATTGGATTGGTCCAGCAGGCGTACAGCATGTGGTAACAGCTAACTACAATCGTGGCGCAGACCCTGTTACCGCAACGATGAAACTGAAAATCTCTGCTGGCAATCTGGATATCATCAAACAGTCAGAAGATGGCATGGTAAACGGTATTGACTTCCGTATTACTGGAAATGGAGTTGATAAAACCGTCACTACGGGAGAAGATGGAACGGTTTTGGCAGAGAATCTACCATCCGGAGAATACACAATAACAGAAATCACGCCAGATAAATATGTAGAACCGGAAATCCAAAAAATAACCGTGTATGGCGGTCAAACCGCTACGGTGACATTCCGCAATGTTTTAAAGAAATTCTGCGTGGAATTGCAGAAACAGGATTCAGCCCATAATATTCCACAACGGAGCTATTCAGCACAAGGAGACGCTTCTTTAGACGGAGCTGTCTATGGGCTATACAAAGGTAATGAACTACTGGATACCTATACCACTTCCGGCGGAGGACAATTTGTAACAAAGTATTATCCTTGTGGGGATGATTATTACATCCAAGAAATTACACCAAGTGAAGGATATCTGTTGGACTACAATTCCTACCCTGTCGGAGCGGAAGCGGAAAAATATACGTTGGAAAATAACAGTATCCCCATGATAGTAAATGAAGATGTCATTTTAGGGCAGATCGCAATCGCAAAGCATATAGATGGAAGCAGCGGTCAAATAGATACACCAGAAGAAGGGGCGCAATTTTAGATCTATCTGAAATCTGCCGGAAGCTATGAAACCGCCAAACCTACCGAACGGGACTTGCTGACAACGGATGAATATGGTTACGCAGTGTCTACTGTATTGCCGTATGGCGTATATACTGTCCATCAAATTGCTGGCTTAGAGGGACATGAATTTGTCCCCGATTTTGATGCGTTTGTCAATGAAAACGGAAAGGTGTATTCCTTTATCCTGTCCAATCCGGTTTACAAAAGCCAGATAGAAATTGTAAAAAAGGACGCTGAAACAGGAAAGATCATCCCTCTATCCGGCACAGGATTTAAAATCAAAGATATGTCCACAGGAGGATACATAACGCAGCATGTCAATTACCCTACCCCAACGGATATTGACACCTTTTACACCGACAATACTGGGAAATTGATGTTGCCGGAGCCGCTCACATATGGACAGTACCAGCTTTATGAGGTGCAAGCCCCAGAAGGATACCTTCTCAATAGTGAGCTAGTTGATTTTTCTGTGGATGGAACACAGGATATCATCACAATAGAAATGAAGGATGTAGCAGCCAAAGGGAAAATCACGATTGAGAAAACAGGGGAACTCCTAACGGGAAGCAGTTCAGCGGAAAGCGAATACGGAGACATCTACCAGCCCATCTATGAAACAGGCTACTTATCTGGAGCCGTATTTGATATCATAGCGAAAACCGATATTGTTACTCCGGACGGGACAGTCAGGGCAAAAGCAGGTGATATTGTCGATACGGTTACCACTACAGATAGTGGTGTAGCCACATCGAAGGAACTGTATCTAGGAGAATATATCGTCAAAGAAAAACAAGCGCCAGAAGGTATGGTATTGGATGCAGCAGAATATCCGGTTACACTTACCTACGGCGGTCAAACCGTCTCCGTTGTTACCACTTCCTTAAACCTTGAGAACGAACGTCAAAAGGTAGAAGTAAAACTCATAAAATCCTTGGAGCAAGACGATACATTTGATATTGGAATGAACGATGAATACAAACAGGTCAAATTCGGCTTATTTGCTAGAGAAGATATTCTAGCGGTAGATGGTTCCATTGCATTCCCAAAGGATTGTCTGATTGAAATTGCTGGTATTCATCAAGATGGTTCCCTCTCTTTTCAAACCGATCTGCCATTCGGCAAATACTATGTCAAAGAACGCTCAACTGATCACCACTACATCCTCAACGACACGGAATACGAGTTTACTTTTTCCTATCAAGATCAGGAAATTCCTACTGTAGAAATCATTTTAAATGAAGGAAACCCAATGGAAAATAACCTGATCCGTGGCAATCTGGAAGGCTGGAAGGTAGACGAGGATGGATTTGGATTACAGGGCGCTACCATTGGTCTATTTTCTTCTCAAACTCCAGAAGAACCCATCCTCACAGGTGTATCCAATGAAATCGGATATTTCGCATTTACCAATATCCCATATGGGGAATATCTCATCAAAGAGATAGAAAGCCCGGAAGGGTTTATTCTATCCGATCAGATCTATCCTGTTTCCATTGGTACAGACCAGCAAACTATAGAAATCACGATAGAGAATCAGCTTATCCGTAGAGCGGTAGAGGTAACAAAGGTAGATGAGGAATACCCAGACCATAAACTGGAGGGAGCGGAATTTGAAGTAGTGGTAGATATTGATCGGAATGGTGAATACAATCCTGAGATTGATACACAGATAGCTGGAACACTACAGAAAATAGAAACAGGGGTTTACCGTTTATCCGAATTGTCATATGGACGGTATTTCCTACATGAAACAAAAGCCCTGGAAGGCTTTTTGCAGGATGAAGGTTACTATCCATTCACAATCATAACCGATGGAGAAACGGTAATTGTCGAAAACCAAGCTGGAAGTGGCTGCTTTATTAATCATCCAATCAAAGGTGAAATTGAAATCACAAAAACAGATATCAATACTGGAAAACCACTTCCCAATACAGGCGTTGAAATCCTTGATGAAGATGGAAATGTCGTTGTACAGGGGCGGACGGATGAAAATGGTGTATTCCGCTTTCCTCTCCGGTATGGCAAGTATTATTATCGGGAATTTGACGCACCGGACGGATACCTGATAGATGAAAACAAATACCCATTTGAAATTAAAGAAAATGGCGAAGTGGTAAAATGCCAGATGACAAACCAGCTCAAAACAGGGACAGTGGAATTTGAAAATCCAGATAACGTGCCAAATGATAACAACCAGATACACCATACGCCGTCTACTGGTGATTACTCCTATTTGATGATATATCTCTTCATCATGTTATTCATAGGCGCTGCAATATTCATTTCTTTCGGTTATAGAAAGAAGAAAAGAGGAAAATAAATGAAACGAAAACTGTTTATGTGTGGTTTTAGTATGGTACTTGCTTTCTCCGTTTTTATAACGTCAACGGTGGTTTTAGCCGCTTCTGAAAAAGTAACGGAGGAACAAATTTATACAACCACTACTAAAAATGATGCTTATCCCTTTGCATCAGAAATTGAACAGAATGGGATAACATATGAATTAAGCAATATCACTTATGATACGGTATCTCAAAAAGAGGTCACAAAGCCGGAAATCATCACGGTGGAACAGAACTTTGAACATCTCAGGAACCAGGAGGTAAAGCAGGAAATGACAGTGGACAGGGATGGAAAGGAACTGGTGTTACAGCTCACCGACGTCCGGTATGAACCTGTTACTTTTCCTACAGGAGAAAGAATCACCATCACCAGTTCCACCGATTTCGGCTATTCCTCCACAAGACCGAATATCCCAAAGACAAAAGAAATCACTTATGGTCACAATGACAATAAGTTGATTGCCAAAGCTTCCTTAGTTGATGTAATTCAAGAAGAATCCAGGTGGCGGGATGGATACACTATTCGAGGCAGATATTACGGCGATACAGATTGTTTATATTATCAGTTTGAGAACACACAAATTCCGAATACTCTGGATGGTTCTGTTCCATATATGGGTTATGAGGAATCCATCCTGCAATCTTTGGGGTTATCCCCTTATACATACCGGATCAACCGTGCAGCGTGGGACGGAGAACCAACTGTAGAAAATGGCGTTACCGTGCGTAACGCCATTTTTCATTGCAGCCAATATGCCGCACGATATGTAGCGAACTATGAAACTATCGTACCAGAACAAATAAATGGCTATAACGCTACTGCTACCTACTCGGTGGAAATAGAAGTGCCTACTGGGGAAACTGAATACACCGTAAAAGCGGTTGCCGAATATGTGGAAGAGGATAAGCTTCTCCTTACCATGATGACAGTAGGCGTTGTCCTGCTTACCCTCATTATCATAGGAATCTTGTTTCTGTTAAAAAGAAGGAAACGGAAGGAGGAAGAAAGATGATCGCCTTGATCGGCTCCACGGACAGCAAATTCATCCTTTCGGAAGTCTGCAAAGAATATGAGGATTTATCCAACCGGGTTACGACCATACAAACGTTGCCGGAACAATTGCTGCGGTCAGACTATGAATGTTACGTCATTGACCTGGATTTTTTTGTGGAGGAACCGGAAGAAATCGTGGATACCTTTCTAAAACTCAAAGCGGTATCCACCGCAGAATGGATCTTTTTCGCACGTGGCTATTCCAAAGACAGCAAAGTAATAAAAGAACTACGCCATCATGGCTTTGGCAAGTATGTTATTGCCGAAACGATTGGCGATATGGAACGGCAATTGGCCGATTGTCTGTCTGGAAAAGACAATGTGGAGGAACTGAATAAACTGGAGAAAATCAGGATATCAGACAACAGGGAGGAAACGGAACATTCCGTTTCCTCCAAAGTGTACAAAACCATTGGCGTTTGCGGGGCGCAGACAAGGATCGGTACAACAATGCAGGCCATCCAGCTGGTCAAATACTTTCAATATGCTGGAATAAAAGCTTGCTACATCGAAGCGAATGGAAGCGACCATATCCAGTCCATCCCCACACTCTATGAGGTACAAGAACAAGATCGGAAACTGGGAAAGATACGGTTTGAAAACATGGATTTTTTCTATGATTTATCACAGATATCGGAAGTGCTATCTCTCAACTATGCTGTGTATGTCTATGACTTTGGAGTATTATCTGAACAAAATATCTATCCCTATCTGGAAAAGGATTTGAAAATCCTCGTGTGTGGCACACTGCCTTGGGAAATGGACAGCACCAACAAATCCATTGGACAATTGGAGGATAAGGAAATCCAATATATTTTTAATTTCACCTGTAAATCCATCCGGAATGATCTGAGAAAGTTCATGCTGGAAAAATCAAAGGATAGCTATTTTTCCGAATGGATCCCAAACATCTTTTCTTTCTGTTCTGCCAATAAACCTATGTATGAATCCATAGGAAAGAAAATATCCATCACAGAGACGTCCAAACCACCCAAAAAGAAAAAGCGATTTCGGAGGTGATACCATGCGTATTTTGTTTTCTGTTGTGACGGTGACATATCATAATATGGTTTTTCAACTGGTGACCAATGATGAAAATGCCATCGATCGGATCAGCCAGTCAAGGATTGCTAGAAATATCCGGTCGGTTCTAAAACCACACCATAAATTGAATATTACATCCAGAACGTATTGTATGGGAAAAGGAAAATGCTATCATGCCAGCTTATGGGATGTTTCCAATATCCAAACCCATCTCAAAGAGGTATTTAAGCGGAAAGATTTGTTTCTGGTATGCAGCTGTTCAGCCACGATATCTGGAAAAACGGCTAGACACAGGTGTATCCCTTCCGCTATTTCAGTGCGATGAAATTAAAACCAACCTTACAATACAAAGTACAGCAGGATAAAAACCGCCACGATAGAATCAAGAAACAATATGGGCTTGATGATAAAAAGGTGGTTGTTGTGGAACAAAGCAACATGGCAAAGTTTTGTATCCGGCTTGTCATCCGGTTATTTCGGGTAACAATTGGAGTTGTTATCTTTCTATTATCCGCCATTGGATTCATTTCATTGCTTTATCCTGCTACTAGAACAGCCCTTTTATCGGAATGGGCGTCCGTGTTACATCAAATATTAGAATTTTTACATGGATAGGAGTTTACTAATATGAAAAAAATGACAAAGAAATGTATCGCTGCTGTCAGCAGCCTAATGATGGCAGCCATGTGTTCCATTCATGCTTTTGCGGAAGAAGGAAACGTGGATACCACAGAAATCACAACAGGAATTGATGACCTTGGGGATTTGCTCCGCAAATTCGGTCCGAATATATTCTTTGTACTTTTAGTCCTTGTCGGTGTCGCCTTGATGTTTGGGGAATCCGGCAGACGTTGGGGTAAGACGGCAATTCTATTCGGCGTGATTGGCTTCCTTGTTGTAACCTTTGCGCCAGCCATTGTGTCCACCCTCCAATCATATTTCCCAGCATAGGTGAAACCCATGAAATTACATAGAAAAGAATTAAAGAAACGATTTTTGGCGGACAAAAAACAGCTTTTGTCCGCCAATGAAATTTTGACAAACAAGAAGATACTCATTGGAATATGCCTTGGGATATCCCTACTATCGTTTATCCTGTTCCACGTTATCATCCAGCTATTTACCCATATTCCTCATATCGCTGCCGGTTCTTTTTCGTGGCTTTCCTTGTTTTCTTTTGATTTTGAGCATTTCGGTTTGTTGTACCTTGCCCTGTGTTTGTTGTCCTGCTGTATCGGGATGTATTTCTATTACAAAATCCAAACCAACTTCAAGGACTTAAACATCGGACAAAAGGGAGATGCAAGGTTTTTGACGTTTTCAGAAGTGAAGCAGGTATACAAGGCGATACCGGAGAAAGAAAAAACGTTTCCGGGACGTGGCGGCTTGCCGGTCTACCGGGATGGTAAAACGCTATATATTGACGACAGTATCACCAACAATCTGATTGTGGCGATTACCCGTTCCGGTAAAGGGGAGTTATTGGTGATCCCCTCCATAGATATCCTGTCCCGTGCAGAGGAACAAACCAGTATGATTGTTTTTGATGTCAAAGGGGAATTATCCCGTGCCTGTATTCCCCATCTGTTAGAACGGGGATACAGAATCAACATACTGGATTTGATTGATACTGACTACAGCATGTATTTTAATTTATTGGAAATTGCGACACAGTATTATGAAAGGGGCGATATTTCATCCGCAGAGGAAATATGCAGGGCAACCGCTTTTTCTTTGTTTGAAGAACCCAATACTCATGATCGGTTTTGGGTCAACGCTCCGATTGATTTGTTTTGCGCTGTTGCCTTAACGCACATCGAAGATTGTTTGCAATCAGGCGAACGGAATAAGATCAACATGTATTCCGTTACTATCTTTATTTCCACATTGGAATCCATCAAAAACCCTCAACGAAAAGAATCTGCTTTGGATGAATTCTTCCTGTCCCGCCCGTATAACGACAAGGCAAGACTCAAATACACCACCATACAATTTTCTGAAGGCAAAACAAGGGCTTCTATCCTGTCTATCTGCGCCGCTAAATTGTCCATTTTCACCTATGAAAAGATAGCGAAGGTGACAAGCAAGAATACCATTGATTTAGAAAAAATCGGCTTTGATCAGGAGAAACCAACGGCGGTTTTTCTCCGTGTTCCTTTTCATAAGACAACCTTCCATGCCATCGCCAGTATCTTTGTGGCGCAGGCATATTTTGTCTTGATGGATAAGGCTGCTATGCAGAATAAAGGGAAATGTATCCGTCCTGTGAAGGTCATAGCGGACGAAGCATTTAACTTCCCCGCCATGGAAAACCTCGATGTCATGCTGTCAGTTGGATTGGGCGCAAAATTCAGTATGGATTTATATGCACAGTCCTATCACCAGATCAAAAAAGTGTATGGAGAGGACGCAGCGGAAATCATTGCCGATAACTGCTCCACCATGTTTTATCTGATGTCCCCCGCAGAATCCACACGGGAGATGGTAAGCAAAAAACTCGGAAAATACACCATCAAAAACGTGAACCGGGCTGGACACAGGTTTTCCATCAACAAGAGCTTTACCGAGACCTATGAGGAGAAGGATCTGCTTTCCCCCAATCAGCTGGAACGGTTGCAGGAGGGTGAAATGGTGGTAATTCCGACCATGAAACGACAAGATTTAAACAGCAACAAAATATCTGCTTTGCCCATCTTTGCAAGCGGCGAACACCGGATGAGATACCGTTATGATTACCTGCCAGAATGGAATCCACAAGCGGATATGGACTATGTGAGGTTAGGGATTCAGCCAGAAACAATCAATCTAGATGAGGTCACATATCTGCTGGCGTTTATACAAGATAGGGTTTTGCAAGATAGGAAACCAAAAACCAACAAACTCACTGATGTGTTAAACACCAACGAGTTGCAGTCAATTGAAAATTGTCTTGCAAACAATCAAATAGACCTGGATTTATCCCAGTACACGGTAAAGTCCTTTTATGAATTACTGGTACAGCTTTATCAAAATGGGGATATCTCCAGTACGGATTTTCAGGTAATCGAAAGATTTTTGATAAAATGAGAGATACACTTGATTTTATAGTATAATTTGTATATAATATAATTAGAATAAAGCTATAAAGGAGGACTTCTTATGAATATACGTCCATCCGCCGCCATTCGGCAAAACTACAATGAAATAGCGGAACTGTGCAGAAAAACTGCGGAACCGGTCTATCTGACCAAAAATGGTGAAGGAGATTTGGTTGTCATGGATATGGAAACCTTCAACCGCAGGGAAAAAATGCTAAAACTCCGGGAAGAATTATTGGCAGTAGAGGAAGATCGTTTGCATGGTAATGAAGGATATTCTGTAGACGAAGTTGCCGCAATGATGAGAAATGCTATTCAGGAGGCAACCGGCCGTGGATAATAAATATAAAGTGGTTGTATCCAAACAAGCAACACAAATGCTGGTATCCCATGCGGCGTTTTTAGCGCAGGTGAATGCGGAAGCTGCGGAACGGCTGGTTGTATCGTTTGAAAATGCAGCAAATTCGCTGGACACCATGCCGCAAAGATGCCCTTGGTTGATGGAAGAATATATCCCACGCAATGTATATCATTACTTGCTATTTGAAAAACGGTATATGATTGTATTTCAAATTAAAGATAATACAGTATATGTAGATTATGTCCTTGATTGCCGACAGGATTATGGATGGCTTATCCACTAAAAACAGAATAGCACCAGAAACCGTCACTTACTCAAGTGGCGGTTTTTTATGCCTAAAAATAACGATGAAAGGAGTGCAAAGGCTATCGATGCATATGGAACTTTAACGACCTATGATGATTTATTCAGTACCACAAACAATCCTTTTTTGTACATCATCCGGATATTAGGCTGGTGGATTATTAGGGGGCTTGCTTCCCTTGTCGGCGGCGTAGAATCCATCGTGAATGATTTAATGTCCCATATCAATTTCTTTGAGAGCGCAGAAGTCACAGGCTTCATGTCCACTATCCGCCCGATTATCTGGAGCCTGCTGCTCATTGGTATTGTGGTGTTGGGATATAACCTCATGTTCAACCAGAGCGAAAAGAAATCACAGATTCCTGTCAACTTGCTGTGTTTTGTCCTGATCATCACGGGATTGCCTACTTTTTTGTCCCAGATTTCCGGTATCACAACAACGGGCATCCAGACGTTTTGGGGTTCCAATTCGGTCAGCAGTCAGATTCTAAAATCCTGTGTGCAGGATTTATCCTACTATGATGAAAACGACTTCTCGGTAGAAGCATTGCAGCAGAAAAACAATATCGCAGAAGAAAAGATTGAGAAGATAGACCCCGCCACATTGATGAAACCAAAAGACTGCAAAAACGATGATGTGTTCAGCAACCAGATTTCTTTTAATACAGACGGTACAGAAAAACTTACAAAATTAAGCGATGGCTTGTTCGGATGGGACGCTATGTCCTCCTACTATTACCGATACAAGATAGACTGGCTGGCGATATATATTTCCCTGATCGCCATGTTTTTGGCTCTGCTCTTTGCGGCGATTAAGACCGGAAAAATTATCTTTGAAATAGGGTTCAATGGGATATTCCTATTATTCGTTGCACCTCTTGATTTGACGGTCGGACAGCGTTTAAAAAAATGTGTGCTGGAGCTGTTATCCCTGTTCCTTGTCTTAATCTGTATGTGTCTTGTGGTAAGGGTGTACGTCTTTGGCGTCGCATGGGTATCCGATACATTTGAGGGACTGTCCAAGGCAATCTGTCTGTTGGGATTTTCGTGGGGTATGATTGACGCACCGAACATTATCCAAAAGATATTGGGGATTGACGCAGGCTTATCCTCTGGATTCAAAACGATGGCAAGCGTCTATTACGCTTCTAGAACCGCATGGGGAGCCGCAAAAGGGGCTGCTTCCGTTGCGAAAAAGGCAGCTGGAGCAGGTACTGCCGCTATGGGATATACGGCTGGTACGGCGAAAGGAATCTATGATTTTGCTGGTCAGAAACAATCAAAGAAGGCTTCCCATCAGGAAACAACGGAACAGAAAGGAAAAATGTCCGGTCAAAACATAGAGGATGGCAAACAAGCAACCAAGGATCAGGAAACACCTGTAAAGGAAAAAGGAGCACAAAATCAGCAGGCACAGAATCAAAGGGAAACCATACCAGACAAACCCCAAACAGACAGACAATCCGAACCGAAAATAAATGCATCATCAGAGGATACACAGGCAAAACCAAATATCCCAACTCCTGATATGGATTCTAAGAATCATAAAGACGGACAGAAAGAGCAAGAGAAACATCAGCCTGTTCAGCAGGATGTTGCGCAGGCAAAAGAACCATCACAGAAAAAGGATAACCGGGACTACACCACGACTTTGGGAGATGTGGTCAAAAGCAAGCTGCCAAGCGGTCACAGGATTGGTCAGGCTTACGATGTGGGGCGCAATACTGCATTGCAGGGGCTACAAAAGATAGACGGCTATGTGCAGAAACAAAATTCTGGTGAAACCCCATCGCTTAAACCGGAAAGCAAGGTTGTGGATCATCCGCCAGAATCAACAGAGATACACAAGAAACGGAGAAAAAATCATGACAAGGATTAACCGGAACTTTTCCCACATCGTACCCCGTGAAATAGAAAGCGACATGCGGTTTGTCAAATTCCTGTCCTTACGGGATTTGATGGTCATCGTATGTTTGGTTATGGTATCCAACAACTTTATGGGAATGGTACATCCCAAACTACAACTTTTGTATTTCCTATTCACCATTCTTGCGGGGTTGTTTCTGGTCATGCCAGCATACAAGGACAATGCGGGGAAAAAGAATGTTGAAGTGATGTTTCTGATCCTTTTGAAAAAGAGAATCGTCTATGATTCCATTGACGACCCTATTGAAGAAGAACGGGAGGGAATCTATTTCGATGAAACAAAAAACGAATAAACAGACAACTGATTTCATCCCCATCATCGACTACACCGATGATGGGGTATTCATCACAAAATCAGGATATCTTGATTTTGTACAAATTACATGTAAAGACTTAAATTCCGCAAAGGACTATGACACCCATTTTCGGTGGGATACTTACCAAGATGTGTACATGATTTGGCATCATATTCCCTTCTATGATTTCTACACCTTTCCATTTACACAAATCTTTAATGATTTCTCGTATATCTTTTCTTAACTGATTATAAATTACTTTTCTTCGATATTTCGGGGTAAACACTATATGGTACTTGCATATCCATTTTGTATGTGCTAAACTATTTGCCATGAGGAACATCCTTTCTGTTTTTTAGGTGGCTTGAACAATCACCATTATATCAGAAAGGATGTTCCTTTGCTTAAGCTTAAATCTCACCCGCATAGCGGGTGGTTTTTAAAACCCTCCGCTATGCGGAGGGTTTCTCGCTAAAGCACTAACCAAAAACAGGCTGCCAGAAAATCATCTTGGCAGCCTGTTTTTATGCGATACCTTTTTATAAAAGTATCCTATTCAGTTGTATAAATATAGGAGACTATCTAGAAAGGTCCTCTACTCACTTTATTATATAGCAACACTATTTTACCAGAGCATCCGCTAAAGCTTCCATTGCCGCAGTAGAATCCTCTTTTAAGGTAGAACGGATACTAACAAATTCATCATAAATCGTAATATTTTTCATCCCTTCCAGTAAAGAACGCATAACCTTACCAGCGGAAGGGGCCCAAGAACCATTTTCAATCAGGGCAACTTTACGGTTTTGATAATTTTTTGCTTTGAGGTGGTGTAAGAATTCTTCCATACAAGGGAACACTCCTCCATCATAAGAGCATGCCGCCAATACCAAGCGATCATAACGGAAAGCATCTTCTACTGCTTCTGCCATATCATCACGGGTTAAATCGCACAAGGATACTTTTGGAGCACCTTTTTCTTTTAACATTTCAGCGAATTTTTTAATTGCTTTTGCGGTATTGCCATGGATCGAAGCATATGCAATAAAAATACCTTCGTCTTCTGGACGGTAGCTGCTCCAAATATCATATTTATTTAAGTAATGGGCTAAATTCTCTTTTAAAATAGGACCATGTAATGGGCAGATCATTTGAATATCCAATCTAGCTGCTTTCTTCAGCAGAGCCTGTACTTGCATGCCATATTTTCCTACAATATTGAAGTAATAACGGCGTGCTTCACAATCCCAATCTTCCTCTGTATCCAACGTCCCAAATTTTCCGAAACCATCTGCGGAAAACAAGATTTTTTCGGATTGTTCATAAGTTACCATTACTTCTGGCCAATGAACCATAGGTGCCATGAAGAACTGCAATGTATGGGAACCTACGTTTAAGGTATCTCCTTCTTTTACTGTAATCGCACGTGAAGAAATATCAATAGAAAAAAACTGAGATAACAATTGGAATGTTTTTGCATTTCCCACTACTTGCATATTAGGGTAACGTTCTGCTAACGCCTGAATATTCGCAGCGTGATCTGGTTCCATATGGGAAACCACCAAATAATCAACTGTCCGTCCATTTAAAGCATTTTCCAGGTTTTTGAACCATTCTTCTGTAGCACGCGCATCAACAGTATCCATCACTACAACTTTTTCATCCAAAATTACATAGGAATTATAGGAGATACCATTTGGCACAACATATTGGCTTTCAAATAAGTCAATGGTTTTATCATCTACTCCGATATAAACTACAGTGTCAGTGATTCGTGTATCTTTCATATTGCCCTCCTGTGAAATTTTTATATTTGTTATGCACCCCTTTTTCCCTATTAAGGCAAAAAAAGGATTCTGTCTTATATTTCCTGTAATAGTATAGCATAAAACCGGATAGAAGTCGATTAAATTTTTTAAAAATAGGGTCACATTCTCTTTTCTTGTCAGTATAAAATAAGATTTTGCAAAAGATCCTATTGATATTGTTATTTTTGTGTCAATTAAAACAAACTATATCTTCCTCAAAATACATCTAAATAAATCCCATCTCTTCAATTCTTATTTAGTCTATTCTTATAACCAAAAAATATCCAATCTTTATAAATAGTATCCTAATAAAATTCACAAATTACAACTTGACATTTTGGTGAAAAAGAGTAAACTAGTTTACTAGGTTAACTAATTAGAGAGGTATCCTATGATATGAAAGAATTAAATTGGATTCAAATGTCGGATTATATGCACACCTTACAGGAGTTTACCCGCTTGGCTGTTTTAAAACAAACGGAATTAACCACCGCATCTGCTGGAGAAATGGATTTATTATCCCGGATTTATCTGCTAAAGTCCCCTGTAACTCCCTTACAGTTAAGCCAGCAGATGAAAATGAAAAAATCTTCAATCAGTCGTATTATCCATCATTTGCTGGAAAAAGAACTTATTATAAAACAAAAAAATGAGTTGGATGGTCGTAGTTATCATCTTATCCTTACACAAAAAGGCCAAGAGCAGTTAAAGCAACATTATGAGCAATTCTTAACCCCTATCTATTTACTGTATCGAAAAATGGGACAAGAACAGTTTTTAGAATTTATTAAAAATATACAAACCGCAACTTGTTTGCTACAAGAATAATATGATTTAGAAAGGACCCTTTTATGACATTTTATCAGCTATTACAGTTGGATCCACTTCCATTTAAAAAATTAATACAGGAAGCGAATAGTCGTCAGGAAAAAAGACGTTATATTTTTGCTTTTATTTTAAAGAATATTTTGGTTGTGCTATTTGCCATTGTGTTTATTGGAGGGGCCAACCTTATTTTTGGAAACGAAAATAGCTCTGTTGCAGTTGTTGTTTTTTGTATTTTATTGATGGTGCGATTTGTAGATTTTGGCTATGAAATCAAGTCTTCTTTATTTTCCTTATTTCTTGTATTTTTTATTTTGACAGTTGGTCCAATTCTAGCAAACAGTGCAAATCCATATTGGAAACTATTGATTCATATGATATCCATTTCCTTATTAATGGTTTTAACTTGTTTGCGTCCATCCTACGGCAACCAGTCCATTTATGTTTTTGGATATTTGCTCATCCAAAATTATCCTGTAACCGGACAACTACTACAAATGCGCTGTCTTGAAATAGGAATTGGATTCGTTTTATGTGGGATTATATTTTATTGTAAACACCATAAAAAGCATTACGAAACCCATTTAGGCAATGTTTTTAAAAACTTTTCTCTATTTGATCCTACCTATCAATGGCAAATAAAAGTAGCACTTGGTGTATCCCTAGCAATGTTTATAGGAGATCTTGTCCATGTTCCTAGAACAATGTGGATCGGTTTTGCCGCATTAGCAG
The DNA here is from genome assembly GCF_014297275.1 of Clostridium facile. Classification (NCBI taxonomy): domain Bacteria; kingdom Bacillati; phylum Bacillota; class Clostridia; order Eubacteriales; family Clostridiaceae; genus Clostridium; species Clostridium facile. Next base: position 1,388,911 of record NZ_JACOQK010000001.1, read on the forward strand.
TTTTACAAATAGACCCTAAAAGTGTAAAACAACGATTAAAATTACGAGCACCTTCTGCGATTGTGGGAAGCCTTGTATTTGGGGTAATCTGTACTATTTTTCCACAAATCCTATCGATGCTGGGACCAATATCAGGGCTATTGATGGGATTTTGCGCAACCTATCAATGGAAAAACGCATTCAACTGTTTTGGCGCATTATTAGTTGCATCCAGTATTTTTGGATTATGGAATTCGATTTTTCTTCGTATACTGCTAAATATATTTGGAAGCTATTTTGCATTTGGTTTCCATTTACTCTATGATAAAATTATGATGTTATTTTCACAAACGAGAAAAAATCAATTGATATCCCAATAATACTCTCCCCTTTAATATTTGTATCGCCTTTAATCCATAAGTGCAATACAAATATTAAAGGGGTTTTTATTTTTCGTTCAAAATCCTCAAGCCAAAAATCATCTAAACATTTTATTTTCAATACTTTCCATATAAAACAATCCACACCATCATATTTTAATCTGTAAAATGATGGAAAATTCGGCATTGAAAACAAGAAATAGTTTATAATTATATATCTGCCTATCGCTTTAACAAAAAACAGCATTGGTTACCAATAAGTTTAGCCACTTTCGATCCAGCTTCAACAGATTATCAATAAATCATTTGACTTCCTTATATCTGTTTACCTTACTATTATACAAATATCCCTTTTATTGAAAGCAAAAAGACCTGAGCACTTCTTAAAAGGCTCAGATCTTTTTTTATTATCTTATTTATTATCCAAGTACACTTAACAATACACCAGCTGCAACGGCAGAACCAATTACACCTGCAACGTTTGGACCCATCGCGTGCATTAACAAGAAGTTGGTTGGATTTGCTTGTTGACCAACTTTTTGGGAGACACGAGCAGCCATTGGAACTGCGGATACACCAGCAGAACCGATTAATGGGTTAACTTTACCTTTGGTTACAATGTACATTACTTTACCAAGCAATACACCGCATGCAGTGCCTAAGCAGAATGCAGCCAATCCAAGGCCTACAATTCCTAATGTTTTACCTGTTAGGAATACGTCTGCTGTAGCGGTTGCACCAACAGTAACGCCCAAGAAGATTGTAATAATATTCATTAACTCATTTTGGGCTGTTTTTACTAAACGTTCTACAACGCCACTTTCCTTCATCAGGTTCCCCAACATCAAGCATCCCATCAATGGACCTGCGGAAGGAACTAACAAAGAAACAATTAAAGTTACAATAATCGGGAACAAGATTTTTTCGATTTTGGATACTGGTCGTAATTGTTCCATCACTACCATACGTTCTTTTTTGGTAGTTAAAGCTTTCATAATTGGTGGCTGAATAACCGGTACTAAAGCCATGTAAGAATAAGCTGCTACTGCAATAGAACCTAACAAATGCGGCGCCAACGTTTTCGCAACATAAATTGCGGTAGGACCATCCGCACCACCAATAATAGCGATTGCACCTGCTTCTTCCAGTGTATAGAATGGCAGTGCTGCTGCGACGATAAAGGTAAAGAAGATACCACCCTGAGCAGCTGCACCCAGTAAAAAGCTTTTTGGGTTGGCGATTAAAGGACCAAAGTCGGTCATACATCCAATACCAAGGAAAATTAATGGAGGATATACTCCTAGCTTAACCCCTAGATATAAGATATCCAATAGCCCACCATCGTGTAAAACCTGACCGTAATCTATTGTTGCAGTCTGATAAAATTCAGAATGGAACATTTCAATGCCAGGCAAATTTGTTAACAACATACCAAAAGCAATTGGCAACAAGAGTAATGGCTCAAACTGTTTTGCGATTGCTAGATAAATCAATACGCCGGAAATGACAAACATAATTAAAACTTTCCAGTCCAACTGTGCAAAACCAGAGTCAATCGCCAATTGTTTTAGCGTATCCAGAAAAACTTCCATTTGCTACCTCCATCATTATTTTACTAAAAATTTTGCCTTTTTCTTTATGTTAAAAAGGTCTTGTATTTTCAGTGATACCTGCCAAACGCCATACAGAGCGGTTGGTTACTGTATCTGCTTTACGGATACTTTTAATTGCCACAGGCTGGTCTGTATCCATAGCACATGCTACAGCAGCAGAAATAGCAGCAACTGTTTCCCCGGAAATACCAGCTTGTACTACAGGGGCTGCTGGTTTTGCTGGAACAATTGGTTTTACCGGTGGTTTTGGTGCAGTTTGAGATGGCTTATCAATCTTTTTATTAGTTGCTTTCATAATCGCACCCATAATAGAGATTGCAATAATCAACAAAATCAGACCCAAAAATACTACAACCAATCCAGTAACGGTAATCGCGATAATGGTTCCCCAATCCATGAATCAACACTCCTTTACTAATTAATAATGAGTAGAGTTTTGTAAAAACTCGAAATCTCTTTCATTATACAACAAAATGGATTTCTTTTCAATATTTTAATGTCTTTTTCTTTCATAATTTTATCATTTTTTATCTTAATGCTATTCATAAAGTAAAAGAATCCTGCAAATTTTTTCATAATTCTTAGCATTTCCATTAAAATAGAATGATATTCTAAGATTCAACCAAAAAGGGACCAAATTTTTTATAAGGTACTGAATAAAAAAGAGATAAAAATTCTGTCCTATCGCTTTTTTCTATCTATGCGTGTCGTTTACAGTTGTTTGTGCAAAAACGAAAGATTCTGCTTGTAGAAAATACTCACTCATGCTAAATCCAACTGCGTCATGAGAGGAAGTGCACTTTCAAAAAAATATATCCATATGCAGAAAAATCCGACACACTGTAAAAGCATACCGAATTTTCTATGGCTTTCGATTGATAGATTCGTCTTTTTCTCTCATTTACAGGCATTACTATTATCGCCCATCCTCCCAAAAGCATCAAAAAATGACCGCTCATTCCCAAACAAATATCATGCATAGATTAATGACAAATTCTTTTTTAAATTTATCTGTTTCCCCGTTTCCAATGTCCTCTCTTTTTGAAAATGAGGCAGAACTACCATTTCGGAATAGCAAGGGACAAAACACCTTTTAAAAGAAAAATAGATGATCCTCTTTTCAAAAAGAAAGTGGAGTTTCTCTTGAATTTATTTTAGATTTATAGCGTTTATTTCACTATGACAAAAATCCTATTTTCAGAATGAAGAGGAGAGTTCTTTCGGCATGACTTCCCTCTCCCTATGGCTAACTATGTTTCCTCGCTTCAGAAACATAGTGGATTTTCCTCTTGTCATATATGTTTCCATTAACTTTTACCGATAATAAAATTGGGTGTCAATAAGCTATTATCTTCTTATACCTATGATAGAAAAAACGCTATCCTTAATATAGGAGAGACTTACCAATATATAGATGTGGTCCAAACATGTTTCTGCTTCTATTCCTTCCACATCTTTTGGCCACACAATTTTTTCAATATTTCTCCAATATCTTTTTTCAGTTGTGCGTATATCTCTTTCCTTCCATATTTCGGTGCAAATGCTATATGATATTCACAGCGATATTTTGAATGTGCCGTACTTTTTATTTTATTCCTCATTTGTCAAAAACCTCCTCTTGTTGTTTTAGTAATGCAATCACCAAACCACTACTTTATAACCAGGAGGTTTTTATTTACTAAATTTTTCCTTCTTCTAGTTATAACTGGAGGTTTATTTTCACGCATAAATACGCCAGTCATGACCACCAGCTAAGCTGATGGCTTGAGTAAGCCCTAGAAGGGAATAGTACTGGAGAGCATCTAAAGATGTACTGAAATATCTGTCTTTTGCATCACTAGCTCTGCCGCCCATAAACGGGCAATTTTCTTACAACAATAGTTTTTTCGTTACTATAAGATTGCTGTTAGTAACTCGCTTCGTTCAATGCTTAAAGCGAAAGCTTTTGGGCGAGAGCCTCCACCAGCATAGCCGGTGATTTCTATAACAATCAAAAAAGCCAAGTAGCTTTACTACTTGGCTTTTATTTGGTGCGCTGGAAGGGACTCGAACCCCTGACCTACTGGTTCGTAGCCAGTCACTCTATCCAGCTGAGCTACCAGCGCATTTGCATCTCTCTCAGAGCGCTTAATTATAATACCATATACAACGACAAAAGTCAAGCATTTTTTTGTTTTTTTAGAGAAAATATTATTTCTCTATCTTTTTGCTAATTTTTATTTTAAATAAAACGTTTTTTTGTTATGCTATCCTCTAGTTTCAAAATACTAAGTTAATATCATGATATTATTTTCCACAACATAACTGTTGCATTTTAGAACCGTTTATAATAACAGTACCTCCTTTCTTGACACTTTCCTGGATTTATGGCAGAATAAAAAAGAAAAGGAAGTGATTATTATAAAAAAGCTTGTCATTTTTGATATGGATGGTACGTTAAATCAAACAGAACGATACGCAGTAGAGGCCTTCCATAAAGTGTTTGATGATATGGGAATACACGGAGTTACAGACCAACAAATTATTGACCAATTTGGGGCAATCTCCAAAGATGTATTAACACTGTTTTTAGGTAAAACGCCAACAGAAGAACAATATCAATTTTACCGCAACAAACTATGCGAATATGAAGATGAATTGATGTTACAATATGGCGCTCCTTATCCAGGTGTTCCAGAGATGCTAGACCGTTTACACCAGGCAGGCTATACAATCGCAGTGTGTTCCAACGCTTCTTTACATCATATTGAACATGTATCCCATGCAATTGGCATTACAGAAAAAATAGACCTGATGCAGCCAAGAATTCAATCCAATCCAAAATCTGTTTCATTAAAATACTTACTGGATCAGGAACAGCCTGATTGGGCTTGTATGGTCGGTGACCGTATTTTTGATTTAGAAGCAGCAAAAGCGAACCATATTCCTTTTGTTGGATGTTTGTATGGATTTGGACCAAATGAACTTTCCAAAGCCGATATTGTTGTAGAACATGCCAGCGAAATTGCCCAGGCAATTGAACAATTACAACAATAATATAACTCATTTTGAATTTTAATAGAATTTAATGCTACATAAAAAAACCGCTGTCCTCAATGAAATGGCTGGACAGCGGTTTTTTAGATACTTTGATTAATCTACTGATTTTAAACTCTCTACCATAGAAATTTTCTTTAATTTTCTGGACATTACCAAGTTTACCAAGATAGAGAACAAAATGGTTAATAAAATGGAATAGATGTAACTCATAAAGTGAACTGTTCGTCCAAACATAACCATATCCACTTCCACTGTTTGAATGACAAACAGATGCAGGAATACGCCAAATACCAACCCTACTGCTACCCCAAGTATCGTTAACAAAGTGGTTTCCCGATAGACATAGGCGCTTACTTCACGGTCATAGAACCCCAGCACTTTTATAGTTGCCAGTTCCCTCTGTCGTTCTGTAATATTAATGTTGGTCAGGTTGTATAGTACGACAAATGCCAATAATCCTGCGCAAATAATCAATACTAAAATAATATAATCAAGGCTTTGGATTGTTTTCGCGAACTGTTGGCTAATATTATCCAAAAACTGTACCGTACTGATATCAGGCTGCTGCAATAAATCCTCCGAAATTTTTTCATGCTCTTGTTCATCATCAGAAGCGCAAATTGCTAAAACCTGATTGTTTGCTGGCAATTCCCCCATTGTGTCTTCATATAGCTCAGGCGCAATATAGATGTAATGGGAAACATAGTTTTCTGTAACACCAGTAATGGTAAACTCCTTTTGCTGATTTTGGCTGTTTTCCAGATGAATTTTATCTCCAACCCCCAGATCAAACAGTTTGGACATTTTTTCTGTAATTACTACAGAATCCTGGTTAAATTCTACTTCTTTTTTCCCAAGACGAGTCTGTAACGTAACCATATCTGTCAATTTATCCGTTTGTTCTGGTATCAATAAATTTACATTTAATGTGGTATTATTCTCGGTAAGCTCCATTGCCTTGCTATAAATGGGAAGATAGGTAGAAAAATACTCCGCATCCTGTAGTTTCTCCCTTGTTTCCTGACTGACTTCATCTTTTAAAGAAATCGTCATATCATAATGATAAATTTTACCATATTGATTGTCTATGACACCGGAAACAGAATCCTTTACACCAAAGCCAGTCAGAAGTAAGGCGGTACATCCCGCTATTCCAATTACTGTCATAAAAAGGCGTTTTTTATACCGGAATAAGTTCCTTGCGGTTACTTTATGGGAAAAGCTGAGATGGGACCAAATAGGTGTAATCCGTTCCAGTAAAATACGCTTTCCGGCCTTAGGCGCCTTGGGAAGCATCAAAGAAGCTGGTGTTTCGGACAAGGAGGAACGGCATGCAAAGAAGGTAGCCCCCAATGTACACAATGCCGCAGCGAAACCTCCTATCAGGGAAAATTTCAGCGAGATTGGAGCAATAATCCCCGGTGCAGTGTATAAAATCCGATAAGAATTCCAACATACAACAGGCAATACCTTCGAACAAACAATAATCCCCACAACACTGCCTAAAACTGTCGCCAAAGCCGCATAAATCAAGTATTTGGACATAATTTTAAGGTTACTATAGCCCAGGGCTTTGTAAGTGCCAATCACTACACGCTCTTCTTCTACCATACGGGTCATCGTTGTTAATGCAACCAGTGCTGCCACCAAGAAAAAGATAATGGGGAATACTTTGGACAACGAGTCAAAACGATCCGCATCGCCTTCAAAGCTGGCAAACCCTACGTTGGTATGGCGGTCCAATACATACCATTCCGGTTCTACAATGCTATCAATTTGCCGCTGTGCCTCGTCCAGTTTTGCTTGAGCCGCCTGAAATTCCGATTGTGCTTTTTCCGCGTTGGCGTTGTATTCTTCCCAACCAGAAGTCAATTCTGCTTCCGCGGATTCAATCTGTCCAGCTCCACTTTCATAAAGTTGTTTTGCCTGATCCAGCTGAGAATTTGCGGAACTCAATTGGTCTTTTGAAGTTTGCAGTTCTTGTTTTGCACCAGAAAACTGTGCATCCGCATCAGCCCGCTGCTTGGCCAACAACTGTTTTCCCTGTTCAATCTGGGCTGTTGCTTGGTCATATTGGTCAACCTGTGTTTGTAATTCCGCAATCTTGTTTTCCAAAGAATCCGCTGTTTGTTGCAACTGGGCCGCTAACTCAGTATTACCTGTCTGATTTGCTTGATCTATTTGTTTCTGGATTCCCTCTTTAACCTTTGTTAAAACATCAATAGAACCCCGTGCAACCGCAATTTCAGTGGAATGGCTATTAAGTTCTGATTCTGACCGATCCAATTCAGCCTGAGCGTCATCCAACTGTCGATACACTTCATCCTTTGTATCATAAAATTGAAAAACCCCATCAATATATTCCATTTGCCCTTGATAAAGCTGGTCGGAATGATCATCAATCTGTTTTTTGGCGCTTTCCAGATTGTCTTTTTGGGTTTGTAATTCCTGGTCTCCAGATTCTAACTGTTGCCTTGCTTGTGCTAGCTGCGCCTCTGTATCCTGTTTTGTTTGATTAAATTCAGCTTTTTGCTGATCCAATGTTTGCTGTGCTTCCTGTTTGATTTCTTCTAAACGAATCAGCGTCCGTTCTTTCGCCAACTCTTCCACTTTATTCGCTGCTTGTTCCACTAGATCATCGTATTCTTCTGTAAAAGCGGAAAGCTCAGCTGCTCCATTTACTGTCATAAAAATTTCAGTATAGGCTGGCTGGTTAAAATCATCTGAAAGTACATACATAAATTGATCTAGCGTACCGCTGCCAATATCCGAACTACCTAGGGAAAAAGAAATATAGTAAGGGGATTCCACAATCCCAACAACTTGAAACTCTGTATGATTTAAGACCTCATTTAAATCCTGATCAGGATTGGTGACGGTTATGGTTTTCCCCAATAATTCTTCTGTGGAATACATCGTGTTGGTACTAATAACGCATTCCCCACCTTTTTCTGGCCAGCGTCCATCCGTCAAAATAGGACGGTTCATGCTATCCTCATCTTGAAAATCCTCCGCAAGGGAATGCACCCGGATGACAGTATCTTTTTGGTCAATTTTACTGTTAACATCTACTGTATAAGCCGGCATCACCTGGTCGATTTCCTCCAAGGATTCCAATGCTTCAATGTCGCCATCTGTAAACCCCATGGTAGAAATTCCATGAAGATCCATCACATGCTGTTCATCAAAATAATGGTCAATCGTCAGCCGCATATCAGGCGCTATACTACGCAAAGACGCATAAAACCCCGCTCCCAATGCCACGATAATAAATATGGCCCAGAAACGGCTCATAGAGCGTGTGATAGAACGGCGTATTTCTTTTGTAAACGCCTTAGTTCTCATCCTACCACTCAATCCTTTCTGCGGAAACTGGATTTGGGTTTAATTGCATGTCCACCACTTTCCCGCTGTTAATTTTAATAATACGGTCAGCCAAAGCGGTAAATGCCTGGTTATGGGTAATGACAATTACGGTTCTGCCAGTGTTCCGACAGGTATCCTGTAACAGTTTTAAAATTGCCTTCCCTGTTTTATAGTCCAATGCCCCCGTTGGTTCATCACACAGTAATAATTTTGGATTTTTTGCCAATGCACGGGCGATAGCAACACGTTGCTGCTCTCCACCGGAAAGTTGCGCTGGAAAGTTATTCATACGGTGCGATAATCCAACTTCTTCTAATACTTGACGGGCATCCAAAGGATTTTTGCAGATTTGGGAAGCCAGCTCTACGTTTTCCAACGCAGTTAAATTCTGCACCAAATTATAAAATTGGAATACAAACCCAATATCATACCTGCGGTATTCAATCAATTGTTTTGGCGTATAATTGCTGATCTGTTTTCCATCTAAGACAATGGTTCCCCCTGTACAAGTATCCATACCGCCCAACATATTTAATACTGTGGTTTTTCCTGCCCCACTAGGGCCAACAATAATGACAAATTCCCCTTTTTCTATTTCAAATGTAATGCCATCTGCTGCGGCTATGGTAGTTTCACCCATTCGATACAGTTTCGTTACCTCTTTAAATGTGACAAATGACATTTTATCCGCTCCTTCAACCTCAAAAACTGAGTTCTTCTTTATGTTATTATAGCATATTAAGGTAATCTATTTATCTTTTTTTCAAAAATAATTCATGAACTCTCGTATATTTCTTTATGAAACTGTAAATTTTTAAACAAAAATTCGTTATATTGTATACTATATAATTACAAAAATGTCGTTTAGAAATTTTATTTTTGATTTTTATTATTAGCTATCATATATAAACCAGCGACAAGACCACTGCTTGAACCGATGAATCGGTAGCTTGCATCCTCTAAAAGGATCTGCTACTGGCTTTACCCCAATAATGGGTGGTATTGCATTACATGCACTGCCCTCCGTAAACGAGACAAAAATAGTACTATTTTAAAACTTCGCTATCCTTTTTGTACTGCCTTTCCCTTTTCAGTTCACATAAAGTTCTCCCTTATCATTGTTGTATACTCTTTTTCTTTCCCCAGTAAAAATGGGGTTTTTCCACATCAAAAGACACCATAGAAAAAACCCTGAACAAAATTTGTTCAGGGTTTTGGTTTGCAATATTATACTGGATGAACTTTATTTGCTGCGTCCAAGTGATCACCATCAATACCATATTTTTTATTGCGGCGGTTTTCAAAGAACTTTGTAGCAACTTGTCCAAACTGAGCATAGCTCAATACGTCTTCTTCTTGTTCTGTCCATTCTGCGCATTCTTTTCTCAATTTATCCAATTCTGGTTCCAACAGATCAGCAGGACGGCAAGTAATAGGTTCTTCCCCGCCACAGATTTTTTCTCTGAATTTTGGATCAATTGGGCATGGAGTTGTACCATATTCACCACGAACCAGACCTTTAAACTCTTTTGTAACCATTTTATAGCGTTCGCCCATGATTACATTGAATACAGCCTGTGTCCCTACAATCTGAGAGGTTGGTGTTACCAGTGGAGGCATACCGGAATCAGCACGCACTCTTGGTACTTCTTTTAATACATCGGTCAATTGATCTTCTTTTCCAGCTTGTTTCAATTGGGATAACAGATTGGATAACATACCACCTGGAACCTGGTAAATCAAAGCATTTACATCGGTAGCCAACATCTTTGGATCCAACAGACCGGAATCCAGATATTTCTGTCTTAAAGTCATGAAATAATCGCGGATTTCACTCAACAATACCAAATCCAAGCCGGTATCATATTCTGTACCCTGGAATGCGGCAACAATGGATTCTGTTGGAGCATGAGAAGTACCCAGCGCCAATGGGGACATTGCAGTATCCACAATATCCACGCCAGCTTCTACTGCTTTCATGATACACATGGAAGCCAAACCAGAAGTATAGTGGGTATGCAGCTGGATTGGAATTTTAACCGCGGATTTTAAATCTTTAACCAAAGAAGCTGCCTCATATGGAGTTAACAGAGCGGCCATATCTTTGATACAGATAGAGTCAGCGCCTTCGGATTCAATCTGTTTTGCATAATTCATATAATACTCATGGGTAAATACTTCACCCAAAGTATAGGAAATTGCAACCTGTGCATGTGCGCCTTCTTTTTTAGCGGCTTTAATTGCGGTTCTCAAGTTTTTAATATCGTTTAACGCATCAAAAATACGAATAATATCAATTCCGTTTGCAATAGAACGTTGTACAAAATATTCCAAAACATCATCCGCATAGTGACGATAACCTAACATATTCTGGCCACGGAACAACATTTGCAGTTTTGTATTTGGCATTTCACGTCTAATCACACGTAATCTTTCCCATGGGTCTTCATCTAAGAATCTCAAGCAAGCGTCAAAAGTAGCCCCACCCCAAACCTCACAGGAATGGAATCCTACCTTATCCATCTTACCTAAAATAGGAAGCATTTCATCAAGTCTCATACGAGTAGCGATCAAAGACTGGTGGGCATCACGCAAAACGGTTTCTGTAATTTTAACCTTTGCCATTGTTTCCCCTCCTTATTAATTAAGCAATTGTAGCAATAACATCGTTGGAGTTAACAGTGTCTCCTTTATTTACCAGAATAGAAGATACTGTACCGTCAACAGGAGCAACAATTTCATTTTCCATTTTCATTGCTTCCAAAATAACAATAACATCACCAGCTTTTACAGTAGCGCCTTGTGCTACTTTTACATCTAAGATAGTACCTGGCATTGGAGCGTTTACTTCAGCACCTTCTCCTTTTGCTGGCGCAGCTGCTGGAGCTGGTGCAGGAGCAGCAGCTTTTGGAGCTGGTGCTGGTGCAGCGCCTGCTGCCACTTCATCAACAGTTACATCATATGCAGTACCATTTACAGTGATATTAAATCTTTTCATTAGAAATTCCTCCATAAATCAAGTTCAAATTTATTCAAAGCCATTCTATTACAGTGGCATGTTACCATGTTTTTTTGGTAATTTAGATACGCGTTTCCCTGCCAACATATCCAAAGCACAAATTACTGTGTTTCTGGTTTCTTCTGGCAAAATTACGTTATCTAAATAGCCATCTTTTGCAGCTTCAAAAGGAGAAGCCAAAGTGTTTTTATATTCTTCTACCAGTTCAGCTCTAGCAGTGGACAGGTTTTTTGCTCCTGCCAGTTTTTCATGCCATAGCAGTTCTACTGATGTTTCTGGTTTTAAAGCGGAAATCGATGCGCCAGCCCAAGCAACTGCAACATCTGCGTTGGAACTTTTACCAGCTAACATGGTATAAGCAGGTCCGTAAGCTTCTCCTGTTACAACACTTACTTTAGCGGTAGTTGCCTCTGCATAAGCATGGGCTAATTTCGCCATTTCACGGATGCTTCCAGCCAATTCTGTCGCCAAGGAAACTTCAAATCCTTTGGTATCTACAAAGGTCACGATTGGTAAGTTAAAGGCATCACAAAAACGCACAAAACGGGCTGCTTTATTTGCACCTGCTGCACAAATTGGAGTGGATTTATCAGTTGCTACCACACCAACTGGATTGCCAGCAATGGTAGCCAAAGCAGTAACCATACAAGCCCCAAACCCAGGCTGTAATTCTACCAGACTATCTACGTCAGCAACAGCATTGATTACTTCTTTTGCGGAACTATTTGCTGTAACAGCAACTTCGTTTGCAGCAAAATCAAAAATTGGAGCGATAGAAAGGTTATTGGATGGCAACATACCAATCACTTTACGCGCAGATTCGATTGCGGCAGCGTCATCAGCAGCTACCAAATGAACCGCACCGGAAGCTTCTGCTGCTTTTGCAGTACCAGCCAAGGCAGCATCTTCCCCATTGGCGGCAGCTGTAAATGGTGCTGTTAAAAAGAATTCTGCTTTTTCAGACATAATCACAACGTCAGCGCTGCATGCGATCATTGCCATATTTCCTGCACAAGTACCTAATACCAAAGAAATTTGAGGAACAACGCCGGAAAGGTTATTTACTGCCAGCATAATTTCGCCATAAGCGCCCAGGGCATCCATCCCCTCGGTTAATTTAGCGCCGTTGGAATCATAAATACCAACTACTGGAGAACCAGTTTTTGCTGCCAAATCATAGATTTTTTTAATTTTTTTAGCGTGGGCTGCTGTAACCGCACCGGACTCTGCTGTAATATCTTGAGAAAACGCATAAACAGGGTTCCCATCAACATAACCATAGCCTGTTACAACACCGCAAGCTTGGCCGTCAGCGGCAGTAGCAAATGCGTCCAGTTCAACAAAACTGCTTTCATCAAACAAAGAGGCTAATCTTTCTTTGGCTGGAGCGGTTTCATTCATTTTTTTCCGGAAATCAGCGAGCTTCTGCATTTTGATTTCTGAACTCATTTTTGTTCCTCCATTCTAAAATTTTCTAACACTATAAATACGAATGGTGGCAATTCTTTTAAAATTCCAATAGAATCTTAATATAAAACGCCATTCTTCGCCATTTTAACTATTAAATATTATACCTTAATGTGATAAAAATAACAAGCCTTTCCCAGAAAAAAAGTAAAAATATCGGGGAAAACCATTTACTCTTTTCTAGTTATAGTAGTTTGTAATATTTTATCATTGCACTTATTTTTTCTCCCGTTCAACATTTTTATAAACCGATATGAAATACCAATAAATATAGCTGACCTCACTGATTTAAAATGTATTAAAAAATAATCACTCTAAATCTATTGGTTTTCCTATTACAGTAACCCCTCTTTCCTACCGTATATCGCTCAAACCTTACACAGATTACTATTTTATAACAATATTCCAATATTTATTTAAATTTATAATACCATCTCTTTATAAATTTAAATTTTATCTCGAAAAAATATATATTAACTCAGCAGTTTCAATTTTGCCTTGTTCTTTATTGCGAGTATTGGTTACCATATTATCTAAATTACATAATTAACAGTTAGTCTACAACCGTTTTACCAAATAAAGCAATCGCCATCTTATTTGCTGCATATCACACCTATCAATAAATCAGTAGTCTACACTATTGAGTTTCTTACAAACGATTACAAAGTATTTTTTCAAAACTCCGCTACGAAATAAAAACTTTTTAAGGCTGAGATGACTACATTGGACAGTAAAAAAAGGGATATGGCAAATAAGCCATATCCCCTAACGATTATGGGCGTTTTATTGCGGTGCGTAGTGCTTTCAATTCTTCGGTAGTCAAATCACGATAGGTTCCTGGTTTTAACATGCCAAGCTTGATTGGACCCATTGCGGTACGTTTTAAACGGGCCACCTCTAAACCAACAGCTTCCATCATTTTACGGATTTGCCTGTTTCTCCCTTCCCGGATGATTACCTCTAATACAACACGATTTGGTTCTTTGCTCAATACCAGCACTTGAGCAGGAGCCGTTTTCCTTCCGTCAATTACAACACCTTCTGCTAACTGTGCAGCCTGTTCATCTGTAATATCCGGTCGAACTGTAACACGGTAAGTTTTTGTCACGTGCCGGCTTGGATGCATCATATCATTGGCAAAATTCCCATCATTAGTAAACAGCAACAGCCCTTCGGAATTCACGTCCAAACGCCCAACTGGGTAAAGGCGCTCCTCAATATCATCAATCAAATCAGCAACGCATCTGCGGCCTTTTTCATCCGACATAGTAGTCACATACCCACGGGGCTTATACATCATAATATAGCGATAAGAACGTTTCCGTTCCAAATAGATCTTTTCATCATCAACGGTAACCAAATCTTTATAAGGGTTGGCTTTATCCCCTATACCTGCGGTTCTGCCATTTACTTTTACCCGTTTTTGGGCAATCAATTCTTCTGCTTTCCTACGGGAACAAAACCCGCTTTCCGCAATAATCTTTTGTAGTCTAACCTTTTCCAAACAACTTCCTCCAATTTAACATTTTATCCAAATAAGGCGGAAACCCAATTACAAAACCGCTGCCATTGGGCTTTGCATTTCTCCCAAAAACTCATATCAGGCGGAGTTGTGTCTTGTACTACAGCTCCATTTGCTGTAAGAGGGGTTTCCCCAATCTGTTTGCCATCCAGCCGATAAATAATCGAACCCAATACTTCTCCAGAAGTAATAGGAGCATAATAAAACTGCTTTAAATGGATTTCTGATTCCACTCGTGCCAGTTCCTCCTGTGTTAGGTTACATTGGATTGGCTGTGCCGCCAGTTCTACACAGGAAGACATTCCCCCTACCACTGTTGCTTTTGAAAGTTCCGGTATCGGCAATTCCACCAACTGAGAAACGGAAAAGCCATAATCCAGCATCTGCTTATGATCCTGCCAATCATTTGGCGCCTTTAATGTGACAGCAATCAACCGGATTCCATCCCGCTCTGCCGCAGATACCAAACATCTGCCAGATTTTTTTGTAAAACCGGTTTTTACACCAATGGCTCCTTGGTATTCTTTTAATAGCCGGTTGTGGTTAGTCATCCAACGAGTATAAGGTAGATTTCCATACTCCACTTTTGCCTTATACGAAGAGCAGATTTCTAAAAAATCAGCATTTTTTAATGCTTCCTGTGCCAACTTTGCCATGTCTGCTGCTGTGGAATAGTGATCATCTTGATCCAATCCAGAAGGGGTAGAAAAATGGGTATTCTCCATCCCTATCTGTTTTGCTCGTTGGTTCATCAATTCTGTAAAGCCTTCGATAGAACCTCCAATATGTACTGCCGCCATATTAGCGGCATCGTTGCCAGACTGCAACAACATCCCATAGGCAAGCGCACGCAAAGAAACCTGGTCTCCGGATTGCAGCCCCATGGAACTTCCTTCCACTTGGATTGCTTTATCATCCACAGTAAAATATTCATCTAAATTTTCCTGTTCCAAGGTAAGCAAAGCCGTCATTATTTTAGTAGTACTTGCCATGGAAAGCTGTTCATTTTCATTTTTAGCATACAACACTCGGCCTGTATCCGCAGCAATTAAAATTGCCGCATGGGCGGAAACACTAGGTTGCCCTGCTGATACAGGAAAAGGAAACAAAAACAAGGCAGCAAGCATCACTGCCAGAAACCGCTTTAATTTTATCATCATATCACCTGCATTTACCAAGTCTTTTTTAGTGTATGCAGGAAATAGATTGTCCTAACTCAAAAACGGATTATTTTTCGTCTGTATCCTCTTTTTTCTTGGAGAACATGCTAGAAAACTTCTCCAGCAAACCTGGAACAGCCTCAATAATGTGTCCAGCAGTAGAATCGCCATCGCTCATCTGCAATAGCTTAACATCACCTTGGAAAACTACCAAAAATGCTAATGGCTGAATTGAAATCCCGGCACCAGCTCCACCGCCAAATAAGTCTCGGTCCCTTTTGTTTGGAAAATCTGAACCACCTGATCCAAACCCAAAACTTAC
Organism: Clostridium facile; assembly: GCF_014297275.1. NCBI lineage: Bacteria > Bacillati > Bacillota > Clostridia > Eubacteriales > Clostridiaceae > Clostridium > Clostridium facile. The sequence goes on from NZ_JACOQK010000001.1 coordinate 1,404,778, forward strand.
TTTAGAAACAGGGATAATTACTGTGCCATCCGGTGTGGTAATCGGATCTCCAATAATCGTATTGACATCAATCATTTCCCTGATTTTTTCCATGGATGTGCCTAACATTCCCTCGATTGGATGTTGACTCATTTTGAACACCGCCTTTTTCTGTTTGTGATTTTTGTATTGTTTGTGTTAAATATAGCCATAAATAGCGTAAAATAAACGCCAAAGCTGCATATACACGCAAATTTAATTGTCCACTGATCTTTGTCAACGGTTTTTGCTGCCAAAAATCTGGTTCTATCCGTAACGATTTTAACTCAATTTTTAATATGTTTCTGCATACAGCCAGACAGCCACTGACGATACCCCACATTCTTCCGTAAGAAATTGCAGTCTCCGCCGCATCCTCTTCTGCTACCCGAATATAAATCCGTAAATTTGTCACATGGAACCTGCGGATCAACTTTTTGAACGGCTCTGGCAATGGGCGAATAAAATCCAATATCATCTGAATTTTATCCAAAATAGACTGCTTTTCTTTGGAGGGCTTGTCTTGTTTTGATTCATTCTGGTGGGCATTTTTTGTTTCAGGAGAGGAAAGCTGTTTCCCTTTTTGCTTATTGTTTCTTTCATAAGAATCCTTGCTTTGCCCTATATCAGAAGGCTTCCTTTCTTCTTCAGCAAAGCTCGTCTTTTTTTTCTGAACTGTTTCCGCTTGATTTGATGAAGCAGGTTCTTCCTCCTCATCCTCACTGGAAAACAGCTTCTTTTTAAAAAATAGTATTTTTAAAGAAACCTGGTACTCTTCATTTTCCAACCAAAACGACAAAGAAACCTTTATAGACAATAATAGCAGGAGAAACAGCAAAACGCAAAGCAAAATTATTTTCCACATTGCTACCGCCCCCTGTCTCTGAGGTTATATCTGATCTTCTTACTCCTGTTCTACTGTTTCTTCCAGTTGTTTTACAGCTGGAAGATCATCCAACGTTTTCAAATCAAATGTCCGTAAAAACACATCGGTTGTCCGATAAGAAATCGGCCGCCCAGGAAGATCAAGGCGTCCTGCTTCTTCTACCAGACCCTTTTCCACTAAATTATTGACAATCTGCCCGCTATTTACACCACGAACCTGCTCAATAAATCCCTTGGTTACTGGCTGATTATAGGCAATAATAGCCAAAACTTCCATAGAAACCGGAGAAAGTGGCAAATCCCTTTTCACCGCAATTGCCTTTTTAATCTCTTGAGCAAACGCTTTTTTGGTACACAATTGAACATGGTCATCCATCTGTATTAATTCAATGCCACGGTTTTTTCGCTGATATTGCTTTTGCAGCTCTTCCATCTGCTGCCAACAGGCAGCCTTATCAATCCCCAAAATTTCGGCCAACTTGGAAACTGGCATTGGGTCCCCATAGGCAAATAGAATTGCCTCTATCCTTGCCTGATAACTTACCATATGTGTTTGAATATATTGTTCCATCCAATCCTCCTATGGTTTAAGACTGTTGCTGCCTGGTACGGTCAAATAAAACATATTGGTTATCCGAACTTATCCTAATCCGTTTTGATTTAATCAGTTCCAACATGGCCAAAAAGGTTGCCACCATTTCGGAACGTTCTCCGCTGGCAAAAAAGTCCTGGTAGGGCATTTTTCCATTTCGATATAAATGGCGTAGCACATACATAACACGGGAAGTAATTGACACCACTTTATGTTCTACAATCCCGCTAAACGCAGATTTTGGCGGAGGCTTTAGCCGTTTCACCTTATTTAATACCACCTGATACATAAGCCGGATTTCTTCTGGTTCATGGCGGTGGCTATACGATTCTGTTGAAGATTCTAATTTTTCTGGAGTCCTAGAAAAAATCTGCCCCCATAAACTCAATTGAGATAGTTGTTGGGCAGCTAACTTGACCATTTGTAATTCCAACAGCTGGCCTGTTAATTCCCGTTTTAGTTGCTCCTCCTCTTCTTTATCTTCTGGCAACAAAGAACAGGTTTTCATATAAACTAAGCGGGCGGCCATTTCTAAAAACTCACTGGTAACCTCCATATCTGCTGCTTTCATATCGTTAATATAGTTTAAATATTGCTCTAATAAGCTGGAGATTTCAATATCATAAATATTTAACTTATGTTTGCTGATTAAATGCAACAATAAGTCCATTGGACCTTCAAATTTTTCCAGTTTAAATTGTAGTTTTTCCATACAATCCCCGTCTATAGCTTGAACAATATCCGTAACACAATTTCTACAAATCCTGTTAAGTGTATTAACAGGTTAGCAATGACACTTTGCAGCCAGGAAAGAGGTCCCTGCAATGCTCCAACCAAAAGTAATACAACTATAATTATCATACCATAACGCTCATATTTAAGCAATGTAAAATAGGTGCGTTGTGGCAGGAATACCCCTAAAATTTTAAACCCATCATTTGGCGGAATAGGCAACAGGTTAAAGATCATTAAGGTAATATTAATCAATACTGCGCTATAAAAAACTGTGCGTAAAACATACAATACCATACTGCCCGGCATTACCGCATAAGCATAAAAACAAATTTTATAACCAATCATCGCAAAAAATGCCAAGATGAAGTTGGACAATGGCCCGGCAAGGGAAACCAGCACAATATCCCGTTTTGGTTTTTTAAAATACCTTGGGTCAATCGGCACTGGTTTCGCCCATCCAACATGGACCAAAAACAGCGCAATTGTACCAAACAAATCAAAATGTTTAAACGGGTTTAAGGTTAAACGCCCGGCATTTTTGGCAGTTGGATCCCCCAACCAGTAAGCGACCAACCCATGGGAAACCTCATGGACAGGAATGGAGGTAAACAATACTAGAGCAAATGCTAGAAGCTGGATTAAATATTCCAATGCTTGTGATTGTGTTAACATGAAAAAACACCCCATAAAGAGATTTGGCACCCTCCAATGGATGAAGAGTGCCAATCAATAAAAACTGAATCATTAGATTGCGCGGTTAACTTTATTAGAACGCAAGCAACGGGTGCAAGCATAAATGTGGCATGGTTTACCATCAACTATAGCTTTTACGCGTTTTACATTCGGTTTCCAAGTTCTGTTTGAACGTCTGTGTGAGTGGGAAACCTTAATTCCGAAAGTGACACCTTTTCCGCAGATATCGCATTTTGCCATGGATTCGCACCTCCTTAGCCTTATCCTTAAATTCATACACAATGAATTTATATTAGCATATTTTGTTTAAAAATGCAAGTATTTTTTTCATTTTTGTTATTACAGCTACAAATTATAGCATATAAAACAATAAATGTCAAATCGAATGGCTGTCAAACCAAATTTTTTCGCTTTCGTGTTTGGTCGGGCGACCCATTAAATCATTCAAAGCTTTCTGGGTATTCTTTCCTTTGTACAATACCTGGTAGAGTTCCTCTGTAATCGGCATATCTACCTGATATGTTTTCGCCAAATCATGGCCGGTTTTGGTGGCAATATAGCCTTCCACTGTCATCCCTACCCGTTCAATTGCCTCCTTGGCGGATAATCCTTTCCCTATCAGGATACCTGCCCGCCGGTTACGGCTGTGCATACTGGTACAGGTAACAATCAAGTCGCCAATTCCAGATAACCCCGCAAAGGTCTCTGGTTTTGCCCCTAAAGCTGTCCCCAATCGGGAAATCTCTGTAATTCCCCTGGTCATCAAAGCGGCTTTTGTATTATCTCCCAAATCCAAACCATCACAAACACCAGCGCAAAGGGCAATGATGTTTTTCAACGCTCCTCCAATCTCTACTCCAATGATATCCTCATTGACATAGATACGCAGGGTATTTGTTGTTAAAGTATCCTGAACCAATTCTGCCGCATGGATATTGGTGGAAGCTGCCACAATCGTCGTTGGCACCCCTCTAGCAATTTCTTCTGCATGGGAAGGTCCGGACAATGCCACAAAATCATGGTTTGGAATTTCTTCGCAGATTACCTGGGATAGACGTTTTAAGGTACCATCTTCAAAGCCTTTCGCAACATTCACTAAAACTGTATCTTTTCCTACCTGTGGGGCGACGGTTTTTGCCACACTCCGCATATAGACAGAAGCAACAGCAAAAATCACGAATTCACTTCCCGCAATATCCTGAATATCAGTCGTCAAATTAATCTGTGGGTTTACCGGAATCCCTGGCAATAATCTTTTATTTTCCCCATGCTGGCGGATATCCTCAATTTCGCTGGGGACCGCAGACCACAATGTTACATCATGCCCACACTGGTCTGCAGTAACAGCCAAAGAAGTTCCAAAACCTCCTGCGCCGATAATAGCTATTTTTGCCATAACAAAAACCTCCCCTTTTCATCATTTAATTCACCTGTTTGAACATTATTATGAAAATTTATTTCATCTTTCCTTTTTGACCGATTTTTGGCTCTTCTCCTGCCAGCAAACGCTTGATATTGCCACGATGGAGATACACTACCAGTCCGCCAATCGCCAAAGAGAACGCCGTATGTAACACAATTGTTGTAATATCATAACCCTGTATAATGCGGGTAACACAAGTTACAATTGGGTAAGCAATCGACGCACTAATAGAAGATATCGAAATAATTTTTGTTCCAATAAATACAATCAAAAAGATAAGGAAGATGATTCCAAAAGTCAACGGGTCAATCATAATTAAAATCCCCGAAGTTACCAGAATCCCTTTTCCGCCTTTAAAGCCGTAGTAAATTGGAAACACATGCCCTAAAAACGCACATAATCCGGCAATGTATCCACCCAAAACAAATTGTGGGACTCCGCCTACTAACCAAAACAGCAGCCTTGCTATTAGGATAGCAACCATTCCTTTGGTCAAATCTCCAATTAAGGTAAATAAAGCAGGTAATTTTCCAAAAGTACGCAGCATATTAGTCATACCTGCGTTCCCGCTCCCATAGTCACGGATATCTTTATGGTAAAATACTTTTGAAATAACAAGGGCGAAATTAATGCTGCCAATGAAATAAGCAACAATGGCAGACAATACAATTGAAAGGATAAAAAGTGGGGTCATTTCCATAATATTTTATTTATCTCCTCGTTCACGAACTATAAACCGGATTGGTGTCCCCACCAACCCAAAGGTTTCACGGATTTGGTTTTCCAAATAACGCTGATAAGAAAAATGGAATAAATCCGCCCGATTAACAAACGCAACAAAGGTTGGTGGCTTTGTGGAAGGTTGGGTCATATAATAAATTTTCAAACGTTTTCCCTTATCAGAAGGCGGCTGCACACGGGCAGTACAATACGCCAACAAATCGTTTAACATACCAGTGGAAACCCTCATGCTATTCTGTGATGCTACATTTTGAATCAAAGCGAATAAATCCTGCACCCTTTGCCCTGTTTTAGCGGAAATAAAAATGAATGGTACATAGGACATAAAACTAAAATCATTCTTTAATTTTTTGGTAAACTCATTCATAGTATGGGTATCTTTCTCCAGCGCATCCCATTTATTGATGGCCACGATACAGCCTTTTCCCTGCTCATGGGCATATCCCGCAATTTTTGAGTCCTGTTCCGTAAACCCAACGGTTGCGTCAATCATAATCACACATACATCAGAACGGTCCACTGCCATATGCGCCCGTAATACACTATATTTTTCTATCTGATCCAATACTTTGGATTTCCGCCGGATTCCTGCTGTATCAATAAACACAAATTTTCCATCTTTATTTTCGATTACAGTATCCACAGCATCCCGGGTCGTACCAGCAATATCTGAAACAATCACCCGGTCCTCCCCGGCAATTTTATTGATCAAAGAGGATTTTCCAGCGTTTGGTTTTCCCACTACCGCTACTTTGATTACATCCTCTTCATAATCTTCTTCCATATCTTCTGGCATATGCTCAAACACAGCATCCAACAAATCTCCAGTTCCATGACCATGGGCAGCGGATACTTGAATTGGTTCTCCTAATCCCAAGTTATAAAACTCATAAAATTCCATAGGAGGTTCCCCAAGAGAATCACATTTGTTCACACAGAGTACAACTGGTTTTCCACTTTTTAACAGCATACTGGCAACATCCTGGTCAGTAGCAGTGACACCGCACCGAAGGTCTGTCACCAAAATAATCACCTGTGCACTTTGAATTGCTAACTCTGCCTGACGACGCATCTGAGATAAAATCACATCATCTGTATTTGGCTCAATACCACCAGTATCAACCAACAAAAATTTTTTGTTTAACCATTCGCATTCCGAATAAATACGGTCCCTGGTAACACCTGGGGTGTCATCTACAATGGACATACGTTGCCCAATCAATTTATTAAACAGTGTGGATTTGCCTACATTTGGCCTTCCCACTACTGCGACAATCGGCATGGACATAATAATACTCCTTTACAAACATTCTCCAGTGATCTTATTGATAAAATCATAACCATCATTGTTGATAAATTCCACCGGAATCTTTAATGCTTCTGATATCTGCTCCGGCGTCATATCATCCAAGAAATGGATATCATCATTATCCAGCATACAGCTTGGCAAAAGCAGGCGATCACCCAACTCTTTCCCTTGCAATTGGTTCACTAAATCTCCACCGGTAATCAACCCTGCTACTACAATTTGATGCCCAAAACAGTCGTTTTTAACAGCATATACATTACAGTTTAAATTATGCCATTTTTGTTTCAGTTCGTCAACCAGGTGGCTGATAAAAGGATAAGCAGCCATTCCAGTAGCAATAGAACAATTTATCTCCTGATCATTTGGTTGTAAATCCTGTATAGCATCATAGAATTCCTGCTTCATACAAGAAATCATTCCAATTCCGTTTTCCAGCTGATCAAATGCGCCATAATATTCTGCCGGAGGAATAGGACGTTTTGCTTTTAAAAAGAATTCATCCGCAGGATAGACAATCCGATCCCCGTATTCCTCTAACCATCGGTTGGAAAAAGATTCAATTAAGTCAATGGTATGAGCCGCAGACTGTTGTGTATATGGAATAAGAGGATATAGTTTGTCACGGTAATCACTCAACCCCACTGGTACACAGGCAATACTCTGCAATGCAGGAATCAATTTTTCCAAATCAGTTAAAGAACGTTTTAACTCATCGCCATCATTGATCCCTGGGCACAATACCAACTGACAATTTAAAGAAATACCTGCATCCGCCAACTTGTTTAAATAACGAAGAACTTCGCCGGAACGGGGATTTGCCATCATTTTTACACGGAGTTCCGGATTCGTGGTATGGACAGAAACATTAATTGGGCTGATTTTCAGCCGGATAATACGGTCAATTTCTTCTTCCGTGATATTTGTCATGGTAATATAATTGCCAAATAAAAAGCTTAACCGATCGTCGTCATCTTTGAAATAGAGAGGTTTTCTCATTCCTTTTGGTAACTGGTCAATAAAACAGAAGATACATTTATTTTTACAGCTGCGTTTTTTGTCCATCAAATAGGTTTCAAATTCCAGCCCTAAATCATCATATTCGTTGTTCTTCAATTTTACAAGGCGCTGTGTGCCATCTTTGGCTTGAATCAATAATTTCACTTTCGGGTCTGTTGCGTAAAAACGGTAATCCAGCACATCAGTAATGGTATGACCATTGACCGAAATCAGTTGTTCCCCTGGCTGAATTCCTGCGCGGCTGGCATAACTATTTGGTGTAATACCACTGATTGTCACGCTCATAAAAATCCAAACCTCCCTCTATCTTGATTTTCAACCGGTCTTTTATCCTGATTCCGAGTTTATAACCTATTGCAATAAAAATAATAATTAAAAATACTATTCTTTTCGGAACCAGAATTATACGAAAAGAAAAGGTAGGGAAAGTGTATCTTCCCTACCCCTCTTGTTCAGGCTTATGCCTCTTTTTTAATTACTTCAACGCCTTTGTAGTAACCACAGTTACCACATACTTTGTGAGGAGCTTTTAACTCGCCACATTGTGGACATTTGGAGAATGCAGGAGCATCCAGTTTCCACACGTTAGAACGTCTTTTATCACGTCTTGCTTTAGAGGTTTTTCTCTTTGGTACCGCCATCTTACAGCACCTCCTTCGCTGCAGTACTATGTTTCTATGTTTGGCCTTATCGGCTTACTGAAACTCTCCACACTTACATTCCGTTATATTTAAGTTCGCACCACAATTACAACATAACCCTTTACAATCTTCTTTACATAAAATTTTGGTTGGCAAGCTTAACGCAACGTCATTTAAAACAAGCTCGTCCAAATCCAAACGTGCGTTTTCCGCTACAATGTAATCATCATTTTGACCCGTCAGTTTCCGAACAATAATATGTTCAAATTCTTCTTCGTAATCAACCTGAAATTCATCCAAGCAACGGTCACACACAAAATTCGCAAGTGTGCTAACTGTCATTTGTAAGGTTACAATCCCAACCTGGTTTGTAATCTCGCCAACAACATGCACTGGATGCGGAAAAGGTTTGTTTTGATCCAACGTATATTCAGAAAGATCTAATTTGTAATCAATTCTTTTATGATCACCAATTACATCAAACAGTTGTCTCAAATCAATAATCATAGTGTCACCCCATAACGATACTAATATAGTATAGTAAAAACCGCTTCAATTGTCAAGTAGTTGCAACAGTTTTTTTAAAAATTTTTTCATATCACCAAAATAATTTGAAAATCAGAATCAAATGGGGAAATATATTTACACAAAAATAGCCCCGTAGCTTATTGCTCTACGGGAACTATTTTTACAGCTTGTGTTATGTTACAAATTGAAATTAAGCAAATTTTGTAACGGATTCTGGCAGTTCAGCACGGTCAGCAGATACAGTGAAGGTAATATTTACATCGGTGCAAATCTTATCGATTTCATCCAACATTTGTCCTAACAGGTCATAATCCCTGCCTACAATCCTTAAAATAGCATCCACATAAATATCAGTAATATCATAGTTACCAGCTAAAATACCAGCAATAAAGCCTTTAAATGCTTGAATATTTGTTACATCATAATGTAATGCGTTCACTAAACGAACTTTATGGTCTAATTCAAATGTATGCTGATCACTGTTGTCAATAAACACGATATCGCCATCGGTTTTTGAAACACATTCACGTACAGCTTCCAATAAGATTTTTGTTTTGCCGGAGCCCTTTTTGCCAAGTATTAATTTAATCATGGTGATTCCTCCCATTTTTATATTATTATAATACAGCACTGATGTGCCAAAATTATGCGTTGATAAAGTTTGTTTTGTACTTTGTATCATATTAGAACCAAGAGGGGGAAACCAACTGATTTGGCATCATCCACACATTTCTTCGCATGTTACAAAGACAAAACTGCTAAATAAAAATTAATCTAATTTTTTCAGCAATTCTTCCTGCATATCTTCATATCCTGGTTTTCCTAACAAGGCAAACATGTTTTTCTTGTAAGCCTCTACACCAGGCTGGTCAAATGGGTTAATACCCAACATATAGCCGGAAATTGCACATGCTTTTTCAAAGAAATAAATTAAATAGCCAAGTTCCTGTTCATTCATTTCAGGCACTTCCAAAATAATGTTTGGAACGCCACCTTCTTCGTGGGCAATTACAGTCCCTTCAAAGGCTTTGCGGTTTACCAAACTCATATTTTGATTTGCCAAGAAGTTTAATCCGTCAAAATTACTAGCATCCTCTTCGATGAATAAATCCTGTTTTGGTTTCTTAATATCCACAACAGTTTCAAACATCACCCGTGAACCATCCTGGATAAATTGTCCTAAACTGTGTAAATCTGTGGAGAAGGTTGCGGATGCTGGGAAAATTCCTTTGTGGTCTTTGCCTTCACTTTCACCATACAGCTGTTTGTACCATTCTGCCATCATAGTAAACGCTGGATCATAGCTTACTAGCATTTCCACGCTTTTTCCTTTACGGTAAAGGATATTTCTCAGTACAGCGTAACGGTAACAGTCGTTTTTCTCAATATCACATACCGCATAATCTTCCCGTGCTTTTGCCGCGCCTTCCATCAAGGCTTTAATATCCGCCCCTGCCACAGCAATTGGGAGCAAACCCACTGCAGTCAATACGGAAAAACGTCCGCCCACATCATCTGGTACTACAAATTCTTCATAGCCTTGAGCATCGGATAATTCTTTTAATTTACCCCTTGCCTTATCTGTGGTAGCATAAATGCGTTTTTTTGCCTCTTCCACGCCATATTTATCTTCCAGATATTTTTTGAAAATACGGAACGCCAGCGCAGGTTCGGTTGTTGTTCCAGATTTGGAAATGATGTTTACAGAAACATCCCTTCCTTCACAAATGGACAAAACCTCGTTTAAGTAGGTAGGGCTGATATTATTCCCTACAAAATAAATATCAGGTGTATCTTTTTTCAAGTTATTATAAAAAGGTGATTTTAAAAACTCAATTGCGGCACGTGCCCCCAAATAGGACCCCCCTATGCCGATGACAATCAATACATCAGAATCCTGTTTGATTTTTTCCGCTGCTGCCAAAATCCGGTCAAATTCCTCTTTATCATAATCCACCGGTAAATCAACCCAGCCTAAAAAGTCGTTACCAAGACCGGTCTTATTTTTCAGCGTATCATGCGCTGCCTGGAGCTGTGGAATCATTCCAGCCAATTCATGATCAGCAATAAAATTTTTCACATGTTTTGTGTTTAATGTTAAGGCCATTCTTTTGCACCTCTATTTCTTGATTCATGTTTGGTTGTTGCTTCTATTTTACTATAAATTCCCCAAAAAATCAAGTATAAAATCCAATAATTTTAATTATTTTCATAAAAAATAACGCAATAATTTTATGAAATCCTAACAGATTCTATTTTCTATTTTACAGAAGATTTTGTACTTTTTCAGTCCTCTATTCAGGTTTATGAAAAATAATAGATTAATTGATAGGATATCATATGTTTGTGAAAACAAACTGATGGTATTTTTATGGGTTTGTGAACAATACAAAAAAGCAGGCAAATATTTACTATAATTGCCTGCTAACTACCACTATGAAATGAGCTTTAATAGTAGTTTTAGAAAAACAAATGGAAAGTCCAATTGGTTGATTTGGTTTTTCGCGTAAATTGGATATTCCGCCAACACATCACTGTTTAAATAGTAGATGATTTTTCCAACTTCCTGACCCTGCTGTACCGGTGCCTGCAGACCTTCTATTATAGTCACTTCAGAAGTAATATTGGCTTGATCTCCTTTTGATATCACCATAGATACCGTAGAGGGTAATTCTATTTCCACAACGGATTGCTGACCATTGGACACAGGAATTTCTGGAATTTCCTGCTGACTTAAATCAGGGGTATAGACTTCATAAGACGCAAACCCATAATCCAGCAGCGTACTAGCAGATTTAAACCGTTCCTTTGAGGTAGCTGATCCCATAGTAACTGCAATCAAAGTCATACCATTTCTAGTAGCGGTTGCGGACAAACAGGAACCTGCTCCATCGGTTGTTCCCGTTTTTAACCCATTACATCCTTCATAATACCGCACCAGTTTATTGGTATTGGTTAGCCCTGTTTTTCCATCCCGTAAACTGTCCATCCAGATAGAACTGTATTCCTTAATCTTTTCATGTTTGATGAGTTCAGCGGACATAATCGCCACATCTCTGGCAGTGGATAGATGTCCATCGGCATCCAATCCGGTTGCATTTTGAAAAGTAGTATTATTCATCCCTAGTTCTTTCGCGCGTTGGTTCATCTGTTCTACAAATGCTTCTTCTGTTCCACCCATATATTCTGCCAATGCCACAGCCGCATCATTGGCGGAATTTACAGCAGTCGCTTTCAGCAAATCATGAACACTCATCGTTTCTCCTACTTCCAGCCAAATCTGTGTCCCTCCCATGGAATTAGCATGTTCACTGGTTGTCACCATGTCCTCCATGTGGATAGTTCCCTGCTCTAACCGCTCCATTAACAATAACATCACCATAATTTTGGTAATAGAAGCCGGTGGCATCTGTTCATCCGCATTTTGTTCCATTAAAACTTTTCCGCTGGATGCTTCCATTAAAACATAGGATTTTGCGGGAATGTCCCCTATAGACTGTGCCGCAACAACATCTTCCTCCACTCCATCCGCCAATACAGGAATACCAAAAACAGAACAAAAAATGCCTAACGCCAATATTCCAGATAAAATCCGCTTTGTGATTGTCATGATTTCCACCTCAATCTTGCAAATTCTTGTACAACGATTCCATTTATGTATATGGTAATAAAAATAAAAATAGTAGTAGAAATTGTGGAAAATATTCTTCTATTTTGCATTTCACATTCATATAACTAGAGAAACAGCAGTAAGGAGGAAGATCACATGGAGCGACATGGTCAAGCTACACAATTGCCTTATCCACCAATACGGATAACAAAACAAAATAAATCATATGCCCAGGCAATGCTGGATAATATGGGCGGAAGGGTTTCCGAAATGTCAGCAGTCAGCCTTTACTTTTACAACCATCTGATTACTGAAAAATTTCCAGAAGTAGCGGAACTATTTCATAAAATCAGTGTTACAGAAATGCGACACCTGGAGATATTCGGTAAATTAGCATGTGCCTTGGGTGGGAATCCAAGGCTATGGAGCAGTAAACCCAATGGAAGGCATTATTGGTCCCCATCCTACAATACCTATAGTTTAGAATTGCCGCAGTTGCTGAAAAACGCTATCCAGTCTGAAAAACAAGCGATTGAAAAATATCAACGGCAGTCAGAACGAATTAAAGATTCCAATGTGGTAGAAAACCTACAACGGATTATTTTAGATGAAATGGAACATGTAGAATTACTGACAGCATGCTACCACAGTATCACAAAAGGTTAACCATATCCCATAGCTTACATAATTGATTCAAGGAATTTTGCCTGATATAACAATAGATATCTCACAACCTGTAAAGAAATGAAATCCTTCCCGCAATCAGGAAAAGAATCAAAAGCTCTGACAAAAAATTTTCTACCTATGACCTGATATATTGTATCATTTCCGAAAGTTTTTCTCTATCTATGATAAATCAGGAATCTTATTTCAATCCAGCAGGCAGTCATGACCTCCGGCAAAGCCGGAGGCTTGATTAAGCCCTAGAAGAGCATTTTATTGGCGGGCATTTAAAGACGCACTGAATATTCTTTCTCTTGCATCTACTGCTCTGTCGCCCGTAAACGGGCACTTATGCTTCTTTCCGAGCTTGTATGAACTTGCTAGATTGCTTGTTAGTAGCTCGCTTCGCTCGATGCTTGAAGCTAAAGCTTTTTTATGGGGCACCTCCACCGGCATAGCCGGTGGTTTCCCTAATCAACAATAAGCCGCTGTCAATGGAACCCCATTCAACAGCGGCTTATTTCTATTTCCTGTTATTATTTAAAATAATCTACGCCAGCTTTAAATAATTTTTGGTCTTTTTCACCTGGTACATTTTTACATACATTGGAACCAACACGTTCACTGTGTCCCATTTTACCAAATACTCGACCATCAGCAGAAGTAATCCCTTCAATCGCCAGTACAGAAGTATTTGGGTTAAACCGGATATCATAAGTTGGATTGCCTTCCAAATCCACATACTGGGTTGCAACCTGACCATTTGCGATCATTTCATCCAAAAGGTTTTGTGGCGCAATAAATCTACCTTCTCCATGAGAAATCGCAATACTGTGGATATCATCCACATTGGTATATGCCAACCAAGGGGATTTGTTGGAAGCGATTCTTGTGCGGACCATCATGGATTGATGACGGCCGATGGTATTAAAGGTTAAAGTTGGAGAATCCTCTTTTGGCTCTACAATTTCGCCATAAGGAACCAATCCTAATTTTACCAATGCCTGGAACCCATTACAAATACCTAACATCAAACCATCGCGGTTCTTCAACAGGTTGTGAACTTCTTCTTTAATGGATGGGTTGCGGAAGAAAGAAGTGATAAATTTACCAGAACCATCTGGTTCGTCACCGCCGGAGAACCCACCTGGGATCATAATAATCTGAGAATTTTTAATGTGTTCCGTAAAGGTTTTTACTGATTCCTGGATACCCTGACTGCTCAGATTGTTGATGACAAACACCTCGGCTTCCGCACCAGCCTGCTCAAATTGACGTGCTGTATCATATTCGCAGTTTGTCCCTGGGAATACTGGGATCAGCACTCTTGGTTTCGCCACTTTAATAGATGGTGCTGGACGGGTTGTTGCAGCACAGGAAATTGGCTGTACTTTTTCCTGTTTTGTTTCAATTAAAGCTGGGAATACAGATTCCAGTTTCTGTTCATAAGCCTGCTGCAACTCTTCCATGGAAATAGTCACATCGCCACATACAACAACATCTTTTTCGGTTACGGTACCAATCACAGTAGTACCATCCACTGGACGGGATAATTCTAATACAAAACCACCATATACTGGATTAAACAACAGATTGTTGTCAATTTCTTTGGTGAATTGGAAACCAAGCTGGTTCCCTAATCCCATTTTCACAACAGCTTCCGCTACGCCGCCAAAGCCCAAAGCCCATGCGGAAACGACGCTGCCATCCGCAATCAAGTTTTCTACTTTTTTGAAAGTATCTTTAATCGAAGTATAATCTGGATTACCCTGTTCATCATAGGTTGGCAGTACAATCGCAACTTGATTACCAGCTTGTTTGAATTCAGGGGAGATCACTTTATTTGAATCCGCAACGGATACTGCAAAGGAAACCAGGGTTGGTGGAACATCAATATCTTCAAACGTACCGCTCATGGAGTCTTTACCACCGATTGCGCCATAGCCCAGGTTTACCTGTGCTTTATAAGCACCCAGTAAAGCTGCCATTGGTTTTCCCCAACGGGATGGATTGTTTTGGGTGCGCTCAAAGTATTCCTGGAAAGTCAGCCAGCATTTTTCTGTAGAACCACCCACCGCGATTGATTTCGCAACAGATTCAATTACCGCATACTGAGCACCGTAATAAGGGTCCTGAGAACTGATATATGGGTTAAAGCCCCATCCCATAATAGAAGCAGTGTTTGTATTGCCTTCTAATACAGGAAGCTTTGCCACCATAGCCTGGGTTTCGGTCATTTGGCGTTTTCCACCATATGGCATCAAAACAGTCCCTGCGCCGATGGTGGAGTCAAACCGTTCCACTAATCCTTTCTGGGAACAAATATTCAAGTCGGACAAGTGGGAAATCCAATCCTGTTTTGTATTCTGTTTATTGTGGACAGGAGCTACTTGGTGTTTTCCAATCTGGATATTGGTGTGTTTTTCTGCACCGTTAGAGTTTAAAAATTCACGGGAAAGGTCTACAATCTGTTTTCCTCTCCAGGTCATTTTCAGACGTGGCTGTTCTGTTACTACCGCAACTTTGGTTGCCATCAGGTTTTCTTTTTCTGCTTCCGCCATAAACGTTTCCACATCAGAAGCAGCTACCACAACGGCCATCCTTTCCTGGGATTCGGAAATTGCTAACTCTGTGCCATCCAAGCCTTCATATTTCTTTGGAACAGCATCCAAATCAATCTGCAATCCGTCAGCCAATTCCCCAATTGCAACTGACACACCACCAGCACCAAAGTCGTTACAACGTTTGATCATGCGGGTTACGGTTGGGTTGCGGAACAAGCGCTGTAATTTTCTTTCTTCTGGAGCGTTCCCCTTCTGTACTTCTGCCCCACAGCTTTCCAAAGAATGTGCTGTGTGGGATTTTGAGGAACCTGTCGCACCACCGCATCCATCACGGCCGGTTTTCCCACCCAATAAAATAATAACATCGGATGGGGATGGAACCAAGCGGATGACATTTTCCGCTGGAGCAGCACCAACAACAGCACCGATTTCCATCCTTTTTGCCACATAGCCTGGATGATATAATTCATGGACATGCCCAGTTGCCAAACCAATCTGGTTCCCGTAAGAACTATACCCATTAGCCGCGGTTGTAACAATTTTACGCTGTGGCAGTTTTCCTTCAATTGTCTGGTCAAATGGAACCAATGGGTCAGCTGCACCAGTTACCCTCATTGCCTGATAAACATAGGAACGTCCAGATAATGGGTCACGGATCGCACCACCCAAACAGGTAGCTGCGCCACCAAATGGTTCAATTTCAGTTGGATGGTTATGGGTTTCATTTTTAAACATCAGCAACCAGTCCTGCTGTTCTCCATCTACATCCACTTTAATTTTTACAGAACAGGCATTGATTTCCTCAGATTCATCCAAATCAACCAAAATGCCTTCTTTTTTCAGTTTTTTCGCCGCAATGGTTGCCAAATCCATCAAACAGATTGGCTTATTGCTTCGACCTAGTTCTTCCCTTGTTTTCAAGTAATCCTCATAGGTTTCCTGGATTACAGGATTTTCAATATCAGCCTGGTCAATAATCGTAGAAAAGGTAGTATGGCGGCAATGATCAGACCAATAGGTATCAATCATGCGGATTTCGGTAATAGTAGGGTCACGCTGTTCTGTCTCCGAAAAATATTTCTGGCAGAATTTAATATCATCTAAATCCATTGCCAAACCATAATTGCTGATAAAATCAGCCAAACCTTGCTCATCCAAAGCTCTAAAATCCGTTAATAC
Source organism: Clostridium facile (assembly GCF_014297275.1). Classification (NCBI taxonomy): domain Bacteria; kingdom Bacillati; phylum Bacillota; class Clostridia; order Eubacteriales; family Clostridiaceae; genus Clostridium; species Clostridium facile. Next base: position 1,421,376 of record NZ_JACOQK010000001.1, read on the forward strand.
AGCCACATCGTTTGGCAGGTCATATTTTATATTGAGTGTTTCATAACAATCCAGGGTTGCTTCGCGGCTTTCCACTGGGTTGATGATGTAATGTTTTATCTTATCTAGCTGCGCGTCACTGATGTTACCTTTTACAACATATACTTTAGAGGATTTTACAATAGGACGCACACCTTGAGCGAAAATCTGGATACACTGTTCGCAGGAATCCGCACGCTGGTCAAACTGCCCTGGCAAATACTCAGTAGCGAATACTTTTTCATCCGCTTGCAACTCTGGCAGTTCAGAATAAGTAATATCTACTTGGGGTTCTGAAAAAATAATATCCTTTGCCTGGTGAAAAACTTCTTCCGAAATTTCATCCGCGTCATAACGGTTGATAACACGGATACCTTGCAGTTCCGGCATCCCTAAAACGGATTTTAAGTCGCCAAGCAGACTTTTTGCCTCTACTGCAAATTCTGGTTTTTTCTCAACATAAATACGAAAAACTGACATTAGATACGCTCCTTTATTTTATTGTGACCACCAGTGGAGTTAATCGATCAATTCCCCCACACATTTATCGTCCAATACATCTATAATTTTAACACATTTTATCTGCCCACACAAGTTTTCATCCGTATTTATTCTTACTGGAGTATAATTTTTTGTATATCCTTCCATAATACCATTGTGGAAGGTTTCTACCAATACGGATTCTTGTTTTCCAACCTGGGTTTTTAAAAATTCCAAACGGGTTTCCCCTGTTACTTTTGCCATCAAAGCAGCACGCCTTGCTTTTTCTGCATTCGATACCTGATCAGGCATTTTCGCCGCCCTGGTCCCTTGGCGGATCGAATAAGGGAACACATGAGCTTTCGCTAATTTGATAAACCGAGCATATTCCAGAGATTGCTGAAATTCTTCATCGGTTTCCCCCGCAAACCCCACCATAATATCCGTTGTAATCGAAGGGTTGTCAAACGCTTTCCGGATAGCTTCCACAATACGAGTATATTCTTTGGTATCATAGTGGCGGTTCATCCGTTTTAAGGTAGCGTCGCACCCACTTTGCAAGGATAAATGGAACTGAGGGCAAAATTTTTCCATTTTCGCCATCTCATGGATATCTTCATCGGTTAATAATTCCGGTTCCAAAGAACCCAAACGGACCCTCTCAATTCCTGGAATAGAACAAGCCAATTGGATCGCGTCCAGCAAACGGACATTTTCCAGGTCACGGCCATAGGAGGAAAGGTTGATTCCTACCAACACCACTTCCAAATAACCATTAGCTGCCAAGTCAGTCAATTCCTGTTTTAAATCTTCCATCGTTTTAGAGCGCACTGGCCCTCGGGCAGTTGGAATAATACAATAGCTACAATAACGGTCACACCCATCCTCAATTTTCACAAAGGCTCTGGTGCGTTCCGTGAATTTCTTCACCGCCATTTTTTCAAATGGTTCCTGCCGTTGATGTGGAGTGATTTCAATGACACGCTCCCTTGTTTCCAAAAAGCGCTGTACCAGTTCTACCACTTTACTTCGGTTATAGGAACCTGTAATCACATCTGCCTCCGGTATTTGTTGATCCACATCCGGAAAAGCCTGAGGGAAACATCCTGTTAATACTACCACAGCATCTGGATTGTTCCGTTTAAACCGACGCAATGCCTGCCTTGCCTTCTTATCTCCGGAAGATGTAACTGTACAAGAATTCACAACATATACATCCGCTTCATCATCACAGTGGACTACATCATAGCCATTCTGATAAAATAAATCGGACATAATTTCAGTTTCGTATTGGTTGACCTTGCAACCTAAGGTATAAAAAGCAACTCTCAAATAATCATTCCTTTAACATTTAATAGAAAAAATAGCCTATCATTTTAAAACCAAACCAATTATCCTATAGGATATTGCTATTTACTGCGGTATACTTCGAAAAAATAATCGAAAAACACATAAAATCTACCCATAATTTATGTTTACTGATAGTATTATAGCTGATTTTATTTTTTTTTACAATTAGATAGTTGACTTAAAAATTGACTGCTGTTATATTGTATTATGGTAATTTTATAAAGTAAATATGTTTGGAGGTAACCAACATGCAATCAGTAACCATTATGTTAAATACTGTAACTGACGTAAAAACTTTTGTAAACGTAGTATCCAAATATGATTTTGATGTAGATTTGGTATCTGGCAGATACGCAATTGATGGAAAATCGATTATGGGTATTTTTAGTTTGGATTTATCAAAACCAATTAGAGTGGAAGTCCGCAGTGATGACGCTTCCGCATTTTTTGAGGAAATCAAACCTTTTATCAAAGAAGAAGCATAATAAAAATTCATACACAAAAACCCGGTTTATGTCATGGTGCATAAACCGGGTTTTATTTTATCCTCCTTAGAAAGATAAATATATCAATTTATAATTACAGAGGATACCTTATAGTATGGATATCGAAAAGTTTTCTTTTTGGAGAACCATTATATTATCCATCACGAATAAAAACCTACAACGTTATAATCAGCACAGCCAAAAATAATTTTTTCAAAAAATAATATAAAAATCTTCTCCATCTTTCTTAATCAAATTGATACAATAGACAAAAAATCACCCGCAAAGCGGGTGAAAAAAGACTATTATCTTCTTATTTAGATACCTTTGTTTTATGTGGATGTTTTTTTCTCCGTTTTTCTAAATAAGCCATTAATTTTTTGTTTATTAAAATCCCAACTATAGCCAAACCACCAGCAACAGCAAACATAATGATGGAACCCCACAGGTTTTCTTGATAAATAGCTGCTCCTGCATAAGTGGAAGTAATAATAGATGGAATACGAGCAAAGGTAGAAATGAGAAAAAAATGGAGTGGTTTTAAATTCGTTAACGGTACAATATAAGTTAGCAAGTCCTTTGGTGTACCAGGGATAAAAAACAATAGGAAAACCAAAGGCCCTAATTTTTTAGTGTCATGAAGAAAACTCAATTTGTCCATTTTCTCTTGAGAAATAAAAAACTCTACAAACGGTCTGCCTAATAATTTTACTACGTAATAAATAATTACTGTGCCAATAAAGATCCCCAACAAACACAAAATCAATCCTGGGATCGCTCCAAACAACAAACCAGATAGTACTTCTACTGGTTCCCCTGGAATAATAGCAAACACAACCTGCGCCGCTTGGATTCCCAACATGATAAACCATCCGGAAATCCCCATATTTTCAACTTCATTTTTGTACATTTCCCGTACGGCAGGGTCTTTTAGTTCCATTACTTTTGGAAATGCCCAAATGGTAAGTAAAACAGCAACCACTAAAAATAAAGTTAAAAACACTGCCTTTAAAATTAATTTATGATTCATTTTCTGACGCAAGGTTACACATCCTTCTTTATTTGCTTCTAACCGCTAAACAATACTAGCCAATTGTTTTTCAAAATACATTAATATGTGTTACAAAGATATATAAATATTCCTATTTTTATCAAAGGCATATAGCCAAATCCATTGAGTAAGTCAATGGGTTTGGCAAAAATAAGATTTGTTGTGATAAATGATTTAATGGTATTTCAATACAAATTATTACTATATTATAATTAAATAAATTGTACCTATCCACAAGCTTTTTGAATTAAGAAGATAATCAAAAATTATTTTGTATGCTATGTTTATTATAGCACTGATCCATGAAAAAGCGATAGAAAAACTCTTACAAATTTCTTTCATTTTTAATTGTTTTGATTATATTTTGATACCGTTTTGTTTCCTGAAATACGATCGGGCTTAACCACACTAACGCAATCAGATTTGGTATCGCCATCAACCCATTTAGTGTATCAGAAACAGACCATACCAAAGAAAGATTTTGTACTGCTCCCCATATCATAAACCCTAAAAATACACAACGATATATGAAAATAGCAAATTTTTTGTGAAATAAGTATTCCATACATTTTTCACCATAATATGCCCATCCCAAAATACTGGAAAACGCAAAAAATACCATACAAATTGAAATTAGTCCCTGAGCTGAATCACCTATCACATTAGAAAAAGCAGTTAAGGTTAACGTGGAACCATTCTGGCCACTTAGCCAATCCCCTGAAGTTAACACAACCAAAGCGGTAATGGTACAGCTTACAATCGTATCAAAAAACACTTCAAACATTCCCCACATGCCCTGCTGAGCTGGGCTTTTTGCGTTGGCAGCAGCATGGGCAATGGGAGCAGACCCTAATCCCGCTTCGTTGGAAAAAACCCCTCTGGAAATACCAAAGCGGATTCCCTGCATAAATAAATATCCGGCGCTTCCTCCTAAAATAGAAGATGGGCAAAGAGCATATTGAAAAATTTCCTCAAATGCTTTTGGTATCTGACTTCTATTAAAAAACAGTACAAAAATTGCCAATCCTAAATAGAGAAAGGACATCAGTGGAACTAATTTTTCTGCTAAACTTCCTACTCGTTTGATCCCTCCTATAATAACAATTCCAACCAAAACAGCTAATATTACACCGCTAATCCAAGTTGGAATTCCAAAAGAACATTCTAGCGCCGTAGAGACAGCGTTAGATTGTGTCATATTCCCAATTCCAAACGAAGCAGCCACGCAGAACAGCGCAAATAATATGGCTGGGAATTTATATCCCATACCATATTGAATATAATACATGGGGCCACCAATATATTCCCCTTTTCCGTTTTTCTTTCGGTAATAAACCGCCAGCAATACCTCCGCATATTTGGTCATCATCCCCAAAATAGAACTGACCCACATCCAAAAAATAGCACCTGGACCTCCAGTAACAATCGCGGTGGATACCCCAACAATATTTCCTGTTCCTAATGTGCCAGCCAAAGCGGTTGATACTGCCTGAAAGGGGGTAATTCCTTGTTTTGATTTTGGTTTTTTTTCAAATAAACTTCCAACTGTTTCCCTACACATTCTTCCAAAATAGCGGATTTGAAAAAAACCAGTTCGGACAGAAAAATACAGCCCAATCCCCAATAAAAACAAAAGCATTACCGGACCCCAAACAATCCGACTTAATCCATTATTGATCTGTTCTAAAAGCCCCATATAATCCCCCCTTATCCCATATCTATTGCAGAAAGGGAAAGGGTAGTACAAAATTTAGGCTTTTGCTTATTTAGTATTCCCATACGAAAAAGAAAAAACTATCTATATTTGATAATATAAATAGGCTTGTCACAGCAGTTTATAAAAAATATTCCCGTCAATACGAATATCTGGGGCACCTTAGAATTCTATTTCTTCTCAAGATCTTCTTCAGGCTTTGATTTCATAACATTTTTTTGCAGTGCGACTATTGTATTCTTTCTGAGTTCGTCCTATTTTAAAATTACTTGAAAAAAAACGATTCTTTGATATAATGATATAGGATTTAGAAGTATAGTGGGCAAATTTACAGAAAAAGAGAGACAACGTTTTCCCGCTTTACAGAGAATGCTTGAGGAGGAAACTATTTGAATAAAATTCAATCCAATTTTTGTCTTTTTTGTGTAACGCTTTGCTGGTCAACGGAGGTCATTCTGCTTAAAAATATTCCTGCTGAAATTCCATCCATTTCGATTACCGCCATGACTAATTTTATCGGCTGTCTGATTTTAATTGCCATCTTCTTTAAAAAAATCTTCCGACCCATTACAAAAAAGAATCTTCTGCGTGTGGCTGGGTTAGGAATCTTGAATATGACCTATAACCTGCTGATGCTGTTTGGACTACAATATCTCAATGTTTCCACCGGTATTTTTACCCTATCCATGACAACGGTAGTTCTTCCTGTTCTTCTTCTGCTCCGACGTCAGAAAATTCGAATCAACACTTGGCTTGGGGTAGGGCTCATATTGATAGGGATTCTGCTGGCGGTCAATCTGCACACTGACTTATCCCAGCTACCTGGAATCGGGATTATGTTGGTGGTATGCCTGCTTCGGGCTTGGTACATTATTAAACTTAACGAAGCGGCAAAAGAGATGGAGCCAATACAGCTGTCCGCCCTTATTTTAGGTGTGGTTGCAGTTCTATCCTTCCTCATATGGCTGTTTATCGAACCACGCACGGTTTTTGCTCTTTCCTACTCCTCCGAGATGCTCTCCAGCATTTTTGTTTACAGTTATTTTATCTGTGCTTTTGCTACCGTCATAAATATTTTTGCGCAAAAGCAGGCGTCTGCCCGGACAGCTTCGGTGATCTATTCTCTAGAAATCGTCTTTTCCACCATCTTTTCCGCTACCCTTCCACCGATTCTGGTCGATCGTATTACACTAACACCCTCTTTGGTCATTGGTTGCGTTCTGGTAGCGCTAGGGGCGTTCCTGTCTGAATTTGATGCAACCGCTTTTGTTGTGGCTTGGAAACGGAGGTGGTCCGCATGACACAAACTCAAAAAACACCTTTGGGACGAAAAATTGGTAGATTTCTGTTTTTGGTCCTAATACATATGCTTCTTTCTCTCCCGTTTAAAGTCATGATTATGATTCCCGGATTTACCGATATCCGGCCAGTCACCTGCCTGCAGCCTATCTTCGGTCTGTTTTTCGGACAGACGGGGGCACTTGCTTTTGCGGTGGGTAATCTGATTTCTGATGTACTGTCCGACAGCTTACAGTGGTCTTGTATTGCCGGTTTCATTGCTAACTACCTGTATGTGGTGATGGTCTACAAATTATGGCACATGATTCGCAAAAAAGCCTTTTCCCTGCGTGACAGCCACGATTTTCTTGCATATATTGCCATAATTCTTATCTCCGCCGTGGTTCTGACCGTTATGATCTCCTTTGGCGTTTATGCCGTTCAGCCTGAAGTAGATCTTGTCACCTTAATCGGCACGATTTTTTGTAACAACACGATTTTTCCGATCATTCTTGGTGCACCGATTATGATCATCATGCAGGAAGAATTCCATCTTCTCGACCTGTGGACTCGGCGCAAAAAAGAAGAGTCCGCAGACGAAGACTCGCCTGCGGAAAAATAATAAAAACAGATGTATATCATAGAAAATGGATCGCTATATTTTGCATTTCAGCTCTCCACCCACTATAAAGTGGTGGAGACTTTTTGTTATATGGAGAAAACAGCGGGAAAAATCCCGCTGTTTATTTGAGATAATTAAAAACGAAAATAGGATGGAACACCGTTTTTATATTGTGGTGTATATTCCCCTTGAATCAGAGGTTCAATATATTCACGGATCGAATCAGAAACATCTGTACCGCCTTTGGTAATATATTTTCCTGGAACAGAACGCTGCTGGTTGGCAATCAAGTTAATATCACTAAGTCTGTATTCCAACTGGTATGGTGTATTGGAAATACGGTGGAAGGTAACCATTTTTCCCGTTTCCCCTTTGGAAGCAGCCATCACCCCCTCATATCCGGATTGGAAACTCTCATCAATATCCGTCTTAGAGAGCATATGGGCGGCACAACGTTGTAAGGTATTTAATTCGATGGCACGGGTTTTACAATGCAATACTTCTAACATATTGGTTAAAGCCTTTCCAGTACATTCCAACTGGCGGTGCCCAAACGCATCTACCTTTTTACTTGCCAATGAATCACAGATATAAGTACCTGTAGCATCCCGTAATCCTTCGGAAACCGCAATCACAACAGCATATTTCTGTGACATTTTTTCCTTTACATTATCCACAAACTGTTCCACATCAAATGGCCGTTCTGGCAAATAAATTAAATCTGGCCCATCACAGTCTTCCCCACGGGATAAACTGGATGCAGCGGTAAGCCACCCCGCATCACGTCCCATAATTTCCATAATTGTAACTGCTGGAAATGGATAAACTGACGCGTCATAAATGACTTCTTTGGTAGCGGCAGCTATGTATTTAGCAGCACTTCCATATCCTGGCGTATGGTCTGTTAAAGGCAAATCATTGTCAATTGTTTTTGGAATACCAATAAAAGTAATATTGCTCCCTATTCTTGCTCCGTAAGAAGATAGTTTTTGGATGGTATCCATGGAATCATTCCCGCCAATATAGAAAAAATGAGAGATATCATATTTTTTTAAAATATCAAAAATTTTCTGGTATGTCTGCTCATCCTTTTCTACTTTAGGCAGTTTATATCGACAGGACCCCAACGCAGAACTAGGCGTAATTTTTAATAATTGCACTTTGCTATCCGACCCCAACGTTTGGGACAAATTGATAAATTCCTCTTTTAATATGCCTTCAATCCCATGCCGCATGCCATAAATTTTTTCAGCACCCAAATCTTTTGCCGCTTGAAAAACACCAGCTAAACTGGCGTTAATCGCTGAAGTAGGTCCTCCAGATTGCCCTACTACAATGTTTCCAATTTTCATTTTTACGTCTCCTTATAACTTTCAGTGTTATTTATCTTTGTTGTAAAGGGGCTTGCACAACGGCATTGCTGCAATCCGCCCATAAATCCAAATATTATTTGGAGGATACACCCACATTGCCATTCCTACAATTTTCCCTTTAAGACTGAAATAATCGTTGAATTGCCTGCCGGATATTTTGTACCGGTATCAATTCAATTTGGCTTTCCGCTGGCAATACCAAATTCTTCATACATTGTTTTGGCAATACACAGCGAGTAAAACCAAGCTTTTCTGCTTCTCTCACTCTTTGAACTGCCCCGCTCACAGTACGGATTTCCCCTGTTAATCCAATTTCCCCAAAGGCAATTAACTGGTCATCGAGCGGGATATCTCGCAAACTAGAAATTAACGTCAACGCAATGGCAAGGTCTGCCCCAGGTTCATCTAGTTTCAACCCTCCAATAATATTGATATATGTATCTAGACTTCCAAAAAAGTAGCCCGCTCTTTTCTCTAGTACCGCAATGATCAGTGCCATCCGATTATAATCAAATCCGGTGCATGTCCTACGTGGATTGCCAAAACCGGTTTTGGTTACCAATGCTTGTACTTCTGCCATAATTGGACGGGAACCTTCCATCACCGAAGCAACACAGGTACCGGATACTCCTGTTGGTCGCTCCGATAACAACAGCATAGAAGGATTTAGCACCTCATGCAATCCATCGTTTCCCATTTCAAACACAGCAATCTCATTCGTAGAACCATAACGGTTTTTCGCAGCCCTTAAAATACGGTAAGAAAGGTTATTTTCCCCTTCAAAATATAGTACAGCATCTACAATATGTTCTAGTACTTTTGGCCCCGCGATATTTCCATCTTTATTTACATGCCCTACAATCCAAATGGGAATATCCTCTGATTTTGCCAACCGCATTAAAGCATTGGTACATTCCCGCACTTGGGTGACACTACCTGGAGAGGAAGGAACTGCAGCCATGTTCATGGTTTGGATGGAATCTATCATTACTAAATCAGGTTGCTCCTTCATAATTGTACTGGCAACCGTATCTAAATCCGTTTCCGATACGATATATAAATTAGGGCAATTTACCCCTAACCGGTTTGCCCTTAACTTTAATTGGCGAACGCTTTCTTCTCCAGAAATATATAAAATTTCTAGCTGTTCCCCTAGTCTGCCACAAATCTGCAACAGCAAAGTGGATTTCCCGATTCCAGGGTCCCCTCCTAGTAAGACTAAGGAACCCTTTACGATCCCTCCACCCAATACATGGTCAAGTTCTTGAATCCCTGTATGATAGCGTACCTCATCCGTAACATCAATCTCAGTAATACTGGTAGGCGTAACCGCTGCCGCAGAAGAGATGGTAACCGTACGTTTTCCTGCTGGTTCTGGAGCAGATGTTTGTAATTCAAATGTATTCCAAGCACCACAGTTGGGACATCTTCCATTCCATTTTGGAGTTTGATATCCACATTCAGTGCAACAATATACTTCTTTTGTTTTTGCCAAAATGATCTCCTTTATCTAAATTTACACAGAAGCCTCATAAAAACGGAGGATTCCAGAATATAACGTAAACGCTACCTGTTTTTGATAGGTAGAGTCCAATAATTTTTTCGATTCTTCCGGGTTGGATAAAAACCCACATTCTGCTAACACTGCTACTGGTTTCGCATTCTGAATTAAATATACGCTGGAAGTAATCGGTTTTACCTGCCTGGTATTTTCCGGTTGTAAATTCGCTACAAATGCCTGCTGCAAAGACTCCGCTAACAATTTACTGGAGGCATTTTTTTCTCCATAAAATATCTGAGCCCCAGAATACTGGTTCTGTTCAAATTTATTTTGATGGACGCTGATAAAAATTGCCTGAGGGTTATCATTAGCAATCTCCAATCGCTTTTTGAGGTCAGATCTCTTTTTTTGTCGCAAGCTTTTAGCAGAATCGTCATAAATGGATACATCATGGTCTCGGGTTAAAATCACCTCAAACCCTGAGGCACGAAATAAATCTGCCAATTCCAACGAAATATCCAAGTTAATATTTTTTTCCACAGCTTGATACAACCCTTCTGCTCCACCGTCTTCCCCACCATGACCAGGGTCTATGATAATTTGACGCTTTAACTGGGGTGTTGTCCCTACTGTGGTAACCGTCTTAATTTCATGGATACAAAATAAACTGACAAATACAATCAGGCAAACCGAAACAACCACATATTTGCAGGAATGAAACATAGATTCTCACCAGCTTTTCCCTTTTGCCTTATATCTATGTCCCGTATTTTTATTTTATGCGTGACAAAAATCCTGATAAATTTTCATCAAACCTTCCAGCATCAATGTTTTGTCAATTTTATCAATGCAATTAGAATTTTCATAAATCAAGGTAGATAGTCCCCCAGTAGCCACTACAAATGCTTTTTTGCCCAATTCATCATTCATTTTCTGGATTAAGTAAGTTACAGCACCTACATAGCCATAAACTGCACCGGATTGCATACTGGTTATAGTATCCCGTCCAATTACTGTACCAGGTGCCTGAAACTCAATAGTAGGCAGTTTTGCGGTATTCTGAGTTAACGCTTCTATGGAGATTTTAATGCCAGGATAAATGGTCCCGCCCTCATAAGCACCATCTTCTCCTACCAAATCGAAGGTAGTGGCTGTCCCAAAATCCACAATAATCACAGGACCGCCATATTTTTGAAAAGCGGTATAAGCACTGATTAAACGGTCTGCCCCTACTTCCTTTGGATTGTGATAATTGTTTTTCATGTTAATTTGGATATTTTCTCCAACAATTAGGGGATCTTTACCAATATATTTCCGCATTGCGTTGGATACGGAAAACATCACCTGCGGCACAACCGAACCAATGATAATATCCTCAATTTCATCCGTTGTTATCTTATGGATGGAAAAAAACTGCGTCATAAACAATCCAATTTCATCCGATGTTACAGTGCGGTTTGTTACCAAACGAAAATTAGCTTTTAATTGATTGTTTTCAAAAATCCCAAACTCCATATTTGTGTTGCCAATGTCCACTGTTAAAATCATGGTAAATCTCCTAAATTTTGATATTTTGATTATACAATTTATTAGTAATCATGTCAACAATCGTCAAAGGAATAACACACATAATCCAGGCAGAAACCACGAATAATAATACAAGAACGAATGAAAGGAGACCTTTTTATGACACAAAGCGAATTGGAAAAAGAAATTTATAAAACAGCTTCTATGGGGGAACATGCCGCAGAGTCCATGCTGGCATACTCCCAATCTGCTGGAATCAAACGCAGCCTTACTTCCCAATTAAACCAATACCGGAATTTTAAAAGGAAAATTGAATCCGGTAATCAAATCCCCCAAGCCACCTCTTCCATGAAGGATAGAATGTTAAAAATGGGAGTTAAAATGAATTTAATGATGGATTCTACCCCAAGCCATATGGCAAAAATGATGATTCAAGGTAGCAATATGGGAATCATTGATTTACAAAGCGCGTTAAACCATCATCCAGAAGCGCCCAAGGAACAAAAACAATTGGCACAGGATATGATAAGTTTTGAACAGCAGACTATCGAAGCCTATAAAAAATATTTATAGGAGGAAAGCTATGAACACCAATAAATATCATGGAAACCGCACTAGGATTCATCCAGATGAAACAGTGGTACCACTATATGACGAAAGTTTTCCCGCAACTCAGTTTAAAAAAACCAAAAGCGGAAAGACAAAATACAGCCATACAGAAGATAACGCCGTTTATTTAAGGGAATTTTCGATTGAAAACGAAAAATAATCTGTCCTCCATAGTGTTCTCTTCTACACATTGTTTCATACTATGCCATCTGAAACCACACATTTTCAGATGGCAATACATAAAATTGGTTGTTTTTTCAACAACTTTGTACCTCCGTTTGTTTTTATAAGATTTTATGTTATAATAATACTGTCTATTTTAATAAACAACCCGCCTTTTCACCAGATAATACATTTTTCATAACGGAGGGAAACATGAAAAAAGTATGGAAGTTTTTAACAAGTAGATTATTTGTCATAATTGCTTTATTATTGCTGCAAGTTGCGCTGTTGGCATTTTGTTTGTATTTTGTCAGCGCAAAATACTACTATTATTCTTTGCTCTTAACAGCAATTAGTATCTGTTTAGTGTTGTTAATTATTAACAAAAACGAAAACCCTGCCTATAAAATTGTCTGGATCTGCTTAATCTTTTTGTTTCCAGTGGCAGGAGGGATTTTTTATTTATTATTCCGGAAAGAAAACACTCAAAAACACATTTTAAAGCAAATCCAAAAAAGCAAATATCACATTGAAAAAAAACTGCCTGAAAACCAGGAGATTTTCCAGGAAATCCAACAAAAAAATCCTGTTATCGCAAAACATGTACATTATACTACCCATGTTACCCAAGAACCAGCCTGGAAAAACACCCAAACAGAATATTTAAGCCCTGGTGAAGTAAAATTTAAAGCTTTACTAGAAGAATTGGAACAAGCAGAACAGTTCATTTTTATGGAGTATTTTATCATTGAGCCTGGCTTAATGTGGAACAGCGTATTGGATATTTTAATTGAAAAAGTAAGACAAGGCGTAGAAGTCCGGCTAATGTATGACGATATGGGATGTATCAATACATTGCCTCCCCATTATGACGAATATCTACGCTCCCAAGGGATTCAAGTAGCTGTATTTAATCCATTCCGTGCAAAATTAAACGGCTTTATGAATAATCGTGATCACCGTAAAATCGCAGTAATTGATGGCAATGTAGGTTTTACCGGTGGGATTAACTTAGCAGATGAATACATCAACGAACATGAACGTTTTGGATATTGGAAAGATGCTTCTGTTATGATCAAAGGCCCCGCTGTAAACAACCTCACCGCAATGTTCCTGCAATTGTGGCAGTATACAACCGGTACTACAAACGAATTCTCCCAATATCAATGTACCAGGCTTTATGAAACAGACGGTTATGTCCAGCCATTTGATGATAATCCTTTGGATGAAGAATTGGTTGGGGAAAAAACCTACTTGAATATCATTAATTCCGCTGAGAAATATATCTATTTAACAACTCCTTATTTAGTATTGGATAATGAGATGCTTTCCATGTTGTGTTTAGCAGCACAAAACGGGGTGGATGTCCGGATTATCACACCACATATCCCGGATAAGCCATATGTTTTCGCAGTAACCCGCTCTTTCTATCAACCGTTAATAGAAGCTGGCGTAAAAATTTATGAGTTTACCCCTGGATTTATCCATTCCAAAACGATTGTAGCAGATGACCAGGTTGCCATTGTAGGAACAACCAACTTTGATTTTCGGAGCTTTTACCTTCATTTTGAATGTGGTATCTGGATGTACCAATCAAAAGCGGTACACCAAGTATATCAGGATTACTGCAATACTTTAAAGCAATCCCAGGAAATTTCTTTGGAAGAATGTAAAAAGACAAAATGGTATATACGGCTACTACGTGCTGTACTTCGCGTATTTGCGCCGTTAATGTAGACAGAAAAGAGGGAAATATGATGCAAAAATCTTATCGGGAAGAATTGGTTGGGGTGTTTGGTGACCCTATTGACGAAAATCCAACCGTTATTTTAGAACAAGCTGCTTTTCAGGCGTGCCAGTTAAACTACCGGTATTTAAATATTTTGGTAAAATCAGAGGATCTGGAGCAAGCTATCCTTGGCATGAAAGCAATGCATATGAAAGGGATTAATTTGACTATTCCCCATAAATGCGCTGTACTTCCCTATTTAGATGGTATTTCTAAAGAAGCCTCTATTATCGGGGCTGTCAATACCATTGTAGTAAAGGATGGCAAACTAGTTGGGGAAAACACCGATGGAAAAGGCTTCTTAACTTCCTTACAGGAAAATGATATTACCGTTCTTGGTCAAGAAATCATGATATTGGGCGCTGGTGGTGCTGCCCGTGCTATAGCGGTGGAATTGGCGTTAGCGGGTGCGAAAAAAATAACCATTGTCAATCGCAGTCGACAACGTGGTGAGGAACTTACAACTCTAATCCAAGAAAAAACCTCCTGTCAGGCAGAATTTTTGCTATGGAATAAAACAATTTCCATACCAGAAGAAATTAATATTTTAGTTAATGCTACATCAATTGGCTTATTCCCTAATGTGGAACAAAAACCAGATTTAGACGAATCTTCCCTTCGTCCTGATCTGGTCGTGTGCGATGTCATCCCAAATCATCCTCGCACCCAGTTACTCAAAATGGCGGAACAACAAGGCGCAAAAACGATTGATGGTTTAGGCATGTTGGTAAATCAGGGAGCAATTAACTTTCAGTTATGGACAGGAAAAAAAGCTCCTGTAGAAGTTATGAAACAAGCAATCCAAAAAGAGTTTGGTCTGGAGGAATCCCTGTGAAAAAATGCGTAATCGCACCGGATTCTTTTAAAGGCAGTATGACTTCTATTGAGGTTTGCCAAATTATAAAACAAAAGGTAGCAGAATTTTTTCCAGGTTGCCAGACAGTTTGTCTACCAATCGCAGATGGTGGCGAAGGCACTGTGGATTGCTTTTTACAAGCAATGCAAGGAGAAAAGATAATGGTACCAGTACATGGGCCTCATATGGAGGATATTACTGGATTTTATGGTAGATTCCAAGATACCGCAATTATCGAAATGGCTGCCGCTTCTGGCCTACCATTGGCAGAAAGGCATTTGAATCCCTCTGTTACCACTACTTATGGAGTAGGAGAATTGATGTTACATGCGATCCAACATGGTGCAAAACAAATTATCTTAGGCATAGGAGGAAGCTGTACTAATGATGCTGGTTGTGGATGTGCTGCTGCTTTAGGTGCAAAATTCTATCATGGAGCTCAGACTTTCCTTCCAACAGGAAAAAATTTAGGTCAAATCACAAAGATTGATTTGTCAGAGCTCAAATCTCTTTTAAATGGAGTTTCTGTCCTTACTATGTGTGATGTCACAAATCCATTATATGGTCCCAATGGAGCTGCTGTGGTTTACGCACCACAAAAAGGGGCTACTCCTGAAATGGTGAAACTGTTAAACGAACAATTAATACAGTTTGATCATATCCTACAAACTCAACTTGGCTATTCTGTGGCAGCCCTTCCTGGAGCGGGGGCTGCTGGTGGCTTCGGCGCAGGAGCTGTCGCATTTCTTCAAGCAAAATTGCAGTCTGGGATTGATACGGTATTGGAGCTTACCAAATTTGAAAAGCAAATTCAATTTGCCGATTTGGTTATCACTGGAGAAGGAAAGCTGGATCAACAAAGCTTACAGGGAAAAGTCATCAGTGGAATCGCAAAACGGACTTTCCCTTATCATATTCCCACTGTTGCTATTGTCGGGGATATTGGAGAAGATATAGCATCTATTTATCAAATGGGAATTTCAGCA
Organism: Clostridium facile; assembly: GCF_014297275.1. Classification (NCBI taxonomy): domain Bacteria; kingdom Bacillati; phylum Bacillota; class Clostridia; order Eubacteriales; family Clostridiaceae; genus Clostridium; species Clostridium facile. The sequence goes on from NZ_JACOQK010000001.1 coordinate 1,437,177, forward strand.
GTATTTAGTATCAATCAGGTTGCAATTCCTTTTTCAGAATCTAAAAAACGGAGCAAACAGGATTTAGCTCGTACAACGGAGAATATCTTGCGTTTTCTAAAGGTATTCCATTAAAATAAATGCTTCTTTTTTTATTTTGCTATTGACAATTTTCGCAATAACTGCTATAATATAACAGTTCAATTGAACAAATGCGGCAGTGCTGGAATCGGCAGACAGGCACGTTTGAGGGGCGTGTGTCTTTGACGTACGGGTTCAAGTCCCGTTTGCCGCACCAGGCTGAGTCTGGATGCAATTTGCGTCCAGACTCTTTTTATTTTTGTAAGCAATGGTCTTGCATTTATTGTGGTGATCTTTTTAGTAGTACAAGCCCAAATCTTCGATGAGTCATTTACTCATCGAAGATTTTTTATGTCTATCTTTATATCCTGTTCATGCAAATCTATTTCAAAATACTTTACACTAGTAATGTTTGGATTCTTTTCTTTTATCTATTACTACAAGATACTTGATAGCATAAGCTCATTAACATAGGATGAATCAGATATCTATTGTTTCTATTTTACGTAACAAAAACAAAATTTTGTAAAGTATAAAAAAGAACTCTTACATTCAACAGTCATTTCTTTTTGAATTTCCATAATAGAAAAGATATCATTCTTTAAGCATCAATCCCTTTTGGAAATTATGATATTATTACTTCATGAATGACTTTACTCCTTTATATAATAGTGGATAAAAATTAATGCCATGTTTTTTATTTCAATATCAATATGCAACTTTCATACTATCAAAAATGGACGCATATATTTCTATCGTCCTAATAAATAATAAGGGAGGTTCTTTATGGAAAATAATTATTATCCATTTTTTAATTTACCATTATTATATGCCTATAATGCCCTTGAACCATTTATTGATGAAAAAACAATGTACTTACATCATGATAAGCATCTGCAAACTTATATTGATAACTTAAACGCTATTTTAAAAGACCAGCCAAAACTACAAAAGCTATCCTTAGAACAGCTGATTAAAATCGCAGGAAATTTACCGAAAAAACTACAAATATCTATACGAAATAATGCGGGAGGAGTCTATAATCATCGTTTCTTCTTTCAAGGAATAGCACCTCCCATAGAAAAAGAGCCAGAAGGGAAACTAATTCAAAAAATCAACTGCCAATTCGGGAGTTTTCATAATTTTAAAGTAGAGTTTAAAAAATCTGCGCTATCTGTATTTGGTTCTGGTTATACCTGGCTCGTATCAAATAGGTGCAAATTAAAAATGATTACAACCTCTAATCAAAATTGTCCTCTTGAACAAGGACTTTTCCCTATTCTTACAATAGACGTATGGGAGCATGCGTATTATCTAAAACATTACAATGTCCGTAGCGGATATGTTGACGATTGGTTCAAAATTGTAGATTGGAATCAAGCAGAGCAAAATTTTCTTGGCATTTCGTTGCACAAGTCAATTTAAATAACGATTCCCACTTAAAAATTACTGATTCTATATCTTGCATGGATTGTTTGTATCTTATTTATTTCAATTATTTTTATGTAACTAATATTTTCACCATTTTTTAAGCTCAATTATGATTAACATAATTGAGCTTTTTATTTTTATCTATTTAAATAAATTATAGCTAATTATTTAATTTTTTATTTATTTTTCTAAATTTTAATATGATTTTAATACAATCCATGAGAAATAAATTTACTCTTTACATAAAATGATGTTACACTATACTAGTATATGTGGAAAGGAGAGATAGCAGGATGATTGAATTTAAAGGTGTTTATAAATCCTATAAAAACAAATCTGTTCTAGCAAATATCAACTTGACCATTAACGATGATGAATTCTTTGTATTAATTGGTGCTAGTGGATGTGGAAAAACCACCCTTTTAAAAATGATTAACAAGTTGAATTCCATTGACCGCGGCGAACTGTTGATTGATGGAACGTCTGTGAAAAAAATAAAAGAGTCGGACCTTCCAAAACAAATCGGATATGTTGTTCAGGAAGGTGGACTGTTTCCCCATATGACAGTAGGGGATAATATTGCGCTTACTATGAAATTGGCTGGGTTCTCCAAACAAGATATTCAGAACCGTGTGGATGAAATGTTAGAAATGGTAGCTCTGGAACCTGGAATCTACCGTGATTTATATCCATCACAACTCTCAGGGGGACAACGACAAAGAGTGGGGGTTGCCCGTGCTTTTGCAACAGATCCTCCTGTTATACTGATGGATGAACCTTTTTCTGCCTTGGATCCAGTAACAAGGAATGAATTACAAGATGAAGTATTCCATCTGCAAAATCGCACCCATAAAACTGTTGTGTTTGTTACTCATGATATGGACGAGGCAATTAAACTAGCTACCAGGATATGTATTATTCAAAACGGCCATATTGTACAATGTGACCGCCCTGAAGAAATTTTAAAACATCCAGCAAATAGCTATGTGGAAGAATTTATTGGTAAAAATAAGTTGTGGAGCAATCCTGAGTTTGTAAAAGCGGAAGACATTATGTTAAAACGTCCAGTACAGGCTTCTGGGGAACGCACTGTAATTCAGGCAATTCATATTATGGGACACTATAACGTGGATAGCCTTTTAGTTACAGAGGATGGCAAATTAAAAGGCGTTGTTTGGATGAATGATTTACGTAAAATTAAAAATGACAATGACAAAATCAGAAACTACGTCTCTGATGATTACATTTCTGTATTTAACGATACCTCTTTGAAAAAAATCATATCTACCATAGATTATAATATTTCTGGAATTATACCAGTGATTGACCATGAATCCAATTTAAAAGGATTTTTAACCAAAGGTAGAATGCTTTCTATCCTAAGCCGTCAATTCACTCCAGAAGGTTCTTCCGAAGAAAGGAGTGGTATCATTGACTGAGTTTTTCCAGTTATTTATGGAGAAAAAAGGGGAACTACTACAGCTGTTCCTAGAACATATGAATATGACTGCATTGGCGGTATTCATTTCTTTGGCAATTGGTGTTCCAATTGGTGTACTTATTACCAGGAATAAAACGATTTCTAAAATTGTAATTGGAATTGCAAATATTATGCAATCGATTCCTTCCATTGCGTTATTGGCTTTTTCTGTACCATTTTTAGGAATTGGCACCAAGCCAGCGATTTTTATGGTCATTATTTATGCCCTGCTGCCAATTATTAAAAATACTTACACTGGTATTATCAGTATTGATCCCAAAACAATAGAGGTCGCAAAAGGTTTGGGGTTAACAAAATGGAAACGGTTGTTCCGAATTGAACTGCCAATTGCTGCACCATTTATTATGTCCGGTATCCGTATTTCTGCAGTTGCCGCAGTTGGTACCATGACCATTGCCGCTTTTGCAGGTGCTGGTGGATTAGGCTGGTTTATCAATTTGGGTTTAAATTCGCAAAATATTGGATTGGTATTATTAGGAGCGATTCCAGCTTCGCTATTGGCTTTAGGAATTGATTTTCTGTTAGGGCGTTTGGAACACGCTGTTACACCAGAAGGCCTCATGCCGGCGGATCAGATACAGAATATTCCAAAGAAAAAGCGCCGTTTGGAAAGAATTATTATTTTTTGCTTATGTGGTTTACTTGTACTGATTCCTGCGATTACTACTCTATCGGAAACAATTGCTAGCCAAAATGAGAAAAAGATTACAGTTGCATCTAGTAATTTCACAGAAACTATTATTTTAGGGTACATGTACAGCGAACTAATTGAAGAAAATACAGACATTGAAGTGGAACAACGGTTTAACCTGAATGGTGGAATTGTTTGTTTCAATGCAATTAAAAGTGGAGATGCTGATATGTATGTGGAATATACTGGTTCCATCCTACCAAACTACCTCCATCAAAAAATAGAAACAACCGATCCTCAAGAAGTATATGACCAAGCTTCTAAAGCAATGAAAGATAATTATAATCTTCAGTTATCACAACCATTGGGCTTTAATAATACCTATGTTATGGCAATGAAACCAGATGTTGCAGAAAAATACAATGTCCATACTTTATCCGAATTGATGAAAGTTTCGGATCAATTACGGTTGGGTTGTACGGTGAATTTTGCTCAACGAGAAGACTGTTTACCGTTGATGGAAAAAACATTTGGAACTAGCTTCCAATCGGTAAATGGCTTGGAAGGAGCAATTCGATACAACGCCTTAGCTTCCAACGAAGTTGATGTCATTGATGCTTTTTCTACAGATGCATTAATTGAAAAACAGGGGTTAACCTTAATTGAGGATGATATCCATTTCTTCCCTCCATACTATGCAGCAAATGTAGTCCGTCAGGAAACATTAGATAAATTCCCTGAATTAGAACCTGTGCTAGCGAAAATGGAAGGGATATTTGATGAACAAACTATGCGTTCTTTAAACTCAAAAGTTGATATTGATGGAATGGACGCAAAAGATGTCGCTCATGAATTTTTAGTGGAAAAAGGATTGATATCAGCTTAATCTGTATTCTGGCTTTATAATTACTGATTCCAATAAGTGTTAGGATAAATTAAAACCAGTTTTTTATTTAGTCTATTAAAAAACACCGGTATTTTATACCGGTGTTTTTCTTATGGCAAGATTATTTTTTCCGTTTTAAAAATACAATTCCAGCTCCCGCTACTAATAGCGCAGCAGCCCCTACAATTGGAAATACATCTCCTGTTTGTGGACTATTCTGTCCATCAGTACTTGAAGTAGAATCTGTTGAAGATTCTGGTTGAGAGGATTCCCCTGGATGAGATGGTATTGGTTCTTCCTGTGAATTTTCATACACGGTTTCCATTACATAAGGAGTTAATGTCACATCTGTTAAACCAAAATCACAAGTTTTATTAATAAAACTGAGTTTACTAAACAGAGAATCTGGGTCTGCTTCGTACAAAATACGATTGGACATTGTAGTTGTTAACTCAATTTGTATGGAGTTTTCTCCTGGTTGCAGATATTTACCAATATCCACTTGGTCACTGGATTGATTAATATGATGAATCTGATTGCCATTTACATAAATATTAGTAATCATATCATTGTTATGGGAGAAGTTCAAATAATATCCAGAGGAATGGTTATCCCAGTTATCTGGAAGATTTATAGTAGTAGTGTAAGTGCCAATACCACTGACATTTCCCATTTCATCAACTTCCAATTTAGCCAACTGTTCCGCTGTAGCTGGAATATCCTTCCACAGCCCTAAACCAACCGAGCCAAAATCCACTGTGGTCTTTTTGGAAGCAGTCAAATCCGTTTGGTTGGCTTCCACATCTGGCCCCCAACTTTCAATGGATAAATTCCAATCAGTCAAATTCATTTGTTCTGGAATCTCATCCACTGTTATGGTCTTATAGGTATCATCTGAAAATGCAGTATGATATTTTCCTGGCTGTGTTGCCCGAATTTCCATTCCGTTTTCTGTATAATTTACGGTAGTATCCGCATCGGTTGCCCATACAGAATTTGTTTCTCCAAACTCTTGCTGGTCATTGGAAATTGCGATAAAATCTGCTTCTCCAGCATCTAAAGTCACTGTCATAGAAACTTTATCATTCTGCTTTTGATAGCAGGCAATTGGTTCTATTTCCCCTGTCCAAGCATCCAACTGATATGGAACTCCTGTACCATTAAAAGTAACATCAAAGGTAACAGGTTTTCCGTTATCATTATACAAATAATAGTAGTTACTGCCGTCCGTATCCTGATGGAGGTTTACCCTTACATCTTTTTGGGAATAACTAGCGTTTGGAGAAAGCTGTTGTTCTTTTAATATACCAAACAAAGAATCCATATCCTGTACGAAATACACATTATCCAACTGCTGCATTTTGGATACAGTTTCTTGCAATTCACTGCTAGAGCCATTTATAGAACCTGTCTGGTTAGTATCAGAACCTTTTACTTTTTCCGGTAAGCTTCCCGCAAAAATAACAGGAAGCCCCTGTTGCGCCATCTGGTAAAGTTTTTGTACTGTTTCCAATTGTAATGTATCCAGATTATCTACGATAAACGCTTTCGCCTCGGAACCATCTGCGTTTAATACTCCATTGGTTACAGAACATTCTTCCATATTCAGAACACCCTCTGTATACACTCCATAAGTATACCCCTGATCCAACAAAGCTGTATAAGAAGATAAATCGTTTTCCCTTCCATCATTGGCTCCGGATAAGGATTGATGTTCCTCATCAAAAGCTGGCGTTAAAATCGCTAGATCAGCCTTTGAAATTCCAGATTGTAAAATTGCCTCTGTCCGTGCGATATAGTCAGAGAAAATATCAATATTCTGCCAGGAAATCTGGCGAGTTCCCCAACAGTCCCCAGTAGAAACGAAAGTGGTCCATCCTGGCCATACATCCGCAGTATCCTTTCCTGGTACATTCATATTTTCGGTATTTGGATAAGAATAGCCGTGGATAACAATCCTGTTTACACCAGCCGCGAATTCCGCATTTAATGTGGCAACATCCTGTTTCCAGGTTAAGGTATAAGGAGCACCATTCCCTAGAGTTTCATCAGAAACCAGGTTTTTTCCCGCTGTATGTACCCCTGTAGAAACAGTACGGAAACGGTCAAAGGATTTACCAAATTCGATGGTTTCCCCTTCAGCTACATCCACTGTAGCGGCTGCCAAGCCGTGGTCAAGGGAACCATAGTGGGCATAACTCTGGGTTTTTAACCCATATCCAAATGTTTTTGCCCAATCCTGCAAGGATTTTAAGTGTACATTATTGTACAGATAATCTTCTACCAGGCTGCGGTCTTGGATAAAGTCCTGTTCATTTCCTTCACTGGATGTGATTCCATTTAACTCACTAAATAAGTAAGGTAAATATTTTGTCACATCATACCCTAATACTTCCTGGAACGAATTTAACATATCTTTATTCCAAAACATAGTAGCATTATTTGCTTCCAATGAATCCTCAAAGATATTGCCTCCGCGTTGTTGCATCAAAGAGATCAGTTCTTCATTTAAAATATTGTTGTTCCAAAAATCAATTAAAGTAGATACCCCGGTTTGGCTGTAACTATCCAATACCGTCCCACAGGTTGCAAATGATTTTCCGATTACCCCCATCTCTCCAAACGGACCAGATGGTGAAACAGTATCCCCTGTACCACGGCGGTAAAAACTAAATACAACCCAATCCCCTGCCTGGATATCATCACCAGTAGAAGGAGTATAACCATTTAATTCTGGAACAGAAGATAAATCGGTTTGATAATAATACTGCTGATCTTGCAATTTTTGTTTATCACCCCAGCCAGATACGTCCAAAGTAACACCGGCATTATGATATAACTGTTGGCAATATTCATCATCCGGGTTTGGAATTCCTGCAGGTGTTTGTTTTTCTGCTTGGGTAGTAAGATTGCTAACATCCTGCATGGTACTATTGTCTAATACTAATCCTTTTTCCGTTACCTCACTTACCTTTGCAATCGTAGCCGCTACAAAATGGTCTGCGAAAATAAAGGACTCCCCAGATTCTGTTGCCAGTTTGGTTTGAGGTAACGATAAATCGTTGATTCCTGTTGTAGTAATTTTTTGATAAGTCATCTGCAATTCCTGGGAAGCAGCATCATCGTTTGGATCAATCGTATCCAAAGCTGCTGGCCATTGGGTACATACCGTTAAATCCACATTAAATTCTCCTGGAACTGCGTTAGCTGCTTTGTACACCTTAATCAAAGCTTGTTGCCATGCTGGTGTCCCCCAACCATTGGTTGCAAGGTCACCTTCTACCCTACTATAAGGCACATGTGCAATTTCCACTCCGCTAAATCCAGCTTCCTGAATTGCTTTGAAATGCGCTTCCAATACTGATTGATCCACCGAAGCATCTGGTAACCAAAACCGGAACATTCCTTGGGCTTGGTTATCCGGATTACGGAACTTATCCACCATGCTAATTGATGAATCCTGTTCTGCAGCTGTTGCTGGCAGGCTTGCCGCTACTGTAGGTATCGCAACAGCCGCTGCAATCACACAGGCTAACATTCGTTTCAACTGTTTCATACTCTTCCTCCAATTTTAAAATCGTTTTATTGTTGATTCATAAAAATGAACTTGATTTTTATTATATTTATTTTTAACAACAAAACAATTGGAGGGAATTGTGCAAAAACTATGACAAAAATGAACTTAAAATACAGTATGACGGTTTTTTATTTCTTTTTCTGTGAAAATATGCTATATTTATAGTATCAAGAAAGGAAGATATACCATGAAAACCATAAACCAATATATCCAGGAGTGTTACCAACAATACTTAGAATCCCCAAAAAATGACCAGGATATTTTGTTTCAAAAACAGCTAATTGAGCGGTTAAAAAAAGAAAACAAACAGTTTGGGCATGCAATTGTACCGGAAAATATTCCTGGTGGGATGGCCGTCCATTTTCATGGATTTCCACCAGAACCAGAATTGAAAGATATTTTGAGATGTTTCCACCGACATGATTATTTTGAACTAATTTATGTTTATCACGGAAATTTCTATAATCAGTTCCAGGATCAAACGCTACAACTCCATCAAGGAGATTTACTCTTATTAAATTCCAATGTGCTACACAGTGTTTACACCGAATGTAAAGAGGACATTGTATTCGATATTATGATTTCCCGCAATCTATTTCAGCAGTCGGCAGCTTCTATTTTAAAGGATAACCCGCTCTTTTCTTTCTTTTTTATGGACTCGCTGTATTCCAACAATAAAAATCAGCGTTATCTATATTTTGAATCGGGTAAATCTCCAGAAGCAACAAAACTAATTCATACCATTATTCTAGAATCCATCAACCAACGCCCTTGTAAAGATAATATGATGCAGGCAGCTTTAATGATGTTATTCGCCCATTTATCTAGAATGCAAACTGAAACAAAAGGGTTACCCCTTCATCAACAGGATAAAAACTTTAAAATATTTGAGATTATCTCCTACATGGATGAAAACTGTACCTCCCTTACTTTGGAACAATTGGCAGAAAAATTTCACTATTCCACCAGCTATTTATCCAAACTCATTTTACAAACTAGCGGAAAACATTTTGGAGAACTAATCCAAAAATTTAAACTAGAAAAATCCGCTTGGTATCTGACCCACACTCCCCTTTCGATTGGAGAGATTGCCAAAGCCATTGGATTCCAGGATGAGGCGTATTTCTATCGTTTATTCAAAAAACACTATGGCATTACGCCAAAATCCTACCGCAACCAGTCTATTGCTTATTAAAAAATTAATTATCCAATGATTGATAAATTTGTTTCCGTTTCCCTTTATAATAGAAATATCCTACTAAATCTGCCAATACCCAACCAATTGGAATAGACCACCAAATACCCACAACGCCAACAGCAGGGATAGCAGCCAGAATGTATGCCAATACTACCCGTGTTCCAAGGGAAATCACAGTCAGCACCACTGACATTCCAGGTTTCCGCATAGCGCGGTATAGCCCATAAAATAGAAACAAACAGCCAATACCACAGTAAAATGTCCCTTCAATCCGTAAGTACTGTACACCAATGGCGATAATTTCGGTTTCTTGAGGCTGAATAAAAATCAACATCAACCATTTCGCAAATACAAATACGCCAACTGAAATAATCACACAGAATAATAATACTATCTTTACCGCGCTATGGATTCCTTTTTGAATCCGTTCTGATTTTCTTGCTCCGTAATTCTGAGCAATAAAGGTGGAAAAGGCATTTCCGAAATCTTGTGCGGGCATATAGGCAAAGGAATCTATTTTTACCGCTGCCGCAAATGCCGCCATAACAGCAGTACCAAAGCTGTTTACTAGTCCTTGTACCATCAAAATTCCAAAATTCATAACAGATTGTTGGATACAGGTCAAAAAAGAATATTGAGAAATCTCTTTTACAGAGGCTTTATCCAAATACAAATGCCGTTTTCCAACCCTTAAAGAAGGACATTTCCACAACACATAGATGGTAATGCCGATACCGGATACACCTTGTGCTATCACTGTGGCAATTGCAGCTCCAGCAACTCCCCAATGGAAATCCAAAATAAACCAGATATCCAATACAATATTCAACAGTGCGGACACTGCCAAAAATACCAATGGCACCATAGAATTCCCCACCGCACGCAATAGGGATGCAAAATAATTATAGAGGAAGGTAAAACCGATTCCAATAAAAATCACTTGTAAATAATCCTGCATATAGGGAACAACATCCGTTGGTACTTGTAGTAACGAAATAATTGGGTTCATACCAACAAATACTATCACATTAATCACCAGCGCAACTAGGGCGATTAACAAAAACGAAACAAAGGAACTGTGGCGTAAGCGTTCCATATCTTTTTGCCCATATTGAATTGAAAAGACAGCCCCGCTCCCCATACAAAGCCCTAATAATATAGAGGTTAAAAACGTCATTAAGGTATAGGAAGATCCCACTGCCGCCAACGCATTCGCCCCCAAAAACTGCCCTACAACTAAAGTGTCTGCTATATTGTAAAACTGCTGCAATAAATTTCCCAAAATCATTGGTACAGCAAATGCCAACATTTTTTTAGTAATATTACCTGTTGTCAAATCCTGTTGCATAAATTCACCCTCTTAATTACGAAACGATATTTTTATATTACGTTTTGTAATTATCATAATCTATCATCGAACAATTTGTCAAGTAATTTGATTGCAAAAATGAAAAAAAGGTTTATAATAAAGAAGAAGGAGGGATTCCAGAATGTTCTTAGATGGCTTGGACGAGTTAGACCAAAAAATTCTCACTCTGTTAATTCACAACGCTAGGATGTCCTATTCAGATATTGGAGAACAGGTAGGGATTTCCCGGGTTGCGGTAAAAATGCGTATTCGCTCGTTGGAAGAACGGGGCGTAATTGAGGAATATACTACAGTAATTAATCCACAAAAAATAAGTGGAGCTGTTTCCTGCTATTTTGAAATTGAACTTCACCCGGATTCCTTACAAAATGTGATAGATCAATTATATCATCATCCTATTGTGACCCAAATTTATCGGGTAACAGGAAAAAATAAACTCCATGTACATGCAGTCGCCGCGAATCAGGAAGAACTGGATCAATTTATTTGCGAAACCATCGACCATCTTCCTGGAATAGAACAGATTAGCTGCAATATTATCCTATCCCGCATTAAGGATATTAAAGGATTACGTCTTTAAAACGCTTACCTTCTTCATGAACTGAAGAAGGTATTTTTTATTTTTGGCTAGAATATAAATTATCGGTAATCCTTATCTATTTTACCTGAATATATTGACAATTTTCGTGAGAAACGGTATCATATAACTTATGAATAATCATCAAAATATAAAATATAAATCCGATTATAATTGTATCATTTGTTTGAATATATCATTTCTATCACAATTATTTTGTCGAAATTACTATTTTTCTCGATTCAAGAAGAGGAGGTCTCATCCATATGGCAGTAATTGATGTTATTAAATATGAAGGTGATAACGGTACGTTTATCTGGAAACATCCCCGTGAAGATTTTAATAAACTTTCCCAGTTAATTGTACATGAATCCCAAGAAGCATTATTCTTTATGAATGGCCAAGCTTTGGACCTCTTTGGTCCTGGCCGTTATCCATTGGAGTCACAAAACATCCCACTGTTGAATAAACTGGTTAAAATTCCTACTGGCGGGGAATCCCCTTTCCATTGTGAAGTCTATTTCATTAATAAAACTGAACAGATGGCGATTAAATGGGGGACGGATAGTAAAGTCCAGTTTATGGAGCCTACCTATCAGTTCCCAATTCAGATTGGTGCTTGCGGGGAGATGAGCCTACGGGCAGAGGATTCCCGTAAACTGCTCTTAAAATTGGTAGGAACAGAAACTTCTTTAGATCAGTCCAAATTAGTTGCTTATTTCCGCGCGTTTTTAATGACAAAAGTAAAAACCTACCTAGCGCAGACAATCAAAGAAAAGCAAATTAGTATTTTTGAGATAGATGAACATCTCAGTGAACTTTCTACCGCATTACATCAAAAATTAATCGAAGATTTTTCTGACTATGGTGTTGCGCTGGAACGCTTTTTTGTCACAACGGTAGTAAAACCAGATGGAGACCCTGCTTATGAGCAATTTAAATCACTGCATTTCCGTCAATATGCAGATGTTGCGGAAGCAAAATTGCGCCAGCAGGTAGGAATTATTGAACAGCAGACAGAAGCCCAGAAGATTATCATTGAATCCCAAGCAATCGCACAAAAACGAGCACAGGAAGGCTATACATACCAGCAGGAACGCGGATTTGATGTAGCTGGGAAAGTAGCGGAAAACGAAGCTGTTGGCCAGTTTACGAATATGGGGATTGGATTAGGAACCATGGCTGGCGTTGGTGGAGCTGTCGGCGGTGTTGTTGGTGGCGCAATCAATGATGCAATGGGAACCCTTAACCCTCCTACTTCATCCAGCAATACAGCTGCTATTGCATTAAAGTGTCAAAAATGCGGAGCTTCCCTACCCAATGGCGCAAGATTCTGTTCAGAATGTGGAGAACCTGTTCCAACTGCATCCGATGATACCATTATTTGCCCCGCATGCGGAAAGGCTATTCCAAAAGGAAAATTCTGCTTGGAATGTGGCCATAAATTAAATACAATTTGTCCTAACTGTGGTGCAGAACTTCCAGACGGAGCAAAATTCTGCCTGGAATGTGGTGAGAAACTGTAGGAGGTTTGGCAATTATGAAAAAAAATACTTTGGTAGAAATAATAATAGCCCTGGTTGGCTTAATCGCATTTAATATTGTGGCGTTTTGTGTACCACATCTTCCAACACTTAGTTTTTGGATTGGATATGGCTTTTGCTTATTGGCTTTTGTTTTAGAAATTATTTTTTCTGCTCTTGCGTTTGGAAATAATAAAAAAACCTCTTTTATGGGATTGTCAGTCATCCAGCTTTCTTCTATCTACCTTATTTTACAGGTAATTTTCAGCTTTGTTTGCATGTTTGTTCCTGTAATTCCAGGTTGGGTTGCATTGATTGTCAGTGCAGTTTTAACAGCGTTTTTTGTTATTCAAATCCTTTCTGTATTCATTACTCGAAATATTGTTGGAGGAATTGATGAAAAAGTGAAAAATCAAACTATTTTTATTCGCTTTTTATCGGTAGAACTGGAAACCATGGCTGCCAAATCTACTGACCAAGCTATTTCCGCTGAACTTTCAAAAATAAAAGAAGCCGTCCGGTACAGTGACCCAATGTCCAATCCAGCATTGCAGGACGTAGAATCCAGAATTTCTGAGCAATGCCGTATTTTAGAATATGCAGTGACATCGAACCAGCTGGAACAGGTAAAAATGATTTGTAACCAAATCGGACTTTTATTAACCGAGCGAAACCAAAAATGCAAATTACTAAAATAAGAAAGATACACTGTTGAAGTTCAACAGTGTATCTTTCTGCCTACCTTTTTAGGCGTAATACAATCATCTTTGGAGGGAATTATTCATGGCAATTTTTAAATGTAAAATGTGTGGAGGGGACCTTAATGTTACCGGGGAAACTGGAGTAGCCGAATGTGAGTACTGTGGTACCCAGCAAACAATCCCAAAACTAAATGATGAAAAACGGATGAATCTTTATGACCGCGCCAATCATTTCCGCAGAAATAATGAGTTTGATAAAGCGATGTCGATATATGAGTCGATTTTAGAAGAAGACCACACGGATGCAGAAGCATATTGGTCATTGATTTTATGTAAATATGGGATTGAATATGTAGAAGACCCCTCTTCCCATAAACGAGTTCCAACCTGTAACCGCACCCAGTTTACTTCCATTTTTGACGACGTAGATTACCAATCCGCTTTGAAATACGCAGATCCAAACCAAAAAAGGATTTACGAAACTGAAGCAAAAGCAATTGATGAAATTCAAAAAGGGATTTTGGAAATTTCACAAAAAGAGGAACCCTTTGACATTTTTATCTGCTATAAAGAAACAGATAATCATGGAAGAAGAACTCCAGATAGTGTATTAGCAACAGAATTATACCATGAGTTAACTGAAATTGGATTTAAAGTATTCTTTTCCCGTATTACACTAGAGGATAAACTGGGTTCCGCTTATGAACCCTATATTTTCGCAGCCTTAAATTCTTCAAAAGTAATGGTGGTACTGGGAACTCGGGCAGAGTATTTTAATGCTGTCTGGGTAAAAAATGAATGGAATCGTTATTTGGCATTAATCCGACAAGGGGCAAAAAAGACCTTAATCCCTGCATACAAAGATATGGACCCCTATGACCTCCCAGAAGAATTCTCCCATTTGCAGGCATTGGATATGTCTAAATTAGGTTTTATGCAAGACCTGACCCATGGAATCCAAAAACTAGTAGAACCAGAAAAGGAACAAGAGGATGATACTGCTACCAGTGGTGTTACCGTAAATTCTTTGTTAAAACGTGCGCACATTTTTTTGGAAGATGAAGATTGGGCGTCCGCAGATGAATACTGTGAAAAAGTATTGGATATGGACCCAGAATTTTCGGATGCATATATAGGTAAACTTTTGGCATTTTATCATTGTAAGACAGAACAAGAATTAACTAAGCTTTGTATTCCTATTGAGAACAACAACAATTTTGAAAAAGCTCTCCGTTTTGCTGACCCAGAAACAGCTCAAAAACTAAAATCCTACCAAGAACAGACCTTAAAAAATTATCATTATCAAAAAAACGAGGAAATCTATCAGCAGGCAATGGAACAACTAAAGTATTGTACAAATAATACTCCATTTATTAAGATTATACAACTCTTAAATAAAATTCCAGAATATAAAGATGCAAAAGAAAAAATTGCATTCTGTAAAGAAAAAATTTATCAGCTAGCAATCTATGAACTTGAATCAGCAGTAAGTATCCCATCTTTTTACCACATTATCTCTCTTTTAGAAAATATTCCTGATTACAAAGATTCCACCGAAAAAATTAAGTTGTGTAACCAAAAAATTGAAGATTGCAATTATGCTCCTATCTATTCATCTGCAAAGCTTTTAATGCAAAGTAATATTTTATCTAATTTATATACCGCAAAAGAAAAACTAGAATCTATTCCTAACTATCATGATGCAAAAGAATTAATAAAACAGTGTAATGAAAAAATTTCAGAAACAGAAGATAAATTAAAGCAAAATCTTTCGCTTCAACATCAAAAAAAGATGCAAAGAAGAAGATTAATCAAAATAATTGGTATTCCTATTGTGATTTTAGCTGTTTTAATTACAGTGGGTATTATTATTTTTTCTGTTGTCATTTCTCCATCCATGAAATACAATCAAGCAATTTCTGATTTTAATAATAGAAATTATCTGGAAGCAGCTGAACTTTTTTCAAAAGCAGGCTCCTATCAAGATAGCTCTCACTATTTACAAAATTGTATCGAAAACCTCCACGGTCAAACGGTTACATTTGGCAATTATCCTCAGACTGACCCGAATCAAAAAGAACCTATTGAATGGAGAATTCTTACTGTAAAGGACGGAAATGCATTATTGCTATCCGATAAAAGTTTAGACTGTCGGCCTTTTATTGATTCATTAGATGATTATGGAACTTGGTATCATTCTACTTTAAGAAAATGGTTAAATGAAGATTTTATGAAAACCGCTTTTTCAAAACAAGAACAACAAAAAATTATAACTAGCACTATATCTACCCCTCCAAATCCAACATATGGTACTTTAGGAGGACAAGATACAAAAGATAAACTGTTTTTACTTAGCATTGATCAAGTAGAAACTTATTTTCCAGAAAAACAAAACAGGTTTTCACTTCCAACTCAACAACTTGAAGATACCATATTATCAGAATTTTTACCACGAAATGGATGGTATCTACGTTCTCCTGGTATGACAGCTGGACTAATATCCTGTGTATCTACAGTAGGTGAAATAAATATGGTAGGTAAATATGCAGAAAACCGAATGGAAATACGTCCTGCTATGTGGATTGCGGTAAAAGAATTCGTATAATGTTAGGAGAGGCAGTATCTAAATAGGTACTGCCTTTTCAATAACAAAAAATTTAATTGATGATAATATAAATTATATAGAATGATAAAATTAAATTATTATAAAGAAAACTATTGAAAATCACTTTTATTTTTTCTATAATAAATTGATTTTTATATTTTGAAAAAAGAAGGTGATTTGATGGAAAAGGATTTAACCAAAGGAAACCCATTTCCAGTATTATTAAAATTTTCAATTCCTGTTATTGGAGGAAATGTATTTCAGCTATTTTATACTTTAGCGGATACCATGATTGTAGGGCAAACAATGGGTGCTGATGCTCTAGCAGCAGTCGGGGCGACCAGTACTGTAGTATGTTTGATTCTATATTTCATCCAAGGTCTTACCAGTGGCTTTGGCATTAAATTAGGACAGTTCTTCGGAGCCAAAAATAAAATGCAAATGAAACGCAGTGTTGCTACTTCTATTTTGCTATCCATTCTGTTTACCATTTTTATTACTATTATCAGCTGCTCCCTAGCCCACCCAATAATGGGATGGATCCATACACCAAATGATATTTATCAAATGGCTTATGACTATATGTTTGTTATCATGCTTGGAACAGGAGCGACGGTATATTACAATTTAATTTCCAATATTTTAAGAGCATTGGGAGATAGTAAAACACCACTGTATTTTCTAATTTTATCCTCTATTCTAAATATTATATTAGACTATATATTTATCGTCCCATTCGGATGGGGAGTAGCTGGCGCTGCTTATGCTACTGTATTGTCCCAACTTGTTTCGGCTATTTTATGTACCCTGTTTGCTTTGAAAAAGTTTGATATCATGCATTTACAAAGTCAAGATTGGAAAATTACAAAAGAAGATATCTTTTCCCATTTAAGAATTGGATTTCCTATGGGCTTCCAGATGTCAGTTATGTGTATTGGACTATTAGCGATGCAATCTGCTGTAAATAGCATTGGAACCAATGCCATTGCAGGATATACCGCAGCTACAAAAATGGACCAAATTTCCGTATTAATCAATAACGCATTTGGCATTGCTATTTCAAACTATGTGGCACAAAACTATGGAGCTGGGCTGGTTGCAAGGATAAAAAAAGGCGTCCTTGATTGTTTTATTATGACAACCATAGCCAATATTCTCATTGCTGGATTAATGTTATTGTTGCAGCCATGGGTAGTTCCCTTATTTGTAGAAAACCCAAATCCAGAAATTTTTATGTACGCAAAAGATTATTTATTTGTTGTAGTCCCCTTTTATATTCTGTTGGGGATTTTAATTACTTACCGTTCCGCAGTACAAAGTATTGGCATTACATGGGGGCCATTTATCGCTTGCATGATTGAACTGGTAATGCGTGTTTCATGTGCCTTGGGATTAGTATATCTTTGGGGATATAAAGGAGTTTGTTTTGCTACCCCAATGGCATGGTTAGGCGCAGTTGTATTCCTATTACCTGTATATTTCAAGAATATGCGTTCTCTTTCCACAACTGTAAATTTAAAATAAAAAAGAGAACTACGATAGCGCTCTTTATAATATTAATTCTATCAGGTATACCAATATCATATAACATTCTATACAACTATTGAAAAACAATATTTGCTATGATAGGCTATATAATAAACGAAGAATTAAAGGAATTTACAATGGAACATAAGCGATTTTTTGGACATTTAACAGCATTATTTACAATTATCATATGGGGAACTACCTTTATTTCTACAAAAATCTTATTAGTAGATTTTACACCAATCGAAATATTATTTTTTCGGTTTGTATTGGGACTAATCGCGTTGGTAATTGCCTATCCACGACGTTTAAAATTAACTGATGGAAAACAAGAGTTACTTTTTATAGGAGCTGGGGTAACCGGTGTAACCTTGTATTATTTGCTGGAAAACATTGCTTTAACTTATACAATGGCTTCTAATGTAGGTGTTATTGTTTCTATTTCACCATTTTTTACGGCAATTTTATCTCATTTTTTCTTGAAAGGTGAAAAATTAAAAATAAACTTTTTGATCGGTTTTATCGTAGCTATTACTGGAATCTGCTTGATTAGCTTTCCGGATTATTCTGATGTACACCTAAATCCGATTGGGGAGATATTAGCGATTTTAGCTTCCTTTATTTGGTCTATATATTCCATTCTCACTCGAAAAATTAGCATGTATGGATACAATACGATACAAACAACCAGAAGGACGTTCTTTTATGGGACTGTATTTATGATACCAGCGTTATTTTTCTCGGATTTTAAATTTGACCTTATCCGTTTTTTCAATCCCACCTATCTGGGCAATATTTTATTTTTGGGTTTAGGGGCTTGTGCGCTTTGTTTTGTCAGCTGGAATTTAGCAGTAAAACAGCTTGGTGCTATTCAAACAAGCGTTTATATTTATATGGTTCCAGTGGTTACTATTGTTACATCTTTTCTTATTCTGCACGAAAACATAACTTGGATCACTATCTTAGGCACATGCTTAACATTAACCGGCCTTGTTATCTCAGAAAGCCAACATTTTTTAGCAAACCGAAAAAAACACTAGTTACGAAAAAACTCCCTGAGTAAATTCAGGGAGTTTTTCTCTTTTTCACTTGATAAGGTAGTTTCTAATGAGAATAAAAATATTATTTTAAAGGAACTAAATTTTATCTATTTCGATTACATAATATGGTAGGATTTCTGTTAGAAAATCAATTACTGCTCCAGTAACCAAAATTACTTTTTGGTAATATCCGCAAAACTAGCGCCAATTAATCTTGAAAGGTCGGTTGGAGAAGTTTCTACTTGATATCCAATCTTTCCTCCACTATAAATCATCGTGTCTAAACTTTGTGCAGTAGAGTCGATTACAGTGCGATACTGTTTTTTCATTCCAATAGGGGAACATCCTCCTCTAATATAGCCAGTTATCTTGTTGATTTCTGCTACATGGATCATTTCCACTGACTTTTCTTCCACAGACCTTGCCGCAGCTTTTAAATCTAGCTCTGCTACTACTGGAATTACAAATACAAAATAATCTTTACTATGTCCTCTTGTCACCAAAGTTTTAAACACCTGTTCCAAAGGTTGTCCAAGTTGTTCAGCAACTGAAACCCCATCTACTGCCTCGTTCCCTTTATGGGAATATGTATAGTGTCGATACGGAATATTTGCCTGGTCTAAAATACGCATTACATTGGTTTTATCATTCTTTTTTGCCATTATTTTTGATAACCTTCTTTCCAAAACAGATAAATAGAATTGCGCTAACACCCATTAAAACAGGGTAATATAAATTTGGTAAAATATCCGTTGGATGTAGGGATGCTAACGAAGCAGCTGTCAACAACTGTGCTCCGTACGGGAGGATTCCCTGTATCACTGAGGTAAAAATATCTAAAATAGAAGCTACCCTTTTCGGAGGTATTTCATATTCCTCTCCAATTTCCTTTACAATCCCACCGGCCATTACAATCGCTACGGTGTTATTCGCCGTACAGACATCGACAGCAGCGGAAATTCCGGCAATCCCCAATTCTGCCCCTTTTCTTCCTCTAAAGCATTTTCGGATGGCATAAATTAAGAACTGAATCCCTCCATTTTGCCTCACTAAAGCTACCACTGCAGCAACCACCATGGAAAGGATAGAAATTTCATACATGGATTCTATACCAGAACCCAGAGCCTCAAACATTCCTAAAAAATCAAACTTTCCTGTTGCCAGTCCAACAATGATAGATACCCCGATACCGGAAAACAATACAATAAATACATTAAAGCCAATTAACGCCCCAATTAAAACTACCAAATATGGTAAAATCTGAAATATATTGTAACTCATGTCCCCTGTAACAACATAGGTACTATGAAAAGTACGTGATACTAAGATGATAATGGTAACAATTGCCGCTGGCAGGACGATTAAAAAATTCTGTTTAAATTTATCCTTCATTTCACAACCTTGTGTCCGTACTGCAGCAATGGTAGTATCTGAAATCATAGAAAGGTTATCTCCAAACATGGCCCCACATACTACGGCTCCTACCGTTAAAGCCAATGGAAGATTGGTTTTTTCTGAAATACCAACCGCGATTGGTGTTAAGGCAGTAATTGTTCCTACCGAAGTCCCCATAGAAAGAGAGATAAAGCATCCCACTATAAAAATACCCACTACAGCCAAATTAGGAGGGATAATAGAAAGGCTAAAATTTACGGTGCTATCTGCCCCACCAGCAGCTTTTACAATACCAGAAAAAGCTCCAGCTAATATAAAGATAAACACCATGGTAATAATTGTTTCATCTCCGGCGCCTTTGCAGGCTGTTTCAATCTTTTTTGCCAATGGGAGCGACCTGTTTTGAAATAGTGCTACTACCAATGCCACTAAAAAACCAACCACAGCAGGCATAATATAAAAATCTCCTGTAATGATTCCTGTACCTACAAAAATAATCAAAAAGATGCCAATTGGCAACAATCCTAAAACATGTCCTTTTTCCATAAAAATAATTCTCCTATTTTAAATTGGATTGATATACGAATAAATGGAACTCTACTGTAACCGTCAATTCCTTTAAGGAAGCTAAACGTTGGTAATCTTCTATAGATGTTTTATAGTAATAAGGGGTCATTTTAAACAGGGAATCTATCAATTCTGGTTCTTCCAGATGTATTGGATAGCATAAATGCTGTTGCTCAATCAAATGGAATCCTTGCAGTATTGTGTCTTTTACTTCATTTTTATATGGTTGTTGGTATACTGCCTGTTTTAGTTCCCATAAATGTTCTTTTCCAGGAACAGCCAATATCATATATCCATCTGGCCGCAAAACACGCAATAGTTCTTCCCCACAATAAGGGGCAAACAAATTAAATACACCGTTACAGCTATGATCATCTACTGGAAGATGAAACGCACTGGCTACTGCATAATTAATCGCTTTATTCTGTTTAGCAGCCTTGTCCAACGCAAATTTAGAAATATCAATCCCTGATAAAGAAACCTGAGTTTGATTATGATTAAGATGGCGCTGTATTTGATTGGTATAATATCCTTCCCCGCATCCAACATCCAACAAAATATCACTATTTTGGAAGTATTGTTCTGCTATTTTACAAATTAGTTCTGCCAGTGGCTGATAATACCCTTTGGATAAAAAATTACGACGTGCAGCAACCATTAATTTATTGTCCCCTGGCAATTTTGAATGCTTACTATTGGGTAGTAATAAATTGACATATCCGCTTTTAGAGCGGTCAAATACATGCCCCTTGGGACAATAATATTTGGCGGGGTCCTGTTGTAATGGCCTTCCACAGCATGGACATAAAAATATACTCATAATAATAGTCCTTTTTTAAAATCTTAATTTCGAGTACTGTTGTTTCAATTTAATCTTCTGATCATGATAAACAGCTATTTAAATCAGATTTATTATAACATATTTTGAAATGAATTCCAATGAAATCATGTATTACCAAAATTATGATAATTTTTTGTCAATCATGCAAAAAATCAAATCTTTTTATTGTTAAAATTGCCATACTAACCCATAAAATAACATTAAAATTTATGGATTTCATTGTTTATTATGAACACTTTCTTATAATCTGCATATTTCAATTGTTTCTTAAAAATATCATGCTATAATATTTTTTGATCTTGAATATCTTTGTTGTGTTAAACTATGCTACGTTAAAATGGTATTAAAAATTTATTGTAAGCAAAACAAAATAACGCTATTGTTTTAGAGGATATAGGGGGAAGTTCTTTTGCTTAATTTTATTCAAAATTTCAATTTGGTAATTATGATAATATTTACAGTATGCTATGCATACCAATTTTTTTATGCTTTTTATGCTTTATTCAAAAAGCCAAAACAATATGATGCTACAAAACAACACAGTTATGCTGTGATTATTTCGGCTAGAAATGAAAGCGCTGTAATTGCCCAGTTAATCAGAAGTATTCGGCAGCAAAAATATCCGGCAAAACTCATTGATATTTATGTAGTAGCCGATAACTGTACCGATAATACGGCCCAAATTGCCCGTGAAGCTGGCGCGATTGTATATGAACGTTTTAATACACAACAAGTAGGAAAAGGATATGCCTTAGATTATATTTTTAAAATTATCCATAATTCTTCTAAAGCAGATGCATATGAAGGATATTTTGTTTTTGATGCAGACAATCTGTTAGATGAAAATTATATCGCAGAAATGAACAAAGTATTTGATAATGGTTACCGCATTGTAACCAGTTACCGGAACTCTAAAAACTATGATACTAACTGGCTATCCTCTGGTTATTCCCTATGGTTCTTAAGGGAATCAAAATACCTAAATAATGCACGTATGATGTTGAATACAAGTTGTGCAATTTCTGGCACAGGATTCCTTGTTCATCGTGATATTATCATTAAAAATAACGGCTGGAAGCACCATCTTTTAACAGAAGATATTGAGTTCTCAGCAGATAATATTATTCAAGGAGAAAAAATTGGTTACTGTGGCACTGCTGTATTATATGATGAACAGCCAACTACATTTAGACAATCATGGAATCAAAGACTGCGTTGGGCAAAAGGATTTTATCAAGTATTTGCAAGATATGGCGGTGGATTGTTAAAAGGCATTTTCAAAAATCACAGTTTTGCTTGCTTTGATATGTTTATGACGATTTCTCCAGCAATGTTTGTTTCTTTATCCAGTATTGTAATGAATGCCGTCTTCTTAATCTGTGGGTTATTATCCCCAGAATCATCTCAAGCAATTATTACAACAACCTTAACTTCATTAGGAGGAACACTTTTAAACTTTTATTGTATTTTCTTCTTCTTTGGTGGTTTAACTTTAATTACAGAATGGAAAAAGATTTATGCAAAACCTGTTAAAATAGTTCTATCCCTATTTACATTTCCTTTATTTATGTTTACTTATATTCCAATCGCATTGGTTGCCCTATTTAAAAAAATCGAATGGAAACCAATCGAACATACTGTTACGAAATCCATTGAAGATGTACAATAACCATAAGCCATCAGTTTTCCTGATGGCTTATTTTTTTATCATATTCATCTAACACGCAACGCAAACAAAATGATTTGCGTTGTTTTACTTATATACAAAAATAATTCTTACAAAGAACACTTCTGTTTTTTGTTTAAAACTACAATATCATTTCGATAAGAAATCTGATAGAATAAATTTTAGTAAATTTTTTCCTGTTATAGGAAGATACAGATTTATTTTACCATTTCAATGAAAAATAACGGGCAATTTTTGCTTGGAACTGGAAAGGAGCAGAAAGAGAAAATGAAAAAAAGAGTTAAATTTATGAGCCTATTGTTAGCCGGATGCTTATGCCTCCAATGTACAGGCATGGTTTCGTTCGCAAAATCAGAAACATCGGGAAACCAATTATGGTTTGATTTTCAAACGCCACCAGACAGCAGTAAAACCCGTCCGCTATGGTTTTGGAATACCGAACTGGATGAAATGACGCCAGAAAAAGTGCGAGAACTTGTTCGGGAATCCTATCAACAAAGCGGATATAATGGCTTTGGAATTTTACCAAACTGGATTAGCCAATATCTTTCGGATAACTATTTTGAGTTGTACGAAGCTGCATTGGATGAGGGAAGCAAATATGGTATGCAGTTCTCACTATATGATGAAAATGGTTTTCCCAGCTATAACGCTGGAGGATTATTGGAAGAAAATTATCCTGAGCTGACTACAAAACGTTTGGATAAATTTGAACAGGATGCTTCCAACGGTGAAAAAGTTTATTTATCCCTTCCAGAAGGAAAACTAATGGGTGCAGTTGCGATGAATATGGATACAATGGAACGGATTGATATCAGCGACCAAGCTACAATTGTTGATCCTCCTCCATTCAGCCCAGATACCCAGCCTCTGGGGGTTTCCGCTTCTTCTACCTATAGTGTAACCAGTGGTTACGAAGCTAGCAAAGCGGTAGATGGTGAACTCTCTACTAGATGGAACGCAGAATCCTTATCCGGTGGTGGTGAGTATCTGCAAATCAATTTTGGAGAAGAAAAAACCTTCGATTCTGTCAAAGTATATGAAGATAAACTGGAAGAACTACATAGGACCAAAGACTATTCCATCCAATACTGGGATATAGCTGAAAATAGGTGGAAAACTGTTGCCACTGGAACTAAAATTACCGATCAGGGTGCAACCCACAGCTTTGAGCCTGTTACTGCCCAATTAGTTCGCCTTTATATCAGAAATATTACACAGGATAGCGCTTCTATTAGCGAGTTCCAAATTTTTAATGGAAATCAACAGTTAGAAGTTCCTCCTACCCCACTTGTTCCAGAGAAAGCTGGATATTCCGCTTCTTCTGTTTATGAAATCGAAGCAGGTTATGAGGCTGATAAAGCATTCGATGGAGATATGACAACCCGTTGGAATGCAGCTGCCCGGGGTACAGCGCCCCAATGGTTAGAGATTTCTTTTGGGGAAGTCCGGAATGTAAACAAAGCAGTTTTATATGAAGATTTGGACCGTATTACCTCATTCCATTTACAATACTGGAATGGTGATTCCTGGGTGGATTGTGCTACAGGTTCTACAATTGGTTCAGCTGGGCTTACCTTAAATTTTGACTCTGTCCAAACTACAAAAATGCGTTTATTAATGGACGGATTAAATGGAATGAGCCCAACTATCTGGGAAATAGAACTTTATGATGGCAATACAAAAATTCAGATTAATGAAGATCAACAGCAGCCAGAAAGTTCTCATTTGGAATATACTGTCCCAGATGGAAGCTGGAAAGTAATGGCCTTTATGTGCGTAAAAGACGGCAACAATGGCATGGATTATTTAGACGCCGATTCTGTACGTGCCTTTATCGATATTACCTATGAAGAATACTATAGCCGGTTCCAAAAATATTTTGAAAATGGTACCATTACATCCGCTTTTTATGACGAACCAACTTTCTGGCCTTGGCCGGGTACTACTCCTTATGGTGCGGAAGGAGCGCGTTTATGGACACCAGAATATAACAAAGCTTATGAAGAAACCTTTAACGGTGAAAGCCCTGTGTTAAATTATCCTGCTTTGTGGTATGAGATTGGTAAAGACACCGACGAAGCAAGAAATAAGTTGCAATATGTACGTACCGAGCTGTTCGCAGAAAATTATATTGGACAGATTGCGGACTGGTGTGACGACCATGGAATCGACCTGATGGGACATATGTTATTGGAAGAATGGGTCAATCCAGTCGGACTTCATGGTGATTTGATGAAAGTGTTTAAAGACCAGCAAATTCCTGGTGTGGACGTTATTGGCAGCTATGGCTACACCCAAGAAGCTTATAAAATTATATCTTCTTCTGCCAACAATTGGGATAAAGGAGTGGTAATGTCCGAATCATTTGGAGCCATGGGAGAAAATATGGATAAAAATATCTTACATAAATCTTCTATGGACCAGTACGCAAAAGGAGTTAATATGATTATTCCACATGCTATCTGGTATGATAACATCAACCATGTTGATGCTCCACCTGAACTTTCCTACCGTAATGAACGATATCGTGAAGAATTGCCAATCTATAATAACTATATGGGAAGGTTAAATACCATGTTGCAAGATGGTAGGCATGTTGCGGACATTGCCATGCTTTATCCAATCGATTATTTAGAATCCAGCTTTATCTTCAATGGTGACGCAAATAACCCTTCTGACGCAGACTATATGCGTGTTGGGGAAACTTTATCCTTAACTGCTCGTCGAGATTTTACTTATTTGCATCCAGATATTATTGATGAAAGATGTTCTGTAGATGGAGACACCTTCCATTTAGAAAATGAAACCAACTATGAAGACTATAAAGTTTTTGTAATTCCAGGTACCAAGGTAATCAGCCTTTCCAATCTGGAAAAAATTAAAGATTTCTACGATAATGGCGGAAAAGTAATTGCTACCACCCAACTCCCTTATCGTGGAATCGAAGACAGCGAAAATGAACAAGTAATTTCTATTATTAAAGAAATGTTCCAGGTTGATCCTGTTACAGGGCAATCCTTGGCATCTTCTACGGGGGAATACACCAAAAATACCAATGCGGCAGGTGGTACAGCATATTTCATTCAAACTGGATTTGAAACAAAACTGCAAACTGTTTTAGATGATGCTCTCCCAACCTATGATGTGGAAATTGACCAGGTTCCAGCTATTTCTGGCGGTAATTTAAGCTACATTCATAAAGTAAAGGATAATCAGGACATCTACTTTATCGCAAATTCCAGTGATACTGCTATGAATATAACCGTTTCACTGCGTGGAGAAATGGAACAGCCAATGCTGTGGGACCCCATGACAGGAACAAAACAAGCAGCAACCTTTACAGTAGAAAATGGTATTACAAAAGTTCAATTGAGCTTAACTGGAATACAATCTATGTTTATTGTAGATGAAACCCAACCGGTGGTAGAAGAAACAGATAAATCGATATTACAGACAGTCATTCAGTATGCGGAAAACGCAAAAAAAAACGGATGAATATACCAATGCAATCCCATCTGTCAAAGATAGTTTTGACAAGGCTTTGACCGATGCGAAAGCAATCAATGATAATGATTCCGCAACCCAGGAACAAATAGACACAGCATGGAGAACATTATTGAATGAAATCCATAAACTAGGATTTCAAGTAGGTGATAAAACAAAACTGCAAGCACTGTATGATGAAATGAGCAAAGTAGACCTAGACGATTACAAAGATGGTGTATCCAAAGAGAATTTTGTAAAAGCATTAGAACAGGCAGCAACAGTGTTGGCAGACCCAAATACAATGCAAAAAGAAATTGACAAAGCATACGACGAACTGGAAACAGCATATAGCCTGTTAGAAAAGGCAGCAGATAAAAGACAACTAAAAGCATTAATCGAAGCGACAAAAGAATATCAACAAGAAGAATATACAGAAAATACCTGGGGAATCTATGCAGAAGCGAAAGCAAAAGCAGAAGAAGTCTATAACAATGTAGACGCAACGCAAGAAGAAATCAATGAAGCAGCAGATAACCTGCTAGCAGGAATGCTACAATTGAGATTCAAAGCGGACAGCTTATTAGAGGAAGTAGTGGAAGAAGCAAAAGGAATCGATTTAAGCCAATATACAGTAGAAAGCGCAGCAACCTTCCAAGTACTGTTAGCAGAAGCCCAGGAAATGTTAAACAACAATGACCTAAGTAAAGAAGATGAAGGGACAATTAATGCAAAAGCAATGGAACTGAAGGCGGCACAAAGCAAACTGGAACCAATAAGGACAGCAGGAAGTGAAGCGACCCAAACCGTACAAGAAAGCGCAACACCAAAAGCAGATGCAGCGAAAACAGGGGATGTTGTTTCAATCACAGGATTAGGACTATTGATATCAGGAATCAGTTTACTCATTTTACGCAAGAAAAAATAGCTATAAAATGATTTTATGAAACCATATTTCCAATATTTCTATTGAAATGTTTCCATCATCTAATGCACATTTTAAGCAAAAATAAGGTATACAAAAACGCACCTGATAAAACAGGTGCGTTTTTTACTGTTTTTATAAAATCTTCTGATCGCCATACAAGTAGGAAGAAATCGACTTCTAATCATTTTATTAAAAATATAGTCAAAATTAGTATCCATTAGATGTAGAAAAAATTTTTTATCCATTGAAATAGGTTATTGCCATGGTAAAAGAAATTTTCTATTGTAAAAAGGAGCCAATTAGAACTACGATTCCGCTTTATTTTTACGGATGATTGTGCCAGTCTGTAATACTCCCTGATAGGGGATTTTAAATTTCATCATTGCATGGCAGGCGGAATCTACCAATTGGTTTTCTTCATCAAAAATCTGACTGATTACCATCTCAAAAGGTTTTTTGCCCGGCTCCAATACCTCTACGGTATCCCCAGCCAAAAATTTATTTCTTTGGGTGCAATACGCAAATTCACCATCTGTACGGTCCACAATTGCCACAACATCAAAATTTCTCAAATAGCCACCATTTTCATAATACTGTCCATCTTCAGGACGGCCAAGCAAAAATCCTGTGTTATATCTGCGATGGCTCACTTTGCAAACCTCATCCAACAGCCAAGGTTCCAACTGGAAATGTTCTGGATCCCGCTGATATTGATCCAAGGCAATCCGATAAGCATTGGTAATAACTGAAACATAATAAGAGGATTTTGCCCTTCCTTCAATTTTTAAACTAGTAACACCAGCTTGTGCCAACTGGTCAATATATTCAATCAAACAAAGATCTTTGGCATTTAAAATATAGCTCCCTTTTTCATCCTCAAAAATCGGAAAATACTGGCCTGGGCGTTTTTCTTCTACTAAATGGTATCCCCAACGGCAAGGCTGGGCGCATTCTCCCCGGTTAGCGTCCCTGTCAACTAGATAATGAGACAACAAACAACGGCCAGAAAAAGACATGCACATAGCGCCATGTACAAAAACCTCAATTTCCAAATCAGAAGGTGTTTTTTCTCGAATGGTACGGATATCGTCAATACTTAATTCACGGGCTAAAACAACACGTTTTGCTCCCATACGATACAGCTCATTGGCAGTACGGTAATTAACAATCCCTGTCTGCGTAGACATATGAACTTCAACTTCTGGTGCATACTCTCTTGCCGCCGCAAAAACCCCCATATCCGCAATAATAAAAGCGTCCACACCAGCATCCCGGGCATTTTTCAAAAACTCCGGCAGCTGGTCTGCTTCCTCATTTGTGGGAACTGTATTACAAGTTAAATAGACCCGTACACCATGTTCATGGGCATAATCTACTGCTTTTTTTAACATGGGAAAATCAAACTTTGCGGATACCGCACGCATGCCAAATTGGGATCCTCCAAGATATACTTCATCCGCACCAAAACGGATTGCTGCAACCAAACGTTCAAAATCCCCCGCTGGAGACAATAGTTTTGGAAATGATTGATTTTGATTGTTCAAAAACGAAATCCCCCTTATATTAAACCGGCTTTTTTCAGGTTTTGATTGTGTTCTTCTAATGTTTTTGCATAAAAACATTCTTTTGTTTCAATATTAGCACAGAAATAATAATAATCTGTAGTTGCAGGATGTAAGACAGCCTGGATGGCATCAATTCCCGGATTACAAATTGCCCCTGGGGGTAAACCAGGTGTAACGTAGGTATCATACGCCTCCGCAATAGCATCCGATGTTCCTTCTGATTTTAAATTCCCTGAAATTTCCTTCGCATAACTTTTAGTAGGATCACATTCCAATTTCGGGTATTGGTCAGAATTATGGATACGGTTCATTAGAACAGATGCTATTTTTGGCATATCCTCTATACTTCCAGCCTCAGCCTGGACAATAGAAGCCAATGTAATCACTTCATCCAAACTAAATTCGGAGGATTTAATCTGTTCATAAAGGTTTGCTTCTTGCATATGTTCATCAAATGCCTGTAAAAACTTACGCGCAACAGATTCTGCATCCTCATTTTTAAAGAAATTATAGGTATTTGGAAAAGCATATCCTTCCATCACATGATATTTAGAATCATTCTTTTCCTCTGTGAGCATATCCTGATAGGCAAAGTCAAACGAATTCTCCTCTAAAGCCCGCAAGAACTGGTCTCCATCACAAACGCCGTTCGTTTCTAATAAACGCACAATTTCATCCAAGGTAGAACCCTCTGGAAAAGTAATTTTTATCACATTCGGATTTTCTGATGGCACCATATTCAATTCTTCAATAATCGCGTCATAGTCCCATTTTGCGCTAAAACTATGGACTCCCGCCTGAAATCCAGAACCTTCTCCACGCATTTTTACTACAAAGCGGAATAACCATGGTTGATCAATGATACCTTCCTCTTTTAGTAATTTGGAAATTTGCGCAGTAGTAGCACCGGAAGGAATTTCAATATCTGCTGATATCGCTGGTTTACTCAAGGCAAATACATCGTTAAAACCTGTTAAAATGGTGAATGCAAGCCCAATAGAAATGATAATAATTATTCCGGCTACTAAAAATCCTGTCCACTTTTTTCCTTTTTTCTTCTTTTTCACTGATTTACGGCTTGGCTGTTCTATTGAGTTTTTTTCTTCCTTTTCTGCTAAAAACTCTTTATCAGAAGTACTGCTAAAAATCACTGTATCATCTTGTATATCTGAAGCAGACACTGTCGAAATTTCCTGTTCTTTTACTGGTTCTTCCGTTATTTTTTGTTGATCCTTTTCCTGTTCTGACATGGATTCCCTCCTATTTATTACTACTTTTTTCTAGGTGCTTCTTAAATTTTTCTGTTACCAGCCATTGTACTGCCCTATCATATTTTCCATGAGGCAAAGATGGGTGTAAACAGCTGGAATAACAAATTCCAACTGTAGTTCCATCATACTGGTTTAAAAACCGGTCATAATATCCTTTTCCATACCCTAAACGGAAGCCGGATAAATCAAAAGACAAACCAGGAACAATACAAAACGAATTCGGAAATTGGTTTAAAATATAACAATTTTGTTTTGGCTCTAATACAGAAAATGTTCTAGGTTCTAAATCCTCCATGGATTGTATTTCACAAAAATCCATCAATCGGGTTCCATCAATACAACGAGGCACAACCACTCGTTTGCCTGTACTCCAAGCATGTGCCATCAACTGATGAGTATCCACCTCTATTTCAGTGGAAACAAACGTAATCAACATATCCGCCTGTTGATATTGCTTTAATGAAATGACCCTTTCAAAAATATCATTATCCTTTTTTTGTTTCATCTGTGGGTCCATGGTCCGCCGGATTTGTTTATATTTTTGGCGGAGCTCCTGTTTTATTGGGCGAATATCCTGTTTTACCATTGTACCTGTTGAGCCAGAATTTCGGCTTTCTCCTTACCCAAAAGCTGTTCTACTAAAGCAAAACTAAATTGTTGAGCGGCCCCAGCCCCACGGGAAGTAATAATCGTACCGTCCACACAGACTGGTTGATTTTGGTAGTTCGCTCCGATTAAATCCGGTTCAAATCCTGGAAAACAGGTTGCTTTTTTTCCTTGCAACAAACCCTTATGTCCCAAAATACTTGGAGCTGCACAGATTGCACCAATTATGTGATGGTTTGCTGTACAAACATCAATTGCCTGTTGGACAATCTGGTTTTTCTCTAAATTTAAAGTACCTGGCATACCACCTGGCAGTACAATCATTTCAATCTGGTCAAAATTCACTTGATCTGGAGTAATATCCGTATGTACCATAATCCCGTGAGATCCGGTCACAATCTGCCCCGTCACCCCAACAGAGCATACTTCAACTCCAGCACGGCGGAGATAATCCAATGGAGTTAACGCTTCCACTTCCTCAAAACCTTCTGCTAAAAATAAGTATACCATGATAAACTCCTCCTTAATCTAACATTGTATTCATATAAAACTTTGTCCAATCAATATCACAAGGCCGTAAAATGCGTGCCAAACCATAAAGCCTTGTATTTCCTGGAAAAGACACTTCTGCCTTTTTTACATCCGCAAACTCACAAATGGCAGACAGGTCATTTTCTAAGCTTTCCTCCTGGGAGGAAATTTCCTGTACCCACAACTTCCTTTTTTCTTTATAATACACAGCATAAGAGCTGGTTGTTTCAGTTTCAATTTTGGTAACAAATCCGCCCGCAATCTTTACCTGTTGATAGATTAAAGCAATCATCTCCGGACTATGTTCCAAATAACTGGAATGGTTACGTTCATATTCTAATTTCATCTGAACAAATTCTTGTTCTGATAAAGGGGATAAAATAGAAGCTGTGCTTTTTGCTGGGTATTCTTTTTGTCCAATCAGGATTGGTGTTGTAAAATCCTGTTTTTCATAGAAATCTACCAAGCTTTTTGTCTGGGGAATTAACAGTGAAGCGACTTTTCCTTCTCTTGCCGCAAAATCACAGGCATACTCAATCAAACTGTGCATATACCTACGCCCCTGATATTCTGGCAAAGTGGAAGCAGCATAAATATAAAAAGCTGGATATCGGTTACCATTGGAAACTAAAGTAATATCAATCATATCCAACATCGAAGAAACGGTTCCATCCGATTCCCGCATAATTAAAGTTTTGGCAACTTCCCCGCGATGTTCGTAATAAGATTGGATATAGCTATCTGGGTCGCTAAAACATGCCATCCAGATTGCCTGTAACGCTGGAATATCTTGTTTGGTTGCAAATTCAATCATTCTGTTCTCACCTAACTGCAACTGCATTGCATTTTTCTTCTAATAATGCTGGATAATAAGAGAGCTTTGCTTTGCGCAATCCTTCCGCACCAGTATCATCTTCACGGTTGATATATTGATAATCTTGACAAGTATTTTTTACAAATTGTTGGTTGATGATTGGATAAGCTCCCTGAATCTCAGACATCGCTTTTTCAATATGGACCACAAAGGTATCAGAATTTAAAGGTTCCCCCATACAATAGGCAATCACTTCTCCGTCCACACGGATTAATCCACCTTTTAATCCTAGTGCATCAAAGTGCCGAAATGCCTGCGCAACAGCACATTGCTCGCTTAATTTTTCATCATCCATTAAGCAGTCATTCACAGCACACCAACGTTTGTTCATCTGTCGGCATTCTTCTTTATTTTCCGGTGTAATTGGTTCATATGACCATCTACCCTCATTATTTTCCAAAAAACGGTTAATATGATTCCGCTTAGAATGAAGTTTTTTTCCAGAAAGAGTAGTTAATTTCTCGGTGAAATAAATATAATCAAAATAATCCCTAGTTTCGGTAAACTCAAATTTTCCTGGGAATTCCTGTTCCAGCTGTTCCTGTGCCTGTTTGTTGACACTGTGAAGATAAAACGGCTGCCCCAACTGGACTGAATATTCTTCCATTGCTTGGATTACCGGCCGTAACTCCCCTTTACCTGGCGGAAATAAAAAGCTGATTTTTCCGTCTACCATTGACCCAACAATTAATCTATCCCCGACGCGGGCGATTCTGGTTTTATAAATAAATTTCCATAAAAACATGGTGGAAAAACTATACTCACATCCGCGGAAATCCGAATAAGAAAGTAATTCATCCACCCAAGGTTTGTCCGTTAACTCAATCTCTTTTAATTCCAACATAATACCCTTACTTTCCAATGATTCTTTTGATTTGCTCCGAAATAGTTTCAATTGTATAGGGTTGTTGGCTATCGCTACAAGGAATCACCGTCCAACCCAATTTTTCTGCTGCGTACAAAGCCGCTTTCCGGCAGTTTAATAAATAATTCAGATTGCTTTCATGAATATCTTTTTTCGAGTTATCCCCTTGATAACGGGCGCTCAATAATTTCTGGGATACATCCGGATGCATATCCAAATATAGGATTTGGTCCGGACGTGGAAGCCCCAATTTATCATATTCATAATCCTGCAACCAATCCAAAAAAGAGTCCCAATCTTTTTCCTGCAATTTTACCATCTGATGGATTGCATTGGAACTGACATAGCGGTCACACAAAATTAATGTTCCCCTTTGATAATCTTTTCCCCAGTCAGTCAAATAGCTGATATACCGGTCTGACGCATAAAATCCAGCAGCACCATAGGCGTTGATATCCTCTGGATTGTTAGAAATTTCTCCATTCAGGTACATTTTTACCAATTCGGATGACCTACTGTTATAATCAGGAAATGTAACCTTCCGCACTGGAATTCCTTTGGATTGAAAATACTCTGCTAACAATGCTGTTTGAGTAGCTTTTCCACTACCATCCAAGCCATCAATTACGATTAAGTGTCGTTCTGGCATTACTTATCTTGCTCCTCTTTTTGTGCTTGTTTCAATTTTTCTGGAGTAACATCATTTCCCTGTTCGTCCACCACTTTAATTCCCATCAACTGTTGTTTAAAACTTGCACGGAACATTTTTAAATATTCCTGGCGCAGTTCATTCCGCTCCACCAGTTCCGCAGGGGTTAAATCTCGCTCTTTCGCAGTCCTTGCCAATTCATTAATTCGGTTTAAAATCTCTTGATACCGTTCCATATTATTCTTCCCCGCTTTCCTGCTTTAATTGTTCAAAATAGGCCTTTACTTCTGCCATTTTTCCACAGGACATTTTTCCTTCTGGACATTTTCCAGTTAAGCAGGATGGTCCTGCATTCCGGAACAATGCTGGGGCAACCTGATAAACCAACCGCAGCATTTCATTGGCAACCGCACGGATTTCCCACTGAGCACGATTGCAGCAACGATGATGGAAAAAATTCATCAAACTACGAGCATTCATGGTTAAAATCATTTTGGTATCACAGGCGTTGGGTAGAACAAAACGGGCGTCTTCAATCGCTTTTTTTTCTGCTTTGGAACGAGCCTGTTTTTCTGTGCATCCTTGTTCTAAAAATTCCTGGTAATGCTTTTGCGCTAAAAGATCAGCCAAGGCATGATAGTTCTCCATATCCTGTTCCATTGCTTTTATAAAAATCTCTTTTGCCTTTGGATCAGCCTCAATTTCAGGAGGTGTTACATATTCAAATTGATTTTCTTTTACATAGCGTTGGCTTTGCACACTGTAAGATGCTAAACGGTGACGAGTAACCTGCGCCAAAAATGCACGAGATACCCCTTCGATTCCAAAGGTAAAGCTGACATGTTCAATAGGGCTCTCATGCCCCATGCTAGATAGCATGTCCACAAAATCCCTGGCTTTTTCTTCGGTTAACCCGTCATAAACCTGATCAATCCCAATGGGACTATAACAGAGTTTTGCAGCACAAGCTACAGTTTTTTCTGGGTTTGGTGTATAAGAAATCAACTGGACCTTCATGTAAAACGAACCCCCTATATTGTACTATCTCCATTGATTGTGGCACGAAATTGTATAATATGCCAATTGTTCTTTTATTATAGCAAATTATATCAATAAAATCAAATATACAGAGATAAAAAACAGGCGGTTCCCTCTGGTATAAAACCAGAAGTTTACCGCCTGAGTTGATGGAACTATTTGCCGCATTCTCCACAATCACTGCTGCAATCATCAATGCGGGGTGGGAAAAATTGATCCACTGGGAATTGAATTTTTTCAAAGATGTCGCAAGGACTATCTGATGTGGTGGTGCATTCCTTATCTGGAATACAAAAATCATAAACAGGGATCATCATTTGTACTTGGCGTTCCAACTGGATAATGGAAAACAAGCCAATTGTCACAGTAACCATCCTTTGTGGTAATACACATTCAAAGGAACCTTCAAATTGTTTGCATACACAGTTTGGAACGGAAATACAACAATCCAGGTTTGGTTCTGGGCAATCACACAAATCACAGGAAAGCAACATAGGCTGTGCCACCTGCAAACGTGCCTTTGGAAGGTATTTTGGCGCAATATAATCCTGTTCATTCTGATCGTTAGTAAATACTTTTACACTGCCTTCGCTGCCATATAAGATTACTTTTTTGTTCGCTGTTGCCAAACCGCACACAGCTGTCGGCGGATTAACCGGAGATGTATAGGCATCTAACTGAACCAAGAAAAAATATGTGATGTCCACCGAATAAAACCCTTTGTTAAACGGTACCGGCTCAACCGATAAATAGGCGCTGGCAACATCCACGTTTTTTGCTTTTACTGTGTAAGCAGTATCGATAATAGGCTGGGTAACATCAGTAAAATACACCCTTAAGTCAGCAAGACAATCCTTATCTCCACAGGAATCGTAAATCCTTGCGGCATCGATACAAACGGCTTCTTTAAATTCGTCAGAATTTCCACAGCCAAATGTGCCAAATTGATTTTCTGCCATAAGAATCCTCCTATAATAAAATGATATTGAGGTATACCTCGGAAGCAATTGCTTACTATATCATATGTGAAGGATTCAAAATTGTGCTAAAATCCAGCTAAGTTATAGCCCTGCTCCAAAAATTTGATTGATATAATCGTGCATTTCCTGTTTGCTGTGAATACTGTGCGTATGGTCAATAATAGCGGCTTGTTCTGGCTTGGATAAATCCACAAATTTTTTCATTGCGTCTGTGTTTTGTGCCAATGCCATTCCCAAACCCATTGGTAAATCTTTTAAATTGATTTCTGATTTCATAACAAATCACCTCAAAAATAGCATACCACTTTACATTTGGTTTATGCTATAATACAAGAAAAAGCTTTTCTTATCAAGAATGGAGGTATTGGAGTGAAAAAATTATTAATTGTGGTGGATTATCAAAAGGATTTTGTCAACGGAAGCCTGGGCTTTCCAGAAGCTGAACAGTTGGAACAGCCTATTTATGAAAAAATAAAACAATACCATCAGGAAAACCAAGATGTCCTATTTACATTTGACACCCACCAGAAGAACTACCTGGATACAAAAGAGGGCAAATATCTCCCCATAGTCCATTGTATTCAACATACAGAAGGATGGAAACTATTTGGAAAAGTAGCAGAAGAAAAACAGGAGAAAGACGCTGTTATTTTGAAACCTAGCTTTGGCTCCTTAGAGTTGATTTCCTTTTTACAGCGTGGAAACTATGAAGAAATTGAACTGGTTGGAATCGTCTCTAATATCTGTGTCATCTCCAACGCAATTTTGGCAAAAACAGCTTTACCAGAAGCAGAAGTAATTGTGGATGCGCACTGTGTTGCCAGCAATGATAGCCAATTAAATCAAGCTGCTTTACAGGTGATGCAAGGGCTACAAATACAGGTAAAAAATTTATAAACCGATCAAAACTCCATCCAGCAAAAAATTACTTGAAATCCATCTATATCGAAAAAAGCCTATTATTGCAAATAACAATAATAGGCTTTTATTCTATTGCTGATTTATTTGGAATAGTAATTCCCCATCCTGTTCGGAAAGTTCAATTGATGTTAACACTTCATCTGTGTTGGTAATCATAATATTCGCGATTCCATCTTCTACTTTTTTACGGATAGTTTTCCGTAATTCACGAGCGCCAAAACGAGCTCCATCCGACTGTTTGGTCAAGTAAACAACCGCTTTTTGGTCATAATGGAATTTGATGTATTTTTCTGCCAATACTTCTTTCAATTCGTCCAACATTAAGCAGGCAATTTTTTCCATATTCTCCTGGGTTAGGTGGTGGAATACCACAATTTCATCCACACGGCTCATAAACTCAGGACGCAAGAATTCAGACAAAGCTCGGATTGCTTTTTCCTGATCCACCTGGTCTTCCGTTTTATTAAAGCCTGCCACACCAGTTTTGGTGCTAGAACCAGCATTGGAAGTCATTACAATGACTGTGTTTTCAAAGTTTACAGTCCTACCATGGGAATCTGTTACCTTTCCTTCATCCAGAATCTGCAACAGGATATTCATCACATCTGGATGAGCTTTTTCAATCTCGTCAAATAAAATGACAGAATAAGGGCGACGGCGTACTTTTTCGGTCAACTGGCCAGCATCGTCATACCCCACATATCCTGGAGGGGAACCAACCAACCGGGAAACAGCGTGTTTCTCCATGTATTCGGACATATCCAAACGGATCAATGGATCAACCCCGTCAAATAAAGTAGATGCCAACACCTTTACCAGCTCTGTTTTTCCCACACCAGTTGGACCAACAAAAATAAACGATGCTGGACGGCGGCGCTTACTCAATTGGGCACGATTCCGTTTGATTGCTTCCGCTACCAGTTTTACTGCATGGTCCTGCCCGATCACTTTGGATTTCAGTTCATCTTCCAATGTGGTCAAACGTTTAATATCATTCTGCTGAATTTTATTTGCTGGAACACCTGTCCATAATTCTACCACCCTTGCCACATCTTCCATGGTAACACGGATGTTCATTACCTTTGGCTCCAACTCTTTTAAATGTTCTTTTACTTTACTGATTTCGGATTTTACGTTGGCAATCCGTTCATAATCAGGGTTTTCTGTTTCAGATGATAAATCTTCCTCTTCCTGGTACAGCTCTTTTAACTGTTTGTTCAAACGGTCATATTCCGTCAACTCTTTACAGCGTAATGAGCGGCATGCACAGGATTCATCCAACAAGTCAATCGCTTTATCTGGCAGAAAACGGTCTGTAATATATCGTTCGGAAAGTTCCACCGCACTGCGGACAATTTCAGGGGATACCAGTACCCTATGATGTAATTCATAGTATTTTTTAATCCCCATTAAGATGTCAACAGTTTCGGAAATCGTAGGTTCATCCACTGTAACTGGTTGGAAACGGCGTTCCAACGCGGAATCATTTTCAATGTGTTTCCGGTATTCATTAAAGGTAGTGGCACCAATCACCTGGATTTCCCCACGGGATAATGCTGGCTTCAAAATATTGGCGGCACTCATGGAACCTTCAGAATCCCCCGTTCCCACTAAAGTATGCACTTCATCAATAAACAAAATAACATTGCCAGCTTTTTTTACTTCGCTGATCAATCCTTTGACACGGCTTTCAAACTGGCCACGGAATTGTGTACCAGCCACTAACGCTGTCATATCCAGCAAATAAACCTCTTTGTCAGCCAAACGGAAAGGAACTTCTTTGGCTTCGATTTTCTGGGCAATCCCCTCCGCAATTGCTGTTTTACCAACACCAGGTTCCCCAATCAAGCAAGGATTGTTTTTGGTACGGCGGGATAAAATCTGAGTTACACGATAGATTTCCCGATCCCTTCCAATAATA
The DNA here is from genome assembly GCF_014297275.1 of Clostridium facile. Classification (NCBI taxonomy): domain Bacteria; kingdom Bacillati; phylum Bacillota; class Clostridia; order Eubacteriales; family Clostridiaceae; genus Clostridium; species Clostridium facile. Next base: position 1,475,928 of record NZ_JACOQK010000001.1, read on the forward strand.
TTATCCAGTTCCCCATTGCGGGCACGTAAATTTAAATTAGTGCAATAAGTAGTTAAATATTTATATTTTTCTTTCTTTTTCTTTTTGGATTTTTTATCCTTATCGGAACCATCTTCTTCCGTGTCCTCATCCTGTTCAGCAGGTACTGCCATTTCATTTCCATTGACATTGCCAAACATTCCACTGACAAATGGATTCATGACATCCGCTCCACCTGGCTCAAAGTCTTCCTCCATCATGGTCATTAACTGATTGCTCATGTTTTCAATATCATCATCTGTAATTCCCATTTTTTCAGTCATCTCTTTAATTTGAGGGATGTTTAGCTCTTTCGCACATTTTAAACATAACCCTTCATTAATTGTCTGACCGTTTTCCTGACGGGATACATAAACAACAGCCATTCTTTTTTTGCATCTGCTACAAATCATGTTGATCTCCTTTTATCGTAAAGTGTGAACCACACAAAATACAACCCCTCTTTTGGGATAACAAATACCATTATGCACTGGATAAAACAGAAATTCAAGTAATATATTATGAATAAATACCGAGTTTATGAACTTACTGCAATAAAAATAGATTAAAAGAAGTGTAATGGGTTAAAACGGTAAAACATAGCAAATAAATAGGTAGACTCTATTTGCTGGGTATTCAGCCAGCCTAAACTGTCGTGGGTAAAGAGAATAATAATCTCACAAACCATTGCCAACAACAATAAGTAAACACCTGCCTGAAATACGCCAACACAGCCGCCCAACAAACCATTCACCGTGCCAATGACCGGTATATAGTTGATAGTCACCGCTATTTTTAAAATAATATGAACTAACAGCCTACAAACAGCAAACAAAATGACAAATAAAATACACTCTAATAAAAAAATGGTAGCAGGGCCCAAAAACTGGTCTACCAGATCTTGTGCTATCGAAGAGGCACTATCCCCCAAATGGGATGCCATATAGTCCGAAGCTGTTTGCCCCTGAAACAGGATTCCATTTAAAAAGCCGGGTATTTTATCTGAAATTTGGTTGACGGCAGCTTGTAATTCCTCTACACTGCCTGCACTAGCCAGTTGTTCTCCAACCTTCTCAATCATTCCAGATCGAAGCCAACGTTCAAATACCATGGGGGCAAATAGCTTTCCCAACCAGGTAGCTGCCAAAAGGGAAATGATATATCCACCTAACGAAACAATAGAAGCCACTAGCCCTTTCCGGTATCCAACCCAAACACATAAACAAAGTAGCCCTATTACAAAGCAATCCAAAATAATACTGGTCATATTTGGCCTCCTATTACAACGAACTGCATTCTAACTTGGAGGTACTCACTCCATATACAGTATTGTTTTTTCCGATAATGCGGCTAACCACAGCCTGGTCTTCAATAGAACCCTTTAACTCTAATTTCATGTTGTATTTTTGTACCTGTTGGTTGGTCAATAAATAAACATAGTTTCCATCTGTGTCCAAATCTCGGATTTGATCGTTGATTGTCGTCTCCGCTACCGTCCCTCCATTGGAATCCAATACTGTTAATTTTTGGTTATCTTTTACTTCTTCCCCCTGCAGCACAACAGTATAGCCCGATGTATTTACATAATATTTTAAATCTTTTGAAAAATCGTAACTAGAAATCTGGCTTCCATTACCATCCAATGTGACGACCGCAGTATCCGTCACCATCTGTATTTTCCCACTGGATTTGACAACAACGGATACGGCCATTCCCTGTTCCATCGTCTGCTTAAAAATTTCCTGCTCTTTATCAAAGTCCAATTTAATCAGCTCTGACTGCATAATACCGGACTTTGTGTTTACCGCTGTAAGGACACAGCCTTTCCCTGAGCCAGTAAAATCAAGGGAGGTTACCAGTGCTTCTGCCGAATACCATTTATATACTTCCTGACCAGTGGAATCATAAACCGTTAGCCGACACTGATAACGGTCATCCTGGGTTATAATCGCTATATTGCCATTGTCCGCAATTTCTCCAAACAGAATTTTTTGCTCTGTCGATAAATCAAAAATAGTCCCTGATTTATTCGCCACCATAAATTTTGTTCCACTAATATCATAAATCAGGATCCGTTTAGAAGAAGATTTAATACTTGGATTAAAATAACCATGCTGAACGGTTTGCAATGTTCTTCCTTTGGCACTGTATAACATGTATTCTTTATCTGTTAGCAGCGCAACATTACTGCCACACATGGTAAAGCCTTTTATAGCATCCCCTTTTAATGAGACAGGAAAACTGGTGTTTTTCTGCTCTGCCACCCCTTGATCTACAATGGAATTTTGATAAGAACGATATATCATCCATCCGCCAAGAACAATAAAAATAATAAATAAAAAAAACAGCACACGTCTTAGCAGAACCTTTTTGCGCCTTTTTTTTCGATAATCTTCTATGTTCTTAACACGTGCCATTTTGTTCTCCTTGTACTAAAATTTTGCTAACCATTTTATATGGTATCAGCAAGGGCACTACATCCTCATAAATGGTATTTTGTTTTTACTCATTTTCGATTTATGATTCATACTGTCCCTACAGTTTGTATGATTAATTTTATTTTATTGGATATACATTGCGCTTCCATGAATATAGTCTTAATATCTTGGTTCATATCGTTAATAAAAAATCCGGTTTAAATACAACCCTCGGGCTGGCGCTGTCTTTCCAGCTAAGCTTCTATCCTTCTTTTGGATGATTTCTGGAATCTGCTCTGGTTGGATTTTTCCTTCGGATACAAATAACAGTGTTCCTACCATAATCCGCACCATATTATATAAAAACCCATCTCCTCGAAAAACCAGCTTGATCAAATTTCCTTCTTGCTCTACTCTGGCATCGAAAATCGTCCTAGTTTTATCTTCCACATCGGTATGCAAAGCACAAAAAGCAGAAAAATCATGGGTTCCTAGCAAATATTGCATTGCTTGCTGAATACGCTCTATCCGAAGTGGATAGCGGTAATGGTATACCATATCCTGCAAAAAAGGGTTGCCATATTCCGCGTTCCAAATTTGATAAACATATTCTTTTCCTGTACAGCTGTACCGGGCATGAAAATCCAATGGGGCTTCTGAACACCCCAACACCACAATATCATCTGGCAGAGATGTGTTCATTGCCCGCTGTATATTGTTACAAGGAATTTTAGACTCGGTTTTCATATGGAAAAAATATTGGTTGGCATGTACTCCAGTGTCTGTCCGGGAACATCCGGAAATATCCAGGCGTTTCTGAAAAAGCCTTTCAATACTATCCTGTACTACCTGCTGGACAGTAATTGCATTCTGCTGTACCTGCCATCCATGATAGCGACTTCCATTATAAGAAATTTCAAATAAAAGGTTTCTCATAGTGATCCTTTAAAAAAATGATGGTACAAATAAATTTAAACAAATAATAACGGCAATTAATAGCACCATAATAATGTAACATCCGAAATCCACTTTAGAGTATTTCAACTGTTTTAATCTGGTCCTGCCTTCCCCACCATGATAGCAGCGGGCTTCCATTGCCATAGCCAGTTCCTCTGCACGTCGGAAAGCGGAAATAAATAACGGAATCAAAATTGGAATCAACGCTTTTGCTCTTTGCAGCAGATTTCCACTTTCCATATCCGCCCCCCTTGCCTTTTGGGCACACATGATTTTATCCGTTTCCTCAATCAAAGTAGGGATAAACCGCAAAGCGATTGTCATCATCATCGCCAGTTCATGAACTGGAAAATGGAGTTTTTTCAATGGCCGGAGTAGATGTTCAATCCCATCGGTCAATGAAATCGGTAATGTGGTATACGTCAATATGGATGACCCCGCAATCAGACATAAAATCCGGATTGCCATAGTAATTGCGGTTTTAATTCCTTTCCCACTAATGGAAAAAATCCAAAATTTCACCAACGGATCGCCCGAAACAAAAAACATGTTTAAAATAGCCGTAAAAATCAAAATTGGAATAATTGGTTTTAAACTTTTTAAAATCATTTTTACTGGAATACGTGCAATTCCATACAAAAATAGTGTAAACCCAATAGTTAAAATATATCCAATTGGATTATCAATCAAAAACAGCAACACGATATAAACAAATGTTAAGATAATTTTTGTCCTGGGGTCGGCACGATGTACAACCGAATTCCCTGGAAAGTATTGTCCTATGGTAATATCTTTCAGCATAATTCGGTTCCTTTCTTCAACGCTCTCAACAATTCTTCCTTTGCCTGTTCTACTGTATAAATATTGGTGTTGACGTCAAACCCTTTTTGGCGCAACTGGTAAAACACCTCAGACAACTGTGGTACAGAAAGCCCCATTTCTTTGAGCTGTTCTATTTTAGAGAAAACTTCATCCACAGTATCATAGGCAAATAATCTGGAATTGTTCATAACTAAGACTTTAGAAGCGTATTGCGCCACATCTTCCATGCTGTGGGAAACCAACAGGATCGTATTCTGTTCCTGGCGATGGTATTCCTGAATCTGCCCCAAAATCTTCTTCCGTCCTTTTGGATCAAGCCCCGCTGTAGGCTCGTCCAAAATCAACACCTTTGGACGCATGGCAATTACCCCAGCAATGGCTACACGGCGTTTCTGTCCACCGGATAGTTCAAATGGGCTTTTTTCCATATAGCTTTTAGGCAGCCCGACGAACTTAGCGGCTTCTTGTACCCGTTGGTCAATTTCTTCTTCCGATAACCCCATATTTTTTGGACCAAACGCAATATCTTTTGCCACTGTTTCTTCGAATAACTGATATTCTGGATATTGGAACACCAGACCAACCTTAAAGCGGACTTGGCGCAGCTTGGATTTATCTGCCCAGATGTCCTCCCCATCCACATATACTTTTCCGGAAGATGGGGCGAGCAAACCATTTAGATGCTGAATCAAGGTGGATTTACCAGAACCAGTATGGCCAATTACTCCGACAAACTCCCCTTGCTCAATCTCTAAATTAACATCGTCCACCGCGACTTTTTGCTGTGGTGTTCCTGTATTGTAGGTATACACAAGATGTTCTGTTTTAATAATTGCCACCGTCTTAACCCTCCAATAACTTTGATAAGATTGCCACACATTGCTGCTCTGTCAATACATCTTCCGGTACATCAAAGCCATCTTTGCGCAGCTCATACATGAGTTCAGTTACTTGAGGGACATCCAACCCCACCTGTTTTAATTGTTCTACATGGCGGAATACCTCGTTTGGCGTTCCATCCAATAAAATCTCTCCATTGTCTACCACAACCACACGGTTCGCTAAAACCGCTTCTTCCATGTAATGGGTAATATGGACAATGGTTGTCCCCAATTCACGGTTTAACTTTTGGATTGTTTCCAGCACTTCTCGCCGCCCTCTTGGGTCCAACATAGCAGTAGCTTCATCCAATACAATACAATCCGGCTGCATAGCGATAATCCCGGCTATCGCAACACGCTGTTTCTGTCCGCCGGACAACTGATGTGGGGCACGGTTGCGGTATTCGTACATTCCCACCGCCTTGAGGGAATAATCTACCCTACTTCTGATTTCTTCCGGTGGTACTCCTAAATTCTCAGGGGCAAACGCCACATCTTCTTCCACTAAGGTGGCTACAATCTGGTTATCTGGATTTTGAAATACCATGCCAACCCGCTGACGCACGTCAAACACCAATTCTTCCTGAGAAGTATCAATTCCCTCCACATATACTGTACCGCTGGTAGGGATCAATATGGAATTAAAGTGTTTGGCAAGGGTGGATTTTCCAGAACCATTGTGCCCTAAAACAGCTATAAATTCCCCTTTACGGATTGAAAGGTTCATCTGTTTTAGCACCTGGGTATTTTGTTCTTCCCCTTGGTATTCAAAACACAAATCTTTTGTTTGAATCATTTCATTCATAAGGTTCTCCTAGTTGAACTCCTGTCCGCCTGAAAAGCCAGGTCGGGCGGTTTTGATTGTAACATTTATTCAGATTTCATTTACCGCGATCGCAGTAGAACCGCAAGGCAACACAAAGCCAGAATTGCTCACTGGTAACCCGATTTCATCCGCTGTAATAGAACGGAACCGGGTTCCCACTGTTGTTCCCAACAGATAGCTCATAACAGAAGGGGATAACCCTGTGGTATAAGAATTTAACGCAAAGAAAAGTGGCTGGTCGGATAATACCTGGGAACACAGGTTGAGCAAATCATAAATTTTATCTTCCAGTTTCCAAACTTCACCGCCTGGCCCTCTTCCATAAGAAGGTGGGTCCATAATAATGGCATCATATTTTCTGCCACGGCGGATTTCCCGCATCACAAATTTTTCACAGTCATCAATAATCCAACGGATTGGCCGATCAGACAACTTGGATAAAACGGCGTTTTCCCTTGCCCAAGAAACAATCCCTTTTGAGGCGTCTACATGGCAAACAGAAGCTCCCGCTGCTGCGCAGGAAAGGGTTGCCCCACCGGTATAGGAAAACAGGTTTAATACCTGGATTGGCCGCTCACTTGACTGAATGAGTTCCCGAAAATAATCCCAGTTAACAGCCTGTTCTGGAAATAGTCCCATATGTTTAAAGCCAGTGGGTTCTATTTTAAAACGCAACCCTTTATAAGAGATTGTTTTTGGGGATTGAATGGGCTTTAAAAATTCCCAGGAGCCGCCCCCACTATTGGAACGATGATAATGAGCATGTATCTGGTTCCAGGAAGGATGCTGATGTGGAGTATGCCAAATCACCTGTGGATCTGGACGAATAAAGAACTCTTTCCCCCAACGCTCCAATTTTTCTCCGTTGGAAGTATCTATAATTTCATAATCCTTCCAATCCGCTGCAACTCTCATCTGCATACTCCCTTCTTACTCATTAAATTCTGGACTCGATTAAAGATACAATTTCCTTTGCGATATTTGTAATTTCCTGATGGTCTTTTCCTTCTACCATCACACGGATAATTGGTTCTGTACCGGATGGACGAACTAAAATTCTGCCATCTTTCCCTAAGGCATCATCCTTATCCACAATCATCTGTTTTAAGTCTTCATCTTGGTTAAACTTATCTTTCGCTACTGCGTCCGCTTGTACGCTCAACAGTACCTGTGGGAATCGTTCCATAATAGAAGCCAGCTCAGACAAAGATTTTCCTGTGCGTTTCATAATGCTCAACAATTGTACTGCGGAAAGTTGTCCATCCCCGGTAGAAGCATAATCGCTGAAAATAATATGTCCGGATTGTTCCCCACCTAACACATGACCATTTTGACGCATATTTTCCAGTACATAACGGTCACCTACCTTGGTGGCAACGGTCTTGATACCCTCTTTTTCAGTAAAGTGGAAAAAACCTAGGTTAGTCATCACAGTAACTACTGCGGTGTCATTTGCTAGGCAACCACGTTCTTTCATATCCTTAGCGAAAATGGCAATCATTTTATCGCCATCCACATCATCGCCGTTTTCGTCAATCGCAAGGCAGCGGTCCGCATCTCCGTCAAAGGCAACTGCTGCCTGGCAGTTATGTTCCATCATATAGACACGCAAACTCTCCATATGGGTAGAACCACAACGGTCGTTGATATTTTCCCCATTTGGTTCCGCATGGATAATCACTGGATCCGCACCTAAACTGCGGAACAATAAATCAGCGGTTGTGCTGGCACTACCATTCGCGCAGTCCACAGCAATCCGTAACCCTTTCAAATCCCCATCAATACTGCTTGCAATGTGGCTGACATAGTCATGGACAGCGGAACGGCGCTGGAATACTCTACCCAATTCTACCCCTTGTTTCAATGGAATTTGATCAGGGGTGTCCAAAATTAAAGCTTCAATCTCATTTTCAATCTCATCAGACAGTTTATAGCCTTGGTTATTAAAAATTTTAATTCCATTAAATTCCACCGGATTATGGGATGCAGAAATCATAATCCCAGCGTCACATCCATATTTTCCCACCAAATAAGCAACTGCGGGGGTAGGAATTACACCGATTAAGGTGACATCCGCACCTACAGAACATAAGCCAGCTACCAGTGCAGCTTCCAGCATTTTGGATGAAATACGGGTATCCCGCCCAATCAAAATCATTGGCTTTTCTTCTTGGCTATGCCGTGTCAATACCACTGCCGCAGCACGTCCAATCTGCATTGCTAATTCACAGGTTAACTCGGTATTTGCGATTCCTCTCGCACCATCTGTTCCAAATAAACGACCCATATGTAATCTCTCCTATTCGAATAATCCATTTTCTATTTATATTAATGTTTGCTGTCCATCTTGGCTGATTCCAAGATGCTGGTACGCCAATGAGGTGACACATCTTCCACGAGGAGTACGGGACAAAAAGCCCAACTGCATCAAATAAGGCTCATAAACATCCTCAATAGTAACCGCTTCTTCCCCCAAAATAGCAGCTATGGTTTCTAACCCAACTGGTCCACCATTGTAGTTTTTAATCATGGTAGTTAGCATCCGGCGGTCCAATGGCTCCAGACCCAGTTCATCAATCTCTAATTTTTGCAGGGAGGAATCTACAATTTTTTTGGTAATCACGCCATCTCCCAACACCTGGGCAAAATCACGAACACGTTTTAGTAAACGGTTGGCGATACGAGGCGTACCACGAGAACGCTTTGCCAGTTCCAAAGCCCCATCCCTTTCACAAGGAATTTCCAGCAGGCTGGCGCTCCTCATAATAATTTCCGAAAGCTGTTCTTCATTGTAAAGTTCCAGCCGTAAAATAACGCCGAATCGGTCACGCAACGGAGCGGTCAATTGTCCCGCACGAGTTGTAGCACCTACCAGTGTAAATTTAGGCAAATCAATGCGGATAGAGCGGGCAGCAGGCCCTTTGCCTATGATAATATCCAACGCATAGTCTTCCATGGCTGGATACAATACTTCTTCTACCGCCCTGGAAAGCCGGTGGATCTCATCAATAAACAACACATCATTTTCATTCAAGTTGGAAAGCAACGCCGCCAAATCCCCTGGTTTTTCAATAGCCGGACCCGAGGTGACACGGATATTGACGTTCATCTCGTTGGCGATAATCATAGACAAGGTGGTTTTTCCAAGCCCAGGAGGTCCGTATAACAAGACATGGTCCAAAGGTTCCCCACGTTGGCGGGCCGCTTCAATATAAATACTCAAATTTTCTTTTGCTTTGTCCTGGCCAATATATTCTTTTAAGGTTTTCGGACGCAACGTAAACTCTACATCCATATCTTCTGGAGAAAAATCCGGTGTAGTAATCCGGCTTTCAAAATCCGTTTCACGGTCAAACATACTGATGTTCTTTTCCTCCTTTTATCGAATGGTAGCCAATGCTTTTAATCCAACCCGAATCATATCTTCTACAGAAGTTGACGGGTCAATTCCAGCAAGTGCCTGGGCAGCTTCTGATTTAGAATATCCTAACACCACTAATGCGCTAATAGCTTCCGCCACATTTCCAGCATTAGTAGGCAGTTCAATTTCTTTTCCAGCTACTACACTACTGGATAACTGCTCTTTAGAAATTTTATCTTTCAACTCCAACACAATTCGTTGTGCTGTTTTTCCACCAATCCCTTTGGATTTTGTTAAAGATTTGCTGTCACCAGAAGCAACACACAGCGCAAATTGGGATGGGGTTACATTGGATAAAATAGATAATGCCGCCTTTGGCCCTACGCCGGAAACAGAAATCAACATCTTAAAGCAGCGCAATTCTTCCTGGTCATAGAATCCAAACAGTTCCAGTGCGTCTTCCCTGACATGAAGATAGGTATATAAAGTAACCGATTCCCCTATTTTTGGGCACTGAGAAGCTGTTGTGAAGGTTGTTTTCATCTCATATGCAATCCCATTACATTCTACCGCAACAATAAAATAAGCATCTACAGGTTGAGAAACCACTAGGTTTCCTGAAATACTGTATATCATTTCGACTCTCCTTTCCCCTTAGTAACGGGTACCGTACTGTGCTAGACGGGAACCGGCGGAATGAGCGTGGCAGATAGCAATTGCCAAAGCGTCCGCTGTATCATCCGGTTTAGGCACAGCCTGTAAATGCAGAAGCCTCTTGGTCATCTCCATCACCTGGGTTTTTACCGCTTTTCCATATCCTACAACCGATTGTTTTACCTGCAAGGGAGTATAATGATAGCATGGAATTTGATGTTGTGTGGCACAGAGGAGGATTACTCCCCTTGCCTGGGCAACATCAATAGCTGTTTTTTGGTTAGTAGTAAAGAAAAGCTTTTCCATTGACATGGCATCCGGCTTATGTATCGTTAAAATCGAATCTAATTCCTGATGAATCGTTAACAAGCGCTGCTCAAATGGCATCCCCGCTTTGGTAGTAATGGCACCATAATCCAAAGTGGTAAAACGGGAACGTTGATAATCCACAACGCCCCAGCCCACAATGGCGTAACCGGGGTCAATTCCGATAATTTTCATTGACATCTCCTATCTCTAAGGGAGAAATTTATGAATTTTACTAAAATACACTTTCAGTCCTTTGTGTGATTTACCCGAGAAATCCTCAGTTTACACAAAACTCTATTCGTTTTATTATAGCATAAATCAAAATAGCCCGCAATGATTTTACGCTGGGTTTTAATTTTTTGTTACAATTATTTTGATTTTTTACCTATTATTTTCATTAGAAAAAAGATGATAAAATTGACAAAAAATTTAGAAAATAAATCTACTGTTATAATGGATTCTTAAATAATTGTCTATATTCTTTCTAACTAAAAATTCCCAATATATCATTCAATATTACAAAAACTCTTGACAACAATAAAAATTTAATAGTAAACTTAAGTTATAATAATTGGAAAATATGTTTTCTATGACAGGTTATCAATAGTGCATACTAGTTTACTATTACAGTGGGCATAATAATAAACTACAATCCTTTCGACATCAAAGGTTTACTGCCCATAATGAAAAAATATTTTTAAATGTTTCATAGGAATATAGCACTAACACTATATGATTTTATTGATCTATCATAATAGGAGGTGGTACCCATAAATATTGGTATCATTTTATTCATAATTTTTCTTCCAGTCTGTTTGCCGCTAGCATTTTTATCAACACACAAATCTGAAAACAAACCGGGTAAAGCAATTTCCGATGACAATTTTACTGTTTCAATTCCAAGTACAGTTATAATAATTGGAATACTATGTAATATAACATCGTGTGCTGTTTTACTTGGATTCACATTCTTTTCAAAAGAACTTCCCCATTTTATTTTTTACTATATCTTTGGTTTATTCTTTTGGTTGGGGATATATCTGATTTTAAAAACACTTGCTTGGAAGGTAGTAATAAAAGGGGAAAAAATAACCGTTTTTTCTTTTTTTAAAAAACCTTATTCTTTTACTTTCAGTGAAATTTCTTCTGTAGTACGTCAGGTAAAGCAAAATCAGGTAAACTCTGAAAGAATCGTTATCAAAACAATTACTGGAAAAAAACTAATAGTAGAAAATATGGAAATCTCCTATAATAGGTTTGCAAAAAAAATTCAAATGCAAGTTAAAAAAGAGAAATTGATTGGATTTTAAACATTGAGTAACCCCTTAACCATTCTCTATGAATATGCATTGTATAGGGTCATACTAGAAAAAAGTAAAAAGCCTGTTTAGGAATATCTTAAACAGGCAAACAAGGTCATACTTAACAGCTTGTTTCGATATGATTTGCCAATGTAGCCAGTAACTCTCTCAAAAATTTCCACATCCGTTTTACTGATGCCAGATCAGCGGATTCTTTTACCGTATGAACAAAGTGCAGATCCGGCCCAAATGAAAGGATATCCAAATCCGGCATTGCCTGGGCAAAATATCCACATTCCAAACCCGCATGTACAGCAAAAATTTCGGGTTTCCTGCCATATAATTTTCGATATACCTGTACCGCTGTGTCACGCAACGGAGAATCCTTGCGATAGCTCCAATGTGGGTAATCTCCAAAAAATTCAATGGTACCACCACATAACCGGGTTAGTTCCTCAAGCTGCTTTACTACTTGCTGCTTCCTGCTGGCTACACTGCTACGGATCGAGCCAGTTAATACAAGAGCTTCCCCACACTGTTCCAATGAACCCATATTATTGGAAGTTTCCACCAGACCTTCCATTGCAGCGTTGTTGTGCAACACACCGTTTGGCATCAAAGTTAGCAACCCTACAAGAGCATCAACAGTATTAGAAGAAAATACAGTTGAAACAGAGGAAGGCAACTCTTTTACAGCAATCGAAATTGTATCGCTAAACTGTAATTCTTGTTGAAATTCCCTTTCAAATTGCTGTAAATCCTTCTGCAATTTTTGCTGGTCTTGTGGACGAACAGCCAACACCATACTGGCATCACGGGAAATAACATTGGCATGGCCTTTACACTGAATTTTGGATAAACAAGCGTATTTCCGAATCTTTTGCAATATACGGCCACACATTTGGATGGCATTTCCACGCTCCAGATGGATTGCCATACCGGAATGCCCACCCTGTAATCCTTCTAAGCTTACATGATATCCCACGAAATCAGATACTGATTGATCCTGTACTGGAAGTTTGATATGTGTCCTGACTCCCCCTGCGCACCCAGTGCAAAAAGTTTGTTCCTCCTCAGAATCCATATTGATCAGGCAGTTTCCTTTTAATTTGGAATAATCCAAACCAGCGGCACCACGTAATCCATCCTCTTCCTGAACTGTAAATACCACTTCCAAGTTGGGGTAATAAAAATCTTCGCTTGCTAAAACAGCCAGATAATAGGCAACTGCCATGCCATTATCCGCTCCCAATGTAGTGCCTACTGCTTTCAACATGCCATCTTTTTCTTCCAGCAACAATCCATCTTCATAGGAACGAGTACCATCACTAACATATACCATATCCATATGCGCCTGTAAAATGACTGTTGGTCCCTGATACCCTGGAAGATTGGATGGCTTCCGCATAATAACATTGTACATTTCATCCTGTTCCGCTTCCAACTGATGCCGCTTTGCGAACTCCATCAAAAAATCGCTGATCCTTTTTTCATCGTAAGTGGCATGGGGGATTTTAGCGATTTCCTTAAAATAATCCAATACAATACTCATTTCGATCACCTTTCTAACCATATGATAAAAACGTTTTGGGAATGCCATAAAGCCTCCAAAACGTTTTTGTTTTTTCTTTATAAATAGGGTGTCTTTACCGGGTCGGGATATTCTCCCATAGTACACAAAAGTTGAATCCCTGTTTCCCGCGCTTTTATTACTGCCTGACGGACTGCATCCGCTTCCCCGCAGATTGTGATAACCACTTCGTTGGAAAAACTGGTCCCCTGGGTTGGAGTTCCGTAACTGACCAGTTCCACCCCTGCTGATTTCATTGCCAAATCCGCAATAACCATCCCAATCGGTGCCGGACAGGAACAGATAAAGCCAAATGCTTTGTCAATTGGAGCGCCAAACGCCATATGAATTGCTTTCCCAGCCCGAGCGGTAAACTGTACTTCCAAATGCCCAGCCTCACTGATATAAAGTTCCCCCGCGTTCTGGTCAATCAACTTTAAAGAAAGTTCCACTGCCTGGCGGACATCGGAAACATCTTTTCCTCCAATGATAATAAAGTTACCATGTCCACCGCCGCTTTTGGTATCACGTGGCAATTCTATGGATAATACTTCTATATTACTCATTTTGGCAGCATCATCCACAGCCTTAATCTGGGCGCCAGCACCAGTACGGGAACCTATTAAACCAATGGTAGGATAGGTTAAATCCAAGTTCATTCTACTGCGCAGTTGCTCATCCACATTGGCGATTACCAAACCAATGGTATCAGCAGCAGCGGTCCCAACAAATTCTGGTACACCTGGCAGTTGGTTGAGTATGTTTGTCATTGTATCGAAATCCTTCTTTTAATATTCAGTAAAAGATCCTATTCACTCCATATAAAATCAATTTTATTATACCGGATAAAAGGGAAAAAATCAACTCCAATTCTCACAACTACCTTTTATAGCAAGGTTTGGTTTTGGAAAGACGGAATAAAACTTTCGGAGGCAGCTTCTCCTTCCTGTACAAAGACATGTTCCAACCCCATTTGGAGGGCATACTCCAATAATTCATCATATTCCTCCTGGGTTACCTTCCTATTTAACTCTGGATAGGATTCTACCCAGGATAGCGGTGTATACTGGCTCATCAAACTGAAATACGCCTGGTCCTTCCAGTGTTTTGCGAACCAGTGTACCACTGTTTTTGAATCTTCCAATTGACCAGGCAGCAATAAATGCCGGACAATTGTGCCGGATAGCATCCTTCCATCCGAATCAAATACGGGGATTCCGGTTTGACGTATCATCTCCTGGACCGCTTGTTTCGCATAGGTAAAATAATGCTTTGCGTGGGAGTACTTCAAAGCAAGCTGTTCCTCATAATATTTGAAATCCGGAAGATAAATATCCACCAATCCATCCAACAATTGCAGAGAGGAAACGGATTCATACCCACTGCAATTATAAACAACCGGCAGAGAAAGCCCTTGTTGTTTGGCTCTCTGGAGGGCAATCACAATCTGAACTATATAATGGGTTGGGGTAACCAAATTCAAATTTAACGCACCTTGTTCTTCCAGACGGAAAAATATCTCTACTAACCGGTCTACATCAATGGTTTGTCCAATATCCTGTGTGCTGATTTCATAGTTTTGGCAGAACACGCACTGCATATTGCAATGGGAAAAAAAGACGGTTCCAGAACCGGCGGTTCCAGACAAACAGGGTTCTTCCCAAAAATGGAGGGCTGTCCGTGCCACCTGGATTTCTTTTCCAATCGCGCGGCAAAATCCCTGCTTTCCCGCTAAACGGTCTACACCACAATTTCTGGGGCAAATCCGGCATTCTTTCAATAGAGCCCAAAGTTCTTCCTCAGTGGATTTCTGTAACTTCATATCCGGCCTCAACCAAAGCTTTTCGGATCTCCTCTACCTGTTCATGGTCACGGGTTTCCATCGTCAGTTTCAAGAAACATGCGTTTACCGCCATATTTTCATCCGCACGGTCATGGTGTACCGCAACCACATTAGCGCCCAAATCAGCAACAATAGTGGAAACCCGTTGTAGTTCCCCTGGTTTATCCGTCAACGCAATGGTAAAGTTGGCTGTTCTTCCCGCTTTCAACAGCCCACGGGTAATGACACGGGACAAAATATTCACGTCAATATTCCCGCCAGAAACCAGACATACCACCCGTTTTCCAACAACATCTACTTTATTGAATAAAGCGGCCGCAACAGCTACTGCTCCTGCACCTTCTGCAATCAATTTTTGTTCTTCAATCAAAGCCAAAATTGCGCTGGATACTTCATCATCTGTTACAGTGACAATATCGTCTACATACTTTTTACAGAGTTCATAGGTAATATCCCCTGGCTTTTTCACCGCAATACCATCGGCAATCGTCGCAACAGATTTCAGTTCTTCCATATGTCCATGTTTTACTGCGTTAAACATAGAAGGAGCACCAGCAGACTGCACCCCATATACTTTGCAGTGGGGGTTTAAGCTTTTGATGGCATATGCAACACCGGCAATTAATCCGCCCCCGCCAACTGGTACGATTACTGCATCCACATCTGGCAACTGGTCTAGAATTTCCAAACCAATTGTTCCCTGGCCTGCAATGACCTCATCATCATCAAAAGGATGGATAAAAGTCCGCCCTGTTTCTTTTTGCAATTCCAATGCTTTTTGGTAAGCATCATCATAAGCACCTTTGACCAAAACCACTTGGGCACCATATTTTTTCGTTGCTTCTACTTTGGAAATAGGGGCGCCTTCTGGAATACAAATCATAGCAGGGATATTCCCTTTTTGTGCAGCCAAAGCCACTCCTTGAGCATGATTGCCGGCGGAGCAGGCAATGACCCCTTTTTGTTTTTCTTCTTCGGAAAGCTCTGCCATCTTACAGTAGGCTCCTCTTACTTTAAAGGACCCCGTTACCTGTAAATTCTCTGTTTTCAAATAAATCCTTGCGTCCGGCCGCAATTTTTGGGCATAAATCAAATCTGTTTTACGGGCCACATTTTTTAATACATAAGCTGCATGATAAATTTTGTCCAAAGTCAACATTACAATCCATCCTCACTTTTTGATATCTTGCCGATACAATTAAGAATATTTTGGTCAGATTATTTTCCTTAAACATTACATTGTTTTCTTAATGTAATTATGTTACGGAATGGTTTATTTTATAAAAGGAAAATAAAAAACCTTCGTCTCTATCCAAAGAGACGAAGGCAATAACTCCGCGGTACCACTCTATTTGCTGCAAAAAAATGCAGCCCCTTAACCGTATCCAATAATACGTTCTCTTGTTAACGGTGAGAAACCGGCCTGGCTTAATCTTGAACTACTCAATTTCAGCTGGCTGCTCAAGGGTGATTTTCATCGCAGATTTTGGGTTACCTTTCACCATCCGGCAACTCTCTGAACCAAAGTTTCTGGATTTCTTCCCTTTCAACGCAATTTTATTATTCTAAATTTAGTTTATTCTTTTTATTTCCATTTGTCAAGTAGTAAAATTAAAATAATTTAATAAAAAGTATTCGGTTTATATCGCCAGCCTTCTTATATCACTAACGTAAGCCCTGTTTTCCTCATTGCCGATCATATCGAAATAAAAAAATCCCTGCAACTGGTAAGGAGACAATTCCAATTGCAGGGATGAAAATTCACAAATGGGGCTTATGAATTTTCAAAAAATATATAAAGAATGAGAAAAGAGAAGAAAAAAGCTAATTTGTTTGTTTTATTACTAGATATTATTTTTTATTAGCAATAAAACTGTTTTCTTCTTACAATTAAAGTTTAACTGAAATAAAATAAAAAGTCAATATATAATTGAAAAACTGATAAACGGTTAAATAACAATAAAATATGCTCATTTTGCAATCAAAAACAATCATCCATTTTTGATAACGATTATAACCAAATCCAATCCAAACAATTTGATAATTACTTTCACATTTAATTAAATAAAGGTTTATTATCTAAACTACTGTTATTAAACCAAAAATAGTTTCAATATAATATTTTTATCCATATAATATCTATATTTCCAAAATAGTAATTATGGTAAAAATCATCCAATTTATGAAAGTTAATTTACCCTAATTTTGATTATTTATGATTGTAAGTCGATTGATTTTGATTTTTTTATCGCTTTTTATCATTTTTTTCATTAATAATTGACTTTTCTTCACTTTGTATATATTATATAATCAAGTACATAAATTATACCGATTTTAAAAAATAAAATAGTAATTATTTACATAATTTATGTTTTGGGCGCATTTCATTTCCAATCTAAAAAATGATTATTTCATTCTAAAGGAGGGTTGTAACTAATAAAAAAAGAGAAATTGGAAATTGAAATAAATTAAAATTTGCAGGCTTTTTTGAAAAGGAGGTCAAAAATGAACCGAAAGTTACGCAAAATAATTAGCGCAGCAACCGCTGCTGCAATTTTAGCATCATCCTTGGCAACTGGAGGCTTAACAGTTAGCGCAGCTGCGCCATCTGAACCCATCCAAACGTTCCAGGAAGTTTGGGGAATGGAAGATGTTACAGGGGAACAGCTTCGGGCTTCTATTGGTGATGCTTATGGGATGATCCGGGATAACATTTTTACATTGGATATTGCAGAAGGAAAAGGTGTAGATGGCAGCAATGCTATTGCATGGACCAATACTGCTTCTTCCCCAAATTATAGCGATATCGACCTACGTTACCATGAATTAGAAAATAGGCAGACAGATTGGTCCGGTGCAGAAGAAGTTTGGTTCCATGTGGACTTTAGGGAATATGGAACTATGGAACCACAAATCCGCTTTGCTTTCCAAGAAACTGTTTATCAGGAAGATGGAACATCCCTGAATGTTCAACATGCTCTTTCTATGAAATCAGGGGCATTATACTATTATAATGATGGGTTAAACTGGATTCCAGGAGAAGTGGATGGTAGCCAAAGGATGACTTTCCCAGTAGGGTTTAATGGTTGGGTTCGTATCCCACTAGATATGTCTACTTTTTCCGCCTATTGGAATGGCTATGATGATATGTATTTAAAAGATGTAAATCAGTTAAATATGCACATTGTGGGTAACGATACTACATTAAATAAAACAGCATACTTAGATAGTTTTGGCATTGTTGGCCAAGGCTTTTCAGACAAACTGCCCTCACAAGGAAATTACTCCTATAAAGAAATGTGGGGAGTAGAAGGAATCACCGATTTGCCAGGAATGTTGGGCGACTTCTATGGCATGTTAAACAAATATTATGATTTAAGTGTTTCCGAAGACAAAGGATTCAATGGAAGTTCTGCCTTGGCGTGGAAAATCAATCAATCTACAGCCGGTTTGCCAAATTCCGATGTGGATATCCGCTTATGGAGCGAAGCTTGTACAATAAAAGATACCAATGGTACTGGTGCGGAAGAACTTTGGTTCTATGCGGATGCTACCGAATTTGGAGACCAACCAACAGAGATTCGGTTCGCTTTCCAAGAAGATACTACAGATGGATTCCAACATGCACTCCAACTGGTAAATGGGACAACTTACCAAACCAATGATGGTAAAGCATGGACAACCAAAAAAGTAGAAAATAACTTGATTACTTTGGATGCAGGGTTTAAAGGTTGGGTTCGTATTCCACTAAGCAATGCTACCTTTACTCAATATTGGTCATCTGGTGGAAATGTAACCACAGTTTGTTATTCCTCTATTAACCAATTTAACATGCATGTCAATTCCAATGACAGCAACATTGGCAAGACTCTCTATTTAGATGGATTTGGATTTGTAGGAAATGTGAATGGCGTGGATTTACCAGTAGAACCTGTTGATCCAACAATAGGAGCTCCTATATTTAACCAAAACATTTTAAACAATCCAAATTTAACTTGTTATAAAAATGGTTCTACTCCAATTACCGATGCTAGTGCGACCAGTGAAACCAGCAGCAGGTTGACCTACCGCACATTTGGTGCTTCTCATGGCCAGGCATATATCAATCAGGATTCTGGTATGTTGTTGTATATTCCCAATCAAGGCTTCTCTGGAACCGATACCTTTACTGTTCGGGTAACGGATGAACAACTTCGTATGGCAACAATTCAAATCAATGTAACCGTATCCGAGGAAACTGATCCAAATGCTGGTGAAACGATTGATCCACCATCTCCAGAATATCCAGAAACACCTGACGCTCCAACTATGCCAAAACCGGACATAGAACGAGCAGTTAGCTTGTTAAAGGATTTTGGATTGGAAGGATATGTTGGAGAAAATATTCAGGGTAATATTGACCAATGGCAAGTAAATGCTTTAAAAGATAACCCTAATATTATCGAACAGATTGAATCCGTAACCGCAGGGGATGGAAAAATTGCATTAAGCAGTATTTTATCCGATGCTAGTGGAGCATTAGGTCAAGGTATTTACAAATTGGATATTAACGAGTCCAAAGGCTATGATGGAACACAGGCTGTCCAATGGACTAGCCTAAAAAATACACCTCTTACCGCTGATACAGATGTACGATTTGTTGGCGATAGTACTGCTACAATCGATTGGACTGGTGCAAAAGAGGTCTGGTTCTATCTTGATAATACCGAAATGACCTCTGGTAATCTGGAATTCCGATTTGCTTTTGAGGAACAAAATATTACCGGCAAAAAAGGAAGAGAATCCTGGCAGATGAAAGACGGTTCCAAAGCATATTTATGCGGTGATGGTGTAAACTGGACAGAATCTACTGTATCCAACCGTGCATTTTTGATTCCTGCCCAATTCAAAGGTTGGATCAAAATCGCCCTGACGCCAGAAGTATTTGAAGTGTATTGGGATGAATTAGGAGAAGAACAACATACAATTGACTTAAAAGACGTTCACCAATTCCAATTGAGAATCCATCCAAATGAGGATACTGTGGACAAGAGCTTTTATTTAGACAATTTTGCAATTGTTGGTAATGTAAATGGAACCGAAGCAGCTCCTGTTGCAATTTCATCCGAAGATAGTTTCAAAACTGTTTGGAACATGGATTCCTTGAAACAATCTTCCCAATATACTGGGGCATTGGTTGCTTGGTATGATGAGTTTCCAGGAAAATTATTGACTGGTATTTCCTATAGCTATTTGTTAAATCCAGATCCAGACCTATTGGTTGCTGGAAATGAATTGGCGGACGCTATGACAAACGCACAAGGAAAAGATGGTTATTTAGGAATCTATGCAGGAAATTCCGTTATGGGCGGACAAGGAAGCAACTGGGATGTTTGGGGACATTACCATTCCATCTATGGCCTATATAACTGGTATAAAATTACAGGAAACCAAACTTACCTGAATACAGCAATAAAAGCTGCTGATTATGTTTATAAGTATTTTATAGAAGGCGGACGTACTTTTGATTCTGCTGGAAGCCAGACAATGAACTTAGGTATTAGCCATGGTTTTGCTGTTTTATACCAAGAAACTGGTGATGTACGTTATCTCAACGCAGCTCGTCAGATTGTAGTAGAAGATTGGCCAAGATCCGGTGACTGGCTAAATAACGCATTAAATGGAAACGATTATTATCAGTCTCCACTGCCAAGATGGGAAGCATTGCACACCATTATTACATTGGGAACTTTATATGAAGTAGACCATAATGACAACTACTACAATGCATTGCAGGATATCTGGTACAGTATTCAAAAAACAGATGTGCATAATACAGGAGGTTTCACCAGTGGTGAACAAGCTTGTGGAGATCCATACAATACTGGTGCAATTGAAACTTGCTGTACTGTCGCTTGGATGGCTCTTAGCACAGAATATTTACAATTATCTCATGATTCCTTCGCAGCGGACCAAATGGAAATCTCCTATTTCAATGGAATGTTAGGCTCCTTGTTAAATAACGACAAACAAGTTACCTACAATACTCCAATGAATGGCAGTAAAGGCTCATCTCAAGAACAAATCGCATTTCAATACAACAGTGGTTCCCCAGATTTTAACTGCTGCCAAGCAAACGCAGCACGTGGTTTAGGAGAATTATCACAATGGGGCGTTTTAACAAATAATACGGATTTATATTTAAATTATTATGGTCCATCCCATGCTCACTCCTATACTCCAGCAGGAAATCCAATTACAATTCACCAAGAAACTAATTATCCAAAAGATGGAGCAATTAAAATCACATTGGATCTGGAACAAAATGAAACATTTAACTTTAATTTGAGAATCCCTGTTTGGGCAATGCAAGGAAACACATTAAAAATTAATGGTGAATCTGTTAGCGGTTTGGTTTCTGGAGAATACTATACCATGAACCGTGAATGGAAAAATGGAGATACCTTAGAATTAAATCTAGACATCGCAGTACATTATTGGGTAGGCGAAAAGAATTTTGCGGGTAAAACTTCTGTTTACTATGGACCAATTTTACTTGCATATGACACTAACTATAACTTCCTGCCAGCTAGTGGCGCTACATTGCAAACCAGTGACTTAGAAAATATGAAAGTTGTAGATGGAAGCGAAGAAGGATGTTGGTTGTTTGCAGAAACAAAAACTATCAATGGTATTCCAGTTAAATTAGTAGACTTTGCTAGTTGTGGTCAGGATAAATCCAACTATGAAACTTGGCTCAATATCAATCATACTATGGATTACATCCCATATGTTCAAGGTGGAAATCCAATTTGGAACAATACACCAAACATGCCAAGTTATACTGTAACAGCAATCGAAAACAATTATGCGACTGTTACAATCGAAGATTCAGAAGTATCTTTTGGTGGCTCTACTACATTTACAGTTTCCGTTAAAAATGGTAAAGAACTGCAAGACATTTTAGTGAATGGTAAATCAATTGGTGCTGTGACAGAGTATACTTTAACCAATATTAAACAAGATACTACCATTACAGTTGTCCTCAAAGGAGATAAATCTATCTTAGATGCAGTAATTAAATATGCAGAAGAACAGAAAGCATCTGATGACTTTAACAATGTTATCGCATATGTACAGGAATCCTTCAACGCAGCATTGGATGCAGCAAAAGAAATTGCGGCTGACCCAGCAGCAACTCAGGATGCAATAGATGCAGCATGGAAAGCATTGATGACAGAAATCCATAAATTAGGCTTTGTCAAAGGTGATATTACTTCCTTAGAAGCTCTGGTAGCATTGGCAGAAGGCTATGACATGAATGACTATGTAGAAGCAGGTCAGGCAGAATTCTTAGAAGCGTTGAAAGCAGCACAAGATTTATTAGCGGATAAAGACAATGCAATGCAAGCAGAAATCGAAACAGTAGAAACCAATCTGTTGAATGCGATGCTGAACCTGAGATACAAAGCAGATAAATCCATCCTGGAAAAAGTAATTGCGGAAGCCAACGGCAAAGATGCAAACGCATATACAGCGGAAAGCTACGCAGTACTGGAAGCAGCAGTAGCAGAAGCAAACGCAGTAATGGAAAATAAAAACGCAACTCAGGAAGAAGTAGACGCAGCAGTAACAAGTGTACAAGAAGCAATGAAAGGTCTGGTAGCAGTAGAAAAACCATCTACCGAAACACCAGATGACAATAAAGCAGACGGTACACAAACAGGGCAAGAATCTACCACAACAAAAGCAAACGCAGCCAAAACAGGTGATGTTGCTCCAATCGCAGGAGTAATAGCACTGGTATTGGCAGGCGTAGCAGTAGTAACCCTGAAAAAGAAAAAATAATTAATTTGACATCTCCTTCATAAATAAAAAATATTTAAGCCACTAATCTATTCAGATTAGTGGCTTGTTTTTGGAGCTTTATCAAAAAGAAACCCCGGATTAGCCGGTGAGAATAAAAATCTTTAGATAAAAGAATATCTATTTTTATTAAAATAGCTGTAGAGTTATCGGCTGCATTACAAAGTAAAAGAAGGAATTACCATGAACAATATAAAAAATTAAGCAGATTCAAAATGGCGATTTTAGTATCATATTGCATTATTTATAGTAATCTAGTGCATGTATTTAAATTATATTTCATATGACTTTGCACTATAGCATTCGTGTCAAAATATCATAGATAGAAAGTATATAGAATATAGGATCTGACAAAGGTTATGCAAGTCCATAGGAGTACAAAGATATCTAGAACAATCTCCATATACCAGTAAAGTATTTTACCCTATTTATTCATAGAATATATCATAGGAAAAAAATCTAATATTTTAGAAAAACAGACCAATTTGAAATACAAATATTGAAATCGTTGCTTCTGGTGTAGAAGATATTATATACAAACAGTTGAACAGAATAAAAAGTCAATTGCACAGTACATCATCATACTAATAAGAAATACACCCATATGGTATCTTTTTAGAGTTTGTATAGATCATCAATTCAATTAGTAGTTTTAATTAATTATTACAGTTATGAAAAAATAAATATTAAAATAATTATAGTTATCATTAAATAGTTTATAAGAAGTTTTTTCTATAATTATAGAAAATATCTATAAATAATCAAAATTTATCTATCAATAGGAATCCACTACCGAAACACAATAAGGGAAATTACAAATATAAAATATAACAACTAGATTGAAATACTTCAATCTATAAAAAATAATATATAACAAAAAAACAGATAGGTAAATATTTCTTTACCTATCTGTTTCTGTTATTGGCTCCCCAAGTTGGACTCGAACCAACGACCCTGCGGTTAACAGCCGCATGCTCTACCGACTGAGCTATTGAGGAATATACGAAAGAAAAGTAGATTACTCTACTTTTCTTTCTTCGTGACGGCATTTTTCTATTTTCCCAGGCCGTCTCCAGCCAAGTATCTTCGACGTTGATGAGCTTAACTACTGTGTTCGGTATGGGAACAGGTGGATCCTCATCGCCATTAACACCGTCTATTTCTTTTGAAGGTTCAGTACCCTCAAAACTGAATAAGTATCACGACTTTAGAACATATCATTGGTCAAGCCCTCGACCGATTAGTACTCGCTAGCTTAACGCCTCACGACGCTTACACTTTGAGCCTATCAACCTCGTAGTCTACAAGGGGTCTTACCTGGTTAACCCAGTGGGATATCTTATCTTAAGGACGGCTTCACGCTTAGATGCCTTCAGCGTTTATCCGATCCGCACATAGCTGCCCTGCCGTGCCATTGGCATGACAACAGGTACACCAGAGGTGCGTCCATCCCGGTCCTCTCGTACTAGGGACAGCTCCTTTCAAATATCCTACGCCCACGACAGATAGGGACCGAACTGTCTCACGACGTTCTGAACCCAGCTCGCGTACCGCTTTAATTGGCGAACAGCCAAACCCTTGGGACCGAATCCAGCCCCAGGATGCGATGAGCCGACATCGAGGTGCCAAACCTCCCCGTCGATGTGGACTCTTGGGGGAGATCAGCCTGTTATCCCCAGGGTAGCTTTTATCCGTTGAGCGACGGCATTTCCACTCACATACCGCCGGATCACTAACTCCAACTTTCGTTACTGCTCGACTTGTCAGTCTCGCAGTTAGGCTCGCTTATGCGTTTACACTCTAATGCACGGTTTCCGTCCGTACTGAGCGAACCTTTGAGCGCCTCCGTTACCTTTTAGGAGGCGACCGCCCCAGTCAAACTGCCCACCTAACAATGTCCCCCGACCAGATTCATGGCCGCAGGTTAGAATTTCAGCACTCCAAGAGTGGTATCCCAACGATGGCTCCACAAAAGCTGACGCCTTTGCTTCCTAGCCTCCCACCTATCCTGTACATGAAATACCAAAATCCAATATTAGGCTACAGTAAAGCTCCATGGGGTCTTTCCGTCTAGTCGCGGGTAACCGGCATCTTCACCGGTACTACAATTTCGCCGGGTGGATTGTTGAGACAGTGCCCAGATCGTTACACCATTCGTGCGGGTCAGAACTTACCTGACAAGGAATTTCGCTACCTTAGGACCGTTATAGTTACGGCCGCCGTTCACTGGGGCTTCAATTCAGAGCTCTCACTCCTCCTCTTAACCTTCCAGCACTGGGCAGGTGTCAGCCCCTATACGTCATCTTTCGATTTAGCAGAGACCTGTGTTTTTGATAAACAGTCGCCCGGGCCTATTCTCTGCGGCTCTATTGCTAGAGCACCCCTTATCCCTAAGTTACGGGGTCAACTTGCCGAGTTCCTTAACAACCCTTCTCCCGTTGGCCTTAGAATCCTCTTCCTACCTACCTGTGTCGGTTTGCGGTACGGGCTCCGAAGATATCCACAAAGCTTTTCTCGCCTTCATCCAAGTGTACTTCCTTACTCTAATTTCAGTCCCTTACGACCGGGTCTACCAACGCCCGGCTTACACCCTTCTAAAGTGTCCCTTTGCTTAAATCTTTTGGAGGCTACGGAATATCAACCGTATGTGCATCGGCTACGCCTTTCGGCCTCACCTTAGCTCCCGGCTTACTAGGAGCGGACGAACCTTCCTCCTAAAACCTTAGGCTTTCGGCCATTATGATTCTCACATAATTCTCGCTACTCATTCCGGCATTCTCACTCGTATACAGTCCACCACCGCTTCCGCTATGACTTCTCTCCGTATACGACGCTCCCCTACCCCTGATACTTACGTATCAAGCCCAAGCTTCGGTGTACATTTTAGCCCCGTTAAATTTTCGGCGCAGGACCACTCGACCAGTGAGCTATTACGCACTCTTTAAATGTGTGGCTGCTTCTAAGCCAACATCCTGGTTGTTTTCGCAATCCTACATCCTTTTCCACTTAAATGTACTTTGGGACCTTAGCTGTGGGTCTGGGCTCTTTCCCTTTTGACTATGAGACTTATCTCACACAGTCTGACTGCTGTCCATGATTATCCGGCATTCAGAGTTTGATAAGTTTCGGTAGCCTCTCGGCCCCTAGACTATTCAGTGCTTTACCTCCGGTAATCTTTATGACAACGCTAGCCCTAAAGCTATTTCGGGGAGAACCAGCTATATCCAAGTTCGATTGGAATTTCTCCGCTATCCACATCTCATCCCCTACCATTTCAACGGGAGTGGGTTCGGTCCTCCATGACGTGTTACCGTCACTTCAACCTGGACATGGATAGGTCACCTGGTTTCGGGTCATACGCATGAAACTAAACGCCCCATTCAGACTCGCTCTCGCTTCGGCTCCGAACCTGAAGTTCTTAACCTTGCTACATACGTATACTCGCCGGACCATTCTACAATAGGTACGATATCACACTTTGACGTGCTCTATCTGCTTGTAAGCACAGAGTTTCAGGTTCTATTTCACTCCCCTCCCGGGGTTCTTTTCACCTTTCCTTCACAGTACTTTTCGCTATCGGTCATTAGGTAGTATTTAGGCTTAGAGGGTGGTCCCCCTATCTTCCCACGGGGTTTCACGTGTCCCGCGGTACTCTGGATACTGCTAGCTCTGATCTGTTTTCGGATACAAGACTTTCACTTCCTTTGGTGTGCCTTCCCATGCACTTCTCCTAACTCGTCAGATACACATTGCAGTCCGAACCCCAAAGATATTGCTACCTTTGGTTTGGCCTCTTTCCCGTTCGCTCGCCACTACTAGGAAAATCTCGGTTGATTTCTCTTCCTCGCCCTACTTAGATGTTTCAGTTCAGGCGGTTCCCCTCATATACCTATGGATTCAGTATATGATGACAGTGCATAACCACTGCCGGATTCCTCCATTCGGAATTCTACGGATCGATGTCTGCTTGCGACTCCCCGTAGCATATCGTTGCTTACCACGTCCTTCATCGGCTCCTAATGCCAAGGCATTCTCTCTGCGCTCTTTGTAGCTTGACCATTTGAATTATGTTCTCCAACTTTTTCAAATTGTAGTAGTATTTTTACCCTTTTTTTAAAAAAGATATTTGTCTTAACTACTTTTATCGCTTTACTTATTCAGTTTTCAAGGTACTTTCTTCTTTGTTACTTTTTCAAGTAACTTGGTGGGCTCAAGTGGACTCGAACCACCGACCTCACGCTTATCAGGCGTGCGCTCTAACCACCTGAGCTATGAGCCCATGTTAGATTCGGCTGTCGGTCTCTCTTTTCCCTGTTCAACCTTTCGGTTGTGGTGGAGATGAGGAGGATCGAACTCCTGACCCCCTGCGTGCAAGGCAGGTGCTCTCCCAGCTGAGCTACACCCCCATTTTCCAGGGTTTCTAGGTTGCCGCTTTTCCCATCAATTATTTTTCTGAAGACTCAGGGCCTTCAAAATTAAACAATATAGCTCCTAACATTCCCCATCCTGTCAGTTCTCCATAGAAAGGAGGTGATCCAGCCGCACCTTCCGATACGGCTACCTTGTTACGACTTCACCCTAATCATCAACCCCACCTTCGACAGCGCCCTCCTTGCGGTTAGGCTACTGGCTTCGGGTGTTGCCAACTCTCATGGTGTGACGGGCGGTGTGTACAAGGCCCGGGAACGTATTCACCGCGGCATGCTGATCCGCGATTACTAGCAATTCCGGCTTCATGCAGGCGGGTTGCAGCCTGCAATCCGAACTGAGACTATTTTTAGGGGTTTGCTCCTCCTCGCGGTATTGCTTCCCTCTGTTAATAGCCATTGTAGTACGTGTGTGGCCCAGGTCATAAGGGGCATGATGATTTGACGTCATCCCCACCTTCCTCCGTTTTGTCAACGGCAGTCCCATTAGAGTGCTCTTGCGTAGCAACTAATGGTAAGGGTTGCGCTCGTTGCGGGACTTAACCCAACATCTCACGACACGAGCTGACGACAACCATGCACCACCTGTCTCAACTTTCCCCGAAGGGCACCTAACATATCTCTATCTCGTTAGTTGGATGTCAAGACCTGGTAAGGTTCTTCGCGTTGCTTCGAATTAAACCACATACTCCACTGCTTGTGCGGGCCCCCGTCAATTCCTTTGAGTTTCAACCTTGCGGTCGTACTCCCCAGGTGGATTACTTATTGTGTTAACTCCGGCACGGAAGGTTGACCCCCCCACACCTAGTAATCATCGTTTACAGCGTGGACTACCAGGGTATCTAATCCTGTTTGCTACCCACGCTTTCGAGCCTCAGCGTCAGTTAAAGCCCAGTAGGCCGCCTTCGCCACTGGTGTTCCTCCTAATATCTACGCATTTCACCGCTACACTAGGAATTCCGCCTACCTCTACTTCACTCAAGAACAACAGTTTTGAACGCAGTTTATGGGTTGAGCCCATAGATTTCACATTCAACTTGCTGTCCCGCCTACGCTCCCTTTACACCCAGTAATTCCGGACAACGCTCGCTCCCTACGTATTACCGCGGCTGCTGGCACGTAGTTAGCCGGAGCTTCCTCCTCAGGTACCGTCACTATCGTCCCTGAAGACAGAGGTTTACAATCCGAAAACCTTCTTCCCTCACGCGGCGTCGCTGCATCAGGGTTTCCCCCATTGTGCAATATTCCCCACTGCTGCCTCCCGTAGGAGTCTGGGCCGTGTCTCAGTCCCAATGTGGCCGTTCAACCTCTCAGTCCGGCTACTGATCGTCGACTTGGTGAGCCGTTACCTCACCAACTATCTAATCAGACGCGAGCCCATCTTACAGCGAATTTCTTTGATTATCTTACCATGCGATAAGTTAATGTTATGCGGTATTAGCGTTCGTTTCCAAACGTTATCCCACTCTGTAAGGCAGGTTGCTCACGTGTTACTCACCCGTCCGCCACTAAGATAGTCCATCGTCACCCCGAAGGGATCTAACAGGTATCTCCGTTCGACTTGCATGTGTTAGGCGCGCCGCCAGCGTTCGTCCTGAGCCAGGATCAAACTCTTAATTTAATCATATCAAAACATCCTCTCGGATGATTTAATCTAGCTCGTATTACTCGAATACGCTAACGTCATTTTTTCTAAAATAACTAAAACTCTTGAATTAACAAGGATTGGTTCGTTTTCGTTACTTACTATATTGTTTAATTTTCAAGGTCCTGTTTTTGTCGTTTCTTGACCGCTGCCCTCAAGCAGCTTTACTATTTTATCACATCTCTGTGATTTTGTCAAGCTTTTTTGAAAGTTTTTTGTTTCTTTCGTTTCGCTTGCCTCAGAAGCGACTTATTTATTATATCATATCGCTTCCTCTTTGTCAAGATGTTTTTTCATCTTTTTTCGTTTCTTCCTTTTTGCTCAACGGCGCCTCTTGCCCTCCCGGCCGCTCTTCCGTTGCAGCTTTAATAATATATCACACCTTCTCCCTTTTGTCAACTACTTTTTCCTTTTTTCTATTATATTTTCCTTATTATGGATTGATTTACTAAAATTTACTTATTTATAACAGGTTTTTCTGATATTATAGCAACAACAATTCAGTAGAAATATTATCTAATAAGATAATAAATCCAAATAAATCAGCTATTTGTTTTATATTTTAATAGGAGACGCTCTATATTGCCATGGAAAATACATTCCTTTTCTTCTTCTGTCATTGGAATGTTTTCAAATCGTTTTAATTCATCTCCTGCATTAAAGATAGGATAATCTGAACCAAAAATCACATGATGAATTCCAAAGATATCGATTAATTCCCGAATTTGATGCGGCTTTACTGCATATTGGGTACTGCTGCTGTCTACATAGACGCGTTTTAATGCCAACTCTAATGCCGCATCTTCCCAATGGGACCAACCTCCAAAATGAGCTGCTATGATATCTAATTTCGGAAACAAGTCCAATATCTTCGCCAAGCGCTTTGGGCTGGATAAATCCGAATCTGTACTTCCCATATGCATTAAGATCGGACAACATCCTTCCGCCATTTCATAGATTTTCATTACTTTTGGGTCATCAATTGCTCTTCCTTGAAAATCAGGATGCAATTTGATTCCTTTTAACTTAAGTTCCCGTAATTGTTGAAAATCCTGTTCTAAATTTTCACTATCAGGATGCAATGAACCAAACCCAATTAACTGATTAGGATAATTTTTAACTTGTTCTGCCACAAATTGATTAATAGTTTGTACTTGATGAGGATTTGTCGCAACAGAATTTACAACACATTTGTCAATATGGTATTGTTGCATATTATCTAATAATTGATTTACTGTACCGTTAAATTGAATTGGTATTTGATAATAATTTCCAATATTGTTTGTTGCTTTTTCTGCAATATGTTCAGGAAAAATATGTGTATGCACATCAATAACCAAACTATCACCTTCCTTCCTAAAATTTTACCCCAGTTTCAATTCTTCTAACTCATCTAAATTCGCCTCAGATGAACTACGATGAAATATAGTTGGAGCAGTTTGATCCATTGATACCTTACATAAAGTAATCGTTCCTGTTAAATCGCTTCCACTTGTTACTTCACAATCTTCATTCAACACAATTGTCCATTGGGGAATCCCATTTTTACATAAAGCTATCGCAGTAGTTCCAAATTGGACGCAATCATCCAACGAATAATATTCTTTGGTTTCTCCATATTTTAGCATAACTCCGTCATCTACAAGAATATGCCATCCAACCGTATTGTTCGTATCATAAGTTGTCCAATCTCCGCCAATCACATTTGTAACATAATAATAGGATCCCAATGTTCTATCTCCATAAGTAGCAATATATTGGTGGATCTGACTGTCGTCCGGGGACATATACGTAAAAGCGCAAATATCATTGGTAAGCCATTGGATTTTTTTGTTTTTACTTACTGTGTACGGAAGCTGGCTGCCAGATGAAATAAAAAACAGTTTATGATGATGGTAATCATATGTTCTTCCTGTATCTGGATTTCGCTTCATTACCATGCTATTGCTTCCATCTGGTGATATAGACCAGATCGTCTCATTTTTATTTTGTGAAATAAATGAACCAAATAAATTGAGTACCAACAATAACATAGCTAAGATCGAACTTGTCAGTATCCATTTTCGTTTTGGCCAAACCAAACTGATAATCCCTATTCCAACCAAAGCGATTAAAATGCCATTGATCCAGTACAGCATACCATCCCAAAGATATTCTACTCCTTGAGAGTAATGCAATCCATAATAAACAATCTGTAATAATTGTAATAATGCTCCTATGATAATACAGCTAACTCCAACTATGTTCTTTATTTTTGACTGATTGCTAGGAATATATTTTTTGCAGAATGCTTGCGGGGCTTTTTGATGGAATAATTCCAATACTTCCATAACAGTATGGTCTTTTATTCCTCTTTTATCTAATAAAACTGTATTCGTTTCATAAGTCAAAAGAATAAGGCACTCTGTTTCTATTATTGTTTTAATTTTATGATATGGAAGCTGTATGTCTAAAAAAGAATCCATACAATGAATTTTTTCTTGTTGCAACAAAACTTTTAAAATTGGAATGCCACCATATAATTGATGGTTTTTCTTTAATTTCCTTTTCGCAGCCAATTTATATTGTTGCTGAACAAAACAAATGGTAATCGTTACTATTGCAATATATAAACATCCAACCAGAATCGTAACAATCCAGTTGGTATCCCAAACGACCATACCAATACTAATACCTAAAATAATTAATAGAAAATAAATAAGATATCTTCTTTTTCTTGTTTTTATTGGAAACATATTTTTATAATAATCCAACAAAATAGTTTCATCCATCTTTGTGGTTATTTCAACTGTATTTTCTTCTGGCATATCCTCTTTTTGTTCTTCTGGATGATTTGTAGTATTTTTTTGTTTCTCTCCTCTGATAATCTCATCAATACTAACACCTAATATCTGACTTAAAGATTCTAAAATACTAATATCTGGCATTCCCTGGCCCGTTTCCCATTTCGAAACAGCTTTATTGGTTACTCCTAAAGTATCTGCTAATTGTTGTTGGGTCATCTGTTTTTGTTTGCGGCAATAAGCAATAAACAGCCCCGTCCTTTTACTGTCCAAAAAGTTTTCCTCCTCATTTATTTGTATACCTTAGCATAACAAATTTATCTTTAAAAACAACTCACATGCTGTTCTATTTCTATCTACGTAAAGTAGATTTAAGTAATATTAACCAAAATTTTAGCATCAATTGTTTCTTTTTACATCAGCTTATTTATTAATGAAAGGATACACCTTTTTTCTACTACTGTCAAGAAATCAAAATGTTCCTATACAATTAGCCAAATAGATTCCTACCAATAATAATGATTGGAATCATATGTCCACCTTTACTGATGACCCTCTATAAAAACTTAGCCCGCCCAATCATAAATAGAATTTGAGCAGGCTAAGTTTCTTATTCTAGTTCTTTGTTTTCTTCTGGTTCCGAAGATGTTTCCGGTTCTGAAGAACTTTCCCCTTTTTGATCCACTTTCGATTCAGTTTCTTGTTGTATGGAACTGAATTCTGATACTTCTTGAGAAGATGTTTCATCCTGTTGTACTGTAGTAATTTGATATCCAAAATGGTTTAATATTGTTTGTAATCCATAATGGTGAATCAACAAAGCTCCAGCAATGACAATAGCGGCAATAGCAAGCAACAATAGTGCTAAAAATGCTGCCAAAAAACCTCCCCGTTTTTTCACTGTATGAACTTCTTTTACTTGCTTCCGAGGAGAACTCACTCGTTTTTGTTTCTTTTGTTTTACCCTTTTTGGAGATTTTGATCGTTTAGGACGTTTTGATTTTGCAGCTTTTGTTTTCTGCTGTTTTATTTTTTGTGGCTTTGATGTTGTATTTTTTAAATTCTCCTGTTCCTTTTTTTGCTGACTAACTGGAGATGATGTTTCAAACTGTAAATGTGGTTCTTCTTTCCATTGATTTAATTCTTGCTTGTTGTTTTGTTCAAGATCAATCGTTGGTCTTGTATCCACTCCATAAATTTTATTGGGGCGTGGTGTTAAAAGCTCATGACAAAAATAACATATTAAATATCCCTGTGGATTTTCCTTTCCGCAATTTGGACAACGCAAAACAATTCCCTCCTTTCAGTAGATCAGTCATTATTGTATTTATATTATATGGAATGAATATGAAGGAAGTAAATCGTTTTTTTTATCAAATTACGTCAAAATAGAAAATAAACTTACAGTCTTGTAATATTCTCTAATGTGAAGATTTCATCAAGCTTCTAATTTGTCCAAAAAACTGCTATCATTTTTTCATTACCTCAAATTCTACCTATTTTTATTAATATTTCCTATACTACTACCTTATATTTCTTTCATATAAAAAAGGCTACTATTGAAATTTCAATAGTAGCCTTTTATTAGGTTTTCTAGCAATTATTCTTCACTGCCAATCATACCAAGTTTTTCTGCAATGTCCAGGTTAACACCTAATACATTAACAGTCTCTTCACCAAAAATTCCAAGGAATTTACCGTTTGTATTATCCTTTACAATCTGTTTTAATTCATCTTCGGATAATTTTGTAGTTT
Source organism: Clostridium facile (assembly GCF_014297275.1). Taxonomy (NCBI): domain Bacteria; kingdom Bacillati; phylum Bacillota; class Clostridia; order Eubacteriales; family Clostridiaceae; genus Clostridium; species Clostridium facile. The sequence continues at coordinate 1,509,342 of NZ_JACOQK010000001.1, forward strand.
CTACCAAACGTGGAATCTGTATTTCAGCAGATTCTGGAGAGATATGTGGATCCAAACCAGAACCGGAAGCCGTTAGCAAATCAGTTGGGATATCCTCTTTTTTCACATCTGGATTTTCTTCTAAAAATGCGTCAATATCCGCTTGTACACGTTCTGCCAATTCAGGGTTAGAAGGAGCATAGTTATTAGAGCCAGAAGATGGCGCACCCATAGTATGGTCACCGTTATCTACATCTTCCTGGGTATAAGTATTATAGTTTACAGAAGATGGACGGCACTTCATAAAGCGTTCATCAGTAAAATCCTGGCCAACCAATTCAGAACCAACTTGTTTTCCATCTACAGTAATTACACTACCATTTGCCTGTTTTGGAAATATCACCTGAGAAATACCCGTTAATACTAATGGATAAATCAAGCCACAAAGAATCAGCAATACTACTGTAACCAGAAAAGCCTTTTTCAGTCCACTCATTGCATTTTTTAATTTTGTTCCCATGATAGTATATCCTCCCTTAATTCAAACCCAACAACATTAATAATGGATGGATGATTAAGTCAATAATTTTGATTCCCACAAACGGAACAATAATACCGCCTAAACCATAAATTAACATGTTACGGCGTAACATTTTGCTGCTGTTCATTGGTCTATATTTAACACCTTTCATTGCCAAAGGAATCAAGCAAGGAATAATAATGGCGTTAAAGATTAATGCAGATAGAATCGCGCTCAATGGAGAAGCCAGATGCATGATATTCAATACCCCTAACGCAGGGATATAACTCATGAACATAGCTGGAATAATTGCAAAGTATTTTGCAATATCGTTTGCAATACTGAATGTTGTTAAGCTTCCGCGAGTAATTAATAATTGTTTACCAATCTCTACAACTTCCAAAATTTTGGTTGGGTTAGAATCCAAGTCTACCATATTAGCAGCTTCTTTTGCAGCGGCAGTACCACTGTTCATCGCCAAACCAACATTTGCCTGTGCAAGGGCAGGGGCGTCATTGGTTCCATCACCTGTCATGGCAACAATTTTACCATGTGCCTGTTCTTCTTTAATAACACGGATTTTATCTTCTGGTTTACATTCCGCAATAAAATCGTCTACGCCTGCTTCTGAAGCAATGGTTGCTGCAGTTAATGGGTTATCCCCTGTACACATAATGGTTTTTATACCAATTGCACGCAAACGTTCAAAACGTTCCCTCATACCTGGTTTTACGGTATCTTTTAAATAGATAACACCAAGCACTACATTTCCTTTGCATACAGTTAATGGTGTACCCCCTAAACGTGCTACTTCATTCACACGTTCTTCCAAATCAGCTGGAATGGTACCTCCATTCGCTACTACATACTCTTGGATCGCTTCACTTGCACCTTTCCGGATCTTTGTTCCATCTGGCAAATCCACACCGCTCATACGGGTTTGTGCGGAGAATTCTATGTATTCTGCACCATCCATTTCTTGTATATCGCAGCCTAATTTCCGTCCCAGTTCAACTGTAGATTTTCCTTCTGGAGTACTGTCATGTAAAGAACTTTGTACCGCACAATTGATTAAATCATTTTTATCAGCATTGCCAACTGGATAAAAATCAGCTGCTAGACGGTTACCGAATGTAATGGTACCTGTTTTATCCAAAATCATGGTATCTACGTCGCCACATGCTTCTACCGCTTTACCAGACATTGCAATAACATTAAAACGAGTTACACGGTCCATACCAGCAATACCAATTGCGGATAACAAACCACCAATGGTAGTTGGAATCAAACAAACAGCCAGAGCAATCAAAGTAGCAACAGGAAGTGTTACACCACTATAAATACCAATAGGGTATAAAGTGATAATTACAATCATAAAGATAATGGTCAAACTTACCAATAAAGTATTCAAAGCAATCTCGTTAGGTGTCTTTTTACGTGAAGCACCTTCGACCAGTGCAATCATACGATCCAGGAAACTATCACCAGGGGAAGATGTAATTTTAATACGCAGCCAGTCACTAACTACTGTAGTACCACCAGTAACAGAGCAAAAGTCTCCGCCGCTCTCACGAACAACCGGAGCGGATTCCCCAGTAATAGCGGATTCATCAACAGAAGCAACCCCTTCAATTACCTCGCCATCATTTGGAATAATTTCTCCTGTTTTTACCAGGACAATATCACCTTTTTTTAATTGGCTAGAACTAACAATTTCTTCTGTCCCATCTTCATGAATCAAACGTGCTTCTGTATCTTTTTGTGTCTTTTTCAAACTAGCAGCTTGTGCTTTACCACGACCTTCTGCCACAGCTTCCGCAAAGTTTGCGAACAAAACCGTGATAAACAGAATAATTGTAACAATAATATTATAAGTGCGAACATTTGGAATATCTGTAGTTCCAAATAAATTTGGAACAAAGCAAAGGATCAAAGTGATGATACATCCAACTTCTACTACAAACATAACTGGATTTTTCATCATATATCTTGGGTTTAACTTAATAAACGCATTTCCAATTGCACTTTTTAAAATATCGGCAGTAATAAATTTAGTTTTTTGTTTTTTACTCATCGTTCAACCCCTCCTTAACCCCATAGAGTTAGATGCTCAGCAATTGGGCCAAGTGACAATGCTGGGAAGAATGTCAATGCAGCAAAGATATATACAACCGCTATCAATGCAATAGTAAAGGTTGGTGTATCTGTACGCAAGGTACCAATTGATTCATTTACTGGAGCTTTTCTCATCAAGGAAGCTGCAACTGCAAGCTGAATAATAATCGAAATATATCGGCCAAAGAACATTGCTAACCCTGCGGTAACGTTCCAGAACAAGGTATTATCCGCTAATCCTTCAAAACCAGAACCATTGTTAGCAGCAGAGGAGGAAAATTCATATAACACCTGGCTCAGACCATGGAAACCTGGATTTGTAATTCCCTCTAAGCCAGCTGCTGTTCCAACTGCAATTGCAGAGAATGCTAAAATCAATAACGGATGAACAATAATGCAAAGAGCGGTTAACTTCATCTCTTTACCTTCAATTTTTTTGCCTAAATATTCTGGTGTACGTCCGATCATTAAACCGCAAATAAATACAGCCAAAATAGCATACATAACCATGTTCATCAAGCCAACGCCTTTACCGCCAAATACCAAATTTAACATCATATGTAGCAATGGTATCATACCACCAAGTGGCGTCAAAGTATCATGCATATTATTTACAGTACCAGTTGTAAACGAAGTTGTTACAGTAGTAAACATAGCGGATTGTGCTATACCAAAACGAACTTCTTTTCCTTCCATACTGCCCATACTCTGGTTTAAACCAACCTTAGCCAACGCTGGGTTTCCTGCTAATTCTGCAAAATAGCAAACAGCTAAACCAATTAAGAAAATGACACCCATTGCACAGAAAATGGTGCGACCTTCTGTTCCAAAAATAGGGGTACGGATCTGACCATTTTTCATTTTTCTCAGGTCTTTTTCTTTTTTACGGCTACGGACCATTTTGCCAAACATCAGTACACAAGCACCTGGTAAAATCATCATGGACAGCATTTCAATCATATTGGTAAGAATGGTTGGGTTTTCCAATGGAGTTGTAGAGTTTGCCCCCAAGAAACCACCACCATTTGTTCCTAAGTGCTTGATAGATACAAGTGAGGCGATTGGACCCATCTGCATATCTTGGAAATTTCCTTCAATAGTCTGGAAAGTAGCATTTTGAGATAAGTTTTGTGGACATCCTTGCCATACTAGCAATAAACCAACAATGATAGACAATGGGATTAAAACACGAGTTGTAATGCGGATTAAATCAGCATAAAAGTTACCCATGTCTTTTCCTCTACCGGAGAGACCTCTCACAAAAGCTACACAAGCTGCATAGCCGCTTGCAGCTGAAGTAAACATCATAAAGATAATTACCAACATCTGACTTAAATAAGACAGTCCACTTTCACCAGAATAATGTTGCAAGTTTGTATTGGTCATAAATGATATAATGGTGTTAAAGGAAAGGTCAGCAGGCATCCCTTCAATTCCATTTGGATTGAAAATTGGAAGAAATTGAATCCGCAAAATCAAATACCCAACAAAAACCATTACGGCATTTGCCAGTACTAAAGAAAGCGCATATTTCTTCCAGTTCATTCCTTTATCAGGGTTTATACCACATACTTTATAGATAACACCATCTACACGGTCAAACACAGGATCAGCAAATGTGTGTTTTCTTTCTGCAATATGATATAAATAAGTACCTAAAGGAATGATCAAAGCAACGAAAACAGCTAGTATTACAATCATCTGTAACATAGTTTGATTATCCTCCTAAAAATTTCTTTTTGTATTTACTATAAGCAAGTATTAAAATTTTTCTGGATTTACTAAAGCATATAGTAAATAGCCTGACATAAAGATCAAAATTAAGATTAACAGAATCATTCTATATCGTCCTCCTATCCTTAATCTTTTCTGTCGATTTGATGGCCACACCAGTCTGCTAGCAATTTAATTAATAGAAAGCAAACAGCCAATGTGCCTATCATCGCTAAATCCAACATTATAGTGCCCTCCTTTTTGAAGTCCATTAAGGCCTAAAAAGATAATATCACTTATTTCGTTAACATGATATTAATCTATCTTGTATATACATAAAGATTACATAAAGATTTGTAACCAAACTATACTTGTACTAAAAAACGATTACAATTTTTAAATTTTATAGGATATATACAAAATAAACTCCATATATTTTATCATCCTCATAGTTGATTTTTTCCTTCACAAGTAAATATGGAGTATAATATAGGAAAAAAACACCTTGCTATCGAAAAATCATTAACCTAAAATCACGGATTTTTAGTTGATTATAGTTCCAGAAAATCTTATAGCAATCTTTCTCATATAATATACTACTTATCATCGAAAAAACACCAAAAATGGCCTAGAAAGATCTAGGCCACTAGTTTTAAAAATGGATTTTCTGTATTACTTGTTCTAGCTGCTTTGCGGAAGCTGCTAATGCGTCATTTTCTTTTTTACTTAATGGGATTTCCAATATCGTCTCCAGCCCATTCTTTCCTACAATAGAGGGAATGCTTAAACTTAATCCTTTTAATCCATACTCTCCTTCCAGAACGACTGAAATTGGTAAAACAGAATGTTCATCTTTTACAATACTCTCAGAAATTCTTGCAACAGCCATTGCAATACCATAATAGGTAGCTCCTTTCCGTTTAATAATCTCATAAGCACTATCTCGAACTATTTCATATAGATTTTCCATAGAATTTTCATGGTTGGATTCTCCACGAATTTCGCAAAAATGATCTAAATCGATACCTGACACATTGGCACTGCTCCATACCGCAAGTTCGCTGTCCCCATGTTCCCCGACGATAAAAGCGTGTACACTTCTGGCATCTACCCTTAAATATTCCCCTAATAATTGTTTTAACCTAGCCGTATCTAATACAGTACCGGAACCAATCACACGATGGGCAGGAAAACCAGAAATTTTATAAGCAGCATAGGTTAAAACGTCTACTGGATTAGAGACAATCATTAAAATACCTTCAAAATTACGTTTTTTTATTTCTGGAATAATAGTTTTTAAAATTGCTACATTTTTATCAATTAAGTCTAAACGGGTTTCCCCTGGTTTTTGATTTGCTCCAGCTGTGATAATCACTAAAGCGCAATCCGCAATATCATCATATCTCCCAGCATAGATATCCATCGAAGCAGTATAAGGTAAGCCATCCCCCAAGTCCATTGCTTCTCCTTCCGCTTTCTCTTGATTGGAATCAATTAAAACCATTTCAGAAAATAACCCTCGCTGCATTAAACTAAACGCAATCGAAGAACCAACAAATCCACAACCAATTATAGCAACTTTTCTAATATTTATCATATTGGCACACCTCTTTTCTATTTTAATATTATCTTTTATCATCATAGAATAATTATTCTATAAAATAATCCATCTAACTTGGAAAGAGTATACCAGATTTTACACATTAGAATTTTTCATATTCTATTAATTTCATTTTTTAAGTTCTCAAAAACTATCGTATTGTAAACTACCCCAATCATATCATCAACTTATCCGCTATAGTGTTCTTTAATGTAACATTTTTCTATTTACCAAATATTCTATGAATTTAAAGTCACAACTTTCGGCTAAACCAGAGGCTTGAATAGCTCGAAAATAGTACTAAAAAACATCGAAAAAGCACTGAAAATTTCCTTTACTTGTATTTATTATCCTATCACTCCAAAAAATGTTATTCACACAATTCAATTTATTTATATTTGTAGTACCTTTTCTAATAGCTTGCTTGATTTATAACTTGAAATTAACATTTTTTGCAGAATATCTCTCCCTGTTAAACGGAACGTTTCCATGGCAATAAACAACCCCTCCAATTATAAATTGGAGGGGTTGTAAAACACCTATTTTTAATTTAGAGAAAAGATACTAAATTATTTATTATGTTTTTTACGGAGTACCATTACAGAAACACCTGCAATACCCATCAGGGCTACTACACCAGCAATTGGAGCAAAGTCACCAGTCTTAGCTGCATTCGCTTTGGTTGTTGTAGATTCCTGTCCAGTTTGAGTAGCTACATCATCAGTGGATGGTGTTGTTTCTTCTGGAACGGTTCCATCTACTGCTACTAAACCATCGATTGCTGTCTGTACAGATTGTACAGCTGCATCTACTTCTTCCTGGGTTGCGTTTTCATTTTCCATTACTGTATTTGCTTCCGCTACTGCCGCTGTTAATACTGCGTAACTTTCTGCTGTGTAAGCAGATGCGTCTTTACCATTCGCTTCTGCCAATACAGATTCTAAGACGGATTTATCCGCTTTGTATCTCAGGTTCAACATTGCGTTCAGCAGATTGGTTTCTGCTGTTTCGATTTCTGCCTGCATTGCGTTGTCTTTATCTGCAAGGATTGCTTGTGCTGCTTCCAATGCTTCTTTAAATTCTGCTTGGCCTGCTTGCACAAAATCATTCATATCATAGCTTTCGCCTAATGTTACCAGTTGTTGTAAAGAGGTAATATCCCCTTTGACAAATCCTAATTTATGGATTTCTGTCAACAATGTCTGCCATGCTGCATCAATTTCTTCCTGAGTTGCATCATCATTTGCAGCTATTGCCTTAGCATTGTCCAGAGCAGTTGTAAAGGATTTCTGTACATCTGCAATTACATTTTCAAATTCTTCGCTTGCTTGTGCATTTTCTGCATATGCAATTACAGTATTCAAAATACCTTTATTTGTTGTAGGTTGACTATCTCTAGATACATAACCATCTTTAATAGATGCACTTACGCCATCTGCTGTAATATTAAAGTCATAACCACCAGCTTCTACTGTAAATTTTGCTACAGTGGTTTCATTGTTAACTGCCATACCTTCGTAGGTAACACCATCAATATTTTCGAATGTTGCAGCTTGTTCTTCACTAATTGGTAAGTACAGAGTAGCTGTTGTATTTGCAGGTACTACTGCACTGTAAGAAGTGATAGAACCATTGTCTGCTGTCCAACCACTATAGATTTCACCATAGTTGGATTCAAAGGAACCGTTTGCATAAGTGAATGTCCCACCTACTGTTGGTTGAAGGATGAATTCTTGATAACCTGGATTTGCATCATCGCCTGTGATACCTAATTGATATCCCATCATCCATTCAGAGATAGCACCTAAGGAGAAGTGATTGAAGGAGTTCATTGAGTTGTTTCCACCAAAGCCGTTTTCTACGGTATAGGAATTCCAACGTTCCCAAACAGAAGTTGCACCCTGGGTTACTGGATACAGCCAAGAAGCGTATTCTGTTTGTTCAAACAGTTTATAAGCATCTTCAATATAACCATTTTGGGTTAATGCTGGAACCAGGTTTGGTGTACCGGAGAAACCAGAAGTAATAGAATATGCTGGAATCTTACCATTATCATCTTCAAAAGTTGGATCTGGATTCTTCACAATATTTACATAGTTTTCTACTGCTTTTGCTTTATTTGCTTCGTTAAATACATTGTAAACCAATGCAGTTGCGTAGGAAGCTTCTGTATCCTGTATGGTACCATCTGTTTTTTGTGTTTTACCTGTTTCCTGGTCAACATAAATATTATTCCAAGCTTCTTTTGCTGCATCGTAACGAGTACGCAATTCGGTAGCCATATCAGTTTTACCAACAACTTCTGCCATCTGAGAAGCAACATCCATCAAATAGATGTATACACCATTATTAATCAAAGAGGCATCTGTAGATACACGAGATAGCCAGTCTGCCAAAATACCAGTTTTACTGGTTAAGGATGGTTCTGTTATACTTTCACCAGCTTCATTAGTATATGTCATATCATTTGCATCAAGGTAATTCAGATAACTATAGATAGCGTCAATATTTTCTTCGATAATACCAGTATTACCATATTGACGGTATAACTGCCATGGAATTAATGTCAAAGCAGCATCCCATGAAATACCCATAAAGCCACTACCTGGATGCCCTACTTGTACTTCACCATCCGTTACTTTACCATAAGAAGGAGCGGTTACTGGTAAAGAACCATTTTCCCCTTGGGAATCCCTCAAAGTTACTAACCATTGACGGTAGAAGTTATATACATCCGCATTATAGGTTGCCGCACGGGAGAACACTTGTGCGTCACCTGTCCAGCCCATTCTTTCGTTTCTCTGTGGACAGTCAGTTGGTAAAGACAAGAAGTTACTTGTCTGAGAATTTTGAACGTTTTTAAACAGTCTATTTGCCAAAGCATTGGAGCTATCATAAGTAGCTGTTGTTTCAATAGAAGAAAGTACTAATGTCTTAATATATTCAGCCGGCAATTCTTTTTTCAGACCTGTGATTTCCAGGTAACGATAGCCATGGAAGGTATAATGAGGCTCAATTACATTATCACCATCTTTTGCTGTATAAAAGTCGGTAGATAAAGCTGCACGGTAGTTTTCTGTCATCAACATACCATCGATATCAGCATCTGTATATTCCGCTAAATTATCTGGATAGAGGATTTCAGCAAAACGTACAGTTACTTCCTGACCTTCATCCACATATTCATCTGGAATTGTAATCTGTGGGACACCAATTACGTTTTCACCCATATCATAAATGTAAGAACCAGAACCTGGACGGGATTCTCCCAACGCTTCTTTTACAGGTATTTCGTTTACGATGCCCGCTGGTTCATCATAACGGGTAACTAATTCGTAATCATCAAACGCTTCACGGGTTTCAATGACTGTCGCATCTCTCCAAGCACTGTCATCATAACCTACTGTGGACCATCCATCTTGTTCTTTTAATGCGTTATAACGTTCGCCTTGATAGAAAGAACCATATTCTACTGGACCATCACCGTAGTAATCCCACGTAGCGTCATCGGTTACAACAGTATCGGTGGTACCATCTGTATAGGTGATTTCCAATTTAGCCATCAATGCTTGTTTATCACCATAATAGTTATAGTTGGAAGAAGTATAAGTTTGGTAACCACTCCACCAGCCTTCACTTAGCTGGGCGCCGATAGCGTTTTCACCCTGCTGTAACATATCGGTTACATCATAGGTGTGATAAGCAATTCTTTCGCGGTATTCTTCGTTTCCTGGGTTGAACCAGTCATCGCCCATCCTTTCGCCGTTAATGTACATTTCATAAATACCTTGAGCGGTAACATACATTCTAGCGGAAGCGATTTCTTTATCTGCGTTAAATTCTGTACGTAACATTGGGGCAGAACCATAAGATGGGTCAGCATATGCTAAAACATCCGCATCAGCTTTTCCAACAGTAATCGTATTGTCATCATTTACAGTAACGCCATCTAAACCATTAAAAATGTCATAGGTTGCGCCAATTTCTGCCCCAAACAGTGTACCAGTACCATAGCCCATATTTTCTACTGTCATATTACTGTATGTAGCAGTTTCACCAGCTGGAACCGCAAAACCAATGGAATTTAAGTTCGGGAAGCTGTTATAGTTATGACCGCTACCCAATACATTTAATGTGCGTTTGCTATCTACTGTTATATCGTCAATAACACAATCAATGTTGTTAATATTATTTACAGTAGCAATACGAATATTATGGGGGGCATGAGCATTTTCAGCGTTAATTACATTAGAAATATCAATTGTATAATCAACTTCTGCTGCATCATTTTCTACTTCTTGTCCTTTAGCTGGCATACCAACTACATAAATATTCAATTTAGCTGCATTTGGATCAGTTACATCAATTTCATATTTAATATAGTTTTCCCCACCTTTACGCCAAATGTTCAGATATTCATCGTTTAGACGGAAATCATCTGCACCAAAAATAACAGATGCCTTTGTGCTTCCTTCAGGAATTGTTAAATCTGTTCTTAAATCAAACAGTGCTGCGGAAGTTGCATCCAAAGTCAGTTCATCCGCACCAATCCATTCTGCTCCATCCCAAGAAGTTCTTGTTGTATCCATCAAACCTGTTTCAAAAGTTTGTGGTTCAGAAGTATAGGTATCACCAGCATCATCTGTAACAGTTACCGTCCAAGTATACTGGGTTTTTGGTTGCAACTCTGTACCTTCGTATTGAATAAAGGTAGAAGTGCTATCCTTTACCACACCGGAATCCCAAACCACATTATTGTTATTGTCTTTTACAATAACCTGATAAGATTGCTGGTTAACTCCAATAATGTTGGAATCCATCTGCCAGCTAAATTCTGGCTGTGCATCATCAATACCCAATGGTTGTACTAAGCCATCCGTTTTGAGATTAACCAGTTCCAAACGTTCGGTTGATGTCGCAAATACATTGGTAGCTGCCAGCATAGAACCAAGCAACGCTGTAGCTGTTACAACGGCAACAATTCGTGTTTTTAAACTTTTTGCCATTTGTTTTCTCCTCTCTGCATAAATAAAAAAACAATTTTTTACTCCCCGCAATCCCTTGCGTTGGTTAAATTATATCATATGGGCCATTTTATTTAATAGGACAGTTTTCACACTCTTGTAATATAAATTGTATCATTTTTATGGATATTATACTTTTTTTATTTACTCAATTTTAAGATTAAAAATGATATATTGACAATTTTTTTAACTATTGTTATGATAAACACAGGAAGGAAAGGGAAAATCATGGAAAATAAATTAATAAAAAAACTGGATGTTATTGTACGGGATATTAGAAAAAATCCTATACATATGGTAAAATTTAAAGAACGCATAATTAATAACTCTAAACAGAAACAATCTGTCCAACTGGATCCCAATAAACCCTCTATATCTATCCGAAAAGAAAACAACTTCTTTGATGATGATGAAAATATTACGATTTATTTAGACTTTTTAACGGAACAGTTTTTTCCCTGGAATACGACAAAAACTCCTTTAAAAGAACGCTGTAAAAAAGCAAAATTACACCAGCATACTCACGAATTTTTTGAGTTTTATTATCTGCATTCCGGAACCTGTCATATCTATGTAGATGAATCTGAATTTATTTTACAGCCAGGGGCAATCTGGATTTTAAATACACAACTTGCCCATAACGTTGTATTAGATGACGAAACAACAAATCTTGTTAATATTTTAGTGCGAAAGTCCACCTTTATGGATAGTTTGATTAACATGCTGGATACAGATGATCTGTTGTATCAGTTCTTTGTCAATTCTATCTATAGTCCAGTTGCTCAACCAAAATATATTTCATGCCAATTAGAAGAGGATTGCGATCTATTATTTTTCCTCTATAAGTTGTTATCTACCTATTTGACTCAAGAACCGAACTGGCAATCTATGATGAAGGCGGTTTTAAGCGGTTTTCTGTTAGAGCTATCTTCACTATACCAAAAAAATAAAGTAATACAGAGTAATACGAAAGTTTTAAATATTTTAGATTTATTAAGTTATATTAATTCTCATTTTATGACGGTTACATTAACTGAGTTATCTGATAAATTTCATTATTCTGCCAACTACATTTCCAGATTTATTTCCAAACAAACTGGACATGGGTTTGCGGAAACGGTAAATAAAATGAAATTAAATAAAGCAAAAGAAATGTTGGCAAATTCAGATTTTTCTACAGAGACCATTGCCGCTACCCTGGGTTATAGCGACCGACGTAGTTTTGAGCGTGCTTTTAAAAATGTTTTTCAAATTACACCAAAACAGTACCGTGATCAAATTGCTTAATGTATATCTAATAATGAACCAGGCCCTATCAATTAAGATAGGACCTGGTTCATTTATATGGTTTACTTTTGTTCTTGTTTTACTTCTTGGTACATTTTTACAAAAACCGGAATATATAAAATAAAAGATAAAGCTAAGAAAAATCCTGTGGTCCAAAATAGCCCCATAATAATACGATAATCTAAATCTGGGAAAATCAACAGTATTACAACTACAACATCAAATACCGCAGTAGATAATTTACCATACCATTTTGCACCGCCAAGTTTTTTTCCATACTGGATTAAAATCAATCCGTTAATTCCCATAAATAATTCTTTTACAACGAATAAAATTACCAGCCATATAATCTCTGGATATCGGAACACAAAACAAAAGATTACCGCAGCTTGAGTCAATTTATCTGCAATTGGATCCATTGCTTTTCCCAGTTCACTAATCTGATGGAATGTCCTTGCAATAAAGCCATCCAAAAAATCTGTAATCCCAGAAAGAATCAGTACACACCCAGCCCAACGTATTTGAGTAGAATTTTCTGCTGTCAAATACAATGCAACAAAAATTGGAATCATCAAAAACCGAGCAGCAGATAAAAAATTAGGAATTGTAATAATGTCTTCTTTTTTTAACTTCATATATCCTTGCCTTCCTTAAAATTCATTTCTATTTTATTCATTGTAACAAATTTCTCTATAAAATGCACCGATTCCATTTAAATAAAAGTAAACAATTCATGAACGACATAACTTTGTCTGCAGATCTAAAACTGTATTCATTAAGCCACATAATAAAAGAAAAGGGATATTATTGTAATATCCCTTTTCTTTTATGCTTCATTTCGTTAAGTCCGGCAACTCATTTAATTGAAAAAGATTGTAAAAACGTTCCATCGCTTCTATAGTATCCTCATAACTGGAAAAAGCAGAAAAACGAAAATACCCTGCTCCATTCTTTCCAAAACCTTCTCCAGGTGTTCCAACCACTTGAATTTTTTCTAAAAGATAGTCAAGAAATTCCCAAGAACTCATCTGATGCGGGCAACGAATCCATACATAAGGAGAATTTTTTCCTCCCGTATACCAAATATTTAAACGTTCCATTGTATCAGCCATAAGTTTAGCATTGCGTTTATAATACTCGATATTTTTCTTTGTCTGCCTTTGTCCTTCTGCGGAAAAAACAGCCTTTGCAGCCCGTTGCACCACATAAGACACCCCATTAAATTTAGTAGTCTGGCGCCTTAACCAAAGATGATTAATGGAAACATCTTGAAAATGCAAAGCCATCGGGACAATGGTATATCCACATCTGGTACCAGTAAACCCCGCGGTTTTAGAAAAGGAACAAAATTCGATAGCACATTGTTTTGCATCTTCAATTTCATAGATACTATGGGGGCTATCGTCCGAAATAAACGCCTCATAAGCGGCGTCAAAAAGAATCAAGCTATTGTGGGATAACGCAAAATCCACCCATTCTTTTAACTGTGCTTTGCTATAAGCCGCTCCTGTTGGATTATTTGGAGAACATAAATAAATAATATCTCCTTGTATATTTTCTTGAGGCATTGGCAAAAAATGATTATCCTGGTCTGCTTTTAAATAGATAATCTTTCGTCCATCCATAATATTGGTATCCACATATACTGGATAAACAGGGTCCGGTATTAAAACAGTATTCTCTTTTGAAAATAAGTCCAATATATTTCCCAGGTCACTTTTGGCACCATCAGAAACAAACACTTCATCTTCTTCCAAAAAAACACCAAATGTTTGATAGTATTCCATAATTGGCTTTTTCAGGAAACTATATCCCTGTTCTGGTCCATAGCCGTGAAATGTTTCCGCTTTTCCCATTTCCGCAACCGCTTCCTGCATTTCTGTAATAACAGCTGGACAAAGCGGCAAACTAACATCTCCAATTCCCATTCGTATTATTTTTTTACCTGGATGTTCATTTTCATAATTCTTTACCCTTTTTGCGATATCAAAGAATAAATAGCTCTCTTTTAAATTTAAGTAATTTTTATTTATCTGTGTCATGAAAAATCCTCCTCATTGATTTCCCCGTCAAATACAAAAGCTGCTGGCCCAGTCATAATTAAATCCTTACCATAAGAAATATGGAGAGGTCCACCTTTTAATAAAACAGTTACATCTTGGTCACAGAATCCGTTTTCTACTGCCGCGACAACACTAGCACAAGCTCCTGTTCCACAAGCCATGGTTTCGCCACTGCCCCGCTCCCAAACTCTCATTTTTATGAAATTACGGTTTATCAATTCCACAAATTCTACGTTGGTCCGCTCTGGAAATTTTTCATTTACTTCAATCTTTCTACCTGGCGTCTCTAGATCCATTTCGTCAATATTATGGGAAAAAATAACACAATGAGGATTTCCCACGGAAACATCTGTGTACTGGTATTCAACTCCATCAATAATCAATGTTGCGTTTACATCCCGCACTTTGGGTTCTCCCATATTTACGGATACAGAAGTTACTTTCTTATCTTGTACCTGCAACTGAAGCTGTTTTACACCGCTTAATGTTTCTAATGTAAGTTCGGTTTTATCTGTTAATCCACGTTCGTATACATATTTTCCTATGCATCGGCTTGCATTTCCGCACATTTTTCCTTCGCTGCCATCAGCATTGAACATACGCATCCTAAAATCCGCAATTTCAGAAGGCAATATTAAAACAATTCCATCTGCCCCTATACCAAAATGGTATTGGGATAATTGAATGGAGAGTTCCTCAGGATGTCCAATCTCCTTTTCCATACAGTTAAAATAGATATAGTCATTCCCTAATCCCTGCATTTTTGTAAATTTCATTCTAAACTAATTCCTTTCAAAAAGATATTTTACTTCACTGGTATCATCTAATTTTCATATGTTTTAATAATATCTTCCGCAACTTTTCTGCGCTTTACGCAGGTATCCATTGCCCTTTTTTCAATATAACGATGAGCTTCTGATTCACTCATTTTTAGCTGTTCGATTAACAATAATTTCGCCCGATTTACAAGGCGAATATCCTCCATTTTGCTTTGTAGACTAGATGCCTTTGTTTCTAAAGCTCTAATTTTTTGCTGCATTGCCACCAAAAGCTTTATGGATTGAAACACCATTTGCTTGCTAACCGGTTTTGGCAGTGTTAAAATTCCGTAATTTTCTACCTGTTGACAGATGGCGTCCTGTATTTCCGATTTTACAAAAATCAAAATACCACAATTTTGTTTTTCCGCTAATTCAATTGCAAAATGGATGCCAAAATCATCTGACAATGGTGTATTTACAATTACAATACGAAAACTACGATCTACCAATATACGCTTTGCTTCCCCTACAGTTGTGACAGAACATAATGGTGAAAATTCACTTTTTGGTAACAGCTCCATAAATTGCTGATAAAATTTTTTACTTGACGAAACAACCAATACACTGTTAAGGTCCTTGTTTTGCACCATATGGAGCGTCTCCTTTCTTCTTTTTTCTGAACAAAAATCTGTTGTGGCAATCCTAATCCAGGATATCAGGGATATATTGTTGGATTAAACTGCTTTGATTTGCTTGTTCTATCGCTTCTTTTAAATTGGCAGGCAGTTTTTCGAGAGTATCTGTAACAGATTGGTCTGCTATAAATAAATTTTGATCCAATGGTTCACATAGTGGAATTTGTTTTCGGATGCCATCTAATCCAGCATAAATCAATAATGCATAAGCAATATATGGATTTGTAGTAGGATCTGGGGAACGCAATTCAAACCGTACATATTCCCCTTTTGCCGCTGGAATGCGAATTAATTGGGAACGATTTTCAGAAGACCAGGTAATGTATTTGGGTGCCTTTTTCTCTCCAAGGCGAAGATAAGATTCCTCTGTTGGATTTAAATAAGCTGATATTTCTCTTATATACTTTAAAACTCCTGCCATAAAAGCATCGGAATCTTTTTTCCCATTAGGGCTTTTAATCGAAATATTGATGTGCATTCCATTTCCGCTCTGGTTTTTTAGTGGTTTTGGGGAAAAAGAGGCATAAAGTCCATTTTGCATAGCAATGGTTTTTACTACAGATTTAAAAGTAACCGCATTATCCGCTGCTGATAGCGCATCACTATAGCGGAAATCAATTTCATTTTGTCCAGGCCCTTCCTCATGATGGGAACTCTCCGGCTGTATCCCCATGCTTTCCAGTGTCAAGCAAACTTCTCGACGGATATTTTCCCCTTTATCCTCTGGAGCAATGTCCATATAGCTAGCCTGGTCAAAAGGAATTTTGGTTGGATTTCCTTCCTCATCTGTGATAAACAAATAAAACTCAAATTCAACGCCAAAATAGCAGGAAATATTCCGTTTTTCCGCTTCCGCAATTGCCTGTTTTAGTAAATAGCGGCTGTCACGTCGGAAGGGTTTTCCGTCAGGATAACGGATATCACAGTACATCCTTACCACTCTTCCCTGTGCTGGACGCCATGGCAATACAGACAAAGTTGAGGGGTCAGGAAATAAAAATAAATCGGATTTTACTTCATTACCGAATCCATAGATGGCGGAAGCATCAAACGAGATCCCATATTCAAAGGCGCGTTTTAGCTCCGAAGGCATAATCGAAATATTCTTTTGGTTTCCTGCTAAATCACAAAATGCTAAACGGATAAATTTAACATCCTCTTCCTCGCAATATGTCATAACTTCATGGTAAGAATACATATTGTTTCATCCTTTCTATCAGTAATTTTTAAAATATAATATATCTAACCAGTTTCCTATTACAAATATTTATTAATAGTGCTGTAATATTGTGATTCTATATTTTTAAATACAAAAGGTAAGCGTAATCAATTACATAATCATACATTATTTTTTATATCTTTAAATCTATATATGATAAATTGCCTATGAATTATATTTTCAAAACTAAACCTGATTGCGATATTAAGTTCTTTTTGATAGTACACATTCTATTTTTGAAAAATATGTAAAAAGCGTCCATCAATATACAAAAAAGAAAAATTCATTTTTGTATATTATGAACGCCATTGCTCACTTCATGATTTAATTTATAGTTTTATTATATGGCTACCATTTTTATTTGTCAATAGAAAAAGATTAATTATTTAACAAGACTGTGAAATGGTATAATTTCCTTAATAGATGAACAAATAAAATACAGCAAAAAAGCCATAAATATGCCTGAGAAAAAGATTATCTCCGCAATTTCATGTCATACCAACCATATTTACTTTTAAAAAAAGGTTGACAAGTCTTAAAGTGGGGTGTATACTATATCACATACAAACGGCAATGGTGTCGCAGTAATTTTAAGCTACTGCTATACCATTGTTTTTTTATAGTAAATAATCTAGTTATCCCTAACCAACTAGATTATGATGAATTTTTACTGGCATCAATGGGGATACACAGTAAAATAATTCCAACATCGTTTTTTATTGATACAAAGCGGCAAAGACGTCGTAGAAAGTATTTTTCTACCGTTTTTGCCGCTTATTTTATTTTGAAAAGAGGTTGTTATAATGAACACAATCACAAACGTCTTTGGTACAGATGTATTCAATGATTCTGTCATGAAAGCACGGCTTCCAAAGGAAACATACCGGCAGCTACAACGCACAATGAAAGAAGGAAAACATCTGGACAATGCTGTTGCCAATGTTGTGGCAAATGCAATGAAAGACTGGGCAGTAGAAAAAGGCGCTACCCATTTTACCCATTGGTTTCAGCCAATGACCGGTATTACTGCGGAAAAACACGATAGCTTCATCACCCCTACAAATGATGGACGGGTTATTTTAGAGTTTTCCGGTAAAGAACTGATTCAAGGGGAACCAGACGCCTCTTCCTTCCCATCTGGCGGTTTACGCGCAACCTTTGAAGCTCGGGGATATACTGCCTGGGACCCTACCTCTTATGCGTTTATTAAAGATAAAACACTCTGTATCCCCACCGCATTCTGTTCTTATGGCGGCGAGGCTTTGGATAAAAAAACACCTCTTCTCCGTTCCATGGAAGCAATCAACCGTCAGGCAGTACGGATTTTAAAACTTTTTGGCGATCAGAATATCACTTCAGTAAAAACCACAGTTGGTCCAGAACAAGAATACTTTTTAGTGGATAAAGATTTATACGATAAACGTCCTGACCTGATTTATACAGGAAGAACCCTGTTTGGAGCAAAACCTCCAAAAGGCCAGGAATTGGATGACCATTATTTTGGCACCATCAAAAGCAAGGTCGCAGCATTTATGGATGATTTAAACCAGTCTTTGTGGAAACTGGGAGTACTAGCAAAAACAGAACACAACGAAGTGGCGCCAGCACAACATGAATTGGCACCAATTTTCACTACAACCAATATCGCTACTGACCATAATCAGTTGACAATGGAATTAATGCAACGCATCGCAAAAAAACACGGTATGATTTGCTTGCTCCATGAAAAACCATTCGCTGGGGTCAATGGTTCCGGAAAACACAATAACTGGTCCATTTCTACTAATACAGGAAAAAACCTGTTGGAACCAGGGGATACACCACATGAAAACGCACAATTTTTACTGTTTTTATGTGCTGTTATCAAAGCAGTAGATGATTATCAGGATTTGTTGCGTATTTCGGTTGCTTCCGCTGGAAATGATCACCGTTTGGGAGCCAATGAAGCGCCACCAGCAATCGTATCTATGTTCTTGGGTACAGAACTGACAGATATCCTCGATTCCATCGAAAAAGGGGAACAATATGGTACCAAAGAAAAAGAACTATGGAAAGTTGGTGTACATATTCTGCCACGTTTTCCAAAAGATACAACTGATAGAAACCGTACTTCCCCATTTGCATTTACCGGAAATAAATTTGAGTTTAGAATGTTAGGTTCCAGCGACTCCATCGCTTGTACCAATATGATGTTAAATACTGCTGTGGCGGAAAGTTTACGACAATTTGCAGATGTGTTGGAAAATGCTACAGATTTTAATGAAACACTACACGATTTAATCCAAGATACTATTAAAAAACACAAAAGGATTATTTTTAATGGAAACGGCTATGATGAATCTTGGGTACAAGAAGCTGAAAAAAGAGGCCTTCTCAATTTAAAAACAACTCCGGATTGTCTTCCCTATTATATCAACGAAAAAAACATTAAACTTTTAACAGAACATAAAGTGCTCACAGAAACAGAAATCCATGCAAGGTACGAAATTATTCTGGATAATTACAGTAAAACTTTAAATATCGAAGCGGTTACCATGTTGGATATGGCAAAAAAAGATTTGCTCCCTGCGTTTTCTGCTTATACCAAACAACTCAGCGATACACTGCTTGCTAAAAAAGAGGCTGCGCCAGGTGTGGATTGCAGTTATGAAGAAGAGCAGATTAAAAAAGTCTCCGGTTTATGTGGAAGTATGTATCAAAAAACAAAAGGATTGGAAGAAAGTTTAATGGCATTGGTTCATCGGGAATATGACGAATTGGAAAAGGCAAAATATTACCGTACTGAAGTATTTCAGGCCATGAACGACCTTCGTATCGTTGCAGATGAAATTGAAAATGTTATGGACCGAAAATTATATCCATATCCAAACTATGGTGATTTATTATTTGGTGTCCGGTAATAAAACAACGAAAAGCAATGGTGTTTTGAACTTTTTCAAACAATGATACTGTTATTTTAGTTTCCCCAACCACTGAAATAGCAGATTAAAAAGTACAAAATCCCCTCGTTTTTACGGGGGGAATCTGCTTATCCGTTATATTTACAAAGAAATGAGGTAAAACATATGTGTTCCATTATGGGGTATTGCGGTAAAAGCATGCCGGTTACAACATTCCAAAAAGGGTTTGATAAAACCATCTCCCGTGGTCCGGATGATACCAGGATTATCAATACAGGAAATGGCCTGTTGGGGTTCCATCGTTTAGCAATTATGGGGCTCCAGCCAGAAGGCATGCAGCCTTTTTTCAGGGATGGGAATTATCTGGTCTGTAACGGGGAAATCTATGGCTTTCGAAAATGGAAAAAACAATTGGAGGAAAAAGGATATCAATTTCAAAGTGAATCCGACTGTGAAATTCTCTTGCCCCTTTATCAAGAATATGGCGTGGAGATGTTCCAAAAGTTAGATGCGGAGTTCGCTCTTATCCTATATGATGGAAAACAAAGAAAATATCTTGCCGCAAGGGATCCAATCGGGATCCGTCCCCTTTTTTATGGAAAAGATGGAGACGGTGCCATGCTCTTTGCCAGTGAAGCCAAAAACCTGGTAGGGCTCTGTAATAAAATCACCCCATTTCCACCTGGATATTATTATGATGGAGAACAATTCGTCTGTTACCACGATATTACCAAAGTAGATAGTTTTTGTAACGATGATTTAGAAACAATCTGTAAGAATATCCGTGAAAAATTAATCACGGGGATTGAAAAACGTTTGGATTCAGATGCACCATTGGGATTTTTGCTAAGCGGTGGCTTAGATTCCTCCCTGGTTTGTTCGGTAGCGGCAAAACTTTTACAAAAACCAATCGAGACGTTCGCAATTGGAATGGATACCGATGCTATTGATTTAAAATATGCCAAAGAAGTAGCTGATTTTATCGGTTCTAACCATCATGAAGTAATCATTACAAAAGAGGATGTTATTAATGCACTACCAGAAGTAATAGCCTTACTTGGTACTTATGATATCACCACTATCCGAGCTAGTATTGGGATGTATCTGGTATGTAAAGCAATCCATGAACAAACAGACATCCGTGTATTGCTTACTGGGGAAATCTCAGATGAATTGTTTGGATATAAATATACAGATTTTGCACCAAATCCCCAGGAATTCCAAAAAGAATCAGAAAAGCGTATTCGGGAAATCTATTGTTATGATGTGCTGCGTGCGGATAGATGTATCTCTGTAAACTCTTTGGAAGCACGGGTTCCGTTTGGAGATTTGGATTTTGTACAATACGTGATGAGCATTGATCCTCAGAAAAAAATGAATACATACGGAAAAGGAAAATATTTGCTCCGCCATGCTTTTGAGGGTGATTTTTTACCAAACTCTATTTTAATGAGGGAAAAAGCAGCTTTTTCCGATGCTGTAGGACATTCTATGGTAGATGACCTAAAAGCATACGCAGAAGAACAATATAGTGATGAATGCTTTGAAAAAGGTTGTAAAAAATATACCTATGCAACGCCTTTTACAAAAGAATCCCTTCTATACCGGGATCTTTTTGAACAATATTATCCAGGGCAAGTGGAAATGATCCCAGGTTTTTGGATGCCAAACAAAAAATGGGAAGGCTGCGATGTTGCGGACCCTTCGGCCCGGGTACTCTCCAACTATGGGGATAGTGGCAAATAAATCAAGATGGAGGAATCATAATGGAACAAGTACAAAATAGCCTGTACCAGGAAAGTTTTGAACACGATGCCTGCGGCATTGGAGGAGTCATCCATATCAAAGGAAATAAAAGCCACCAAGTAGTAGACGATGCGTTAAAAATCGTAGAAAAATTAGAGCATCGTGCCGGAAAGGATGCTACTGGTGAAGTAGGAGATGGCGTTGGTATCATGTTGCAGATTTGCCATCCGTTTTTTGAGAAAATTGCCCAGGAAAAAGGATGTTTCTTAGGAAAAGAGCGTGAATACGGTGTTGGAATGTTCTTTTTTCCACAAGATCTGTTATTGCGAACCCAAGCCCAAAAAATGCTAGAGGTCATCGTAAAAAAAGAAGGCCTTACCTTTGGCTTTTGGCGGGAAGTACCTATCCATCCAGAAATTTTAGGAAAAAAGGCTTTGGATTGTATGCCAAAAATCTATCAGTGTTTTATTCTAAAGCCAAAAGATATCCCTACCGGAATCGACTTTGACCGAAAATTATATGTAGTACGCCGCACCTTTGAGCAGAGTGACAGCAATACCTATATCGCTTCTTTATCCAGCCGTACCATTGTATATAAAGGAATGTTTCTGGTTAATCAGCTGCGACAATTTTATACTGATTTACAAGATGAACAATACACTTCTGCAATCGCTCTAGTCCATTCCCGGTTTTCTACTAATACAAATCCAAGTTGGGAAAGGGCGCATCCAAACCGCTTTTTGCTGCACAATGGGGAAATCAACACCATCCGTGGGAATATTGACCGCATGCTTGCTAGAGAAGAAACCATGTTCTCCCCTGTTCTCCAAGCAGATATGGATAAAATTTTACCAGTTGTAGATGACAGTGGTTCGGATTCCGCAATTTTGGACAATACCATTGAATTTTTAGTTATGAGCGGCATGGAACTGCCCCTTGCTATGATGGTTACCATTCCAGAGCCATGGGATACAGAGGATATCAGCCGTGATAAGAAAGATTTTTACCGTTATTACGCTACCATGATGGAACCATGGGACGGTCCTGCTTCCATCCTATTCTCTGATGGGGATTTGGTAGGAGCCACCCTTGACCGAAACGGTCTTCGTCCTTCCCGGTATTATATTACAGATGATGATACTTTGATTCTGGCTTCCGAGGTTGGCGTGTTGGAACTCCCATCCGAAAAAATCATCAAAAAATCCCGCTTGGAACCTGGAAAAATGCTGGTAGTAGATACTGTACAAGGCATTGTCTTGACCGATGAGGAAGTCAAAAATAAATATGCTAGCCGCTACCCATATGGAGAATGGCTCGACCAAAATGTTGTGGAATTATCTGCTTTAAAAGTCCCCAACCACAAAGTAGAAATCCATCCACAAAAATTACGGGATAAACTGTATAAAGCATTTGGTTACACCTATGAGGACCTCAAAACCGCTATCCTTCCTATGGCTCGAAACGGAAACGAGCAGACAGCTTCCATGGGAATTGATATTCCAATTGCCGTATTATCGGATAAACATCAACCTCTATTTAACTATTTCAAACAAAGCTTTGCCCAGGTAACCAATCCTCCAATTGATGCTATCCGTGAAAATATTGTTACCAGCACTACCGTATATGCTGGTTCGGACGGAAACCTTTTACAGGAAAAACCGGAAAACTGTATGGTATTACAGATCAACAACCCTATTTTGACCAGTGTCGATATGCTTAAAATTAAAAATCTAAACCAGCCAGGACTAAAAACAGATATAGTTTCCTTACTATATTATAAAAATACTCCAGTAAAAAAGGCATTGGATCGTTTGTTTGTGCAGATAGACAAATCTTATAAAAAAGGTGCTAATATCATTGTCCTCTCCGATCGCGGGGTAGATGAAAACCATGTGGCAATCCCTTCCCTGCTAGCAGTATCTGCAGTAGAACAATATCTGATTAAAACCAAAAAACGGACAGCTATTTCCATCATTTTAGAAAGTGGGGAACCACGAGATGTCCATCATTTTGCCACTTTATTAGGTTATGGTGCAATTGCTATTAATCCTTACCTTGCCCACGAAGCAATTGGTGAACTGATTGAAAATAATATGCTGGATAAAGACCTGTATGTTGCCATTGAAGATTACAATCAAGCAATCCTAAGCGGTGTACTAAAAATTGCCTCCAAAATGGGGATTTCCACTTTGCAATCCTACCAATCCGCTCAGATTTTTGAAGCAATCGGAATTAAAAAATCAGTGATTGATGAATACTTTACTAATACAGTTAGCCGGGTGGAAGGGATTGGCTTGGAAGAAATCGACCAGGACATCCACGTACGCCATGCTCATGCTTTTGACCCATTGGGATTAGGGGTAGATACCACCTTGGATTCCTCCGGCAGCTACAATCTAAGAAGCGGAAAAGACAAAGACGACCATCTGTATTCCCCGCAAATTATTGTAGCGCTTCAGCAGGCAACAAGAACAGGAGATTTCAAAAAATTTAAAGAATACACTGCTATGGTAGACGATGAAACAAGACCACATACCTTGCGGGGGCTCCTTGATTTTGTGTTTGATGAAAACGGAGGGATTCCTCTGGAAGAAGTAGAACCTGTGGACAGTATTGTGAAACGGTTTAAAACCGGTGCCATGTCTTATGGCTCCATTTCAGAAGAAGCGCACAAATGTCTGGCAGCAGCTATGAACCAATTAGGTGGTAAATCCAATTCCGGTGAAGGTGGGGAATTGCCAGAACGCCTTTCCTCTGAGTATTGCAGTGCGATTAAACAGGTGGCTTCCGGCCGTTTTGGTGTTACCAGCGAATATCTGGTTTCCGCGAAAGAGATTCAGATTAAAATGGCACAAGGAGCAAAACCTGGAGAAGGTGGACACCTTCCAGGGAAAAAGGTATATCCGTGGATTGCAAAAACCAGATACTCCACCCCTGGTGTATCCTTGATTTCCCCTCCTCCACACCATGATATTTATTCCATTGAAGATTTAGCGCAGCTGATTTACGATTTAAAAAATGCAAACCACAATGCGGATATCTCAGTAAAACTGGTTTCGGAAGCCGGTGTTGGAACCATTGCCGCAGGGGTTGCCAAAGCTGGCGCAAGTGTTGTCCTTATTTCAGGATATGACGGCGGCACAGGAGCTGCCCCTCGAAATTCGATTCACAATGCTGGAATGCCATGGGAACTTGGACTTTCGGAAGCTCATCAAACTTTAATGAAAAATGGTTTGCGCTCCAGAGTGCGCATCGAAACGGATGGCAAGCTCATGAGCGGCAGGGATGTAGCAATCGCCTGTATGCTCGGTGCGGAAGAATTCGGTTTTGCCACTGCGCCACTGGTTACTATGGGATGTATGATGATGCGTGTTTGTAACCTGGATACCTGTCCATTCGGTATCGCTACTCAAAATCCAGAACTCAGGAAGCGTTTTTCTGGTAAACCAGAGTACGTTGTGAATTTCATGCGCTTTATCGCAGAAGAACTTCGGGAAATTATGGCCCATCTAGGTATCCGCTGTATTAATGACCTGGTTGGTAGAACAGATTTACTGAAAAAAAGGGAAAACTCCTCCGCACCCCGTGGAAAATTAGTAGACCTTTCCAACATATTAGCACATCCCTATCAGGGAACCTGCTGCTACCACAAACAAGACGCATACAATTTTGAGCTGGAAAAAACCGTGGATGAAAAAGTGATTCTTCCAAAACTACACCACAATCTGATCAGCGGGGAACCGGGTCAGGTGGAAATCAATGTTTCCAGTACCGACAGGACGGTTGGTACAAGATTTGGATCTGAAGTAACCCAACGGTTTGGCAATAGCCTTCAAGAAGATACCTTCCGCATCCTGTGTAATGGCGGTGGTGGCCAGTCATTTGGCGCTTTCCTGCCAAAAGGGGTTACCATGGTACTCTCCGGCGATAGTAACGACTATTTCGGAAAAGGGTTGTCCGGCGGTAAACTGGTTGTTTTTCCTCCAAAGGAAAGTCGTTTCCAACCAGAAGAGAATATTATCATCGGCAACGTTGCCCTCTATGGCGCTACCTCTGGCAAAGCATTTATCAACGGGATCGCAGGCGAACGGTTCTGTGTCCGGAATTCCGGTGCCCTTGCCGTAGTGGAAGGAGTAGGAGATCATGGTTGTGAATATATGACAGGTGGCATTGCTGTTATTTTAGGAAAAACCGGAAAAAACTTTGCAGCGGGTATGAGTGGTGGCGTTGCATATGTCCTAGACATCAATCATGATTTATACCGCAAAGTGAACAAAGGAATGGTCAGCATCGAAACACTCACAGAACCATATGACATCAAACAGTTAAAAGAGATTATCACAGAACATTATCAAGCAACATCCTCACCACTGGCTAAAAAAATACGAATGGATTTTGATGCCTTTGTTCCTCAATTTAAAAAGATTATGCCAAATGATTACCGAAAAATGTTGGACACCATTTCTTCCTTGGAGAAAAAAGGCATCAGTAAACAAGAAGCGCAAATTGAAGCTTTTTATCAAAATACAAAACGATAGGAGAATGAATCATGGGAAAAGCAACAGGTTTTTTAGAATATAACAGGCATGAAACACCCGTGCGGGACCCACTGGAGCGCATTCAGGATTTTGATGAGTTTCATGGCATGCTATCCGAGGAAGATAGGAAGGAACAAGGCGCCCGCTGTATGAACTGTGGTGTACCATTTTGCCAGTCGGGCATGATGCTCCATGGTATGGCTACTGGCTGTCCACTGCATAATTTGATTCCGGAATGGAATGACGAGGTATATCACGGCAATATGTGGCATGCTTTATCCCGCCTTTTAAAAACAAACAATTTTCCTGAATTTACAGGCAGGGTTTGCCCCGCTTTGTGTGAAGTAGCCTGCCTCTGCGGGGTAAACAATTCCCCTGTTACCATCAAGGATAGTGAGCTGGCTATTATTGAAGCTGGCTTTGCAAAGGGATATATGCAGCCGCAAATCCCTGAAATGCGAACTGATAAAAAGGTAGCAGTGGTGGGCTCCGGTCCATCAGGTCTCGCTTGCGCGGATATGTTGAACAAAAGGGGGCACCATGTTACCGTTTACGAAAAACACGACCGTGTTGGTGGCCTACTCATGTACGGGATTCCAAATATGAAATTAGATAAAAGGATTATTGACCGCCGTATCAATCTAATGAAAGAGGAAGGCGTCCGATTTATTACCAATGTAAATGTAGGAAAAGATATTCCATCCGATGTATTGCAGGAACAATTTGACGCAGTCATCCTATGTTGTGGTGCGGAACGACCCCGGGACATCCAAGCGGAAGGACGGGAGAATACCAAAGGAATCTATTTTGCGGTGGATTTTTTAACCCAAAACACAAAAAGCTACCTAGATTCCAATTTCAAAGACGGAAAATTCATTAATGCCAAAGACAAAAATGTAGTAATCGTAGGTGGTGGTGACACAGGAAATGACTGTGTAGGAACTGTCATACGCCATGGATGTAAATCGGTTGTCCAATTGGAACTGATGCCAAAAGCGCCTGACACACGAAGCGACGACAATCCTTGGCCTGAATACCCTAAAATATGTAAAGTGGATTATGGCCAAGAAGAAGCTATTGCCGTATTTGGAAAAGATCCCAGACGCTATAGTACTACCATTAATCGGGTATTTTATAATGAGGATAAAATGATTACTTCTATTGAAACCATTCGCATGGCTTTTGATAAACAACATCGTTATCTTCCCGTTCCTGGAACGGAAGAAATCATTGATTGTGATTTACTGATTATCGCAGCAGGATTTACCGGCTGTGACCAGTACATCGCTAAAGCATTTCAACTGGAATTATCCCCACGTAATACAGTAAAGACAGAGGATGGAAAATATGCTACCAATATTCCTGGTGTTTTTACTGCTGGAGATATGCGCCGTGGCCAGTCTTTAGTCGTGTGGGCAATTGAGGAAGGGAGAGCATGCGCAAAAGAAGTGGATGATTTCCTGGACGGATACTCCAATATGTAGGAAGTGCGATATTATCATCAATCTATTTATTATATACACAGGAGGTACAGTTCTTGTACCTCCTTCTTTTAAATTCTCTAAACAATAACCCAATTATTTTATTATCTTAAAACTATTGATGTGGAATTAATGAATATCATTTTATTCTAGTAGTAATCCATAAAAATAGTTGCATCCATTCCGGTTCCATGCTATAATAACTCTTGCAATTAAATATAGGTTATTGGTACGATTGGAAACGACACATGTGGCCGCTTGGCATCACTGATTAACGAACAACACAGGTAACACCTGTGTTTTTTTGCGCCTATTTTTCAAAAAAGGAGCTTATTTATTATGCCAAAAACAAAATTTCAGTCAGTTATTTTTACCATCCTTATGGCATTCACTATGGTTTATGGAATGATCTGCTATAATATTGCGTTAAATATGGGTGGTATGAGTAATGAAGTCTTTTTAAAGGCATTCCATGAGTTAATTATCATGTGGCCAGTAGCATTTATCTTAGAATTCTTTGTTGTGGAAAAATTATCTCAAAAACTAGCGTTTCGTATTGTTACTCCAGGAAAAGACCGGCCAATTTTTATTATTTTGGCAATTTCCGCTATGATTGTTTGTCTGATGTGTCCTATGATGAGTTTAGTTGCCACTATTCTGTTTAAACATCCTGGAACAGAGCTGATTGCTGTATGGCTGGAAACCACAGTTTTTAATTTTCCAATGGCACTTTGCTTGCAAATCTTTTTTGTTGGGCCTTTTATCCGTTTGATATTCCGAACAATTTTTAAAAAACAGCTTGCACAACAACCTTGTATAGAACCATAAAACAATAGCGGTGAGAAA
Organism: Clostridium facile; assembly: GCF_014297275.1. Classification (NCBI taxonomy): domain Bacteria; kingdom Bacillati; phylum Bacillota; class Clostridia; order Eubacteriales; family Clostridiaceae; genus Clostridium; species Clostridium facile. Next base: position 1,537,829 of record NZ_JACOQK010000001.1, read on the forward strand.
AATCTCACCGCTTATTTTTTTACCAAATAAACTTTCCAATTCTATCTAAAAAGATATCAACCAAAAATACCTTTTCCCTAATTTTAAAATACTAGCAAAATGATTGAAACAATTAGGAATAAACCCTTTCGTTTAAATTGTTAGTCTCCTAACATTTTATCACACAAATAATTGTTCCATTGATTTACTGGTATTGTTTTTATTTATCCGTTCACAGGTTGTTTGCTTTCTTTTCGATTGACGATGATGCTGGATACATGCAGCGCAATCTCCCCTCCGTTTACACTGTTTCCTTTTACAGGGACAGTCCTTATTTTTCATGGAATCACCTCTATTATAGAATTTTCTATTTTTATAACATTTTACTTCCAAAAATTTTCTTTCTCAAAAGAAAATTTCCACCATTTTATTCGTATTTCCAGGGCTTCATCCCTTCTAGCCACCCTTTTGAATCCCAGTATTGCCGGTCTAAAGAAAGCTGGTCAGCAGATAAAATTTTCTTTTTCATGATTTGGAAGAATAGTTGTTGATAAAGGTGAGGATGAATCTCATCCTTATTTAGCATAGTTTGATAAAATTTTTTTGCTGCTTTTACAACCCTTTTTCTGGTCTTTTCCTCCTCAATTTCCGATTTTAACACACCAAGATGGTACCAACGCCGGAATCCTAAATATTCGAAACTGCGCTCCATAGTTTTATTTGTATAACTACAACCTCCATTGCTTGCTGTAGAGATTGCCATTCCAACCGCAAAGAAATTAGCGATTCGTGGACGGTGCGCAATCCACATATAACCAAGATGGTCTAAAAAAGACTTCATCTGCCCGCTAACATCCATGCAATATACAGGGCTATCTAAAATCACCCCATCTGCAGAGAGGAAATCCTCTAAAATAGGCTGCAATTTTTGAAAATGGGGACAGGTTTGTTCCCCATGTAAAAAACAGTTATGACAACCTGTACAAAAATAAGGAAACTCAGAAGATAAATCATGCTCTTTAAATTCTATTTTTTGATATTTTGATAGTTGATACCGGAACATCTGGGTAATCTCCCATGTGTTCTCTTTTCTCCCGTTAGAATGAATAATGGTAACTTTCATCCTACCCCACCTCCTATATTTCAAATTGATTTATTACTAACTGTTCTAATTCTCTCTGAAAAATCTTATTTTGTTGCTCTGTCCGTTTAGAAGGCCCTTTTAACCTACCGCCGCTATTTCGGATTTTTCTTGCTGTATGCCGTGCTAACAATAAACTGTCAATGTTAAATTCATTGTATCGCATTCCATCCTGATTGATTACAACTGCCTGTTTTGCCAAGCACATGGCAGCTAGACCATAATCTTGGGTAATCACAATATCATTTTTACAGATACGGTTTACCAAAACGAAATCAGCGCTATCTCTCCCCTTAGACACTACCAGAGTTCTTGCACCTTCCCGATGGTATTCATGAGAAGTATCGCACACCAGCCAAACATCCAATTGATATTTTGAAGCAATCTGAATTGTTTGGTTTACAACCGGACATCCATCTGCATCCACCCAAATTGTCACCATTTAATCACCCCAATTTTCTTGTATCAAACGATAGGAAAGTTCTGCTAACTGTTGCTTTTGCTCTGAATAATCCGGAACAATCTGGGAAACTAACTTCCAAAAATTTGCTGAGTGGTTATGTTCTATCATATGGCAAAGTTCGTGTACCACCACATAATCCACAGCTGACAAAGGGGCCATTACCAACCTCCAGCTAAAGTTAATCCGATTTGTCCCAGAGCAGGAACCCCAACGTTTCTTTGCGGAACTAATTTTCACTGAAGTAGGGGATAGCCCCATTTTTTTTGCATACCATTCTACACGTGGAAGAATGATTTGTTGTGCAAGTTCACGATAAAGCTGTATTAATCTTGGCTGCAATGCTGAAAATTCCATTTTGGGGACATAAAAATTATTTTCTCGAAAACATACTTGGTCCCCCAACTGAACTGGATACTCTTTTCCCAACAGCAACATGTTGTCCCCCGGTTGAATAGAAAACTGCTGTTTCTGTTCCATCCATTGTGACATCTGATAAACATGCTGCCGAATCCATCCTTGCTTTTCCCGAAGAAACTGTTCGATGTACCGCAAGGGAAGACGATTCGGTGCTTTAACTTGAATCGTCCCATCTTGTTTGATTTGAATCGCTACTGTTTTTCGTTTAGAACGTATCAATTGATAATTCATGATTTTTTCGCATTTTCTATTTGTTCCGCCAGCTCGTTCAAATAGATCCAGCGTTCTGTTTTTTCTTCCAGTTTTTCATTTAATTGTTCTTGTTCTTCCAACAATTCTTGTAGCTTACTATAATCGCTGGACTGTTCCTCAATCAGATGGGCAACTTCTGCCAACTTTTGTTCTAATGCTTCAATTTCACCGTCAATGTGGTCATAGTCATACTGTTCTTTGTAACTAAATTTTGTTTTTGGCATATCCTGCTTTTTAGGCCGTATATTTTTTACACTTTTTCCATTGGATTGAACTGGTTTAGAAGATAGTTCTTCTGAATTTATCTGCTGTTCATAATCAGTATAACCGCCTACATATTGCCGGATAATCCCACCTGGTTGATAAGCAAAAATAAAATCTGCCATCTTATCTAAAAAGTAACGGTCATGGGAAACCGCAATTACAGCACCATCAAAACATTCTAGATAATCCTCCAACACCACCATGGTTTGGATGTCTAAATCATTGGTAGGCTCGTCCAATAAAAGTACATTAGGAGCATTCATCAAAATGCGGCAAAGAAATAGCCGCCGCCGTTCCCCTCCGGATAATCTTCCAATCGTATTCCATTGCAAATCCCCAGAGAACAAAAATTTCTCCAATAACTGGCTAGCAGTCAAAACACCATCTGGAGTTTGAATCCTTTCTGCCACTTCCTTGATATAATCAATCACCCGCATGGAAAGATCCATTTCATCACATTCCTGAGAAAAATATCCAAATTTAACCGTTTCTCCGATATGTACTATTCCAGAATCCGGCTGGATTTTTCCACAAATAATCTTTAGCAATGTGGATTTTCCACATCCATTGGGGCCGACAATTCCTATCCTGCTATTGCGCAACAAATTGTAACTAAACTGGTTAATATAAAGCTGTCCATCATAGGATTTTGAAATATTCTCTAGTTCTACAATCTTTTTTCCTAAGCGAGATGCCAATGAATTTAATTCTAACTGTTGTTCTGGTAGATTTCCTTGTTGGCTGCTTAATTCTTCATATCGCTCAATTCGGTATCTACTTTTGGTACCTCGTGCTTTTGGTCCCTGCTGCATCCAAGCTAACTCTTTCTTTAATAGAGAACGCCGTTTGCGTTCCGAAGCAGCTTCCATTTCTTCACGTTCTGCTTTTCGCTGTACAAAACCAGAATAATTGGTTTCATATTGGTAAATAGAGCCACGGTCAATTTCTAAAATTTGATTGGTAACACGGTCTAGAAAATAGCGGTCATGGGTTACCATCAACAATGCTCCACGATATTTTTTCAAATACTCTTCCAGCCAAGTTACCATTTTATGGTCTAAATGGTTAGTAGGTTCATCCATTACTAGGACTTCACAGGGATGGAGCAGTGCAGCCGCAATTGCTACTCGCTTTTTCTGCCCACCAGATAGTTCATCCACTAACTGGGTATCGTCTGCAATCCCTAATTTCTGCAGCATCGCCTTTGCTTCATATTCTTTGGTATCCAACTGGTTTGATATTCCATCTAATACCTGCTCTAAAACAGTGTTTCCAGGGGTGAACACAGGGTTTTGTGGCAGGTACCCAATCCGTACCGAATTGCTTTTTACCACTTTTCCCTGATCCGGCTGTTCAATCCCAGCAACTATTTTTAACAGGGTGGATTTTCCCGTACCATTAATTCCAATAACTCCTACTTTATCCCCTTCGTTTAAGGTAAAACTGATTTGATTCAATAGCTTTTTTTCTGTATAAGATTTTGTTATCTGATCTAATGTTAGCAATACCATACTGTACCTCCTGACAGAAAACAGCCTTGTCCTTTGAATGAGCACAAAGAAAGACTGATAAAACCGGGAACTATCTCCTGGTTTTATCAGTATCTCCTATCAAAATTAGATTTTATCTAATTGGATTTTGGTTGAACTATCTTGTATTATATCACAACAAAATCAAAACGCCAATACTCAAATATAATTCTAAATACTATCCTAATAGATAGCACAACGCTAAAATCAATAGTTTATCTCCACCTTCATTTAACAACAGTACAATTAAAGCTAAAATGATAATCCGGTCATGGTCCAGATTTAAATCTGTTAAAATTTTGGATAATGGAGATTCTTCGTTTGGCTTAGCGGGTACAATAGGCTGTTGGCTATTCTGTTTTTTGTCAGGAAATTCCTGATTTTTCTGCTGGGAGGATGGATGGGTATTATTACGGGAATGGTGGGATTGATTTTGAATTTTTTGCTGAGAACGCCGATGCATTTCTTGTACCCTGCGGATTGCATCCTGCTGCATCGCCATCATTTCGGAATGAGAATATTGTTGTGCCATTTTACTCCTCCTTCCCGTATTATTCCCCACCCAGCTTACCAAACAATCCACTGTCTTTTAGCAAAGGTAAAAGGGAGATTAACCGCATAATTTTAATAGCATCGTCTGCTTTGGACTGACGTTCTGGCTTTAAATGCGGCTTTAACGCCATGATTAAATCTGTATTTTTGTCATGGCTATTGAACTGTCCCATCATCTGTTGTAATTTCATAATCATATTCATATCCAACCCACCAAAATCCATTGCGGTGGGTTTTTGTTCTTCCTTTTTTGGTGATTCCCCTCCACCCAACAGCCCACTTAGCTGGGAAAGGTCAAAACCGCCCTCTCCCGAACCAAGCATTTCCGCTACTGACTGTAGCTGTTGCTGCCCTTCTTTCGTTCCCAAAAAATTTTGCAGCATTTGGGATAAATCTTCACTCATGTTTACCACCCATCAATTTTTTCATTAACGCCTGAGCTTGTGGGGAATTTAAAATTTTTTTTGTCATTTCAGGGTTATTCATAATATTACGCACTTTTTCAGCATCCTCTGGCTTTAAGGATTTTAAAATCTCTTCTGGCTGCTTGCCCTTCATATTTTTGTGTTTTTGTAAAAAATCATCCATATTGGTTTGAGAAGATTTGTTGTTCATAGGAGTCCCCTTTTCTTTCTAAATTTTTTATGATAAAATAAGTTTTACCATACAAATATCTTGCCGGAGGTAAAAAGTTATGAGAATAATCGTCATATCCGATTCTCACGGAAACTTTAAACGGTTACACTGGGTCATAAAGCGCCACCTGGATTCTACTGATTTATTCCTACATCTTGGAGATGGTTTGCAGGAGTTAGAGGATATCCGCTGCCTGTATCCGGAACAAAAATTTCTTGCGGTACATGGCAACTGTGACCGCTATTCCGATGAAAAACTAACCCGTACTATTGACTGTAATGGTAATCTTATATTTGCATGCCATGGGGATATTTATGGTGTAAAATCCAATTTGGACAAATTAAAAGCCAAAGCGCGGATGGAAAATGCCTCTATTGCATTATATGGCCATACCCATAAAAACTTTACAGACTATGAAGACGGCTTATATATTATGAACCCTGGCAGCATAACATTGCCACGGAACGGTTTACCCAGCTACGGCGTTATTGATATTACCAAAGCTGGTATCGCCATGCATACAGTGGAGGTGGAACGGTTTTGAAACCATTTTTTGTTGGGCACCGCACCATCTATTTAAAGCAAGTGGATTCTACGAATACCTATTGTAAACAGCGAATGGACCTACTAGAAAATGGCACTGTTGTTTATACTGATTGCCAGACTGGCGGAAAAGGTACCAAAGGAAGGTCTTGGGAGATTGCGCCTGGGGACGCAATTGCTTTTTCCTTTGTACTAAAAAATTGCCAACCGCAGGATTTAAGTTTTTTATCTTTGATTTGTGGCTTAGCTGAAATAGTATTATTTCAAAAATTATCTGTTTCAGATGCTGGAATTAAATGGCCAAATGATATTGTTGTTCACCAAAAAAAGGTCTCCGGTATTCTATGTGAAAGTACAATTGAAGGTTCCTCCATTCATGTGGTTTGTGGGATTGGGATTAACTTGCATCAAACGCAAAACAAATTTGAGCAACAACAGCTTACTTATGCTACTAGCTTATGGTTGGAAACCCAAAAAAACTATACCATGGAAGAAATCTTATCCGGTTATCTGGAGGAATTCAACCAATTGTGGAAACAATACCAAAAATTAGGTTTTGTAGAAGGCATCCTACCACAATATCAAAAGCATTGTATTACACTGGGAAAACAGGTCCGGGTATTATTTCACCAAGTAGAAAAACAAGGCAAAGCGGTTGCTATTTCAGATACTGGCCAATTAATTTGTGAAATTGATGGTAAGCAACAATATATCCATCACGGAGAAGCCTCAATTAGAGGGTTGTGGGGTTATATCTGAACCTTTACGAACATATTCTTCTACTGTTGGGTCAACAAATTCATATTTACGAATATAATCGGATTGCCCTTCTTGCTGTAAGAGGGGCGATTTGTGTTTTTCCAGTAATTTAATAATTTCATAAACATCAATCCAAATCTCATGTTCCCCTTCTTCCTGGGATGGATCAAAAATCAACTGCATGCCAAAATGCAAATGTGGTACTTGCATCCCGTTCACATTCTCTTTCGTGCTATATCCAGTCATTCCAACATAACCAATCAAATCACCGGCTTCCACTAAGGTACCTTCTGTCAAGTCTTGCCGAAAGGGATGGTCTTTTCTCAAGTGAGCGTAGTAGTAATACCGCTTTCCATCTAAACTTCGGATGCCAATTCTCCATCCACCGTATTGGTTCCAACCTATATGGGTAATAATCCCACTTTCTACTGCGACAATTGGCGTTCCAATTGAAGCAAGCAGATCGTTTCCAAGATGCTTTCGTTTATATCCATAGTTTCGGGAATTTCCAAAATCATCATAATGGCTAAAAGAATATCCATATGCAATTGGGGAATATGCCTTTAATCCATATTTTGTTTCCATAATAGGGTTACCAGAAGCATCGGTTTCTCCATTTCCAATTTGATATTCCCCTACCATCCCGCCAAGTACAGCGGTATAAGCTTGTTGATAATAAGAAAAATATTGATAATCAGCTGCTAGTTCTTCTATTTTTACACCTGACTTTAATTTTTCTACTGTTTCCTCCATATCTTTTGCCTTATACTTTTTCCATTCCCCCCAATAACTGGCGGATAAATAAGCAAGCAGATCCACCCAGTCAATTTGGATTTCTTGAGACTGGCTCTCTATATCATAGTTCATTGCTTTTACTAATGCAGAATAAGGGGGATCAAATGTTACCCACTGGATTGGTTTTCCATCTGCTGCCTGCACCAACGACTGGGAAGATGTATATTTCTGAACAGCTCCAATAAAATTGCATCCGATTGCAGCTACTAAGAGAATACAAACCGAACCAAATAATTTCTGTTTCCAATTCACTGGCATCACCCCATATCCAAATTATATGGATGCTACCGAAAAAACAGAACAAAATCCCAGTTGTATTTATGATAAAATTTTATTATAATAAAAACCATACGGAACAAAATATGGTTTAACATGATGTAATAAAAATGATTTATCATACGAAACCTTTTTGGCTGTAAATATACTATTGATGAAAATGAATCATATTTTTCCTATTGGATAAGGTTTAATATTTTATGACCCAAAATAAGAATTGATAAAATAGTAAGTGCAAAATTTCTAAAATAGATATTATTTATTTACAAATAATCCAAGTCATTTAACAATCTATTTATTTGTGTTATTATAGCAGCCATGATCTCCGGCTAAGCCGGAGGCTTGATTAAGCCCTAGAAGGGCATTTTACTGGCGGGCATCTAAAGATGCACTGAACATTCTTTCTCTTGCATCTACTGCTCCACCGCCCGTAAACAGGCACTTATGCTTCTTTCCGAGCTTGATGAACTTGCTAGATTGCTTGTTAGTAGCTCGCTTCGCTCGATATTTGAAGCGAAAGCTTTTTTACGAGGCACCTCCACCGGCATAGCCGGTGGTTTCCCTAATCAATAAAAAACCCATTTACAGCAATGCTGTAAATGGGTAAAAAAATAAATTATTTTCTCTGAATATTCTTAATACAAAAGATTTCAAAGGTTCGCATAAAAAACTCTTTTTTTCCTTTTTGATAATAAAAATACATACAGATAGCCAAAAACAGTGCGCCAATCAAACACACAATCATATCCAGCATCGTATCATTTACACCAGTATTTAACACTTTTTGCGGGTCATTATGCAACACTAAATTAATTGCGTACTCAAAAATTTCCCATACTACCGCAATTAACATAGCAAACGAGACACTAAACACAATTGCTTGTGGTCCATCGGATTTTTGCATTGTTCGATCTGGCTTTAACAGATAATAAAGGCCTAACCCTACCAAGGCAAAAAATACCCCTGATAATGTGTGCACAAATTTATCAAAGCCGGGAAGGGTTGTATAACCATGAAATACCATCCCTATGGTGAAGGCTAAAATGCAAAATAAATCGGATAAAAAAGTTAACGAGTATACTGGTTTTAATCGGAATATCTTGTACACCACAGCAGGGATAAATGCGAACAAAATAGATGCCGCACTTAAAGCTATATAGTATGGTGTAGAATAAAATAGATTGTATATCGTCATCACTAGTCCGAAAAGGATAAAACCAATGGTGAGATATTTGGTCACATGCTGAAAAATTTTTTCTTGTCGTTCCATCATAACACCCCTATTTGAGATTTTTGAAAGGAAGGGATTTTCCATTGACACTTTCCCATAAAACAAAACGTATTTTATGTATCGGTATCTGGACCGTATTGTTCGTTGGCTGGTTTTTATTCCATCACTTCCAATGGTATCCTACCCAATGGATGGGACTATCAGAAGGTTGTATCATAAAAAACACCACTGGATTAGCTTGCTGGTCCTGTGGATTAACCCGTATGTTCGATTGTATCATACAGTTGGATTTATTACAAGCCTTTCGATACAATCCTTACTTTTTCCTATGGATTGTTATAGGGTTATTATTTCTTATTTGGTTTACCATCCATTCTTTTTTCTTTGCAGATAAACCGATTAAAATAAAATTTCACTGGTGGTATGCTGTACTGTTTATGATCAGTTTAATTGCTTTTTTTATTCTCCGAAATACCAGCTGGTATTTACAGTATTTTTACTTTTAGAGATTAAAACCATCCCTCTTTCCAACCAACAGTTTTCAACTGCTTTAAAAAGTCAGGAAATATCGTAGTTTTGATTAAACGGCGGAATGGGAATCTCCGAATTGGCTTTTTTCTTTTTTCTATTGTAATTTCAGTATCCATAGAAGCCCCATATTCCAATAACAGTCGTACCATATTCATATCTTGGGTATAAATAATGGCATCGGATAACATGGTGCATTCATCCACTGTTCCATCTTCATTGTGGCTTTGATACATAAAATTAGGGTTTGCGCCATGTTGTAGCAATAGCTGTACCATCTCTATATTATGTGCATTCCAAATGGCATCGGATAGCAAACTGTATACAGCATACTCATTGTCTTTTTGATATACTCTATATCCATTGGCATCCGCTCCATATTGCAATAGCAACCTTACAATCTCTACATTTGGTTCATTCCAAATAGCATCCCCTAACGGGCTAATATGTACTTCGGCATAATCTGTTGTACAAATTCTCTCTCCATTTGGATTTGCTCCATTTTCTAATAAGACGGCCACCATTTCCACATCTTTTTCTAAAATGGCCCAGGTCAACAACGGATAATGGGCTGTTGGTTCATATATTCTGGATTCTAAAATATCCGGTTGTATCTGTAGAATTGTTTTAATACGATCGTTGTCCTTCATATAAAGGTATGACTGTACAATTTTCAACTGCATTTCATCTTGAAACAGTTCTTTTTCAAATTCTGTCATTTGTGGAGCATACCGTTTCATTTTGGATGCATATGAGTTTAACTCTCCTTGCAAATTTTTATGCCCTTTGCTATGGGTTACAATATATAATCCCAAATATGCTTCAGCACATTTCATATCCATTTTCAATGCGTCTCGAAAAGTTTGTTCTGCGGACTCATTTTTCCCCTGTTCTAAATCCATGAAACCCAATGCCACAATATTTCGCAATTGGTCATTCACCGTATTCTGGACAGATACAGCCTGCTGTACTGTTGCTTGGACAGGTTCCTGTTTGTCGGATAATATCTTTTTTATCCCATGAATTAAATCTTGTATAAATCCTATTTTCCCCATATTCTGGCTTTGGAAATAAGATAGTTCCTCTGGCAAGTCATATGGATCCATATCTCGATAGCATGGAATTAATAACCGATTTTTATCTTTTTTCATCAATTGTAGGTATCTACCCCATTCATTTTTTACCCATACTGCATTATAATACTCTGGCTTTGTTCCCACTACCAGCATTGTTTTTGCACTGTTTAATGCTGCAAAAATATAGGGCTCATATTTTTGTCCCAATTTTCCTTCTAATGTAATCCGTGAGAAAAACACTTTATATCCTTCATTTACCAATTGGTAGTAGATATCCTGGGCTATCACACTGTCCTGCGTCCTTTCTCCTTTCTCATCCGTTTCTTTATAACAAATAAATACATCATATGGATCTTCCTGCTGTGATATCGCCAGCATCCCTTTCTGGATTTCCGCTATCCGATTCCCTTCTTTTTCATATAACGAACGGGTTATCCCTTCTGAATACTGTAATGCCGCCTGATAATCAGCATCATTCATGATCAGGTCATAGCTCATTCTGTGAAAAGTTGGTATTCTCTCATGGCTGGTTGGGTCTTCTACATATTCAATCCCATATCTGCTCAATGCTAAGCACCAATGAGCTTCCGCATTAGTAGGATTCTGCTCTATGATACGTTCATATACTTGGTAGGCACGATCGAATTCTCCATTCCTTCTAAAATGATTTCCGCGATTAAACTGGTTGGCCTGTTGTTCGCTATCTATTTTTGGTAAAGTCATGGTGGTTCCACAGTATTCACAGGTTCCAAATCCTTGGTTTCCTTCTACTTGGATATCTCCTCCACACATTTTACATTTTAAAATCTCCATTATTTTTCCTCCTGAGCTAAATAAAGTTTCAATTTATGCCATCATTATTATATTATTTTCCATTATTTAATATATCTATTTTTCTATCTATTGTCAATAATATGGCTTCAATTTCCGACATAATAAAAGACCTGTAGTAATTTACTACAGGTCTTTATCTAATTCCTCATTATTGAATAAATGGACTATAGAAAGAATAATTATAGTACCATCCAGAAGTATCCAAGATACCAATATAAACTAAAATAACCAAAAATACCATTGCAATAGATAAAACCAATGCAATAATATTGGTGATTAATCCGGCAATTGCAACTCCATTCGAATTTTCTTTTTTCCCTAACATCCCCAAAATAATACCAATAATAGAGCATATTAATGAAATCCAAGGGAAAACACAACAAGTAATTACCAATAATGCATCTGAAATGATTCCCAACACTAAAGAGGCGATTGATTTTCCACTGGATTTACGTGGCGGTTGAGGTGGATAGTATGGTGGCATATTGGGATTTGGGTAAGGTGGTTGTGAAAAACCGTTTTGCATATTTCATTCTCCTTTTATTACCAAATAATATGTTATTCTTCCGTTATATTTGGATTATTTTTTCTATTTTCTAATTATCTATCATTATATCGGAATATTTGTTAATTGTCAACAAATTATTATAAAAATCAATCTAATTAATCAAAAAACTGCTTAAATCCAAAAAAATTTCGGGATTTAAGCAGTTTTATACAATAGAAGTTACCCTACCATCACTTTTCCTTCTGGTAAAGTCATATTTTTACCTTTAGAACCATAGGTACTATTTAATGTTAAAATAAATGAAATGGGTCCTACCCTTCCAATATACATCAATAAAATTAAAACAATTTTAGATGGTGCTGAAAGATTTCCAGAACCAATTGCACTTAATCCAGTGGTAGAAAAGGCTGATGTAGTCTCAAATAATAAATTTAATCCACTTTGATCACTATCGAAAATCATTAATAATATTGTAGAAATAGTCAATAGCATAATAGAAAAAAACACCAAAGCAATCGCTTTATAAATGGTGGAACGCCCTACACGGCGCTTAAATGTCGTGGTGTCCTCAAACCCCCTCATCACACTGTATACTGTCATTAACAATACAAATAGAGTAGATGTTTTTACACCACCCCCTGTACCACCTGGGGACGCTCCAATAAACATCAATACACAGGTTAGCATTTTAGTTAAAGGGACAGCCTCGCCATAATTAATTACATTAAATCCTGCTGTACGGGCGGTTGTAGAACTGAAAAACGAATTCACAGCTTTTTCCCACAATGGTTTTCCACTTAAGGTATGATTATATTCTAAAATAAAAATTAATACAGTTCCTATCAATAATAATAGCCCTGTCGTAATTAACACTATCTTAGAATGTAACATTAAGTTATGCACTTTTTCATGGTGCTTTCTAGAAGTAAAAATATCATGGAAAACAATAAAACCTAAGCCACCCACGATAATTAAAGCCGCTAATACTAACTGCACAAACCAATCGTCCGCTATTACTGTTAAATTAGCTCCAGGCTCTAATTGTCCTAACAAATCAAAACCAGCATTACAATAAGCTGAAACCGCCATAAAGACAGAAACAAAAATACCTTCTAATCCAAACATGGGAATAAAACGGAACATTAATAAAATAGCGCCAATGCCTTCACATAAAAGGGTTACACGAATAATGGTATTCATAACACTTTGAATCCCATCTAAGCTGCCAAAATTCATATGTTCCCCAGCTATCCGCAAATCACGTAGCCCTAATTTTCCACGGATAGAAAGAGTAAAAAATGTCGTAAAACTTACTAACCCTAATCCACCCAACTGGATGAGTACCAAAATAACCCCTTGCCCAAATGGTGTCCACTGGGTAAACGTATCATATACAACTAATCCTGTTACACAAGTAGCTGAAGTTGCAGTGAATAAGCAGTTTAAAGGAGAAGTAACCGTTCCCGCTTTTGAAGATATGGGAAGGGTTAATAAAATTGTTCCTACAAGAATAATTAATAAAAAACTAAAACAAATAATCCGTACTGGAGCAATTGTATGACGATTGCGCTTAGGCGTTAAATCCAGCAAAGTATTCATCTCCATTGTATTGATTCTATTCTCTTAGCAAGACTTTCAAAGAACGTCTAAAAGTATACCACAATCCAAACCGTTTCACAATATCATTTTAATGTTTTCTTGTCATATTTTTATATTTTTTTAATTATATAACAATAATACAAAAAAGTTAATATTATAGTATCCCCTACATCTTTAAATCAAACAACAAAAGATGTTTTTATTCTGCTTTATTATTTTGTATTATAATTTCATCTAATTGCTTCCGATATTGTTTTGGAGTAATATGAAATTCTTTTTTAAAAGTTGCATCAAAACTACTTCGGTATTCATATCCTACTGTCATAGCGATATGATCAATAGATAAATCAGTATTTGCAAGCATTTCTTTTGCCTTTTTCAAACATAACTCATTTTTAATTTTTAAAAAACGTTTTCCAGTATACTGTAATAATAACTCGGAAATATAATGGGAGGAATAATGAAAATGCTCTGATAAATCCTGTAATGTCACTGAAGTATAGTTTTCTTTCATATATCCAAGAATATCGCATAAACTCAATTTATCTTTTGCTTTTATTGTAATTTGCTGTTCATATAAGCGGGATAGTTCCACCAATAAACAGCAAAACAAATACAACATAATGGTTTGAGATGCCTTTTCTTGTTGCAGATATTCCTTTAAAATCTGACTTAAATAAATTTCTGACATAGAATCTGGTTCTAATTGAAACGACATATAATCGGCTGTTGTTTCTTCCCCAAAAACATCATTTACAAAAAAATGATAAAAACAATTATCCGGTTTCAATAACTCCATTAGTGTATGAGAAAAACTAGAGCTCCGCACTAATATATTAATTAAATTGGTACTATTATCATGCAATACGATGCTATGAGGTAGTTTTGTATTTAAAATCCAAATAGATCCTGGTTGAAGTTCTATCTCCCGATCTCCTAAACAACAGGTACATCCTCCTGAATATAGATAAAACATCTCAAAAAATTCATGGTTATGTTGATGTAATTTTGCACCCTGTATCCGTTTTTGTAGTGGTTTTTTAGCTGTATTTAAAGGAAAAATTTTTTCACATAAAAAATCTAAATAGACTGTAATATTTTCCTGTGGATCAAAACATACCTCTTCTAACATGGTATGCTCTTTATTTATCAACTGATTTTTATGTTTCTTTTTATATTGTTTCATCCGTTGGATATTTCGAATCATATGGATTGGATTTTCTCTCAGCTGATAAATTATTGGCTCCATAATTTTTATAATGTTGGATGCCATATTCTTTCTCTCCTTTTTTCTTCTCTTTGGATCAAAAGTAGTACTATTATCTTCTATATTGATCAAAATACCGTTATTTATTTTTCATAATAGCATTATTTCCCATATAAATCAATATCTTTTCTAAAATCACAAAATATTGTAACAACCATCATAAAAAATGATACATGATAATTTTTTTACCAGAGTTTCTTCATTTTTTCGTTTAATTGTTGAAAAATATAGTGTTGTAACTTTTCAATATAGGATAAGGCAATTTTACTCAATCCAATATTTTTATGTACAATATATCCTACTGTCATTCTTTCTTCAACATTAAGTGGTACAGATACAATATCCTTTCCATTTAAATCCTCGCTTAAAATACCAGTAGAAATGGTATAACCATTTAATCCAATCAATAAATTAAATAAAGTTGCTCGATCACTCACCATAATATTTTTAGGATGACATACATTACTAAGCAATTCTTCCGAATAATAAGCAGAATTATACTGTCCTTGTTCAAACGAAAGGCATGGATATTCTTGTAAATCTTTTAATGTCACCTGACGATTTTGTGCCAGTGGATTGTTTTTACTAATAAATACATGGGCTTTTGCCTCGAAAAGGGGATGAAATACCAAACCACTTTCCCGCAAGTTTTTTTTAATAACTTTTTGGTTAAAGCTGCTCAAGAAGAGTACTCCTATTTCACTGCGAAATTCTTTCACATCCTCAATAATTTCATGTGTTTTGGTTTCACGTAAAGTAAATTCATATTCATTGTGATTGTACTCTTTTACCAGATTGACAAAAGCGTTGACTGAAAAAGCATAGTGTTGGGTGGATACTGAAAAGATTCGGCGGGAAGGTTTTTTTGTATGGTATCTACTTTCTAAAAGGTCAACTTGTTCTACAACTTGGCGGGCATATGCTAAAAATTCTACTCCGTCATTTGTCAATGAAATTCCTCGGTTTGTCCGTAAAAATATTTCAATCCCCAATTCTTGTTCCAATTCTTTTACTGTCATGGACAGGCTGGGCTGTGTAAGAAACAATTTTTCAGAGGCTGCACTCATCGAGCCACTATTTACAATTTCAATAATATACCGTAGTTGTTGCAATGTCATCGTTATTTCCTCTTGTACAATATACTTAAGTTATTCCAAAATTTTTGAGAAACCGTTCAAACTAACCTTTTTCCATTTTTTCTTGATCGATAATCATAATTGGTTAAAAATCATGATATTTCAATTTTGCATTTAGTATATATTCCTATACTAAAACAGTTGTAAAAAACATAAAATTGAATAAAACCATGTTAGCAAACATGAACAATTAAAAATATAGCAATTTCCTTTGTTTTATCCGAAAAACAGAGACTTAATTCTATCAAAATTCACTGTCATTGGTAAAACATCTATATTTTAGGCAATATAATCTTTCGTTTTGCTATTGTCTCAATTTTTTAATACCAAAATTATTTTCCATCTGTTCTACAAACCAATTTCTTTTATAAAAGATAAATAAAATACCTATTGTATAATTTGTTACAATTACACAATAGGCGTTTTGTTATTTCATATTATAAATGATATATTTCATCTGTGCTTAACACAACCGCATTATTATTTTGTAGTACTTGAATCCCTTTTTCTAAATTATCCATTTTCATGATAACATAAGCCGTACCATTGTGCGTTCCTGTAAATGCATACATATAGTCCACATTCACATCATTCTCAGAAAGCGACGCCAATACTTTGGTAAACGTACCTGGTTTATCCTGGATTCCCACTGCAAGCACGTTGGTAATTGCTACTGTATAACCGGCATCCCGAATCACCTTCTCGGCTTGATCAGGATTATCTACAATTACCCGTAAAATACCATAATCACTGGTATCTGCCAAGGAAACGGCTCTAATATCAATTCCTGCTTTTGCAATGGTATCCGTAATTTCTACCAGACGACCTACTTTATTTTCCAAAAAAACGGAAATCTGCTTAATATACATGGACAAACCTCCTTTTATTGTATTGAATTATTTTTCATAAGCAAGTTCAAAAGCTTTTAAGTTTAATTCACAAAATTTTTCTGGTACAGTTTCTTTAATAGCTTGTTCCCATTGTTCTTTTGTAAATTGAGAATTTTTTGCCAGTGTACCAATTAAAGCTACATTAACAGCTTTTGGATTACCCGCTTCCATCGCAGTAGAAAAAGCATCTACATCAATCACATTTGCCCCTGAGGCTTTTAGTTTATCCAATAAATTCTCCGGATAAACAGCAGCGCCAGTAATGACAGGCATTGGATCAATCTGCTGGGTGTTCACAATCAGTTTTCCACCTTTTTTTAAGTAAGGCAGATAACGTGCTGCTTCCAATAATTCAAATGCTAGGATATAGTCCGCTTCCCCTTTTTCAATCACCGGGGAATACACTTCTTTTCCATATTTTACATAGGTCACAACCGAACCACCACGCTGGCTCATCCCATGCACTTCGGATACCTTTACATCATATCCATTTTGTTGGATGACATTTCCCAATAAACGGCTAGCCAATAAAGTGCCTTGACCACCCACTCCAACAATCATAATACTTTTTACATCGCTTTTATTTTCATATTCCACACCCAAGTTGAACCTTGTACTCATATTAGTTCTCCTCCTTTGTTTTGATTGCACCAAATTTACACAGGCTGATGCATTCGCCACAACCTACACATTGGGTACCGTCAATTTGGACTTTGCCATTATGTAAACTCATAGCAGGGCATCCAATTCTCATACAGGATTTACATGCAATACATTTTTCTGTATCAATATGGAATGGAGGATTATGTTTTACATTTTTTAACAATGCACATGGACGGCGTGAAATAATTACGGTTGGTTCATCTAACGCAATATCTGTTTTAATTGCTTGATAGGTCGCTTCAATATCATATGGATCTACAACAGTAACCCGTTTAATTCCAATTGCTTTTACCAGAGCTTCCAGATCTACAGCAGAAGTTGGATCACCTTTAATTGTATAGCCTGTTGTTGGATTTTGCTGGTGTCCTGTCATACCAGTAATCGAGTTATCCATAATAATCGTAACGGTATTCCCTTGGTTATAAGCCACATCAATTAAGCCGGTAATACCAGAATGAATAAAGGTGGAGTCGCCAATAACTGCAACTGTTGCCTTTCCTTTTTCTGGACCAACTCCCTTACAATAACCATGGGCACCTGAAACAGACGCACCCATACAGACACAAGCATCAATTGCCTGTAATGGAGCTGCTGCACCTAATGTATAACAGCCGATATCTCCGCTTACAAATACATTCAATCGTTTTAAAGCATAGAATACGCCCCTATGTGGACATCCAGCGCACATTACAGGTGGACGACCTGGTATTTCCGTATCAATATGATAACACTCTGGTTCAATGCCCAAAATCGCTTTTTTAATAGTAGCCTGGGAGTACTCCCCACAGAAAGAAAACGCTTCTTTTCCAATAACGGGAATACCATATTTTTTACAATGGCTTTCAATAAAGTCATCCAGTTCTTCCATAACAAAAACCTGATCGCACTTTGCCACAAAGTCTTTAATTAACTGTACTGGCATTGGATATGCCATACCCAGTTTCAAATAGTTTACCTTGTCTCCCAGCGCCTCTTTGGCATATGGATAGCAGGAACCTGCTGTAATTACACCAATTTTACTATTGTTGTCCTCTACACGGTTCATTTCCGCTGTTTCCGCATAAGCACGAAGGTCAGCAGTACGTTGTTCTACAATTGGGTGTTTCCGAATTGCCATTGCCGGCATCATTACATTCTTTTGGATATTTTTCTCATATGGTCTATCTGGTAATTCTACCCGATCGTTTAACTCACATAAACTTCTGGAATGGGATACCCTGGTAGATAACCGTAACAATACTGGTGTATCAAACTTTTCGGATAATTCAAAACCCAATTTGGTAAACAGCAAACATTCTGCGGAGTTGGAAGGCTCCAACATAGGAACTTTAGAGCCCTTTGCATGGTTGCGGCTGTCCTGTTCATTTTGAGAAGAGTGCATACCTGGGTCATCCGCTACCGCAATTACTACTCCGGCGTTTACGCCAATATAAGATAAAGTATATAATGGGTCAGCGGCAACATTTAAACCAACGTGTTTCATTGCTGTAAAAGAGCGTTTTCCGGCCAAAGAGGCACCAATGGCTACTTCTAAAGCAACTTTCTCGTTCGAAGCCCATTCACAGTACATTTCATCATAAGTAGCTGCAAATTCAGTAATCTCAGTACTAGGGGTACCAGGATAACTGGAAATTACAGATACGCCTGCTTCATATAAACCACGGGCAACCGCTTCATTTCCTAAAAGCAATTGTTTCATCCTTAGATTCCTCCAATTTATCAATATGGTTGTTTTATTCTACTTGATCTCTTAAATCAACAATACGTTTTGCTTTCCCTTCAAAGCGTTCCAAAGTTTTTGGTTGAACCAAAGAAACTTTTACATCCAAACGCAATACTTCACGCAATTTTGCGTTAATTCTTGCCTGTAAATCTTCCAAAGCCTTGAAATTTTCCAATAAAGATCCATCAATTAATTCTACTTTAATTTCCAAAGTATCACGATATTTTGCATCACGACGGATGATCAACTGATAATGGCCACCAATTTCAGCCATCCCCACAAGAACGCTTTCAATTTGAGATGGAAATACATTGACTCCTTTAATCACCATCATATCATCCGAACGGCCTTTTACTTTTTCCATACGTACATGGGTCCTACCACATGGGCACGCATCATAATGCAAACGGGTAATATCTTTGGTGCGATAACGGATCATTGGCATCCCTTCTTTGGTCAAAGTAGTTACTACCAATTCTCCTTCTTCGCCTCTATCCTTAACTTCCAATGTATCGCTGTTGATGATTTCAGGGAGGAAGTGGTCTTCCGCAAAATGCATCCCAGTTTTTTCAATACAGTCACCGGCAACACCTGGACCATTTAATTCTGTTAAACCATAGTTGTCAGTCGCAAACAAATGGAAATTCTTTTCAATTTTATGTGCCATCTCTGGGGTACATCCTTCGGAACCAAATAAACCAATTCTCAAGGCATCTAATTTTGCTCCGGTTTCTTTTGCAACCTCACTCATATACATCGCATAAGAAGGTGTTGCAACTAAACCAGTTACTCCTAAATCTTCCATTAACATCAGCTGACGTTTGGTATTTCCGGAAGAAGCTGGAATCACATCACATCCAATTTTTTCTAGACCATAATGCAATCCCAAGGCTCCAGTGAACAATCCATAACCAAAAGCGATTTGGATAATATCATCCGATGTTACTCCAACCGCTACCGCCAAACGAGCTACCTGGTTTGCCCAGTTTTCCAGGTCATTTCTGGTATACAAACCAACTGTTGGTTTTCCAGTTGTCCCACTAGATGCGTGGGTACGTACAATTTTATTTTTTGGCGCTGCGCAAAGTCCATACGGATAATTGTCACGTAAATCTGCTTTTGTGGTAAATGGCAGATATTTTACATCAGCTAGGCTTTTTATTTTTTCTGAAGTTACCCCCGCTGCTTCAAATTTTTTATGATAGAATTCTACATTTCTATCGGCATAGTCAACCACCCATTTTAATCGTTCCAGTTGTAATTCTTCCAACTGGTTACGAGGCATGGTTTCAATATCTTTTTCCCAAAACATATTAAGTCTCCTCAAATATACAATATCTTTAATAATTTTAACATGTTTGTAGGCTAAAATCAACAAAATGATACATGTTTCTTTATTTTCACAAGTAGCAGAACTGCTATTTGTGAAAATTGTATAGATTTATAAAGTTAAAATAAGCAAAAATCACAACACACTTTTTAAAAAATGATTGAATATTGAAACCATATAAGAACAAAGCGTACTTATTAAGTTATTTTTGAACCAAAAATAATTTTTCCTTAAAACAATTATTATTTGTATTCTTTCATCTTTCTTTTTATATCAATAAAAATTCTTATAATAAAAGTAAAGCTATCTTCTCTATAAATCATCTTAAATATTCTTAGAAGAAATATGAATGTCTTTCTTGCATTTTCTCTCGGATCAACGGAAACACATTTGCTAATATTTACCTATCACTTTTTTAAATTCAAAAATATTATTCAATTAAGAAAACAAGTGTATTTTTTATCGACAATCATTATATAAACAAAAAACCGCTGAATCTTACTCTTAGTAGGATTCAACGGTTTATTTATTTCGGTCACGGAAAATCACCAGTTTACTTCCAATATAATTAATTAAAATAACTATGCCATTGGAAATCAGTTTCATCCATTTATCATTCCAGTGAAGTATCCCTACACTGATAAACATGGTCACTAACTCAATTCCTAAGGAAAACACACGGCAAACAAGAAATCCCCCAAATTCTTTTAACAGTAAAAGCCATTGGAAACTTTTACTTTGAAAAACAAACAGCTTGTTTGTGATAAAAGCAAATAAAAAGCTAAGAAACCAAGCAGCTACAATGCTGATTAAATAATTAATTTGTAGGAAAGACTCACAAAAAAGATACGTAATATAATTGATTGCTACAGTACCGCAGCCAAATAAGGTATACCATAAAAATTCCCTGTGTTTTTGGAAGAACCCGGAAAATGAGTTCATAATCAATCCTCTCTTTTCCCACAAAACAAAATGGACGATGTGATCCTGCCACACCGTCCAAATCCTGTTATATTAGTCACTAATATAAGGTAATAAAGCCAAATGTCTAGCTCTTTTAATCGCAACTGTCAACTGACGTTGATGATGAGCACATGTTCCGGTAACACGTCTTGGAACAATTTTAGCTCTTTCACTCATGTATCTTTTCAGTTTAGCAACATCTTTGTAATCGATGTATTCTGCTTTATCAACACAGAATGCACAAACTTTTTTACGAGGTCTTCTACCGCGTACTGGTCTGTCCATAATCAAATCCTCCTTACACAATTAGAATGGCAGGTCACTGTCATCAGTACCTATTTCTTCAAATCCGTCAAAATCATCAAAATCGCCTACCGAGAAACTTTCTCCCGTTTTTGCTGGTTCCTCAAACTTTGGTGGAGCTGGATAGCTTGGCTGTTGTACCATAGGTCTTGCGCCTGTGGATTCATTTTTGCTACCACAAAAATGAGCCTGATCTACCACAACTTCAAACGCTGTACGTTTGTTTCCTTGTCTATCTTCATAGCTGCGCGTTTGGATCGATCCTTCCAAAGCAATCATCTGCCCTTTCGTAAAATAACGGCTGATAAACTCTGCGGTCTGTCTCCATGCAACAATGTTGATAAAATCAGTTTGACGTTCTGTTCCTCTTGCCGCAAAAGAGCGGTCAACAGCGATGCTGAAAGATAATACTGGAATCCCGTTGGCTGTTTGTTTCAGCTCAGGGTCAGCGGTTAAGCGCCCCATTAAAACAACTTTGTTTAACATAGAATCACCAGCTTAGTCTTCTTTTGCAATGATCAGGGAACGTAAAATGCCGTCTGTGATCTTATAAATACGATCCAATTCAGCTGGGAAATCTGGTTTGCTTTCAAAGTTAAACAGAACATAGTAACCTTCTGTTTCATAGTTGATTGCATAAGCCAGTCTACGTTTGCCCCATTCATCAACAGATTCAAGAGTACCGTGTTTTGAAATCAAATTTTTGAATTTCTCAACAAGAGCCTGGATACCATCCTCACCGATTTTTGTGCTCAGGACGATAACGGTTTCATACTTTTGTGTTAATTTTGCCATTTCAGCACCTCCTTTTGGTCTTTGGCCCTACCTCACTCGGGTAGAGCAAGGATAACTCTGATATTATACCAAACAATAAAAAGATTGTCAACTATAATGTCTTAGAAATTTCTTTTAAATAGGAGCGAAAACTTTCCCCAACTTCTTTGTGTTCCAGCCCAACTTCTACAATTGCTTGTAATATGCCCAGTTTATTTCCCATATCATAACGTTTGCCAACAAAGTCAACCCCAATCATTCCTTTTACCTGCGCTAGCTTTTTCATTGCATCGGTTAACTGGATTTCTCCTCCAGTACCAGCAGGGGTTTTTTCCAAAATATTAAAAATTTCTGGTGGTAGGACGCAGCGGCCTAAAATAGAATACAGGGACATAATTTTATCCGGTGTTGGTTTTTCAATCATGTCGCTGATTTTAAACAGATTATCCCGTACTGGCTGTACTTTCATAGAAGAATATTTTTGGATTGCTTCTTCGGATACTTCTTTAATCCCTACAACACCCAAACCAAATTCTTCATAAGCGTCACAAAGTTGGCGGCAAACTGGATAATCCGCCCGAATAACATCATCTCCGTATAGAACAGCAAAAGGTTCATCTCCAACAAAAGCCTTTGCGCACAAAATAGCATGTCCTAACCCTTTGGTTTCTTTTTGGCGAATATAAGAGATGTTCGCTAAATTGGAAATAGAAACAATCTCATCATAAATATCCTGTTTTCCACGGGCCAATAGAGTAGCTTCCAACTCAGGAGCACGATCAAAATGGTCCTCTACTGTGGTTTTCCCTCGGCTGGTAATAATCAGGATTTCTTCAATGCCACTTTGTACTGCTTCTTCTACGATATACTGAATTGCCGGTTTATCTACAATCGCCAACATTTCTTTTGGCATCGCTTTGGAAGCTGGCAACACACGGGTCCCCAATCCCGCTGCTGGAATAACTGCTTTTCTAATTCTTTTCATACAATCACTCTCCTAAATCAAATTGACAATACAAGGCTAAATATAATCGAAAATAAAAAGATAAAAATTAATCCTATCCCTACAAACAATGGGCTGACAGAACCTTTTTTCACCAAAAGTTCTTGGTACTTTGCCAGATCTTCCCCTGCTTTCGCTTTACACTTTTTAATGGTACGCACCGACCATTTATAGTAAATCCAGTTTGCGAACAATCCACTTAATAATCCAAAAATCGTAGAAAAAATACCAATAGCCTGCATGCCATAATATGCTATGTTTAACAATAATGAATTTTGGATTGGCACAATTGTATTTACCTGTACAATAGTGTAGCAAAAAGTAGCCAATAGATTGATGATTAAAAACAGGATACCCAACGGAATCATCTTACGAAACAAATAATAAACGGGAGATATAATAGCAGCTGAAAAATTAAAGGACAAAAATTTCTTTTCACTGAACCGCTTAAATTTTGGAAGATAGTAAGCTGTGTTGCTTCCAATAAAAGCAGCAAAATCTTTTACAGAAATTCCATCAATCGAATCTTCTGGATGCAATCCTCCCAACGACATCTCCATTAGCAATTGTTGTGGAACCGTATTCTGTGGTGTTTGAACTCCATCTTTTTGTTGTAAAGGAGCCCCGCAGAAAAGACAGAACAATCCATTCGGCGGATTATTCGCCCCACATTGGCTACAAACAATATTATGTTTCTGACCAGATTGTTGGGGCTGCTCCTGTTGAGATTCTCTATTAGGTGTTACGGGTTTTGTCTCATATTCCCATTCAGTTCCATGTTTACTTTGATTAGCGCAATGTTCAATTTCTTGATAACAACTGCGGTGGTGTGGTGTTCCACATTCTGGGCAAACCACAATATCATCTTGATCCTTAAATTTCTGTTGGCATACTGGGCAGACTTGTCCAACGAATTTTCCCATTTTTTCTACCCCCTTATAAATAACAAAATATTTCATTTATCATAATTTAAAGTTGATACCACTAACCTTGGTATAATAGTATAACATTTTTCCAAATGAATTACAACTTTAATTATAAATCCGTATTTTCCTCTAATTTCCCTTTTTATAGGACGATTTTGGAAGCGATTTTTTTCTGATATAAAAAGTATGGGCCAACGGTCGTTTTAATATGCTTGATTTTTTCTGTTCGATTCATTATAATAAGGAAGAAAACGTATTGAATGTAGTAAACTAGAACTGGGAGATTATGTGGAATGAATACCGTTGCATTTGAAGAATACCGCGGGCAACTTACAGCACTAAAGCCCCAAATAGAAGAATTGAAACAAGCCTTGGATATAGAAAGCAAAAATAAAGAGATTATCGAATTGGACCATCAAGCAGCACAACCAAATTTTTGGGATGATATTGAAAACTCCCAAAAGGTCTTAAAGCGCAGCACAAAATTAAAAAATACGGTACAGGCATTTGAGTCTTTATCTGCTATGTATGAAGACACTGCTATGATGGTAGAGTTTGCATTGGATGAACAGGATGATAGTTTTGAGGAGGATATTAAAACCAATCTTGCCAATATGCAACGTTCCGTATCGGAACAAACTCTCTCAACTTTGTTAACAGGGGAATACGATGATAAAAACGCTATTTTAACTTTTCATGCTGGTGCTGGTGGTACAGAGGCAATGGATTGGGTAGAAATGTTATTCCGTATGTATTCCCGGTGGGCAGAACGTCATGAATTTAAAGTGAAAACCCTGGATTTTGTGGAAGGAGAAGAAGCAGGGATTAAAAGTATTTCTGTTTTAGTAGAAGGAATAAACGCTTATGGTTATTTAAAATCTGAATCCGGCGTCCATCGTCTGGTAAGGGTTTCCCCGTTTGATTCCTCCGGAAGGCGGCATACTTCTTTTGCCTCTTTGGAAGTTATCCCAGAAATTGATGATGATACCGAAGTAGAAATCCGTCCGGAAGATATCAAAATGGATGTATACCGCGCAAGTGGTGCTGGTGGGCAGCATGTAAACAAAACATCCTCTGCTGTCCGGTTAACCCATATTCCAACTGGAATTGTAACTGCTTGCCAGAATGAACGCAGCCAATTACAAAACCGTGCTGTGGCGTTAAAAATGTTAAAGTCTAAATTGGTGGAAATTAAAGAACGGGAACAGTTAGAACGCATCGAGGATATCAAGGGGGAACAACGGGAAATTGCCTGGGGCTCTCAAATCCGTTCTTACGTATTTATGCCTTATACTTTAGTCAAAGACCACCGGACTAATTTTGAAAGCGGAAATATTAATGCCGTTATGGATGGCGATTTAGACGATTTTATTAACGCATATCTTGTTGCAAACAGCCAGGGAAAATTATAACAATAAGGATAAAAGCTCCCTTCTTCTACAAAAGGGAGCTTTTTGTATTCTATCATAATCATTTGATATCAAAAATAATCCATATTCATCATATCTATATTTTAATCTAGTTTTCCTGGCTTATACTTACTGAATCTATGAATAAAGGAGCTTTTTTATGGAAATAAAATTAAGAAAATGGAATAACCAAGATACACAACCATTAGCCCGCTTAGCCAATAATCCCAATATTGCAAACTATTTACGGGATGTATTCCCCTACCCATATCAAGCAAAAGATGCAGCTTTTTTCATCCAAATGTGCCAACAAGCAGATTCCAATATTGATCTTCCTTTTGCCATTACAGTAGATGGATCTCTTGTAGGAAGCATTGGACTTACAAGACAGTTAGACGTAAAAAGAAAATCAGCAGAACTAGGATATTGGATTGGAGAAGAATATTGGAATAAAGGAATTGCAACTCAAGCAGTAAAACAAATTTGTGAAATTGGATGGAACTATTGGGATATCAATCGAATTTATGCTGAAGTATTTTCTAATAATCTAGCATCGTGCCAAGTGTTAAAAAAATCAGGTTTTCAGCAGGAAGGGATTCTACAAAAAAGTATTTTTAAAAATGGCAATTTTTTTGATAGTATCCTATTTTCCAAAATACAATAAGTATAATTTATTTGAATTTAACATTTTTATTCCTTCCAAATTTAAATACGATTATTGTTTTCCCTTCATAGAGGAATTTATTTCCAATAGCAAAATCTGATGTAATCTTATTGAGAACACAAGTTTCTATCCATTATCTGTTAGCCATTTTTCCAAAAGTAAATTTTGGACCAATTTGTAATATTAAGTACTTAATTGACTTTCTAACTGTTTTGCTGTAAACCTTAGTAGCATCTTATACTGTTATGTACCATTTACATATTTTTTAACATAGGTCTTTCTAAAATAGGAAAGGAACCGGATGATAACTTTATCCGATTCCTTTCCTATTTGTCTATTTTATCTATTTCTAGAAGGAATAGATACCAATCTACTCGTATTCCTTAAAAGCGAAGAACATCTTCATACATTTCAATATATTGGGCAGCAGAATTCTTCCAGCTTAAATCACAGCTCATACCATACTTGACTAACGATTCCCACTCATCTTTTTTATAGTAGACTTCTTTTGCACGATACAAAGCGTTTTTCATCTGTTCCCCATCATAGCCACTAAAGGTAAAACCGTTGCCAGATCCCAAAGAACAATCCTGAATACTATCTTTTAATCCACCGGTTTCACGAACAATTGGTACTGTACCATAACGCAATGCTATCATCTGTGCTAATCCACAAGGTTCTGATTTAGATGGCATTAAAAACATATCCGCTCCTGCATAAATCTTTTTGGCCAATGCTGGAATAAACCCTAATGTAGTGGAAACCCTGTCTGGATATTTTTCTTTCATCGCCTGGAAAAAATTCTCATAACCGTAATCGCCGGATCCTAATACTACAAATTTAAAACCATTATTCACTAAATTTTCAAAAGCATATTGTACTAAATCCAACCCTTTATGGTCTACCATGCGGGTAACAATACCAACCAACGGTTCATCACTATAGGGTAGACCAACTTCTTCCATCAACGCTTTTTTGTTTTTGCGCTTTCCGGATAAATCTTTGACTGAAAAATGTGCCGCAATATCAGGGTCGGTTTCTGGATTATTGGTTTCGTAATCAATTCCGTTCAATATACCACGCATCTTTCCCTGATGGTGAATTAATTCGCGATCCATACCATGAGAATACCAAGGATCCAATAATTCCTGAGCATAAGTAGGGCTTACAGTAGTAACCTGGTTACTTACTTCTATTGCTGCTTTCATCATATTTAAGCAATCATCGTATTGCATCAACGGTTTTGCGTAATCAGGCACACCTAATACTTCCTGCATCAATTCAAAGCCGTATTTACCTTGATACTGGATATTGTGGATTGTAAATACCGTTTTAATATTGGAAAACTTATCGCAATACCGATAAAATAAATCCTGATAAACAGGAACCATCGCTGTTTGCCAATCATTACAATGGATAATATCCGGCATAAAATCGACATGCCATAACATTTGCAAAACAGCACGGGAGAAAAACGCAAACCGTTCCGCATCATCATAGTATCCATATAATCCAGGTCGTTTAAAATAATATTCATTATCAATAAAATAGAAAATTACACCATTATAGTTATATTCAAATAAACCACAATACTGTTTTCTCCAAGCAACATCTACCTGAAAATTACATAAATAGGTCATTTTAGAGCGCCATTCTTCGCTAATGTCCCCATATAAAGGCATTACGACACGGCAGGCAACCCCTTTTCCACGGATTGCTTTTGGCAAAGAGCCTGCTACATCAGCCAAACCACCAGAAGCAGCAAAGGGACGGGCTTCACTAGTTGCATATAAAACTTTCATTGGTTCACCTCATTCATTTTACAATTGGATGATTATTTGGTTGAAAAAATAAATTTACTATTATGATAAAATCCAGAGGGAACCAACATGGATCCCCTCTGTTTTTTACTAAATCGTAGTTCCTTTTGCTATATAGGCAGGATAAGTTGATGCACTAATCATGGTACGGAAATCGGAGATCGTAACATTTTTATCTGTAATTGTATATTGCACTTCTGCTTTTTCCCCAATCACAGTTCCCTGCATTAATACACAATTTTTAACAACTGCACCTTTTTTAATTTTACATCCACGGAAAACAATACTATTTTCTACTTCTCCTTCAATAATGCATCCATCTGCAATAAAACTATTTTTTACATGCGCCTGTAATCCATAACGCACAGGAGCTTCATCCCTGATTTTTGTATAAATCAGCCTTTCCTTGGTAAATAACTGATCTCTTACACTTTCGTTCAACAAATCAATGTTGGCTTGGTAATAAGCTTTTATTGATGCAATTTTCCGAACTAGACCATCATATCTGTATCCACAGATTTTATAATTCTTATTCCTTTTTTGGAGAATATCACGGTCAAAGCTAAACTCCCCTTTGCTCACCGCTTCTGTCACAATATGCATTAGGAATTCCCGTTCCATAATCATGATATTTAAAGAATAGTTAAATTCCCCAGAAATATCTGGATTACACATTGTTTCAATTAAACGTCCTGTATCATCAAAGTTTAAAATAATAGAATCTTGTGCAGCCTGGCGATCTAAATAACCAGAAGAATACATAATCGTAATATCTGCATCGCTCTCCTGGTGCTGTTCGATAAATGGAGTTAAATCAATATTGGAAACAATTTCACAATCGCTTAATACTACATACTTTTCATGGCTTCCAGCTAGGTAATCCAAAGCAGAACCTAATGCTTCTAATTTTCCACGGTAAATACCATAGTTTTTGTTACCATATGGAGGTAAAATATGTAATCCGCTGGTTTTTCTACTCAAATCCCATTCACGTCCAGAACCTACATGATCCATCAACGATTGATAATTCGCTTTTGTAATTAAACCAATATTAAAAATATTTGCATTTACCAAGTTGGATAATGGAAAATCAATTAAACGATATCTGCCTCCAAATGGTACAGATGCCATTGTTCTATTTTTTGTAATATCTGAAAGCGCAATATCATGCATATTGGCAAAGATAATCCCCATTACTTTTTGTTCTCTTGCTAACATCAGTACCACCTCCTACATGTTCTTATCAATCATTGCTTTAGCAGGAATGATTGATCCATCTGAAATTGTCAAATTTGGACCTACTACAGCTACGCCCCAGCTCTCCGAGTCAATCGAAGCTTCTGGCCTTGCCCCAATGTGAGCATTTTCACCCACTACTGCGTTTTCCCCAACAATTGCATAGTCAACCACAGCTCCACTCTTGATATGGGCACCTGGCATAATAATGCTGTCGCGAATAATTGCCCCTTCTTCTATTGTAACAGAAGCAAACAAAATCGAAAAGTCTACTTTCCCATATACTTTACAGCCCTCTGTTACCATAGAATTTTGTACTACCGCACTACGGGAAACATAATGAGGTGGTGCTACTGGGTTTCTGGAATAGATTTTCCATCCTGGATCATACAAATCCATTGGTACATTCGGATTAATTAAATCCATGTTAGCTTCCCAAAGGCTATCAATTGTTCCAACATCCTTCCAATATCCATCAAAATGGTAGGTAGTCAATTTCTTCTGGTCATTTAACATATTTGGAATAATATTTTTCCCAAAATCTTTCGAGGAGTTTGGATCATTTTCATCAGCAATTAAATATTGCTTTAATACATCCCAATTAAAAATATAAATCCCCATAGATGCCAAATTACTTTTTGGATGCTCCGGTTTTTCTTCAAATTCGTATACATCCCCATTTTCATCCGTGTTCATAATTCCAAAACGGCTTGCTTCCTGCATTTCTACTTCCAAAACAGCAATAGTACAATCTGCCTGACGCTGTTTATGTACTTTTAACATATTATCATAATTCATTTTATAAATATGGTCACCAGATAAAATTAAAACGTATTCCGGATCATAACGTTCAATAAAGGAAATGTTCTGATAAATGGCATTTGCTGTTCCAGCGTACCAACTTGCACCGGATACACTTTGATAGGGGGGAAGAATATGTACGCCGCCATAAACACGGTCCAATCCCCAAGGTTGACCATTCCCAATATAATCATTTAAAATCAATGGTTGGTATTGTGTTAACACTCCAACAGTATCAATGCCAGAATTAACACAGTTAGAAAGCGGAAAATCAATAATACGGTATTTTCCCCCAAAAGGCACTGCTGGTTTTGCCACTTTTTCCGTGAGCACATGCAGCCGGCTCCCCTGACCGCCGGCTAAAAGCATCGCAACACATTCCTTCTTTACAAACATAAAAATCCTCCTATCTCAAATTACACCCCAAATAAAACCTGAAAATTTTTTCTCTTATTTCTTATTTTTTTCTTCTTTTGTTGTTTTCTTTACAGAAGGTTTTGGAGATGTTTCTTTTGCTGTTTTTGTCTTTGTTTTTGTAGAAACAGATTTTGTTGTTGCTTTTTTTGCTGTATTCTGTTTTACTGTTTTTTCTACCGTTGGCTTTTCTTTTTCCACCTGTTTTTTTACAGCAGGTTTTTTTGCTGTTTCTTTTACAACTTTTTCTGCTACATCTGATTTTTTAGTAGCAGCCGTTTTTTTGGTTGCTTTTTTAGCCGCTGGTTTTGTTTTGGAATCAGCTGTTTTCTTTCTTGGGATACTACGTGGTTTTAAATAGGTTACCCCCATTGGTGGAACAACTAGCTCAATGGATTGTTCATATCCATGCATTGCTACCTTTTCCGCTTTAATTGGAGTAGAGTTCAAATTCCCTTGCCCACCAAATTCAGTGGAATCAGAATTAAATACCTCTGTATAGCTGGTCTGGAATGGTACCCCAATCCGGTAATTATAATACGTAATTGGTGAGAAATTACAAACAACAATCAGTTCATGCCCCGTTGCGTCAATACGGCGGAACGCAATCACGTTTTGGGTATTGTCATCACTGGAAATCCAAGAAAATCCTTCCCAAGAATCATCCACTTCCCAGAACGGTTTATTTTTCAAATAGAATTTATTTAAAGTTTCAGTATAATGGGCAAGTTGTTGATGAGATTTATAATCAAATAACATCCAATCCAATTCCTGTTCAAAGTTCCATTCAATGAACTGTCCAAATTCCTGCCCCATAAACAGAAGTTTCTTACCAGGATGCGCCATCATATAGCCCAAGAAAACGCGCATACCAGCAAATTTCTGTTCATATTCCCCTGGCATTTTATTGATTAAAGAACATTTTCCATGTACCACTTCATCATGGGAAATTGGCAAAATAAAGTTTTCAGAAAACGCATAGAAGAATGAAAAAGTTACCTTATCATGGTTTCCTCCACGGAAATAAGGGTCCAATGAAATATAGCTGATCATATCATTCATCCAACCCATATTCCATTTAAAATTAAACCCTAATCCACCAACATCCCCCGGCTGGGTTACCATTGGCCATGCTGTAGACTCTTCCGCAATCATTAAACGGGAAGGATAAGCAGTTAAAATTTCTTTATTTAACTTGCGTAAAAATTCAATGGCTTCCAGGTTTTCTTTTCCCCCATATTGGTTTGGAACCCATTTTCCTTCTTCACGATCATAATCCAAATATAGCATGGAAGCTACTGCGTCTACACGCAAACCATCAATATGGTATAACTCCATCCAGTACATAGCATTGGAAACCAAAAAGGAAACAACCTCTGGCTTGCTATAATCAAATACTTTTGTCCCCCAGTTCGCGTGTTCTCCTTTACGTGGATCTTCGTATTCATAACAAGGCTGTCCATCAAACTCATACAGTCCTTGCGCATCTTTTGGAAAATGGGCAGGAACCCAATCCAAAATTACGCCAATTCCACTTTTGTGGCACATATCCACAAATTTCATAAAATCATGCGGTGTGCCATAACGGGAAGTAGGAGCATAATATCCTGTAATCTGATATCCCCAAGAAGCATCAAAAGGATATTCTGCCAATGGCATTAACTCGATATGGGTATATCCCATCTGTTTGACATATGGAATTAATTCTTCTGCTAATTTTACATAGTTAAATGGGGAACCATCCTCATAAGTACGCCAAGAACCTGCGTGCACTTCATAAATATTCATTGGGGAACGGAAATTATTCTTATTTTGTTGGGCTGTCTGCCATCTCTGATCCCCCCATTTATAACCAGATAAATCGTATAATTTAGAAGCTGTACCCGGTCGAGTTTCCATATGGAAACCAAATGGATCCGCTTTCATGACTTGACGCCCATCAGCAGTAATAATACTGTATTTATACATCTCATACTGGTTTAAGCTTTTTATAAATATTTCCCAAATACCACCATCATGAATTTTTTTCATCCTGTGTGGTTCTGCATTCCATTCGTTAAAATCGCCTACAACAGAAACTGATTTTGCATGGGGAGCCCACACTCGGAACCAGTATCCTTCCTGATTTCCCTTTTTTCCCGGATGTGCCCCGAAGTATTCATAAGCATGTGTATTATTGCCAGTAAAAAAGTCAGTTATATATTTTGTTTTCATTGGAATCATCCCTTCCCGTCACAATCAGCCTGAAATTCCTTTTATTTCTATTACTTTTATTATAGCAAACTGAATCGATAAAATCAATTATTTATTGTGCAAAATTCCGCAATATATTCCGTGTAAAATATACAAAACTATTTAATCTGCATAATTATTAAAAATGGAACTTTTAACAATTTGCTATGTTTCTTTCAACTCTTTTGTTACATTTCCATGAAACCCCATTTCTTCAATTACAAAATATCCCATATATTATACCATAATAGCTTGTCGAATTCAAATAAATCATAGCAGAAAAATTCCACATATTGTTATGTTTAAAAAGTTTTTCCCGGCAAACCATAACATTAGATTATTTGGTAATGTGGAGGATACTATGAAACTACGGCATAAGATTATTTTGTTCCAATTTGGAGGAGCAGTTTATTATTTAATCGAGGTACTTTGGAAAGGGAGCTCCCATTGGAGCATGTTTTTAGCGGGAGGGGTTTGTTTCCGTTTAATTGGAATTATTCGCAATAAACTTTCTTCGAAATCAATCTGGATACAATGCTTAGCAGGATCTGGAATTATTACAGCCATTGAATTTATCACTGGATGTATTGTCAATAAAATATTGCACTTAAATGTATGGGATTATTCTGCACTTCCATTTCAAATATTAGGGCAAATCTGCCTTCCATTTTCTATTTTATGGTATGGATTAAGTTGGATTGCCCTCCATGTAGATAACTGGTTTTGCCGCTTAATGCTGCAAAGCCCGACCACAAACAATAAACCTTCCCTTTCTTAGCCGCTACTGGACAAAACCGATAGTTCAAATTATCCCGATACGGCTATCGAAAGTCGACTCAAGATGTGATGAATTTTATCCCGCTTACATCACGGTCGGATCGGTATCTTACTATCATTGGAAGATTGTTATTAGTAGCCCTATTCACTCAATGTTTGGAGAATTTTGATAGGCAGCCTCCACTAGCAGAGATGGCGTTTTCCCTAATCAGCAAAAACTACCGGCTTTTAATCAAAGCCGGTAGTTTTATTTTCACTGGAAATTTCTTCTCCATATCTATTATTAAAATCTAAAAAATCATCCTCAGCTGTGATAAGTTCACCATACTCGTTCACTGAAATATCATCGTAAATATCCTCTGTAACAGAGAACCATTTTTGTTCCCCATCGTCAAATTGGAATAATATTTTATAATCCAAGTAACGCTCTGGAATATGGTAGCTTCCTATAATGACATCTTCCATTGTTTTGTCCACAACAATAGCATTTTTCTTTTCAATAGGAGACTCCTCATTTGATGTCTTTTCTTCCTCTTTTACCTCGATTTCTTTTGAACTCAACATATCCTGGACGATCATCCAAAGGATTAACAAAAAAATCCCTACAGCAATTATCAAAACAATCCAAATCATTACTTTATTCTCTCCTTCTAAGAATTTATTTATGTTGATTTCGATATGCAATGGGGGAAATTCCAAAATTCTTCCGAAACATTTTAATAAAATACCCCACATCCTTATATCCTATTAAATCAACGATTTCATTTAAAGAATATTCTGTATACAGCAAATAGGTGATCGCATTTTGCATTTTAAATTTGGAAACGATTTCGTTAAATTTATAACCAGTATGTTTCTGAATATTCAAGGATAAATGATGGGTAGAATATCCAAATCTTTTTGATAAATCATTTAAAGTAACATCTGCGTAATGTTCCCGGATAAAATTAAGAATTTCCACCATGTTCTCAGGATAATTGCTTTTATCCCCCTGCTGACGCTCCCTATTTTTTTGCCTTGCAAACATAGACCATAAATCAATAAATTTCGCGTATAAACGCTGCTGATAATATGGCTGCCTTTGATAATACTCCACAATCATCTGATGTAAAATCAATTGTATTTCCGGCTCATTTTGAAAAATCAAGTACGGCTGGATCGGACTCATGCCTAGGCTTGTATCCAAAAACAAATTAGCTACACTTAGATTATTTAAGGCGGGATTATTTAAAATAGTGGCGGAAAATCCCTGCTTGATTACAATATTAAATAATAAAGTATCCTCATCATCTGTTTGTACGGTATGCTGGGCATAGGGGTTCATCAGTAAAATTTGGCCCTCATCCTGATGAAAAACCGTATTTGGCAAATAATTGGTTACCCCACCCTTATAAATATAATTAACCTCATAAAAATCATGATGATGTAAAACCGGCCCACTATCCGGGTTCATTTTCCCATCACAATATTTCGTATCCAATATATGTAAAGATACAGCAATATTCTCTTCCTTTAAAAATAACGGTTTGGAGAAAACCTGTTTCGATTCAAAATAAGTTTTACCAATTAATTTGTTGTATTCAAACACCCGCTTTAAATATTCAATAGATTCAGTTACCGCAGTCTCCAAATAAGGTTCCAGTTGAATAGAATGTTTCAATATACAATCCAAATCATTTTTCATGTTCCCTTTTCCTTTCCTGCCATTTTCTTTTATTATAGCATATAAAACATATTTTTGTTAAATACAATAAAAAAATTATGGAATAATTCGTTTTCCTCCCATAATCCATCCGTTTGTTCCCTATCACACCTTAAAATTGGATGGTCAAGAACAACTCTGTGAAAAAGTAAGGAACGATTTATATCAAACCAATACAGAGTTGTACATGGAAGAATGTCTGGACGTATTAAGAGAATGGATGCACGGCTTTGATATGAAATTACGGGCAGAAAACTCCTATGGAGCTAGATTCGATATTTCCCAGCCTGTCAAATCATTGGATTTTGTAGAAACAGAATCTTATGAATTTAACTCAGAAATTGACAGTTTCCGTGGACAATCTAGCGCCGCCCATTTATATAACAAAGTATATTCCAGTGAAACCGGAGCTTATCATAGTGAAAACTACTATCGCAACAATAATTATTACCGCCAGTTATACTATACACAATTCGCTTCCGGAATTCAGAAAACTGTTTTACATGGATATTCCTCTTCTTATGGTCCAGAAGTGCATTGTTCCTGGCCTGGTTATGAAGGAATGACAGAAATTTTTTCCGAACGTTTTAATAAACGTCAACCATCATCCTAGGATTTCCCAACAATTAACCAACATCTTACCAGGATTCAAACCGCTTTGATGTCTGGCGTTCCTCAAATGGATTTAGGAATTTTAAGATCCGATTATTTTTATAATAATGCTATGTTTATCCATGCTCCTGTAGATTTTAGAGAAAATAATCTCCGCTCCAATAAAGCTTATTATTGGCAGGATATGACCCTACAAAACGCCGGTTATACCTACGATTATTTTTCACCATACTTGTTGCAGGACGAAGATATTACCTGTTCCAACCAACTAGTACAAGCCGATGGCGTTGGATATCAGGCTCTGATAGTTTACCAGGAAGAATTACCTTATGAAAGCGCTCAAATATTATACCAATGGGCAAAAGACGGTTTGCCAGTCGTACTTGTAGATGGGGCTACAGAAGAACATGTACGTCCATACGAAATGAAATACAACCAAGGTGCTGCTTTGAGTACACCAGGAAACGACGGTAAAGATGAAGAGCTCACTGTTTTAATGGAACAAATGAAGCAACTAGAGAGTTTTACAACTGTCCAAACGGAGGCAGAAGCATATGATGCATTAATCAATTTAGGGGTACATCCACGTGCTGAATATACAGAATCCAACCAAAACTTACTTTCTGTACTACGTAAAGATGACGGTGCTAGCTATTTGTATGTTTACAACTACATGTTTGAACAAACAGAAAATTATCAGGGGCAAATCTCTTTAGAAGGAGTTTATAAACCATATACGATTAATACTTGGACAGGTGAAGTGGAAGAGGTTACAGAATACTCTATCCAACAGAACCGTACCATCTTAAATATTGACCTTGCTCCTGGTGACATTATGGTATTTGCTTTAGACCCCAACAGTCAGGACGCTAAAACTGTTGTTTCTACGGAAAATGTGGATAAAGTAGTTACAGATCATGGATCAACTACCCTTTATGTATCCGACTCAGGAAAATCTACTGTAAACTACAGTGATGGTACTTCCATTGAGGCCAATGAAATCCAAGTACCAGAGAATATTGTATTAGATAAATGGAATTTATCTGTAGAAGATTGGCAGCCAGGAGAAAAACAATACCGTACCGAAGATAGAGGCCTTGGCTATACGACAACTGAAGTAAGCTATACGACCGAAAAAGTTTCTATTGACGTTGGAGAAACTGAATTAATTCCATGGAAAGATATCCCACAAGTTGGAGACAAAGTATCAGGGATTGGCTACTATACTACTACCTTTGACTTACCAGAAGATTGGTCTAATCAAACAAATGGCTTAATATTTAACGCAGAATCTTTCAGCGGTGGAACCGCTACCCTGTTTGTAAATGGGCAACCTGTACCGATGAATATGGACAGCCGGTCAACCGATATTTCAGAATATGTTATCCCAGGCTCGAACCAATTAGAAGTGCGTGTTTCCAGCAGTTTAAGAAACCGTATGATCGTCCAGGGATATGATATATATTGGAATTTCCACGGTTATTCTCACGAAGCTACCCCAGACAACTATGGTATGGTAGGGGACGTTACATTAAATACTTACACCAAAGTAACAGTAAACGATGAAGAACAACCTACCCCATCCAATCCATCTGAAACTCCTGTTCCATCAGAGCCATCTACTGAAAATCCAAGCCAAACTCCATCCCAACCAGATGGAACAAAACCACCACAAACAGGCGATGCTGGTCCTATCCTAGGAATATTAGGATTATTCGGAATTACAGCAACTGCCATCGTCATCTCACGCAGAAAAAAACTGTAATATCACTTTAAAATTCTTTTTCTTATAAAAAATCCGTCAGAAAAACTCCTGACGGATTTTTATTTATATTGACTGCGGTACTTTCTAGATGAAATACCATAATATCTTTTCAATATCTATGCTTAAATTCCTTCCAACCCGTCCTTTTCTTATTTTAACATGTTAAGTTCCGAATTCCATCTAAACTCTATTAATTACTGTATCGTTTTATTGCCTTTTATGAAGTAATATGGGTTGTAAAATTAGATGAACTCATGAAAAAATGTAAAGAATCTTTAACGAATAATAACATAGTGGTTACAGAGGATGATACTGTTTTTTTCAAAAATTACAAAGCTTTTACAAATCATCTCAATCCAATAAATACTATTGTTTTTCTATAATAAGCTACTATAATTAAAATTAAATTGACATGTCAAGCAAAAATTCGACAGAAGGTGGCATAATGAAAAATAGAGCAGAAAAAAACAAAAAAAATTTTTTTATCCGTATTATAACCTTAATTTTGGCAATTATTTTATTTAGTATTGCCAGTTGTATGGCAGTTGTCTTGCATCAACGTACTAGGGAACAAAGCGATTTACAATTAAAAAATACTGCATATCACAAAGTAGATCCACAGCGAGATATTGGTGAAAAACAGGAAAAAACAGAATGTACCAGCCACTATGTATATGATATCCAGTATCCGCAATTAAATCAAGAGGAAATAGATCAGGATATTGCCACAATGGTAGATGACATTGTCAATCATTTTATTGAAAACCATAAGCAAAATAAGCCCAAAAATCTTGACGAACGTCCAGTGCTATCTATTGATTATGAAAGTTATCAAGCGACTGATCAATTAGCTTCTATTTTATTTACTACTACAGTGTCTGTAAAAGGGGAAGAAATCGCAAAACAATACACTGGCGTTTCCTATCAAATTTCTACAAAACAAAAAGTTGGATTAACAGATATTTTTCAGAATCAATTTGTAGACCCTCTCTCTACAAAATTGGAACGATATTTTACCCGAAAAAACCAATATCAAAATTACTTGAAAGATATTTCTCTAAAACCCCAGCTTCAGAATTGGTTAACAGAATCCCCTCAATTTGTACTGACCAAAGAAAACTGTAAATTCATTTTTAATTATAATACCATTTTTCCGAATGAAATTGGGATTTGTACCGCTGTAATTCCTTGGAATGAACTACAGGATATTATGAAACCAGGGTTAACCACTCCAACACAACCAGATCAAAAAGAAGAAAATCCTAGTTCTGGTACTTCTCCTGAGCAACCCCAACCGCCAACAGAAGCACCAAAACCTGATGATACACCACCTTCTCAGCCGCCATCTAATCAACCAACTAAAAATGGTAAACCACTATTAGCGTTAACCTTTGATGATGGTCCGAAAGCATCTTCTACCGAAAGAATTTTGACCTTATTAGAACAAAATAATGCAAAAGCCACTTTTTTTGTTGTGGGACCACAAGCAAAACAATATCCTGATACATTACGACGAGCTGTAAACATGGGATGTGAAATTGGAAACCATACAATGGATCATCTTACGCTTACCAAACAGACACCAGAAGTAATGATATCTCAAGTAGACCAGACAAACCAGATTGTAAAAGAAATAGCTGGAGTGTCACCCCGTTTGGTACGTCCACCAGGAGGTGCCGTAAACGATACTGTAAAATCCACCCTATCTCAGCCTTTAGTGCTATGGTCTGTAGATACAAGAGATTGGAAAACACGAAATGCACAGGCTACGATAGACCATATTAGAAAAAATGCTGCCCCAGGCCAAATTATTTTGATGCATGATATCTATAGCACAACAGCAGATGCATGTGATACAATAATACCAGAGTTAGCAAAACAATACCAGTTGGTTACAGTGAGCGAACTTTTTGAAGCGTATGGAATCTCAATGACAGGGGGAAAAACATATTCCCAAGCAGAATAATAGTTAAGAACAATGAGGTGGCGCTTATGATTTGTAAAAAGGACAAACTGTTGTCAGCGACTGCTTATAGTGGGGTTTTATTTTTTCTTCCTTTATTGTTTGGTGATCATCCCACCTTTTGCCGATATCATGCGAATCAAGGTTTTTTACTGTTAATATCAGGTATTGTAGTAGAAATATTCCTTTACTTTGTTTCGTGGATTTTTATTGTAGGATTTGTGTTGCAAGTTTGTTTGACTATTATTTGGGTTTGCCTTGCAGTTTGCGGAATCTGCCATGCCCTTTCTGGAAACGAAACGCCCATCCCTCTTATTGGTTCCCACATCAGGTTTTTTTCATGAAATCCAAAAAATTTATCGTTGTCAAGTATAAATAATGACATGCCTGCATGTCTTGTATCCATCTTTAAGATCATCTAAATTGGAGAAACATAAAGGTTACAATTTTTTAAGGTATTTTAATAATGAATAAATCGAAAAAGGGAATCATCAATTTAATCTGAAGAAAAAACAGCTTGATAGCAAAACGAAATCCGCCAGGAAGATTCCTGACGGATTTTTTTGTGTTGTGCTAAAGTGTATATAAGAAAAATAAAATAGAACCCGATAAATCAGTTGATAGGCTAGACTAAAATGATTGTTTTTTACAAAATAAGAAAATAGGAAAGTTATCTTCTTTTGCGGATGATTGCCAGCGTACCCACCGTAAGCAAAAGTGCAGTAATTCCGAAAACTGGGACAGTATCGCCTGTTTGTGGTGAGTCAGTTCCATCTGGTTGGTTTGGATTGGATGGGTTTGGAGTTTCGGATGGTGTTTCAGATGGATTGGATGGAGTAGGCTGTTCCGTATCTGTTACCGCTACTTTGGTATAAGTATTTAACACTACGTTACCGATTAATCCATAATCGTCTGGTTCCGCACTCACTCTGCCTAATGCAACCATTCGGTTGGTAAGGCTACTGGTTACTCGAACTTCCAATGTGTTCTCTCCAGGTTGTACGTATTTAGAGAGGTTAGCGGTACAATTATCCATGTTGACTTCTGCTTGTTGCCCGTTGACAAAGACTGCTGCTGTCCCTCCACCAAAGGAATCCGCGTTAAATATTAATGCGTTGTCTTTTTGATTCCAATTTTCCGGTAAAGTGAAGGTTGTGGTATAGGTTCCTACTCCAGATACATCTTTCCCCACTTTCGGGATCTCTTTCCATGGAATTAATTCGGTTTCCCCCACGTTGATATCCACTTTATTGGTATCATAGGTCACTTCTGTAGTGGTATAGCCTAACCCTCTGTCCTCTGTACGGGTCAGTTTTTCCCCTGGCTGCCAATCTTGTACTGTCAGGTTCCATTGATCCAATGTAATATCTTCTGGAACTGTGTTGTTTTCCGTTTCATAGGTTGTACCATCACTGTAGATTAACGCTGATTTTCCAGAGTCCGGAACATACATCATGGTTTTTCCATCTTCTACTACCACTTGGTCCACATTGTTTTTCATGATGACGGTTGTATCATCATTAGCGTTAGGATCCAAAGCAAAGACCATAACATCTCCTGGGGCAAGGTCAACGTTTAAAATAGTTCTGTTATCTTGGTATTTGTATTCTGCTAATTCCGTTGTTTTCCCAGTCCAAGTATCCAATACATATGGTTTATAGGTTCCCTCAACAGATACCTGACCTTGATAGTTTGTCTGATCTGTATACATATAGTTATACAAGAATAAATAACTTGCATCCTCCGCTTGACGTACAACCGAAAGCAGTTTGGAATTTGGTTCTATGTATTCAGCGCGAGGGTGAATACCAAGACTGAGTAATGCATCATCTGCCTGGTCTTGGCTTTGAATTACTGCAACATTGTCAAGTTGTCTTATTTGTTCCATCAGAGCAAGCATCTCGTTATCTTTGCCATCATTATAAGTGGTATGTAAAGCGGCACTTTCATTTTTATCGTAGACAAAGCAACGGATTAAATCTTCGGTAGGTCCATCTACAATTACGACAGGTAGGCCAGATTTTGCCCATTCATACAGTACTTTTGCGGTTTCGTAAGGCATGTTATCCTGATAAACAATCAAAGCCTGATAGCCAACTCCATCTGCTTGGATTTGTCCATTGGTACAGGAAATATCCTGATCCTGCAACAACATTGGCGAAAAATAATCATAGGTATAGCCTGCGTTTTGGAGGGAAGTATCCTGCCAATGCAATCCTTTATTTTGGCGCATATAGTTGTCATCGTAGCTTTCTGTATTTAACCACCAGGTATTATTTAGGCTGTAATCAGTGCGGAGAATACCTACATCCATCTTTATAGTTCCCTGGCGCAATACCTTTTGTAAACGGGATAGATGGGTATTCAATTCTGGATAATCCACAAAACCTGGCTGACGTTTGTTGAAACGTTCCGAAATAGTTGCTCCCATCCCTTCGTATCCTGGCCAGTTGGTGTTTTGTTCCGGGCCATAAGCGGAAGAATAGCCATGTAATACTGTCCTTTGGACGCCAGAAGCAAACTGGGTATAGAAAATCTGGCGGAAATAATCATTGTTATGCAGATAGTTTTGCCCTACAATTGCACCTGTTTCAGAAGAATAGGTTTTTCCATATAAATGGGCGGCTCCTGCCTGATTACGGAGCTCGTCAATTTCAGAGTGGAATTCCCATGATTCCGTTTCTACCCAATCTAGGCTCTTCACTGGCTGGGAATAATCCAAAAATTCACCGTAAGAATTTTCCGCTCGCAATGTCATGCCAAAACTGTGGAGCCATTCTGTCAAGACATCTAAACATTCTTCCATATACAATTCGGTATTGGTTTGATACAGGTCATTCCTGATT
Organism: Clostridium facile; assembly: GCF_014297275.1. Classification (NCBI taxonomy): domain Bacteria; kingdom Bacillati; phylum Bacillota; class Clostridia; order Eubacteriales; family Clostridiaceae; genus Clostridium; species Clostridium facile. The sequence continues at coordinate 1,580,430 of NZ_JACOQK010000001.1, forward strand.
TTTTCGCAGAGGATTTCCTGTCCTTCAATGGTGTATGTATATTGGAATTCTTTTGCAAATGGGCCATAGCTGTTTAGAACGATAACTGGTAGGTAAGGACTTAAATCATAACCACGACGTTCTTGGAATTCCTGGAGATAATCCGCGGACCAAAAGTTTCCTGTACTGTAATCTCCAGAAGGTTGCGCTTCTAGAGAATCCATGTACATGGAAACATCTCCGTTTTCTAAAATCATTTCTTTTAACGAATCATCCAAAACATTTTCATTCCAGTATTCAATTAAGGCGTCAGCACCTTCCCTGGAATAATAGTTGATAGTGAAGGAATCAGAAATTGCAGGTTTAAAAGTTTCTCCTGTTCCATATTGCCAGAATGCTATCAACACATAATCTCCATCTGTAGGGGCAGTATAATCAATCGACCAACTGCTATCGCTATTTTGGGTTGCCATATTAGTGATATCAGTTAAACTGCCTTCTACCAAATGAGTGGTATTTTCTGCAGATGTTTGTGATTTTTTTGCGGTGATAACCCGTTCCAACCTCATTTTGGTTACCTTATCAGGAAGCTCTGGGGTAGGGAGTATACCTTGATAATGTTCCCCCGCCGCAAAATCTTGAGATTTATACCCCAGCTGTTGGGCAGCAGCTTCATCATCCGGTGTAATGCTCACTAAGTTTGCTGTACCCCAGTTTGTCCCACTGGTAAAGCTGACCCCCATCCCCAGTTCTGTACATTTTTCAACAATTAGGTGGGAATCATGGATCCACTCTTCTGAACCCCATGCATACCGCTGGTTATCTAGATATTTCGATTCATCTAAGGTAACAAATTCCACTGCGCCAAAACCTGCGTCATATAGTTCCTGTATGGATTCCAACAATGTTTCATCTGTATGGGATCCTTCCGCCAACCACCAGCGGGTTTCCGGTTTGTATTCCATTTCCGGTTCCTGATATAAGGAAGATATTTTTTGCGAAAAAGATTCTGTTTCTATTGCAGAAACCATCTGTAGACTGGTAGAAGCAGTTGCTGCGATGATTGCCAAACACAGACCTACAGCACAAAGGCGTTTTATTTTTTTCATTTGGTCTCTCTCCTTTTTATTTTGTGAATGAATTATAAACCTGTACAGCTATAATATATTTTTATCATACCAAAAATAGTTTGTTGACAAATAGGTAATATTCTACGATGTTTATGGTATTTTCACAAGATATAAAGTGATTTATAGAAAAAACTAGAATTTTTATAAAAGGTATAGTATAATGAGCTTAGGAGGGGTAATATGGAGAGTTATAGAGAAATGATGAAGTATTTTGAAAATCTGGATCCATGTATTGAGATAGCAATACAAAAAGCACAGGATTTTTCCAACCGGATGTCTGGGCAGTGGAAAAGGACTTCCTGTTTTGATAAACAAGAATATGTGTTGGATCAAAAAATGAATATCCACACTGATATCAATATTCAAGATCAGGAGAACATTGCGGTATCTTTTCATATCTGGGAGACACAATACGATAAGACGCAACAACAGCTTAATATTAAACAGTTGCACAACCATGATTTTTATGAGATTAACTATGTATATCAAGGAGAAATTATCAACCATCTTTTGGATAATACAATAAAGCAGGGAAAAGGCCAAATTGTATTAATGAATCCATATGCCTATCATTCTCCAGAAATTGTAACAAAAGATACCATGTTGTTTAATATCATGATTCGAAAAGAGTTTTCTACTGAGGTATTGAGTAATCCAACTATGCATAATTCCAGTTTAACCAACTTGTTTTTGGATACCAGTTTGGGGATGAGTCCGATCCACCCTTATTTAGTCTTTGAAAATACTCCATATACTACCTTGATTTTACACCAGATGATTTTGGAATATTATTTGAACCGTCCATATTCCCAACAGGTTATTTCAGCAAAGTTAATCGAATTATGGTCTATGTTTGCACGCCAGAGAACGGAGAAAATGCAGATGGAAAACCTGAAAAATCATTATCCAGAAACGGTTTCTAATATTTTGGAGTATATTAGTAACCATTGTGCAAATGTTAGTTTAATGGAAGTGGCAGAGAAATTTGGTTTCTCGGACAATTATTTATCCCACTACATAAAAAAACACACTGGATATAAATTTAATGAAATTCTTTTACAGTTTAAAATGCAAAATGCGATTGGGTATCTGTTACATACCAACTTTTCTTTGGATAAAATATCAGAGTTAATTGGTTATAATGATATCAGTTATTTTAGTAAGGTATTCCGCAAAACATTTGGGGTTTCACCTGGAAAATACCGCAGCCAACATAAATAAAAGCCACCAGCACTTTTCATGCTAGTGGCTTATTATCTGTTATTATTTGGATAATCCTTTTACATCACTGACAGGAAGGGTAAACATAATTCCTGTATTAGGTTTACTTAAATCACCAATTACTTCCTCTACTACTTTCACAAAAATAGCTTCCTGCTCATCATCCACCACGGTAAAGATCGTTTTATTATCTGGTAAATCTGGATCCAACAAAGCTTTCAAAGAGTTCATCAATTTACTTTCCTGATGATTATATAAAGAATGGGCCATACCAGTACTATTAATAATAGTAGCACCCTTCACTCCTTGGTTTGCTAACTCTACCATTAAATTATCCAATTTACTAACATTATTCAATACTAAAATCAAAAGTTTCATTACCAAATCCTCCCTACACTATCTTTTATTTTCATTTTAACATATTGCGCAAGCAAAAACAATATATTTTGATAAAGATTATAATTTTTAACAGATGCGTTAAAAATTATGAAAAAAATTTATTTTTTGTCAAAATAAAACCTTTCTATTGCATTTTTTAAAAATTTTTTCTTTCTATTTATAGTTTTAGTTAAAACAAACACTTTTTTCATTGACTTTAACAGAAAAATACGTTAAAATAAAATTAACAAGTAATTTTGTAAAAAAAAGGAGTTGACAAATATGGAACAGTCCGGTATTAGCAAGTTAGATCTAAAACGTTGTAACCGTATGCAAATTCTTAAATTACTCCGCCAGCACGGACCTACTTCCAGAATAGACATCTCTCGTTCATTAGAGCTTACACGGGCAGCTGTTACAATTATCACAAATGAAATGATGGAAAATGGCATTTTATATAAAAAAGGAGAGGCAAACCCAAACGGAAAAAAAGCAACCAGAGGGCGAAAAAAAGTTTTAATTGATATTGCGCCCAACTATAAATTTGTGTTTGGTGTAGTGGTAGACCGTGGTGTGATTAGTGTTGGTTTATCTAACCTTAATGGAGATGTTCTCGGTAAACGTTCGGAACGTCTGCCTGATATGTTAAACGTACAACGGATGCTAGATTCTATTGCACGCCATGCAAAAGATATTAAAGCGGAAAGTTGTTTAACCAATGATCAAATCCTTGGAATGGGGCTTTGTATCCCAACCCAACACTTTACAGAACTTGGCGTGATTCCAAAAGGAGAAAAGATGGATTTTACTCCTTTGACAAAGCCGTTAGAAGAAATATTAGGATACCGTGTTGTGGCAGAAGAATTGGTAAACTCTCTTGCTTTAGCTGATATTGATTTTGGTTACGAAGAAGATAAAAAACCTCGTAATATGGTGTTTGTTCGCTACCGTAAGGATATTACATCATCTGTAATTATTGACAACTCCATTTATTTTGGGATCCATCATAACGCATGCCAATTTGGCCATTTAGTAGTGGATCCAAATGGCCAACACTGCAAATTCTGTGGATGTGACGGCTGTTTAAGTACCATTATTTCAGGGGAAGCAATGACTAAAAAAATAGATGCTATCTACTCTCCTGAAAACACCCCTAAACTATTTGCTGCTTTAGGGCCAGATTCAAAGGCACCAGGGCAACGTGTTTTAAATGAGGCAAATTTATTTGGTGACCCAAAAATTTGTGATATTATTGCGGATTGTGCTAAATATTTTGCAATGGCAATTATTAACACTGTTCGAATGTATGACTCAGAAAAAATTGTATTTTTTGGAAAAATGTTTGAAAATTCTGCTTTGGTAAACTTTCTACGGCAACAGCTTTCTTCTTATTTAGATTCTGAAATGCTCAGCCTAATTTCTATTAGTAAGATTAAAACAAAAGCAATCTATTTGGCAGGTTGCTCCACAGCGGTAAGAGAATTATTCATCAAACGCGGTGGATTGGACGATAATTCTTTCATAGAAACAGAGGATTAAATGAATTATGATACAGTATAGATTTCTATACTGTATTTCTATTTATTAAGCAAATCTATATCAAATTGATTTTATAACGTTCATATGGTATAATTTATATTTTAATGAAAGCATTTTTATGAAAATATATGCTGTTAGGAATGAAAAAAATGGAAGATTGTAATCAACAAATATTACAGCAGTCATTTTTATTTCAAGGACTATCAAAGGAAGAGTTTCAAGAACTGCTGGTTTATTTTCCATCTCCTGAAGTATTTGCCAAAGGAGAAATTATCTATTCTCGGTCCCATTTTCGAAAGGCGATTGGTATTATTTTATGTGGAGCTGCCCAAGTAACTTGTGGGAATGGCCCATCACAAATCCTAGTAAACCAAATTGTACCAGGTAATATATTTGGATCTGCCACTTTATTTGAAGAACAAAATTATTATGTAAACGAAATTAAGGCGGAAAAAGCTACTACTATATTGTTTTTATCCCAACAAACATTAACTTTGATTATGAAAAAATACTATATTATAGCAGAAAACTATATTCGGTTTCTATCTAATGGTGTTCGGTTTTTTAACCATAAAATAGCAGGATTTGCATTGGGTTCTTCTCACCAAAAAGTAGCTATGTACTGTGCGCAACATTGTGATAGCCAAGGGCGAGTTCAATTTTCTCAAAGTATGGTATCCTTAGCAAAAATTCTTCATATTGCCCGCTCCAGTTTATACCGTTCTTTAAGCGAACTGGTAAAAACCGGCTTTCTTAGAAAAGAAGGAAACTATTATTATATGCAAAATGACTCTTTTCATCCATAAGGAGCTTTTTATGAAAGGCTTAGATCATCCATATCGTACCCATGTCCCAGGAAAAGTTATTATGTTGTACGAATGTTGCAAAAATAATATGGTTCCCACTGGTAGGATGCTTCATTGCAAACAAGGAGATTTTCCATTGCTTGTATGTTCTATCTGTAAAAAAGAATACATCTTTTTCCAGAGACAATATCGTTGGATTGAACAAAGGTTAAAATATAATATCACATAATCAAAAACAATATTAAATTTAATTTTAAAATGGTAGGAGGTTTTTAATATGAGTAAAATGGACGAAGTAAGAAAAGCAATGATGCAAGCCTTAAAAAACAAGGAAATGGATCGAAAAGAAACGTTATCTTTATTGTTATCCGCTCTAAAAGCAAAATATATTGATAAACGGGAGGACTTAACCGAGGAAGAAGAAAACGCAATTATATTAAAGGAAATTAAACAAACTCAGGAAACTATGGAAAATGCTCCAGATGGACGGGATGATATCCTTACAGAATGCAAAAACCGTTTGGAAGTATTAAATGAGTTCGCTCCAAAAATGATGGATGAAACAGAGATCAAACAAGTAATTCAATCTGTATTAGATCAATTAGGAATTACCCAACCTACCGTAAAGGATAAAGGTATTATTATGAAAAACTTAATGCCTTTGGTAAAGGGAAAGGCAGATGGTGGTCTAGTTAATCGTCTGGTAGGAGAATACCTAAAATAATATATTTCTTTGATAAAATAGTTTTCTTATGTATCAATAATAGTAGTTTTCTTTTTTCTATTCTTTACAGATTAAATGTTAAATATCCTAAAATAAGCGTTCCATTTATTTTTTAACGGGGCGCTTATTTTAGTACTATTGTATTGCTCGTTATTTCATAACATCTAAACCTGTATTTTCAATATTATTTGATAAAGTATTGTTAGTCAAAAAACTTCTATGTTACAAACCAAAATTCTCATTTTTAAAAAACGTTTTTATCCGATAAACAATATAAATTAAATCCCGTTTGACGAACTAGAAAACTGATATTGTAGAACTAATTATTCTTTTTTACGAAAAAGTATTTTTACTTGTATTTGCATCGCAGCAGAGCGAGCAATAGCCAATGAATACCCTCGTAAATGTAGTTCCATTGGGTCCCCCAAAGGGGCATATTTATGAACTTTTATTTGTACTCCTGGAGTTATGCCCATTTCGATTAACCGTTTTCGCAAAGCTTTATTTCCCCATATGTGCAATACAACACATGTTTGTCCCGGCCGTAAATGGTTTAGTGTTAATTTCACTTTTTTCACCTACTTTATTGATTTCAGCTCCCTTTTATGTTACACTAGTACTAATTTTATAGGAATAAGGTTAATATTATGACTTTAGATAATAAAAAACAAATTATAACTGTGGATCTACACAATATGGTAAAAGAACAAGCAAAACGTTATTTAGAACAATTTTTAAACTCTATTAGTATAAATGTAAAAGAAGTTCATATTATCCATGGGTATCATTCTGGTACAACCCTACAAAATATGATTCAAAAATGTCTGAAACATCCTCGTATCAAGCAAAAGATAAAATCATTTAATCAAGGGGTTACAATACTTTATTTAAAATAAAAAAATTTTAAAAAAGATATTGACATAATTCGATCATCATGCTATAATAATTAAGCTGTCTGATGAAACAGCTTACAATTTTATAACTGGAGAGATGGCTGAGCTGGTCTAAGGCGCACGACTGGAAATCGTGTGTAGGGCAAACACCTTACCGAGGGTTCGAATCCCTCTCTCTCCGCCAGATTGAGTCCGGACGCATATTGTGTTTGGACTCGTTTCTTTTATCAAGGTAATTTTCTCACAACCAAATCGCATCTATTTTGTTTGACCTTTCTAAACTAAGTCCGAATGTATATCGCATTCGGACTTTTTTCTTTTTATAAACTACAAGTGTCATAACTTACATCAATCAAATAATCTATTTTGAGAATATAAAACAAATAAGTTTGAATGTAAACTATATTCGAATTCTTTTTTAGATTATGATGATAGATCGGAATAAATAACTTGTTATTTTGAACATGTGATATGGCGAACTGAATCTTAGATATAATTTACGCTTTAGACAATAAGATATAATTACATCTACGGAAAGAAAAATGTATAAAAAATATTGAATGATATATGGATACCAAAAAATAAAATGTTGATTATAGGATACTGGAAAATATAATTAGATACTGGTAATTTTTTCTTATTTTTGGCTTTATCTGCATTGTTTCTACCTTTGTATACATCTATAAAAAGTTTGTCATTTACTATACAAGAAACTTTCTGTTTTTGTTTTTTAAATCCGCAACCCTTTCCATTGACAACAATTTTAGCGTTTTATATAATATTTTTATCATAATTATTAATATTTATATCATTTTTACATATAGTTCCATTCATAGATCGAAACAATGAAAAATATCATTATCAATTTGCAAATCACAACTTTATATTTAGGGATAGCTACTATTTTTTATATTCACTAAAACAGATGCGAATATCTAACCTACTGCTAATCGGATCCATGTTGAAGTTTGAGTTTCAATTTTTCCAACAGTATGGATAGCTGCCATAAAGGAGGTGTATATGGCATATTACCGCATCTTTGTTTTATAAAATTTAAGGTAAAAAGTAAAGGGGGAATATATTTTTAAAGCAAATAGATTCTAACCAGAAATAATAATGAAGAGGAAACTAATTTTTTAAAAAAGAGCCGTTCGCAAAGGAAGGAAGAAAAAGATATGTCCAAAAAATTAAAATCAAGTCTAGCTGCATTACTAGCAGCCATTCTTGTTACCGCATCGCTTCAGCCAATTAGTACTGTTATTGCGGCAACAGGAAGCGGAAAAATTCCCACAACAAATGTGGAAGATTCTTTTACTCAAAAATTACATCAAATGTATGACGAACCAGAAGAAAATTTTTGGCCATGGGCACGTTGGTGGCTAAATGAAGGACATCATACCAATGCGACTTTGGAAGAAGAAATGGAAAAAATACATGATCAAGGTTTTTCTGGTGTCGAAGTTTTAGCTATGCCTGATAATGGTGGTGCTTACGATTCACAGCGTTCCTACTATGGCTGGGGTTCTGCTGAATGGGTCAACGATACAAAACTTCTCATAAAAAAAGCAACTGAACTGGATATGGGTATTGCTATGACAAGTGGTACTAACTGGGAATCTGCAAATCTCCCTGATACCTTTACCTATGATGGAGAAAGCTTTAATCCAGACAATAAAGCCGCTTTGAAACAATTAAAATAACAACCAATACAGTCGAAGCTGGACAAAGCTATTCTGGAGCCCTTACACTCCCTACAATCCCGGATGCAATCAAAGAAATATATGAACCTGAGTTTGAGTTGCAAGGTGTTTATGCATATACACTGGAAAGCACTGAATCCAATGGTAGCAGGATCAATGATGTTAGTGTTGGAGAATATCAGGTTCATGATATTACACCTGTTGACCTAATGGCAGAAGGAGCAGTGGATACCAACACAAATACAGTAGAATATACTAATAACACAGGTTATCCTGTCCATATTGTGGCAATATGGCTTCATGGTACCTGTCAAACCGCTGAACCATCCGTGGCTACAAACTATACTGTCAATTATATGGACCCCTATGGAATCGAAGCTTTGAAAGAATATTGGGATGAATATATTCTTACACCGGATATGGAAGAATTAATCCGGGAAAACGGCAAGGTAGAACTGTATATGGACTCTCTTGAACTAAGCTGTTTTAACCGTAATAATCGGGAAATGATTTGGGGCTTAGAGATGAGAGAAGGATTTATGGAAGAATATGGATATGATCCTATTCCTTGGATTCCATTTGTCCGTGGTAACCACCGCTCCGGTGGAGCTACTAGCTTTTATGAAGCTTATTCTGACGCAGATAAAGGCAAAACTGCTCAGGTCAGAAACGATATCCTAGAATATGTAACTAAAATGTATTCAGAAAACACACTGGAACCTCTGCGTGAATGGCTGCATGAAAAAGGTATGACACTGCGTGCAGAAATTTCCTACAACCAGCCTTTTGAAATTTCGACTCCGGCTGAGTTTGTAGACGGTGTTGAGACGGAATCCCTTGATTTTGAATCACAAATTGACCGATACCGTGGTATGTCCGGAGGAGCCCATGTATTTAATAAACTATATTCTGTTGAGATGGGCGCTTTGGGTAACGCAACCTATAAAATGAATATTGACCAGCATACACAACATATTTATGCAGCATTTGCTGGCGGTGTCCAAAAAAATGTGTTACATGGTTATTCTAGTATTGTAGGTAGCGACCAAGTATTATGGCCTGGAAACGACGGAATGCTAAATACCTATCCAGAACGGTTTAGTGAAAGGCAACCATCCAGCATTCATTACAAAGAATGGACAACCATGATTTCCCGCTATCAAAAAATGTTGCAACAAGGCGTTTCAAAAATGGATTTTGCAATCCTACGTACCGACTACCACTTTGATAGTTTACACCGTAGAGCGGAGGCACTCCAAACACCTGCACAATATGAAGTAGGCCATTACTTCAGAGATTTGACTATGCAACAGATGGGTTATAACTATGAGTACTTTGCTTCATCAATTTTAGAAAATGAAGAATATATTGAATTTAAAGATGGACAGATTAATCCTGACACAATGGGATATAAAGCTGTCATCCTCTATCAGGAACAGATCTCACTTTCCAGCGCAAAAAAACTGCTTGAGTTTACTCAGCAAGGTTTACCAGTTGTATTTGTAAATGGGTTGAGTGAAGTAATTGAATGCCAAAGCGATACTGTTTACAATACCTGGCAGCATGGAGAAGCAGCTAGCAAATCCATGTACAGTTATGATTCTGATGAAGAAGTACAGGCAGTTGTTGCACAAATCAAAGCTTTACCAAACTCAAGGACAGTGACTGCATCTGAAAATGGTATTGATAATGATGCTTACTTAGCATTGCAAGAACTTGGAGTTTATCCACGTGCAGCATTTGATGAAACCAATCACAATATTGTAACTACAATGCGTGAAACTAATGATGAAGTTTATCTGTACGCATATAACCACAGATGGGATCAGCAAGAAGCTTATGAAGTTGAAATCACACTCGATATACCTGGTAAACCTTATCAATACAATGCTTATACTGGTGAAATAGAACCATTGAACTATAGTTTACAAAATGGTAAAACAGTATTTTCCTTAACAGTTTAACCTGGTGACGCCACTATGGTAGTACTGGATAAAAACAGTGCCGATAGCCTACATGTTGTCAGTACAACTGCAGATAAAGCATATATTTCAGAGGGTTCCGTTTATATGCTCGCTTCTCAAACCGGTAACTATACGGCTACATTAAGTGATGGTTCCACTGTAACACAAGATATCACGGTTCCAAATGATATTGAGTTGCCAACCTGGAATTTGACTGTTGAAAAATGGTCTCCAGATTTGAACGGTATCCAAGAATATGCTACAGAATCCCGTCCAGAAGGTTGGGCTTCTGATATTATCGGTGAGGAAGCATCAGAACGTCTCTTTGGTAATCCTGTTTCTCCAGCTTATTCCTCTACAGAATATATTTGGCCTACTAGCAAAGAAAATATTAATGTTGGTCCAATCTCTGACCTTATATCCTGGAAAGACATTCCGGAATTAGGTGAATATGTATCCGGCATTGGATATTATGAGACAACATTTACCCTTCCAGATAACTGGAATAGTAGTAATGGTGCATATTTGGATATTGAATCCATTAGCGGACAGACAGGTGCCGTTTATGTTAATGGACAAAAGGTATCTGTATTAAATCCACGTGACACTGTAGCCGATATAACAGATTTCTTATCTCCTGGAGAAAATACAATTAAAGTGGAAGTTACCAGTATTTTAATGAATGCTTTAAGGGATTTATATCGTCCAGGTGGATTATATGAGGAACACACTACAAATGACCGGTATCCTGGATGGACAGGAAACGCTGATTCTGAAAACAATCAGTCCCGCGATTTTGGTATGACAGGTAATGTTGTTTTAAAAACTTATACCAAATCAGTAACTGTAGAAGTAAATAAAGATATCTTAAATTCTGTGATTACCTATGCAGAAAATGCAAAATCAAGTGGTGAATATGATAATGCCATTGAATCGGTACAAAAATCCTTTGATAAAGCATTGGAAAATGCGAAAGCAGTGGCAGACAATGCGGTAGCAACACAGAAAGAAGTGGATGTTGCATGGCAGACCTTGTTGAACGAAATCCATAAATTAGGATTTATCGCAGGGGATAAAGCAGAACTAGCAAGCTTAATCGAAGCAGCAAACGGAATTAATGCTGAACTAGACCGTTATATAGAAGCAGGCAAAGCGGATTTCACCGCAGCATTGGAAACAGCACAAGCAGTTTACCAAAATGGTGATGCAATGCAGTCAGAAATCAATGAAGCAGCAGATAATCTGCTAAACGCAATGCTGAACCTGAGATACAAAGCGGATAAAACCATCCTGGAAGAAGTGATAGCGGAAGCAGGAAAAGTAGATGCAAGCGTATACACAGCAGAAAGCTACGCAGTACTGACAGCAGCAGTAAATAATGCAAAAGCAGTAATGGAAAATGAAAACGCAACCCAGGAAGAAGTAGATACAGCAGTAGTAAGTGTACAAGAAGCAATGAAAGGTCTGGTAGCAGTAGAAAAACCATCTACCGAAACATCAGATGACAACAAAGCGGATAGTACACAAACAGGACAAGAAAGTACAACCACAAAAGCAAACGCAGCGAAAACAGGGGATATAACCCCAATCGCAGGAGCGATAACAATAGTAGTAGCAGGAACAGTACTGTTGATTTCCCGCAAGAAAAAATAATATGATCAATCTTTATGTTCTTTTTCTCTATAAATAAATTAAAACAATCTCCTTATCAGCCACAGGTCACTTTAATAGTGACCTGTGGTTGTTTTTTACGGTAAAAAAATATTGACAAAAATATAAAAAGAATCTTCTAATCCATTTTTTAAAATTAATTTTACATCTAAATATTTTATCATTTTATTTGTATAAGATAACTTTTAGGGAAATAATGGATTGTCTATTTGTATAAATTATTGTTATGAATACTATGAGTATTTTTATTGCACTATAACCCATTTTACAAGTCATAAAACCCCATTCGTTTTCATGAATTTTTATTTAGCATATAAAATAACTTATCTGTTCAATTACACAAAATATGATCTATTTTTTAATCTCTAAATTTACATATTGAATTTATAGATTGTATTATACTATTTGTAACAATCAAAACAAAGATATTACGAAAAAAGCATAATTTTTATTTATCACTCAATAGATTCCAATTGTTGTTTTTACTATCTAAAAAATTTATTAGATACTAAAATCATGATATTTTTTAAAGCACTTCCCCTCAAAAAACTACCAAAGTTTATCTATTTTCATCTATAAAAAAGTTATATTCATTTAAAACCTACACCATAGGAAAAAATAGTTTCAGATTAGTGCTGAATTCAACTATATCGTCCGTCATACATAGTAATATAAAACAAGATACCGTAAGAGTAACGCCTATAATATGATAATGTTGCTAATAACGACAGATAAAAAAGTAAAATAATAAAAATCAGGGGTCCGATTTGGATCCCCTGATTTTTATTACTAAGAAAGAAAAAATGTCCCTAATTCAAGTTATTTTTTCTTACGGGAAATCAACAGTACCGCCCCTGCTACTACTGCCATTGCTGCCGCTCCTGCAATTGGAACAACATCACCTGTTTTCGCTGCGTTTGCTTTTGTGGTTGTACTTTCTTGTCCTGTTTGTGTACTATCCGCTTTGTTGTCATCTGACGTTTCGATAGATGGTTTTTCTACTGCTACCAGACCTTTTATTGCTTCTTGTACACTTGTTACTGCTGCGTTTACTTCTTCCTGGGTTGCATCTTCGTTCGCCATTACTGCGTTCGCTTCTGCTACTGCTGCTTCCAATACTGCGTAGCTTTCTACTGTGTATGCATTGGAATTAACTTCATTCGCTTCTGCAATCACTTTTTCCAGGATAGACTTATCCGCTTTGTATCTCAGATTCAGCATCGCGTTCAACAGATTACTTTCTGCTGTTTCGATTTCTTCCGCCATTGCATTGTCTTTATCCATTAATAAATCTTGTGCTGCCTTCAATGCTTCTAAGAATTCTGCCTGACCTGCTTCTACATAGTCATCCATGTCATAACTTTCTGCTAATACTACCAAATCTTCCAAAGAAGTAATATCGCCTTTGACAAAGCCTAGTTTATGGATTTCATTTAATAAGGTCTGCCATGCTGCATCTACTTCTTCCTGAGTTGCTGCATCATTTCCTGCTACTTCTTTTGCTGCATTCAATGCTGCTTGGAAGGATTCCTGTACATCTGTGATGACATTGTCAAATTCATCACTATCTGCTGCGTTTTCCGCATAGGCAATGATTTTATTCAGGATGTCTTTATCGGTTTCTACTATACTTTCCTGTTCACTCGCTACAAAGTGGTAGCTTCCGCTGCCTACTGTATAGACATAGTCCCCGTTTTCTTCCTGACCTACATAGGTTATTCCATTTCCATCTTTCTGGAAAATATCATTGCCGGACTCAGTAATGGTTTTTGCGTCTTTCATTGGGATTTTAATGGTTGCAGTGCTGTTTGCTGGAACAGTTACATCCCATATCAGGTCGCCGTCTACTATATCCCAATTGGATTCCGCCAACCCTCTAATGGTATCAATCGAACTATCTACATATTCCAATTCACTTTCAACACCTGGACGGTAGGTAATTTCCTCATAACCTGCTTCGGTTTCGGTAATTCCTCCCAGTCCTTTAAACATCCAGGTTGCTGGACCGCCTCCCATCATGGCATGGTTTTGGGAATCATAAGCACCTACATCATTTGGAGTTAAGTTAGAGTTAAAGGTTTCACCAAATTTATCCCAATATTCCCACAAGGTTGTCGCACCGTTATCAATCATATAGCCAAAGGAACATTTTTCTGGAGTAATGGTCATATCCAACAATGTTTTATGCTGGTTGGCTTCTCCCAGTGCGCTGTAAATGGATTTTGTTCCCAATACACCGGTTTTAATGGTGGTATTAGCGTTGGTAACAGCGTTCACCAATGTTTGTACTACCGCTTCTTTATTTTCAGGTGGTACAATTTCAAAATCCAATGCCATTGCATTTGCGGTTTGGGTTTCGGTACTGAAATAAGTCTCTTTATTATAGGTATTCTGCAATGCCTGATATACATTATCTAAATAAGCATCTAACTCTGTATGGTCTTCTCCGATAACATCCGCCATTTCAGCTAATAAGCAACCACAATAGTAAAAATATGGCGCAGTTAAAAATCCACGGTCAATTTTTCCTTCCTGGTTATCGTATCCCAGCCAGTCACCATAAACATTATCAGTTACAATATAATCCCCATCTTTATCCAAAGATTTATAGTAATCAAATACCCTTGTCAATGGTTCATATGCCATTTCTAGATAATATGGATCTCCTGTCTGCATATAGGTCTGATATGGAAAAACAAAATAAGCGGATGTCCAGGTAATATCAAATCCAGCATTAGTGGCAATATCAGTAGAAATCCAAGGTACCACTGTAAATGGCTGCCCTTCTTCAGTAATGTCCAAATACATAGTTTTCATAAATGCTTCCGCTGTAGTATAATCATCCAACATAATTGCCGCAGATTCTTTAATAACGGAAGCATCCCCAGTCCAACCATTCTTTTCACGTTGTGGACAATCGGTATAATTGCTCATCATATTAGAACGTTGGGATTGGTAGTACATATCAAATACCTGATCCAAACGGTCATTGGAAGAATCAAAATAACCTGTTTGTGTTACATCATCGCTGACAAAGCAAGCGGTGAAATCATTCGGGTCAAATTCTCCCTGAACCCCCTCTACCGCTACATAACGGAACCCAGTATAGAAAAATCTAGGTTCAAAGCTATCTTCCCCTCCGGAAAGGGTATAACTACAATATGGGTGGTGGAAGGTTGATGTCCCGTTAATCGAACCATCTTCATTTAGCAATTCCGCATATTTTACAGAGATCGTGGAACCTTTTGGTCCAGTGGTATCTACTTTTACATAACCCTGCATATTTTTTCCGTAATCCAAAACATAATTGGTAGTTGGTTCAATAAAACCAGCCCATTTGGAAGAGTCTATTTTATCAAAATTATCCTCAGATACCACCTGCCCGTTTTGAGTAACACGTACATAATCCACTGTACTGCTTTCATCTATGGTTGTACGGAATCCCAATGGTCCTGTCGTACTACCTTCTGGAAGATCTACTTCATCCACTAAAATATCACCAATATAGGTAGCCACATGGTTGCCTTTTACTTCAATTTTCATATGTACCCAATCATTGATTGGATCAACCCCTGGTGTCCCAAAAATGCCTTTAATATCAGTCCAATCTCCTGGTCGATGCAGATAAAGCGCACCGTTGTTATCTGGTTTAATCTGCCACATACATGGGTTTGGATTTCCACTACCAAACAAAAATCCGAATACACTGTTAGTTTTTGCTGCTACCTCAACGGTATAATCCCCACTAAAAGATTGGTTGGAATAGAATGTACCACAGTTGGTTGGCAGAACCAACGCCCCATCTTCCGCATAGGGACGAGTTTTATCCACAGATGTACTTTCATGGACTGAAATTGGTTTAATTTCATCAATTACTTTTGTACCGCTGATAGAAGGGACTAAATCAGGAGAAGATGGAAAATTCCATTTTTCATAATCTACTGTATCGAAATTATCTTCAAAGATCACCTCTCCATTTTGTTCTACCCACATTTTGTCCAAATCAAAGGATTCATTTAAGGCCGCTCGCATTCCTATTGGACCAGTCGTTTCCCCTTCTCCTACAGTGGTGGTATGGATAGTGTTTCCATTGACAGAAGTTGTTACTGTTGTTCCTTGGATCGTAACGGCAACATCAATTGGAACGTCTTTTTTTATATCATCGCAAGGGATGGTATCTACTGTTGTCCACTGTCCTGGATGGTGGGCACGCAATACTCCTGCCCCTTCCACATTAAACTGCCACATGCCAGGGTTTGGATTTCCATGTCCAAATACTAACCCATACGCATTCTGTCTTGGAGTTACTGTTGCGTGAATGGTATAATCCCCACTAAAAGATTGTTTGCTGTAATAAATACCGCTATTGGAAGGGATACGTAATTGTCCATCCACAATAGTAGGTCCTGCTGGTAATGCGTTTGACCAGGTTTCATCCTCTACATAATCGTTAGTATCCCAACTGTCACGCAAATTGGCATTGACATCTTCCCCAGTAGATAAATTTTCTCGTGTAATTTCTGATTTTGCAGAAGCCCTCCAATTGGTATCAGTGGAGATCGTTTGGGTCGTACCATCTTTATAATAAATTTTTATCATACCAGCAGCACGGTCACCCAGCGAATTGACGCCGCTTACCATAACACCAATTGTATTTTTTCCGTCCTGCAAATAAGGCAAAATATCATAAGTATTATAATAACATTCTAAATCAGCAACCGGTTTTTTAGGTGCCAACACCATATCCCCTACTTTATTGCCATTCATTCGCAGCTCCATATAAGAAGTGCTACCGATATAAGAACGTGCCCGATCTATGTTTTCCAATGGCTGATCCAGCTCAAAGGTTTTTCTCAATAAACTGTCGGAAGCAATCCATTGCCCATCCACTTTTGCCGGAGCGGTTTCGATCGTTTTAGGATCACTCCAACTGGATTCTGTTCCACTTTGGTCCTTAATATTGACTTGATAGGTGTACACTGTTTCCGGCTTTAGCCCTTGTGGCCGGATACCTGTTTGTTGGTCTGATGTAACCCATCCACTGTCCCATACAATGGTATCTTTGCTATCCTTTACGATTACATGGTATTCGGACTGTACCATACCACGGTTTTCCGCATCAATTTCCCAACCAATCCGCACATTATCAGCATCAATTCCCAGATCATAGCGGGAACTTGTTTGAAAAGCAGATACCTCCAAACCGTCATCTTCCAATGCAAATGCTGGAAGCACTGTACCAATAACGGATACTGCCATCGTTGCAGAAAGCACAACGCTCAAAAGTCGTTTTAACTTCATATTTTCTTTTCCTCCTTGAACATAAAAGATAAGTTTATTATACCCTGCTATAAATTACATCACAATAGAATAAATAAACAAAAATAGTTGATTTTTATTAGATATATTGAACTGTTTATTGTTAAAAGTACCTCTATAAATTTTTTTATTGAAAAAATCGCACTTTTATTTGGATATTCAGAACATTCTACTTTTGATAGGCACTTCAAAAAATATTGACTCGATATAGAAAATCCGGTAATTAATTCATTCTAAAAGGAATCATATGATAAGGTGTCATATATTTGCTGAAAAGCTATATCATGACATTCAAGATATTTATACATAAAAAATAAACGGAAGCAATAAAATCTTCCGTTTATTTTTTATGTATTATTTATGGTAATGAACATGTAATAAATCTTTGGTCCGGTTCTTCAAAATACCATTATACAATTCTTTTACCATTGGGTTTTCTCCAGAACGTTTAATTTGCGCAACTTTATCCACACGATAAATACCTCTTGCTCGCATTTTACGTCCTCCACGAAGATTAAATGGCTGCCCTGCTCCAGAAATACAACCTTCTGGGCAGGCCATTACTTCTACAAAATCGTAATGGCGTTCTCCGTTGGTAATTTGTTGGATAATTGTTTCCGCATTATTTAACCCGCTTACTACAGCAATTCGGATTGGATTTCCCTCCACTTCGATTTCACATTCTTTTATCTCGTCCGCGCCACGTACACCAATAAATTCTAGTTCCCGCAATGCGACGGAACTTTTGTCATCCATCACATGACGAATCACGGCTTCTGTAACACCACCAGTAACCCCAAAGATAGCACCACCACCAGAATACAAGGAAAACGGCATATCCGAAGCTTCTGGTTCCTGGTCGTTAAATTTAATACCAGTTTCTTTAATCATCTGGCATAATTCAGAAGTAGTTAAAACTAGGTCAATATCCGGCACACCTTCCCGAACAAATTCTTCCCGTGCGGCTTCTGCTTTTTTTGCGGTACATGGCATAATAGCAATCATAAAGGTCTGACGGTCATCCATTTCGTCCTGTTCCCGATAGTATTCTTTAATTACCGCCCCAAACATCTGCATTGGAGATTTACAGGAGGATACATATTGCATTAACTCTGGATGTTTGGTTTCCATATAACGTACCCATGCTGGACAGCAGGATGTGAACAATGGGAATTCTTTTGTCTGCCCCTTTTTGATTCGTTTTACAAATTCCGCCGCTTCCTCTGTAACCGTTAGGTCAGCGGAAAGATTGGTATCATAGATATGGTCAAATCCCATTTTCCTCAAGCTAGCCGCGATTTTACCCATTACGTTTTCTCCAGCAGGCAGACCGAACTCTTCCCCCAATGCAACACGGACAGCTGGAGCGATTTGGACGACAACTCGTTTAGTTGGGTCATAAATTGCGTCCCATGCCCGGTCAATTTCGTTTTTAATGGTAATTGCCCCTGTTGGACAGACAGCCGCACATTGGCCACAGTTGACACAGTCTGTTTCCGCAATACTCCGTTCAAACGCAGGGCTGACAATCATATTGGAACCACGGTATGCAAAATCAATTGCCCCAACGTTTTGTACCTCATTACACATACGTACACAGTCACCACAAAGGATACATTTTCCAGGATCACGTACAATCGCTTTCGAAGAAGTATCCATCGGTTTTTTGACGGTGGTATTTGCAAAGCGTACAGATTTAATGCCGAAACGGTATGCTAAATCCTGCAATTTACATTTTCCACTTTTTTCACAAACCGTACAATCCCTACAGTGAGCAGATAACAACAATTCCAGAATCATCTTCCGGTATTTCTGCAATTTTGGAGTATTGGTTTGGATTACCATTTTATTTTTTGGAGGAGTGGAACAGGAAGCCATAATCCTTCCCCGTTCATCTTCCACTACACACATACGGCATGCGCCGTAAATGGACAGGTCAGAGTAATAACACAAGGTAGGCAATTCGATTCCTGCTTTCCGCACAACATCTAAAATATTTTTTTCCTGGTCGAATTCCACATGGATTCCATCTACAATCATATAATTTGGCATTGTTCTTATTCCTCCCGAATGGCATTGAATTTACAGCCTTCTTTACAGCTGCCACATTTGATACATTTGCTTGTATCAATAACAAAAGGCTTTTTGATTTCTCCGCTGATTGCGCCAACTGGACAGACCCTTGCGCATTTACTACAACCTTTACATTTTTCTGGGTCAATAACGTAGTTTAACAGTGCTTTACATTCCCCAGCTGGACATTTTTTATCCACTACATGGGCGATATACTCTTCACGGAAATATTTTAAAGTACTAATGACAGGATAAGCAGCTGTTTTACCTAATCCACACAATGCGGTTTCGGAAATCATCTGAGATAATTCTTCTAACATAGTGATATGCTCCATGGTACCACGTCCAGCAACAATATCTTCTAACAGTTCCAACATACGCTTTGTCCCTTCACGGCATGGAACACACTTTCCACAAGACTCATTTTGGGTAAATTTCATAAAGAAGCGGGCAACTTCTACCATGCAGCTTTTGTCGTTCATAACAACCATTCCGCCGCTTCCGATCATAGCACCAACTTTTTTTAAGGAGTCATAATCCAAATGCAAATCCAGATGGTTATGGTTTAAGCATAAGCATCCGCCAGAAGGACCACCAATTTGTACTGCCTTGAATTCTCCGCCTTTTACACCGCCGCCAATGTCAAAAATAACTTCACGTAAAGTAGTTCCCATTGGCACTTCGATTAATCCGGTATTGTTTACGTTTCCAGTTAAAGCAAATGCTTTTGTACCATGGTTATTTTCTGGACCAATTGTTTTAAACCAATCTGCCCCTTTTAAAATGATAGAAGGAACATTGGCAAATGTTTCTACATTGTTCAATACAGTTGGCTTTCCAAATAAGCCCTGTTCTACAGTACGAGGAGGTTTTACACGTGGCATGCCACGGTTCCCTTCAATGGAGGCAGTAAGTGCGCTACCTTCTCCACAAACGAATGCGCCTGCACCCTGGTTAACATGTAAATCAAAATCAAAACCAGAATCCAGAATATTTTTTCCCAGCATCCCTTTTTCCTTCGCTTTTGCAATAGCAGTATTCAACCGTTTTACTGCCAGTGGGTATTCCGCACGCACATAAATATAGCCATGATGTGCTTTTGTAGCGATTCCGGCAATAATCATTCCTTCAATGACACGATGAGGGTCCCCTTCCATAATGCTCCGGTCCATAAATGCACCCGGGTCACCTTCATCCCCATTACAGACAATATATTTTTCCTCTTGTGGTTGAGCCAGTACCTGTGCCCATTTCACACCAGTGGGGAAGCCTCCGCCTCCGCGGCCACGCAGATTACTCTCAGAAATTTCATCAACAATTTGCTGGCTGTCCATTTCAAATAAAGCTTTTGCCATAGCGCTATAACCGCCAACAGCAATATATTCCTTAATGGATTCTGCGTTGATATGTCCACAGTGTTCTAAAGCAATACGGGTCTGTTTTTTATAGAAAGGAATTTCCTCTTGTTTACTATAAGAATGTTCTGCGTCTTTATAAATCAGGCGTTCTACAACTTCATCATGAAGGATACTTTTTTCGATGATTTCTTCACAATCTTCTACTTTTACCTTGATATATAAATATCCTTGTGGTTCAATACGGAGTAGTGGACCCATTTCACAAAAACCATGGCAACCACTTTTTTTGATACCAACGGAACCATGTTCATGTGGTTCTTTTTCTAATACTAATGAGGTATGCAGCCCTTTTTCATTGAGCAATTCCTGCATCCTTGCGTAGATATCCAGAGAACCACCTGCAACACACCCTGTACCTGCGCAAATCAGGATTTGTTTGTACTGGCTATCCAAGGAAGCCTTGTATTCTTTCCTCATCTGAACCAAATCATTATATGTATTAATTCTCATTGGATGCTTCCTCCTGTTTTAAAGTTTGAATCAATTCTTTTGCTTTTTCTGGAGTCATAGAAGGATGTACCTTGTCATTTACAGTACAGACTGGAGCTAGCCCACAAGCCCCCAGGCAGGATACTGTTTCTAAAGTAAACATCATGTCATCCGTAGTGTGTTTGGAATCGGACAATCCTAAGGATTTTCGGAATTCTTCTAAAATTGGCACCGATTTTCTTACATGGCATGCCGTGCCATCACAAATTTTGATGACATATTTTCCTTTTGGTTCTAAGGAAAAATTTTCATAAAAGGTAGCAACACTGTATACCTTTGCTTCTGGCAATTTTAGTTGGTCAGCTATATAGCATAAAGCCTCCTGTGGCAAATAATGATATTCTTGCTGGATATCCTGCATAATCGCAATAATTTCTGATTGCTGATAGGTATGATCTTTTAAAATGTGATCCAGGACCTTTTGTTCTTTTTGGGTCAACATATGCACACTCCCTATTTTAAAATTAATAATGTATTTTATTTTTATATAAATTATATACAAAACATAATCATTATACGATAAGGCTCAAATAAAATCAATAATTTTTTGTGTAATTTACATTTATTTTTGTATTATTAAACAAAAAACATTGTAAAAAACTATGTAATAACGCAAAAAATAAGTTGGATTTTATAAAAAATGAACCTTGACAAAAGATAAAAAAAGAGTTATTATAAGATTAACATATGAATATATGTGCATATATTAAAAGAGGTGACTAAATTGAACGAATGTAATGTTCCAGTTTGTAGTGAAAACTGCCCTCATCAAAATTTGATTGATTTAGCAAAACAAAATTTTCCTACTTTAGAGGAAATAGAGGAGTTAGCAGAACTATATAAAATATTTTCAGATAATACAAGGCTAAAAATTATTTGTGCGTTAGGAAAAGATGAACTTTGTGTTTGTGATATTTGTGAACTATTGTCTTTAAATCAAAGTACGGTATCCCACCAGTTACGAATCTTAAAATCCTCCAAGTTAGTCAAATATCGCCGTCAAGGAAAACAAATTTTTTATTCCTTAGATGACGACCATGTAAAAGGGATTATCTTCCAAGCATTAGACCACATTCGGGAAGATCGTTCTATTACAAAATAAAAAAGACATTTTTAGAAAGGCGGTTTTATTATGTCAAAATGTTCTTGTAAAGCATGTGCGGCAGCTGAACAGCTTACAAAACCTCAAAATTCCCATTGCCATCACCATGACCACAACCATGAGCAACATTGCCACTGCCAGCAAGTAGAAAGCCATGAGCAGGATAGTTGTGGATGTGAAGGTCACGAGCATCACACTCATCATCATGATAGCCATGATCCACCAGATGAAGAAGAACATCATAGGTGCCATGATGCTTGTTGTGAACATGACCATGGAGAAGAACACTGTTCCTGTAAGGCTTGCGTAGAAGGAGAAGCTTTGATGAAACAGGAAACACACCAAGATGAACACAACCATGACCATGGGGAAATGAAAAAGATAGATTTCATTTTGTATGGAATTTCTGTTGCTTGTTTTGTTCTTGCGTTTTTACCGATTCCAGAAATTGTTTCTACCATCTTATTTGGTGCCTGTATCCTACTAGCAGGATATGATTTACTGTGGAACGGCATTAAAGGGTTATTCCACTTAAAATTTGAAGAAGATACTTTAATGACCATTGCAGCAGTAGCAGCATTTGCTTTAGGGGAACATCCAGAAGCTTGTATGGTAGTGCTCTTATTTAAAATTGGCGAATTTTTGGAGCAGGTAGCAATCAAACGTTCCCGTAAAAATCTGAAAGCGTTAACCGAAATTCGCCCTGATACTGCCAACCGTTTATTAGAGGACGGAACTCCAGTTCCGGTAAAAGCGGAAGAAATACAGATAGGAGAGAAAATCTTAGTTCGTGCTGGAGATAAAGTCCCATTGGACTGTGTTGTCCTCTCTGGACATTCCGCAATTGATAGTTCAGCTTTAACAGGGGAAAGTATTCCAGTTCCAGCAGAAACAGGTAGCCAGTTGTTATCCGGCAGTATTAATTTATCTGGTGCCCTTACCTGTCAGGTGAACAAGACATTTGAAAACTCTACCGCTTCCCAAATTTTAAATTTGGTTTATGCTTCTTCAGAAAAAAAGGGAAAAACCGAAAAATTCATCACAAGATTTTCCAAACTGTATACGCCCATTGTGATTATATGCGGTATCCTTCTGGCCGTAGTTCCTCCACTATTGGGAATTTTAGATTTTAAAACATGGATTTTGCGTTCTTTAATCTTTTTAGTAGCTTCCTGTCCATGTGCTTTGGTTATCTCTGTTCCCCTTTCTTTCTTTTCCTCTATTGGAGCAATTTCAAAACAAGGTATACTCATTAAAGGAACAAAATATGTGGAAACCCTATCCAAAATTGACTGTGTTGCTATGGATAAAACAGGTACCATTACTTCTGGAAAAATAGAGGTAGAACGGATTGATGTAATGCCTGAATTTACCCAAGAACAGGTTTATACCTATACGGCAGCAGTAGAACAATACTCAAATCATCCAATCTCTCAGGCAATATGTGATTATACTCAAAAAAATGAAAAACTGGAAGTATCCGATGTAAATGAAATTGCTGGTTTTGGCGTTTCCGCTATCATTGATGGGCAACAAATATTATGTGGAAACCAAAAATTGTTAGCTCGTTATCAAATGACCCCTAAAACTTATGCGGCTTCCTACCTTTGTATTGATGGTAAAATTGCTGGAATGATTTATTTAAAGGAAACGATCCCACAAGCCAGTAAAACAATTGTTCAGGAATTAGAACAAAATGGAGTACAAAAAGTAGTAATGTTAACAGGAGATAGTTCTCAAGCTGCCAAAACAGTGGCAGAACAATGTGGTATTAGCGAATACCATGCTTCTTTGTTGCCACAGGATAAAGTAGAACAATTACAACGGTTAAAAACAAACCACACAGTAGCCTTTGTTGGAGATGGCATTAATGACGCCCCTGTATTAGCTTCAGCAGATTTGGGAATTTCAATGGGATTAGGAAGTGAAATAGCAAACAACTCTTCTGATGTCGTAATTATGGGAAACCAACTACAAAACCTTCCAAAAGCAATCCATCTTGCAAAACGCAGTATGGGAGTTGTAAAATTTAATATTGCCTTTGCACTATTGATAAAATTGATTGTTATTATCTTAGTAGCGATTGGATTGGCACCAATGTGGTTGGGCGTATTTGCCGATACTGGTGTTACCATTCTAGCAATGCTTAACTCTGTACGGATTTTCTCCTTTGTGCGCAAGAAAAAATATTCTTCATAAAAATCGCCACCCCCCCTCATTTCCATTAAATGAGGGGGATTAATATGCGTTTAAGTATTATATTTCCTCTGAAAATTAACTCTTAATATTTCAAAAATATCAAGAATGCTGTTTTATTGTAGATAATAGTAGAGATAAATAAAACAGAAAATAGATTTTTTAAAGATACCGTCGTATATTCATTTTCTGCTTTAAAAAGTATATTGTCAAATTTTATATAAGGCTTTTCATATAGATGCCACTGAAAACTGTTACAAAGAAAGATGTTTTTCTAAATTATTTTGGAAAACTTGTTGACAAAATACAAGTTGTTTGATATAATAAATGTCGTTGCAAATCATTTTAATATTTGATTTGGAGAGGTGTCCGAGTGGTTTAAGGAGCTGGTCTTGAAAACCAGTGATCCCGCAAGGGACCGTGGGTTCGAATCCCACCCTCTCCGCCAACCAAAGATTAACGTGTTATAGTGGAATGTCTACCTTTAGCAAGTGGACAACCCTGTAACCGCTTCTATAAAAGGAGCAAACGTAAACTTGGTAGGTGTCTTGTCATTTGGAGAAGTACTCAAGTTGGTGACGAGGCGCCCCTGCTAAGGGCGTAGGTCGGGTAACCGGCGCGAGGGTTCGAGTCCCTCCTTCTCCGCCATAAGAGGGCACTAAAAAAGATGCCTAAGCAAAAAACCTCGATAAAATCGAGGTTTTTTCGCATTTTCAGGGCAAGTTTTTCAGCATAGATTCTATAGATGCCAAACGGCAAAAATCCTATACTGACAGGACTTAAACCCACAAATAGCAAAAATCGCACTGAAAGGCGTATGGAGAGTTAAAAATTCATACGCCTTTTTCTTTTGCCCAAAATCATTATTATTCTCCCTGTTGGCATGCAGCAATAAAATATTAACACATCATTTTAAAGCCTTTTGTTTTTGATTATCACAGCAAAAACTGAAGGCTTTTTTATTGAAAGGAAAAAGTTATGTATTCAGAAATCAGGAGTACGATTCTTTGGTGTTTACCTTGTTCTACACGCCATTAAACAAACTTTTACAGATGTAAAGCGGTCGTATTTTGCAGGTAAAGCAAGGTCGAAAAATAAGCAGGTGAAAGGAACGGGGTTGCTGAGGCTTCCCCGTTCCGGTTCACAGCGGACGGCAATGCCGACCGCATCAGGGTTTTACGACTCTTTTGGCTATCAGAAACCATAGGGGTTGCAAAACCGTCCGAATACCTGTTGTCGGGGTTGTAGGTAACCATAATTACCGACTGTGCAAGGAAAAAAAGAGGGGTTGTAGCAGGCGTTGTAAAACAAATAAGCAGATGGATCATGTTTGAGAACAAGAAAAAAATTAACCTGTGGATGTATCCTGATAGCCTTGAAAAGGTGGATATTATTTGCTTTAAAAAATCTATTTTTACTCACAAGGGAGTAGTCTGCCTGTCTTGTGGACTTAGGGGTGGTTCATTATGGACCTCCTTGAAGTCCCCACTTTAAGAGAGATTACAGCAGAAAGAAAAAACATTTTATTTTAAAGAACTTATATTTACATTTCATTCACAAATTTAGGATTGCGTTTCTGCATTATTCTAATGTATAATAAAATAAATACTATTTTATTATTTTGTATTTTATATTGTTAAATGGGAGCATAAAAGATGCCGCGAAAATCTTATTCTATTGAAGAACGCCAACGAGTGAAAGAAGCATTGATGACTACTGTCCTTCAGTGCATTGTGGATAGGGGCTTGATTCATAGCAGTATTGATGTTCTGTGTAAGAAAGTAGGAATATCAAAAACCTTTTTTTACACTTTTTTCTCTTCCAAAGAGGAACTGGTCTTGCAGGCTCTACGGTATCAGCAACCCAAACTGATATATTATGCACAAAGTTTGATGGAGGATCCGAACCTAAGTTGGAGGGAAGGCGTAAAAACCTTTCTGAAAAATTGTTGCTATGGAGCCAAAAATGGAGTCGCGGTTTTGTCCATAGAGGAAGAAGGGGAAATTTTCCGCTGTCTTTCTGCGGAAAATTATAATGCCTTTCAACAGGATCAAATTACTTTTTACAGCAAATTGCTCTCTGTTTTCGGTCTTCCGGTGGACAGCATCGATGCCCGCTTATTTGGAAATCTGGCCCTTAGCATGATGATGGTCTACAAAGCGATCCCTGATACCATGCCTTTTCTCTTTTCAGAAGTTGCGGAGGATATGGTAGAGTTTCAGATCAACACGCTGGTAGACGAGATGGAGCGTGCCAAAGGAAAAACGAATAAGGTGAAAAAAGATGTTCAGAAATAAGATTTCATATTCTATAGGATTACAAGGCAATCCAATTTATTCAGATACTAAAAAAGGCCGGATTTTTGTGACCGGCTTTTGGTTCCGTGCGGATTTTTATGCCCTGCGTTAGTATGTCATTGAGACAATACGGCGCAGGGCATTTTGTTTTATAGGGAAAGGAGAGAAATGATGAAATGCAAATACCGATGCCTGATCTGTGACACGCCGTTGGGTTATGAGGGCTTGTGCTGGAAGTGTAAGTGTGAGCAGGAACGGAAAACTGCACTGACCTGGACACCGGAACAGATCATAGAGAAACAGAAAAACCTGATGGCGAATATACAGCGGCTGAGTAATATGGAGGACCCGGAATCTACCGACTTCTGGCAGCTGCTCAGTTACCGTGATGCCATCACCCCGGAGATTCAGCGGGCGGCACTGGCCGCAGAGGTGTTCTGGCCCTGTGAGATCTATTACCGTGCCCCGGCAGATGTTCGAGATGGTCTGATCGCCGCTCTGTTAAAAACCGAGAATGCCCATGAAGCGGCCAATCTGATGTGCTGTCTTGCCTTCCAGGGAGATGACAAGGCAATGGAAACGCTGCTGGAATTGGAGCGAAATCCTCGGCCATGGCGCAAGAGCCTCTATGTAGACCCATCTATCTATGCACAATGTGGTGGCTGGACCTTTGACAAAGAAGGGCATCGGACACAGCTCAATTTCGATACCTGTTATCCCATGGTGAAGGGTGAGCCTGGCGAAGCAACTTCTGTTCGCATCGGTCGAGTCCGAGAAGATACCTGCCCTCACTGTGGCTGCCAAATGGTGGACATTCTTGTGTTGGATGGTCGAGATGAACGGCTTAAATTTTTGGGGCTGGCTGGTATTTTAACTGCCACCTGCTGTCCCAACTGTGTCGGGTTTTTAAAAGGTCCCGCATTTAACAGCTTTACTCTGGACGGCGGCGTAGAGGTCTTTCCCTCAGAGCTCTTTGACGGGGCGGGAAAGATGGACTGCTATGTCCGGCCGGAGGACTACAGGTCCCTTACCGAAAATCCCTTCGTGCTGGGCGGTGCGCCAATGCCCCTGTTCTATGGCGCCGCCTGTGACGATGTGAATACCGTTGGCGGCTTTGCCAACTGGGTTCAGGACTGGGAATACACCGCCTGCCCCCACTGCGGAAAGCCTATGAAGTATCTGGCACAGATCCAGTGGGATACGGTGTTTGACTGTGCGGAGGGGACGCTCTATGTGGAGTTCTGCCCAGACTGCCAGATCGTATCCATGCAGCATCAGCAGACCTGATAGGAGGAAATCGCTATGAATTTGCCAAAGTTCAACAGTGCGGACGGGCGCTGTTACTGGATGAAGCCCGAGGTACAGGAAGAACTGCAACCGCTCTTTGACCAGTGTATCCAGGATGCCATTGACGGGAAAATCACGCGGCTTGATGATTCCCACTGGCCGCCGGTAGTGGTCAGCAGTCAAGGTGCACCCTTTGAGGTGTGGCAACTGCTTAGGGCATGGACCGAAATACAGCGGGCCGAGACCCTGGATGCGGAAAAGGCCATCGCCTTCAGCGAAAACCTGCGCCGCCAGAGCCGCTGGGGTGAAATTGACCACCATCTACTTGATATGCTGAAACGGGAGCTACAAGAGAAGTATTTTGTTGCAACAGGCGATGAAGATGATCGCTTCTGGGATCGGGAGTATTCCCTGAAACCAGGTATCCGTGCAGAGGAGGTCCCGGAGCCGCTGCTGCGTTTCGCCTGCTATGTGGCAGTGAGCTATAAAGTGTATGGCTTGGACTTTCAGTATCTGGACGCCAATTACCTCTTTGGATTGGTGGAGAAAGTCCGTCCTGATATGGTGAAAAAGCTCCGGGAACATGGGACCGGCAGGCTGTCGATCTCTCTGCAAAAGCGGAAAACAGAGCACTTCACTGCATCGGCCAACGATGCCTTTGCCGTTATCCGTATTACTGCCAGGGACAACACAGAGGAATGCTGCCATGAAGTGCTGGACTATCTGTGTGAGGTTCTTTCGCAGGAGGATTTTCCCCGCAGCTATGCGGTGGAGTTTAAAGGACCGGAAAAGAGATATCTTCCCATCACAGGACTGCCCAAAAAGGGAGTAAACCAGCTTTTTGCCTGTGCTGTGCAGTACCCCGGCCTCCATCCCCTGATGGAACGGTACGCCCGGCTTGCCATGCGGCAATATGAGCAGTACACCAATCTCAGCGATGAGCAGTGCGCACTCCCCGGAAGTTTTGCCGTGTTCGCCCTGGGAATGCTGGGGCAAGAGTGGCGGCAGCTGGTATGGGATTATCTCGATCTCTGCGATGATGAGCACTCCCACTTACAGGAAAAATTCCTCCGGGAGTATGTGAAACAGTTCGGATTTACCGCCGATACTGTCCCTGTATTTGTCCGTGGGGTGCTGTCCATGCAGAACATGAAGTATTCCAAGGACTATGCCGCGTGGATGGCAAACGCAGAAAGCCTGGACGCTCTGCTGGAGGCAAAAATCCACCTGTCCGAGATCGTTCCAAGCGGTTTTTCCTCCGACGAGGATGACGATGATGACGAGGACGAGGAACCCACCCTGGAAACAGAATCCAGCCCAGAGGAAGTGCTGCAATACGCATGGGAAACGGTCTGCTATGTGATCTGGGGCAAAGCCAGCGCCAAGGGTGGTCAAAAAGTGGTGGAAGCAGCTCCGGAGGAACTGAAGGAACTTTACCGACAGATTTTTATTCCGATAACGGAGAACCTGGAAGAAAGTGGTGGCCTGCTATGAGTTTGCCTAAACGTGATGGCGTACATGGCCGTTATTACCTGATTCATAAACCAGATACGAACCCAGAAGTGCTGGAACACGCCGATCAGTGCATTCAGGATGTGTTGGATGGAACCGCCAAAGAAAATCATTCAGGCTACCCGATGGTAGTTCGGAGCCAAAGCGGAACGCCCTTTCTTCCCAGTCAGCTGCTGGATCGGTATCTGTCCAAACTGCCTTTGAAGGGGTTCCCCTACGAGGAGGCGGTTGTATTCTGCGATGCACTGCGGCGGCTGGCGGGCTGGAAAGAGATCGATCACACACTGGGACAATACATCGAACACCAGGTGCAGGAGCGATATTTTAAGGTTGGAGAGAAAGCGGATTCCTTTTCCGCTTACCCGACCTGCACCGTGTGGCCCGAGCTGCGGCCGGAGGATGTGGACGAAGGTCTGCTGCACTTTGCCTGCTATGTGGCGGTCTGTTATACGGTATATGGAGCCAGCTACGACTTCCTCACCACCGAACACATTCTCGGCCTGGTTTCCCAGCTTCGCCCGGATATGGTGAAGCAGTTGAAAACAGCCGGCAGCGGCAAATTGCCAAAGGCCATCCAGCGGCGTAAGACGGAGCATTTCACCGCATCGGCCAATGATGTGTTTGCCACCATCCGCATCACCGCCAAGGACTCCACCGAGGAGTGCTATGCTGAAATCCTGGACTACCTGTGTGCGGTGCTTTCTCAGGAGGGATTTCCCCGCAGTTACTCGGTGGAGTTTCGTGGAAAGGAGAAACTCTATCTGCCCATTCCCGGCCTGCCCAAGAAGGGAGTCAACCAGCTCTTTGCCTGCGCTGTGCAGTATCCCAGTCTGCATCCGATTATGGAGCGATACGCTCGTCTGGCTATGCGGGAGTTTGAGTGGTACCAAAACCTCGCGGATGAAGCCTGCGCGATGCCCGGTACTTTCGCTGTGTTTGCTCTGGGGCTGGAGGGAGAACCGTGGGCGCCGCTGGTGACGGAGTATCTGGATCTCTGCGATGACGAGCACTCTTCCATGCAAGGGAAATTCCTTCATGCCTTGATCCGGAAGTTTGGGTTTCAACCATGGACGCTGGGGGTATTGGTGCGGGGCGCATTGTCTATGCAGTGGCTGGAGCCTGCCAGGGAATTCCGTAGTCTGATTGCCAATGCGGAAATCCTGGATGCACTGCTGGCAGTCAAGCGCCGCTTTTCCGCTTATCTCCTGCCGGAAGAAAACGAAAACCCGAAATTCCGGGCCATCGCTTGGCAGAGCCTGCTCTGGGCCATCTGGGGCCCGGCCTCCGAAAACGGCGGTAGCAAGGTCATCAAGACGGCTCCGAAGGAACTGAGAGAAAGGTATCAGGAAATTTTTGAATAGACTATAAGGAGGACTCGGATGAGTGAAGTAAGCTATTTAAATGTACCTCCCATGATGGCTGCCATCAAAAGTGGTGACATAGAGGCGATTCGTTCCCTGCTTCACGCAGGACATTCTCCCAATGAGCCGCAGTGCTATCAGGTAATGATTGGAGAGTGGCCGCGGGATGGCGAAGCCTCTCCACTGGAATTGGCTGTGCTGGAAAATCGGATGGACATGGTGCAGCTCCTGATCGAATGCGGAGCAGATTTGACCCATAACCCGGAAGCATTGCTTTGTGGTTCCCTGCGCAGTCCAGACCTGACCCTGTTTTCCTTTTTGGTAGATGCGGGAGTCAGAATCCCGGCAGAACAACGGGATATATGCAGGCTGTTTCTCCACTTGGTGGATCGGCATGAGCCTGATGTGCTCCCAATTTTGAAAAGACTGGGCATGGATTTGAAACAACACGGCGGTGAAGCCCTGCGCAGTATGGCGAGCCATGGGAATCAGCTGCTGGTGGAGTATCTGATTCAAAACGGGGCGGACATCAACTATCACAAGCCAGACATGGTGTTTCCCTACGCTTCGACTCCTGTCACTGAAGCTGCACGGCACAACGATTTTCCTATGGTGCGCTGGCTTGTGGAGCAGGGTGCGGATATCACCATCCCAGATAAATACGGTGACCGGCCCTACACCGTAGCAGTGCAGAACAAAAATCAGGAAATGGCCGCCTACTTAAAAGCTCTGGAGCCGGAGGAATGGCACAACGAACAGGAAAAGGCGCGTCAACTCATGCCTTACAAGCTACCTGCCAAGCTGGTGGAATACTTAAAGACCGGCCCCTTGCGTCTGGAATTTCCAGAGTGGGAGCTGGTGAAATGGGCGGAACTGTACCCCTACATGGATGTGCAGGAGATGACCTGGAAGCGGAAAAAGCTGCTCTCTCTCATGGCGAAAATGGATAATTACAGCGACTATTTGCTGCTGTGGAGTCCCAGAGATAAGAAACTCTGGTATCTGGACATTGAGCATGAGGAGTTTCATCCGTTAGCCAAATGGGAGGCATTTATCGCTGATCCCGGAAAATATCTCAATGGAATGATTGAGGGCGAGTTTGAGGAATAAGGAGCTAACGCAATGTTTGAGGAATTTTATCAAAAATATGAGACTGAGGAGCAGGAAGTGATTGCCCTGATTCGTAAGTGCATTGGGGCTGGGTACCATAAGAGCGATAACAGTGACTTTTGGGAGATGACTGTCATTACACTGGGTATGGTGTTCTGCAATACCGGCAAGGTCAGCATTAAAGAAGGTCGGCTGAAATGGCCGGTTACGGAGGAGGAACGCAACAGTGAAAAGAGCTGGGGGCGTTTGCAGCAAGGGCAGATTTGCCGTCTGAAGGTACGCAGATTGTTGGATGGGTTGGTACCTGAACACACCACTCCGGAACAGTTCAACAGCTGGGCTGTTATAGATGTGCTGGAGCCTTCTGTCCCCTGCCCTCCGTTGGAGGCAGTATGGGAGGAATACCAGAAACCCGTAAACATTGAGGATGAAGTTCTGGGAACTTTGAAACTGAACCGGGACTTCGGGCTGCTGGATGGCAAAATCTTGTGGAACGAAAAGGAAGTCTCCCTTGCACTGGAAATAGATCTGGAGGATGAGGAAACCTGGGATACCGTCCGCAGCATTGCCCACAAAGTTATGGCAGACCGCGAAAGCTGGGACAAGTCCATGCGGGAATTTGCGGCAAAGGAACTGACCGGGCTGGCCAATGAGTGGCAGGCAGATGACGATGAGAAGAAAAATGCTGATCCCATTACAGAAGAAGGATTTGCCCAGCGCATTACTTTGTCAGAACTGAGCCTTACTTATGAGGGTGACTTTACGGCCTATTTTGATGACGACGATATGTTCTGGGGACACACTGTTGAGGTTTGCGGCTCCCTGGAAAATGGGATAGAGAGCGCCAATATTGCGGGATAACGGTTGCATAAGACATACAAGCTGATATTTGAATGCGAAAGGAGAAATCATGATGAAAGCATTTGACCCGAATTACAAACTGCTGGACGAGATGTATCAGGATGATTACTATCCAGTTTTTCTGGTAGACAAGGTAAAGGACGAACTCCAGAAGGTCATCGACCTGCTGGAGAGCGGCGAAACCGACACCGAAGTGGTGCAGGAAAAGCTGGACAAAGCAGTTTGCGGCATCAATGATCTTCAGGACGAATTTTACGAGAACAACAGTGAGATTGAAACGGTAGCCCGGGACTGCATCGGCGTCACTGTAGACTACATTTTGAAGTGGTTTGGCATTCCGATTGACATGGAGGAGGCTATCCGGGAACGGGACTGGTGATTTTTATGAAAATGGAGCCCTCTTTTTGCACGGCGGTCTTTTGGCGTGGCGGAGAAAAGATTGATCTGAATGGACAAAAACCAGATGCGGTACGGTGTCTGGCTGTGACGGGAGAGCGGAAGGTAAATCTGTCCTTTCTCCAGGATTATCCCAATCTGGAGGAACTGACCCTAATGGAAAAATGCGAGGGGGTGGAAGTTCTCTCCGAGCTAAAGCGGCTTCATACCCTGTCCCTATGGCTGTCGGCCCCTGTTTCCTGGGACGATGTTTCTATCCCCGGCCTGCGTGTTCTCCACCTGCGTGGGGAAAAGAATGGCGACATCACCCCACTTCTCACCAGCATTACCTATCTCCATTTGGAGGAAATGCGGAAAACGGAAGATCTTGCCCCTTTCCTGACTCCAGCGACCCGGCTTCAGAAACTCTATCTCCAGTCACTCCCAGCTGTGCAGGAACTACCGGCTCTGGATGGGCTTCCTTCCCTTTATGCCCTGAAACTCTATGAGCTGCATAAACTAAACGATTTGTCCGCCCTCTCTCACAGCCATTTGCGCTACTTTGCCGCCTCTCTGATCGGGGATAAACTCTCCGCCCAGGCGCTGGCAGATGCTGTGATGGCGATTCCCAATCTGGAGGCAGCCGCGCTCCAGCTGGCGGATCGCTCCGAGCGGCGCTATGGCGGTGTCCAAAAAGCCTTTGCCGCCGCTGGGAAATCCGCATTGCTGCGGGGGGAAATTAGTGCTTTGACCACATGGCTGTCGCTGTAACCTGGGGATTGGGGCAAGAATGATATGGAACAGTTTTTTGAACATTCCGATTTGGGATTGGGAGCACTGACCTTTCAGAAAGGACCAGGAACCATCCACTGCTGGACTGGAAGAATCGCAGACACAGAGATCCTGTTTTCCATTATTTTGAACACATCTGAACTCCGGTCGGCAAACCTGGATTTTATCCGTTCTGTGCTTCAAAACTGGCGGGAGTATCTTTCAAAAGCGGAGCATGAGGTTCAGGCGCAGATTGGTAAAAGCCCTGAGAAGTTTGGATTGCAGCGCGCTCCATTCCCTGAAACGGAGATTCCCGCCGAGCAGCCGCAATTTCTGTTTTATGATGAGACAGAATGGGGCCTGCACTTTGAGATTTGTACCCTTCCTGTGGGGGAGCCATTTGGACTTATGGTTGAGTTTTCAGGGGATACGCCAACGGATGTATATGGCTTGTCGGAAGCGGAAGAAATAGAAGCGGACATGGAATAATATAAAGGAGCCGATCAGATTGTGTGAGAATGCGAAAATTCTTTGTCCTTACTGTTTGACGAGAGAAATTGACCCGGCACAGGCGATATGCTCTGCTTGTTATTCAAAAGAGGATAAATGGGAGCGAGGCAGTTGGGATGACCTACGCAAGCGCAAGAATGCCGATGAAATCCAGATGTTTACCATAGCCAAAAAAGTAGATGAAGCGTTCCAGATACCAGAAAATGAAGCTTATGCCTGTATAGAGAAACACGAAATGATTCAGGCTGAGGCCTTGGAACGGGAAATGGAGGCTTTTCACCGGCGGCGCATCCTTTGTATGGTGGAGATATTTTCCAAGATTGATTGCGGCATCCTCTTTTCTGGCTATGTAGAACTGGATACCTATTTTAAGAATGTGTGGGATTATGCCCATCAGCGCATTGCCGCAGAACAGCTCAGAGAGGTTCAGGAGTATCTGCGGTCACAGATTCCATGGAAATCCCTATCCAGTCAGCGGATGGATCTGGGGGCAGAACTTCTCAACTTTTGGTGCGGAGAAGATGAGTTGGATTGGGGCTATTCTCAATATTTTGAGATTGCAGCAGGTAATCTCAAGCCGTTTCTTGCAATGACCTTATTCACAGAGATTCTGTGTAAGCATTTTCCAGATGTAATGTCTGCGCCAGTCAAGCGGCTGAGCAGCAAACTTTGAGGCACTAAAAAGGGGGTACTTTTATGCCAGGCTGGGCACAAATCATATCTGATGCCTTAGACATTCTGAAATTTGACGGAGCCGTACAGGACACTCTGGCGGAACTTCGAGAAAAATGGGGCACACAGGTCCCGGCGCTGCTGGATGAACGCTTTGATGCCGTTGGCGTCCAATATATGAAACTATCCCATGAAAAAGGGGCGGCGGCGTTGGGGCAGGAGCTGTCTGCCTTCGGCTGGGCACTGTATAACCTGGACGATGAGGACGAGTATCTGTTTGCCTTGATCCCAGAGGAAGAACGCAGCGAATGGGAACGCTACTGCAAAAAGCAGGGGCAATATTGTCACCTGATGAAACAGCAAGGACGAAAATGGGGCGACCATGCCAAGGAGCAGGACCCTGGAAAGCTAATGCCCTGCGAGGAATACATACTTCAGGATGAGTACGATTATTTCTTCAACTCCCTGGCGGGTGATTTTGCGGCGGGCGAATGGAAAAACCAGGATGCAGAAGAATGGAAAAACGGCTGTGTGGCCGACCTGCGCCAGCGTCCGCCCCAGGTGACCCGCGCCCACAGTTTGCCGCATCTTGGGTGCCTCACTTATTCCGCAGAAAATGGACTCTATGCCGCGTCCAGGGCCGCTGGCAGCGGGACTATTGGCCGAGCATTATTGAGCAAGAATCCAGCCACGCTTAACTGGGCCGAACCGTCCCCCATTGGATATGACGGTCCACCCCAGACCCTGTGCTGGGCTGACCATTCCCTCTGGGTGGGTGATCCCACCAACGCTACACGGATTGAACTGACAGACCGGGGCACCTGCCAGGATGTGAAAAACTGGACTCTGCCGGAAGATGGATGGAGCACCAAATACCATTGCGGCATTACGACAGACGGTCTGGGCCGGGTCTACTTTTCCAACGAGTGGTACAAGGGGCAGATTTACCGCTGGGAAAACGGCAAGGTAACAAAACACACCTTCTCACTGGATGGATACGACCATCTCTCCGAGGCCGTTCCCGTTCCCGGCACAGGCCGCATTACCATGATCCACGCAGTTAGTGGCAAGGGGCGGATGGAAGAATGCCTGCTGGAACTGGACATGGACACCGGGCGGTGTCGAATTGCCCTCCTGCCTGGAATGGGCGAGGGGCTGAAACTTCGCTGGTTTACCGGGGACTGGCTGCTGGTGCAGGGAAACGGCGAAATCCTCTCCGATGACTTTGCCCAGCTCATCAATAGGAACACCCGTGAAGTGCTGCGTATCCGCCCGGGAATGTTCGGCGGGGAGAAAATGCAGCACATTGGAATTCTCACCGATGGCACGGTGGTCATCGTCACCCGGCGGCATATGGTTGGACCGGTATTTCGTTATCCCATCGACTTCTGGGGCTTTCTGCGGACGGCAAACAAGCCCAAAAAGCTGGAATGGCGGGAGTACAAAGAAGTGTACCCGAATCTGCCAATCTATCTTCCGCCCAAGGCCACGGAGCGAAAAATCATTCTCAAAAAAGACAGCCTGACCATCCTGGGGTCGGTATTTACGCCGCCGTTTACCCTGTCGCAGCTGGCGGAAAAGTTGGGGCCTGCCCGCATTGTCCTGCAAAATGGAACACGGAAAAGCCCCATGACTGGCCGAGAGAGTTCCTATACCCAGGCACTTGCTTTATGGGACG
This sequence comes from Clostridium facile, assembly GCF_014297275.1. Taxonomy (NCBI): domain Bacteria; kingdom Bacillati; phylum Bacillota; class Clostridia; order Eubacteriales; family Clostridiaceae; genus Clostridium; species Clostridium facile. The sequence continues at coordinate 1,617,466 of NZ_JACOQK010000001.1, forward strand.
AGCTTGGACTACAGGGCTGGTTGGACGAAGATGAGCAGACCATCAAAACCCTTGGTGTCCGGGTAGCGGCACAGGGAGATTATGCGGTCCGGCGGACATTTGACGGAGCGGTTTGGATCGGGTCCAAGGACTACCGGGAGGCCAGCTGGAAGGATTTCGCCGGATTTGCCCATACCCTCAAATTAGGCGGCTTTACCGTTTATACCCGTCTGCCGGGTCCTGTTCCAGAGGAGCAGTCAGCGCAGAAAGCCAAGCTGGAGGCCCTTTCCGCTATGGTACAGATCAGCTGGAAAGAGCCAGAAAATAAGGCGGTGAAAGCGCAGAAATACAAGTTATCCAAGCCGACGGAACCAGTGCTGCACTTTGATACCTTCAACTTCAAGCTGGCGGTCATGGAAGTCCTGATGTACGAAAAAGGCTTACTGGCTCCTAAACTGGATGCCCATGAGTTTGCCAGAGAGTATAGCCGACGCAAGATCGACATTGACGCGGAAGGATATGAACCCATCCCAGAGATTCGGAAGTGGCTTACAAAATACCCGATCCCGGAGCGGCTGGCCCCGGCGGTCACAGAAATCGAGATGGATGGCGGCAGCGAGATTTATACCCAGCTCTGTCCGTTCTGGGATGGCGAGGATGGAGCCTTTGATCTTAATACTATTACTGAGGCGGAACTGCGCCAGTTCCCCAATCTCAAACATATTACTCTCATGTCCTCCAAGCCGGAACAGGTGCTGCCGGTTCTGGAACGGTACAGTATCAAGGTAGACTTGCTGTGAGGTGAAAGTATGAAAGCGAAACTAAAAGTGATAAAGAACTGGGAGTTCGAGGAATTCGAACTGACGGGAACTTCCTTCAAATACAGCCCAACTGGATGCAAAGGTATGGTAGCCCGCAGCGAGGATGAAATTGTGTTTTGGACCTATCATCTCACGCAAAAGTGCAGCGGCGTTTTGTGGGTCAAAGGCGAAGTTTCCAGGTGGATTCTAAGCCCAGAGCCGAAAGAGCAGCAAGATGTTTGGGAAGTTCCTGTCTTGCTCTCATGCGACAGAGGAATACTGTTGGTTTGCCCGGCCAGTAAATCCCTTTGGTGGATGCCGCAGATGGATGGAAAGTGGATTCCGATCCCCATGGATAACTGGTGTGCCCAGGGTATTCCCAAGCCGGTGGCAGTCACAGGAAGCCAGAGCGTTTTCCCTATTGTGTGCCGAGTGGACAACTCTGCTGATGCGACCAACAGTTTTACCAGCCTGACGGTAGACTTTGAAACCATGACTGCACACTGGGCAGAAAGCGGCTCTTGCGTATACAGCAAAGCAGGGACCCGACAGACCCATTTGGCGGCGATAGAGCGAGCTGGCGGCAATTTTGCCCAGGCAGACTTTCACTACAACTATCCTATGATTGGCTCCATACTGGAACAGAACGGACAGTTTTATGCCTTTTTGGAAAGCAGCACCATCAATCCGGCGGGTCTTTCTCTCATGGGCTACTATTGGTATCTGGAACTGGAGGAAAACGGACTATTCAAAAAGAAACTGTGGGGCAAAGATAATTTAAGCCGCCTGCCCGGAAAACACGGGATGCGCGGAAAATTCTCCGGTGACAGGACTTACCTGATCCTATCTCCCATTTTTAAGAATGATGACTGGAAAGGTAAACAAAAGGTGCTGCGCCTTTCGGATTTGGTGCTGATCGACCTTGCCATGCCCCGTGGATACGCTTCCTTCCATGTGCTGGATGTATGGGGAAACCGGGCATTTCTCAGCGATGAGAAAGACAAGCTGGTTCTTTGTGAAATGACTTTGGAGTAGTTATGGGGGCTGAGTATGTTTTTCAAGAAAAAGATTGTATTTACGGAAGGAATGAATGAAACCCTTTGTTCTTTCGATGAAATACCCTGGTTTTCCTGTTGTGGCGTTCCGTATGATAAACCATCGTATTACCCATATCTTCAGGAAAAGGACCCAAAACGAGCAGAAAAACTACTGCTGCATACAAAGAACTACTCAGGAACCGTCTGCCTTACGAATTTGTTCAAAGAAGGCATTTGTCGTGCAGATACCTTTATTCTGCAAACGGCTGGGTGGAAGTTTTACCAGAATGAATTCATGCCATGTGTGGAGGCCAGTTGGCGCACTTATGAAAAAAGAGCATCGAAGGCAAATGGCCCTGATCTAAACTCGGTGGAAAAAAGATTCCTGCGTGATTGTGGCTTTCCTGACAGCATAGATCTTCAGTTGTGCCGAATGGCGCAATATTTGCTGGTTGAACAATACTTCTTTGAAAGGTTTCCTCAGTTCCCTCTATTTTTCAGCCGGATCATTGATATTTACAAGGATGGGCATATCGTGCTCGGCTGGAATGGAAGATTTGCATCGCATGAAACGAATCTGGAAAATGAAAACAGAACCCCAATCTTACCAACAGACGGAAGTTTGATTATATGGTAGGAAAACAAGAACTTAATTGCTGTGAGACGAGGGAAAATGATATGGCACTACAGGAAAAGAAAATAATGCCTCCCCCTTGGCTGGCTCACCGTGAGATCGAACGATACTCTATTGGCTGGCGCATGGGCTATGGGGAGGATTACATATACCGATTTGGCGATTGGCTGGACACACTCTCACCAGAAGAAAAGGCAAAATACCGCGCTCTTTTTCCTGAACCAATCACCTGGAAGGGCTGGTGGGATGACGAAAATAGCAGTGAAGTGCTGGAACATGGGGACTTCTGGGTGAATGCGTGGCAGCCGGAAGGAAGCCCTAAGTACACTCGCCAGTGGCTCCAGCAGGAATTTTCCATGGGGAGAAAGCGGGAACTGTGTCTGTTCTGGGGCCATCAGCCTGCCGAGGACGGCCAGCTGACAAAAAGCTGTCTCAGCCAGTGGTGGATGGAGGATTTCTGGTCCGTTGCCAATACCTATCTTTGTATGGAGCAGTATATGATGGCAGGCAAGGCGGAACTGTTCGGCGATCAGGAGATTCGGGAGCAAATTTTGAAATGCAGCGACCCGAAACAGATCAAGGCCCTGGGCCGCAAGGTGCGGGGTTTTGACCAGAAGGTATGGGACAAGTTCAAATACGCCATTGTATTGAATGGCAACTGGTGCAAATTCAGCCAGAACCGCAACCTGCGGGAATTTCTCCTCTCCACCGGAGATAGTGTGCTGGCGGAGGCCAGTCCCTACGATAACATCTGGGGCATTCGGCTTTCAGCCAACTCCCTGGAGGCGCAGGACCCGATGAAGTGGCGGGGGCAAAACCTGCTGGGTTTTGCTCTAATGGAGGTACGGGACGAACTGCGCCGGGTCACGCAGAATGAAATGTTGTGCGACTGGAACGCAGTCTGAGGTAAAATGATGGAATTATTTGCAAAAAGAATGACTTGGGAGCTGGACAATGAGGAAGGGCTGTCCTGCCTGTTCTTTGAACTGGAGGATGGTTACTTTACACTCTCCCGCAAGACCGGCGCGGAAGCACTCCGCTTGGAAATGAATGATCCAGCCAATGGTCAGTTGATTGACTCGGACTGTTTTGAATATGCCATTGATCATACCAGGTTTCGTCTAAATATCGTGCGGAACAACCGAAAGGTTCTGCGGTATCTGGAAGAACACCACATCAACACGGAGTTGTATGGAGAAATCGTTCTTCACTACACTCCTCTCAGCAAGCCACAGCTTGAATCATTATCTGCCGTGACTCTCAGGCTGTTTTTCGGTGAACTGCTTTTTTAATTTGAGACAGGATTACCCTGAATCAGAAAGAGGGAATGGCTATGAATGAGAATTTATTTCGCCCACAATTTGATACATTGAAACTGACCGAAAAGCTCTGGCTGATGCAGACGCTGGCGACTCGTTATAATTTGACATTTAAGGAACTATACGCCTTTACCCGCTGGGGACAAAGCTGCACGACTGGTATATTTGAAAAAGGTGGTCGGGAGTTTGTCTTTGTCCCGGGCGATACCGTGATTCTTGGCTGGGAGAGCTTTGTCCAAGGGATGGACAAGATCAACCAAGAGGAGCTGGCGGATATTTTTGCGGAAATCGAATATGAGGGCACTGCGGAGGAATTTCTCCGGCAGGGCATGACCCCGGTACGCCAGGTAACCATCGGTCCCATGTTCGTGGGCAGAAAACTGGAGAAGATTGGCTGGGAAAGCGTTTCCATAAGCGACCCTCGCATCACTGCCCACCCTGACTGGCTGGAGAACTTGCAGAAGTGGGCGGGTCAGGACAGCCAGAGCTTTGAAATACACGAAACTGTCCGCTTTGAACGCAATGGTGATAGCTGGCGAGCGTGGCTGTGCCATCCAATGACCTACCCGGAGTTTCAGCGGTCCCTGTTGTGGGAGCTGGCAGCCAGCCTTCCTACGCCGGATGAGTGGGCCTATCTGTGCGGAGGCGGATGCCGCACCCTGTTTCCCTGGGGAGATGGACTGGATTATTCCATGCATCTGCACCACTTTGAAAGCGAGGAAGATCAGGGCAAGCCATACGACATGGAGCAGTCCAACTTCTTCGGCCTATCTATCGCCTACGATCCCTATAAACGGGAGCTGGTAGACGGGAAAACATTGACCATCTGCGGCGGCGACGGCGGAGGCAATATCTGCGGTGGTATGGGACCTTTGCTTGGATACTTGCCCTGTTCCCCTCACTGTAAACCGGAGGTTCGGGAGGATAATGAGATCCACAATGACTATGACTTTTTCCGTCCTGTTATCCGGGTGCAGACATCCGGGTGGAGAATGGTATCGCCCGAAAATGAGAGGTGATATTTGCAAATGATCGAAGCAATTACAAGAATCTATACAAATTCTTCATCGGTAACATTTGATTGTAACGGTGTTGAAATTATTGGAAACGGTGAGTTTCGGGCTTCATCAGGAAAGGTGGATGGGTTTATCCTGTATGCCGACACCTTGCGCTATGAAAACGGAGCAAAGCTCTCACAGAATGAACAGAAAAATCTGAAATGTTTATATCAGCACTTTATATTGAACCATGAAGATTTCATAGACTGGGATATTTGAAAAGAGATTTTTCGATAAAATGGTTACAGTATAGAGCACAGGAGTAAGGAGGTAAACTATGGAATGGCCAAAACGAGCACGAACAGCGGATTGGGAAAACGGTGTCCTAACCTTAGATGGAGAAAAGAAATTTGATATTCCGGAGCTGACCGCAGAGATCATGGAACAGCTGGCTGGTTACACCCTGGTGGGCTTCCATGTGAAAGGGTATCCGGTAACGGATGAAATGCTCATCCCGTTTACCGCACATAAAAGCATGGTCAATTTTGGTGTGGAGAACGGCTCACTCACAGACGCCTGTTTCCCCGTTTTTTCCGCTATGCCCAAGCTGCGGATTTTGCTGCTGGATGGTAATGCCCAAATCAACGGAAGCGGTCTTTCCACCCTGCAGGAATGCAAGATAGACCTTTTGACGTTAAACCATACCGGACTGAATGACACAGGGCTTATGCAGGCAGCTTCTATGTCAAAACTCTCCCATATTCAGATCGACCATACCGCTGTCACCTATGAGGGCTTGCTGGCTGTCGCCGGCAACAACTACATCAAGCCGGTGGCCCATGTGCAATTTACCAAGGAGCAGATGGAACACTTCTCCCAGCTCCAGCGGGAAAAGGCCAAAAAGCCCGTCCAGCTGGATGAGCAGGCAGCGTCGGAATGCCGCAGTGTGTTGTCCGCTTTCTTTGCCGAAATGACAGAATGGGAGCAGTACATGGAGCAGGCTGGGTTTGAAGATGCCGAGGCTGTGCCCCGCCTGCTGGCGATCTGGGAGAAGTATGTAAGCGAAAAGCCCCGTCCGGGCTACCGGCCTCTGGGACTCTCGTACAGCGCCCAGGGTACCTACAACGGGGAAGAATTCCTTGATGCGGAGCAGATCACCCGGAACAAGCTCTACATCTACACCAGAGAGAAAAGCACCGGCATTGACCGCCGCTTTCTCATGAAGCGCGTGGGCGAGGGTTGGATGATTGACGCGGTGCAGGAGCGGCTGAACGGCTGGCAGCGGACAGGATTGTAAGGGAGGCATAATGGATGATATATAGGTTTACGGAAGTATTAAACGATCTTGTTAATTATTTTCTCCTTGGTGACATTTTGTTGCTGGAGGACTGGAAGCAGGCAAATCATCTTTCAGATGATTTAGCGATGGAGTTTACCACAAACGAAAGCGGCGACAGGGTATTTGCCGAAGGAATTGTAATCCCAATGGCCGGTATTGAAAACTATCCCTATACCATATTGTTCAATCTCTCTGGTGATAGACCGGAGCTGTGCAAAGAAAGAAACCGATTGCAGCTTAGAAAAAGTGGCTATTCCCTCAAAGTAGATCATAATATGCTGATGCTTTTTACATGGCCAATATTGGAACAGTTTACGCCTGAAAAGGTGAAAGATCTGATTTCTTACTATAGAGTGCATAAGAAGCCGATGATTGAGCTTGCAAATGGCTGGTATCATATCGAGATTTTGGGTGGAGAAACCTTGCAGGACGGGGACTATGAACCTACATTTGAGTTTGTGATACAACCAGCCACAAATGAAGAAGCCACCATAAATGCAGATATGAATTTTAGCTTTGAAATTACAAGCTCTGCTTATTAGAGAAACCTATACCTACCAAAGATGAAAAGGAGATCATGATATGGATTTATTGAAACAATGCCAGCAATGGTTTGAACAGGATGAAGCGCAGAAGGTAATCGACACCCTGGAAGCGATTCCCGCCGAGGAACGCACCCCGGAACTGGACAGCGAATTGGCCAAGGCATATATCGCCATTGCAGATATAGGAGAACGGGAGCCTTTTGAAAAAGCGCTGGAACTTCTCGCTCCCCATGAGGAGCATTTTGCTGGAGATCACTGCTGGAATTATCGGATTGCTTCCGCTTATTATTACTTGGATGAGGAAGGTCCCGCCCTGCGTTACTTTAAAAAAGCCCTGGAAGCCCGCCCCGGAGACAAAGATACCCAGGAGTACATAGACGATTGCCGCCGTCGTTTGTCCCTGCCCCGGTTTGAAAAGAACTTCCATGAAAGGACGCAGGAAGCATGGGCAGCCTTTTCTCAGATTGAGGCGGAGTTGCGTGAAATCATGGATACCGACAAAACGCATCGGCGCAGCGAAGAACTGATTGAAAAATGCGGGAATGCACTCAAGACGGCCCTGCGTGATACTTCCTTTGAGCTGGGCTTTAATGGCGAAAAGTATGAATTGATCCTCAGTCCAGAAGGGCTTCGCTCCCGCCTGTTCCCGTTGGTGTACTTCCAGAAGCAAGCCCCGGAATCGGTACTTGAGCATTGGAATATCTGGGTAGGTCGTCAGCCCTGCGAGGGTTTCGAGCTGCGAGCTGGAGAGATTGAAGTTCGGGCTGAGGATGTGCAGATGTGGGCAGAGGAAACAGAGAATCATCAGGTAAGTCTGGTCCTTTACTGTGAAAAGCTGACCCCGATCTTGAAAGAGGACACAGACAAGGTCTGGTGGGCACTCTCTATGCTGGTGGATCAAACCATCGGAGAAGTTTCCGCTATCGCCTTTGTTGCTGGGTTTGATGTTTATGCAGAGCCGAAAGACGAACCGGCCAAGCTGCTTTCCGAACTGCCGGAGTTGCTGCAAAGCATGGGACTCTCCCTTTGGAGGGATGGCAGCGACTATCTGGAAAACAGTTATCTTGCCTATGAACTGGAACCGGTGGAAGATCCTGAGGCTGACTGGCGGCTGGATGTTTATACTGGAAGCTGCCGCCTGCCGGTGCTCATCAACGACTACCTGACTGCCCGCAGTGATATGGTGGATGAGTACCACAAGGATGGCATTGCCGCTGGATTCCTCCTGTACCCGCTGTCCGGTTTTACCGGTGAGGAACGAGTGAAAGCTATTCTGGATTTCCGGGATAACCTGCGGGATGCCATCCTACGGGATGCAGGAGAGGAAGCCGTGACCTTCCTGGGTGGGGCCACTGGCCTATATTGCGGTTATCTGGATTTCATTGCCTGGGATCTGCCTGCTGTACTGACAGCGGCACAGGCGTTCTTGGAAAAAAGCGACCTGCCCTATGCTCACTTCCACGCATTTCGGCGGGATGTGGGCGGTGTGCCGCTGCTGGACGAGAAAGAACCGGAGCCTGATATTCATGAGGAAACTGGCCCCCTGCTCTCGACAGAGGATATTGAAATACTGGAGTCCTTTGACGAAGGAACTGCCGCTTACTTTGGAAAAATGCTCGACTGGCTGGAGAATTTTATCAAAAGCGGCGTAGAAGAAGGACGATTCAGCGAAAAACAGGCTCACCAGGATTTACAGATTGCCCTCTGGTATGCCTTTGCCTGCCTTAACCTGGACGATTACATCCACTACTACCGCGCTGCGGAATGGATGAAGGATTCGGAGAAAAACGCCACGGGCTGCGCTACCTGGTACTACCGGTATTCTGTGGCACTGATGTATTGCGGCAGGCTGGAAGAAGCGCTGGAATATGCGGAGCGGGGCGCAAAAGAGGAGCCAGACTACCCCTGGATCTGGCTCCATCTGGGCAAGCTGCGGGCGCATTTTGGTGATACAGCAGGCGCGCTGGATGCCGTCAAGCAAGGATTAAAACTGGAACCGGGAGATTATGAGTTTCTGACCTTAAAAAAAGAGATCAAAGCCGGAGCTACCCTGGAACAGATGGAAAACCATTGGATCGACCCCGACGCCGACCAAATGCTTCAGCAGGGACTGGACGAGAATGCGGATGATAAACAATGCGCCATAGCCTGCATTCGGGTGGACGAAGCAGGACTTGCCGAATTTTACGAGCTGTTCCGCCCGGAACGGTATGGCTACAAGAAAAATTCCCCTTGCTGTGAAATCCAGTATCCGGTGCAGGAACATCTTGTGGAGCTCTCGTTCCGCATGAACGAAGCCGGACTCTCCAAGATGGGAACCGACTGGCTGCGGCAGTTCAAGGAACGGCTGGACAGCGGTGAATGGCTGACCCACACCCCTGAAGGAGAACCAGAGGGCATTCTAACAGGTGTGTTTGTGGACCAGACCCGCCGCATTGGTCTTGTCTATCAACAGCCGGGAGACGATCAGTATTTTCAGATTTTCCTGAACCCGGACGGCACGAAGGCGGATGCCTTCTGGTCCTCAAGAAAAAACAGCGAGCCGGAGGTTTATTCGGAGGATGAGATGTCTGCGATAGAGCAGCACATCAAAAACACCTTTGGTGAGTTTGAGAATGTGTTCCATGAGCTGGTTTCCCCTGACATCCATGTGGACATCTGCGTTGTTCCTCCCTCTGAGGAGTGCAACTATTACACACTGGTAACGATGGGCATGGGTGCTCACCGGATGAATGTGCCGGAGGAACTGGCGGAATACAAGCTGGAACGAGCAGAGCTGGCCATCGCTCTGCCACCGGATTGGAAACTGGATGAGGAATCCCTGAAGGATGAGCGGTGGTACTGGCCGATTGGTCTCTTGAAAGTGTTGGCACGCCTGCCTATTTCCAACAATACCTGGCTGGGCTTTGGCCACACAATGGATAAGCAATCGCCGTTTGCAGAGGATACGGAACTCTGCGCCGCACTTCTGGTAGGTCCGCAGGATGTTGTCTGGAACGGAGGCGAAGTCTGCACTTTGCCGAGCGGCGAGGAGGTCAACTTCTATCAGGTGATCCCGCTCTATCATAATGAGATGGAGTATAAGATGGAGCATGATGCGGACGCTCTGCTTGAAAAGATGGCAGGCATCAGTTTTGTGGTCAATCCCACACGCCAGAATGCCATCACCAGAGGAACGCTTGCGGATGAGGAATTCACCGGCGATATGGACGATGCCGCCCGGCACCTGGAATCCATTCAGGAAAAGGGGCTGTCAGTGGACGAGTTGAGCGCTTATAACCACATGGCGATCTATCTGCGCTGGTGCATGGAGCATGATCTGATGAGCGCAGAATTTATGGAGCGGTACTGGGAACAGGTGCAGCCGTTTATGGCAGATCTGAGCCGCGCCGATCTGCGTGGCTTTATCCGGGACCAGCTGAAAGGACAGCTCTTTGGGGCGCTGTTCAACAAGGAGGGCGCAGCCTTTGCCGGATACTACTATGGGGAGTCGGACAGCCCATACTTCCCCGGTGACATTGATAACTATGCCTTGGAATATTTCGGCTCAGAACAATATTATTCCGATAAGTTCCAGGATGAAGCCTATCTGTTCATCCCATTTGATGAGAACTATTATCAGGCTATGGCAAAAGTCATGGAAAAGCGGTTCGTCAACTGGCAGGGACAGAGTTTTGATGAGGAGACTCTGGAGCCTTCGGACCTTGCGGAAGCCATGATGGAATATCTGGACTGTGAATGTACCTATTTCCCCTCAATGACGGATGATGACCCCATCATGTCGGCATACAACTATGCCAAACGAGAAAGTGTCAAAGAGGGCTTTGTGCCGGTTCTGATTAAGGCGGATGACGAAATCCTGTGGGAATGCCTGATTATGAATTCCGACCCGGACAGCGATGGCGAGGACGACTATGCTTTCGACCCGGACAAAGTTGCCGCATACCGGAAGAAAATGCTCTCCGCCCCCATCAAGAACAGTAAGGCAGTCCTGGAGGAAATGATTGGGCAGCGCAAGGAAGAAGCCGAGGATGACGATATGGACTGGGATGAGGAGATCCTGGGCGAGATGGAGGGCGGATATGATAACCGTCGTTTTTCAAGCTACTGGAACTCCGATAATAATATGACCTATCCTCTCATTCTGGCTAAAATCCCCGTAAAGAACCCTTGGGAGATTTTTGCCTATCTGCCCTTTGGTGGCTGGAATGAATGTCCTGACACGCAGTCGCTGATGGCAGTGGCGAAATACTGGTTTGAGCAATATGGCGCGGTGCCCGCAGTTATGACCCACGATGAACTGGAGTTCCTGCTCCCGACTTTTGTTTCCCAGGAGAAGGCTATGGATGCAGCAGTGGAACTGTATGGCTTCTGTCCCGATGTGATTGACCAGGGACCGGAGGACGCCACCGTGGGCGCTCTGGCCGATGTGCTGCGGCAGTCCACTGTTTGGTACTTCTGGTGGGATTGAGCAGGAGGATGTGTCTATGAACGAATACCTAAAGCAATATATTGAACTCCAAAAGCAGTTTCTAGAGACAAAAGGAAAAGCGGATAGTGTTCGTGCGCTTTATGCGTTCAAAGAAGAATTAGAGCAGAGCGAAGATACACAAGCTAAAGAAGTATTGGTGTATGTTTATGATCTATTGGACTTCAAAAAGAGTGCCTATGAATTGCTTTCTAAAATTGGAGATCGGTCGAATCCAAAAATTTTCCGGCGTCTGGCGATTATGAAAGAATATGCCGATGACTGGGGAGACTCCTTTGCCCTCCGCAAGCCTAAAACCAAAGCGGAGAAACAAAAAGACAAAGAAAAGCGAGACAAACTTGGTCTCCCTTCTTTCCGGTATCATCCCGACCCTTTGGATACCGGGGCTTTTGAGCAGTCTGAGGAGAGTGTGGTTTGTGATTGCTGTGGCAAGAATACTCATATTTACTATACCGACCCCTTCTATACCGTGGAAGATATTGAGTATTTGTGCACAGAGTGCATTGCCAGCGGCGAGGCAGCCCGGAAATACAACGGCAGCTTTCAGGATGATTGTTCTTTGGATGATGGTGTAGACGATCCAGAGAAGCTGGATGAACTTATCCACCGCACTCCTGGCTATTCTGGTTGGCAGCAGGAATACTGGCGCGCCCATTGTGGTGACTATTGCGCCTATTTGGGTAATGTGGGAGCCAGCGAACTGCGGGCGCTGGATGTGCTTGAAGAAGTTTTGGATGACCCCATGTGGGACGATGAGCATAAAGAAATGATTCAGGAATCCGTTAACGGAGGACATCTTCAATGCTATCTGTTCCAGTGCCTTCACTGCGGAAAGCACCTGGTCTGGATGGACTTCGATTGAGGTGTTTTTTATGACCACACAGTTGTATCTTCAAAAAGCAGAAATGCAATTATCAAGAGGTGTTGTTCCAAAATGTTGCGTGATGGACTTTTGTTCAAAGATGAGGATGGTCAGGTCATATTCAACCAGTACAGCTTCTGCGAACTGGTGAAGCACCTGCTGGTGGAGCTGGTGGGGATCTCCTATGAGGAAGCCTCCCAGATAGTGGAACGCTCACCGCTGGCAGCGCCAGTGGCCAATGTTATGGGAGTAGCGATATTCAGCCATGACCTGCCTTATTACTGGGCAATGTTTTTCTACTATGGGAACGGTTATTGGTGGAAAAGGGGTATTCCAGCGCAACCAAAGGACATGGATGCCTATTTTGCTTTAGAAAATCAAATTATGGAAAAACACCACTTGAAAGAGCCTTTTGAGTGGGAGTGAAAGGACGGATCGAATGGGATACGATGTAAGTTTTCACCCGATTTCACCAGAGGAAATGCGGGAATGGTATTTTACTCCCTTAACCTGGATACAGCAGGGACAGGAGGAAAAAGTGCTGGCCCTTGCCGCGCAGCATGGAATGGAGGATTTCTATGCCGAAAAATATCTGAATACTTTGCGCGTTGGGGCTGAAACGGAATCTAACGAGCTGTTTGACAAAAGCCATGGCTTCTATATTGCAGTGATCCAAGGTTTTTTCCGGGATTACTATTACACCAGAGGCAGTGCCTTTTCATTCCTGGTTGACCAGAAGCCAGAATATACGCGGTACTTCACCTCATGGGAACAAGTCACTCCTGTTTCCTTTCCAAACCCCATGCAGAACCGAATCATCGAAAACTACTGCTCCGGTGTATATCTGTCTCCAGATCAGGTTGTGCAGCTTCTCAAAGACATGGAGCAGGACCCAAAAGTGCTTGAAGATCTGGAGAGGCTTTGGAGCAATGGACAGATCGCTGTGCTGAAAAAAGCACTTTCTGCTGCTGCAAAATCAGGAGCTGGTCTGTTGGAGGCCACTGAAGTGGTAGAGCCCAACCCCATCAGTCCGAATGAGAGCACAAGCTACTCCAATCTGTACCATTGTGATCGGGACGGGGTATATCTCTACATAGATACTGTTGGTGGTCAATTAGCGGATGCGATTGAAAAAAACGAAGGACGAACATAAGCAGTTGGCGACATTTATCAAGGGGGTGCACATTGAGCTACACAAAATTCAGCAAGGAAGTAACCAAATGGCTGAAAGCCAATAGGCTGCCCTGTTATAGAACAGCCTATGATAGTTCTGAAGTTACTCAAACCAGGCTGGATGCATGGATGCAAGGAAGTAAGATGATGGCACAGAAGTGGATTTCGGAAAAGCGTTATCAGGAACTAATTTCTTGTGCTCATGGCGGCTGGTATCAGGACGATGTGATGGTTAAACCTATCCATCTTGTGTAGCACTATCTGTTTGATGAGCTTTTTCTCACTAGGAAATATTGACAAAACAGATAAGAAACACTTGTTTGCCTTAAAATATCACAGGTACAGTTTTCTATAAAAAATGAAAACTAAATAACGACTTTCAATTGCGTGTGCGAAACTGATCCCAAGATTGTGAATGTCTCAGCACCGTAAAAGCGAAATTACTGATAGGATAAACCGCTGTCAGTGATTCTCTTTTACGGTGCTTTTTTGTCCTGTTAAACAGTTTTTCGAAACTATGCTGGCGACAGCAAACTTTTTTCTTATCATAGTCTAACTTTGCTGAGTTTTAAGGGATATTTCAAAAACATCAGTAAAAAATTCCGAGAATTAAAAAAATTACGCAAAAGGGTATAAAAAACGGCTTTTCGCAGCCTACCACATGAGGAGATAAATTTTCCTCCCCGTTTTCTCCTATTTCAGAAAAACGGGCTGTTCCTTGAAAACTGAATAGTACAGCGCATCTTTTACCTTCCTTCTGTTGTCGGGAAAAAACCGGCAAGCCACATGAGCTAAAAGCTCAGACGGTACGGCGCAACCGTACCGACGGCGATGACAAGCAGAAGCAATAATGATACTTCCGTCCAGTCCTAAAGTCGAGCGTGATAGAACCGTCGCAACAATGGAGGGCGGCCCGGTGAGAACCACGGGGTGGTGAGATTCCAATGAGGCTGAATGCACAGCCGGAAGATGCGTTCCCGAAACCGAGGGGCGGCGTGGATCGAATATCGGTTAACTACAAAACGATTGATATCACAAGGCGGTCGTTTGATTTTTAAGCGACCGCCTTTTTACATTTATGCGGAGGAAATAAAATGGATGAAGTCAAAAGAGGTGAACTCTACTATGCAGACCTCTCTCCTGTTGTGGGAAGCGAACAGGGCGGTATCCGACCTGTCCTCATTTTACAGAACGATAAAACAAATCAAAACAGTACAACCACAATTGTAGCAGCCATAACCAGTCAAATAAAAAACAATCTGCAAACTCATGTAAAAGTCAGCGGACACGGGCTGAAAAAAGAATCCCTTGTTCTTTTGGAACAGATCAGAACAATAGACAAAGTTCGGCTGATGCAGTACATCGGAAGACTTGGAGATAAAGATATGAAAAAGATAGACCGCGCTCTTACAGAGAGCTTAAGTATAAAAAATTCGGAGGTGCTTTCAAGTGGATAATATGAACTGTGTGTTTTACTACGAAGTGAATCTTTTACAGATACTGCTGCGGGAAGGATACATCAGCGAAACGGACTATCATGCTATTGTCAGCCTTGCGAAAGATGACCTAAAAGCAACCTTGTATCTTGGCTGAAAACTTTGTGTCTAAAATGATAAATATCGCAGTTTGCACTGGATATATTCGAACCTTTGCAGTATTGTTGTGTTGCGCCGAAAGGCAGAAAAATAAAGAAAGGAGTGATCCGAATGGCAACTATCACAGAGATCGCAGGCACAAAACAGCAAAAGAAAATACTCAGAACAGCGGCATACTGCCGTGTGTCCAGCGATTCCCTTGATCAGCTTCATTCCTTCGCCGCACAGGTGCAGCACTATACAAAAGCGATCAGTCAAAATCCGAGTATGGAACTTGCCGATATCTATGCAGACGAAGGACTGACAGGAATCAAGACAGATAAGCGTGATGATTTCAACAGGCTGATAGCCGATTGCCGCAAAGGAAAAATCGACCGTGTACTTACGAAATCGGTATCCCGATTTGCAAGAAACACGGTCGATTCTCTTATATATGCCCGAATGCTGAAAGAATACGGCGTCAGCATCCTGTTTGAAAAGGAAAACATTGATACGGCATATATGTACAGCGAACTGCTGCTGGCTCTGTCAGGAGCGCAGGCACAGGAAGAATCCATCTCCATATCCAAAAACATGAGATGGAGCGTTGAACGAAGAATGAAAAGCGGCACATACCTCTCCAGCTCAACACCGTATGGGTACAAATTGGAAGAAGGAGAATTCAAAGTCGTAGAAACAGAAGCGGAAATTGTCCGCCTGATTTTCAAAAGCTATCTGTCAGGTATGGGAAAGAAAGCAATCGCAGATATGCTCAACAGAATGGATGCGCCCAAGCGGTTCGGATATACGACATGGAGGATCAGTACAATCAACTACATCCTATCAAACGAGCGATACATCGGGGATGCGCTGTTTCAGAAACGGTATACGACAGACACACTTCCGTTCAAGTTGAAAGTCAATCGAGGACAGAAACCGCAATACTATGTGGAAGATATGAATCCGCCTATTATTACAAAAGAAGTCTTTGAAGCAGCACAAAAATTAAAAGCCAAATCCACCACAGAAGAACGGTTCAGCGTTCAGGAACGCCCGCTGAGAGAAAAAATTAAATGCGGATGCGGACATATATACAAGCCCATAACGGTAAACGGAAAAATCTATTGGGAATGCAGGATGCACAACTTTGATTCCCAAAAATGCAGTTCGAGACGGATACCGGAAACGGATATCTATGAAGCCTTTATCACAATGGTCAACAAACTTCGAAACTGCTATGAGGAAATCCTGCCGCCTGCTATTGCACAGACAGAACGCCTGCAGATGAAAGCGGACGGGCTGGAAATACGGGTCAAACAAATTGATAAAGAAATAGCCGATCTCAACAACAAGAACCTCGTACTTGCCCGCTTAAACAGCAAGGGTATCCTGCGGGCAGCAGAATATTCCGAGCAGAGCAACGGAATACGAAGCATGGTAAACGGTCTGCGCAGTGAACGCTGCCGCCTTCTGAGAGAACAGGATGATGACAGTATTCTGTGCGGATTGCGAAGGCTGCATGCTGTTTTTGCAGAATTGACCGAACCCGTCACAGCGTTCGATGAGACGATTTTTCAAGAGATTGTGCAGCAGATCACCGCACCTTCGCATACAAGCATCTGCTTCCATCTGATCGGCGGTCTTAACCTGACGGAAAAAATTCCTGAACAAAGGAGGTGCAGAAGAAAGTGAAAAACAGAAGATTCCCGTATGGCTACGAAATGAGAGACGGTGAAATCGTAATCTGCCAAACAGAAGCGGATATTGTCCAAACCATATTCCGTGACTATGTTGCCGGCAAAGGACTGAAAGATATTGCCGAAAAACTTACAGCTCTGAAAGTGGAATATCTCCCCGGCGAAAGCAATTGGAACAAAAGCCGGATCAAGCGGATGATTGAAGACAAGCGCTACCTCGGAGACAGCACCTATCCTCAAATACTGCAGGAGAGCATCTTGCAGGAAGCAAATACAATCAAATCAGACAGATGTACAACCGACAACTGTGTAGTGCATTCAGAAAACAAAGAAGTGATAGATACCGTCCGCTGTGCCGAATGCGGCGACAGGCTGATTCACAGAACCGACAATTCCCGAAAAAATACAGAAAGCTGGTACTGCAAAAATAAAGACTGCAAGACAGTCGTCAGAAAGACTGTTGCCGTACTGGAAGATGAGATAACAGAGCTTCTCAACTCTGTCATTCAAAATCCCGATCTTGCCGGAAAGGAATACATCTCACCCAAAAGTGAAACACCGATCGAAGTCAAACGCATGGAGAATGAAATAGAACGGGCGCTCGGACAGATTGACTTTGATAAAGAAACCATTCAGAACTTAATTCTGCAGTGTGCTTCCAAACGGTATGAGAAAGAGAAAAGTCAAAAACACATTACGGATCGGCTGAAAGCGCATTTTGAGAAATCAAGTCCGCTTTCTGTATTCAATGCAGAGTTTTTCAGCAAAACAGTGACTGCCGTACTTCTCACGAAAAACGGTGCAGTCAGCTTGCTTCTGAAAAACGGAAATATTATCGGAAAGGAGAAAAACAAAGATGTCAACGCAAGCAGTGACAATGCCTAAAGCAGTCAGAGTGATTCCTGCAAAGCCGGAATACAGCGGAAAAAGCAATGCGGACTTTCGACCAAAGCGTGTCGCAGCATACTGCCGTGTATCTACAGACAAGGAAGAACAGGAACACAGCTTTGAAACACAAAAAGAAATGTACACCAATATGATCATGATGAAACCCAACTGGCAGATGGCGGGGATCTATGCAGATGAAGGAATCACCGGAACAATCGCCAAAAAACGCCCCGACTTCATGCGCATGATTGAAGACTGCCACAAGGGAAAAATTGATATGGTTATTACCAAATCGGTTTCCCGGTTCTCAAGAAACAATCTTGATTGCCTGCAGTATGTACGCGAACTGAAAGAACGCGGAATTCCCATTCTGTTCGAAAAAGAAGGCATCAACACACTGCAGGTATCCAGCGAACTTCTGATAACGCTCTTCAGCGGTCTGTCACAGGCTGAGAGCGAATCCATCAGTATGAATGTTAAAATGGGAAAACGGCAAAGCATCAAAAACGGCAATGTGCCGTTCTGCTACAGTTCCTTCCTCGGATATCGGAAAGGTACAGACGGCAAACCTGAAATCGTTCCGGAAGAAGCAGAAATCATTAAACGAATCTATGCAGAGTATCTTGCAGGAGCAAGCCTTTCAGATATCGCTAATGGTCTGATAAGAGACGGTATCCTCACCCCAAGAGGAAAAACCAACTGGACAACAAAAGGTGTCCTCTCAATACTGACCAACGAAAAATATAAAGGTGACGCACTGCTGCAAAAGACCTACATTGTAGACTGCATCAGCAAAAAGTCAAAAAAGAATACCGGTGAATTGCCGATGTACTATGTAGAGAATAATCACCCTGCGATTATAGAACGGGCGGTGTTCGACCGGGTTCAGGAGGAAGTATCACGGCGCAACAGTAAACGCAAGGTCAAAGATGTCGGTACAAAAACCGAGCTTGGCAAATATTCAAGTAAATACGCTCTAACCGAGCTGCTCTTCTGCGGGAACTGCGGAACACCGTACCGCAGAACAACATGGGCAAAGAACGGCAAGAAAAAAATCGTTTGGCGCTGCATCAGCCGATTGGATTACGGCACGAAATACTGCAAAAACTCACCTTCAATAGAAGAAGGAGTTCTGCAGAATGCGATCGCTGCTGCTATCACCCGGAAAGCACAAACGGAAGGGGCGAATGTTCAGCGTATCAGGGAACACATTGAAATGTACCTGAACAGAAAAGGCAATTCGGATCTTAAAGAAAAGCAGGAACGGCTGGTATCTCTGAGACAAAGGATTGATGAGTTAACCAGCATGGACAGCGAATCTGCGCAAAACGGAGATTTTGACGAACTGTTTGAAAGCCTGTACACAGAAATGTACGCCATAAAAGATGAACTTGAAGATGCGGAAAAGACAAACGCGAAGCTGGATGCAGCGGTGAACCGGATAGATGAAATGACCACTGTTATGTATGGCCTGAAAAACCATCCGGTAGAATATGATGAGCAAATCGTTCGTCAGCTTATTAGCAGTATCAAGGTAGTCTCTGCAGAACAAATCCTTATCCTCTTCAAAGACGGTACTGAGATGACGGCAGATCTGTAAAACAAAAAGAAAACGAAGATGATTTATATTATGAGTTGTGTTTGGCTTAATTATATGGTACAATATTTTCAGTATAAAAACTGTGTGGGTTCAAGTCCCAAGACAAAAAAATGCGTGGCATCTTTTTTAGTCCATAGTTACAAACAATAATGGGCACTGCTTCATGAAGCAGTGCCCATTATTCAAAATTTACTTAGGAGAGATCTGTATGCCAGACTATAAAGCTATGTATTATCACTTGGCAGGGCGCATGGCGACTGCTATTGATGCGCTGGAAGCTACCACCAATGCGTTGGTTGACATTACTGAAAAGCTGAAACTGGCGCAACAGAGTACAGAGGAAATGTTTATTTCCAGTCCTGATGACGATGAGGATTCTCTGGACAACATTTCAGAATAAGAACCGCAATCCGCAAATTCCATAAACGGCAGCTGTAGTGACGGGATATTACACGTCAACATGAGTTGCACTCGCTTGTAACGCATGCACAACGGGTTTTTCTATTTTGAAGTTTTGTATGCGCATTTGCGGTGGATATCTATTTCGTAACAGTCAGACTAAAGCGAACAACCCTCAAGCTATAGTGGTTTGAGGGTTGTTCTGTTTTTTCTAAATAAAAAATATTTTGTGCAAATAATTTTGGAGGTGTTCAGTGAAATCTAGACTTCTTAAAAACTTTATTCAAGAAATACAATTTAAAAATCGCAATCCAAATGAAACAAGAGTTCTTGCATTATTAGATGATATATCTACAAATCCGGAAAGAATATTTCAACAGGGAGAAAAATTATATCGTAGCCGAATTATTTTAAATGAAGAAGAAATTAATAAAAAAACAGGATTCTATGGATATGATGCAGAACAAAGTTTTATACCGCCATGGAGAATAACCCGTGATCTTCGAGCAAATTATCGGTACATTCCTTATTTGTATTGTTCTAATCATCCATATATATCATTGATAGAGGTTCGACCTCGAATAGGAGCTAAAATTAGCATTGCAACTATTTTGGTAAATCAAAACATTAATCTATTAGATTTTACTATCCAAAATAAACCTACGAAGATGTCGGAAACCAAATATAATCTATTTGTAGAATTATCTAATTTATATTCTAAACCAATAGCAAATGATGACGATACATTAGACTATATTCCTACTCAATTTATAGCGGAGTATGCGAAAAATCTTGGATATGATGGTATAGCTTTTACAAGTTCTCTAGCACCAGAAATAAATAATACAAATTTAGAACGTTTTAATGTGGTTATATTTAATTATCAAAAATGTTCTGCTATTAAATCTAATGTTATATGTTTAGAAGCTAATCATTCTGAATTTCATCAAATTGATAATGATTTAGATAAATTGAACACTGATTGCTATGTTCTAGAGCAATTAATAGCTTTATAATATTTTTTTATTGCAAATAATTATTGGAAGAAGATTGTCGTACCTCAGCTTTCGCTTTGATACGGCTTTTTTATTCCAATCTATTGCCAAAAATAAAAGTATCAAGCAATGCTGTGCTCCATAGTACTATTTTAAGTCGCTATTTTTTTCGTGCCTTTCACTTTTCAACTCGCATAAATCTCATCGTTATTACTTTTTCTACGTCTAAATATACCATAAAAAACCACCATCCTATTAAAAGGATGGTGGTTTTCATCTCTAGTGAAACACTTTTTATGCGTGCAAATTAGAGACATTGTTTTTATTTTTTGTGCTTTTTGGTAGCTACAAGAGCTGCACCAGCTAGAGCAATCATAGCAACTGCTGCTACTGGAGCTGCAACATCGCCAGTCTTACTTGCATTTGCTTTTGGAGTAGTCGTCTCCTGTCCGGTTTGTGTTGCATTATTATCGGTAGCAGATGTTCCTCCATTTGTTGCTCCGTCCACTGCCACCAATCCCTTAATTGCAGCCTGCACATTTTCTACTGCTGTATCTACTTCGTCCTGAGTTGCGTTATCGTTATTGTATACTTCTTCAGCTGTTGCCAAAGCTGCTGTCAATACCGCATAGCTTTCCGCTGTATATGAATTTGCATCTACCGCTTTACCATTCTGGATTACTTGGTCAAGGATCGTCTTATCAGCTTTAAATCTCAAATTCAACATTGCTTGCAGTAATGCTGTAGATACTTCGTCAATTTCTGCTTGCATTGCATCACCATCATTGAAAATAGCACGTGCATTTGCTAAAGCAGTGGTAAATACTTCTTTCCCTTCATCAACGTATTTATCAAGATTAGCTTCGATGGTTCCAGCCGCTGCGATCAAGGATTCCAAGCTAGATTTATCCCCTTGCACAAATCCAAGTTTATGGATTTCGTTCAACAGTTTTGTCCAAGCATTGTAAACATCCGTTTCGGTTGCTGTAATATCTGCTGCTACTTCTTTTGCTTCCTGTAATACTGCTTTGAAGCTTTCCTGTACAGATGGAATTACCTGATTAAAGTTTTCGTCCGCCATTTCATCTTCAGCATATGCGATTACTTTGTTCAGGATGGTCTTATCGGCTGTGCTAGCAACAATATAACCATCTGCGATAGAGGCTGTCAACTTGCCATCTTTTACAGCAAAATCATAAGAACCAGATGCTAAACTAAATGTTGCAACTTGTACGTTATTACGGATTGTCATACCTGTATAGGTAACACCTGCGATGTTTTCAAAATCTGCTACTACAGATTCATCTTCTACAGGCAGATATAAGGTTGCGGTTGTGTTTGCAGGAACAGTTGCACTATATGTGTCAATAGTGCCTTCTGTTGCGGTCCAATCACTTTCAATTGTACCATAGTTGGATTCATAGGAACCTTCCAAACCAGTATAAATACCGCCAGCCAATGGCTGCAATACAAAATCTTGGTAGCCAGCATCACCGTTTGCGTGGTCAGTTGTAATACCCATCTGGTATTCATACATCCAGGAGCCCACAGCACCCAACGCAAAGTGGTTAAAGGAGTTCATAGCGCTATTTCCGTTCATTTGGAATGCTAATTCATAGGAGTTCCAACGTTCCCACATGGTAGTTGCGCCTTTTGTTACAGGATACAGCCAAGAAGCGTATTCTGTACAAGTAAACATATTATATGCGTCATCAATATTACCGCCTCGGGTTAATGCTGGTAAGATATTTGGTGTTGCATTAAATCCAGTTGTAATAGAATATGCTGGGCAATCCAATTTTTGTCCACTGCTTCCTCCAGGGCCACTGTTTCCTTGAACAACACCTGCGCCATTGCTGCTCTGGTTAGGATCCTGTGCCAATACAGACAAACGTGCATTTGCCGCTTTTAAGTTTTCATCACTTACACAGTTAAAGTTCAATGGTGCTGCATAGGATGCCTGAGTATCCATAATTTCACCATTTTTGTCTGTAGTCATACCTAATTCGGAATTAAAGTAAACTTCATTCCATTCTTGTTTTGCTAAATCATGGCGGGATTGAATTTCATCCGCAATGTCAGTTCTACCAATGACACGTGCCATTTCAGCAGTAGCTTCCATCAAGTAAATATAAATTGCATTGTTTAATAAATCAGAATCTGTACTGCCGTCTACTGCTAACCAGTCTGCTTTACCGTTTGTCATGCTAGATAAGCCCGTATAGGTTTTGCCTTTTGCTTCTAAGTCATAGCTATCCATACCATCTAACCAAAGTTTCATGGCATCCATGTTTTCTTCAATAATGCGGGTATCACCATACTGGATATACATCTGCCATGGAACCATACAAACAGCGCCGCCCCACGTGGTACTGTTCGCAAAGCTATCAAATTCTTGTTTTGGATCACTGGAGCTGTACTCTGGAACAGTATCACCGATAGAACCATTTCCGTACTGGTCATCACGGAGGGCTACCATCCACTGACGGAAGAAGTTCAAGGTGTTCGCATTATAAGTGGAGGTTCTAGAGAATGCCTGGGCATCCCCTGTCCAACCCATACGTTCATTTCTTTGTGGACAGTCAGTTGGGATAGACATAAAGTTACCTAGTTGACTACGCTGGATATTTTTAAACAATTGGTTAACATAACCTGTAATCGTATCATCAGTTGTGGTAGCGTCATAGGTACCAGATAATTCGTCAATCGAAGATATTACAACGCCTTTTACATTCTCTGCTGGTAAGGCTTTCCCTAAACCAGGAACAGTAATTTGAATATAACGATATCCACGGAAGGTAAAGCTTGGCTGAATTACTACATCACGGGTTTCATCTTCTTTGGTTGCGGTGTAAAAATCAGTTGCCATAGCTGCACGATAAGTGTCATGAAGGACACGACCCGCTACATTTGGACGGTATTCTCCATCCGGTCCATATAGGTTAGTATATTCTTCATTTGTATTTTGAGAATCTTCGTTTCCTGGATAGATATCTTCACCATAGCGGAAAATAACGGTATCTCCCTCTTTCAGGGTACCTGCTGGGATTGTAACGGAAGGAACCCCTACCATCGCAACACCCATATCATAGGTCCAAGTATCATTATCATTGCTGTGGGTATTTAAGATACGAGTTGTATCCAAACGTTCAAACTCCCGGATTGGCGTATCGTATCTGGCAACAATGTCAAAATCAATCCAATCCCGTTGTTCTACTACTTCACATGGTTCCCAGGCGGAATCATCATAAGCTGTTGTAGACCAACCATTGGTATCTCCATTTACAGAAATGGCAGCTTCTTTGTTTGCATTGTATCTTTCTCCTTGGAAGAAACTAGAATACTCAATTGGTCCGTCGTTGAACATTTTCCAATCGTCAGGATTGGAGGATACTACCTGAGTGGAACCATCTTCATAAGTAATAACCAGTTTGGATAATAGTCCTTCTGTATCACCAAAGAAGTTCATATTACCAGGAGAGAATGTCATATAGCCAGTGTACCATCCGCCTGCAAGGATAGCGCCCATCGCATTTTCCCCATCCTGGATCATATCGGTAACATCGTAAGCATGGTAAGTCAAAGTATCACGGTATTGGCTATCCGCTGGATTAAACCAATCTTCTCCCATACGTCCACCATTGATGTACATTTCATAAATTCCCATTGCAGTAGCATACATTTTAGCGCTCTTTACTTTTTTGCTAGTATCTGTACTAAATGTAGTACGAACCATATTCAAAGAGCCATAACTTGGATCCGCATAGGACAAGATCCCTTCCGCACCGCCGGATACACGGATCGCCTTATTATTAGTAATGCTGACACCATTCAAGCCTCTAAAAATATCATAGGTAGCACCAGTATCTTTGCCAAATACTACTTTATGCGCTTCATCCGTTTTCCCAGTAGTATGAATTACATAGTTGGTAACTTCAAATTCTTCCCCTGGATTCGCGGCAAAACCAACAGATGCCAAGTTTGGGAAAGTATTGTAGTTGTTGCCTGTACTCATTGCACTGATAGAGAAGGAACTATTTCTGCCAGATCCTTCTTTAATCGCTTGGCCATCAATTTTTACAGTAATAGAACCTGTGGAAACATCAATATTGATGTTATGTGGTCCATACATATTTTCTGGAGTAAAGATACCAGCTTTAATATCAATGGTTTGGTCTAAAATTTCAGTACCATCGTTTTCTTTATAATCATAACCTTGTTTATAAACATTCAGTTTAGCGCCGGTACCATCAGCCTGTACACCGTCTACATCCAATTCCAGGCGAACCCAGTTCTCACCTTCTGCGTTCCATACATTCTGGAATTGATCGTTCAAACGGTAATCGTCCGCACCAAATACCAAGCTTGCTTTTGTACCCTGTGTCAATTCAACATCAGCGTTAATCGCATATACACAAGCGCTTGCGGCATCCAATGTCATTTCATTGGTACCGATAAACTGAGCGTTTTCACCCCAAGCGCTGATGTCTGGATTCATCAAACCTGTTTCAAATTTGCTTTCCTGGGTATAGCTTTGTCCAAAAGCATCCCAAACAGTCAAATCCCAACTGTAAGCTGTTTCCGCTGTTAATGCTTCCCCTTCGTAGTAAATATCAGTGCTTTCATTGCTCTCAACCTTACCACTGTCCCACATAGTAGCACCATCAGAATCCCTGGTAACTATAATTTGATAAGCGGTTTGCTGTTGCCCAATAACAGTAGAATCCATTTCCCAACTAAAAACAGGTTTTTCATCTTCCACAGCTAAAGGAACATCATAATCATTGGTTTTAAGGTTTAAAATCTCGGTTGCCCTGCTGTATGTACTGGAAACAGCAGCAGCATTTACCGCTGATGCAACAGGGACAGCCACTGTTGCCAGTAAGGCTGTGGAGACGCATACCGCAGCAATTTTCATGAATAATTTTGATTTCATGGTCATACTCTCCTCAATTATCTTCATCTTTTGATTTTTATTTTGATTGTATCAGCAGAACCCATAATTACTTTCCTCCTTTCGTTATATTTGCTGATATCAATCTCCTCTCTCAACTTAACTTTGTTGAGCATAGTTAAATTTTAGCATGATTTTGATGCGAAAAATATAATAATATCGTATTAGAAATTCCTCATTTATAGGCAAATCGTACTTTTTTACTGAAGATAATCGTTTTATCAATTTGAAAAACCAAAAAGTAAAACCCTTGTTACGTTCTATTATTTTTGACGTAACAAGAGTTTTACTCCATGAGTGCCTTATTGACACTACTAAAAGGCTCTATTAAAAAGGAAAAGAGAAAAGAAGAAAAATCCAAACCTATTATGAAATAAACAGTAATTGGAATAATTCTATTTTAAATGAGAATAAAAGAAAATTCTATATTACAATCAGACCATTTGTTTTTATTTTATAGGAGAATCGTACCTATTAATGAATATCTGCTATGTTAGCACACCGAATGAAAACCTTAATCCCAATAATAAGTTGATATAATTTCCTTTGGCTTATTATATTCAAATCGAATTTTTATGCTTATATATCAGATAAATCATGATCCATAATGGAATAAATAGAAAAATAGGCCTTGCTAATTTCGCAAGGCCTATTCATTACAAACATTATTCTGCTGGTTCTTCTTCCATATCCAGATCAGGACCGAAATCAAACTCTAAATTTTCGCCGCAATTTGGGCATGCAATTGCACCTTCATCCAACATTTCTTCGTTGACACAGATTGTATCACCGCAAGTTGGGCAGGTTACTTCATATAAATCTTCGTCATCATCACAACAATCACAGTCGTCCTCTTCACAGCCACAACCACAATCTTCGCCATAGACAACTTCTTCTACTGCACCCAAATCTTCATCCAGAACATCCAACAGTTCTGTTGTTTCATCAGCAGCGTCTTCTAAATCCGCCACAGTCAATGCCAGGTCTTCCAGCAAATCGGTAATTGCTTTGAGTACTTTTACTTCATCTTTATTGTCATCTAATTTCAAGCCATCGCTCAGGCCTTTAATGTATGCCACTTTTTCTGTTAAATTCATACCTTTTACCTCCCTTATGCAGAAAAACCTGCATGGTATCTAAAACTTTTACCTGTGTTATTATTCCCCTGATAAAAGCCCCTTATGACGGATATTTTAAGAAAAGATTATGCTCTTTCCATATATTCGCCTGTTCTTGTATCAATGCGGATTTTATCGCCTGGTTCAATAAACAGAGGAACTTTAATTTCCGCACCAGTTTCCAGTGTAGCTGGTTTGGTTGCGTTTGTTGCAGTATTGCCTTTAAAGCCTGGGTCAGTTTCAGTAACTTCCAGTTCTACAAAGTTTGGAGGTTCTACCCCAAACACATTGCCTTTGTAGGACAATACTTTTACTTCCATTTCTTCTTTTACAAATTTGAACGCTGGACCCAGTTTGCTTTCATCAATAGGTTCCTGTTCGTAGGTTTCCATATCCATAAAGTAATACAGGGAACCATCCGCATACACATATTGCATGTTACGGCGTTCAATATATGCTGTTGGGAATTTTTCTGTTGGGTTAAAGGTTCTTTCGATTACGCTACCTGTAATAACATTTTTTACTTTAGCACGAACGAAAGCAGCACCTTTCCCTGGTTTTACATGTTGGAACTCAACAACTTGAAGAACGTTGCCGTCCATGTCAAAAGTAACACCATTTTTAAAATCGCCAGCTGAAATCATATACTACCTCCATAATGTTCTTATCTTTAACCATTTTATCTTAAAATCAAACAATTTGCAACCCCTATTTATAAACAAATCAATTCTTTTTTACAATTTGTAAGGTTACGGCATCCATTTTCGGTTACAACAACCATATCTTCAATTCTTACACCAAATTTTCCCGGGAGATATAGACCTGGTTCCACTGTTACTACCATCCCTTTTTGTAAGATAGTTTGAGAACGGGGGCTTAAATTGGGCTGTTCATGGATTTCCATTCCAACGCCATGCCCTAAACTATGTCCAAAAGCTCCTTGGTAACCTTGCTGATCAAAATATTCCCGAACTACATTATCCACTTCCTGACCTTTCTTTCCAGCGCAGACTGCTTCCAACCCCATTTTTTGACCTTCCAAGACAGTTTGGTACAAATGTTCCATTTCCTCAGTGGGTTTATCAATTACTACAGTTCTGGTCATATCACTATGGTATCCGTGAACCATAGCCCCAAAATCCATGGTGAGGAAATCACCGGATTCCAAAGGCTTTTCGGTTGGGGTACCATGAGGGGAAGAGGAATTTTTTCCCGATACTGCGATTGTTTCAAACGAGATATCATCTGCTCCATGAGAACGCATATATTGATCAAGCTCAAATGCAACCTGTTTTTCTGTAACCCCTGGTTTGATAAAATTCAAAATATGGTCAAAAGCCTTTTCAGTAATTTCCTGCGCCGCTAAAATCTCATAAATTTCATCCGGTGTTTTGACCATCCGTAGCTGATTAATTAAATCACTAAAAGCGGATGTAGTATCAAAAGCATAGTCGGTAAAATAATCCTTTAAACGGAGATATTCCGCCAATGTAACCCGTTCGATCTCCACCGCAATAGTTTTACACTGGTGTTTTTTCAAAATTTCTTCCAATTGTTTATTGTAGTCTTCCAGTAAAACCACCTGGCACCCTTGGATTTCACGGGCGGCTTTTTCATAATACCGAAAATCAATAATCAAATAAGCTTGCTCTTTGGTTACTACTAGCATCCCCGCACTGGACGAAAATCCAGTAAAATACTGCCGATTGGTAGGAGACATAATGACCCCACAGTCAATTTCTCGTGGCAATTGTTGCATCAATTGGTTTAAACGCAACATTATTCATCACTTCCTAAATTAATTCTTTAATTGCGTACAACGCAAGAATGTAGCTGTATTTTCCAAACCCCGCAATCTGTCCAACACAAACAGGTGCAATAACAGAATTGTGACGAAATTCTTCCCGGGCGTGAATATTGGAACAATGTACTTCTACACAAGGAATTTTAATGGCAGCAATGGCATCTCGAATAGCATAACTGTAATGGGTATAAGCACCTGCGTTGATGATAACACCATCAAATTGTTCCCTAGCCTGTTGGATGGTGTCAATCAGATCCCCCTCATGGTTGGATTGATAAATGGAACAATCCAAACCCAATTCAGCAGCTTTTGCGGAAATCTGCTCATTAATACTTTGAAAGCTTTCTTTTCCATAAATCCCAGTTTCACGTACGCCAATCAGGTTGATGTTTGGCCCATGGATGACAATAATTTTTTTCTTCATGTTTGACTTCCTTCCATTTATTTTAAATATTTTTGATACATTTGTTTCATACTGCTGGCATCTTCCGCCTGTGTACCAGCGGATTCACAGATAAAGGTGGGGGACAAATCCCGCTGAGCAATCAATTCTGCCAAAGGCTCGAATTCTGGTCCAAAAGTTTGGTCTTCAAAGGTTAAATGTGCCTTTTCTCCTCCTTTTAAGGTATATTCAATCTTGCTGAAATGAGAATGAAATCTTTTTGCACGGTCGTTTCCTAATTTGTTTTGAATGGCATCCAAAATAGCTACGTAATCCTGTTGGGTTGCGATTCCACCAAAAGTCCTGGCATTTAAGTGGCCAAAATCAATGCAGGGAACCAACCTTTCATCCAACGAGCAAAGTTCCAGCACTTCCTCTAAATTTCCAAGTTGGTTTACTTTTCCCATAGTTTCAGGGCAAACTGTAATTTCTCCAAGCCCCAGTTCATCCAAGGTAACCAGCGCCCTAGACAAAGTATCTTTTGCCAACTCTAAAGCGTGTTCCCTTGTGATTTTTCCACAGGAACCAGAATGGGCTATAATCCGGGTTGCGCCCATCGCTTTGGCTGCTTTCGCACTGTCTACCAAATAACGGATGCTATTGTCTCGTTTTTCTTCCTCAACACTGGACAGCGAAATATAGTAGGGGGCGTGGATGGATAAACGGATACCTTTTTCCTTTGCCAGTTCCCCAAACGCTTTTGCCTTTTCCTCCGAAATTTTTACACCACGTCCACATTGGTATTCAAAACAATCCAAGCCAAACGAAAGTAAATAATCAGGCACTTCGTGCAGATGTTTATGTCCTCGTGCTTTAAAACTCTCGCTGTTCCCAGCAGGTCCAAATAGAGCAGGCATATATCAATTTCCTTTCTTTTTATATTTATTTAACCAAGGTTGTTCCAACTTTCTTTTAATACGGAATAAGATTCCATCTTCCAGTAAAAATGGTTCCACTAAAATACTGTGGGTTTTTCCCAGATTTGCACCTAAAATATCTGTATAAATCTGGTCTCCCACCAAGGCAACCTGGTCTTTTTGTAAGCCAAATCTCTTTACTGCCTTGTTTAATCCAATTGGGATGGGCTTACATGCCCTAGAAATAAATTCTAAACCAAGTTTTTTTGCAAAGGGCTGAACCCGTTCGGTAGTATTGTTGGAAAGAATCATCAACTGTATACCGTCCCGCCTCATCTGCTCCAACCATTCTATCACACCTTGAGACGGCTCCGGATGGCCATGTGTGGTTAATGTATTATCCACATCCAAAATCAGCCCTTTAATGCCAAAACGCTGCAATAGATTATAATCGATATCCATTACATGCTTTACTGCGATTTCAGGTAAAAATAAAGACATACCATCCCTCCTTATCCATCTATTTTATTATTATACCACAACAAAAAAGCCAAAGGCAAAACAATTTTTCTACCTTTGGCTTTTTGTCAGCCCATAAAAACACAAAAGCCCGAAAAAATCGGGCTTTTAGTATTACACGGTTCTGTGTGCAAATATTATCTGTATTTGCGTTTACGTGCTGCTTCGGATTTCTTTTTACGTTTTACAGAAGGTTTTTCGTAGTGTTCTCTTTTGCGAACTTCGGAGATAATTCCGGATTTTGCACAAGATCTTTTAAATCTTCTTAACGCACTGTCCAAAGACTCGTTTTCTTTTACACGAATTTCTGCCAATTTATTTCCCTCCCTTTGCCACACAGACAGAGGTGTTATTTTATCAAGAAAGACATGCCAATAAAAAGCATAGGTATATTATATCTTATTACCATCAATAAGTCAAGTTCAAATCTGACAATTGACATTTTATACAAAAAAAGATACAAAATTTATCCAGATTATTTTACTACGATGTTTACTAGTTTACCTGAAACATAAATTTCTTTTACAATCTGTTTGCCGTCCATTGATGCTGCTACCTTTTCGGAAGATTTTGCAGCGTTTAAGGCGTCCTCTTTGGAAGATTCCGCATCAATGACAATCTTATCACGGATTTTACCATTTACCTGTACAGCAATTTCTACCTGGGAATCTTTACATTTTGCTTCATCATAAGTCACCCAGCTCTGCTGGTTCAACATTCCTTCAAATCCTACTTGCTGATAGATTTCCTCTGTAATATGAGGTGCAAATGGATTCAGCATAATCAAAAATGCTTTTAATTCCCCTTTGGTAATGCCATCTGTAGCAGTAATTACATTTAACAAGGACATCATAGCAGCCAAAGCAGTATTGAATTTTAAGTTTTCAATATCTTCAGATACTTTTTTGATGGTTTTGTGCATTTCACTTTCTACTTCTTTGCGATAACCATCCTGGTCAATCACGCTGTTTTGTAGGTTCCAAACACGGTCCAGAAAACGTTTACATCCTTTGATGCTGGCAGAACTCCATGGAGCTGCCTTTTCAAAATCACCGATGAACATTTCATACAGACGCATGGTGTCTGCACCATATTCTTTCACAATATCATCTGGATTTACCACATTGCCGCGGGATTTACTCATTTTCTCGCCGTTTTCACCTAAAATCATACCATGACTAGTACGTTTTTGGTATGGTTCCTTGCAGCTTACCACGCCGATATCATACAGGAATTTATGCCAGAAACGAGAATAAAGCAAGTGCAAGGTAGTGTGCTCCATACCACCATTATACCAGTCAACCGGCAACCAGTAATCCAACGCTTCTTTTGCTGCCAAGGCATTGACATTGTGTGGATCACAATAACGGAGGAAATACCAGGAAGAACCAGCCCACTGTGGCATGGTATCGGTTTCACGTTTTGCAGGTCTTCCACAAACTGGACAGGTTGTATTCACAAATTCCGGAAGGTTTGCCAGTGGGGATTCTCCATCTTGAGTAGGTTCATAAGATTCTACTTCAGGCAATTTCAAAGGCAATTGGTCTTCTGGGATTGGAACAGCACCACAATGTTCACAGTGAACAATTGGAATTGGTTCCCCCCAATAACGCTGACGGGCAAATACCCAGTCACGCAGCTTAAAGTTTACTTTTGGTTCGCCTTTTCCGTTTTCTTTTAACCAGTCCACAATTTTCACTTTAGCTTCTTCTACACTTAAGCCGTCCAACATACCGGAGTTTACCATTGTGCCAGTTGCACAATCGGTAAAGGCTTCTTTGGTAATATCACCACCAGCGACTACTTCAATAATTGGCAGATCAAAGGTTTTTGCGAACTCATAGTCACGGGTATCATGGGCAGGTACTGCCATGATTGCACCAGTACCATAGCTCATCAATACATAATCGGACACGAAAATAGGAATTTCTTTATTGTTTACTGGATTGATAGCACGTACACCCTGTAGTTGTACGCCAGTTTTATCTTTATTGACTTCTGCACGTTCAAAATCAGATTTTTTAGCAGCAGCATCCTGATAAGATTTTACTTCGTCATAATTAGTGAGGACATCTTTATATTTTTCAATAATAGGATGTTCTGGAGCAATAACCATATAGGTAGCACCAAACAGGGTATCTGGACGAGTGGTATAAATCACCAGGTCATCCCCTTGAGTAGTGGTAAAGGTCACTTCCGCACCGTGGGAACGCCCAATCCAATTGCGTTGCTGAATTTTAACTGGGTTAATATAATCCACATCGTCTAAATCGTCAATCAAACGGTCCGCATAAGCGGTAATTTTCAACATCCACTGAGATTTTTTCTTATGTACCACTTCACTGCCACAGCGTTCACAAACACCATTGACTACTTCTTCATTCGCCAACACGCATTTACAGGAAGTACACCAGTTAACAGCCATTTCTTTTTTATAAGCCAAACCTTTTTTAAACAGCTGGAGGAAAATCCACTGGGTCCAATGGTAATAGCCTGGATCTGTTGTATTAATTTCCCGGTTCCAGTCAAAGGACAATCCCAAAGATTTTAACTGGGATTTAAAACGGGCTACGTTTTTTTCTGTTACAATTTCCGGATGGATGTGGTTTTTAATCGCAAAGTTTTCGGTTGGCAAACCAAAAGCATCCCAGCCCATTGGATACAGCACATTGTAACCTTCCAAACGGCGTTTTCTCGCAACAATATCCAAAGCGGTGTAAGAACGTGGATGCCCTACATGTAGACCTTGTCCAGATGGATAAGGGAACTCTACCAGAGCATAATATTTTTTCAAAGAATAGTCATTTTTTGCGGCAAAGGTATTTTCTTTATCCCAAATATCCTGCCACTTTTTTTCGATTTTCGCAAAATCGTACGTCAATTTTTTCAACTCCCATATTTATTTTGGTAAAAACCAAATGTTTCTTAATCAATCTTTTGTTTCTTCTAATAATTCTGATACAGAAATCTGTTCGCCATCTTTCCAGAGACGTTCTAAGTCATAAAATTCCCGTGCTTCTTTGTAGAACACATGTACTACTACATCGGTGTAATCCAAAATAATCCAGTTGGCAGAAGTATCCCGTTCAATTCGAGTTGGTGTTTTTCCCACCTGTTTGGTTTGGTATTCTACTTCGTCTACCAAAGATTTTACATGGGTGCTGTTCGTACCATCCGCAATGATAAAGTATTCCCCTAAAATTGTAAGATCCCCTACACGGATTACCTGAATATCCTCTGCTTTTTTATCATCTAAGGTTTTTACAACCTTTTTTACTAATTCTAAAGTAGTCATTCGTCACTACCCCCTTCTGTAGTTCCGGAAGATGTATCATCCGTTCCTCCGGTCAACTCATTTGCACTTCCTCCAACATTATCCAAATAGCTAACCGTATTCGCAATTTCCTCAAGTCCCAAATCATCCACCGTAATTGGAGCCAAGCCATAACGGAAATTCTGGTTAATTAAGTCTACCAACAGTTGAGCATGGATACTATATACCGACTGATTGCCATAAGAGCTGGTTTTTACCGTAGCGCTTTCCCCTGGTACCATAGTAAATGTGATATTAGAAGAATTTAATTTCAATACTTCTGACCCAATTGAAGCCATATCTCCTACTGTCATATCAGTTGTCATTTCTTTTGCCAAACCAGGAAGCATGGTAACTAACTGTGTTTTGCTGGTACTAAGCAATTTATTTACCAAAGAGGCCATAAACAGACGTTGCATTTCCAAACGGTCAATATCACCGTTACTATAGCCTTCCCCATGTCGTTGACGTACAAATTTTTCTGCCTGGTCTCCATTTAGCACTTGTTTACCAGGGTCTAATTCTACCCCATCCAAATTAATTGGATTTGGAACATCTACTTCAACGCCGCCAATTTGGTCAATTACCTGGCGGAAACCTTTCATCGTAATAGTAGCATAATGGTCAATTGGGATATTCAGCTTATCATAAATAAACTGTGCTAACCCCTCAATCCCTTTATATTCCTCAACATGAGAAGAGGCATATAGGGCATTGATTTTACCTGTACTAGTATATTCTTCTCCAATATAGGTATCCCTTGGAATTTGCAATACCGTCACATTTTTATCTTTTACATGGAAACTAACCACCAAAATAGTATCCGTCAATTGGTTAGTTTCCCGTCCATCATCCTGGTCAATCCCCACCACTAAAAAGTTGATAACATCCTCTTCCACGTTTTTGATGGAATCATCCAATCCTGCTCCATTAGTATCCGTATTATTGGCAAACAAGCTGGAATTCCAAAATGCCATCCCCGCAATCGATAAAGCGGAAATCACAATTAGGACGATACAAATTGCGATTAAAGGGCTTTTCCGCCTTTTCTTTTTATATTGTTTTTTTCCTTTTGTAGGGGAAGCCGCTTGTTTTCTTACACGTCTTGAATTGCTGTAAATATCTTTTGCCATTATAAAACCTCCGGTATCTTCTTGATCAAATCATGATAAGCTTGTACACTGTCAGGATGAAGTGGCTTCTGCTTTTGTATGAGCATCCCCAAATTATATTTTAAACTGTATAGTATAGCGTAATCCAAATTTTTTTCTGCTAACTTCCGTTGAACCTCCACTCCATCATAATTACGTTCTTCACTGGTACAATCCGCAATATAAATGATTTTTTCCAGTAAAGACATGCCTTTCCGGGCAGTAGTATGATAACGCACCGCATTGATCACATCCTGGTCATGGATTTGTAGCTCGGTTTGGATATATGCCGCACCAGCAATGGAATGCCATAATGGAGGACTATTTCTTTCAATATCAGTTAGTATTATACCATTTGTTAAAAAATATTGCAATAAATAATTTGGTTCCTTATTTTTCATCACATCATGCAATAATGCAGCCAGTTTTGCTTTTTGTTTATCGCCATGATGGATTTCCGCCAACTCTACTGCTTTTTTTACAACACATAATGTATGATGGTAACGCTCCGGCGTCAGTTCATGTTGCACAATATCCTGTAATTCGGGAAAGGATATTGTTTGATATAAATGGTGATGCTGAATATACTCCTGAACTTTTACGTCCAATAACTTTTCACAAGATTCTCCTGATTTTATTTTTCTACGAATTTCTGTAGAAGACATTGGCAATATATCTGTGGATATAATTTCTACAGTACCAGCCACCCGCATTAACTCCTTAGCTTTTTGCTGCATGGCTTGGTATTCGTTTTCTCCTCTAGCTCCAGCGAAAACAATCACTTGCTGTAATATTTTTTGGTAATCCTTCCACTGGTCAAAGGTAAGAATCATATCGCTTCCCACAATTAAAAACAACTGGTCGTTTGGATATTGCCGTTTTAAATATTCCAAGGTGCGGATGGTATAGCTCTGCCCACCCAGTTGAAACTCCACATCCGAAACAGTATAGCCTTCTGTTTCAGGAAAGACCAGTTGACACATGGCAAGCCTATGATGGTTATCCACCAAATCCTCTGCTGTTTTATGTGGGGGACGATTCGTGGGAATAACCAAAATTTGGTCCAGTCCTTTTTTCTCCTTGATTTGTTGGACCATCTGCTGGTGCCCTAAATGGACAGGATTAAATGTGCCGCCAAAAATTCCAATCTTAGCCATTATAATTCAATCACCGGCTCCTCTGGATTTGGACGGTATAGCACAAATCGCATTCCAATGACCTGAACAACATCCGCATTTAACGCCTCAGCCAGTTGCTGTGCCGCTTCCCTGGCAAAGACAGGGGCAGTTTCCAATACACTCAGCTTAATCAACTCTTTTGGCAACAGCGCTTCTTCTACTTGTGCCACTACCTCTGGAGTAATACCGTTTTTTCCAATTTGAAATAAGGTTGGCAGCTGGTTTGCCATTCCCCGCAATTTTGCTCGTTGTTTACTTGTCAGCATGATGGTTCTCCTTTTCATTTTGTTGGATATATTCCGCCATTGCCCGCAACGCTTTACCACGGTGGCTAATAGCGTCTTTTTCCTCCGCCGTATATTGTCCAAAGCTTCGGTCGCCAATCATAAACAGAGGGTCATAACCAAAGCCTTCTGTCCCTTTCCGCTCAAATCCAATTTCTCCCTTACAGGTTCCAGTAAAATAATGGGCTTGTCCCTGTTGGTCAAGATAACAGATACAGCAGACATACTGGGCTTCACGGTTGGATTTTCCCTGTAATTCTTCCAACAATTTATCATTGTTCTGTTCATCGGTAGCATGTTCCCCCGAATATCTGGCAGAATAGACGCCTGGACGGTTATCTAAAGCCATTACTTCCAATCCGCTATCATCCGCAATGGTAGGGCAGTGAAATTGTTGATAGATAGCATCCGCTTTTAAAAAAGCATTTTCTGCAAAGGTTGTGCCTGTTTCTTCTACCGAACCGGTAAAACCCGCTTCGGATTGGGAACAGACTTCAAACCCTAATGGATTTAAAATGCGAGAAAATTCCCGTAACTTTCCTGGATTTCCTGTTGCAATGATAACTTTCACAGCTAACCCTCCTATTCTTCAAACAGTGCATTGACAAAATCGGTTGGATTAAATGGCTGTAAATCATCAATCTGTTCCCCAACGCCAATGTATTTAATTGGTAAGCCAAGGTCTTCCTTGATGGCAATCACAACACCACCTTTAGCAGTACCATCCAATTTGGTTAAAATAATTCCAGTGATACCAGCTGCTTCTTTAAATTCCCTTGCCTGGTTGACACCGTTTTGCCCTGTAGTAGCGTCTACTACTAGCAATACTTCTTTATCGCAGCCTTCTGCCTCCCGTTCAATGACACGGGAGATTTTGTTCAGCTCGTTCATCAAATTTTTCTTGTTATGCAACCTCCCAGCAGTATCACAAATGGCAACATCCATATTTCTGCTTTTCGCTGCTGCAATAGTATCAAATACCACAGCTGCTGGGTCAGATCCTTCATCATGGCGCACCATTTGTACCCCACTGCGTTCCGCCCAGATTTCTAACTGGTCGATAGCTGCTGCACGGAAAGTATCTGCTGCACCTAAAATTACCTTTTTCCCCTGTGATTTTAAATGGGCTGCCAATTTACCAATCGTTGTTGTTTTGCCTACCCCGTTTACACCAATGACTAATATCATGGATGGCTGTGTGGAAATATTCAATTCTTCCCCACCGGAAAGCATATCAATCATAATTTCTTTTAACAGCTCCCTTACTTGTGCAGGGTCTTTTATTCCACGTTCTTTTACGGTTTTGCGGAGTTGTTCACAAATCCGCATAGAGGTATTTACCCCAACATCGGACATGATCAAAATTTCTTCCAGTTCTTCAAATAGTTCTTCATCAATCTTGGTAAAAGAATGGAAAACATGTTCCATCTGTTTTACCATGTTCTCTTTTGTCTTTTTTAATCCGTTTTTAATCTTATCAAAAAAGCCCACGGAAATCTCCCTCCTAAGCATTCTGCAACTGCATTTTTTGTTCAATCTCTGTCACTTTTAACTCCAGCAATTTAGAAACCCCCTGCTCCTGCATGGTAACGCCATATAAAACATCAGCCTGTTCCATAGTACCACGACGGTGGGTAATAACAATAAATTGGGTTTTATCATCTATTGTTTTTAAATAGGACGCAAATTTTGCAACGTTAACATCATCCAGTGCCGCTTCAATCTCATCCAAAATACAGAATGGAGATGGATTTACTTTCAGGATGGCAAAGTAAATAGCAATCGCTACCAACGCCTTTTCACCACCGGATAGAGCAGATAGATTTTTAATAATCTTCCCTGGAGGTTGTACCTGAATCTCGATCCCACATTCCAGAATATTTTCCTCATCATCTAGGTTTAAACTAGCTGTACCGCCACCAAATAATTCTACAAAAATTTCACGAAAATGATGGTTGATTTGGTCAAAGGTAGCCCGGAACATCATGGTCATATCGCTAGTCAAATCCCGGATTAAACGTTCCAGTTCCTGTTTGGAATGTTCCACATCCTGAACTTGGCTGTTCATAAATTCATACCGTTCTGATACTTCCTGATATTCTTCAATCGCGCCAACATTGACTGAACCCAACCCTTTAATTTTCGATTTTACCAAATTCAGTTCTTTTTGGAATTGGAATGGGTCATCAAATGACACCGCGATTTCTTGTGCTTCTGTTGGGGCAACCTGATATTCCTCCCACATCCTAGAAATAATCGAATCATACTCTTTTTGCATAGAAGTTTTCCGTTCCTCTAAGCGTGCTAGATTTTGTCCGATTTTTTCACGGGAAGAGGTTTGTTCTTGCTCTTTCCGACGCAACTCGGTTGTCTGTTGTTCCAATTGATTTTTATCCAGAATAGACTGTTCGATTTTAGAGGTTAAAATAGCCTGCTGTTCTGTAAAATTGTTGGATTCTTCTTCCAACAGGACAATTTGCTGCTCTAACTGTTTGATTTGCTGTTGGTGGGTTTGGATGTTTTGCTCTAAATCCCCTAAACGGTCCTGAGCAGAACGGGAACGGTTTTCCAACTCCTGCAAAAACATCTGGGCGTTTTCCAGCTCTTTTCCACGTTCCGCACGTTGAATCCGCAATTGGTTCATCTGGTCATCCAGTTCTTTTCGTTGTCCGACCAGGTCATCACGGGATTCCTTCAAGCCAGAAAGCTCCTGTTCCACCGCTTTCATCTCGGTTTCCGACTGTTCCACAACCTGCTCCGCCTGCTTGATTTCCTGCTGGAAACGTTCGATTTCCAAAGCGCACCGATCAGTTTGTGATTGTATGTCCCGCAAACGCTGTTGTTGTTGTTCCTCCAATTGAGAAAGACGTTTTTGCTCCCCAGTATAACGGATCATATCCTCATTCAAGACGGTCATTTCACTGTCAATGCCCTGTAGCTGTGCTTCCAGTTGGGACACCTGGGAATCTAACTGCTGTTTGGTTCCTTGATAACTTTCCTGTTTTTCAACCAAGCGTTCTACCCCTTGTTGCAGCTCTGAAATTTCATTTTTTCGATTGAGCAAGCCTGCGTTTTTGTTTTGGGAACCGCCTGTAAACGAACCGCCTGCGTTTACCAATTGTCCATCTAATGTGACAATCCGGAATTTATATTGGTATTTCTTCGCAATTACTGTGGCGTCATCCAAATCCTCTACCACAACAGTGCGTCCTAACGCATTTAAGATAATCTGTTCATAAGCAGGGTCATAATGGACCAAATCCGAAGCAAGCCCCAAATATCCCTCTTCATTCTGTAAATTCTGCTGTAACTTGTTGCCTCTTATTGATGTCAATGGTAAAAAGGTTGCACGCCCCGCTTTTTTTTCCTTTAAAAAACGGATTGCCCGTTTTGCCGCGTTTTCATTTTCCACAACAACATGTTGCAACGAACCGCCCAAAGCGGTTTCGATCGCAATGGCATATTTAGAAGGAAGCTCAATCAACTGGGCAATTGTCCCATGAATTCCAGGGAGCTGCCCATGTTGGCTTTCCTTCATAATTGTTTTTACACTGTAGGCAAATCCTTCTAGGCTATTTTCCAAATCAGAAAGGATTTTAATCCGCTGTTGATAGCTAGATATCTCTGTATTCAGCCTGTCGAGATAATCGTTTAATTCCTGCTGTTTTTTCTTACGGCTTTCCAGTTTTAACTGGTATCCTTGTTTGGAATTGGACAAACTACCTCGGTTTTCTTCCAACTGTTCCAACAGCTGTTTTACTTCCATCAGTTCTTCCTGATTGGCATTGGCTTCAGACTGTCCACGGGAATAGCTCTGTTGTAATAATTCCTGTTGATGATACTGCTGTTGAAGCTGGTCCTGTTTTGTAACAATCCCCAATTTATTTTTAGAGCGTTCCAATACTAAATGGTTTAAACGCTGGTTTAATTGCTCATAATAATCAGAAAAATCAGAACCCTGTTGAGACAACTGCAATAACTGTTGTTCTAATTGCTCCAGCTTTATTTGTAGTTCTTCCATTGCGGTTTGCAAGGTTTGGATTTCTTCTGCTTTTTGCAGTTTTTGTTGTTCCAACTGTTCCGATGTTGCGGAAAACGCCCGAATTTCCTCTTGGAAACGTTGTATCGTCTCCTGGTTATGTTCAATATCGTTGTGCAATACCGCTATTTTGGCAATGCGCTGGGAACTTGTTTGTTCATTCTGTTCTTTTTGCAAACGTAATTGTTCTGTTTGCATTTGCAACTGCTGGATTTGCTCATATACCTTTTGGGTTTGTTCTTCGATTGTGTTCAATTCCCGTACAACAGTATCATAATTTTGGCGTGCCAATAATAGCTCATCTTCCTGTTGGCGCAGGTTTTGTTTGGAGGATTCCAATGTATGCACCCATAAAGAGATTTCCAGTGTTTTTTTCTGGTCTGCCAACTCCAAAAACTGTTTTGCTTTTTCAGACTGCTCTTTTAACGGTCCAATACGGGATTCCAATTCCCCTAAAATATCCCTCAAACGCACCAAGTTTTCTTCTGCCTTTTGCAATTTCCGTTCGGATTCCTGTTTGCGGTAACGGTATTTTGTAATTCCAGCTGCTTCCTCAAAAATTTCACGGCGGTCACCGGAACGGGCAGAAACAATTTCATCAATACGCCCTTGTCCAATGATGGAATATCCATCTCTGCCAAGTCCAGTATCCATAAAAAGTTCTACAATATTTTTTAGTAAAACAGGTTTTCCATTAATGAAATACTCACTCTCACCAGAACGGTAATACTTTCTGGTAACAACTACTTCGTCCCCTTCCCAATCCAATAGATGGGTAGTATTATCAAACGCCAACGAGACCTGTGCAAATCCCTGTGGCTTGCGGTCCTGCGTACCGCCAAAAATAACATCCTCCATTTTGCTGCCACGCAAACTTTTCGAGGAGGTTTCTCCCAATACCCAACGCACCGCGTCACTGATATTGCTTTTTCCACTTCCGTTTGGGCCTACAACCGCAGTCACGCCCTGATGGAAGTCCAGTTTTGTCTTATCTGGAAACGACTTAAAGCCTTGCATTTCCAAAGATTTTAACAGCAACCCGACACATCCTTTACTATAATCTCATTTCCTTCAATTTGTTTATTTTGTACTACGGTAACTTGATATCCCATCTGCTCTAAAATATGTATATTGCTTTTTTTCTGTCCAATCAGCTGGGATACCCATCTAGGGTTTACCTCAATGGTAATCTGTTTCGATTGCATTGTTTCCAATTGGCGCAATACCTTTTTGAGCATCCGTTTGCTTTCACATAATTCTCGGAAAGCAGGATGATATATCCCACCAACCATTTTTTGTTGCATTTCATCCTGGGCATGTAGTCCCAGACGAATAACACGGATATGGTTGTCCTCAAACATTCCCAACAAATCAGCACAGATATCCACCGCCTTTTCCAGAGAGAAAGGATGGTATTCCCCCTGCTGCAACAATTCCGCCAAACGGGTGTTGGGCAATACCACTGTTGGATAAATCCGAACTGTGTCAGGCCTACACGCAATGAGTTGCTCCGCTGTTTTATATGCACTTTCTTCCGATTCTCCATATAATCCTACCATCATCTGAAGACCCAAAGAAAATCCATAAAAACGAATCCGACTGCTGGCAT
The DNA here is from genome assembly GCF_014297275.1 of Clostridium facile. Taxonomy (NCBI): domain Bacteria; kingdom Bacillati; phylum Bacillota; class Clostridia; order Eubacteriales; family Clostridiaceae; genus Clostridium; species Clostridium facile. The sequence goes on from NZ_JACOQK010000001.1 coordinate 1,659,062, forward strand.
CCCGCACCTGCTGGGCGGTATGACCACGCCCATTGAGTGCCAGCACGTTGTCATCCATACTTTGTGCGCCTAACTCAATTGCCGTTACACTGTATTGCTGTAACAGTTGCAACATATCATCCGGCACACAGTCTGGACGGGTGGAAATCCGGATTCCAGAAAAACCATCTTTTCCAAGAAAGGGCTGTGCTGCCTGCAATAATGCCAGCATTTTCGGCTGCGGAATGGCCGTAAAGCTTCCCCCAAAAAACGCGATCTCAGTCTTTGCCCACTGTGATTTTGGTATTTCCCTACATGCTTGTTCACAAACCTTTTGCACAGTTGTCCCATCTGGCTCTACATGGGTAGCAGAAATCACATGTTGGTCACAAAAGCTACACTGGTAAGGACATCCCAGGTGGGGGACGAAAATCGAAATATTAGCATGTTTCATAGCCCATCAATTCCAGCGCCTTTTGTGCGGCAGCTTGCTCCGCCTGCTTTTTGCTTTTTCCAATCCCTGTTCCAATAATATTGGAATTGAGATGGACTTCAACTTCAAAGGATTTATCATGGTCAGGACCACTCTCGCTTACCAACACATAAGTTAGCTTTTCTTCTGGATTTTTTTGGATAATTTCCTGCAGGGTCGTTTTAAAATCACTGGTTACCCTGATTTTAGAAGGGTCTAAATTTTCTGGTATAAATTTTAAGACAAATACCCTTGCCTGCTCCAAGCCACTATCCAAATAAATCGCTCCAACCAGGGCTTCAAAAGCATCCTCCAAATTGGAGATCCGTTCCCGGCCACCGGAGTTCTCTTCTCCACAGCCCATGAGCAAATAATCCCCCAAATGGATAGATTGGGCAAATTTTGCCAAACTTCGGCTGCAAACCAAAGCAGCCCTGGTTTTAGTCAGTTCTCCTTCTGGAAGATCTGGAAATTGAAGGAATAAATAGTTAGCCACAATAACGGATAAAACAGAATCCCCTAAAAACTCTAGGCGTTCGTTGTTCTTATGTCTCTTTCTTCCTTCATTGGTATAGGAGGAATGGGTTAGAGCCTCCCGTAATAAATGTTCTTTTTTAAACTGATATCCAATTATTTGTTGAAAATCTTTCATGGTATGTTCCAATGTTGATTTTACCTCCATTATAAATTGGCTATAATTTCATGAATAACTTCTTTCTGTACAAATTCTTTTGCCTGTCGGATAGCATTTTTAAATGCATTTGGGTTGGAACTGCCATGGGCTTTAATCACAGGTTTCGCAATTCCCATCAAAGGCGCCCCACCATATTCTGTGTAATCCATTCGCTTTTTAAACTGCTTTAATTGGCCTTTTAATAATAATGCCGCTATTTTTGTTTTGGTAGAAGCAAAAAACATATCCTTTAGCTCTTTAATCATCAACGCACCCATGCCTTCTACTGATTTTAAAATCATATTTCCAGCAAAACCATCTGCTACCACAACATCACAAGCACCCAAAGGAATGTCCCTTGCTTCTACATTGCCAATAAAGTTGATATTGCTTTGTTTTAACAATTGGTACGCTTCTAGCTGCAATTCCCCACCTTTGGTTTCCTCAGCGCCAATATTAGCAAGGCCGACCCTAGGGGAAGGTACTTCCATAATTTTATTGATATAAATAGAACCCATTAGTCCGAACTGTTGCAACATTTCTGGACGACAGTCCAAATTTGCTCCGCCATCAATCAGCATAAAACAACCAGTGGCAGAGGGCATAATCGGCGCCAAAGCTGCACGTTTTACCCCTTTAATCCGTTTGACAAAAGCGGTGGCTCCTACCAATAAAGCCCCTGTACTTCCTGCGCTTAAAAAGGCATCTCCATTACCTGCTGCCAGTTCTTTTAAGCCAACTGCCATAGAACTATTAGACATGGAACGGCGGATTTCAACTGGATCAGTATGGATATCAAAAATATCATCCGCTTGGATTAGTTCCATTTGCGATAGGTCAATTTGATGTTCAGAAGCCACTTTTTTCATAGTAGGAATATCTCCCACCAATGTAATCTCTACTCCATCATATTCTTTCAGTGCCAGTTCACATCCCTGCAGCACTGCTAATGGAGCATCATCTCCTCCAAACGCGTCTACAATTACTCTCAAACTGATTCCTCCAAACATCTATGTAAAGATTCTAAGCCTCTTGCTGCAATTGTTTCATACCGCAACTGCTTATTTTTAATTCTTTCCGTTAATGGCGGTAAAATTCCCATATTTGCCCCCATTGGTTGAAAGTCCTCTACCATAGGATTACTGATATAGGCGGATAACGCCCCTAACATGGTATCCTGAGGCAGAGTAATTTCCGACTTGTGGTTCAGCTGGTTCGCCAAGGTAAGTCCTGCATAAATACCAGACGCAGCAGATTCCACATAGCCTTCTACACCGGTAATCTGCCCTGCAAATAAAATACGTGGATTCTGCTTCAAACGAAAATGGTTGTCCAATAGTCGGGGACTATCCAAAAAGGTATTCCGGTGCATTACCCCATACCGAACAAACTCCGCGTTTTCCAAACCGGGTATCATAGAAAAAATACGCTTTTGTTCCCCAAACTTCAGGTTCGTCTGGAATCCAACCAGATTATACATACTACCCTGGGTATTTTCTTTCCTCAGTTGCAAAACAGCATAGTATTTTTGTCCAGTTTCTGGATGATTCAATCCTACCGGTTTTAATGGACCAAAACGCAGGGTATCCTCCCCACGCTTTGCCATCACTTCTACTGGCATACATCCTTCGTATACTTTAAAATCCCGTCGGTCAAACTCATGCAACGGAGCAACTTCCCCGTGGATTAATTCTTGATAGAATGCTTTATATTCCTGTTCATTCATACCGCAATTGATATAATCCGCATCCCCTCTCCCATATCGGGCAGCAAAGTAAGCTTTTTCCATATCAATGCTTTCCGCGGTTACAATTGGAGCAGCGGCATCGTAAAAACTCAACCGCTTTCCTCCAACTAGTTGAAAAATACAATCCGCAAAATCATCGGATGTCAATGGTCCTGTGGCAATGATCACATATCCTTCTGGTATTTGAGTTACTTCCCCTGTAATGACTTGAATATTGGGATGGGAAGTAATCTGTTCAGTCACCAAATCGGAAAATAATTTTCGGTCTACTGCTAACGCACCGCCAGCGCCAACCGAAGATTTTGCTGCGCATGCCATGGTCAATGAACCTAAAATCCGCATTTCTTCTTTCAACATTCCAGCAGCGGAACCAATTCTAGCGGCTTTTAAGGAATTGGAACAAACCAATTCTGCAAAGCCCTGATATTTATGTGCCGGGGTATAGCGTTCCGGCTTCATTTCATATAAATTTACAGGGATACCAGCCTGCGCCAACTGCCAAGCAGCCTCACAGCCTGCTAATCCTGCGCCAATTACGGAAACTGGATTCATTCCTCTTTCCCTTTCACATAGCCACAGTTTTCGGTTGCACAGTAAATCTTTCCAGATTTACCTTTTTTCTTAAACATGGTTTTACCACACTTTGGACAAACATCTTTTACCGGTTCATCCCAACTCATAAAGCCACATTCTGGATTGTGTTCACAACCATAATAAATTTTCCCTTTTGCGGATTTTTTCTGAAGGATTTTTCCACCACAAGTTGGGCAGATTCCCGGTGTGGTGACAACAATCTTTTTGGTGTTTTTACAATCCGGGTAGCCGCTGCAAGCCATAAACTTGCCAAAACGCCCCATTTTGATGACCATCGGTTTTCCACACTTTTCACATACCTCATCGGTTGGCTCATCTGGAATATGGATTCTCTGACCTTCCATTGCCTTTTCGGCTTTCTCCAGATTCTTTTCAAAACCACCATAGAAATTCACAATGGTGTCCTTCCAAGGATGTTTTCCTTCCTCAATTTCGTCCAAATCTTCTTCCATATTCGCAGTAAAATCCACATCCACAATATTAGAAAAATGGTCTTTCATCAACTGGGTGGTCACTTCCCCTAAAAAGGTGGGTTTTAACTGTTTGTTATCCCGTTCCACATAATTCCTCATCACAATAGTAGTAATGGTTGGAGCATAAGTACTTGGACGTCCAATTCCTAATTCTTCTAGAGATTTAATTAAAGAAGCTTCGGTATATCGTGCAGGAGGTTGGGTAAAGTGCTGGTTTCCAGACAAAGAGTCCAGCTGTACAGGATCTTGTTTTTTCAAATCTGGTAAACTGCCCTGTTTTTCAGTTTCCTCATCTTTGCTTTCTTCGTACAACACCGTATAACCTGGAAACCTTACGGTATATCCAGACGCTTTAAAGGTATATTCTTTTGCGTTAATATCAGCAGATACAGTATCTAAAATAGCATTTGCCATCTGGCTGGCGATAAAACGTTCCCAAACCAGCTTATACAGTTTATACTGGTCCGATGTCAAGCTCGCTTTAATATCCTGTGGGACAACGTTTGGCATGGTTGGGCGAATTGCCTCATGCCCATCCTGGGAGCTAGATTTACTTTTATAAACCCGTGGTTTTTCTGGCAAATATTTCTCCCCATAACGGTTAGTGATAAACTCCGCTGCTGCCTGTTTTGCCTCATCAGAAATCCTCGTGGAATCTGTTCTCATATAAGTAATCAGACCAACAGCCCCTAAGCCTTCCACTGTGACACCTTCATAAAGTTCCTGAGCGGCTTTCATGGTGCGGTAAGCCTGGAATCCAAGTTTCCGAGAAGCTTCCTGTTGCATGGTGGAAGTGGTAAATGGAGCAGACGGAGATTTCTGCCGGGTACCCTTTTTCACATCCCCAACAATATAAGAAGCACCATCCAAATCCGCTAAAATCTGATCGGACTGTTCTTTGTTTACAATTTCTAATTTCTCGCCATTTTTGCTGTGCAGTTTCGCGCTAAATGTCTTTGGATTCCCTTCTTTATGGAATACCGCATCAATACTCCAGTACTCTTTTGGAACAAACGCTTTAATCTCCGCTTCTCGGTCTACAATCAAGCGGACTGCTACAGACTGTACACGTCCAGCGGAAAGACCTGGCTTAATTTTTTTCCATAAAAATGGGCTGAGTTTATAGCCTACAAGGCGATCTAACACACGGCGAGCTTGCTGTGCGTCCACCAAATCAATGTTAATAGCACGAGGATGAGACATCCCAGATTTTACTCCAGTTTTAGTAATCTCATTAAAAGTAACACGGTTTTCATCTTTTAAATCCAACCCTAAAATATAGGCAAGATGCCAAGAAATCGCCTCTCCCTCCCGGTCAGGGTCAGTTGCAAGGTACACTTTATCTGATTTTGCCGCCGCTTTTTTTAGTTCTTTAATTAATGGGCCTTTTCCTTTAATATTGATATACTGCGGCTCGAAATTATTTTCAATATCAATCCCCATTTTGGATTTTGGAAGGTCACGGACATGGCCAACAGAAGCAACCACGTCATAGCCCCTCCCCAAATACTTTTTAATTGTTTTCGCTTTTGCCGGAGATTCCACAATTACCAATTTAGACAATTTATTTCCTCCTAATACTCTATCTTAAAATAATCCCAATGGATCATCGTTTTATTTCATATTTATTTCCCTCTACCTTTTGAATCATACCTGACAGTTCTAATTTTGTCAGCGAGGACATTAACTGATAGATGGGTAGGTTCGCTTTTTGTGCTAATTCTGTTACTGTTATAGGTTGTTCTTTTAAACTTTTCCAGATTTGTAGCTCCTCATCTGTTAAACCTTCTGGTTGTTGCGGTGTAAAGTTTTTGATGGAAACTGTATTAAAATCCAGCTGGGTAAACTCCTGTACTGGAGGAGAAAACCGAAATGCTTCTACAATATCCCAAGAAGAAAAAACAACAGTCGCACCATCCCGAATCAATTTTTTTACCCCATAATACCTTGAATCAAATAAATCTGCTGGGGGTACGCAAAACAATTCTTTTCCTTGTTCTATCGCGCTATTTGCAGTGTGTAAAGAACCACTTTTTTCTGCTGCCTCTACAATCACTGTACCGTCGGACAAGCCGGAAATCAATCGGTTCCGGATGGGAAACAGGTTTTTCTGTACCGGCGTACCAGGAGGATATTCTGAAAGTAAAAGCCCACTCTGGGACAGGATTTTTTGTTTCAACCCATGGTTGGAGGCAGGATAATCCACATCCAATGGCGTTCCTAATACAGCTACAGTGGGGCTGTTTCCCTCTAATGCACCACGGTGGGCGCAACTGTCAATCCCAATAGCACAGCCACTGATCACCACAGTACCGTGTAAAGATAAATCTCTAGACAACACCATCGCAACCTTTTGGGAATAGGTAGAACACTTCCTGGTCCCTACAATGGAAATACACAATTTTTTTCTAAGGCAATCCAAATTACCACAATAGTATAGCACCATTGGGGGATCATCCATATGTTTTAGACGGACTGGATATGCTTCCTCCTGATATGTTACAATATGAATCTTTTTCCGCTGACATTCCTCCACTAAAGGAAGATACTCCTCCCTTTGGTAGGCAAGTATCCGTTTTCGGTCCGCAGAGGTCAAAAAAGAAAGCTCCCTGCTCCATTCTTTCCTATTTTGATAAAATTCTTCCAAATCAGGAAATTGGGATAATACCTGTACCGGTTTGATACTGCCATATGGAAAACATTCTGCAAACCAAATCCAAGTCAGCAATTCTTCCATTCTTTTATCCTTCTTTCGTCATCTCCCACATACAAATCTGAGCGGCTACTGCTGCATTCAAAGATTCCGCATTTCCTTTCATTCGAATAGTCACTGGGAAATCACATGCAGCTACAATCTGTTCTGGCAAACCATTGCCTTCATTTCCAATATACAAAACAGAGGCTCCTGAAAAATCGCAGTTTACCAGAGAATTGGCTTTAGGATTCACCACGGTTGCAAATGTTTTTACTCTATTTTGCTGTAATTCCTTTGTAAAAGAAATCAAGTCAGGGCAAACCATAAATGGCATCCTGAATAAAGAACCCATAGTAGAACGCACCACTTTTGGACTATAAAGGTCACAGGTTTGATGCAAAATCATCCCATTGATTCCAAAGGCTTCCGCTGTCCGAATAATCGTTCCTAAGTTACCTGGATCTTGTAACTGGCATAGGCAGAGAAATTGGCCACCTTTCCTTATTGTATCAATGTCCAGCGTTTTGTCAAGCATTTTGACCAACGCAAAGACACCCTGGGTATGTTCAACACTGGCCATTTTTTGCGCTACCGCATCCGATATCATTATCATATCATGGGTTTTCAATAAATTTCCGAGCTCATCATGATATTTTTGTAAACATTTTTCCGTAATTAAAATTTTTTCTGGAACCACACCACTTTTTATGGCATCGCATACTAAACGGACACCCTCCAGACAAAACAATCCAGTATGTTCCCGATATTTTTTTTGAGAAGAAATTTTACAATATTGTTTGACTAATTCATTCTCCCGGCTTGTAATGACCAATAAGAACCCTCCTTTTCAGCAGGAGCAGACAACCTTGTCCGATCATAAGATCAGGCAAGGTTGTCTACCTCTTCTAGAATTAAAAATGCCCTATGCCATTCTTTGACAAGAATAACAAAAGGGCGTTTTTCTTACAATTATAAAGCAGCTTTTGCTTTCTCACACAAAGTAGTAAATGCAGCAGGATCGTTGATTGCAATCTCAGACAACATTTTACGGTTTAATGTGATGCCTGCTTTTTTCAGGCCATTCATGAATGTAGAATAGTTCATGCCGTTCATTTTGCAGCCAGCAGAAATTCTTGTAATCCACAGACGTCTGAAGTCACGTTTTTTCTGTCTACGTCCAATATAAGCGTATTGGCCGGATTTCATAACAGCTTCTTTTGCTGTACGGAATAATTTACTCTTACCACCAAAATAGCCTTTTGCTAATTTGAGGACTTTTTTTCTTCTCTTACGAGTCATCATCGCTCTTTTTACACGAGCCATAGTATACAACCTCCAACATTTATGATGTTACATCCCACATAAAATCGGGGATGGCAGTAAATTTCTTATTTATAAGGGATGAGTTTTTTGATTACTGGTGCATTGGATACATCAGCATATGTGCCTTTTCTCAAGCCTCTTTTGCGTTTTGTAGACTTTTTGTTCAAAATGTGGGATTTAAAAGCATGAGCGCGTTTTACTTTACCGTTTTTGGTGAGGTTAAAACGTTTTTTTGCTCCACTGTGCGTTTTTTGCTTTGGCATTGTTTGTTCCTCCTATAAATTATTTCTTGGGTTTGGAAGAAATGAACATGACCATACTTCTGCCTTCCATTTTAGGCATCTTGTCAACAGAACCATACTCTTCACAAGCATCTTTAAAACGATCCAGCAAATCGTTACCCAAGTTGGTATGCGCCATTTCACGGCCGCGGAATCTTACAGAAACCTTTACCTTATTCCCAGATTTTAAAAACTTAATCGCGTTATTTACTTTTGTATTAAAATCGTGGGTATCAATATTCAAAGACATTCTAACTTCTTTTACTTCGATTGTCTTTTGGTTCTTTTTGGCTTCTTTTTCCCGCTTTGCCTGTTCAAACTTATATTTACCATAGTTCATAATACGGCAAACTGGCGGATTCCCCTGAGGGGCAATTTTTACTAAATCCAAATCTTTGGAATAGGCGATTTCCAGAGCCTCTTTTACGGTTAGTACGCCAAGCTGGCTCCCATCGTCATTGATTACGCGCACTTCTTTGTCGCGGATCTCCTCGTTAATGAGCAGTTCTTTGTTGCTAATGGTCAAGCACCTCCGACCCATATAGAAATTTTTTATTGTGTTACACTCATAGGTGTACATGGATAAGATAAATAGTATTGTTTTCCATACTATTTCTTTTAAAACCAAACAAAGCGCAGACAACCGTCTACGCTTTCAATACAAAATAACCTTTTTCCATCCAGAAAAGGGGGAATGTATTGACCCTGAATACCTTTGCAACAGGGTGAGAACGGTGTGTTCTACTTTGTTTTCTCATATAGTTTACCAGAAAGCAGCAGCTCTGTCAACCCCTTATTTTTTCTTTTTTTCTTCTTTCCATTTCTGCACCATTCTATACTCCTTATACCGCCTTGTCTGGGTGATTGCTGCAATCAAACACGGCAAGTTGAAAACCAAATTCATTCCCAAAAATGCTCCAATGGCACCCATCGGCTGTATCCAAGCTACAAAAAGACAAATAAGTACAAAAACTATCACTGTCAAACCCCAAAGCAGGACTACCGTCCTACCTTTTACTTTTGGAGTGATATCGGATTCATAATGGTTAAAATCTGGCATGCCATCCCCTGCAATTGCAGTTACCATGGATTCTGCATCCTGCAACGTACTGGATTGCTGCTTTGTAGAAGGTTGGCTCTGCATCGACTCAACAATAATCCCTGTTCCCAAATCCTCTAACTCTTCTTGGTAAAACAAATCATCGGAGGGTTCCAGCATGGATTCTGTTTCTTCTTCCACATGTGTCAGTAAATCCTCATCTTCTAATTCCACGTGGTCCAATATATCATGTAATTTTTCGTACGAAGCCATTGTTATGTCTCCTAATCCATTATAGTTTGATTTCTTCCCCTAAGGAGATAGCGTATAGAATACATTCTTTTATCGGTTTGCCTAACTTTTCCTGGATTGCCCTACGATACAACTCCAATTGTGGGGTATACCTCTCTTTTATCTGCTGTTTCGTGGCATGGTCTGTCTTATAGTCTACCAGCACAAGACCGTCTGATTCCTCTATAACACAATCAGCAATTCCTTGAATGAGGATATTTTCCCCTGCTACGCCACTATCTGAAAACACTTCGGTACTATCAATTTCATAAAAGAAATCCAGCTCACGGTAACAAAATATAGCTTGCTCCATCCGTTTACATAATTCAGAGTGGAATAAACGATTCAAGCCAGTAATATCCAGATTATCTGCCTGTAATTGGGTCAAAAATCCCTGTTCCACCATCCGATTAATCTCTTGGGATAAATCCTGCTTTGCTCGTTCAAAATCCGCAAACTGCACAAATAAATGGGTAGCCGTCCCTTTTTCCGCTGGAGTCAGCCCCTTCTTTGCTACAAAATCCGGACGGCGCAATTTTAACTTTCGATTTTCCCCCTGGGATTTTACAATCTGGGTGACTGATAATTTGGCTGGTATTTGGGTTAAAGCGGCATCTGAATACTGCCAGGAAAGCTGTTGTTTGATTTGCTCCAATATCTGTGGATCGGGGTGAAGTTCTTCCCACTCTTTTTCTGCCTCTTCCTGTTGCTCTTTCTGAGAAATAGGATGGGCTACTACAAATTTGATCTGGCTTTTGCTATTATCTGAACATTCCAACACTTCGCAATGCTGTCCCGCGAAATTCCGTAACCCATCCAAGGATGGATGGCGGACGAATCCCATACAAATCCAATCTGCGAAACTGTTCGCCTGTAACATAGAAGGTACCGGAATAGTAGATGACCTTCCCGCTTGCGCCACGGCTTTAGAAACCAAGCTGTTCAAGTATTTTGAGGTAACTGTAAGGATCAATTTTTCCTTTGCCCTGGTCATAGCAACATATAATATCCTCAATTCCTCGCTTAAAACCGCCTGTTTTCCAGAAAGGCAGGATGCTAAAAATGGGATTGTTTCATATTGCTTTAATAATTCCGGCTCAGCATGTTTCATGGTAAATCCCAAATCATGGTCGATGTAAAAGCTTTGCTTCATATCCTGAAAATTAAATTTTCCCACACAGTTGGCCAAAATACAGATGGGAAATTCCAGCCCTTTGCTTTTATGGATGCTCATAATCTGCACAGCAGAACTCTCCTCGGTCAACATATTGGCAGATTTCAACTCCTTTTGGGATTGTTCCGCAGTATCCATATAGCGCAAAAATCCGGACAGCCCCTGCCCATGGCTATTATGATAATGAGAAGCATAGTAAAGCATTAACCGTAAATTTGCCAGCCTTTGCTCACTGGAATCCTCCGCCCCAAACAGGGAATAAAACAAAGTTTCATCATAAATCTTTTGAATCAGTTTTTCTACACTTAACAAAGACGCTGCTTGGCGCAATTCAGATAGCTGATCTAAAAACTCTTTACATTTTTGTTTTTGTTCCGCCAGTAATACAACACATCGGTAAAGGGGGATTTTTTTGTCCACTGCCCGGATTTCTGCCAGATCATCCGGCGTAAACCCAAATACCGGAGATAATAAAATAGAAAGCAGAGGAACATCCTGTAATGGATTATCAATTACACGTAACAGGTTTAACAGCAAAGAAATCTCTCTGGTTTGGAGATACCCCTGGCTGTTTTCGGTCCTACAATCCAGTTGATATTCTGCCAGCTTGTTGGCAAAAACACTGGCATTCCCTTTAGAGTTTCGCAACAGGATAGCAAAATCGCTTAATTTGCAGGGACGTAAGGTTCCATCTTCCCCTTTCACCTGATATCCATCCCGGTACATCCGATGAATTAAGCCTGCGATGTATTCCGCTTCTTCCTCTATCCGTTCCGTCTTTTCCAATTTGGATAGGTCAACAAAATGAAGTTCGGCACAACTTTGGGGATTTTCAGGATACATAGCGGAAGCTCGCAACGGTTCCTGAGTATAGTCCAATCCTCCAATTCCAGGAGTCATCCACTGCTCAAATAGATAGTTGACCGTATTGGTAACCTCTTTCCTACTACGAAAATTTTCCGCCAACAGGATGGTAGCAGGAAATTTTCCTTGCCCATAAGGGTAATATTCCTGTTTCCGTCTAATAAAAATAGAAGGGTCTGCCAAACGGAACCGGTAGATGCTCTGTTTTACATCCCCTACCATAAATAGATTATCCCCATGGAAGGAGAGAGCCTGAAACAACATATCCTGTAATGGATTGATATCCTGTACTTCATCCACTAAAATTTCACGGAATTGGGCAGCAATGCGGTCCCCAACCTCTGTCCGTTGGTAGCTGCCATCCTTTTTTTCAAACAACAATGAGATGGTATACAGCCCTAAATCGGTAAAATCCAGCATGTTCCGTTCTAATTTTGACTGGTTCATCCGGTGATAGAATTCTTCCACCATCCCAAACAACTTTTGGAGATAAGGAAGCTGTTCCTTGCAATCCTGCTGAAATTCCGCTTCAGTACAGCAAAAATAGGCATCTTTCAGCTCTTTTAGTTGTTTTCTTGCCACTTCCCAATAAAACTTATCCTGATTGGACACCAAGTTCGCCTCAAATCCTTCTGGCTTCTTTTTACGGGATTTTGCAGGAAATTTAAATCTGGAAATCAGGGAGCAACAAGTATCCCAATCTGACTGCTGTAATTGCTGGTTTAACGCCTGCAAAGCGAAAATAGTTTGTTGGCAGTATCCCTCCATAAATTGATAGGTTACCGGACTCTGTTGCAATGCCTGATACCCATCCTGAAACAGAGAAATGCAATATTCTATAGTCTGATCAGCATATTCTAAAATTTTCTTTCCCCATGGACTATCTGCCAAACAACTCTCCCGTTCATAATTTTGCAGATTGTTCTGTAACCATTGTAAGGGGAATGGATAAGTACGCATATAGTGGTAAATCTCAATAATTGCCTGATGTAATTTCTGATCATTTTTCGGATGGAAATAAGCGGACAACCGCAAAAACTCCTGGTCTTGCACCGCGTATTGTTCCTCAAACAAATCAGAGAGCACCTGGTCTTCCTGCTGTTTTAAAGCGATTTCATCCCCAATATAAAAATCAGGGGAAAGCCCCAGTTCCTCAAAGTGGTCTTTGACAAAATCCGAACAAACAGCGTCAATCGTGGTAATTTTCGCCCGTTGCAATAACAATTTTTGTCTTTGAAGTTTTTCATCCTCTGGAAATTTTGCCACTAAACCATTCAATTGATCGGAAATCCTTTTCCTCATCTCCTTGGCAGCGGCACGAGTAAAAGTAACTACTAATAGTTGATCTGCCCAAATATTCTTTTCCCGGTGGGAGAGCTGATACACCACACGGGTTGCCAATACAAAAGTTTTCCCACTACCAGCGGAAGCAGAGAGCAATAGGCTGCCCTGGTCGCTGACAATTGCTGCACGCTGCTCTGGGGTGAGGTATTCCGGCAATAAGATTTCATCCAGCTGCTGTTGAGTCAACTCATTCATGCTCCCCCTCCTCTCGAATCTGTTCTAAAAATTCTTTCTTTTTGGTGGTTTTCACTTCGTTGCATGGATCATTGTCCTGATGTCCACATACCGACTGATAGGCACAGTACGTACAAGCATAACCATTTTTTTGTTCTCCATATCCTTTCAACGGCACAGGTTGAATATCCCCATCCAAAAGCCGCTCGCAAAGGGAAAGAATTTCCGAACGAACAAAATCTTTTACTTCCGCCATTTCATCCATTGTCACAAGAAACTCCAAAGACTTTTTCGAGAAGTTCCCCTCATCCTCCGGAGGCAAATCTTCTGTTTCCTGCATAGTAACTGGAAGGTACTTTCCACTGGAGCCTGGCTCTACTTTTTCCATTGCCTGGATAATCCTGGAATCCTGCAACAGCAGCCCATTCATTCGGAACCCTTCTTCTACCGACTGTTTCATATCCTCGTTTCCTTGGCTCCGCTGGAACAATGTAAATTTCCCCATACTTCCGTCAGCTGGCATATACAACACACCAGCTGGTACTGGATGGTTAAATTTTTCCTGTCCATTTTCCCACAAGGAAAATAGATAGAGAAGCATCTGCATGCTCAGACCATAATACAAATCGGAGATACGGAACACCTTTCCACTTCCAGATTTATAATCCACAACCCGTAAATAGGTTTTTCCGTCTTTCTGGTAGGCATCTACCCGGTCGATTTCCCCAATAATTTTTACACTGCCATGGTTGGAAAGCGGAATGCAAACCGGCTTTACTTCTCCATCCTCCTGGATTGGCATCTCAAACGATACCGGGCGGAAATCACTGACCAAAAACTCTTGTTGTACCCGGAGTGCAAGCTGTAACAGACTTTGTTCTAAATTGCGGTAAAGCGTTTTAAAGCGGGCGGTTTTGTTGATATCCCCACCCATAAACGAAATAAAAAATTCCTCTAATATTTCGTGAATCCACTGTTCCAACTGTTTTGAAGTACATCCTTCAAACCCGGGGCGTTTTAGTAATGCTTCCATTACATGATGTACCACTGTCCCCAAAGAAAGCGGGTCTAAATCCGCTTTCTTTCTAGGATACGCTTTCATCCCATTGGCACAAAAGAACAAAAATCGACACTTATAAAAATTTTCTGCTTGGGTTGGGGATATTCTCATATCCTTTCCAAACAGTTTTTCTACATTTTCCTGTTTTTCTATCCGAAATTTTTTCTGATGGGCTGCCGCCTGCAATTGATGCATAAACGGCTGCATTTCTTCCTGTTGCAAAAAATAAGATTTTAGCGTGACTGTATATGGGTCAGTATCATGGTAATGAAATGCTAGCTGGTGGAAGGCAGCAGAATGGGTTGCACATAAATGAGAATAGTCCAACTGATCCGAATAAGTAACAACATCCTCCCCAAACATTTCCTGCAATTGTCCGATTAGTTCCGATGGATAGCAAGCTTCCCCTCCCACATCGGACAACCTTGCAGTTAAGTATAATTTCTCGGTGGGAGAGCATAAAATACGGTACGCATAAAACCGTTCCTCTAAAACCCGATCCCTCAACGGACGGGAGAGTGAAATTCCCATTTCTTCCAGTTCTATCCGATCCATATCTGTAAAAATTCCATCAAACTGTGGATAATACGGAAAATTTCCATCATTGGCACCAAACACAAACACGATTTTTGGGTCATCTAAAATCATACGGTCTGCAGAACCAATCAAAACACTATCCATACTTTGGGGAATTTGCCCCATATCATATTCCTGCATAGCGGTTTGAAATAGTGCGGTATACAGGCGGAGTTCAACAGCATATTCCCCTGCGGCAACCGCCAACAATTCCAATAGGTTTACAAAAATATCCCAAATCCTTTGTTGTTCCTCTGCCTGCGGAATTTTTTCCTGTTCATAATAAGAGTTGATTTTTTGGGAGATTGTTTCGGGTATCTCCAGTAAATCCATTGCTTCCATCAGTGTGGAACCAATTTCAGCAGCTGTCGTACCTGCCTGCTTTACCAATTCCACCGCTTTTACCAGTTGGAATCGGATAGTTTCGGCTATTTGCAAATCTTCCTGGTCAGAAGGAAGCTGATGTGCCTCATCCACAAATCCACGGGGATTCTGGACAAATTTGTTTTTTAGTTGGGAAGCTGTGATATTCCAGGTATACAGGTAGTTCTCAAAGATAGAAACCTGGGTAACATCAAATTTGGTATAACCGGATTTTAAAATTCCCACCATACTATGTAAATCCGATGCCGCCGCGGCCTGTAATAAAAATATGGCGCACTGCATAAAAGCGTAGTCTTGAACCGAAACCGTTTCATCCATAAAATAAGGGATCTGATATTTTTTCAGGCTGCTTTCCAAAATATTGCGGTAATGTTCCATATCATGGGTAACCAAAGCAATATCCCGAAAATGGTATCCTTCCTGAACCAGCTTCCAGATTTCAGATAAAATTTCGTCAATTTCACTGTATTCGTTTGATGCCAACAACACTTTTATACTACTGGAATTTTGTGGATACTCCTCTACTTGAGGGCGTAAGATATGACGCTGTAAAAATAACAGCTCCTGATTTTCCATTCGGCTTGTCAGATAGATTGGTTTCTTAATCGAAACGCCTAATTTTGTTGCCATCCGTTTTAAGCTAGAGGCTGTCTGCCGGATGGTGTGAAATAAAGAACTATCCTCCTTTTCCCCATTAAGCGCAATTGTAACATCCCCTTGTTCCAACATCAGAGAGAGCATGCGAAATTGTTGTTGAGAAAAACTGACAAATCCATACAAGAAAACATGGGTATTCTCAAAAAAACGGCTGCCTTTTGCCCGTTCCGTTGCCTGAGTAAGATCGTCCGATGGATCCCGGTAAGAGTTCCCCAACATAGCAGTATACGTGATATATAATAAGGAAACATCCTGCATCTTCTGTTTTAATTTTCCATCAGGAATTTGGGAAGACGCCAATTCAAACTGTTCCGGTGTAATGGCAGAATTTTTAAATTCATCCACTGTTTGCAGCATTAATCCAGAAAATCCGTCTTTTCCAATGGAATTCTGATAAATCTGTAAACCATCCTGTACTTCCCGCATTGCCAAATGCATCATAACTGTTTTGGCGATATTGTCTGCATAGGTTCCAGCTAAGCCGCCCAACTGTTTAAAAATCGCATGGGACAACCTGCGGAAACTCAATACCTGGATATTTTTTCGGAGGTGCGGTGGCAATCGGCGGTTGCATTCCCGTTCTGTGCGGAACGAAAATTGTTCTGGCACTAATACCATGATTTTTTTTGTACTGTGTTCTGACAAATCCGCCATCTGTTCCAGCATAACATGGAATTTTCCACTATGTTCTGGCCCTAATAGTAATTGTAGCATCTTTCCACCTCCACTTTACCTTATCAATGATAATCATTTTACAGGAAATCACGGTAAAGTGCAAGGTGCATAGCCTATCATTCCATATTTTGCTTTAATTTTTCCCACCATTCCAACACAGCAAACCGCACTTCGTATTTTGGGTCGCTGTTTACTACTTCCAGTTCCTGCTGGTTTAACACATCATCCATAGTTTCCTGTGGTTCCGCTGCTGGCACACAAAGGGGTGGATAAAGTACACACCACCAGTTGTGCCCTTCTCCATTTCCGATTACAATCCGTAGGGCATCATAATTTCCAGCTGGCAAAGTAATCGTATCGTATGTCCTTGTTTCAAACCACATATTTACCATATAAATTTGAACATCGTAGGAATAACCTTGTTTATGGATTTCATCCAGTGCAATCTCCCTGATTTCCGGTAAATGCTGTGCTACCTGTTCCTCTGTCTGTTGTAAATCCCCTGTTGATTCAAACAAACCCTGGGTATCCTGTAAAATCCTATCACGCACCTTTAATTTTAAATCTTGATCTTCCTGGCTGTCAGAATTGGCTAAAATATGTAGCCGAAATACAGACTGGGAAATCTCCCTACAATCTGCTTCAAAACCAACAAAGCTCCCCACCATAATGGCTAAAATCAATCCGAACAATACCGCCACTTCTGCTTTTTTCATGATAAAATACGTCCTTTCCGATTACAACTGTCTATTCTGCTTTTATGGGATATTCCATAATAAAAACCCGTCCCACTGAACAACCTTCAGTATGGACGGGTTTTTATTTTTTATACAAATAAATCAATGCTATTTCATTTTATATTTCAATATAAAATGATTTTTTGATTTCATCATATTATTTTGCTATTTCATTCATATGACACAAACCATAAATTACTCTAGAAAAACAAGTTATCATAAATAGATAATACTTATTTTTACCATTCCATTTTACTTGATATTGCCAACTGTTCCATTCAATAGATTGGAATCTAGTTAATATTAGATGAATTTATTTTTTACAGGGCTTGCATACATACACCTGCTGATAAGTCTGGGAAAGGGAAACCGCACATTCTTTGGCATCTTCTTCTTGTTCAAAAATACCAAACACGGCGGAACCGCTTCCTGTCATCTGGGCGATATAAGCCCCATGCTGGTGCATTGTCTGGCGGATCTCCGCTATCTCCTGGAGCGGTACAGCATATTCCAACACATTGGCCATAGACCGGGATAATGTTTCTAAATCCTTTTCGTAAATAGCCTGAATTACCCCATTGGTTTTTGGGCGGATCATCTGTTGTTCTTCTAGCGCATCATATGCTTGGTATACTTCCACTGTACTTAATCCCTGTTCTGGCTTTGCCACAACAAACCAACAAGGGAACATATCCTGTAATTCCAGCAGGTTTTCTCCAATGCCAGTAACCAGCATAGTCCCTCCATGAAGGCAAAATGGAACATCCGCTCCCAATTTCAGCCCAATTTTATCCAATTGTTTGGTTGATAACGGGGTATGGTATAACCGGTTCAAACCTTTTAACACAGCCGCCGCATCGGAACTTCCTCCTCCCATGCCTGCACCGTGGGGAATCCGTTTTTGCAGTGTGATTTTGACGCCTCCATCCAGATGGGTCGCATGAAAAAATGCTTTTGCCGCCTTAACCGCAAGATTCTTTCCATTACAAGGAATATCCGGGCAATCGCATTCCAACGAAATTTCATTGGATTTTTCTAAGGTAATCTGGTCGTACAAATGGATGGTTTGCATTACCATTTCCAGCAAATGATATCCATCTTCACGCTGCCCGGTAATATCTAGGGAAAGGTTCAATTTTGCCGGGGCTTTTATTTTAATACAATTCATTTATTTTCCCCTTTGGTATGGCGTTTTACAAAGCGTTCCATCCGTTTCATTGCTTCCATCAAATGGTTTACAGAATAACAGTAAGAAATACGGACAAATCCCTCCCCGCTGGCACCAAACGCAGTACCTGGAACCACTGCTACATGTTCTTCCTGTAACAGGGTATTACAGAACTCGTCCGACGTCATACCAGTACAACTGATATTTGGGAATGCGTAAAATGCCCCTTTTGGTTCAAAACAGGAAAGTCCCATTTTCCGCAAAGCATCCACCAAATACCGGCGACGAGTGTCATATTCTGCGGCCATCTCTTCAATATCATGATCACATTCCTTTGTAGCGCAAACAGCAGCATATTGGCTGGTAGTAGGTGCGCACATAATGGCAAACTGATGTAATTTCAACATCTGTTTAATGATTTCTTTTGGCCCTGCGGCATAACCAAGACGCCATCCTGTCATCGCATAGGTTTTGGAAAAACCATTGATGACAATAGTGCGTTCCCGCATCCCCTCAATGGAAGCAATTGAAACATGTTTGCCTCCATAAGTCAGTTCCGCATAGATTTCATCGGATAATACCATAATATTGGTATCCCGTAACACCTCCGCAATTGCCTCTAAATCCTCCCGGTGCATAATCCCACCTGTTGGATTATTTGGAAAAGGTAGTACCAAAAGCTTTGTTTTTTCTGTAATATGTGATTTCAACGCTTCTGGAGTCAAACGGAAATCATCTTTTTCACAAGTAGGGATTGGAACAACTGTCCCCCCACTCACGGTCACAATTGGTGCGTAGGAAACAAAACAAGGTTCTACTACTAAAACTTCGTCCCCCGGTTCCACCATGGAACGGATACACATATCAATCCCTTCCGAGCCGCCAACGGTAATAAAGATTTCCTCCTGTGGGTCATATTGTAAAGAAAAACGGCGATCCAGATAGCTGCTAATTTCCTTTCTCAACTCAGATAAACCAGCATTGGAAGAATACCAGGTACGACCACGTTCTAAAGTGTGAATGCCAGCCTGACGAATTACCCAAGGGGTCTTAAAATCTGGCTCCCCTACCCCCAATGAGATAACATCTTCCATCTCATTGGCAATATCAAAAAATTTACGGATACCAGAAGGCGCCAGGGAAACTACCTTCTGAGATAAAATTTTACTATAGTCGATCATAAAATGCCTTGGCCCCTCTCGTCGACGTCGGTGTCACAAGTGACAATGCCGCCCTCTTTATATCTAGTCAAAACAAAATTGGTGCGTGTGGAAATAACAGAATCCAACGGCGCCAAACGGCTGGAAACAAAGATTGCGATATCACGGAAGGTTTTTCCTGTTACAATCACAGAGAGGTCATAACCACCAGAGATCAAATAAACGCTGTCCACTTCGTGGAATTTCATAATTGATTTTGCGATTTCATCAAAACCATGGGTAGATTTTGGAGTAACTTTTACTTCTATAAAAGCCATTACCAAATCCATATCCAATTTTTCATAATCCAACAATACTTTATATCCGCGGATAATTCCCCGTTTTGTATAATCTTCGATTTTCTGCTCCACTTCTTTTTCGGTAGTTCCCAGCATCACTGCCAGCTGCGCATTTGTAAAACGAGCATTTTGGGAAAGTAATGTTAATAATTTATCCAATGAAACTCACTCCTTTATAAAATTCAATCAATTATCAACATTTTAGCATAAACCATTTGGTTTTGCAAAAAATCCAAAGCATGATATTTTCCTGTTAAACCTCTCATTGGTATCTGTTTTTTTGCAAAACAACCGCTTTTTCTGGTAAATTCCTTGCCGTTTTAACGGCATCCCAATAAAATATAGGATTTTATTCTTTGAAATACTTCCTTTTTTGCTAAAATATTGTTATAATGAAGAATAGTTGTTTTATTTGCCCTTTTTGCTGGAATTTATGAGGGCAAAAACCAATAAAAGCTGCCAAACTGGCAGACTATGATTTGTAGATTGAAAGGTTGAAGTAACATGAAAGCAGTTATTACAGTAATTGGTAAAGATATGGTTGGCCTGCTCACAAAAGTAAGTGGTGTTTGCGCAAACCATAACGCAAATGTATTGGAAGTAACACAATCTGTATTGCAGGATTTATTCGCAATGATTATGTTAGTAGATATCTCCAAATTAGATGGGGATTTAACAGACCTTTCCAATGATATGAAAGACCTGGGAGAAAAAATCGGTGTTCAAATCCATGTTATGCATGAAGATATTTTTAATACCATGCACAGAATTTAATAAGGAAAGGATTTGCCGTTAATGTTAAATACACATGATATTTTAGAAACAATTAATATGATACAAAACGAACACCTGGACATCCGTACCGTTACAATGGGGATCAGTTTGTTAGATTGTATCGACCCTGATATTGAAAAAGCCTGCCAAAAAGTATATGACAAAATCCTGCGCTGTGCCCAGAACCTAGTACCAGTATGCCAGGAAATTGAAAATCAATACAGCATCCCAATCATTAATAAAAGGATTTCCGTTACACCAATCGCGATTATCTCTGCTGCGTGTAAAGAGCAAGACCCTGTAAAATTTGCTTTGACATTGGAAAAAGCAGCAAATGCTTGTAACGTTAATTTTATCGGTGGATATTCCGCATTGGTACAAAAAGGTTTTAGTGCTGGTGACAAGGAATTGATTGAATCCATTCCTAGGGCTTTAGCAGTTACAGACCATGTATGTTCTTCTGTCAATATTGGTTCCACCAAAACAGGTATTAATTTGGATGCCTGCGCTATGATGGGTAAAATCATCAAAAAAACAGCGGAAGAAACAGCTGACCGCGACTGTATTGGCGCCGCAAAACTGGTTGTATTTTGTAACGCACCAGAGGATAACCCATTTATGGCAGGCGCGTTCCACGGCGTTGGGGAGCCGGATTGCATCATCAATGTTGGTGTATCTGGTCCAGGTGTAGTAAGGGCAGCGTTGGAAAAAGAAAAAGACGCAAACATCACTCAGATTGCGGATACCATTAAAAAAACTGCCTTTAAAATTACCCGTATGGGAATGTTGGTTGGTACCGAAGCTTCTAAACGTCTGGGGGTTCCATTTGGTATTGTTGACCTTTCACTGGCACCAACGCCTGAAGTAGGCGATTCTGTTGCACATATTCTGGAAGAAATCGGATTAGAAAAATGTGGAACACACGGTACAACCGCTACTTTGGCAATGTTAAACGACGCAGTAAAAAAAGGTGGCGTAATGGCCTCTTCCCAAGTTGGTGGGTTATCTGGTGCGTTTATACCAGTGTCCGAAGATGCTGGTATGATTGACGCCGCACGTTGTGGCGCTTTAAGTATTGAAAAGCTAGAAGCGATGACAGCAGTTTGTTCTGTAGGTTTAGATATGATTGTTGTCCCAGGTGATACACCAGACGATACCCTCTCTGCAATTATTGCGGATGAAGCTGCAATAGGCATGGTAAACTTTAAAACCACAGCAGTGCGTTTGATTCCTGCAATTGGTAAAAAGGCTGGAGAAGAATTGAACTTTGGTGGTTTATTGGGTACTGGTCCAATTATGGAATTGAATACAAAATCTTCCAGTAAATTTATTTCTCGTGGCGGACAAATTCCAGCTCCTCTACAAAGTTTGAAAAACTAACAAAATTTATTTACATATTATTCACACAAAACACAATTAATGCAAGATTAAACCCCACAACTTGCATTTTAGAATGAATTCACTAAAAATATGTACAAAACATGGCGGCCTTAAAATAAGTAGGCCGCCATGTTTTTATTGTTTTTGATGAAATTATTCCATAAAATAATATTATTTTATATTATTCCTATTTTTATATTGTGATAATAAACAAAATATTATCAAACATTTAGTTTATTCATAATATTTGCTATTGCAAATATTGCAATTTGGGTATACAATAAAGGAAATTATTCCTTACCTATTTTACAGGGTAGAACGGAGGGGTTTTATGCAGGAGTTAATTAACCGGATTATTCAGATTAACCAAATTGCTGACCAGAAAGTAAAACAAGCGGAAAGCGAACAGCAGAAAGCTTTCAACCATCTGGAAACAGAAAAAGTTGACGTGTCTGATGAAATCCAATCCAGAGCAACCAATCGTTTGGGTAACTTTGAAGACAGTGAAAAACGGAATGCGGAAGAATCAATTAAAAAAATTCGCCACCGTTACCACATGGAAAAACAAAGGTTACAAGAAATTTACGACCAAAACCACAAAAAGTGGGTTGACCAATTGGTTAACCAGGTATTACACAAATAACTGAGGTGGATAAGGAGTTGTCATTATGCTGAACACGATGACCAATAAAGCAATTGTGACAAAGGCTCGTGCCATGTACGGCAAACGCATCACCTCAACTCAATACGACGAGATGATAAAATGCCGTTCAGTCAATGATCTTGCTACTTATTTGAAAAATGAAACACATTTTCAAACAATTTTATTTGGAATCAATGAATCGAATATCCATCGTGGTCAATTAGAAAACCTATTAAGACGAGATGTGTTTGACCAGTACACAAAATTGTACCATTTTACAACATCCTCTCATAATGATATGTTTCAATCCGTGATCATGGAAGAGGAGATAAAAGAAATCCTCCGTATGGTATTATTGTTAAAAGCAAAAAATCCACAAAGCTATATTTTGGATTTGCCAGCTTATTTGATTTCTAAAGCACATGTAGATTTAATGGAAATGGCAAAGGTAACTACCTACGATGAATTAATTCAAGTATTAGGGAATACCGAATATGCTGCTATTTTACGAAAATATCAGCCCAACGAAAACCATCCCACTATTAGTTATATTGCATGTGAACACGCATTTTATGAATATTTTTTTGAAAAAACACGGCACATGATCCGACAAGTATATCGTAGCAATGAACAATATGAGCTACTACGCCTACTTGGTATCCGGATTGATCTGTTAAACCTGACCAATATTTATCGTGCAAAAGCTCTGTTCCAAACATCTGAAAAAAATGCTTTGAAACGTGTTTTTCCTTTTTATCATAAATTATCTGCTCAGAAAATACAGGAAATTGCAGCTTGTGATAGCAAAGAAGCTGTAGAACAAAAAATTTCGAACTGGTTCGGAAAAGTAGGACAGTATGGTATTGAATGGGATTCAAATTCGTATATTGAAAAATTGACCGATCGTATCACCTATCATATATCACGACAATATATTCATACATCTACCCACTCATCCGCAGTATTTTATGCTTTCCATACCCTAAGCCAACTAGAACTTACTAATGTAATCAACATCATTGAGGGGATCCGCTATCAAATCCCACAAGATGAAATTCAAAATTTGATTGTTCGGTAAAGGAGGTGTATGAAGCATGTCAATTGAAAAGATGTCTTTAATGAACATCTATGGTGATATCAATGATTTGGATCAAGTTTTGATCCGTTGCTGCGAAAGCAAACTGTTCCATGCTGAGACAGCACCAACTGGTTCTTCTGGTAATACTGTATTCCGTACTGTCAACGACCCAAATCCTCATATTGGAGCAATGCAAAACATTACTCAGTTATTAAATGATTTATCCATTCCGGAAGTTTATCAAGATTATTCCGATCTGGACATGACGGATGCACAAATTGAAGATTATATTACCCAAGTACAAGGAAAAATAAGAGAGTTTCTTCAAAAACGAAATCAGATAAAAACGGACCTGGATATGCATAATCAGGCAGCTGTCACTGTAAGCCATATGTTTGGTTTGAATTGCAAGATTGAAGATATTTTTCAATTAAAATATTCCACAGCTTGTTTTGGACGGCTCCCAGTAGATAGTTATCCAAAACTTGCATATTTTTCAAAAAAGAACTTTTTTTTCTTTCCCTTTGACCATGATGAATATTACTATTGGGGAATGTATTTTGTTCCGATCAGTGATGCGGATGAGATTGAAAACCTATTTGAATCATTGTACTTTGAAGAAGTTAAAATCCCGGATTATGCTCATGGAAACCCACAGTCAGCAGCAGAGGCGCTCCATAAGCAAATTCAAGAAGAAAAAAACGAGATTGCGAAAATTGATCAGCAATTAGAAGAAGTCAAAAAACAGGAGTTTATTCAGCTACAGCAGGTATATTCCCTCATCAAAGTAAAACATGATTCCTTCCAATTCCGAAAGTATGCTGTTATATTCGACAAACAATTCCGTTTGGAAGGTTTTGTCCCAAAAAGAAAAGTGAAAAAATTTGCCGCACTTTTTGATGATCTTCCAAATGTAATTTGTGAGGATTGTCCAGAAGATACTGATGCAAGGCTAACCCCACCAGTTAAATTGAGAACCAATTGGCTGTTCCGTCCATTTGAAATGTATGTGGAGATGTATGGTCTGCCAGGTTATTATGATTTTAACCCAACTTCCTATATTGGATTGATTTACACCCTATTATTTGGTATGATGTTTGGCGATTTCGGCCAGGGTATCTGTGTCATCCTCGTCGGTATCTTTATGTGGAAGTGGCGCAAGATGATGCTAGGGCAAATATTAACCCGTTGTGGTGTTGCAAGCATGTTCTTCGGCATGTTGTATGGATCGTGCTTTGGCTTTGAAGGGTGTTTCAAACCGCTATTTAACGCCATTGGATTAGGAAATATCTTCCCGTTGGATGTGATGGATTCCAATACCTCGATTTCCATCTTGATCGTTTCGCTTGGAATTGGCGTTGTAATCATTTTAGCTTCTATGATCATCAACATCTATTTAGGATTTAAGAAAAAGGATATGAAAAAGGCGCTTTTCTCCAACAATGGTTTAGCTGGTTTATTGTTCTATGGCGGTATTATTGGAGCAGTTATCCTAATGTTGGTATTAAAAGTAAACGTATTTAATCCTTTCTTCTTAGCAATTGTTGTGATTTTACCATTGGTTTTGATTTTCTTCCAACAACCTTTGGGACAAAAGTTAAACCGTCGCCTGTTTAAAAAGCGTAAAAAAGAAGAGGAAGAAAAATTTAGCGGCGTAGACGCCAGCTTTGAAATGTTTGATATCCTCTTAAGCTATTGTACCAATACCCTTTCCTTCTTAAGGGTAGGAGGTTTCGTATTAAGCCATGCTGCTCTAATGTTGGTTGTTATGACCTTCGCCCATATGGCAGGTAGTTTTGGCAGCCCAATTGTAGTTGTAATTGGTAATATTTTTGTTATGGGTCTGGAAGGTTTGATTGTCGGAATCCAGGTATTAAGGTTGGTTTACTATGAAACCTTTAGCCGTTTCTATGAAAGTGATGGAAAACCTTTTAAACCTTTAACCATTGATTTTAAATACGCCAAAAAAGGTCGTAAAAAATAATGGTGTGAAAACAAAATCAAATAGTTCCCGCTATGCAGGCTGTTTAGCTTGTATGATAGATTATTTTAATATTGAATTTTGGAGGTTTTACTTATGTTAATGTTTGTACTCCCTTTACTCGCTATCGTTTTATTAATGATGCCATTGGTTCCTGTATACGCTGGAATTACCACTGGTAAAAAGGCAAAACACGCTATTATCTTTAATCTATGCGCTTTTGCTGGTATCGTTCTATTGATGATCGTCCTGCCACTGGGTGGTTTTGTATCCGCTGCTACAGACGCTGGCAGTGCGGCGGCTGCTTTAAGCACTGGTGATGGTCTAAAATATTTAGGTGCAGCCCTTTCCACCGGCCTTGCTTCCATCGGCGCAGGTGTTGCAGTAGGCGGTGCTGCTCCAGCAGCAATTGGCGCTTGTAGTGAAGATCCAAAAGCATTTGGTAAATCCATGATCTTCGTTGTAATGGGTGAAGGTATTGCAATCTACGGTTTGGTTATTTCCTTTATGATTCTGTTTATGTAAGCAAAATAAACAATCCCCATCCCAACAAAGTGGATGGGGATGAATCAAGAAATGGAGTATACTATGAAATTTTATTGTATAAGTGATAACATTGATACACAGATGGGGATGCGCCTTACCGGTATTGAAGGGGTTGTTGTCCATGAACCGCAAGAAGTGGAACAAGAAATCACAAAAGCTTGTGGTAACCCAGAAATCGGTATCCTATTAATTTCCGAAAAATTAATGAAGCTTTGCCCAGACTTGATTTATGATTTTAAACTGCATAGGAAATATCCATTATTAGTAGAAATCCCAGACCGCCACGGTACTGCTGATATCAGTGGAACCATCACAAACTATGTTCGTGAAGCAATTGGGGTTAAAATTTAATTTGCGATACAGCCAAATAAGAAGGTGAACAATAAATGGCATACGATAACGAAAAACTGCAAAGATTTGAGCAATCTGTTTTAATGGAAGCCGAGAAAAAAATACAGGAAATCCAAGCTGAAACAGAAAAAATGAAAGAAAATGAATTGGAAAATACTCGCCAAAAAGAATATGATAAGATGTTTTCTGTTATGCAGGAACAGGTACACCAATTGCAGTTAAAATACCGCCAAGAGGTAACCAAAGTAGAATTGGATGGAAAACGGGAGTTACTCGAATTCCGCAATCAACTAACCGAAAAAATTTTTCAAGAAGCGGAAGAAAAGTTACAAAAATTCACTGATACAAAAGAGTACCAATCCTTTTTGCTTACTTCCATCCAAACAGCGGCAGAAAGTTTTACTGGTCAACCAATGATTATTTCCATACAGGAAAAAGACCTTCCATTGACCGAAAAAATTTGTGAATTGGTACCAACTGCTACTGTCCAGGCAGACCCTGCCAATCAATTAGGTGGTTTCAAGCTGATTCAGCCAGAAAAAAATGTGCTACAAGATGAGACGTTTGCAAACGACCTCGACAAGCAACGTCAGGAATTTTACCGTACCTGCGGCTTGACCATTGCTGTATAACTATAAATAGATGAGGTGATATCATTGGCTAACGTAATTTACTCCATCAATGGCCCTGTTGTCAAAATCAAAGATACGCAGGATTTTTCCATGTTGGAAATGGTATATGTCGGAAAACAAAAAATCATTGGCGAGGTCATCTCTATCAATGATAAAGAAACCACTATTCAAGTATATGAAAGTACCACCGGACTAAAACCAGGCGAGCCTGTTTATGGTACAGGGGCTCCATTATCCGCTACTTTGGGTCCTGGTATTATTTCAAATATCTTTGATGGTATTGAGCGCCCTTTGCGGGATATGGCAGAGGAAACCGGAGCGTTTATTGGCATTGGTTCTGATGTATCCTCTTTAGACCTGAAAAAAACATATGATGTAACAATTACTGTATCTGTAGGGGATCACCTAACAGGTGGTGATATTTACGCTACCTGTCCAGAAACCTCCGCAATTGAACACCGCTGCATGCTCTCCCCTATGTTGGAAGGCGATGTCATAGAGGTAAAACCAAATGGTTCTTACACTGTAAATGATACCGTCGTTGTCATCAAAGACGCACAAGGGAATATCCATGAATTAACTCTGTGTCAGAAATGGCCAATCCGTACTGCCCGTCCTGTAAAAGAAAGAAAACCAATCAACCGTCCATTGATTACTGGCCAACGTGTGATTGATACCATGTTCCCAATTGCCAAGGGTGGCGCTGCTGCTATTCCAGGCGGATTTGGTACTGGTAAAACCATGACACAGCACCAGTTGGCAAAATGGTGTGATGCTGACTTAATTGTATATATTGGTTGCGGGGAACGTGGGAACGAGATGACTCAGGTTTTGGAAGAATTCTCCGAATTGATTGACCCACGCACCCAACGTCCTCTCACCGACCGTACTGTATTGATTGCAAATACCTCCAATATGCCAGTTGCTGCCCGTGAGGCTTCTATCTACACTGGTATTACATTGGCAGAATACTACCGTGACATGGGATACCATGTGGCTATCATGGCAGACTCCACTTCCCGTTGGGCAGAGGCTTTGAGGGAAATCTCTGGTCGTTTGGAAGAAATGCCAGCAGAAGAAGGGTTTCCAGCATATCTACCATCCCGTCTATCCCAATTCTATGAACGTGCTGGCTATATGGTAAACTTGAATGATACCGAAGGCTCTGTTACTATTATCGGCGCGGTTTCCCCACAAGGTTCCGACTTCTCCGAACCAGTTACACAAAACACAAAACGTTTTGTACGTTGTTTCTGGGCTTTAGATAAATCCTTGGCTTATGCCCGCCACTATCCAGCAATTAACTGGATGACTAGCTACAGCGAATACGAAGATGATCTGGCAGATTTCTATGCAAAAAATGTTGGGGAAGATTTCTTGGCATTAAAACAACGGACTTCCGCTTTATTGGCGGAGGAATCCAACCTGATGGAAATTGTAAAACTGATTGGGGCAGATGTGCTACCAGATGACCAAAAACTAGTTATTGAAACCGCGAAAGTCATCCGTGTAGGATTCTTACAGCAAAACGCATTCCATAAAGATGATACCTATGTTCCAATGAAAAAACAATTGGAAATGATGAAGGTAATCCTGTATTTATACGATAAAGCAACCGAACTGGTGTCGCGTAATATTCCAATTTCTAATATTATCAGCACAGGTATTTTTGATAAATTAACCCGTATTAAATACGATGTTCCAAATGACCATCTGGAAATGTTTGAGGATTACTACAAAGAAATTGATCAAAAACTTATGGAAAGCGACAAATAATAAGGATTGGAGTGAGGCCCTATGGCAATTCAACACATTGGATTAAAAGAAATTAACGGTCCATTGGTTGTGTTAGATGATGTAGAAGGTGCCAGTTTTGAAGAGCTGGTTCAGCTTCATCTGGAAAACGGCTCGGTTCGTTTAGGCCGTATTGTTCAAATTATGGGAAAACGTGTTGTGGTACAGGTATTTGAAGGCACTGATGGCCTTTCCTTGAATAATACTACCACTGAATTTACAGGACACCCAATGGAAATTGCCCTTTCAAAAGAAATTTTAGGCCGTATTTTTAACGGCGCTGGAAAACCAATTGATGGTTTAGGGGATATTTATGCGGATCAATACGCCGATATCAATGGTCAGCCAATCAATCCGGTTTCCCGTGTCTATCCACAGAACTATATCCGTACAGGAATTTCCGCTATCGATGCCATGATGACATTGATCCGTGGTCAAAAGCTTCCTATTTTTTCTGACTCCGGTTTGAGCCATAACAAATTGGCAGTCCAAATTGTACGCCAGGCAAAAATCGCTGAGGACAATGGTCAAGGCTTTGGTATTGTATTCGCGGCAATGGGCGTTAACAACGATGTTGCCGATTACTTTAAAGCAAAATTCCAGGAAAGCGGTGTTTTGGAACGTGTTGCGATGTTTGTAAATCTAGCAAACGATCCAATTATCGAACGTATCTTGACCCCTAGATGTGCTCTTACAGCTGCAGAATATTTGGCATATCAGCACAATATGCACATTCTGGTTATCTTAACTGATATGACATCCTATGCGGAAGCTGTCCGTGAATTCTCCTCTTCCAAAGGTGAAATTCCAGGAAGAAAAGGATTCCCAGGCTATTTGTATTCGGACTTTGCTTCCTTGTATGAACGTGCTGGTATTATCAAAGGGGCATCTGGCTCTGTTACGCAGATCCCTATTTTGACGATGCCAAATGGTGATATTACCCACCCAATCCCTGACTTAACTGGCTATATTACCGAAGGACAAATTGTATTGGACCGTGCCTTAGCCCAACAAGGGATTTACCCACCAATTGCTGTACTACCATCCTTATCCCGTCTGATGAAAGACGGTATCGGGGAAGGGTTTACCCGGGCAGACCATGCGGATGTTTCTAACCAATTGTTCGCTTGCTACGCAAAAGTAAGCGATGCCCGTGCCCTGGCTTCTGTTATCGGGGAAGAAGAATTATCCGAAACCGATAAAGCCTATATGGAATTTGGACGCCAATTTGAACAAAACTTTATCCAACAAGGTGAAAATGAAGACAGGACAATGGAACAAACCCTGGAATTGGGTTGGGACTTACTCTGCCTACTGCCAAAAGAAGAATTGGACCGTATCAATTCTGACCTATTATTCCAGTTCTACGATTCCAGCCGTGCGGATCGTTTCCGTAAAAATAAAAGATTCTAAAAACACGATCCAATAATTGAAGGGAGGTCCATCTATGGCTTTAGCTGTGTTCCCTACTAAGGGTAACTTAATTAATATCAAAAAGTCCCTGAACCTTGCCAGATTGGGTTTTGACTTAATGGACCGCAAAAGAAATATTCTGGTGCGGGAAATGATGTCTTTGATTGACACCGCAAAATCCATCCGTGGTGAAATTGAAAAAACCTATGCGGAAGCTTATTTGGCACTTCAAAAAGCAAATATTACATTGGGCGTGTGTGAAAATATCGCAAACGGAATTGAAATTGAAACGGGGGTACATATTACCTACCGTAGCGTTATGGGTGTGGAAATTCCAAAAGTTACATTGGAATCTACCCTTTCCCCCAACGCTTATGGTTTTACAGGAACCAACTCCCAATTGGATATTGCTTATATTAAATTTGAAAAAGCAAAACAAATAAGTATTGTATTGGCTGAAATTGAAAATAGTGTTTACCGTCTAGCAAATGCGATTAAAACTACCCAACGCCGAGCAAACGCATTAAAAAATATTAATATTCCACAATTTGAAGAAACCGTTAAATTTATCTCCGATGCTTTGGAGGAAAAAGAACGGGAAGAATTCAGCCGAATGAAAGTAATTAAACGCACGAAAGAACAACAAGAACAAACGAGCTAGTAAAAAAACACCATTGAAATCAATGGTGTTTTTTCTATAATTATGGTGGAATATATCATTAGGTATCATATTAAAAAATATCTTCCATTTTACTACTACAAAAAATTGAAAAAAATATATTGATTTACAGATTTAATTTTTCTGCTAAAGAATATCTTATTACTTTGGAGACTAGTGGATAAAAACTATATTGATAATTAGAAAAACATTTCGTATTTATAATAATATTGTGAATTTATAAAGGAATCTTATGGCAAAGAAGATACAATATAAGTCCCATTGCCTACATGTATATTTATTTTCTGAATACATAGGCATAAAAAAAGCTTAGATGAAACAATTTTCATCTAAGCTTTTTTTATGAATTATTCAGCTTCAAATTGGTCTTTGCCTACACCACATAATGGGCAAACAAAATCATCTGGAAGATCTTCAAAAGCTGTTCCAGCAGCGATACCTGCATCTGGTTCGCCTACTTCTGGGTCATATACATAACCACATACAGTACATACATATTTTGCCATAATAAATTTCTCCTTTCGATGAAATAATAATGAGTATTATTATATGATATTATCATCATACTGTAATTTCAATTAAATTTCATTGTTATTTTATGAATCAATTAAAACTATTTATTAATTGATTCTATTAATTTAAAAATTTTATTTTGAGGACTGTTTTGTTTTTTCCAAAGAACGTTTTAAATACTGCCCTGTATAGGAATCAACACACTCCGCCACTTCTTCCGGTGTTCCATTAGCTACTATTTCTCCACCCCGGGTTCCACCTTCAGGACCCAAGTCAATAATATGATCCGCAACTTTGATGATATCTAAATTGTGTTCAATGACTAAGACAGTATTCCCAGCATCCACTAGTTTTTGCAATACTTGGATTAATCGGTGTACATCCGCTGTGTGAAGCCCTGTGGTAGGCTCATCCAAAATATAGATGGTTTTTCCTGTAGAGCGTTTGGCAAGTTCAGTAGCCAATTTGACGCGTTGTGCTTCCCCACCAGAAAGGGTAGTAGCTGGCTGTCCTATTTTTACGTAACCCAACCCCACTTCAAACAATGTTTTTAATTTGCGATGGATACGGGGAATATTTTCAAAGAAGTACATCCCCTCTTCCACCGTCATCTCCAGCACATCATGAATACTCTTTCCTTTATATTTTACCTCTAACGTTTCACGATTATACCGTTTCCCTTTACAAACTTCACAGGGTACAAAAATATCAGGTAAAAAATGCATTTCAATCTTGACAATGCCATCTCCCTGACAAGCTTCACACCGTCCTCCACGGACATTGAAGCTAAATCTGCCAGCATTATATCCCCTCATTTTTGCATCCGCTGTTTGGGCAAATAATTCCCTGATATCATTAAATACCCCGGTATAGGTTCCAGGATTTGACCTTGGTGTACGTCCAATCGGGCTTTGGTCAATATCAATCACTTTATCCAGATATTCAAGACCATCTACCTTACCGTGTTTTCCAGCATGAAGCCGTGCACGGTTTAATTTAGCAGCTAAATGTTTATATATAATTTCATTTACTAAAGAGGATTTTCCAGAACCAGAAACCCCGGTGACACAGACAAAACACCCTAACGGAATTTTTACAGTAATATCCTTCAGGTTATTTTCAGCGCATCCTGTAAAGGTCAAGAAATTACCATTTCCTTTCCTGCGTTCTTTCGGCACAGGAATTTGCTTTTTCCCAAACAGATATTGTGCTGTAATGGATTCT
This sequence comes from Clostridium facile, assembly GCF_014297275.1. NCBI lineage: Bacteria > Bacillati > Bacillota > Clostridia > Eubacteriales > Clostridiaceae > Clostridium > Clostridium facile. Next base: position 1,691,948 of record NZ_JACOQK010000001.1, read on the forward strand.
TCGCAGGTTTTCAACTGGTCAATCGTTCCGGAGAATACAATTTCTCCTCCATGAATCCCTGCTCCAGGTCCTACATCAACGAGATAATCCGCCGCCAGCATAGTATCTTCGTCATGTTCTACCACAATCAAGGTATTTCCAATATCACGAAGATGCTTCAACGTACCAATCAGTTTATCATTATCCCTTTGGTGCAATCCAATACTAGGTTCATCCAAAATATATAACACCCCTACCAAAGAGGAACCAATTTGGGTTGCTAACCGGATACGCTGACTTTCTCCACCGGATAATGTCCCTGCGGAACGGGAAAGAGTCAAATACTCTAGTCCTACGCTGCAAAGGAATTGCAGCCGTTCCCGGATTTCCTTTAATACAGCGTCCGCAATCATGTGGTCACGCTCTGATAACTCTAATTGCTGGATAAAATCCAACAATTCTGTTATGCTCATCTTGGTGATTTCACTGATATTTCTTCCTCCAACCGTAACCGCCAAGGCTTCTGGTTTTAACCGTTCTCCATGGCAGGAAGGACATTCAATATCATTCATATAATTAGCGATTTCTTCTTTGGCATAATCGCTGTTACTCTCTTTGTAACGCCGTTCCAGATTATTGATAATTCCTTCAAATGGAGCGGAATATGTGCCAGTTCCATAACCATTGGTACGGGTCATTTCCAGCTTTTTTTTGCCAGTGCCATAAAAAATAACGTCTACTGCTTTTTTTGGAAGATCTTGAAATGGGGTATCCAAAGAAAAGCCATAAGTCTGTGCCAATGCCTCAAAATACATATTGGCGATGGACCCTCTATCCCCAAAAGACCATCCAGAAGCTTTCAGTGCACCTTGTGAAATAGACAGCTCTTTATTGGGAACAATTAAATCCGGATCTACTTTCATAAAAGTCCCTAACCCAGTACATTTTTCACAGGCACCATATGGATTATTAAATGAAAACATTCTTGGAGAAAGTTCTTCAATACTAATACCATGCTCTGGGCAAGCATAGTTTTGGGAAAACAATATCTCTTCCCCATCCACTACATCCACGATAATCAATCCCCCGGATAAATTTGAGGCAATCTCCAAACTATCTGTTAAGCGGGATTTGATTTCTGGTTTGATCACCAATCGGTCAACAATAATCTCAATGTGGTGCTTAATATTTTTCTCCAGTTTAATTTCTTCCGAAAGGTCATAGATGTTACCATCGACACGGACACGGACAAACCCGCTTTTTCTAGCGGCTTCAAACTCTTTTACGTGCTCCCCTTTCCTTCCTCTAACAATTGGGGCCATTATTTGGATTTTTGTCCGCTCTTCCAGCTTCATTACCTGGTCAACAATCTGGTCAATTGTCTGCTGCTTAATTTCACGGCCACAAATGGGACAATGAGGAATCCCTATCCTAGCATACAGCAAACGAAGATAGTCATAAATTTCAGTGACAGTACCCACAGTGGAACGAGGGTTCTTAGAGGTTGTTTTTTGGTCAATCGAAATTGCTGGGGATAAGCCTTCAATTTCATCCACATCTGGTTTTTCCATTTGCCCCAAAAATTGTCTTGCATAAGAAGAAAGGCTTTCCACATATCTCCGCTGGCCATCAGCATAAATGGTATCAAATGCCAAAGAGGATTTTCCAGAACCGGATAATCCAGTAAATACAACTAATTTATCCCTAGGAATCGTCACGTCCACATTTTTTAAATTGTGCTCACGAGCACCTTTGATGATGATTTTATCTTTCCCCACAGAAACACCTCAGCTCTTTTTAATTTCTTCAATACGGTCCCTCAAATAGATTGCATGTTCAAATTCTAATAATTTTGCCGCATTTTTCATTTCAATGGTCAGTTTTTCAATCAATGCGTCTTTTTCTTTTTTAGATAATTTTTTCTTTTTCGTTGTAGGTTCGGTTTCTTCTTTGGTAGAAATTTCGAGAATTTCACGTACATCTTTTTTAATGGTAGTAGGAACAATTCCATGTTCCTGATTATATGCCATCTGGATTTCTCGCCTACGTAAAGTCTCGGTTATTGCACGTTCCATAGAACCGGTTACCTGGTCCGCATACATAATTACCTTGCCCTCTGCATTTCGGGCAGCACGTCCAATTGTCTGAATCAAGGAAGTTTCAGAACGTAGGAATCCTTCTTTATCCGCATCCAAAATACAAACGAGGGATACCTCAGGAATATCCAATCCTTCCCGCAATAGGTTAATTCCTACCAGTACATCGAATTCCCCTAAACGAAGATCCCGGATAATCTCCATACGTTCAATCGTATCCACACCATAGTGCATATAGCGAACTTTAACACCTGATTGTTCCAGGAAATCCGTTAAATCCTCCGCCATTTTTTTCGTCAAAGTGGTGACCAAAACACGTTCCTTCTTTTCAATGCGTTGGTTGATTTCAAACAGTAAATCCTCAATCTGGCCTTCAATTGGTTTTACAGTAATTTCTGGATCCAATAATCCAGTTGGACGAATTACCTGCTGTACAATCTGAGTAGAATGGTCTTTTTCAAAATCCCCAGGGGTTGCACTAACATAAATAGCCTGATTCACCTTACTGTAAAATTCATCAAAATTCAACGGTCTGTTATCATAAGCAGACGGTAGACGGAACCCATAATCAATCAAGGTCTTTTTCCTCGCATGGTCACCAAAATACATTCCTTTTACCTGCGGAAGGGTAACATGGGATTCATCCACAATCAATAAAAAATCATCTGGAAAGTGGTCCATCAAGGTATATGGGGTAGCGCCTTCTGGACGTCCAGATAAAACTCTGGAATAGTTTTCGATTCCCTTACAAAAACCGATTTCCTCTAGCATTTCAATATCATACATGGTACGCTGTTTAATTCTTTGTGCCTCCAACAGCATTTCATTCTCAGTAAAATAAGCAACCCGTTCATCTAGCTCTTTTTCCAGGTTACGGAGCGCATCATGCATTTGCTCTGGAGGGATAATATAATGAGAAGAAGGATAAATCGCAATGTGGGAAACCCTCTGTTTCACTTCCCCAGTTAAAGCGTTGATCTCACTGATTCGATCAATCTCATCACCAAAAAATTCGACGCGGATGGCGGTATCACTGGAATAAGCAGGGAATATCTCCACCACATCTCCCCGAACACGGAATTTATTACGGACAAAATTAATATCATTCCGCTCATATTGAATTTCCACCAATTTTTCAAGTAATTCATCCCTGGATTTTTCCAAGCCTTCTCGTAAAGAAATCACCATGCTGCGGTAATCAATCGGGTTACCCAAACTGTAAATACAAGACACACTTGCTACAATAATAACATCTCGGCGTTCTGCCAAAGCACAAGTGGCGGAGTGGCGTAATTTATCAATTTCATCATTGATAGCACTATCTTTTTCAATATAGGTATCTGTACTGGGAACATAGGCTTCTGGCTGATAGTAATCGTAATAAGAGACAAAGTACTCCACCGCATTTTCTGGAAAAAACTCTTTAAATTCCGAGCAAAGCTGAGCTGCCAAAGTTTTGTTGTGTGCCAGTACCAATGTTGGTTTATTCACCTGTGCAATTACATTTGCCATGGTAAAAGTTTTACCAGAACCAGTTACCCCTAATAAGGTTTGTTCTTTATCCCCTCTTTGAAGTCCTTGAACTAATTTGGCAATCGCTTCTGGCTGGTCTCCTGTTGGCTGATATGGAGAAACCAGTTTAAACTTATTTTGATTCGTCATAGGTAAATCTCCTGTTTATTTTATCACAACTGGTTCGTAAAATTTTTACAAATAATAATCCTATTTATTCAGACTTACTACTTAAAAGAACAAATGTTTGTTATATCCATATTACTACGTATTCTTTGTTTTGTCAATGTTTTAGTATATCATAAAAACCTCATTTTTACAATAAAACCAGCCTTTCTATGATAAAATGATATTATCATTTATTCTTAAGGAATCCTATGAAAAGTGATAATAAAAGCGTTTATTGTGTAGATAAAAATTTCAGCCATTATTATTGCACCAATCACATCTCCTAATCATATAACTTTTACAGTAGATACACTAATTTCTACTTGTTATTTTTATCTTAAATAATTACAACATACAATCCATGATGAGATTTTTTCTTACCAATACTGTCAACGAATAATGAAATAATCTCCTAAGCAAAACAAATTAAGAAATATTGATTATAAAAAATTGTGCGATTCGCTCTATCAAGCAGCTTCTTAAATATTTGAATCGCATCACCTTGAATTTCTACACAAATGCACTTAATTAAAAGGAGGGAAACCATTTTGATTCCCTCCTAATTATCTATTCTTCTAATAAGCAAACACAATGCGCCGCAATGCCTTGTTTTTCTCCAGTAAAACCAAGACCCTCTTCTGTTGTCGCTTTTATATTAATGCGGTTTTTAGGAATATTCAAACCAACAGAAAGATTTGCCATCATATGATCAATAAAAGGGCGGAGTTTTGGAGCCTGAGCTAAAATAGTAAGGTCAATATTACTGATTTGAAATCCATGCTTTTTTAATAAATTTACAACATGTTGAAGCAGCTTCATACTATCTGCCCCAGCATAAGCAGGATCTGTGTCTGGAAAATGTAGTCCAATATCACCTAATCCAGCTGCACCCAATAAAGCATCCATTACGGCATGAACCGCTACATCCGCATCGGAATGTCCTAACAAACCGGTTTCATGAGGGATTTCTACACCACATAAGATTAATTTTCTCCCCTTTACCAAGCGATGTACATCATATCCATGTCCTATTCGCACTGCTCTTCCCCCTTTGCAAAGCTCTCTGCTAAAACAATATCTTCTGGAGTAGTAATTTTAATATTGGCGTAACTTGCTGTTACAATATGGACGGGAAATCCATATTGTTCAATTAGTTGGCAATCGTCTGTAAAATCCCATTGGTTTTGTTGCGCTTTCTCAACAGCTTTTTTGTAAAGCTCCATCTGAAATACCTGTGGTGTTTGGGTTAAATACAAACTACTTCTTGGGGGAGTAAATTGTATGATACCATCTTCTACGATTTTAATCGTATCTTTTACAGGTGCTCCCAAAGTAGCTGCGCCATATTTTTTTGCAATTTGAATCACTTGTTGAATTTCCTCTATCTGTACAAATGGCCGAGCAGCATCATGGATCGCCACCAAATCACTTTTTGGATTGCAGCATGATAAGCCAGACAAAACTGATTGCTGACGGCTATCTCCACCTTGGGTGACAACTGTATTTTTCAGTTTGTATTGCTGAACAAGCTGTTCAGCATAAGGGATATCTTCTTTTCCAACTACAATTATGGTTTCACACACCTCATCAATCTGTTGAAATTTTGTTACACTGCGTATTACAACTGGAACTCCACCAATTTTTAAAAATTGTTTTTTAATTCCCTCCATGCGGGAAGAATTTCCCGCTGCTACAATAATGACGGATACCATTTTATTGCCTCCTTATTTGTAAAAAGCAGAAAGGCCTTCATCCGAAAATGATAAGGCCTTTTTTCCTATTTTATTGGAACAATTTCTAACCAATAACCATCCGGGTCACTGATAAAATAAATGCCCATGCCAGGGTTTTCATAACAAATACAGCCCATTTCTTGATGTAACTTATGGGCAGCATCAAAATCATCCACATAAAAGGCCAGATGGAATTCATTTTCCCCCAAGTTATATGGCTCTTTACGGTCACGCAACCAAGTTAATTCTAACTGATGTGGGGTAGCACCATCTCCTAAATATACCAAAATAAAGGATTCATCTTGGGCAACTTTTCTCCTCACTTCGGTTAATCCAAGGGCTCTTTGATAAAATTCTAAACTTTTTTGTAGATTTAGTACATTGATATTGTTGTGGGCAAATTTAAAATCCATTGTATTACTCCTTATTTTTCTACGTTTTTTTCTTTATCCCAATCATTTTGTAACCAATCAGAACAACTGCGAAATAAAACCTATTTTTCTTATTACAATCACGAAAGTTATGTCTCTTTTATGATTGTTTTTATCATACCATATGAGGTATTAAAAATCAATTTAAATTATTCGTTAAAATGCTAAATAAATAATGTATTTTTTTTAAACTAAAATGCAATATGATATTGAAAAATCGTTTAAAAAAGACTATAATATAGGTTGTCGAAAATTTCACAAAAAAGGAGATGGTATTTCATGGACTATAGTTTTCTGTTATATGTAGCTATTATCCTGCTCAGTACCAAAGTTCTTGGCCTTATTACCAGAAGATTTAAAATGCCTCAAGTAGTGGGTGCATTGCTGGCTGGTTTGATTTTAGGCCCTGCTGTATTAAATATTTTACATGAAGACATTTTTATCACCCAAGTTTCCGAATTAGGCGTTATCGTATTGATGTTTACCGCTGGTATGGAAACAGACATCAAAGAGCTGAAAAAATCGGGGAAAGCTTCTTTTGTAATTGCGTTATTAGGGGTTATCGTTCCTTTGGCAGGTGGATTCCTCGTGGCACATTTCTTCAATTCCCCAGAATTTTCTGAAGGAGCAACAGCTAGTACGTTATTGCAAAACATCTTTATTGGCATTATCTTAACAGCAACATCGGTAAGTATTTCTGTAGAGACATTAAAAGAAATGGGCAAATTAAATACCCGTGCTGGTAATGCGATCTTAGGGGCTGCTGTAATTGATGATATTTTAGGTATTATTGCATTAACAATTATTACAAGTATGGCAGATTCCTCTATCAATATTGGAATCGTATTGTTAAAAATCCTATTGTTTTTTGTATTTGTTGTGGTTGCAGGAATTCTATGTTATTTCTTGTTCAAAAAATACATGGAACACTATCAAAAAGACTTACGACGTTTTGTTATTATCTCGTTTGTATTCTGCCTGTTATTATCCTATTGTGCAGAAGAATTCTTTGGTGTAGCAGATATTACTGGAGCGTTTATCGCAGGTGTAGCTATTTCTAATACTCCACGATCAAAATATATTGCTTCCCGCTTTGAAACTTTATCTTATACCTTATTATCCCCAATTTTCTTTGCAAGTATTGGGATTAAAGTAGTACTTCCTGCAATGTCAAGTACAATTATTATTTTCTCCATTTTACTCGCAATTATTGCAACCATTACCAAAATTATTGGTTGTGGATTAGGAGCGAAAATTTGTAAATATACCAACCGCGAATCCATTCAAATTGGTATGGGTATGATTTCACGTGGTGAGGTTGCGTTGATTGTAGCAACCAAAGGAGCTGCTTTAGGATTGTTGTCCAACACTTTATTGGGGCCTGTTATTATTACTGTTGTGGTTACAACAATTATTTCCCCAATTCTATTAAAACTAGTATTCCGCTCCAAATCTGGAGATGATGATAGCCGTGAAGAAAGCCAGTTAGCAAAAGGATATGAAAAAGTATTGGATTACACTACTACAGAACGTAATTCCTAGAATTTTTTAATATAAATAAAGAAAACGGATGTCCATTTTGGACATCCGTTTTCTTTATTTATCATCTATGGATATTGGGATCATATACCCACACTCTTCTTTTAACTGCCATATCTTTTTTATATCTGTTCCTGGAACATTATAATCTCTTTTTAACATTATTATAGGATTGTCTAATTTATCTTTCTCTTTCGATTCAAAATAAACTAAGGCTTGTAAGGTATAGTCAATAAGTATCTCTAATTTCTGACTATCACTTATTTTAGAATCATAATTTGCAATGTCAATCTTTGTTATTGGTACTTTGAACGATATTAAATAATTATTTTTGCAATTTTTCACAAAACCATCTGCTATATCATAGTCTTTGTAACAAATTGATAAAGTTTTTAATATTTCTGGTGAACCTAGCCAACCCCTACAATAATCTTTTAAAAATTTACTAACAAATAAATATCCATTTACGTTAAAATCATAAGTAGATGCTTTGCCTATCCCAAATCTCATTAATATCATGCGATCGCAACAATCCCAGGACAATTTATGAATATCCACTTTTTTATTATACCGTTCCATAAAAATTTGATTGTTTTTAAATGTAAATTTAAACCCTAACCCCTTTAAATATTTAGAAAGATTATTTTCAGTAGTTAAAACTTGTGGTAAAGTAGAAATTCCCTCTTTTCTAATAGAATCTACATCTCTTCTAGGTGCTATATGATGAATCATAATACTATCAACAGTTTTTAATTCATGACAGTTACAAAATTTCTTTAAGTTTTGTAAATTTATTTGCCTTGGATTATTTATATTCTCTTTAATATAATGTTGAATTTGTTCTATATCCATGTTGAAGATATATGCAATTGATTGATACAAATCGTCTTTACTTAAAGTATTCAAAATCATTTTTATCACCTAGATTTCTTATCCAACTACAACTTTTAACATTCTTTGTTGAGAAGGATTACGGTTTCTATATGTAACGTGCGGGAAAATAAGTCAACAGGAGTAATTTTTTGTACCTGATAACCTTTCTCATCCAACATTTTACAATCTCGTGCTGCTGTAGCGGGATTGCAAGAAATCATAACAATCCGCTCTGGAGCCATATGGCAAACACTATCCAGCACCTGTTGGCTACATCCTTTTCTTGGTGGATCCAGCAAAACCACATCGGGGTGAATTTTTTCCTGCTCTAAAACCTGCACTGCTTGAGAAGCGTCCCCACACAAAAATCTTGTGTTCGATAATTCCATAGATTCTGCATTCTTTTTCGCATTTTCCACTGCCTCTGGAACAACTTCTACTCCAATGAGAGTTCCAATTTGATCCGCCATAGATAATCCAATGGTTCCTGCACCACAGTATAAATCAATTACAGTTTCCCCTCCAGATAAACCTGCATATTCTTTTGCAATATCATAAAGCCGCTCTGCCTGATTATGGTTAACTTGATAAAAGGACAGCGGAGATAGTTCTACTGGAACCCCACAAAGTTGGTCTAAAATCGTATCCTTTCCATAAATTGTGGTACAGTGTTTTCCCAAAATAACATTGGTTTTATCCTTATTGCAGTTAATGATAATGCTGGTAATCTGAGGGTTACAATCTAATAAACGTTGAATTAAGATATCCTGATGATGGAGAAAATCCTTGGTTAACACCAAACAGACCATAATTTCACCTGATACTTCCCCTCGGCGCAAGTAAATATTCCGTACAATTCCCTGATGTTTTAACTCATCATAAACAGGAATTTGAAATTCATTGATAAAATTCAACACACAATCTACAATTGGTTGAAATTCTTCCGGTTGTAGTAAACAATTATCACAGGATACAACTCGATGGCTTCGGTTTGCGAAAAAGCCTGCTACAGCCTTACCATCTTTTCGTGTAACTGGAAACTGTGCTTTATTCCGGTAATGGTTTACCTGTAGATTTTCTACTAACGGAGATACCTGACAAGAAATTCCTCCAATTCTTTCAAAACAATCAGAAACCATCTTATGCTTTAACTGGCATTCCGATTCATAGGAAATATGGCGTAAAGCACATCCCCCGCATTGACGAAAATAAGGGCAATCCACTTCAATTCGGTCAGGAGAAGCTGTAATAAAAGAATCCACAATCCCAAAACCATAATTTTTTAATACTTTTACTATCCTTACATTGATTTTATCCCCTTTTGCTGTCATAGGGACAAAAATAACAAAATCATCAATTTTTCCTACGCCATTACCATCGCTATTTAAATCAATAATTTCCATAGGTAAAACCATATTCTTTTTTAATTTTTCCATTTATGCCTTCCTTTATCTTGATTACAACTCGATTTATTTAAAACTAAGCTCTTATATCATAAAACAATGTATTTTAAGCCTTTTTTCAGTATAACGGATATTTCTTTTAATTACAATACAAAATCCTGCCGTGAATCCTAAAAATTCACGGCAGGATCGAAAAAATCAAAGGTAACCATTAACCATGTACACTACACGTTCCAGGCTTATTATCCTTTTTATAGTAACCTGTTGCTGTAGATGGACAGCCCGAAGTAGCTATCATCCCTGTCTCTGTACAATAAGTTGCTTCCACTACATCACTGCTTAGTTGAAAACTCTTATTTTGACTATCAGATAAAATATCACTCATAATTGTTTTCCAGGCAGCAACTTGCTTCTTTAACCCTTTATTCTTTGTAATATCATAGTTTTGCTCATAGCCAAACCAAATACCAGCAATATAATCCGGTGTTAATCCCACAAAAGTAGAGTCAAAATCGTCATTAGTAGTACCAGTTTTACCTAGGATTTCAATTCCATTAATATCACCAATCGCACGGGCTGTACCACTGGAACCTACTACAACCTGGCGCAATAAGCGATTCATAATCGTAGCAGTATCCTCACTGATCACCTGATTGGTGCTCAAATCTTTTTTCAGAACCTCATCTCCAGCAGCATTTGTTACACTGGTATAGGTATGGGATTCCGTAAAGTAGCCGCCATTCCCGAAAATTTGGTAAGCATTTGTCAACTCGTCTAAATGGACACCATTGCTCAAAGAACCCAAACTCATTGGTGCTAAGTTAGCATCAGCAGATTCAGTTAAATCGGTAAAACCTAAACTTTTTGTCAAAAAGTCATAACTTTTTTTAGGAGTTAATGTTTGATCTAATTTAATTGGAATACGGTTTAATGACATCTCAACTGCTTTTTGGATTGTTACACTGCCATAACTTTTTCCACCAAAGTTCTGTGGCTCCCACATGGTTCCATCTGGCTGTTCAATCGAAATTGGCTCATCCTGCATGATACTGGAGTAATGGCACAAATCTTCCTCAATTGCCAAAGAATAAATACTCAATGGCTTTATAGCGGAACCTGGGGACCGTTGCCCTTGTACTGCACGGTTAATAACGCTTCTATCTCCAGGAGGCTTTTCTCCAATTCCCCCAACTACTGCTTTCATGGCACCATTATAATCATATAGTACCATAGCGGATTGGAACGGATTCCCTCCATTTTCAGCGCGGTCCGTTGATTCCTTTATAATATCATAGTTCGCAAAAGTAGAACTTTCCTGATAATGCTGTTCCAATTTTTTCTGAGCATTTACATCCATTGTTGTATGGATAATATAACCGCTAGTTTTTATCTTTGCTTCTGCTGTTTCCTTATCATAACCGTATTCTTCCATAAGGTCATTGCGCACCTCATTAATTACAGCATCTACAAAATAGCTTTGATAATTGGAACCATCCATATTTCCAGTTACTTGTCCTTGGTTTACTTCCACAGGAGTAGCAATAGCATTCTGGTAATCCGCCTCTTCAATCAGACCTTGATCATACATATTTTTCAAAATCCAATCGCGGCGCTCCTTATTTTTTTCTGGATTATGAATTGGTTCATAGGTAGAAGGGCTTCTGGTAATTGCTGCAATGGAAGCACACTCTGGCAGAGTTAACTCTGAAACATCTTTATTAAAATATAACTTTGCTGCGGCACCTACACCTTCGTAGTCACCATTCTTTCCACCAATCGTAATAATATTTAAATATGCCTGTAGAATTTCATCTTTGGAATAGGTACGCTCCAAACTCATAGCATTAAAAATTTCCCGGACTTTTCTCCCCGCACTATGAGCATTGTCATTGGTAATATTTTTTACAAGCTGTTGGGTAATTGTAGAACCACCCTGTTCGGTATCCCAGAAATGCAAAATCATATTGGCGAATGCCAAAAATGTACGTTTAAAGTCCACTCCTTCGTGTTCATAAAAACGCTTGTCTTCAATTGCGATAAAAGCATTTTTCAGATCTTCCGGGCAATCCTGAATATCCACCCAAATACGTTTGGTGCCAGTAGAAAGTTTAGAGACTTCTATCTCACCATCCGGGTTTGCGGGATCTGGCGCCATAATGGTTGTAATTCCAGCTGTTTGAATATCCTCTTTTGCTAAACTAATGGTAGAATCTGTTTCGGTTGCTTTCATAACGTAAACAGTCAATGCAGTAACTACAATACTGCCTGTAATAATACAAATCAAAAACAAACAAACAACAGCCTTTCCAATAAAAGCGGCAATGCGTTTTCCTTTACTACGCTGATGTTTTTGTTTTTTTGGCTTTTTGCTCGATTGTTTTTTCTGGACATCTGAACTATAGATATCTTTTGAGCTCATCGAGTATAACGCCTCCTTTTCTCAGGTTAAACTGTCGGCAATGCATCCCTCCAGGTGCATTTTCTATCGTTGGTCAATAATAAGTTTATGCTGCAAAAACCTCTTTCAAAAACACTGGAACTTTTATTTTTCTCTATTTTAAAAAAGTTACAATACAAAATGATTATAGCATAGATTATTTTTTTTGTTAAGTAGTTTGTGTAGTTTTCATAATTTCCATCAATGTTTTTAATGAAAAAATAAATTTTTTCTGTCATTTTCACTTTAAAATTTCCAAATATTCATAAAAATTCATTCAAACTGATTTTATTTTTACTGGATGATCCAAACACAATTTTCGCTGTTTTGACGTATAATATTCCAGTTTATGGGAAGATTAAAGATATCCAGAAAGGAGTGGATTGGATGAACAAAACCAATTATTTGCTCGCTATTTTAACAGGTGCTTTCATTTTATTAACAGCAACCATTGTAATTGCTGTTAGTACCCAACGCAACCAATCTGTTTCAAAACCAATTAATACTGCTTCTACCACAACATGTGCTTATATTATGAAAGAATATCAAGGAAAAATTGGAATCTTTCTTCCAACAGAATCTGAACCTTATGAAATTTTGCCAACCGATATCTCCGTTTTACCTGAGTTTGATCAAATCGCTTTGCGGCAAGGCATTGAACTACAAAGTAAACAGGAATTGAATCGGCTTATCGAGGATTTTGACGGTTAGTAGTCTTCCTCTTTTACAACCTGTAATTTTTCAATTAATAAAGAAGTAATCCGCTGTTGGTTTAATTGCTGTACCGTTACTTTTAAACCCGCCTGCGTAAAACTTTCCCCTTGTTGTGGAAGCTTCTGAAATTGTTCTAATACCCAGCCGCCTACTGTATTACTTTCTGTTTCAAATTGGAATGGATGATAATCAATTTCTTCAAATAAATCATCAATTCCCATATCTGGGTTGATCAAATATGCCGTATCTGATAGCTTTTGGACATCTTGGACAACCGTTTCATTTTTATCGTAAATATCTCCAACTAGTTCTTCCAACATATCCTCTACTGTAATAATCCCCTCTACTCCACCATATTGGTCGGTAACAACCGCCATATGCTCTTGTCTTTGTTGGATTTGCTTAAATAAATCGGATATTTTCGTTTGAGGTGGGACAAACAGAGGTTTTTGCAAAATTGGCAAAATAGAAAAATCATGGCTTTTAATATATTCGCGGAAAAAGTCCCGTTCGTATAAAATACCAATAATATTATCGATATCCTTTTTATAAATCGGAATTCTGGAAAAACCTTTTTCCAAAAATAGGCTACACAGAGTCTCGTTATCTGTATTGAGTTCAGCAGAAACTAAATCTACACGTGGTGTTAATACCTGCTCCGCTGTGGTTTCATCAAAATCCAAAGCAGACCGTACCAACTTGCTTTCATGGTCTTCTAAAACGCCTTCGTCCTCAATTTCCTCTATGATTACCTTAAGCTCCTGCTCGGTTACCGATGGTGCCTGGTTCGATTTTGTAAACTTAGCCATTAAATCTTTCAATTTTCCAAACAAGAAAATAAATGGACGGAAAATTACTGTGATAAATAAAATAAAACCAGATGATTTTAGCGCTGTAGATTCCGCATGGTCTTTTGCAAAACTTTTTGGCAAGATTTCTCCTCCAATTAATACTAAAATAGTAATTACAATGGTGGATATCCCAGGGCCTGCTGCACCAAAATATTTGGTAAACAGCACCGTACCAATAGAGGCTGTAGCAATATTAACAATATTATTTCCAATTAAAATTGCTGTTAAAATACGGTTAAAATCCTTAGATAATCTTAATACACGTTTTGCTTGTTTATTTCCTTCGGCAGCATAGCTTTTAATACGGATTCTATTAAAACTGGAAAACGCTGTCTCAGAAGAAGAAAAAATAGCGGAAAAAACAATTAAAATTAACACAACAAGCCATAACACATCAGTGCTATCCACGAAAAAGTCACTCTCCTTTTATTTTTATCAATCCTATTGTGGATGTATTGATTTTATAATTTGTCTACATGGTAATCAAACCAATCTTTCTAATAAATATCTTTTTATCATTTAGGGAACAACACTACTGAGATTATCATTTGATATAATCCCCTATTGTATTATTGTATCAAACCATGAAAAAAAACACAAGCCTCTTTCCTTTTATTTCAATTTATGTTAAAATAAATATAAATAGCTTTTTGAATCATTACAAGGAGGGATTATATGGCGTCCACCTTTTTAAAAAATGATGAACCTGGCAGTTTATCGGATATTTATGAAATTAAAATTTTGATTTGTTATCTACTAAGCTGTATTGAACAGCCTTTAAGCAAAGAACAGGTAAACTATGTATTCCAGTTTAACAGCATTGTCAATTATTTTAGTTTTTGCCAGGCCCTCAAAGAGTTGATTGATACACACCATATTGAAGAAATCTTTTCTGTTGAGGATGGCAAAAAAATTCTACAGTTAATGCCTATGGGGAAAAATACTGCCTCTACCTTGTCAGGAATTTTACAAAAATCTACTAGAGATAAAATTATATCTACCGCAAAGCAAGTTTTGGCATCGGAACAGCAGGAACGGGACCATCAAGTATCTGTGACCAAAGTAGAGGATGGATATATGGTTCACTTGGTTATCCACGATATTGGCAGTGATTTACTAGAGATGACTTTATTTGCCCCAGATAAACAGGCTGCACAACAAATGGCAGAACGGTTTAACCAGGACGCTGTAATACTTTACCGTGGTATGTTAGGGATCCTACAAAATGATAGTATGTCAATCCACCAAATTGCGGATGAAATTGCAAAACAAAATAAATCCACATAAAAAAGTCAATAAGTAACCTTTATCACAGGGTAAAGTTGGTACATCCAAAAATTTTTATTTTAGTAGGTATCCTTGTAAAAATGAATTTTAAGTTTGTCATTTCAAACTTTATTTTCTAACGATGTTTCCTTTTAAACTAAAATTTATTCTACTGAAACAGATAAAAAAACTGGAACAATTAGATTGTTCCAGTTTTTATTGTTTATTACTACAGTTCAACGTCCTGAGTATAATCTACACCATCTATCTGGAATCCAAACATATGGTAAAAATCTTCCCAATAACCATCTACATCTGCCATTTGGTCAATAGTTTCAGAGGAAATTTCATCCCAGTATTTCATTACTTCCTGTTGAATTTCTGGTTTCATTTCGTAATCATCTAGTCGTATTTGGTTATCACTATCCACAACCGCATTTCCTTTACCAAGTTTTTCACGGAACAAACGGTTCATCTGTTCAATACATCCTTCATGCAATCCTTTTTCCTTCATTACTTTATATAAAATTGTAATGTACAGCGGAACTACTGGGATTGCCGCACTTGCTTGAGTTACCAAAGCTTTATTGACAGAAATATATGCTTTTACCCCTAAATCTCTTAACTGTTCTGTAATATCAATAGAGGTTTGATACAAATGTTTTTTTGCCATTCCAATTGTCCCATTATAATAGATTGGATGGGTTAATGCTGGACCAATATAGGAATATGCCACTGTAATAGAATTGGAAGCCAAAACGCCTGCTTCTGCTAAAGCTTTCATCCAATCCATCCAGTCTTCCCCGCCCATTACCTTAACAGTTGCTTCTATTTCTTCTTCGCTTGCTGGTGGAATACAAGCTTCTGTAACCTGACGGTTTTTTAAATCCAAGTTTTTATTTTTAAATTCTTCTCCAACTGTTTTTAATACGGAACGGTAAACAGTACCATCTGCCATTGTACGGCGTGGGGCTGCTAAACTATAAACAACCATATCTACCTGTCCCAAGTCCTGACGGATGATTTGTATGATTTGATCTTTCACTTCCTGGGAAAAAGCATCACCATTAATTGTTTTTGCATATAGCCCATCTTGCTGTGCCTGCTGTTCAAACGCCAGATTATTATACCATCCTGCTGTTGCTGTCCTTTTGCCAGAAGCTGCACGTTCAAACATGACACCCAATGTAGCTGCCTGACATCCATACGCCGCTGTGATACGGGATGCAAGCCCATATCCGGTAGAGCTGCCGATCACCAATACTTTTTTTGGACCATCCACTGTACCTAATTTTTTTGTATATGCAATTTGCTGTTTCACATTTTCACGGCATCCTATCGGATGCGCTGTAGTACAAATAAAATCTCTAACTTTTGGTTCTACTACCATTTTATTATCTCCTTTACAATCCAATTATCTTGTTTCCATCACAAATATTATTTTTATTGTAACATAATTCGGATAAAAAAGAAAGATACTCCAATAAATTATATTAGAGGCATGGGAGATTATCAAATTGTGAAAGTTTATTTGCAACAACAATATCTTTTCGTTATACAAACCGAAACTAATTATGATAGTTTCTATTCATAAAATGTTCTATTTGCATTGCCTGTTTTGTATTCTCTCAAACAGTGGAATATAGAACTATAATATTATTATTGATTCAAAATCAAAACAAAAAAATGGATTTAAAATATAATCTTAGAAACGGAAAATATTCTGCTTATATGTACCAAAAATACTTCAATAAGTAATTTAATGTATCATATTATACACCCTTTATTATTGATATTTTTTTAAGTAGTTTCGATTATAAATAATTCATCTAAATACCAACATACTATCATAAACCAGAAAGCCATCAAGTTCTAATATTAGAACTTGATGGCTTTTTCTTATTCATTCCAATAGCTTATTTCGCTATTACAACTAAATTTTATTTTTTCCGTTTCTTTGCTCCAATGGCTGTTGCACCCGCTGCTGCCAATACTATTAACCCTGCAATTGGAGCAACATCTCCTGTTTTTGCTGCATTTGCTTTTGGTGTGGTAGATTCCTGTCCAGTTTGAGTAGTTGTATCATTAGTGGATGGTGTTGTTTCTTCTGGAATACTTCCATCTACTGCTACTAACTGATCCATTGCAGTTTGTACATTTGTTACTGCTGTATCTACTTCTTTCTGAGTCGCATTTTCATCTGCCATTACGTCATTTGCATCTTTTACTGCCGCTTGCAGTGCTGCATAGCTTTCCTCTGTGTATGCACTTGCATCTTTACTATTCGCTTCTGCAATTACTTTTTCCAGGATGGATTTATCCGCTTTGTATCTCAGGTTCAGCATCGCGTTCAACAGGTTACTTTCTGCTGTTTCGATTTCTTCCGCCATTGCATTGTCTTTATTCGCAAGTAATTCCTGTGCTGCTTTCAATGCTTCTTTAAATTCTGCTTGGCCTGCTTCTACATAGTCATTCATGTCATAGCCTTCTGCCAAGGATACCAGAGCTTCTAAGGAAGTAATATCTCCTTTGACAAAGCCTAGTTTATGGATTTCTGTCATTAATGCTTTCCATGCTGCATCTACTGTTTCCTGATTTGCTGCTGGATCTGTTGCTACTTCTTTCGCTGCATCCAATGCTGCATTAAAGGTTTCCTGTACATCTTTGATGACATTGTTAAAGTCATCAGATGCTTTCTGTTCTTCTGCGTAGGTAATCACTTTGTTCAAGATATCTTTATCTGATTCTTCTACTACGCTACCTTGTTCACTCGCTACAAAGTGGTAACTTCCACTGCCTACTGTGTATACATAGTCACCGTTTTCTTCCTGGCCTACATAGGTTATTCCATTTCCATCTTTCTGGAAAATATCATTGCCAGATTCGGTAATAGTTTTCGCGTCTTTCATTGGGATTTTAATCGTTGCGGTACTGTTTGCTGGAACAGTTACATCCCATACTAGATCGCCGTCTACTATATCCCAATTGGATTCTGCTAAACCTTTTAAAGTGTCTATCGAGGTATCTACATATTCCAGTTCACTTTCCACACCTGGGCGGTAGGTAATCTCATCATAGCCAGCGCCTGTTGCTGTAATGCCTCCCAGTCCTTTGAACATCCAGGTTGCTGGACCGCCTCCCATCATGGCATGGTTCTGAGAATCCCAAACAGCATTCCCAGGAGTCAAGTTGGAATTAAAGGTTTCGCCTGCTTTATCCCAATATTCCCACAAGGTTGTCGCACCGTTATCAATCATATAGCCAAAGGAACATTTTTCTGGGGTTATAGTCATATCCAACAATGTTTTATGCTGGTTGGCTTCTCCCAATGCACTATAAATGGATTTTGTCCCCAGCACACCCGTTTTAATAGTAGTATTGGCGTTGGTAACAGCATTCACCAATGTTTGTACTACCGCTTCTTTATTTTCAGGTGGTACAATTTCAAAATCCAATGCCACTGCATTTGCGGTTTGGGTTTCGGTACTAAAATAAGTCTCTTTATTATAGGTATTTTGCAATGCTTGATACATATTTTCTAGATAAGCATCCAGCTCTGTATGGTCTTTATCAATTGCTTCTGACATTTCAGATAACAAAATTCCACAATAGTAGAAATATGGTGCGGTTAAAAATCCACGGTCAATTTTTCCTTCCTGGTTATCATATCCCAGCCAGTCACCATAAACATTATCAGTTACAATATAATCTCCATCTTTATCCAAAGATTTATAGTAATCAAAAACTTTTACTAAAGAATCATAAGATTTTTCGATATAATAGGTGTCTCCCGTATTCATATAAAGCTGATAAGGGAATACAAAATATGCGGATGACCAAGGAATATCAAACTGTGCCCCTGTATTAGTTGTTGTTGGAACTCCCACAATAATTTCAGGCCTGCCGTCCTCATGGGTATTCAACATCATGGTTTCCATAAACGCTTCCGCAGAAGTATAGTCATTTAATAGTATTGCGGAAGATTCTTTTACAACGGATGCATCCCCAGTCCAACCATTCTTTTCACGCTGTGGACAATCGGTATAATTACCAATCAAATTAGAACGTTGGGATTGTAGGTACATATCAAATACCTGATTTAATCTATCATTGGAAGAGTCGAAGAAACCAGTCTGATCCAAATCATCGCTGACAAAGCAAGCAGTAAAATCGTCTGGATTGATTTCGGAACCGTCTGAGGTGGAAACTTCTACATAACGGAACCCAGTGTAGAAAAATCTTGGTTCAAAACGATCCTGATTTCCTGATAAGGTATAGGTGGATTTTGGATAATGGAAGGTAGTATTTGCAAATATCATACCGTTTTCATCCAATAGTTCAGAATATTTTAACAGGTATTGCTTACCCTTTTCCCCTTTGGTATCCAGACGGACATAACCTTGCATATTCTTTCCAAAGTCTAAAATATATTTTTTGGTTGAATTGGTAAAACCATTCCATTTTTCAGGATCTGTTGTATCAAAATTATCTTCAAAAATCACATTTCCATCCTGAATAACACGAAGGTAGTCAATCTGGCTGCTTTCATCTATTGTTGCCCGGAATCCCAATGGACCTTCGGTAGAACCACTAACCAAATCCGTTTCATGTACTTTTTGGTCGTTGATATAGGTTGTAATATGGTTGCCTTTTACCTCAATTTTCATTGGGACAAAATCGTTCAAATCAACACCAGGGCAATCATTAATTACATCTATATTGGATGCCCAATCTCCAGGTTGGTGGACACGCAAAGATCCATTACCGCTAGTTGCCAACTGCCACATTGCTGGATATGGAGTACCAGAACCAAATAAAAAGCCAAATACATTCTCGGTTTTTGCCGCTAATTCGATGGTATAATCGCCACTAAAAGATTGTTTCGTGGTAAAAGTACCACAGTTTGTTGGCAATACCAATTTTCCATCAATAGCGTATGGAGAGTTCGCATCTGTGTAATTCACTTCTCGCATGGAGACTGGCTTGATTTCGTCAATTACCTTGGTTCCGGAAATCGCTGGGGCCAGTTCAGCCTGGGATGGGAAATTCCATTTTTCACGGTCTACGGTATCAAAATTATCTTCCCAAATCACCTTACCATTTTGGGTAACAGCAATTCGGTCATAGTCAACAATCTCATCCGGCATAGAACGGATCGCTAAAGGTCCAGCAGTTTGTCCATCCGCCACAGTTGCCTGATGAACCTGTTTTCCATCAATAAATGCTGTGATAGTATTTCCCTGGATATCCAGCCGCATCGTAGCTTTCTGCCCTAAATGTAAACCTTCTACAGGAACCACTTCTACCTGACTCCAGTCCCCTGGATAATGGACACGCAAACTGCCTTCTGCCAGCTGCCACATACAAGGGTTTGGTGTACCAGACCCAAATACAAATCCACATACATTGGACTGTACCGTCGCTGTTAATTCAATGGAATAATCCCCACTAAAAGACTGATAAGTTGTAAATGTCCCCGAATTGGCTGGAACACGTAATTCCCCATTGGAAGCGGCTAAGCCTGCTGTAGTTGCATTGGTCCATGTTTCATCTTCCACAAATTCAGGGGTATCCCAATTGGTTATTAAGTTTGCGTCAATATCTTCTCCTGCACTGATCGTTTCCCGTGTAATCTCAGATGTCGCACAAGCTTTCCAACTGGTATCGGTAGAAATGATTTGAGAACTTCCATCTTTATAATAGATTTTAATCATTCCAGCTGCCTGGTTGCCAGGAGAATATGCGGCGCTTACCATGATACCAACTGTATTCTTCCCTTCCCGAAGCATGGAAGTGATATCATATGTATTATAATAAGTAAGGACATCCCCTACCGGTTTTTTTGGTCCCCAGACCAAATCCCCTACTTTAGAACCATTCATCCTGATTTCCATAACAGAAGAACTGCTTAAATAAGAACGTGCCCGATCTACATTCTCCAAAGGTTGATCCAGCTCAAATGTTTTTCTTAATAACCGTGGAGAAGAAATCCATTCGCCCTGTATGGTTTCTGGTGCGGTTTCAAAGGTTTTTATCTCACTAAACCCAGATTCATTGCCATATTGATCTTTGATATTAACCTGATAGTTGTAAATAGTTTCTGGTTTTAATCCTTCTGGACGAATCCCTACCTGTTGGTCAGATTCCACCCAGCCACTGTCCCATGCGGTATTCCCTGACTGGTCTTTTACAACAACATAGTAAGCTGTTTGTTCCATACCACGTTGTTCCGCGTCAATTTCCCATCCAAGGCGTACATCGTCTACATCCAACCCCATATCATAACGGGATGTTGTCTGATACGCTTTTACATCCAGGCCATCATCCTCCAATGCAAACGCTGGAAGCGCAGTACCAATAACAGATGCCGCCATGGTTGCGGATAACGCAACGCTGAGAAGCCGTTTCATCTTCATATTCTTTTCCTCCTGTCTAAAAATTATCCATAATAAATAATAATATTAGGCAAATAGACCCAATAATAATTTTAATTATATCCTGATTTGATTGTGATATCAATAGAACAAATCAACAAATTTTCAATATTAACTTAGATATCTTTACTACTACGTTCTATAATTTTTATTTTTTATAAGCATCCGTGTTTTAAAAAATCTTTACACAAATCCCCTACAATATTTTTGTAGAAAATCATAGTTTTCAATTTATTTAAAATTTGATACAATAATTATCATATTAATAAAAAAATTATAGTTTTTATATCCAATTATATTCTATTTATTTTCTACTTACGGTTCTTCTAACCATCTTTAACGGGTAAGGCAAACTATTCATTTTTTACTACATAAAGATAGAGCAGGTACAACTACGTTACTTTTGCGTGAAAATCACGCAATGTAATAAAATCATAAAAAAGGAGGATAGAAGTTATTATTTTATAGTTAGAGGAAAACAAAGAGAACAAAAAGAAATGGAGGTTTTTTATGTTTAAAAAAATAACCGCAGGAATCTTAGCGGCATTCATAACTCTTTCTATGTTTGTAAACTTCTCTGTATTTGCAGAAGAAGAATATGAGCCACGAAATGCCGCATTGTCAATTTGTGGGGCAATAGCTGATGCCTCCTCTACTCATCCAGCTGACAGCAACCCATTAAGCTTTCAACCGTGTAATACCAATGATGGTATCCGAAATTTAGGTTTATTTTGGAATGATAATACAGCCAATGACTATCCAGACTGGCTTCAAATTACCTTTGGGCGAAGGGAAATTATCAACCGTTTGGATGTGTTTACCGTTTCGGACGATATCGGAGCATCTATGCCTGATTTAGATACTGTATTCCATAATTATGGTGTTACCGATTTTGAATTACAGTATCTAGACAACGGAGAATGGAAAACTATTCCTGGAACACAAGTTACTGGAAATAATAAAGTATGGAAACAATTCTATTTTGAACCTATTACTACAACTGCCATTCGTTTATGGGTAACAGGAGCAATTGATGGCAGCACAAGAATTAGTGAATTAGAAGCATGGACTTATAAAGAAAGCCCAGATGGAGAACCTGAACCACCAAAACAAGATGAAACATTCCAAGATGCCCAATGGATTTGGCAATCTGAAGCAGGACCCAATAACACTTGGATGTGCTTTAAAAAAGATTTTTCTTTAGAAGAAATACCAGAAACAGCAATCGCGAACATAGCAGTAGATTCCAAATATTACATGTGGATCAATGGAGAACTAGCTGTTTTTGAAGGTGGGTTAAACCGCGGCCCTGCCCCTGGAAAAGGGTACTATGACTCTGTTGATATTGCGCCTTACTTAAAAACAGGAGAAAATGATATTTCTATTTTAATGTGGTTCTGGGGAAATCAAGGTAGAAATAATGTGAATAGTGGTGCTGGTGGTATGATATTCTCTGCTGATTTAGGAGAAACCAGATTAAAAAGTGATGCTAGCTGGAAAATGAAGGTGCATCCAGCTTATGGAGATACCACTGGCTCTCAACCATCTTATTTATATGGTGGATATAACATTGGTTTTAATGCACAAAATGATTTTGAAACCGATTGGACCCAACCTGGATTTGATACTTCCTCTTGGGAAAATGCCATTGAAAAAGGGGTTGTTGGCACAAAACCATGGGGAGAATTAGAAAAACGTCCTATTCCACAATGGAAATATTCAGAACTAAAAGATTATACCAATGAAATTGTTCGTGACGGCGATCAAGTAATCATGAATTTGCCTTATGCAGCACAAATTACTCCGTATTTTAAAGTAAAAGCCCCTTCTGGAGAAATCATTAGTATTCAAACAGACCGCTATCAAACACCTGGTGGCCCTGGTGATGGCAACAAATACAATTGTCATCGAACCGAATATACTACCAAAGAAGGCGTACAAGAATTTGAATCTTTAGACTGGATCTTTGGCGAACAAGTCATTTATACCATTCCAGAAGATGTAGAAATTATTGAATTAAAATATCGTGAGTCTGGCTGTGATACTGAATTAGTACCAACTATTCAAACAGATGATGAATTCTATAATTCCTTAGCGGAAAAGGCACAACGTACTTTATATGTATGTATGCGTGATAACTTTATGGATTGTCCAGACCGTGAACGCGGCCAGTGGATTGGGGACGTAAGTTCCCAGGCTCCTCAAGTATTCTATGCATTAGACCAAAATGGAGCAGTACATCTAAAAAAAGCAATCGACAACTTTATTCGCAACCGTAGCGGAGATGTACTCATCGGAAATGTTCCAGGTGCAAATTCAAGTGAACTTCCTTCCCAATCTTTAAATGCAATTAGTACGGAAGGTATGATCATGCAATATTACCAATTTACTGGTGACATTTCTGTGATTGAACTTTCTTATGAACCAGTAAAGAATTATTTAAAATTGTGGGAAACCAATCCGGATGGTTCTTTAATCAACCGTGCAGGCAACAGGGAATGGTATGACCATGGTTCTGGAATCGATGGTGCTGTAATTGGTCCATGTTGGTATTATATGGCCTGTGAATCGGCAATTGAAATGGCAAAATTAACTGAAAACGAACAGGATATCCCTTGGTTTGAAGAGAGAATGGAAGGCATCCGTTCTACTTTCCAAGAAAAGTTCTGGAAAGGCGATGGTTACCACAGTGATATGCCTAACGATGACCGCGCCAACGCTATGGCTGTTTTGTCCGGCTTAGCTGATCCAGAGTACTATCCAATCATTTTAAACGTACTGCAAACAGTACAAAACTCTACCCCTTATATGGAAGGTTATGTATTAGAATCCATGTTTGTAATGGGGTATGCTGACGAAGCAATGGAACGGATGAAAGACCGTTATTCAGAACTAGTTGCTAACGAAAACACCACCTTATGGGAAGATTTCCATACATTAGGTACTCGAAACCATGCATGGTCTGGTGGACCTCTCACGATGTTAAATAAATATGTAGCGGGTATTTATCCTACTACTCCTGGGTATGAAACTTATCGTGTTCAGCCAAATTTAACAAGCTTAAATAGTGTGAAGGTAACTGTTCCATCTATAAAAGGGAACATAGACTTAAATATAAATCGAGATAATAATCAAATTACTATGGATTTAACTTCTCCTGAAAATACTGTAGCGCAAGTTGCGGTTCCACGATTTAATATGGAAAATACTTTGGTTACTATTAATGGAGAAATTGCTTTTGAAGATGGTGCTGGAAAACTGGATTCCTACCAAGGTAATGATGAGAACTATATTTACTTTGACTTAGAACCAGGTAATTATCAAATTTGTTCATCTATTAAAACTGAACAAAAAGAAAACTATCAAGTGAATATTCAAACAAATGAGGGCGGAACATTACTTCTAAATGGGGAGCCAATCCCATCCAATTATCAAAATAGTTTCCCAGCTGGAACTGAGCTTACTTTTAGTGCAGAACCAGAAGAAGGAAAACAGTTTGAAGGATTTACTGGAAGTTTTGCTACTACAAATCTACCATTAACCATTCAGTTACAGTCTGATTTAAATTTACAAGCATCTTTTTGCGATAAAATTATTGATTGGGATGAAATAAAATCCGAACTAAAATTAGAATTAAATGCATGTAAAAAATTAGAAGAATCAAAATATACACCAGAAAGCTGGAGTCCTTTTAAAGCGGTAATAGAGCAAGCAGAAATCATTATGGATACTGTTCCTGTAACAGAAGAACAAATCAATCAAGCTTTAGAATCTTTACGAAATGCCAAAGAACAATTACAATCCGCCAAGGGAGTTAACTTAGCATTATATAGCAATGTAACAGTTTCCAGTGTTGTACCTGGAATGTCCCAGTTTAGTGCTGACAAATTAACAGATGGTATTGTATCAGGAGCACCTAGCACTTCAAACTGCTGGTCCAGTAATGTATCAAAAGACCACAAAGAATGGGCACAAATCGATTTAGGAAGCGCCCTCACATTTGACCAATTTGTGATTTATCCACGTATTGATGAACGTGGTACAGGTTGGGGATTTCCAAAAGACTTCACAATCAAAGTTTCCAAAGATGGTGAAACATGGACCACGGTAGTAGATGAAACTGATTACCCATTTGTTGGAGATACCCCACAAACATTCAATTTTGATTCTGTGGATGCAAGATATATCCGTTTGGATACTACTAAATTGAATGCTATTGTAGGAGAAGCAGCAGATACTTATCGGGTTCAGCTGGCAGAGTTTGAAGTTTACCGTCAAAAAGACATTGCTGTAGATTCGGATAAATCCATCTTAAATAAAGTAATCGCATACGCAGAAGAACAGAAAGCTTCTGATGAATTCAACAATGTCATTGTAGATGTACAGGAATCCTTTAATGCAGCATTGGAAGCAGCAAAAGAAATTTTTGCTGATCCAACCGCAACCCAAGAAAAAGTAGACCAGGCATGGATGACTTTATTAAAAGAAATCCATAAACTAGGCTTTGTCAAAGGGGATATCAGTTCCTTAGAATCCTTGGTAGCATATGCTGAAAAACTGGATCTAAATGACTATGTAGAAGCAGGCCAAGCAGAATTCCAGGAAGTATTGAAAGCAGCGCAAGATCTGCTGGCAGATAAAGAAAATGCAATGCAAACAGAAATTGAAACAGCAGAAACGAATCTGCTAAATGCAATGTTGAACCTAAGATATAAAGCGGATAAATCCATCCTGGAAAAAGTAATTGCGGAAGCAAATGATGTTGATTCTAGTGCATACACAGCAGAGAGCTATACAGCACTACAAGCAGCAGTAGCAGAAGCAAACGAAGTAATGGAAAATGAAAACGCCACTCAGGAAGAAGTAAACGCAGCAGTAGAAAGTGTACAAGAAGCGATGAAAGGTTTGGTATCTGTAGATAAAGAAACTACAGATACAGACAAAGCAGAAGGTACACAAACTGGGCAAGAAAATACTACAACAAAAGCAAATGCAGCGAAGACTGGCGATGTTACTCCAATCACAGGAGTAATGGTACTAGCATTAGCTGGTACAGCCGTTTTATTCTCTCGAAAAAAGAAATAAACACTGTAACAATAAAAATATGATAGATGGTAGATATTTTTATCTACCATCTTTTTTATATGCAAAATAAAATCCAGAACAAGTTAACACAACATATTCCATGGAATATCATTAGCAACTAATATAATGTC
This sequence comes from Clostridium facile, assembly GCF_014297275.1. NCBI lineage: Bacteria > Bacillati > Bacillota > Clostridia > Eubacteriales > Clostridiaceae > Clostridium > Clostridium facile. The sequence goes on from NZ_JACOQK010000001.1 coordinate 1,718,600, forward strand.
ATTTATATGAATATTATAGCAAATTCAATGTAATTTATCAGTGTGTATCAATAGCTTGGCAGATGTAACTGAATGACTGCCATCACATTAAAGATAGTGGAATCATTTTCTTTCCTATCTAATAAAATCATTGAGTCACTAAGCATTACCAGAGAAATACACTTTTAATTTGATAATATAGACTTTTCCTTCTAACCTGTTCTTTTTATATCATTTTTTGCTCTAACACATACTTTTTTTATGAAACGTAAAATTTCTTCTTAAATGCTTTTGCTATACCAACATTTTCAAATCATAATAACACAAATTTTTACAATCCCTTATTGTATTATTTTATGAGAAAAACTATTTATATCATGTATCCCTACTATTTTAATCATTTCATCTATACCATCATCGCATCCTCATATGCCTGTTTTGTAACAGAGTCAAAACATACCATAATAACATCTTGTACATAATGGGAAGTTTTTAAAAACTCTGTAATAGTGTTTACGGCAATTGGCGCTGCCAACCCCAATGGATATCGATACACTCCTGTGCTAATAGAAGGGAATGCCACCGTCTTACATTGATATTGTTCCGCTAACTGCAAAGAATTATAATAACTGTTTTTTAATAAATCAGCTTCATTTTGATTTCCCCCATGCCAAATGGGCCCTGGCGTATGAATTACATAATGAGCTAGCAAACGATACCCTTTTGTAATTTTCGCCTCTCCTGTTCGGCATCCATGTAAAGCACGGCATTCCTCCAATAATTCTGGACCAGCAGCACGATGAATTGCCCCATCTACGCCACCTCCACCTAACAGGCTGGTATTGGCTGCGTTTACAATAGCGTCAGCTTTTACGTTTGTAATATCCCCTAACATACAGGTTAAACCCATTTTAATTCCTCCTAACCATTCTAAAAATAATAGTTTATGACAATACTGCCCTTTTTATGAAAAAGTAAAAAATAGAGTGGGGAAACTTTCTCCCCACTCTGGTTATTCAGCGTTTGATAGCTGTTCTTCTGTTGTGTTTTGTTCTACAGGCTGTTGTTCAATTTCTGCTATATTTCTCCTGCTAACAATAAAAATAATTGTCACAATGGCGATGTAAATCATTAACACTAAATCCAAGAAAGAGGATTCAATTACATGACCAATCAGATATCCATGACCAGTAAAATGGGCAATCAGCAATGGAATTGTTGTAATACTGCTTAAAATAAACGTCAACATCCCTGAAAAAATCATCCATCTTCCAGTTCTATTGTCATTACAGCCACAATAGTATTTCGCGCTACATAAGAAAAACATTAAAATTGCCATCATCCGTAACAGGTTATATAGGTTTTCTGATACGGTAATTACCATAGTATGTTTTAAGAACATTGCTACCAATGTAACTGCTGCCCAAATACAAGGTACTAAATGGATTAAGTCAGTAGTACGGTTTGGCCGTGCTGGGGTAAGTGCCAAATAGAACATGCTAAAACCACTAGCAATTTTTAAAATCAACTGTAAAATCGCCAAAAAGCTATGGGATTCTAGTCCAGTTATCTGATTGAGTATATCCGTTACACCATAACAGATAAACGCCATACCCATAACCAGGGCCGCAAGGCCAATTAATAAATTTTTTCCTTTACTGATGGAATAGTAGTATTTGTTTCTATCCACCATGGTTACAACCAGACAGACAATAAGTGCAATTACTAACACAACGTTTAACGCAATCATCCAACTTTGTGGTCCTTGATAAAAGCCGGTATTAAAATCAATAAAATGCAGCAATTGTACTGTTCTTAAAATTCCAGCTATAACACCAAATACTAAGGCTATCATAATAAAAAACAAAGCAGGAAACGCAGTTTTTGATTTCTGTTTTTTCATTTAGATTCAACCCTCTACCGTTGTTCCAGCGGAACATATTCTTTTCTTTTTGTAATTGCTTTATAAGCTGGACGGATAATTTTTCCACCAGTTAACAGCTCTTCCATACGATGAGCAGCCCATCCGGTAATACGGGCAGTTGCAAATAATGGTGTAAATAATTCATCCGGAATACCCAACATCCGATATACCAAACCAGAGTATAAATCAACATTTGCAGACATTACTTTATCCACTTGTTTTACTTTAGCAAATACGCCAGGGGTTAGCTTTTCAACACGTTCCAATAAATTAAATTGTGCCTCAAATTCAGTCCCTTTTGCCAATTTCATCGCATTGGCTTTTAAAATAACTGCCCTTGGGTCAGATTTGGTATAAACAGCATGACCCATACCATAAATCAAGCCTGAGCCATCCCCTTCTTCCTTGCGGATAATCTTTTCTAGAAATGCCGCTATTTCTTCATCATCATTCCAATCTTTTACGCCATTTTCAATACAATGAACCATCTCGGACACTTTCGCATTTGCACCACCATGACGAGGGCCTTTCAAGGAACCAATCGCGCCCGCATAAGCGGAATAAGCATCTGTACCAGAAGAGGTTAAAGTGCGGCAAGTAAATGTAGAGTTATTACCACCGCCATGCTCTGCATGGAGGATTAACATAATATCCAGCAGATGTGCTTCTTCCGGAGTATAGCTTCGATCCAAACGCAATGTAGAAAGGATACTTTCTGCAATACTTTCTTCTTTGCGTAAAGGATGTAAAATCAAACTCTGATTATCGAAATTCTTCCGTTTTGCCTGATAAGCACTAATCATAATAGTAGGCATTTTTGCAATAATTTCAATGGCTTTTCTCAATTCCTGTTCAATCGTGGTAGAATCAGCATAATCATCATATGTATATAGGGCTAAAATAGAGCTAGCCATTTTATTCATAATATTTTTAGAAGGTATTTTTAAAATAACATCCTCTACAAATCCATCTGGAAGCTCACGGTACATTGCCAATACCTGCTTAAAATAATCCAGTTCCTGTTTATCTGGCAAAACACCAAATAACAGCAAATAAATGGTTTCTTCATATCCAAAGCGGTTATTGTTAACACAATCGTTTACAATATCTTTGATATTATTGCCACGGTAAATTAATTCCCCTTCAATTGGTTCCCGTTCGCCTTCATTTACTACGTAACCATGTACATTACAAATTTGGGTTAATCCCGCTAAAACACCTGTTCCATCTGCATTACGCAGTCCGCGCTTTACATCAAAGTGCTTATACAATTTACTATCTATATGATTATATTTTGTAAATTCCTCGCATAGGATATTGATAGCTTGTTGTTTTGTGCTATACCCAGCTTTATTCATGTTGCTCACAGACAAATACCTCCTTGTTCTTCTTTATCTATCATACAATATTCATTGCATCTAACCATACATTGCAAGATTAAGTATGAAATCCTGCATAATAACATTTTATCCTACAACAGCTTTAATGTCAAGTTGCACAAATATTTGTTCATAATTATGCGACATTAAATTTACAAAAATAAATGACGGAAAAGAGGAAAAATATGCGCAAAATTGTTAAAATTTTAGGGTTAACCGCATTAATATTAGGAATCCCTACCCTAGCTATTCTGATTCCAAAACAGGATGATTCCTCTGCTGTTACTTCAGAGACCCAATCAGCGACACAGCAAGTAAAAAACACGATTCCTACTTTCCAATTACTGAACCATAAAACAGGAAAAGTCTCCGAAATCTCCCAATCCGATTATGTAAAAGGGGTAGTCGCGGCTGAAATGCCAATCTCTTTTGAACCAGAAGCATTAAAAGCACAGGCAGTAGCCGCACATACTTACGCATTGCGACGATACTACCAACAACGAAAAACGCCAAGCCCGGATTTAAAAGGCGCCCAGCTCTCCACAGATCCTTCTATCTGCCAAGCATTTGTCTCTCAGGAAGAACTGAAACAGCGCTGGGGAGATGCTTATGAAACAAATTGGAATAAAATCTCTCAAGCTGTAGATGAGGTAATCGAACAAATTATTACATATGATAACCAGCCCATTGTTGCTGCTTACCATTCCTTATCAGGAGGGACTACTGAAGCAGCCAAATCGGTTTGGGGACAGGATGTACCTTACTTACAGCCAGTAGATAGCAGCACTGACGCACAACAGCCTAACTACGAAAATACTGTTATGATAGAAGAAAAGAAAGTAAAACAAACCTTAAAAGAACATTTAAAAGCAGAGATGCCAGAAGATCCAAACCACTGGTTTTCCATTCTATCCAAAACATCATCAGGTTCAGTAGACAAAGTAAAAGTGGGGAATGTAGAAACAACAGGACTGGAAATACGGAGTATATTTGGTTTAAAATCTTCTAATTTTGAAATTTCGTATCAAGATGGAGTATTCCATTTCACCACAAAAGGGCATGGACATGGAGTTGGTATGAGCCAATATGGAGCAAATGAGCTGGCGAAACAAGGAAAGACGTGGCAGGATATTATTAACCATTATTATTCCAATGTCTCTTTAATTAATATCAATGACCTACCATTGGAAAACACATGATTTTTCATGAATATTTTATGAGAAGACCAATAATAAAATAGCTGGAATGAACGTTGTAACCGTAGATCTTTCAATTCGATTCCATTTCCATCCAATTTAAATTAGTAATGTGGATATGATAGTAGTTTATATCATAAAGATACAATAATTAACATACTAGATATAATTGTAAAATTAACTATTTGCACAATATTTGTTTTACAATCACCATTCTAATTTTCTATTATCATTTTGCTTTACTCCAAACAAAGAAAAACTTTTTATTCTTACTAGTAATACTGATAAAGATGATTTCTTAAATTAGACAAGAAAAAGCAGGGAAAACTAATTTCCCTGCTTTGTTCTTTATAACAGATAAACTGGCAAATCACTTTTAATTGCAGAGGTGGATTTTTCTGCTGGTTTTGTTTCAGTTTTTTTCTGTGTTGTTTTCTTTTCTGTTTTTGTTTTTGAAGCAGATGTTCTTTTTTTGCGAGTAGTAGTTGTCTTTTTTGGCGTCGCTTTGCTTTCTGTCGCTTTTGGAGCTGCCGCTTCTACCGTTTCCGGAGCAGGATTGCCTACTACCGCAGTTGTTGCTTCTGCTGCTTTGTTTGCATTTGTTGCACGCATAATGCTTTCTTTACCTACTGCCAATGAAATCAACCTCCTGTGCTAGCGCCATATATTCTTTGGCGCTTCTGCTGCTTTTTTTATATGCAATCACTGGCCTGCTGTTATCCTGTGCCCATTCAATCGAGCTATCCACCCGGATATACGATTGGAAGGTATAAACATCTTCCAATTCACGCAATGTTGCCAGTGTTTGTTTAAAGTAATTTTTCCGCTCGTCCACTTTGGTGATAGCAATTCCCATTAAAGATAAATCAGGGGATATTTTCTTGACATCATTTAAAAACTCAAACATATTCGCTAAACCAAACAATCCCCAAGGGCTGGCTTCCACCGGAATAATCAATTGATCCGACGCACACATAATATTCATTACCCATCCGCCTAAAGTAGGTGGAGCGTCAATAAAAATATAATCGTAAGTATTGGATTCCCGAATGGTTTTTAAGCAATTTTTTAAAATCAATTCCCTTTGCCATTTGGTAAACAACTCATACTCAATCGAGCTCATCAGGGTAGAAGATGGAATCAAATCCAAATTTTCATATTCTGTATGAACAATATACCCTTGCAAATCATCCTGTTTTTTGATAGCATAATATAAATTTTTTTCACTTTTCGCCATCTCTAACACCTGATCTTCTGGAAAAAATGCCAAGGATAAATTCAGCTGCATATCACCATCAATCATCAACACTTTTTTCCCCTCTAACGATAGCGCATACGCAATGTTAGAACAAGTGGTGGACTTTCCACTGCCCCCCTTGTTATTTGCAAAACAGATTACCTTTGTCGTCATGGATGACTCTCCTTATGATTATTGTCCTTATATAAAACTATCTTTTTTATTTTTATTATAGCACAAGCTCTTGTTCTCCACAAGTATTTTACCAGTAATTTAGCACTACCTGTATTGGGTGATGTAAACTTATTGAAACATCTGAATTTTATATTGTCTACTATCTTTTTATCCTAAAAATATTGAGAATAGTGACCCTTTGATAAGAAAGCATATAAAACAATAAAGATAATTTGACAAAATACAATTTTAAGTGTTAGAATTACTCCTTAACTGGAATTTGTAATATAAATTAATTCAGCAGGATACAATGAAAACCGAACATTTAAAAAAGAATGAAATTGATATCGCAGTTATTTCCAGTGATGAAAAAATAATTGTTGATGCCCAATCTGCTTTAGATCTGGTAATGACAATCCAATATGAAACAGGAGAAACTAAAATTGTGATAGATAAAAGGGTAATTTGTAATGATTTATTTATTCTCAGTACCGGAATTTCAGGAAAAATTTTGCAAAAATAAACAAATTATCAGGTAAAGGTTGCGATTTATGGGGACTATTCCCATTATACCAGCAAACCTCTCCATGATTTTATTTATGAATCAAACCATGGTAAGGATTTCTTTTTTGTAGGGACAAAGGAAGAAGCCATTCAAAAACTAAGTAGCACATAATAAATGGTGCAAATTCCAGTTTTGTAAAGGAAATCAAAACCTCTATTTTTCTGGCAGCCTGATTTCCTTCCAGGATATGTGTCAAATTCACTTTATAATTTTTGTTTCTCTAATTGATTTCAAAGAATAATCTAATAGAACAATTTTTAGTTTGACTCCCTTAAATTTTTATTTTATACTAAAAAATACAATCATAATAAGAAGGTGAAAAAATGGAAATTCAAGAAGTCTCCCATGTAAACGAATCTCTAATAAAAGAACTATCTCAAATTTGGGAAAAATCTGTAAGGACGACTCATCTCTTTTTAACAGAAGCAGATATCCAAAAAATTTCAAGCTACTTACCAGATGCATTCCGTTCCGTTTCCTATTTAGCAATCGCGAAATTAGAACAAAAACCGATTGGTTTTGTTGGTGTAGACAACAATAGAATAGAAATGCTTTTCTTGTTACCAGAAGAACAAGGAAAAGGATTTGGAAAACAATTGCTGAACTACGCCATCCATCAATACCATGCCACAAAACTTTGTGTAAACGAACAAAACCCTAATGCTAAAGATTTCTATGAACATATGGGTTTTCAGGTTTATAAACGCACAGGGAAAGACGAACAAGGAGATCCTTTCCCTTTGCTTTATATGGAACTCAATAATAAGGAGGTTGTATCATGAGCATTCCAAATGACCCGATAATTTTATTAAGTTATATTAACACAAAATTGAGGGATGAATTTCCATCGTTAGAAGAACTTTGCCAAACACTTTGTTTGGATCAACAAGAAATTTGTTCTAAACTAGGCAAAATAGGATATGACTATGATCCGGAATCCAATAAATTTGTTTAATTCTTAACCACTATTTTACCATTCAATTGGATATCACTGGTTTCTATCTTTTATCTGTATTGATTCTCATGCATTCAGAAAAATATTATCAATCAATATAAATAAAAGAGAAGTTATTTTAGAAATGATAATGCTCTATTTCCTTTATATAACAATAAAAAACGCTCTGAGAAATCAGAGCGTTTTTTTCATATGCTTATGAAAAAGCGGTTTATTTTCTTTTTTTCAGTGCAATTGTTGCAACACCGGCTAATGCTAATACAACCACACCTGCAATTGGTGCAAAGTCCCCTGTTTTAGCTGGGTTCTTAGTTGTTGTGGTTGTTTGCCCTGTCCCTGTACCTGTAATTTGGTCACCTACAGCTACAAGCCCTTCTATTGCTGCTTTTACTGATTTTGTCGCTGCATCCACTTCTTCTTGGTCTGCGTTTTCATCCTCTATTACCGCATTCGCTTCCGCTACTGCTGCTTTTAATACGCTATAGCTTTCCGCTGTGTATGCTGCTTCTTCTTTTGCACTTGCTATTGCTACTGCTGTTTCCAGGAGGCTCTTATCTGCTTTGTATCTTAATTGCAGCATTGCCGCTATTAAGTTATCAATTGCTTCATTAATTTGTTCCTGGCTTGCTTTTTCATTTGCAAATACTTGTTTTGCTGCTTCCCATTCTGGTGCAAATACTTCCCATGTTTCTGGAGTGTAGTTGCTTTCTTCATAGGTTTCACATTCATTGAGCAGTTTTTCTAATTGACTCTTATCTGCATCTGGCAGTTTTTCCAATGCACTGTATGCATTGTACAGATCGTTATATGCTTTATCTATTACGCTCTGTACTGCATTATCGTCATCCAATACGTTCTTAGCTTGTTCTAGAGCTGCTACAAAATTGTCTTTTGCCGCTCCATCCACATATTCATCTAAATTCGTATCTTTTACTGCATTGTACAATTCCTGTAATGCTGTTTTGTCTCCACGTTGTAATCTTAACTGCAGCATTGCTGCTGTCAATTCATCTACTGCTTTGTCCACTTCTTCTTGGCTTGCATTTGCATTATCGTATACTGCTTTTGCACTTTCCCATACTGGTACAAATACTTTCCAAGTTTCTGCTATATAATCTTTTTCTTCATAGGTTTCGCAGATATCCAACAGTTTCTTCAACTGAGTTTTATCCCCCAGTTTTACCAACGCATCATATGCATTTTGCAAGTCTTGTGCTGCTTTATCTACTTCTCCCTGCAAAGCGTTTTCATCGTCCAATACTTTCTTAGCCTGTTCCAGAGCTGTTTTAAAGTTATCCTTTGCTGCCCCGTCTACATATTGATCTAAGTTTGTATCTTTCAATTCTTCATATAATTTTTGTAATGCAGATTTATCCGGCGTATACCATCCTAATTTATGGATTTCTTGCATCAGAGTATTAAACGCATCCAATACTTCCTGTCTGGTTGCATCTACATCTGCATAAACTTCTTTTGCTGTTTCCAATGCTGCATCAAAACTTTCTTTTACCATTGGAATTGCATTTTCATATTCATCAGTACCCTTTAGAGCTTCTGCTTTATCAATTGTTTTACCTAAGAGTTCTTTCAATGGATCACCTGGATCTGGGGTTTCCGTTACAACCAATGTTGGATGTGTTTCACCTTGTTCCCAAACTGTTTCGGTATTACCCTGGTTCAGCCATTCTACAACTTCACCATTGGTAAATTGTTCATCGGTTACAACTTTACTGTTTTCAACAATACCAGTTTCGGTAGAAGAAGTCAAACTAGCATTCGCATAACAGTTTCGGATAGTGCCTTTATTTGCTCCACTGTAGGAGTTATCACCAACAAATCCACCAGTACGTCCGCCAGACGTTACAACATCTTTCACATAAGAATTTTGAATTGTTCCATTGTAGCTTTGTCCTACAAAACCAGCGGCTACACGTGAAGTTGCTGTTACATTTGCGTTTACCACATAGCAGTTATCAATGAAACCGCCAGTAGTAAGAGTACCAGCAAAACCACCAGAACGGCAATCAACACTACCGCTATTAACAGTAACATTTTCAACACCTAAGTTACGTACTGTGCCGCTAATGGTACCGAATAAACCAAACGTCGCATATTCAGAAGAATCCGTAATATTTACATTGGAAATAACATGTCCATTTCCATTAAAGACACCTGCAAAGCCATCTCCAGTAGTCATAGAACTTTCTGTACCAATTGGCATCCAATCAATACCGGACAGATCAAGGTCTGTTGTCAGTTCAACATATTTGCCTTCAAAGCTACTACCGGAATTAACAGTATTTGCAAATAAGGTAATGTCATCTATATCATTAATTTGATATGGATTGGATTCTGTGCCATCCTGTCCAATTGGAACCAATCCTGCAATTGCAGTTTCAATTGCATTAATTGCATCTTGAACTTCTGTTGCAGTAGCGTCTTTATTTGCTTGTACTTCTTCTGCTTTCGCTAAAGCATCCTGCAATGGTTTAAAGGAATCTGGTGTATAGAAGAATTCACCAAAAGTAGAACCTTTGCTGATCGCTTCTTCCAAACCGGATTTATTTACTACAGAACTGGAGAAGTTGTAAGAACCGGATTCCAGCTCAAAAATAGCTTCGCCATTTTCTGTACCAATGTATGTAATACCATCTACTGCTTCTTTTGTAATATCCTTGCCACTTTCATAAACAGCGGTTGTTTTTTCAGCTGGCAAGTACAAAGTAGCTGTGGTATTAGCTGGCACAGTTGCTTGATAATGGAAAGCATTATCTTCTAAAGTCCAACTACTGTTAATTCTACCATAAACGGTATCAAAATAACCGTTTGCACTGGTGATGGTTCCGCCAAATGCTGGCTGTAAAATAAAGTGTTTGTAACTTGGTGCAGTTTCGTCTCTTTCAATCCCCAACATATAACGGTACATCCATTCTGCGATGGAACCGAAGGAATAGTGGTTGAAAGAGTTCATGCTAACATCACCAAAACCATTTTCTTTGGTGTAAGAGTTCCATCTTTCCCAAATGGTTGTAGCGCCCTGGTTTACAGAATATAACCAGGATGGATAGGTTTCTTGTTGTAAAAGAGTATACGCAACATCGTCATATCCCATTTCGGATAATACTGGGCATAGATAGCTTACACCAACGAAACCAACGGTTAAATGGTTGTCATTTGCCCTGATATTGTCTACCAACTGTTTTGCGATAACGGCACGGTCTGCTTCATCTTCCACAATATCAAATTCTAACGCTACCAGGCAAGCTGTTTGCGTATTTTCTTTCAAGGTACCATCTTCGTTTTGATATTTGTTTTTCCAAGCTTCTTTTGCTTTTTGTGCCATATCACCATAGTATGTGCTGTCTTTTTCATTGTCTACCACAGCAGCCATTTTGGACATTAATTCAGAAGAATATACAAAGAATGCACTATTGGTTAAACCAGTGTCAGTACCCTGTACATTCAGCCAGTCTCCCAAACCTTCTGCTGGACGGAGATAGGTTCCGTTTGTTGTATTATACAGTAAATCTACCCATGCTTTCATACCATCATAGTTATCTTTGATGATCTGTGTATCGCCATATTGTTGGTACATCTGCCATGGAATAATCAACCCAGCGTCGCCCCAACCATTGTTATAGTAAGATTCATATACTTTCAATGCTGGTGCAACATTTGGATACGCTCCATCAGAACGTTGAGATGTACGAACATCATACATATATTTGTTATAGAATTGGTCTGAATTTTTCAAATAAGTTGCAGTACGGGTAAAGATCTGAGCATCACCGGTCCAACCCATACGTTCATTTCTTTGTGGACAGTCAGTTGGAATAGAAATAAAGTTACTGCGTTGTCCCCAAAGAACGTTGCTATACAACTGGTTTACTAAAGCGTTAGAAGTTTCAATATCGCCTGTTACTTCCAAAGCATTGCTCAATACAATACCGGTTACCCATTCTGCTGGAAGAGCTTCCTCAATACCAGTGATTTCTACATAACGGAAACCGTGGAAAGTAAATCTTGGGGTATAAATTTCTCCGTTTTCATCCCCTTTAATGGTATAAGTATCAATCGCTTTAAAAGTACGTAAGTTCGCATCGTACAAGGAACCTTCTACGTCATCGCCTGTGCCAGAATCATCGTTTAGCATTTCACCATGACGTAATGTGATTTTTAACCCTTTATTTGCTTTCGTAAATTCACCTGGTAAGTTCAGCTGAATAACACCTGCAAAGTTCTGTCCAAGGTCGTAAATAAAGGCATTTTCTTTTGGTTCTGTTACTTCTTTAACCGTTAAAGTATCTACCTGTTGAACGGTTTCGCCAATTTGAGCATCCAATGGCCCAATGCCCAATTTATTTACATCATAAACGCCAGCTTTACTCCAAGTATCATCTTCTTGGAATCCTACGTTATCCCAGCCGTCAATTTCTTTGGTAGCATCATATTTTTCGCCATCTAGGAAGTTGTTGTCTACGATTGGACCATTTCCGTTAAAGCTCCAGGTGTCATCGGTAACTATTGTGGTTTTTTCAGTGCCATCAGCGTATTCTACAACTAACTTAGCCATCAATGCAGGTTCCGTTCCATAACGGTTTGGACCAACATGTGTAATGTTACCACAATACCAGCCTTTCCCTAACATTGCGGCAAAGGTGTTCTCGCCCTGGTTCATCATATCAGTAACATCAAATGTCTGATACATGGTGTGTTTGGTATAGTCTGTCCAGCCTGGATTGAAATAATCTTTACCAACTTTTTCGCCATTCAGGTACAATTCATAGATACCGGCAGATGTAGCGTAAACCCTTGCAGATGCGATTTCTTTTCCTTCTGTTGTGCTAAAATCTTTCCGCAACATAGGAGCACTATTGCCTTCTACCGCATCTTTTTGCAGCACAATGGTTTCTCCTTTGGTTTCACTGCCAACTTTTAACATACCGTCTTCAATTGTTCCGCCTGTAAAATTAGGATTGGAAGCATCAGAGAAGTCATCTTCAAACAATACATTTCCTTCCCCATCTTTTACAACAAAATTATCATAACGCGCGATTTCAGTAGCATTATTATCAGTATTATGACGGAACGCAATTTTTCCAACTGGAATTGCAGATCCGTAATTATATGTCATTACAGATTCTTTGCTACCATCAAAATAGGTATTGACAACTCCGTTATCCACTGCAATCTGCATATGGACTTTCTGGCCAATAATACTTTCAGCGGTATATCCAATTTTATCGGAAATGTTTTCTTCTGGACCAGAACCATTCGAAGATGGTGGCAATACCGTCCATGCACCATTCTGTTTAATATGTGGCCGCAAATAAACAGCATTATCTGCTTTAAAATCATAGGTGTTTACTTGCCACATAAACAAGTTACTGGAATCTTTTGCGCCAAATGCGATGCCCGCATTATCGCTGTCAATGATAAAGTCAAAATCAACTGTGAACTTTGTAATTGCAGCATTTGGATCTTCATTTGTTTTTCCAATCCACTGCGCATTGTCCCAACCAGAATCCAGCAAGCTGGTTTCAAAATAAGCTTCTTCGGTAGAAGTGATTGGTTGATCATTTTCATCCCATACCGTTACTTTCCAGAAATAACGGTGGGTTGCTTCCAATGTTTTACCTTCATATGGGATTGCTACGGAAATCGTAGAATCTATTTTTCCACTATCCCACATATCATAGTTGCCTGCATCTAAGTTTTCTTTGGAAGAGGCTACCATAATTTGATATGCTGTTTGTGATTGCCCACGCTGTGTCAAATTATCCATTTGCCAGCCAAAATGAATAGAGTCGGTATCCAGACCGATTGGATTGGTAGTATACTCTACTTGAAGGTTGTTAATTTCAGTAGAAGGCGGTTCTGCCGCACTTACTGAAATAATTGACATCCCTTGAAGCATCATACAAATAGCAAGCACCAATGCCAAAGCAGCCTTACTAATTCGTTTCTTCATGTTTCAATTCCTCCTTTGGTTAATAGCGAATGAAAAATAAAACTGGATCCCCCTTTCTTAAAGCTCGCCTCTCCATCACAAAATCTTTTCCAATTGATTTTGTTTTTTGGAATAATTGCCTATAACGAATACATACTTATTGTACTGCTTTCATCCCAAAAAATCAATATATTTTTCACAAAAAATATACGAAATTAATAAAATAAAATATCTATAATCATTTAAAATATTCCCTAAAATACTGCTATAATGTTTTTTACAAAATAAAAATGCAGGTTGGACCACCAAACCTGCACCATTATTAACAAGATTCCCGAAAAATTAATTTGGATTGTAATACAACAGAGGGAATTTGCTCATTGTTTAACGCATGAAGTACCATATTCCAAGCCTGAACACCTAATTCCGCCTTATTCTGTTCGATTGTAGTTAATGTGGGAGAAATATAACTACACATGGAAAGATTTTCACACCCAACTATGCCAAAGTCATCTGGAATCTGATATCCAGCCTGTTGGATAGCATGCATCGCACCAACCGCAACTATATCGGACGACGTAATAAAAGCGTCAGGCAATTCCTTTTTTAAATGGCTAATCAACAAATTTTTACAGAATTGATAGGAGGTCTCAAACGTATTTTTTGTTGTAGTATCCAGTTCCAGCAAATATTTTTCTGGATGATGGTGCCCACAATGATACATCGCCTCCAAAAAACAATGGTATCTATCTTTTAAGTCCTGAAACTGTAGCGATTCCGTTAAAAAGGCTATCTTTTGGTATCCCATGCAATGCAGTTGGCGAATAAGCTGCTCCATTACATCTTTGTGCTCAAAACGAATGGATGGAATTTGTAATAGCGGTTCTTCCCTTCCAATTAAGATTACTGGTATTTGCTCCTTTAGTTTTTTCAGCATTTCAACATCATCGAACCCATGGAATAACACAACCGCATCAACTTTTTGGTCCACCATCTGTTGTAATTCTTCTAATTCTTTTTTAGAATTGTTTTGATAATCCAATAACAATACTTTATAGCCTTCTGTTGCCGCACACCCAATAAAAATGGATAAGATGCCACTATAAAATGGATTGTTTAGTTCTGGCACCAAACATCCAATTATTTTGGAATGTTTTTTTCTCAATAGCTGGGCAATATAATTGGGCGTATACTGTAACTCTTCTACAGCATCCCATACCTTTTGAGAGGTCAACTCAGAAATAGCAGCTGTTCCATTCATAACATGAGAAACTGTCCCTATGGCAACCCCGGATAAATTAGCCACTTCCCGGATTGTAATTTTCTTTGGTTTTCCGTCTTCCATATAGACACCTTCTTCCTTAAATTCTATTTTACTGCTTTTCTTTTCTAATTTCACAATTAATATAAAATTTAATTGTTCGATTGTCAATACTACCAGTACTTCTTTATAAAAAGTATTATTTTTATAAAATTCCATTTATCAATTATTCTACTCTATTTTTTTATAAAATTGGCATTATTTATAGGTCAATTTTAGACAAAAATTCCCACATATTATCCATCAACTTCCAAGGATATCTTTTTTATTACGGATAATAATACTATTGCAAACGCAAAACAAATGAAAAATTTCAAAATCAAATTACAAAAGGAGTTTAAACAATTATGGCTAGTAACAATAATAACAATAAGATTATGGTTCCAGAAGCAAAAGCTGCAATGGAAAAATTTAAAATGGAAGCTGCTTCTCAGGTAGGCGTTAATTTAAAACAGGGTTATAACGGTGACTTAACCTCTAGAGAAGCTGGTTCTATCGGCGGACAAATGGTTAAAAAAATGATCGAAGCTTACGAAAATTCTATGAAATAACTTTCAACCTCCTTCTAGGGCGGTTCCAAAATTGGAACCGCCCTTTTTGTACCGAAAAAGATAACTAAGATAGCTCCATCCTATCCTGTGGGCCATAAATCCCTAATACAATTGCGGCATAACACAAAACTCCATACTGCTCTACTTGGCTGGAATGATAAACCGGTATTTCCATTGGCTCAATTTCATTCCCTAACAAATTTAACTCACGCTGTAATGATACCACAGATTTTTCAACACCAACACTGGAAAAAGTGAAAAAATCTTTTTGTGACATTCCACAGGTAATAGTAGGAATTTGAAAACAGGATACCGCCTTTAACTGACGTGTATTTTCTGAATGTATCAAAACAGAAGTTTCTAGCTGTTCCAATTTGGATAAATCCCCATGATTTGCCACTACCAAAAGGCTGTTTTGAGAAACTACTGAACGCAATTGTTCGGTATGGTATATACAAAACGCTGGATTATTTCCGATTTGCTGTAACATTCCATTTCCATAATAATAAAAGGAAAACCTTTGTTTTAATTGATGGAACAACCATTGAAAAAAATCGTGGTCTTGTTTTCCTGTAAGTAGAACAACCTGGTTCATCTGCATTCCCCTTTTATATCTTTAGAATCAACATATAGTATACTCATGATTTCCATAAATATACAAAATTTCCAAATCCAATCGAAACAATAGGGTGTTACTAAAAATAAACGTCCAAATATAACCATTTCATAGCGTTGACATTTTAAAGAACAGACTATAAAAAACTGATGCTATCATCGAAAAATAGCACCAGCTTTCCTTTTTTCTGTTCAATTTATTGGTATCCATCTGGTTTTTTCCGATTGGATACCCCTGTGTTTAATTGTTGTATCAATTCCATGTCCTGTTGGTCCAAGGCAAAATCGAAAATAGAGAGGTTTTCAGCCATCCTCTGTCTGTGTACTGTTTTAGGGATAGTAATAACCCCATTTTGATAATGCCAACGTAAAATAATTTGCGCTGGCGTTTTGTGATATTTTTCCGCCAACCGTATCATAACAGGGTCGTTGATATCAGTTCCTTTTCCCAATGGTCCCCAAGCTTCCAATGCGATATTTTCCTTTTGGCAGAAGGTAATCGTTTCGGTTGGAATAAAATAGGGATGAATCTCTATCTGGTTCACCATAGGGATAACTTCCGCAACAGATAATAGTTTTTCCAGATGCTTTGGTTCAAAATTGCTAACTCCGATCGCCTTTAATTTTCCCATATGATAATATTCCTCTAACCTTTTCCAGCAATCAATATAATTCCCTATGGGCCAATGGATCAGGTACAAATCCAAATAATCCACGCCTAACCGTTCCATACTATCCTGTAAAGCGGAATCTAAACGACCTAATTGAATATCGTCCACCCACAATTTAGTAGTAATAAAAATTTGATTTCTTGGAATGCCACTGGATTGGATTGCCATGCCCACTTGCCGCTCGTTTTGATAAAAACTAGCGGTATCAATATGTCGATATCCTTCTTGTAATGCCCAAGAGACAGCCTGTTCCGTTTGTTCCCCTGATTGCCACACACCCAAGCCTATCTTGGGAATGGATATACCATTGGTTAATTTAAATTGTTCCATATTATTCCCCTTAAATTGTTTCCGCTACTGCTTTTATCAATTGGTTTTTTTCATCAAATGTATAAGTATACCGTATATTGTTTTTAGTAAGAATCAAACTGTCCCCTTCTAATGTAGCATAATCCCGTGTTGCGTTCATGACGGTCTGTTTATTATTATTTCCATCTAAGCCATTAAACAGGAACATATCTTTGTTCTCTAATTTGGTAAAGTCTACCTCAATACGGCTAATTAATTTATCCGCATTTGTTTTTACGGTAAGCCCATAAGAATAGGTGTAACTATGGCCTCCATCTTCATCTTCCATTTCAATACCCTGGGCTCCGATAAACGCTTCAATTGCTGCATTGTAGCGTCCAAGCCAATCAGTCACTTCAACTTTTTCTACCGTGGTTTCATCGGTAGGCTGCTGTAAATCCTGTCCGTTGGTCTCATCCGTATAAATGGAGGCCACTGCTGGCACTCCATTTTCCATTTCATATTCCACTGCTACCTTATCAGCAGGATAATAGTATACTTCAGTGGTGTTTTCATTTCCCAAAAAAGGATTCCCATTAATATTGACAAGATCACGATAATTGTGGGTTCCATTAATATGGTAAAGCCGAATCACAGAAGGGTCATTTAAAGCATAAAAATAAATTGTAATTCGCTGAACCATATTGGATTGGTTCACTTCCGCAATAAATAGACCAAAATCATATTCTGTTACCTGGCCTGTTTCCGCATCCAGTTTTTCACTCATTTTTAATGGCTGTCCTATTTTATCAGTCAGGTTTGAGATAGGTTTACCATAGTAATCATATACATCCAGCTGCATTTCCGCAACATCGTTTGTGTTGACAGTGGCAGAGGATTTTTGCCCAGTGATTTCATACCACATGGATTTCAACCAAGTATTTCCTTCTGCATCTGCCATAAATAAATTGACCGCTACCAATAAAATAGCCGCAACAAAAATTAAGAAAAAAGGCCATAGTGGAATCCGTTTTTTCTTTTTTGGTTTTTCTTCTTTCCAATTGTTCTCTTGTGTTTGTTGTTCCAAAAGAACATCCTCTTTTTCCAATTGTTTAGGGTCCGTTTTTATCATTTCTGTTTTATCTTCCCGTTCCGCCAAAACATAGCCACAGCTTGTGCACAATATCGCATCCTCGGAAAGCTGTTTCCCGCATTTTGGACAAATTTTAGATTCCATGGTTGTGTTCTCCTTATAATCAATTTTATATTTGAGAAAGTTCCTTCCCAATTATAATAAAAAATAAGGTTTCGGACAAGGTTTCTGGAAAAAAACTATTTTTTCCTCAAAATATACTTAGGTTCTTTATTACTATTCCACAAAGTTATGCGATAAGGGATAAGCTTTTTAAAAGAAACAGCCATCCTGTAATCGTAATCGCGGATAATAGTGTAGTAACAACGATAATACTCGCTGACAAAACATCATCATTTCCCATATTTTTTGCCATAATATAAGAACTTGCTGTAGAAGGTGCCCCCAACATAATCAAAAACGCAATTAATTCCTGGTTCCGAAAACCAAGCCAAACCGCTATGGACAAAAAGACCAGTGGCTGGACAACTAATTTAATAAGGCTTGCCACCAAAGTAGGGCGTATCTTCGCCAACGCTTTTTTTCCTTCAAACGCAGCACCAATTGCGATTAGCGCCAAAGGTGTTGCCATATCCGAAAAACTGGATAATGTTTTATTCACCATATCCGGCAGTTGGAATGGTAACAATGCAACAATAACCCCTAACAAAATCCCAATAATCAAAGGGTTCTTACAGATATTCACCAATGCGGTTTTAATCTGACCCTGTTTTGGCTTGTCCTCATTCGATTCTATGGTTAGCACAATCACAGAATAAATATTATACAATGGCACGCATCCAATAATCATTAAAGGAGCCAGTCCAGCATCGCCGTAAATATTGGTCATAAAAGCGACCCCCAATACAGCGGCACTCCCACGGAAAGACCCTTGCACAAAACTTCCTACCATTTCTGAGGATAAAAACCTTTTTGCGAAAATCCAAGTAACAAAAAAACAAATTGTGGTTGCTACCATACAAAACAATACAAATTGCCAATGGAATACTTCTCGTAAATTCATGGAGGAAATATCCATAAACAGTAAAATAGGCAAGGTTACCTTAAAATTAAATTTATTTGCTACCGTAACAAACTGTTCTGTTAACATTCCTTTTTGACGGAAAAACCATCCCGCTATGATAACAATAAAAACAGGTATAGATGCGTTTAAACTATAAAGTAAATTATCCAAAAGACTTCCCTCTCTCAGTCGCAAAAAAACCGCTTTCCCTCCATAGGGCAAGCGGTTTTACCAGCTTCCTCATTTATTTGCCTCCGCTTCCATTGGAGCCCACCATAGTTGACATTTACTACCCACTTCAGGCGCTAAACTGCGCACGACTGTCATTGTCCCCGGAGCGTGTACAAATGACATAGAACGCATAAAATCTTGCTCTACACCACCAATTTCTAGATAAACATAACTTACATTCTCATTGTGGCAGATTTCAATCATTTCCTCGACTAGTGGCCGCGCTTTTGGTAGATATTCTTCCAAATGGGCTTCCATCTCATGATTTTGTAATCCATCTTTTCTCATTAAGGTTTTTGCCACCTCATGAGCACAGATATAACGGACCCTTGCCGGCATAAAACAATGCTTAAACACAAACATCGGTAAATGGTAAGAATGAAATTTATTGTTACACAAATAATGTACTGCAATATTGCGTTCTTCCATCTGCTCAAAGATGGTTCCAGCCGTTTTTTGCAGGTATTCTACTACTTTTTCATTATATTCCGGCATATGATTCACAGATATATAGATTTCATCTAAAATGTAAAATGCGAGACGTGCCAACTGAAAATCATCAATTAATTTAGTATAATCCCGAAGTAGCTGGCTAATTTCACGATAAGTAGCCTCTTTTTGCTGTTCTGAATAATTTCCGATTATCTGAGAGAAATGATAAATACTATTTTCTTTTGTATTGTCCCAATAATCTGTAATTTTTTTAAAAGTCCACAATTCAAAACCCATTTTTTTCTCCTTCTAATTTATTTCAAATTTATGATACAACTCATATTTGTCTATCTTATGTTAACTGGTGTATATTATATCATAAATCAGATATTTTGTACAATCATTTTATTTTTATCCACCATTTCTTTAGATTCCTGGAACAAAAATACGCGATATATTTGCCACTACAAAGCAACAAGCCATCCCAATTAAAGTAGGGGTAAGAAAAGAAATGATAGTCCATTTCCAACTTTTACTTTCTTTTTTAATGGTAAAACAGGTAGTGGAACAAGGCCAGTGCATCAAACAGAATAACATGGTACAGATAGCGGTTAACCAGGTCCAACCATGGTCAACCAACAAAGTTTTTAGATCCAACAGGCTTTCAAACTCCATGATGCTGTTGCTGCACATATATGCCATAATAATAATGGGAACCACAATTTCGTTAGCTGGCCATCCAAGAATAAACGCCAACAGAATGGTGCCATCCATACCAAGCAGGTGTCCAAATGGGTCTAAAAAATTAGAACAATGTGCTAATAGAGTAGCATCTCCAACCGTAACATTTGCCATAATCCATAGGATAGCTCCTGCTGGAGCAGCTACTGCTACCGCCCTTCCTAACACGAAAATAGTACGGTCTAATAAAGACCTAACAATTACTTTACCAATCTGAGGACGACGGTAAGGAGGCAATTCTAGGGTAAAAGAAGATGGAATCCCTTTTAAAATTGTTTTAGATAACAAACGGGATACCCAAAATGTCATGGCAATGCCTAAAACAATCATTCCAGTTAACAGTAATGTGGCGGTAAATGATTGAAACTGGGAGCCAACAAAAAACATAGTGATTATCGAAATTAAAATAGGGAACCGTCCATTGCACGGAACAAAAGAATTGGTAATCATAGCAATCAGCCGTTCTCTTGGGGAATCAATAATACGACATCCCACAATCCCCGCTGCGTTACACCCAAATCCCATACACATTGTTAAGGCCTGCTTGCCACAGGTACATGCTTTTTTGAAGAAATGGTCTAAATTAAAGGCGACACGTGGCAGGTATCCTAAATCTTCTAACAAAGTAAATAACGGGAAAAAAATCGCCATTGGTGGGAGCATAACCGAAACAACCCATGCCAGTACACGGTAAACACCTAAAACTAAAATACCATGTAGCCAATCTGGAGCACCAATCCACATAAAAAAATCAGTTAACCGGTCTTGTATCCAAAACAATCCTGTGGAAAGCAACTGCGATGGATAATTTGCCCCTGTAATAGTAATCCAAAAAATCCCCAATAGCAGTAAAATCATAAGGGGAATTCCCGTCCAACGGTTGGTTAAAATGCGGTCTATTTTTCGGTCTCTTCTGGTTTTCACTGTTTGTTGTGAGTGAACTACACCGGACGAAACCAATCCCGCTGCGGTTACCAAACAGGATACCATGTCATCCCTCAGCTTTTCAGAGCCTATGTGTTCCAATTTCAGTTGTTCCCACACTTCCCGTAATGGCAGTTCTAATTCTTTCTGTAAATCGATCTGTAAATATTCTGACGCTGTTTGAATCAATATTTCATCTTGTTCCAACAGTTTTAAAGACAACCATCTGGCATTGATTTTTCCCTGTGTAAGGGGAGAAACCACAGGTTCCAGTTTTGCTACTGCCTGTTCGATCGGGGTTGTATAAACCACTTTCATTGGTTTTGGCTGGTTCATTACACAGGTTTCTATGGTTTGTGTCAGTTGTTCCAGTCCTTTCCCTTTCCTTGCGCTGGTACCAACAACGGGGACGCCAAGACGGTTTGACAGTTCTTTTAAATCCAGTTGAATCCCCTTTTTCTCTGCTTCATCCAGCAAATTAACACATACTACTACATTTGGTGTGATTTCGATTGTTTGCAAAACCAAATTTAAGTTTCTTTCTAAGCAAGTCGCGTCACATACTACTACAGTGGCATCCGCATCGCCAAAACAGATAAAGTCCCTAGCAACTTCTTCCTCCGCAGAATGCGCTAACAAAGAATAAGTACCCGGCAGGTCAACTAAAATATAGTTCCTGCCTTCCCGTTGATAATTTCCTTGGGCATTGGTGACAGTTTTCCCTGGCCAGTTGCCAGTGTGTTGATTTAACCCTGTAAGGGCATTAAACACTGTACTTTTCCCTACATTTGGATTACCAGCTAACCCAATCACTCTATCTTGGACAGAACCTCGCTGGATATGCAGACCCGTATCAATGGCTCCTGAGCCAGTTGAATTTGCCGTCAACCCCATAATCCCACCTCTTTCTTTAGCTTTTAATCATAACATGGTCGGAATCTTCAGTTCGCAACGCAATCGCTGCCCCACAAATCAAATACGCCACCGGATCGCCAAATGGGCTCTTTTGCAAACATTCTACCTTAGCCCCTTCAATCAAACCAATATCCTGTAGTCGTCTTCTCATCGAACCTTTTGCCAATAATCCAGAAATGGTAGCTGTTTGCCCCTCTTTTAATTGATTTAATGTTGTAACAGACATGATCTGTGCCTCCCTATCATATGCTGGTATCAACAGTAGTACAATGCCAGCAAAATCTATTTCAAATGTATTATTCTGTACCCAAAGGAAACTTTGTTTCCTACCACTATCATATTCTATAAATTTTATTTAGTGACAACCAAAGGAGAACAAAATGCCCAGTGATTTTTATACCCTCGCAGGATATCAGCGTCAGGAACCAGAAGGGCTGACCGCCTCTATGGAAGATTATTTAGAAATGATCTGCCGGTGTTCCGAAAAAAACCAACCAATAAGGATTCATACATTAGCGGAAAAATTAAATGTACGTCCCTCTTCTGCCTCTAAGATGGCTGGCCACCTCAAACTAGCTGGAATGGTTGAGTTTGAACCATATGGAATTGTACAATTGACGGAACAGGGCAGGAAAAAAGGCGCTGAACTACTTCAACGCCATCAATTACTTTATGAATTTTTTTGTTTGTTAAATAAAAACCAGGACCAATTGGAACAGGTAGAAAAAATCGAACATTTTATTCATCCAGATACCTTAAACAACTTAAAACTGTTAGTAAAAAAAATGGAACAAGACCCTGATTATCATCGATAATCCTCAACATATTCCAATTTGTACAAATTCCTCTATTCTATTTTTTCCATTCACCTTGAAACGAATTAAAAATATTATGTATGAGTGCTTACATCATTTAGCCCTATTTTTAAAAACTCACCTTATTTTTATTGTTTTATATTTTTGAAAACGCCACAGTATAGCATACTTTTCCATCCTATCAAATTATTATCCATCTCTGATTGTACGAAATGGATGTGGAGTAAAATACCAATTGACTTGATATGAAAAAGATTGGTGTTTTATGATAGATACAGTATACTTTTTATAAAAAAAGAAGCCTCCTAATTCGAAGGCTTCCATAAGAAATTTGCGATTGTTGAGCTAATTCATGCTCTATTAGGAAATGATGAAAAAGTATCCATCCGTTTTAAATCAACTCTTCTACCAATCTGTTTCAATTAAAAGAAGTATGTAATAATCTGCCACAAAGAATACACTAAAAAGAGGATCATTCCTGGTGTGGCAATGGTGGCTGCAACACATTCTCCATTGGATAAATTACTCATATTATTATTTTTGAGGCTAATCCGTTTTGCGTTAAGGATTAAAATTAAAATAGCGCCACCAAAAATCAATAGGTTAAGGGAAACATTGATAGCAGTAGACCATGTATCTGGTAGATAATCAATAGCCAATACCTGTACTGTGGAAATCAAATTATTAATGAGATGGATCACCATTCCTGGAATTAAAGAATTGGATTTTACTGCAATATATCCCATAATACAAGCTCCAATTGCAGTTGGTACAAACTGCGATAAATTTCCATGGTATAATCCAAAACAAATAGAAGATACTGCTATCGCAAAGATATTACCATACCGTTGTAAAGCGCGCAGCACAAAGCCTCGGAACAAAATCTCTTCAAATATTGGAGCCACGACTAATAAAGAAAGTAAATACAGGGTAACCGTAATAGGATTTAATTCCCTTAAACTAAAATCTGGAGAAGAAATACTCCCTCCCACATCTCCCATCAGCCCTAAACAGAGTGAAGTAAGGATAGTCAGCGCCATGCTTGCCGCCATACTTATACCTAATTGTACAATAGAACCCTGCGCAATATACCGCAGGCCATGTTCCGGCTTATGGAAAAAGCTTTTTATTTTAATGTTCAGCATCTTTCGTAAGGACAAAATAGCAACGCCACATCCAAACACAGATACGAACAATTGCATTGCCCATTGTAATTCTGTTGAACTCTGGTAGGTATATAAGATTGCCCGAAATAATCCCATTTGATCAATTAATTGGGTTTGCCCTGTAACGAGTAATGTAATAAGTGGAGCCAAAAATAAAAACAAATAAGAAAATAAAGCATACCCTGCTACACAAATTAAGCAACCTAATCCGACACGGTTTGCCACTTTTTTCAAAAACACCTTTTGAGGATTACTAGGTTTTGGCGGAGCTGGCATGGGCTGCCCATAATATGGTGGTGGCACCTGCTGCCCTGGATAAGGATACCCCTGTTGTGGCGATTGGTACTGGTTTCCATACGGAGGATACCCCGGAAAAACTTGTTGGTTTTGATTAGGAGGGGCTCCTTGTGAAATTGTATTCTGCTGATTTATTGGAATAGTTGTTTGTTGGTTTGATAATTGTTGGTCATCCGAGGGATGATGGCCCATTGGAATTTGTGGATTAAAGTCCAAATCATTCACCTCATTTATATAAATTCTTACTAAAGAGCATAGTACGAATGATAAAAAATTACAAGATATATTTCGTAAACAATTATACTAATTTTGTAAGAATATCAATCGCCCTATCCATTTGTTCATGGTTTGGTTGTTTTGCTTGTAATAATGGAACATACTGTTCCGCTACCTGCTTGGCGTTAACATCCCCAGTTTCCTGAACCTTTCGCAACAGCCGACTCAACTGTTCCATTTTCTGAAAATAATTATGTTCCCTGGTAATTTCATGAATCAATGCTTCCAAGCTCCAAAACTGGTTATTTGGAGTCAACATTACTTTACGATATTCCTGACCAATTTCTTTTTTCTTTAAAGTCTGTAAAATAGGATGCATTTCTTTCATTTGCATCCCGCAAAAAATCATCAAAGGGGTGTCCAGTACTTCTCCTTCATAGGAACCTTCTGCTGGCTGAAACCCTGGAATTCCCGCTAAATATCCAACAGACTGGTTTAAGTCATTTGCAGAAACCAACTGGTACTTTATACTAAGGTTTTCTAATTCCTGAATCATTGCATCTGCTTGAGAGGAATCTATTTGATAGAGTAATACGAACATATTTTGTTTGATTAATTTTGATTTCATAATATAGTCACAACCTTTCTTTTACAGTATATCAAATCTGCACGATAAAATCCAATCAATTTCTATACAAAATTTACTGCAATACTATGTTGATAGTACACAAATCAATTCTATAGGAACAGGATTTAAAATAACTAATTCTATAATTTTTTAATTTATTAAACTATATGATACAGACAAAAAAACCTGTTGGAACATCTCCAACAGGCTATTGCTATTTTTAAAGATTATCTTTAAAAAACGTTTCCAATTCTTTAGCCGCTTTTTCTTCGTCCGTACCTTTCACTTCAATTGTGACGGTATCCCCATGTTTAGCCGCAACCCCCATTAAGGAAAAGATGCGTTTTACATCCCCACATTTTCCATCAACAGAAATCGTGACATCCGATTGGTATTGGACTGCCTGTTTTGCCAACAAGCCAGCTGGACGCGCGTGGATTCCTACAGGGTCCTGAATTTTATAACGAAATTGCTGCATAAAAACAACTCTCCTTTCATTCATTTTAAAATTAGTATTTTCGGAAAATAAAAAATCATGCGTTTTGTTTCAATTTAAATCCGATTCCAGCATATAATGAAGGTGGAAAATTATTTTTCCATTTTTTGAAATGATAAGGAGGATGATCCATGCAATTAAACGGAATTGATGTTTCCAAATGGCAAGGAACAATTGATTTCAATCAGGTGAAATCCGCTGGAATCCAATTTGCGATTATCCGCGCTGGGTATGGGAAGGAGCTCAACCAAAAAGATCCCAAATTTGAGGAAAACTATTCCAATGCAAAAATTGCTGGAATTCCTGTTGGAAGTTATCTTTACAGTTATGCGACTTCTGTAGCCGATGCGGAAAAAGAAGCCGACGTATTTTTAGAATGGATCCAAAACAAACAATTTGAATACCCTGTTTATTTTGATATTGAAGATGAAAGCCAGGCATCTTTAAGCAGAGAATTATTAACGGATATTACCGTGGCATTTTGCGAAAAAGTGGAACGAGCCGGATATTATGTAGGGATATACTCCAATAAGAACTGGTTAGTAAACAAACTGGATTATAATCGTATCAAACGGTTCACTATCTGGCTGGCACAGTATGCTTCTTCCCCAAGTTATCCAGAACCATTTGATATATGGCAGTATACCAGCCAAGGTTCTGTCCCTGGAATTACTGGCGATGTGGATATGAATGAATGTTATAAAGATTTTCCTTCGATTATTCGGGAATTAAAATTAAATGGATTTTATACGGAAACCCTGCCACAAACCAAATATAAAATTGGGGATTTTGTCACTTATTCCAGTTGTTATCGCGCTTCTACGGATCCAATTTCGGAAGCCATCTATGTCAATGGAAGTGGTACAATTACCCGTATTATTCCGACTGCCCGTAACCCTTATTTAATTGACAACGGTAAGTGCTGGGTAAACGATGGAGACATTCGCAGTGTTAATCAAAACAATACTAACCAAACTATTTATACCGTAAAATCCGGCGACACATTAAGCGGGATTGCGGCACAATTTGGAACCACCTATCAACATCTGGCACAAATAAATGGAATCTCTAATCCAAATTTAATTTATCCAGGGCAACAATTGAAAGTTTAATGAAAAAGGACTCTGAAAAATTCAGAGTCCTCTTTCATTACGATTACTTAGTAGAAAAATCACCCATTTCAATTTTCATTTTGTCCTTGCATTCCTTTCCGATATTGGGAAGGCGCAATGCCAAACCGTTTTTTAAACACTTTATTGAAATAATGGCTGTCGCTAAAACCTACCAATTCCGATAATTCTGACATACTCAAATTTGTGTTTTGTAGTAATTCACAAGCATGATCCAATCGAAATTTACACACCAAATCAGAAAAACTCTGACCAGTATGTTTTTTTAATAATTTAGATATATAACTGGAAGAATAAGAAAACTGCTGTTCTAATTCATTTAATGTAATATCTTTACAATGTTCATTGATATAAGCGATCATATCTGGAAGTACCGCTGTTTTTGAACGGATGTGCTCCTCAATATGGTGGTCAAAAGCATATTGGCGGGTGAGCAGCCCAAATAACATGGATAATCCTGATTCCATAATTTTAATATAAAACGGTTGTTTATTGATATACTCATAAATAATTCCAGTTACTGTTTCATCAATCGAAGGATTATGGTGGGTTGGAAAATAAATATAATCTCTTGTCTGATTCATCTGATATAAATAATTGAAAAAGAATTCGCTTAAAAATTTATTGTCCGAAAGCAGTGACATCATCGAGGTCTCAAACAGCTTTTTGCTTAACATTACATTAAAGACACAATCAGTAGGTTCCATGATATACGGTGCATGTAGTACATTAGGATTTAATAATAGAATATCCCCTTGGTGAAGTTCTATTTCATGATCTTGAAAACGGTTGATACAGGTTCCATGGTAGACATAAATTAACTCAAAATAGGTATGATTATGGAAATAAGGAAGTTGTTTTGGAGGAACTTCATCCTGACTATGTATCAACACAGAAATCGTTTCCCCTTCTTTTAACATTCCTTCAATGGGAACTACATAAAATCCAGACTGACTTACCTGATTATGAATCCACGTTTTCAATGAGTTTTTACTATTATATTGTTGGGTACGTTGTATTTCTTTTTGAATGTACATATCAAGATTCACAAAAAATCACCACACTTATTTTATATTTTACCAAAAAGAACGTTTTTTTACCAGTTATTTTACCAAAAATAGCGTAGAATCACTTCTCTTTTCTTTTTATACTATATATCATACTATAAATGAAAGGAAAAAGAAACTATGAAGCAAAAAGTATTAAAAAAAATATCCGCAGCTGGTTTAGCTGGTTTAATTGCAGCTGTTTCGGTTACAGCAGCAATTCCCAGTGTTTCTGCTGCTGAAAGTGGAAATCCTACGTTTGCTACAGAATTTAAGGATCCATCTGGCACTGCAAAACCATTTATCCGTTGGTGGGTTATGCCAGGTGCAATGACTGAACAGGAAACGAAACGAGAAATCCGCCAAATGGCTGAAGCCGGCTTTGGAGGAATTGAACTAGTAGCACTGTCTACAGTTGCGTCATTTGGTTCAGAAGGTTGGAATCAATGTATGCAATGGGCATTAGAAGAAGCTTTAGACTGTGGAATTCAGTTAGATTTTACAATCGGGCAAGGTTGGCCAATAAAAACCCCAGCAATTACTGACAAAAATGATATTCGGACAGAACAAGGATTATTCTATAAAAATGTAGATTTTATTGCTACTACTGGAAATATGGCATATACAGCAGATCAAATTCCATTTCCAGATGAGCAATTTGAAACAGAACGTCCTTATGAACTGGTCGCTGTTACTGCTGCCAAGCAGGTAGATGGTATTTATGACCCTAATAGTGCTATTGATATTACATCATCTATTACCGGAATGTCCGATAATACAGATGTTTCCAATGCCAGTTTAAACTGGACTGCTCCGGAAGAAGGAAATTGGACAATTTTTTATTTATACCGTCAAGCAATTTCTACTGCTTCTAGCTGGGGTTCTTCTGACCCTGTAATCGACCATTTTAGCAAAGACGCTACCCAAGCTGTTCTAGATTATTGGGAAAACACTGTAATGGCTGGCGACTTAAAAGGGTTATATGAACAAAATGGCGGCAATATCTTCTGTGATTCCCTAGAATTAGGGCAAGCTACTAAAGACCAGTCCGCATTTTGGACGGCAAATCTGTTAGAAGAATTTAAAATGCGTCGTGGTTATGATTTAACCCCATATCTTCCAGCAATCTTTATGGAAGGATTTTATCCTTACTATTCCCATACCAAAGGCGCTGATGCAGCTTCCGATTTTAATTTTGGTACACAGGGCACCCAAATTAGAGAAGATTTTTACCAGACATTAACAGAATTATTTACCGAAAACCACGTTGCTGTCATTCGTGATTGGGCAAATACTCATAACATGAAACTTCGCTATCAAGTATATGGGAACTGTATGGAAGTAACGGAAGCTTCCCTGGCAACTGATATTGTAGAAACTGAATCCTGGGGACATTTTGATAATAAAGATATGTACCGTACCCAAAGTGGTGTAGTACATATGACGGGCAGCAATATCTACTCCACAGAGTCCTCTGCTGTTAAAAATCTAGGTTGGGCACAAACTTGGACGGGCTCTCACCGTTCCGACAAAGAACTAGATGAAAACGGATATTATTGGCCAACCGATGGTACAAACTACGTTTATCCAGGCGGAGACGACAATCTGGCAGGTGCAGATGTGATCAATGAAGATGCAGGTTTACTGTATCATTATAACCGTGAACTTGCAACTGGTGTTAACCGTATTGTTATGCACGGATTTTCATATAAGTCCTCTCTTATGCAGCAATGGCCTGGAGATTCCTTTATGTCCATGGCTGGATTCCCAAATGAATGGGATGACAAAACACCAATGTGGAACCATATTGACCAAATGACAGATTATTTGGCACGCACCCAATATGTGATGCAAAAAGGCCAAGCTGATATTGATTTGGCTATTTACCGTAAAGCAAATTACGAACGCAGCGAAGGGTTTGACTGGGCTTTAAACGAACTTGAAAAAGCCGGATATACTTACGATTTTGCCGCACCAGCTTTATTGGATTTAGATAACGCCGTTACATCTACTGTAAATGGAAAAACAGTTCTGGCTGCTGATGGCCCTTCTTATAAAGCGCTGATATTAGACCAACGATATTTAGTAACAGAAGGTCAAGAAAAAGATGGACTTACTGCATCCAGCATGCCAGTGGCTACAGCAGAAAAAATCTTGAACTACGCAAAAGCTGGCTTACCAATTGTTATTGTTGGAGAAGCTCCAAGCAAAGTGGGCTCCTTCTGTGGCTCTGATGAAGCAATGAATGCTGAAAACGCTAAGCTTGCTGAAATTATGGCTGAAATTGAAGCACTGTCAACAACAAAAATTGTTGCTACAAAAGATAATGTCCCTGCTGCATTATCTGAACTAGGGGTATCGTCTGATGTACAGAAAGATAATGATTCCGCCTTATTAAACTTCCATCGTACCGATGCAGATGCTGATTATTATTATCTCTATAATTCTGATTTGAATGAAGAAATTTCCCAAACTATTTCTTTACAGGGAGAAGGCACTCCTTACTTCTTGGATCCATGGTCCGGTGAAATCACCCAAATCGCAGAATATACACAGGAAGATGGCAAAACTACAATCTCTGTTGACTTAAAAGCAAATGAGAACATGCTTATTGCTCTGGCAAAAGATACTTGGACTGGCGCTTCCGCAAATGGAAACCATATTACCAAAACCAATGCTGATTCTGTGGGATACCAAGATGGTACTCTTGTTGCTAGAACATCCAAACAAGGAAACTACACATTTGACTTCAGCAATGGCACCTCTAGTACCGTTGAAATAAATGCTGCTCAACAACCTATTACTTTGAACCACTGGACAATGAATTTGGAATCCTGGTCTGCTGGTGATACTGCTTTGGAAACCAAAAAAGAAAATTTAGGCCCATATGAATTGGATGAATTAGTACCTTGGAACGAAATTGAAGGTTTAGAGGATGTAGCAGGCGTTGCTACCTACAATACTTCCTTTGAGCTAGAAAACGGCTGGGAACAAGGGCAAGGCGCTATGATTTCCTTTACCAGAGTATCTGATACCATGAAATTAAAGGTAAATGGTACTGAAGTACCAGTTAACCAGCTTTCCAATACTATTGACATTGGAAAGTACCTAGTAAAAGGTACAAACAATATTACAGTAGAGGTTACCTCCAATCTAGCAAACATCAAAACAGAACGCACTCAGGAATTTGGTATTATTGGTGATGTAACAGTTACTCCATATGTACAAACTACCTTAGAAGTTCCTGAACCAGAACAACCAACCCCAAGCGAACCTTCCAATCCATCCACTCCTTCTGAAACTCCATCAGAAACTCCTTCCAATCCTTCTACCCCATCTACTTCCACTCCAACCACAGGGGATATGGCATTCCCAGCATTGATCGTTGCATTAGGGGCTGCTGGCGCTACTGCTCTGGTTATTGCAAAACGGAAAAAACATTAATTTTAAGTTGTACAGTAAAAGGTACAACATTTAACCTATCAAAAAACCACCAGTTTTTTAAGACTGGTGGTTTTTCTATTTACTTTCTTGCCTATTTCATACAAATTTATATAGAGTTTATCAGCCATTCAATGCTTTTCGTCCTTCATCCCTATATGAACACCTATGATTCATTCTGCATCCCTTTTCGATATTGGGAAGGGGCAACTCCAAACCGCTTTTTAAATACCTTGTTCAAATAATTACTGTCATTAAAGCCTATCTGTTCTGCTATTTCAGTCATATCCAAATTCGTTGTCTGTAATAATTCCTTAGCGTGGTCCAGCTTAAAATTGTGGACAATTTCAGAAAACGTTTTACCGGTATGTTGTTTCATCAACCGTGAAATATGCCCCGATGAATAATTAAAATGATCCTGTACTTCTGTTAGTGTGACACTTTTATAATTTTGGGCAATGTATGCAATAATATCTGGCAGTAAACTATTTTGTCCCAAATTATTTTGGTCAATATGGTTGGTTTCGATATATTGGCGGGACAAATAAGCAAATAGGATCACCAAATATGATTGGACAACTTTATGGTACCCTGGTTTTTTGCTCAAATACTCCCCTATCATGCTAGTAATCGTATCTTGAATTTGATGGTTTTGAAAACTATCAAAATACATATAATCCTTGGTTTTATTCATCTGGTAGAAATAGTTGACAAAAAAATTGCTCATCAATTTATTATCCGATAATAGCTGCCACATAGAACCTTCAAATAGGGACTTGCTTAGCATAATATTAAAGACGCAGTCATTCTCCTCTGTAGTATATAAATGATGGATAATCGTAGGATTTAATAAAAGGATGTCACCTTGATGAAGTTGGATAACAGCATCCTGGAACTGGTTGAAACATCCTCCACGATAAACATAAACCATCTCAAAATAATCATGGTTATGCCATAGTATCTGTTTTGGTTTGTGCATTCTTTTGCAAGTTTTTCCATGTAATAGGATAACAATATCACGGTCAAGTCCTTTGGATATCCCATCAAATGGAATCGTATAAAATCCCTGTTGGTCTAATTGCAACTGTCTTTTTTCTTTTACCTTCGGGTCAAATAAAATATGGGCTGCACGTTTATATTCTGCTTGTAAGTATTGGTTAAGATCCATAAAAAATCCTCATATCTTTCTCTATTTTCACCATATAAATCATCAAATTACCAAATTGGTTGTGTTTTCATTACATGGAATCCTTTCAATAAATTCATTACACTATTAGTATAACATTTATGGAAAGGATTGAAAATCAAAAATGAAGAAAAAATTTGTGAAACGGGTTTCTTGCATCACACTAGCGGCGGCTTTGTCGTTTAGTATGCTTGGCAATACCATTCCAGCAACCGCTGAGTCAGAAACCCAAACAACCTCATTTGCAGAACAGTTCCAAAATCCAGGAGGCTCATCAAAACCTTATGCTCGTTGGTGGATCTGCCCTGGTATCATGACAGAAGAAGAGACACGTCGGGAAATCCGCACCATGGCAGAAGGCGGATTTGGTGGGTTAGAGCTTGTTGGAATGGATTTAACAACTGTTCCCTTTGGAAGCGATGAATGGAATCAAACGATGAAATGGGCATTGGACGAAGCAATTAAATGTGGGATTACCCTGGATTTCACCTTGAGCCAAATGTGGCCTTTATCCGTACCGGCTATCACCGATGTAAACGACACCAGGTTAGAACAAGGGTTATTTTATAAGGATGTTGCCTTTACCGCAACCGATAACCAAATGGTATACCAGGAAAATAGCCTGCCCATTCCAGATGGAAATTTTGATACTGAAATGGAAAGCGAACTGGTTGCAGTAACAGCTGCTCAAAAACAATCAGATGGGTCTTATGATTCTACTACAGCAATTGATCTGATGAAAGATCAGAACGCCACAATCGACCAAACTGCTGGAACCATTACATGGACTGCACCAAAAGAAGGAGACTGGACAATATTTTATATTTATCGGCAATCTACAGGGGTTATGGCAAAAGCAGGTGGAACTTATGTAATTGACCATACCAGCAAAGAGGCAACCCAGGCATTAATTGACTGTTGGGAAGAAGGGTTCCGAAAAGATCCTGAATTACAAGCCTTGTATGAAAAAAATGGAGGCAGTGTATATGCTGATTCATTAGAATTAGGTAACCAGAAAAAACCTGAAGCTGCTATGTGGACAAAAGATTTACTGGAAGAATTCCAAACCCGTCGCGGATATGATTTAACACCATATTTACCAGCAATATTTATGGACAATTTTTATCCTTATTATGCCCACAAAAATACAATAGATAGTAACTCACATTTTGATTTTAACGAGGTTGGCTATCAGGTAAGGATGGATTTTTTCAAAACATTAACCGAATTATACAACGAAAACCATCTTTCCACGTTAGCAGAATGGGCCCACAGCCATAACATGACATTACGCTATCAGGGCAGTTATAATTCTCCCTTTGAAATTACTGATTCTGTTTTAAATGTAGATATTTCAGAAACAGAATCCTGGAATATGCATGACACCCGTGATGGATACCGTTTACAAAGTGGCGCCGTCCATATGAAAGGCGACCAAATATATTCCACTGAATCCTCAGCTCTATCTGGATTGGCATGGAGGCAAACCTGGACAGGTTCCTACACTCAGGGAATCGACGGATACCCCAATAATAACGATTCCGCAGACGGAACTTCTTTAGATGTTGGTTTGTTGACCTATTTGAACCGCGAATTTGCTACTGGAGTCAATCGAGTAGTCATGCATGGATTTTCTTATAAATCAGATCAAACCAATTCCTGGCCTGGAGACTCTGGAATGTCGGATAAAGCTGGTTTTCCAAACGAATGGGATGATAAAACTCCATTGTGGCAGCATGTCAATGCAATGACCGATTATTTATCTAGAATACAGTTTGTTTTACAACAGGGACAGGGAAATATTGATCTGGCACTCTACCGTTACAATTATTATGATACATCAAGTCTATTAGATGCTGATTTAAATGCATTAGAATCCAACGGATATTCCTACGATTATGTTTCTCCTACTGTTTTAAATATGGACAACGCTGTTGTATCCATACAAAATGGTCAGCCTGTTTTAGCTGCGGATGGCCCTTCTTATAAAGCATTGGTAATCGACCAACGGTTAAACGCAGATACCGGTGAACAGAAAACCTGCGATATGCCTTTGGAAACTGCCAAAAAAATCCTAGATTACGCAGAAGCTGGATTGCCTGTTATCATTCTTGGTGATGTACCAACTAGTGTGGGTAGCTATGGCGGTAGTGTTGAGAAAATGAATCAGCAAAATGCTCAGTTAGCACAGGTGATGCAGGAACTATGCAGTCTGGATAGTGTTATTTTACTTTCCAATTCCAATCGCGAAAACCTGGTTGCTACACTAAAACAGATTTCGATTACCCCAGACGCAACTCCAAATCAGCCTTCTACCAATTTGTTCTATCACCGCAGTGATGAAAATGTAGAATATTACTATGCTTACAATAATAGTTTAAAAGAAAGCTGTACCCAATCTGTCACATTTGAAGGGGAAGGTATTCCATACCAGTTAGATCCATGGTCTGGTGAAATTAGTCCAATTGCTCAATATGAACAAAAAGATGGCAAAACCATTCTTGAAGTCTCATTACAGCCAAATGATAATATGTTGATTGCCATCGCAAAAGAAGGTTGGAACGATACTACCCCGCAAAACCATATTGTATCATCAGATGTCCCAGTAGTGTATGATGAAAATGGAAATCTAGTAGCACGGACAACAGAACAAAACAGCTATTCCTTTACCAATCAAAATGGAGATATTACCTCAATTCAGGTAGAAGCAGCAGAGGAACCGCTCCAATTAAATCAATGGACCATGCAAATAGAATCCTGGACACCGGGCGAAACTCCACTGGAAACCAACAAAGAGATTTTAGGGCCATATCAATTGGATCAATTAGTACCTTGGAACGAAATTGAAGGTTTAGAGGATGTAGCAGGTGTTGCTACCTACAATACTTCTTTTGAACTGGAAAACGGCTGGGAACAAGGGCAAGGCGCTATGATTTCCTTTACCAGAGTATCTGATACCATGAAATTAAAGGTAAATGGTACTGAAGTACCAGTCAACCAGCTTTCCAATACTGTTGATATTGGAAAATACCTGGTAAAAGGTACAAACAACATTACGGTAGAGGTTACCTCCAACCTGGCAAACATTAAAACAGAACGCACCCAGGAATTTGGTGTCATCGGTGATGTAACAGTTACTCCATATGTACAAACTACCCTAGAAATTCCTGAACCAGAACAACCAACCCCAAGCGAATCTTCCAATCCATCCACTCCTTCTGAAACTCCATCAGAAACTCCTTTCAATCCTTCTACCCCATCTACTTCCACTCCAACCACAGGGGATATGGCATTCCCAGCATTGATCGTTGCATTAGGGGCTGCTGGCGCTACTGCTCTGGTTATCGCAAAACGGAAAAAACATTAATTTTAAGTTGTACGGTAAAAGGTACAACATTTAACCTATCAAAAAACCACCAGTCTTAAAAAACTGGTGGTTTTTCTATGATTCAATAAGCTCGCTTCCATTTTCGCCAACAATCAAGATAGATTATATGGTGCTTTTATCCAAAGCATTAATCTTGATAAGGGGAAACTATAATTTTTCGGAACGAAAAGTAATCAATAAGATACAATGTCATGTTAAAACAAAAGCTTCCAATTCAGCACTTGCTATACAAATCTGTATTTAAACTATAGGCACAAACTATAAAATTAGTATGTCATCATTATTCTGATGACATACTAACGCTATTCTAAAATTTTTACTTTCAATATTCTTGAAAAAATTCTATTATAACTCTTGTAAAATAGCGTCACCCATTTCGGAACAGGTTACTAAAGTATTGCCTTCACTCATGATATCACCTGTACGATATCCCTTTTGTAGTACTTTCTTAATCGCCTGATCAACATCATCGGCTTCTTTATCCATATCAAAGGAATAACGCAGCATCATCGAAGCAGAAAGAATGGTCGCAATTGGGTTGGCTTTATTCTGTCCCGCAATATCCGGTGCGGAACCATGGCTTGGTTCATACATACCAAACTTTGTTTCGTTTAAGCTGGCGGAAGCCAACATGCCAATGGAACCAGTAACCATACTTGCTTCATCAGACAAAATATCCCCAAACATATTTTCTGTCAAAATAACGTCAAATTGTTTTGGGTCACGTACCAATTGCATTGCGCAGTTATCCACCAACATATCCTCTAATTCTACATCTGGATAGTCTTTTGCAACTTCATGTACCACTTTTCTCCATAAACGGGAAGAATCCAGTACATTGGCTTTATCCACGCTGGTCACTTTATTGCGGCGTTTCCGGGCAATGTCAAACCCTTTGATGGCAATCCTTCTAATTTCATTTTCATCATAAGTTAAGGTATCAATGGCCTTTTGCACCCCATTTTCCTCAATGGTTTTGCGTTCCCCAAAGTACAAGCCTCCAGTCAATTCACGCATAATCATCATATCAAATCCATCGCCAATAATATCTTCCCGCAATGGACAAGCCGCGTTTAATTCCTCATATAATACGGCTGGACGAAGGTTCGCGAACAAGTTCAGCCCTTTCCGAATTGCCAACAGACCTTTTTCTGGACGTAAATTGGCTGGCTGGTTATCCCATTTCGGACCACCAACAGCACCCAATAAAACCGCATCGCTTTGTTTTGCGGTTTCCAAAGCTTCGTTTGTCAAAGGCACACCAGTAGCGTCAATGGATACACCGCCCATTAACACATCAGTATAATGGAAAGTATGGCCGTATTTTTCGGCAATTTTGTTCAATACACGGAGCGCCTGATCCACAATTTCAGGACCAATGCCATCCCCTTTAATAACAGCAATCTTTTTTTCCATGGTTCAAAAACTCCTTTATCTGACAGTAACCACAGGTAAATGCCTGTGGTTACATTCATATTATTTTCCCTGTTTTTGTTTGATTGAATTTAACAGTCCATTGGCGTTGATAATCTCTTTAATAAATTCTGGGAATGGTTGCGCCTGATAAGTTTCATTTTTGGTCAAATTGGTGATAACACCTGTATCAAAATCCACTTCCACTTCATCGCCATCCTGAATTTTTTCAGCAGCCTCTGGACATTCCATAATTGGCAAGCCAATATTGATTGCGTTGCGGTAGAAAATACGCGCAAAAGTAGAAGCAATAACCACCGAAATGCCACTTTCCTTGATGACCAGTGGGGCGTGCTCACGGGAAGAACCACAGCCGAAATTGCTGTGTGCCACCATAATATCCCCTGGTTTCACTTTCTTTACAAAATCCGCGTCAATATCTTCCATACAGTGGGAAGCCAATTCTTTGCGGTCCATAATATTTAAATATCTTGCTGGGATAATAACATCGGTATCCACATTATCCCCATACTGATGTACTAAACCATGTGCTTTCATTGTTGGGTTTCCTCCTTACATAATTTCTTCCGGAGAACTGATTTTTCCGGTAATCGCACTCGCTGCTGCTACTTCTGGGCTTGCTAGATAAACTTCACTTTCAATGTGCCCCATACGCCCAACAAAGTTGCGGTTTGTTGTCGCAACAGCACGTTCACCTGCTGCCAAAATACCCATATGTCCACCAAGGCAAGGACCACAAGTTGGTGTGGATACGCTGCATCCAGCGTTAATGAAAATTTCTAAATATCCCAATTTCATTGCTTCCAGATAGATCTTTTGGGTTGCTGGAATAATAATGGCACGTACATTTTTCGCGATGTGTTTGCCCTCCATAATTTTAGCAGCTGCCGCAATATCGGACAAACGTCCATTGGTACAAGAACCAATTACAACCTGGTCAATCTTTACATCGCCAACTTCATCAATGGTTTTTGTGTTCTCTGGCAAATGTGGAAAAGCGACAGTGGATTTAATTTCAGAGAGGTTGATATCATATACTTTGGTATACTCCGCATCTGGATCAGGAGCGTATACCGTATAGGATTTGGTGGAATGTTCTTTCAGATAAGCTTCTGTAATATCATCCACTTCAAAGATACCGTTTTTCGCACCCGCTTCAATTGCCATATTTGCCATGCAAAGGCGGTCATCCATGCTCAAGCTGTGCAGACCTTCCCCACCAAATTCCATGGACTGATAGAGTGCGCCATCTACACCAATCATTCCAATAATATGTAAAATAACATCTTTCCCGCTCACCCATTTGTTGAGTTTTCCCGTTAAATTAAAACGAATTGCGGAAGGCACTTTAAACCAAGCTTCCCCGGTAGCCATTCCAGCGGCCATATCGGTGGAACCCACACCGGTGGAAAATGCGCCTAGTGCGCCATAAGTACAGGTATGAGAATCAGCACCAATAGTTAAATCCCCTGCTACTACTAATCCTTTTTCAGGGATCAGGGCGTGCTCAATTCCCATATCCCCAACATCATAATAATGTACAACCCCTTTATCTAACGCAAAATCACGGCATTGTTTTACCATAGTAGCGGATTTAATATCTTTATTTGGGGTAAAGTGATCCATAATCATTGCAACTTTATTTTGGTCAAATACGGTATCAAAACCGTTTTTTTCAAATTCGTTGATTGCAACTGGAGTAGTAACATCATTGCCATGTACCAAATCCAGTTTTGCTTTAATCAGCTGTCCAGGAACCACATGATCCAAGCCAGCATGTGCTGCCAGAATTTTCTGGCTCATTGTCATACCCATTTGCTCAATCTCCATTCTATTTTTGTAATTGATAAGGGCAGGAAACTTCTTTGTAAAAGAAATACCTTGCCCTTATTTGTTTATTGATTTTATTATATCTTAAATATGATAGCATGTCAATAAGTTAAATAAATTAATTTTTATAAATTATTGTTTTTTACGTTGGAAATGGTAAGCTACTTCAGTAATCAGGCGGTCAGGTAAAAATCGGCTTCCAAATTTTGCAATCTTCATGGTGATGCCAGGAATAATTACCTGTTTACGCTGAAACATCTGTTGCAAGGCATATTCCGCCACGCCCCTACTATCCAATCCTTTTAATCCAAACTGCACCCCTGCCCTTTGGTTAAATCCAGTATCTACCGGGCCAGGACATAAAA
Source organism: Clostridium facile (assembly GCF_014297275.1). Taxonomy (NCBI): domain Bacteria; kingdom Bacillati; phylum Bacillota; class Clostridia; order Eubacteriales; family Clostridiaceae; genus Clostridium; species Clostridium facile. Next base: position 1,758,242 of record NZ_JACOQK010000001.1, read on the forward strand.
CGCTCAAATGTACTTTTTTATTGCTTTTATTCACTTCCGCTTGTACCGCCTGGGTCAAGCGCAGCACATAGGCTTTACTGGCATAATAAGAGGACAACAATGGCCCCACAAAAAATGCAGCGGAAGAAGCCACGTTTAAAATAAACCCATGGTTTTGCTCCTCCATTTTTTTCACAAATAGTTTTGTCAGGATGTGAACCGCTTTAATGTTCAAGTCAAGCATATTTAATTCATCAGATAGTTCTGTTTCATCAAAACGCCCAAAAATACCATATCCCGCATTATTCACCAATAAATCAATGGGTTCATTTTGATACCGTTCGTATAAGGCAAAACAAGATTCTGGACGAGATAAATCCGCTACCACAACTTCAGCAGGAGTAGGAAGGCTGTTTTGTAGCTGTTTTAGCTTATCCTCACTTCTGGCGACCAAAACGACCTCATATCCCCTACTGCTTAAGAGCTCTGCCATGTCCTTTCCAATCCCATTGCTTGCCCCTGTAATAATTGCTTTCATGATTCTTCCTCCAAATCATACACCATTTGATCATATTCCAAAGGCTGGAACCCTTTTTTCCGGTACAACCGAGTTGCTCCATCATTTTCTCTAGTAACCTCCAAGCGGAACCGTTTTACTTTATCCTGATATTCCTGGAATAACCAATCCAGTACAAAGTTTCCAATCCCTTTTCCTTGATATTCTGGACGGATATACAATTCTTCAATCAATACTACCATTCCAGCAACTTCATTGGAGTGAGTAAATGAAAGATGCAGATATCCTGCGATTTTCCCGTCCTGCTCAATCATCAAGGCACGGGCATATGGGGTCATACTGGTGGATATCTTAAAAATGGTATCAATTTTTTTCTGGTCAATCCCATGTAATGTGGCAATTCCTTTATTATAAAAATCATTTATCATCTCAGAAAATACCTGATAATCGGATTTTCTAAAATCGCGTATTGTCAATTCTGCCATAATTACCTCTCCTTTTACATCATAACTACAACAAAACCTGCCCCGCAACAGGGCAGGCTCTCCAGTTTATTGGCAATAAAATTCATAGAAAGTCCGGTATGTCATATAAACATCCAGTTTTGAAGTAACCTCAAATGGTGCGTGCATAGACAGTACTGGTACGCCAACGTCCACAACATCCATATTCAAATTGGCAAGGAAAGCTGCAACGGTACCGCCGCCACCGCCATCGACTTTTCCCAATTCCGCAATCTGCCATACAATACCACAACGGTCCAATAAACGACTGATACAATCCACAAATTCCGCGGAAGCATCCGAGGTACCACTTTTTCCTCTAGCTCCTGTATATTTAGAAATTACCACCCCACGGTTGCAAAAAGCAGCGTTGCGCTGTTCCATTACATCAGGGAAGGTTGGATCAAATCCGGCGTTTACGTCAGCGGATAAGCATTGGGTATGGGACAATACTGTCCTTCCTTCTACCCCATGTGGTTTTGCCAAATCCGCAATAAAATACGCAAAGAAAGAGGACTGCAAACCAGTGTTTCCTTCGCTTCCAATTTCTTCTTTATCCGCTAAAACAGTTACCATTGTTTTCGATGGTGCTTTGCAATCCAAGGTTGCCATTAACGCAGTGTAGGCACAAACCCTGTCATCCTGTCCATAGCTCCCTACCATGCTGCGGTCCAAGCCAACGTCGGACGCATGGAATGCTGGAACCATTTCCAGTTCAGTGGAGATAAAATCCCGTTCTACCATGCCATATTTTTCGTTTAAGATACGCAGGATATTCAGTTTTACCTTCTCGCTTACCTTATCATCTCGGAAAGGATGAAGGCCAACCAAGATATTCAGTTCTTCCCCTTTAATCAGTTCCGGGGAGGTACGTTTCATCTGGTCTACTGCCAGATGTGGCAATAAATCACTAACACAGAATACTGGATCTCCTGGGTCTTCCCCAATATTCACCTTAATTTTACTACCATCCTGCTTCAAGATAACGCCGTGTAAAGATAGTGGTATTGTTGTCCACTGGTATTTTTTAATTCCGCCATAATAATGGGTTTTGAACAAAGCCACCTCATGATCTTCATACAATGGATTTGGTTTTAAATCCAAACGGGGAGAATCAATATGGGCTGCAATTAAACGGACTCCATTTTCCAGTGGTTCTGCGCCCATTACCGCTAGAACAATACTTTTATTGCGGTTGTTGTAGTATACCTTTTGTCCGGCCGTATAAGTAACGGATGGATCAAATGGGACAAATCCATTCTGTTCCGCTTTTTCGATTGCGTAATCCACTGCTTCCCGTTCTGTCTTAGCTCGGTTTAAAAAGTTTTTGTATTCCTCACAAAAATCATCTGCCTGTTTTAACTGGCTTTCATCTAAAATCAGGCCGCCATTTTTGCGCTGCATAAATAACTGTTCTTTTAGCAATTCTGCTTGAGATTTTTCTTGTTCCATGATGCTCACTCCTTATATATTTTTTCATAAATAAATTTTGTTTTTAATACCCGTTTAACATAGGTTTTGGTATCATCAAATGGGATACTCTCAATGTTCAATTCCGTTGGGGAATGCTCTGGGGATTCCAACCATTCCTTTACACTACCCCAACCTGCATGGTAAGCAGCGATCGCAGTTGGTTCTGACTGAAATTCCTCTAATAACAGATGTAGAACATAAACGCCATGCTGAATATTAACTTCTGGGTCAAATACCTGGTCATACGTAACATCCGGTGCATCTGGCATCCTACTCTGCGCCCAATCAAAGGTATCCTCCATCAACTGCATCAATCCTTTTGCCCCTACATTGGAAACTGCATTGGGATTAAAACCACTTTCACAGCGGATTACCGCATAGACTAGATTTTGGTCCACATGATATTCCTCTGCATATTTTTCTACATATTCGGTATATTTTTTTGGATATGCAACTGTATAAACTGCATGTAACACAAAACCCAGTATCACAATAGCAGCCAATACCACAGCCAATACTCCAAATAGATGTTTTACCAACCGGCTGTGTTTCATATATTCCACCTATCCATATTTGATTTGATTGATTAATTCCAAACTACGCAACTTTAATTCCGCTAAGGAACCATTTGCGTCTATTGTATAGTTTGACCGATTTTTATAAAAATCATCCCCATGTTGGGAGGAAATCCGATCCATTGCCTGCTGTTCTGTTAAGTCATCCCGAAGCATGATACGTTGTTTTCTGGTCTGTTGATCTGCAAGAACTGCAACTGTACAGTTACAAAGGCTATCTGCACCGCTTTCAAACAAAGTGGGAGCGTCTAACAAAATCCACTGGCTTGCACTGTTTTTTATTTTTGCTGTAATGGATTCCATCAAATAAGGATGGGTAATCCGATTTAAATGTTCCAGCTGTTTTTTATCTGTAAAAACAATCTGTCCCAGTGCCTTTCGATTCAAACTGCCATCTGACTGTATCACATTGGAAAACTGGGCTGCAATTTCATTTAAACAGGGTGTGCCAGGTTCTACAATTTCCCTTGCCACTAAATCAGCATTAATCACATCAAAACCATTCCGGGCAAAAATCTCACTTACCGTTGTTTTTCCTGCCCCAGTCTGGCCAGTCAATCCTACCACCATTGTATCACATCCTTGCATCCTCTAATGGAATTACCTGAAATCCTGCCGCACGGATTAATCGGTTGTACACCGCTAATCCCATCCCCTGTTTCTCCGGGCAACGGGCATATACTTTTTTTGCCCCCAACCCATCCAATCGACGCAACACCGCAAACAGTTCTTTTGCCTGTTCCGCAGCATCCGCCCCATATGTTAAGCATGGACATGCAATTCCTTGTTGTTCTCCATCAAATACCAACGCATAAGTTGCGGAATCCCAATGGGAGTTGACATACTCTTTAAATTGCGCAAGATTTCCGCTTAAAATCGTAACATCCGCCTTTGGGGAATAGTGTTTATATTTCATCCCTGGAGATGCCGCTTGAGCCCCTTCTTTTAACTGATGTAATACTGCCGGATCAATCTCCACCTGATCACAACAGGTTTTCAGCATTTCTGGAGTAACAGCACCTGGCCGCAGCAGGTGGAGACAATCCTCTTTGACCAGTACGACAGTGGACTCAACTCCTACCTGACATTCCCCACCATCTACAATCAGCGGAATTTTTCCGTCCATATCCTCCCAAACATGTTGAGCTGTAGTGGGACTTGGTTTTCCAGAAAGGTTGGCGGAAGGGGCTGCTAAAGGCAAACTGGACTCCCGGATAATTGCCTGTGCTACCGGATGAGATGGAAAACGAATTGCAACCGTTTCCATCCCAGCAGTAACTTCCATTGGTACTTTTTCTGACTTAGGGAAAATCATCGTCAACGGCCCTGGCCAAAACTGCTCTGCCAATTTCTTTGCTGGTTCTGGAACCGCAGTAACCAAAGGCTGCAACATTTCCAAATTACTGATATGCACAATTAAAGGATTATCCTGCGGCCTTCCTTTGGCTTGAAAAATTTTTTTAATAGCAGCTGGGTCATATGCACTGGCGGCCAGGCCATAAACAGTTTCGGTTGGCATTCCAACCAGTTCTCCCTGTTTTAACAACTGGGCTGCCTGTTGAATCCCTTCTTTGGTTGGTTGTACAATTTTTGTTTGAATAAGTCCTCACCTTGTTCCTATTATGCTTCAGATTCTGCCGCTAATTTTGCTGCCTGGTCCGCTGTTACCAGAGCATCAATGATCTCGTCAATATCCCCGTTTAAATTTTGTTCCAAATGGTAGAGGGTTAAACCAATTCTATGGTCGGTTACACGACCCTGTGGGAAGTTATAAGTTCGAATCCGTTCAGAACGGTCACCGGTTCCCACTTGCGCTTTTCGTTCCGAAGCAATTTTGTCATTTGCTTCCTGCATCGCCTGTTCATATAAACGGGTACGGAGGATTTTCATCGCTTTTTCTCTGTTTTTGTGCTGGCTTCGTTCATCCTGGCATTCTACTACCAGCCCTGTTGGAAGGTAGGTCAGACGGATAGCGGATTCCGTTTTGTTGACATGCTGCCCGCCGGCACCGCTGGCACGGAAGGTATCCACCTTAATATCAGTTGGGTTAATATCAAATTCCACTTCTTCTGCTTCTGGAAGCACCGCCACAGTTACGGTAGAAGTATGGATGCGTCCCTGAGTTTCTGTTTCTGGTACACGCTGTACACGATGTACCCCGCTTTCAAATTTCAAACGGGAATAAGCGCCTTCTCCTTCCACTTCAAAACAAACTTCTTTAAAGCCACCGATTTCGGTCTCATTGGCGCTTAAAATCTCTGTTTTCCAGTGTTTGGATTCCGCATACATGGTGTACATGCGGTATAAGTCGTAGGCAAACAGGGCTGCTTCATCACCGCCTGCACCGCCACGAATTTCTACAATAACGTTTTTATCATCATTCGGATCTTTTGGCAACAACAGGATTTTCAATTCTTCCCCTAGTTCTTCCAGTTTCTTTATTCCTTCATTATATTCTTCCTGCACCATTTCTTTGAATTCTTTATCAATTTCTGGATCGTGCAACATGGATTGTGCGTCGTCTACATCCTGCTGTACTTTTTGACGTTCCTGGTATTTTTCTACAATTGGGGTCAAATTTTTCAATTCTTTCATCAAATCACGGTAAACCGCCTGATTATTCACCACATCTGGGTCCATCAACTGGTTATTAATATCTTGGTAGTGTTTTTCAATCGCGCCAAGTTTATCTAAAATATCTGCCATAAAAATGTTCTCCTTTATTCTTCTACAAAATGATTGATGTGTTACAAATAAAAGCCAGCCCCGCTACAAATCAGGGTCGGGACGAAGAATTTTTTTTATATTTTTTTCCACTTTTGCTCGAGGTAACATCACTTCACGACCACAGGTTTTACAGCGGATTTTAATATCCATCCCGGTACGCAATACGGTAAATTCCTTTTCCCCACAAGGATGCTGCTTTTTCATCACCAAAGTATCTCCTACTTGTATATCCACGAATCCACCGCCTTTCTTGTTATTCACATTCTAATACTAGTTTATTATACCATTAAACCCAGTAAATAGGCAAGATTTTCTATCATAGGATTCAAAAAAAAGATCAAAATAAGAAAGAGAGTTATCTCTATTAAAGAATTTTGGAAAGAAGGATGCTTTATGAATCAAACGGTATACGCACATTTTACTGACCATCAGACCGCCATGCAGGCTTTGCGGGATGCCAAACAGCACTTTGCCATACAACAGGCAGATTGTTCTGGAAGTTCCAACGTTTCTGCAGCGGTTACCATGGATGTGCCCCCCGAAAAATTTGCCGACCAAACGGTGGGTGGAATTTCCGCACCGGTGTATATGACTGGACCAAACACCAAAGCTTCTGTCACCCTGGATCAGAGCGGCGACTATACCGTTGCGCTAACAGCGGATGAACAGGAATCTAAAACAGTTGCTTTGTTTTTACAAGCAAGAGGCGGACAAAATGTAAAAATCCGATAGCCAAATACGCATAAGTTATAAAACCTCCGAATACACTGGAATATCTGAAAAAATCAAGGAGGTTTTATAACAATGCGATTTTATCCAGAAGGATTGCTTTACCATCAGCCGGAAAACAAACTGGGGATTTCTACTCCATTCCAGCTGAAAGAAAGTATGGCATCCCAAAAAATATTGGAAAGCAAAGCGATCCTCTGCGACAGCCAGCACAACCTTGTGGTACAACTGGGCTGTATGAAAGGGTTCATCCCCCGGGAAGAAGGGGCAATCGGTATCGGGGAGGGCACCACAAAGGATATTGCGTTAATTTCCAAAGTAAACAAGCCAGTATGTTTTGTAGTAACCGGTTTTCAAGAACAAAATGGGGAAACCATAGCTTTACTATCCCGCAGGAAAGCGCAACAGATTTGTTATAGGGAATACATAAATCAACTAGCTCCAGGGGATATCATCCCCGCTGTTGTTACTCACTTGGAACCTTTTGGTTGTTTTGTGGATATTGGTTGTGGCATTCCCTCATTAATTCCCATTGATGCGATTTCTGTTTCCCGAATCTCCCATCCAAAAGACCGTTTTTGGGTTGGACAGGAAATTCGCACCATTGTCCGTTCCTTGGACGAAAATGGGAGGGTATTCCTATCTCACAAAGAGCTGCTTGGAACCTGGGAGCAAAATGTTTCCCAATTCCATGCTGGTGAAACTGTGGGCGGTATCGTCCGTTCCATAGAGAGCTATGGTATCTTTGTGGAACTTACACCAAACCTGGCTGGTTTAGCGGAATACAAAGAAGGGGTACAGGCAGGGCAAAATGCCAGCATTTATATTAAAAGCCTTATCCCGGAAAAAATGAAAATTAAGTTAATTATTGTAGATGCATTTGATGCTCCTCCTACCAAACCGGAAGTACAATATTTTATTGATGAGGGGCATATCGACCATTGGTGCTATTCCCCCGACTGTTGCAGTAGGATGATTGAGACAAATTTCCAGTTTCCATTAGAGGAATAATACCACCAATATCATAAAGCTGGCTAGCACTTCCTTCTACAATAGATACGCCATGTTTTTCACAAAATCTGCGGATGGTTTCCCCATCTGGATGGGAACACAGTTTTCCCGTCAGATAAAGCAGATTTTCCGCTATTTTTCCACAGCAGCCACCAATAAACCCAGTATCATAACCTGGTAATTCAATCCATCCGCTTTGTATTTTTAACACATCAAATCCAAACTGTTGAAATTTCCGGAACAACCCAACATCCGCGGTAATCACCGCATTCTGTTGCACAATAGCTACTGAACACTTGGTATATCCTTGTTTGACCGAAATTTTCGTACAATTTTGTAAGCCAATTTCCAACCCAGGTGAATCCTGATGAAACCTGCCGAATAAATAACCTCCAACACGGCAGCTATCATACAGGATATCACCTGGGTATTTTGCTGTTAAACGGATTTTTGGTGGAATAATAGAAGCTCCATACTGTTTCAATAATTCCCCTACCTCTGATTGGTAAACCGCTACTTGTTCCCGCTGGATATGTTGTAATAACAAATCAGCATGGGAACATACTGGTTTTGCCAAATCATCACAGGGAGGGATAGGAATCACCGTAATCCCTTTTTCCTGTAAATCCTGTATCACCCAATCCGCTAAACTTGATACTGCTGTCAAACTTACTTTCGACTGGGGCAAATGGGGAGTTTCAATCCATTTCATCGTCTCACCTATTATGTATCCCCTTGTTAAAGGGGGTTATTCGGAACGGAGTGCTTCTACTGGATTTAAGTCGGCTGCCCTTCTCGCTGGATAGACGCCAAACAGCATCCCTATTCCACAGGAAAAGCCCAAGCAGGTAAAAAGTAGTTTCCAATTCCAAAAAAATGAAAATCCAAACAATCGGCATCCAGCAATCACACAGGCTGTCCCAATTACAATTCCTATTATACTGCCAAATAGACAAATAAAAAAGGATTCGGATAAAAATTCACATAAAATTCTTCCTTTGGAAGCACCAATAGCTTTTTTGATACCAATCTCTTTTTTCCGCTCCTGTACTGATGTCATCATCACAGTCATAATCGAAATACCGGATACCAACAGAGAAATCCCACCAATTAACGCAAGTACACCAGTTACTGTATTCAATATTCCGTTGAGTTTATCCTTTTGCTGCACCAAGTTTTGTACGGAAACATTTCCTTCACCCAACTGCTGTTCCAATTCTGTTTGCAACTGGGTAATATCGTTGCTATCATCCACCAGCTTAATCATAATCTGATCATATCCCTTGGCATTATATCCTTTTTGTATCGTGGTAATGGGGGCATAAAGAAAACAAGGGATATATTCTCCCATCATCCCCTGTAACATATTTCCACCAGAAGCCACTACCCCTACCACTGTAAAATCCTGTTCTACTCCATTTAATTGAATCGAAATTTCTTTTCCAACAATATTACTTCTGCCATACATATTTTTCGCATAGCTTTCATCTACAATACAGTTTGTTTCTTGACCGTTTATATCTGCCTGGTTTAACATTCTGCCATGTAATAAATCTAAAGAAACCATAGATTCTACCGTTTTGTCCACTCCAAACACCACACACTGGTCACTATTTCCGTGTGCGGATACAGTGGAGTATTTCATCATCAGAGGCATAGATTGTTTGACCACAGGATTTTTCTGGACAAGCTGGAGCTGTTCTTCCCCTATAGTTTTACTAGTTTTGCTGCTGTCCACTCCAATCATAACACCATCTATTCCTATACTGTTGAGTTCCTGGTTAATGACATCTTTTCCTACATCTCCAATAGAAGAAATAATTACAACTGAAAACACTCCAATGGCTACTCCTAACATTGTCAATACAGAACGGGCTTTTTTGCGGAAAATACTTTTTAAACTGTCAGCCAATACCCCCACATTCATTCCTCCTTTAGTTTTACATAGCAATTATTTGTCTGGAGGGAAGAAGCGGAACGGATAATCCAATCTTCCTTGGAAACTCCACTTAAAATTTCGATTCCATTTTTGGTTTCTTGCCCCGTTTTTACCGGCCTCATTACTGCCCTGCCGTCCTGGTAGCAAAATACATATTCTGTTCCATCATCCAGTTGGTTGACAGATTCATATGGGAGCATCATTCCTGTGCGTTCTGGTTGGGTAGTAATGGTTGCCGTAACATGGCTACCTAATGTAATATCTTCTGGGGCATTATCGATAGAGATTTCTACTTGTACCCCAGTTTGTGTACTTAGCCCCTCTGTTTTTGTGGTAGTTGCGGGATAAATTTTTTGTACGGTTCCAGAATAAGATTGTTTTCCGAGAGACTTACCCGAAATTTTCACCTGCTGCCCAATCTGAACCTGGCTAACATCGTCCTCATTTACAAATGCTTTTACTTGTAATTGGCTGGAATCTGCAATTGTAACCACCGCGTTTCCCATACTGGATAACATGCCTTCCTGTAAGGAAATCGAAGTAATGGTTCCGGTAGCGTTAGCGATAATCTGTTCTGGAAAATCAGAAATCTTTTCATCAAAGCTGCTTCCAGCTAACAAAGCAGAAAAATCAGTATTGCCGATGTTTTTTTGAATACTTGCCATAGCGGATACTGTTTGTTCGGTATCCACTAAAGCCAATACCTGGCCAACCTCTACCCAATCCCCTACCGATACATTCACCTGACTTGGGACGACGGGATAATCCAAAATATAATCTTTTTGATGAATGGGTCGGATTTCTCCAGTTGCTTTAACGGTTTCGGAATAGGATTGTTCTTTTACTTTAGTGACCTCTACTACTGGAATCCCTGCAACAATCCAGTTTGGAATCCAAATTGCCGCCATAATTAGTATTCCTGTTAGAATCGTTAGTCGAATGTATTTTTTCATCTGTTTCACTCCGCTCCCTATATGTTATTCTGTAGATTCCAATGATGCTTTAGCCAGATTTATTGTTTACTTGATTATGGAGAATATGCAGTAAAATAGAATGTATATTTCCATGAAAACACTACACAATAATGGTAACCAAAAACAAGGGAGGTTTTGTACGTGAACCTGGTTCCATGTGCCAGTCCATGTATCCATCAAAAAGACGGATATTGCCAGTTAAATCATCCTGTTCCTGTTACTGGGAGCGCAGTAGATGGCTGTTGCTATTTTACCCCCAAAAAAACCGATAAACTGCAGGATTCCTTACCAAATTTAGATGGTTAAGGAGGGGCTATCTTGGAATTTTTACACCAACTATTACTACAAATTGTAAACGCAGCGATTCTGTTATTAGAGTTTATTGGCGTCATTGTGATTATTTTATCGGGAATTTCCGGATTTTTTCAATATATCAAACACAATCCCTTTACTCGTTTAAACTTAGCAAAGGGATTGGCAATGGGCCTGGAATTTAAACTGGGCAGTGAAATACTCCGTACCGTTGTTGTACGGGACTGGAACGAAATCATCACAGTAGGTGCAATTATCATTCTGCGTGCTTCCCTCTCCCTGTTTATCCATTGGGAAATTAAAACAGAGGAACAGCATCATATTCCAAAACAAAATCATTCTGAACTGGAGAAAAAAACATCCAATGGTAATGAATAAGCTATTGGATTATTTTTTGTTGACAAACATACTGTTGGTATGTTATATTAGATACATACTATTAGTATGTATTGAGGTGGCATTTATGGCACGAAATAAATATCCAGAAGAAACAGTACAATTGATTTTGTCTACCGCAGCACGATTGTTTGTGGAAAAAGGGTATGAGCATACTTCTATCCAAGATATCATTAACCATCTTGGTGGGCTAAGCAAAGGGGCAATTTACCATCATTTTAAATCCAAAGAAGAAATTTTAATCGCAGTCGTAGATCAAATGTGTGCGGGAATTGAAGAAATGATGGCTGAAATCTGTGAAAACCCAAATTTAACAGGAAAAGAAAAACTTCGCCAGATGTTTTGGGCTTCTATTAACCGTCCTGGTCAAGAAAAAATTTTTCGAACAGCACCAAATTTTATGGACAATTCCAGATTATTTATTTTGATGATACAGGATGTAATGCAAGAAATTGCACCAAAGTTTATCCAGCCTGTTATTGAAGCTGGTGTACAGGATGGTTCTATCCAGACCAAATACCCACAGCAATTTGCGGAAGTTTCTATGCTGCTTACAAATATTTGGTTAAATCCATTGATTTTCCAGGACAACGCAGAAAATCTGACCAACAAATTTTATTTTTTAAAACATATGTTCCAATCACTTGGAGTAGATATGCTAGAAGATGAAATGTTGGATAAATTATTAGAATTTTGCACAGCATACCAAAAAAATCAATAAAAATGATAAGCTGCTTATTTATTATTTTTATTTTAGTTAAAGCTATACCATTGGCATTTTATTTGCCAAGATGCCAATGATGATTTATTTTTTACCAAAATACATACCAACGGTTGGTATTAAGGAGGAATTACCTATGTCCAGTACAAAACATTTTTCCAAAGATTTTATTTTAGTAGTAATTGGCCAGATTATCTCCCTATTTGGCAACAGCGTCCTTCGTTTTGTCTTACCGCTCCATCTATTAAATATTACAGGTTCCGCTGCTTTATATGGATTTGTGTCCGCTTTTTCCTTTATTCCTATGCTGGTAATGTCCCCTATTGGCGGTGTTGTCGCTGACCGCATCAATAAACGCAACATCATGGTAGGTTTGGACTTTTTTACTGGAGGAATTATTGCCATCTTCTTTTTGGTATACCAGCAGTTTAACTTGGTCGTTCTCATTTTAATCGTATTGGTTTTATTATATGGGATTTCTGGAGCTTATCAGCCTTCTGTACAAGCCAGCCTCCCATTCTTAGTATCTGAAAAAAAATTAGTTCCCGCCAATGCTATTATTAATATGGTTTCCTCTTTAGCAAATTTAATTGGACCCGTATTGGGCGGAATCCTATATAGTATGGCTGGTTTACGTACTATACTGGTAATTAGTACAATTTGTTTTATTTTTTCTGCTGTTATGGAGTTATTTATTCACATACCATTTCGTCCCATGCCACAAAAAAACTCTATTGTACATATTTTAACCGGAGACTTAAAGCAAAGCCTTACTTTTATCATAAAAACTCGCCCTATTATTGGAAAAATTGTTGTAATAATTGCCTTATTTAATTTATTTTTATCCGCTATTTTAATTATCGGTATTCCTGTAATCGTCAAACAGGTTCTTCCATTGAAAGGTTTTAATACCGATGAAATGTTAGGATATATTCAGGGGATTATGGCACTGGGAGGATTATCAGGCGGACTTTTTGCCAGCACAGCTAGTAAAAAATTAAAGGTACAATCCGTTTGGAAATTATTATTAATAGGCAGCTTTTTGTTATTGCCAATGGGGATTATACTATTTTTGCCGCTACAGGGTATCCTGCAATATGGTATTTTCAGCGTTTGCTGTTTTGCGATGATGCTCATTTTTACCCTTACAACTGTGCAGTTAATGGCATATATTCAAACAATTACTCCAGAATATTTAATTGGAAAAGTAATTGCCTGGATCCTCTCTATTTCAGGCTGCTTCCAACCAATAGGTCAAGCACTTTATGGAGTATTATTTGAAAGTATGAAGCACTTTGAAGGATTATTATTTCTTGGAGCTGCTATCATTGCAGCAGGTATTTCTATTTATTATAAAAAATTAAACAAACAACTAGTTTCAACTACCAATGAAAAAATAAAACCTTGATACATAAAAATCATTGTATCAATAAAATTTTTCCCCTTTTTCCCGTTCCATTTTCCAATTTAAACGCATATGATAGAAATGAAACGATATGGATAAAGGGGTGTTTATTATGAGTTTATCTCAAGATGATGCATTACAACGTCAAATTGAATCATACAAACAACAATTGATGCAGATGTATCAAAGACGTCCAAAATCACTGGAGAAAGAACAGCCAGTTGTACCTACCATTGTGTCCCCTTCCAAGGATGAAGGTTCCTATTATTCTGGAACAGAGTTCCAAGATAATAATTTAAAGGTCGGTTATTTAAAAATTACTACTACAATCGCGAGGAGAGCAATTCCAATTGAGGGGGCACGCTGCGTTGTCAGCAAGGATATTGGTGGGGGACGGCGCATCTTCTATGATGTTTACACAGATGAAGATGGAAGCACTGAAAAACTTCCACTTCCTGCACCGGACAAAAGTTTTTCAGAACAACCAGAAAGCGACCATAGAGTATCTGCTTCCTATGATATTGAGGTGACAAAACCAGGCTTTGTTCCAGTAACAGATCTAAATGTTCCTATTTTTGATGGCATTCTATCAATACAATCAGTCAATTTAATTCCAGATACTAATTCTAACCAAAATCCCGATCCAATTATCATTGATGAATCCTATCCTAGTGATGAAAGGAGGTAATTCACATGGCCAATGGAGATCTTCCTTATATTCCGAATTTAATTACCGTCCATTTGGGAAAACCAGATCAAGAAGCCCAAAATGTGCAAGTTTCCTTTCCTGATTACATAAAAAATGTAGCATCCAGTGAAATTTACCCAACCTGGCCAGAAAGTGCTATCCGTGCGAATATTTATGCTCAAATTAGTTTTGCTTTAAACAGAATCTACACAGAATGGTACCGCAGTAAAGGTTATGATTTTGATATTACCAATTCTACTCAATACGATCAGGCATTTGTCTATGGACGTGATATTTATGATAATATCAGTAGAATAGTAGATGAAATATTTAATAACTATGTAAGAAAACAGGATAGTGTAGAACCATACTTCACTCAGTTTTGTAATGGTACTACTGTAACCTGCCCTGGACTTTCCCAATGGGGGACAGTTACTTTAGCAGAACAAGGATACACTCCTTATGAAATATTACAATATTATTATGGGGATGATATTGAGATTGTCCGCAATGCTCCTATCCGAAGCAATATTCCATCCTATCCTGGAACTGTTTTACGGTTAGGCTCTGCTGGAAATGAAGTACAGGATATTCAAATCCAATTAAACCGTATTGCCGACAACTACCCTTCTATTCCTAAAATACCTAATATCAGTGGACGGTTTGATCAAAACACAGAGAACGCTGTCCGGCAGTTTCAAAAAATCTTTAACTTAACCCAAGATGGCGCAGTGGGTAAATCGACCTGGTACAAAATTAAATATATTTATAACTCTGTAAAACGGCTAGGAGAACTTTCTTCTGAAGGCATCAAGTACGATGAAATTGCCAACGTGCTGCCAACAGTATTGCGCCGGGGAGATACCGGAAACTATGTGCAAGCACTACAATACTATCTCTCCGTTATAGGATACTTTAACGAATTTATTCCATTTATTCAAATTGATGGAATATTTGGTCCAGCCACAGAAGATGCGGTAAAACAATTTCAATCTCTGTATGGTTTAACAGCAGATGGCATTGTAGGAAGACAGACATGGAACAAACTGGAGGATGCCTATTTGGGTATTGTGCGGTCTTTACCAGAAGAATATTATGGAGCAAGGGCAAAAATCTATCCAGGCAGATTATTACAAGAAGGTATGCGTGGAGATGATATTACTGATTTACAGACCTATCTCTCTTTAATTGGAAGAACCTATACAGAAATACCCGAAATTCCTGTAACAGGATATTTTGGATCACAAACAGCAGATGCAGTACGTAAATTCCAAGAACTTTTTGGAATTCCTGTATCCGGTGTTGTTGGCCCTCCCACATGGAACGCTATTGCAAACGAATATAATGCAATAACATTAGGTGGCCTATAATAAAAATTAGCAAATAGGATTTTAAACAAATCCAAATTGATATATTATTTAAAAAAATGGCTCTTTCAAAAGAAAAGTTTAATCATGTACTTTTTATCAGTTACTAAGATATTCTATATTAGTATTTTATAAAAACTATTAATATAGAAGGCTAAAATAGATTTTTATAATACATGATAAATAATAAAAAACGCTCTGATTTCTCAGAGCGTTTTTTATTATGATAATTTACTCATTATCTTTTCTTTTTCAGGACTACTACTGCTGCGCCTGCTAATGCCAGTGCCATTACTCCCGCGATTGGAGCAACGTCGCCTGTTTTCGCTGCGTTTGCTTTTGTTGTGGTAGATTCTTGCCCTGTTTGTGTACCGTCTGCTTTGTTGTCATCTGGTGTTTCGGTAGATGGTTTTTCTACTGCTACCAGACCTTTCATTGCTTCTTGTACACTTGTTACTGCTGCATCTACTTCTTCCTGAGTTGCGTTTTCATTCGCCATTACTGCGTTCGCTTCTGCTACTGCTGCTTCCAGTACTGCATAGCTTTCCGCTGTATATGCGTTCGCATCTTTGCCGTTGGCTTCCGCAATTACTTTTTCCAGGATGGATTTATCCGCTTTGTATCTCAGGTTCAGCATCGCGTTCAACAGATTGCTTTCTGCTGTTTCGATTTCTGCTTTCATTGCATTGTCTTTATCTGCTAACAATTCTTGGGCTGCTTTCAATGCTTCCTGGAATTCTGCTTGGCCTGCTTCTACAAAGTCATTCATGTCGTAGGTTTCCGCCAATGCTACCAAGGATTCTAAAGATGTGATGTCACCTTTTACAAAGCCCAGTTTATGGATTTCGGTCATCAATGCTTTCCATGCTGCATCTACTGCATCCTGACTTGCTGCTGGATCTGCCGCAATTTCTTTTGCTGCATCCAATGCTGCGTTGAAGGATTCCTGTACATCTGCGATGACATTGTTAAAGTCATCAGATGCTTTTTGTTCTTCTGCGTATTTAATTACCGCATTTAAGATATGTTTATCTGCTTCTTCTACAGGTGGTTCTGGTTCACCATCTTTTTCAACTGCAATTTCCAGTCTTACAGCTTCACCTGTACCATTTGCAAAACGAGCTACTACATAAGCAGTACCTTTTTCTTTTGCTACCAATACAGGGTTCAGATTATCTTCCAGATGAAGATCTGCTACTGTAGATGCAAAACCTTGTTCATCCTCTACAGACCATACTAAGCTGTTATCTGCTAAGCTAGAATTTTGAACTTCAGCATTGATGGTATAGCTTTCACCAATTGTCAAGTCAGTGGTCTGATCAGCAGATACTTTAATTGAACCAGGTTCATAAGGAGTTTGTTCTGATAATTTACCACTTACGATAATTTCAGCTAACTGCATACGTGGAGCATTACTCTTATCATCAAAACTCAGTTCACCCAAACGAGTAGTTTCAATTTGTACATAACGCGCTTTTACAATATTATCTAATTGATATACTTTTTCATTTTGATCAATTGGAATATTGGTTTGACCAGTTACAGTTTTTACTGTAGTAAATTCATCTTCACCTTCCGCTTTTACTTTGATGTTGAAATCAACAGGGAAGTTAGAGCAAAGATTTGAACCTTCTTCGATTGCATCAGTGTCATTTCGTGCATACAAAGCAACTTGATCAATCATTCTATCTTCGCCTAAGTCAATGGTAATATGATGTGGATTAGCAGAAATATCTGCATTTGGATAGCTGGTAGAAGTATAGCCTTTAATACCATTTTGTGCATCATTTCTACCTTCGGATTGGGTCTTACCATCTGTTAAGTAAGTTGGGGACCACATTCCAGCACCACCATCGGTATTATCTACATCAACAGTTTTACCATTGGAGAAATTCATACGATCATTGAGGTTGTAAACTTCAATTTCAGCTAATTGTACACGTGCGCCACCACTTTGTTGGTCACCTTCATCAAAACTTGGAGTGCCCAATAAAGTAGTTTCAATTTGGATATAACGTGCTGTTACAGCGGTATCCAAATCATAGCTGCGCTTGTTGTTATCCTGTGGGATATCTGTTTGACCTGTAACTGTTTTTACAGTTGTAAATTCTTTTTCTCCATCTGCTTTAACATTAATATTAAAGTTTTGTGGGAAGTTCGCACATAAACCAGATCCTTCTGGTTTTGCATCAGTATCACTTCTAGCATAAAGAGCAACATTGCTGAATGTTACATTTTTACCTAAATCAATCGTGATATGATGTGGGTTAGCAGAAATATCTCCGCCTGCATATTGAGAGAATGGATATACTTTAGAAGTATAACCTTTTACTCCAGTATTTGGTTCATTTTTACCTTCAGATTGTGTTTTTCCATCTGTTAAGAAGTTTGGATTCCATTGAGCGCTGTTACCTTCAGAATTTTCTGCTGTAACAGTTTTGCCAGAAGCCAAATTTTCATCTGGATCTACGGTAATATCCAAATTCTTAAAGTTAGCGGTTAAGTTGAGGTCTTTTTTCACTTCAACATAAGCTACACGGTTATTTGTGGTAAAGCTTCCATTCCAACCTGCAAACTGGCTGCCGTTTTCTGGTACAGCTTCAACTGCAAGTTTGGTGCCTGCTGGATAAGATTCCGTTAGTGGCAATGTAGCTTCTTTTCCATTGACTAAAACTTTACCTGCTCCATCACCTGCATTGGAAATATTTACAGAATAATCACCTGTTGCAGAGTTATTGAAAATTTCAATTTCCATAATCTGAACACGATATGCATTAGCAATTCCTTCATCTGCAGCTGGAGTTCCCAGTTTTAGAGTTTTAATACGAACATATTGTGCGGTAACAGGTTCATCCAATGCGAATTTTTGTGGTGCACCGTTTGGATTTTCTGTCATAACAACATGTTTTACATCGGTAAATATTTTTCCATCATTGCTGGTTTGAATATAGAATTCTTCTGGGAAGTTTGGAGATCCACCATCTTTATCTTTGGCATCCGCTCTTGGATACAATGTAATGGTGTCAAAAGTTTCAGGAGAATTCAAATCCAAGGTAATATTATGTTCTTTCGCTGTTGTTTTGGAAAGGTCACGATCATTATAGGTATTAGTACTAAATCCAACTTTAGTATTACCATCTACTAAATTTTCTGCTGCCCATGTACCACCAAGACCATTGTCAGCTGTTACTTTTGCATTGCTAGCTATATTAGCGACACCTTTGTAGATACCATTAACAGTAACAGCCATATCTTGTTCTACATTAAAGGTAACTTCTTTGCTAGCAGAATACAGTTGACCACTCCAGTTGGAGAAATCAAAGCTGCCATTTTGTTCATCAGCCACTTTAATGGTAGCAGCAGACCCTGTTTTTACTACAACGTTTGCAGGTGTTGTATAGGTAACACCATCACATTCGATGCTAATTCCAGCACCCATTGGATCTTCTACTTTTACTACGCTATAAACACTAACTGGTTTTAAGCTAAAGTTTGCTGTAACATTCATATTGTTGTTTACAACAACGGATACTGTATTATCAACAGAACCAACGCTTCCATTCCAGCCATCAAAATTATAGTCACTATTTGGTACAGCTTCCAATTCTACAGTAGTACCATTTGCAACAGTAGCTGTATATGGCAAAGCTTGTTCTGTACCATTTACTTTTACAATACCACCTTCGGTACCATTCACTGTTAAAGTATATTCCGCATCTTCCCCTGCTGCTACAACAGTCTCGTTGAAATCCCATGTTCCTGGGGTAGCAGTGAAATAAACATACTTGCTATCGTTGGATACATAAGTTAAACCTTCTACAGATTCAACTGGTGCACCATTCGCGAATACAGTTTTTCCGTTTGCAGTAATCGCAACGTTTTCCCCTGCAAAACGAGGGATTGCAATATTTGCCTGTCCGCCTTCTGGAGCAGTAACATTCATATGAAATGTTTTAGCCGCATCATCACGGTCTAATGTTACTTTAATATCACCAATTACAGCAGGAACGCTTGTTTCAATATGGGTTAAACTACCCATATCAGGTTTTACTTGATATGTTGTATAACCTGGAGTAATTGGAGCTACACCGGCCATATCTTTGGACATTGTAATCAATGGTCCACCTGTCCAAGCATGGTTTTTGGTACCAGCGTTTTTATCCCAGAATTCCCACAAAGTAGAGTAAGCTAAATCGCCTTCTACCATGTCAGCATAACGGAATTTAATTCTTTCCTGAGCTTCTTCCATGTATCCCATGTCTACCATAGCGTCCAGTACATATTTTTCCATGTATGGGCTAGAATTGTAGGTAGTTGTTAATACATTCAAAATAGTTGGGTATTGATCAGGAGTTGCCAAACCAGCTAACACTGCAAGTGCATTAGCACGGTCATCTGGTTTTGCTTGAGCAGCAGATTTATAGCCGTTTTCTGTCCACAGACTCTTATATCCCATTTCAATACGTGCCATTGTATTTTGGTATTCTGCAATATCTTCTTCTTTACCTAATACATCAGCGATCTGTTTCAAACAGTTTGTAGCTTTGTAATACCAAGCATTTTCAATCCCGGCAACATCGGCATTGCTACCCCAGTCCATCCAGTCCCAGGTACCACCATAATGGGTAACTAAACCATTACCTTGTAAGCTCCATTTTTTTGTCATGTAGTTACGCATTGGAGTGTACATTTGTTCCAGGACTTCAGTTCTACCTGTATATAGATAGTATTCCCATACGCCACAAATACCAGCTAATTCCTGCATTGGTAATTCAGTTTCATATCCACTATTTGGAACTGTGGTATAAAGGACATCATTTTGAATAAAACCTAATTTAGTCTGTAAGCCTTTTTCATATAGTTTATAGGCTTCTTCATCTAATGCGTAGAATGTCATCAGCATTTCGCTGGTAACATCTCCCCACCATTGACAACGTTCACG
This sequence comes from Clostridium facile, assembly GCF_014297275.1. Taxonomy (NCBI): domain Bacteria; kingdom Bacillati; phylum Bacillota; class Clostridia; order Eubacteriales; family Clostridiaceae; genus Clostridium; species Clostridium facile. Next base: position 1,778,500 of record NZ_JACOQK010000001.1, read on the forward strand.
GTCAGGACAATCCATGTAATTATCCCTCATAGTAACATAAAGAGTACGAAGGGATTTTTCCCACAAGGTGTTCATGAAATCATCATCACTGGTAAAGGAACCTGTAAACTCAGTATCATAACCGGTTTCACGGAATTTTAAAGCTTTGATGGTAACACCAGCAGGAATGGTATAGTATACATGCTGACCGTTAAACCAGCCTAACGCTTCAAAGCTCTGTTCTCCTTCTTTAGTAATATAAGCACTCTTAGTTGTATTACCATTGCCAGCAGGGTCGGAATAGTTATCCGTTCTCATGTCGATTTTCAAACCAGCAGGAGCATCAATTTCTAAATATGGAGTAAGCTGAGCATTATAGTCCAGTACCATATCTAAAGTAGTTTCTTCTGTGGTCGTATAACCAACATATTGTGCAGAGTTATTATAATCTTTTAAACCATAATCTTTTAATAATGGAATTGGACGTTCATACAGCTCATTCCAAGGAGCACATGGAGCTTGTCCTCTTTCTACAGCATTGGCCCAACTATCATCATTATAACTTGGGTCCTGCCAATCTCCTAATTCTAACTGAGCATCATAATAAATATTAGATTCTGGTAAACGGTAGTTTGGTTGTTCAGCTGCTGATTCATGGTCTTTTGAATGCAAATAAGCAGGGTCTCTTTTTACTTTCCAAGTATCATCACTGAGAACCTGTTGGTCACCAAAATCAGCCTCAAACAAGAAGCCTCCTACACCAGCAGGGTTACTAGAGAAACTTTGGTTTCCCTTACCTAAGTACCAAACTGCAACAGCAATGGTATTTTCACCTTCATGCAGATATTTTGTAATATCCACTTTGTCATAGTAGCTGTCTTCCCTATTTGGACCACGTTTTAAGCCACCTTCGAATACAACCATTTCACCGTTAATGTACAACCAATAACGGGATTCTACTGCAATTTTTGCTATTACAGAATCCGGTACTTTATCCAAAGTGACTTCTTTACGGAAGTTCATCCAGACATCACCAGCTTCAGGAAGTGTTGTTGGCATTTCACTATCCCAAATCCATTGAGCGTCCCAATTGCTAACATGTTCTTCCGCATCTTTTGCAAACACATTGCTTGGCACAACCATCGAGGAAGCCATAGCAAGTGTTAGGACAAGAGAGAGTATTCTTTGTCTCTTCTTCATGGGTTCTTTTCCTCCTTATCAAAATTTAGATGATAGACAACAAACCCCATTGCAATCTATCATATATTAAAAAACATTTTAATACAACAATAGTATAACGCAGTGTAATAAAAAACGCAATATCATTCTATATTTTATGATAATATTTAGTATAACTGCATAAACAACTAGGTGATTTTATGGATAAAAATACAATACTATCTTTTTTATGTAAATATGCTATGTCTTTTTTGTAATTTTGGTAAGAGTCTATCATTTAAAAATATGTATTATACGGTTTTTTATAGATAAAATAAATATCCCCCGGCATAGCCGGGGGTTTTACAGATGCGCCTGTAAGGCTCTGTTACTAGCAGCGCCCCCAGGCGCTTTTTACGTCCTGACACCTGCGAATGGATTGTTACTTGCTACCCGTAAACGGGTCCATGTATTCTTTCAATGTTAGTTGGTCATGTAATTGGTCTTCTTTCAGCTGATCTTGTATATACTCTGCTATCTTTTTCTTATTCTTCCCTACTGTATCTACATAGTATCCCCTGCACCAAAAGCTTCGGTTCCCATATTTATATTTTAAATTTCCATGTCTTTCGTGTATCAATATACTGCTTTTTCCTTTCAAATATCCCATGAATCCTGATACACTTTCTTTTGGTGGTATTTCTACCAGCATGTGTATGTGATTTGGGCACACTTCCGCCTCTATTATCGTTATCCCTTTCCATTCGCACAATTCCCTTAATATTTTCCCCACTTCTACTCTGTGCTCTCCATAGAAAATTTGCCTTCTGTATTTTGGCGCAAAGACTATGTGATATTTGCAATTCCATGTTGTGTGTGCTAAACTTTTATTGTCATTCATCTCGAATGTCCTCCTTTTGGTTTTTTGTGCAGTTGTCAGGCCGCACTTATATTTTACCAAAAGGAGTTTTTTTGCATACTCACCGCTAAAGCTTTTGGGAACCCCCGACACAGTCGGGGGTTTTCTTATACAATAAAAAAGAATCTTCCTATAAAATAAGGAAGATTCTTTTATTATATTACATATTTTGGATAAAATTAACAAGGTCCTGTTTCGAATGAATTTCGTGAGTATGGGTTTCTAAGGCTCCTTGTGCTGGCTCCGATAATCCCATATAAAATTCTTTTGCTTCTTTATCATTCATTAAAAGGTCATTTAAATTCTGGTACAAAATATCACCTCCTATCTTGATTAGTATATGACAGTTATCAATTGCCATACAGACAGGATATACCATGAAAAAAGATAAAATATTGCTAATATAATTTCGCTCAAATAGTAATTAAAATACAAATAATAGAGCAAGCATCTTATTTATTCAAATATAAATATTATTAAAAAATTCCCTGTACAGCTAACATGTAAACAATCGTTCCACCAGCAATTGAGATCAACATATTTCTTTTCCACCAATGCAATAAAATAATAGTAATAACACCAATTACTTCAGGCAATCCAAAAGGATATGTAGTAATAGAAAGTGACTTAAAGCAGTAGACAACTAATAGACCAATTACTGCATATGGTAATACTTTACCTAAATATTGAATATATTTTGGGGTAGGTTTATTTGCTGGAAAAAGAATAAAAGGGAGAAATCTTGTCACCATAGTACCCAAAACTACTGCAGCTATTGTAATAATTTGTTGGGATAGGGTCATATGAATTCCTCCTTTTTTTCTAACGGTCTACGCAGTAAAGTTAACACCAAAAAGATCAACACCATTGCTGGGATAATAAAATTATCCTTTCTAAATATTAACAAACAAATAATAGATAGACCGACACCAATCAAAGAAGGAAGATGTCCTTTTTTCGAAAACCATTGTTCTAAAAATATAACAATAAATAGTGCTGTCATAACAAAATCTAACCCCTGGGTATTAAAATGAATAAAAGGTCCGATTAAGCCTCCTATTGTGGCACCAACTACCCAATAAATATGGTTTAATAAAGTAACAAAAAACATAAACCATCCTTTGTCGATCTCCTTTGGAGGGTTTGCAGTACAATTAATGGAAAAAGATTCATCACACATTCCAAAAATCAAATATACCTTCTTTTTTCCAGTCCCCTTGTATTTATCTAACATGGAAATTCCATAAAACAAATGGCGAGCATTTACCATCAAAGCTAATAAAAAAGCCGCAAGTGGATCAAAAGCAGTAGTCAATAAATTAACGGTTAAAAACTCCATAGATCCCGCAAAGATAGTCATACTCATTATCATAGGATAAAGAAAAGAAAAACCTTTTGTATACATAAAAACACCATAAGAAATACCTAAAAAAGCAAATCCCGCACATATCGGCAACGTATATGGTATTGCTGCTTTGAAAGCTCGTTTTTTCGCTCCCATCAAAAATCCCCCAATAAAAAATCTAATTGTTTTGATTATATAAAATAATAGGGAATCTGTCAATTTAAGAGTGATAAATACACCATACCATATTTATTTAATTATTGAGTAGATTAATTACATTTTTATATCCTAATATCTAAGTTATTCTTACGATATATCCATTAACAGAGCTATACTGCTACGGACACTTTACTAGAAGTTTTTAGATAAAAGAAAGGGACTTGGTTTATAAACCAAGTCCCCTCAATCAAATATACTGCGACGACACTGTATAAGTTTAGCGAACTTTAAAAATACAAAGTTCAAACTGTCGTGTAAATTACTTATCTATTACAGGAAGCTGTATGTTTCCATGTTACCTTTCCACCAAACTGTTGGTGCACCCAAGGTAGCAATTGTTCCATCACCAGAAGGAGCAGCTTCTGTTGTGTAAGTTACTTCATCGTAATCCAGTTTTGTACCATTGATATCTACAGAGTATGCAGCTTTAACAAAAGTAGAACCTTCTTCACCGGTGTAACCATCTTTAACAGCAGCATATGCAGCAGCAGCAGCCATTGCGCCCTGATCAACTACATCCCACAGCATCATCCATGGGCAAACGAATTCGCTTGCATTGTCATCTTTAGATTGTGGGCAGTATTTGGACATTTCAGATGGCAGACCTAAACCTGTCAATTTGATGTCTACGTTAGCTGTGCTCAATGTAGCACCAGCAGCGGAGATACCTACAGTTGTAGGTGAAATGATAACGTCAACTTTATTTTCAGATACAAAAGCGTTTGCTTGTGTAGTAGAAATTGTTGGGTCATCGTTACCATATTTTTTATCCAACTCAGCACTTACTTTACCTTTGTACATATCTTTGGACAATTCTTTTTCCATATCTGCGATCCAGCCGTTCTGTACTGGAGTATCAACTGCAGCGGAGAGAACACCAAATTTCAGTTCATCGCCAGAGTAGGAAGACAGAGCTTCTGTAACAGCAGCTTCCATACCGTCTTCTTCCATATCTTCAGAATATTCTTTACCCAAAGCGATCAATGTAGCAGATCTAACCAGGTATGCACCAACGTCAGCGGAAGATGCTTGGTTGATATGAGTAATACGGAATTCTGGAGCGATTTCGGAGTCAACAGATACTACTTTGATTCCAGCTTCTTCACATTTTTTGAATACTTCATCGTAACCAGTATCACTGTTAGCGGAAATAGTCAAAGAAGCGATTTTCTGAGTAACACATTCTTCAATCAATTTAACCTGATCAGCAACAGTTGGTTGTGCAGGAGATTTTTCTTGAGCTGTACCGCCCTGTGCTTTGATATATGCTTCAAAACCATCATACATCAATTCACCGAAGTGGTTACCAGCAGATTTAAACATAAATACGTGAGCGCCTTCCATACCGCCGCCAGTAGTAGAAGAACCGCCACCACCAGAGGTAGTATCATTGTTACTGCCACCACAACCAGCTAATACGCCAGCTGTCATTGTAGCTGCTAATAAAAGAGCTAATGCTTTTTTCATTGTTTTTTCCTCCAATAAAATTTAATTGTTTTATATTAGTAGTCGTCGCTACTTATATATGATGTTTATTGTCAAGGTAACTATTGGATTCAACAGTTACCTTTCCAATCAAAACTTTAAACTATTTAAATCTTTCTTTGGCTTTTGCAGCATCTTCTTTCTGTTCAGCCCACAGTTTGTCACAAGTAGCTTTACATTCTGCTTTCAAAGTAGCAATCTGTTGTTGAGCTGCAGCGGAAGTAATTGCACCAGATTTAACTTGTGCTTTTAATTCTTTGATTTCAGCAGCAGTTTTAATATTCAATGCTTCAATATTTTTATTGCTATGGTAAACTAATTTCAATTTTGCATTTGCAATAGAACGTCTATTGATCATTGGAATTAATACTGCGATAATCATAATAGAACCAGAAATGATTTTTTTGATGTTAGAGTCTGCACCCATCAAACCAGTTGTGTAGTTTAAGAATGCCATCAATACAGTCGCGATAATTGGACCATACATTTTACCCTTACCACCAGCAGTAGATACACCACCTAATACACAGATAGCGATTACATCCAATTCATAACCTGTACCCATGGAGGAACTTAAACCACCACCCATGTGCCCAACGAAGAACATTGCAGAAATCGCTGTCATAACACCCATAATGGTGAATACTGCCATTCTAGTGCCAGCAACATTAACGCCAGAATAATGGGAAGCTGTCATGCTGTTACCCATCATGTACAGTTTACGTCCAAAAGTGGATTTATGTAAGAGAATACAGAAAAGAACACCTACAATTAAGAAACAGATTAAAGACCATGGAATTAAATTACCTAAATTTTTCCAATACAAATCTGTAAATAGTTTTGGGAATTGTTTTAATGTGTTTTCACCCAAAATAATCTGAGCGATACCACGGTACAAAGATTGACCTGCGATTGTAACGATTACAGCTGGCATACCAATCTTACCAACTAAGAAACCATTAAACAAACCACACAATCCACCTACTACAACACCAGCCAAAATAGCAACTATTGCTGGCATACCACTCTGGTACAACAATCCCATTGTCATACCGGAAAGAATCATGATAGAGGAAATGGATACGTCGATGTCACCTAACATCAAAATGAGTACCATCCCTAATACCATAAAGGATAAGTCCATACCAGAAGTAACAATAGATTGTAAAGTTTCTAAGTTATATAAACTTGGTCTAGAGATTAAAAGAACTATATTAACTGCAATTAAAATGTAAACCAGGATCATTTCCCATTTTACTAAAAATTTAGAAAGCTTAAATCCTTCTTTTACCTTTAAGTCTCTGTTATAGTTACTTGATGGCGTAACGTTTGTGTTACTCATATTAAAGCCCCCCTCTCTTTCAATGCACGTTTATCGGAGAGTTTTCCAGATGCAACGTTAACAAATACAGCCACAATAATAATTGCACCCTGAATTGCTTTCTGCCATACACTCAAGCCAGGCAACATACTTGTAAAGTTGTAAATAACACTCATGATTAAGATAGAGATAACAACACCATCCATACGGCCTCTACCACCTGTGATACTTACACCACCTAAAATACAAATAGCAATTGCTGTCATTTCAAAGCTATCAGCCATACCATAGTAGCAAAGAACATAGTTTGCTGTGTACAGCATACCAGCCATACCACATAAAGCACCATTGATTGTGTATACCATCAATTCAACGTTACCATCTTTGATACCTGCTACATGAGAAGATTCTCTGCTAGTACCAATTGCATATACACGTCTACCGGATTTTGTATAACCTAAGAATAATCCAACTAATACCAATACAACTACAACAATTAAAACTAAGTTTGGAATGGTTGGGATTAAGGTACCAGTAGCCCACCAAGTATAGCTTTCACCATAAACCTGTGGGAAGAACCATTTACCACCACTGACTACAAAGGCCAAGCCACGATAGATATACATCGTACCCAATGTTGCGATAAATGGAATAATACGCAATTTACCAATCATAAGACCATTAATCAATCCGGCAATCGCACCAATTAGTAAACCAACAATCAACCATACAAATCCTGGCACATCAGGGAATGTTGCGGTCAGTTTAGAGGTAAAAATACCTGTCATTGCCAAAATAGAAGCAACGGACAAATCGATACCACCTGTAATCAGAACCAGCATCATACCAGCGGTTAAAATCGCATAAATTGAGTTATTACGAAACATGGAAATAATGCCGTCATAAGTAAACATCTTTGGAGTTAAAAACCATGCTACTACCAATATTAAAATCAAACCGATAATTAAGCCTAAATATGGGTATCTAGCAATTTTCTGGAATACGCTCGTTTTCTTAGGAGCGCTTACACTATTTGTTGCCATGTTTTAAGCCTCCTTTCCAGCGTCTGGGGATTTTGTTAAAGAAGCTTCCAAGATTTTTTCTTGGGTTGCATCTTTAGCGTCAAATGTTTTAATTACACGACCACTATTCATTACAACAATACGGTCTGCCATACCTAAAACTTCAGGCATTTCGGAAGAAACCATGATAATGGCGTAACCATTAGAGGCCAATTCATTCATAATTTCATAAATAGAGTATTTTGCACCAACGTCGATACCTTTGGTAGGTTCATCCAAAATTAATACTTTCAGGTCTACATTCAGTAATTTTGCAAATACTACTTTCTGTTGGTTACCACCGGACAGAGAAGATGGAGGGTCTGCAATATCTTTTGCTTTTAATTGAATTTTGTTACAAAGTTCAATTGCCGCATCCATTTCTTTATCATTATTTAAAAGACCCATGGAAGCAAATTTATTCATATTTGCAGAAGACACGTTTTCATAGATTGGAATTTCATTTACCAAACCTTGAATCTGTCTGTCTTCTGGCAACAAACCAACGCCTAATTTTAATGCTTTTTTAGGGCTGTTAATTTTTACTTCTTGACCATTCAGTTTAATAGAACCTTTGTCAGGAGGCATAACGCCAAAAATTGATTGACATACTTCGGTACGACCAGCACCTACCAGACCTGTCAATGCAAGAATTTCACCTTTTTTTACATTAAAGGATACATTTTTGAAATATCCTTCTTTCGAAATGTTATCAACTTCCAATACAACTTCGCCTGGTTTAGAAGTTTTTGTTGGATACATCTGATCCAGTTCACGTCCAACCATTTCTGCAATCAGTTTAGAATTGGAAATTTTATCAACATCCCAAGTACCAATATATTGGGAGTCACGGAATACTGTAACAGTTGTTGCCAAACGATACATATCTTCAAATTTATGGGTAATAAAAATAATAGATACGCCTTCGTCACGTAATCTGTCAACAATTTTGTACAGCTCTTCACATTCATTTTTTGTCAAAGAAGCAGTAGGTTCGTCCATGATCAAAATACGAGCATCACGGGACAAAGCCTTTGCAATTTCAACTAACTGCTGTTGAGCAACACTCAATGTACCCATTGGTTTAGTAACATCAATATCTGGGTTCAAAGGTGCCATTAACTCTCTTGCACGTTTTCTCATGGCTCTCCAGTCATAAGTATGGAGTTTGGTCATGATTTCCTGTCCCATAAAAATGTTTTCTGTTACGGACAGATCTGGGAAAGACGTTACATGCTGGTAAATCGCAGCAATACCCAGTTTTTGAGAATCGGCAGTAGAACGGAGGGTAATTTTCTCTCCTTCTAACAGCATAGTACCACTATCAGGTTGATGAACACCAGTAATTACTTTAATAAAAGTAGATTTACCAGCACCGTTTTCACCCATCAGTGCATGTACTTCACCTTTCTTCAACTGGAAATGAACCCCTTTCAGCGCTGTAACACCGCCAAAGGTTTTCACAACATCTTTCAACTCGAGTATGTAATCGTTCATGAAAAATCCCCCTCAAGTATGAATTTTTTGTTTAATGTTTGTTTTCAATTGAATAACATGTTTGAATAATACAATGTTATGGCCTTAAATTCAATATCAAATATTGCTTTTCTATATTCAAAAATTGCTTTTTCATTGTCTTTTAATATTGTTATACTAATTTGTTATCTGAATTTTGTATATAATGCTAATATTGAACTTTTGAATTTTTAAAAACAACTTGATTTTTTATTTGGAATATGTAATAATTCCTTATTAGAAACAAAATACAAATTTATCTATTTTTATATACAGATTTTTAAAATACAATACCATCTCTGAAAAGGAAAGGGATTCTTATGGTAAGTCAAAAACGAAAATTTCCAACAGAGCATATAACAGTAGAAAATACAATTACTCCTCATACAAAAAGATTTCCTTTTTATATCAAAAAATATGGATATAGTAATGCGAAACGGTTCTCTGTTGATGTAGAATATTCCCACTCGGATATTTTATTACTGTATACCATCTCTGGCGTAGCTGGGCTATATATTAACACAGATTCAAAATATCTTGCAGCTGATGATTTGTTAATAAACGCTTGTAGCTCTCCTTTTGACATCAAAGGCATAAGCGCAGAAAAATGGGAATATTTTTATATAGTAATTAATGGATCCCACGCAAAATTCTACTATAATATTATCCGAGATAAATCCAATATTATCCGAATGAATCCTATGAACCATGTGCTGGATTACTTTATTGATTTATCCAAAATTTCTTTTGATGACTCTAACCTTTCCAACATTCAAGTAAATACTATTATCCAAAATATTATGATGGAACTATATGAGATTTCATTCGATATTGTAAAAAGCAAAAATATTATCCCTGTCCAGGAAACAAGTATCAATAATGCAATGAATTATATTGCAAAACATTATCATGAAGATTTATCTGTTGATACTATCTGTAACAAAATGGCGTTTTCTAAATACTATTTTTGCAAATTATTTAAAGAACACACCGGTATCACAATTCATCAATATGTAAACGAATTCCGAGTCAATAAATCTAAGGAACTACTCTCTTATTCTAAACTTCCCATTAATGCAGTAGCGGCAGCGGTTGGGTTTCAAAACCCGTTAACTTACATCCGTTGTTTTAAACGTTCCACACAGATGACCCCGAGCGAATATAGGGAAAACTTTTAATCACTCAAGCTCTTTTCTTACTTAACAGAAAAGGGCTTGTTTTATAATTATATTTACCGCTTTTTTATTATAGCATATTTATTTTCGTTTGTCACGTCAAAATCACTAATTTATAATAACAAGTTTGCTACAAATTTATTACAAAATAGTATAAATTTTCTTGATTTTAAAATTAATTTGATATTAATATAAATAATAACAGTAAAAACAAGAAAAATTGCTCAAATAGAATTGAATCTACTTTATAGTTCTGGTATAATATGAATAATTTGTAACGTATTGATGTATTAAGAAATATAAAGACTTAATTGAGGAGGATTTCATGGAATTTCAAGCGATTTCTGTAGGATGGCTCTCTATCTTACCTCCAATTATCGCAATTATTCTGGCGCTTATCACCAAAGAGGTTATTTCTTCTTTATTAATTGGCATCCTTTCTGGAAGTTTTATCTATGTACTCCACAGTGGAGGAAATCCTGTAGTAGGAACTGTGGAAACAAGTTTTAAGCTTATGGCTAACCGCATGGATGTACAAATCCTGTTATTTTTAGGGTTGTTAGGTGCATTGGTGGTAGTTATTGGTATGGCAGGAGGTAGCCGTGCTTATGGGCAATGGGCTAGTAAAAAATTAAAATCCAAACGTTCCTCTTTACTAGCTACTGCGCTACTGGGTGCTTGTATCTTTATTGACGATTATTTTAACTGCTTAACTGTTGGTACTGTAATGCGACCATTAACTGACAAACACGGCATTTCTCGCGCTAAGTTAGCTTATATTATTGATGCTACTGCCGGTCCAATTTGTATTATCGCACCCATTTCCAGCTGGGCAGTAGCTGTTGGTTCCAATCTGCGCATTACAGGAGAATTTGAAAGTGACTTGGCCGCTTTTGTAGCGACAATTCCTTATAATTTATACGCAATTCTTAGTTTAATTATGATTGTAATGGTATGTCTGTTTAATCTAGATTTTGGTTCTATGGCAAAAGCTGAATTTGCTGCGCAGCAGGAAGATACAGGTGTGGTAGACAATAATTTGGAAGAAGAATACCCTGTTTCTACAAAAGGGCGCGTTTGGGACATGTTAATTCCAGTATTGGCTTTAATTATTTTTTCTGTTTTCGCAATGCTATATAATGGTGGTTATTGGAGTGGAGATCCTGCGTTACATTCTATTCCTGCGGCATTCGGGAATTGTAATGCATCAGAAGCATTAGTAATCGGTGCGTTTGGTGCGTTAATTATAGCTTTTCTTTTATTTATTCCCAGAAAAATTATTTCTTTCCAAAATTTTATGGAAGGGATTACAAAAGGTGTAAAATCCATGGTACCCGCTTTTATTGTATTAATTTTAGCTTGGACCATTAGTGGGGTCTGCCAGGATTTATTGATGACAGGGGATTTTGTAAAGGATTTGGTAGCAGCTAGTTCCATACCATCTGCATTAATACCAGCAGTAGTATTTCTTGTTGCAGCTTTTTTATCTTTTGCTATGGGAACTGCGTGGGGTACATTTGGAATCTTGATTCCTATTATAGTACCAATTTGTAGTTCGATTGCTCCAGATTTAATGGTAGTTTCATTATCTGCAACACTGGCTGGAAGTGTTTTTGGTGATCACTGCTCCCCTATTTCGGATACCACGATCCTTTCCTCCACAGGGGCCGGCTGTAAACATATCCAACATGTTTCTACTCAGCTTCCATACGCTATTACTGTAGCATGTTGTTGTCTAATTGGATATTTAATCGCTGGATTTAGTAAAGCAAATGTATTTCTTTCCTTAGGAAGTTCACTTCTCCTTTTAATCATCGCAGTTATTCTGTTGCATCGGTTTTCTTCCAAACAGATTGCACAACTCAAAGCGCAGCAGTCTGATAAATCTTTAAAAAATTAGATATCCACCGTTTAATTTTAGAGTAAATAGTATCGTTAAAATGGAAAAAAGGGAGCAAAAAGCTCCCTTTTTTCATTTTATTAGATAGAATCTTGTTCTATCGAATTTGGCTGCTCATGCTTTTGTGTCCATAAACAGGCTTTTACCGCGTCTTCTAATGTTTCCGTCGCTACTAAAAAACGGTTATTATGGCAAAAACGCAAGGTAGAAATTCCGCTAAGCTGTTTTAATTCTTGATCCGGCTTTCCAGCCCATTCCTCCGGAAAATCGAATTTACTGATATTGGAATCATTTAATATCGGTACTGTTTGCGCATTATATCCACCTCGTTGGGAAGGGTACACCACAAACTCCGCATCACTTCCTACCAAATACAATCTCCAAGGAGCAAACCTTGATAAAATCACAATATGGTTTTGTGCCTCTTTCAATGCGGATTCCACCAATAATTTGGCTCGATATATACTAAAAATCGAATCTATTTTATGCTGTAAAATCGTCTTAGCAAACTGTACTGCTTCTACAAAGCAATCATCTGGATTTTCACTTGAATCCCAAGATGGGTTAAACAAACCTATTGCGTCCGCTAAAGGATGACCACAACCTGTATTATCCTCTAAATCCAATGGCTGTATAAAATTCTCGTCAAAACGTTGTTGTTCCTGTTCTGCCTGCTCTGGTGTACAACCCTGTTCTAATACTTGTTTTCCAAATTCGCGCCATAATAGTCCAAAAGCTGCAAATGGAACCCCATTTTCCCGAATTTCAGCATCTTTTTGATGATGGTCAAATTTACCCCATCCAATATCATAAATCAGTGCATCTGTATCTTCTGGAACAGAAAATACCCGTGTTACTGTAATATTGGGATTTATTATTTGCAATAACGCAGTAGAAAAAACATCATCTGCATGGAATTTTCCTGCGTGGGTAATCACTTGGTTTGGTATTTTTATCATAAATCTTTTCCCCAATTCGATTTTTGTTATTATGTAGTATCATTGATGTAACTATTATAAAATACCAAAACAGTTTTTTCAACTAAAAATCTAGTTGAAGAAAGAATAAATAAAATCATAGAAAATAAACCTTTTTTAATAAAAAGGGAAATAAAAGATTATTCTAAAAAAATAGCTTACAATAAATACTCTAGCCATGATCTTCTTTCCGTAATTGATTTGCTTCTTTAAAATTAAGAGACTTGTATATCATTTATTTTAGATGGAATAAAATCGAAAAGAAAACAAAAAATATCCCGGTATTCTAAAATACCGGGATATTTTTCGTGAATTTTTATTTTTTTTCAAAAGACTGGCAGTCAGTACATTCTACCATCGTTGGATTTGTTTCGTGGGTACCAACTGTAATTTTGTTTAAACTACAATATGGTTCAGTGGAACAATGGTGTTTACATTGGTCTACTGTACACCCGATGCTGTGGTTTGCTTGACAATCCATTTGTTGCGCCTCCTTTTCAGAATGGTATCTTTAGTATGGACAAAATCCAAAAAGATATACCTTACTGAAAACGAACAACATACTCCATTTTATGAAAAAACTAGTGATATTTTACTGCATAAAGGTAAAACCGACCAAGGAATACAGCTAATAAATCCATAAAACGGATTTTTCAATTTTAAATTTTGGAGTAACCATAGCTATTAGCCAAAGCATCAATTTTATGGTTTTCCTTACAGAATGGGCAATCCCGGAAGGAGTAGGTTTGATAATCTGGAATATCTTCTTTTTGAAAAATACTTTTTACTGGAATATCTTGTACTTCATCCATTGTGCTAAAAATAGCAGAAATTCCAATCACATTACCGCCATAATAATCCAAACATTCCAAAGAACGTTTTGCTGTTTTACCAGTTGTAATCGAAGCGATTAGCAGCAATATTCTCTTTCCCGCAATCATATCTTGGATATTATCGCGGAAGATCATCTGACCATTGGTATTAAATTCTGGTGTTACTACATAAATTGTACTACTGGAATTCATCTGCATATAGGAGGTTTTGGTCAGTTCACGTGCCAAAAAGCTACCAATTACTTCACTGCCATCCATACAAATAATCGTATCCACTAAAGTTGTACTGGAATAGTAATCAGCAAAGTTTAAGGCTGCATTTCTAGCCATATTATGGTCGTGCTTTACCCTAGTAATATCAATATAATAATTGATGTGGGAATGGCTGGTTACAAAATGTCCTGGTATGGCGGAAATAATGACATCTCCATGGATACTAGATTTAATTTCAATTGCCTGTTTATTCATAGTCAAAGCCTCCTTAATCATGTAATAAAGAAAAAATTTATTTTATTTATTATATCATTCATTTCTATATTTTTCAATCATTTATTATATAATTTATATTATTTGTACAAATATAAAAAATTATTTTTTGTGATCCTACAAAATTAAAGGACGTATAAACAACCATAAAAATACATTCTGTACTATTATGGTTGAATATACTATTATTTAAATTTATTTGTCAATTTGCTATATTTTCTTCACGAATTATTGTTAAATATTTTTTCTTTTTTTGCTTGATCTTTTTTCCAATTTGGAAGATAATAAAATTAGATAAAATCACACAGGGAGGTTGAAGTAATGAACAGTAAAATGGTACAAACAGAACGTGGAACAATGGAAGAAAAATTGCCAGAAAATATTGAGTTTTCTCAGGTGATTAAAATCTCAAAAGAAAAACAGTACAATCCACACAATGATTATACTGTTCCCCCTGAATTATTAGATTGCAATAGCTGCCAGCCATGTTTTGTATTATGGAATTCTCCAAATGGATTAGCGCTTACCTGCCAAGAACAAAATGGTTTTGTAACAAAATACCAAGACCAAATTGGAGTAGAAGAATTCCAAACAATAGTAGATACAATTATATGGGAATAATCTTAAAATCTAGACGGTGTTCTTATCATAATAGAAACAGGCAGAGGGATTTCTCTGCCTGTTTTGCTATTTTATTGGATACATATGGTCTAATGGCCCGTTTCCATGCCCTAAATTTAACTTGGAGGACAGTGTGCCGGTCAAGTATTGTTTTGCCTTTTTAATGCTATTTTGCAAATCAATCCCTTCTGACAGCCCGCAGGCAATAGCGGAAGATAAGGTGCAGCCTGTACCGTGATTATTTGGATTATTTATCCTATTGGTATGAAACCAATGGTACTCCCCATCGTATAGCAGGTCATCTGCGTCCCCATCTAGGTGTCCTCCTTTTAACAGGATTGCGGAACCAAATTGATGATGTAATCTTTCTGCTGCCTCTTCCATCTCCTTCCTGGTTGTGATTTCGGTATCCAGTAAGTATTCCGCCTCCGGAAGGTTAGGAGTAACCAGCTTTGCCAATGGAAATAATTCCTGTTTACAAACCTGTATTGTCTGCTGGGTCATCAAAGCTTTCCCGCTGGTAGAAACCATAACAGGGTCTATTACTAGGTTTCTTGTATGGTATTGTACTAATTTTTTGGCTACAACATGGGCGATTTCATGATTTGGAATCATCCCAATTTTCACTGCGTCCGGTGTGATATCCTGGAAAATACAGTCCAACTGTTGAGATACTATTTCCACAGGACATTCCCACACAGAAACAACGCCTAATGTGTTTTGCGCTGTAACTGCAGTGATTACACTCATTCCGTATTGTTTATGTACTGTAATCGTCTTTAAATCCGCCTGTATCCCCGCGCCTCCACTACAATCGGACCCAGCAATTGTTAATATTTTTTTCATCACGCCCTCCTTGCATACAAAGATTATGCTTTTACCATTTTTTCCGCCAATTGACGCAGTTCTCTTGTGGCTTTCGAAATATCGTTTTGGGCGAAAATAGCGGAAACAACTGCAACTCCATTGACTCCGCTTCCAGATAATTGCAACAGATTATGGGCATTGATTCCTCCAATGGCAACAACCGGGATAGATACCGCCTTGCAGATTTGCTTTAAGGTATCAAACGAAACATCACTGGCATCCAATTTGGTAGAGGTAGAAAACACAGCTCCAACCCCTAAATAATCCGCCCCCATTTGTTCTGCAAGTATAGCCTGCTCCACTGTTTGGGCTGATACACCAATAATTTTATCTTTCCCAAGGCGTTCCCGTACCTGGTTTGCTGCCAGGTCAGATTGCCCTACATGGATGCCGTCAGCGCCACAAGCAATCGCAACTTCCAGATTATCATTGATAATAAACGGGATATTATGTTTCTGGCAAACGGACTGAATCTTGACTGCTTCTGCTAGGAAATCTTTATCCGACAATTCTTTCTCCCGCAATTGGACGATTGTCGTCCCCGCTAAAATAGTTTCTTCTACCTGGTCCACCAAATCATGGTCCCCTAACCAACTTCGGTCAGTAACCGCATATAATAATAAATCATCTGGTGTAAACTTCAATTTTCGCCCCTCCTTTCAGGATATCATCTTCCATTTTACTCATGGCGTCGATTAGATAGGTGCGGAAACTAGAAGTCCCACCATTGGTTTCACATATTTTTTGATAAGCCAATTCTCCACACAGCCCCATTGCCGCAATCGCAGCAACAGTTGCCTCGGTAACCCTATCTGAATTCGCCGCACAATAAGCCGCGATCACCCCTGTTAACATACATCCTGTACCAGTAATTTTAGACATCACAGGATGTCCATTCCGGATGACATAGGCCTGGGTGGTATCACATACCAAATCAATCGCCCCAGTAATGGCGATGGTAGACCCTGTACTTTCACTCAGCTTCGTGGCAAATTCAACCGCTTGCGGGAGATTTTGTTCGGTAATAGCGTCTAATTCATTGGCGTCTACCCCTTGGGTATTGCCTTTTCCCGCCGCAATCGTCTTGATTTCAGAACTATTTCCACGGATAACAGTAAATTTTACTTCTTCTAATAAAGATTTTGCTGTGTTCGTCCTCAATTGGGAAGCACCGGCTCCTACTGGGTCCAATACGGTAATGTGTCCCAACCGATTTGCCTGTTTTCCTGCCAAAAGCATGGAGGAAATTGTTCTGGAATTCAATGTTCCGATATTAATATCCAATCCAGCGCAAATAGAAGTAATCTCTTCTACCTCCTGCTGGTCATCCGCCATAATCGGGGAGCCTCCACATGCCAGCAATATATTGGCTACATCATTTACTGTTACATAATTAGTAATACAATGGATTAAGGGAACCCGTTCCCGTACGTTTTGGATGATTCCTTCTAGCATATTTCGCACCTTCCTACTCTATTTATTGTTTTGCTGTACCAAGGGAAACTTGCACACGTTCTAACACTTTTGCCCTTTTTAAAGCACATAATAACACAAAAGCCATGGTAGCTCCTCCCGCTGTGCTTACCAAAAATGGTACCACATAAGCAAATGCCGCTGCTTCTTGCCCCATGATTAGTGTAGCTACTGGATAAGCTACCAAAGCACCTAAAATACCAGTGCCAAATACTTCCCCAATATAGGCCAAATAAAGCTTTTTACCAAAATACTGATACAATATCCCACAAAGCAAGGCACCTACCATGCTACCTGGAAAAGCAAGTAAACTTCCTGTTCCTAATAAAACACGGATTAACGAAGTGGCAAATGCCATGCCAAATCCATAGGCAGGTCCCAGTGTTACCCCTGCAATTACATTGACAACATGCTGTACTGGAAAGCATTTTGACGCGCCTACCGGGATGTAAAATGCGGAACAGACTACCCCTAACGCAATCAATACAGCCGCAGTTGTTAGTTTTTTAATTTGATAATTCATAAAAACACTCCTTTTGAACACAGCCGATCCGATCCAGACAAACAAAAAACGGAATATGCCACCAGCATATTCCGCAATTTTATCATTCCGCAACATCCCTACGTTGGCATTATCCAAATCAGGTTATGGGTCGAAGTTGATGACTTCCTCTCAGCCTGCTATCACAAGCTCCCCGGCTTATATTCTATTTATTTTTAAATTTATTGTAGCACTGGTTTTTTTATTTGTCAATAAAAATGCTAAATTGATAAAACACCAAAAAAATTATTCTAAATTCTGCAATTATCACAAAAAAATATTGAATATTTTGGCTTATTGCATTTTATTTTGTGATAACACAAGAAAAATCAGCAAATTTTTTGTGTATTTTTCTTATTATTTTCTATGGATACAGGACAATCTTTAGGAAGATAATCAATTGAAAAATAAGGTAGAAAAATGGTATTATCTATAATAGATAATGGTCTTGTTGTGCGCAAATTGTCCTCAATTTTTGGCCGATGAAAAACAAACTAACAGGCAAAAGGAGAATTGTTTCATGAGAGGTATTTATACATCTGTAACTGATATCCGCCGTAAAGTATTTACCGAAGTAGCCCGTATGGCTTATGAAGGCGGAGACTACGCAAAAAAAATTGAAGAACTGCCATACAAAATTATTCCAGGCGAAATTGCTACTTACCGTGAAAGTATCTTCCTGGAACGTGCGATTGTAGGGGAACGTCTGCGTTTATGTATTGGTTTACCACTGCGTCCAGTAGATGAAAACAAACCAATCTCTGATGGTATCTTTGAAAGTGCAATTGCGGAAAAATATTATGACCCTCCACTGGTAAATATTATCTCTTTTGCATGCAACAAATGCCCGGAAAAGAAATTTGAAGTGACAAATTTATGCCAGGGATGTTTAGCACATCCATGTTCCGAAGTCTGTCCAAAAGGGGCAATTAGCTTTGACGCACATGGAAAATCCGTAATTGACCAAGAAAAATGTATTAAATGTGGACGTTGTAGAACCGTCTGTCCTTATGGTGCTATTCAAAAAATGGAACGTCCTTGCGCAAAAGCGTGTGGAATGAACGCAATTGGCTCAGATGAACACGGCCGTGCACAAATTAATTATGATTTGTGTGTATCCTGCGGTATGTGTATTGTAAACTGTCCATTTGGCGCTATCTCGGATAAAGGCCAAATCTTCCAGTTAATCCAATCTATCAAAAAAGGTGACCAGGTGATTGCCGCTGTTGCCCCAGCATTTTTAGGACAATTTGGTCCAAAAGCAACTCCTGAAAAAATCAAAGACGCAATGCGCCACCTGGGATTTGCCGATGTAGTAGAAGTAGCTGTTGGCGCTGACCTTTGTACGATTGAAGAAGCAGAAGATTTCTTGAAGAAAGTTCCAGAAGAACAGCCATTTATGGCAACTTCCTGTTGTCCTTCCTGGTCTGTTATGGCAAAAAAACTCTTCCCAGAATTTGCGCCTTATATCTCCATGGCATTAACTCCAATGGTACTGACCGCACGTTTAATCAAAAAAGAACATCCAGATTGTAAAGTGGTATTTGTTGGCCCATGCTCCGCAAAAAAACTAGAAGCATCCAGAAGAAGTATCCGCAGTGATGTTGACTTTGTATTGACTTTTGAAGAAATTATGGGGATGTTTGAAGCGAAGAATATTGATTTCAACCTGCTGGAAGGCAATGAACCATTGAATGAAGGTACAGGTGCAGGTCGTGGCTTCGCTGTAAGTGGTGGTGTTGCAAACGCTGTTGTAGAAGCAATCAAAAAAATAGATCCTGATCGGGAAGTACAGGTAGACTACGCAGAAGGTTTGGAAAACTGTAAGAAAATGCTCACCTTAGCAAAAGCAGGAAAACGCAATGGATTCTTGCTAGAAGGGATGGGTTGCCCAGGCGGATGTGTTGCTGGCGCAGGAACCCTTCAACCAGTAGCAAAATCCACTGCTGCTGTAGCAAAATACAAATCTCAAGCAGAACAACAAAATGCTTTGGATAGCAAATACGCACATAAATTAAAACACTTAGATTAATGTAAGAAAGAGGGATAGTTACTATCCCTCTTTCTTCTTTTTTGAGCATATGTGTATTAACTTTATCCTGAAATATCATTTAAAATAAAGGAGCTATGATATGAAAATTGAAGGAAATCAGAAAGAAATAGACGCTATGGAACAATTCCACCGAGGAAACCGGCAGCAAGGGCTCCAGCTTCAAGAAGAATTTGCCGCTGCGTTTCGGGAAGAATATCAAAATAAGGATCATTGCCCCTGTAAAAAGGCCTGCCGTTACCATGGAAATTGTAAGGAATGTGTAGCGATCCATCGGGCACACCAGGAACATGTCCCAAATTGTATGCGCCCTATCATCAACAAGAAACTAAAATTGCTATCTGAGTTAACAGAACATACCATTGCAAATGAAATTAAACCTCCTCATGAAATACTGAGAAAAGAATTTTAATAACTATATTATTATTTTGTGTCTTTTCAAAAATAAAGAATTAAAAGGGTTGGCATCAGCCAAAAAATTTATTATCCTTGCCTAAGAACTACTTTTACCTAAAACGCAAAGTACCGAACAAATGAAAGATGATTCCAATATTATCAAATTAGAAAAAGAATTTACCATTCAATGGACTGCTTTTATTTGAATGGAATCGATCAAATTCTTCCGTCACCTTTTCCAATATGAATTCATAAAATAAGACAGATGCTAATGCGAAAAACCCTCCCCTTTTTTCGTTGGATTGATTATTTCACAGCAAGTTGGCAAAACTATTTATGCAAGAATTTTTTAATAGGAGTGAACATCAATGTCTGTAAAAAGGGGAGAAATTTATTACGCTGACCTAAGCCCTGTCGTTGGATCAGAACAAGGCGGGATTCGTCCGGTTTTGATTGTGCAAAATGATGTTGGGAACCGATATAGCCCTACTGTAATTGCAGCCGCCATTACCAGCCAAAAAGATAAAACAAATCTGCCCACCCATATTGAACTAAATGCGTCAAAATGCGGCTTAGCAAAAGATTCCATTGTATTGCTGGAACAAATCCGCACCATTGATAAACGCCGTTTAAAAGAAAAAACAGGGGAACTGGATGCCAGCAGTATGAACAATGTAAACAACGCATTATCCGTTAGTTTTGGTTTGGGGAATGCTACATAATTCCCCTAAAAAGAGTTATTGTTCCTAAATACAATAACTCTTTTTTGTTCCTTTGGGAATTCGTAGTATTATTCTATGAAAAAAAACAGGATTGATATCAATCCTGTTTTTTTCTATGGATTAAAATTTTCTTCTGAGCCCTCTAGTAAAAATATTGTTTCTTGATAGGAAGTATGCTATACTGTTGATAATTGATATAAGGAGGTTTTTACATGTATCAAACCATTTTATTTGATTTGGACGGCACTTTAACAGACCCCAAAGAAGGGATTACTAAATGCGTCCAATATGGGTTGCAGCATTTTGGTATTGATCAACCGGATTTAGAACAGCTGACTGTTTTTATTGGACCTCCTTTGATGGATGGGTTCCAACAATATTACCATTTTACCGAAGAACAGGCATCCATTGCTACCCAAAAATACCGAGAGCGTTTTAAAAATCAGGGTATTTTTGAAAATAAACTATATGATGGAATTCCAGAGTTGTTACAGCATTTGTTAAATAAAGGCAAAACTTTAGCGATCGCAACTTCCAAACCACAAATTTTTACGGAGCAGATTTTAGACCATTTTGATTTGACAAAATATTTTTCTGTTATTGTGGGAAGTACATTGGATGGAACTCTCAGTAAAAAAGAGGATGTTATTCAGGAAACATTAAAACAGCTACAATTAAACCCAGAGCAATTCAAACAAGCTATTATGGTTGGCGACCGTTGCTATGATATCCTGGGGGCACAGAAATGCGGCTTAAACTCGATTGGAGTTGGATACGGTTATGCGCAACCTGGCGAGTTATCCCAAGCAGGCGCTACTTATCAAGTTGAAACTATTTTAGAACTACAGGAATTACTGGATCAAATTTAACTGACTTCTCCCCTCCCTAGAACCAGGAAGGGGTGTTTTTTCATCTTTTTCCCTATTTTTTTAATCGGATTGCAACTACAGTAATATCGTCAGAATGGCCATCAATTCTACGGCGTTGTGCCTCCGCGCATAGTTTTTGGGAAATTTCCTTGGAGGATAATTGAGAATACAGTTCTAATTCAGAGGAAATCCAATCTTCACCGGATGCTAATGCCCCATCCGAAACCATAACAACCAAGTCACCACGATTGAGCTTCATTTCCTCTTTGTCATATTGGATCCCCTGCAAAATCCCAATTGGTAAACTGGAACACTCGATCCGTACTACCTTCCCATTCCTCATCACAAAAGAACTTGCCGCACCGGATTTCGCAAATTCCGCCATCCCTGTATATAAATCGATGGTGCATACATCCAAGGTTGCCAAAGATTCTTCCCTAGATTTTACCAGAAAAGCCAGATTAACCAATTGGAACGTGGCATCAAATCCAAACCCTGTTTGCAGCAATTTGCGCGCGATGGAACAGGTCATAGTACTGTCCACAGCGGCCCTGGCTCCACTTCCCATTCCATCGCTTAAAATAATATGGGCAAATCCTTTACTGTCCATAAAATACTCAAAGCTATCCCCACAATAGCGATTATTGTTGTTTGAAATTTGAGAAGCATGAAAATCCACCCGAAAGTTTGCCCGCTCAAAATAAGATACTTTTGTGGATAAATCGGAAGATACTACACTGGGGAGTTCCATTTCACGGTTTAGATGTTCCGTTAATTGTTCACTAATCTGTTCTAAATGGAAATCATCTGGACGTTGTGCCAAATAAATATCACAGTACAGTCGGTCATATTTATCATAATAACAATGGATTTCTTTTGGCTGACAGCCAATTTCCTGAAATGCCTCCTGTACTACTAAATTAGCTTTTGGGTCGTTGGCAATTATATCGGATAGTTCCTTGCTCATTTCACAAAGCATACCGGATATCCCTTCTAACTGGTTAATCGCCATTAAACGCGCTTCTACTACCCGGCGTGTAGCTGCCTCCTTTGCCAAAAATTCTTTATAGTCCAAATTGATCTCTTGCAAAAATTCTTCTGGTTGGCAGCACTTTTGCTGAAAGAAAAAGGGGGCTGTATCCTTCTCTACCTTACCTTTGGTACGCAATAATTTTGTTAGATTATTTAAAGCATGTGTCATATCCCCATAAGCCGCTCCCCAACAAAACGTATTTAACCCGCAGTTTTTGCAAACCCTTTCAGACGTTTTCGTATAAATATGAAAAATATCATTTTCCGCTGCTGCTTCCATATGATTAGAAACTTTTTCGATAGAATGTTGTAGGTCTGTTAAACTGTCCGCGATAAATTCTAACTTTGAGGTCATACCATCCGTATGGGTACGGTGTACTTTTGGAATTTTTTCTTTCGTGAATAAACGGTCCAAAATGTTGTCAGGAAAAAAGAAAAACACTGCGGAACCCAATAAAACCTCTACCATATCCAATGTTGTAACCTGTTCTACCCCCAACACTACCGCAGAAAACGTAGCAGAAGCAATGAACATCGTAACCTGAGCAATCTTTCCTAATGGACAGAATACTCCTCCAATAAATGCCGCTACAATTAAACAGCCAGAACTAACCGCTAAGTTAGTATCATAAAGTGTCATTGCAATCGTAAATAAAATGGCTACTAACACACCACCAGCATAGCCAATCCAGTACATGCCAATACAGATACAGATAATCCCTATAATTCTGGCTATCCGAAAGTTCCATAGTTCCAAAGGGGCAAGAGAAAGGAAGGTAATCGTACATAAAATAGCGAAACTGGCTTTTTCCACAAATCTGTATTCGTGGGAAGGTGATGATAACGAATGCACAACCATACTCACCATAAAGGCCATACTGCCACATAATAAGACTTCAGACCCTTTTAGCAAAATGGTAATGGTAGAAACAGGATGTAATACAATGGAAATAACAGTTGTCGTCAACAAAGAAACGGAAGCAATGACACCTTGGATAACCGAATCTGTTTCTGCTGTATGTCCTTTTAAATGAATAAAAAATTTAAAAATAGTTACCAACAATAGCGCTGCAATATAGCTGCTGTTATCGGTAATCCCACCGAAGATCACATAGCCACAAGCACTACCAGCTAAAGAAAAAAGGCTGTACTCTTTTGGGATAGCTGCTGCAAAAGATATCCCAAAGGGGGAAAACGACCCTAATACCCTCGCGTTGGATAATAGCGCCGATAAAAATCCAACAGCGCAGCCTTGCAGCAAATCAAGGGAGCGGGTTTTGATGATTGAACTGCTTTTCATAATAACCTCCATTATTTTTTACTTCCCCTAGATAAATAACAGGAATTTTAAAGATAGTTGACACATAAAATAGAGTATACAAGGAGTAGATTGCCTGTTTTATCAAGGAGTATGTTACTATTACCCCCTATTATAAAAACTTTTATTGGAAAATATTGTTGATTCGTAAGATTCGATGGATAGTTACTATTGTTGTCATGAATCTCAATAATTTGTTATAGTTTTGTAATTGTTATTTTGCTTTAAATTTGTTATAATAACTAATATAAAAAATAAATGAAACACTATTTTGTTTATGTCCATTAACAATACAATGGTTTATAAAACAAATTCTATTCTATTTCATTTACTATCTTACAAATGAAAAAGAGTATTGATTCTCTATGCTAATCTTAATTCATTTATAGAGGAGTATTATGATACAATTTGGTAAAAATAGAATTGATTGATTTTGTAAATTTTAAAGAGGTTTTTTTATGGTTACATATTTAATCGTATGGGGTATCGCTTTTGTTGTATTCGCAATTATTGAAGCATTAACCCCACAACTTGTATCCATCTGGTTTGCCTTAGGTAGCTTAGTTGCTTTTGTTGCCGCTATTTTTGGCTTACCACTATGGTTACAAATTGTCATTTTTATTTTAATTTCTATTTTAGCGTTGTTGGCAACAAGGCCATTGGCAAAACGACTGTTAAACAAAAAAATAGAGCCTACCAATGCCGACCGTTTAATTGGAAAAATTGGTTATATTTTAGAACCTGTCGATAATTTTAAGGAACAAGGACGAGTTCAAATAGATGGACAGGATTGGAGTGCCCGCAGTATAGATGGCACCCATCTGGAAGTTGGAACAAACGTAGTAGTACGGCGTATTGAAGGAGTAAAACTAATTGTACATGTAGCGATGCCAGAAGATTATGAAAACCAACAGCCAGAAAACCAATAAAAGTTAATGGGCCCTGATGGTTTGGATGGAGTGAGCTTTTCGTTGTAGATATTGAGAATATAACACAATAATAAAAAGGAGAATGATATTATGCCAATTCCTATGAGTGTATTGATTGTATTAGCAATTGTTATTATTTTATTGATTATTTTAGTTTCCTGTATTAAAATTGTTCCGCAAGCAAAAGTATTTGTAATGGAACGTTTAGGCGCATACCATTCTACATGGGTCACTGGTTTGCATTTTAAAATTCCATTTTTGGATAAAGTGCGAGCCAAAGTCTCCATGAAAGAACATGTAATTGATTTTCCACCACAGCCTGTTATCACAAAAGATAATGTTACAATGCAGATTGACACTGTGGTATTTTTTCAAATTACCGATGCA
The DNA here is from genome assembly GCF_014297275.1 of Clostridium facile. Taxonomy (NCBI): domain Bacteria; kingdom Bacillati; phylum Bacillota; class Clostridia; order Eubacteriales; family Clostridiaceae; genus Clostridium; species Clostridium facile. The sequence continues at coordinate 1,804,078 of NZ_JACOQK010000001.1, forward strand.
AAACTTTATACTTACGGCGTAGAGCATCCAATTTCTGCAATTGAAAATTTGACAGCGACTACTTTGCGTAATATTATTGGTGAAATGGAATTAGACCATACATTAACCTCCCGTGATATCATCAACAGCAAAATTACTTCTATTTTGGATGTTGCTTCGGATAAATGGGGAATCAAGGTAAACCGTGTGGAATTAAAGAATATTATTCCACCACGCGAGATTCAAGACGCAATGGAAAAACAGATGAAAGCGGAACGGGAACGCCGTGAATCTATCTTACAGGCAGAAGGACGTAAAAAAAGTGAGATCCTTGTAGCAGAAGGGGAAAAACAATCCCAGATTTTACGAGCAGAAGCTCAAAAAGAATCTGAGGTATTGCGTGCGCAGGCTGAAAAACAAGCTTTAATTTTACATGCGGAAGCTGTAAAAGAACAAAGCATCCGTGAAGCAGAAGGTCAGGCACAAGCAATTGAAATGGTACAAAACGCACTGGCACAAAGTTTACGTGTATTGTCTGAATCCAATCCTTCTGACCAAGTTTTAACCTTAAAGGCATTAGAAGCCTTTACAAAAGCTGCTGATGGAAAAGCAACTAAAATTATTATTCCAAGTGAATTGCAATCATTGGCAGGTTTGGCCACAACCTTTAAAGAGGTAATGACAGACAAAGACCAACCAGAGATAGATAAACCACAATGACATCAGATAAAGAACAAAAAGCTGTCCTAAAAAGGACAGCTTTTTGTTCTTATTTATTTTCTTAAAGTAGATTCTCATTCATCAATTCATCATTTGCTTGTTTTTTAATTTTAATCCTTCCTATCCCTTTAATATTGTTTTTTATCATTATAAAATAATATTAAAATTTTGACATTCTAATTTATCGATATATTAAAATCACAATTTTCTAAAATATTTGGTTATAGGATAAAAATAATTTTGAAAATATAAAAAGGAACCAATAATATTCATTGGTTCCAATAATTTAAAAATATTATTTTTTTGGTGGAATCACATTATAATGTACCAAAGCATTATAAATACCATCTTCATCTACCGAAGTTGTTATATAATCAGCAGCCTGTTTTACGTCTTCACCGCCATTGCCCATAGCAACACCAATGGTAGTCATCCGCACCATTTCCACGTCATTTCCTCCATCACCAAAGGAGACTGTTTCCGCTCCAGTAAGATTAAAATACTCTAACATTTTTTGAATTCCTAAAGCTTTACTTCCTCCTTTTGGAACAACATCAATAAACAATGGATTCCAGCGCGTAGCATTACAATGAGGTAGATGGGACATAAATTCTTTTTCCTGTTCTGGATGAATATATGGAACAATTTGAAAAATATCTTCCTGTAAAGCCCTTTCCACGGGACAGATTGGTGGAGGTGAAATATTCACAGATTGATGAATGAAACGCACCTCATCATCTTCATAATTTAAGAAAAGGTCTTTCTGTGCTCCAAAGATACAAGGAAAAGGTTTTCTTTTTAACATCTGTACAATGGTTTGAATATCCTTTTTTGGAATACAATTTTTATAAATGATTTGATCATCAACAAAGCAATACTGGCCATTTAAGGTAATATAACCGTCAAACTCAAATTCTTGAATACTAAATAATTGGGATTTATGCCTTCCAGTGGAAACAATTAATTTAATTCCCTGCTCCCTCATGGCATGTAACGCATATAAAGTGGAATCTGACATTTTATGCGTTTGAAAACTTACTAAGGTTCCATCTACATCAAAAAATACAGCTTTTACCATATTGGTTCTCCTATCTACCGCCGAATTTTTTATCTTTTACCAAAATTATAGCATAGAAATTAGTAATTTTCAATAAATAAAAATCGGTTTGTTTTTAAAGTACAACTATCAGTTTTCAAAAAAATATATGAAAATTTAAAAGCACCACAGACAGTTTCCGTGGTGCTTTTAATGTATAATTTCAATATTCAATTTTTAAAACCTCGTTATCTATTCTAATTTAGTCTGGTGGTCTCACTCCAAATAACTTTTTTATTATTAAGAATTGATTATAGTTTTTGTTCCTATCTCTTTCTCTCTAATACCAGTTATTATCTTCCAGATATGATTTACTTATAACCATTTTTTAACAATTATAAGTTTTATTAAAAAATCATTACACCTGATTCCCTAATAATTTATCATAAGTTCAGATAATTAGGTTTCTGTCTGTTTTAACCTTTTTAACAGGCTTACCTATTACATTGGACTATCCCCTAAATATTAATTTGTATTACAATGTATCACTACTTTGTAATAAACCAACTGTTATATCTTCAGTTAGTTTTTATGGGGAGTATAAAACAAACGCTGTTTTATACATAAGTTCTTATTTCATGGGACTGTACCTTTTCCTTTACTTCTAAATGTAACCAATTAAAACAAATTATTCTATCTTCAATAAACTTGTAATTACTTTAATCGAACACTCAAATAACAGTTCAAACTATATCTTATGATACTGCGTTTAAAGATAACTAGTACATTGGCATAACCCTCATAATTCTATTGAGCGTATTACTTGCCGATCCTTCATGAACGATATTGTTCTTTTCAGTAGATCATACTTACTGTTACAATATCTTATCTCGTCTTGTTAGCACATTGGCCTAACCTCGTTAATTTATAATATATTCTATCCTTTTACAGCTTTTTCAATTACAGTACATCAATCTTTATTTCTGCACTTTTTCTCGAATCTTCTATTTTACTGTAAATAACAAGATAGTTGAGGAAAATCTCCTCTGTGTACCTCCCACCCTAATTGCTTTACAATTAAAATGTTCAGTTTCTATAGGCACTCACCATATCTATATACAATGATATATATTTAAATTTCTTGTTTGCTGAATTTTTTTAAATTGCTTTTAACTCTTTAAAAGCCGTATCTCTCAAGTTTCCTTATGAAATACTAATAAAATAACCCCTCAGCAAATCAATCTGATTCTCAATAACAGCTATGCTTCTTTTTTGTAGTTCATTCACTTCGGGTTGGAAAAAATCTTATTGCGCTTTGGCGTTTTTCTACAACTCCCGCTTCTTTCAGCTTAGCCTCTTTCTCATATGGGAATACCTATTCAATTGTGAGCCTGGAATTTCTTCACCATTCATTGGTATCACCCTTCTTCCTTTTTGGTATTGGGTTATTCTCTATGTCTATAGTATAGCACCATGTTCGTGCAATGTCAATAGGTTTTTTAAAAAAACTTTATTCTTTTTATTTTAATTGTCATTCTTTTCACAAATTTAAGCTATATTGTAAATTTATCATATTTGTATTCCTTCACCTAAAAAATACATTGACTTTCCCTTTCACTCAGGGTAAAATAACTATAGCGATCTTGAAAGGGGTGTTCTAATATGGAACAACAGGAATATACACCAGATATTTATACGCTAGAAGATGAAGAAGGCAATGAAGTTGTATTTGAAATGATTGATAGTATCGAATTAGATGGGCAAAAATATTATGCAATGATGCCATACTATGAAAATCCAGAGGATATGCTCAACGATGACGGCCAGTTAATCGTTCTGCGCAATGAAGTAGTAGACGGTGAGGAAATGATGGCAACCATCGACGATGATGAGGAATATGACCGCATTGGCGAAATTTTTATGAAACGAATTACAGAAATGTTTGAAGACGATGAGGAAGAATAAACAAAAAATTCTTCTTGAATTTTTCAAATAAAATGTTATAATACTATTAGTGACTGCCTTGTCACGTTTGTACAGTTTTATTAATCCAACACTTATGAATTGGGAGTCTAGGCTCTTCTTGTGGATTGCAGACCTCCCGCTTTGGCGGAAGAAGGGAGCGCGAAACAAGAAGGAGGACACCCACCTGTTGCTATGGCACGGGTTTTTCATCCTGTACGACGGCAAGGTGGTTATTTTTTATACCAAAAAAACAGAAAGGGATAATTGTATGGAACACTGGTTATCCAGAACTGAAGCGTTAATCGGGACAGAACAAACCCAAAGGTTGCAACAAGCAAGAGTAGCTATCCTGGGGCTAGGAGGAGTCGGAGGAGCCGCTGCAGAGGCAATTTGCCGTGCTGGAGTTGGAAATATTCTGTTAATGGACCATGATATTGTGGATATTACAAATATCAACCGTCAGTTATTTGCTACAACAAAAACAGTAGGTCAAGAAAAATGCCTTGCTGCTGCCCAAAGGCTACAAAATATTAATCCAGATTGCAAATTAACGGTACATCAAACCTTTTACCAGGCAGATACCCGGGAACTTCTGTTTCAATTCCAACCAAATTTTGTAATAGATGCCATTGATACCGTCACATCTAAATTGGATTTAGCAGTGGAATGCCAAAAGCGCAATGTAAACCTAGTGATGTCTATGGGAACAGGAAATCGTATAGATCCATCTAAATTTCAGATTGGAGATATATCTGATACAGCTGGATGCGGTTGTGCTTTGGCACGTGTAATGCGGAGAGAGCTAAAAAAACGTGGTATTTTACACCAAGCTGTTGTCTATTCCACAGAATTTCCCCAAACCATTGTGGTAGATTCTTCTCATGGGAAACATTCCCCCGGCAGTATCTCTTTTTGTCCTCCAGTAGCTGGTTACTGTTTAGCCTCCTATGTAGTGCAATATCTAATCAAAATATAATTTTTACTATATAGCTATTAAAGTTTCTATTATGCCAAATTTCTCTTTCTTAGGATTATTTATTACGAAGTTTTAGATTACAAAAAGCCAAAATTCCTCTTTTGTTTTATCTACTAGTACAGCGTACTAATCATCATTTTTATCTTTTTATAAGAAGTGTTTCGTTTATCCCTGTTATTTGTCGAATTACAGTATACATAAAAAAAGCCTGTTGTGAAATACTATTCGCAGCAGGCTTTTTATTTTGTTGCATAAATGATTGAGGGATTTTATGAAAAAACATTTCTTTTGTCTGACAGGGGCCATAGCAGGTTTGCTGAATGGGCTATTTGGCGCTGGAGGAGGGGTTGCAGTTGTTCCTTTGCTAGAACACGCTGGGATTGACACTAAGAAATCCCACGCAACCTCCATTGCCATTATCGCTCCTCTGTCACTGATAAGCAGTTTATTGTATTTTCAAAATGGTAGTATTGATTTTTCTCTGGCTTGGTCCTATCTGCCCTATGGATTTGCCGGAGCCTTGGCTGGTTCCCTATTTATGAAAAAAATTCCAACAGCAATCTTGAAACGTTGTTTTGGTGCTGTAATGGTAATATCAGCCATCCGATTATTTTTAAAATGATCCTAACAATTATTGTCGGTTTTTTATCCGGTGTAGCTGCTTCCTTAGGGCTGGGAGGCGGTTTTGTATTGCTATTATACCTGACTGCAGTTGCCAACGCTGGGCAAATGCAAGCACAAGGGGTTAATTTGGTTTTTTTCCTACCAATTGCTGCGTTATCCCTTATTATTCACGCAAAAAACGGATTTATTGAAAAAAAGCCATTACTACCGGCTATCTTATGGGGAGTTATAGGAGTATTAGTAGGAAGTTTTATTGCATTTCATATTCCTGTAGAATGGCTTTCCAAATTATTTGCAGGGTTCATCCTTATTTTAGGAATCAAGGAACTCTTTTTTCCGAAAAAGGAAAATAAAAAAGATGGAGGAGCTGAATCAAAAAAGCCTTCTAATCGGTAATCCCTGTATATTGAATCTTTCTATCCTGATACAACAGAGTTTAACACGATAATTTTTATATTATCGATTCATCTACACGAAAAATCTTCAATAGATGTCTTTCAACCGCTTATAACAAAAAAGAGCATGGTATTAAAATACCTAGCTCTTTTTCATCATATAGTTATTATAGATTTCCATTGTCCATTTGGCTATTTTCAGTGAAACTAAAGAAACATTTTGTTTTTCGATCATGAAATTTTACAGATATTTTATTATTTGAAAAATTCGTATGATAAGCAGAATAAAGGCGATAAACATTAAAAAAATACCAATGGCACGGCTTATCTCCAAAGATAGCTGGGAGGGTTGAACCTCTTTAAAGTGCCATCCATATCGTAAATACCAAACCTTTTTAGGAAAAAATGTAAGAAAAATACCCCCAACTAAGAATGGTAAAATAATCCATCCATAATGAGATCCATCTATTTTCTCCTCCCTTTCAACTAAAATATCACACAACGTACTACCGTCAACATAACGGTTTTGATCATAACCTTCGCTCCATCCAGAAGCTCCACTACTGCTTGAACCCTCCCACCAGTAAGAAGAACCATTTGGATATATAATCTTGATATCATAATAACCATAAGAATTTCCGGAAATGGTATATTGATAGATATTAGTGCCCTCTGAGATAGTACTATTGTTTACATCTACTGTAAATATAGAATCACCCTTGGTTACAGTATAGGTAGAAGAACAGCCTCCTAACATAAATAGTAATACAATTGTCCACAATAACAAATATAACTTCTTCATTTTATATCCTTCCTTTTTCTTCTAATTATTTTTAGCATAACAGATATCGTTTGAAAAGTCAATTTTTGTCGAAAAATGGATAATAGAAAAATGATATGATATACTACGGAAAAATTGTATTTTATGGTAATTATTTAAATAGTTAAATTAGAACATTCCTTTCAGCATATATTATACTTAAAAATGCGTTCAAATGTTATTTATTGTTCACACTCAATTTATTTTACACGTTCAAAATAGATTTTTATTTGACACAAGCCATAAATTGAAAAAGCCGAGGCCACCAGTTCAACGGGTGGATTGCACAGCTTTTAAAAGGAGCTATTCAACAGCTGAACCCCTATAAGAGGTGATGGAATGATATTATTGCATCACGCGCACTGTTATCCCTAAACAGGTCAAAAATAATACTATTTTAATTCACTATTTTTTCGTATATCCTGCCATTTTTCGACTCATATAAAACTTGCTTTAGAATTATTATATTATTCTTTTCCTGGTAAAATCAGGAGATTTTTCCGCGTCAAAAGACACCATTAAAAATATATCTCCAACCTTTCTATCAGAAAAGTTGGAGATATTTTATATTAAGAGAAAAAGAAAATGATTATTTACTATTTTTTCTTTTGGGTGAGTAATATTGCTACACCTGCCAAGGCAATAGTTGCTAATCCTGCAATTGGAGTAACGTCACCTGTTTTGGCTGCGTTTGCTTTTGTTGTGGTAGATTCTTGTCCTGTTTGTGTACCGTCTGCTTTGTTGTCATCTGGTGTTTCGGTAGATGGTTTTTCTACTGCTACCAGACCTTTCATTGCTTCTTGTACTCTTTCTACTGCTGAGTCTACTTCTTCCTGGGTTGCATCTTCGTTCGCCATCACTGCGTTTGCTTCTGCTACTGCTGCTTGCAGTACTGCATAGCTTTCCGCTGTATATGCGTTCGTATCTTTGCCGTTGGCTTCCGCAATTACTTTTTCCAGGATGGATTTATCTGCTTTGTATCTCAGGTTCAGCATCGCGTTCAACAGATTGCTTTCTGCTGTTTCGATTTCTGCCTGCATTGCATTGTCTTTATCCGCTAATAAATCTTGCGCTGCTTTCAATGCTTCTAAGAATTCTGCCTGACCTGCTTCTACAAAGTCATTCATGTCATAGCCTTCTGCCAAGGATACCAGAGCTTCTAAGGAAGTAATATCACCTTTGACAAAGCCTAATTTATGGATTTCTGTCATCAATGCTTTCCATGCTGCGTCTATTGCATCCTGAGTTGCTGCTGGATCTGCCGCAATTTCTTTTGCTGCATCCAATGCTGCGTTGAAGGATTCCTGTACATCTGCGATGACATTATTGAATTCTTCACTCGCTTTCTGTTCTTCTGCATAGGTAATTACTTTATTTAAAATAGTTTTGTCAGAATCTACTACAGCTGACTCACCAACTGTAATCGTACGATCAATCGATAAAGCGAAATCTTTACCTACAGAAATTTCATCTAAGTAGAAGGATTCACTTTGGCCATTTCGTACACCAAATCCGCCTCCAGTTGGAAGATTATTATTAATTGGAGTAATATCTACTAAAACGCCATTTAAATAGGTTAATATTTTCCCATCAACAATTGCGATTTGGAATGTATTTTGTTGTCCTGCTGGTTTTAGGTTAGATAATTGTATTGTATTGAAATTGGATACTTTTCCATCAATACTAGTGTGTTTTTTCAATGTGTTTTTGTCGGAACGGAACTGCCAGAAATAGAAATTTTTGGAGTCCGCTGCGCAGAATGCAATATTCCCCGCATTGTTTTCAATAGTAAATTTACCACTGTAAACGGTGTTGGAGTTGGAAATCCAATCGGAACCTACATTTGAGATTACAACTTGGCTCTTTCCTGCATAAGCACTTCCATTGGAAATTTTTAATCCAGGAAGGGTTTGATCGTTTTTATCATCAAATGTGTTGGTATAAACTGGTATAACCGTCATGTTACTTAAGTCAAAATTAGGTGCTAATTCTGCCAATTTATCAGAAGATGTTGCATTAAGTACAGCCTGCTCTAATGGTTTTACACCTGTAACAGTACCATTTTCATCTACGGTAATGGCATCCCCTTCTTTTACTGTATAAGTAACATTTGAGAGTTCCACTTTTTCTCCATTTTTACGGGTACCTATTAATTTTGCCGTTGTAGCCTCTCCTGGTACGAGCTGTTTATCTTGTCCATCTAATGCTAATTCAATCGATACATCTACAATATCAGTATCATCAACTTGAACTTCTTCCATAACCTGAATCATACGGTCTGTTGAAACAGCAACATCATTACCAACCGAAATATCATTCAAAATCCATGCCTCACTGCTGCCGTTTCGGCATCCAAAGGAACCAGCCATTGGTAAACTGGTATTTGCCTCTGTTACATCAACCAATTCTCCATTTAAATAAGTACGAATTTCATTGTTTGAGCTGATAATCATAAAGCTATTTGACTCACCATCTGGTTTTAAATTGGTCAGTGGAACCGTTTCAAAATTATCAAACTGTCCATTGATATTCGTATGCTTTTTCAAAGTACTGTTATCAGAACGGAATTGCCAGAAATAAAAATTTTTATCGTCTTTTGCATTAAAGGCAAAACTTGCTGCTTTGCTTTGGATGATGAATTCTCCTTTATAAACAATGGAATCATTTTCCGCCCAGTCAAATCCAACTGGTGAAATAATCTTTTGATTTTTTGCCATCTGTACGCCACCATTGGATACAATTAATCCTGGCATAGTTTGGTCATTTGGATCATCAAATGAATTGTTATAATATGGATCTAAAATCTGAATTCGAGTTGCATCAAATCTAATGGAAAGTTCTCCATATACTCCACTTACTAACGCATTTAATACCGATTGTTCTAATGCTTTTGCCCCTGTAACAATCCCATTTTGATCTACTGTAATAGCATCTCCCTCTTTTACAGTATAAATAATATTATCCAGTTGTTTTCTGCTGTTATCACCATAAATTGCAACCAGATTTGCTTGTGTAGACTCACCTACCTCAAGCTGTTTGCCATATTGGTCAATATCCAGCTCAATTACAATATCTTTGATTTGGTCTGCTGGAACAGGTTCCTCTCCAATAACGGTAATGACAATAGATGTTGTACCTGTTTGTCCTTGATAGGTAGCAGTTACCGTAATTGTGGTATTCCCCGGCCTTAACAAATTTAAAGTTCCATCTTGTGCAATCGTAGCGACAGATTCATCACTGCTTTGGAAAGAAAGTTGTACATCACTGCTTGGGATAATATCACCAAACTGATCAGAAATAGTTGCTGTCACGTATTTATCTGTCTCATTTAAATCAATCGAGTTTCCACCTGGGACATAAGCGGAAACATAAACGACTGGAACGGATGGTACTTCTTCAGTAGATATTGCAATAGAATGGGTACCAGAGCCCAGCTGTACTGATAAGAATTTACCTTCACGAGTAGCATCTACTGTTTTACCATCTACAATCAATTTACCATAAGATTTATTGTTAACTGGCATAGAAACTTTGGCAGTTGTGTTAACCGGAATTGTTACCGAAGCCGTCATATCGTCAGTATCGCCATTTTGATAAGAAGCTTGGATTTCTCCACGGATACTTGGAGTTTTTACACTTGCAGAGTCAATCCCTCCGGGCTGGAAGGTAATGTTAAATGTTTCAAACCCTGGAGTGGTTGGCAAAATACCAAACATACCTTGTACAATAGAACATCCAGGAGAAGCGCCCCATGGATGGGATAAGGTAAGGTTACTCTTATGTTTATTACTCCATGCTTCTGGAGAAATAGTCGCTTTTAAGGTATCCATAACAGCGGCAAATGTTTTCGCGTCCTTTGTAGTATCTGGGTTGGTTAGCAGTGAAATTGCTTCCTCTCCATTACCACTCTGGAACAATCCACGTAAAATAAAGTAAGTAGCATAGATACTACCTTTAAATTCTCCGTTATTCCCCACAAATTCCGCTAACCGTTTTGCCATTTCTGGAGAATCATATACACCATAAGCAAGTGCATAGGCGGAAGAATGAAGTGCACTATGTTCGTTTACAACACCAGCAGAGTTCATAGAGTCATAGAACTTGCCGTTTTCACGGTCATAAAGCTTTTCAATCATAGATTTTTTAATCGTTTCAGAACGCTGCCGATATAAATTTTCGTCCTCTGTGTTACCTATAACATGGGCAATTTTTGCCATCAATTCATAAATACCTACATATTCCGCATTAAATGGAGTATTGTAAGTAGATTCTTTATAGCCGTCCCGTTCTCCAGTTGGCCAGTCGATCAAACCGCAACCAGTGACAAGCCCTACTTCTTCTACATAATTGTCTTTTCCACCACTGCCACGGAGCAATTTAGTTTTTAATGTTTCATAGTTTTCTTTTAAGGAATCCGCATTACCTGTGTAAAGGTAATCCTGCCATGCCATTTCTACAGAAAATAGTTTATAATCTTCTGGCCATGTTTGGTTATAAAACAAATACTCATTGGAATAACGCGCCAAGGAATAGTTATCCTGTACCGCATAGCTTGTATTGGAGTTTACCAACAAGTCCCCTTCATATGCTTTACGCTCACGAGCCTGTGAATCAGTATAAAGGTCCTGATTGGTCATCTTCATGGTATATTTGGACATATCATATTCCCGATTGAGCAGGTCATTGCTCGAAACAAAATCAGAATCTTCTTCATCAAATTCCTGATGCATTGCCCAGCCCATAATGTCATCTTCCTCAATTGTTCCTTCAAAGCCAACAATTTCTACATACCGAAAATTTTTCATAGTAATTGTTTCAAAGCTCTGCTCCCCTTCTTTCAGAGTCCAATGATCTGTATAATCGGGGCCAGCTGCTAATTTATGGCGGACAGTTCCATCATCATTCAACTGTTCTCCTGCATAAACCGTTACTTGTTGTTCTTTTGGGCTAGTTAAATTTACTTTTAACCCACCAATAATTTCCTTGCCAAGGTCAATGAACCAGGTACCATCTTCCCGACGCTCTATTTTCTTCGTAGGCTCATCTGTGACAAACCGCAACGTATTCTCCGCAGAATAAGGGGTTAATATACGGCTATTTTCATCAGTAATGGGACCTTTATCCAAAGTTGTACTCCAATTACTATCGTCATAGTTAATCTCTTGCCATCCATATGGATAATAATTTGCATTAATATCTTCGGTAGGCATTTTGAATTCACCAGTACCAATCTCTCTGCCGGTATCTCCAAAAGCAGCGGTACCATCTAAGACTTTCCAGCCATCAGTAGCAGAGTTTGTCAATACCTCTTTTGTTCCATCTTTATAAAATACAGTTGCCTGTGCTAAAAAGGCGCGATTATTGGTGTCACGGTTATAGGCTACTGCGCTAATTACATTATCGCCATTTTTAATATTGTCAGTAATATCATAAGTATTATAAAATGCCTGGGTATATTTAGAGCCATCTTCTTTACGGGCATTATTGAATTCCCTGGCTGGCCCTACACCTACAGATTCCCCATTCACATATAAATCAACTGATTGTGATTTTGTGGATTCTGTTCCACGAACAGTAGCATTTAAAACGACTTTTTCTACTTGATCTCTATCCAAATTTAATTTTGGACTACGGAAAAACAAAAATGTTCCACGTTCTGAACCGTCAGCAAGCGATTCTCCATAGAGTCCAGACATCCTACAAACATTGATATTTCTAGGTACTACTAATTTTCCATTTTCTACGGTACAATTCTTAAAATAACTAACTGCATTTTCCCCTTCAAAGTTACTTTGATAAAGGATTGTTCCGTCCTCAGCAGTTACTTTCACATCATCAATCAGACCTGCGTCACCAGCTCCTGTACGGTAACCAATCGCACCTCCTAAATAACCTTGTTGAGACATGTCTCGTTCATCTACTTGGATATAATTATCTCCAGTATTGGTCATATCTAACCAGGTTGTGACGGTATTGTCTTTTACAGTAATTTTTACTTTAAATGCTTGATTTTCTTTCAGTGTAATCCCTTTATCAGATAAGCCAACTGCTTCTATTTGGGTTAAATTACTACTGCTATTTTTTGCATAACGAACACGCAGCGCATTGTCCCCCACATGGAAACACCATGCATAACAGTTGTTAGGGTCCGGAGAACGAAAAACAAGGCCCATCATTTCAGAAGTGATGGTTACTTCTTGTTCCACCGTATAGTTTGTCCAGCCTTTTTCCGTATAAATATCAGGGGCTGTATAAGGCTTTTTCCATATACCATTGATACTAGTCCATTGGTCTCCTACAGCAGTAGTAAAAGCAATTGGCTCTGATAACGGACTTTCCGCTCCAGCTTTATCTTTTGTTTGTACCTGCCAATAATAAAGCTCGTTATCTGCAAGCTTTTCTTCTAATCCTTCTACCTTTACATAAGTATTTTGATCGGAAGAAATCCATCCGGTATCACATAAATAATCAGATGAATTTGCTTGTTCCAAGGTGTCGGAAATGACAATACGGTATGCAGTTTGCACTTCATTTTGGTCTGTATCATTCACTGCCCATGAAAAAGATGGATTCTTTGTTCCAATTCCATAAGCTTGTTCCAACAACTCAATTTTCATGTTATCCGGTGCCAAGGGCGCTGTATTATCACCATCAATTGCTGATACATTTAAAATCCCCATATTCATTATACAGGAAGCAGCCATGGTAGCCGATAATACCACAGATAAAAATTTTTTAATTTTCATACTCTTTCCTTTCTTCTCATCTCTTGTTCATACAAATTAATTTGTATTCCAATTTTTCAAGTATTTTAGTTTTACTGAAAAATTAATGGAGTGAGCAATTTAAATTTTGTTTAGAAATACTAGCCTCCTTTTTTTGTAAATTTATAGTAAAAATTATTACCATCCGTAAGAAAATTCCACTCTAAAAATAGTTTTATAAATATTTAATGGAGTAAATGTTAAATTGCCCTAACGAATAAGCTTTTTCGTTCATACAAAAAGATATTAAAAAAGCCCTTGAAAGGGCAATAAGGTAAGTTTTTATAATTTTATCATAAGAATGGAAACGTTTACTTAAATAGTATAAAACAAATTCACAAAAACAGCAATAAAAAAACAATATTTTCTCTCTTTTTTACAAATATCAAATTTTAATTTTGTTTAAATACAATAATGCTTTTTGTATGTATAAAAATAAATTTATTTCATTTTGAAATAATATTGGTTTTAAATTTGATAAACTATTGCTGATACACAATGTTAAGTTTTGATTCGCAAATAAATTATAATAACGGTTATTTTGGTGTGCCATGTATTTTTGACATTGAACTTGTCATATTTTATGCTGCAAATATCGTATTTACTTGAATAACATTACCAGATATATATTTTAAAAATGATTGTTGCCAAAATGTTTTCTTCTACAAAGGAGAAAAACTTATTCTCTTTCCGTTTCGAAATATGATAGCATGTAATGTAAATCCGTTAAAGATAGTGTAATAACTGCAGTTTTTAGTTCTACCTCATTAATTTTTATTTTTTCTCTTTTATATTTTAGTACTATTACGATATGATATTTACACATCCACTTTGTATGTAATAAGCTATTTGCTGTTTTACCATTAAAAGTTGTTACAATAGGCTTGAACATTCTTATTGTGTTTGATTTGCTGATTTTTTATATAACTTCTTTTCTTCCACTCACATAGCAGATGGTTTTCTATTTTGCTTCACTCAACTGCCTAAAGACGCTCATATAAAAATCGCTTTTTATCTGCTTACTATCACCTTTTTATTCTATCCCAAATTTTTTAGAAAAAAATATCTATGAAGCGTGTTACCTAAAAATCTTCTTAAAAAATAAAAAAAGCCCGAAATCTCGGACTTTTTTAGACGATATCTATTTTGTTCGCCATACATGGTGGAGACGAAGAGGATCGAACTCTCGACCTTACGGATGCGAACCGTACGCTCTCCCAGCTGAGCTACGCCCCCGTACAACATATTTATCAAAATAGAAAACTACGGTTTTACAATATTGTATTAAGCAAGCCTATTTTCCATAAAACCTATCAAAAAATTGTAAAACTGAAATTTTAAAGATTGGTGCGGGCGGTGGGACTTGAACCCACACGCCGAAGCACTGGCTCCTAAGACCAGCGTGTCTGCCATTCCACCACGCCCGCTTTTCTCTCTGTATCAAAGATACTTATATAGTATAGCAACTTTTTTTTTTAATGTCAAGATTTTTTTGCATAACGTTGTTGGATTTGATTCACATTTTCTTGAATTGCCGCTTTTAACTCTGGAATTCCAGAAAATTTTTGCTCCGGACGTAAGTATTCTAAAAGATGCACTTTGATATTTTTTCCATACAAATCCCCTTCAAATCCAATAATATGGGTCTCTGCCAATGGAAATGAGGTGTTATGCACTGTGGGTTTTACTCCTACATTCGTAACTCCATAATATTTTTTATGTCCAATATACAGATAAGAGGCATACACACCAAACTTAGGGATTAAAAATTCGGAACGGAATACTTGGTTGATTGTTGGCAGTCCAATTGTCCTACCCAACTGTGCACCAGTAACAACTGGAAAATCAAAGCAATATTCATAACCCAGCAAACAGTTCGCTTGCTGGATATTACCTTCCGCAATCGCCTGGCGTATCCTTGTGGAACTAATAGGTTCTCCATCATCCAGTAACGGAGGCATAGATTTTACCTGAATTCCATAAGGCTCTGCCAATTTACGCAGTAAATCAACATCCCCTTTTCCACCTTTTCCAAAGTGGTAGTTATATCCACATGCAATTACTTTTACCTGTAACTGATCCGCTAACAATTGGATAAATTGTTCTGCTTTCAAATCTCGTATTTCAACAAAATCTGGTTCTATTAAAATACGAACACCTAGTTTTTCCAGTAAATCCTGTTTAATCCGGTCTGTAATAATCATCGAAAAATTGGATTTATTGGCTGGTATCGCATGCCTAGTATGAAAAGAAAGCACAACCGGCATCAAACCTTGGTTCCCCTCAACCGCTTGTCGAATGACAGCTTGATGCCCACGGTGTACTCCATCAAACAACCCCAACGCAATGGCTGTAGGCTGTTGAATTGGTTTGATATGCTGGAAATATTTCAAAACAGCCTCCCCTTCCATTAAATCAATAATTTTCGTATTACTAATTCGCTTGTTTCCATATTTGGAATAGCAATACCCAAAAATTCACCCTGTGCGCCATATACTGCCTGTTCTTCTATGGATTGCTGCCAATGAATTCGCTTCAAATCCAACTTAACTCCATTGGAAAACATTCTGGTTTGAATCGGGTTCAATTGAATTTTTGGAAATTTAGAAAACAACCGTTCTACTGATATAAGGGCTTTTTCCAATGTTTCCTGGTCTTTCATTTTCTGGATTTGTTCCAGTGTAAAACAATCTTCCAAACAAAAACATCCCGCTTGTGTACGAACCAAATCAGTCAACACAGCGCCAACCCCCAGCTTTTTCCCAATATCATCGCATAAGCTGCGGATATAAGTACCTTTTGAGCAGAATACATCTATTTTTCCTATTTGTTCTTCTGGGGAAAATTCTAGCAAATTCAACCCGTAAATTTCTACTTGCCGTGGTTTCCGCTCTATCTCTTTTCCTTGTCTTGCCAAATCATAAAGCCGTTGTCCATTCACTTTTACAGCGGAATACATGGGTGGAAATTGGGATATAACCCCTTGAAATTGGGATAGTGTTTCCTTTAATCCTTCCAGGGATATCTGAGATGGACAGGATGACAGAATAGTCCCTGTACGGTCTAACGTATCGGTTGTTTGACCCAATTGAAAAGAAGCCGTATACCGTTTTCTATGGTCTGGCATCAAATCAATTGCTCTGGTAGCACGCCCAATAAAAACGGGCAATACCCCTGTGGCCATGGGGTCCAATGTGCCAGAATGTCCAATTTTTTTTATTTTGGTCATTCCCCTCAACTTTGCCACCACATCAAAAGAAGTAAATCCTTCCGGTTTATTGATACAGATAATTCCGTCCATTAATTTGTCAAACTCCTTTGCGCTGCTTGTATCAGTTTTTCTTTAACTTCAGTAAGAGTTCCTGAAATATTACAGCCCGCAGCCCGTTTATGTCCACCTCCGCCAAACAAACGCCCCAACTGGGAAGCATCTACTTTTTCGGAGGTACGGATAGAAATTTTATAAAAGTTGGCCCCATCTTCCCGGATGGTAAAGCCAAGTTCTACCCCTTCAATCTGCCTAGCAATCGCAGAAACCCCATCAAAGGTGGTGTTATCCGCTCCTAGTTCTTCCATTTCCTTACGGGAAACCGCTGTCATCGCGCATTTCCCATCACAATAAAACTCCATACCATCCAGGATTAGGCGTTCCAACCCCAAACGGGCACGGCTTTTTGTTTCAAACATAGCACGGTTGATCTTTTCAAACTCCACCCCGTTTTTCATCAACTCAGCCGCATAGAGATGGCATTCCACTGTAGTGTTGGAATATTTAAAGCATCCGGTATCGGTCACTATCCCTGTATACAGAGCGGTAGCTATCGGTCCTTCTATTTTATCCACCAGTTTCTCTGCAATCTGGTAAACAAGTTCGGCAGCGGAGGAGGCTTCTGGAATCACATAGGCATAATTTGCAGAAATCTGATTGGAAATATGGTGGTCAATACACAAATCAATTTGATTTGCATACCTTTCTAATTGATTGCCCAACAAAGTAGTATCTGCAATATCCACACTTATTACAAACTCTGGTTCAAAATCCAGTTCCATATGGTCTGGAACTAAAAACTGATACCGTTCTGGAAACCCATCGGAATTTAATACACAAGCATGTTTTCCAAGATGCTTTAATGTATAATACAAGCCAAATCCAGAGCCTAAAGTATCCCCATCAGGATTTTTATGGGTTAAAATCACAATATTATCCTGCTGACACAACAATTCACACAATTCCAAAAGATTAGTCTTCATGGTGTTCCTTTTTCTCCATCTCTAAAAAAATCTGATTTAAGTGAGCACTGTATTCGATGGAATCATCCGGCACAAACTTTAACTCTGGGCTTTTCCTCAAATGCAAATTGTTAGAAAGTTCCCGTTTAATAAAACCAGTCGCACTGGTCAGTCCTTTTACAGCCTCTTTTGCAATCTCAATCCCTTCCATTGCGCTAACGTAAATTTTCGCAAAAGAAAGGTCATTGGTCACTTCTACGCGGACAAAGCTCAGCATTTTATCTTTTACACGAGGATCTTTTAATTCCCTTGCGATTAAACTCAATTGGCGTTTGATATCCTCAGAAACCCGTGCAGATTTATAACTGTTCATCTGGTTCCTCCTATGATGAAAACCGCAATGGAAAACAAACAATCCCAGTGAATCCCTCCACCGTACTATTTTCCAAAGGAAGGAACGTATCCCCCTTTGGAAGCTTCCACGCGGTTTTTGTATTAATCTCTATATTCTTCTAAAATGAAGGATTCAAAAATGTCCCCTTCTTTGATATCGTTGAATTTCTCCAGACCGATACCACATTCATACCCTTTGTTCACTTCTTTTTGGTCGTCTTTAAACCGTTTTAAAGATGAAATCTGGTCTTCCGCAATGACGATGCCGTCACGTACCAAACGGATTTGTGCGGAACGGGCTACCTTGCCTTCCAATACATAACAGCCAGCAACAGTACCAACATTGCTAATACGGTATACCTGGCGCACTTCCGCACGACCAAGTTGTACTTCCCTGGTTTTTGGTTCCAACATCCCCTTCATCGCCTGCTCAACGTCTTCGATTGCATCGTAAATAACACGGTACATTCTCATTTCAACGTTTTGTTCTTCCGCATCCGCTGCAGCGATTGGATCTGGACGAACATTAAACCCGATAATAATCGCATTGGAAGCATTTGCAAGCATAACATCGGATTTAGAAATTGCACCAACAGCGCCGTGGATTACTTTTACACGCACTTCATCATTAGAAAGTTTTTCCAAGGATTGTCTTACCGCTTCCACAGAGCCTTGTACATCCGCTTTTACCACAATGTCCAGCTCTTTCATTTCCCCTTCCGCAATCTGACTAAACAGATTATCTAAAGTAACCTTCTGGAAGGATTTGAACTGTTCTTCTTTCTGGTCATGTTTTCTCTGTTCACTCAGTTCACGTGCCAGGCGTTCATTTTCTACCGCATTAAAGGTTTCACCAGCAGCTGGAACTTCATCCAAACCGGTAATTTCCACTGGAGTGGAAGGCCCTGCTTCTTTTACGGATTTTCCTTTGTCGTTCAACATTGCACGAACTCTACCAACAGTGGTTCCCGCAATTAAACTATCCCCTACATGTAAAGTACCGTTCTGTACCAACAAAGTGGCAACTGGTCCACGTCCTTTATCCAAGTAGGCTTCCACAACAGCACCTTTTGCAAGGCGATTTGGGTTTGCTTTTAATTCTTTGACTTCTGCAACCAAGTTTACCATTTCCAATAATTCAGGAATTCCTTCTCCTGTGTGAGCGGAAACAGGTACACAAATAATATCCCCACCCCATTCTTCTGGAACCAATCCATATTCTGTTAATTCCTGTTTGACACGTTCTGGGTTTGCTTCTGGCTTATCAATTTTATTGATTGCCACAATGATGGATACTTCAGCTGCTTTTGCGTGGTTGATTGCTTCTACAGTTTGTGGCATGATACCATCATCAGCTGCAACAACTAAAATGGCAATATCGGTCATATTGGCACCACGCATCCTCATGGCGGTAAACGCTTCATGTCCTGGGGTATCTAAGAAAGTGATTTCTTTCCCATCATCCAGACGCACTTTATACGCACCAATATGTTGGGTAATACCACCCGCTTCTCCGGAAGTGACATGGGCATTGCGGATATTATCCAACAAAGATGTTTTACCATGGTCAACATGTCCCATTACCACTACAACTGGGCAACGTGGTTCCAAATCTTCCTCGGCGTCTTTTTCTTCCTCAAAAAGGCGTTCCTCAATGGTAACAATAACCTCTTTTTCCACTTTTGCGCCCAGTTCTTCTGCCACCAGGGAAGCGGTATCAAAATCAATGGTTTCGTTTAAGCTGACCATAACACCCAATGGGATGAGTTTTTTAATTACTTCACTTGCTGTTACCTTTAAACGGGAAGCTAATTCAGAAACAACAATTTCATCTGGGATTAATACCTTTAATTGCTGTTTCCGAGCACGTTCTAAAGCAAGACGTTGTAGCTTTTGCGCTTCGGTCTCTTTTTGTTTCCCATATTGTTGCTTTCCTCTTTGGGCAGAACGTTGATTTAGTTTCTGTTTTTTCACATAGTTATCACGGGTCAATTTATTCTGTGGTGCTAACTGGGAGTAACGTTCATTGTATTTATCCAAATCCACATGCACTGTTCTAGTATCAATGCGGCGAACATCATCCTTTTCTTGTTGTGGTTGGATATCACGTACATTTTGCTCTTCCGCTTTAATGGATTGCCTCAATGTTTCCGTGTATTTGGTATGTTTTTTCTGCTTTTGTTGTTTTGGTTGGGATGCTGGTTTCTCTTCTTTTTTATTGGCATTTTGTTGTTTTTTAACCGGTTGTTTTTCCTCTTGTTTTTTGGTTTTTACTGCTTTTTCCACTTTTTTTACAGGCTTTTTCTCTGCTTTTTTAGGCTCTTGTTTTTCTTGTTTTTCAGGCTGAGAGGCAGATTGAAAATAAGCATCAAAATTATCCACCTGATTTTTCTGAGTATAGTAATCAAAAATATAATTTAATTCTTGTTCCGTTAAAACAGAAGTATTTTTTTTGGTTTCCCCAAATTCCTTCTGCAATAATTCCAGCACATCTTTTACTGGCTGGTTCAAATCTTTGGCTACTTCGTTTACTTTATATTTAATCGTCATTATACTGTCATACCTCCTAATTAGATTGTTCTGATTGCGGCTGATCATCCGATAAATTTGCCAGGCTCTTTTTCAGCATTGTTACAAAACCTTGGTCTGTAATAGCAAATACGCCTATTTTTTTCCGTAACATTTGAGCAACCTGGTCCATGGTGAGTGGAACCAAAACTGCTTCTATTTGATATTTTCCTGCTAAAAACAGGATTTCCTTTTTTGTTTTATCAGAGAGATCCTCGGTATATAAAATCAACAATGCCAAACGGTTTACAACTGCTTGTTTTACACTGTCAAACCCCGCTTCCAGTTTACCTGCCCTTCTGCAAAGCCCAAGGTTACTCAGCAAATTACTCACCCGCAATCATCTCACTTTCCATTTTATCATAGACCTCATCCGGAATTTTACATTGAAAACTCCTTTCAATCCTACGGGATTTTCTGGCCTTTTTTAAACAGTCGATGCAATTGCAAACATAGGCTCCTCTTCCAGGGGCTTTACCAGTTAAATCTAAAGATATTTCCCCTTCTTTATTTTTAACTACACGCACCAACTCTTTTTTTGGTTTCATCTCTCCACATCCAGTGCACATCCTCAATGGAACCTTTTTTGCTTGCATGGTCGCACCTCCTTGAAATGGTTTTCTATTCTAATTCCTGTTCTACGCCCTGCTGGATTTCCTCTGTTGTCTCTTGCTGTTCTTCCATCAATTCATCTGTTTCTGAGTCAACGGTTTCTTCCTCTTCTTTCTGAGGTTTTGCAGGTGCTACAGGAGTAAAGGCACTATCTGGACTAATATCAATTTTATATCCTGTTAAACGGGCTGCCAATTTCGCATTCTGCCCTTTGTTACCAATTGCCAAAGAGAGCTGGGAATCTGGAACGCTGACAAACGCGATTTTTTCGCCATCATCACTCAAAATCACTTCGGTAACATCTGCTGGTGACAAAGCAGCGGCAATAAACTGCGCTGGATCTTCGCTGTACTGAATAACATCAATTTTTTCTCCGCCCAATTCTTCAATAATATTGGATACACGCATTCCTTTTGGACCAATACACGCACCAATTGGGTCAACATTTTCATCTTTGGAGTAAACCGCAATCTTTGTTCTGGAACCTGCTTCGCGGGAAATGGATTTTACCTGTACAGTACCATCAAAAATTTCTGGAACTTCCATTTCAAATAGGCGTTTTACCAAGTCTTTATGGGTTCTGGAGATTTTTAAGGAGCAACGTTTTTCACTGGAAGTAACATCCACAACGTACACTTTAATTTTATCCCCAGGCTGTAAATCATCAGTAGGAAGCTGTTCGTTTTTAAACAGCAGCACTTCATTTTTATCCATCTGAACAAAGGCATTGCCGTTAGCTGGATCAATCTTGTTCACAGTAGCAGTGACAACCTCTCCAACTTTTCCGCCCATCTGGTTCATCATCTGTTCCCGTTCTGCTTCACGGATTCCCTGACGAATAACATGTTTCGCGGTTTGCGCCGCAATTCTTCCAAACTGTTTGGTTTCCAGTTTGATTTCCACAGGTTCGCCAATCATAGCGCGTTTGGAATAGCGCTGTGCTTCTTCCAAAGTAATTTGATTTACTGGGTCTTCCACTTCACGTACTACATCTTTGATGATGCTTACTTTGTATTGACGGGTCAATGGGTCTAAAACCACATTTACCGCTTCTACTCCGCCAAAATCTTTTTTTACAGCAATAGTAATTGCATTCGTGATTTTTTCGATTAAGTAATCAATAGAAATCCCTTTTTCCCTTGCGATTAATTCTAGGGCGTCAAAAAATTCGTTATTCATTTTGCTCATTCATCCTTCCACATTTACGATCCAATATTCATATTTTGATTTTGCTAAAACAAATCTAAATCATCATCCAGTTTTACATAGGAACAATCCGAAAATGGCACAGAAAATTCACCTTTATCGGTTTGGATGGTAACAATCTGATTTTCAAAGGATTCTAAAATTCCTGTAAACTCCCTTTGCTTTTCTATTGGACGAATTAATTTAATCGTCACCTGTTGCCCTAAAAAAGCATCAAAATGCTGCTGCTTTTTTAGTTTGCGGCCCAATCCGGCAGAAGATACTTCCAGGTAATAGCTTTGGTCAATTGGATCCAATTCATCCAATTTGTCACTTAGTAAACGGCTCACATTTTCACAGTCGCTCACTTCCATAATTCCATCTGGACGGTCTAAAAAGACACGTAAAAACCAGGATGCGCCTTCTTTTTCAAATGCTACATCCCATAACATCAAACCAAATTGCTCCGCAATTGGCTTTGCTATCTCTGTTACCAGAGTAACTGTGTTGCTTTTGGCCATAATATCCTCCTTTGTATCCAGGCTGTTAACCTCCAAAAAATTTGCTTTAATATAAACGAAAGACCGGGTCGCGACCCAGTCTTTCCAATTACCATATTTACCACTACTATGGTAACACAAAACAAAAGGGATGTCAACCGTTTCCCTTTGTTCTTTCCAGGTTTTTCAGGTTTATGACCAAAATACTTGGTTTCTGAGTAGATTCACAGCAAACTGCCACCTGATACCCAGGTAAATCAGCATAAGAATAAAACTGGCATCCAGTGCAGTCAGTTATAATTTTGCCATGATCTTCATAACACATAAATCGGGATAGTCCCAAGGTAATCCCCTCCCCTTGGTATTTACAATAACTTTCTTTTAATGTCCATAAGGTGAAGAAAAATTCAACCGGGTTTCTGCTACAAGAATAATATTCCCATTCCTCTGGAACCATAACCCGTTTTGCCACCCTGGATTTTTCCGGTCGAATTTGTTGCAAATCAACTCCAATGGGTTTCTGATGGAGTGCAATCCCAATCCAATCCCCAGAATGGCTTATATTAAACTGGATTTGAGGGGCATCCTGAAAATAAGGTTTTCCGTGTTGGTCAACATTCCATTGTAAATCAGCGCAATTCAAACCAAAATAATGTTGTATTCCATACTCCAACAGCTTCCAGGAATAAAAACAGCGTAGCTTATCCTTCTCACACTTCATCAGTCTAATTTTTTTCAACCGATGTTCTGGCAATTGTTGAATTATCTTCTGTTGTTCTATTTTCTTACCTGCAATTGAGCAAAGCAACAAAACCGGTTCCATTCATTCTTCCCCTTTCATTATTTTTACTATTGTACCACAAACAATAAACTAGAATCAATTTTTTGACATGGTTGAGAAACTAAAGTATAATAAAAATATCTTAAATAATATAGAAAAAGGTGAACTGAAATGAAGTTAAATCCTTCCTGTATCCCCTGCTTAGTCCAAAAACAGCAAAAACGAGTAGCCCATGAGGATACTGAAAAACAGCTGCATTATTTAAAAGATGTGTTAGGAGCAATCGCCAACTCTCAGGAACAGGCATCCGCTCCTTATTTAACTTCGACGATCAATCGAGTTTATCAAAACTATTTTGGAAAACAGGATGATTACGCAGAATTAAAACAGCAATATAATGCATATCTATTAGAGCGTATGGAACAAATCCAGAATAAAATCAACCATGCGGCTGACCCATTGTTGGCAGGAATCCAGTATGCTCGGGCAGGCAATTACATTGATTTTGGAGCAATGAACCAGGTCAATACAGAGGATTTAGACCATCTGTTGGAAACTGCATTAGAACAAACCATTGACCAAAAAACCTATCAGCAGTTTTGCGAACAGTTAAATTCCGCAAAAAAATTGGTGTACTTAACCGACAACTGCGGCGAAATCGTATTGGATATGCTATTGTTGCAGCAATTAAAAAAATATAACCTGGATATCACTGTTATTGTCCGAGGAGCCCCTATTTTAAACGACACCACCTTACAGGATGCTAAACAGTGCAAGATGGACCAGGAGTTTCAGGTATTAGAAAATGGGACAGATATCGCCGGCACTGAATTGGAGTTAATTTCCGATGAGGCAAAACAAGCAATTCAACAAGCGGATATTATCATTTCCAAAGGGCAAGGGAATTTTGAGAGTTTGCACGGCTGCGGTTTAAATATCTACTACCTTTTTTTATGTAAATGCCAGCTATTTGTAAACCGGTTCCACTTAAACCATTTGGATGGTGTTTTTATTAACGAAAGGGATGTACAAATATAAAAACCTTTAACTAATATTTCGTATTAAAATAACACAACTCAACAATTTGTATTATTTGTTTTTGCGTTATACTTGACAAGGGACTTACTTCTTGCTATACTAAACCCGAAAAATAAAATCAGTTTGGAGATGAAAACATGAGAAATACTTCCTGCTAATCAAATTGGGGAAACAAATTAAACCAACGGCAAGCCCGTTTTGTTTGTTGTACCCCTTGCAGGAAAGTAACTCATGGTTTTGTCCCGTTGTTCCTAGGGAGAATTCTCTTTCTTCCCCTTTGTTTGAACCAGGCCACAGAATTACTTTTCTGCGGCCTTTTTTGATGTCATAAAATAATATAAGGGGGAATTTTAAATGTCTTTGATTTCAATTCAAAATTTAACCTTTTCTTATGATGGAAATGATCAAACCATCTTTGACCATGTCTCTTTCCAGTTTGATACCCATTGGAAACTAGGATTTATTGGTAGGAATGGACGAGGAAAAACCACTTTCCTGCGCCTATTGCAAAAAGAATTCTCTTATACTGGCACTATCTCCTGTGCAGTACCACTTTATTATTTTCCAATGCGAATTCCTGACCAGGATGAAATGGTAGTGGATTTGCTTTCGATATTCAACCCCAACTGTGATTTATGGATGTTTCAACGGGAATTTTCCCTGTTGAAATTGGATGAATCTGTATTATATCGACCTTATTCTACATTAAGTAATGGAGAACAGACAAAAATACAACTGGCGTCCCTATTTTTACAAGAAAACAGCTTTTTATTGATTGATGAACCCACCAACCATCTGGATTGGCATGGGCGCCAAACGGTTGCCCGCTATCTCAATCAAAAGAAACAGGGGTTTCTGCTGGTTTCCCATGATAGAACTTTTCTAGACCAGTGTGTAGACCATATCCTTTCCATAAACCGAAACAATATAGAGGTACAACAAGGAAATTGTTCCAGCTGGCTGGAGAACAAACGGCGTCAAGATCAGTTTGAACAAATGGAAAATGAAAAACTACAAAAAGAGATTTGTCGTTTACAAAAATCAGCCCAGCAAACTGCCAATTGGTCAGACAAATTGGAAAAAACTAAAATCGGGACCCGAATTTCAGGCTTAAAGCCGGACAGAGGATATATTGGACACAAATCCGCTAAAATGATGCAACGCTCTAAGTCCATACAACAACGCCGCCAAAAGGCAATTGAGCAAAAATCTTCTTTGCTTAAAAATATCGAAACAACCGCTACCCTAAAATTGTCCCCCCTTGTTTGGCATACGAATACAGTAGCATCCTGCTCTAATCTCTCTATTGCATATGATAATATTTCTGTTTGCCAGGATGTCGCCTTTACCATCCAACGTGGGGATCGGATTGCGCTGTGCGGAAAAAATGGATGTGGAAAATCCAGTATTTTAAAATTATTCCAGGGCTATTCCATTCCTTATCAGGGTGAAATCTCAATTCATCCCAATTTACAAATTTCCTATCTTCCTCAGGACTGTTCCCAGCTAAACGGAGATCTAAAAGAATTTATCCAACAGCACAACTTAGAAGAAAGCCTATTCAAGGCAATTTTAAGGAAACTGGATTTCTCCCGCTCCCTTTTTGATCTGCCAATGGAGGGTTATAGCAATGGGCAAAAGAAAAAAATATACCTTGCTGCCAGCTTATGCAAACCTGCCCATTTATATCTTTGGGACGAACCCCTTAATTATATTGATTTGTACTCCCGCATCCAGATAGAAGAATTGCTGCTGCAATACCAGCCCACCCTCCTGTTTGTGGAACACGACCAATCTTTTCTGGAACATGTTGCCACCAAACAAGTTGTATTGTCATCTTCTTGTCCTATTCACAAAAATATTGTATGATACATAAGAGGTTTTTACATTTCCCTTACATTTTATTGCATACTTAAAAACCCTTTTCTGCCATACTAATAATAGCGTAAGAAGATAGAGAGGAATGCTATGTACCATATTTTTATTGTAGAAGATGACTCTTCCATTACAAAAATGATCCAAACTACGTTGGAAATTGGTGGATACCAAAGCAGCACTTGCGAAAACGGGAAACAGGCGGTAGAACAAATTTTATCCCAGCCATTTGACCTTATCCTGTTAGATGTCATGCTGCCGGATATGGATGGTTTTTCTATTTTGGAACAAATCCGCCATCTGGATATTCCAGTGATTTTTTTAACCGCCTTACAGGAAGTAACCGACAAAGTAAAAGGGTTGCGTCTGGGAGCAGAAGATTATATTGTCAAACCGTTTGAGGCAATGGAACTGCTGGCAAGGATTGAAGTTGTCCTACGCCGTACCCATCGGGAAAACACCCAGCTATCCTACCAGAATATTTTAGTGAACACCGAACAGCATATGGTGTACCGAAATGATATCCCTATCAACCTAACCCCAAAAGAGTTTGAAGTATTGGTGTTTTTCCTGAAACATCCCAATATCGCCATCACCAGGGAACGGCTCTTATCCTCTATTTGGGGCTATGAATACGAAGGGGAAACCAGAACAGTGGACATCCATATCCAACAAATCCGAAAAAAATTAGGTTTAAAAGATAAACTGGTAACCATCCCAAAATTGGGGTACCGGTTAGATCAATGAGGAAATAATAATGCGTTTATGGCAAAAAATATTCCTTTGTACACTGCTTTTAACGGTGTGTTCGGTTAATTTAATTATTTTTCTGCTTTTGACTAACAACTATCGTCAGACGATACAACAGCAAAAACAGGTGGCATTTACACAGCATATTTCTATGATTAACTCCATACAAAATGCCATCAACTATGAGAAATTAAAAATTTCCCTGCTCATTTTAGATCAGGAATATGTCAAAAATACGGTTCTGGAAATTCTTTCGAAAAATAATAACGATGCTGTTTCCTTTTGGATTTATGACCAAAATCAAAACCAGATTTCTTCTGGTGACTGTCCTTGGAGTTTCCAGCCATTGTTACAACAAGCGGAACAATCCGATGATTATCAAACACAGCTAGTCCGGACAGATTCTAAGTCCCACCTACTTATCACATCCAAGGTTATATTAAATTATGAAACATACTATCTGTCCAGCGCGTTTGATATTACCAACCTCGAGCAGAGTTATCAACAGCAAATTCGTTCTACCCAATGGCTCAGTATGTTGTGCTCTATTTTTATTGCTGGAGTTTTGATGATTTTTGTCCAAATCCTGCTCCGACCACTACAACGGATTAACCAAGGGACCAAAGAGATCGCCCAAGGGAACTACCAAAAACGGTTAAGCTGCAAGGGCTCCACCGAGATCTTGGAACTAGCCTCCAACATGAACCAAATGGCAGATTCTATCCAGGAAAAAATAGATGATTTGGAGCAGGTAGCAGAAAATCGGCAGCAGTTTATCGCCAATCTTGCCCATGAGATGAAAACCCCGCTTACCTCCATTTTAGGGTTTGCGGATATTATACGGATTAAAAAGGATTTATCCGAGCAAGAACGTCAAGAATATGCAGGAATCATTGTAAAAGAAACCAAGCGGCTCAGTGGATTATCTGGAAAACTAATGGAATTGATTTTGGTTGGACAGGAAAAATTACAAATGCAGGAAACCGAATTGAATCAATTGTTACAGGAAGTCGTGGAATCCTTTCAGCCTATTTTACAAAACCATAAAATTCAAATCCAACAACAGCTGGAAGGTGGCAGAATGCAAATGGAACCGGAATTATTCCGCTCTATGGTATACAATATTTTAGAAAACGCCATCAAAGCTTCTCCAGCTGGAAGTACTATCTGGATTTTCCAAAATAATTTGGACAACGGTGAGATTACAATTTCTATAAAGGACCAAGGAATGGGGATTTCCAAAGAAGATTTAAAAAAGGTTACCGAGCCGTTTTACATGGTGGATAAATCCCGTTCCCGAAAAGCAGGAGGGGCCGGACTTGGTCTGGCACTATGTGAAAAAATTGCCCAGCTCCACCATGGCAATATCCAAATTGAAAGCCAGTTAGGAGAAGGGACTACTGTTACCATTCATCTTGAAAGGGGGAAAATGAATTGAGACGTTTCCGTTCTATTTTGATTACAATTATCTGCTCTATTTTAATTTTAGTGCTTTCTTTTTCTTCTTTTTCGGTTATGGATTATTTTTTATTTCGGAGCGATTCCAGTATCGCACCTCTTTCTGTTTCCAACTCTATTAACAGTGCAAACATCAACCAACAATTACAGGTTTTCCCCTGGGATACTGAACAATACAAAGCATTCCAACCTTCCTATGACAATCATTGGCCAGGAAACGGCTATAACCATATATTTTCGATTCTATGGAATTATTTAGAAATTTATTCTAAAAACGTTCTTGAAATTTCATTAAATTACATATATTTTTCACAAAACGATCTTTCTGTTTCTTGCGGAGAAGATTTTGCTAAGATTCCATGTATTTATGAGTTCACCTATATCACGGAACAAACAGAACAAGATAAAGGATCTTATAACCTAATAATTGATCAAATCATTTCTTTCAACGATGATTCCAACACAAAATACCGTCTACAAGCAGCAATTACAAAGGAAATTTTGTATTCCGTACACATTACACCAATCGTTGACCATTCTAATACGAAAGATTTTCAGACTATTTTACAAACATCCTACCAAAATTTAAAGCAAAAGCCTATAGAGAATATTCAGTCCCACTTGCTTTATACTTATATGGCAGCTGATCAAAACAATCAAATAAAATTCTACAGTCCTTACCAATATAGCGATGAAATTTATGACTATTCCATGGATATCTCAACAAAGCTGATAAAAACCTCCGACCAGTTGGTCTGTTTTTCCTATCTTACCAATTTCCTTTATTTTTTGTGGTTTGACCCATATACCTGTCGTTTTATTGGATACGATTTTGTGTATTTAGACTCGAAAAAATATTCTTTTGAATCTCCTACTTTAAGCCTGATTGATGAAAATTTTTCTTCCATCATCTATAACAACTAGGTAAGGCCTACATTCACTGCATAAATATCCGGTTCCAATACAATCATTTGAACAGTTACCGCCGTATCGGAAAATCTTTGCCTTATGGATTGCAATCTTAGCATTTCATAAGGCATCATTTTTTTGATAAAAGTTTTGTATTTGCAATTTCTCTATTTCTTACAACTTTTTTGCATTTTCTTGGATACTCCTTGCCTACTGTTCTGTTAAGCTAAAGACAGGAGGTGGAGATCTTATGAAGAAAGGGTCAATCAAATATTATTTAACAGCAGTTTTATCTGTTTTATTTGTAATAACAACCATAGCTGTCGTAGTTTTCAATACAGGTTGGGTTTCCAGCAAAAGCAATGAATATTTTTTACAAAATACAAACCATAAAACAGAAAAATGTCTATCCGTCCCCTATATGAATCAGTCAGATGAATATCCTACTGGATGCGAAATTGTCAGCGCGGCCATGGTATTACAATATTACCAATACGATATTCCTGTAAATCAGCTGATTGATTGTTATTTGGACAAACAGGAAATCTGGAGCAGTGGGGGTAAACTATATGGTGGAAACCCAAATGAAGTATTTGTAGGCGATCCAAGAAACAGTAATAGTTATGGATGTTATGCACCTGTTATTACCAATATGTTAAACCAGGTACTTACAAACCATACCGCAAAAACGCTTAACAATATTAGCCTGGAAAAGTTGGCAAACGATTATATCTCCAAAGGGCAACCCGTTTTAGTTTGGGTAACTATTGATATGAAGTCCTCTTATGAGGGGACAAAAATCTACCAGCAAGACGGTTCTACCTTTCAGTGGATTGCGCCGGAACACTGTATGGTTTTCATCGGATACGATGAGGAATCCTATTATTTTAATGATCCTTATCAAAACCATGGGGTGGTCCAATATCCAAAAGAACTGGTACAACAGCGCTATCAGGAAATGCAGCAGCAAGCTGTTATCGTCACCCCAAACTAATTTTAAATATTTCCGACAAATGAAATGAAGAATATTGCAAATGGTGCTACTCCAATGGAACGTTCAAATACAATAACATCAACGACTTAATTGATTTTTGTGCAGAACACATGGCAAATGAACAATTATCTTCCGAACAAATTCGGGCATATATGACAGATATGTTACCAAAATTAAATTATTGGAAGGACTCAAACGAGTAATTCACATATTTCTATTACTAGTAAGTTGAATCAAAGCAGATTCCTCTACACTTGTTGTTCCTTACCATCTAGTTTTGATAGAAAATCCTCCGTATGATAAAATCATTCGGAGGATTTACCTTTTTATGAGTACTGCAATATGAAGCGCTGTTTTTTCTAATTCAATATTATTAATATGAATTTTACTATAGCACCACTCTATTTCTCTATTAAATTTCAAATGTCTGAGAATAGTATTTCTCTAAAAACTCATTAAAATCTTGGATATAATAATCCGCCTGCTGTTGTAGTAATGCCGCTGTCCGTTCATGGTGTGGCTCATACACGGCTGCAAACCCCATTCCAATGCGGTGCAGTGCCTGCAATGGGGCTATGATATCCTCAAACACTAAGCATTGATGATACGGAACCCCCATGGCATCCGCTGCCGCCATATAAATATCTGGATTTTCTTTATTTTTTCCAAAATCATTACTATATAAAATGGTGTGGAAATCTTGATAAATCCCAATCCTGGTCAGTGAGCGTTTACATAAGTTTGGAAAACTGGATGTTGCCAAACTAAATGGTATCCCCTGCTGTTTTAATTTTTGTAATAATTCCATAGCTCCTGGCTTCAATTCTACCTGGTGTTCGTATAAATCCAGTGCCATGTCCAACCACAACTGTTGTAATTCCTTATTGGTTAGTGAAACATGGTATTCCTTTATCATATATTCCGCTGCCTGATCTGTTGTCATATGGGCAATCTCATCATAAAAATTCTTTTTTACATCCAATCCTAATTTTTTAGGAAATTCTTCATCTATTTTGTCCCATACCCAGTTGGAATCCAACAAGGTTCCATCTAAATCAAAAATCACACCACAATATCTCATAAAAAACCACCTATCCTATGTAAAATCTATGTTGCTATTATAGCACATCTGCTTGAAAACACAAAATCAATCATGTTATAATAAAAGAAAACCATTTATTGGAGGCCTATTGATGCGCAGAGCAGATCGGGAAGTAAACAATATACAAAAAATAGAGGAAATCATCCAAACCTGTGACTGTTGCCACCTGGGATTGATAGATGAGGATAAACCCTATATTGTTCCATTAAATTTTGGCTATCTTCGTGAGAAAGATACTCCAATCTTTTACTTTCACAGCGCAAACTTTGGTAAAAAGCTAGATCTAATCCGTCAAAACCCATTAGTGGGTTTTGAATTGGACACAAAACATCAGCTTTCTGTAGGAAATACTGCCTGCAACTATTCTTTTTACTATCAAAGTATCATTGGTGCAGGTAAAATCTCTATTGTAGAAGAAATCCAACAAAAGAAAAAGGCGTTACAGGTGATTATGCAACATTATACTAAAACATCCAATTGGGAATTTTCTGACCAATCCCTTACTGCTATTACCATTTTAAAACTGACGGTAACCGAGATGACCTGTAAAGAACATCAACAACCAAGATAGAAGGTGAAACCAATGAGGGCAGTTATTATTACAGGAGGTTCTATTCAGAATTATCCTGCTATCAAACAATACATTCAACCAAACGACTATATTATCTGTGCGGACAGTGGCTATGATCATGCTGTTAAGATGGAAATCACCCCAAACCTTTTGGTGGGGGATATGGACTCCATCCATGCGGATTTGCCAACTGAAAATATACGGATTTTTCCTGCAAAAAAAGACGATACCGATACAGAAATAGCCATTTCCGCAGCTCTAGAACAGGGATGTGACGATATTTTGATATTGGGTGGTATTGGGAGCCGAATGGACCATACATTGGCGAATATCTTATTCTTAAAACAGCTACATGATCAAAAAATCTCTGCAAAAATCGTAAATGAGAACAATGAGATTCGGTTAATGGGTTCCCAAGAGAATATTACATTACAAGGACATCCAGGAGATTTGCTCTCTTTAATCCCCATTACAGATTGTATCGGTGTTACCAACAAAGGTTTTGAATACCCTTTGATTCAGGAAGATCTCCCTTTAGGAACAACGAGAGGGGTAAGCAATGTGTTTTTATCGGATACGGGAAGTATCTCCCTCCAAAACGGCTTATTGTTGGTAATGCAGTGCCGTGACCTGAGCTATTGACCCAATCGTTTTAACAAATTTCTCTTTTTGAAAAAAATTTTTTGATTCATTGCAATAAAATCGCTTTCTCATGCAATTAGTAAGTGATAGGGGCAGAAAGATTATTATGAATATTCAAAACAACATCCCCGCTGATGATCAACAGCGGTTGGAATACCAAATCCAATTGATTGCGGAAGGCAGAAAAGAAGCGTTGGCTTTTTTGTATCAGCAAACCAAAGCAGCAGTACACGCTTTTTTACTTTCCTATTTAAATTATTACGATGCGGAGGACGCAATGCAGGATACTTATATTGGCATTTACCGTTCCGCAAAGAACTATCAGCCTCAAGGAAAGCCTATGGCATGGATTTTTGGAATCGCAAAATACACCGCATTCATGAAAATTCGTTCCAGTCAAAGGGAAACTACCCTGCCGGAGGAAAACTGGAAGTTGATTGAAGAGGAACTTCCCGCCATCAATTTTGAGGAAAAAGATCTATTGCGCAATTTACTGCTCCGTTTATCAGCAGAAGAATACCGTATTATTTTGTTACACGCAGTTTCTGGACTAAAATTCCGGGAAATTAGCGAACTTTTCAATCTGCCTTTATCTACTACCCTTTCCAAATATCGTAGAGCAATGAAAAAATTAAAACAATCATGGAAGGAAGAATCCAACGATGAAGAACCGTGAAATGGAACAGAAAATTAAAATGACGATTCAACACTCCTTTTCCAACGATTCAGATCGTCTACAAAAGATTCTTTCTGAATGTGATTTGTCAAAAGGAGAAGAATATATGCAGCAGAATATCGCAAAGAAAAAAACGCCTAAATGGGTGCGTTGGGTTTCCGTAGCCGCTGCGGTGGTATGCGTTGGAATCATTAGCACATTCGGCGCAGTTTATTACACACAAAATATATCTGTAGATTCTGAAATTATTTTAGATGTCAATCCAAGTATTGAAATGAGCATCAACGCAAAAGAAAAAGTGGTTGATGTAACGGCGCAAAACGAGGATGCCGTTGCTATATTGGATGGCATGGACTTAAAAGGAACAGATTTAAACGTTGCTGTCAATGCCTTACTAGGCTCCCTTGTAAAACATGGATATATCGATGAGCTGGCAAATTCTATTCTAGTCACTGTAGAAAATGATAATGCCAATAAAGGCGCACAGTTACAGCAGGATTTAGTCGCGGAAATTAACCGTATCTTATCTGGCCAATCAATCCAAGGAGCTGTTTTGGGGCAAAATATTAGTAAAAACACACAGCTTCAAGAACTTGCCAATCAATATCAAATTTCATTGGGGAAAGCTGCGTTAGTCCAAACCTTAACCCAAATTAATCCACTATATTCCATAGAAGAAATGTCTAAACTTTCGATTCATGAATTAAACCTGTTGTTGGAATCCCAGGGGAACTCCCAGCAGAACAATAAGATCCAATCAACTGGTTCCGCCAGTGATAAGGCTTACATTGGGGAGGAAAAAGCAAAGGAAATTGCCCTATCCCACGCTGGATTATCTGAAAACGATGTTACAATTCAAAAAATAAAACTGGATTACGATGATGGTATGGTGGAATACGACGTAGAGTTTTTTACTGCTACCCAAGAATATGATTATAACATCAATGCGCAAACTGGTGATGTAGTTTCTAACGAAATTGAACCATTCCATGCAAATAATACTTCCCCACAAGGGCAAGGAGCAACAATTACCTTAGAACAGGCCAAACAGGCGGCTCTTTCCCATGCTGGTGTTTCCGCCAACGCTGCATCTTTTAAAAAGGTAGAATTAGAGAATGATGATAATAAACTGGTATACGAACTAGAATTCTACACCTTAGATGCAGAATATGATTACAAAATTGATGCTTCTTCCGGTGCTGTCCTTTCCTATGACCAAGAACAATTTAATCAAGGAGGAAGTAGCAATAATGGCTCTAGTATAAGTGAAGAAGAAGCAAGAAGAATCGCGCAAAATAAAGCACCAAATGCACAGATTGTTTCCTTTCAGCTGGAACGTGATAATGGACAGGAAATTTATGAAATCGAACTACGGGAAGGAAATATAGAGTATGATTGTGAAATCCGTAAATCCGATGGTGCAATTATCAAATGGGAACAAGATATTGATGATTGATGTTTTAAAAATACCCGTCTAAAATTTAGATGGGTGTTTTTTATCGTCACATTTTAAGTATAATATAATAGGAAAGTCGTACTTCGGAAATATTCTTTTCCATAAATAGAAAAACAAATACAGATGATAAATAAGTTTTACATTGTGATATAACTGAATTGACACGCCAACTGTTTTGCGTTAGGATAATAGAAGTAAAAATTTAGAGAAAGAAGGGGCTTTATGAATCCAACAGTTTTGGTTACCGGAGCATCTGGTGGAATTGGTTCTGCTATTGCCACAAGATTTGCCCGAGAGGGATATCGAGTTGCCATTCATTACAATCATCATAGGGAAAAAGCAGAACAATTGGTACAAAAATTACGGAATCAGAATCCATTGGTAATTGCTGTACAGGCGGATATCTCTAACGAACAACAAGTAAAAAATATGATGAAGGAAGTTACACAACAACTGGGTGGAATCAATATTCTTATCAACAACGCAGGATTTGCGCAACAAAAACTTTTTACTGATATCACCTCAGATGAGTGGAAAAAGATGTTTGATGTCCATGTAAATGGTGCTTTTTATTGTATCCAGGCAGTACTTCCCTGGATGATTCACAACAAAAAAGGAAAAATCATCAATATTTCTTCCATGTGGGGGCAAGTTGGCGCCTCATGCGAGGTTCACTATTCTGCTGCTAAAGCTGCGTTAATTGGTATGACAAAGGCACTCGCAAAAGAACTTGGGCTATCGGGTATCCAAGTAAACTGTGTTTCTCCTGGTGTAATTGAAACAAAAATGAACCATATGCTGGGCGTAGATGTTCTGGAAGAATTAAAAGAAGAAACCCCTTTAAATAAATTGGGAACCCCGGATGACATTGCAAATGCCGTTTATTTTCTGGCATCCGACCAGGCGGATTTTATTACTGGACAAGTATTAGCTTCTAATGGAGGATACATTATCTAGTTTTTTCTTCTATCCTACTACATAGATACCCTAAAATATGGTATAATACAAAGTATCATTGGATGTAATAAGATAAAAGGAGCAATACCTTATGAAAAACTATGGATTTATCCGCATTGCCTCCGCCTGTCCATTAGGAAGGGTCGGAGATGTCATGTATAATACAACCGAAATTTGCAATTTAATTGATCAAGCAGTAAATCAACAAGTAAGCTTGCTGGTTTTTCCAGAGCTCTCCATTTCTTCCTATACCTGCGGGGATTTATTATTGACCTCTGCCATGAAAAACGGTGTGGAACAAGCAATCTCCACGATTCAACAACATACTCTGGAAAAACCAATTACCGTTTTTGTTGGAGCCCCCATCTATGAAAATGCCAAATTATACAACTGTGCTGTTGTTATTTCCTCCGGTGAAATCAAAGGGGTTATCCCAAAAACCCACCTTCCCAACCATGGTGAATTTTATGAACAGCGTTGGTTCGATTCTGCCAAAGACTTTTGTGGTGACAGTACTATGCTTTGTGGGGAAACGATTCCTATGGGTACGGATTTACTGTTTACCATGGAGGAAGCCGTCATCGCAGCTGAAATTTGTGAGGATATGTGGGTAGACGCCCCTCCATCTATTGATCACGCAAAAGCTGGAGCAAATATTATCTGCAATTTATCTGCCAGCAACGCCGTGATTGGTAAGCAAAATTACCGCCGTATGCTGGTAAAACAGCGCTCTTTCAGTTCTCACTGCGCTTATGTGTTCTCTTCTGCCGGTATTTGTGAGAGTACCACAGATACCTTATATAGCGGACACTTGTTAATTGGGGAAAATGGCAACATTTTAGCGGATGCTTCCCAGATGGAGTTTGAAAACTTGCTCCTCACTGCAGATGTGGATTTAGAACGTCTGTCCTGTGATAGATTAAAAAGCACCACTTTCCATCTGTCAAAATCCTATCGTTCCATTCCATTGAATCATAAAATTTGCTCGATTGACCAACTACAACGCCATATTAGCCAAACCCCATTTATTCCTGCTTCCAAACAGAACAAATCCGAACGTATGGAAGAAATCTATCATATTCAGGCATTAGGTCTTGCAAAACGCCTGCGCCATACTGGATTAAAACACCCTGTTATTGGAATTTCTGGCGGATTGGATTCTACCTTGGCTTTGCTGGTAACGGTGCGTGCTATGGATAAACTGGGTTGGGATCGGAAAAACATTCTTGGTATTACCATGCCAGGCTTTGGTACAACAGGACGTACCAACTCCA
This sequence comes from Clostridium facile, assembly GCF_014297275.1. Taxonomy (NCBI): domain Bacteria; kingdom Bacillati; phylum Bacillota; class Clostridia; order Eubacteriales; family Clostridiaceae; genus Clostridium; species Clostridium facile. The sequence continues at coordinate 1,841,328 of NZ_JACOQK010000001.1, forward strand.
ATTCCAAAAAATTGATGGACGCATTAGGGATTACCTCCAAAGAGATTGATATTACCCAAGCATGTAGGAAGCATTTTGAGGATATCGGCCATGATCCATCCATCCATGATGTCACCTATGAAAATGTACAGGCAAGAGAAAGAACTCAGATTCTACTAGATATCGCCAATAAACATGGTGGCCTTGTAGTAGGAACCGGTGACCTTTCTGAACTAGCCTTAGGATGGGCGACCTATGCAGGCGACCATATTTCCATGTATGGTGTCAATGCAGGGGTTCCAAAAACATTAGTACGCCATATTGTAGCATGGACCGGAGAACAAATGGGTGGAGAAATCCAAAAAATATTGGAGGATATTTTGGATACCCCTGTTTCACCTGAACTTCTTCCAGCGGATAAAGACGGAAAAATCGCACAGAAAACAGAAGAAATTATTGGGGATTATATTTTACATGATTTCTTTTTATATTATTTTGTTCGGTTTGGATTTACCTTTGATAAAATTTATTATTTAGCGAAACACGCTTTTGGGGATACTTATCCAAAAGAGCAGATCGTAAAATGCCTAACTACTTTTGGAAAACGCTTTTTCGCACAACAGTTTAAACGTTCCTGTCTGCCAGATGGCCCCAAAATTGGTTCGGTTACCCTTTCCCCTCGCGCCGATTGGAGGATGCCAAGTGATGCTTGCGCTGCCCTTTGGATGCAAGATTTTGATCAAATGGATTAATTGGAAAGGGCCAAAAAATATCATCCAATTTCCCGTTTTTTATTTTTCTATTTATATCCCTGCAACAGTGGAATATTTTCTAAAAATCAAACCATATCGATATGTTATTCTTTAAATAAGAATAAAACTTTTTAGAATCGCATTTTAATCCCTTTCATTGAAATGTCGCAACCGATTTCATCTGTAATGGTACTTTTTAGCAATCCTTAGGAGAAAAATAAATAGCAAAAAGTCCCTGATGTAGTTTCTGCTTTCCTACATCAGGGACTTTTGTTGATTCTATTCATTCAATCTTGCAGCAGATAAATATTTTCTGCTATCCACATTTATAAGTCGCTTCTCTTTTCTGGGAAAATAATATACAATATTTTGACAGAAAGATAGTTAAAACTAATTCTACGGTAAAGTATATCTGGCTGAAAATATTGATTCCCTGATTTTGTAGTTATCATATGTACTCAAATTCCATAATCAATGAAAAACTAACCATATGATCTTATTATCATTCCAATCACTATTTTTGTAAACATCTATCTTTTAGATCACAAAAATATTCCCATTGCTCTGGTAAAATACCCAATCTCCTGTAACACAAACTTGTTCTATTGGTGACTCTGTTAATTTTTGTTTTGAGCCCTGTGAAAGGTCTATCACATATAAGCAATTTTCGTCGGATCGGTTTCCATAATAAATCCAATTTCCTGAACAGTTAAAACAGGAAACAGAATCGGATAAAATCGGTGCTTCCTGCTGGTTGGAGTAGAGCAAACCATCTTCCGCCACATAATAAATCACCGAATTACTAATATTATAAGATAAAATACTCTGGCTGATTTCTTTTCGGATTTGACCGCCGTTTGTATCCATAGAATATAAGCAGTTATTGTCATTGCTGTTACGATAATAAATCCGATCCCCTACCATAGAAATTTGGCTAGCACTATTGTCTGATAGTAAAACCTTTTGATATCCATCTGAAAAACGGTACAAATATAGATTGGCATGCTCCGTATTGTCAGCTGAAACCATGTATTGGTCTGTCACCGATAAATAATAAGAAAAAGCAAAATAATTTTGAATCAATTCCCCTGTTACTGCACTGTAACAAAGCACATTGAAAGTATTGTTCCTTGCTTGGGCATACACTTTTTCGCCTACCACATTGATATATCCAACTGGTTCATTCGAAATTTTTTGCATGTCTGAACCATTTGTCCTCATTTTATATAAACAGTTTTGGTCAGATGCTTCACTATAAAAAATCCATTCTCCTTGAACAGCTGCCATACCACCATTTAAACAGTTAGAGCTTGTATTTCCAATTGTGTTATAAGGCTGCAAGGAGATATCAGGAGCAGATGTATCTGGAAACGATGCTATACCATCATTTATTTCACCACCTTCTACACCTTCCTCTATAGAATTTTTAGAAGATTTTGTTTTACTGGTTGATTTAGTGGAAGCTGATTTGGAGGATTTAGAGGAACTAGTTGTTTTCGATTTTGTGGAACTTTTTGTATTTTTGTCCCTGCTAGAGGTATTTTTTCCGTTGTTACTAGTATTGAATTCTTCGATAGAATGGAGTTCCCAATCTGGAGTGCTATGGTTTCCGGTCATCGAAAATCCAATCATAATTCCAATAAATATCAGCATTAAAGTGGGCAATAGATACTGTAAGGCTCGCATAAACTTTGGACGTTTTTCCATTTCATTTTTCCTTTTTCGATAAAATTCGACAATTATAATTAAAAAAGTAAGAACTGAATTATTTTCAGTCCCTTCATTTTATCAATAATGCTTGTTTTCCTTTAGTATATCATATAATGGATAATTTTTCCAGATAAATTTTTAAATTAGCGAAAAATTTTTAATCGTTAATTTATTAGCATTGTACCAACATATATTATTTTCTCCTTGTAAATGGTTTTCATATCCCTTTCTCATAATGTTGTATCTCAAAGAGATTGCTAAAAATGACGGTACCACATTATCTAATACCAGTTTTACTGCATTATCAAAAAACCATCAGCGAAAATGGCTGATGGTTTTTATTATAGTTCATCTTTAATTTCTTGTTTTGTACGGAAGCCTGTTAAAACAAAGGTAGCAACCAATTCCTCTTTATCATTGAATACTTCTGTCCTTACATGGGAAAGGGATTTTGTTTCATGAATCACTTTTGCCTTTGCTACAATATAATCTCCATTGGCTGGTTTGATATAATTGGCTTGTACATTGATGGTAACGGTAACTCTTCCGGAAAAATTAGCAGCTGCCGCAAAAGCAAAATCTGCCAAAGTGTATACCACTCCACCTTGTACCAGATCAGCGCCATTTAAATGATGTTCCTTTAAATCCAAAGTTACTGTTGCGTAACCCAATCCAACCTCTTTTAATACCATGCCGCAATATTTTGCGAACCGGTCTTTTTCTAGCATATTTCGGATTGTTTGTTCTGTCATACAGTTTCCTCCTATCTTTAAAAATCTATTTTTTTGCTTTCCAGTTCTTTTAACCCCGCCAAGATTTCATCTTTTCCAAAATTATGTTCTTCCATAGTTTCTTCATCCTCACCTAACAGGCAATTGTAAAACCAAAGTCCCAGACATAAATTATCATCGGATTCTTCTTGTTCCAACTGTTCATATAGTAAATCTTCTGCCTGACAATATTCTTTCTGTTTTATAAGGCTCTCCAGTTCTTTTTTTATTTCTAATTGTGGGGATTGGAAAGGAATATCCTCCACCTCTTCAATAAATCCACCACCTGGAGAGATCAAAGCTGTTTTTAAAAAACGAATTACCATCATGGATTGTTCTATAATAAAATCATCTGTTAACATAATAACACATCCTTTCCATTGTTCTGTTTTCCATTATAATATAAAATTAATTGTTGTGCAATGAGTTTTCTGTCATACTATTTCTTGTTATCATAACCATATCGCTTTCTCATCTCTATAACAACTAAAAACCCTGGGCAAGATGCCCAGGGTTTTTTAACAAAATAATTGATCTTATTTTTCGTCGCTCCAAGAATACATTTTTCTCAGTTCTTTTCCAACTTTTTCTAATTCATGTTCTGCTTTAATTCTTCTTGTCGCATTGAAATGAGCACGGCCGTTCTTATTTTCAGCAATCCAATTGGTAGCAAAAGTACCATCCTGGATTTCAGATAAAACTTTTCTCATTTCTTTCTTAGTATCTTCAGTGATAATACGTTTACCAATTTCATAATCGCCAAATTCAGCAGTATCGGAGATAGAAGCTCTCATTTCGCCAAAACCACCATGATAAATCAGGTCAACGATCAATTTCATTTCGTGGATACATTCAAAGTAAGCATTACGTGGGTCATATCCAGCTTCTACTAATGTTTCAAAACCAGCCTGCATCAGAGCGCAAACACCGCCGCACAATACAGCTTGTTCTCCAAACAGGTCTGTTTCTGTTTCTACACGGAAGGTTGTTTCCAAAACAGCCGCTCTTGCGCCACCAATACCAGCAGCATAAGCCAAAGCCAAATCGGTAGCTCTACCAGAAGCATCTTGTTCTACCGCATACAAGCAAGGAACACCTTTGCCTGCAACATATTCAGAACGTACGGTATGGCCTGGCCCTTTAGGAGCGATCATTACAACGTCTACACCAGCAGGAGGAACAATTTGTTTGAAGTGAATATTAAAGCCGTGGGCAAACGCCAATACTTTACCTTCTGTTAAGTATGGAGCAATGCTATTTTTATACAAATCAGCTTGTTTTTCATCTGGGATTAAAATCATAATAAAATCAGCAGCTTTTGCAGCTTCTTCTGTTGTCATAACAGTTAAACCAGCAGCTTCTGCTTTTGCCCAGGATTTAGAGCCTTCATATAAGCCTACTACAACATCTACGCCACTTTCCTTTAAGTTCAAAGCGTGAGCATGTCCTTGGGAACCATAACCGATGATTGCAACTTTTTTGCCATCCAATAAACCAAGGTTACAATCGCTTTCATAAAAAATCTTTAGTGCCATTTTAGTTTCCTCCTAAAAATGTTTTTTATAGTGCTCCGCTTGTTTGCGGGGTCTTACTGAAGTGATTAATTTACACTATATAACAAGTTTTATATTTTGTCAAATGTTTTTCTTAATTAATAAGTTAAGTTTTTATGATTAAGTTAAAAAACTACTTTAATTGTAGTTTTTCAACATTTTATCTCAAAGCATCCTTACCTTTTTGGATCGCTATAGTCCCCGTCCGGATCACTTCCTTTAACCCATAAGGACGAACCAGTTCAATCATGGTTTCTAACCGTTCACAAGTATCAGATACTTCCAATGTCATTGTAGTACGGGTAATATCAGAAATTTTTGCTCCCATAATATCCGCAATGTTCATAATCTCTCCACGCTGTGCTGGTGTAGTAGAAATTTTGACAATCATCAATTCACGGCTAATAATTTCAGAAGCTTCCTGGGTTTTTACTTTAATAACATCAATCAGCTTATTGAGCTGCTTTTCTACCTGTTCAATTGTTCTGTGATCCCCGTCCACTACAATAGTAATGCGGGAAGTGGAGTGGTCCTCAGTAACCCCTACTGCCAAACTTTCAATATTAAATCCACGGCGGGCAAACAATCCTGAAATTCGGGAGAGAACACCAGGATGGTTTTCCACTAAAATAGAAATTGTACGTTTCATGGTTTTTTCTCCTTTCCTTTACAGTGTTGATTCGTTTTCATCTACAATTACTTCTAGCAGAAAAGAGGTATCTGCCTGTAAAAACTCGTTGATTGCCTCTCCCGCCTGGGAGATATCTGTAATCGTTTTTGCTGGAATCCCGTAAGCGGAAGCCAATATAGCAAAATTCGGACTTCCATCCAGGTGGACTGCCATCTGGCGGTCTCCCCAGTTTTTGGTTTGCAGTTCCCGTACCATCCCCAAACGGTTGTTCTTCATCACAACAATTTTAAGTGGAATATGGAACTGGCATAAAGTAGCCAACTCCATCATCTGCATCTGGAACGACCCATCCCCGCAGATCGCGATTACATTGTGGCCCATATCCGCCAGTTTTGCTCCCATAGCTGCTGGAACAGAATATCCCATTGTTCCCATTCCGCCTGTGGTAATAAACTTACCATCGCGGATCTTAAAATAGTTTGCGGTCCAAATTTGGTTTTGCCCTACATCCGCAACTACTGTGGTATTAGATGGGGCCTTATCCGATAACATAGATAGGAACTGTTTTGGATTGACACAGCCCTGTTTTGGAATGTCAAAATCACGCATACAGCTTTTTTTGGATTCTGTCAATTTACGAACCCAATCAGTGTGCTCTTCTTTTCCCACTACTTCAGCAATCTGGTCTAAAATTACCTTTGCATCCCCTACAACAGGAATACTAACCCCAACATTTTTTCCAATTTCAGCTGGGTCAACATCAATGTGGATAATTTTTGTCCGTCCTTCCAATACACTTGGGCTAGCAATTGCCCGGTCGGAAACTCTGGCGCCAATCAGCAGCAGCAAATCAGAGTTTAAAACCGCCTCGTTCGCTGTTCTGCACCCGTGCATCCCCAACATGCCAAAATTCAAAGGATGGTCTGTTGGGAGGATTCCCAACCCCATCATTGTTGTAATAACAGGAATATCACAACATTCCGCAAAAGAAGCCAGTTGTTTACAGGCACCCGCATTGATAACGCCGCCACCAGCACAAATCAATGGGCGCTCTGCATGAGAAATGGCTTCCGCCACTTTTTTAATTTGACCTACATGGCCTTTTACACTTGGTTTATATCCGCGAATATCTACTGCTTCCGGATATTCAAATTCCAATTTCGAATTTTGGATATCAACTGGTACGTCAATCAAAACTGGCCCTGGACGTCCTGTAGCCGCAATATGAAACGCTTCCTTAAAAATACGTGGAATCTGTGTTGCGTCTTTTACTAGATAACTATGCTTTACAAAAGGCTCTGCCGCACCGGTAATATCCACTTCCTGGAACACATCCCGCCCTAATAAATCGGTAGATACCTGACCGGTAATTGCTACAATTGGAATCGAATCAGCATAGGCGGTTGCTATCGCTGTCAACAGGTTGGTCGCTCCAGGACCAGAAGTTGCGATACAGACACCTGGCCGTCCCGAAATTCTGGAATAGCCGCTGGCTGCATGTCCTCCATTCTGTTCCTGCCGTACTAGGATATGCTTTATATCAGTTGAGGCAAGTGCATCATAAAATGGACAGATTGCCGCACCTGGATACCCAAAGACGACTTTCACACCTTCTTCTTCTAAACATCGTACCATTGCTTCTGCAGCTGTAATCATCGTGCACTCCTCCCTTTCTAAAATCAATTTTTGTGCAATCATTACGAAAAGCAACAACATTACAATTTTATAATTTGTAATTGTTTTCATTATACTGTTAAAATGGGGGATACGTCAATACCCCAAAATAAAATTTGCCCAAAACATTTTTTCAAAAAACAGGGGGGAACAGTTGAAATCATCTTTAAAAAAGGGTACAATAAAAATTAATTTTAGAAAAACAATAAACAAATTATTATTTTTGCTTATTTTCATTTTAAAAGAAAGGGGAATGGATATGGACTTACTTCCAATTGCATTTCTAATCGATGGTTTATCCATCTATAAAAATCTACGCAATGATAAGGTTATTAGCAATTTACACGATAGCGTTGTAAAACTAAATACCTGCCAAAGTGCGGAAGGGCAGCTTCAGGCAATCTCCTCCTATACTGCGATGTGCAGCACATTATATGAGAGCGAATATCAAGGAAGCTTGTCCGATTATATTTTTGATTTGGTGTTATATGATATCAATATTTTTTCCAAAGCATCTGCAGAACATCGTTTGGATTCCCTCAGCCCACAAATTCTACAGGCTGCTTCCAATGACCTACACGCACTGTTCAAAATATCCCATATTACTTCTGAGATGTTTAAGGCAAATTTCCAGGAACAATGTAAAGGCTGCTCTTTTTTGGAGGAAAGCCTACCGGATTATACCATCGAACAACACCGCTATCCTGTACGGGATGACTGGGGAAAACAGGTAAACGCCATTTCCGATTTTTATGCTGCGAATGGGGTTGGAATGTACGCTAAATATAAAGCATTTATCTTTGAAATGGGCAGAGGCATTCAGCCTGTTATTACCTTGGACCCCATCCGCTTAACCGACCTGAAAAAATACGAAGTACAGCGGAATAAAGTTTTGGAAAACACCCTTGCTTTTATAGAGGGGCACCCATACAATAATGTACTGTTATACGGTGACCGTGGTACTGGAAAATCCTCTACTGTAAAGGCAATTCTAAATGAGTACAAAAACCGTAACCTGCGCATGATAGAAATTAGCAAACGCAGCATCGCCGACTTGGATAAGCTAATTAACTCCATCCAAAATATTCCATTAAAATTTATTATCTTTATTGATGATTTGACCTTTAACGAAAACGATGACAATTTTGGTATCCTAAAAGCGATCTTAGATGGCTCCCTCAGCGTCCGTCCAAATAATGTGGCAATCTATGCAACTACCAACCGCCGCCATCTAATCAAAGAAACTTTCTCTGCCCGAGAAGGAAATGAAGTTCATCGGGGGGATACTATGGATGAAAGCCTATCTCTTTCCGACCGCTTTGGGCTGACTGTGACATTTATGAAACCAAACAAAGACGATTTCCTAACTATTGTACGCCAACTGGCTGCTGACCGTCACATTGAAATGGAAGATGAAAAACTCTGTGCTGGCGCAGAACGTTTTGCCTTAGCGAACAGTGGAAGGACCCCACGTTTGGCGCGGCAATACATAGACCATATTGAGGCAAGGATTAAATTAAATTTGGAAATCTAATCAATAAAGAGGTAAATTGAAATGTCAATCGAAGCAGCAAGAAAACACCTGCAAACGTTTGGTTTGGAAGACCGCATCATAGAACCGGAACAGTCCAGCGCCACTGTAGAATTGGCGGCACAAGCATTGGGATGTAAGCCAGAACACATCGCAAAAACCCTGTCATTCGACTTAAATGGGGACACTATTTTAATCGTAACAGCTGGTGATGCCAAAATAGATAATAAAAAATATCGGGAATATTTCGGCTGTAAGGCGAAAATGCTTCCAAGGGAACAAGTTTTAGAAAAAATCGGTCATGACGTAGGCGGAGTCTGTCCTTTTGGAATCCATTCAAATATAAAAGTGTACACAGATTGTTCCCTACAGCGGTTTGAAACAGTATATCCCGCTGCTGGAAATGATAACAGTGGAGTAAGACTCTCCTGTGAGGAATTATTTCGAGCTGCCAATAGTAAAGCATGGATAGATGTTTGTAAAGGCTGGCAAACAGAAGAATCATAATTTTCTAAATCTATAGAAAAAAATCAAAGAACAATAAAATAGTTAAATAATTCCTGTATTTAATGAAAAATACTTCTAGATATTCTTTCACTATTGGAATTAGGGTCGTTTTATTCGGAATATTAAGATATATCATGAATCATTGATAAAAATACGATTTAAAAAGTAAACGGAGTGCTTCTGTTTTATAAAAACCCCTTAATTGGATACTTTGTGGGAAAATAATCCAGAGTGTAAACATGATTTTTTATATCAACAGGGCAAAATAAGAAAAATGCCTCCACTTTACGACAAAAGCACATCCGGAATGAGGAAATATTGTTCCGGACTGTGCTTTTCCATTATTTTTTCTGCTGAACCATCTGTTGATCCGGTGTTAACGGTAAAATCAAGTATTGATTTTCTTCCAAGTAGGAAATAATTTTCGGTAAAGCATCCAAAGTAGCCTGGCTGCGGTCATGCATTAAAATCGTAACACGATTGTTTCCATGAATGGAATTCACTGTGTTCTGGTAAAGTTGATCCCCTGTATATCCTGATCTGCCATCTCCACAGGAAGCATTCCAATCCACATAGGTATACCCTTTTTGATTGAGGAGTTCTTTGATTGCTGGGAACTGCCCTTTGGCTGTGGCAGAACCTCCTGGAAAACGGATTATTTTTGCACGTTGTCCACAAGCTTGTTCAATTGCATTGTTTGCCTGTTCTATATCATTAATAAAAGCGGTTGGATTAGAATACACCTTGTTAAAATCATGAGAATAGCTGTGGTTTGCAATAGTATGCCCTTGTTGCTGAATTTGCTGCACAATTTCCGGATGCTGTTCTACCTGGTTGCCTACCACAAAAAAGGTTGCTAGGATATGATGTTCCTTTAAAACTTCCAAAAACTGTGGAGTATATGTACCGCTGGGACCATCGTCAAAAGTAAGGTATGCTACTTTCACATTTGGGTTTTCCTGTGCTTTCTGGTCTATCTGTGGTATCAGCTGGTAAAACTGTTGTTGTATCTCTTGCATTTTTTGTTGATATTCTTGAGAACTGTTCACAGCGTTTTCTAGCTCTTCTAGGTTTTGCTGCGCCATTTGGTAATCCGTTTTAATTTGTTCCAGTTGTGGATTTAATTTTCCCAGCTGTCCAGATGTTTTTTGGATTTTCCCATGCGCCCAAGCTCCTAAAACTGTGCTACAAAGAATACCAATGATCAAAATGGCGCATATCATCCAAAACCGGCTGGATTTCCCTATAATTTTTGCTGTGTCTGGTCGAATTTTTCTTTCCATGTTTTATATGCCTCCTGGTTGGATTTTCCCTTTTGGATTTCTTCCTGGTGTTCCTGCTGATACTGTCCTGTTTGCTGTTCCAGCTGTTCCAAATTTTTTTGGTCATTCTCTAACTCTTTTGAAGTTTGGTTGAATTGATGGGACAACATTGCCGCTTGAATATTCTGTTGGATACAAATACCACCCGAAACCAAAAAGGCTACTGCCAATACACCAATGAGGTATCCTTTCCATTTTGGACGTAATTTCATATAAATCCTTCCCTTATTTTAAAATACTCTTTTATCTTATAACAGGAACGGGATAAAGTAAAGAATAAAGGGAAATTTGTCATAAAAACGCAAATATTTTGTTACAGTTCCGTATTAAAATACAGTTGATAGAATAAGGAGGTGTCCACCCTGAAGTTAAAAAGATTTACCCCCTTTTTTAGCTTTTTTCTTATGATTGTTGGCGGATTGTTTTGTTGGATGTATCTGGCAGAACCAGAAGCCCATATTACCCCTGATTATGAGCAGGTCGACCTCCAACCAATTCTACAAAAAGAACATTTTTCACAAGAGGACTATCAGCTACTGTGGGAACAAACTGGTTTATCCAAAACAGCGATTGATCAAATTTTAGATACCAGATTTCACCCTTCCAAAACAATTCTAGACTATCAGCAAAAATTTTTTGATACTCCTATCTATCAATGTTATTCCAATACGGTTATTTCCCATGAAGAAATCATTGTAAACCAGGATGGCAAATACACGATTGGAACCTCCATCGCAAATGTACAGGAAGGGGACGTATTCATCACAAAATCCTCCCATACCTTTGGATGGAGGAATGGACACGCTGCCATTGTGGTAGATGAGGAGAATAAAAACACATTGGAATCCATTACATTAGGAACTAATTCCCGGTTAAGCACAGTGAGCAGATGGGAATCTTACCCTAACTTTATCCAGCTACGTCTAAAGGATACAGATAAGGAAACACGGGCAATGATTGCACAAAACGCTTTAGTTTATTTAAATGACCTTCCCTATTCTCTAGGAATGGGGTTATGGCATTGGAAAAATCAGCCCCAGGACTCGATCAGCTGTACCAACTGCTCCCATCTGGTGTGGCAGGCTTATCAATGGTATGGTTACGATTTAGACAGTGACGGCGGTTTTTTGGTTACTCCAAAAGACCTTGCTAACAGCGATTTATTTGAAGTCATCCAGGTATATGGGGTTGACCCTAACAATATCTGGCCATAATAAAGTAAAACAATAAAGAAGGTGTTTTTATCATGGAATTTCAACAATTACTCAAAAATTACGCAAAACTGGTGGTAAAAGCAGGTGTTAACCTCCAAAAAGGGCAGGAGCTTGTCATTTCTTCCCCTGTGGAATGTGCTCCATTTGTCCACCTAGTCGCAGAACAGGCTTATTTGGCTGGTGCGGAAGAAGTCATTGTACAGTGGAACGATGAAAAATTAGCCCGTTTAAAATATGATCATTGTCCGATTGAAAAGTTTCAACAAGTCCCAACCTGGATGTCTGAATTTCAAAACGGATATTCCCGTAAACACGCAGCACATCTTTCTATCTCCGCAAGTTCCCCTGACGCACTTGCAGGGGTTGACCCAAAAAAACCTGCAGCATGGGTCAAAGCAATGCACCAGGCCTGCAAGGAATTTTACGATAACCTGGATATGGGCATTAACCGTTGGTGCATTGTTTCGGTTCCAACGGCTGGATGGGCTGTTAAGGTATTTCCAGACATACCAGAGGAACAAGCTATCCAAAAATTATGGGACGCAATTTTTACCGCAGTACGAGCCAATACCCCTGACCCTGTTGCTTCGTGGCAAACACATAAAGAGAGCTTTGAACAAAAAATAGCATTTTTAAACCAAAAACAATTTAAAGCACTGCACTATTCCAACTCTTTAGGGACGGATATCACCATTGGTTTGCCTGATAACCATGTTTGGGCTGGCGGAGGGGATAAAACCCAGGATGGTATTTATTTCTTTCCCAATATGCCAACCGAAGAAATCTTTTGCACCCCTCACAAAGACCAGGTAGATGGAATTGTTTACAGCTCAATGCCACTGAATTATCAAGGGACAGTTATCAACAATTTTTCCATCCAGTTTGAACAAGGTAGGATTACAAACGTAACAGCGGAGGAAGGGTTGGAATCCCTCCAAGAATTGATCGCCATTGATGAAGGCTCTCATCATTTAGGGGAAGTGGCGCTTGTCCCCTATAACTCCCCAATCTCTAATATGGGGTTAATTTTTTACAATACCCTTTATGATGAAAACGCAGCCTGCCATTTTGCCATTGGAAAAGGATTCCCAGAGTGTTTCCAGGATGGTTTGTCAAAAACTATGGAAGAACTAAAACAACAAGGTATGAACGATTCCGCAACCCATGTAGATTTTATGTTAGGTACGAAAGACCTAGATATTACAGGAATTTGTCAAGATGGTTCTGAAATTTTGATTTTTAAAGATGGCAACTGGGCTTTTTAAAATAATATCCAATGATATCTAACACAGATTATCACGATATTTTAATAAAGCATCTCTACCCATTTATTCGGACTTTGATGTTTGTATGGTATCATAGAATCGTATTTTATAATATCTCTACTCAGTACTCAACGAATGAGCTGATAAATTCATATCATTTTCCTGAAAACAGAAATTTTAATTTCTATATTAAAAAACAGGCAACTAGTTTCGTTGCCTGTTTTTATATTATTTCTAATAGAATTACCCACTATTTTTCTTCCTGAATTTCCACTTTATCAAAAAATAAATTGACGATCAGGATGAAAACTCCAACCACAATCAATAGAATTGGAATGAACAAAAATAATGTAAAGGAAAAAAAGAAAAACTCGATTATTTTAACCGGAGAAAAGCTACCTGCCATGATAGAAAGTGCTCCATATCCTACTATCAAAAGAATCATACCCGCCCAAATACGGATAAATCTCCCGGAAACTCCTATCATCACAAGGAACATAAAGAGAGGAATAGCAACAAACAAAAATCCTATAAATATCATGGCATTATCACTATTGGTTCCACCAATAATTGCATTTTCTGGGGCATTCGGGTCATATTTTATTTGTTTGGTACTGCCTATCTCTGGAATTACACCAGAACCATAGTCAGTAGCAACGGTATAGTCCTGCCCATTAACTGTATACTGATAAATTAACTGGTATGTATCATTGGTGTGCTTGTGTCTAACCGCATCATAACCACCTTCCGAATACAGAGTATAATCCACAAAATATCCTTCCGTTGAATGATAATGATTTGATGTTTGATTCAGCTGTATAGTATTTTTAATACCAAAAAACAACAGTAACATTCCACATAATATCACGATAAAAAGAAAAATAGATGCTGGAATTTTCACTTTTTTATCCAATATGATTCCCCCAAATCCACATTTTTGATTCTCATATTTGTTAGAAAGTCTTATACAAAAGCTTTTCTATCTACCTTGGTCTTACAAAAAATGAAATCCAGGCAATGCAGAGAATCGAAACCACTTATAACGTAAATACAATTTTTGAGAGATTAACGTCTACATCATCCACCTTACAACCCATAAATAAGCAGCTTATCATTCTTTCTGATATCGAAAGATTGCTGATATCGATTCATTCCATACATGGAGTAAAAATTTTTTATAAGCCAACTGTTAAAGACAATGGTTTCCTCTCTAGTCATGACCACCAGCTAAGCTGGTGGCTTGAGTAAGCTCTAGAAGAGCATAGTACCGTCAAGCATCGAAAGACGTACTGAAATATCTGTCTTTTTCATCACTTGCCCTGCCGCCCGTAAACAAGCAATTTTCTTCCAACGATAGTTTTTTCGTTACGATAAGATTGCTGTTAGCAGCTCGCTTCGCTCGATGTTTAAAGCGAAAGCTTTTCGGCGAGAGCCTCCACCGGCATAGCCGATGGTTTCTATAACAATGAAAAAATACCTTCTAAAAAACAAGAAGGTATTTTTTTCATTATTCATCAAATAAAGGGGTACTGAAATAACGTTCGGCAGTATCAGGGAGGACAGTAACTACTGTTTTCCCTTTGCCCAATTTCTTAGCAAGTTTTTTTGCTGCTGCTACATTGGTCCCACTGGAAATTCCACACATTAAGCCTTCCAAACGTGCCAAATCCTTCGCTGTCTGGATTGCTTCCTCATCTGAAATAATGCAGATATCGCTGTAAATCTCACGGTTTAATATTTCTGGAATCAATCCATCTCCAATCCCCATCTGCAAATGGGTTCCAACATTGCCTCCGGCTAAAATGGCTGCGTTTTCTGGTTCCACTGCCCAGATTGTAATATCAGGATTTTGTGCTTTTAACACTTCGCCAATTCCTGTAATCGTACCACCTGTTCCAACACCAGAACAAAATCCATGGATTGGCTCCCCAACCTGTTCCAAAATTTCCAAAGCAGTATGGTAACGATGAACCGCCGGGTTTGCTAAATTAGAGAACTGTTGTGGTACAAATACATTTGGATTTTCCTGTTCCATTCGCATAGCGGTATTTAAACATTCCTCAATACATTTTCCAATATTTCCATCATCATGGATTAAAATCACTTCCGCACCATAATGCTGAACCAGTTTCCGCCTTTCTTCGCTTACAGAATCCGGCATGATAATAATCGTACGGTAGCCACGTACCGCACCAATTAACGCAAGCCCAATTCCTTGGTTACCGCTAGTTGGTTCCACAATGATGGTATCCTTATGTAATTTTCCTTCTTTTTCCGCTTGTGCTAACATATTAAAAGCAGTTCTTGTTTTAATAGAACCACCTACATTTAATCCTTCATATTTTACCAAAATCTGAGCGCTATCTGGTTCCACCATCCGATTTAAACGGATTACAGGTGTATTTCCCATCGCTTCTAACACATTGTTATAGATCATCCAAAAACCCCTTTGACGTAAAATTTTTCATGGAGAATATCCTACCCAATAATAAGCCAATAATATTTATTATATAACAAAATTTTTTAAATGCAAACTATTTTTCCAACAAAAGGTCTACTTATTTATTATATGAAAAAACAAATACAAAGAGTGAAACCACAGCCATAAATTGAATACTTTTCCTATTTGATTATGACTAGCATTGATTTTTTAAAATACTTTCCATCTAAGTAGAATAACCTTGATATTAGTTATTATATTTATAAGATAATTTCTGTTTTGTTAACTGTTACATTTTCAATTTGAATCTAGACAATATTCTCCAGGTATAAATTTAATCAATAGAAAAATCAGGTAGTCAAATTGTATATGGATACTATTTTTATTGCTATATAATATACTGTAGTAAAAAAGCCCGATTCAGTTAGAATCGGGCTTATAAACGTTTATCTTTCCCTTAATATTATTTTTTCTTACGGGAAAGTAATACTGCTGTGCCTGCTACTGCTAACATTACTACACCTGCGATTGGAGCAAAATCCCCTGTTTTCGCTGCGTTTGCTTTTGTTGTTGTATTTTCCTGTCCAGTCTGAGTAGCATTGTTATCAGATGGTGTTTCTGTTCCTTCTACTGCTACTAAACTATCCATTGCAGCCTGCACAGATTGTACTGCTGCGTCTACTTCTTTCTGGGTTGCGTTTTCATTTTCCAGTACTGCTTTTGCGTCATTTACTGCTGCTTCCAGTACTGCGTAGCTTTCTGCTGTGTATGCGTTCGCATCCACTTTCTCTGCCTCTGCTACTACTTCTTCCAAAATAGATTTATCCGCTTTGTATCTCAGGTTCAACATTGCGTTTAACAGATTATCCGCTACTTCATTGATTTCCGCCTGCATAGCGTCTCCATTATTGTAAGTATTCTGCGCCGCTTCTAATGCTGCGGTAAACTCTGCTTGACCTGCTTCTACATATTTGCTCAGGTCAATCCCTTCTGCTGCTGCGATTAAGCTTGCTAACTCTGTTTTATCGCCTGCTACAAATCCTAATTTATGGATTTCGTTCAACAGTGTTTTCCATGCTGCATTTACTTCTTCCTGGGTTGCTGCTGCGTTATTTGCTACTGCCTTGGCATTTTCCAATGCTGCATCAAATGTTTTTTGTACACTTTCAATGGCATTGTCATATTCCCCGCTTGCTTTGGCTTGTTCCGCATAAGCAATCACAGAATTCAAAATAGAAGTATCTGCACTTAATTCTACTGGAATTTCTTGATATGGAGTAACCGTTACTACACCATCATTTCCTAACAGACCATTTTCTTTTAATGGCATGCTGGATATAATAAAGCTTGATTTTGCCTGATTATAAATCGTTGTAGCTACTTCTATAATAACCGTATTTTCCCCTGCGTGTACATATGGGCCAATATCTACAATTGTATTAATTTGATTTACCATTGGAAGTTTTGTTCCATTTACAGTTACGGTAAAAGTATCTTCTACTTCTCCAAGGTCAATATATGCGCCATATCCCTGATCATAACCTTTATCCAAATGGAATGTTGTGGTATAAGTTCCAATCCCAGCCACATTTTTCCACTCTGGATTGATGTCTTTCCATCCTTTTAACTCGGTAATGGTAACTGGATCTAATTCTTTCCACTGGGAATCATAGAAATAAATGCTGCCATTTTCATTTTTCTCTAATGACTTGATTTGTAAGTTCCATTCCTCTACTGTAAATGGGTCCTGGATATTTTTTGTTACCACTTTATCTATTTGATTGTTATTTGCGGTAACAGTGTAGGTTCCTTCCTGGGTGGATTTTAATACCATACCATTATCTTGATAATTTACTGCAGCATCCCCAGTAACATCAGTTGCATAAACCGATTGTGGAGTTAAACCGTTTTCAATTGCCTCCTGGTCAGTTAACAGAGCAATCAATTTTGCTTCATCTTTATCAAAATCAAGGTGCAATGTCACAGATCCATCGTTTTGCTGATATTCCGCAATTGGGGTGATTTCCCCTGTCCATGCGTCTAATAGGTATGGTTTCCCTTCTCCTTTTAAAGTTACATCCAGAGATTTTGCGGTTAATAAATCTTTATTGATTCCCGGATAAGCGGTTCCTGCTTTTGCTAAGGTAGCATTGGCATCTTCTGCACAGATTCTATTGTAATTATAAAGATAATAGAAATCTCCATTGTCATCTACCTGATGTTTTGCCAACAAGTCAGTTGGTGTGCTGTATTGAGCATCTGGCTGAACATTTAATTCTGTCAATTCTGTTGGAAGCTGGTCGTAATCCGATACTTGTTTCACATTTGGATTTTGCAGCAACGTATTCATGGCGTTGACAATATCCTGGGCGGTATAGCCTTCATTTACTTCGCTGCGGTACATCAGTTTGCTTGGAGCATCCCCTACAACCACAATCTTCATACCATCATTAGCAAGGTCAATCATCCGCTGTGCCACATCCGGTGACATCCTATCTTCATTGTGGATGACAATCGCTTTATAGGCTGGACCGTTTTCATTTAACACCCCATTGGTGACAGTGGCGGTTTCCAGATTCAAAATATCTGGGTTTACAAATTCATAGGAGTAGCCATTGCGGTTTAAAATGCTGTCATCTGGGAACCAATCTTCCCCATCGCCACCGCTCTTCATGTAATTATCCTCATAGGTATGGCGGTAAACAGCGATATCTATTTTGGATTCTTTCTGCATGATATAGTTATAACGGGTGAAATATTCAATATAATCTGCTGCGTTTTCATATGAAGTATTTTTATTCCATTCATTCGAAATATATCCCATAAAAGGTGCATATCCAGGCCAAAAATCTCCCATTATACCATGGATACCTTCTTGTAATTCTCCACTATAAGCTGCGCCATGCAATACCTGACGGTTCATTCCTGCTGCCCAGCTCCGTTTCAGATGCCAAGCGATATCTTCATAGCTCTGCCCATAAGCATTTCCAAATTCGGCTGCAGCTTCATAGGAATAAATCTGCTTGTCCGTCATATGTACAGCAGAAGCCATCATTCTCAAATTATCTAAAGATGCTCTGTTTAAGGATTCTCCTTCCGGAATTGCTACAGATAAAGCAGAAGTTTCTACTTCCATTGGTTTGTTATAAGCTACCTGATAACGGATATTCATGCCATATTCTTCTGCCATTGTTTCCAGTGGTTTCAGATGATATTCATTATAGCAATAGGTTACAACTTCGTTATAATCATTGTTAATTTGTTCGGTTAAATCAGCATCTGTAAAATCATAATTTGGACCTTCTTGGGTCTGATAATAATTTCCGCCACCAATAACAGGTAAATATGGAGTGATGTCATATCCTTTTTGCTGTTTGAAAATTTCCTGGAATCCTCTTGTCCACTCTTTATCTACCTGATTTTCCAAAGAATCATTAAATAAAGAATTAACATAGTGTAAGTAATCTTTTTCATCCATTACACTGTCCCAGTAGGCTTTACAGGCATTCGCTCCATCAATGCCATAGTGGTCCACAACATAGTAGCCGCTAGCTTCCTTTTGAGCTGTTGGCTGTTCCCAAAAACTAAAAATAACCCAGTTTTGGTCCCCTTCCGGTGCAGTCCAATTCAACGTACTCTGTGCGTTATCATCTGGATTTACTGTTACATAGTCCATCAGGTCAATATAGCTGTTAAAGTCAATGGTTTTTTCTGCAGTTAACTGGTAGGCTCCTACTGCAAACAGTTTTGTTGTCCCTTCGCTTCTTATCGTGTTTCGTTCTGGAACAATGGCTTGGTAGGTATCTCCTGCAACAAGATCCGCAGTACCATAGGTCATTTCATAGGAAGTGCCTGGATCATCCGCATTTTTTAATGTTGGAGAAGAAATCGGCCATCCAGGACCATTGGTAACATCAACTGTTAGATTATATTTTTGTGCTTCATCTACAATAATCTCCATTGCACGGTCCCAATTTTCTGTCCCCCATTGATCGTTATCCTGAACCCCTTTAATCATCTGGATATATGAAACAACTTCTAAACCACCATACCCTAAATCTGCGATTTGTTTTACATCACGACGTAAAGCGGATTCTTCTACCGCAGCACCAGGAACCCAGTAACGGATCATTGTTTTGCTTTGCTGCGGCGGATTTTGAAATTCACTCACCAAAGTTGTGTTGATATTCTCTTGTGCAGATACTCCTAGAACACTCAACGCACTAATGGATGTAGCTGCCATGGCAACCGCTAATGCGGAAGCAGTACATTTTTTCCATAAATTTGTTTTTTTGCTTCTCATAATTTCCTCCTTAGTAAAATTTATAACCATAAATTATGCTTATGTTTTATATTATATAGTTGTTTTGACGGTTACTCAATCAGCTATTCGTACATTACTATGATAAAAAAACAACATGTTTCAAAAAATAATCTATTGTAAAATTTGTAAAACTGTGCTACTCTAATTCATAAAGGGGGAAGAAAAATTGAAAACAATTGATGATTATAAAAGTATTTTTGATCATTTTATGTATGAATATATGGACCACAAACTACCCTTTCATGATTCTACCGCAGTATTGCAATGGGACCAAAATCAAAAACTGTTTATTTCGGGACAACAATCATTTGTAATATTATTTCATCCTAATATAAGCCTGTTTCCAAATGCAAAAAATATAACCATACATAACCATAATTTCTATGAGATGGCATATGTTTACAAAGGAAGATGCACCAACTATTTTGAAAATAACCAGTTTGAGATGAAAGAGGGAGAAATCCTGCTATTAAATCCAACGGTTTACCATGATATCTGCACCACTTCCCCTAACGATTGTATCGTAAATATCCTATTTAATCCCGAACTATTTGAAACAGCTATGCTCCCAATGCTCTCCAATAACCATTTAATGCTAAATTTTTTCGCAAAATATACTTATCAGATTGGAAAATCCAGTGATTATCTACATTTCCATCCAAGCGATGACCCTACTATCTACCAAACTTTAGATTCCCTAGTAATGGAGTATTTTGAAAAATCTGTTTTTTATGAAAATATCTGCCAGTCCCTGTTAATGATCCTTCTCTCCCGTTTAACAGTATCCTATTGTAAACAGATTGGATTAAACCCAGATAACCAAGAACAAGATTCTGTTATTATATCCCTGTTAGGATATATGCAGGAGCATTGTATTGATACCAGTTTAGAGCAAGTTGCTGACCATTTTCATTATTCCACAACTCATATTAGCCGATTATTAAAAAAACATACTGGTAAAGGGTTTATTGAGATTATGCAAAATTTTAAGCTGGAAAAAATTAAAAGCTACCTTTCCGATACCGATTTTACTGTGGAAAACATTTCTCAAATTATGGGTTATAACGATGTAAACTATTTATATAAAATTTTTAAAAATAAATATGGTATAACCCCCAACGAATACCGGAAACAATACCATCAATAATATCATAAAAAACCACCCAGAAAAATCTGAGTGGTTTTCTTGTTATCTGCTAAATTCAGCTAATTCTAAACCTTCGTTGTGTTCTAGTGCCCATTGAATACTCCAACTGTTGGAAAATAGCAACAATTTATTTCCTTTTAAATCCTGTACAACCTTTGTACCAGACATCAAATCCAAACTGTTTACATCAACATCTTTGTTTTCAATCCAACGGATATACTGATATGGCAACCCGGACATCCGGATATCCACATGGTATTCGTTCTTCAAACGGTATTCCAACACTTCAAATTGCAGGACGCCTACTGCACCTACAATCACTTCTTCCATACCAGAATCCAGCTCCTGGAAAATCTGGATTGCCCCTTCTTGGGCAATCTGAGTCATCCCTTTTACAAATTGTTTTCTTTTTAAGGTATCCACCTGGGTAACCAGATTAAAATGCTCCGGCGCAAAGGTTGGAATCCCTTCAAACACCATCTTCCGGTTTGGGGAACACAAAGTATCCCCAATAGAAAAAATACCTGGGTCGAAAATCCCCAAAATATCCCCAGCATAAGCTTCTTCCACAATTTCACGTTCCTGCGCCATCATCTGCTGAGGCTGGGCAAGTTTTAATTTTTTACCACCCTGTACATGGAGTACTTCCATCCCTTTTTCAAATTTACCGGAACAAATCCGCATAAACGCAATCCTATCACGGTGAGCTTTGTTCATATTTGCCTGAATTTTAAAGACAAATCCTGAAAAATCCTCATCAAACGGGCTTATCTGCCCAATGTCCGAATTACGGGATAATGGTGGTGTTGTCATCTGTAAGAAATTTTCCAGGAATGGTTCCACCCCAAAATTGGTCAATGCGGAACCAAAAAAGACAGGAGAAAGCTGACCAGTATTTACCTTTTCCATGTCAAATTCATATCCGGCACCATCTAGCAACTCTACATCATCCACCAAGGTATGATAATGTTCCGAACCAATCAATTTTTCCAGATTGGTATCATTCAAATCTGCTGCAATAGAGTCTACTTCCCGTTGCCCATTGTTGGCTGTAAACGCTAAAATTTCCCGTTTTTTTCGGTCAAATACCCCTTTGAACTCCTTACCGGAACCAATCGGCCAGTTTACTGGATAAGTCTGAATTCCCAGTTCTTCCTCAATTTCCTCCATCAAATCAAATGGATTCCTGGCTTCCCGATCCATTTTGTTAATAAAAGTAAAAATCGGGATGTGCCGCATGACACAAACCTTAAATAACTTTCTGGTTTGGTTTTCAACACCCTTGGAGGCATCAATCACCATAACAGCAGAATCCGCTGCCATTAAGGTGCGGAAAGTATCTTCGGAGAAGTCCTGGTGCCCTGGGGTATCCAAAATATTAATGCAATAGCCTTCATATTCAAACTGCATTACAGAGGAAGTGACCGAAATCCCCCTTTGTTTTTCAATTTCCATCCAATCGGAAACCGCATGTTTCGCAGTTTTTTTCCCTTTTACAGAACCAGCTAAGGCAATTGCTCCACCGTACAACAAGAACTTTTCCGTTAAAGTCGTTTTACCAGCGTCAGGGTGGGAAATAATCGCAAAAGTTCTACGTCGTTTAATCTCATTTTCGTAACTTGACAAGTTCGTTCCTCCTGATGATTCCATTTCATTTTAAAATCTGTTTTTCTCAAAAAAATGGTTCGGCCAAATGGTAATTTTGTCTTCCATTGACCCAACCCGATCATCCTAATTTTGTTTATTTCTATTTCATTTTTTCCATTTTACAACAGATTCACTATCCTGTCAATCAGCTAAAAAAGAAATAAAATGTCATGATTTCTATTTTATAATAACCAGCATCCCAGCAGCCCTATACTACATCCAAGTCCCCAGCCAGAAACAACATCAGAAATATAATGGATTCCTGTTAAAATACGGGTTGCCCCAGCTAAAAACGCCAATACCGCAATAAAAACTCCCAAGGGAAAATGAATATACCAGCATGCCACACAAATCACCGCTGCACTGGCTGCATGTTTACTTGGAAAAGAACATCCGGTATCATGTCCGATTACTGGTTTAAACTGGTATTTCTCAAATGGACGTTTTCTCTGGATAAATATCCGAAGTCCTTTTACCACCAACAAACAAAGCATTGGGCTTATTAGATAACACCAAATCCTAATATCCCTTTGAAATGCCAGCAAAATACCTAGCCCTAAATAAATCACCGCAATGCCAATGGGGGAAAATTTACAAAGCAGAATAAGGAGGAACCGATAAGATGGCGATTTCTCTGCCAATCGGATACAAGACAAATAAAACCGTTCCATTCTATTTTTCTCTCCTATCTTTGTAGGTTAAGGTTCTTCGATAGTATCTTCATCCGGTAATACAGAGACTTCCTGTTTCACAGTGGATAGCACAAAATGAGTTTTCGTGGAACAAACCCCTTCGATACTTTTAATCCTGCGGTGTAACTGCTCCAACCCTTCCGAAGAATCGGTCAACACCCTTAACATAAAGTCAAAATCTCCTGTAATATAATAGCAAGAGGTCACATTTTTATTTTCCGCAATACACTTTGTAAAATTATCATAGTATTTAGGGTGCTCCAAACTTACTTCCATAAAAGCACACATATCATTCCCTAATTTTTTTTGGTTGAATGAGGCAGTATAGCCTTCGATGATTCCAGATTGCTCCAGTTTTTTAATCCGTTCTGTAACAGCAGAAACAGACAGGTTAATGGTTTGGCTAATATTAGAAGCTTTTTGTCTTGCGTTTTCTTGTAAACATTTTAAAATTTCCAAATCAATATGGTCCATCGTCATCACCTTTTCTATTTTGTGATTATCTAATCATTCTTATTTATTATATCATAATTTATAATATTGCAATAGGAATTTTTTTAATTTGCTATTGTTTTGTTAGATGATTGCAAATAAGGCTGTTTTGGTCTGTGCTCTGGTAAATTACTATCCCTATTCCATTGTGCCAGCCACTCCCGTGGACTCACTCCTACTTCTTTTTTAAATACTCTGGAGAAATAATAATAATCTTCATATCCACATTTCCAGGCAATCTCTTTAATACTTAATTTAGATACTTTTTTGGAAATGAGCAGCTGTTGCGCATAACTGATTCTCTTAAAGGTTAAATACTGTAGAGGGGTTCTTCCAGTATGATGTAAAAATAATTTTCGGAAGTAATCCGTATTAAGTGGAATTTCATCAATCAGTTGGTCAATGCTAAATTTTGGATTTGCCACATTATCCCCTATTTCCTGCAAAGCATGGGCAACATATTTATTTTGTGCTGGGCTTTGGGCAAATGAAACAATATAGTGGAACAAAACTTCATACAGACTGTTTACGATGTTCCTCCAGTTATTCCGTTTCATCTGGTATTCCCGATAAATCTGTTCTAAAATATGCAAAAAATCCAAGTTATCGCTATCTCGAAATTTAAAATAAGAAATTGGTTTAAACTCAAAATCAGAAAAAGTATAATAGTAGCTTTTAAACCCTACATTGGAATAATCCCGATGAGGAATTCCAGGGGGAATAACAAAAATATCATGGGGTTCAAAAGCAACTTTGCGGTTGTTAATTTCTGCAATTCCAGTGCCTTCGGTATAGTAAATGATTTCCCACATATCGTGGGTATGCAGTTCTACATGATAAGTAGGATTTTCATGGCGGTTAATATAGTTTAATTTTAGCATTTCATCCTCCATCTATTTAAAAATAGACATCTAAATAATCCATCTTTTCTATTTTTTTAAAATATATAGTCTATATTATCCATCTTTTACTCCATTTTATCATAAAATATCTATATTGTCCATCTTTATATCGTTCAAATGACTATTTTTTAAAATTGTTTTCCGTTATACTGTAGGTATCATCATTCTTTATTTGAAACAGAGTCCGGAACATCGCTGTTTCTACAATATTCTCCCATCTTTTTGCCCCATATGAAAAGATGGATGTTACCTTTTCGAGGAGGGATTATATGAACAAATACAAACTGGGCTTGTACGAAAAATCAATGCCAAACGATCTGGAATGGAAGGATAAACTGCTTGCCGGAAAACAGGCTGGCTTTGACCAGCTGGAAATCAGTATTGATGAATCCGACTTTCGTCTATCCCGCTTAAATTGGAGTAAACAGGAACGTAGAGAACTGTTAAACACCGAACGTGAGGTCGATTTTTACATCAACACCATGTGTTTGAGTGGACACCGGAAATATCCACTTGGCAGCGGAATTCCTGAGATTGAAAAACGTGGAATGGAAATTATGGAATCCGCCATTGAACTGGCTTATGATTTAGGAATCCATATTATCCAACTGGCTGGATACGATGTTTATTATGATGAAACCTCTACCCCTGCCACAAAAGAACGCTTTATGCAGAACATGTTTAAAAGTGCTGAAATGGCAGCATCCCGTGGGGTAATCCTGGCACTAGAAACCATGGAAAATGACTTTATGAATACCATCGAAAAAGCGATGTACTATGTTTCTACCGTAAACTCCCCTTACCTCCAGGTTTATCCTGACATGGGCAACATTACAAACGCAACTGAGCATGTTGCGAAGGATATCCGCAGCGGCAAAGGCCATATTGCAGCTGCCCACTTAAAAGAGACGGTTCCAGGTGTATTCCGTGATATGCACTTTGGAGAAGGAAATGTAGATTTTAAACTGGTAACTGATTTATTAAAATCCCAGGGTGTTACCATGTATACAGCAGAATTTTGGTATGACGGAAAGGATAACTGGAAGGAAATTCTCCAGCAAACCCATGATTTTCTCCGTCCATACTTAAAATAAAAAGGAGGGAAACTTATGGCAAAATATTTAATGGGTATTGACAATGGCGGTACCATGACCAAAGCTGCTATCTTTGATACAGCTGGCAATGAAATTGCCACCGGCTCCCAGGATACCCCATTATTGGTTCCACAAGACGGTTTTTGCGAACGTGATATGAACGACCTGTGGAACGCCACTGTAAACGCAATTAAAACAGCAATTGCAAAAGCGAATATCGACACAAAAGATATTATCGCAATTGGGTGTACGGGCCATGGAAAAGGTTTATACCTTTGGGGTAAAGATGGAAAGCCTGCGTACAACGCAATTACATCCACCGACCGCCGCGCCCTTTCCTATGTAGACAAATGGAACGCGGACGGCACCGCTCTAAAAGCAAGGGAATATACCCTGCAAAACCTGAGGGAAACCCAAGGAGTTCCTTTGTTGGCTTGGTTGAAGGACAATCATCCAGAAGTCGTAGAAAATACCCAGTATATCTTTGAAGCAAAAGACTTTATCCGGTTTATGCTCACCGGCGTGGCAAATACCGAATACACCGATTCTTCCAGCACCAGCTTGATGAATTTAAAAACCATGACGTTCGACAAAGAGGTTTTAAAAATATTTGGGTTGGAAGATTGTTATGAAAAACTGCCGCCTTTGAAATATTCCTATGAATTATGTGGTACTGTGACTGAAGAAATCAGCAAACAGACCGGTTTAGCGGCTGGTACTCCAGTATGTGGAGGCATGTTCGATATTGACGCTTGTGCCATTGCGATGGATGTCAGTGATCCAGAAAAACTCTGCGCCATTACCGGGACATGGAGCATCAATGAATATATTTCTGAAACACCGATCCCACCGGAAGGTACCACTCAAAACTCCATCTTCTGTATTCCAGGGTATTACCTGATTGAAGAGAGCAGCCCAACTTCCGCCGGAAACCTGGAATGGTATATTAAAAACTTCCTCGGAAAAGAAAAAATGGAGGTTGGCGCCAGCGGTGGACGTTTATACGATTGGATTGACCAACAGGTGGACGCTATCAAACCGGAGGACAGCAATGTGATCTTCCTTCCATTCCTGTATGGGACTAATGATCCAAAATGCCAGTTATCCGCTTTTACTGGTTTAAATAATTTCCATACAACAGGGCATCTGCTCCGCGCGATTTATGAAGGGGTTACTTTCTCCCATATGTACCATATTGAAAAGTTGTTAGCTCTACGAGATACCCCAACTGCAATCCGTATGGCTGGCGGTGCAACAAAATCCGAAGTATGGCTGCAAATGTTCGCAGATGTCATTGGCTTGCCGATTGAAATGATCAAAACCAAGGAATTGGGCACTTTAGGGTGCGCAATGGCTGGAGCGGTTGCTTGTGGTTTACACAAAGATTATAAAGAAGCCGCGAAATCTATGGTTCAGGTGGGCCGTACGGTTCATCCAAATATGGAACGCCACAAAATCTATGCTGAAAAATTCGCCCGGTATAAAAAATTAATCAAACTGCTGAGTGAATTATATTAATGGAGGTAGAACGATGTTAGAAAAATTAAAACAAGAGGTATACGAAGCAAACATGATGTTGCCAGAATACGGCCTAGTTACTTTTACCTGGGGTAATGTATCCGCAATTGACCGTGAAACCAACCTTGTTGTTATCAAACCATCCGGTGTGGAATACAACAAATTAAAAGCTGTAGATATGGTAGTATTGGATTTAGACGGCAATGTTGTGGAAGGTGACTTGAACCCTTCTTCTGACACACCAACCCATTTGGAATTATATCGCCAGTTCAAAAACATCAAAGGGATTGTACACACTCATTCCCCTTGGGCTACCATTTGGGCACAGTCTGGCAAGTCCATCAACGCTTACGGTACCACCCACGCAGACTACTTCTATGGCCCAATTCCATGTACCCGTAAAATGACACCGGAAGAAATCCAAAGCGAATATGAATTAAACACCGGTAAAGTAATTGTGGAAACTTTTGGCGGTTCTAACCCAGACCATATGCCTGGTGTATTGGTAAATAGCCATGGTCCATTCACATGGGGAACAGATGCAAAAAATGCGGTACACAACGCTGTTGTATTAGAAGAAATCGCAAAAATGGCTTATTACACCGAAAGTCTGGGCAAAACAACCCCAATGCAGCCGGAACTGCTGGACAAACACTTCTTGCGCAAACACGGCGCTAATGCTTACTACGGCCAAGGAAAACACAATAAATAATGGAAACAAAGCTGATTATCTTCGATATGGACGGGGTTCTTGCTGATACGGAACCTCTCCATCGAAATTCCAAATACAAAATCCTGGAGCGGTTTGGTGTCCATGAAAAACCCGATCTCTCCTGGACTGTTGGTATTCCAAATAAAGAAATCTGGGAACGGCTCATGAGCCAATACGGTTTCCAGTCCGATGCTGCTACCTGTGAACAAATGCAGTACGATGGTATTTTAGAGGAGATGGCGGAAATCCACCTCCCTCCCAGCCAAGGTTTAATCCCCCTCTTGGACTGGATGGACGAGCAAAAGATTCCCGCTGCCATCGCTTCTTCTTCCAACCGGTATTTTGTAGACCGGGTTACTGAATTTTTAGGTATCAAGCATCGGTTCCGTTGGATTGTATGCGGGGATGAAGTCGCACGTAAAAAGCCTGACCCTGATGCTTATCAAAAAGTACTGCAACTGGCTGGTATCACTCCAAATCAGGCTATTGCAATTGAAGATTCCCATTCTGGAAGCAAAGCGGCGTTCCGTGCTGGAATTCCTTGTATTGGATACCAAAACCCCACCTCTGGGGAACAGGATTTATCCTGCTGTACTACCCTGATCCAACATCTGGAACAGGTAAAAGATTTAATTCCATAATCGGATTGAGATAAAAACACATATTGAGAAAGGATTATTATTATGAGATTTTTTATTGATACTGCAAATGTAGAACATATTAAAAAAGCAAACGATATGGGTGTGATTTGTGGCGTTACCACCAACCCTTCCCTGATTGCGAAAGAAGGCAGAGATTTTAACGAAGTAATCGCTGAAATCGCTTCCATCGTAGACGGCGCTATCTCCGGAGAAGTAAAAGCAACTACTGTAGACGCGGAAGGCATGATCAAAGAAGGCCGCGAAATCGCTAAAATCCATCCAAACATGGTAGTAAAAATTCCTATGACAGCAGAAGGTTTAAAAGCTACTAAAGTTTTATCCTCCGAAGGGATTAAAACCAATGTTACTCTGGTATTCAGTGCAAACCAAGCTTTGCTGGCTGCTAGAGCAGGTGCTACTTATGTTTCTCCATTCCTGGGTAGACTGGATGATATTTCCCAACCAGGGATTGACTTGATCCGTACCATTGCAGAAATTTTCGCAATCCATGAAATTGATACCCAGATTATTGCTGCAAGTGTCCGCAATCCAATCCATGTAACTGACTGTGCTTTGGCTGGCGCTGATATTGCAACTGTTCCATACAGTGTTATCGAACAAATGACAAAACATCCTTTGACTGACCAAGGAATTGAAAAATTCCAGGCAGACTACAAAGCTGTTTTTGGTGAATAATTTAAACTGGTCAAAATAAATTTTGACCAAACCCTGTTTTTATGTTAGGATAACAGTAGTCCCAGCTAGTTGCATGCTGGCTGGGAAAACAATCTAAAAGAAAGTAGGTTGCGTTTGATGGATAAACAGACTAATCTTGAACTGCAAAAAATCGCCTGTCATGTCCGTATGGGCGTTATTGAAGGTGTATTCAATGCAAAATCCGGTCATCCAGGCGGCTCGTTATCCGCCTCTGATCTGTACACATACCTTTATTTTAAAGAGATGAATATTGATCCCAAAGATCCACACAATCCTGATCGGGACCGTTTTGTCCTCTCCAAAGGCCACTGTTGCCCTGGATTGTATTCTGTTCTGGCGGAAAGAGGCTACTTCTCAAAAGAAGAATTGAAATCCCTCCGCCATATCGGCTCCATGTTACAGGGGCATCCAAATATGGAAGATACCCCAGGTGTGGATATGAGTTCTGGTTCTTTAGGCCAGGGAATTTCCGCAGCTTGCGGCATGGCTTTGGCTGGGAAACTAGACAACAAAAATTACCGTGTATACTGCCTGTTAGGGGACGGTGAATGCGAAGAAGGTCAGGTTTGGGAAGCTTGCATGTTTGCCGCCCACAAAAATCTGGATAACCTGTGCATCATTGTAGACAATAACGGCTTGCAGATTGACGGTACTGTAGCTGAAGTTGTTGGTCCAGAACCATTAGATAGTAAATTAGAAGCGTTCGGCTTTGATGTACAAACTATCAACGGCCATGACTTTGAAGAATTGGAACAAGCTTTCCAAAAAGCAAAAACAGTTACTGGAAAACCTTCCGCTATTATTATGAAAACGGTAAAAGGAAAAGGGGTTTCCTTTATGGAAAACCAGGTTGGCTGGCATGGCTCCGCTCCAAACAAAGAGCAATATGATGTTGCGATGGCTGACTTACAGAAAATTCTTGCTGGATTGGAGGAGAAATAACCATGGCTGAAATGATAAAAAAAGCTACCAGAGAAAGCTTTGGGGAAGCAATTGCCGAATTGGCAAATACAAACCCTGATATTGTTGTATTGGACGCTGACTTGGCTGCCGCTACGAAAACAGGAATTTTTAAAAAAGCCCATCCAGACCGTTTCTTTGACTGTGGTATCGCAGAATGCAACATGGTCGGTATCGCTGCTGGTTTAGCTGCCTGTGGAAAAATCCCATTTGCCGCAAGTTTTGCTATGTTCTCTGCTGGACGTGCCTTTGAACAGGTTCGCAACTCGGTTGGATATCCACACTTAAATGTAAAAATTGTAGGCTCCCATGCTGGTATTTCCGTTGGGGAAGATGGTGCAACCCATCAATGCTTGGAAGATATCGCTTTGATGAGGACCATCCCAGGCATGGTGGTATTGAATCCAGCTGACCATTACGAAATGAAAGCAGCTGTAAAAGCAGCTGCGGAATACAATGGTCCAGTTTACCTTCGTTTAGGTCGCCTTGCTGTAGAAAGCTTTAACAACAATGACGATTATACTTTTGAGCTTGGAAAAGGAATTCAGCTAGCTGATGGTGACGATGTAACCATCGTAGCGACTGGTTTGATGGTTGGAGAAGCCCTGAAAAGTGTTGCACAATTAAAAGAAGCTGGTATCAATGCCCGCTTAATCAATATTCATACCATTAAACCTTTGGATGAGGAAATTATCTTAAAAGCTGCCAAAGAAACAGGAAAAATCCTAACCGTAGAAGAACACAATGTGATCGGCGGTTTAGGGGAAGCTGTTTGCAGTCTCCTGTCCGAAAAATGTCCAACTCCTGTAAAACGTGTTGGTGTTTATGATCGTTTCGGTTATTCTGGCCCTGCTGTTGACCTGTTGAAAGACTTTGACTTATATGCAGATGGCATTACCAAAGCAGTGAAAGACTTTTTAGCAAAATAAGATAATTCATGATTGGTCCGGAGATGTGCTATCTCCGGACTTTCTGTTATATCCCGTTTATTATTCAACAAATTATAGATATTATGTTGATAAATAGAACAATTAGACATTTTTTGTTGTGATAATATAATATTTTAATCCAATCACGTATTATTTGAGATGAGGCAAATATCATTTTTATGGAATTATCTCCAATATGTTTTTCATTCTATCATTATCAGACTAAATTTAAGTCTATTATTTTTATATAAAAACAAAACCAACACATTCACATAAGGAATATGTTGGTTTTAAGAAAAGAAAAGGAATAGGGAAAAGCAATGATTATCTTCCCGCCAAACGGGATCTATAAAAATGTTTTTGCAAAACAGGATAAAGTCAAACAAAATTCAACAAAATTTCATATATTAGTATACCGAATTTAAATTGATTATGCTCGTATTATATTGTGTGTTACTAGACATTTTTTGTGTTTTGACAATAAAATGAAATAAAAAAGGAGATAACCATGAACGCCATCTTTGAACAGAGAAAATATGATTCTGATTTTCATGTATGGACCCACAGTTACCGCAACCTCTATTCCCTTCCACATTATCATCCTGAAATTCAAATTATCCGTATTCGTGAAGGTTGTACCAATATCACCATTCATAAAGATACTTATTTTTGTCATGCGGGGGATATTCTTTTTTGTAGGGGAAGTGAACCACACTCAGTCTGCTCTATTCCAGGGCAAAATTGTATCGTAGATTTTATCGCGATTTCTCCAACTGTTTTTCGCTACATTACACGTGCAAATTACCAGGTAAAGCGACATATTCCATTAGAAGAACTTGAAAAGGAAGGGATGGAGGAATTTTCAAACCAAGTATTTTTTATTGTTCAAAAAGAGCTAAAAGAAAAACCGTTTGGTTATCAGGAAGCGATACAATCCATATTAGAACTTTTTTTGGTCTATTATACTCGTTATTTTTTAATTGATCCACCCCAAAAGGTAGAGCCACCAAAATATGCGAACCTGATACGGGTACAAAAGGTGATGAATTACATTGAACAGAACTATTCCCAAGAGATTACTTTAAAAAAAGCTGCTGAACTTATGGGATATGAACCCTGCCACTGTTCTAAAATGTTTAAAAAATTAACTGGTATGAACTTTATATCTTACTTAAATAATGTGAGGATAAAAAAGGCAATCGAAAAAATCCATTGGACGGATCATTCGATTACCCAAATTGCTTTTGAATGTGGTTTCCACAATGTACGAAATTTTAACCGGGTATTTAAAACAGTAACTGGGCAATCCCCTACTGGTTTTTTAAATACGATCTTTCAACAAACTGACTGTGCCCAGTCGGAAACTTCTTCCCAAAATAGCCCAGCTTTTATTTATTTTGAGGAAGAATGGGATTGAATATGTTGATGTTCTAACTCTAATAATGCCTGTTTGATCTCTACTCCTTCCGCATACCCTGTCAGGGATCCATTTTTTCCAATCACCCGATGGCATGGGATAATGACAGCGATTGGATTCCGATGATTTGCCATACCAACAGCACGACAAGCTTTTGGATTTCCCAGTTGTTCCGCAATCTGTTGGTAACTTCTAGTTTCTCCATAAGGGATTGTTTGAAGGGCTTTCCAATCCTCTATCTGGAACTTTGTTCCATGTAAGGAGAGTGGAAGATCAAATTCTTTCCTTTCCCCTGCAAAATATTCTTTTAACTGCTCCATTGCCTGCTCCAGCAATGGAGTTTTTTGTCGTATCGTATTTTCTAGCTTTTTCTCCTGATCCAAACAAAAACAAACATCTGTAATGCCTCTGCCATCCTCCGCAATAGCCATTTTTTGAAAAGGAGCTTTCAACTCCATATACCAAATATACTTCATGTTTTTTCTCTCCTCATGTACTAGATACCCAAGAAAAGATATCCCTGTTATCTATAATCGAATAGTTTATAACATTTAAAACGTCTCTTTCCAACCATAATGATTCTCCGTGAGATATATTGAAAACTGGCTTGAATTTTTTATAAAAATCACTAATTATTATTTCAACTGCATTTACGGTAAATAATTACTTTTTTATTATAAC
Organism: Clostridium facile; assembly: GCF_014297275.1. NCBI lineage: Bacteria > Bacillati > Bacillota > Clostridia > Eubacteriales > Clostridiaceae > Clostridium > Clostridium facile. The sequence goes on from NZ_JACOQK010000001.1 coordinate 1,874,549, forward strand.
ATCAAGGAGGTTAGATGTAAAATCGTACCTATTAGGTTGCTACTTTCATTTTTTATGCGGAACTCTTCTATTTTAGGTAAAAAATACAGCTTAATTTATCCCCTTCTAAACTACATGCTAAAAAGGAATGAAAAATACGAAAAAACAGCACAACAGATGTAATCCAATTTGTTGTGTCATAAAACCAGTTGACAAGTCCACTAAATGACAAAATAAAAAATACTATATTTCTCATCTGTTTTTCTATTTACAAATTGATTTATCTGTCCCTTTTTACATTTCTTCTTATCATTTCCGAACCAAACAAAAAATCAGTTGGCTGACAACAACCAACTGATAAAATGTAACCATTAATCTTCCCATTTTTTTGCATGAGCTTCATTCCATACCTCTGGATCACCAACATTGGTTTCACTGGCACGGAAAACAGGATTTTTTCCAGCTTTTTTCTGAGCAATATAGTCTTTCAACGCAATTAACGCTTTTCTTCCCAACAACATAATTGCCACTAAATTTACCATCGCCATTAAGCCCATTAAAATATCTGCTAAAGTCCACACAGTAGTAAAGTCCATTAATGCACCTACAAAAATAGCGGCGACACAAGTACAGCGGAAAATCAATAAACCTGTTTTAGAATCGCGGATAAATTTAAAGTTGGATTCTGTATAATAATAATTTCCTACTAAAGAACTAAATGCAAACAAGAAAATAGAAATAGTAATAAAGAGAGGGCCAAAATTACCAACCTGATTTTGTACTGCTGCCTGGACATAATTCATACCAGTCAGGTTAGGATCAATTTCAATACCGGATAATAAAAGCATGAATGCAGTTGTGGTACAAATTAAAATAGTATCAATAAATACGGATAACATCTGTACCAATCCTTGTTTTACTGGATGGGAAACATCTGCAGCGGCTGCAGCATTTGGTGCGGAACCCATACCAGCTTCGTTGGAGTACAATCCGCGTTTTATCCCCTGCATCACACAAGAGCCTGTAAAACCTCCAAAAATGGCTTTTATATTAAACGCTTGAGTAAAAATCTTTCCGAACATCTCTGGTACCGCATTAATATTTTTAATCGTAATAAATAGCCCCAGTCCAATATAGATAACTGCCATAACAGGAACAATGCCAGATACAATAGAGCTGATACGATGTACACCGCCAAAAATAACAGCAGCGGTTAATAAAGCCAGAACACCACCTACTACTAGTGGCCAAATTGTTTCATTGTAGTTCGGGATATAATGTGCCAAAGAGGAGCCCGCATTAAAAGATTGCAAGGCATTAAAACCATAGGCAAAACAGGCAATTAATAAAATAGAGAACACAATTCCCCACTTACGGCTTCCCAATGCTTTTTGGATATAATAAGCTGGACCGCCAATAAATTCTGTCCCTTCTTTTTGTTTGTACATCTGTGCTAATGTGCTTTCAATAAAAGCGGAAGCAGCACCAATTAAAGCCAATAACCACATCCAAAAAATAGCGCCATATCCACCAATCGCAGTAGAAGCAGCTACTGCTGTGGCTACTCCTGCAATATTGCCAGTACCTACACGGCTGGCAGTTGATATCATTAAGGCCTGGAAAGAAGAAATATCTTTTCCATCTTTTTTCTTTTCCCCTAAAACGCGGATTGCTTCTGGAAACATACGAAATTGAACGAATTTGGTACGAAAACTAAAATACAAACCTACTAAAATCAACATAATGATTAAGATGTAGGTATACATAAAGTCACTTACGTTCCCCAATAATGAATTGATTAAATCCATAGATTTTAAACTCCTTTTTCGTTATTTTTGAACCACATAATGTATCTATTATACTAAATTTTTCGATTTTTGACTAGGTGATTTTGCATATTAATTGTTTTTCTGTAGTTATTCACGATAAAGTCATAAAAAATTTTTATAATTTATCCTATAAAAGATTTAACTATATATCAATTTTAAAAATTTCTCTTTTATTTTCCAATTATTTTAGTTTGTTATACAAGAAAATAAAAAAACTACTGTTTTTCTTTTCAAAAGATATGGTTAAAACAAAAAGGCTTGTATACACAAGCCTTTTTTGCTATTTTTTACGAGGATAGGGCTTTTTTTCATCTGTTAAACCTGCTAAATAGTCCATACTCGTTTCCAATGCAATTGCTATCTTTCGACATTGCTCAAAGGTGTAATACCGTTTTCCATTCTCTATTTTAGAATAATCACTCTGGTCTATTCCTGTTAGCAACTGCATTTTAATTTGAGTATATCCTTTTTCTTTTCGTAACTGTTTTAACCGCTCCATATCATCACCATATTTTATTATGGCAATTTCCCCTATTGAAATTAGGGGTAAATTGACCTATAATAAAAAAGGTGATTAAATATGGATTTTCTCTTAAAAATGAAAAAAACTTTTACAAAAATCGAAACATATTTTACAGAGGATTCTCTTTCCTCTTTTTTAAAATGTAGTTATGATCATTTATATAATTATCATTATAGTTTTGGAAAATGGATACGAAATTATATTTTATCAGAAAAGGAACTCTTCCATATGTTCCAAAGTGTTGGTATTACCCAAATAGATGATATGTCCAATTTTCTTATTTTATTGTTTTATATGGAACAGCACACAAAGTTATTTTATAATCCACAATAAAAATAAAGCTGCTTTTCTTGAAAAAAATAATTTTAGATATATAATTTAATTGTAGTATTCTAAATCTGAAAAATGAAGTAATAAAACACGACAGGAGGATATAAGTATGGGCATTATGAATAAGATGGTGAATGGCTTAAGCGGAAATCTAAACGAAGTTTCACCAGAATCTTTACAACAAGAATACGGAGCTTACTTTATGGAGGGTGAAACTGTTTACACAGGTTTTCAACTGATCCGTGATGTTGTTATTTTCACGAATAAAAGGATTGTTACTTTTGACAAGCAAGGCACTACCGGAAAAAAGATGAGGGTAAGCTCTATTTATTTAAGCGCAGTTATCCATGTATCCGCAGAAACTGCTGGTTTTGGTATGGATGATAGCCAGGTTGATATAGAATATATTGATTCCCCTTATTATAAAGCAAGCGGTGGTGTTAGCGTGGCAAAACGGACATTTGAATTTCCCAAAAAGTACAACATACAACCTTTATACCAATATTTGCAACAAATCGCATATAATAACCATGAATCATTAAATCAATAAAAACCTTATCTTTTATCATTTCATATTTTCTGATAAAATATTGTCGAATTTTCTGTTTTGTGTTATTATGATATCCTATAGGAGGAAAAAATAATGAAAAAAATAATAACACTACTTACAGTATTATTGAGTCTTAGTTTATTTGTTGGTTGTAGTGCAAAAGAAAGTTCTAATCCATCTAGTATGGTCAGTACAGAAAATAGCTCTTCAAGTAAAACATCATCCAATGACAACACGACAAGTGTAACATCAAATGGAATTTCTGAAACAAATTTAATGGAAGGAGAAGTATATGATAGTGTTGCTTCTATTTATCCTTCCGTGGAGCTAAAAGTGTTAGAAAATCCCTCAAAAGGATTTAAAAATCTTTTAATTTATGTACAACCATCGGAAGGAACATTAGAACAGGCATTTCCAGCCTATTTACGAGCACTAAAAGAAATTACATTGCAGTGTTATCCTGCATTTTCTCATGAAAACTATACGAATGTACTTTTCCATTATGACCCTACCCAAAAGGGCGCTGCCCTCCAAACTGTTTTTTACTTTAAATTAGAGCCTATTCATGATAAATATCGCCTTACCAATGAATCTATAGCGGACTCTATTACAGATTATACATTAAATGTGGCAAATTTGGCAAAGTTGGGAGGAGCTACTGTTTCAGAAAATGAGACAGATATTATGCTTAATGCAATTGCTGATGAAAAGCTTTCTGAGTTAAATGACATTCAATAAAATAATATGGTAAAAGCCTAGATAAAATATCTAGGCTTTTTTATTGTTATATATCATGGACACATCTATATATCCTATGCCTATATCAAATTTTATCAATTTATACACTATTTAATCTATGATACTTTTAATCCTTTTTGACGTAAAAAAGCAATAAATTCTTCTGGAGTTCCTTTTGTAAAAGAATTTTTTGGAAGCATATAAATTAATTTTGCTTCTGAACGAAGTAAAATTAAATTTTTGGTTTGTATCACTTTTTCTATTTTAAAATATGGAACTTTACTAATAGACCCAGTGGAAGAAATATTTTGTATCAATTGGTCCGTTGCGATTATCTTAATATTCATAAATCTTCCGTTCATTATCTCCATATCACGTTTTATTACCGTTTTTGCTGCACGATGATAAAGATAAAATTGTAAAAGAAAAAATAATGGAGCATAGATTGACATAATTAAATTGTAACTGTAATGATAAACAACATATTCAATGATATGATAGACAAAAAACAATCCAAATAAAATATCAAAAACTACCAAAAATGGCCTTTTAAAATACCAATATCGATAGAGCTCCTTTGTAATTGCCAATGTTCTTGTATAGTTATTTTCAAACAAACTATCCATTAAAATATCCTCCAAAACGAAAAAGTTCATGTTATAACAATGTCACGTATCGCAAGCGCTGAAAACCATCTATATGAATATAATTTCAAAAGTTGACACGATACGCAACTTTTCATCAAAAACGTCTATAATTATTCGATTTAACTTTTATTATTTCTTTTTTCTTATAATCCCTATTAGACAAAAAGGAATAACATCTGCTTGCTACGTCATATAAGTTTGCACCACAAAATGAATTCACTTTAACTAGATATAAAAAATCCAGAACGTAAATTACGCACAGACTCAATCTAATTGAGTTTGAGTTACCAAAAAGATGGCCACTATAAACACGAGCACAAAACCATAGACAAAAAATAAAGCCCCGCACGCAAAATGCGTGTTAAGGCTCTCGACACTGGAGCAGGTGACGGGAATCGAACCCGCGTCTTCAGCTTGGGAAGCTGACATTCTACCATTGAACTACACCTGCATATGAAATTTTTTAAACTTTTATTATTATTATACCATAACCATTTTAAAAAGGCAATCCTATTTTTTAAGTTTTTCATAAAATATGGGTTGAAAATAATATCAACTCTTTTATATTATATTTTTCATAAAAAAATCAGTTTTTTTTCAAATAACTATCACATTTCCATCACAAATAAAAACTATACTTAAGTTACTCCTTAAAATTCTTTTTCATAATTTTTCTTTTATTTCTTCTTTTTTCCGCCCTGTTTGTTACAACAGGGCGGTTTTTCCTTTTCTATCTCTATAAAATTTTATTTTGTTGCGGCAAGTTGGGCTCTATTGGTCTAAAAATAAAATCAACATACAAATAAAGTAGATAAACAAATAAAATTAAATTGAAAATCGATCCTACTCTTTGCACGAATTCAAAATACGTAGAGAACCCACCTTGAAAATTCGCTTTTAACAAAAACGCTGCCTGATTGATAAAGGTTATCGCTGTAACGCCTAAATATCCATAAAACATCTTCCAGTTCTGGCAAAAAACAAAACAAAGCAAACTTAAAATTACCACTGGGATTTGATATCGTTCATGCATTTTTGTGCTGAATAAAAAAATAGCATTCATAAACATCGTTGCGTGCAACACCGCTGGAATATGTCTTTTTTGCCAACGCAAATATAAATAAATAAAAACAATCCCTATTAGCAGCAATACACTTACAAGAGTTCCCCAATCCTGATAAGTAAAACTTCCAAAGAAAGGAGAACTATCTGGTTTCCAGTTGTTTGAACCAATTCCATATAAATTAAAGGCATTTAAATTAATATAATTATATTCATCAAATCCCCCTAAATAAATACTTAGAGGAAGCAAAAGATTATGAGAGCCAATGATAAATGGAAGCCAGCCTAATGCACCTACTCCTACCCCTATTCCAATCGCAGAAAAAGCAACCTTTGGTTTGTAATAAAGAAATAACTCCAACAATAAAATGGGAGCCAAATAGGCCATTTGTAGCTTTGTCAAACAGCCTAATGCGAAAAAGATACAAGCCAAGGTTGGGCGTTTCCTTTGGAATGCAAAAAACATAGCCGCAATCCAAAACAGCAACATACTATCCGTTTGGCCCCAAAAGGAACAGTTGAAAATAGTGGAAATATTTAACGCCCACATTGTTGATAGAAATATCCCACATAATTGGTTATATTTTTTACCGATAGCATACAATAATACTACTAACCCAATATCAAACAAAATAGGGATCAACTTAATCCAAAACATCTGTAAAAAACCACTTTGTATTTCTACCGCATGATGGATAGGCCCACTGATAAAAAATAAAAGGGTTGGAAATAGGGGCGGGTAATTTAAACTTTCCACATGAGAATAGGCATTAAACAAGCCCTGCCTCACTCCCTCTGCCCAGGGTATATTGTAGCTTACCGTATCAAATCCATTATAATAACACCCGCCAATTAATAGCCTTAACACAAGCGCAAATACAACAATATATCCAAGCCATACTTTTTCATTGATGTGTATTTGAAAATTATATTTTTGTTCCATTTTTATCTCCTATTTAAGATAATTTATGAACTAGTTTTGTCTTAAAAACAAGTAAAATCAACTACCAAACTTAATTTCTATCCATATTATACTGTATTATGTTATAATTGACAAGTAAAGTTTTTTAAAACAAAATTTTATCAGTAAAATTGCCAGTTTTTTCGTCATAATTTTTCTACTGTTTTTTCTTCTATTCTTTAAAAAAACAACACTTTCTGATCATATTCTTTTTTTATACTATAAGTACTCCTTGAAATTTCTTTTTTCTAAATTTTCTCCTTTTTTGGCCACCTTTTTGGTGGCCATTTTTCTTTCTCTATATTTGTAGTTATTAAATTATTATCACATCTTTTTGTTATTTTTCATATGGTAAATAGGAGGTGAAAGAATGAATAATTTTCAACCAATCGCACATTATCATAGATGTTGTACGCCAAAACCTTGCGTTCCTCCATGCCCTTCTCCTTGTCCACCAGTTTGCTATGTACCTTGTCCCGGTCCAGTTGGACCTACAGGGCCTACAGGACCTACAGGAATTGGAATCACAGGACCTACCGGGGCGACTGGCGCCACTGGCCCCATGGGACTACAAGGTAATACTGGACCTATGGGACCAAGTGGACCTATCGGGTTACGAGGACCAACAGGTCCTACTGGTGCTACTGGTGCCACTGGAGCTACCGGGGCAACTGGTCCTGGTGCAGGAGAAACCGGCCCTACAGGTGCAACTGGTGCTACTGGACCGACAGGCCCACAGGGAATTCAAGGAATTCAGGGTATCCAAGGTATACAAGGTGTTACCGGAACTACTGGTGTTACCGGTGCCACCGGTCCGACTGGGGCTACCGGTCCAACGGGCGCTACTGGCTCTACAGGCCCACAGGGGATTCAAGGAATCCAAGGTATCCCTGGGGAACAAGGCGCCACTGGAGCTACAGGTGCAACTGGCCCAACAGGTATTATCGGTCCTACCGGAGCTACGGGTGCTACTGGTCCAATAGGTGTTACCGGGCCTACTGGTTCAACAGGAGTTACTGGACCTACTGGTCCAATAGGAGTTACCGGACCTACCGGAACTACAGGTCCAACTGGTCCAACGGGAGTTACCGGGCCTACTGGACCTACTGGACCTACCGGGCCACGAGGTTCAGATGGGGCAGAAGGAGCCATTGGACCAACAGGTGCAACTGGTGTTACTGGTGAAACTGGGCCTACTGGAGCAGCAGCAACAATCTCTTTGGGAACCGTAACTACAGGAGAACCAGGAACTGACGTTGTTATTACAAACACAGGTACAGATGAAAATGCTGTATTTAACTTTACAATTCCACGTGGTTTTGATGGCGGCGGAACGGTTCCTCTAGATGTTTTAACTGCTTATTCTACCCCACCTCAAGTGGGAACTGAAAATACTGAACTCATATTTGACCGGAATGGAACTTTATTTGGAACTTCAATACAACATGCAGAAAATACTTCAGAATTCACTATTAATGGATCTGGTATTTATTATGTTTCTTTCCATGGAACTATTTCTCCTGTTTCAGGAGTTACTTTTCCCATTAATATTTTAGTAAATCTACAACAAGATGGCACTATTGTAAGTGGAAGCGAAGTACAACATACGTTCCATACCTCTACTGAAAATGTCAATGTTGCTTTTTCCACGATTATCACAGCTAATCCAAATACAACATTCCGTATTGTTGGAACAGGTGGACAATATTTTTATTCCTCCATTGGAATCAATATTTACAAAATTGCGAATCTTCCATGAGAAATTAAGATATATCATTGCATAAAAAATAGGCCATTCCTATTTGGTATGGCCTATTTTTCAAATTATCATCCATTAGAATTCAATTTTTTGCTCAATATAAGCAATCAATTGGTCAATCGCAATTCTTTCCTGTTGCATGGTATCACGGTCACGTACGGTAACGCATCCATCTGTTTCAGAATCAAAGTCATAGGTAATACAGAATGGGGTTCCTATTTCATCCTGACGACGGTAACGTTTTCCAATAGAACCAGTATCATCATAATCTACCATGAAATGTTTTGCTAGCTGTTCATATACAGCACCAGCTTGTTCATTTAATTTCTTCGATAATGGCAATACACATGCTTTATAAGGGGCAAGAGCTGGATGCAAATGCATTACTACACGAGTATCATTTTCACCGATTTCTTCTTCATCATATGCTTCACATAAAAATGCCAAAGCAACACGGTCCGCACCTAAGGAAGGTTCGATTACATATGGTATATAATGTTCGTTATCTTGTTGGTCAAAATATTCTAAGGATTTTCCACTGTGGTTTTGATGTTGGGTCAAATCAAAATCAGTACGGTCTGCAATACCCCATAATTCTCCCCATCCAAATGGGAACAAGAATTCGATATCTGTGGTTGCGTTGGAATAATGGGAAAGCTCTTCTGGATCATGATCACGCAAACGCATATTTTCTGGTTTAATTCCCAAATTTAACAGGAAATTCTTACAATAATCTTTCCAATAACGGAACCATTCCAAATCAGTACCTGGTTTACAGAAAAATTCCAATTCCATCTGTTCAAATTCTCTGGTACGGAAGGTAAAATTTCCAGGAGTAATTTCATTACGGAATGATTTCCCAATCTGCGCCACCCCAAATGGCAATTTTTTCCGAGTTGTCCGTTGAATATTAGCAAAATTCACGAAAATACCTTGAGCGGTTTCTGGACGCAGATAAATTTCATTTTTTGCGTCCTCTGTAACACCCTGGAATGTTTTAAACATCAGGTTAAAAGCACGAATATCAGTAAAATTAGTACCCCCACAGTTTGGACACTTAATTCCATTTTGTTGGATAAACTCCATCATTTGTTCATTGCTCCAACCATTTGGAGATACATCGCTTTGTTCTTCAATTAACTGGTCCGCACGATGGCGTGTTTTACAGTCTTTACAATCCATTAAGGGATCCGAAAAACCACCAACGTGACCGGATGCTACCCAAGTTTCTGGATTCATTAAAATAGCGCTGTCCAACCCAACATTGTATTTACATTCCTGAATAAATTTTTTACGCCATGCGGCTTTCACATTATTTTTGAACTCTACACCTAATGGGCCGTAATCCCATGTGTTTGCTAAGCCGCCATAAATTTCACTGCCTGCATACACAAAACCTCTACCCTTGCATAGAGCAACTATTTTTTCCATTGTTTTTTCGCTGTTTAAAAGCATCTTTCTTCCTCCTAAATGGGCATGCACTGGTTGTGCAACCTGTTATTACCGCCTCTTAGGCGGCGGGATCTTTTTCTAGGTAATCTATAGAATCAAAAGTAAAATAAAATCCTACAACAATCAATCCTGCTCGGCGTTTGAAAAATTAATCCCTGTATTATTTCATTTTTTCTTCTTTTGAACTATATTACCACATTTTATAATCATACGAGTTTATCTGGAATATGTCAAGTAAAACCCAATACTTTTCTACTGTACTATATTGACAAACTCTTTTTACGTGTGTAAAATGGATAATATCGGGATGTAGCTCAGTTTGGTAGAGCGCTGTGTTCGGGACGCAGAAGCCGCAAGTTCAAATCTTGTCATCCCGACCAATTAAAAGCCTCGACGCGCATAATCGTGTTCGAGGCTTTTAATTTATCCTATTTTTAATGCTCATAGTTTGAGAATGTTTACATAAGGCGTTTTAAAAATTTTTCTATCTTCGTCCTATAGTAGAAAAATACATATATAATGTTTTAAAAATCTTCCTAATTATAAGGTACAGAACTATTATTATATTATTCGTTCTACGAAAATGGACAAATTAGCTGATTTAACTTATGATAAAATAAATATAAGGAAAAAGCCACCCCACACAATGGGGTGGCCAAAAAGAAGAAAAAGAGAAATGAAGAAAGTTTTTAAAAATAGCCGAACGGAGATGCTCCTACATCACTGTTAAAAATTAACACGCTGTTAGTCCGCCAACTATTTTTGATAAGCGCAAACAGCTATTTCAAACTGAATGGGCATGTTCAATTGAAATCTGCTGTTGCAACAATACTTTTTTAAGGAGCAATTATAGTATACCCAGGTTTTGTGATAAAAACGTGATAACTTTATAAAAAAATATAAAATAGTATTTTTCAAAACATCTTTCTAAAAATAATGGAAGATCTTTTTGTAATTTGGACACAAGCGGCGGTTTCTATTAGATTATTACATCGTCATCTGTTTTTGTTTACATCGCCTTATTTTTTGTTGATTTTCTTTGATTAGCATTGTTTGTGTAACAAAAGGAACTTTTGTGTTTTTACTATGGAAAAAATTTTTATTATGATTTTTAATCCAAAATAATCTAAAATATAGTTATATTTATCTTATAGTATTAGTTGAAAATAGTCTTTTCCTATGTTAAGCTAATAATAGTCTAATAAATTTGTACAAGGGGTGGATATCATGAGCGTACCAAAAGTCAGTGTCTTAATGGGGGTACAAAACCTAGAAAAATATATCTCTCAATCAATCGAAAGTGTTTTAACACAAACTTTTACTGATTTTGAATTTATTATATTAGATGATGGTTCCACAGACCGTACGCTGGAAATTATTAAAGAGTATGCTGCCAAGGATGATAGGATCCGTTACTTTTCATTTCCTCAAAAGATGGGGATTGCCTATGGCTGCAATTTTACCGTAGAAAAATCAGTTGGTAAATATTTGGCCCGTATGGATGGGGACGATTTATGGGAGCCAGAAAAACTGATGCTGCAGGTAGAGTACTTAGATTCCCACCCAGAATGTGGCGTTTGCTTTACCCAGGCGAAAATTATTGATGAAACGGGAAAAGAACTCTCTAGTAAAGAAGCAAATGATATGAATGTTTTGTTTTCTCAAACAAACAAAACACAAGCCCAATGGCTACACCATCTTTTTACACATGGTAATTGTCTCTGTCATCCAACTTCGGTAATTCGCAAAGAAGTATTTGACCATATAAATGGCTATCATAATGCATTTCGTCAGTTACCTGACTTTGATATGTGGATGCAGTTAATCCAATTTGTAGAATTCCATATTATAGAAAAACCACTTTTTTTATATCGTTGGTTTGAAAATAACACAAGTAAACCCAATCCAATAGGGATTTCTCGAACTTATCAAGAGTATTTTCAATTGTATTTACATCTATTTGATCATATACCAGATGATTTATTTATAGAAAGTTTCTCTGATTTATTTATCTGCAAAGATTCTCAGACAGAACAGGAGTTAGCATGTGAAAAAGCTTTTTTATTGTATCATCACAGTGCAGGTTTACTTCCTGAAGCAGGCCGCCTTGCTGGTTTAACATTGTTAACCCAACTATTAAACCAAGACGATACCCGTTCCTTATTACAAACAAAATACCATTTTGACACCTTTGATTATGTTGATTTCGAAAGCAAACCCATCTTTTATAGTAGTTCCTATTATGATATTCCAAAAGGATTGACAAAAGATATCGTTTCCTCTACTGCAACGCTTTTTTATAGCACCGGCGATTCCATTGATGGTACAGAATTCCTTACTACCCAATATCAAGCGGATACTGGACTACAGCAGTTAGAATTCCAGCTACCAGAAGGTACTACAATTTTACGGTTGGATCCACTGGAAAACCACCCTTGTGTTGTCTGGTATTTAGCAGCTGAAATCAATGGAATTCCGTTACACGCCGATCCATTTAATGCACAACAGGAAGGAATTTGGTATTTTGATAATGATCCGCAAATTGGTTTTACTTTAGAACAACCAATCAGTGGAACATTAAAGATTGTCTTGGGTGTAATGCCATTGCATCAAACAATTACATCTAATATAAAAAATCAGCTATCTCAAGTTTCTGTTAGTAAATTATATCTCTCTAAATTTGAATCAAACTATCAACAGCAAATAGGTAAGTTAAATGAAGAAAAAGAACAACAGCAAGCAGTGATAGATAATTTAAAAGAACAATTATATGCGATGACTGTTGACCGGGATTTCAACAAACAGCAATTAGAGGCAATCCGCAATACCAAAGCGTACCGTGTTTATAAAAAAATACGCGGTATTAAAAAATAATTCTTATAAAAGGCAGTCTAGCAAAAGCTAGGATGCCTTTTATGGTATGGTGTGCTGAGTAAACTCAATCTGCCCCCATAGGTTAGAATCCACATCGTCCACTGTGTTGTCCTTTAATAACATACAATATTCAGTATCACAAATTGATAGTAAACAGCAATCATACCCTTTTGCAAAACCCGTTAAAAAGTCAATTGCTCTGCTACATAAATCTGGTTCCATATTGATAAAATTAAAATAGGCGCAACCAGTTTGGCGGAAAGTATCACAAGCATCTGCTACTTGCTGTAAGGAACTGACGGAAAACACTGGAAACGGTATACATGGTTCCATATAATCCCTCCTTTTTTCAATAAAATACTGTAATTATTATTATTTTATCAAGTAAAAATGAAGCTTTCACCCTGTTTCTCTAAATTTTTTCTACAATGAAACAAAAAATCTTCTAAAACAAAGCGCACACATATCTTGTAACAATTAATACATCATGCGAATCATAGTCTGCTCATAATCTATTCTGTTTTTCTTTACAAAATTACTATAATTTTTCTTTTCCCTGTTATCAATTTATTTTTATAATGAAATATATCTTGAATTATTTCCCATTGGAGAGAGTTATGGCAAATTTATATTTGGTTACTGGGGCAACTGGTCATCTAGGAAATACAATTATACAAAAATTATTGCAGAAAGGGTGCCATGTGCGCGGCCTAGCTTTGCCGTCCGATCAGACACCGCCTTTCCAATCGCCTAATATGGAATTAATCCGGGGAGATTTACGGGATATTCAAAGTTTAATTGCTTTATTTAAAGATACCGATGAAAATACTGTTTTGATTCACACTGCTGCTATTTTGTCTGCTGCACCTAAATTTGAACATTTGGTATACGATATTAACGTAAACGGAACAGAACAGCTTTTACGCATGTGTATAATGCATCACACAAAAAAATTCATTTATGTTAGCTCTTCCCATGCAATTCCAATTACCAACACCATAATAAAAGAATCCAATCAGTTTAATGCTGATGCATTAGAAACCATTTTTGCCAAAACAAAAGCAATCGCTTCCCGGTTGGTGCTGGATTACGGCGCAAAAGGATTAGATGCCTGTATTCTTCAACCTTCTGGTATGTTAGGGCCTGGGGATTATGGTACTGGACATTTAACACAATTGATTATGGATTTTATGAACCATAAGACGACCATTGATGTAAAAGGCGGATATGATTTTGTAGATGTAAGGGATGTTGCCGATGCTGTTATCTCTTCTATCAACAATGGAATCTCCGGTGAATCATATCTCTGTACCAATCAATATTATGAAGTACAACAACTTTTCCAAATGCTACAGAAAATAACAGGAAGGAAACCGGCAAAAACAATGGTACCTATGTGGTTTTCGAAACTCATGGTCTATTTCCATCAAAATTATCGGAATCCTTTTTTACAACCGCCATTAACTACTTCTTATGAACTGTATTCCATTCCAGAAAAAATTACGTTTTCTCATCAAAAAGCAAAAAAACAGTTACACTATACCCCCCGCCCTATTGAGGAAACTTTACTGGATACTGCTCAATGGCTTGTTTGTCATCATATGGTTCAACCAAGACCATTAGGATGTAAAATATAAAAAGACCAGGCTATCAGTAAAATGGTAGTCTGGTTTTTCTATTTTGTCAATTTTAACAAATATCCTATCTTTATTTGTTTATTTTATCTTAATATAATCATTCAAAAAAATTTTATTTTTCGTCTTTTTCACCAAAAAATACAAATTTTTTTCTTTTTAGTTGCCAATGTTTTTAATTTATATTATAATAAATAAGTTAATAAATATATGTATAGGAGATTTATAATATGACAAATAATATTTGGATTATTATAGCCTTTGGAGCATATTTATTATTTATGATGCTCATTGGCTTCATTTGTTACAAAAAAACAAAAACATCAGAAGATTATTTTTTAGGAGGTAGAAGCCTTGGAGGTTGGGTAGCCGCTTTAAGTGCGCAGGCTTCCGACATGAGTGGATGGCTATTAATGGGGCTGCCAGGTGCTATTTATGCATTGGGTACAGGGCAAATTTGGATTGCGGTTGGCCTTGCAATTGGTACTATTTTAAACTGGTGTATTGTAGCATCCAAACTACGCCGCTATACTATTAAGGCAGGAAATGCCCTTACTTTACCAGAATTTTTCGAAAACCGGTTTGAAGATAAATACAAAGTATTGCGCGTTGCATCTTCTTTGTTTATTATGATCTTTTTCCTTGTGTATACCGCTTCCGGCTTCTCGGCAGGGGCAACCTTATTTTCCACCGTATTTGGTATTGATTACAAAATAGCCTTATTAATTGGTGTCTTTGTTATTTTGGTCTATACCTTTTTAGGAGGATTTTTGGCTGTATGCTGGACAGACTTTGTACAAGGATTTATGATGTTGATTTCTCTAATTGTCGTTCCTGGATTCGCGATTGGAATTTTAGGTGGATTTGATGGGGCTGGTCAAGTATATCAAGAAATTGGCCACCATTTCTTAAACCCAATGTTCAGTGGAGGAGAGCAACTTTCTATTGTTAGCATTATTTCACAGCTTGCATGGGGATTGGGATACTTTGGTATGCCCCATATTTTAATCCGTTTTATGGCGATTAAAAATGAAACTGAAGTGCGGAAATCTCGTAAAATCGGTATTATATGGGTGGTTATTTCATTAACTGCCTCCTGTACACTAGGGGTAATTGGAGCGGCGTTCTTTGCAAACCAACCATTAGAAAATTCCGAGAGTGTATTTATCCAGATGATTAATACCATCTTTTCTGATCATCTTGGTATTCCTTTTGTTGGTGGCCTTCTATTGTGCGGTATTCTGGCCGCCATTATGTCTACAGCGGATTCTCAACTGTTGGTTACTGCATCTTCTATCTCAGAAGACGTATACAAAGGGGTTATTAATAAAAATGCTAGTGATAAAAGCATGTTAATGATTAGCCGTATTACTGTTTTAATCGTGTCCGCAATTGCGTTTGTTATTGCACTGGATCCGAATAGCAGTGTTATGGGGCTGGTATCCAACGCTTGGTCTGGATTTGGATCTACATTTGGTCCAGTTGTATTGTTAGCATTGTTCTGGAGACGCTCTAATGTTGCTGGAGCGGCTTCTGGTATGATTGCTGGAGGCTTAACTGTAATCCTATGGGATTACATTCCATTTGGTGGTTCTACTCTTGCTACTATGACAGGTGTTTACTCCTTAATCCCAGGCTTTGCAATCTGCGCAGTTGTTATGGTTGTTGTCAGCCTATTAACAAAAGCTCCATCCAAAACAATGCTGGATACTTTTGATGAAGTAACTGCTAATAAAGAAATTACAGAATAAACTGGTACAAAATCTTATTACATAAGTAATCGCTTGAGATTTACAATTGTAAATCTCAAGCGATTTATTTTAATAATGGCTAAATTGGTAAATAGATTTAAAATACTATCCAACAATCCATTAATTTATTGAAAAATTATTTCCTTCTTAGACGTCTTATACCAACTACACCACCTGATAAAGCAATAATGGCAGTTACAAACGCAATTGTAATCGGAACGTCCCCTGTTTGTGGTGCTGGTACCTTTGTGTCTATATTAACATTCTCACCAGATGTACTGGAAGGAGTATCTGGTAAGATAGGCTGTTTTGCTAATGCATCATACGCTTTAGCTAATGCCAATGTTGCATCATAAGTAGCAGAAACATCACTTTTATCTACAGAAGTTGCTACTCCTAATGCGGTAGATAAACTGCTCCAGCTTTCAGCTGTATAATCGGATGGAGTTAATTGATTGATCTCACTAATAAAACTATCTAAGTATGCATTTAATTTTTGGTCAGGTAATACTGGAGTTGTAGAAGGTTGTACACGTATTCCCTTCGCAGTCTGTTCATATCCATAAGCAATTTCAATCATAGTTGCTTCATTTCCATAGCTGGAAAACATGGAGATACCAAGAGGCATTTGTGTTGTAACGCCTTCAGAAGGATCTACTTGTGCTACTCCCATTGGCATCATCATTTCTGGAAGACCCGCTACCGGACCAAATTTATTGATATATGCCGCTGTATTGCTGTGGATCGTTGTGCTATCCCCATCAGATTCTTCTTCTAAGCATGGAACATCCGTTTGGGATACATAAATCACAGCATCAATCCCATTGTTTTTTAAAATTTGGCTAACAGTATTTCTAAAATTAAGCCGGGCATTCCAGTTTGCCTCATATTCTGCCGTTGGTGTACCATCAGCATTAAACCTTGGATTTACCAATTCATTTTCTGGGGTGTTATATCCATCTAAATCAGAAATATATCCACCATTTTCTTTAATATCCTGTACACTGTGCATAGTCGCATTATCGCCAAGTGCCTGGAAATACTCATACATATCCCATTCAAATGCGCTGCTACCCGATAGGCGTGCTGAGTTAACAGCTCCGTTTAATTGGAAAATCAAACTATCTGGCAGAAGAGAAGAAATATCTACTAGTTCTGCCCCACCTTCTTTTAACGTATTTAAAGTATCATTTACCATTCCTTGCATATCAGGATCCAGCTCAGTTGGTGTTTCTAATTCAGATGTTACCCAATTTCCAGAATCATCTTTAGAAGTCGTAGTATAAATTCCAAATGAGTTCGTTAAGTAACCAATTTTTTTACCCTCTAACCCATCTGCGTTTAAATAAGAGGTATATCCATCCTCTGGAATCAAACTATCCGCATTAGCTGTATAATGGTCTTTGCTATCTGTACCAGCAATAATATCCAGCATAATAGCCAAATCTTCTACCGTACGGCACATTGGGCCTGTTACATCCTGATCCGCATTTAATGGAACAACACCATCAATACTGGTAAGCCCTTTGGAGGGACGTAAGCCATATAAATTGGAAAAACTGGATGGTCGACGAATTGAGGAACCTGTATCCGTTCCCAAGCCAGCTGCGCCGAAATTTGAAGTCACCGCAACCGCAGTACCTCCTGAAGAACCCGCGGGAGTACGGGAAGTATCATAAGCGTTATGTACAGTACCTCCCATGGAACTTCTAGAATTGGAACCGGAAAAAGCAAATTCTGATAAATTAGTTTTTGCTAATATGATAGCACCTGCTTCCTTCAATCTAGCAATCACAGTAGCATCGTCATTTGCGATAGAACCAGATAAGGCAGTAGCTCCAGCAGTAGTGGACATTCCTTCGTAATCATAGTTATCTTTCACTACAATTGGAATACCATGTAAAGGCCCTCTTGTGTTTCCAGTCTCACGTTCCTGATCCAATTCTTCTGCAATTTCCATTGCGTCTGGATTAATGGAAATAATCGCATTTAAATCCTTAGAATCATCATAGGCATTAATCCGATCAAGATACATTTGTACTAATTCAGCCGAAGTAACCTTGTTGGATTCCATCGCATCCCGTAGTTCATAGATTGTGGCATCCATTAAGTCAGCAGTAGTAAACATATTTTCTACTTGTTGTGTCCTAGTCATTAAAGAGGATTGATCCGCAGCATAAACAGTTGAAGATATGGAAGCCATTATTGCCATAGCCACTAAAACCGCAACAGTTTTAGAAATCAAATTTGTTCGTTTTCTCATTTCATTACAAACTTCCTTCCAAAAAATTTATCTTCCCGGGAAAATAAAAAGGACAAAGGCTTTATGACGCCTTTGTCCTTATTTTGAATTATAGCACCGTTTTAATTGTTTGTCAATAATTTTTTAAAACTTTTACCTAAATATAAAACGCCCTTTTATATTGGAGGCAGTTTATTTTTTCTTTTAAAACTTGTAGCTATTTTGTATTGTTACCAATTCTCTTTTCTCTTGTTCCTACTGTTAAAAGAATAGCTCCTCCTAATAACATAGCAATTCCTACAAATGGAGCATGGTCACCAGTAGCAGGGATATTAGAAGTATTGGTACCTGGTTTTCCAGTAGGTTGTTCTGGTTTCGCTTCTGGAACTGGATCTGGATTTGGTTTAATGGTTTCTGAAGTTTCAGCAATAGCATAAAGGCTGAAATGGCTGGCGTCAAATCCTATAAAAGGAAAATCCTCTACCACATCTATCATTACGGATTCTACCTCAGTTGCAGCCCCTTGGCTATCAATACGATATACTTTGGTTCGGCTTGGGTCATACCCTTCTGGTAATGGAGCTGCGATTGCTACTTCCCCTTTTGGCTGGATCTCCTCCCCATTATTCATCAAAGAAATATCATATAACGTAAAATGATCAGCATCAATAGCGCTTTTTACCATTTCATAATCGTTACCTTCGGTGATCTGACGGGAATTCATCGTAGTGCCTTCTGGGACAATAGATTCATCCGCTGTAATAATAATATTAGTTTCTGGATCATACGCAATAGATGTTGGCATATAGTCTAAGCTTGGGAATTGATCTACGGGTTGGAAAGAAATGTATTTCCAATCTTCACCGTTCTGTGCTACCGTCAAGACACATTTGGTATATTCAGATTCGTTGTCCATATTTGGATTTTGATCCGCAGTTTTGTTCGAAACTTTAGCATAAATCTCAACATAAGTTTCAGTACCTACGACTGGCTGAATACCAACCAACTCTGTTAAATAAGGAGCATCTCCAATTCCAGCTTCAGGAATCACGAAACTATCCAGTTCCGCATGATATTCGCCCAATATGCCTAAATCTACTCCGGTCATGTCAGGAACACTTTTGTAGTATTGAGCTGTAATAGCAGCAAAATCATCATATGGGATAACATATTGGTAATTCTCTGGCTGATAATATTTTTGGTCATATACCTGGTCATTACCTTTCATTTTTGTAACCTGAAAAGCATCCGCCGCAGGTGGAACCTCTTCAAAGAAATGGTCTGCCCGTTCCGCATCACTTGTAAACTCTGTAAATTGTGTGTAATTTACATATTCTTTTATGGTTTCTTCCATCTCAGCTTTGGTAAAATCCGGAGGTAGGAATTGATTCCCTTCTGCTGCCAAAGTGGTTAGAGGAAATGCAGCCAGCGCCATTACACCAGCTAAAAGAATTGCCCCTATCTTCTTTTTCATAGATTTTTGAAATTTCACAAGTAGCACTCCTTCCTTTTTTCTATTTTCTTCTTGTGAATCAGATAATGAATACTTTATCGTTCTACTCTATTTTTATAAAAATAGGCTTAAAAAACCTATTTTAAAACAGATTTTAACATTTGTTTAATAAGAACGATAAAGTATATATATTATATCATATTTTGTGCATTTTCACAATATAGTAGAATAAAAATACTGTCTAAATTTATAGGATTTGAATTGTATAAAAGGAATAACTACACTGTAATATTTCTCACTTTATCCTTTTCAATTATTTTCCAAAAGCATTCTATCCACTGATAATACAGCTACAGCTTATAGTCGCAATGTATTCCACAAACGCAACAATGTCTGATTGCCATTCTCATTGGATGTCATGATAACTTCCCCAACATAGTAGCTCCTTGCATTAAAATAATCATCTTCTATCTGAATATTGTCCCCAGGATAGGCTGCCAGAAGTTCTGGTAATATAACCTCTACTTCCATGGATTTTACACGAGAGTTTAATGCAACTTGTTTTACCGCATCATCTGGCTGGGTTTTCCAAGCTGCTGGCAAACGGTAATACCGTTCTCGTTGAATTTTATAATCAATTGCATAAGGGGCATCAAAATAATTGGAATAATCCTGTGGATTGTCAGGATTTTGCCAATAAATCCTGGATAATAACTGGCTTCGGTCATTGGTGTACCGAAAACGAGTATAGTAGTGCTCAGAGTCTGGTTTATTTCCAATGATATACATCTTTTGATTGAGCCATCGAGCGGTTAATGTTCCATCTTTTGTTACCAATGGAAAATAATAGTATGCCCTTCTACAAAAAATATCAATTACATTCCAGGCGCTCATCCCCACAGTAATCTCTAATTTTGGCAGGGTATAACTCAGTAATCCATTCGCTTTTATCCCATAAGGAAGAGCGTAATTCTGGTAAATATATTCCGAACTGCAATTTTCCAAGACAGTAGGACGAACCTGATTTTGCAATAGCCTTGTTTCATATCCTGAGGCCTCAATCTCCAAAAATTCTCCAACGGCGGTAAGCTGGGTAACCTGTTTATCTACAAATCCGTGGAATAACAGCTCATTCTCCAAATATACTTTAATGCTGGCAAACTCATATGCTTGGTTTTTATCGATAAATAAACCTTTAAACTTACTCCCTACTGTATAAATGCAAGCGAAATACTCAAATTCCACCAGATGGGATAGGGTTGCTGTTTCATTGTTTACTGTAGAAGCTAATACAAGGATATTCATAATGTCACCTCAGTAAAAATAAAACGGCAGTTCCATCCATTGGGTAATATCTTTTTGATGGAAAAACTGGATAAAACAGCATCCATCTCCGATTCATCCGGCAGGATTACCGTCTGTTTTTCCCCTGCCGAATACACTTGATACACCTGTTGATATTGCTCCTTGTCCAATACCCCTTCAAACGAAAAGATACGGCTTTTTTTCCCTAAATCTTGAATGACTTCCCCAAGAAAAGCGGAAAAACGAGACACCAGATGCCGTTTGCACACCAAAGAAACCGTTTCTGGATCACATGGTATTTTGATACTACCAAAGGATATTGTATTGGAAGAGTGGGAGAACTTTAACTGCATTTCAGTATAAAAAGCATCTGCTTTACTATGGTAGGTAATTCCCCCCACCGCAATTCCCTGATATCCAGTGAGTGTAGATTCTGATAACATAACTAATATTTTGTCTATCATCTGGTTGCATTGGTTGCTTTCCATATAAAATGGAACATAAACTCCAATATGAATCACTGTTTGTTGGATACCATTTTGCTGCTCCAGAGTTTTGTTCCCCACTGTAATCCGAATCCGTTCCAACGGAATAACTTGCTTCGAAAATTCAGGGACAACCTCAACCTCTGGCATATTCTGTCGTAATATCTCCATTAATTGTTCTATCAATTGTTCCATCCTGTCCCCTCCCTTAAAGCAGCCTTCCAGCATTGAAATAGTTCAATGTATTCCAATTGTTCTACTTGATAACGGTGCTGACGGTCTACTAAAATAATTGGCTTCGTTTGTGGGGAATCCCCCTGGTATAAAAAATAAGACAATAAGTTTCCATGGTTTACATTTCCTACTGGGTAAGGTTCCGGATATTGAAACAAATTATTTTCTTCATTCTGATAGAACACCATCCCCAAGCATGGATACTTCTGTTTTCCATCTGATATTGTAAGAGGATGGGCGTAAAAGCGGAACCATTGCTCTAACTTTGGTTTCATGATTCCCCTCCTGTAGTTGAAAAATAAAAATCATCTTCATATTTTAATAGAAAATTGGCAGATGCCCAAAGTTCATCTCGCAAATTTTTTGCCCTTATCGCCTGGTTGTCATCCGAAGTACTAACAGAAATCCCTCCAGCAGAAAAACTTCCTTTTGGTACTGCGGCATCTTCTGTCAAACAGTAACGGTACCAGGCGTTCGCAGCACAAATATAGTCTAACAAGTCCTGGTGTTGTTCTATCTCTTGTTCTTCCTTTACCATCCGAAGCACTTCTTTCGTGGATAGTATAATTAATGGCATCCTAGGCAAAAGTTCTTCCATTGGTATCCCGCTCATTGCGGACACAATCTTGGCAATTTTCATTTCATCCAATGAAATCTCTCCTTTCGAACTGTAGTAAAATATCCAGGGGGGTTCCCTGGATATTTTACTTTACGCATTTACTTTTAGCACCTGGCACGCATCTTTAAAGATTTTAGTGAATCCAGTAATCGTGGTAATAGCGGCACGTTCCAATTGTTTATCAATTAATTTATCATATTCTACAGAAACATCCGCAGCAATTACACGCTCCAAAGCACAGCGTTTATCCAATCCGATTATGTAGCCAGTAGGAACAGAAGATGTTTTAATCAATGTAGCGCCCAGAGGAGTTGTCAAACGTCCTGTACCCTGGAAATTTAAACCTGTCAACGGATTCTTAAACTCTTCAATTTCCAACATTTTTAACATTACATCTGGAGCAACCAGCATAGTGTTCATTTCATAAGATTCAAATTTGCTCCACAAAGTCAGCAAATCAGTATAAGTCAACTTACCAGCAGAAGCTACATTGGTTACAGTTGCTGGATTGGAATTCCCATCTCCATCTTTTAAGATGGTAACTGCATCTGTCAATAAAGTTTTTGCTAAATAAGCGCCAATCTGACGCAAAGTCACAGTAAACACATCCAGTTTCTGGAATCGGATTGCCTCATAACTGGCTTCCAATAATCTACCACGTTTTTTCAGTGTTACCAGGTTTTCCTGTAATTTTACCTCAGTGGATGGGATATCTCCCCCTTCATCAACCTGTTTCATCTCTTTGTCATCGTCACTTGGAATTGAACAGATAGCACGGTAATCTAGGCTATCAATTTTTGTAGTAGCCGCTACAATATCGCTTAACACATCTACTTCTTCCATGCCCTGGTAAACTGCACGGGAAATATATTCTGGAAACAATGCAGTAGAATCAGAAGTCTGGAAAAATTTTTGTAATGCATCGGAATTTCTTCCAGCAACTTTAATATCAAACCGTTTTAACTGTCTTTGGTAAGCATCCAATCCTTCCAATGAACTTCCTTTATAATTTTCACTTGGGTCTAAACTTTCCAGTACCTGGGTAAAACTTTTTCCTGGTACGGAATACATTCCTTTTTCTAATCGTAATGTTTCGTAATTCATTTTCGCTTCCTCCTAAATATAAAACTCACGGTTTTCTGATGTATCTTTTTTTGGTTTCTGGTATCCTAGTTGCGGTTTGCCTGTTTTCTGGCAAGATTTTGCGAACGCTTCTTTTAATTGTTTCAGTTCTTTCGCATCCATTTTTTCCAACAAAATACGGATTGCCTGTTCATCCAACGGAGAATTGCTTAAAAAACTCAGGGAAATAATATCAGATTTCAGGTCCTGGAGATACTCCCGCCCTAATAGAGCTTTTTCCTCTAAGCGGTCTATATATAATTTCAGGTTTTTCTGTTCCTCCACACTAATAGTACCTGTTCCTAGCGATTTTACCACTTCTTCATTGGTCCTTGCTTTTCGTTTTGGTTGGGTTTCGATTTGATGGTATTGTTTTGTCACACCTGCTGCTGGCTGGGCAGGGACAGCAACAAACGACCATTCATATGCGTCCACTGGCTGCTCCAATTTGGTGTAACATAGCTTTCCTTGATAAAATTCACCATTTTTATGTTCACAGCAGCCATAGCTTAAATCCGCTCCACAAATGCTACAAGTTTTCCGCAATACTCGGCAGCCTACACTGACTTCTTTTTTGATACCCGCGTCAATCTCCAATAAAAGGTCTTTGTCTTTTTCGGTACGCACCATATAGGCTTTTGCTTTTAAACAACTGTAGGGTTCCCCATATTGGGTTTTGTGTTGGGGATCTGTTTCCACCCAGGTATGAAAAATCCTTGCTGCCTGATCCTCACTTTTTTGGCTGTGGTCAAAAATCCCTGTTGTCCCTATATAAAGAGCCTTTAATTCTTGTAAGGATTGGGTGGTAAACGCTTCCCCATCCCGGTCCACCTCATTGTCACATAACACAACTGTAAAGCTAAACAGTTCTTTTTCGGTGAAGTTTCTCCTGGTATATTGGTTAATCTTTTGTAGATCCTCTTTTTCTAACTGGTTGGTTTTAATTGTCTGGTCCATTGATTTTCCTACTTTCTCATGGTTCTATTGCTGTACTCAAATCTACAGGAATTTGTTTTGGCTCTTCCCCGTTTTCCAATTCCAGCTTTGCGGCTTGTGCATTGTACAATCTTGCCTGGGCAGCATTGATTTCATCTTCAAAATTCAATGTATCCCACTCTACAGTAGGCTGGCAGGAAAATCCATTTAACCGCAAATATGTGGTTCCAATCCGTTCTAATACCGGATTTAATAATCTGCGGTAATAACAAAGTTCACTGTTTAATGTGCTTGCCTGCTGTTGGCTCATACGTTCTGTTGTACTCCAACTCAAGCCCAGCATAAAAGGTGGAAGCCCTAATTTTGCGATAATCTGTTCCAACATCTGCCTTGCTGGTACCTCACAGTCAATCATTTGGTTATCTGCACCAATTACTTTGATATCTACATCTCCGACCGCAATAAAATCGCGGATGTCTCCGGTTTTTCCTGCAGCCATACCAGCAGCCCATTCTTTCGCGATTTGCTGTGCCCGCTCTTTTGCGTATGCAGCATCCATCCCTTGGTTAGATGGACGATAGGTCACTGCAAACCTTACATTTCCAACACGGTCAAAATTCTCTCCAATTGCATGGTAAATCTTCAATAAAATAGAGCTGACAAACGGCAGGCTTTTCAAAATAGAATCTCCACAAACTTTTCCTGGCTGTGGATTCAATGCTGTAAATAAAATCAGCTGTGGCATCTCCAAAGGTACTGGATTTCCATGGTCATTACGGAAAATTTCAACCTGCAATGGATTATTTCCCCTTTGGATCAAAACATTTTCAAAAGAAGAATTATATAACCCTGCAATCTGTCTTCCATTGGCGGACAATACGATTTCTCCAATGGCGTTTCCAAATAGTAGCAAGCTATCTAAATAACTACAAATAAAACTTTCCAGCCCCATTTGGGTAGGTCCCACTTTTACTTCCCGAGCAAACTGGTTTAACTCTCGTTCCGCTGATTTGTGACTACATACAAAACGGAATCCACCAATTAGCCGCTGAATTTTATACAAAGCGGAATCAATGACCGGAATCGCTTCCCTCATACAGGCATATAGCTTTGTTTCAGGTGTCATCAGAGGAACATACCGGTCAAGGATATGGAATGGGTAATTCCCCGGCCTTAGCTGCACAACGGCCTCTGCCGGGGCTTCTGGTTGTTTGCGTTTCAATCGTCCCAAATTCATCCCTCCTAAATTCAATTTCTGGCAGCAGAATACACAAAAAAAGAATCTTGCTGCCGGTTCCAGATGGTGGATACAAAATAGCGGATGTCATCCATGGCATGGTCATTCTCCTTTTTCACCCGATCCTGCTTGCTATTTTCTTCCCAACAATAGATAGAGAATTCTCGTATGGTATCCTTGCATTGAGGAGAAAACAAAAGCTGCCTTTTTAATAGACAATCGGATACCAAACTGATACCAGTATTCACCTGGTTGATTGCAGGAATCACCTGGAATTTTCCGTGCCGCCGTATGCACTCAATAAAACTGCTAGCAGAGGGGTCAACCACAACCGCTTGGATGGAGTATCCTTCCGCCAGTTTTTCCAATTGTTGATAGTGTTCTTCATCCGTCCTACGAAACTGTTCTTTGCGAGAATCATAGTAATATTCTTTGATACGGTAAGCGTATTCACAGCATCCCCACAACCCCATTGAGGTTGGATTGGTAATTCCATAATCACAAGAAATATAGTAAGAAGAAAACGACCGTTCCTGTAACCCAACATGAATTTCATACTGAAACATCGGGTAAACTATACCGGATTGAGAAGTCCATTTTCCCAAAACAAACCGGTCATAAAAAGCACCTGAGTACAGGGATTGATACCGTTTCAGCATCTGA
The DNA here is from genome assembly GCF_014297275.1 of Clostridium facile. Classification (NCBI taxonomy): domain Bacteria; kingdom Bacillati; phylum Bacillota; class Clostridia; order Eubacteriales; family Clostridiaceae; genus Clostridium; species Clostridium facile. The sequence continues at coordinate 1,900,934 of NZ_JACOQK010000001.1, forward strand.
GGGGATAAAGACGGGTTATCTTCCATTTGAAAATGAAGATATAACGCATGTTTTTCTTCTGCTTTTTGAATCCACTCTAAATAGAACCAATGAAAAGGATATTCAGGATTACAGTTAAACCAAAATTTAGAACCTTCCACAGAACAACGTGCCAAAGCCTGTTCCACAAACGAACGGGGCATTAGAGCAACTTCATCAAATAAAATACCAGCTAATGTTACCCCTTGAATCAACGCTGCAGAGGATTCATCTTTTCCTCCAAACAAATAAAACCGGTTGCTTCGATCTCCGTATTGGATTTCCAAATAATTGCGGGACAATACCAAACTACATTGAAATCCCAATGAATTGGCTAGCTGGACTAATGGAGTAACAACATTTCTTTTTAAAGAGGTCAAAGTTTTGCCACACAAGGCAAAATTCTGTTGGTTAAAATAAATACTTGCCCAAAAAACAAATGATAGGGACATACAAACCGTTTTTCCACTTCGCACAGCGCCATCACAAATAATGGCGTCATAATGGCAATAAGGGCTGTTCGGACACCACCATGTCAATACTTTCATTTGTTTCGGGGAGAAAGCCTGGAATTTATTCATCCTTATCTCCGCCCCACTGTTTGGTACCTTCTACAAAAGCCTGCAAAAATTCTTCTGTTGTTCCATGGTTTTGCTTTAATTGGATCAATTCCTGTATCAATTTTAAAGCTTGGTATCGGTCAAATAATTTTACCTCCAAACAGCCATCTTTCTGTTTGATCTCCGATACCATATATAAATTCAAATTTTGCAGCTGCTTTTCATCCAATTCGTTTCCTTTCATCATTAATTGGATAATATCGTTAATTTCTCCAAACGCCAACCGTTCTAATCCAGATAAAACCATTGCCTGCAAATACTCCATATCCTTTTGTTTGGAATATTCACAAATTTGTTGTTTGATCTCTTCCCGTCCCATCAATTTAGCGGCTGTTTTTTCCGCGGACAAAGCTGGATACCCCGCTTTGATAGATGCTTCTTTTAAATTTTGAAAACAGCTAAAATAATAACAAAATAACTGTTCTTTTGGGTTTAACATTTAAAATTTTCCTTTCTTTTCCTTTTCACTTACCCCTAAAAACAACAAAAAAGTTGCATGAAAACATGCAACTTTTCAAAATTATATCTATTTTTATGGAAATCCTCTAAGTTTTTATTATAGCCCAAGTAAAGCAATACTTACTTTTATTGTATTTCGCCTTTATGCCCATACTTAGCCTGCCATACACAAATTAGGCGTGTTGCTCAATCGAAATATAATTTTTATCATAATGTATTTGATACATCAAATTATATGCTACTATTTTTTCACATTCCATATCAACTTGGCGATATACCACTTACCCATATACATCGATAACATATATCACTAAAAATGATTTTTGATTTCCTCGATCCAAGCAGATTCATCCGATTCTATCGGTATTATTGTAAACTCCGCTGTTTCCTGCCTTAACATCTGTTTCCACCCAAATTTTCTCAGTTCATAATCCAAACTGCTGCAATTACTATCCGTTTCGTTCATTAAAGTAGAATAAAAATCATCCAGTTTTTCTTCAAATTCTTTATTTATCTGTTGTTGGCATAATATACTCAATAGTTGGGCAATATCCCCTTGTTTTGCTAAAGCCAAAAACCGTCTGCCGTCTATCATCTGTTCTACTGGCTGGATAACAGTCATGCTGCCGTCCTCCCAGATAGTTTCCACCATTTCTGAAGGTGTGTATGCCATTCCACCCAAATAATCCACAATTTGAATCAATCCGTTATAATCAATCCTCATATACCGATGGATTGTAATCTCTAATTTTTCAGATACTCCTCGTACCGCATAGGAAGCACCACCATAATCATACATTCCACTTATTGTGTCTGTTTTTCCATTTACAGTAGTTTTCATTGTAATAGGTAGTTCCGCTATCGAGATTCTATTTTGCATGGCGCTAATGTGCAACAATAAAAATCGTTCTGCCTCCCCTCCTCTAGAAGGGGTAAAAATCAAAAGAGTAGTTAAATCTTCATCTTTTGACGCCTGATATACATACTGCGTTGTTGGAGATTCTTCTTTTGTCTGGGATTGGATCATGACAATTAAAATAACCGCCGCAACCCCCCCTATAATAATAAAAGATAATAGAAAGGACTTTAAAAATAATCTAACACTCTGTTTCACATTCCATCCCCCTAAATAAGTATACCCTTTTTTAAAAAACCCATACCAATATTCTACAAATTAAAAAACAGCCCAGCAGTATTCCACCGAGCCGTTTGTAAAATTGAACATGACATATTGCAAGGTTTTACTCTACCACATCGTTTCTGCGGAAGAACAATGAGATACACCATAATCCAGCTAGCCCTACCAAAGAATAAATGATACGACTAACGATGGCACTCTGTCCACCAAATATCCAGGCTACAAGATCAAACTGAAACAGTCCAATCCCGCCCCAAACAATAGCACCGATAATTACCAGTGCCAATGCAATTTTATCTAACATGGTTATTAACTCCTTTAACTATCAAATGTTCGATACTAGTATTACCAGCCTTTTTCAAGATTATTCAATTTACAAAAATAAAATTTTATGTTACACTATAGTTTACGCACAAAACGACAAATAGGAGGAAATAAAATGAGTGAAGCACAATTCATTATCTTATATTTAATTGTTGGCGCAATCATTGTATTGGGTATCGTATGGCTTATAAAGGCCAACCGTCGCCGTGGTGTAAAAGGGGAACGTGTTGTAGCGGGAATTTTAAGGCGGTATGCTCGTCGTTATCATGGTAAAGTCATTAACGACCTGTATCTTCCTCTATATGACCAAACCACACAAATTGATCATATCTTAATCGCTCCATTTGGAATGATTGTAGTGGAAACTAAAAACTATAAAGGGGAAGTTTATGGCAGTCCGGATGAAACTCAGTGGACCCATATTGTAGGAGATAATAAACATAAATTTTATAACCCAGTTATGCAGAATAAAACCCACATTGAGAATATCCGCCATATTTTTCAAAAAGAAAAAGTATACAATGTTTCCATTGAAAATGCAGTGGTATTCGCGGATAAACGCCTAGTATTAGGGATTCCAAAAGGCATGCCTGTTTATAGTGCAAAACGTTTCCGGAAACATCTGGGGGATTTTCAGTATTACACCGATAAAGGGGTAAATGTAGAACGAGTATATGATGTTTTAAAAAAATACCAAGTAACGGATCGAAAATTAATTGCGCAACATAATAAAAATGTTAAAAAAATTGCGAAACAAAAATAGATTACCCAATAGTTTATCCTATTATGGATAAACTATTTCCAGTATGGTTTAAAACCCTTTTTTTCTTATTTAGTAGAATAGCGAAATTCCCTTTTCGGCAATACGGAAAGGGAATTTTTACTTTTTATTCAATACTAAAAAATTAAGTGTTATTTTATTACGCTATTATATTTTGTAATTTACCATCAATATAATTATTTTAAACGATATTGTATCAAAAATTTAAAAAGAGGATGTTGTTCAAACAGAATCGCATCCTCAATAAAATGCAATCAGGAGTATCTCTTAAAACTAAATTTAATGATTTTTCGATTATCAATAAAAACATTTTCAATAACAAGAAAATTGTAATTGGAATTAGTCCCCAAAAATATTTAATAATTTTCATCGTTATTCCTCGCAATTTAGTATGTATTGTATCCACATACAATATAGTGATAGGTGGTCAGAAAACAATCGATCCAACCACCTATAAAAACTTTGTCAATACATCTTATTTAATGTCTGTTTTTTCTTTTTTAATTTTATGATAAGTTATTTATTTTTCTTACGGATTGCCAACAGTACTACTCCCGCAATCGTTGCAGCAATCGCTCCCGCTACTGGAGTTATATCACCTGTTTTGGCTGCATTTGCTTTTGTCGTAGTAGATTCTTGCCCTGTTTGTGTCCCGTCCGCATTGTTATCTGCTGGGGTTTCGTTAGTTGGTATTTCTACTGCTACTAACCCTTTCATTGCTTCTTGTACACTTGTTACTGCTGCATCTACTTCTTCCTGGGTTGCATCTTCGTTCGCCATCACTGCGTTTGCTTCTGCTACTGCTGTTTCCAGTATTGCATAGCTTTCCGCTGTGTATACATTGGAATCAACTTCATTCGCTTCTGCAATCACTTTTTCCAGGATGGATTTATTCGCTTTGTATCTCAGGTTCAATATCGCGTTCAACAGATTACTTTCTGCCACTTCGATTTCTTCTGCCATTGCATTGTCTTTATCAGCCAATAAATCTTGTGCTGCCTTCAATGCTTCCTGAAATTCTGCCTGGCCTGCTTCTACATAGTCATTTATGTCGTAGGTTTCTGCCAATGCTACCAAATCTTCTAAGGAAGTAATATCGCCTTTCACAAAGCCTAGTTTATGGATTTCTGTCAGTAATGCTTTCCATGCTGCATCCACAGTTTCCTGGGTTGCCATATCATCTTTTGCGACTAATTTTGCTGCATCCAATGCTGCTTTAAAGGTTTCCTGTACATCTACAATTACATTATCAAACTCATCGCTATCTGCTGCGTTTTCCGCATAGGCAATGACTTTATTCAGAATATCCTTATTAGTTTCTACCGGTTCTGCTGGTTTACCAGGAACGGATACTGTCCTTACTGCAGTTGCAGATCTTCCATCTTTAGAAACTGTAAATGTTAATTCTACTTCTGTATCTGTTTCTGGATTTGTAATTTTTCCATCTAAGGAAATAATTTCAGGATGACTTGTATTTGTCAGTTCTACTATAAAGCCTTCTGGAACTTCTGGCATTGTTAACTGAGTATCATCTTGTGCAATAATTGGAGTTTCCAATTGACTGGCAACAGATTCTACTGTCTGCACAATATTAGAAACTACAAAGGCATCTACATCAACATAACAACCAGAGGCTGCTGGATTTTGTTCCCCTGTTACTACAACCTCTATGGTGTGCGTACCCTCTGATAAATTATCCAATCTAAATACTTCAGATTGACGTATGATAGTAGGGGAATACAAATCAATCTTATCATATGGTGTTCCGTCCACAATCACCTGTGCAATTCCACGGTTGGATTCTCTGCTTGCTAACAAAGCAATGCCATCTCCTTCAAATTGGAAGCTTGCCTTGTTGCCTGCAATATTAGAATAGCTAAAGGTTTCGTTACAAGCGCCCTGTATAGGGTCATGGGTCCAGTTACCTTCATAAGAAACTTGTGGATCCTGGTCATCCACCGTAGTGGTTGTGATGATTGGATCATCCCCCATACCTGTTCCAAAGAAAATACCACTCAAGGTAGCATTTGCTCCTCTCATTTGGTCAATACGGAACCGTGCAGATTTATCATATTGATAAATTACATATGCACCATCCGAATAATCTTTTACCACTTTTACAGGTGCTACCATATTTAAAGTATCGCCATCAAACATTTCAATTGCCAACTGCCTTGTATTGTCGCTGTCCCAGTCCACAAAATACAGGGCAACTGTGTATTCTCTCTGTTCCTTTAATTGAATATCCACAGTAAAGGTTTGTTGGCAAGCAATTGGGTCATTGGTGTACAATGCCCCAAGGTTTCGGTTCTCCAAATTCAATCGGTTGCTGGCCAACGCACGTACATCGGTGGTATCTGTTGCCCATTGGGTAGAATTTGCTTTGGTGTACTGGATATCTTCTACATAATCGGGTAATACACGTACGTCTCCGCCATTATAGGCGCACAAAACATAGCCTTCAGAACCATATACGCCACCCCAGTTTCCTTGGGTTGTTGTATCTGTTCCTAAAATTTCAGCGTCATATTTATATACTGGTGCTGTATAGGTAGGTGTAGTACCTTCATAGTTTACTTTAAATTGATAATTACCACCAGAAACTTCAAAGTAAACAAAAGTTTCATCCTGTTGTTTAATTTCCTGGAGAGCTCCATTCATAGAAATTGAAGTGATTTCTTTTTCTACTTTTGGAATGCCAATTTTCGCTGTCGTCCCCTCTGGAACGATAACGCTACAATCCCCTGTATTGGTATCAAAAGAAACTTCTATCTTTCCATAAGGGGTCATTGTGCTTCCAGAAACCCTGGTTAACTGTCTACCTAAATGAGGGGTAACCTCAAAAGTAGTAAATCCTGGCTGTGTCGCGTGAATTCCAAGAATTTCTTCATTCATCCAAGGTAGTACTCCTGCACTCCAAGGATGAGCTAAACTAGTATAACCTGCCTGGTTATTTGGTACTGGTCCATTTTGATCCAGTTCAGCATTCCATTGTGGACGGTAAGTTTCAAAGAATGTAGTACCACCATATTCAATCTGTCCACCCCACAAATCTAAAATAGAAGAAATTGCATCATCATATCTTCCTGTTTCCCCCATAGCCTGTAAAATAAAATACTGGTTAAACGGAGAATAAGATAAACGATTTATACGATCTGTAAAATAAGTTTCAGCAATTTGCGCTTCCGCTTCTTCTGGTAAAACGTCCGCATTTACTGCATCGGAAAAAGCATGGATTCCATATTTTTGATACCATTTAGGGTCACTCTGCAATTCCGCTGTTTTTTCATCAGCATATCCTTGATATTTATCCGCTAACTCAGTTTCTCCAAGGTCACGTAATACCTCAGAAAAATCTTTCCATGCCTGGATGGAGAGAAGTTGATATCCATTCTGGTTTTCCTCAATATTTGGGTTTTCAAACCCAGCACCTAGTCGTTCATCCCATCCATAAAATCCTAAATTTGGATTGGTTCCATAAATATCATAGGCATGGTCTAACCGTTTGGTGGCTTCACTTAATAAAGATTTGACCCCCTGTTGGTCACCAGTATATTCATAATAATCAATTAAACTTAATACCCAATATAACTCATAACTTTCAATACCATTGGAGCGTGTAGAAGTATATCGCATATTTTCCAATACAAAATCGGTATTATAAAAAGCCACTAAAGAGGCCGCCTGGGTTGGATAAGCATCCCCTGTCCAAGAATGACGATCCCCACGGTCCATTAGAATAGCCGCCATGTAATCTTTTTTCAGATTAGCACGAACATCATAAGCTGCGGTATACCAAATTTTATTTAACATCTCGTTATCACTGTCAAAGCTGCCCTCGTAATTGACAGGTTTTGTCTGGCAAACTAGACGGATATCTGAAATATGAAATGGTTGATCAAAATTTGTTACATTAATAAATCCAAATCGAACACCTTCATACAATTCAGAGTTCAACTCTAACCGATATGTATCACCATATTTCACTGGAGCCGCTGTTTTAGAAGGAGATTGTGGACCAGAATTTACAAAGGCTGGCTGATTATATTCACTAACTCCTAAGGTAAGCTCTCCAGATAAATCGGGGCTGTCAATTTCCAACCATCCAGCAAACTCTACACCAAAGTCCAATAAAATAGTTCCTTCTCCTGTTACTTCAATATCTACATTGTCTGTAGTAGCGGAATCTAATCTTTGAAATGCATCTTCCTGTTCTGTTGTAGCAGAAACTGGTTTTCTTAAAAATATTTCTAAATCATCATCCGCTGTTGGATTATCCCAACGGTAATTAACTAGTGGGTCTGGAGAATAGGGCTGTTCTTCTCCACTAAAACTTCCATCAGCAACATACTCATAAGGCTCTGTAATTGGAGAACTTCCCCAGATAGGAGGGTTTGGAAGGGCAATAATACTTCCATATACTTTCATCTCAGCAATCTGCATATAATAAGTATTAAAATCATCTACCCCATATCGTGTACCAACAATTCTTACTTTTTTTGCTTCTATTGGTTGATCGAAAGTAAATACTTGTTCTTCCTCTGTTGCTTGATAATCCTCATAGCTTGCAAGATCAATCCAGTCTTTTTTGTTTATGGTATATTGTAATTTAAAATCTTTTGGGAAGGTAGAAGTAAACCCTTTCCTTGGAGTAATTACAATTTTGGAAACAGATGCAGTTCCCTGGAAAGAGAGTACAGCATAATCCCCCTCAGGAGGAGTATCTGTCTGATACCCACTAGAAGACCAAAAAGAATCTTCATTTCCATCCACCAAATTTTGTGCAGTTAACGAGCTATTTGCATTGCTAGAAGTGCTTGCTGTAACCTCTAACCACCCTTCATTCTCTCCGAGGTTTTTCCCATACGAAATAGTTGGACAAATAATTGCCATCATCAAGGACAACACCAGCAATAATGCTGTTGTTTTTGCAAATCGTTTCATAAATAATTCCTCTCTACTTTCTTATTTTTCTGCTTTTCATCTCAATTTAAAATTTCTACAATTAATTTGTTTTATCTCCCTCCTTTTTTATAGGATTAAGTTATCTCGTATCAATTTTATTTTATAGTTATTTATGTGAAAAGTAATATAATGTCAGTTTATATTATAACATAACTATATAAAAAGACAATATTTTTAAAAAAATTTATTGTTTTATACCAACATCCTATTATCTATTTGTATATAACATCCAACTATAAAAGCTAAAACTACTATTAAAGTGATGGCTTGTGTAGGCTCTGGGAAAGCCTACTGCCGGATAACCCCTCAAGAGGTACTTAGCATCACCCTGCTATCTGGTTCCATTAAACACCAACAGTCTATGTGATTAACCGTCAATCTCTGTTCTGTATACTTTTGCCCTGCAAAAGTAGGTTTTTTAATGAAAATTATTTCCTCTAAAACTTTCTCTTTCTATTCTGGGTAAAACTGGGGATTTGGTTTTGCTTAGACGAACAATAAACAAAAAAGATAGCAGGCTATTATAACCTGCTATCTTTTTAAACTATAAAACTATTTCAATAGAATTATTTTTTTCTACGGCTAAGGATGGCTGCAGTTCCTGCTAATGCAAGAACCATAATACCAGCAATTGGCGCAAAGTCGCCTGTTTTGGCTGCGTTTGCTTTTGTTGTGGTAGATTCTTGCCCTGTTTGTGTACTATCCGCTTTGTTGTCGTCTGGTGTTTCGGTAGATGGTTTTTCTACTGCTACTAGACCTTTCATCGCTTCTTGTACACTTGTTACTGCTGCGTCTACTTCTTCTTGAGTTGCGTTTTCGTTCGCCATTACTGCGTTCGCTTCTGCTACTGCTGCTTCCAGTACTGCATAGCTTTCTACTGTGTATGCATTGGAATCAACTTCATTAGCTTCCGCAATCACTTTTTCCAGGATGGATTTATTCGCTTTGTATCTCAGGTTCAATATCGCGTTCAACAGATTACTTTCTGCCACTTCGATTTCTTCTGCCATTGCATTGTCTTTATCAGCCAATAAATCTTGTGCTGCCTTCAATGCTTCCTGAAATTCTGCCTGGCCTGCTTCTACATAGTCATTTATGTCGTAGGTTTCTGCCAATGCTACCAAATCTTCTAAGGAAGTAATATCGCCTTTCACAAAGCCTAGTTTATGAATTTCTGTCATTAATGCTTTCCATGCTGCATCTACTGCATCCTGACTTGCTGCTGGATCTGCCGCAATTTCTTTTGCTGCATCCAATGCTGCGTTGAAGGATTCCTGTACATCTGCGATAACATTGTTAAAGTCATCAGATGCTTTTTGTTCTTCTGCGTATACGATTACTTTGTTCAGGATATCTTTGTCTGTTTCTACAGGTGGTTCTGGAGATTCAGTAGTATTGTATACACCTAATTCTGCCAATTGGAAACGATATCCATCACTGCCTGGAACATCACGGGTACCCAATGTAAAGGCTCTTACTTGAATATAACGAGCCTGTTGTAATGTTTCGCAGGAAATTACAAGAGGTTTCCATACAGGAGCATTATCTTCATCCTGTTCATAGATAGTAGTGTAGTCTATACCATTTTCACTTATATTGATTTCATATTTTACAGGGAAGTTAAATGTCTTTCCTTCTGGAGAGAAATCATCTGTACGTGGATACAATTGGATTCGGTCAAATTCTTTTACTTCTCCCAAATCAACAACCAACTCAAATGGATTGTTACTGATATCTGGAGAATTTGTCCCATAACTATCACTGGTAAATCCATTATTTCCTCCCAAATGGTTTAAGATACCATCTGTTAAATAATCAGCACTCCATCCAGCTGCAGTATAAACACTATTTGCAGTTACTTTTGCACCAAGTGCTAAGTCATCATATCCACTCCATTTAAATTGAGCAGATAATGTCATATTATCAGTTGGTGTAATAGTAATCGTCTGGTCTGTGGATGTTGCATCACCGCTCCATTGTTGGAAGCTGTAATCCACATCATTTTTAACAACTGCTTGTATTGTAATAGGCTCATTCGCTACTGTTTTAATGGTAGTTGGAACACTCTGTAATTCGCCACCATTCACACTAATTTGGTATGGGACCGTTTCGTCTGTTTGTTCTACATCAATATAACAATACTCGGTTACTCCAGCTTTAAATTGATAAGAACCAGATACTGCTTCAAATACTGCTTTACCATCTTCGGTTTTAACATAAACTAAGCCATCTGTTTCAGTCGTAACTTCTTCTGGTGCTTTTCCATTCACTGTAATGGATTTTCCATCTTCTACTGGAACATAAATAGTAGCGGTTGTATTTGCTGGGATAACTGCATCATAAATAAACTGTCCATCTTCATAATCCCAGTTGCTTACAATAGTACCATATTCAGAGGTATAGGAACAATCCACATGTCCAATTAACTGATCTGGTGTTGGTTGTAATACAATATGTTTAAATCCAGGCTGATCAAAATCATACATAATACCAGCCATGTAACCATACATCCATTCTGCTACCGCACCATAAGAATAATGGTTAAAGGAGTTCATTCCAACATCGCCAAAACCGGTTTCTTTGGTATAAGAATTCCATCTTTCCCAAATAGTAGTTGCACCCTGATCCACAGAGTACAGCCAAGATGGGTTACCGTGTTGTAGCAACAATTGGTACGCAACATCATCTGCTCCAATTTTGCTTAAGGTTTGCATAATAATGGAAGTACCTAAAAATCCTGTTTGCAATTTATTTCCATTTCTAGAAATATTATCCAATAAGGTTTGTTCTACGATTGCTTCAGATTCTTCATTTGGTAATAAGTCAAGGAATAACGCAAACAGACATGCGGTTTGTTCTCCACGTTTTAAGCTACCATCTTCATTGACATACTGCTGCTGGAAGTATTCTTTTTCGATTTCATAAATTTCTTGATATTTGGTAACGTCATCTGTTTTACCTAATACTTCAGCCATTTCAGCCATCATCTGGGCATCCCAAGCATAATAAGCAATACCCAGCAATGATTTCATATCATCGTCATTGCTTTCGTATGCCAGCCAGTCACCATAGGAATGGCCTGCGCCTTTTTTATCTGTAGAAGCTAAGAATACATCAATGTATTTCTGCATGGATTCATAGTTTTCTTCAATTACAGATTTATCTCCATACATCTTGTACAAATTATATGGAACAATAATTCCTGCATCCGCCCAACCAAGCTGTCCTGTACCGCCAAAACGAGTAGCTGGTGCTGTATCTGGATAAGCGCCATTGCTTGCCTGAGAATCTTTCATATCTTGCATCCATTTTTGTAAGAATCCTTTGGAATCTGCATTATAGGAAGCAGCGGTAGAGAACACCTGTGTATCAGCAGACCATCCTTGACGTTCGTCACGTTGTGGGCAGTCTGTTGGAACGGACAAATAGTTGCTGTATTGTCCCCAGAAAATGTTGCTGATCAACTGGTTTACATCCGCGTTTCCAGTAGATAAAGTACCTGTATTTTCGGCAACGGATGTTACCACAATTCCTTTTACATTATGGATTGTCACTGGTTGTGTTGTGCTGATTTCCAGGTAACGGAATCCATAGAAAGTAGCGCTTGCCTGATAAGTTTCGATTCCATTTCCACTTAAAATATAACGTCCAGTAGCTTGAGCAGAGCGCAGGTTTGCAGTATAAATGCTACCTTCTGGGCCGTCATTTCCGCGGGATTTTAAACCATCATTATCGTTCAGCATTTCACCATGTCTCATGGTTAACATAGCACCTTTTGGTCCTTCTACTTGGATTTTTTCCCATCCAGCAAAGTTTTGACCCAGGTCAATTACTGCTTTTTCATTTGGCTGCAACGTAAAGGATTCCCCATCCTGATAAGTTCCAGTTACATTAATTTTACCATGTTGGCTTTCATTTGCATCAATCGCACCATCATATACGGTAACTGTTTTTGTGTTTACTGTCAGGTCCTCCCGTACACGAACAGAAGGTCCGATTTGCGAAACAATCTCACCACTGAATTCCTGGTTGATATCCGCATAGTTCCAAGTAGAGTCATCATACCCATTATAGCGGAAAGATGTATCCGCATTCGCATCATAAGTTTCACCGTTAAAAATATCTCCAAAAACGATAGGACCTTGTAAAGAGGTTTTCCATGTCCTATCAGTGCCAATTACTTTTTGGCTGCCATCCGTATAGGTCAGTAATATCTGGGCACGGAACGCATTGTTTTTTCCTTGATTTCCTGCAACAGCACCATTCCACCAACCAGAGCTGACATTTGCCACAACGGTATTGGCTTCTCCTTCGTTTATCATTTGAGTAACATCATAGGTATAGCTAAATACACGTTTTAATGGCTGGGTATACCCTGGTTTTAATTCATCATATACCATGGAGCCGTCTTCTTGACGGGTACCAACTCGTTCCCCATTAATGAATACATCAAATACACCAAGTCCTGTTACATATAATTTAGCAGAAGCCAAATTCTGTTCTGGTGTAATTTCCTTACGGAAAGTAGGGATTCCTTGTGGAGGAAGTAAGATACCAAATCCACCACTTGCTACAAATTCTCCATTTTCATTGATAGAACCCTGTAAAAATGGATTTTGTCCATCGTCAAAATGATAGTTATAAACAACTTCTCCTTCCTGAGAATCTGTGTAATCCACTAAGGTGAAGTTATCTACTGTACCAGATTCGTTTCCATCAGCACGGAACCCTAACATACCAATTTGGACTGGGATACCTGTAGTGCTTTGGTCACTTATCTCGCCAATTGTAAAAGTATCTACTAATTGGTTATTAATATAAGTGTTAATTTCATCCTGTGTAACATCTAATTTGATGTGTGCAGGTTTTGTTTTAAACTCTTCAATACTTCCAATTGCTGAAGTTACATCTTTCGTATGGGAAGCATAGGTTGCGTAGCTTCCATTTTTCCAGGTATGCGGTTTAAACATTACTTTACCCGGTTGGTCTTTGATGTTTAGTTGTACCATATAGAAATTATTGCTATCCATTGCATTAAACAACAGGCTAACCGCAGTATTTGAACAAGTAACATCCGCTTCCACTACATAGTGTACAGGCTCTTTTTCTCCAGTCTCAGGATCAAATGGTTCCACATAAGTATCATCAGAACCTACAAAATGGGTACTTAATCTACCGTCAACAATAGTTCCACCGCCAAATGGATTTTTTCCATCATCAAAATTATAATTTTTAACGACAATTCCATCAGCGTTTGTAGAATAATCTGTTAAAACAATGTTGTCCAACCAGCCATCTTCTTGTTCAGCAGAACTGGTACGGAATCCAATATTTCCGATTTCACCATTCAATCCAACACCAGCTAAACTGGATTTTGGACAAGTATTTACTAAATTTCCATTGATATAGGTGTCAATCTGATCATTGGTAACTTCTATTTTTAAATGTTGAACAGCCTTTACATCTTCTTTCATATATTCTGTAATATCCACATCTTCTAATGCATTAAAATTACCATTCTTTTTAAAATGTGGACGAAGCTGCAATTTTGTTGCATCTTCTTTTGCTGTTCTTACCTGCCACATTAAGTAGTTGTCCTTATCTTCCGCTTCAAATACTAAGGCAACTCCTGTGTTAACAATCTGAATATCTGCTTCCAGGGTATAGTCTAGATGAATAGGTTCTGGGTCTACAGGAGTTTCAGTAGAAGTTCCCATCTGAATCCATTGGGAATCGTTCCAAGCATCCTCTCCCAATAAGCCCATTTCAAAAGTAGCAATATCAGATTGAATTGCCTGTTGGTCTTTATCCCATACAGTTACTTGCCAAAAATAGGTAGTAGATGCTTGTAAAGCATCCCCAGCATACTGGATTCCTATCGATACACTACTTTCCTGCTTTTTAGAGTCCCAAACTTTTTGGGACAAATCTTTGTCTTTTGCTACAACAACCTGATATGCTGTTTGATGTTGTCCAATTACAGAAGATTCCATCTGCCAACTGAAAGTAGGGTTCGTTACATCAATCCCTACAGGGTTTACCGCATCTTCTGTCCTTAAGTTTGTAATAGTGGTTTCGTTTGTGTCTGCCGCAAAAATATTGATTGGTGTAAAAACAGACAACATGAAACACAACGCTAAAACCAACGCAAGTATACGATTTTTTCTCTTCAATGCTTTTTCCTCCTTAAGTAAAATAGTTGATACGAAAAATGAAAACCTCCTTTCTTCAATTAAAAGGTCCCAATGATTTATATAGTAAATTATACTCTTCTTTCTATAAAAAGAAATAGATATTTAAAATTTTTGTATTAATTTCCAAATACATTTTATCTTATTTGTAAAAATTAAACAATTTAAAACTGTTTTTTTACTACTTGTTATTTGCTATAAATGATAAATCTATTTTTTTACAAACAAAAAACCTTACAGAAAAATTCTGTAAGGCATATAAATTCTTTATCAGTATTGTTATAAGGAAGGAAAACCAAAGGATTTTAGATTCATCCCTATCGTAGATAACATTTGGTTTTGCGCCACATTGATTGTATCATCAATTCTCTTACTATACTGCTCAACAAATTCTTGTGACATATAAGCAAAATCTTTATCAAATAATGGTTTAGATGGAACAATCAAGTCAGATTTATCCATTAAATATCTTCCGCCCTCTTCCCCTTTGCTATAATAAGTATCCAGAAAATCAGATGCTGAAAAATACAAATCCAAATCTTCGTCACCAAAACAGTATTGTAATACAATAGCATCTCCACCGCCTAGAGTAGAAATAATATATTTTTCATCCCCAACTTGGTATATCCATTCATATCCCTGTATCTCTTCGTTGTATGGAACATTTTTTGCCATCCATGCGTTCAAGGCGTAAAAGGGATCCGCAGATGGATCTGGCATTCCGCAATTAATACAAAGGTATTTTCCATAATCATGTTGTGGTGCAGCATAACAGTCTATATACTGATATCCACAATTCTGGCAAGTATGAATCGTATAACCTTGCTCAGAACAAGTAGGTGGAACCACTTCATTCCTATAATTATGGTGACATGGTTGTACCTTTGATGTTTCTGTCTCAGTTAATGTTTGTGCATCAGTTGAGGTTATTGGTATATCAGAAATGGTTTCAGAAACTTGAGGTTGCATAGAACTATCGACAGAAAAAGTTTTTCTGCTGCTCTCCTGTGCACTTTCCAAAGGACTTGATAAACTGTTGTTATTATCTGTTGTTGTCAGATTAGAGAGTTGGTAAGTAAACAACGCTATACTGGTAATAATCAACACGGCTAATGTACTAGAAATAATGGCTATATTTTTTGTTGTGAAACAGCATTTCCACTTCACTAATTTTTCAAGTAATCTCATTGAAAATATCCTCGTTTTACTTCATTTTAAATCACATCATCAAATGATATATCGTTCTATTTGAAAAATAGTTTTTGAACATGATACCACAAAGTAATATAAATTCATCATTTAATTGGGGATAAAATATCCTTCTGATAGAAAATAATTTATTGAAAATGATATAAAGAAAAAACTACATCCTAATTTCTATTGCCTAAAATGTGGTTTATAATTTACAGTTGTATTATAAAAAAGAGAGCCGCAATAAAAACAAGATTATCACTCATAAAAACAAAAAAGCCTGAACGCAACTTGCGTCCAGACTCGCTCTGGTGCGGATGAAGGGACTTGAACCCATATGAGATTGCTCTCACTAGAACCTGAATCTAGCGCGTCTGCCGATTCCGCCACATCCGCATATCTAATTTTAAGTCCGAAACTCGAACTGCTTAGCTATTATATCACGGCAGTTTTATTCTGTCAAGGATTTTTAGAAAAAAAATTAAATTTTTTGTCGTTCCTACAATTGTTGTTTTTCCGGCAATATGTTATAATAAATTAAATTTTATTTGTATAAAATCGTTGTCTTTTGTTATCACTAAAATAGCCTGTGTGAAAGAAAGGAAGAGAACAATGAGCCACTGGATTCACCAAGCAGTTTTTTATCATATTTATCCTTTAGGATTTTGTGGAGCGCCAAAATATAATGAGGAAATTGAACCAGTAAACCGTTTTGAAAAATTGATAGAATGGATTCCCCATTTAAAAATGTTAGGCATCAATGTTGTTTATCTAGGTCCAGTATTTGAATCCAGCAGACATGGATATGATACAAAAGACTATTATACGATAGATAAACGCCTGGGAACCAATGAATCATTTCAAGAAATTTGCCGACAACTCCATCAAAATGGTATTCGCATCGTATTAGATGGAGTGTTTAACCATGTAGGAAGAGAGTTCTGGGCGTTTAAAGATGTACAGGAGAAACGGGAAAACTCCCATTATTGCAGTTGGTTCCACAACCTTAATTTTGGCGGTGGCAGCCCAATGGGAGATCCATTTTGGTATGAAGCTTGGAACGGCTGTTTTGATCTGGTAAAACTGAACCTTCGCAATCCAGAGGTAGTAGAGCATTTACTCAATGCGGTTGGAAAATGGATCGATGATTTTGGCATTGATGGATTGCGATTGGATGCTGCTGATTGTGTAGATATGGATTTCTTCCGTACTCTAAAGCATTTTACTACCTCTAAAAAATCTGATTTCTGGCTGATGGGGGAAATTATCCATGGGGACTACAACCGTTGGGCAAACCCTGAAATGTTGGATTCTACTACGAATTATGAGTGTTATAAAGGGTTATATTCCTCCCATAATGATAAAAACTATTTTGAAATTGCCCATTCCTTAAACCGGCAATTTGGCAATGGAGGAATTTATCAAAACATTTATACCTATAATTTTGTGGATAACCATGATGTAGACCGCCTAGCTTCCCATTTAAATGATAAAAAACATCTACAAAATGTATATACAATTTTATATACCATGCCTGGGGCACCTTCCCTTTATTACGGAAGTGAATGGGGAATTGAAGGAAAAAGGACGAGAGATGACGATAGTCCACTGCGTCCTTGTTTGGAACTCACTGAAATGCAAGGGAAAAACCCAGCATTGGTTTCCCATCTATTCAGATTATCTCAAATCCGTCAAT
Organism: Clostridium facile; assembly: GCF_014297275.1. Lineage (NCBI taxonomy): Bacteria > Bacillati > Bacillota > Clostridia > Eubacteriales > Clostridiaceae > Clostridium > Clostridium facile. Next base: position 1,918,317 of record NZ_JACOQK010000001.1, read on the forward strand.
ATTTTCCTGCCATTCAATACGGTAAATTTGAAAACGTGCAAATCAAAAATGAACAGCTGATTTTTAAACGTTATACAGACGGGCAAGTAATTTATATTGTGTTAAATCTGGCAGACCATGAAGAAACAATGGAGCTATATGCGAACTGCGCTATGCTGATGGACCTGTTGCGAGATGGTACAGCTTTTAAAAATGATGGTGGTAAATTCCAGCTTGCGATCCCAGCAAACTCCGCAATGGTTCTATTGGAGACTCAGGACATATTCCAATGGCATAGTCCGAAGGAATCACCAGTAGAAAAATTAGAACTATCTGACGAGCAAAAATGGCGGCTAGGGAGATACCGCCATTTTAAAGGGAACGACTATCTGGTCATTGATTTCGCGCGGCATTCCGAAACCCAGGAGTGGTATGTAGTCTATCAACAACTATACGGGGATGGCTCTACCTGGATACGTCCAGCGGATATGTTTTACGAAATTGTGGAACGGGATGGCATCCAACAGCCCCGGTTCCGTTATATTGGCGAAGAATAACAAAAAATGCAGTTCTATTACAAAGAATAGGACTGCGTTTTTATTGTTTACTGGATATCATCACAATTTTTCATGGAGGAAGCAGGGAAAAAATTTAACATTTTATCAGAATTTTTTTTGAAACAAAAAAATAGGTTTTCTTTTTGTATGTTTTCCTATATAATAAAAGATAGTGTTTATTTTCCCCTTTCTAGTAGGATAGCAAGTGGGATAAATTTTTGTCAATAATTAGCTATCATAAATAGAATTTTAAATTGAAAGGAACGAGGTTATCTTCATGGGTGGAGTATTTGGCGTTGTATCAAAAGAAAGTTGTGTGATGGATTTATTTTTTGGAATAGACTATCATTCACATTTGGGAACCCGCAGAGGTGGAATGGCTGTTTATGGTCCAAAAGGATTTGACCGCGCAATCCATAATATCGAAAATTCCCCTTTCCGTACAAAGTTTGAACGAGATGTAGACGAGCTGGAAGGTACAATGGGGATCGGCTGTATCTCTGACAGCGAACCACAGCCACTGTTGGTGCAATCCCATTTAGGCAGCTTTGCGATTACTACGGTTGGAAAAATCAATAATGTAGATGAGCTGGTAAAAGAGGCATACGAAAAAGGTAGGACCCATTTCCTTGAAATGAGTGGCGGCAATATTAATGCTACCGAGTTAGTGGCGGCGTTAATCAACCAAAAAGATAGTATTGTGGAAGGCCTGAAATATGTACAGGAGTTAATTGACGGTTCTATGACAGTACTGGTAATGACCCATGAGGGGATTTATGCAGCCAGGGACCGCCTGGGAAGAACCTCTTTAATTGTTGGTAAAAAAGAGACTGGCTACTGTGTTTCATTTGAAAGCTTTGCTTATATTAACCTGGGGTATCAGGATTATAAAGAATTAGGTCCTGCCGAGATTGTGTATATCACACCAGAAGGGGTAGAAACAGTCAGCAAACCGGGCAAAGAAATGAAAATCTGTTCGTTCCTGTGGGTATACTACGGCTATCCAACTTCTACCTACGAAGGGGTAAATGTTGAGGATATGCGTTACCGCTGCGGTAAAATGTTGGCAAAACGTGATTCTGACGAAGTTCATCCGGATATTGTCGCTGGTATACCGGATTCCGGCATCGCCCACGCTATTGGCTACGCAAATGAATCCGGCACTCCATTTGCGCGCCCATTTATTAAATATACCCCAACTTGGCCCCGTTCCTTTATGCCAACCAAACAAAGCCAGAGGAACCTGATTGCCCGGATGAAACTGATTCCAGTGGATGTATTAATTAAAAATAAAAAGCTGCTGTTAATTGACGATTCCATTGTACGCGGGACACAGATGCGGGAAACAACAGAATTATTGTATCAAAGTGGTGCGAAAGAAGTGCATATTCGTCCAGCATGTCCACCATTGTTGTATGGTTGTAAATATTTAAATTTCTCCCGTTCCAAATCGGAATTGGATCTAATCACCCGCCGCATTATTTTAGAACGGGAAGGCGACCAAGCAGAAAAGATGCTGGAAGATTACGCAAACCCCGATAGCACAAATTACAAAGAAATGGTAAAAGAAATTGAAAAACAATTAAAATTCACCTCCTTAAAATACCACCGCTTGGATGATTTGATCGAATCCATTGGAATTGAACCATGCAAGTTGTGTACTTACTGTTGGAACGGAAAAGAATAAAAGCGAAAAAACTGCCAGGAATTTATCTCCTGGCAGTTTTTATAATTGGGCCAAAAAAGAAAATTTAATTGTCGATAAAAGGTAATTTACCATAATTTTTTGTAAAATACTTTCTTTATTTGTAAAAAATAATTGAAAAATGTCTGTTCATCCCTGTATATAGCCATTCGTCCCAAATATCTTGAAAATTAGAGCAAAACTGGTAAAATAATACACGTAGATAAGAAAGGAATGCCAAACAAGTGGAACATATTTCTCAAAAAGTTGTTGCTTATTTTTTAAGAAACAATGTCATCACAGAGGATGAACAAGACATTTACCAATATGGTATAAAACTTATTATATCCAATGTTCTTGGAGTAGTACTTATATTGTTGGCAGGTGTCATCCTAAATCAATTTTGGTTTGCGGTGGTTCATCTAGTTTGTATGATAACGGTTCGCATTTACAGTGGTGGATTCCATGCGGATACTTATATTGTATGTAATTCCAGTTCTGTAATTACTTTCTTGTTGGTTTGTGGTGTAACAGTTTGGCTACCTCCTAAAATATGGTTATGGAGTGCAATTATATTTTGTATTGTAGCATTAATCATAGCTTTTTATCTTTCCCCGGTAGAACACCCAAATAAACCGTTTACTAAAAAACAAGGGCGAAAATATCGGATGATAAGTTTAACTATGATGGTATTGCTTTCCATTTCTGCGGTTATCCTTACCATATATTGCATTCAAATTGGCGTTTGTATCGCCGCTACTTTATTGGCGATTTCCATTTTAATGATTGCAGGGATAATAAAAAACCATTTTTTTAAGGAGCGACGGTTAAAATGAAAAATTTAAAAAAATCAATTGCGAAAAAAGCTGCTAAATTGGTGTTGAAGACAGTTAGAATGTCCAATGGTACACCTTCTCTATTTGCTCAACACCAGCCAAAAGAACCAGTTAATTTATCAGCTCGATTGGCAAATAAAAAATAGATTGCTTTTTGATAACATCTTCTTTTATTAATTAAAATAAAGGAATTTTTGTAAAGAGGTTATAAGTTACTGAAAAAACTGTAGATAACAAATTCCTCAGTAAATCAAATAGTGAATGTCGAACACACAACATTTTTCTATTTAAATGATTCTGTAACTATAACCCAAAAAACCGGAGTAAAATTTTACTCCGGTTTTTTCTATAAAATGGTAGTTCATCAGGATGGGTTGTTATTTTTTAGCCATCCCTTGAAAACCAATGATAAATCCTTTATACTTAGTATGGAAGGAAATTTCAAGACAAAAAGGAGTTTCTGTCATGTTAATAATTGTTACTTGCGATGACAGTTGGGCATTTTTAAAACTGATCCAGGAAAAATTAACACATTACTTTTCAAAAAAACATCTGAATATTGACCATCGTGTATTTTCAGATAGTAATACAGCCATCCGTTACTGTTTAAAAAACACCGTGGATTTGGTTCTACTAGATGTAGAAATGCCCGGAAAAAATGGAATGGAAATGGCAAACATCCTCAACCAGAAAAAGCCACATCTACCTATCGCATTTGTTACCAGCCATGAAGAACTTGTTTTTGAGGCGATCCGATGCCGTCCATTTGGATTTATTCGAAAATCCTGTTTGGATGAAGATTTAGAGGATCTGGTAAAACGTTTCCTTCAGTGGATCCAAAAGCGTAATCAAAAAATTTTATTGGATGCAGAAGGTAAGCAGGTATCTGTTAGCATTCCGCAAATTTTGTATGTGGAAAGTGCCAAAAATTATATTATGGTACATACAGCAAAAAACATCTATAAAATTCGAAAAACAATTAACCAGTTTGAAAAAGAAGTGGGGCGTTATGGGTTAATCCGTTGCCACAAAGGTTTTTTGGTCAACTATGCCCACATTGAGGAAATTTCCAAACATGAACTATTCTTAACTGGTGAAGTATCGGTTCCACTCAGCCGCACATATACCTCGTCCGTTAAGGATGCTTTCATGCAATTTTCAAGGAGATAAGAATGTCAACTGGTTTATGGATAGTGATAGAATTAATAACCAATGCGATAGAATCCTATATTATGCTCGATTTTATCGTACAGTATTTAGGATTTAAAACAGAGGAGAAAAAATGGAAATACTTTCAATGGATCTGTTGGGGAATATTATTTGCAGAGATTACTTTTTTCACATTACCTTCAAAAGTAGAGTTTTTTTCTGTTCTTGTTTCAATGACTATTTGTTTTATTTTTTCATTATTATGTTTACAAGGTAAAACCTTACAAATAGTTTATACAGTTTTTCTTTCAATTATATTGGATGTACTAACAGCTGTTATATCAGGAGGTATTTGTGGATTACTCTTTGATTCTAGCTGGTATCAAGTTTATTTAGGCAGAGATGTTAGCAGAATTATTTTATTAGTTTTTTCTAAGGTTCTATATTTTTACCTTTCCCGTTTAATCCTGCGGTTTAAATTCCGTTCAGATACATCAGTAGCCTGGTGGATTATGTTAAGCCTAAATCCTCTTGTATCTGCTATATTACTGTTTTGTATTGTTATGATAGCGCATGACACATTACAAAAATATTTAATTTATATTTTGATTGCAGCTTTTTCTATCTTAATTTTAAATATCGTAACATACTGGATATTTATCCGATCCCAAAAAGATAATCAAAAACAAATTGAATATAAAATATCACTGGAAAAGGAACGAACCAAAAAACAATTCGCAGAAGAGTTAAAAGCTTCCAACCAGCAACTACATGCTTTGCGGCATGATTTAAAATCATACCATACATCACTGTTGTCGCTGCTAAGAAATAATCATCCCGAAGGTGCTATTAAACTTCTGGAAGAAAACCTGGACTATATTGATCAGACCAGAAGGTTTATTTTTACCGATAATATTTTAGTAGATGGTGTAATCAATAACAAAATAGCATTGCTGCAAGATGAACGTGTTAAAACAACATTTTCAGTTTCTTCCCTTAAAACAATTGCGGAAAGCAGTTTAAACGAGATGGACCTCTGCTTAATACTGGATAATCTATTGGAAAATATTTTAGATTATTATAAATCCAACCCCAAAACAGACACAAAAGAAGTTTACTTTGAACTTTTTGAAAATAGCCGTTTTATCCGTATTATTGTAAAAAATTCGATTTCCGGTTCTGTCTTAAAAGGTAACGAAAAATTATTTACCACAAAAAAAGATAAAAATCTTCATGGCTTTGGTATCCCAAAAGTCAAAAAGCTAGTGAAAAAATACAATGGCATCATCAATATATTTGAGGAAAATGGCTTTTTCTGTGTAGACCTCATACTATATTTCAAATTAAAGTAACGTTTATTGAACCAAAACATCTGGATAGAAAACTATTCCCTAAAACAAATAACCCCTATTGCTATTCTAACCAGCTTATTTGCGCTGTCGAAATTCCATCGCCTTAAAAAAATACATCCCCCTAAAAGGAGCCGCTTCTGCCTTCCTTTAGGGGGATTTTTTATAGATTAACGATTGATTTTCATAACTCGTTCAGCGCTATCGTTACGCCCTATTACAGATACAGCTAACACAGTATCTACGACAAAAGCTGCAGATTTCTACTAAAGACATTTTATTTTTCCTACAATATGAAATTTCCCTATTGTATTGCCCATTTTCCTATATTCATCACAGACAAATTATAAGGAATATTAGGGTATATCGTTTATCCATTTATAATATCTATTCGCCTTATATAACGTAAATTTAGCTATACCAAATTGAAATAATTGTGATTATCTGCCTATTACCCGTCAAGTCCATTTGCGTACCTTACGTTACAGCTAGTAAACAGTCAACTATCCCATTATTATCAACTTTTTAGCATCAAAAAATAACTTCTATTTTAACCCTTTGTTTTTTACATACTCATTTTCAAATGAATTTAAGACAAAAAAGCCACTAGTAAACTAGTGGCTTTGCCCAGACCCCTGGAGGAGATATTGAATCGCATCGCTTGCCTCGCTACTGGCAAAGCAGTTCGAGTTTTCTTTCCGTACCCTTGTATGAAAACAAAACTGTATGCAAAAATCCCCGAATTACTTTTTCAAAATATTCCATTCTCAAGTAGAAGGCAGTCTTCATCTATAAGAGTTTCTCATTTTGCCAAGGTTTTATTAAACCTATAGGCAGCAATAATACAAGCCCGATTTCAATCGAAATCGGGCTTATAAACGTTTATCTTTCCTTAATATTATTTTTTCTTACGGGAAAGTAATACTGCTGTGCCTGCTACTGCCAACATTACTACACCTGCGATTGGAGCAAAATCCCCTGTTTTCGCTGCGTTTGCTTTTGTTGTTGTATTTTCCTGTCCAGTCTGAGTAGCATTGTTATCAGACGGTGTTTCTGTTTCCATCCCTTCTACTGCTACTAAACTATCCATTGCAGCCTGCACAGATTGTACTGCTGCGTCTACTTCTTCCTGGGTTGCGTTTTCATTTTCCAGTACTGCTTTTGCGTCATTTACTGCTGCTTCTAGTACTGCGTAGCTTTCTGCTGTGTATGCGTTCGCATCCACTTTCTCTGCCTCTGCTACTACTTCTTCCAAAATAGATTTATCCGCTTTGTATCTCAGGTTCAACATTGCGTTTAACAGATTATCCGCTACTTCATTGATTTCCGCCTGCATTGCATCTCCATCATCAAATACAGTTTGTGCTGTTTCCAATGCTGCGGTAAATTCTGCTTGACCTGCTTCTACATATTTGCTCAGGTCAATCCCTTCTGCTGCTGCGATTAAGCTTGCTAACTCTGTTTTATCGCCTGCTACAAATCCTAATTTATGGATTTCGTTCAACAGTGTTTTCCATGCTGCATTTACTTCTTCCTGGGTTGCTGCTGCGTTATTTGCTACTGCCTTGGCATTTTCCAATGCTGCATCAAATGTTTTTTGTACACTTTCAATGGCATTGTCATATTCCCCGCTTGCTTTGGCTTGTTCCGCATAAGCAATCACAGAATTCAAAACGCCTTTATCTGCTTCTTTTACCGTAATATCCTGGTAAGGAATCACGCATACATCCCCGATAACGCCATACTCTTGAATCTTTTTAGAACCAACTGCGTTTGCTAAAGTAGAAGCGACTTCAATTACCAAGGTGTTCTCTCCATCTACCAAATAGTCGCCTAAATCAATCTGTTTGGTAATCTGATTGATGGCAGGCAATTGCTGTCCATTTACAAATACACGGAAGGTATCAAATACTTCTGTTACATCCAAATATGCACTGGTGTTATTGCTAGTATCAAAATTAAATGTTGTACTGTAAGTACCAATACCGGATACTGTTGAACCCAATTGTGGGATGTCTTTCCAAGCAATCAAATCTGTTTTGCCTACTGCAATATCTTCTTTCTTGGTATCCAATACGTCATTATCAGCGTTATCACCCTTGCTCCAACTTTGCACTGTTAAATTCCAGTCATTTAAATCAATTGATTCTGCAAGGCCAGTTACATTGTAGTTGTATTCTTTTCCTTCTTCATCTACTACAGTATAGGTTCCATCTTCTGTTGCACGTACTGTCAAATTGCCATCTTTATAGCTGACTTTAGCATTGGAAGAAATAGTATGATTATCTGCTGGTTCTCCAAAGATACCTGTGGAAGAAATACCAACCATCATTGCATCATTGGTAGCGAGGTCAACTGGAACGATGATTTGTCCATCTTCAACTGTGTAATTTGCAATTGGAGTGATTTCACCAGTCCATCCGTCTAACAAGTATGGGGTTCCATTACCTTCCAATGCAATTTCCAATTGTGCCTGTTCCCCTGCATCATTAAATAAGTAATAAAAATCAGCGTCTTCTGTAGTACGATGGATTGTAACGATATCTGCATTTGCAGTCTGTTTATCCACTGCTGGTTCAATACCTTTCGCTTCTAGAGCGGATACTACTTCAGAAGTATTTTCTACTTGAACAACGCCATCTATCGCTAACAACTCATTAAATTTATTTACAACATCCTGGGCATTGTCTACTAAAGAAATAGATGTAGTTGGAGTCTGTCCCACTACAATAATTGGGAACCCTGCATTTGCATATTCAATTAATTTGTCAATGGTTTCAACCGCCATGGAAGAAACATTGTTGATTATCATTGCACGATATCCTGGACCATCTGGATTTAATACGCCATCTTTTATAACAGCGCTATCTAGGTTAAACAAACTTCTAGTAAAGAATTGATAGGAATAACCCGCTTCAGTCAAACCTGTATCGGTATAATATGGAGCGCCATAGCTTGCGTTATAAGTTGGTTGATAAATTGCCACATCAGTTTTTTGTACCCCTTGCTGTAATACATATTGAGTGCGGTCAATATATCCTGTAATATCATTAATATGTTCCCATTCTGGCATTCTAGAGCTAAACGGTCCTGGAATATCACTGCCAAACGCATGGAAACCTGGCCATTGTGCCTCTGGTGAATACGCATAAGAATAACCGTGGAGATACATGGAGTTAACTCCTGCTGCATAGTTCTTGTTAAAGTTTGCAATCAAATCGTCAAATGGGAAGCCATATGCGCTGCCATATCCAAAGTTGGCACCAATCTCATCGGATAAAATGGTGTTTCCGCCCATATCACGACCTGCTGCCATTACACGGAAACTATCGTGTTTATTTCCAAAGGTAAGAGATTCTCCTTCAGGGGTAGTAGCAATAGCAGAAGTTAAAGCAGAATCAATCGTAGAACCATACGCTTGTACCCGGTATCCCATACCGTAAGTTTCTGCCCAATCCACCATATCTTGGGTACGTTCATAGTTATATAAATTACTTAACGTTTCCACATAATCATTTCTGACATTGGTTACTAAATTGTCTGTATCATCTGTCAATATAAAAGGTGAATTGTTGGAAATGCTATCCATACCTGTTACTTTTAATACAAATGGAAGATAGTTGGTTAAATCATACCCAGTTTCTTCTTGGAATTCCTCCAACATATCGTATGTCCACAGTCCTGCTGTCGTCATTTCCAAAGAATCCTCGAACCAGTTCCCACCTACTTCTTTTATCAATTCAGCGGTTTCAGGGTCAGAGAACAGGTTGTTTTCATAGTATTTCTGCATTACATTGACGCCAGCGTCGCTAAAATGGTCTACTACATAAGCATCGTAATTTGTGCCTGTGTGGTTATCCATAGAAGGCTGGTATCCTACCAACTGTCCTGTACCACGCTGGTAAATCGCTACTACAACATAATTGTCATCTGGTGCTGTGAAATCAATTTCCCCATTTTCGTTTGGAGTTAACTGTACCATTGTGGATTGGTCCAAGGAGTACTGGGTATATTTTGTTGCTGGCTGCATCCAGCCTCCTCCAGTTTCCACTTCTTTGGTAGAATCGTATTTTGCAGCGTAAATACCAATTAAATCATTTTCAATAACAGGGTTTTCTTCATTCGTAGTAGTAACTTTGGAAGTAACAGGTACACTACCTTGATAATTTTGCCCGTTTGACAATTCCACTGTGCCATAAACCAGTTCTTTCGCTGCGGCATCATCATTTGGCGTAATTTCATTGGAAGATGCCGGCCAACGTTGTCCAAATGTCATATCCACAGTAAGGCCATATTTTTTCGCAGATTTTAAAATCTGTTTTACAGATTTCTCCCAGTTTTTAGAGCCATATAAATAGGTGTCCCCATTTTCATCTTTTTGAGCTAAAGCATCCAGCTCGGATTGGCTCATCTTATCCCTTACATCCGCAACCTCAACACAGCCGTAACCCGCATCCGCAAGTTCTTTAATCTCCCGGTCAATTTCATCCAGGTCTTTTGCTGCCCATCCACCTGGAATCCAATAACGTACCCTTAATTTTGAATCATGATTACTTGCATTTTTAAATTCTGTTTGGAAAGTAGAATTTCCACTTTCTGCAGCCTGGACAGGAAGTACCCCTGTAAAACAGCTTGCTGCTAAAGCAAGCGATGTAACAGCCGCTATTAGTTTTTTTGCCTTTTTCATCGTTCTCCTCCTCCAAGGATAATCTTAATGCTTGACAATATCCTGCCAAAACATCTATAATTAATTTAACGGTCTGTTATAATTTTAATCTAATTGAATAAAAAAATCATCGCTATTTTTTTAGAATACATATGTAATATTTTTAGAACTAGGTGACAATATGAACCAAATTATCGAACAGTATATTGAAAATTGGAAACAAAAAAATTTCCAAACACAGAACCATCGAAGGTTCCCTAACCTGAAAGACACCAATCAAATAGATATTATCTCAGACCATATTTTTGGTTTGAAACAGAATGATATCGCGATTGGTATTCACCATCCTGCTTTTAACCATGGCCCAAAACATAAACATGATTTTTTTGAATTAATTTATATTTACCATGGAAGCTGTAGCAATCATATCTACCGACAGCAGGACATTACCATACAGATGAATCAAGGGGATATCTGTCTTTTAAACCCCAACGCTGTCCACTGTTTAGATATAGGAGAAAACACCGATTCGATTGTTTTTAATATTATGTTTAAAACCTCTTTATTTGATAAAGCATTTATCAACCTAATTCCAGATAACAGTATTATGGTCCAATTTTTTATCAATTCACTTTACAATAAAAAAGATAAAAATGAATACTTATTGTTCCGCAACCATCCAGAAAATGATGTTTCTGAAATTATCGAAAAAATATTGGTAGAATTTATCCAGAAAAAAATCTGCTATCAAAATACCATCCAAGCATATTTAATCGTACTTTTCTCTTCCCTGATCCGACAATTTAGTGAGGATGAACAAACTACAGAAGAAAAAAATTTTATTCCCACTGATATCGCGGAAATATTAGATTACATTTCTCAAAATTATAATACAGTTACTTTAACATCTGCAGCGGACCATTTTTTTTATAACCCCAGTTATTTATCTTCTTATATTAAACGCTTTACCGACCGTACGTTTACCGATATTGTTTTAGAGTATAAATTAGAACATTGCTGCAATTTTTTGCGCAATTCTGATATGCCAATTGCTGATATCGTTAATTTAACAGGTTTTAACTATAGTTCCCATTTCTTCAAACTGTTCCAAAAACATTTTCACTGTACACCAGCAGAGTACCGTAAACTTTATTATCAGCCAAACCCATCACACGAGGATAATTCTTTATAGAAAAAACAGATGGCTTGCAAAATCCGATAAGCCATCTGTTTTTATTGCTATATCATCCAATTCCCTGGAATACTACTCCTAAAATAAATACCGCTGCCGTTAAACCGCAAAACACAAATTTTGTCATTGGCTCTAACCATCTTCCAATTTTGCGTTTTCTCCCTTTTTGCATCTCTTTTCGGACATATTTAGAACCAAATACCCAATAGAACATGATGCCTGCCATTCCAGCACCTAATGGGCAAATATAAATCGAAACTGCATCCATCCATTGGCTTACAATCGCCTGGATACACACACCAACTACTGCACCAATCCCTAAAATGGATAAAACTGCTTTTGTTCTGGAAAACCCTAAAATCTCCTGTAAAGTAGCGATAGGTGCTTCAAACAGGTTAATCAGCGAGGTAATCCCTGCTAAAAATACGGCAATAAAGAAAATAATAACTAATATCTGCCCACCTGGCATAGATTTAAAAAGATTAGGAAGATGGATAAACATTAAACCAGGGCCACCATCAAATAGGTTTGTACCAGCAGTAGCCATTGCTGGAATTATCACCAAAGCCGCCAGCATAGCAGCCAAAGTATCAAATAAAGCAACTTTCCATGCCGCTCCAATAATGTTCTCTTTATCGCTTAAATAGGAACCATAAATTAGCGTTCCATTGCCCGCTAAAGAGAGGGAAAAAAATGCTTGCCCAAGAGCATAAACCCATGTCATTGGATTTAAAATATTCTCATCCACCGAAAACATGTATCGGTAACCAGCCAAAGAACCTGGCTGGAACAACATATAGATTGCCAATCCAACAAACATGCAGAAAAATAATGGCATCATTACCTTATTAACTTTTTCGATCCCGGAACTGATGCCAAAAATCAAAATAACTGCTACCAATACAATACCCACTAGTTGCCATAGGTTATTTCCAAAATTGGAAGCCATACTGCCAAAAGCAGCGCTAAATCCTTCCACACTATTTGGTTCCAAGGTTTTTCCTGTAAACGCCCCCACTGTATACCGCAAAATCCAGCCCATTACAACGGAATATCCAATCGCTAAAGCCAAAGAACCCAAAACTGGAATAGCACCCAATACTTTACCAATTTTTCCATTTTTCCCTCTGGATTCTACTGCTTTTTGGAATGCATCCATTGGTCCGGAACGGGTTGCGCGACCAAAAGCCATTTCTCCGATTACTCCAGAAAATCCAATAATGATGACAAACAAAAAATAGGGGATTAAAAATGAGCCTCCGCCATATTTGGAAACACGACTAGGAAACATCCAGATATTTCCCATACCAACCGCAGATCCAATACAGGCTAAAATATAGCCCCACCTGGAAATAAATACATCCCTCTTTTTTAAGGATGTTACCTGATTTTTTACCATTATGTTACACTCCTTTTACAGTAGGCAAATACAGCCCAAATAAAATTTGCCCACTGTATCATTACCCAAATAAAAAATTTTTTCTATCTGTCATAGAAAAATTAGCGTCTATTCATAAAAATAGAAGTACTTTGTTCTCTATAATTTTACAATTTTTTTATCGCAATGTCAATTATTTATTAATAAAACTCAATGTTAACAAAATTCATTTTAATTTTATATATGTTACTATCACATTGAAACAATTTATAAATATATGGACAAGTTTGTTTCCAAATAGTTATAATTTCTTTTCACATATTAAAATCCCCCATCTATTCTGTTTAGATGGGGGATTATTCAACTCTTGTTCTTCATAATATATTTATTATTTATTTTTCTTACGGATTGTCATCAGCACTGCGCCTGCAACCATTGCAACAACTGCACCTGCTATTGGGGTAGTATCCCCTGTTTTCGCTGCGTTTGTTGTGCTTTCCTGTCCAATTTGAGTAGCACTATTATAAGATAGTGTTTCTGTTCCTTCTACTGCTACTAAACTATCCATTGCACTCTGTACATTGGCTACTGCTGTGTCTACTTCTTCCTGGGTTGCGTTTTCATTTTCCAGTACTGCTTTTGCGTCATTTATTGCTGCTTCCAGTACTGCGTAGCTTTCTGCCGTGTATGCGTTCGCATCCACTTTCTCTGCCTCTGCTACTACTTCTTCCAAAATAGATTTATCTGCTTTGTATCTCAGGTTCAACATTGCGTTTAACAGATTATCCGCTACTTCATTGATTTCCGCCTGCATAGCGTCTCCATTATTGTAAGTATTCTGCGCCGCTTCTAATGCTGCGGTAAATTCCGCTTTTCCCGCTTCTACATAACGGTCAAGTTCCGCATTGATTTCATTGGCTGCTTCAATCAAAGAAGCTAACGCTGTTTTATCTCCAGCTACAAACCCCAGTTTATGAATTTCGTTCAACAGTGTTTTCCATGCTGCATCTACTTCTTCCTGGGTTGCTGCTGCGTTATTTGCTACTGCCTTGGCATTTTCCAATGCTGCATCAAATGTTTTTTGTACACTTTCAATAGCATTGTCATATTCCCCACTAGTTTTAGCTTCTTCGGCGTATTTAATAATAGCATTCAAAATCGATTTGTCTGTATCCACAACTTCCGATTTTTCACGGATAATCGTAATCGATGTTGACTGAACTGCTTGGGATTCTTCTGTCACCACGTGAAGGATTAACTGGTTTTCCCCTTCTCTCAATAGGTATTTCCCTGTTGCCTCGTCTTTACCCAACATATCACTGTCATCAAATGTTACAGATCCACCTTGGGAGATAGATGGCGTCACTAAAATGGACTCCACATCATTGGCAACCTCTACACGGTATTCTCGAACAGATGGGTCAAACGTTGGTTCTAAGTTTCCGTCACTGAGGGTAATCCCTGTTAACTGTGCATCGGTTACTGGATGGTTATAAACTTCCATTTCAACTAACTGCATTCTATATAGGTTATTATCGCTTGGTTTTGGACGTAAACTAGTTGCGTGAACTCGAACATATCTTGCGAAGTAAGATTGATCTAGTACAAATTTTTGTGGATCACTGGTAGGTAATGGATAGTTCTGTTCTGTATGAACTGTTGTCCAATTGATACCATCGTCAGAAATGTCAATGGTGAAGTCAATTGGCATACCATAAGCATTGTTGTTGGCATCAATTCCAGATGGATACAATACAACTTCACTAATTCGATTGATTGTTCCTAAATCAACTGCCACCCATTCGGTATGGTTATTGTTGATATCATTATTTGAAGTCCAACCACAAATTTCATTGATAGAGCTTAAGTTTTTCAAATCTCCATCCGTTAAATTTCTAATATCCCAACCATTAGAACCATTCACAGAACTAGAAGCGGTAGGAGTACTATTTAACGCTATATTTCCAGTACGGTAATAGCGCAACAATTCATAAGCCTGATTTAACTCATCCGTCACTTTTTGCAACTGCTCTGTAGTTGCTTGGATATCTGTTGACAACGCAGAAGCTTTTTCGTATACAGCTTGAAAATCTTCCCAATGGTCAGTAAAGTCTGCTTCAGAAAGCGTAGACATGGATTGCAGTAGTTCTTTTAAATTTTTACGGACAGTGTCAACTTTGTTTGTTAACACTTCAATTGCCTGTTCCAAGCTATTGGTTGCCTGGTTAACCGCAATTTGATTGGTGTCCTGTTGTGATTCTACGGATTTGGCTTGTTCCAGAACCTGCTGGAATTCAGTCCATGCTTCCTGCAAATAATCCTCCTGCTGTAAGCTATCTGCATAAGAAATCGCATCTCTCAGATCATCTTTATAAATAGATTGGTTTGTGTTACAGAAAAATCGATAATTACCGGATTTTACTACTAATTTTGTGATTTCTCCTTGTTTTTCAATCGAAACAATACCTACATCCGATGTCGAAATTTCTTGATGGTCTTTATTATAAATTGTATCTGCTGTTGGTAGATAAATAGTCGCTGTTGTACTAACTGGAATTTGGTAACTAAATTCAGTATTCTGTTCTGTTATCTTCCAGGAAGAACGGATATTGCCATAGGCGGTATTCGTAACAGCGTCTACATACTCCAAGGAACCTGCCAGCTGTGGCTGAATTGTAAAGGTGTTGCCACCATCCGCAAAATCACGGATACCTGCCAGCCCTTTATAAAGCCATTCTTCATAGTTTGCCAAGAAATAGTGGTTATGGGACCGGGTTGTATTTTCAAAACCTTCCCAAGCGGAAGTAGCTCCTTGTTCTAACCAATATCCCCAACTTGGATAGGTGGTTTGGGTCAGCACCTTATAAGCTACATCGTTATAACCATTATCGCTTAGCACTGGCAACAACAATTTATTTCCTACCATACCAACTTCAAAATGATATCCTTTTTCCACAATGTCATTTACCAGGTTTTTCACTACAGCATCTTTGTATTCTTCCGGAACCAATCCAAAAGCCAATGCTACCAGCTGGGATGTTTGGCGGAATTTTGTACGTAACCCTGCGTTTTCAGGAATCCAATAATTTGTATCATAAATCTGTTTTTCTTCATCAAAAAACTTTTGGTTAAACGCAGTATAAATCTGTTCCATAGCGGCACGATATTCTGCCGCATCCTCTTCTTTTCCTAAAACCTCTGCCATATGGGTCATTGTTTTTAAAATTTGGTATACATATCCCGTTCCACAAATTGCAGAACCTTCTGGAGACATGGCAATACCTGGTGCGTTAGGATCAGTGCCTCCATAAGGACTAACCCAGTCACCCATTTGAGTATCAAACCAAACCCATCCGTTATTTTGGATTGTCTTAATATCTACCAACGCCATCTTTCTCATAGCATCGTATTGTTCTTCTACAAAGGATTTCATTCCAAACTGGTTATATAACTGTTCTGTACCTAGGAAATAAATTCCATTCCATACTGGGGTATTTTCAATACTCCAGTCAGCGGAAGGCGCAATATTCCCAATTGCTGTTTCAGTTTGGGTATCCTCCATATCATTTAGGAATTTTGAGAGGAACAGACGCATATCAAAATTATATGCCATGCTCTCGGTAGAAACATTTGCGTCCCCAGTCCAACCATTTTTCTCCCATACAGGGGTATCGGTTGGTTTTCCCTGGAAGTTATTTAATAAAGTATTCACCATAACATCATGCATGGAGTTAATCATCTCATTTGAAGATTCAAAATAAGAAGGAATTCCCACATCGTTATGGATGGCATACGCTTCAATTTGGTCGGAAGTCAATTCTCCTAAATATCCATCTACTTGAATATATTCATAACCTTTATAACTAAAACGTGGCTCAAAATTTTCTCCAGGTTCCCCTTTGGCTATGTACTTATCCTGTTGGATGGTGCGGATAAACCAGCTGTCATTTCCCTGGGCAGCCAATGTGCCATCCGCGTTTAATTTCTCGCCATAAGTAATGGTAACCTCAGTACCTTCTGGAAGATTTCCCATATTTAACTTAATCCACCCTGTTGTCATTTTTTCAGGATGAATAATATAGGAATCGCTATCTAATTTAGTCACGGTTGTATCCAGTGTTTCCGCCCGGCGCATTGGTTCCATCTGTTGAAAAATCAGTTTCCCGGTTGGAGCATCCACGTTTACTGCTGAATGCCAAGAGTCATCCTCTTTATAACCAGGCTGATCAAATCCTGTTTTTTCTAAACGGGCATCATAAGTTTCTCCATAGTAGATGCTGTCAAATACAGTTGGGCCGTTGCTGGTCACCGACCAATCTGTGCCAGTATCTACAATTTGTTTGCTACCATCCTGATAGGTAATTTCCAACTGCATTAACAGTTTTGGATTATCCCGCCAAACAGCATTCTGCCAGTTCCAGGTAGTTACGGTTTCATTGTAGAAGCTTTTACCCAGCTCTACTCCAATGGCGTTGGAACCTTGTTGTAATTGGTTTGTAACATCAAACACTCGGTACATTACTGTTTTATTATATTGAGTATGGGCTGGATTTAATACGGTATCATCTGGATTCTCACCATTGATTTTTAAATCAAATAACCCTAATCCACAAATATAGGCCCTTGCAGATTCAATTTCTTGCTTTACCTCAAATTCTTTTCGGAAGATTGGGGCAGATACTGGTTCCGTATTAGTTACTTCCATCACAACTCGGGTTCCCCAAGGGTCACCACCATATAAAACATTTTGGTCAGGGGTAACCCAATTACTATCATCAAACCCTGGCTGTTCCCAACCAGAATCCCCTATACCATTTACTTTCCAGGTATTATCTGTAATCACAGTATCTGTCGTATCATCGGTATAAGCAATGGTCAATTTTCCAATAACACCGCCATAACCCTGGCTTGTATTATTGCCGTCCAAGGCAATTAAGTTTTCACCAGAGAGGATTTTATCGGTAATATCATATACTCCTCCGCTTTCCCAAGCCTGCGTTTGTCCAATTTTTTCTCCATTTAGGTAAAACACACCTTGGTCATCCGCTGTAAAACCAAAAATAACCTGTTTTACCGTTTTATTTGGATTTACTGAAAAAGTTTTACGGAAATAATGATGTCCTGCTGGAGCTTGGTCAAAAGGAGATCCATTTAGGCTCCAAATCCAGTAGCAGCCATCCACTGTAGTAGACAGAGTATTGCCAATGATATCGTCCCCTATCCACTCGGCTGTCCAATCCTCTGGATGAAGCATTCCTGTTTCAAATCTGGAAACCTCACTCCATCCAATCGACTGGCCATTTTCGTCCCAACATTCTACTGCCCAATAATACTCTGTTTTAGATGCTAGGTCTGTCCCCTCATACGGAATATCAAAATTTTGGCTACTCTCTATTTTGGTCGAATCCCAGATATCCCCCTCATGCGCTTCTGCTTTTTCCTGAGAAGAAGCTACAATAATACGGTAGGCAGTTTGTTCTTTTCCATTGATATTGGAGAAATATCCCCAACTGAATTTTGGCAATTGGTCAATTCCAAGCGGTTCGCTTAAGGAATTTACCTTCATTTCCTGAACGGATAGTGTGGCCTCAGCAGCAAAGCTAGTTGGTGCAAATACAACAACTGTGGATAACATTGCCGCTGTCAATAACCCGCTTAAAAAACGAGTCCATCTTTTCTTCATACTCTTGTTCCTCCTTATTATTTATGGTTAAAACGATTTAAAATTGTTCACCTCCTTTTTCTAATTTTCATAATATTTTTCCATAATATTCTTATATTTATATATTATAAAGATAAAAACTATGAAAATCAACATAAATTATCAACATAAAAATAATATAATTTTTAATAACTATAGCAATTATAACCAACATTAATCCTAATTTTATGATTACAATTATAAAAGCTGATATTGCCAACTAATCCTCTAAAATGCACCTTAAATTAACACAATACTACAAAAATCCTATATAAATGAAAATTTAGCTATCACAATAGCCATTGTTATTGTTTCTCTTTTTCTCTTTAGGAATCTGTATAAGATTAATCTCATCTTAAATACTAGATGGATTCATAATATTAAATGTAAGTGAATGATATTATAGGTTGTTTTACTGCATCTTTGAAGGGTACTATTTCAAAGTTTTTTCTCCTAGTTTTGGAGCGAAATAAAGATGATACCATATCAATTCCATATCAGAAAAACCCCAATGGTTCCAAATTAGAACCGTTGGGGTTTCCTCTATCCATACTATTCATTCATCAATTTTTTTACTTCTTGTAAATCAGGCAACGCATAAATGGAACCCTTTTTCGTCGTTGTCAAGGAGCCAGTTGCGTTTCCAAAGGAAAGGCAGGAAATCAAATCTTCTTCCTGTAACGCATCCAAAGGCTTTCCCAATTCTAATAATTGATATAAAAATCCTCCAAAAAAGGAATCTCCCGCAGCTGTCGTATCCACTGCCTTTACCGGATATGCTGTTAAAGAAACACAGTTATGCCGGTTTAACGCAAGGGAACCATTTGCCCCTAGGGTCACTAAAATGATCCGTAAATTATGGTAACGCTCCATCAATGTCTGAGCAGCTTTCATATAATCCTGGCAATTTGTTAAAAACATGGCTTCTTCTTCCGATAATTTTAAAATATTGGCGTAGTCCAGCCCTTTTTGTATCATTTCTTTTGCCAATTGTTTGTTATCCCATAAACTAAGGCGCAAATTAGGGTCATAAGAAATGATTTTCCCTGCTTTTTTGGCGTATTCTAGGGCGGATAATGTAGCCTTTCTAGCAGGATTGCAGGTCAATGTTAACGAGCCAAAATGAAAAATTTTTGTCCGGTCAATCAGTTCATAACAAACTTCTTTTGGCTCCAACATCGTATCCGCACCTTGATTCCGATAAAAACGAAAGGAACGGTCCCCATGTTCGTTTAAGTGTACAAAAGTCAGGGTAGTTTGGTATTGCTTTGACATTACCATTCCTTCTGTGCTTACATGGTTGTCTTCCAGTGTCTTTCTCAATAAATGTCCAAACTGGTCATCCCCTACTTTTCCAAGAAAAGCAGCTCTTTTCCCGAATTTCGCCAAAGAACACAATAAATTTGCGGGAGCCCCTCCAGGATTTGGCGAGAACAGGTAATTATCCCCTTGCGATTTTACCGGAGTAAAATCAATCAACATCTCACCCAAAGCCACTACATCAAACATAAAATTACGTCCTTTCTACAAAACTACCTTCTCCTTCTTTTTACCGTCTGTCCTTTTTTCCTACGCACAGGTATTTTTCCTTTTCTACGGCGCTTGTTATATACAACTACCATTACAAAATAAAGAATGAGCAATACCACAATGATAACTACTAATAAGATAAACCACCAAGAGGTCAAAATCTTTTTTAAAATATTTCCTATATAAAGCCACATACTTCGGTCAATATCATTGGCAGCTACCACTGTTACCGTCTGTATAACTTCATTTTGTAATTTTAAATCTATTGTGCCAATTTCTTGCCCTTGTTTGATGGGAGCTTGTATTGTTTTTGGCAAATTGGAAGTATCCCACATAATAGAGGAAACATCAATATCATTTGGCAATAACTCAGTAATGGTTTCCTTTGTCGTTAATTGGATGGTATCCGTATCTTTCGCAAGCTCCACCTTGATTTGATTTGGGATTGTTTTGGAATTTGGTTCCGCCACTGTTTTCAAGCTGAAATTATTAAACGCCCATTTATAGAGATTTTTACTATCCAAGCAGGTATATTGTGGCAATTCATTTCCATAGCCATCACGGATTGGTGCGCCCATCACAACACAAATATAATTATATCCATCGTGGGAAGCCGCTGTTACTAGGTTTTTATAATCATCTCCTGTACCAGTTTTAATCCCTTTTACATACTCATAAAAATACTTATCTCCACCTAAAGATTTTACCAACATTCGATAATTGGAGTGGGTAATAGTACGTTCTCCTTGTTTATTTGTTGCTTTCATGGTATGACGGACAGTAGTAGAAATCGTGGCAAACCGACCATCTTCCATATTCATCCCATAGTTGGCAATCAAGTACATATCATAAGCTGTAGAAAGATTCCTATTATCCAGGCCACTGGCGTCATAAAACACTGTGTTGGTACATCCAATTTCTTTTGCCTTATCATTCATCATTTGGATGAATTCTTCTGGTTTTCCACCACTAATATAATCCGCAATAATGTCTGCTGCTTCACAGCCAGATGGCAACATTAATCCATAGAGGAGATCTTCCATACTCAATGTTTCCCCTGCCATAATTCCAGCATCAGAAGCACCTTTTCCATATAAATTATCAAATACATAGTTTGGTGCCGTTACCATAGTATTCGCGATATCTTCACAGTGTTCTAATGCCACAATACAGGTAATCATTTTGGTTAAAGAAGCTGGTATCAGCTGTTTTTGCGCTTCTTTTTCATATAAAACTTTTCCTGTGTCTGTATTTACCAAATAAGCTGACTGGCTAACCACTTCAAAATCCGGGGTATAAGTAAGCGCTTCTGCTGTAAGAGGGGCGCAGAAAACACTAATTGTAATGACACAAGTCAGTATCAGAGAAATTACTTTTCTCATATGGACAATCTCCTCCAAATAGTGTATTATTATTTAATATAAGTATATCAAATATAAGGATGGAATTCAAATAGAAACCATCATTATTTTATGAATTTTATCAGATAAAATCATGAAAAATTATCCTACAAGGAGGCTATCTATCATGGAGCCACAAAAATACCAATTGGATACCATAGCATTACATAGTGGATATGAAATTGAGCCCACCACAAAATCAGTAGAAGTGCCATTGTATCTTACCAACGCATATGCTTTTGAAAACACACAAGATGCCTGCGATCAATTTGCTTTAAAAAAGCCTGGTTCCATCTACACTCGTTTGGCTAATCCAACTGTAGACGTTCTAGAACAGCGTATTGCCGCTTTAGATGGTGGTATTGGGGCGTTAGCGTTTGCTTCCGGTCATGCTGCTATTTTTAATACAGTTGTCAATCTGGCAAGCCAGGGAGATGAAATTGTGGCTTCGATCCAGATTTATGGTGGGGCTATTAATATGTTGGGTGTAACCTTAAAACGGTTAGGGATTCATGTTACCTTTGTAAATCCAGATGATTTAGAAGCATGGGAAAATGCTGTTACCGATAAGACTAGAATGTTTTTTGTTGAAACAGTGGGAAACCCCAATGCAAATGTAGCAAATTTAGAACAAATCGGAAAAATCGCCCATAAACATGGTATCCCTTATGTAGTGGATTCTACTTTTACCACACCAGCCCTTTGCCGACCAATTGAGTTTGGCGCTGATATTGTCATCCACTCCGCAACAAAATTCCTGGGTGGCCACAGTAATGTCATGGGCGGTCTAGTTGTGGATTCGGGCAAATTCCAATACAAAGATAACCCAAGATTCCCACTATATAATCAGCCCGATGAAAGCTATCACGGTTTGGTATACGCAGATTTGGGAGAATCCGCTTTTATTGCCCGCTTACGCAGCTTAATTACTAGAGATTTAGGTGCATGTATCTCTCCATTTAATGCGTTTATGCTTCTTCAAGGAATTGAAACACTCTCTTTACGGATGGAACGCCATTGCGAAAACGCTTTAAAAGTGGCCGAATACTTAGAACAACATCCACAAGTAGAGTTCGTAAACTGCCCTATGTTAAAAAGCAGCAAATATTATGAATTAGGTCAAAAATACATGCCAAAAGGCACTGGTTCTGTTTTTACTTTTGGCTTAAAAGGTACCCGTGAAACAGGCGCTAAATTTATTGATAGCTTAAAACTTTTGATTAACTGTGCAAACGTGGGTGACTCTAAAAGTCTGGTAATCCATCCAGCTACCACTACTCATTCCCAGTTATCTGCGGAACAATTGGTTGCTGCTGGTATTACAGAGGGTACCATCCGCCTCTCCATTGGTTTAGAGGATATTCAGGATATTATCGCTGATTTGGATCAAGCAATTTCAAACGCTACAAAATAAAAATACCAGGAGGTCTAGCATGATTTGGGTTACAGGTGACAAACACGGCCAACTTTCAGCTATGGAACTGCCTGATTATAAAAAGATTAAAAAAAATGATACTTTATTAATTTGCGGTGACTTCGGCTTTATCTGGGATCACTCAAGAGCAGAGACAAAAACTTTAAAAGCTTTAAATAAACGCAAGTATACCATCGCTTTTGTGGATGGTTGCCATGAAAATTTTGAATTATTAGAGAGTTATCCAATTGTGGAGTTTCATGGCGGAAAAGCAAGACAGATTATGCCAAATATCTTCCAGTTGATGCGGGGAGAAGTGTACGAAATAGAAGGGAAAAAAATTCTTGCCTTTGGTGGAGGATCTGTGGAAAATACGACTGGCGATTTAGACCAAAATTGGGAAAATGTTGAGCCAACAAAGGCTCAAATTGATAATGCGGTTCAACACATCAAGCAAGTGGAAGGTGCTGTAGATATTATTATCAGCCATGAACCACCTTATTCTATTTTGGGCTGTATGGATATCAACAAAGCGGATGGAACTACTATCCACGATGTGTTGGAACAGATCCGCACCCATTGTAAATTCAAAAAATGGTATT
This sequence comes from Clostridium facile, assembly GCF_014297275.1. Taxonomy (NCBI): domain Bacteria; kingdom Bacillati; phylum Bacillota; class Clostridia; order Eubacteriales; family Clostridiaceae; genus Clostridium; species Clostridium facile. The sequence continues at coordinate 1,941,754 of NZ_JACOQK010000001.1, forward strand.
TTGGAAAGTTCCATGTCGATAAAGAAATTCCTCCCTATTATACCGCAGTATTTGACGGACTCATCCCAATTCAAACAAAATAAAATTTCTAGATGACACAACGCTAAAATAGCAATAATAGTATAGAAAAAATTCCTATGGCAATTTACAGCCATAGGAATTTTTTCATTTATCAAACATTTACCAGATAGAACGGTAATATTTTTTATTTCTTGTTTCACTCCAACAATTTGGTAGATACGCCATTGTTGCAAAAATAATAATAGGAGACATTGAAATAATCCAATTAGGTATTGGAAGGCTCCAGCTTATACATCCAAAAAGCAAAATAAGAATATTTAGAACAAACAAAATCCAATTTATCTTCATTCGCAGATGGTTTGTAAAATAATGTACCAATTGTGGCAAAATAAAAACAATCCCCAATAGAAGAAACAACAAATTCTCATAGAAAGAATAAATCCCACTATAATTGTGGATTTTTAATTCTTCAAAATAGTTCCAACCAAAACCAACTCCAGCGATACAAAGGCAAAAAAAGATGTAGTAAGCGATTTTTTTCCATTTCATTTTATTGTCTCCATTTCTTCTTACAGCTACAGTTTGATTCTCATATATAAACAAAACCAATTTATTTATAGCATACTATAAATAGTAAGCCTTTTCAATTGTTTTTGTTACCGAAAAAAGCAATAAAAATTGTACATTTTTATAATACAAATAGAATACTATAAATATATAATACTATTTGTTATAAAAATAATGACATTTAGGTATTTTTCCTGACATCCCATTCAACCATTCTCCTTGATTCAGTTTTAGTAGTAAAAGCCATATTTTTAATATAATAGATACTATAATTTTATGAGGTAAATCCAGTAAGATATTGCCTGCTTAGTCAATACTTTAGCTTGTTTATGGTTATATCCACAAACCTTCATTATCAATCAAAACCACTAAAATGAATTAGTGGTTTGCTCAAACTCCTGGAGGGGGTATTGAAGGACTACCATCGCATCGCTTACTCCGCTACTGGTAAACCAGTTCAGGTTGTCTTTCCGTACTCTTATGTGAAAAAAACTGTATGCAAAAATCCCCGAATTACTTTTTTAAAATCTTCCATTCTATTATCAAGCAGAATGAATTCTCTATCTGTTAGAGTTTCTTATTTTGCCAAGACTTTTTACCCCTAGTTCTACCAGGGATTTTATTTAGCCTATAGGCAGCAAACAAAAAAAGCTGGAGATTCTTCTCCAGCTTTCTATTTATTGATTCGTTTTAGATCAACTCAATAATCGCCATCTCTGCAGCATCGCCGCGACGAGGACCGATTTTTACGATACGGGTGTAACCACCGTTTTTATCTGCATATTTCGGTGCAATCTCGTCAAACAATTTTTTGGTTACATCTTCTTTTGTGATATAAGCCAAAGCTTGACGTTTGGAGTGGAGAGTATTAGTTTTACCGAGAGTAATCATTTTCTCAGCCATTGCACGAACTTCTTTTGCTCTTGTTACGGTTGTTTCAATTTTGCCATTTTCCAGCAAAAAAGTAACCATTGCACGTAACATAGCTTTTCTTTGGTCGGAAGTTCTTCCGAGCTTTCTGCTACCTGCCATTGAAATTCACTCCTTACGGGATTTATTCCTCATCAGCCTGAAGATCGTAGCCCAAAGATTTTAACTTGAGCACAACTTCATCCAATGATTTACGTCCGAGGTTTCTAACTTTCATCATATCTTCCTCGGTTTTGTTTGTTAAGTCTTCAACCGTGTTAATGCCTGCGCGTTTCAAGCAGTTGAAAGAACGGACAGACAAGTCAAGTTCCTCAATAGTCATCTCCAGGACTTTTTCTTTGCTCTTATCGTCCTTTTCGACCATAATCTGCTCGGTATACCCTTCTTCTGATAAATCAACAAAAAGGTTAAGATGTTCATTGAGAACCTTGGCTGCTAAGGAAACTGCCTCTTTGGCGGAAATGGTTCCGTCAGTCCAAATTTCCAAAGTTAACTTATCATAGTCAGTGATTTGACCTACACGGGTGTTTTCCACTGCGTAGTTTACCTTTAACACCGGTGTATAGATGCTGTCTATTGGGATTACACCAATAGCAGGCTGCATATTTTGCTTATTGCGTTCAGCAGAAACATAACCTCTACCTTTATCAATTACAAGCTCCATATACAGTTTCGCACCTTCATCCAAAGTCGCAATATGCATCCCCGGATCAAGTATCTCAACTTCAGAGTCAGCTTTGATATCGCCAGCGGTAACCTCACATTCACCTTCTGCTTCGATATAAACTGTTTTTGGTACATCGCCATGTACTTTAGCGATCAACCCCTTGATGTTGAGAACGATTTCTGTCACATCTTCTTTTACACCTGGAATGGTTGAGAACTCATGCTGCACACCATCAATTTTAATGGAAGTAACTGCAACACCGGGAAGAGAGGAGAGTAGTACGCGTCTTAGGGAATTTCCAAGAGTAGTACCGAAGCCGCGTTCGAGTGGCTCAAGGATAAATCTTCCGTATGTGCCGTCTGACTTAAGTTCAGCCGTCTCAATTCTTGGCTTTTCTATTTCAATCATTCAAAACCCTCCTAATTTGCAATAAATAACAAAGTACAACTTTGTTTGTCCAAACAATCATATTATTATTTGGAGTACAATTCGACAATGAGATGTTCTGCGATTTCCAAATCAATTTCATCGCGGTTGGTTAAGCGCTCAATTTTAATGGACATATTTTCTTTGTCAACAGTCATCCACATTGGAACTGGACGGGAAGCCCAAGCTTCTACAACTGCTTTAAATTTTTCACTGGATTTGCTATCATTGCCAACAGTGATCACATCACCTGGTTTCACCAGCAAAGAAGAAATATTTACTTTTTTGCCATTTAATTTAAAGTGGTTATGAAGGATCAACTGTTTTGCTTCTGCTCTGGAAGATGCAAAACCAGCTCTGTATACTACGTTATCCAAACGGGATTCCAGGATTCTCAACAGGTTTTCACCTGCCATACCAGGTTTTCTAACAGCCATTTCAAAATATTTTGCGAACTGGCTTTCAGAAACGCCGTAGTAACGTCTTGCCATTTGTTTTTCTCTTAACTGCAGGCCGTATTCAGAAACTTTCTTTCTGCTTTGTCCATGCTGACCTGGAGCGTATTCTCTGCGGGATACCGCACATTTGTCGGAATAGCAGCGTTCGCCTTTCAGGAATAATTTTTTGCCTTCACGGCGGCACAGTCTGCATACCGCACCAGTATATCTTGCCATATCGTTACACCTCCTGCATCTAATTAAACACGTCTTCTCTTTGGAGGACGGCAGCCATTGTGTGGGATTGGGGTAACATCTTTAATCATGCTAACTTCCAAACCAGCGGACTGCAAAGCTCTGATTGCTGCTTCACGGCCGGAACCAGGACCTTTTACAAAAACTTCAACTGTTTTCAAGCCATGTTCCATAGCTGCTTTTGCAGCGGTTTCTGCAGCTGTCTGAGCAGCAAAAGGAGTGGATTTTCTAGAACCTCTAAATCCTAACCCACCTGCACTAGCCCAGGAAATTGCATTTCCCTGTGTGTCAGTGATTGTAACAATGGTATTGTTAAAAGTGGACTGGATATGCACAGCACCGCTAGCAATGTTTTTGCGTTCACGACGTCTACGAATCGTTGTCTTTTTAGCATTTTTAGCCATGTCTGATATCCCTCCTTATTTCTTCTTATTCGCAATAGTCTTTTTAGGACCTTTTCTTGTGCGAGCATTTGTTTTTGTTTTTTGTCCTCTTACAGGAAGACCTGCTTTATGGCGTCTGCCACGATAGCAGTTAATTTCGATCAAACGTTTGATGTTCATTGCAACATCACGGCGAAGGTCACCTTCTACCATTAAATGTTTGTCGATGTATTCACGGAGCATGGAAGCTTCGTCTTCTGTCAGGTCTCTTACACGGGTATCTGGGTTGATACCAGTTGCTGCGAGGATATCTTTAGCGGTTTTATTACCGATTCCGTAGATATAAGTCAAACCTATTTCTACTCGTTTATCTCTAGGTAAGTCGACACCAGCGATACGCGCCATTTCGTTTGCACCTCCAGTACAAAGCTAACGTTCTTCTTCCCAATTGGTTTACAAACAGCTTTGTTTCATTCTAAAGTTTATACTGCTTAAAGTTTAGCCTTGACGTTGTTTGTGTTTTTTGTTTTCACAAATTACCATAACGCGGCCTTTGCGTTTGATAACTTTACATTTTTCACAAATAGGCTTCACCGAAGGTCTTACTTTCATCTTGAAATACCTCCTTGTTACACGAAAAAACGTGAACTGAACTTATTGTTTATTTCGAACGCCATGTAATGCGCCCTTTTGTTAAATCGTATGGTGACATTTCCACTGTCACTTTATCTCCCACCAAAATACGGATGAAATTCATACGCAATTTGCCGGAAATATGAGCAAGGATAATATGGCCATTTTCCAATTCTACTTTAAAAGCAGCATTTGGAAGAGCTTCTACAACCTTACCTTCAATTTCAATTACGTCATCTTTTGCCATGAACAGATTACCTCCCTAGTTGATAACGGCTTGATCAGAATAGTTCCACTGCCAAAGCAGATTCCGAATTTTTTTATCGGTAGTATAAAGGGTAACATCAACCAAATGGGTTGTTGGCTGCAAATGTTTGTAATTCTTAGCCTTTGGCTTATCCAGTTTTCTTCGTTTGCCATCTGAAATGTAAGCAACGGAATCGTCACAGGAAACTACCAAATAATACCTATCTTTATCATGCCCCGATTTTGATTTTACAATCATTCCTTCAATAATCTGCATCTTTACGCCTCTGAAAGGATGATAGGGCCATCCTTTGTAATTGCAATCGTATGTTCAAAATGGGCTGCCAAGCTGCCGCTGGCTGTTTTCACAGTCCATCCATCAGAGAGCAGTTTTACTGCATCCCCTTTCCCATTGATCATCGGCTCAATTGCAATAACCATACCAGGCACTAAGCGAATGCCATGCCCAGGTTTCCCGAAATTCGGAACTTCTGGTTCCTCATGTAGATCAGTACCAACACCATGGCCTACATATTGACGGACAATACCATAGCCATATGGTGTTACTGTACTTTCTACTGCATAGCCGACATCCCCTAGACGGTTTCCTGGCTGTGCCGCTTTAATTGCCTCATACAAGCTTTTCTCTGTAACTTCCAAAAGCTGTTTTGCTTCCTTGCTTACTTCTCCTACTGTAAATGTATAAGCATTGTCTCCGTGGTAACCTTTATACAAAGCGCCAACATCAACGCTTACAATATCCCCTTCCTTCAAAATCTCATGTTTCGAAGGAATTCCATGGATAACGGTATCATTTACAGAGATACAGGCGTTCCCAGGAAAACCACCGTAGTGGTAAAAGTTAGGTGTTGCACCTGTAGAGAGAATAAACGTGCGGATTGCGGTATCAATTTCCTTTGTACTCACACCTGGTTTGCAGTGTTCCCCTGCAACCTGTAATGCCTGGGCGGAAATCCTACCCGCATCCCGTAATAGTTCCAGTTCTCTTGCTGTTCTCAAAGCAATCATCAATTATGCCTCCAAGGCTTTCAAAGTAAGGGCGGTTGTATCTTTTACATCTTCCTGCCCTTCTACAATAACCAGTTTACCTGTTTTTGTATAGTAGTCTTTGAGCGGCTCCGTTTGTTCATGGTAAACAGTTAAACGCTCTTTTATGGTATCTGGATGGTCGTCTTTACGCTGCACGGTATTCCCGCCACATTTATCGCATTTTCCTTCTTCAGCAGAAGGTTTATACATCACATGGTAGGATGCGCCGCAAGATTCACAAACACGGCGTCCAGATAATCTAGCCTGAATTTTTTCATCAGGAACTTCAATATCGATTACTCGATCAATTACTACGCCCATTGCATCCAAAGCTTCCGCTTGAGGAACTGTACGTGGAAATCCATCCAGCACATAACCATTTTCACAGTCAGGCTGCGCAATCCGTTCTTTTAACAGGCCAATTACAACCTCATCCGGAACCAAATTGCCAGATTCCATATATTCTTTGGCTTTCAATCCCAGCTCTGTGCCATTTTTGACCGCTTCGCGCAGGATATTACCGGTAGAAATAGCTGGAATTTTTAATGTATCACAAATAATTTCTGCTTGTGTACCTTTTCCGGCACCCGGAGCACCTAAAAGAATTAAATTCATACTTGCCCTCCTGATTATTCTAAGAAGCCTTTGTGTTTACGCATGGTCAATTGGGATTCCAATGCTCTCATTGTATCCAAAGCAACACTTACAATAATGATGATGGATGTACCACCAAGAGCGATTTGAGCACCTGTTGCCATCTGGAAGAAGATTGGGAATACCGCAATAATACCTAGGAACACAGCTCCCAGCATAGCGATTTTCCAAATTACTCTGGAGATGAAATCAGATGTTGGTTTACCAGGACGGATACCTGGAATAGCACCATTATTTTTACGTAAGTTGTTTGCAATTTCAATTGGGTTATACTGAATCGCGATATAGAAGAAGTTAAATGCAATAATCAGTACAAAGTAAAGGATTGCATAACCCCAACTATCATAACGGAAGACCTGGAAGAAATGCAGCCAGAAGCCTTCTTGAACATTTACAAACTGTGCAATCAAGCTTGGGATAGAAAGGATGGAGGTAGCAAAGATAATTGGCATTACACCACTCATACTTACTTTTACAGGAATATGAGAATTTTGACCACCATACATTTTTCTTCCTACAACACGTTTTGCGTACATTACTGGAATACGGCGTTCCGCATTTGTCATTACAATAATAAAGATAATCATTGCAATAAAGATTACCACAATTAATGGAACATAGATGTAATTCTGCCACTGGCCTTGACCACCCAATTCCCACATACTTTTTAAAGTACTAAATGCTTGTGGTGCACGGGAGATAATACCAGCAAACAAGATGACGGAAATACCATTTCCAATCCCTTTTTGTGTAATTCTTTCACCTAACCATACAATTAAGCAGGAACCTGCTGTAAATGCAGCTACAATAATAATACCTGTAAACCAAACTTCCCAGCCTGTGGAATATTCAACAGCGTTGTTGGATTTCAGTAAGAAGAAGAAACCAACTGCTTGAATCAGCGCAAGGACGAATGTGAGGTAACGGGTGATTTTACCCAGTTTCTTTCTCCCAACTTCCCCTTCTTTCTGGAGCCTTTCCAGATAAGGAATTGCCACAGTTAACAACTGGACAATAATCGAAGCGTTGATGTATGGAGTGATGGACATTGCAAAAATAGTTGCTTTTTCCAACCCACCACCGGTTAATACGTTAAAATATCCAAGGAAACTATTATCTGAAGTAACGATGCTTTTTAATACTGAAGGATCCAAAAACGGAACCGTAATAGCAGAGCCCAGTCTAAAAATGATGATGATGAGAATGGTATAAAGAATTTTCTTTCTTAAATCTGCTACTTTAAACGCATTACGAACCGTCTGAAACATCTTACTTCACCTCAGCCTTTCCGCCTGCTTTCTCAATTTTTTCTTTTGCAGTAGCTGAGAACTTAGCTGCACAAACAGTCAGTTTTTTGGTCAGTTCTCCATTGCCCAAAACTTTAACGCCGTCCATTACTTTTTTCACCAAGCCAGCTTCTTTTAAAGCAGCTGTGTCAACAACAGCGCCATCTTCAAATTTATTTAAATCAGACACATTTACAATAGCGTAGTTGGTTGCAAAGATGTTGTTGAACCCTCTTTTTGGGATACGTCTTTGCAAAGGCATCTGTCCACCTTCGAAACCTGGTCTTACACCACCGCCGGAACGTGCGTTTTGACCTTTGTGTCCTTTACCAGCTGTTTTACCTGTACCAGAACCAGCACCGCGTCCAATACGTTTTGGTGCTTTTGTGGAACCAGCTGCTGGAGATAATTCGTGTAATTTCATCGGTTTACACCTCCTTAGGTTTAGATTTCTGTAACCTCAATAAGATGGGAAATCTTACGGATTTTACCCTGTGTAGCAGCGTTATCTGGTTGTGTAGTAACGTCGCCAATTTTTTTCAGACCCAGAGAAGCAGCAGTTGCAATCTGGTCTTTTTTAGAACCAATCAGGCTCTTTTTCAATGTAATATTGAGTGCCATTTGCCTGCGCCTCCTTATTTCAAAATTTCTACTACGCTCTTACCACGTAATGCAGCAACTTCTTCCGCATTGCGCAAAGAAGACAAACCTTGGATAGTTGCTTTTACAACATTGCAAGGGTTGTTAGAACGCAGCGCTTTTGTTCTGATATCTTTGATACCAGCAACTTCAACAACCGCACGAACTGGGCCGCCTGCGATAACACCAGTACCTTCTGGAGCTGGTTTCATCAAAACACGACCTGCACCGAATTCACCAACGATTTCGTGAGGGATAGAAGTACCTTTCAGTGAAATCTTAACCAGGTTTTTCTTTGCATCTTCGATGCCTTTGCGGATTGCATCTGGAACTTCACCAGATTTACCCAAACCGAAACCTACGGTTCCGTTTCCGTCTCCAACTACAACCAAAGCAGCGAATTTAAAAATACGACCACCTTTTACAGTTTTGGAAACACGATTAATCGCAACAACTTTTTCTTGCAGATCCAGTTGTGATCCATCTATTCTAGCCAAAAGTATACCTCCTCTTTAGAACTTGAGGCCGCTTTCGCGGGCTCCAGCTGCTAACTCAGCAATTCTGCCGTGGTACAGGTAACCGCCTCTGTCAAATACAACAGTTTCAATCCCTTTTTCCAAAGCTCTTTTGCCTACCAGTTCACCAACTTTATGTGCAGCTTCTTTGTTTCCGCCGAATCCTTCAAATTCTTTATCCATTGTGGAAGCGGAAACCAGTGTAACGCCGTTAATGTCATCTATCACTTGTGCATAGATATGCTTAGCGGAGCGGAATACATTCAGGCGTGGGCATGCAGGTGTTCCGGAGATTTTGCCGCGAACTCTGCGATGTCTTCTTAATCTAGCCTTATTGCTACTAGCTTTGTTCACCATTGTTCAGTCACTCCTTTAACTAACCTTTCGCACCTTTACCGGCTTTACCTTCTTTACGCTGGATATGTTCGTTAACATATTTAATCCCCTTGCCTTTATAAGGTTCTGGTGGACGTTTTTCACGAACTTCCGCAGCGAACTGACCAACTTTTTGTTTGTCAGGGCCGGAAATGATGATTGAAGTCTGGTTTGGAACTTCGATGGTAATGCCATCGATTTCACTCATGGTTACCTGATGGGAATAACCCAGGTTCATAACCAGATCTTTTCCCTGTTTTGCAGCACGGTAACCAACACCGTTAATTTCTAATTCTTTTTTAAAGCCTTCGCTTACACCGATTACCATATTGTTGATCAAAGATCTGGTTAAACCGTGCAGGCTTCTGTGATCTTTTTTATCACTTGGGCGAGTTACTTCGATGACACCATCGTTTAAAGCAACAGCCATATCTTTGTGGAAATCCATTTCCAAAGTTCCTTTAGGGCCTTTTACTGTAATGTGGTGGCCGTCAATTTTAACGTCCACGCCAGCAGGAACCTGAATTGGAGCTCTACCTATACGAGACATTCTTGATTCCTCCTTATACTACCAAATAAATGCCAGAACTTCGCCGCCGCAGTTTGCTTTACGTGCAGCTCTATCAGTCATAATACCTTTCGATGTGGAAACGATAGCGATTCCAAGGCCTTTCATAACTTTTGGAAGATCTTCACAGCTAGCATAGATTCTAAGACCTGGCTTAGAAACTCTGCGCAGACCAGTGATGATCTGAGATTTATTTTCACCGTATTTTAAAGTGATACGGATGATACCTTGTTTACCATCTTCAATAATCTGGTAATTTTTAATATAACCTTCATCTACAAGAATCTGAGCAATCGCTTTCTTCATGTTGGATGCAGGCACATCAACTGTATCGTGTTTTGCTGAATTTGCGTTTCTGATTCGGGTCAGCATATCAGCAATTGTATCAGTGATTTGCATACCGTCAACCTCCTTTGCTCGTGCTTTTTACCAGCTGGATTTTTTTACGCCAGGGATTTGGCCTTTATAAGCCAATTCTCTAAAACAGATACGGCAGATACCGTATTTGCGGAGATACGCATGGGGTCTACCGCAGATTTTACATCTGTTATAAGCACGGGTGGAATATTTAGGCTCCCTTTGCTGTTTTACGATCATAGATCTTTTAGCCATGTTCTGTATCCTCCCTTACTTTTCAAATGGAGCGCCCATCAATGTTAATAATTCACGGGACTCTTCGTCTGTTGTAGCGGTTGTAACAAAGCAGATGTCCATACCGCGGGTTTTATCGATTTTATCGTATTCAATTTCAGGGAAAATCAATTGCTCTTTCAGACCCATGTTGTAGTTACCTCTACCGTCAAAAGAGTTCGGATTGATTCCTCTGAAGTCTCTTACACGAGGAAGAGCAATGTTGAACAGTCTATCAACAAAGTCATACATTTTTTCAGCGCGCAGTGTTACTTTTACGCCGATATTCATGCCTTCACGAAGTTTAAAGTTCGCTACAGATTTTCTAGCTTTACAAACAACTGGTTTTTGACCTGTAATAGTAGCCAGGTCATTCATGATAGCATCAATAACTTTAGAGTTATCGCGTGCTTCGCCAGCACCTACGTTGATTACCACTTTTTCAAGCTTTGGAATCTGCATGACACTTTTATAACCAAATTTTTTCATCATTGCTGGAGCAATTTCGCTCTTGTATTGTTCTTTCAGTCTAGCCATGTCGTACCCTCCTCACTTAAAAAGTAGCGTCGCATTTTACACAACGACGTTTTTTAGTGCCATCTGCTTCCACTTTGAAAGCAACACGGGTAGCTTTGCCACATTTAGGGCAAACCAACATTACTTTAGAAGCGTACATTGGAGCTTCTACTTTTAACAGTTGGCCAGCTTCACCCTGGCGTCTTGGTTTCATGTGTTTGGTAGCAATGTTTGCACCTTCCACAATAACTTTATTTTCTTTTTTGCTGACTTCCAGTACTTTACCTTTTTTGCCTTTGTCTTTACCGCTGATGATCATTACTTCATCGCCGGTTTTAACGTGCAACTTTTTAATCATGTTAAATTGCACCTCCCATTAAAGTACTTCAGGAGCAAGAGACAAAATCTTCATGTAGTCTTTATCACGAAGTTCCCTTGCAACTGGCCCAAAGATACGTGTACCTCTTGGGTTTTTATCTTCTCTAATAATAACAGCAGCGTTTTCGTCGAAACGGATGTATGTTCCATCTTCTCTACGAACGCCTTTTGCTGAACGAACGATTACTGCTTTTACTACGTCGCCTTTCTTGACAACGCCGCCGGGTGTTGCTTTTTTAACCGAAGCAACCACTACGTCACCAATATTTGCATACCTTTTACGTGAACCGCCCAGTACGCGAATACACATTAAAGTTTTCGCACCAGTGTTGTCGGCTACTTTCAGGTAAGTTTGCATCTGTATCACAGCGCGTTCCTCCTTTCGGTATTCCTATCAATTAGTAAAACTATTTAGCCTTTTCCAAAATTGTAACAACTCTCCATCTTTTGTCTTTGGACAGAGGACGGGTTTCCATTACCTGTACAGTATCGCCGATTTTGCAAGCATTTTGTTCATCATGTGCTTTCAGTTTTACAGTACGTTTTACAATCTTTTTATAAAGGGGGTGTCTCACATTGTCGACGATAGCAACAACAACTGTTTTATCCATTTTGTCGCTTACAACTTTACCGACACGAGTTTTTCTAAGATTTCTCTCGATCACAGCTTTATTCTCCCTTCACACTTAGTTAACGCTTTCCTTTAATTCACGCTCACGAAGAACAGTTTTAATGCGCGCAATATCTTTTTTTACCGCTTTGATGCGCATAGGGTTCTCGAGCTGATTAACAGCGAGCTGGAAGCGTAAGTTGAAGAGCTCGGCTTTAAGGTCACCCAATTTTTTATTGAGGTCATTTGTAGTCAAATCTCTGATTTCAACTGCTTTCATTATTGCTCACCATCCGTTTCTTCCTTAGTTACGAATTTGCATTTGATTGGAAGTTTGTGCATAGCAAGACGCATCGCCTCACGAGCAACTTCTTCTGATACACCTGCAATTTCAAACATAACTCTGCCTGGTTTTACCACAGCTACCCAATATTCTGGAGAACCTTTACCGGAACCCATTCGAGTTTCCGCTGGTTTTTCCGTAATTGGTTTATCTGGGAAAATTTTAATCCATACTTGACCACCACGTTTGATGTAACGGGTCATTGCAATACGTGCTGCTTCGATTTGGTTGGAAGTGATCCAAGCTGGTTCGAGAGCTGCAAGACCGTAATCACCATAGGTAACCTTGTTACCTCTCATGGCTTTTCCTTTTAAACGTCCACGATGAACGCGACGATATTTCACTCTTTTTGGCAACAGCATTACTTGTTACCCCCTTCCCTGCGGGGTCTTCTGCGGTTAGAAGGTCTTCTTCTTGGTTCTTCTGTGCGAGCCATTTCGCCTTTCAGAACTTCACCTTTGTAAATCCATACTTTAACACCGAGTTTACCATAAGTGGTATCCGCTTCAGCGAAACCGTAATCGATGTCAGCTCTGATAGTTTGCAGAGGAATTGTACCTTCATGATAAGTTTCAGAACGAGCAATTTCTGCACCGCCGAGACGACCAGATACACAAATTTTAATACCTTTAGCGCCTAATTTCATAGTTCTTCCGATTGCTTGTTTCATAGCACGACGGAAGGAAATTCTGCGTTCCAGCTGAGCAGCAATGTTTTCAGCTGTTAATTGAGAGTTCAGGTCAGGAGTTCTAACCTCAACAATATTGATATTAACTGGTTTACCAATTAATTTTTCGATCTGTGCTTTTAATTTTTCAATTTCAGCACCACCGCGGCCGATTACAATACCTGGTTTCGCGCAGTGAATATGAATTTTAGTTCTTACTGCATCACGTTCAATTTCAATTTTAGAAATACCAGCTACATACAGGTTCTTTTTAATGAAATTACGCAGTTTGTAATCTTCTACAAGGGTATCGCCGAAAGCGGCTTTACCTGCAAACCAGCGGGAATCCCAATCTTTAATAACGCCCACTCTTAAGCCGTGTGGGTTTACTTTTTGACCCATAGTTTACCTCCTCTTTCAGCCTTATGCCTTTTCTTTCACAGTTAAAGTAACATGTGATGTTCTCTTGAATACACGATATGCTCTACCCTGAGCTCTTGGTCTGATTCTTTTCAGGATTGGACCTGGAGTTACATAACAAGCAGATACATAAAGATTATCTTTATCCATGCCGAAATTGTTTTCTGCATTGGCACAAGCGGACTTCAGAAGTTTTTCAAGATCCTCACAAGCAGCTTTAGGTGTGTGCTTTAAAATTGCCATTGCTTCAGTTGTGTCTTTCCCTCTGATCAGGTCAAGCACAATTTGCACTTTACGAGGTGCAATACGGGTAAATTTTAATTTAGCCGTTGCTTCCATTTAAAATCCTCCTTTCGGCCTACTTCTTGCCGTTATTTGATGTTTTGGAACCGGCATGTCCTCTGTAAGTTCTGGTTGGAGCAAACTCACCCAGTTTGTGTCCTACCATGTCCTCTGTTACATATACTGGAACGTGCTTACGTCCGTCATGAACTGCGAATGTATGGCCAACGAAATCAGGGAAAATTGTGGAAGATCTGGACCAGGTCTTCAAAACTTGTTTTTCACCTTTTTCGTTCATTTCTTGAACTCTTTTTAAAAGAACCGGTTGTACGTAAGGTCCTTTTTTAATACTTCTACCCATAACAACTGCCTCCTTTCAACAACTACTTAGCATTTCTGCGTTTTACGATAAATTTGTCGGAGCGATTATGTTTTTTACGGGTTTTGTAACCAAGAGCAGGTTTGCCCCAAGGTGTAACTGGTCCTGGACGTCCGATCGGTGATTTACCTTCACCACCACCGTGTGGATGGTCGTTAGGGTTCATAACAGAACCGCGAACGGTAGGTCTGAAACCTAAGTGACGGGTTTTACCAGCTTTACCAACTTTTACGTTTTCGTGGTCAATGTTGCTAACCTGGCCGATTGTAGCCATACAGTTAACAGGAACATTTCTCAACTCACCGGATGGTAAACGAACCAGTGCGTAAGCACCTTCTTTTGCCATCAGCTGTGCTGTATTACCAGCACTTCTTACCAACTGAGCGCCTTTTCCTGGGTACAGTTCAATGTTGTGGATGAAAGTACCAACTGGGATGTTGATTAATGGCAGTGCGTTACCTGGTTTAATATCAACTTCAGCACCGCTGCAAACAACGTCGCCAACTTTCAAACCAACTGGAGCAACGATGTAACGTTTTTCTCCATCTTCATATTGGATCAAAGCGATGTGAGCGGAACGGTTTGGGTCATACTCTAAAGTAAGAACAGTTGCGTTCATATCCGCTTTATCACGTTTAAAATCGATTACACGATATTTTTTTCTGTTTCCGCCGCCACGGTGACGAACGGTGATTTTACCTGTGTTGTTACGACCGGAATTTTTTTTCAAAGACTCCAACAGGCTTTTTTCAGGAGCAACTTTGGAAAGCTCAGAGTAATCGGTTACTGTCATATTACGTCTGGAAGCGGTCGTTGGTTTATATGTTTTAATAGCCACAGTGTTCTCTCCTTCTTAATGGTTTAGCGACAGCAACTTTGGCTGCCATACATTACCTTGAATAGGTTCTAAATTAGAACATATTCTCGAAGAATTCAATCCCTTTTGAATCTTCTTTCAGGGTTACAATTGCTTTTTTCCAGTCTGGTTTGTAACCAGCGGTAGCACCCTGACGTACATATCTGCCTTTGCAGTTCATGGTGTGAACTTTGGCAACTTTTACGCCAAACAAAGATTCAATTGCCCGAGCAATTTCAATTTTGTTTGCAGATTTTGCTACTTTAAAGGTGTATTTCTTTTCCTGCATACCTTCCATGGATTTTTCAGTCACGATAGGGCGCAGAATGATATCCTGTGCAGTAACTTTCATTATGCGTACACCTCCTCGATTTTCTGAGCAGCAGCCTGAACAATAATTAATTTATCATTGTTGAGGATGTCATAAACGTTTAATTCGTTTACTTGTGCTGTTTTCACGCCTTTGATGTTGGATGCGCTTTTAATTACTTTCGCATCAACTTCTGGAAGAACGATCAACGCTTTTTTGTCAGCACCCAGTGCGGAGAGCATTGCAACCATATCTTTGGTTTTGTATTCGTTCATTGTGATAGCGTCAACAACAATCAAGTTTTCTTCTAAAACTTTAGCGGAAAGAGCAGATTTCACTGCTAATCTTTTCACTTTTTTATTCAGAGAATAGCTATAGTCACGAGGTTTTGGTCCCAGTGCTACGCCGCCGTGTGTCCATTGTGGAGAACGGGTAGATCCCTGACGAGCATGGCCTGTTCCTTTTTGTCTCCAAGGTTTTTTACCACCACCGCGAACTTCTGTACGGGTCAGAGTGGATTGTGTACCCTGGCGCTGGTTTGCCAAGTAGTTGACAACAGCCATATGGAGAACAGCTTTATTTGGCTCAATTCCAAAAACGGCATCTGCGAGATCGATTTTAGCAACCTCTTTACCTGCCATATTAAATACTGCAATATTTGGCATGATGCTTCCTCCTTCCTATGCCTTTTTCACACTGTTAGTGATGGAAACGATACCGCCTTTAGGTCCTGGAATAGCACCTTTAATTGCGATCAGGTTGTTTTCAGCGTCAACTTTTACAACAACCAGGTTTTGAACGGTAACGGTTTCAGCACCTAAGTGACCTGCCATCTTTTTACCTTTGTAAATTCTCGAAGGAGAAGATGCGGCACCCATGGATCCTGCTTGTCTAGCAACTGGACCAGTACCATGGCTGGCTTTCAGGCTTCTGCTACCGTGACGTTTGATTGCGCCGGCAAAACCTTTACCTTTGCTGGTTCCACAAACATCAACGATGTCACCTTCTGCAAAGATATCAGCTTTGATGATATCTCCCAGATTGTAAGCATCTGTGTCATCCAGTCTGTATTCTTTCAGTGTTCTTTTTGGAGCTGCGTCTGCTTTTGCGAAATGTCCAGCCTGTGGTTTGTTCACATTGTGTGGCTTCATATCGCCAAAGCCGATTTGAATTGCCTGGTAGCCATCATTTTCGATTGTTTTCTTTTGAACAACTACGCAAGGACCAGCTTCAATTACTGTAACCGGAATTACGTTTCCGACTTCATCGAAAATTTGGGTCATACCGATTTTTTTACCGATAATACCTTTTTTCATTGTTTCTTCCTCCTATAAGGTTATTGGTTGAGAGGTTCCTCCCAACATGACCTGCTTAGCTTTCGAATCTAAATTAAAGCTTGATTTCGATTTCTACACCAGCAGGAAGTTCGAGGCTCTGAAGAGCTTCTACAGTTTTGTTAGATGGTCTGAGAATATCGATGAGTCTTTTGTGAGTTCTCATTTCAAATTGCTCACGGCTATCTTTGTACTTGTGTACCGCACGCAAAATGGTTACTACCTCTTTTTTGGTTGGCAGAGGGATTGGTCCGGACACCTGAGCTCCGGTGCGTTTTGCGGTTTCAACGATCTTTTTGCAAGATGCGTCGATCAGGTTGTGATCATAACTTTTCAGTCTGATTCTGATTTTTTCTTTGACTGCCACAGTCATCGCCTCCTAAAAATTTTGTTCAAGGGGGGCTGGACCAAACTTACACGTTGCCGTGTGTTTCGTGCTTGGACATGAAAAAACCGAAAAAACAAATTCTGTTTTTCCGGAGCATGTTGCAAACACCTATTTTTAACATAAACGCAGTTAATCCTATAGTGCGCAAGTCACCCTAGATTAAACAGCTTGGAAAGCAATGCTTTCTAGTCCTGCGGTCTGCATGTTAAAAAGATTAAGTTTTGTCGCCCGGTTTGAAATCGGACATACTCCACAGAAATTCCCCACCGCAAGGATGGCCACCTTCTGCTTCATCGCATATCTTGTACAGTCATACCTCTATATTATAACATAGCTTTTTCAGATTGCAAGGGATTGCAAAAATTAATTTGTAAATTATTTATGAACTTAAAAATTATTTTATTTGCTTTTATTTTATCGTTTTTTCCGACAGAAATGTTATAATGAATATGAAAGAAAAGATAGGAAGAAGGTTTTAATATGTTTCTTACGCTACAAGGATTTACCCTTTATCAGTTATTCTTTTACTTTATTATTTATAGCGTAATGGGATGGACCATGGAAACCATCCTGTGTAGTTATAACGAGAAAAAATTTGTAAACCGTGGTTATCTCTCTGGCCCATACTGTCCAATTTACGGAGTTGGTATGTGCTTAATTATCTTAACATTAAGCTCCTATCAAGACCGATTAACCGATCTATTCCTTGGTGGAATTTTGGTTGCCAGCACTTTGGAATATTTTACTGGATGGCTGATGGAGAAATTATTCCATACAAAATGGTGGGATTACAGCGACAAAAAATTTAATCTTCATGGCAGGATTTGTTTGCAAATTTCCTTAGCGTGGGGAGTCCTTTCACTGGTGATTATTAAAGTAGTACAACCATTTGTTAACCAGTTTGTCAATTGGATTCCCGTTAATATAGGTAAGGTTATTTTAATTGTTTTTGGTATTATTTTTATTGCGGATGCCATTCACGCTACTATTATTGCAGCACATCTGTCGAAGAAAATCCATCTTATTAATCAAATTAAAGCAGACCTACATAATCTCTCTTTAAAATTAAATCCACATCCACAGGAAAAATTGAAAAACCTTACCATAAATCAGCTTTTTGCCAACGTTGCTTCCTATTTAAATACGAAAAAAATTGAGAACAGAGAAAACTTTCAAAAAAGAATTGCGGAATTAATAGCAAACTATCGGCATACCCAACACAAATCTATTTTTGAGCGTCGTCTGCAAAAAGCCTTTCCTTCCATGAAATCTATACCCCGAAAAAAAAGGACAAATAAAACCACAAAAAAATAGCCTTTGTTCCCCTTCTATCGACAAATCTAAAAGAACATGCTATAATGTTGACATTGATTTAAAAAGGAGTTATTGATTATGAAAAAAGCAGTCCAATTATTCGTTACCGCTTTATTAGTAACATGTGTTGTCTTTGTTTTTGCAGGATGTATTGACAATAAAGAAAAAACATATGTGGAACAATATACCCAAATAACAGCAGATCTCAATGATGAAATCGGAAATATCTCCAATTTGGATACTTCCACAGTAGAAGGGTTTCAAGAATTTTTAGATATGATTGATTCAATCGATGAACAAATCCATAAATTGGCTGACTTAGATCCTCCAGAAAAATTTCAGGAAGCACAAGAATGTTACCGCACTGCCAGCAAAGGCATCACAGAGGCCAACGAAATATTCCAGTCATTGGATCCAGAAGCCGTCCTTTCCGGGGATGAAAACGCTTATTCCCAATATGTTGATGCACTAAATAAATATATGGAAGCTTGCGATGAATTACAAAAAGGCGATGATGCCATTAACGCAGCAAATAAATAGAATAAAAAAGGGTAGTAGAAAAAATATATTCTGCCCCAAATTGTGCGGACAGTACAAAAAAGAGCCTCAAATGATAGAAATCGAATAATTAAGCAACGAACTGACTTCTAAATTCTATGGGAGTCAGTTTTGTTTTTGTTTGAATACATTGATTGTTGTAGAAAGAAATATATTATCAATCAGCAAGCGAGCCTGCTGAAAAGTTTTGAGTTTAACGCGATTAATTCACTCTGTTTTGAGTAGGGTTCTCGTGTCTTGACATTGAAGGCGCAATGCTGTAAGATTTCGTCGGCTTAAAATACTTTTGAGAAGTGTATGCCCTGGTCACTGTGGAGTTGCAGGTCTGCAGTGATTTTTTCTTTCCTCTTTACAGCACGAATATTAGACAGCACAAATCAATATTTAATTTAGTTCCAATTTTGTAAGATTCGATACTATTATCAAACAAATCCCTGATACAAGTTTCCTCGTGGTGTATATATGATATATCTGTAACCCATTTCTAATTCGGTTTTGTGGAGGTGAAATCTCTATTTAATAGATTTGGATATTTATGAAGTGCATTTCCATAATTACGATATTTCTTTCTTCTTACTGACGATAACAGAGTATACTTTTGCATTGTACACAATATTGTCTTAGGATTGCGGTGTATTCCTTGTCTTTCAAGCCATATATGTACTCTGTGATAACCATAAGTTCTATCGCATTTATCCTGACATTCTTTTATCTTTTGAACTATATCTATTCTTTGTACGTATCCATAATATTCACTGCGCGATACATCAAAGAAACGACACATTGAACTGATTGGATACTGTTCTCTATGCCGATAGATTACATTGTATTTTACCTGTAATCTCACTTCCTTTCTGTAAGTGAGAGAAAATCCATCATTAGTTCATTCTCTATTTCAAGCTATTTTATCTTGGCATCCTTTTTTGTTGTATCTTGTTATGAAATTTTCATACTGTTTTTTATTAGATCCTAATTTTTGGTAAATTTCTTGTCCTCTAAATCCCTGCGTTCTTAATTTGATTATTTCAATTTGATACATACTTATATTTCTGTAGCTTCTTGGCGTAAAAAACCTCCTATGATAGTTTTTATTCTATCATAGGAGGTTTTACTTTCTATGTTTGTTTTGTACGAACCTGTGCAGGTAATATTGCCCCTCTGTTTAGATACTATTTTATCTTTTCTACAATTTCCGCAATCTTAACAGGGACATCCGCAATGTCTACAACTTCCTGGATAGATTTATCGCGGGTAGAAATTTCTACTTGTCCATTCTGGGCATTTTTTACTCCTACTACAATCCGGATTGGAACCCCTAACAAATCAGCGTCCGCAAATTGAACCCCTGCGTTTGCACCACGGTCATCCAATACCACTTCATACTGTCCGCCTAATTTATCATATAAGTCTTTGGCAATTGGCATAACATCCATTTTCTTATTGCTTAACGCACAAATATGAATCTGCCAAGGAGCAACGGCGTAAGGCCAAATTGGTCCATTTTCATCGTGATGCGCTTCAATGATACAAGCGGCCAAACGTCCAACACCAATACCATAACATCCCATAATCGGAGTTTTCTGTGTACCATCTTTGTCCGTATAGGTCATTCCCATACTTTCGGTGTATTTGGTACCCAATTGGAAGATGTTCCCCACTTCAACACCACGGCTTAATTTTAACTCCTGGCCGCATTTTGCACATTTGGAGCCTGTAATTACTTTTGCCACATCAATATATTTTTCTGGTTTAATATCACGGTCCATACACACGCCAGTATAATGATAGCCATCTTCATTGGCACCACAGGACATATCATTGGCATGGGCAATGGTTTCATCATAGTAAACTTCGCATTTTCCTGGATTCAATTGATAAGGTCCCAAAGAACCAAACGCCAAATCAACATCAGAATAATCCGTTAATGGGAATACATTCGCCCCAACAATACGGCGCAATTTTGCCTCGTTTACCTCATAATCAGCACGGATAAATACAATTACCACTCTATCACTGTTTTCCACAGCAAATACTGTAGCTTTAATCATCTGTTGTGGTGGAACTTTCCCTTCAAAAAATGCAACTAGTTCATCAATTGTTTTTACCCCTGGAGTCGCTACTTTTTGAATTTCACTCTCTGGACGTTCAATGGCTTCATGCTCAAATTCAGCTACTTCCATATTAGAACGATAACCACAGTGAGGGCAGGTTACAATGGTATCTTCCCCAGCGTCGCACAATAGCATAAATTCATCTGCTACCGCGCCACCCATCATGCCGCTATCCGAAGTAACAGAAATTACTTCTGGCACACCACAACGGGCAAAAATACGTTCATATGCTTCAAAACAGATTTTATAATAACGTTCCAAATCTTCCTGGGAAGTGTGGAAAGAATACGCGTCCTTCATGGTGAACTCACGTACACGGATTAATCCACCCCTTGCCCGTGGTTCATCACGGAATTTGGTTTGGATCTGATAAATCATAAAGGGATACTTTTGATAACTCTTTGCTTCAGAACGCGCCAAATGCACAGCGGCTTCCTCGTGGGTCATACCGAGTACGCATCCTGCACCGGAACGGTCTGTAAAACGCAATAATTCACTTCCAACAGAGTCATAACGGCCGGATTCATCCCATAAATCACGTGGCAGCACCACTGGGAACAATACTTCCTGGCCGCCGATACGGTCCATTTCCTGGCGGATAATTTCCTCAATCTTTCTCGTTATTCGTTTCGTTGGTGGCAATAAAGAAAAAATACCGTTGGCAACTTGACGAATATAACCGCCTTTTAACATAAATATATGGCTTGGAATACTAGCATCAGAAGGTTTTTCACGATACCGTTCCCCTAACAATTGGCTTAATAACATAATCCATTCTCCCTTTTGTTTGATGAGTTAAATTTATGATATCATTTTATGGCAGGAAATTCAAGTATTTTTCCTTGGCTAATCTATTTTATTTCCTGCAAAATAAATGATTTTGTAGAATACTGCTGCAAAAACAGTTATCTAACAAGCTTTTGGAAAAATTTGTTGCAAACAGTAAAAACACGGCTTATAATAATACTAAAAGAGTACCAGTCAGAAAGGATGCGGTTTTTATGATTCATAATGAATATATCCAACAAGTTACAAAGGAAATTATTGAGTACTGCCATCCAAATAAAATTATCTTGTTTAGCTGGAAACACAATGTAAAAGATGAGTTATCCAGCTTTAAACTAATTGTCATCGCCGACCATTCAGAAGGGTTAAGCCATGACCTGTACCTCAATATTGACTGCGAGATTCCTTTTGATTTAGTCGTATACAGCCCAACACAATGGGAAGAACTGAGCCATACCCAAAACTCTCTGGCAGAACGGGCAATTCAAAAGGGGGTTGTATTATATGGCTAGACGAGGAAGCTGGTCCCGGGACAGTAAAGATTACGAAGACTGGATTGACGCAGCTTACCAGGATCGTCTGGCGGCCGAGCTCCTATTTACTGACCCCCGCCTTTATGATAGTTGTGCTTTCCACTGTCAACAATGCGCGGAAAAAGCATTAAAGGCGTATCTTATTTTTAAAACCCATCGCTTGGTAGATGGGCATAACCTTACCTGGCTGTGTAAACAAGCTGTAAAACACGACCAAAAATTTGTGGAATGGCTGGACGAAAGCGCCAACTTAAACCATTATTATATTGAAACTCGTTATCCAGGGGATTTTCCCTTGGAATTTAATCAAAAACAAATGGAATCCGTTTTAAAAATGGCACAGGATATGAACGATTTTATCTATCAGGAGATTAAACAATCCACACAAAAACAAAATAAAGGGGAAACGGCAAGTGTTATGTAGCATCAATAGCATTGGATTAATTGGTTTGGACGCATACCATGTAACAATTGAAGTAGATATCGCCAATGGGATGCCAGCGTTTGAAATTGTCGGGCTACCAGACGCCGCTGTCAAAGAGAGCAAAGACAGGGTGCGGGCTGCCATGAAAAATTGTGGCTATGAACTTCCCGCCCGCAGGATTACAGTCAATTTGGCACCTGCAAACACCAAAAAAACTGGTCCTATCTACGATTTGCCTATCTTGATTGGATTATTACAGGCAACAGGGCAATTAAATTACAATAATACCAACGATATCTTTATCGGAGAGTTATCTTTAGGTGGAGAAATCAGGCGTTGCAATGGTATTCTGCCAATGGTACTTCACGCAAAACAATTGGGGTTCCAAAGAATTTTTGTCCCACTGGAGAATATCAAGGAAGCCAGTGTAGTACAAGGGGTTCAAGTCTATGGCGTAGACTCTGTTACCAAATTAACCTCATTCTTAGCACAAGCCACTTCGCTGGAACCAGCCCAATTCTCGATAGACTTTTCCCAACAAGAACAGAATTTACCCGACTTTGCGGATGTAAAAGGGCAGGAAATCGCAAAACGAGCTTTGGAAATCGCCGCGGCGGGCGGTCACAATGCTTTACTGATTGGTCCACCAGGTTCTGGAAAAAGCATGTTGGCAAAACGCCTTCCCTCCATCTTGCCCAAAATGACGTTTGAGGAAGCAATTGAAACCACAAAAATCCACTCCATTGCGGGAATCCTTCCAGAAAATTGTGCTTTAACCACAGTCAGACCATTCCGTAGCCCTCATCATACCATTTCCGCTTCTGGTTTAACAGGAGGAGGAATCCCACCAAAACCAGGCGAAATCAGCCTTGCCCACAACGGAGTGCTCTTTTTAGACGAGCTGCCAGAACTCCACCGGGACGCCAAAGAGGTTTTACGTGCCCCGATAGAAGACCGTGTTGTTCAGATCAACCGAGCAAACATTACGGTTTCCTATCCATGTTCCACTATGATTATCGCCGCTATGAATCCCTGCCCATGCGGTTATTACGGCCACCCAACTAGGGAATGCAGTTGTTCCGCCAGCAAAGTACGTCATTATCTCAATAAAATTAGCGGGCCGTTACTGGACCGTTTGGATTTACATATTGAAGTTGCTCCAGTGGAATTCGATCAGCTTTCTTCCCAGGAAAAGGCGGAACCATCCCGTGATATTCGTGCAAGAGTAGAAAAAGCCAGAAAGATACAACAAAACCGGTATCAGGAATTGGGGTATTATTGTAATGCTATGCTTCCTACTGCGGACTTGGAAAAATTCTGTGTTATGACTAATCAGGCGAAACAAACATTAAAACAGGCTTTTGAAAAAATGAGTTTATCCGCCAGAGCTTATGACCGTATTTTAAAAGTTTCCCGAACCATTGCGGATTTAGCAAACCAAAATGTTATCCAACAGGAGCACATTTTTGAGGCCATCCAGTACCGTAGCCTTGATCGAAAATATTGGTCCGCTTATTAAAGTTAAATTTCTACCACTCTAACCATGCATCTAGTAATTATATATTGCGATTAAAGCAACCTATTTCTAGATGAACAAAATATCCTTTTCTCATAGCATTACATACTCTGTTCTATTATCATTGATGTTGTTATTTTTATCGCTTACATTTATTTAAGGAATCAATACCATTATGAATTGATAGCTTTCGATTGATTTCGAAGGTAGTGAATAATCGTCTTAAAAGTTTAAGAAATAAACTACTGGCATTCCTGTTTCCGCCACGAACTTTCTTGTCTTATGATTTTTTCATTGCTTATTTTTATTGATACTTTAAGTAAAAAGCCTTTAATATCCAGCAATTAACCATTTTACTAAACAAATAAGCACCTAGTTAACTAGGTGCTTATTTGTTATTATAAAATTTTATTTGGCCGACAACACTATGCCGCAGGTTTTATATCAATCACATTATATTCTACTTTATTGGCGTTAATCAGTTCATCAATTAAAGTAACATTGTTGGTAGAACAATCCCCATATGGAGAAGGTTTCTCTACATTATCCACCACAACTTCACCATTTAAAATACAAATATCGGATAATGCAACTGCGATATAACCGGTTTTTGGTCCATCTGGTTTATCCCCAAAGGTAGAATCAGAACTAATATCAATCGTTACTTGATAGATATAAATAAGACGGTTATATCCATCCCAATAATATCCTTCTGGATCTTTTCCAACCAGTAAGCTTTGGGTAGAGATCACAGGATCACTGACAGAAATTTTATTGGTACTGTAGTAATATTTATCGGAAAATTTTTCATAATAAGTGGACCAAGATTCTGCCAAAGATGCGTTTACAGCCTCTTTTGCTTTATTATCCAAGGCTGCCCGCACCTCATCGGTGATTTGTTCTGCACTGGTTAGATATTCGCTCAACCCTTCTACCGTAAATTCTTTTGTTTCTTGGGTGACAACCAACAATTCATCTTGTGCTTGATATTTATCGTAATTTGCGGTAATTGTTACAACATCCCCATTGCTCAAACCACTGGTTTTATCTGCTGAAAAGTAGATGCCACTTACAAAATCATCTGTGCTGTTATTGACAATCTCAACTTCTCCTTTTGGTGCAATACCGGTAAAAGTAACCTGTAAATCCTCAAAAACATCTATTTTTGTACCATCTTTTAGTCCTTTTACTTGAAGGCTCAATTTGCTATTTTTAATTTTAATATGTAGTTCTTCTGCCAAATCTTCATCATAAGTCAATGTAGCTTCAATGGTATCCCCATTGCTAATCCCTTCTGTTTTTGAAAGCTCAGCGGATACCGATTGGAAAAACCCTGCGTAATTCACCAGTTCACTATATTGGTTGGATTTTAATCCCAGGTCTTTCATCAATTCTGTATCCGTAATCGAATCATTGGTAATTACTTCTGCAGTTGCGTTACCATTCATCCCTTGTACCGATATCATATAATATTTTCCAAGGTCAAATTTTTTCCCACCGCCAAGCAGGACAATACATAAAATAATGGCAACAATAATTAATACACCGCCGCCAATAGAGCCAAATATAATTCCTTTTTTTGCTTTGGAACTCAATGGTTTTTTTGGTGGAGGTGGGGGTATAGCCCCTGGAGTTTGAAGAGGCATTCCCTCAGGGGAATACCCCATTGTTGGAGGTACCATATTGGTCGTATATGGTTGAGAAGGCTGGTTTATTGGAGGATAAGGTGGATTCACTGGAGGAATTTGAGTGGTTGGTTGCATTTGATCCGGTGTTGACTGTGTCTGCTGTGGGATAAATGCTGTAGTAGGTGCCACATCCGGAGTTGGTATTTGTCCTTGTTCCGGTTTTTCAGGTTCTATTGGCGGAATGGTATTACTGGAAAAAATATCTTCCATATGATCCGACCGGTTTGGATTGTTTTTATTTTCATCATTCATATCAATAGGATCTCCTTTTTATTAATATCAATCATACTATGTTGATTATTATACCATACTATTTCAGATAATACAGTATGTTTTACTTTTTTCCGTAAAAAACGGGATTTTTCATTAAAAAACAATTGTAATTTTGTCATTCCTTCTAAAATAAAACGATAACAATTGATTTTACCAAATCCAATTGTACAAAATCCTTGTTTTTTATTTTTAAAATGTCAAACCAATTTACCAAAAATTAGTTTTATCCAATAAAGTACTTTACAGTAGAATCTTCAAAGTAATTTTATAAAAGATTGTATGATATAACATATAAATCCCCCTTTTACAATAGTTTTACTGCACATAAAGATAGGAATAATGACCGTCCTTTTACAAATAATTATTGTTTCTAAAAAATGTTCCAATATTATTTGGAGACAATATAGTCTTCAGCAATCAATAAAACTTCTTTGCAATGATTTATTGATATTGTTTATATCATTTATAAGATGAAATGGTCTATACTTTCTTAGTAGAAAACAAAAAACTACAAAAAGAGAGAGGCAAAACATAGTAGGTGCCTCTCTCTTTTGTCATATTAATAAACTTGTGTGCCACTATAGTAATGGGTTAAAATCTGTTTATAGTTCCATCCTGCCTCACGGGCGTATAAATGTGCTCCCCACTGGCTCATTCCGACGCAATGTCCATATCCTCGAGTGGTAAAAATAAAGGTATCCCCAGAGGTTTCTACTGAAAAATAGGCACTTCTTACACCGCTTCCCCAGCCAGTTGCTTTATATAATTCCCATCCTGTCATCATTCGGTTTCCAACCTGAACCTGATTCACATATCCATCCGCTGTATAATTGATGATTTTAATCCATCCAGAAATATCTCCATCTAATCCAAGGTCAGTTGTACCAAACCAGTTTTCTAAATACTGACGGAATTTATCTTTGGATACTTCCCTTTTGTAGTCCCAGTTGCTTCCAAGCGATTCATATTCACTGGGAACACTAATTAAATAAGGTAAGCTACCACCAAATACATCTTTAGAGTTTCTGCTGTAAGAAGCCATCGCAGCAGTATACATGGCATTAATTGGCTTGCCATTGTAGTAGACCATTTCTTCCGCAACTTCTTTGCAAATCTGTTTTACTTTTTCACTGGGTTTTTTATTGGTTGGCACTACATCTGCTTGTCCATTCATTGCTTTATATTGCGCATAGGTATGGCTAGCTACTGCTTGTGCCTTCAATGCTTCTGTTGACCAACTAGAAGACATTTCCGTCTCCACATAAAATGGTAGAATTTCACTTGATAAATAATAATCCTGTTTTCCTTTAAAACTTACCAACATCCATTGAGGATTATTTTCGTAATCCCCACCGCCTGGCGGAACAGGAGTTTGGGACGATTCTTCTGATGAAGAATTAGAAGAAAGTGGTTCACTGGAACTTGAGGAAGGAGGTGGGGAAACAGAGCTTGGTTCTGAACTACTACTTGGTTGGGAGGGTTCTTCCTGTGAAGATGATCCCACTGAAGGATCTCCACTACTAGAAGAATCTTGGGAATTTATCTCCTGTTGCGAGCTCTGAGCTGGAATGCTGCTGGCAATAATAGAACCTGTACCTCCAGTAGAAGAAGCTGCGCTTTGCATACTGGAAGGATTATCTTTTGTATCATCCACAGTAACCTGACTGTACTGCGGAGCAGCATTTTGTTCTGTAGTTTTGGGAGGAATATATTCCTGGGAAGAAAATTGATTTTTCGTAGAAGAAACATTCTCAAAAGATTCTGGTGGCAAAGATTCCACCAGCTCTTCAGTACTCATTGTAATATACTCCAAATCATCTGGATCTTTGATGGGTTCAGAAGCATATTGTGATGTAATGGAATCGGAAATTTTCTGTAGTTCCGCGGAGGTAGGTTCTACTGGTTGGGAAGTACGGTATGCCACTAACACACCAAATACTCCTACCGTTGTTGCGCACAAACAGGAAATACCGCTCAAAATCCATCGTTTCATGGCAATCCCTTTCTGTAATTATGTATCAACTAGCCTTTATATTTTGCAGGATAAACAGCATCGCTATTCACTGCCGCATTGTTTACATTGACATCCGAAGTTTCCCCTTCACGGACTTTACGAGCTACCAATACTGTACGTGCATCTGTAAATTCGTAAGAACAGGTGGAAAGGGTCAAAAGCTGGTCTCCGTATTGTACATCCACATCTGCATCAAAGTAAGAACGGTCACGAACCTGTTGTACATAGCTGTTAAATGTTTGCTCGTCCATATCTAAAAAGTTCTGGTATTGGAAGGATTGGTCTTCCGGATCTGCCAAAAACACAGAAATAATCTTCCAATCTGCTTCCTCATAAACACTGTCAAAATTTACAATTGGGTGCTGCTGGTAAAAACTCAAATCCTTATAGTTTGTAATCTGTCCAAACACCCTTTTTCCGTTCATATGATGGCCATAAATTAGCAGATTGTTGCTGGTTTTATCCTGTTCCAAAGTACAACGATAATCCAGGAATGGTACCCCATAAATATCGTATTTTTTATAGATATTGTGGTATAAGTATTCATCATTGTCTTTTCCCTGTACAACTGGGAAAGAAAGATTGGTTCCCTGAATTTCAATATATCCTTTAATATCCGGATTAATCTGGTATAAATCAGCAAATTTTGCATTATATCCTGGTGGAAGGTTAACTGGTTCCTCCTCTGGATCAGCATTTGCAGTTGTATCTTTATCTCTATCATATAGAGTAGCTACCTGGTCATAAAGTACATCGGATTTGTGGCGAGTCCAGTAATAATCCGCAATATAAATCGCTGAACCAATAAATACAATCAAAGCGACCAATAATACAATTTTACGGATTACTTCTCCTGGGCGGTCACCCTTCCAAGGAAGGAAATACTTAAAAAAACGTTTGATCCATGATGGTTTTTTTGCAGTAGTATCACTCATATTGGTTTTCTCCTTTAATTAGATTAATTCCTGATTTAAAACGTTTAGTGCTAAACTAAGGGCGTGCATTGCAGTACGCTGCCGAATATCCTGACGTTCATCCGGTAATCCTCTGCTCAGATGTAATTCGATCGAACGGACCTGGTTGTGAAACGCAACCCCCACATATACCAAACCCACAGGTTTTTCCGCTGTTCCACCATCTGGCCCAGCAATACCAGTAATTCCAATACCAATATCAGCCTGCCCTCGCTGCTTGGCACAACTGGCCATCTGTTCCGCTACCTGGTGGCTTACAGCACCATAGGTTTTCAATGTAGTTGGGTCTACTCCCAGTTCTTCCGCTTTGACCCGGTTGGCATAGGATACAATCCCATATGAAAAGCACTGGCTGGAACCTGGAATAGAGGTGATTTTTTCTGCCACCATTCCACCTGTGCAGCTTTCCGCTAAAGCGATGGATTTATTGTGCTGGATCAACTGTTTTACCAGCACTTCCTCCAAACTGGAGACATCCATGCCATATACATATTCTCCGACACGCTGTTTCACCTGTTCCACCATGTGGGAAACCATTTCTTCACATTTCTCTTTTGTTTCCGCTTTCGCAGTAATCCTTGCCAGTACTTCTCCCCGCTTTGCATAAAGAGCTACCGTAGGGTTTTGGTTGTCCAGCAATTCATCCAAAAGTTCATCCACACGGGATTCCCCTAAGCCGAAAATCCTCAGGCTATGGGATAAAATCACAGAATCTGTAAACTGCATCAAATAAGGGCGTACCTGTTCCTGAAACATTGGAACCAGCTCATGAGGAGGTCCTGGCAATAAAATTGCGGTTTTTCCATTTTTTTGTACAGCCATCCCTGGTGCAGTTCCATGTTGATTCTGGAATACTGTCCCACCCTCAGGAAGCAATGCCTGTTTCAGGTTGTTTTCCGGCATCTCTTTTCCAAGCCTTTGAAAATAATCTTTGATCCTATGGACGGTCTGTTCATCCCGTACCAGCGGAACCCCCATCTGTTCACAAACGGTTTCTTTGGTCAAGTCATCTTTTGTTGGGCCAAGCCCTCCAGTCACCACGATTAAATCGCTGCGCTGAAGCGCTTGCGCGACGATTCCCTGTAAACGCTGTTTGTTATCACCAACCGTTGTATGGTACAGCAGGTTAATTCCCAATTCTGCTAGCTCGTTGGATAAAAATTTTGCGTGAGTATTTAAAATATCCCCTAGCAAAATCTCTGTACCAACGGCAATTAATTCGGCGTTCATTCTTCCACCCCCTGTGGACTGTTTTTATAGTTCTAATACAGATCGTTTTCTTCTCTTTTCTATTAATATAATTCCATCCGTTTAACTTCCATGGTAGTATTTTCTACTACCTCGTCCAACAATGGTTCAAAATCAAATTTGGATTCCGCCAACTCTACAAATTTTAACTGTGGCCGTGTTTTTGGATGTTTTGGGGTAAAGACGGTACAGCAATCTTCATATGGCTGGATCGAAGTTTCAAACGTGCCAATTTGATTGGCAATCGCAATAATCTCTGTTTTGTCCATTCCAATAAGAGGACGTAAAACCGGTATCTCACAAACCGCATCGGTTGTAGCAAGGGCATGTAATGTCTGGCTGGCAACCTGCCCCACACTTTCTCCGGTAATCAATGCTTGGAATTCATTTTTTGCACAAATTTTCTGGGCAATTTTCATCATCAGGCGACGCATAATAATTGTGAAAAATTCTTCTGGACAGTGTTCCCGGATTTCTTCCTGGATTTTTGTAAATGGAACACAGTAAAACTGGATATCCCCACAGTAAGGGGTCAAGAGTTCACACAATTCCTCTACCTTTTGTTTCGCACGGTCGCTGGTATAAGGAGGGCTAATAAAGTGGATCGCACTGATTTTCAACCCACGTTTTGCCATCATATACCCCGCTACTGGGCTATCAATCCCACCGGACAACAGCAGCATCGCTTTTCCACCGCTGCCAACAGGCAAACCGCCTGCGCCCTGGTAACGTTTTGCGTAAACATAAGCAGCAAAATCCCGGATTTCCACCATCACAACGACATCTGGATTGTGAACATCCACCTTTAAATGATGGAATTTTGAGAGCAAATATCCACCTAATTCCCTTGTGATTTCCGGCGTTTTCATTGGGAAACTTTTATCAGAACGTTTTGCCTCTACCTTAAAGGTTCTGGCATTTTCCAGTTCCTCCGCTACATACTCTACCGCTTTTGCCTTAATATCCTCAAAGTCTTTTTCCACAATAGCGGCACGGGAAAAAGCTGCAATCCCAAAAATGCTTTTGATCCGTTCTACAGCCTCATCCATATCACAGGTATCTTCTTCTGGACGGACATATATAGTGGACTGGGCACGGGTATATTTAAATTTTCCCAGATCCTTTAAGCGATACCTCACATTTTTCACCAAAATATCTTCAAAGGTTGCCCTGTTTAATCCCTTCAGGGCAATCTCCCCTTCTTTCAACAAAATAATTTCTTTCATTTCTATATCATAATCCTTTCCGTTTTTATGATGGAATCGCCTTATTTCTGTCTTGCCAAGGTAGCCATACCTTCCTGAAGCCCTGCAATCAGACAATCCAAATCCTGTTTGGTAGTTTCATAACTAAAGCTTATCCGCAATGCGGAATCCACTTGCTGGTCAGAGCATCCTAGTTCGCTGAGCACACCACTGTGTGCCCCTTTGGAACAAGCAGAACCACTGGATACATAGATTTCTTTCTGCTCTAAAAAATGCAGCATTATTTCAGAACGGATTCCCAACACAGAAAAATTACAAATATATGGGGCATCATCTGGCTGGGAATTCCAAACAATTCCTGATATCCCTTGCAGCTGTTCCCGCAAATAGTGGTTCAATTCTTGATAATAGGATAAATTACGCCGAATGGAGGGGGCAATCGCTTGAATAGCCGTGCCAAATCCGGCAATCATTGGAACGGATTCCGTACCGGAACGCAAACCTTTTTCCTGTCCTCCTCCTAAATTCCTAGGCAGTACTCGCACCCCTTTTTTAAGATAAAGAGCACCAATCCCCTTTGGCGCATAAATTTTATGTCCACTAATGCTCATCATGTCTACCGGCATTCTCCCAACCTGGAAAGGCAGTTTTCCAAACGCCTGTACAGCATCTACATGGAACAACAAATTAGGACTTTTCCGTTTTATTTTCTTTCCAATTTCATCAATAGGTAAAATCAACCCTGTTTCATTATTCACATACATACAGGAAACCAAAATGGTCTGATCATTGACAGCTTCCACAAAATCTTCCGGGGCGAACTTTCCATTTTCCCTTGGGGATATCCGTATTACTTCTAACCCCTGCTTTTCCAATTCATCAAATGGATGTCCAGTGGCCGGATGTTCCACTGTGGTAGTAACTACTCGGTTCCCACGACGGTGCATTGCCTGTGTCCCACCCAATATTGCCAAGTTGCTGCTTTCGGTCGCACCAGAAGTAAAAAACAGTTCTGCTGGTGTGCATCCCAACGTTTTCGCAATGATTTTTCTCGCAGCGGTAACAATGTTTTCCGCTTCCAAACCAAATCTATGTAAAGAAGATGGGTTGCCATATCGTTTTTCCATAGCATTTACAGCAGCGTCCACTGCTTCCTGACGCACTTTTGTGGTGGCAGCATTGTCCAAATAAACCATAGGTAATGAACTCGACTCCTTATTATTCTAATAAATTATCCCTGATTTTTGACCAATATTGTACATGAATTTACACTATCATTTCAAAACTATTCTGATATTTTACTTTATATTGCCAAATATCTGAGAATACAAATAATACACTCTAATATTAGTGTATATTATTATACTACATCATTTGTTCAAAATCTACTGTATAACATGTTAATTTTATGAATGTGATTTGACTTTTCCCCGGTTTGCTTTATAATGTTGACAGGAATACTTTTTATTTTTACAATCAAATCCAGAGGAGGGGATTCTTTCCATGGTGTTAGCAATCTGCATTGAAAATTCCAATCTTATTTTATGTGGGACATCTCACCACCGCAAACTGTTCCAGTCTTACCTGCGTACAGACTTAGAAGGAACAGCGGATGAATACGCGATTTCAATCCGGTCGATATTGGATTTACACGGATTAAGCGGCTCTGACATAGAAGGAGTTATTTTGTCTTCGGTAGTCCCTCCTTTGGCAAGTGTCGTAAAACAGGCAGTAAAGAAACTCACCAAAGCAAACATACTGGTGGTTGGCCCCGGTATTAAAACTGGTTTGAATTTGAGGATTGAAAATCCAGCACAACTGGGAGCCGATCGTGTATGCAATGCAGTTGCTGCCCTAAAGAAATATCCTGCTCCTATTATGGTGGTAGACATGAATACCACTACAACGGTTTCGGTACTCAACGAAAAAAAGATGTTTATTGGCGGCTGTATTATCCCCGGTGTATCCAGTTCACTGGAAGCCCTGTGTACAACGGCAGCCCAACTGCCGCAAATCAGCATTGAAGAATGCCCTGATTCGATTATTGGTTCCAATACAGTATCCGCTATGCAGGCAGGAATTCTATATGGAAACGCTTGCCTGTTAGATGGATTGATCCAACGACATCAGGAAATATTAGGAGAAGGTTTGACAGTCGTGGTAACAGGAAAACAAGCGGAGCCAATTATCTGCTTATGTAAATATCCCGTTACCTATGATCCCAGTCTGTTAATGGATGGATTGTTGATTTTATATGAAAAAAACACAAAATAGTATGAGGTGAACTATGGCTTACCAGAGATTTTTAGAAACAGGACAGATTGTGTCCACCCATGGCATCAAAGGGGAAGTTCGCATTCAACCCTGGTGCGACGATTCTGCATTTTTAACGGAGTTTGATTCCTTTTATCTTGATAAACAAGGAAAAAATAGTATTATGGTGGAGTCCGCCCGTGTCCACAAAAATGTAGTGGTTGCCAAATTCCAAGGCATAGATACTATGGAACAGGCACAAAAAATGCGCAACTGCATATTATATATTGACCGGGAAGAATTAGAGCTGCCAGAAGATACCTATTTTATTCAGGATTTAATTGGGCTGACAGTAAAAAATGTTGATACTGGTAAAGTATATGGCAAACTGACACAAGTTTCCCAGCCAGGCGCAAACGATGTTTACCATATTACAGACGACCAGAAAAAAGAACGGTTAATTCCGGCAATCCCCGATGTAGTAATCCGTACCGATTTAAAAGACGGCATTATGGAAATTCGACCTTTGAAAGGATTGTTTGAAGATGAGGATTGATATTGCTACATTATTTCCGGAAATGTGTGAAACGGTGCTAAATGAAAGTATTATTGGCCGTGCCAGAAAAAAAGGAATTTTAGAGCTTTATACCCATAATATCAGGGATTATACCATGGACAAGCACCGAAGAGTGGACGATACCCCTTATGGCGGAGGGATGGGGATGTTGATGCAGGCAGAACCGATTTACTGCTGTTACCAGGATATTGTACAAAAGAGCGGAAACACCCCCCATGTCATCTATATGTCTCCGCAAGGGAAACCATTAACCCAGAAAAAAGCCATCCAGCTTTCCCAACAGGAACATTTGCTTCTAATTTGTGGCCATTATGAAGGGGTAGATGAACGTATTATTGAGGAAATTGTAGATGAAGAGATTTCCATTGGCGATTATGTACTGACTGGAGGCGAACTTTCGGCATTAGTGCTGGTAGATTGTGTGGGAAGGCTACAGGAAGGCGTATTATCGAGCAGTGAATGTTTTGAGGAAGAAAGTCATTTCAATGGTTTGCTGGAATATCCTCAGTATACCCGTCCCCCTGTTTGGCATAAAAAACAAGTGCCTGAGGTTCTACTTTCCGGCCACCATGCCAATATTGCAAAATGGCGCAGAGAGATGTCGCTGCTTCGCACATTAAAAAAACGTCCAGATATGCTGGATTCAGCAGATTTAACGGAGAATGACCTTAAATTTCTTAAAAATTGTAAAAATAAGGAAGTTTAATTTTGATTTTTGCGAAAATAATATAGTTACTTTGCATAGTAGGTTGAAAACTATATAGTCATGTTGCACAATCAGATCATCCGTTTTGATTGAGAAATTACCATAGTATGAAATCTTTCCAAAAATCCGCCGGATTTTGTATAATTGACGTTGACGGTTTGAATAATAATTCGTATAATTAGGATTGTTGATTGAACCCATTCACTTTGATAAAATTTTTAATTAGCTTTAATAGGAGTGTCTTTATGTACGTAAAAGAAGTATCAGTAAAAAATCAGGTTGGTTTGCATGCTAGACCAGCAACATTTTTTATCCAGAAAGCAAACGAATTCAAATCTTCCATCTGGGTGGAAAAAGAAGAACGCAGAGTAAACGCAAAAAGTTTGCTGGGTGTTCTGTCCCTGGGTATTGTAGGCGGTACCAACATCAGAATTATTGCTGATGGCGCTGACGAACAAGAAGCTGTGGAAGGTTTGGTTTCTTTAGTAGAAAGCGGTTTTGCTGAATAAGTTGCGTTTTGGATTTGGCTCCATATCACTTTTGTGATATGGAGCTTTTTTCTTTTTAAATCAAAACTAGTGATTTGCTCCATTCCCAGATGGTTCAGTACTTGCTTACCTCTGGAAGAGGTTTGGAGGACTACCATCGCATTGCTTGCTCTGCTACTGGTAAACCAGTTTGGGTAGTCATTCCGTACCTTTATGTGGGAAAAATGTATACAAAAATCCCTAAATTGATTTTCCTAAATTTTTTATTCCATTCTCAAGCAAAATGCAATCTCCATCTGTAAAAGGTTCTCATTTTGTCAAGGTCTTTTAAGCCTATAGGCAGAAATCAATGGGCGAAGATACTTTTTTAGTATCTCCGCCCATTACATCTATTTGATGAAACGATTCCACTAGAAAACTTCTTGGTGACCAATACTTTAAAATCCATCCAGTTTCATCTCTGTATGGAAGGTTATCTTTGTAATATTGGAAATATTATCGTGCATTTTTAACTATAATATCAATACCCGTTTTGCTGCACACCATAAACCGCCTGTTCATGCGTAAAACCTTCATACTCAAGCTGTTCAATTAACCCCTCCCTTGAGAACGAAGAGTACTCCAGGTAGGATTTTGCTGATTTTGCTGCCTGCTCATTCCAATTCGCACCGCTATTGTCCACACCATAGGTTGCCTGGTCGTTTGTAAACCCCTCATATTCCAGCTGCTCAATCAGCCCTGTATAGGAAAACGCAGAGTATTCCAGATAAGATTTCGCTGATTTTAAAGCTTGTTCATTCCAATCTGCGCCACAATGGTCAGCAGCATATACTGCGTCCTCGTGAGAATACTTTTCATACTCCAGTTGTTCAATCAGTCCTGTATACGAAAACTCGGAAAAAGACAAGTAGGATTTTGCCGACTCGAGGGCATTTCTCTGTCCAATCGTCATTTGGTCAGCAGGATTTGCCGATTGGCTCCCAGATTCGCTTTGGGTAACCTCTGGTTGAGATGCTTTGCTTACAGTATCCTCAAGCATCGAGAAAACATCCGCATAATCCGTACTGTAATCAGATGATTCTTCTCCAGTTGCTGTTGTCCCTGTGTCACAGGCCGCCAATGATAAAGGTACGATTATAGCAAATAACAATACAAAAAGCTTTTTCATAATCTTCATTCCTCTCCTATGCCGCTGAGAAATACGGCAAATTATATTATAATAATACACCAGTATTTCCTAAAAGTAAATTATTAGGAGATTTTTCTACAAAACAGCAGAAGGAAAACGACTTTTTTCGACTTGTTTTGTAAGTTGTGATAAAGTGAAGCCATCACCAATTCCATTTCTTAAAATATTACATTACGACAACCTTATGCTCAGCCAATGACAAATCGGCTTTTCCCCCATAAACCCACAATATTATTACATTTTTCCAATATATTTACTATGCCAACACTCATAGTTTTCCAAAAATCTATACCAAGCTTATACTATGCACCATTTAAAAGGAACAATCCCATTATAAAAAAACACCTCTGCTATAAAAAGTAAGCAGAGGTGATCAAATCAAAATTTTATATTATAACAAACGCTGTTTGTTTACGACAAGTCCAAACGATTTATGGAAGTAAGCAGCGGCTTTATTACATAGCAACATACGGTCCATAAAAATTTCAAAATAACTCATAACAGGGGAAATATCCGTGTCAATGGTCAATTCCAAAATAATATTATCGCTTTCATCGGAAAAATTTAGGCTGGATTGAGTTACTGCATAGTTGACCCGGTCATGGATATCAAAACTGGCTAAATCCCGATTGCGGACACGAGTACGCCGCACATCGCTTTTATCCGCTAAAATAAGCGCTGCCGCAATCGCGTTTACTGGAGCCGCTGTTCCTTCATCGTGGTTTCCAATGGCGGAAATAATGATCGAAATTTCCTCTGGTGTCATCCCCATTTTATCCAAAATACGAAATGCCATTACCGCCCCACTTTGCGCATGGTCTATCCGGTTGACAATATTTCCAATATCATGAATATACCCTGCTATTTTCCCCAGTTCTTGTTCTCTCTCAGAATATCCCATCTCTTTCAGAATATTTCCAGCGTTTTCCGCTGTTCTGGTCACATGGGCAAAGGCATGTTCGGTAAATCCAAGGGCTTTTAAAGATTGGTCTTCCATTTTAATATAAGTTTGAATTTCCGGGCTGTTTTTGATTTGTTCAAATGTCACGTTGCTGCATTCCATTTTTTATTCTCCTTTTACTTTAGTTGCTCCAAAAATAACTGAAGTTCCCTTGCCGTTTCCGGCTTGATTTTTGCCACCTGGCAAAGTTCTTCCACTGTTGCGTTATATAATGCTGTTTTTGTTTTAAAATGTCTTAAAATTGCCAGGGCTTTTTTCTCCCCAATCCCTTTCACTCGGGTAATCTCCATCTCCAACATGGTTTTTTTCCGCACATTCCGTTGATAAGAAATAGTATACCGATGGACTTCGTCCTGTATCCGGGTCAGCAGATGAAACGCCGATTTATAGGCGGCAATGGAGATTTCCCCACCCTCTTTGGCGATCGCTCGGGTTCTGTGTTTATCGTCTTTTACCATTCCAAAATAAGGAACCTCAATCCCATATTTCTGGAAAATTTCTTTTACCGCAGCTACATGGCCTTTTCCCCCATCCAATAGGATAAGGTCTGGCAGCCTACCAAAAGAGGATTCCCCTTGTTCCGTCTGATAACGGGAAAACCGCCGTTCTAACATTTCCCGCATGGAACCATAATCATCCCTGGTATTGGTAGAATGAATGGCAAACTTCCGGTAATCCGATTTTTTTGGTTGGCCATTTTCAAACACAACCATTCCTCCAACAATGCCGCTATCCCCCAGATTGGAAATATCATAAGCTTCAATGATTTCGGGTGTAGAAGAAAGCCCCAATAGCCGGCTTAGCTCATCCAAGGCAGCGATAGCGCGTCCAGAACGTTTTACTTTATAGGAAAGCTGTTCTGCTGCGTTACTCATTGCCATCTGTACCAGCTTTCGATTTTCCCCCCGCTGTGGTACTTGAATTTCCACTTTATATCCAGCCAATTTGGTGAGATAATCAGTTAAAAGGGATTGGTCAATATTCACCTCATCTGTTAAAACGATCTTAGGAAAATCTGGATGTGAAGTATAATAACGGGAAATAAAATCATTTCTCACCTCAATAGGGTCATAAACATCATCAAAAATAAAATCACTTTTATCCACCATTTTTCCATGCCGGAATTTTAACAGGGAAAAACAGACTGTAGTGCCATTCTGCGCCATCGCAATGACATCAATCTGTTTTTGGTTTCCCAAAATTACCTTTTGGTCCTCAGAAATTTTCTGGATTGCCTGAATACGGTCCCTTATCCGGATTGCACGCTCAAAATCCAATTGTTCCGACGCCTGTTCCATTTCTTTGGTCAGTTTTTCAATCGACTGGGTGCTTCCCCCCTTAATATAGTCAACTGCCTGCCGAATGGTTTCCTGGTACTCTTTCTCTGATATTTTGCCCAAACAAATCCCTGCACATTGTTTGATATAATAGTTTAAACAAGGACGAGTATTGCGCTGAAAATTAAATTTTCGGGTACAGGTAGGAAGCCGGAATACTTTGTTTACCTCATTTACTGTCTGTTTTACTGCCATGGAGCTGGTATAGGGTCCAATAAAAGTCCCTGTCCCTGTATGCTGTTTTTCTGAAGTAATTTTGGGATAAGGGTCAGAAGATATTTTGATGTAATGGTAACCTTTATCATCCTTTAATAAAATATTATATTTTGGGTCGTATTGTTTTATCAAGCTACATTCCAATACCAGGGCTTCAAATTCACTGTCAGTGACAATAAAGTCGAAATCTTGTACATTACTGACCATTTTCCGCACTTTTTCATTATGGGAACTGTTTTTTCTAAAATAACTGGAAACACGGTTTTTTAGCCGCTTTGCTTTTCCAACATAAATTACTTCACCCATATTATCTTTCATCAGATAAACTCCTGGTTTATCTGTTAATTGCCTCGCTTTTTCCTGAAGCCGTTCCATCCGTTCCATAAAATATCACCCACCTTGTTATAAAGGGAACTGTCCTTACTATTGTATCATATTCTGGAAAGGAAAAGAAACCCGGTTTTCATAATTTCATGATTTTTTTCATTTTATTCTCTAACATTCCTTACATTTATCTTCTCACTCGCTATCATGCAGCCAATGGAATTATTTTCTCTTTTTCTTTGGTTAATATTACAAAATATCATCATAATTATTTAGCAGTTTATCTATTTGTTTCCCATGATATCTATGTTATGATTAAAACAGTATTTCGAGGAAATTAGATAGGAGAAACAAAAATGGGCAGTAAATTATTAAAACAATTACAGGAATGGCATGAACAAGATGAATACCAAAAAATTGTAGATGCTATTAAAGCGATTCCAAAAGAAAAATGGGATTATGATATGATAAGCCATTTGGCAAGAGCTTATAATAATTTAGAAAAATACCAAGATGCAATTACCTTGTTGCAATCGATCCGAATACAAGGGCTATCTGACCCCTTATGGCATTTTCGGATGGGATATGCCTATTATTATTTAGATGAAATCCCACTGGCTATGGAAGAATTTGAGCAGGTGCTAAAAGATAACCCAGATGACCAGGATGCCAAACTCTTTTTTACCTGGTGTCAACAGGAAATGGAACAGCAACAGTATGATCCAGAACTTTATACAGAGGAAGAAATGGAAACAGTGGAGAGACATATTTCCAACTATTTTGGTAGTTATGAACATGTATTCCACGAATTGATTTCTCCAGATATCCATGTAGATATTTGTATTATTCCTCCAACTCCAAGTCAGGATTATTACAAGTTAGTTACCTTAGGGATGGGCGCCCATCAGATGAATGTCCCTTTAGAACTGGCAGAAAAAAAGCTAGAACGCGCTGAATTAATGATCTGCCTGCCTCCTGACTGGGAGATTCAAAATAGTGATGAAAAATGGTACTGGCCTTTAAGATGGCTTAAAATTTTAGCCCGTCTCCCTGGTGAACAGGATACTTGGCTGGGATGGGGCCATACTGTGCCAAACGGAGGCCCATTTGCGGAGAATACCCAACTATCCGGTATCATGCTGTTAAATCCAGGGGCTTTCCCACCAGAAGCTAGTTGCTGTGTTTTGCCAAATGGTGATGAAATTAACTTTTATCAAGTTATTCCACTTTATGAAGAAGAAATGCAGTTTAAAATTGAACACAGCGCAGATGAACTATTGAAAGAATTTACAGGGGAACAACTGGAATATGTCCATTTAAATCGTCCTAACCTTCATGGGGACAATGAAGGAAAAACATTATTGCTTTCACCAGAGGAATTGCAGCCCTTGTTGGAAAACTGGGAAGGACCAGACCTTTGCATCGCATCTGACCGTATCACTGTTGAAGGTTATGAGGTGGGATATTGTTATCGCATCGCTCCAAATGACAAACAATTAGATAGTGGATGGTGCTTTCTAGCCGGCGATGAAACAGAAGAATACCTGACAAACCAGCAATATATGAGCCGCTACGATTTGAACACAATCTGTAACTATGACCCGGATATTATCCCACTATTAAATTCTGCTTATGGTTCCGCATTTTACCGGGATGAAAATGGAATTTTTCAAAAATGTATAGAAATAACAAATTAGCTAGTTTACCACAAAACCAATAAAATAGGCTTAGACAAACGAAAATAGATTTTTTCTTATTTTTCTTCCTTTTTCCATCTCATCTATTCTCCCATAATAACTACTAGATCGTAAAATAAAATTTGTTGTAAATAAACATCATAATTGGAGGAACCTCACCCATGGTAATACGACAAGCAACTCAATTTGAAGTCCCAACCATCACACAATTGGTGCAAACAGCATTCCAAACAGCTCAAGTAAGTAATGGCAAAGAACAGGACTTTGTTTTGCGCCTAAGAGATTCAGGTGCTTATTTGCCAGAATTGGAGCTAGTAGCAGAAAAAGATGGACAACTAATTGGTCATATTATGCTTACGAAACAATTAATACAAACAAAATCAGGAAAATGGCAAGAACATATCCTAGTAGCCCCATTATGTGCGGAATTAGAGCATCGCAATCAGGGGATAGGAGAAAAACTATTAAAAGTAGGGCTGGAAAAGGCTAAACTCATGGGATATACCGCCGCTTTTTTGGTGGGAAACCCAGATTATTATTGTAGATTTGGATTCCGTCAAACAACCGAATTTGGCATCCATAATACCAATGGAATCCCAGACCAGTTTGTATTGGGAATCGAATTGGTTCCTAATGCGCTTTCTTGCCAGGAAGGAACAATCTGTTTTGCGGAATAACCCCATTTTATCTGACTTATTCCAGAGAAAATTTATTTTCTAGTTAATGCAGCAAACAATTTTTCAAATCTATCTTTGCCATGATCCGGCTGATGTAATCGAATGTTTTAATAGCTGCAATCCATAGGAAACAATTCATCAAGGTATTCTACAAAAACCTCTCTACAGCAGATTGATTCTCAAATTGACAATATTGATTAGAATAGAATTGTATACTGTCCAGATTTTCTATAACATCAATTGTAGAATGAGGAACAGCGAATGATATACTTTTTAAGTTCAATAGTATTCCAATAATACCCTACTAATGAAAAATTTCTATTGAAATAAAAATCACTATATAAAACCCAAAATTAAAATTGGATATTTTTGTAATTTAATAATAAATAAAGTCCATGATTTATTGAAACCCTATCAGATAATTCTAAACTATATTATATACTAAAAGTAATAATTCACACAAATATAAATTTATTTTTTTATCCAGCAAACTGACCTATTTTTCATTGGCATAACAAAATCTCCTGTGGAAATTTCATTCTACCACAGGAGATTTTTATTATCTTTTCTTTTTTCTAAATCAATACAGATGAAAAGCATCCGTTATGATAAGAAACTCCATTTATATTTTAATATGGGATTTTTTCTTCTAATTAGAATATACTATACTTCCATTATGCCCGCTTTATCAGCGCAATCAATGCTGCTATTACTGCCCAAACCAGTTCATACCCTAATAAGTTTAAGAGGTTAAAATCCCCAAGGGAATTTAGTGAGCCCAAAACAAATAGGATTACCAAGCCAAAAACGATACTGGCAACGGATAAAGTCATAAGCAGGTAAATAATAGGGCGCAGCCGTTTTGCTGTTAAAACGGCTTTTACATAAGAAGAAAAACGTCCATTATTTGCAACTGGGGAATCGTCTTTTTCCACTTCTCCAGTTTGTTTCTGGTAAGGTTCATGAAATCGGGCAGGCAATATTTTAAATACCTCTTCATCCACCTGAAAAACCTGGGCAAGTTTTTGTTGGGTTACCATAGGATCTACCGTTTGCACTACCAAATAAATACCATTGGAAATCAACTGTTCCAAGCTATTACGGACTTCTTTATTCGCACGCACACTAAAGATAAATGCTGCTGACAAAATACCGGACACCGCAATATAAACAATTTCACAGCCTTCTGGACATAACTTCCGTTCTTTTTCTTCTGATAAAACCTCAATATTATGGTTTATTAGCATTTCCCGGTTTCCGATTATCACTCGACGGTTATCTACCCAAGCAGAAATTCCCATAGTATCTTCAAACACGACACTATCTACTGGCTTTAATAGGTCTTCCCTTCCCAGTAGTACCTCCATAAACATATCTCGTAAAATACTGTTGGAGGCATTTAATACACTAGCCGCGTCAATAATTGCATGGTCAATTGAGTAATGGGAAAAACTTTTCATTCCCTGTAACACAACGGTCCCTTTTGGAAACAAATCGTGGGCAGATGTCAGTACCGCATTTAAGTTTCCAAACTGTTGTACGGCTTCATATCCTAATAAAACAGCGGAATGGCGGGAAAGCTTTTTCTGTGCCAGTAACATTGGAATACCAACCGAAAACAGATGACACAACGGGGCACTGATACAAATCCCCACTGTAAACGCAGTAATTCCGACTGGAAAACTATTGGCCATATATCCACAAACGGCTCCCAGAACAAGGGAAAGCCCCGCACCTGCTGGAACAAGATAAAAACTAAATTGGTCTGTAATATCCTCTAAAAACGAGTAGTAAATAAAATTCGATAAAAAGCCGGTTTTTCGATTATATCCTACATAAGGTTTCCGGTTTACTGTCCCTTTGGTAAACGCCGCTGCAAGGTCATTATTTTCAATCGTACCACTGGCATACTGTTGGTACTGGGTGGAAGAAACAAACGGAAAATTTTTGATTGCCAACTGTGTTGTCATGAACTGACCTAATTGCCGAAAAGCAAGTCCCCATATTGCCAGTGGCATCAATAAAAATACATTGGGGTTCGATTCCAGTACATCGCTACCCACAATAAGCAAGAATAAATCCTGTAAAATCGTAACCAGCATTGGAATAGTATATAAGGTATCCCGATTCACAGCCAAAGACTTAAATGATTTTAACCCTGAAATAAAAGTTGGAACATTAATAAATATCGCACCTAATCCAAATAAAAGATAGATTAATAAATAAGTAATAGCAGAATTCACTGTAAATACTGGTGGAATAGGCAGGTTAAACTGCATGGCTACTGGTGGATAAAGGCTTAGCAGCCCCAACACTGCCGTACCAAGCAAACGCAACAAACTGTGCTTTTTCATTCGTTTTAAACGGTTTCCCACCTCAGCAGCATCGGAAGGCTGATTATATTCCAATTCCGCTTCTTCTTTTAGCTCATCTTCATAGAGATCCAGCTCGGGAAGTTGAACCTCCTGGTTTGGCTTATCTTCTGGATCCCGTTTTTGTTCCGGTTCGGTATCCAATACAAATTGGGCGGCTTTTGCTTTGCGCAGCTTTTTAAATTCTTTATATCGCAGCACCTGGCTTTCCGCCAGATCAAATTTGCGGAATCGATTTACTTCTTCTGGAGTAATCTTATGGATGGTAGCTGTGTGAGAAGTCACAATAGTACGGTGTTTACCACTGTAAATATCCGTAGTACTTTCCAAAAATTCTTGCAATTTTTGTTTGCTATCCAATTTTTTATTCTGTTGTTCTGAATGAGAATTTTGCTCCTCTTTTTCCAGGTCAAATTTAATCTGACCAGGAAGGTTTTGCGTTTCCTCTCCCATAATCTCTCGCACA
This sequence comes from Clostridium facile, assembly GCF_014297275.1. Lineage (NCBI taxonomy): Bacteria > Bacillati > Bacillota > Clostridia > Eubacteriales > Clostridiaceae > Clostridium > Clostridium facile. The sequence goes on from NZ_JACOQK010000001.1 coordinate 1,986,426, forward strand.
GAATACGCGACTTCCGATTTGGAGATTGTTTTCTCCTTTTCCTTTGATTTTGAATCCATCTTTTCCTCTTCCATCCTATTTTCTGGGATGGCTGTTTTCTGCTCTGGAAGATTATTGGTCTGTTTTTCAATATCCCTAAGCATGGATTCAAACGACAATTCCTCTTTCTTGGTAGAGCCCATTTGCATCACAACCTTTATTTCACGTTCTTTGCTTGTAATTTTAGCCGTTGGCGGGTAATCTCATACATTAAAATACCGCCCGCAACCGATGCGTTTAAAGAATTAATTTGGCCTTCCATTGGTAAGGAAACAACAGCGTCACACTTGGAGCGGACTAATCTACCAATTCCCTTCCCTTCTGAGCCTACTACCAAAGCTACTCCACCGGAAAAATCGGTCTCACACCAGTTTTGCCCATCCATATCAGCGCCATAAATCCAGATTCCCCGCTCTTTTAAATGTTCCATCTCTGACGCTAGGTTGGTAACACGCGCCACTTTCAAATAATTAACAGCTCCTGCTGATGTTTTATACACAATTGGAGTCAGAGATGCAGAACGCCGTTTTGGAATAATCATCCCATGAGCGCCAGCAGCCTCTGCAGTACGAATTAACGCACCTAAGTTATGGGGATCTTCTATTTCATCCGCAATAATTAGAAAAGGGGCTTCCCCTTTTTGTTCTGCGACAGCTAAAATATCCTCTACACTAGCATAAGAGGTTGAACAAGGGATTGCTACAACCCCTTGATGATTACTTCCTTCGCTTAAATAGTCCAGTTTACGGCTATCCGCTTCTTTTACCACAATATTCTTTTTTTTCGCTAGTGCAATAATCTGAGAAATACTTCCATTTCGTTCGCCTTTAGCCACATAAATCGTATCTAGTTCCCGCTCGGATTTTAAACTTTCTAATACGGCATTTCTGCCTGTAATAACATCATGTTGCTCCCGTTTTGTCTGTTCCATAGTCCTCTCCAATTGTCATTATGATCTATCCAATATTGTTAAGGGAAAAATACTTCCCCATTATTTCAGTTTATTTTATTTATTATACCATATCGTCTTATTTTTTGCATCTATTTCGTCAAAGTTTTTACAACCAAACTATGGAATTTTCTATTATCATCATTAAAAAAATAAAAGCATAATACCACACCCGAGCAAAAGCCCTGTCAAAAAAATAATTCCCCATTTCCATACAGAGTGTTTTTGACACCACTTTTTTAACCGATTTTGTTTACTACCGGATTCCAACATACTATCCAAATATTCTTCTGCCCATTGGTAAATCTGCTGGGTAGAAGAATAGGATTTTTGTGGGTTTATAAATAAAATCGCCTTTTCAAAATAATCGTTTCCCGTCCTGTTAATTTCCACAATTTTTCGATTAACCCCTTTAATCATTGTATCCCTCCTAGTTGTATCTAACAAAAGTTTGGACCAAAATAAAAGAGGTTATACGATTTGTAATTAAATTTATGTCAATACCATGTTGAAAACACAGTTGAAAAAGTTGATAACTTCAAAAATTTATTCGTTGAAAACTTAGTTGAAAAGGTTGATAACCTTGAAAATACGCTATTTTTATTTTTGTTAATAGCTGTTGAAAAAACTGAAAAATCCAAATGTTACTATTTGTATAGTACAAAAAAAGGATTTTATTTAAAAATTTTTCTTATTTTTTAAAAAGGCTTAACAAACAAAAAAACAAGAAAAAACAGGAAAAATTACTATTTTTAAGATAACTTGTTTGCAAAAGAAAAAGGAATAATAGCAATCATTGCTATTATTCCTCTAATTTTCCGCCATCAAGGCTTTTGCTCTCATTTCTACTAATCTTAATTCTACCCCTGAGTAAGCGGATATCTGTTTCAAAGTTGAAAACTCTGAATTTGGTTGAAACCATTCGTCCTCCAACAATAAGCAAGCACAAAAATAATCCGCCTCATTTTCATATCTACCAGAATTCAAATTCGTATGGTAGGTAATAAACATGCTATTCATGTGTTGATGTAATAATGCATGCCCTAATTCATGGGCACACACCACACGTTGTTCCCATTCTGGTAAATTACAGTTTAAATAAATAATCTCAATCCCATTTAAATTCGTATAAAACCCCTTAATATGGGTCGCCATTTCTGGAAAGACTACCGTTATACCTAGTTCATTACACAATTCAAACGGATTACGGGTTTTATACTCAGTAAGCAAACTAACCACAGTTTGTTCAATTTGCTCCATATTAAATCTCTCCTATTGGTCCCCCATTTTTTTTTCCAAAACAGATTTTGTAGCATCTGTTACAATTGTCACAATATTATTGATATCATCCGCATTTAATGGAACCCCACAAAACATCAGTCCGTCATGTTCCAACAGCATTGTTCTTACTTGATTTGCTAAATCATCCATATTTTCCATTTTATTGGATTCTTTCCCATCTAACAAAAAATCAGTCGATACCCCAAAAACATCGGCTAATTTTAATAAAATTTTATGGTCGGGCTGTCGGCGGTTTTGTTCATACATCCCCACCGCACTTTTTGAGATTCCCAATTGTTCCGCCAAATTTCCCTGTGTCCATTTATGCTGTTTTCTTAATTGTTTGATTCGGTCCCCTAGCATTACATTTCCCCCAGTTTATAAGTTCAATTATTAGCATAACATAATAAAATTATTTTTTCAATCTATTTTAGAACATTTGTTCTTGAAATTATTGACAATCCACAAACCGTGTGTTATGATATTAAAAACACATATTGTGTAAATTAATAAAGACAATTCGATCTCAATCAGGTTTCCTAACGATTTATTTTATTCCAGGAGGTACCGATATGACACAAAAATTATCCTATGATATTCTATCATTGCCCGAACAGTTTCAACTTAGTCAAGATTATGAGACAAATCAAGAACTGCTTTTACGGCTAAAAAAGGCTCTATTTAAAGCTATGGAGGAAGAATTAACTCCAAAACAACAGCAGGTAATTAAACTATATTACTTCCAAAATAAAAATACCGTGCAGATCGCACGGATATTTCATAACAATAAATCGACTATTTCCCGTATCCGCAGGGCTGCTGTCCATAAATTAAAGACCTGTTTACAATACAGTATGATGTAGCTTATTGAAGCCCCATTACACTGACTAATGCAGTAATTGCTACAATGCTAATTAAAATGCTGATAGAGTTTACCAACCCCGCAATTTCGGTATCCCCACCACATTTTGCGGTAAATACAGGTGCCAATGCTGGGATAGGAGCAAAAGATATAATTACTAATACCTGGCGCACTTCCAACGAAAATGGCAGGCAATGATAAAATATCAGTGCTGTAACCACTGCAAACCCATAACGGATTAATAGGGAAAGAACTACCTTTTTAGCGTGCTGACGGTTAGGTTTTAACTCAAACATCAGTCCAATTGTCAACATCGCCATCAGACTATTTGCAGACCCTATAGTCGAAGTTACCTGTACTATACCATCAGGGATAGAAAATCCTAATAGGGCGGTAACCATCAACAACAAATATACATCAAATGGTATAGAGGAAAATAACTTTTTCAATATACTCTTTACAGTAGTCTTTTCTCCATTATTGATTACAGCACAGGTTGCCGCATAAGAGCCACCAGTACAAATAATGGAGTTTCCCATATCAAACATACAGGTTGCCACAACTCCAAACTGTCCAATAAAACTTTGGACAAACGGCATTGTAAAACACCCGATATTATAACCTGGCAGGTTTAACATATAAAAGATGCGTTCTTCATCCGATTTGCGGCGTGATATTATCCAACCTACTATTAGTAATACTCCTCCACAGCCAAATCCAACAAAACAAAGTAAAAATAGGGAATGATCGTTTTGATAATGGGCAAATGATGTAATGACCGCCGCTGGCAGTGTAAGGTTAAACATAATTTTTGATGTTAGGTTTGCATCTTCTGCCTTAAAGAATCCTACCTTTTTTAAAAAATAAGCCAGAGCAATAATAAATACTAGTCCAAACGCTTTTAGCAATACTGTTCCCATATTCGTTTCCTTCCCATTTTTTCATAATATTTTATTACCCAACAAAAATCACCTTTTACCTAATATTTAAAGTGTTGGAATCAAAAATAATCCCAGAGGATAGATTGATCTACCATCTGGGATTTTTTCTTGTGATGCACTACCGGAATGTATAATAAGACTGTTTTCTACTTCCAAAAATCATCCATAGGATAATACCCACAATTAACATTACAACACCGGATACCATGGTAATAAAACTTAATAGGCTAATCTGTTGGTCATACAGGTTTAAAACAATTGGAAATACCGGATTGCTGGACATACCATCCATAAATAAAATAGCGAATTTTCCGATTGCCAAAGAAAATCCTCCACATAATAGCACACCTGTACCTAAGTAAGTTAAAATACGTTTTGGTCCAGCCGAAAAAACCAGGGCTAACACAAATACCGCTAATAAAACCAAACACAATACCCAAGCAGTTTGGCTTGCCAAAGTACTCATAAATTGGGTTGCCTCTTCTGGAAGTTGGGAGGAAGCAGAAGGAAACACTTCTGCAATGCTTTCATAAGGGATACTGTCTATAATCGTTTGCTTCATACTATCCGATAAAAAAGAAACACCGTCCAATAACTCCTCTAGCATTGGTTGCAACGCTGTTTTTACACTCTGCGCTGTAATTGCGTTGCTCTCGTCCTGATACAATAAATAATCAGAAATATAATCTCCATATTGGTCAACTAATGTTTGGATTCCAGATGAATTCAACACATTTTCCCATTGTTCCTGTGTAATCTGGGAAAAAACAGCATCATTGGAAAGAGCGTTCTGGATTCTCTCTGGAAGGTTGACTTCTTCTATTGCTGTATGTACAGCATCCCTGGATAAAGAGTTTCTAACCGCTGTAATATTCAAAAATACAATACCATCCAAAAGAACCAATATTGTCAGAAAAACAGATAATACCTTGCGCCCAAAAGATAATTTTTGCATTGCTCTTCTCTCCCTTTTATAACATCGACAGAATTTGTTCCGCTTTTTGCGCCTGTACCATAGCCTTACCATGGTCTACAACATATTGTAAATTCCTTTTTGCTTCTGAATTATCACTTAATTTTACTTCCAACATGCCTAGTTCATAATGGAACTTTACTTTTTGAAATGGATAAGAAGCATCCCTTAAAATACGTTCTAAATTTCTTTTTTCTGTGTCAGTATCTCCCTCTAAATGCGCCAGATGAGTATTCATCAATAATAATGCTGTTGGCGCCAATTGTTGAGATACCCTTTTATTTTTTCGTTTCTGTTCTAACTCTCTAATTTTCCGTTTTAGCTCCTCAATTCCTTCCGCATTTCCTTGATGAAAGTATAGGTTGGAATATAAGTTATAATAAAAAATTTTAGAGGCGCTAGAAAGTTTCTTTTCCTGGATTTTTTTCAGTTCTTCTTCCACCTCGGTAAACCGTTCCATGACAACAAGGCATTGGATTCTATCCAAATCCAATTCCCTTTTTAAATATTGACCAAAAATATGGGGACGAACCGCTTGGAAAACTGCCATCTGTTTTTCAGGGTCGCAATATTCATATAAAATAGTTTTTAACTGGAACCGCAATTGGTTGCGGTGATATGCTTTATAATATATCGCTCCAATCGCCAACAGCAAATAGATAAGAATTAAACTACTGGAAAAATGAAGGGTAAAAATATAACCAAGTATTACTGCCAATACAACAAATACCACCAAAATGGTTACCAAATTGGATTTTTTACAATACTCCTTTGCAATAGAAGCTGCATCCTGATTTAGGTTTAAGTCTTTCATATGTAATAAACTCCTATATTTTCTAAAAATCATTTTGGATTTTACTAGCCAAAATAGAATGGCTACCAATTAGTAAAAAAGCAGGCGGAACGCCTGCCTTTTTCTTAAAAGCTATCTTTCATAATCTGACGGGCCTTGTTTACCAGCTGTTTATCGTTATCATAGGTAAGTAGCTGGTGGACGCGGTCCAATTCCACCCACTTAATTTGGGAAATTTCTTCTTCTTGTGGAGTGTAATCGTAGGTTTTTGCTTTTGCAATAAAATAAATAACATCCTTTTTAATATCGCGCTTTGGATAATAAGAAACAATTTCACGAAAGGTAGGATCAATCATTACTTCAATCCCTGTTTCCTCTCTTATTTCCCGGATAGCGGTTTCCACTTCAGTTTCTCCAGCTTCCACATGGCCTTTTGGAAAAGACCAATGTCCTCCATTGGCGTGTTTAATCAAAAGGAGCTCAATATTCCCATGGAACTTACGAAAAACGATTGCGCCACAAGATTTTTCGTAATTCATACAACTTCCTCCAATCCTATAAGATAAATCATAATTATTATAACACACCACAAGGAAAAAGTCTTAAAATTTTGAAAAAAATTTAATAATGGAGCAAATATTCTTTCTAAATATCTATCATTACACAATTATTTCTATTGTATCCATATACATAAAAATGATTCCTCCCCATGATAAATTCTTTTTTACTATAAACGGAATATTAGAGGAACAGCTTACCTAGAAAAACCAATTTTATGCGTCCTACAAATAAATGAAATAGATACTAACGGTATCGATATCGTTTTTGACGTTGCAAAAAGGCGCAGTAAATACTACGCCTTTTTGATTCTATGTTCTTTTTTCATAACCTATTAACACTCATAATCCGCACTTAACCGTTCCTGTGCAACAGAGCGGACAAAAAAAGCAACCTCTAAATGCTTTGGATTGGTCTGATATGCCTTTAAAGCGGCTTCATCCACAAAAGTCGTATCCAACAATACAGTACCGCTGCTGGATGACAGCAACTCATCCTGTACTTTAATATCAACCAAACCGTCAATCTGACCTTTTAGCCCCTCTAAACTGCGTTTTATTTTACGGGCATGGTCAATATTTTGATCCACAGTAAAAGCATCTTTTAATTTCCAAATCACGAAATGTTTCACCATATAACACAGACCTCTTTCTCATTTCATATAAACCCACAAATGGCATTTTTGTTATTACTTATTATAACAAGAAAAATTCCAAAATACAACAAAAACAGGGGGATTTCTCCTCCCTGTTACAGTTTGTTTTCAAGTTATCCAAAATTATGTACTATTTATTAACGTTTACATAAGAACAATTTTTCTGGATAAGTTCTAGCTTTTTCTGGCGCGAAAGCTGTTTGATTGCATATTCCCGTTTCATAGCAGCGGAACGGCTATTACATTTTTCCCAATAGACCAATTTTACCGGAAGGCGGGAACGGGTATACTTTGCCCCCATGCCGGCAGAATGGACAGCAACCCTTTTTTCTAGATTACAGGTCCAACCAGTATACAAGCTTCCATCTCTGCACTGTAAGATATAAACAAAATTAGCTTGTTCCATTTTGATTCTCCTAAGTAGTGGCAATCTGTTTTCCTGTGTGGTCAATTCGGTAATGGTCCGTTAATACCAAATCTTCTAATAAGACACACTGGTACTGCTTTGTTATTTCCGGAAGTATTTTTTGTAAGGCAGGCACTGTTTGTTTTGCTTTCGAATCCACATGGAATAACAAAATAGAACCGTTAGTCATTTTCGGAAGGACATTTTGAGTAATGCTCTCCACTGTTGCATCCAGTTTCCAATCCTTGCTGTCAATATTCCATTGGATTACTTGATAATCAGATAATGCCTGTATGACCGTATTATTGTATTCTCCATACGGACCACGATAATAAACGGGCTGTTTTCCCGTAAAAGCCTGTATTTTTTCAGCACATTTTACGGTATCCTGCAACAAATCTTCCGTAGATAGTTTTTGGATATGGGGATGGGTATTGGAATGGTTTTGTAACCCATTTCCAGAGTTCACAATCAATTGCGCCCCCGCTGGACACCGGTCTAGCCAATCACCTGTGACAAAAAAGGTTGCTTTTGCTCCGTATTTCTCTAATAAATCCAAAATTTCTTCTAAATCAGAGTCTTCCCAAGCCACATCAAATGTCAAAGCGACCTTTGCTTCAGATGTTTCCACTTGATATACTGGCAACAAACGGTTTTCTTTCGCATCTGAATAAAAAAAACAAAAAAAGATACCTGCTACCATTCCCAGTGCCAATGAAATGATCAGTAGCAAAGAAAAATAAAACTTCTTATTTCCGCCTAACAGAATACGCATAAACTATCACTCCCATGCCAGTTTATGCGGCTTTAGATTGTCCCCATTCCATTTATTCAAAAAACTGCTTTAGCTTTACAAACTGAGAGCTCTCCTTTAACGAATTTACAGAGTAAAGGAACAACGCAGTATGGTAAGAATCAAGGTCAATACAATCCTGATAAGATGTATTCCAGGTATTCAGGTTTACTACAGTAATCTGTTCACAATGGGGCAGATAGAACTGTACCAGTGTTCCTGCATTTTCATCTCCAAAAATCAGCATTTTCTTTCCTTCGGTGTTATTGGTGACAATATCGGTTACTGGTGCAGAACTTCCCTTTAAAAAAACATCTGTCTGGTCTGATGTATGTAAATATTCTGGATAATAAATCGAGTTTTGGGTAGAAGCGCTGCCCCCATTTATTTCGGTTACTTGTATTTGCAGTTCTTTTTTAGTATAGTGGTATAAATCAATATTATCGAAAGCGGCATCTTCATACCGCGTTTTTTCGTATAAGTCTCCTCGGAACGAGTCGGAGGCATGTTCAATACTATAATCCGATAAATCTGTCGTCACTAAACCAAGGGATTTTGCAATGTAACTATACAAAGTATAAGCCCCTAAACTGGTCAAACTATCCTGAGTATTATAATAGATCTGTTCTGTTTTTGCTGCGGTTAACGGGGTAATAGAATCCAAACAGGTAATCGAGGGATCCATTTTTGCATACATACTATTGATAAAAGTCACTTCATTTTCTCTGGGAATATAGGATGGTATCTGCTCTTTATATAATTCTGCTGCGGAGGGTAAAAGGGTAATGTAGGACTGCCCGTTAAACTGATTGGAAAAATCATTGATATAATCTTTCATCGAATTTACGGCCTGGTTAGAAGGCAATTGTGGATCTTCTAATAAACGGTTTCCCGACAAATAGACCCCATTAATCTTTTTTTGCCCAATTAAAATCATCGCTTTTGTTTTTAATCCCAACAGCCAATCTTTCCCTGGAATTGTTTGCTTTAAATACTCTTCCACCTGGTCATCATAATTCCCTTTTACAACTTTTGTCGCAGAAGGCAAAGGAAACTCAGCTGATTGGCTATTTTTTAAATTCCTCATGAAAAAACCAACTGTGGGAAACAAAATTAAAATGGTAAAGAGCCCCACGATTAATTTGTGCCTCATAAAAATTCACTTCTTCCTTACAAAGTAAAACATAAAAAGGGGATGGTATTGCTATTCATTAAAAAAGCAATACTAAAAATCCATATGATAAAAATGACCATTGGCTTTAAAAGATGGTAAATTTTTGGATAGTAGAGGTATAAGCTCTCTTTGTAATGTTTTAAAAAATGGCTACTGATAAAGATACAAATTAGTAAGATAACTAGATAGGATGCAAAAAAATAGATTGTTTCGTTATTGATCCAAGGATAACGCCCCCAACCAAACATAACCCCTAAATAGGAAAGTGCAGAACTTACATTGGGGTGGGATAACATAACAAACACAAATACCGTCATGAAAAAGGTGTAAAACTGCCCTAAGAACCGGGGAATCTTTTTTAAAAAATTGCCCCAAACAAACCGTTCCCCCAATAAAATAGTAACATAAAAAACTGCCGCTATTATCACATTCCATCCAAAACCACGCCAAAAGCAATAAGCTGCGATTACAATCAAAAGATTGAATACCAACCACAGTTTTCCTTTGTGGATACCATTGAGTGGATAAAAAATATACCGTTTGAACCAGCGGATTATGGATATATTCCATCTATGCCAAAACTCTGTCACACTCCTGGAGGAAAAGGGAGCCCGAAAGTTACGTGGCAAGTAAAATCCCATCATCTTTGCCAATCCCCTTGCCATATCGGTATAGCCGGAAAAATCGAAATAGAAACGAAAAATAATTGCCAATATTCCCAACCATGCTGTTAAAATAGAGAGGGAACTATCGTCTGCCGCTAAAATCTGGCTGCACAATGGATACAGGTTATCCGCCAATAAAACCTTTTTCCCCAACCCTTTACCAAATAATAAAATCCCTTCTGAAATATTGGAAAAAGAGATTATCCTGTTCTCAAGCTGTCCAGAAAAATTTTGGTAACTAATTACCGGTCCCGCCAGCACTTTTGGGAACATAGCAAGATATACAAAATAAGAGATAAAATTTTTTTGTATGGTTGCTTTTCCCCAATAAATATCTACTAAATAAGAAATACAGGATAAAATATAAAAAGAAATTCCCAATGGAATATGGTAAACCGTAGTTACCTTTACATAGCTGCTAATATAATCCGGCATAATTTTACAGGAAATAAAAATTCCTAAATTAATCGCCAGCCCTACTACCAACCATGCAACCCTTGCCCTGTTATCCTTTTGAAATTTGGTATATAACCGGCCAATGATATAATTGGCAATTGCGATATTTACCAGTAAAATAATATAAATAGGTTCCCCGAAAGAGTAAAATAGAATACTGCCCAAGGTAATCCAGTAATTTTTCACTTTAGCTGGAAGTAGATAATAAACCAGAAAAAATACTGGCAAAAAACAGAATAGAAAGCTAAATGTGGAAAAAATCATTGGTTTTCCTCCTGTTTTAACAACTGGATTAATCTTTGATATTCCTCATATCCCACAGCATGATTTAAATATTCCAACAAATGGTTGGTGGAAAGATATTCTGGCAAACCTAGTTGTTTAAACAGCCATTTTCTTCTATTTTTGCTGTTTCCCCCACCACTTAGACCATCTTCATACAAATGGTATTTTGTCACTGGTGTCCGTTGAATAGGCTGTTCACATCCTATCCCTGCCTGTTGCAACCGTTTCCGCAAAATTTCATCCGATATTCCTTCCACTCCCAGGAATCCTGCTTTAGAGGGCTTTTCTTTCCGTTTTTCCTTCCCTAAAATTTCGGGAATAAATACATTGGTAACCCGTCCACCATGGGCAATGGATTGGATATAATTGCGGATGACCAGTCCAGCGGTATCGCTATCGGTTAATACAACTACCCCTTGCGTTTGCGCCAGTTTCCGAATCAAGGCGGATTTTTCCCGATCTTTAAATATGCGGAATCCATCTGTTTGGATTACCAAGCCATCCACTAGATGTTTTAATTTTATCTTATCGTATTTTCCTTCCACTACGATTGCTTGGTCTACATGAATCATCCCTTCACCTCTTGCCTAGCCAGAATCATTTTACCAACTGCTGTTTCCAAGATAATACGGTGGTCTACCCTGGAAGATTTCAACTTGATATCCGCTTCCATCAGGCAATCCAAACAGCGTTTTATCTGCCCCATAGAAAAGCGGGAACAATCCCGCATAGCGTTCCTCATCCGAAACTCCCTGCCTTTATAAGAATACGCCTGTAAGATCGCATCTTCATTCTGCCCTGCGCTTTGTGCTGCTCGGGCACGATAAATATCCAAAAAAGAAGTATTCATAGCAGATAAAAGCAATATCTCATCCTGTTGCTGGGATAACAGCCTATCCAAAATCTGAAATGCTTTTTGATATTGTCCTTGTAGTACCGCTTTCGCAAGGTCAAAAGAAGAGCTTTCTACACTGGGGGTCACCAATTGGAAAATATCATCCCTAGTAATTTCTCTCCCCAAAGCATAAAAGGCCAACTTATCTAGTTCATGTAATAACGAATTTAGCTCTGTCCCACAAAGGTCAATCAAATCATATGCCGCTTTTGTACTGATAGCACTCCCCAATTTTTCTGCCTGTTTGCAAAGGATTTTTACTAGATCAGAACGGGTTTTTAACACAAATTCAGTTACACAACCAATTTTCTCAACCAGTTTAGAAAAATTACGGTATGTGCTGGATTTTTTTAATATAACTTCCCGTCCAGGATACCAAAAAATCAAAATAGTGGTTTCTGGCAAATCCTGAATCATCTGTTCTAGCTGTTTCAGTTGTGATTTCCCTAATTTTTCTAAGTCCATATCTTCCACCGCGATACAACGGTGTTCTGACATCATAGGCAGTGTTTCCACTTCGTTGGACAATTGCTCCAAAGTCGCTTTTGCCCCATCTACCTTTACAAAATTAAATAGTGGTTGACCAGTAACCGCTTTTCGGAACAGAAGACTCGCTGTTTTTTCCAACAGGTAATTTTCCTGCCCATACAAAAAGTATACAGAATAAAATTGATTTTGACGAACCTGCTTCACCAGCTCTTTATCCGATATATAAGGCATCCTTTATTTCACCTGTCCCTTCTCATCACAGACCAATTCCACTAAGTTGGATTCCGTTTGATATACGGTTTCACCATTTTGCAATAACACTTGGTTATTCTCTAAAATTATATCATATTTCACAGAAAAATCCACGGGTTTCCTGGTAGTTTTCCCATTTTTTAAATAAAATGTTACGATTTCACCTTCCGGTACTGGAGGATAATTTCCCATGGCAATCGTCACCTCTCCCCATTTACAAAAAACAGACTGGTCATCCAAAATCAAACAAAAATCATCCCAATTGATTTGGATAGAAGTATCCTCTACTACATGAGTATTACTCAGGTCAGATTGCATAATATCGCCGAGCATTGTTCCTTCTTCCGGAACACATATCCAATCCACCTGTTGATTCTCCAATAAAAATGGAACTCCTGCCGCTTCTTTCTTATTGGCATCTGTTAAAACCAACAAATCTACTTTTTGGGTACCCTTGCCTTGTAAATAGGAAAGGGTATGATATCCTCCCCGATATCCTCCACAGTTCAACAACACAGTGGTACCATCTTTTTGAAGTATTACACTATACCCATAACTTCCATCCACAATAGCCATTATCATTTGATTGGAAACTGTAATTTGATAGGATACCGCTCCAGCTACTAAACAAGTAACCGAAGCGCAAGCGACCAATGCAAGGAATTTATTTTTATGAATCCCTACGGCAATAAGAACTAGCACCAAACTCAAAACACACCAGAGCTGGACAAAATCATAATGCAACGGAATAGGCGGTACATGGGAAAATAGTTTTGCCAGCTGTTCCAACCCCCAAATAGAAGCATTTTCCAAATAACAAATAGGAGCCAATAAAAAGGATACCTGTGGCAGAAGCAATCCTAAAATAGCGATAAAAAATCCAAAACACAAAATAACAGTCGCCAACGGAATTGCTAATAAATTGGAAATCGGGGAAACCCAAACGAACTGAGAAAAAGACGCAACAATTACTGGAATCGTAAATATGGTTGCGCTTACCCCAACACTAAACCCTTCCACCAAAAATCGGACCAAACTGGATTTCAGTTTTATTTTTTCAAATATCCGTTTTGATAGCGGACGTGCCAACAACACCAATCCAAATGTTGCGGAAAAGGAGAGCAAAAAACTGAGGTTTAAAATAGAAAAAGGAGATATGATTAAAATTAACCCAGCAGCTAAGCCCAGTGAATTGACCGAATCCGCTTTAGCATCCATTAACTTTCCAATTAAAATCGCCCCCATCATAATACCGGCACGGACAACTGATGGGGAGCAACCCGTTAGCAGCGCAAATAAAAAGATAAAAACAATTCCTAATAAAGAAGAAACTTTTCTAGGCACACGGATTTTGCTTAAAGTCCCTATTATCAATGCCATTAAAATCGAAAGATGCAAACCACTTACCGCTAACATGTGGGAATATCCAGCTAGTCGGAAGGATTCTGTGACAGAATAGGGTATCTTTTCTTTCTGCCCCAATAGCATACCGGATAAAACTGCTGCCTGTTCGGGTTGCAAATGTTCTTCAAATACCTGTATAATACGGTCCCTTAATTGGAATAACATCGCTTGGAAGGAAAAACGGTTATGGGATACTACTTCAAAATCCTGTACTTCATCAAAATCTGTGGACAAGAAAAAATATTTCGTTTTTGCTTGGTCATCTATTGTCAACTGGTTTGATTTTGATATCCGTACTAGTTCTCCAGTAAACTGGCATATATCCCCATATTGACAGGGCAATTGAGTAGAGGTATTACTGCGTAAATAATAGTAGCCCGCAACTTTTTTGTGATCAATTTCTTTTACACGGAATAAATATTCCATCGTTCCATTCATGTCTTCTGTACAATCATACATTACCGCTTTTACTGGAACAGTTTCTCCGTCCCACGCTACAGCTGGCTGGTACACAAATACTTGATAAAACCCCAAATATGCCACTCCAACTGCCAAAGAAAAACAAAATAGACAGAACGGACGAAATTTTCGCTTAAAGTAAAATAAAAAGCTGATGGATGCTGGCAAAACTGCCAATATCCAAATCAGCTTTCCACTAAAAAAGGATGCAACCAATAAACCAGCTGCAAAACCGCCACCTAGTTTTAACATTGGTCGTGTCATTTTTTTGTTTCCTCTTTCTCCGTTTCCAGTTGTTGCAGTTTTCTCAGTTTCTTTTTGCGGTTATAAATAACAACCACTATACCGACAATCATCAAAACAGCAATTACAACTGCTATAATCCATTGAATTGACATTCCATCGGATTGTCCTTCACTTGATGATTGATAGTTTAGGTTATTTTGCTGGATATACGGATTAATTTGATGCTGAGTTGCCACCATAGCTAAAATAGCCTGTCCTGTAGAACGAACCGTACTTTCCTCACCTATTTGAACCGAGAATCCTCCATCTGACCCTTGATACGCAAGCAAACGATCCATCAAGTTTTGATGATTCTGAGCAAACCTGGAGTCATTCACTGATATTCCCAAGGAATTCAACGCAATCATAACATAGCTCAAGTTCTCAGAATATGCTATTCCATCCTGTAAAAAATCGCCATCTTTATTTTGAGTATCCTGTAGATAGACAAGCCCTTTTCGGACAGCGTCACTCACTTCTTTTTGATCTACATAATTGGACAATGCCGTTAACACTGTAGCGGTATCCCGAATTTCAGAACCCGGCATTCCAAAAGAGCCATCTTCGTTCTGGCTTTCCAACAACCAGTTCACTAGACGTTTTCGAGAATTTCTGGCGTTCCTTGACAAGCTATAATCATTGCTATCATATGCAATTAAAGCAAACGCCATGCTATAAACCCCTTCTGTTGGCAAATCAGGGTATTGGTATAATACTTGAATGAGGTCAAGACCTTGAAAGTCTTTTGGATTTAATCCACTAAATACCAGGCTTAAAATATCCTGCTCTAAAAGGAACGCCTGATGGTATTCCCCATTGCGCTCCACAATTTTCTGTTTCATTTTGGTAGCGGTAGCAACATCCGTTGTGGTTCCACAAACTCCAGTTACAATTAAATAAGTTTCATCTTTCTCGTTTAAGCCCAGCCAAGTACTTGCTCGATTCAAGGCAGCGGTCATCTGGTCATCCCAATGAAAACCAGCTTCGTCCTGATTCTCGAACCCATCAAAACCTCCACTATTGGAAACAGGCTCCTTCTGGCTAGAAGAACGGTCTAGAATAGAAGTTGTTGTCGAATTCTGAAAAGATTGTTGGCTAGAAGAAGCTACTGTGGAAGATAACTGGGAAGAACTAGATTCTAAAGAAGAACTGGTTTGCTCGGAAGAACTGCTGGATTCTATCGTAGATTCTGGCTGGGAAGAAGCCATGGAGGAGCTGGACTCAGAAGACTCTGTTTCCGCAAAAACAGGAGTAACAAAACAAAAGAATAAGGCAAAAACAAGGCAGCATGCCAAACATCTTTTTATCATTTCATCCCCCCCTTTGATTCATCATAATACCATACCAGTACGGCGAAAATGTCAATTTATCATTCATTTTTACAATGTTTCTGTTATAAAAACGATTTTTCTCCTTATTTTTATTATACAATATTTTTTTATTTTTTCTATAGATGGGCTCAAACAAACATGATATTTAGCTATTTGCATAAATTTAAACAAAAAAAATTTACTGTTTTATCATTACAGAACAAAACAATTGCTTATAATTTAGGACAAAAATGATGTTGATATCCTCTTATACGAATAAAACAAATTAAACTTTTTGATAAGACGCATAAACAACAATTTGGATATATTTTTTAAATGGGAAACCAGTCGTAAAAAAACATCGAAAGGCCTCCCTTTCGATGTTTTGATTATTTGAAAATGCGTTTAAAAATCTGTTTCCGGAACTTCTCTTGATACAATTGTACAAGCTGCGTAATTGCTAAATCGTAAATAAAAAATGTAATAATCACAAATACAAAACCGCCCGCCAATAGCCAGGGGTTAGTCTCAATATCTTCCATTCCGAACAGATATACTACGGCTAAGTATCCCGCTACTGTTACAATACTAATTAAAAGTAGCTTACATAGGTATTCTACAATACGAGAAGGTATCTGCTCCAATACTGATTTTAAAATTGGATAATACCCTAATAAAATAATATAAAACAGCGCTGCCTCTCGATCCGGTGAAATAAAAATGGAAAGGATGGATACGCCGATATAAACAACCAACGCATATTTGCGCCCCAGTTCCATTACAATGAGTACCAATAATACCCCCGCAATTCCGGGCAAGGCAAACATGGCAAATGGAAAAATCCCCGTAAAAAACATCAATACTATGCTTAAAGCAGTTACCATACCACCTAAAGCAACTTTTTGGCTTAGTTTCATTACTCAATTCCCTCTCTTTTTCACAGATAGATTAACAGCAGGAAATCAAGTCGCCGCCCATACATTCACAACAACAGTCTGCACAGATTAAGCCACTACATAAATCACATCCACTGCATCCCCCCACATTATTTTGTGGGGTACGGTATTGACCATTTTGTGCGGAACCAAAATTTCCTTGGCGCTGCCAAGCCATACGGTTTAATGCTGCACGGTATTCCGCATTATTGGGATCCATTCGGTTCGCAGTAGAAAAATAGTTGGTAGCGTCGTCAATCCATCCTCTGGAAAAAAACACTGTGCCTTTCAGAAAATACCATTCAGCAGTTCGACTCTCCGGCCCCATGCCATCTAACAGTTCTTCTGCCTCTACCATACGATTGTTTTGGATCATATTACGGATATCCGTAAATCCAGCTGAGGAATTGGTATTATAGTTTGTATAGCCCCCAGGCTGTGCCTGTTCATAAGAATATGAAGAGTTATTGCCACCAGTTTCTGGGTTGTCAATTGTTATGGTTGGATTACTATTATTCTTTGCCTGCGTTTTACGACGCTCATTCATAATAGAATCAAACGCATCCGTAGCTTCCTGTAATTTCTCTGATGCAAATTTTTTCATGTTAGAGTCATCATAATTATCTGGATGGTATTTCCGTTGCATCACATTATAGGCTTGTTTTACTTGTTCATCTGTAGCGTTTTGACTAATTCCAAGAATCTGATATGGATCTGTCATTTTGTTTCTCCCTTTTTTGTAAAATTATCGTTCGAGTATCTTTTAACCCTAAATAAATAATATTATCTAAAATCGGCTTAAACCGCTTTATATCGAGCAATTCATAAGCAGCTGCTAATTGAGCAATTGTTAAATTGGTTACCTCCACGGCATACTGAATAATTTCCTTTTTTTGCTCTTCTGTTGGCTGCTTTGTGTGAAATTTTAAAAGATAAGGATTGTAATTACCTGTTTTGATATCATCTTCCAAATCATCCAAGGCGTCTATTAGATAAATATATTTTCCCAGCATATAGCCAACTTTTTGCAAGATGTATTTTTGTTTTTCATCTGTCCCCAACATTGCCGCAATCTTTCCAAGTGCAGTTGCGGTTGGGTCACTCGCCCTATCAATACTGGTAACCATTTCCTGTTCCGCTTTCCATTGTTGCTCCATCATCGCTGCTACGGCCTCTTCCATCTCGGGTTGGCATTTTTTTGCTTTCCGATGAGTAAAGCTGACAACTGGTAAAGCTAAAGCATATTTTATTTTTCCCCAAAAACCACTGTCACGAATATTATCCTTTACTTTATAGTAGGCCATAATCATGGCGGTATGGGCAGCAAATGACAAATCATCACAAGCGCACATACAATTCTTTTTCGTAAGTGGATGCGCAATACAAACCTGCCGTTTTAAACCATGGCACTGATCTTTTAAGGAAAGGGAAACCAATGCTAAAAAGGTCATGTCATAACTGAGCATCATTCTGGCAATGGGTCCATACAATCGCCCCATCTGCTTACAAAGCCCACAATAAATCCCTTTATACCATTCAAATTCAGCAATTTTCAATTCAGGTTTATAAGGCTTTACATAACCAAACAAATACATTCCCCAATTTCATTTCAGATTTCTTCTCTATATTCTACTCTAAAAAGGGCGTAAAGTGGTGAAAAAAGTGTAAAGATATCTTATCGGTTTATAAAAACAGGAAATTTTTTCATCAAAATGTGGATAGTGCTCAAATAAAGCCGATTGTTAAGCTGGAAACAATTTATTTTGAAAAGACAAAAACTCCTAACTGGATTCCATCTATAAAACTCTACGATAAACCATAAGACAAAACAAAATCATTTCTTTTTATTTACCATCTGGACTTTAAATCCGCAAATAACTGTTCCCAGTTCCATGTTCCGGAATAATAATTCTGTATGGCTTGGTCAAATTTTTCTCCACACCATCCTATCGGAGCAGATCCTGCCCCACTGGGGATTATCTGTTTTAACCGGCATTTACTGTAAATCATCGAATCTACCTGGCAGGAAGCAGTATTGGTATAGGGAGAGAGTACACCGCTTTCTCGCAATAAATCCTGACCTTCGTCCGAAAAATACATCCAATTCAAAAAATCCAACAAACAATCCTTCTTGGCTCCTTCTGCTGGTTGATAAATGGCGAGGTAATCACACCCAATTACTAATTTATCCTGATCATCAATCAAGAAAGGAGCCATGCAAAATAAATCTGGTTGCCCTACGTCGGATTTTTTCATTTTTTGCATGATGTCGCTTCCACCTAGATAAATAGCTGCGTTCTGGTTGGATAACATGGCAACGCTATCCATTCCGACATCGTTTTTTCCTACAAGTTCGGTAAACCATTGAAAGGATTCTGGCAAATGGAATTCGTGATTTGTTTCATCCAGCTGGGTGTAAGTAGCAAACAGGTCCTCAAAGTCCCCATCCCCACAAACAGGGCTAGACAAAGAGGTTTCCTCTTTTCTAGATTTTAATTCCCGCACAATGTCCTGCAATCCTTTTAATGTTCCGATAGAATCGTGATTGATCTGCATATTGTCCAATAATTTCTGATTATATAAAATACCATATCCAACCAAATCCAATGGCAAAGCAAAGTAATTTTCCCCTATTGTAACCTGATTCATCAAACTGGATTCTACAGGGGATATCCATTCCTGATTGGACAAATTTTCAACGTCATCCTGCCAAAAAGATAAATCTGTTTTTCCACTGACCGAAAAAGCAGTTGGAATATTCCCCTCTTGGATACGGGACAATAACTCAGTATTATATTCAGCATTATCTGGCAGCCGGTCAATTTGTATCTGAACATTAGAATGAAGATTCTGATAAGCTTCTGCTGCGGTTTGCAGAAATTCCCCTTCTTCCCCTTTCAATACAATCTGAACTGTTACATCATTGGCAGGCAGATCAGCCTGTTTGCTTGGTAAAGAATAAGGCTGAACAGTACATCCTGTTAACAAACAACAGCTTACAATACAACTCATCCATTTTACAATCCGTTTCATGATTTCACATCCTTACATTTTTTACCTATATTGTAGAACAACAGGGAACAAAAAAATGTAGTAATCACCAGATACCTTTTGAAACCCTATTTTTCAACGAAATCAGATACCACTTTGCCTTTCTTTTAGGTTGTTCACTTTATTCAGTAAATATCCCAATTAAGGATGCAATTTATTTTTAAATGGAATTGTGAATCATGCTTTATTTCTTCTGTATTACTTTTATGTGTTACAAGTACTTTTTAAATATAAAATTTCTCTATGAAAAGGATACAAAGCATTATTTGCAAAAGCTTATCACTGGTAAATGTAAACCAATGTGGTCTTAATTACTAAATATCTATTTTAGTCACTCTATTCAAATATGCTACTTTTTTAAATAAAAAACAAATCTCAATCGTTCTAATTTTAATTTTTGCAAAAAAACAGCGGAGAGAATTTTCTCTCCGCTGTTAAAGAACAAGTTCTAATTATTTGTGGTCTACACCATACATGTGTTGGATGAGCATCAACACTTTGTTGGAATAACCCCATTCGTTGTCGTACCAAGCAACCAGTTTAACGAAGTTGTCGGTCAAAGCAATACCAGCTTTTGCATCGAAGATAGAAGTTCTTGGGTCAGACAGGAAGTCAGAAGAAACAACCATATCTTCAGTGTAGCCCAGGATGCCTTTCATTGTAGTTTCAGAAGCTTCTTTTACTGCTGCACAGATTTCTTCATAGGTAGCAGGTGTAGCCAGACGGCAAGTTAAGTCAACAACAGAAACATCCAAAGTAGGAACACGCATGGACATACCTGTTAATTTGCCGTTTAATTCTGGGATAACTTTACCTACTGCTTTAGCAGCACCGGTAGAAGATGGGATGATGTTGCCAGCAGCAGCACGTCCACCTCTCCAGTCTTTTTTGGAAGGACCATCAACAGTTTTTTGGGTAGCTGTTGTGGAGTGAACAGTAGTCATCAAGCCTTCTACCATACCAAATTTATCGTTGATAACTTTGGTTAAAGGAGCCAGACAGTTTGTTGTACAAGAAGCGTTGGAAACAACGTTCATATCGCTTGTGTATTTGTCGTTGTTTACACCCATTACGAACATTGGAGCATCTTTAGATGGTGCGGAGATAACAACTTTTTTAGCGCCGCCTTTGAAGTGAGCAGAAGCTTTTTCTGTTGTTGTAAATACACCAGTAGATTCAACAACGTATTCAGCGCCACATTCGCCCCAAGGAATTTCTTCTGGGTTCATGCAAGCGTATACGTTTACAGCTTGACCGTTTACAACCAGTTTGCCGTCTTTTGCTTCAACTGTACCGTTGAATTGACCGTGCATTGTGTCGTATTTGGTCATGTAAACCATGTAATCCAAATCGATAAATGGATCGTTTACACCAACAATTTCAAATACATCTGGTTGAGCCATAGCAGCACGGAAAACCAGTCTTCCGATACGGCCAAAACCATTAATACCAACTTTAATAGCCATATTAAATAACCTCCAAATAAGTTTATATACTTATCATATACCAAAATTCAAAAATATACAAGAGTTTGACAACATTTTAACAGAATTTTTTTGGAAAATTTTTTTATCAGAATAACGTCAGAAATATGAACAATCACGAATTTTTCTTTTTTAACAAAAAAATAGTGGTAAAAACCAGCCTTATTGCAATTACCACTACAAAATAAGCCATAAAATAATTTTTTCTATTCTATTGATTTTATGCCAGTAGTTCTGTAAAAACAACGCAAAATGATTTATCATTTTTTAGGCCCACAATCATTTTGAACCATCTGGCGGAATCTACCAACACTTTTTCATACATGCCGCTTGAAAAATGGAACATATTATTTTCAGCAATTATTTTTTGTTATAGTTGCAATACTGTTCTACAAACATGACAGTTTCTTACTATAACAATTGTTCACAGTGCTATTTTTACTTTTTGTTCATCCTTCCCTTTACTTTTGATTTTACTCTCGCTATAATTAAAAGTGACTTGTTTCGACAAAATACGACAAAGGAGAGTTACACAATTATGGTAACTTCTGAAGAATTAGATATTTTAAAAGAACACTATTCTTCTTTTCAAAATCCAGTATTTTATTGTTCCAATCAATTAGAAATTTTATGGTCCAACCCCGCTGCCGGAAAAATAGAGCAAAAATATACGAAAGATATTTCTGTTATCTGGGAAGAATTCTTTTTTTCCCTCCAACAGTCAGACCCTACCACTACTCTATCGTTCCATTTTATTTGTGGGGATACTTGTGCTTGGCTTAGATATATCCCGGTTGGAAATGGTGGTTTTTTGGAGTGGCTTTTAGAAGAAACCGATTCGAACAGTTTATCCAGATTTCACGAATTTTCCATGCAATCTTCTGATTTATTTAGCGTTGAAACCAGAATATACCTGACAAATATTTTTAATGTACTGCCATTTCTCTATAAAGAAATGGAACAGCAGGAACAATATGAATCCTTAGATTATTTGAAACAGATCTCACAAAATGCTTACCATCTGTTAAAAATGGTAAATAACAGTTTGGCATACCGTAAACTTAGTCCTAATTCCCTCCGCTTAACTGCAGTGGATATTACAAAAGAGTTAGAGCAACTTTTTATTTTGGTACAGGCAAACCTGCTTCGTTCCAACAAAACGTTTGAATATCATCTTCCAGATTCTCCTATTTTGATGCAAACGGATGTAGAAAAACTCCACATTGCTCTATTAAACTTAATTTCCAATGGATATTTATATGGGGGGTCTGATAATTTGGTATCCATTTCGGTTTGTACCCAAAAAGAAGATTTGATTATTCGGGTAACCGACCATGGAGAAGGAATTTCCACAGAACAGTTTGAACGGGTATTCACTCCTTATTATTCCTATAACCCTAATACTGGAACTCATAGTGGAATTGGCCTTGGACTGCCCTACACCAAAAAATTAGCGGAATGTTTAGGAGGAAGCTGTTTATTAACTAGCCAGCCTCATCAAGGCACACAGGTTGTCCTACGCCTTCCCATAAAAAACAGTGTAAAAGATACCGTACAATTTCAATCTAATCGGTTTGAATATAGCACTGGCAGATTCTCTCCCGTTTCTATTTACCTTTCAGATATCTGTGAAATCCCTATCTTTTAATTCAAATAAATTTAGTGATTGATACAAAATACTTTTTTTCAGCAAGATAATTGGAAAATCGGTTGACCCAGCCATAAAAAAATAGTACAATTAATTTGATTATTATTTTGTTTCTGTCCCAAAAGTCCATATTTTTAAGCTTTTGATGGTTTATGAAAAAACAACAAGCGCCAGTACGGTAAAAAAGCGGTTTGTTTTATCACACACCCAAACCACCCTTTTTGGGACAGCAACTATAAAAGATATGGAGGTTTATCGACTTATGGCTGTAAAATATGTTTTTGTAACAGGTGGCGTTGTTTCCGGGCTTGGAAAAGGCATTACAGCGGCATCTTTAGGGCGTTTGCTAAAAAATAGAGGGTATAAAGTAACCATCCAAAAATTTGACCCCTACATTAACGTGGATCCTGGTACAATGAGCCCTTACCAGCATGGTGAAGTATTTGTTACAGACGATGGCGCTGAAACTGATTTGGATTTAGGCCATTATGAGCGTTTTATTGATGAAAATTTATCTGTTGATTCCAATATTACTACAGGTAAAGTATACTGGAATGTATTGAACAAAGAGCGTCGTGGAGACTATTTGGGCCGTACTGTACAAGTAATCCCCCATATTACAAATGAAATCAAAAATAAAGTATATGCCGTAGGCAAAAACAGCAATTGTGATGTAGTTATCACAGAAATTGGCGGTACTGTTGGGGATATTGAAAGCACCCCATTTTTGGAGGCAATCCGTCAGGTTGTCACCGAAGTAGGGCGAGAAAACGTAATCTATATTCATGTTACATTAGTTCCAACTGTTCCAGGTTCTACTGAATTAAAATCCAAACCAACCCAGCACTCTGTTAAAGAATTGCTGAGTTTAGGTATCCAGCCTAATGTAATTGTATGCCGCAGCGATTACCCTCTGCCAGATGATATGGTAAACAAAATTGCTTTGTTCTGTAATATCCGTCCACAGGATGTTATACAGAACCTAACTGCTGGTACTTTGTATGAAGTTCCTATGATGTTGGAAAAAAACGGTTTGGTGAAATCTGTATGTCATCATTTACATTTGGAGGAACGAGAGCCAGACCACATACAATGGCTGCAAATGATCGACCAGGTGAAAAGTGCAAACAAAGAAGTTACCATTGGTCTGGTAGGAAAATATGTAGAGTTGCCTGACGCATATATCTCAGTAGCTGAAAGCTTATATCATGGTGGTTTGCCACACTCTACAAAAGTAAAAATTGAATATATCCAATCTGAAGATATCACAGAAGATAATTGTGCCGATTTACTGAAGAACTGTGATGGCATCTTGGTTCCTGGCGGTTTTGGAGACCGTGGTATTGAGGGAAAAATCACAGCAATCCGCTATTGCCGTGAAAACAACCTTCCTTTCTTCGGAATTTGTTTGGGCATGCAGATGGCTGTTATTGAATTCGCACGCCATGTAGCAGGACTGGAAAACGCAAATTCCGCAGAATTTTTAGAAGATGCAGAAGATCCAGTAATTGATATTATGGATGACCAAAAAGATATCACCAAAAAAGGTGGTACGATGCGTTTGGGATTGTATCCATGTAAACTTCGTCCAGATACCAAGTGCCGTAATCTATATGGAGAAGAAGTGATTTACGAACGTCACCGTCATCGCTATGAATTCAACAACGCTTATCGCGCAAAATTGGAGGAAGCTGGTTTGACCTTAGCAGGTGTTTCTCCAAACGAAAAATTGGTAGAAATTGTAGAGGTAAAAGAACATCCTTGGTTTGTTGGGGTACAATTCCATCCAGAATTTAAATCTCGTCCAAACCGTCCTCATCCTTTGTTTGTGGATTTTGTTGGAGCCGCTTTACAACACAAAGAAAATCAATAATTTGAATTGGGAAGGCAGTTAAATTTGCCTTCCTTTTTATATAATTTTATCAAAATGGCATCATTGCCTTATTGGTAAAAAAGGTTTTTATATCGTATATAATTAGGAAACAAAGGTTCCCATAGTGCATATAATAAAAACATATTTGCATAACCAAATGGAAAACAAAATAACTTTATAAAACACAAATTATTCAATGATTTGTGTTTCTCCTATAATATGACAAAATACATAAAAATTAAACTGAAAATTTTTGCGATTTATTTATTGACAAAATGCGTCCTATATATTAACATAATAATATATTAATTAATAAATTGAATGGGGGTTTCATTTATGGAACAAAAAAATGGTAAAGCGGTAGCTTCATTAGTGTTGGGTATTATTTCCCTGGTACTGATGTTTATTCCATACGGTGGTTGGGTTGGTCTTATTTTAGGTATTGTAGGTATCATCTTAGGTATCTCTGCTAAAAAAGAGGCTCCATCCGGTATGGCTACAGCAGGTTTGGTTCTGTCCATTATCGCTGTAGCTCTGTGTGCAATTAGTTTAATTGCTTGTGTTGCTTGTGTTGGCTGTATCGGTACAGCTGGTATGTTATCTTACTAATAATTAGAAAAGCACACAACGGGCAAACCATTACGTTTGCCCGTTTTTTTCATATGATTCGAAAATGAATTCCCCTCTGATTGTAAGACAAAATGGAAATACAACTTATTCCATTTAGCTATTATAAAAGCACCAGAAAACAAAACTTTTACTATAAAATATCAAATGATATGAATTCCAATGATATTCATTATCAAATAAAATACTTTATTTTTATTGTATCTCCCATATCGATTTATTTCTTAAATTCTATCCCGCTTTTGCAATACGAAAGGAGCTTATTATGTTACCAACCATTACAATTGGAGATTTTACGATTGCGATGTATGGGCTGCTTATTTTAATTGGATTCGCCCTTGGATGTCTCGTATCTGTATTCCGTTCTTCAAAATGCGGTGTACCAAAAGAAGATGTTTTTTATTCTATATTATTTGGTGCTATTGGCGTCGTAATAGGTGGAAAAATCTTATATATCCTCACGATTCTAAAGCCACTCATTGAACATTTCTCTGAGTTAATCCAGTCTCCAGAGAACATATTGGGACTTTTAGGAGGGGGATTTGTCTTTTATGGTGGATTATTTGGTGGAATCATCGGTGTATATTTATACTCCAAAATATACCGTATTCCATTTTATCCTCTCATTCAAGTGATGATTCCAGCAATTCCATTAATTCATGCGTTTGGTAGACTAGGATGTTTCTGCGCTGGCTGTTGTTATGGTATTCCATTTGATCCACCAATTGGCATGATGTTTCAAGCATCCCCTGTAGCACCTCATGATATTACCCTATTTCCAGTACAATTGTTGGAAGCTGGTTTGAATTTAATTTTATTTTTTGTGCTGTATTATGGAATCAGCAGAGTCGAAAATAAGATTTCTCTACTTGGTTTTTATCTCATCTGTTATGGTGTAATCCGATTTATTACGGAATTTTTCCGTTATGACGCGGAACGGGGTTCCTGGCTCATCTTCTCCACCTCCCAGTGGATTAGCCTGCTTGTGGTTCCATGTGGTATTGTATTAATAATCAGACAATATAAACGGTATAAAGCCAGACAAAATATTAATTAATCTCGATCACTTTTAACCTCTCATCTATGTCATTTTATAGTAAATCACAAACAGTAAAAGCTAGAAATATTACTCCATAAAGGAATGCTGGATCTCAATCCAGCCACTTATACTCGGTTTTGTAATAACTATTTATGCTTTCCTGAATACCAAAAACAAAAATAGTTTGATAATTCATAAAAAAAGACCTAACTATATTTCGTTAGGTCTTTTTTTATTTAAATCGTTTTTTATTATTTAGACATACGTTTTTTATGTCCTACTAGCACACCAACGGTTGCTGCAGATAAACCGGAAATCATGAGATAGAGTATATTTCTTCCTGTATCTCCAGTCCGCACTGTTTTTGTTGTTGTATTTGCAGATTTCGTCTCTTGGCTTTCCTGTCCGGTAGAAACTACTTCTTTCGTTTCATCCTGGGAAGGTTGTTTTGAAGTAGTATCTTCTGTTGTAACCGGAACCAATTTGTCAATTGCCTGTTGTACTACATTTACCGCCGTATCAACTTCATCTTGGGTTGCATTATCATTTTCCAATACTGTTGTTGCAGTTTGTACGGCTACTGTTAACGCATTGTAGCTTTCTGCTGTATACGCTGTCGCATCTTTTCCGTTTGCTTCTACTACCACCTGTTCCAGTACAGATTTATCTGCTTTAAACCTCAGGTTCATCATTGCGTTTAACAGATTATCTGCTGCCTCTGTAATCTGCTGCTGCATTGCATTGTCCGCATTTGCCAGTAATTCTTCCGCCGCAGTAAGAGCAGTATCAAATTCTGCCTGTCCAGCCTCAATATACTGGGATAAATCGTAGCCTTTTGCAATATCGACCAACATTTGTAAGGAAGTAATATCTCCTTTTACAAATCCAAGTTTGTGAATCTCATTTAACAATGTTTTCCACGAAGCATCCACTTGTTCCTGAGAAGCGGTTGGGTCCTCTAAAATTGTTTTTGCCTGATCGAATGCCTCAAGGAAAGATTTCTGTACATCTGCAATTACATTGTCAAACTCATCACTCGCTTTTACGTTGTCTGCATATTCTACTACTTTCTTTAAAATATCCTTATTCGTGGATTGAACCGTTCCAACTGTATATTGAAGTGCATTGGAATAACTAAGTATGTTTCCCTCTGCATCTTTTGCCACTGCATAAGCAGTATCTGTTTGACCTTTTGCGGTAGAAAGTTCAATTTGTGTTTGACCTTCTGTTCCTTGTCCTAAAATATTGTTTGTAAGTAAATTAGCGTTCAAGCTATCTACTGTTAAAGTTTTTGGTGTAGTGCGATCAAAGTTGACTGGCAATTCTGCAATATCAATATCACTAGCAACTACTCCGCTTCCATAATTATCTAATTTAGGAGTATCATAATAGTTATAGTCATCTAATACTGGAGAGTAAGAATTTAAATAAATTTTTCCATTTGCCAGGTCAAAGTACATCATTTTAATGTATCCTTCACCACCACCTGGAGCACTTTGATAGTCAGTACAAATACGGTATACAACGCGGTCTTCGACTCCATCCCCGTTATCATCAAATCCTACGTTATTCATAGAAGCACCATGGTAATGTCCATTTAACATAGCAATGACATTAGTATGTGTTTTGCAAACCTGTTCTAACAATAAATCACTGAAATAATCCGGTTCTGCATTTGCATTAATTCCTGGATGGGTACAGATAATCGCTTTTTTATCAGGATATTGTTCCAATACACTGTTAATCCAATCCACCTCTGGAGTGTAGATATCCCAACTCATATATATGAACAGCAATTCTTCTCCATCTACGTTCACCAGGTCATAGTGCCCTTTATTATCATCGTAAGTTCCACCATACCAGCTGTTTCCTTCATAACGTTCTGCACCAAAATATTTATCATATAGTTCATAACGTTCATTTCCGTGACCAGTATCATGGTTTCCGCCTAATAAACCATAAGGCAAACCAGCCTGTTCAAATTTACTTAACTCATTAGAAGCATTGACATATTGGTATTCTTCATTAAATTCGTCAACAATATCCCCCGTATGGACAACGTATTGGATACCAAGACCATCTTTATTATCTACAATCCAATTGGTCATTTTAGAGAAGTTCTCCATATATTGTTCCGAATAATATTGCGTATCGGAAATCCAAGCAATTGAGAAATCATACTGCTCTGGAATTCCTGTACCATCCCAGTTGTAATCATTTTTTACGGTATCCTGGGTAGCTTGAGGTTCTGTATAAGGGGTGTATTCTTCTCCTCTTGCTTGCGCCAAAACAGTAACTTTTCCGTTTTCCAGATAATCTTCCAATGGGAATACTGCGGTAATTTTACCATTCTGTTCAGTTGTTTCAAGAATATCCCAGGTACTGTCTGTAGTATTTAAAGCGTATAACTGGATTGGTTGATCATAATCCGCTTGAGCAGAAAGATCTATTCTGATTTGTTCTTGTTGTGTGCCATCTGTTGTGATTTCAAAAATCTGATATGGGTATTGACCATTATCCGAAGTTACTGAACCCAATCCATTGGCAGCTTCAGCCTGTGCGGTACTATCTCCAACACCTGTATAAATACTAATGTCATTTAAAGCTTTTGCTTGATAAATTGTGGTATTGGCTGCACCTTCCACACTTCCTACTGTGGCTACTGCTGGATAAGTAGAGGATTCAATACTGAAATCCAAATCGGTTGCTACTGGAGTTTCTTCTGGTTGTTGTGGGGTACTGTTATCTACTGTAAAATCAATGGTTTTGGAATTGCCAGAACTGCTGTTGACAACCAACTGGTGACCACCATCGGAAAGCGCTGTGGTATCAATCATACCAGATACGGCATCTACTTTGCCCGCTGGGATTTCAAAATCCATAATCGCAGCGATTTCGCAATCAGCGGAATCCCCCATTTTAATTTCGCCCATTGTGCTGAGATCATTGCCGTTTACTCCAACTACAGAAGTTGGCTGGATTACCGTACCATCTGTCAAGGAAAGTGCCATATTACTGATATAAAAGTCATCATTATTCGCATCAGTATCAGATTCCCAGGTGGAACCATAGGTACCAGCACGGATTGCCAGTTCAATCGAAACGGAACCATCTTCATTGTATGTAAAATAGGATTGGTCTACCATAATTGCCATAGAAGAGTCCGACGGAATTTCACTGCATTTGGAGAAATTTTTGATAATCTTATCCCCACAAGTCAAGGCGTTTTTAAAATAGCTATCTACACCACGGTGGGTAAAGGTGAAAAATGCTCCATTTTCAAAAGATGGGATTAATTCCACTGGAGCACCATCTACTGTGGCGGTAATGGAAGAAGTTGTATTGTCAAAGTCTTTGATAGAAAGAGATTGTGTTCCGGATAAACTTCCATCTCCACCAAAGTTTACACGTAATCCTGTTACATTATCCAGTTTATTGACGTTAACTCTTTGGACATCTGTCATGGTATAGCGGTAGGTATTATATGCTTTTACATAGTAATCTACATAATCCGCGTTTAATACTACATCGGATGGAATAAACGCATACCATTTGTTATAGATAGCAAATGATGTTGTCTTATCACATACATAAGAATCCATATCAGGTGTCTTATAGTACAATTCAATGGATTTTACCGGCATCACATCGCTCCCACTGTAGTTATATGGGATTCGAATAAAATCCCCTTGGTTTACACTGGTTACTGGATCAACTGCCAAAGATAGATTTGGAGAGGAACCATCATCTTCAGCATAGGTTACCTGGGCGTCATTGATAGCACCCATATTTGTTGTGGATTGCGCTTTATAAACATCCATTTTTGGTCCGTCTGGATTAATCTTCAGGTCAACGCTTTTGTTGTCCTTCATATCATTAGTTCCATCCCAGAAGTAATAGGAAACTAATTCCCTGTCTTGGTTTTCCGCCGTTTTATAAACTTCAAAACCACGGAGTGTATTATTTAATCCATTTTGATTTTCAAAAATAAAGACTGGAACATTTTCTGGAATACTGTAGGCCGCACGGAATTCCTCTTCAGTTGGATAGGTTGTATAGGAACCTGCTAAAGAGTCTGCACGGTAACACCAGATAACTGCTGTACTTCCTGCTGGGATAATACAGCCTTCCTTACTTTTATCCATAGTAGTAATTTCCAATGTTTTTACATTATCCGTTTTAATGCGATAATCAATTTGGTATTCTTTGTTTAAATCAATATCCTGGCTGGTTGTATTTGTTAACTCAAAACATTCCATTAAATCATTGGATCCAGACCCATAAACCGCATCTCGATTACTATCGTTTGCTCTAATCTCTGTTAAATATAAACCTTCTGGTTTCCGATTTTCTGGAATATGGATTTCACGTTGTCCATTTAATTGAGCGGTATATACAACACCGGCAGTGGTTGGCTTTTTGCTTTCATATACATTCATTGTAGAGCCAAAGTCTGGAATGCTCAATTGGACAGAAAGTCCATCGGATGTTACCTCATCCGTTGTTTTGTTATAATGGTAGTAAGAAACCGTCTCCCCAGTAGATTTTTTAATCGCAAAACCACGATCATTTTCTGCAAATCCGTTTTGTCCGCTTACTATGAATACTGGAACACCATCCGGTACATTCATATCTTTACGGAATTCCTCTTCAGAAGCATAACCGCCTTCCCCTAGGTCTTTTCTTTGGCTCCAAAAAATAACAGTCTGTCCTGGGGCAATGTTAACGTCACTGCTACCATCAACAGTGGTAACTGCCAACTGTTTCATCACATAGTTGTCTTCAGAAGGATATTCGTACCAAAAACCATAGTCTTGGTTAAAATTGATTGTCTGGTCAGAAGTATTTGTAATTTCAACAAATTCCATCTGGTCACTAGTATTTCCATAAACATCGCTTCGATAAGATACATCATTTTGATAAATTTCAGTCATCCACAAGCCTTTTTGCGCTGGTTGATCCAAATTATTTGCAGTATCTTGTACCGCAAATGCTGGAAGTGCTGACCCTGCAATCATGGTAGACGCTACCGCAACGGATAAGCAAGCCGCTAAAAGCCTTTTTCCAAATCGCTTTTTCATTTACATTTTCCTTCCTAAATGATAGTAGGAGCATTGATTTACTCCAATTGATACACTACCATATATAAATTTCTGTTACTATCATAAATAAATCATATTCAAGTTAAATGTATAAATTATCATTTCGGAAAAATAGCGATAAAATAAAATCTGTTTTACAATATAAAAGATAAAAGTAAACAAAAAGAAATATAAGAAAAATTTATGTTAAATAAATGTGTGGTTTCAGCTGCACGGTAAGGAACAATTGATTCATTATTTTTCCAAAAGCCAACCAATTGATTGCCTAAAAGTTTCCCTATAGTTCAAAAATGCACCTATATTAACGAATCAATATACAAAAAATAAACTGATTCCGTCCGAAAAACGAAACCAGTTTATCCAATCCACTTTAATGTTATCTACTCTACAAAAATGTTTATATCGTTCATACCATTCCAATTAGATTTTTGCAGTATCATAATGGGCACGTTCTCCGCCAATAAATTTAGGGCGTGTCCTTGCGCAAACCAGGTGGGCTTCTCCAATCGAAGAAAGGGATAGGCGTACGGGTACCGCTACCTGTTTTAAATGCATCCCAATCAAAGTATCCCCAATATCCATTCCACCATGAGCTTTTATGGTTTCTACTGCAACTGGGTTCTGGAAATTCTGGTATGCTGTTGTGGCAAAGCTTCCCCCTGCTTTTGGCTGGGGAACCACATTGACCGGCTCATACCCATATTTTTCAGCTGCCGCCTGCTCTAAAATAATACACCGGTTTAAATGTTCACAGCATTGTGCCGCTAAATAGACACCATGCACTTGCAGCACTGGATAAATCCCCTCAAATACCGCTTTTGCCAGTTCCACACTGGAATCAGAACCAATTTTATGCCCTCCAATTTCGCTGGAAGAACATCCAACCACCAAAATTTCCTGTGGTTTTAATTTTGCAATCTCCAGCAGTTCTTCTACCGCCTGACGGGCCTGGTTTTTAATTTCTTCTAACATAAAAATCCCTCCTATTCTTCATACCTTTGTTTGATGTATCCGGAATATCTTCTGGTTAACTCCTGTTCAATGGGGATAATCAGACGCATCCCCTGCTCTCTATTATCCGCAGAAGCGGTAATGCGGATTAGAGTACCATCATCCTTTGCGTATGTAGCAACAGTAGGATTGGTTAAATCCAACAGAGCAGAAATGGAGTCTGCCACTGGTGCTTCCCCTACTATTTCTGGTGGAGCTTCCTGCATACTCTTTAATTTCAAATTGACCGAAACAAATACCCGATTACTACGGGAATTTAAATATTGATGGCAACACAGTTCAAACATCGGCTGCATTTCACTTGGAGGTCCAGGAAGCAGTACAATTGTCTTGCGATTTCGTTCGATAATACAGCCCGGTGCGGTCCCAACATCATTATACAACGGAATACAGCCAGTTGGCAAATAAGCCTGTTTGGCGATGCTATCCGTCATTGCAATGTGCAGCTGCCCAATCTTTTCCTCAATCCAATGGTAAGCCTTTTGATCTTTTACCAAAGTTTTTCCGAAATACTCTGCGGCAACCTCTTTGGTCAAATCATCTTTGGTAGGCCCTAGCCCTCCGCACATCACCACCAGGTCAGCCCTGGTAAAAGCAATCTCTAAAGCCGAACGTAAACGCTGCCGGTTATCCCCCACCACCGTTTGGTAATAGACATCAATCCCTAGATGCGCCAATTTTTTAGCTAAATACTGGGCATTCGTATTACAAATATTTCCCAACAAAAGCTCTGTTCCTACACATAAAATTTCTGCCACCATCGCAATATCCTCCTTTATGAATTTGCATACTGGCTATTATATAATTCATAATAAAAGCCTTTTTTCTCTAATAATTGGGTATGGGTTCCCTGTTCCACAATATTCCCCTGATTCATCACAAGAATTTGGTCTGCATTCACAATCGTGGATAACCTATGGGCGATAACAAAACTGGTCCGCCCCTCCATCAATTTTAAAAAGGCTTTCTGAATCCGTATTTCCGTTAAAGTGTCAATTGAACTGGTAGCCTCATCCAGAATTAGCATTTCTGGGTCTGCCAACATTGCCCTAGCAATGGTGAGCAGCTGCCGCTGCCCTTGTGAGAGCTGCCCCCCTTCTTGGGAAACTACCGTATCATATCCATATTTTAAGCGGGTGATAAATCCATGGGCATGAGCGGCCTTTGCCGCCTGTTCTATTTCTTCTTGGGTAGCGTCCGGTTTTCCATAAGTCAAGTTTTCCCGGATGCTTCCACCCATCAGCCAGGTATCCTGTAACACCATGCCAAAACTTTGGCGAAGGCTGTCCCGAGTAATTCGGCGGGTATCAATTCCATCAATCAAAATCGCCCCATCCGTCACTTCATAGAACCGCATTAACAGATTAACTAGTGTGGTCTTTCCACAACCTGTTGGTCCAACAATGGCGATTGTCTGACCCGGCTTTGCCTCAAAACAAAAATCCTGAATTAATTTCTGGTCTGAACGATAAGAAAAAGAAACATGGTCAAAACAAACATGACCCTTGCAGTCATGTAACTCCATGGCATCTGGGATATCTGATGTTTGCGGTGGAGCATCAATCACCGCAAAAATGCGTTCCAACGAAGCGAAAGCCGTTTGTAGTTGAGCGGTAATGCCGGAAATCTCGTTAAAAGGTTTGGCGAATTGGGCGGAATAAATCAAAAAACTGGAGATAATTCCAACAGAAACCCCCTGCGTAACAGCGATTATCCCCCCTGCAATACCTACAGCAATATAACAGATATTATTCACAAATCGGGTACTTGGGTTTACCATTGCGGAAGCGAACATAGCATGGGTAGCTGTTTTCCGTAGGCGGTCGGAAATATTGTTAAATTCTTCGCACTCCAGCCCTTCCCTACCAAACGCTTTGACAATCTTCTGATTACCTACAATCTCAGCGGCAAACGAAGATAATTCCCCAACCGACTGTTGCTGTCTGGTAAAGGTTTTCTGGCTAAACTTTGTAATAAAATATGCCACAATCAGGCAAATCGGCGTCAACACCAAAATGGTAACAGTAATTGTCACGTTCAGATAAAACATAAACGCCACTGCAGAAATCAGGGTAACAATTCCAGAAAACGCGTTGGTGATGGATACTGCCATAGCATCGCTGACACTATCTAAATCATTGGTAAAACGGCTAATAATATCCCCATGGGGATGGTTGTCGTAATAAGAAAGTGGCTGCAAATTTAAATTGTGGAAGGTATCCCGTCGCATATCCCGCACCACAAGGTAGGACACTTTATTGGCATAGCGGGAGATAAACCACTGGAACAAGGAGGAGATCACATAGATGGCCCCCAATCCAATCAGAATTTGAATCAGACCTGGAAAATCCACTGCGCCTGGACCATGGATGTAGTCAATGGCAACCCCATTCAGATAGGTAGCAGCCACTACGCCCAAGCTGCTAACCAAGGCACAAACCAACGCAAGCAGGATTTGAAACCAGTATTTTTTGGCGTATCCAAGCAAACGGCGAAAATTTTTCATCTTGTCCCTCCTCACTTGCTTTGAGATTGATAAATTTCTTGATAGGTTTCACAGGTTTGTAACAATTCCTCATGCTTCCCGTGTCCAACCAATTTTCCATCATCCAGCACCAGAATATGGTCCGCCAGAGTGACGGAACTGATCCGCTGGGAAACGATGATAATTGTCCCATTTTTCAGATATTCCCTTAAAGAGCGGCGCAGCTTCAGATCTGTCTGATAATCCAACGCACTCAAACTGTCGTCTAAAATTAACAAATCTGGCTTCCGAACTAATGCTCGGGCAATGGACAGCCGCTGCTGTTGTCCACCGGAAAAATTCTTACCACCCTCATGAATTTGGGAATGGATTCCCTTATTCAATGTCTTTACAAAATCATATGCTTGCGCAGCCTTCAGCGCCTCTATGATCTCCTGTTCTGTTGCATCCTCTTTTCCCCAACGAATATTGTCCGCAATGCTACCGGAGAATAGCACTGTCTTTTGGGGAACAATTGTGATTTTGGAGCGCAGATAATCCTGTGCTAACTGCTTCACTGGTTTGCCTCCAAACCTTACTTCCCCTTGGTTTACATCGTAAAACCGTGGAATCAAATTAATCAAGGTGGATTTCCCGCTTCCTGTGGTTCCCACAACCCCAAGGATATTTCCTACTGGCAAGGTAAATGAGATGTCCTCCAACACTTCTTTTTGGTTATACCCAAAGGAAACATGGTCAAACTCTACGAAAGGAGCGGTTGGATCTAGTTCCCTTTCCGCCTGTTGGTCTTTTACCGAAACATCACAAGTCAATACTTCATTGATTCGGTTGGCAGAAGCAGATGCTTTGGTAAACAACACTACCAAGTTTGCCACGATAATCAGTGCCATCAAAATTTGGGTGACATAGTTGATCAAAGCCACAATACTTCCCTGGGTTAAATTACCCGCATTTACGCTGATACCCCCAAAATAAAGCAGCACAATAATGCCAGCATTCATTACCACTGAGGTAATCGGGTTCATCAAAGCGGAAAGATTGGTAACATGGATATTCGCCCTAGCCAACTGTTCGGTTGCTTCGTCCATCCGTTCCCGTTCTTTTTCATGGCGGGCAAAAGCCCGGATTACCCTTACACCGCTTAAATTTTCCCGCAGAACCTGCCCTAACCGGTCCAATTTGCGTTGGGCGTTTTGATAAAGTGGAACCGTCTTTTTCATGATAACTACCAACACCAATACAAAGATAGGAATCAGCACCACAAACACCAGTGAAAGCTGTGGGTCAATATAAATCGACATCACCAGTGCGCCAACACACAAAAAAGGTGCCCTACTAACCAAACGGATCAAATAGGCAACTGCCATTACAACCTGGTTTACATCGTTGGTCAAACGGTTAATCAAAGTGGCGTTTCCAAATTGGTCCAGCTCCTGATAAGAAAGTTGGGATATTTTCTGGATCAATTCCCGGCGGATATCATTGCCAACGTTCTGGCAGGTAACAGACGCAAAATATTGGCATAACGTTGCCGAGCCAAGCCCTACAATAATAACACCCAGCATCAGTATCCCAGTTTTCCAAATATAAGGAATATCCATATTGTGTATCCCCACATCAATAATCCTCGCCATCAGCAAAGGTAGCAATAGTTCCAATATTGCTTCTACCAGTTTTGCAACAGACCCGATAATTGTCTGTTTTAAATAGGGGCGCAAAAATCTTTTTAGTTGAAACAAAACGAAATCACTCCAATTTTCCGATGATATTTCTCCCTTGTGACACTGTCCTATCAAACAGTTGCGTGGTATAATATTTATATAAATGATTAAACAAATTAAATTTCATCTTTATTTTATCGTTTGTTACTTGGCAGAAAATTATGCCAGGAAAGACGGTTTTTATTATACTAAAAATTTATGAATATTTTGTAAATACTTTATTGATTTATTTGACTAAAGCGCTAAAGCGTTGTATGATAGTAATTGTTAAGTAACGGAAAAACATATTGGAAGGTGGTATAAAATGGAATTCACACTGGATACCTTGAAAAAAGACGAACAGGTGTCTTTGAGTTTACGCAAACTGTATGAGCAGTTTGGCTATAAAAAATATAAAGTAAGCAAATTTGAAGCATATGAGCTTTACCTAGAAAACAAAAATTTTTTAAAAAGTGAGCAGATCATTACTTTTAATGACCTGGATGGAAAGTTGCTGGCATTAAAACCTGATGTGACACTGTCCATTATTAAAAACACCAACGCCAACCGTGAACAGACAGAAAAACTTTATTATATCGAAAACGTTTACCGTTTGTCCCGCCAAAATCATGAATATAAAGAGATTAACCAGATGGGATTGGAATACATAGGAGATGTTGACCTGTATGCCACGTTGGAAGTAATCCAACTGGCAATGGATAGCTTAACAGCGATTGATCCCAACTGTATTTTAGATATTTCCCATATGGGGTTTGTTTCCGGGTTATTTGATAGTCTCTCGGTCGAACACAGTGTAAAAATGCAACTGTTGGGTTGCCTCCGCTCCAAAAATCTGCACGACCTGAAACGAATTGTGGAGCAGGAACATATTTCTGATTTTTATCGGGATAAGCTGGAAAAAATTGCTGCTTTGGACGGGGAATTTGAATCCACCCTACAAGCGGCACAGGAATTGGTCATCAATGACAACATGCAGGATGCGGTAAATGAGCTTAAAGCCATTTATCAAATCATTTCCCAAAACCAACTTGCTCAACATATCCGGCTGGACTTTTCCATCATCCAAGATATCGATTACTACAACGGGATTATCTTCCAAGGATATGTACAAAAATCCCCAAGCGCAGTGCTTTCTGGCGGCAGGTATGATAACCTGCTAAAAAAATTCAACCGTGATGCAGGTGCCATCGGATTTGCGCTTTATCTAGATGAATTAAGCAGATATTACCCCGTTGCTATGGATTACGATGTGGATACCTTTGTTTTGTACCAAAATGATGCCGATTGCAATATACTCTCTCAGCAGATCAACAAGCTAGTTTCCTCTGGGGAACGGGTTCGGGCTGGAAAGCAGATTCCTGCTGACCTGCGTTATAAAAAACTGATGAAAATAAATGGAGATATTTTGGAGGAGGTGGATAGCCGTGCTTAATATCGCATTGCCAAAAGGACGTTTGGGGGATAAAGTTTACGAACTGTTCTCCAAAATCGGATACGACTGTAAATCCATCTATGAGGATAATCGGAAACTTATTTTTGAAAACCCGGAAAATGGTGTCCGCTATTTCCTGGTAAAACCCAGCGATGTTGCCATTTATGTCGAACATGGCGCCGCTGATGTTGGGGTTGTGGGTAAGGATATCCTGCTGGAAAGCGAACCGGATATCTACGAATTATTGGACTTGAACCTGGGAAAATGCCGGGTAGCTGTTGCAGCGAAAACAGATTATATTGAAGACACCGATAGGACGCTGCGGGTGGCAACAAAATTTGTTAACATCGCCAAACAGTATTATGCTTCCCTGAACAGAGAAATTGAAATCATCAAACTAAATGGTTCTATTGAACTGGCTCCGATTTTAGGGCTGTCCGATGTAATCGTGGACATTGTGGAAACCGGTACCACATTAAAGGAAAACAATTTGAAGGTATATAACGACATTGTTCCTATCAGTGCCCGTTTTATCGCAAACAAGTCCAGTTTTAAATTTAAAAACGACACAATTGAGCAAATGTTATCCAAACTGACGGGGGAATTGAACCAATGATAAAACTGTTTTATTCCAATGAAATGAAAGAATCCGATATTTTAAACCGGGAAATCCAAAATAACGACGAAGTGGAAGACATTGTAGCGGACATCATTAATGATGTCCGTGCCAATGGCGATCAGGCACTATTGGATTACTGCAAAAAATTTGACCATGCTGATTTAGATTCCTTGGAAGCATCCCAGGAAGAAATCGATGACGCCTACAATAGCATTGACCCTGAGTTTATCCAAACACTGAAGATGGCTCGGGACAATATTGAGGTGTTCCACCGCCAGCAGGTGCGTAAAAACTTTGTGATCAACGACAAGGAAGGTATTGTATTGGGACAAAAGGTAACTCCAATCGAAAAGGTTGGCTTGTATGTCCCAGGGGGAACAGCAAGCTATCCTTCTTCCGTATTGATGAATGCTGTCCCCGCTAAAATCGCAGGGGTGAAAGAGATTGTCATGACCACTCCTCCCAACCCAGACGGCAGTTTACCACAAGCGATTTTAGCCGCCGCAAAAGT
This sequence comes from Clostridium facile, assembly GCF_014297275.1. Taxonomy (NCBI): domain Bacteria; kingdom Bacillati; phylum Bacillota; class Clostridia; order Eubacteriales; family Clostridiaceae; genus Clostridium; species Clostridium facile. Next base: position 2,025,888 of record NZ_JACOQK010000001.1, read on the forward strand.
AGCCGGTGTTACCCGCATTATCAAATCCGGTGGAGCACAGGCGGTGGCTGCATTGGCATACGGCACTGAAACCGTGCCAAAAGTGGATAAAATTGTAGGACCTGGCAACATTTTTGTAGCTACTGCAAAACGCCGAGTATATGGTATTGTGGATATTGACATGATTGCTGGTCCAAGTGAAATTCTAGTAATCGCAGACGGAAGCTGCAACCCGTCCTATGTAGCGGCGGATTTGCTCTCTCAGGCGGAACACGATAAACTGGCAACCGCTGTGCTGATTACAGACAGCAAAGTTTTGGCGGAAAAGGTACAACAGGAGTTGGAAGTACAGATTCCGCAACTGCTACGCAGTGAAATCGCACGGACTTCCATTGAACAAAACGGGAAAATTATTGTGGCCGATTCTATCCAGCAAGCAGTGGAAATCAGCAACCGTATTGCACCAGAACATCTGGAAATCTGTGTGGATGATCCATTTGCTGTACTAAATTCCATCCAAAATGCTGGCTCCATCTTCTTAGGGAAAAATGTTCCAGAAGCGTTGGGAGACTATTTCGCAGGGCCAAACCACACCCTCCCCACCAGTGGTACAGCCAGGTTTTCCTCTCCATTGTCAGTAGATGATTTTGTAAAAAAATCCTCTTTTATCTATTACACCAAAGACGCCCTTTCCCAAGTACAGGAACGGGTTGTGGATTTTGCCACCAGGGAAGGTCTTACAGGCCATGCAAAATCTGTATCCATCCGGTTTGAATCCTAGCTGATTGGAGTGATTGTTATGAGCCGGTTTTTAAGCCAGCGTTTTTCTCAAATAAAACCATATGTCCCTGGGGAACAACCCCAAGATACTGAATATATTAAACTGAACACCAATGAGTCCCCCTATCCTCCTTCTCCCCGTGTATTGCAGGTAGTTAACCAGAAAGAGGTGGAGAAATTAAGGCTGTATTCTGATCCAGAAGTAAAACAACTGATTCAGCAAATCGCTGATTTTTACCAGGTATCCACCGACCAGGTATTTGTAGGAAATGGTTCGGACGAGGTGTTGGCGTTTAGCTTTATGGCGTTCTGCGACCAGCAACAGCAAATTTGTTATCCCGATATTACCTATGGCTTTTATCAGGTATTCTGCCAGCTATTCGGATTGCAGCAAAACCCCATCCCTTTAAAACAGGATTTTACCGTGGATTATCAGGACTACTGCGATTGTGGGAAAAACATCGTAATCGCCAATCCCAATGCCCCAACCGGCTTGTCCTTATCATTAGAGGAGATCGAACAGATCCTGAAAACCAATCCAGACCATCTGGTGATGATTGACGAGGCATATGTGGATTTTGGCGGGACAACCTGCATCCCATTGTTAAAACAGTATTCCAATTTAATGGTAATCCAGACATTCTCCAAGTCCAGGAGCCTGGCCGGTGCCCGCCTTGGGTTCGCCATCTCCTCCCCTGAGATTATCCAGGATTTAAACAAAATAAAATTTTCTTACAATCCTTATAATGTCAACCGCCTGAGTATATTGGCAGGTTCCGCCGCTATGCAGGACCGTCTATACTGGGAATACTGTACTAACGAAGTAATCCAAACACGTAACAAGACAAAATGCGCTTTAGAACAATTAGGTTTTACTGTCCTGGATTCCAAAACCAATTTTCTGTTTGCCCGCTGCCCGAAAATCAGCGGTGAGGACTATTACAGCAAACTGAAACAGAACGGCATCCTGGTACGGCATTTTGACCAGGAACGGATTCAAGATTTTGTACGTATTACCATTGGCACACCGGCACAAATGGAGCAGTTCCTTCAGGTAACCAAAAGGCTGATGGAGGAGGAAACACAATGAGAAAAGTAACCATAGAACGGAATACAAACGAAACCCAAATTACCATCCAACTAAATCTGGATGGAACGGGACAATACCAGAATCAATCTGGCTGCGGCTTTTTAGATCATATGCTGGATTTATTCACACGGCATGGACGGTTTGATTTACAGGTATCCTGTAAGGGGGATACCTGGATTGATTACCACCACACCACAGAGGATATTGGCATTGCCTTAGGACAAGCCTTTTCCAAAGCGCTGGGTGATATGCGAGGAATCAACCGGTATGGCAGCTTTCTCCTTCCAATGGATGAAACCCTCATGCTGTGCGCTCTGGATTTCAGTGGGCGCAGCTATTTGAATTATGATGTTGCCATCCCAACAGCAAAAGTTGGGGATTTTGATACGGAATTGGTAGAAGAATTTATGCTGGGCTTTGTCCGTGCTGCTGGAACAACCCTGCATTTCAAGCAACTGGCGGGAAGTAATTCCCACCATATAATCGAAGCGATGTTCAAAGCGTTTGGCCGTACCTTAAAACAGGCTGTGGCAATCGACCAACAATATGCGGATGAAATCCCTTCTACAAAAGGATTACTAAAATAAATAGAAAGGAGCCACTTCCATGATTGCAATCATCGACTATGGCGTGGGAAACCTGTTTTCTCTCAGCAGTTCCCTTTCCTATTTAGGGCTGGAGAACACGATTACCCGTGACCCTCAGCAGATAGAACAAGCAGACCATATTATCCTCCCCGGTGTGGGTGCTTTTGCGGACGCCTATCAAAAATTGGAGCAGACCAACCTGATTGATACCATCAAGCAGCAAACCTACAACGGGAAACCACTGCTCGGTATCTGCCTAGGAATGCAGCTCTTATTTGATAAAAGCTATGAATATGGGGAACACAAAGGCTTAGGATTGATCCACGGGGAAGTATGCCCTATTCAAGACGATTTAACACAACCTTTGAAAGTACCCCATATTGGTTGGAACAGCCTGCATTTTCCAAAAGAAAACCCTCTGTTCCAATATAACAAAGAGGGAGATTACGTGTATTACGTCCACTCTTTTTACGCCAAAAACTGCCAGGAGGATACCATTGCTACCTCGGAATATGATATCACCATCACTGGGGCAGTCAATAAAGGCAGCGTGTACGGAACCCAGTTCCATCCAGAAAAAAGCGGCGAGGTTGGTTTAAAAATATTACGGGCATTCGCCGAACTGTAAAACGGAGGTTACCATGGAAATTTTTCCTGCAATAGATTTGAGAAACAGCCAGGTAGTACGGCTTACCCAAGGGGATTACAACAGGATGGATGTTTATTCTTCCAATCCTACGGAGATCGCCCAACAATTCAAACAAAAAGGGGCTACCAACCTACACGTAGTGGATTTGGATGGTGCGAAGGATGGCAAACTGGTCAATTTTAATACCATCCGTTCGATTGTGGAACAAGGCGGATTATTTGTAGAGGTTGGCGGTGGAATCCGTGACGAACAAAGGATTCAGCAATACCTTTCATTGGGGGTCAACCGGGTTATCTTGGGCACTGTCGCCATTACTAATTTTCCTTTTCTGCAACAGATGGTGGAAAAATACAAAGAGAAAATTGCCGTTGGAGTAGATGCGCGGGACGGCTATGTTGCCATCAACGGATGGAAAGAAATCACTGATACCAAATCAGTTGACTTTTGCCAGAAGTTGGCTGATATCGGGGTAAAAACCATAATTTATACCGACATCTCCAAAGATGGGCAGCTTTCTGGGACAAACCTGGAAATCTACCAGGAACTAAGCCAGATAAAAGGATTAGATATTGTGGCTTCCGGCGGCATTTCCTATGAAAAAGAAATTGTTCAATTAAAAAAAATGAATTTATACGCCGCCATTGTAGGCAAGGCGATTTATACCGATACCCTCCAGTTGGACCGTGTCATCCAGCTGGCAAAATAACGGAAAAGGAGGGCATAACATGATTACCAAGCGAATCATCCCCTGTTTGGACGTCCGCAATGGGCGCGTCGTAAAGGGGATTAATTTTGAAGGAATACAGGATGTTTCTTCTCCCGTAGAACTGGCAAAGTTCTACAATGAAAGCGGAGCTGACGAGCTGGTATTCTACGACATTACCGCTTCGGTGGAGGAACGCTCATTATTTACCGATATCCTCACCCAGGTTGCCAGCCAAATTTTTATCCCTCTGACAGTGGGGGGAGGCATCAATACCATTGAGGATTTTGACCGCGTGTTAAAATGCGGCGCGGATAAGGTAAGCGTCAATTCAGGTGCGATCAAAAACCCTAGTCTGATCGCACAGGCGGCAAAAAAATACGGTGACCAATGTGTAGTCTTATCCATGGATGTAAAACGGGTAGATGGAAAGTTCCGCCTGTTTGCCAAAGGAGGACGGGAAGATACCGGTATCGACGCTCTGGAATGGGCGCAGATGGGGGAACAAAACGGCGCCGGGGAACTGGTTGTCAACAGCATTGACACCGACGGAGTAAAGGATGGCTTTGACCTAGAAATGCTGCAAGCTGCGGCTGACCGAGTTTCCATCCCAATCATTGCTTCCGGCGGAGCTGGAAAAATGGAAGATTTCTCGAAACTATTTCACTCCATCCCCAAAGTAGACGCTGGTTTGGCAGCTTCTATCTTCCATTTTAAAGAAATTGCGATTCAAGATTTAAAACAGCACCTCCGTGAAAACGGGGTTGAAGTGCGTATGGTATAAAGGAGAATCATTATGACAAAAATTGAGGACTTAAAGTTTGACGCCAACGGTCTAATCCCCGCTGTTGTACAGGATTATTACACCAAAGCGGTATTAACCGTTGCTTATATGAACCAGGAAAGTTTAAAAATCAGCATGGAAGAAGGCAAAACCTGCTTTTGGAGCAGAAGCCGCCAAGAGTTATGGCGGAAAGGGGAAACCTCCGGAAACTACCAGCATATTGTCACCATCAAGTCCGACTGTGACAATGATGCTTTGGTCGTGGAAGTAGTAAAGGACGGTCCTGCCTGCCATTTAGGGACGGATTCCTGTTTCGAAAATTATCTGTATATCAGCCCGGAAATTAAAGAATTCTCCCTGGACTCCCTCTATGAATTGATTAAGGGAAGAAAAACAGATAAAAAAGAAGGCTCTTATACCACCTATCTGTTTGAAAAGGGAATTGACAAAATCCTGAAGAAAGTCGGGGAAGAATGCACCGAAGTAGTCATTGCTGGAAAAGGTGCGGACAAAAAGGAAACCATTTTTGAGATTGCTGACTTAACCTACCACGTAATGGTATTAATGGTGGAAATGGGAATTTCCCTAAGCGAAATCAAGGATGAACTGGCAAAACGTCATGTGATTGACCATAAGGTAAAACAAGAAAGGATGCAATAATGAAATTTTGCTCCAATGCTCACACCCACACCAATTTTTGTGATGGCAAAAACACAGCGGAAGAAATGGTTCTGGGTGCGATTCAAAAAGGGTTTACCTCATTAGGCTTTTCCGGCCATTCCTACCTGTCATTTGACAGCGGCTGGACCATGAGTGAGGAAGGTACCCAGGCATACTGCCAGGAGATCAACCGGTTAAAGCAAGCTTATCAATCCCAAATTTCCATCTCTTTGGGATTAGAATGGGATGCTTATTCAGATACGGTGGACCGCTCCCAGTTTGACTATATCATTGGTTCTATGCACTATTTGCGTAGCCCTGAAACTGGGATTCCATATACCTTCGAGGATACTCATGAAATGATGGAAGCCTGTCTCAATCAGGGATTCCATGGAGATGTAAAGGCAATGCTCCGTTCCTTTTATGAGCAAATGGGGGAACTCCCCCACTGGATGGATCCGGATATCATTGGGCATTTTGATATTATTACCAAGTTAAACAGAGGGAACCGTTATTTTGATGAGGATTCTCCCGAATATCAAAACATCGCTTTGCAGGGACTAGACAGGGCAATCGAAGCAGGCTGCCTGTTTGAAGTAAATACTGGGGGGATGTACCGGGGATATTGCGATAAACCCTACCCCGCCCCTTTTTTGCTAAAACGTTTGGCGGAAAAAAACGCAAAAGTCATCATCACCAGCGATGCCCACAACCCGGATTCTTTGGATTTTATGTTTCCAGAAATGGCAGAACTTTTAAAATCCTCTGGATTTTCTACCATTTATCAATTAGTTCAAGGAAAATGGACACCAACAAACATAGAATAGAACCGCTCTTTTTTGAGCGGTTTTTATTTTTACCCTGTTCCGTAAAATAAAATTTTTGCTCTACTAAGGAGGGCAAAGTTTTCATTGTAAATATTGAGCAATATAAAATAAGTAAATGATGTATTTGTATGTTTTAATTGGTATAATAATACTTATTTATAGATGGTGGGCTATATGAATAAATGAAATTTCAGTATACCTTGGATTTTTTGCTGAAATAAGCTCTTTTGAAAAAGGAAGATCTGTATGCTAAAAAACAGAAAAAGATTTATCTTCAACAAAAATATAGATATTTTATGAATTTATGAATTTTTATAAATATATTTGTAAACCTTGCTATAAGCATCTCTAAAATAATGACTATTATTTGTAGAACTATTGAATCAATCTCAAAAAAGTGTTAAAATAAAACCCGCTAAGAAGGAGATGATACTGGTGCAATTCCAAAAAGAGATTCAGGAAGCAATGAAACTATTGCCCGACGATCAGTACTCAGCAATTGCCCAACAGGAACTGGAAAAACAGTTACAACAAGCCCATGATATGTGCCAGCAGGAAGGCATGGAAGAAAAGGAAATTTATCAGGAATTGTTTGTCATGTTTGGGCTATACTCCTGTTTAAAACGGGAAGCACAGCATCAAAAAGAGCTGGAGCAATACCAACAGTTCCAAAAAAAATATCCCCGCAGGGTAAAAGGTGGATTTCTCGCAATTATTTTAATCCCTCTAGTATTCTTTATTTTAATGTTTACGGTAGAGGCAAAGTTAATTTCCCTCTGTTTATGGATCCTTTCTATTATTGGCATCGCATGTTACTTAATTGTCCTTGAATATATGGATTACCGTTACCGTAAACGTTTACATCTGCCAAAGAAAGAAGGAGATTCGATATGAAAACAATTCTACATATTTTTCTACGGGATTTAAAACGCCTGCGCCATAACGTAATCGCATTGATTGTAGTAGTCGGCGTCTGTGTAATTCCTGCTTTATACGCCTGGTTTAATATTGCCGCCAACTGGGACCCATATGGCAGCACCAACGGTATTTCGGTTGCGGTGGCAAGTGAGGACACAGGCAGTACAGTAGAAACGATCTCGGTCAACCTTGGCTCCCAAATCATTGAACAATTAAAATCCAACGATGATATCGGTTGGAAATTCGTAGATTCTGAACAAGCGATTGAAGGGGTTAAAAAGGGGGATTATTATGCTGCTATTGTTATCCCCTCTCACTTTAGTGAGGATATGGTAAGCTTTTTAACTACCGATATCACCACTCCAAAACTGGAATATTATATTAATGAAAAGAAAAACGCCATTGCCCCTAAAATTACAAACGCCGGAGCCAGTACGGTTCAGCAGCAAATCAACCAGACATTTATTCAAACAGCTGCCGAAGTAATCGGAAATGTATTAAATACTACCTCTGCTGTAATTGATGAGGATGGCCAAACTGTTATGGACCATTTCTTAACAATCCTCCAAACAGTGGACAATGATTTAACCTTGTATAACAACACAGTTACTGCCTTGTCCGATACTACTACTGCTGTACAAGGCATTGTGGATTCTGCAAAACTGACCTTGCCAGATGTTTCCTCTATGGCATCCGATGGTCAGGCTGCAACTAACGATATCCAATCCTTAATTTCAGCGGCACAACAAAATTCCCAGGGGACCAGTGAGACCATTGGCAATATTTTTACAGCTGTAAACCAAATGCTGGATTCTGTGGATCAAAGTATTGATAGCCTGCCAAACCTGGACACAACCCAGGCAAAAGCGGAGTTAGAACATATTCAAAAACAGGCTAGTTCTATTATGGAGATCAATTCAAAAGTACTCAGTGTACTCACTCAAATTCAGCAAAAGTTGCCAATCCTTTCAGATGCAATTCAACCACTAGTAAATAAAATAAATAGCACAAACCAGTCCTTACAATCGATTGTGGATAACATCAATACGATTATTACCAGTGGGGAAGACCTTCAAACCGCCTTGGCAAACGCGCAAACCAATTTAAAACAATGGATTGCTTCTGGTAAATCAGATTTACAATCCGTACAAAATGAATACACTACTACTGTACGTCCAACCCTAGATTCTACTATGAGTTCTACCTATAGTGCATTACAAAGCCTTTCTTCTCTATTAGGTACAGCAGGTTCCAGCATACAAAATATAGATGGTATACTGGACGGAGTAAACCAGGCAATTACATCCGGAAATAGCGCATTGCAAAACACTTCTGCTATTATTAAAACAACCCAAGAAAAAATCCATAACTTACGTACTACTTTAGAAAACACATCCGATAACGAACAAATTGAAAAATTGTTAGAATTATTACAACAGGACCCTTCTATGTTAGGCGGATTTATGGCCTCTCCTGTACAGTTGGAAACCAACCAGTTGTATCCTATCGAAAATTATGGTTCCGCTATGGCTCCATTCTATTCTACATTGGCTATCTGGGTAGGTGGAATTGTCCTAGTAGCGATAATGAAAGTAACGGTGGATGAAGATAAACGGTTGGGGAATATCAAACCATATCAAGCCTATATAGGACGTTATCTTTTATTTATGCTATTAGGCTTAGTGCAGGCAACCATTATTTGTTTAGGGGATTTATACTTCTTAAAAATCCAATGCTTGCATCCAATGCTGTTTATGATTTCCGGTTGGATTTCCAGCCTAGTATTTACCAATATTATCTATACCTTGACCGTTTCGTTTGGGGATATCGGAAAAGCACTCAGTGTCATCATCCTGGTCATTCAAATTGCTGGCTCCAGTGGTACCTTCCCAATCGAAGTAACACCAAAATTTTTCCAAAACGTCTATCCATTCCTGCCATTTACCTATGCAATCAATGCTATGCGGGAAACCATTGCGGGATTTTATGGCAATCAATACCTGATTTATCTTTTACAGGTTCTCGCATTCCTACCATTTGCCCTACTGCTGGGATTAGTCCTGCGAAGACCATTGATTAAGTTTAACCGGTTCTTTGACGAGCGGCTAGAGGACACCCATTTAATGTAACAAAAAACTAGTCCTATGGTTTAAATCAGGTTTCCCGATGTTTCCAGTTATAGTTTCATTATATTTCTTTCAAATAGATTCATAAAACTTTAACCATCATAAAAATAATTAAAGCTGGTAGACACTTCCTCTTTGAGTGTCTACTAGCTTGTTTTTTTAAGATATAATGAAAGACTACTAGAATAGTAAGTATTTTATTTCAATTTGCCTTTGAGTATACTGTATTTCTTTTCATTATACGTTTATCAACGCCCAAAACAAATATTATCTTTGCCAGTTAAAAAATGGACTTTTTTCGCTCCAAACTAAATTGCAGAGATTAAATTGTTTGAACTTTAACTGGCAAAAACTACTATCTGCACTTTGTTTGTCACAACTCATTCTGGGGTTCTCTCAAAAGTTCCAAAATTTCTCGTTGGAATCATGGCAATTCTTGTTCCTTATTGGATATTATCAATATTTTTAGGTTTTTTCAGCTACAACTACTGATTAAGCCGGTGTTATAAGTTGTCCCTATAAGGCAACATCGCAAGATGCACCAAATTTATTTTACTTATATTGCTTGTCCCACAGCCTGTAAACGGTCAAATCATCCTTCTAACAATCTGTATCTCATCGGAAAATTATTACTGTTAGCGGCTCATTTCACTCAGTACTTGAAGCTAAAATTTTTTACAGGATATAACCACTGGTAGAGCCGATGGTTTCCGTAACCAACAAAAATCCCCTGTGTCATATTTACACAGGGGATTTTTGTTCTCTTCTCTCTTTGATTACTCTGGCTGGATAACACCTTTTTGTAAAGACATACAAGCATACAATGCTTTTTCGCTGGTAGCAACAATGGCATAAGCTTGTTCTGATTTTTGATAAAAGTCAAACCGTTCCATTGTACCTACAGCGGATGCGCCACGCTCGTCATATTTCCCAATAATTTCATAAAATGTATCCCAAATAGGGGTTTCTACTTCGAAACCTGGATCTACTTGGATTAATTTTACTGGTTTTTCTACATAAGTATCCAACGGAAACACCTGTAAAATCGCATCCAGCAATTCGGGTACACCATGTCCGTCACAACGGATTACCTTCGCATTTTTGCCTTTTGACTCAGCCGGAAAATTTCCATCTGCCAAAATAATAGTATCACTGTGGCCCATTTCAGCTAAAACCTTTAATAATTCAGGAGATAAAATGTTTGGGATTCCTTTTAACACTGCAATTCCTCCACTCCATCAAACAACAAAACCGTTTTCATTATATCTCTTTTTTGCGGTATTTTCAAGGTATATTTTACACAAAAATATGCTATAAAATTTGTTCATCACTATAATTTTCGAATGGAGTTACGGATTACCAGTTTTCCGGGAATATAATAATGTTTTTGCCGCAAATTGTGCTCCATATATCGTTTTAATGTTGCATAGCATTTTCTTCCAAACACCTCATAATCCTGTCGGATCGTAGTTAAGGAAGGCCTGCAATACCGTGCCAACGCAATATCATCAATGCCAATGACTCCAACATCTTCTGGAACATGGTACCCATTTTCCTGTAGGGCGTCCATAATGCCAATGGCAATCATATCACTGGAGGCAATTATAATCTCCGGCATGTCATATCCCTCTAGTTTTTGAATCAGCTCCTGCATCACAACTTTTCCACTATCCATTTTTTCTAACTGTAGCCAGCGGTCTGTAATAATCCAGTCTGGATTGATCCTGACATGGTACTTTTTCATCGCCTGGATAAACCCATCGTATCGTTCCTGTAAATTGACCATATCCAATGATTCACTAATATACCCTATTTTTCGAAATCTTTTTTCATGAAGGTAACAGATAGTTTGATCCATATATTCTTGATATTGAAATTCCACAGAAGGATAATCTTCATAATGCCGATCTGCCAAAAGCACTTTAACCCCTGTTTCTGCAGCATGGTTGAGAATATGTTCATCGTTCCCTCCGCCCAATACAATTAAACCATCTATCCGTTGTTCAATTAGGGTATCCACATTTTTTTGCATCCGTTTTAAACTATATCCTGTATCCACCATAACAGTAGTATATCCATCATTGCTAAAATGGCGAATAATCGTAGAAGCCGTTTTGGAATAAAATTCGTTAGAAATATCCGGTACAATAATCCCAATCATATGGGTTCTATCCTGCCGCAAACGACGTGCCAGCGCATTTGGAATATAATGCAATTCCTGGATGGATTGATTTACCCTCCGCTTTACTTCCTCTGTAATTGGCGCAGTTCCATTGATCACATGGGATACTGTGGACAGCGCAACCCCAGATCGGTTTGCCACGTCTTTCATGGTTGGTTTTTTCTTATTATTTTTTCCCCCTATTTGCTGATTCAAATTTTCCCTACTCCTTTCCATTGAAAAAATACAAAAAGAACCCCAGTAGTAGCCAGGGTCCTGTTCAAATTTATTTTTGTCAAAAGGATTCTTCCTGTTCGATTAGAGCAGTATACTTCTGATAAAAATACTGCATATCAGAAACGTAGGAGCCCTCTTTACTATTGTGGATTTTTTGAATATATTCATGTCGATTGATTTCGCTTTTCCCTAAATGGGCCCCAATCGTATACACCGCAATATTGGAACAGTGGTCAGAGATACGTTCTAAATTAGTCAATAAATCCAAATAGATAACACCAGTATCCACCGTACATAATCCTGTTTTTAAGCGTTCGATATGCCTGCTCTTCAATATTTCTTGAATACTATCAATGGTTTCTTCCAAGGGTTCCACACGAACTGCTGCAACCAAATCCATTTGTTCATAAGTCTGTAAGGATAAGGTAATAATTTCCTCTACTGCGCTAGCCAACACTTTTAGTTCCGTTTGCGCGTTTTCAGAAAATTTAATCTTTTTATCATTTAATATTGTTGCCTGTTCAACCAGGTTGATTGAATAATCCCCAATCCGCTCAAATTCAGAAATAATATGCAGTAAATAAGTCAATTGTTTATTGTCGTCGTCGGACAACTCACAATCTGCTAATTTTACCATATAATTTCCAAGGGAATCCTCCATCATATCAATGGTATTTTCCCGTTCCTGAATCCGTTCTATTTTTTTCGGGTCATATTCACGGATTTGTTTGATAGAAGCATGGAAATTTTTTAACGACTTTTTCCCCATATTCCCTACAATAGTAGAACAATGGTTCAGTGCCAAAGTTGGAGATACGAGAAAACGGTCGTCCAATCCTTCCAAACCAGTTGCTACCTCATCTTCATCTTCTTCAGATGGCTTGTCTTTAATGGTAACCACTGCCAGCTTTTCTAAAGCGCTAGCAAATGGCAGCAATAGTAAAGTTGTTACGATATTAAAAACAGTATGGAAATTTGCAATATCCCCGCTAGACATTGCCTGATTCCAAATTCCATCAAATACGCCCAACATATGTAAGATTGTCATGGCAACCAGGAAAATAAGAGTTCCAATTACGTTAAAATAAATATGGACAGCAGCAGTACGTTTCGCATTTTTATTCGCACCGATGCTGGAAATCAAAGATGTCACACAGGTACCAATATTTTGCCCCAAAATAATAGGGTAAGTGGAGCCAAATGTCAATGCTCCAGTTGAGCTAAGAGCCTGCAACATACCAACCGAAGCGGAAGAACTTTGAATAATTGCGGTAATCACAATACCAGCTAATAGCCCTAAAATAGGAAAAGCAGAAAACTTCTCCAAGATACCCAAAAATACCGGGTTATCTTTTAATGGCTCTACAGATGCCGACATATTTAACAAACCGGTAAACAGGACGCCAAATCCCATTGCAATCTGTCCAATGATCTTTTGATTCTTGCCTTTGCAGAACATAATCAAAATAATACCAATTACAGCAACCAAAGGGGCTAAGGTAGAGGGTTTAAAAAACTCCAAAATTGGGTTGCCAGTAGCATCCAAATCGAGTAGACGGGTAATCTGTCCAGTAACCGTAGTACCAATATTAGCACCCATCAAAATCCCTACAGCTTGTTTTAATTTAATAATACCTGCGTTTACAAGGCCTACAATCAATACAGTAGTTGCAGAAGAACTTTGTATCAACGCTGTTACTACTAAACCAAATAAAACTCCCTTAAAAATATTGCTGGTAAATTTTTGTAAGGTGCGTTCCAATGCACCCCCCGAAAATTTTTCTAGTCCAGCACTCATTTCGTGCATACCATACAGGAAAAGTGCCAAACCACCAAAAAGGGATACAACAGTAAAAAAGTTCATGGTTGTCCTCCGGTAAAATAAAAGTATTGTTGATGCCGTTAAAATCCATGTACTTTTTTATTATACCATTTTCCGAAATCAGTTGTACAGAGTTTTTTTAAAATTTAGTCCTGTCATTTATGCCAAGGTTTCCTCTTGTTTTTACTTATTTTTTACCTAGATATAACATATATTTTACTTTATTCGCTTTTATCATTTTTATTTTTTCAAAAACTGTCTCAAATAGTACACTTTAAGTGATAATTTTTAAAACTATTTTTTCTCTTTCTTTTGGTAACGGTTCTATGATTTATTGAAATACATTAATTGTAATTTTTTACATACCAATTAGTGAACTTTTTACAAAATACCTAATTTTGCACAAAAATAACCCATTGAATCGTTATTAATTGATTTTTATACTAAATTTCGACAAATATTGATATTTTTATTTACTTTTCTTATAATTACGGTACAATATAAGTAGATAGTAATCTATGTGAAATCAATTTATTTTAAGCCAAGCGTCAAAACAAAAAGAGGTGAATTGACATGTTAAAAAAAGCAATTAGCATCTTATTGGTAGCTGGTTTATTTATCCTATGTTGTAGTGGGTACTCTGGTTGTTCCAAAAAAGAGGATGGATCAGATTCATCAATTTTAGAAAACGGCGCAAATAACAGCCCATATGCTTCCCAATCTGTAGATAATGAAAATATCGGAAACGGGGAAGAAAAGAATACAGAAACGGATTCCACAACAAAAAATACAATTAGACAAAATCCAGGCAGTTTAAAGGATATCATAGGGGTTACAGATTTATCCAACCTTCCAGATTATCTAGAAGGTTCCTTAGAAAAATATATCACCATACAAGCAGATATTGAGGTATATCCAGAACAAAACTATTCCCTTTATAAAGCGTTCCTGTTAGAACCAAAGGATATTTGCCAACAATGGATTTCTGCCTTTATTCCTGGTAAAGAACTGGCTACACAAAATCTATCTGAACCTCAAAACGGAGATTACAACTACCAATATAATTACCAAACAATAGACAACGAGTACTTGATTCTAGATACCCACAAACAGCAATACCGAGACCTCTCCAGTAAGGTAACATCCATTTACGATGATAATAGTCAGCCTTATCATTATATTGCTTTTGCGGATGATATGGGAGAATTAACTTTAAGGAAACGTTTTCCTAAACAAGAACTAGAAAACTTTCCTAAAGAATCCGCTATCCAACAGGTAAATGAAAAAATCCAAGCATTGGGGATATCCAACCTATCACAACCCCGTGTATACGCAATGGATGTGGATTCTGTAAATAACTGGGTGAATTCTATTAAAAATGACCCTGTTTTGAGTCAAACCGGTGTTCCAGCTAGCTGGGATCGTTCCCAAGAATGTTATTATATTGTATACGACTGCTGTGTAGATGGTGTAAAAATAACCCATAACCAGATACAACCACCGATAGTCACCAATTCGTATGGTACAAAGCTTGCAGTCTTTATCAATCAAAATGGAATTATTTCTTTTGAAGCAACCGATGTTTACCAGGCAAATGCAACTCAACAAAATATTTCTATTATCAGCTTAGAAAATGCTTTGAAGCAATTTTTAGAAAATTATAAAAACACTTTTGCTGAAGAATCCAAAACAGTTACCTATATTAGTCTACAATACGTCCCTAAAGAAACCACACTATCCAAAAATGAGTTTGAGCTACATCCTACCTGGATTATTGCTTGGCATAATACTTCAGATATGGATACGTCAAATGATATTGAACAATATGAATATGTTGATGCCATCACAGGAAAATTAATGACCTTCCATTAAAATATAAAAACTTTTAAAAAATTAGAAAGCTTTTTTGTAAAAGAACAGCACCTGTTTTTCTTTTATAATTTTTCACATACCAATTAGTGAATTTTTTTACAAAAATAACCTATTGAATCATTATCAATTGATTTTTATACTAAATTTCGATAAATATTGATATTTTATCTGCTTTTCTTATAGTTACGGTACGATATAAGTAGATAGCAAGTTCATTTTGCTTGATTAAGTTGTAACAAAAAGTAGAAAGATTGATGGAGGTGGATTTGTATGTTAAAAAAAATAATCAGTATCCTACTAGCCGTTGGGCTGTTTTTGCTCTGTTGTAGCGGATGCTCTGGATGCTCGAACAAAGGGGAAGAAACAAACTCAGCTGCTTTAAACAGTGGCTCCAGTAATAGCCCATCTGCTTCCCAATCAGACGATGGCAGCCATACCACAGAGGGAGATAACAATGCAGATGCCACAACGCCAAACGCAAGCAGACAACGCCCAGGTAGCCTAAAAGACATTAAAGGGGTAACCGACCTTTCAAAACTTCCGGATTATTTAGAAGGGTCATTGGAACAATACCTTACCATAGAAGCTGATATTGAAGTATATCCAGAAGGTACTTATAACCTATATCAGGCTACCCTACAAGATACTGAAAAAGTATATCAAAAATGGGTAGATACATTCATTCCTGGAAAGCAGTTTGCCTCGCAAAACCATATGCAGGATATGATGCTGAACGATGACACAATTCCAAACTACAATTATCAAGATCAAACAATAGACGGAGAAAGTTTATGGATTAGCAATAATTTCCATATGTTCACAGATAATTCGAGTAAAATAACTTCAATTTATGATGACCTAAGTAATCCAGCCAAAATCCCCATCCTTAGTGTAGGGCAATCCGAATCAAAGGACATCGTATTGAGAAACCGCTTTCCAAAAGAGAAATTAGCTGGATTTAATAAAGATTCTGCCCTTGCAATGGTGGAAGAAAAAATAAATGCCCTGGGGATCCAAAATTTAGGAGCCCCCAATGTGTATGCCTTGGATATAGAATCTGTAAATAAATGGATTCAAAATGAAGTAAAACCGAATGCGGATAGCATCCAATATGCCGCTGGTGTCCCAACAGAATGGACCAATCAAAATCAAGAGTGCTATTATATTACTTACAACATGATGTTAGGCGGTGTCAAATTTACAGACAGCAGCACCCCTAATCTGGCTGGCAAAGTATACAATGACCCTGTCATGACAACCGGAAGCGTTCTACAGGCATTTGTCAACCAAAATGGTGTTTTCTATTTTTATTTTGGAGATATCTATAATGTAAAAACAACACAAAAAAACCTGTCTTGCATCAGCATGGAACAGGCAATCTCGGTATACGCCGAAAAATACAAAAACGCATTTGAAGAAGAAGCGCGAAAAGTGTTTAAAATCCAATTGTTATATGTTCCAAAATATGAAAAAGATTTTAACTTTGAATTACGCCCTGCCTGGGTAATATCCTCACAAACAAAAGTGAATCCAGAATTGCCGGAAGAAGAACAAAACTATGTTACTAAGGATTATGTAGATGCGATTACTGGAAAAATGATGAACTACCGATAATCCAAAATCATCTATCAATAAAATAATATACCTTATTGTATTGATAGAAACCTAACCATAAATCACCATTAGGTAAAAGAAAACTTCTATAGTATATTTCTAATATCAGGTAAATCCAAATTCTATTACAACTTTCTTTGCTTGAATTTCATATATGAGAAAAAAGTAGCCTCTAAAATTAGAGGCTACTTTTTTGAATATTCTATTTTTCTGGTTCAACCAGTTCAAAATCAATATTTCCCGCATTCACATCCGCAGCAACACATTGCACCATAACATGCTGCCCTACTTGATAGGATTTTCCTGTCACAGAATTATTCAAACGGATGAACCCATCATATTCATAAGGGCCATCCAAACTTTCTATTTTGATATATCCCTCCACTGTATTAGGAAGTTCTACATAGAATCCCCTCCCCAATACCGAAATAATAATCCCTTCAAATATTTCACCAATATGGTGGGTCATATATTCCGCTTTATAACAATCCTCACAATCACGTTCAATCTGCATAGCAAGCATTTCAGTTTCACTGGAATGACGAGCAGCTTGTACCACAAATTTCTGGTAACGTTTTTGAATGGCATCCATACTATCATGATAACACAGCAGGTCACTTAAAATGCGATGGATCGTTAAATCAGGATAACGGCGAATTGGAGAAGTAAAATGAGAATAATTTTCCAATGCCAAACCATAATGTCCAATGGGGAATTCGCTGTATTTTGCTTTGGACATGGTGCGCAAAACCTGTGTATTTACAATGGGGAACAATTCTGTATCTCTGGATTTTTCCAATATCTTGGATATCACCCCGGGCTTCATTTTAGGTTCTACCTTGTTGGATGGTAACCCTAACCGGTCTAAAATCTGTTTCAAGCTGGAAACCTTTTCAGGGGATGGTCGTTCATGAACACGGTAAACAAATGGAATATCCTGTTTTCTGGCAAAAGTAGCGGCTGCCTCATTTGCCAATAACATAAATTCTTCAATAATCCCTTCTGATATTCCCTGCGTCCTTGGCTGGATATCTACAATCTGTTCCCGATCATCAATTAAAATCTTACTTTCGGTTGTTTCAATTTGTGGGGCACCTCGTTTGATCTTATTTTTCAACAGGATTTGGTATAGTTCATACATCAATTGGATTTCTGGCTTTACAATCTCATATTTTTGCTTGATTTCTTCTGTAGCAGTATCATCCAAAATGCTGTTAATTTCTTTATAAATTCCTTTGATTCGGGAACGGATAATCGTCTTTTTAAAGGTAAAATTGGTTAATTTCCCATCAAAACCAACATTTAATAATGCGGAAAATGCCAAACGTTCCTCATCTGGATTTAAAGAGCAAATTCCATTGGAAAGTTCCTTTGGTAACATAGGAACTACTTTGTTGGCGTAATAGATACTAGTGCCCCGTTCAAATGCTTCCAAGTCCAATGGTGAACGGTATTTTACATAGTGGGAGACATCTGCAATATGCACCCCAACATAATAACAATGTTCCCCTTTTTCAATCGAGATGGCATCATCTAAATCTTTGGATTCCGCACTATCAATTGTAAAAATGGGCAAGTCCGTCAAATCCAAGCGGTGGCGACGTTCCACATCAGAAATCCCTTTCTGTGCAATTCTGGCCGCATTATCTTGTACTTCAGAAGGAAATTCTGTACTAATTCCGTTTGCTTCTAAAATAGCTGCCGCACATGCCGCGGCAGTTTCAGCGCTTCCATGGCTGCTTACCAGTTCGCACCTGTGTTCACTGTGGCGGTTTCCACGGGAAATTGCCTTAGCTATCACTTTATCCCCTATAGCAGCTTCCATCTCTTCCGGTATTATAACAGGGATCAGGTCTTTGGAAAGGGAATCCGGCAGAACAAAATAACGCTTTCCTTGTTTTTGTAAGATACCAGTAAAGGTAGATGGACCATATTGGGTAATCGAAACCACAACACCTTCCTCACTCTCACCAAGCTGTTTTTGTGGCTTTACCAGAACAAAGTCATCCTGCATTGCCCCTTGGCTATGTTTGCCAGGAATAAAAATCTGGGCATCATCCGATAAACGCTGTGCAAAACAAAATGTCCGATTGTTCCGCACAATTTTTGCAGGATAAATCCCCAATGCCTTTGGTGTATAATACCGGTTTTTCAAATATACGGTTTTTCCGTTGGCACAAAGGCGCTGAATCGAATTCCGCACCATATCCAGCGTAATATTTTTTCCCCTTGCCACTTTCTTTAATTCCCCAAATAAGAGCCCTTTTTTGCCTGATCTTACAATTGCCGCCAATAATTTATCATCAATATTTTTTTTCATGAGTCTCTCCTTGTAACTAGTAAAATGCCCTGCGCAGAAAACGCAGGGCATTTATGAGTTTCATGTGCTCTTATTTTACAAAAACCGCAACAACGTTGATAGCAATGCATAATACAAAAAATGCGATTGCAACGAATTTTGTAAATCTAGAAAGCTGTGCATCTCTTGTTCTGTTACCATTGGTATCTAAATAAGATTCTGTACTGCCACCTGTCAGACCAGACAAACCTCTGTCTTTGCTTTCTTGCAGCATAACCAAAACGATAATTATAATACTAGCCAGTAACAGCAGAGCCCCGCCGACAATTTGTAATACGCTCATGAATGTAACCTCCATCATAATCTAAAAAAATTATGTGCATTTCATATGATAACATACAAACCATAAAAATGCAAGTATTTTGTTTACACAATGGAACAATTTTCTAAGAATATATTAAAATTTTTTGTTGATACTAAAAGTACATCACAACAAAAAAGAAATCAGCATGTTAGAAAGTAATTTTATTTTATAATAAAATTTGTTTTTTAATCTGCTAAAAATTGCGTTTGCTTTTCTAAATTGTGATGTTACCGCCAGAAAACTGGCGGTATTTTTATGTGAAGCAAAAAACTAACTGAAGTGAATCAACTACAGATCCAGGGCACAGATCAAATCAGATGTTAAAAATTGATATTTTCCCACACAATTATTTTGTTATGAGTAAAAGAAAAAATTTTACATAGGCACACCATGAGTATATCTTGTAAAAATGTTTACTATTAGTATGCCACAAAATTGTAGGATAAGAGTAACCCCAGTTTGAAAAAATTTTTAATTTTTACATTGTGGTTAGGAAAGTTTTAACTGTTCCCCTTTATCTTCTTCCCGCAAAACAGCCCCTCTGGCGGGTACCGATTTGGTACGGAAACGATGGGCATTTTCCAGCATATCCTCCTGATAAGGCTTTACCTGCTCCAGCAAGCAGTTCTTATTTAAGGTCATCACCGCAACCCCTTGATTGTCACGGGTCGTTTTGGATTGAATCATACCAGAATGGAACAATAAATACCGCTGGTTATTGGAAACCATCAAATATTCTTGATCTTCCTGCTGGCAGAAACAAGTCACCAAAGGAGCCTTCGTTCCGTAAGCTTTTGCTAATTTTTTACGGTTGGTTTTGGTTGCGTAGGAACTTAATGGTACCTTTGAGACCTTGCCATTATCAAAGAAAAATAACATGGTTTCAGAATAATCTTTGGTATACGCCATCCCCACAATTCTTTCTTCCTCATCAAAGTTTAATTTTGCAGGTACATAATCCCCCATTACGCTGGCTTTGGTATCCGCAAACTGGCTTAAATTGGTTTTGTACACCTGTGCTTGATTGGTAAAAAACAATAAATCGGTATTATTGGTTGTTTCAATGTGGGTGATGATTTGGTCATCTTCTTTTAGTTTATGTTCCCCACTCATGCGCAAAGATTGGGGAGTGATTTTTTTCAAATATCCCTCCGCTGTCAGGAACAAGTTTACTGGATAATCTGGAACTGTTTCTTCCTCCAGATCTTCCAAGTCTTCCTCTGGATAAATAAAGAGCGTCTTTCTTGGTTGGGAATATTTTTTGATAACATCCTTCAGTTCTTTGATAATAATCTGTTTGATTTTGCGTTTTTCTGCCAGGATCTCTTCCATCTCCTGGATATCCTGTTTTAATTGTTCGATTTCCTGGGTGCGCTTTAACAAGTATTCCTTATTTAGGTTACGCAGCTTGATTTCTGCAATAAATTCCGCCTGGATTTCATCAATCCCAAAACCGATCATTAAGTTTGCCACAACTTCGCTGTCTTCTTCGGTTTCCCGGATAATCCGGATGGCTTTATCAATATCCAGAATAATTTTCTGCAAACCAGTCAACAGATGGAGCTTGTCCTTTTTCTTATTCAGCTCAAAACATACTCGGCGGCGGATACATTCCATACGGAACGCAGACCATTCTTCCAGAATGCCCCGGACACCTAATACCTGTGGCGTCCCCCCAACCAGTACATTGAAGTTACAAGAATAAGAATCCTCCAACGGCGTCATTTTAAACAAACGGCGCATCAATTTGTCCGGATCTGTCCCACGCTTTAAGTCCAATGTCAGTTTTAAGCCGGAAAGGTCGGTTTCATCCCTTAAATCGGAAATCTCACGGATTTTATTGGATTTAATCAAATCAATAATTTTATCCATAATCGCTTCTACGGTAGTGGTTGGCGGAATTTCCGTAATATCAATGCAATTCTGGGATTTATCATAAGCATACCGGCAACGGACTTTAGCGGAACCTCTACCCGTCCGGTAAATTTTTTCCAGTTCTTCCTGGTTTTGCACCAAAAAGCCGCCGCCTGGGAAATCAGGCCCTTTTAAAGTTTCGGAAATCTCACAATCCGGATTTTTTAAATAGGCAATGGCGGTTTCGCACACTTCCTGCAAATTAAATGGACAAATCGAGCTTGCCATGGATACCGCAATCCCCACGTTGGCATTGACCAAAATCGAAGGGAAGGTAGTAGGCAACAACAATGGTTCTGTTGTGGTATTATCGTAGTTTGGAACAAAATCCACAGTATCCTTGTCAATATCTCGGAAAAGCTCCCCACAAATTGGGTCAAGCTTTACCTCAGTGTAACGGGAAGCAGCATATGCCATATCCCTGGAATAGGAACGGCCAAAGTTCCCCTTACTGTCTACATAAGGGTGCAATAACGCCTGATAGCCACGGGAGAGCCTCACCATGGTTTCATAAATCGTGGCGTCCCCGTGGGGATTCAGTTTCATCGTTTGTCCCACCACGTTAGCGGATTTGGTTTTTTGCCCTGTTAGCAGCCCCATTTTATACATTGTGTATAATAATTTCCGGTGGGATGGTTTAAACCCATCAATTTCCGGCAAAGCACGGGAAAGGATAACACTCATGGCATAGGGCATGTAGTTTTTCTCCAAGGTTTCGGTAATCGCTTGTTCTTCTACAATCCCTGCCCCTTCAATATAAGCTTCATGGTTTACCTTTTTTGGTGTTGTGTCAGATTTTTTTCGAGCCATTTGGTCCTCCTTCCTTAAGAAACATCTGCTTGGTCGATATAATCGGCGCCAAATTCAGCAATATAATCTTTTCTTCCCTGTAAGTTGTCCCCCAACATCAGGTCAAACATTTCAGAGGTTGCCTGGGCATCGGTTGGAGTTACTTTAATCAACCGCCTAGTATCCGGGCACATGGTGGTGAGCCACATCATATCTGGCTCGTTTTCCCCCAGCCCTTTGGAACGCTGTAAAGTGAATTTCTGCCCTTTCAGCTCCGAAAGGATTTTAGTCTTTTCGGATTCACTATAGGCAAAATAGGTTTTCTGTTTGGTATTGATCTCAAATAAAGGGGACTGCGCGATATACACATAGCCTTCCTCAATTAAAGTAGGCATCAAACGGTAAATCATAGTTAAAATCAAAGTACGGATTTGGAATCCATCCACATCCGCATCGGTACAGATAACCACCTTGTTCCAACGCAAGCCATTCAAATCAAACATGGATAAATCCTTGTTCGCCTTGCTTTTGACCTCTACGCCACAGCCCAACACTTTGACAATATCACTGATGATATCATTTTTAAAGATTTTATCATAATCTGCTTTTAAACAGTTGAGGATTTTCCCCCGCACTGGAATAATCGCCTGGAAATTGGCGTCACGCCCCAATTTGCAAGCCCCCAAAGCGGAATCCCCTTCCACAATGTACAGTTCCCGGATGGAGATATCCTTGCTGCGGCAATCCACAAATTTCTGTACACGGTTGGCAATATCCATATTTCCGGATAAGGTCTTTTTCAAGTTCAACCTTGTCTTTTCTGCCTTTTCGCGGCTGCGTTTGTTGATTAATACCTGTTCCGCGATTTTTCCCGCTTCCATTGGGTTTTCAATAAAGTAGATTTCCAATTGATGTTTCAGGAAATCCGTCATTGCCTCGTAAATAAATTTATTGGTAATCGACTTTTTGGTCTGGTTTTCGTAGGAAGTCTGGGTGGAAAAAGAAGAGGAAATCAAAACCAAGCAGTCTTCTACATCAGAAAACGAAATCTTGCTTTCATTCTTTAAATATTTTCCGTTCTGTTTCAAATAAGCATCAATCTGGGAAACAGTTGCTTGTTTTGCCGCCCGTTCTGGAGAACCCCCATGTTCCAGCCAGCTGGAGTTATGGTAATATTCTGTGCATTTTACCCGGTTGGAAAAAGTCAACGCCACGGATAATTTTACCTTATATTCCGGCTTATCCGGTCTATCCCGTCCTACCCGCTCAGTGGACCAGTACTGTACTGAGGTCAGCGCCGTATCCCCAGCAATCTCTTTCACATAATCCTCAATTCCATTTTCATAGAGGAATTCTTCGGTTTCAAATCCCTTATCCGTCTGGTTGCGAAACACAAAAAGCAGCCCATTATTGACAATCGCCTGCCGTTTTAAAATATCCCGGTAATAATCAGCTGGAATATCAATATCAGTAAACACCTGAATATCCGGTTTCCAACGGATACGGGTCCCACTCTGTTTGCGGGAACTCTCAGATTTTTTCAATCCT
Source organism: Clostridium facile (assembly GCF_014297275.1). NCBI lineage: Bacteria > Bacillati > Bacillota > Clostridia > Eubacteriales > Clostridiaceae > Clostridium > Clostridium facile. The sequence continues at coordinate 2,049,611 of NZ_JACOQK010000001.1, forward strand.
CCTACATTTTCGCCATGCTCAAATTCCAGCTCATAGCATAATCCGTCACGGTGGATTTCCACCTGCATATATTCTGAAGAATATTGGGTAGCGCACAGACCAAGCCCATTCAGCCCTAAAGAGAACTCATAACTCTCCGCTGAATTGGTATTGTACTTACCACCAGCGTATAATTCACAGAATACCAGCTCCCAGTTATATCGTTGCTCATTGTTATTGTAGTCCACTGGGATACCCCGTCCAAAGTCCTCTACTTCTACCGAATGGTCTTGATACCGGGTAATCACGATCTTATGCCCAAACCCTTCCCGGGCTTCGTCAATTGAGTTGGATAAAATTTCAAATACAGAATGTTCACAGCCTTCCAGGCCATCGGAACCAAAAATAACCCCTGGGCGCTTCCGGACCCTGTCCGCACCCTTTAAGGAGGAAATACTATCATTATCGTATGTGTTTTTTGATTTTTTTACCATTTGCACTCTCCTGCTTTTCCTTGTCCATACAAATGCTTGTTCTATTCTTTCATCCTAAAAATTAAGCTCTAAATTCTTATTTTAACTGGAAAAATCCCGAAAGTCAACTTTTAACCTGTCGAATCCCCTGCATTTCGTTGCTTGTATCGTAGTTTATATGATATACTAAAATAAAAAAACCGTATTGGTTTTTAATTGTATTCCAAAATATAAGCTATAAAAGTGTACCATAAACGGAGGCTATCTGATCTGATTTGATTTAGAATATCAACTTTGTATCCGATTGATATACACCGATGGTGCAATGAAAAATTCTCGAGCAATTGAGGGATTCATATGACATTTGAACAACAATATCAGCAGCTCAACCAACAGCAAAAACGGGTTGTGGATGGGCTGGACCAAAATATTCTATTGTTGGCGGCCGCAGGAACGGGAAAAACCAATACATTGGCACTGCGGATTGCCAATATTCTGCGGCAAGGGCTAGCGGAAGGAAATCAGATTTTATGCCTTACCTTTACCAACCGCGCCTGTAAAGAGATGAAAGAGCGGATTTCTTCTATGGAATCCGCAAAGGATATTACGGTACGCACTTTCCACAGCTTTTGTTTTGAACTTGTGCGTGGTTATGCCAAACAAAGCAATATTTCAACTGATTTGATGATTAGCGATGAGGATGATTGCCTTGACCTGCTCAAAGAGCTGGATTTATCTGCCATGGGCTGCGATAATTTACAGCCAGTACAGCAGTTTATCAACCACATCAAAGAACAAAAAATGATTTTTCCCACCCTAAATTTTCAACAGATTATTCAATACTGTTACCAACATGACAGGATGAAGTTGGAACAGGTATGCAGTATCCGTGGAAATTTAAACCAAGTACAATATCGGTTTCTCTTAAAATACGGCGCTGGATTGGTCAAACGGTATAATCGGTTGTTGGAAGAACGGCATAGTGTAGATTTTAACGATATTTTAGCAAAAGGGATGGACGCGTTAAGTGATGAAACCTATTGCGACAGGATAAAACAGCAATACCATTTTATCCACATTGACGAAGTACAGGATACCAGCCTAATTGAATACCAAATTGTAGAAAAAATATTTGGCAACGCAAAGATAATGCTCTGCGGCGATTATTTTCAAACCATCTACCAATGGAGGGGGTCCAAACCAAGGGATATCTTCGGCAGGTTTACCAAGGAATATCACCCTACCCGCATTGTATTCGACCAAAACTACCGTTCTACCCAACTGTTGTTAAACGCCTCCTATGACTTTTTAAAAACATCCTTTCCCCAACAAGTACAGGATATTTATGGGGAACAGATGCAGGCAAAAGCCACTGACCCCGGAAATCCAATTTTACTCCATTGCGCTGACCATCCTGCGGATGAAGCTGCATGGATCCATCAACAAATCCAACAGTTAGGAGATGTGGACCTATCCCGGGTTGCGGTACTATGCCGGAATAACATCCATGCCTATCGCTTGAGTGAAGAGCTATTAAAAATCAATTTGGAAGGTGAAAAATGGATTGATTTCCTGTTGGCGGACCAATATAAGTTTTTCCGGACAAAGGAAATCAAAGATATTCTGGCTTTCTTGCGCCTCGCTGTTAATCGGTACGATGATACCAGTTTAGCCAGAATCATGTTGGGATATGTACGTGGGGTGGGGATAAAAACCCTCCAAAAGCTGGAAAGCAAAGATTATCGTACTCTTGGAATCCGCCTAAACGACTGGCTCCGCCCTGGTATCCAGACTGGAAACCCGTATGATCCACTGCAAAAAGCACTGTTAAACGAAAATGTAGTTGTTTTTGATGTAGAAAGCACCGGGACAGACACCTCCAGCGATGAAATTATTCAAATTGCCGCTGTCAGGATTGATGCGGAAGGTAGAGTATTGGAACAATTTGAGCAGCTTTTAATTCCCTCCAAACCTGTGGGTAGCTCTGAAGCAGTCCATCATTTCAGTGATTCCTATTTACAAAAACATGGAAGAGATGCCAAACAGGTTTTACAGGAATTCAACCAGTTTTTATATGGGCGTGTTGTGGTTGGCCACAACGTAAGCTATGATTTAACAATACTCTCCAGCCAGTTGGCACGCCTCGGCTTGCCACAGGCCGGTTACATCGATGATTTTGACACGTTGGATTTGGCACGGCGTTTTTATCCAGAACTTCCAAACCATAAGTTGGAAACACTAAGCCAATTGTTAGATACCCAGGTAAAATCCAGCCATGACGCAATGGATGATATTCTGGCAACCAAGGATGTCCTGATCCATTTGGTGACAAAAAAATTGCCAGAATTTGCCTTGCAGCGTCAACCAATTTATCTGGCATACCAGCCAAAATTCGCTAAATTGGCACAGATGTTACAGCAATTACAAAAAGATGCCAAAACAACCCCGCTACAGGAATTAGTAGAACAGGTGATACAATCCGCTCATATTGAACAGCTTAACAATACACAGCAGCAACAAAATCATATCCAGGAAATCCGTTACCTGGTACGGGAATTATCCCAACCCGAAAAAAGTTGTTGGGACAATATCCACGCCCTGTTGGAGATTTCCAGCTTATCCGCTACTAGCCTGGACCGTATGCTGGCACTAAAGCCAAGGGTTCCGATTATCACCGTACATCAGGCAAAAGGAGCGGAGTTTGACTACGTATTTCTCGCTGGATTGCAGGATGATATGTTTCCTTCCTATTTTTCTCAAAAAGAGGGCAATTTGGCAGAAGAAAGACGAACTTTTTATGTGGCAATGACCCGGGCAAAAAAGCAGCTCTATTTTAGCTGTTCCCTCTCTATTGACGGAAGGACGAAGAAAATCAGCCGGTTTATTGGGGAGATTCCAAAAAAATATCTTCATGTAATTTAAACTTTCCACTTTTCCACATTTGTTTGTTAAAATAAGATGGATAATATTCAATCCAGTATTCAGCAACCCGTTAAACACATATTAAACGGAAAAATTGAAGAGGATAAATTCATTTTGAAAAAAGTTTTCTCCATCGCAAATTGTTGCGATACAGCGGAAAACGATATATTATATGAAATAATGTAAAAGCCAGTATTAGCAAACGAAAACATACTCCAGAGCGAAATAAATGCAGTAAACATACCAGTAGAATGGATAAACGAATCACAATAGTGGGAAGAGAGAATAAAACTCCTATCACAAACAACGCTACTTCGATAGGACTAAAAAGCCACCATTATCAAAATCAATTGTTGCAAAGATCGGGAATTTTGTGCTATTGCGAGGATAGCAATAACAGAGTAATCACTTTGGTTTTCCGTAAAAAATAATTTCTTCTCTTTTTCCTTTCATTTTTTATAAAATAATAAGCAACTTTTTTTCAAAAACCTATTGACAAATCTCAAACTATCATGTAGAATAATATAGGTTAATTCATTAGCCGCTGTGGCGGAATAGGCAGACGCAAGGGACTTAAAATCCCTCGGTAGATAATACCGTACCGGTTCAAGTCCGGTCAGCGGCACCAAAAAAGTCTGAACGCAAATTGTGTTCAGACTCTTTTTTTGTCCAAAATTAGATACCTGCACTGAAAGCTAAGTATTTTTATAACACTAAAATTTTAAGATAGTGGGTTTTTATTAATTCCACTATCTTTTTTATTTTCATGGAATAATTCCGCCTTAAATGATAAAACTTTACCAGCTTTATACTATTTTTTCCAAAAATATCCTAAGCACTTTTTTCTTTGGGTTAATTTTGAACCGGAGTAATCTTAATTGTAAGCTCCGGAAATATTTTTCTTATCGTTTGATAAGCCCATTCTGCTTCTCTCATTGAAATATAAAAATCTTCCCAATCCTTCTCGTTTATCTCTTGTTTCAAATGAAAACGAATCACCACTGTATCTGCAGATTCATTTTCCTTGTGGGAAAACAAATTTCCTTCAAATTCGACAAAATTTAAATGAGCAAATTGAATAAAGCTACAGCCACCATATTCATCACAATAGACACAAAAAGGATCCCCAAATAATAATTTAGGTTTTAATAATTTATTTTTTCCACATTTTAATGGAATCACCTCAAAGGAACCAGATTGTAATTCATCTGAAAATAACTGCTGTTCAGATTCGGTCAAATTTTTTTCCACTTGTTGTATGTATCGTTGTTGAAATTTTTTTATTCCTTTCGTGCTGGCTGAACCAATAAAAACCACCACTGTCATACAAAGAGCAAGGATAATTCCAATTATTCCAAAAATGAAAAACACCCTTTGCGTGGGTCCCTTCCGTGCTAGCCCAAACAAAATTGGGATTAATATTCCCACAACGATACAAACTGGTATTACCTTTTTTCGCTGTTCCCTGCAATCTTTTTGGTGTGTCTGTACCACTTCTTCTACTTGCTGATTTACCCATTCTTGTAACTGAACTATCATATCCGCCCTTTTGCTCCTTGTATTCCTTTTTTATTGATGTCCTTGTTTGTGTTCTTCCTCTAAAAAACTTTCAACGATAAACCGAGGCCGCTCCTTGGTCTCCAAATAGATTTTCCCAATATATTCTCCTACTACACCAATGGATAACAGCAAAAGTCCTCCGATAGCCCATACCGAAACCGCTACGCTAGCCCATCCAACGACAGTGGCTCCCATAAAGAAACGAACTAAAATATAAATAAGCATGGCAATACTAACAAAAAACACCATAAACCCTAATCCTGTGATCAAACGGATTGGTTTAATACTCAATGAAGTAATACCCTCCAATGCCAATGCCAACATCTTTTTTAACGGATATTTGCTTTCTCCAGCAAACCGTTCTTTTCTCTCATAAGTGACAATATCAGAAGGATACCCTATCATAGGCACTATTCCCCTCAGGAATAGATTTACCTCTTTAAATTGAGCTAACCCTTCCAATGCCCGTTTACTCATTAGGCGATAATCAGCATGATTAAACACTGTATTTGCCCCTAAGTGGTTCATAATCCGATAAAAAGCTTCAGCAGTAAACCGTTTAAAAAAGCTGTCGGTTTTCCGCTTGCTTCTCACACCATATACAATATCACAGCCTGCTAAATATTTATCCACCATCTGATCTATTGCATTGATATCATCCTGTAAATCCGCATCCATGGAAATTACCATATCCGCATATTCCTTTACTGTCATTAATCCAGCTAGCAACGCATTTTGATGCCCACGATTTTTGCTTAGGTTAATCCCACTAAAAAGAGGGTTATCTTGATGCAATTTACAAATCATCTGCCATGTATTATCTTTGGAACCATCATTGATGAATACAACCCTGCTTAAATCAGAAATTTTTTTCTGGCGAATCAGTTGTTCCATTTTATCTTTCATCTGTTTTGCTGTTTCTGATAAAACTTCCTGCTCATTATAGCAGGGAATTACAACATACAATGTATTTTTCAAAGCTGGTTCTCCCCTTTCGTATTCGCTGTTATGTAATTGGTAAATTTGGCTCAGAATGTTTTTGAATAAATTGTTGGATCAATTCCATAGATTCTTTCACTTGCTGAAATTTTAGCGGCAATGAAATAAAACCATGTAGCGCATCTGAAATCCGGATAATCTCCACTTGGTTTCCTGCCTGCCACAGTTTCTCACCATAGGCTTCCCCTTCATCCCGTAGAGGATCATATTCTGCGGTAAGGATTAACGTATCTGGTTGACGGGAAAAATCCTTGGCCAACAATGGTGCAAAATAGGGGTTTTCCCAATCATTCTGGTTTCCCATATACAGTTCCATATAATCCTGCAACATCTTAGAAGTTAGTAGATAATCACTCCCGTTTTCCTGAATGGAAGCAAAAGGGGAAGTATCACCATGATCATTATACGTAGCCGGATAAATTAGCACCTGCCGTTTGGGCTCAAAATCCCCACGATCCCGAGCCATCAGGGAAACTGCTGCTGCCAAGTTTCCTCCAGCACTATCCCCGATTAAGGTGATATATTCCGGTTTAGAGTGGAGTAAATCTGTCTTTTGAAAAATTTCTTTCGCTACTGCATAACAATCTTCCAATCCTGCTGGAAAAGGGTGTTCCGGTGCCAAACGGTAATCCACTGAAACAACCAAATGTTTGGTTTTGGTAGCCAGGTTTAAACAAACCCGATTGTAGCTGTCAATATTTCCAGCAACCCATCCCCCACCATGGAAAAATAAAAGGATTGGGTATTCCTTGGTATTATTCCAATTGTGTTCATCCACAATCTCCTCAGATGGATTCTTGCCCAAAACGGGAGAAAAAATACGCACTGGTATTTTATGATCCTGATAAAAAACACTGTGGTCCCATACATTATAGCTGGGTTTAATTGGATGGTATCCTTTTACGTTCATAAAAGTACGTTCCAGCTTATAATTCTTCTTTAGGTTGATATCCGGATAAGAAAGCGCTTTTAATGCGGCTTTCATCAATTTATTAATTGCCATAAAAGCTCCTGTTCTGGAATTTTCAATTTACATGTTTTCCAATCGTATGGTAGTAACATGTTTATATTGTGAATTTACGTTTTATTATACATGTTTTTGGATGAGTTGACAAGAAAAACAAAAAAGAGAAAAGCCTACTTTTGGGCATAAAGTAGGCTTTTCTCTTTCACGTTTTAAATTTGGAGAGGAAAAAATCGAAATCTGCAGTGAAACTATAAGGATTAAAAGGGGAACCTACCACGTACGTAGGCGGAGCGATGTGGGCGCATGCTCCAAAAATCCATTTTCCTGCGATTTCTGAGAAGAAGAAAAAGTGTTGAAATCAACTAAAATCGCAACATAAAGTGTAACGTTAAACTATTTTTCTCCTGTTTTTGGGGTACTTGGCAGTTGGGCTGCTGCCTTAGTAATATTATTTGATATATTTTAAAATCAAAATCGAGAAAAATATCTTGTTACCAACCATTCTGCGTTTCCACCAAGGAGGATGTGGAATAAAACCGATACGGTGCAGACTGTTTTTTCAATTTAATTTATTTTATACATATCAGGTACTGTATAAATCAAATAATCAAATTGAAAAGAACTTTATGTTGATTCAGATCTTGATTGATTACAACTTTAGTATACTCATATAATCGACAAATGTCAACGGTATTTTAGTAAAATCAGCATTTGGCACAACAATACATATATTAACGCACTATTTTGGTTAATATGCTGCGTAATTCGACGTTTAGTTAAAAATACAACCTTAAAACTTGGCGAATTTTACGAAAATTTTTTAACTTTTTGATTCCACAGTTAGTCCACTTCCTGGACAATTTGTGTCAATTTTTGGGTTCTTTTTTTGTAATTGTCGAATAAATTCCTCTTTGTTTTTTGGTGAAATTAGCAGAGTCTGTTTTCCATGTTCTGGTGTTAAACACACCAGCTCCAATCGGTCATAAGAAAGCGCAAAAGAGAAAAAAGCCTTTGTGGTAGGTGCCACTTTTAAAATACACTCATACGGAATTTCAGCTTGCTTTAAAAAGCCCAAACGCAATACTAAAGTATCCTTCTTTATCTCACTATAAGACAATACATAAAAAGGCAATACAAGCAAAATGCTCAAAATCCATCCCACTGCAGTACCAAGCCCTACCCATAAATTGGAAGTATCCTGTGTTATTAAAAACCAGGTAAATACAATTGTCTGGTAGCAAATACAGAGACATGCAACATGTACCCATATATCTATTTTGGTATAAAAACGCAACTGTATCCCCCCTAATTTATATCGATTTATTAAGTATAACAAATAATTGTGAAAAAACTTTTGGCATTTCACATAAAATCCATGAATACCTATTGATGTAAGGTTCGTATAGGCAAAAAAGCAAACTCACACAAAAGTTTCCTTTTAAGCACAAAAATGATTGCATTGATATCAACATAATTTGTAATACAATTCCTATGTTATCACAAACTTTATTTTGCATTGTATGATAAAAAGCTGCCTTTTCAAACAATTTACTTCCATTCAATTGGATCAACATCCAAAAGAATTTTTTATCCTCGTTTTATAGGGCAGTCCTCTTATTCATTTTTATTTTTCTAGAAAATATGATATTGTGTTTTTAATTTTCTCGCACATATTATTACAACAAATATAGTCACCAACTCCGCAAACGGTACTGCGAACCATAACCCATCCATTCCCCAAATATAAGACATCCCTACTATTCCAATAACGGTAAAGCCCAATGTTCTGGAAAAGGAAATTCCTGCGGAAATAAGTCCATTTCCCAAAGCGGTAAACATTGCCGACCCAAAGATATTAATCCCTGCGAACAGGAACGAAACACCAAATAAACGCAGCCCATGCGCGGCTAAGGAGTATGCTTCTGTACCTGATGTAAAGAATACTTTTGCCACAAAATCCGCCCCCAATAGAGAAAGCAACCACATCGCTACTGAACAAACTAAAATAAACTGGACGCACCATTTTAATACTTTTCTTAAAAAAGTCTGATTTTGTGCCCCATAATGGTAAGAAATGACCGGTGCTACACCAATGGAAAAGCCAATAAAAATAGAGGTCATTAAAAATTGGCAGTACAACACAGTTGTAATCGAAGCCACACCGTTTGCACCGGCGAATTGCAACATATAAAAATTAAACAATGCCGTTGTAATACTGGTAGAAAGGTTGGTGACCATCTCGGAGGAGCCGTTGGCACAGCTCTTCAAAATCATTTTGATAGGAAATGCTGGTTTTGTAAATTTCAACCCTTTCTTATGGAACAGGAAAAACAGGATTCCCCCAATTGCTGAAACAAAATATCCTCCCACGGTAGCATAGGCGGCACCTTGAACACCCATATGGAATACCGCAATTAACAAATAGTCAAATACCATATTGAATATACCAGAACCAATGGAAAGCCCTAATCCCAGATGAGGACGGCTTGCCACTACCAGAAAATCCTGGAACATCAACTGTAACGTGGAAACAGGGGAGTATAGCATCATAATCCACAAATAATCTTTACAATATTGCTTTAACTCCCCTTCAGCTCCCAGCCACTCAATCAAACGGTCCATATTGCACAATACTAAAACCGCAATAATTACTGATAAGACAAAAGCAACAATCACCAACCCAGTAAAATACCGTTTCGCCTGATGTTCCTTGCCCTGTCCCATTGTCCAGGCAACAACCGCACTTCCCCCTGTTGCAAACATAACGCCAACTGCAATATTGATACTAATCAAAGGATATACAATATTTACTGCTGACAAAGCTTCTGCCCCAACAAAACGGGAAACAAAAAAACCATCCACAATAGTGTATAATGACATAAAAATCATCATAATCATGGTTGGAAAAGCAAACTCCAACAGTTCTTTAAAGGTAAATTCTTTTTCAATGTGATGCTTCAATGATAACCTCCATATCGTCTCTTTTTATCACGATTCAATTATTCTGTTTTGGATTGAAAACGGTTTACAATAAATATTCCCAGACTTACCAAAACCAAAGCGAAAATATTTTTAAGACTAAATGCCTGTTCCCCTTCGCCTAGCAATATAGCTGATAATAAAACCCCGATAACCGGATTCATGAAGCCATAAATGGTCACTTTGGATACTGGATTATATTTTAACAAAATTCCCCATAGAGAATAAGCAACTGCGGACAAAAATGCAAGATAAATGAGCATGAGGCTGGAATCCCAATGAAAATTTGTAATACGCCCACCCATACATAGACCAGTTCCGGTTAAAATAATTCCACCTAACAGGAATTGGTATCCGCTAAGCATTACTGGATCTTCATCCTTCGAATATTTTTTCAAATAAACAGAAGAAAAAGCATAGGAAATAGCCGAGATAAAAACAAATCCCTCCCCTTGAAAGCTCAAATCAAAATCAATTCCACCACTACTCAAATTTGCTAGTATTACTCCAATCAATCCTACCATACACCCTATCAATTTTGGCAAAGTTAATTTCTCCTGCCGGAATAGCAAGCTGGCAATTAAAATTGCCAACAGGCTGTTCGTACCTACAATGATAGCCCCTTTTACTCCGCTGGTATGGGCCAATCCCATGTAAAAAAACAGATACTGGATGACCGTCTGTAACAAAGAAAGATGAAATATTTTGCCAGCTGCTTGTTTTCGAGGCAATAACAGCTTTCTTTGCAATATACTGCCCAATAAAATAGTTAAAACTCCTGCCAACGCAAATCGATAGCCTGCAAATACAATTTGATCCCCCACAGCGTCAGAAGGAATCTCTAATAATTGGTAACCAATTTTAATGCAAGGGAAGGCACTCCCCCATAACCCACAACAAATAAGTGCTAATATTCCCACTATAATAGGCTTTTGTAATAATTTTTGTGGCTTCACTCAAATACTCCTTTTTAATAAGTTATTTTATTATGATGTAACAATATCTTAATGGAATAAGATCATTACTGTTCTATTGAATCTAATGTTATATCATAATGTCAATATACACAAGTAAAATAACACTGATTTGTATAAGCTTCATTGTAAGGTAGAAAAATGGAGATTCACTTACATTATGCTAGATTTTTACTTCAAATACTATTTTTTTATATCATTTAATTTTATCATATTAAAGCTTCTCTTACAACCGAAATCTGATTATCCTATTGTGTTACAATCAAAATATTTTCAATTTACACCAATATACAAAAAGGCTTATGGAACTTTCCATAAGCCTTTTTGCTAACTATTTCTCACCAATTACCATAAGTAATTTCAATATCTTTAAATATAGACTATCCATCTCACAGCCAAGATTTTTCCTTATTGTTGCATCGACAATTCTATCATCTCAATTGTTTGATGTCGCCGGATTGTATTGCAGAAAGATTGTTTGTAATTTTTTCTTTTGGCCAATCCCACCACTTGATTTTCAACAAAGAAACAATCGTATCCTCTGAAAACCGTTTTTTAATTGGTTTTGCAGGAACACCGCCAACAATAGTATATGGTGGAACATCTTTTGTTACCACTGCACGAGTTCCTATAATTGCGCCATCCCCAACGGTAACACCGGATAAAATAACTGCTTCATAACCAATCCAAACGTCATTTCCAATTATAATATCGCCCTTATTATCCCAGGAATTAACAACATCTTGCTGTTTCAAATCCCATTCCTCATAAAAAAGAGGAAATGTATAGGTGGATAAAGAAGATAGGGTATGATTTGCGCTATTAAACAAAAATCGTACTCCACAAGCAATGGAACAAAATTTTCCAATAATCAGTTTGTCTTTGTTGATTGGATAGTGATATAGTACATTATTCTGCTCAAACATAACTGGATCATGGACAAAATCATTGTAAATCGTGTAATCTCCAACTATAATATTGGGGTTGGTAATTACATTTTTCAAATAAATTGTTTGTTGGTCTCCTGTACGGGGATAAATTTGTTTATCTGGAATAGTCATTTGATATCCTCCTAATTTTCAATTATTCGTTCCCTATTCCAGATAATACAATGCAAATTTTCACCATTACCACTCCTATCTAACTATTGATAAAATTGAAACGCTTTTTCATAAAGCTCTCTCGTTTGAGCTTCATCGTCATAGGCTAAACAATCATCAGCATAGGATAACGTCCAAAATGGTTCTGTTTGAAAAATTTGTTCAGGAAATAGACGAGATAACTGAAAGGATTTCCTTCCAAATTCTTCAATACTGTTTATTCCACTATAATAAATATTTTCTAAAAGCTGAAACAATATCTTCCCAAACGCATTATATTGACAGCTTAATTGATTATCATACATATACTGATAAATAAGCTGCAAATTTTCCTCACAATCATACGAATTCCATTCCAATTCCAACAATAACGGTTCATCCTCATACTGAAAAAAAAGCCTATCTACTGCCTCATCGTATGATGCCTTTTGAATAAAATTTAATTTCCATAAAAGAGCATATGCCAAAATGGTTTCAATCATTTTTTCTATTTCTCCTATCATTGGTTTCATTATATTGCTTTGATGTTTAAATGTAAAGAAAAAATCTCGCTAGGTAATCAGAAGCAATTCATCTTATTGCCATTTACTGATTCGTCAGCGAGATTTATTAATTCTATAAATCTAATTTGATAAAATCTGAAACTTTTCTTAGATGAAACACAAAAACTCTACGCAAAAAATTATTATCGTCTGGTTGAACATTTTGATGTGTTTCTGTTAACTCATATTCTCCAACAAAATGATAATTTCCTTTTTTCTTTTCAAAAATTAGTAGCGGCGTATTTTGTTTTTTATGCGACAAAACAGCAATATTTAAATCATACATTTTGTTGGATAAACTGTCTTGATGGCCCACTCTTCCTATGCCAGTGTACATACAATAATCATAAGTACCTCTTGGATAGAAATAATCAGAATAAAGTTCTTCTTCATTTTTAAATAGAAGAATTGCTTTTCCTTTTGTCGCCAAGGTAATTCCACTTTGTGGATTTCCTCCCAACAGTTTACTGATTTCAGCTCTATTTGTAAATGTTTGTCCTTGTTCTAATTGTAACATAACATTATTCCCACTCAATTGTAGATGGTGGCTTCGTGGTGATATCATACACAACGCGGTTGATATTTTTTACTTCATTGACAATACGGCTGGAAATTGTGGCAAGAAGGTCATAAGGGATTCTTGCGAAATCAGCTGTCATAAAATCAGTAGTTGTAACGCCACGCAGGGCCAAGGTATAATCATAAGTTCTGCCATCCCCCATTACGCCAACAGAACGCATGGATGTCAGCACAGCGAAATATTGATGGATATCCCGGTCAAGACCTGCTTTTGCAATTTCCTCCCGGAAAATCCAGTCAGCATCCCGTAAAATATCCAGTTTTTCTTTGGTGATTTCTCCAATAACACGGATTGCAAGCCCTGGGCCTGGGAATGGCTGACGCCATACCAATACATCGGAAAGACCTAACTCTATTCCCAATTGGCGAACTTCATCTTTAAACAGCAGACGCAATGGCTCGATAATTTCCTTAAAATCAACATAGTCCGGCAAACCGCCTACATTATGGTGACTCTTGATGACAGCAGCATCCCCTGTACCGGATTCAATCACATCTGGGTAAATTGTTCCCTGTGCTAAGAAATCAACTGCACCAATTTTTTTGGCTTCTTCTTCAAATACACGGATAAATTCTTCTCCAATGGTTTTCCGTTTTGTTTCTGGGTCGCTCATGCCAGCCAGTTTGGAGAGAAAACGCTCTTCTGCATTGACACGGATAAAGTTCAAATCCCAATCAGCAAAAGCCTGTTCTACTTCGTCCCCTTCGTTTTTCCGCATTAAACCATGGTCTACAAATACACAGGTCAGCTGATGACCGATCGCTTTAGAAAGCAATGCAGCCAAAACAGAGGAATCCACCCCTCCGGACAGTGCCAACAATACTTTCCCATCGCCAACCTTTGCACGGATATCCTCGATTGCGGTTTTCGCATAGTCCCCCATGGTCCAGTCACCAACACAACCACAAACGTGATACAAAAAGTTATGCAGCATTTTTGTGCCGTTTTCGGTGTGCATTACCTCTGGATGGAATTGTACTGCATACAGTTTCGCTTCCGGATTTTCCATCGCAGCCACAGGACATTCTTTGGTATGTGCCGAAGCACGGAACCCTTCTGGCAAGCCGGAAATATAGTCCGTATGGCTCATCCAGGTAATCATATTTTCGGATAATCCCTGGAACATTAACGAAGAAGTATCAAAGTTTGTTTCGGTTTTGCCGTATTCCCGCATGGTAGCGCTGGAAACAGTACCTCCCATCAAATGGGCCATCACCTGAGCACCATAACAAATCCCCAACACAGGGATTCCCAGTTCAAAAATTTCCTTATCAATTTTAGGGGCGTTCTCCTCATAAACACTATTTGGACCGCCAGTAAAAATAATACCAACTGGTTTTTCTTGTTTTGCAACAGCAAGCCCTTTGGTATAGGGTTCCACTTCACAATACACACCGCATTCACGAACGCGCCGGGCAATCAGTTGGTTATACTGTCCACCAAAGTCAATGACCAATACTTTTTGATGTGCCATATTCAATTACCTTTCTTCACTAAATTTTTGGGTGATTGAAAAAATAACAGGTTCCCTGCTATTTCCCATCCTATCATTTATTATTGTACAAATAAATTTCACAAATTTCAAGCTATTTTTCGTTACCTCTGTATGAATCAGCAAATTGGGAAGAAAATAAAAAGGATTCCAGGAAAATTTGGATGGACAGACAAAAAACAAAGCGGGTGAAAACATATGCTAAAACGGGCAACCAAATTATTTATCGTTTTTATTTTATTATGCTCTATCCTAGCCACAAGGATTGTTTACCTTGCAAGTTCTACTGACTTAACGCAAGCAGCACAAAGGCAAAGTAGTTATACCCTAACCTTAAGCACTCAACGGGGAGGAATTTATGACCGAAATTTTAACAATATGGTAAATCAAACCACAAAATATGTTGCTGTTGTGTTCCCTGACCCTTCTTGCATTCAACAAGTATTAGACTTAAATCCGGAATTAAAACGAGAAGAAATCGCGGAACAAATTCAACAGGGCAAACCATTCTTAGTGGAATCCAAAAAGGCTTCCAGCAATCATTCCAGCATTCAGGTATTTCCTGTTTCAGAACGTTACCGGGATAACGGTATTGCTCCCCATCTAATTGGATATTTAAACGGGGATGGGGAAGCGGTATGTGGGATTGAACAATCCTACAACGAATTATTGCAAAATTTCACCTCCAACTATCAGATAACATTTCAGTTGGATGGGACAGGAAATTTAATCAAAGGAAAAGAAATGGAACAGACCATCCAGGGAAATTCCGATGGCGGCGTTGTACTCACGTTGGATAGTGGCATCCAGGAATTAGCGCAAAAAATAGGGGGACAATCCATTCCAAAAGGAGCAATTACCGTATTTGATGTAAAAACGTCCCAAATCGTTGCCTGCGCCAGCTTTCCAACCTATTCCCAAAATGACGTAGCAGCCAGTATCAACGATGAGAATAAACCCTTAATTAACCGCAGCCTGTACACCTACAATGTTGGTTCTACCTTTAAAATCGCCACCGCTGCCACCGCATTGGAACAGGGAATCTCTCCAAACTATTCCTTTTTTTGCCCAGGTAAAATTGACGTAAAAGGTCAAGTATTCAAATGCCACCACCTAGCTGGACACGGATCTTTAAATATGCAACAAGCTTTAGAGAAATCCTGTAATCCTTACTATATCAATCTGGCACTACAAACAGGTGGAAATGCCATCTTACAAACCGCATCCGATATGGGGTTTGGAAAAGAATTAGAACTGGCAAGTGGGATTGTTGCTGCCAAAGGGACTCTCCCCTCTACGGATGACTTAAAAAACCCAGCAGAATTAGCAAACTTTGGATTTGGGCAAGGAAAACTCACCGCAAATTCTTTTCAGGTAAGCGGACTGCTTTTAAGTGTACTCAACCAGGGAAAACTAGTTCAACCCAGCCTAATTTTAGGGACTACAGAAAATGGAACGGATTTAATAGAACCTACACAGGCGCAACCTCCTACCTATGTAATGAGTGAAGAAACTGCATCGATTTTAAAAGAAGATTTAATCCTAGCATTAAAGGGGCAGGATACCGAGGGACTGAAACCAAAATTGACAACAGCTGGAGGAAAATCCGCAACAGCACAGACTGGAACCTATGATGAAAACGGGGTAGAAATCTGCCAAACTTGGTATACCGGATTTTTTCCAACAGAAGACCCCAAATATGTGATAACAGTTTTGGTAGAAGAAGGGGCCTCTGGAAACGATACTGCTGGTCCAATTTTCGCAAAATTAGCGGATGCAATTACCCTATATGAGCAAAAATAATACCTTCGCCTATTAAAAATAATTAAGAAATATTTTTGTTGAACAATAAAGAAAAAACATTAAAATTACGCATTAATTGGTGATTTATACAATTTTATAAACAGGACACAATTTTACTTCTTATCAGCAGAAACAACACAATAAATCTGGAGTTTACACTGGGCTTTTCACATGAAACCTCGCTTTTTTGGTACACTGGCGTAAAAGTTTTCTATCTATTTTTAGATAGAAAACTTTGTCATACAAAGCCAATATAACATGGTTATGCATTAGCATAAAGCAAATCGTTTCACCAAATATCATTTTGTTTCGTATACTTTGGTTGTTTATTTTCGATCAAAAGGATCAAATCATTCATTTACAAAACAGATATGGTCTTATTTGATACAAGTACAGCTTCATCTAACCATAATAGTGGAAAAGATAAATTCTATATTTGTTTTTTCTCTAATTTTCTACATCATCATAAAACGCCTTCTATTGCAACTTTATATTACAATGGAAGGCGTTATTTATCTATTATGAAAAAAATTCTTTCCGGTACTGAGCCGGAGTAACTTGGAAATATTTTTTAAAAGCGTAGTCAAATGCTCGACGTTCTGAGTAGCCAATTTGCTGGGAAATCAAATCAATTGGTAAATGGCTTTTTGACAGCAGTTCCGACGCATGCTGCATTTGAATTTCCAGACGCCATTCTGAAAAAGACTTTCCTGTTTTGCGGGAAATTAATCGGGAAATATATTCGGAAGAATAATTAAAAAAAGTGGCAGTAGATTTTAAAGTAGCGGCAGCGTAGTTATCATTGAGGTAACTAATGACCTGTTCTATGGTCAATTCCCTGGAAATTTTCTCTGGCTGCTGGTCAACAACTTGAGCATATTGCCGGCTGAGCTCCATCAATAAAGAACAAAGGGAAAACAACATGATTTGTTGGGAATACATATCATCTTTTACAAATTCCTGAGTCAATTTATAAAGACAGTACTGGCCAGAGCTTTCCTGTGGCACCTCAAATTGTAAGCAGCTGGGCCCTTCTTTAAAATTATAAATTGATTCTAAAAAGAAATCCAAAAACATCTTATTTTCTTTCAACATAGGTACAACAGTTTGCTCAAAGGTTGTTTTTCGAATTAAGATATTAATTAGGTTCGTATCCCGCCCTACAATGCACATTCCATGTTTGATTTGGGAATTATAAATCCAAAATTGTCCGGCTTTCATTCGGTATTCATTTCCAGCCATATAACAATAACAAGTACCAGAGTAAAGATAGGTTAGCTCAAAAAACTCATGGTAATGGGTAGGATGGTAAAATATATCTTTTGAATTTAAAAACCGCTGGCTTTCCGATGTAATCGCTAGCCCTTCCCATCTAGAAACACAATCCAACACCACACCTATGTTTTGGTTCGGCAAAAAATATTTTTGTTCGGATAAAAAACGCCGTTTGGTTGGAATCGGATTCCACTTTCTTTCTTTGCAAAACTCTTGTATATCCTCTGGTGGAACTTCAAACTGGCTAAGGTCTAAATCGATCTTTTTTCGGTCACTAATCCGGTTGGTACGATGCTCACAAATATCTGGCGATTGCCGCATTTCTTCCAACAGTTCCCCAAACTTTTTATGCAAAGAAGTTTCCATCTAGCCTCTCCCCTTTCTTTTATACCTCATTATAAATTCTATTTTTCCCTATGTCAACGATTTATTTAGTTATTTTGCACAATTAACAATCTATTGTATTGACATGGTATATCATAAAAAATGTACTGATTGAATCATAAATTATGCTATATTCCTCTAGTTCCTTGTGGTATCCTGTAAGAGGATTTAAATTCCAACTAAATTTGTTGCAAAGGAGAAAGCACAATGAGGAAAAGTAAAAGTACTTTAAAGCGGATTATCGCGGCTTCTATTTGTTTATCCATGTTAGCTGCCGCAACTGTTTCTTCCACTGGAATTGTTTCAGCTGTAGAAACAGATGAATTCGCTCAGAAAATGGAAAACCGGTTTGAAAATCCGGAAATGACCCACAAATTATATGCTCGTTGGTGGATGGCAGAAGGTAGTCACACTGACCAGACGATTATTGAATCTGTCCACGAGTTATATGACGCTGGATTTGGGGGAATTGAATTTGTCACTTTGGATGAGTCCAAATATTTAGACAATGAACGATACGCATGGGGTTCTGAAGAATGGATCCATGACTCCCATCTAGTAGCCAAAACCTGTGCAGAACTGGGGATGGGCTTTAGTATGACAGGTGGTACCCATTGGGCTACTTCTAACCTAGTTAATATTACTCCAGATGAAGATAAAGCTTCTCAGGAGCTGGGCTATAAAACAATTGATTTGGCAGCAGGCGAATCTTTTAACAGTGCATTACCAACCTGTGAATTGCCAGGAGAAACAACCAAACAAACTTTAGTAAAAGTAATCTCCGCGAAAAAAGTGGGCACAAGGCAAATGCAGGTTGGGAACTGTGTGGATGACGCCATTACATTGGATGAAAATTCCTTAACCGATTTAACGGACCAGGTTTCATTCGATGAAAATGGAAACCCATGCTTAAACTATACCGCAACGGATGATGGTACTGTAATCTTCGCGTTCTGGAAATACGGTACTAGTGAATCTTATAAACCGGCAACTACCGGAAAATCTTATACTATTAACTACTTTGACAAAACAGGTGTGAATGCTTTAATTGACTATTGGCAGCAACATGTTTTGGATGAAGAGATGCAAAGCTACATAAAACAGGTGGATGAAGCGGACTTCTACATGGATTCTCTAGAACTTCGCCCAAGGGGAACCAACACAACAGGCCAATTATGGTGTACGGATTACATTGAGCAATTTGAAACCAGAAGAGGCTATGATCCATCCCTCTACCTTCCATTTATGATTTTACGGGAAGGCTCCAAAGCTGGGAACGATAAAGGTAACCTACGCTACCAATACGAACTGGCTGGAGATGAAGATTGTGATTTTACTGACCGCATTCGTAACGATATGTATCAAACCGATACAGATTTGTACCGTGAAAACTGCTTACAGCCACTGGAACAATGGCTGGATTCTTTTGGAATGAACCTGCGTGCGGAGAACTCTTATGGTTCTATGTTGGAAATTTCCCAGCCAATTAAAGATTTGGATTTTGTTGAAACCGAATCCTTTGAAATGGGAGTAGAACCAGAATTGTTCCGTGGTATGTCTGGTGCAGCTCATCTTTATAATAAACGTTACTCCTCTGAAACCGGCGCAATGTATTATCAAAACTATTACAATAACAATAATTACCTGCGTCAAATTTACTATACTCAATATGCTTCCGGTATTCAAAAAGTTGTAACCCATGGATATTCCTCTGAATATGGACCAGAACAAAACTGCTCTTGGCCAGGATACGAAGGTATGATGCCAAGGTTCTCCGAACGTATTAACAAACGCCAACCATGGTCCATGGATTATAATGAACTAAATACCCATTTAAACCGTGTCCAAAAAGTGTTGGAACAAGGCGTTCCTCAAATGGATTTGGCTATTTTGAGAAATGACTACTTCTTTAACTGTGGCCTATTAAGAAATGATGGTTCCAAAGACTATATCAACAATGATTTCCATCAGCATAAAGGTATTTACTGGCAGGATACGACCTTACAAGATGCAGGTTATACCTATGATTACTTCTCCCCATACTTGCTGCAAGATCAAGATATCACATGTAGCGACGGCTTAATCCAAGCGGATGGAGTTGGTTACCAAGCAATTGTGGTATATCAAGAAGAAATGCCTTATGAAAGCGCCAAAGTTCTATTGCAATGGGCACAAAGTGGTTTACCTGTCATCCTGGTAGACGGCCCAAGCACCGAATTTGTACGGAACTCTGACCAAACAGGCAGAGTATATAAATACAATGATGGCGCAGCGATCACAACCGGTTCTAATGATGGATTAGATGAAGAAATGGTTGCTGTTATGGATCAGATCCGTCAATTGGACAATGTAAAATGTATTGGCTCTGTAGAAGAAGCTTACGATGCGTTGGCGGAATTAAACGTAAAACCTCGTTCCGAAAACGTGGAAATCAACCAGAATATCGTTCCAGTAATGAGAAAATCTGAAGATGCAACTTATTTATTCCTCTATAACTACATGTATGAAGATACCGAAAATTATGTTGGACAGGTTTCAGTAGATGGTATATATGCCCCTTATGTACTGGATACCTGGACAGGTGAAGTCAATGAAGTAGTGGACTACTCTTATGAAGATGGCAGAACAATCCTAAATGTGGATATCGCTCCAGGTGAAGTGATGATTTTCACATTAAACCCTGATGTAGAAGACCCAACCGAAAAAACAATTGTAAACAAAGACAATGTTTATAAACTTTCCGTGGAAGACGGTCAAACTGTTATGAATGTCAGTGAGAGTGGACCAGCTACTATTACCTATAGTGATGGCTCAACTTTTAAAACCAATGTAGAAGCTTTGGATGACATTAATCTGGATAAATGGAATCTGACTGTAGAATCCTGGGAGCCAGGTGATAAACTAACCCGTACAGAAGATAGAGGTTTCGGTTATACCACAACTGAAGTTACTTATAGCACGAATAAAGTAGAAAAGAACGCAGGCGAATTAAGCGAACTGAAACCATGGAAAGATATTGAAGCAGTAGGGGAAGATGTATCCGGTGTTGGACACTACACCACAACCTTTACCCTACCAGAAAATTGGTCCAGTGAGAACCAGTCCATTGAATTCAACGCAGAGTCCTTTAATAATGGAACAGCAGCACTATTTGTAAACGATCAACAAGTTGGATTAAATATGGATGGTCGTGATGCAGATATCAGTCAATACTGTGTTCCTGGAGAAAACAAAATTGAAGTACGAGTTACTTCCAGCTTAAGAAACATCATGCGCAAATTGGATTATGCTGGATGGAAAGATAAAGATTCCTGGTTAAATGATGTACAGCCAGATGACTATGGCTTAACAGGTGAAGTAAAATTGGTTACTATGACAAAAGTTCCAGTAACTGAAACACAAAGTAATAAATCCATTTTAAATTCTGTCATTACTTATGCGGAAAATGCAAAAGCCAGTGGAGAATATGATAATGCCATCGAAAGTGTACAAAAATCCTTTGACGCGGCATTGGAAAATGCGAAGGCAGTAGCAAACAATGTAGGAGCAACCCAGGAAGAAGTGGATGCAGCA
The DNA here is from genome assembly GCF_014297275.1 of Clostridium facile. NCBI lineage: Bacteria > Bacillati > Bacillota > Clostridia > Eubacteriales > Clostridiaceae > Clostridium > Clostridium facile. The sequence goes on from NZ_JACOQK010000001.1 coordinate 2,071,213, forward strand.
TGGCAAACACTGCTGAATGAAATCCATAAATTAGGATTTATCGCAGGGGATAAGACAGAATTAACAAGCTTAATCGCAGCAGCGGAAGAAATTAACGGAGAATTAGACCGTTATGTAGAAGCTGGCAAATCGGAATTCATCGCAGCATTGAAAGCAGCCCAAGGGGTATACCAAGATGGGGATGCCATGCAGGCAGAAATCAATGAAGTAGCGGATGACTTGTTAAACGCAATGTTAAACCTGAGATACAAAGCAGATAAATCTATCCTAGAAGAAGTAGTAGCAGAAGCAGACAAAGTAAATGCAAACGCATATACAGCGGAAAGCTATGCAGTACTGGCAACAGCAGTAAAAGACGCAAAAGCAGTATTGGAAAATGAAAATGCAACTCAGGAGGAAGTAGACGTAGCAGTAACAAACGTACAGAGTGCAATGAATGGTTTAGTAGCAGTAAATGGAACAGTTGAAACACCAAGCGAAAACAATCCTTCAACAGCTACCCAAACTGGGCACACAACTACAACAACCAAAGCGACCGCAGCAAAAACAGGAGATTTTGCTCCAATTGCAGGATTAGCCGCCATTGTTGTAGCTGGTGCAACCGTATATTGTACCCGTAGGAAAAAATAATAGCGTTCTTATCCTTTCCTATATTTTTAAAACAAGGCAATCTATTAAATAGATTGCCTTGTTTTTTAGTGTATTTAGACGTGAAAAAAACTTGGTTTTACCAGGGATGAAAAAGAGTAATGCAACAATTATAACGGCGAGCTTTATGCTAGTCGAAAAGTCAAAGAATATACAAAAAATAGCGAATTAAAAAGTACTATTTTTGCCCTATTTATGATGTAACGTAATAATAGGAGTTAAACCAGTAATAGCCAGTCTTTTAGGGGTCGTGCAAGTTACCAGTTCAACCGGTGGTTTTGAATTTTGTAAATGATTAGACCAATCCTATTTTATATCAAAATAGGGTTTTATTTTAGATTCAAGTTTAGTAATTTTTTAGTAGAAACGATTTTATTTTACCTATACACTCTTATGACTGTAATATAGCCTCATAAGCACCTACATCAATATCCTATGGATGTACTAAATTTTTGTATTATTGACCCTACAGTTTATAAACCTGTAACTATCATTCTAACAGAAGTTTTCTTTTCATATATTACATTCCTTGATGCTTCAAGCGAAAGCTTTTTATGGGATTCCACTAGTAGGGCTGTTAATTTGTAGAACTGATAAAAATTTCTTCAAATAAGGTTCAAGGCGAACTGCCAATAAAACTCATACCCATATTTTTTCGCTCTGTTCTTCCTATCAATTTACTATCTGTAAATCACTTATCTTTCGCATTTCATATTTTATCAAAGTTTTCTTTTGAATATTCTTTTTTATAAAATATAGCATTAATAATTTACTTTTCATAAACAAAGAAGCACCGGTTTTTTCAAGCAAAAATCGGTGCTTCTTTTATAATACAATATTGTTATCTCAAAACAACATTGATTTTTTCTAGATTTTTCAGTACCTTTTTGATAGCGTTGTCCGCTTCCTCATCATTTAATGTATGGTCATGGGAACGCATTACTAGAGAGAAGGAAACAGATTTTTTACCTTCCCCGATTTGTTCACCACGGAAAATATCAAACAGTTCCAATTGCTCCAAAATCTTGCCTACAGAGGATTTGATTACTTTTTCGATCTCAATCACTGGCAATTCTTCTTCGCAAACAAGGCTTAAATCACGGGTGCTTGCTGGGAATTTTGGCAATGGATGATAGGTAGCCTCCTCGGATTGTGCTGCAAACAAAGCCTGCATATCAAAGTTTGCCACATATGCTTTCGTTCCAATTCCATAATTGTTTAATACCGCTGGATGGATTTCTCCCAATACACCCAATTCCACACCATCTTTCAGGATGGTAGCGCAGCGTCCACTATGGAATGGAATTGCATCTTCTGTAACTGCAATGTCCCAATCTTTGATATTCAAACGATCCAACAACAATTCCACCATACCTTTTAAGGTGTAGAAATCACTGCTACCACCGTATAAGCCGATGACAATTTTATTCAACTCATCTGGCTGAACATCTTTTCCCTTTGGCAGATAAACAGTAGCAATTTCATACATCCAAGCCTGTGGGTTACGGTTGTTGTAGTTGCGAGACAAAACTTCCAACATGGAGGGGATTGCTGTGGTACGCATTACGCTGGTATCTTCCCCTAATGGATTGGAAATGGTAACAGATTCACGCAATTGGCTATCTTTTGGAAGATTAATTTTATCGTAATATTTGGGGCTGATAAACGAATAGGTTGCAATTTCATTGCATCCCAAAGCGCGGAGAATCTCCCCTGTTTTCTTTTCAAACTGCTGTTCAGGAGTCAGGCTTGCTTCCGCAACTCCACGGATAACTGTAGTTGGAATATTGTTATAACCGTAAATCCGAGCAATTTCCTCCGCAATATCCGCTTTGTGTTCAATATCAATTCGGAAAGCTGGTACCTCAATTTGGTCTCCATCCACTTTAAAGGAAAGGCTTTCTAAAATTTTCACCATTTCTTCCCTGGTCAATTGAATTCCCAGGAACTGGTTGGTCCACTCTGGCTCAAAAGTAACTGTTTTTGGAGTTGGGTCAAAGTAAGTTTTGTCAATGGTTCCATCTACAACTTCTCCGCAGCCCAGAATATTTACCAATTCGCATGCACGCATGATAGCATCCTCACAATTGCGGGCATCCAAACCTTTTTCAAACCGGGCGGAAGATTCTGTACGGATTCCTAATGCTTTGGCTGTAGTTCGAACAGAAGCCCCATCAAACATAGCGGATTCAAATACAACAGTTGTGGTGTCGTCCATAATACCACTGTATTCCCCTCCCATAACGCCTGCAACGCCAATTGGTTTTTTGCTATCGCAGATGACCAGCATTTCAGGAGTTAATCTGTGTTCTGCTCCTTCCAGTGTCGTGATGACCTCCCCTTCTCTTGCGGTGCGGATGTGGATGGAATGGTCTTCTACAAACCGTAGGTCAAACGCATGCATTGGTTGACCATATTCCAGCATCACATAGTTGGTAATATCCACCAAGTTATTGATAGGACGCACGCCACTTGCACGTAAACGTTCCCTCATCCAACGTGGAGATGGCCCAATTTTTACGTTTTTCACCATTTTGGCCATATATCTGGTACAGAGGTCGGTATTTTCCACTGTTACATTCAATTCATCATTAATATCACCACCACAGGATTTTACTTCTGGTTTGTTCCAATGCAATGGTGTTTGAAATGTTGCTGCTGCTTCCCTTGCCAAACCTAAAACGGACAAACAGTCTGCACGGTTGGAGGTAATTTCAAATTCTACACAGGTGTCGTTTAATCCAATTGCTTCCCGGATATCCTGGCCAATCTGGCAATCTTCCTGCAATACAAAAATACCATCCTCAATGGCATAAGGGAAATCGTTCTTGGTTAGTTTTAATTCCCCTAAAGAACACATCATCCCCTGGCTCAATACGCCACGGAGTTTTCCTTTTTTAATTTTTTTACCCCCTGGCAGGATTGCACCATCCAAGCAAACTGGCACCAAATCTCCTACAGTTAAATTGGTGGCACCTGTTACAATCTGGATTGGTTCTGGCTGGCCAACTTCCATCTGACAAACCACCAGTTTATCCGCATCTGGGTGTTTTTCAATGGATAATACTTTTCCTACTACAACTTTGGAGATTTCTTCCCCTTCTATTTCATAGCCTTCTACTTTGGAGCCGGACATAGTCATCGCTTCGGAGAATTCCCTTGGGGTTACGTCTACATCCACATAGTCAGAAAGCCATTTCACGGACAAATTCATTACGATCTTCCTCCTATTTCGGAATTATTTTGATTTAAATTGGTTTCCATTAGAACTGAGTTAAAAAACGCATATCGTTTTCAAAGAACATACGCAGGTCGTCAATATTATAGCGGCGCATTACCACACGTTCCAGACCCATACCAAACGCAAATCCGCTGTATTCTTCTGGGTCAATCCCACAGTTCTGCAATACTTTTGGGTGAACCATACCACAACCAAGGATTTCAATCCAGCCTTCCCCTTTACACAAGCGACAGCCTTCCCCCTTACAAGAGAAACACTGAACATCCAGTTCAGCGGATGGTTCTGTAAATGGAAAATGGTGTGGACGGAACCGGACAACCGATTCTTCCCCATATAATTTTTTCACGAAAATCTCCAGAGTCCCTTTCAAATCAGCCATGGTAACGTTTTTATCCACAACCAAGCCTTCAATTTGATGGAATAATGGGGAGTGGGTTGCATCCACCGCATCCGCACGGTATACACGACCTGGTGCAATCACACGAATTGGAGGCTTCTTGTTTTCCATCACACGAATTTGTACAGGGGATGTTTGGGTTCTCAACAGAATATTATCTGTAATGTAGAAAGTGTCCTGGGTATCCCGTGCTGGATGGTTTTTTGGCAGGTTCAACGCCTCAAAGTTATAGTAGTCGGTTTCTACCTCTGGACCTGCTGCAATATCAAACCCCATTCCTAAAAAGATATCTTTAATTTCATCCAAAACAGCGGTTAACGGATGCTTTTTCCCCATTTGGAATTTTTGTCCTGGCAGGGTAACATCAATTTTTTCTGCTTTTAACTGGCGTTCCATCTCCGCTTGTTTGATTTCAGCCATACGGGTTGTGATATCCTGCTCAATATCCCCACGAATCTGGTTTGCCAATTGTCCAATAACGGGGCGTTCTTCTGGGGAGAGTTTTCCCATTTGTTTTAAAATAGAAGTCAGCTCACCTTTTTTGCCTAGGAATTTTACTCTTATGGCATCCAATTCCTTCAGGTCTGTACAGGCATGCAGTGCTTGTTCCGCTGTAGCTTTAATCTGTTCCAGCGCTTGTTTCATCGTATTTGCCTCCTCGATTTATTTTGATTTACTTTCCTAAAATTGTGTTTCCACAAACTCATATAACAAAAAAGGCTCCGCCCCTATAAGGGACGAAGCCATTGGTTCCGTGTTACCACCCTGATTCCCAGCTCAAAATAGCCAGGCACTCAACACCTTTAACGGGGGCAAACCGTCACTGCCTACTCAAGTTCAACAGAGCCACTCACGGGGGAAATTCGGAAATCAGGCATGTGGTTTGCTTACAGACGGTGGCAAACCTCTCTGATGCCATGCGGTTCTGATTCTTACTAAAACCCGGTCTATGTGTTTGTGAAAACAAAAACTCATTTTAATAGTACATTGATAGGTACCATTAATGAAAACAATATTATTAAAATTAATTCTATTTTTTTATTATAACAAGATTCTCCTGTAAAGGCAAGAGATTTCTATTGTACTAATAAAAAAATTATGCTAAAATATTGTATAAACTGCCATAATGTCAGAAAAAATCCTTTTTATAAGAATATCTATATGGAGGAATGAAAATGGACTATATCCACCAAACAGTAAAACGGGAAGTAACCAAAAAAGAGAAACGTCAGCAAACCCTTTTGGTTTTTATTTGTATTTTTATTTTTGGATGCATTTTCTTTTTTGCCTCTAAAATGGGGATATTCTCAATTATCGGATATATTGTAGCAATTGCCGTGGTTTACTATGCCTGCAAGGTAGTAGGTAAGACCAAACAGGTTTATGATTATACCCTAGACGAAGGCAGATTTACTGTTCTGTTAACAGCGCAGCGGAAACAAGACAGAATGTTTGTCCGTCCAGTACATGATTTTCTTTCTTATACAAATAAAGATGGAATTAATCTAGAAAAGTCCAACTACGAACAGGTTTTATATGCTACAAAACATCCCGATTATAAGAACAATAAATATATCTGTTTCCGTTCCCGTAGCACTGGGAAACCCAGCTTATTGGTCATTTCCCCGGATGAAACAATGGACCGAGCAATATTGGACTGCCTACACCAACAAGACCAAACAGAGCAAATTGAAAAAATAGTAGAACAACATACAAAGACAGAAGAATCTACGGAACAAACCGAAAGATAGGAGGAACCTATTATGAAAAAAATTGCCAGCTTTACTGTTGATCACACCAAACTGGGGATTGGTATGTATATCTCTCGTATAGATGATGACATTGTCACCTATGATGTCCGGATGGTAAAACCCAATGGAGGGGTTTACCTTTCTAATCCATCTATGCATACAATAGAACATCTTTTTGCCACTTATGCACGCAACACAGAACATGCTGACCATGTGGTTTATGTAGGGCCAATGGGGTGCCGTACTGGGTTCTATTTTATTACCCGTAATCTACCTCACGAAACCGCAATCGAAATTGTTCGTCAATCCATGGAGTTTATCAAAGATTTTGAAGGGGAAATCCCAGGGGCAACAGAACCGGAATGTGGAAATTATCTGGAACATGATTTGCCTTCCGCCAAACGGGACGTTATCCAAATTTTAGAAAAATTAGAAAACTATTCCGTAGAACAACTGCAATATAACTGTTAATACGCACAAAATTATTTATTAAAACTAGTTAAGGCTACTAGAATACGCTGATATTTTGTAAACATTCTTTGTGTTGCAGTTGCATTTTTTCTAATTTATTGTATAATAGGAGTAAGCTTGTTACTGAATTGTAATAAGTTGTTACGGTTTAGAAATCTTTCTTTTGAAAACCGACAAATTTATTATGAGGAGAACTTATTATGGCACTTCACAACTGTAATGAGGCAGAAACGAAACTGCCGGCTGAAACAGATGAAGTTGAACAATTTAAAAAACAAATTACATTATCATCTATTTTTTCTTATATCGGAACTTATACCAGTTCTGCTGTAGTTCATTTTGGTCGTTTTATCAAGCGTCCTGTGTTTGCATGCGGCAGGTGGTTCAAAAGCTTTTTTATGGGGTTTTGGCAAAGAGCAGGCCGTTTTGCGGAACGTGTGGCAAACGGTTTTGGTTCCCCATTCCGCAGTATCCACAACTTACATCAGGAATTGAAAGAAATTGAAGGTGTTGGCGCAAAAGGCCAGCGGACAAAACAAGTCCTAGCGCACCAAGTCCATTCCGGTCGAGTTACCTTTGGAAAATTTTTGAATGTGGTTGTCCCTGTTGTTGTTATTGTAGCATTTGGCTTTGTAGTGCATCACTTTACCAGCCAAGAATATGCAATTGCTGTTACCCACGATGGAGAAGTCGTTGCTTATATTGAAAAAGAAAGCGATTTTGATGAGGCGACAGATCTGATTGCCCAACAAATGGTATATGTAAATGACGAATCTGAATTTGACATCCAGCCAGAATTTTCTTTGACAAAAATTCATGAAAAAGAGGATTTAGTCAATTCGGCTGAATTAGCAAACAAACTGATTAGCTGTTCCTCTACGGATATTTCCACTGCAACAGGATTGTATATTGATAACCAGTTTTATGGTGCAACCACAAATTCCGCTAACTTGGAAACTACCCTGGAAAATATTTTGGTTGAATATCAGCAACAAACCGGTACAACCGATGCTTCCTTTGTAAGCCCGATTGTTTTAAAAACCGGATTATACTTACAGGATGCGATTGTACCAGAAGAAGATTTGTTAAATCTGGTTAATTCTGATGTTCAAAGCGAGCAAACCTACACTGTTGTCCCTGGTGATACTTTCACTACCATTGCACAAAAGACATCCGTCAGCATTGGAGAGATTAAGGCATTAAATCCAGAAATCCCAGAGGAAACCATCCAAATTGGACAACAAGTTAAAATCTCTAAGACCATTCCATTTTTAAGTGTAACCGCTACTAAACAGGTCGAATATGATGAAGAGGTACCATATCAATCCATCACTCAAGATGATGGGAATATGTATCAGGGTCAAACCTCTATTGCGCAGGCAGGTCAAAATGGAATTAACCATGTTACCGCATTGGTTCAGGTAGTAAACGGAGAAGAAGTGAGCAAAACTGTTACCAATACAGCGCAAGTATCCGCACCAGTAAATGAGATTAAATTGCAGGGGACAAAAGAACCAGTAAAAACTTCTGATAATAATAAGGTACTACCTGCTTCTACTGGTAGTGGAAGCTTATCTGGTGTAAATTTTGTACGTCCACTGAGTTCTGGTGTTGGTAAAGTAAGCCGTGGTGTCGGAAATGGTCACCATGGTATCGACTGGGCAGCTCCATCCGGTACTCCGATTTACGCGGCAGCCTCCGGTACTGTAATTTTAGCGAAATGGTATTCTGGTTATGGTTTGTGTGTCATTATTGACCATGGCAACGGTGTGCAAACATTGTATGGGCATCAATCCAGATTAGGGGTTAGTGCAGGTCAAACCGTAAGTGCCGGCCAACAAATTGGCTACGTTGGTACAACTGGTCAATCCACTGGTAACCATCTCCATTTTGAAATTCGTTCTAACGGAACAAAATTAGACCCATTTGATTATGTTCCTCGTTAATTAACCACAATAAACAATTCTAGATTCGATAACAGTATATTATTTTACCCTTTTGATGTTTCTTTTACATCAAAAGGGTTTTTCCTTTTTATAAAATTTTTCTTTTAAAATATTTGGAGCCGCCTTTTTGTATGTGTAAATTTCTATCATTTTTGATGATCACTCATATTCTTGGCAATAGGTTTTCCTATATTTTAAAATAGAAACGCCATAGACATTTCGGAAGAGCTTATCCAAATAATGCCGGTCGCTATACCCGACAATCTGGGGAATGCTCTCCAATGGAATATTGGGATCCTTTAATAAATTACATGCCTTTTGCAAACGGATTTCCTGTAAAATTTGAGAAAACTTCTTGTTGGTATACTTTTGCAGCAAATTGGATAAAGAACGGGGGGAGTAATAAAAATGTTCCGCCGTTTGCTGCAAACTAATATTGCGGTAATTCTGATCCAGATAGGTCAAAATCTCACTGATTGGAATTCCCTTTGATTCTTTACGGCTCTGCTCATCCGCCTGTTTTTGATACTGTTTCGCCAGCTCGTGGAACAGGCAGACCATTAAAGAACGCATCAAACTATTATTGGTAATAGGGGCATTGTAATACGTAATAATCAATTTATAAAGATAAAATAACAGTTCTTCATTGGAACGGGTGGAAAATATCATACTGGTTTTACTGCTAACATTCCGCAAAGAGCCAAGAAAAAAGTTACTAAATATATTCTCGTCCGACATCATTTTAATCATGGTGTCATCAATCGCGGATTCCCGTATGATGATATTGAATACAATATCATGCTCGGAGGGCAGGGTACAAAAATGGGCTGCTTGCAGATTATATAGACAAAGTTCCCCAGCTTTAAATTCTCGTTCTACCCCATCAATGCTGGAAAAACAATGCCCCCGGTAAACATAAAACATTTCAAAATAATTATGGCTATGTAATGGTGCCCCTTTTTTCTTTTCCTGTTCTATGGATCTTAATGGTTTATATTTTTGAAAATCCATAAATACCCCAATCAAGGCATCTGATTTAATAAAACCGGTATCATTAAATTTTAAAAGCCCTGCTTGTTGCTCCTTGAAATACTTGTTCCACAGTTCTTCCTGTTTGGAGGGAGGCAATTTCAAAAATTTTTGCTTTGCCCTATTCCCTTTTTCCTGGGACCATTTCATTTGTTCCCCTGTATCAAGTTGATATTGAACAATTTGCTCTACCTGCTGTTTGAGCAACTCCACCATAGAAAGCATCCCTATTTTCCTTCTTTCTGTTTACTTTAGTTTGATTATAACAAATCTCTCGGTTAGGCGCAATCCATAGTTTACTGTTTATTGCCCAAAAACTTTCCGTTTATTGCCCAAATTGGTTGGACAAGCAAAGGATAAAATTGATAAAATAGAACTAAAGTGAAAAAACTTTTTATTTATTTTTATTGTAAAGGAGAAAAGTGTATGTCAAGAAAACTGAAGCACAAAGTGTTGGCATCGATTCTCGCTGTTTGTATGCTGACCTCTGCGATGGCAGTTACCACAACCGCGCAAACTGATTCGACATCCAGCACATCCATTGTTGATTTAACAACAGAATACCGTGACCAACCAATTGGGATTGATACTGATGCCCCACGGTTTAGCTGGAAGATGGATTCTAACTTAATTGGGCAAGAACAAACCGCTTACCAGGTAAACCTGTATCAAGGCGAGGCTTCTGGACAGCCTATTTGGACAACCGGAAAAGTAAAAGATGATTCTTCAGTTGCAATCCAATATGATGGGGAACCATTGCAACCAAAAACCGTATACTACTGGACGGTTACCATTTGGGACAGAAATGGAGAAACAACTACTTCCGAACCAACTAAATTTGAAACTGGTTTAGGGGAAGATGCCAACTGGGAAAAAGCAGCTTTCCTTTGTTTGGAAAAAAGTTCTTCTGCTCCGATCTTCCGTACAGAACAAACCTTAACCGGTAATAAAATTGCATCCGCACGGCTGTATATTACCTCTTTAGGCGCATATCAGGCATACATCAACGGAAAACAGGTGGGCAATGTCCAATCCGATGGTTCTATGACCTACAACCATATGAGCCCGGGTTATGGAAACACGGGTGTTTCATTGACCTATCAAACCTATGATGTAACGGATTTAATTGACCAATCTAATGTTGCCCTTTCTGTATTAGCTGGTACTGGATGGTATGGCGGAATGGGTTCTACTACAGGAACACCCGCTGTAAAAGCAATGTTAGAAATTAGTTATCAAGATGGTTCTACTCAGGATATTCTTACTAATACCACTGACTGGAAAGCAACTCTGGATGGTGCGATTACTTTCAATAGTATTTGGGATGGAGAAACCTATGATGCCAACAAAGCGGTTGCCTTAGGGGATTATACGCAGGTTGGTTATGATGATTCCAATTGGTCTAGCTGCAATACCAGTAGTTATGACAAGCCAATTATCGCTTCCACTGGGGAACAGGGTAGTATCCTGGATGAACTAGAACAGCATCCAATTTCTGCTACCGTTTATACTGGAGCAAAAGAACAATCCTCCTATGAAGGTGGGGAAATCAACGTAAACAACTATTATGCTTATGAAAAATCCGACGATGCCCTCTACAATGATGGTGTAGATGTTACCATTGTAGAGAAAGACAAAGAAATCTTTGATGGTGGCATCTCCCTAAAAGCAGGGCAAACCATGGTGATTGACCTGGGCCAGAATATGGCAGCAATTCCAAATTTCGTATTCTCTGCTGACCAAGGTACTACCGTTACTATGCGCTTTGCGGAAATGTTAAACGATGGCAGCAAAGTATATAGTGGTGATTACAATACTGATTTGGAAATCGGTAACACAGATCCTGATGCCCTCTATTCTGGGGATGGTCCAAAAGGTTCTGTTTACCTAAAAAGTTTGCGTACTGCAAAAGCAGCCGCTACTTATACTTTTGCTGGACAAGGGAACGAAACTTATCAGCCAGCTATGACTTTCTTCGGTTACCGTTACATCTCTTTAACAGCAACCGATGATATTACGATTCAATCTGTCCGCAGCCGTGCAATTTCCTCTGTTTCCGACCAGACAGGTTTTATTGAAACCAATAATGCTGATGTAAACCAATTGATTAGCAACGCCAGATGGGGACAGTTGAGCAACTACTTTACCATCCCAACTGACTGCCCACAGCGTAACGAAAGGGAAGCTTGGACAGGAGATGCTCAAGTATTTAGCCAAACTGGATTATACAACTACGATTCTGTGGCGTTTTTGGAAACATTCCAAAATATGCTTTCTGATAATACCATGAAATCAGGGTTTCCTGGCGCAGTAGCTAGCAATAGCTTCTTCTCATATTTATGGGCAACTGGATGGAGCGATATCGAAATTATCCTTCCTTGGACATTATACTTACAAACTGGTGATGTTTCTATCCTAGAAGAAAACTGGGACGCTATGATCAAGTATATGGATTATCTTATCTCCCATGAACGGGAACCATACGCTGGCCCAAAAGGCAGCTGGATGGCATTCGGAGATTGGTTGGCATTCCAAGGTACTAGTGTAGAACTTATGACAGATGCTTTCTATGGCTACGATACACAAATCATGGTTCAAGTAGCTGAAATTATGGGCGAAACTGAGCTGGCTGCCAGCTATTCTGACCGTTTTGAAAACATCAAACAAACCTTTATTCAAAACCACGTGACTTTCAATGATGATGGCAGTATTACTGTAAATTCCGATGTTGGTACTGCTTCTTCTTCTGGTAAAGGTGGTGTGATGGAGCCAAACTCCCAGACTAGCTTGTTGTGGATGTTAAAACTTGGTTTCTACAATGATGACAATATGAAACAACAGTTAGAAAACTTGTTAGTGGAAAACATTAAGAATGAAAACCCAGATCCAGACAGCGTTCGTGCTGGTTATACACAAAACACATTGGCGGTTGGTTTCTTAGGTTCCAATGTCATTACTCCAGTTTTAACTGATACAGGAAACGCAAATGTGGCTTACGACCTGTTATTACAAGACGAAATGCCATCCTGGTTGTTCCCAGTCAAACAGGGCGCAACTACCATTTGGGAAAGATGGAACTCCTATTCCAAAGAAGATGGATTTGGTCATCAGGAAATGAACTCCTTTAACCACTATTCTTATGGTTCCGTATTGGAATGGATGTACAAATACATGGTTGGTATTGCATCTGATACGAGCAATCCAGGATTCAAAAACGTGATCTTACAACCAACTCTTGACACTGGTGAACAATACAACGACCAATCCCGTATCAGCCAAGTATATGGCAGTTATGATTCTTATTATGGATTAATTGAAAGCAACTGGACTTCTGAACAAGGACAGCTGGCATCTTATGAAACCGTAGTACCAGCAAATACAACCGCGACCCTATACTTGCCAGTAAGTGAAGAAGCAGTAGCAGACTTTACAGCAATAGATGGTATTACTTATGTGGGCATGGAAGAACACAATGGCCAAATGACAGCAAAATTCAACTTGGAAGCAGGTGGCTACAACTTTTCACTGCAAGATGGTAAATTGGTAGCAAGCATTGCGGACGGTTATGTAATCCAAACCAATAAATCCATCTTAACTTCTGTTATCGAATACGCAGATTCAGCAAAAGCAAGCGGTGAATATGATAATGCCATCGAAAGTGTACAAAAATCCTTTGATGAAGCATTGACAAATGCAAAATCAGTAGCAGAAAATGGTGCGGCAACTCAAGAAGAAGTGGATGCAGCATGGAAAACCTTGCTAAACGAAATTCATAAATTAGGATTTGTAGCAGGCGATAAAACAGAGTTAGCAAGCTTGATCGCAGCAGCAGAAGGAATCGACCTGAGTAAGTATGTAGAAGCAGGTCAAGCGGAATTTACCACAGCATTGGAAGCAGCTCAGAGCGTATACAAAGACGGAGACGCAATGCAAGCGGAAATCAATGAAGTAGCAGATAACCTGTTGAACGCAATGCTGAACCTGAGATACAAAGCAGATAAATCTATTCTGGAAGAAGTAGTAGCAAAAGCAAATCAGATAGATGCGAATGTATACACAGCGGAAAGCTATGCAGTACTGGAAGCGGCATTAAAAGATGCGAATGCAGTATTAGCAAATGAAAATGCAACTCAGGAAGAAGTAGATGCAGCAGTAGAAAATGTACAGAGTGCAATGGACGGTTTAGTAGCAGCAGAAGGAACAGAAACTGAAACACCAACTACCGACAACAATGCTACCCAAACAGGACAGGAAAGCACAACAACAAAAGCAAATGCAGCGAAAACAGGGGATATTGCTCCAATTGCAGGCATCGCAGTATTAGCAGTAGCAGGTGCAGCAATCCTGATTACTCGCAAGAAAAAATAACCTCTTCTCTTTCTCTATTATAATACAATAGGCGGAACCAAATGGTTCCGCCTTATTTTATTCCATTTTCTAATGAGGTAGCTGTTGTTCTAAATACTGGATACAATCCCGCTTCATATTCCCAAACATCGCTTCGTTTGTAGCCATTTTTTCAATTTTCTCAATAATTTCGTCTGGAATTTCACCTTGATGACGTTTCAGTCCTTCCAAAATTTCTTTTGCACTTCCTAATGGTTGCACCTCATCTAAAATAGTATGGTAAAGGGAATATTTTTCGATTGTCTCTTGTGGGTCACCACAAATTGTTTCTCCTTTTTGGCGATGGCATAAACTACAATGATCCAATACCAGTGAATTTTGGTATCCACAAGCACAGGTCCATGTATCGTCTGTTTCAAATATCTCACTTACTGCGTCATCCCCGTATCTTTTCTTTAACTGGATCAAAGCTGTTACTGGGAATGATACTACTGTATTGGCATAAGCCGGTTTTCCAATTTCTTGTCCTTGCTTATATTTTTTTACATTGATATTTACTGATTCAATTGCTCTAAAATTGGAGATTGGAAGCTCAATGGGCATTCTTTCACTTTGATAAACCCCGATTGTTTTAGTAGATTGTTCTTGATCTATTTTAAAATCCGCTAAAATCATATCTGTCACTTTGTATTGGTCCCCTAATAAGGTATTAACCGATAGATCAAACTGCATGGCGGAAAGAAATTTAGGCGAATAGCTATATACCTGTAACTGCATGAGAGTGGGTTTCGAATCACTAATATAAAATCTTGCCTTACAAGGACGTATATCAATCGAAAAATTATAGTCCATTACCGGGCAATCCAATATTTTGGAGTATTCCTCTTTTATTTTGTCCTTTTCAATTTTTACCGCTGTACCATTTACAATAACGCTTATCAAATTATTCGCAAACATATTAAAGTCAATATCTACCCCAATAATTGCGTTAGCATGAGTATGTCTAGATACATTTTCCTTTAACGCTACAATTGCATCTCCTTCTACAATATCTAATTTATCACAAAACGCTTTATTATTAATACCAAGCACATCTGACCAATTCGCTTTTAATTCGCTAATAGGTCCTGTCCCTATTACAGCTTCCCCAGTAAATACACCATAATATTTTGTTATGTGATATCCTTCAAAATTAAATCCTGAAGTAAACATAATATCTTCCACAAGAAAATCCTCCTTTTATATTGATTCTTATAAATTATTATACCAATATTTTTGGTCATAAGATAGAATTGAATCCAACAAAACAATTTGTTGTTTTTTGTCGAGATTTAACAATTAACATAAATTCATTTTTATATCAAAAAAATTGTAAAAACAATTCTTGTATATAATATAGTTCAACTATCTGTGATAAAAATTTTCTCAGCTTTATACCACACTAAATATTATTTTTTCTCAATTTAAAAGCATGTTGACAAATTATTGAATGAAATATATAATAATTTTAGGCATTATTTAGAAAATGAGTTTTATGTTATGGGAAGTATTTTGGTGGAAAGGAGAAAACTAAATGGAAGATTTAAAGCAAAAAGTACAAACTTTTCAACAGACACGTCCTCCTGTTTGCACCTTAAAAAACACTCCTACTAGAATTAAGTCTCAACTAGAATCCAACGGATACATCACTATTTTACCAATGAAAAACCGTCCATTAGTGGATGTCTGCCTCCATTGGCCTCCTATCTTTGACCCAGATGGCTACTATTACCATCGCCATGATTTTTTTGAACTTGCGTATGTTTATCGGGGTTCCTGTATCAATTTAATGCCAGAATCAAGGCTTCATATGAAGCAGGGAGATCTAATATTATTTAATCCAAATATTACCCATGCGATAGGCACTTTATCCGAAAACGATTGTGTTATTAACATTATCATTCAAAAAGATATTTTTAAACAAACCATTTTATCTATGCAAAAAAGCAATGATATGATGTCTGGTTTTCTCATCAACTATATTTGCGATAGCCAAAAAATGATGGACTATATCTATTTTCCCTGCTCTCCAGCTTACTCTGTTGACCCTTACATCAATAACCTTCTGGACGAATTAACCATACAAAGGCCTTATTATGAATCCATGGTACAGTCTTCATTAATCGCCTTAATCACAGTTTTAATGTGTATTTACGATACTACTCATCAACAAAAAGGACAACAGTTGATGAGCAATCTTATTACTTATATCAACAGTAATCTCACCACTGTTTCATTAGGAGAACTGTCGGAAAAATTCCATTATTCAGAAAGTTATATTTCCAGAAAAATTCATGAATATACTGGAAAAAGCTTTTCCAAAATCCTGCAAGAATCAAAACTTGAACTGGTGAAACGATATCTGGAAACAAGTTCTACCTCAATGGAAAACATCGCCCATTTAATTGGCTATACCGATGCGAGTTATTTGCACCATGTCTTTAAAAAACAATACGGCGTTTCTCCATCCGAATACCGAAAAATTGTTCAAGCAAACCATTCATTTCAAAATTTATCAGTATAATTTTTAACTGTCCTATTAGATCTATAATAACAATGATAAGCCAGTAAAACTGGTATGTATCAGACCTTTTCTCAAGAAATATAGAATTGAAACATAGCATTTACTAAAACTTGCTGTAAAATTGAACCATACTAATGGATTATCCATTTACTTATCCAGTCTGGTATTCCTTTAAGGATGGTTTTTACTCTATTTTGTTTAATGGAGAATTTTCTTACTCAAATATGAGTGTATAGTACAGTTTTCGTTAATCACCTGAATTACCGTTTTAAATAGCAACAAAAAATACCAACCTTTTAAAAAGGCTGGTATTTTTTTGTTTAATCAATGAAAAAGGAAAAATAAATACTATATCAATTTTATATTATTTATGGTTTTTGCGTTTTGCCAAGGCAATTCCTGCACCTGCAAGCAGTGCTAGGGCAGCTGCTGCAACGATTGGCATGCTTTCCCCTGTGCTAGGGAGATTCTCATCAGAGCTTCCTGAACCAGAAGAACTTTCTGAGCCAGTAGAAGAGGAACCTTCTGCTATAATATCCATAGTAAAGGTCACACCGGAATTGATGAAATACCCAACTTTTCCTTTTGCGGCAATGCTAAAAGTACGGTCGTTTCCGACAGTATCAACTGCCATGGTAATTGTCCAGGTTTTGGTTTCATCCTCATTTACAACCGATTTTATTGTATTAAGAGGCATCTCTTTGTTTGCTTCATCATAAATCTTAATGTCATCAACCGTTGCAGGTGTTACAACAGTAACATCGAAGTTTTCGTTTACAATAGCGGATTCCGGCGCAGATGCTGACATCACCAAATTTTCTTCTGGCAAAGCAATTTTTTCTTCCGCATATGGGATTAATGTGACAGATGATAAGCCGTTGGATTGGTAAGTACATCTGTAGCCATTAAATCCTACCAGCTTATCTACTCCATCATAGGTATTGCTTCCTTCAGAAACTTTACCCATAGCAAGCATACGGTTTTCCAATGTAGTGGTTACTGTAATTTTCAAACTATTCTCGCCATCTTTGAGCAGGTCAGCTATATCAATTACAGAGTCAACCACATCCACTGTTTCTGCACGTTGGCCGTTTACTTCCACAACTGCGTTCTGGAGGAATGTTCCAAGGTCAAGGTATGCGCCATCCGCAGAATCAGCATCCCAATTAAAAGTGGTGGTGTAATAGCCAATACCGGAAACCTCTTTTCCGATTTCTGGAATGTTATCCCAGGTGGTAAGGGTATCCAAATGAGTCGAAATAATATCTTTGTTGGTTTGGTAACGTACTTCTTCGGTTGTCAGATCGACTTCCTGGAAAGAATCGGTGTCTTTATCATATACGGTAGTTTTCCGAGTTTCGGAACGTTTATCTGTTACATCACTTGCTGTCCAGTTCTCAACAGACAAATCCCAGTTGGTCAGTTCGGTTTTTTCTGGAACAGTCAACGTGGTCATATAGGTATTGCCATTGCTCAAGGTCGTATTGTAAGTACCACTTTTTACTGCACGCACCGTAAAATCGCCATTGTGGTTACTTACATCAGCATCTGTATTGACAACATGTAATTCTTCTTCAGATACAGGTTCAAACGCAAATAAAGCAACATCATTATATTCCAGTGTTAAATTGAAAATCGTTCTGCCATCTTCATATCGATAGTTAGCGATTTTCTCCACTTCCCCAGTCCAATGGTCAATGCAATATGGAACATACATTCCGTCTATAGACATATCAGTATTGGCAACTGTCCCATGGGATTGTGGGTTAGTAGTTTTATACTGCAAGAATTTGTGTTGGTCATCACAGTAGTTATAAGCGTAGAGATACCGATTATTGTCTTTATCTTCCCTCATCTGTGTGAGAATCTGCTCATTGGAGCCAACCAATTCCGCACGTGGTCTTACATCCATGTTCAACAATGCTGGATAAGCTTCTGCTTCAGAAGCAACAGTTACAACATTTTTCTGTTGTTTGATTTCATCGATAACCGTTTTCAAATCTTCATTAGATTCGCTGTAATATGGGGTTATTGTAGCAGCGTCATCTACAAAGATTACTTTTAAACCTTGTTTTGCTAATTCCAACAGCCGTTCTGCTGCATCCACTGGCATCCTCTGCTGTTGTACCAAAATTGCTTGATATCCAACTGTATCGCCTAAGGTTCCTGTCGTTGCATTGTATTCCATCTTATTGAGATAATCCGGTGAGAAATAGTCATAGGTATAACCGGCATTTTGTAAGGACATATCTGTCCAGTAAATTCCCTGATGGTTACCAATCCAGTCTGCATATTGGGTTGGCCATTCTGTGTTTTCACCATAGTTTAAGTGGAGGATACCAAGGTCGGTACGGGATACACCTTCACGAAGCAATTTCTGTACACGCCCATAGTAATCATTCATTTCAGAGTAATCTTTTGCATCAGGGTTACGGGAATCCAAACGGGTGGATAGACCTGCGCCCATTCCTTCATATCCTGGCCAGCTAGTATTACTTTCTGGGCCCCAAGAAGAGGCGTGTCCATGCCAGATAACACGGTTTACACCCGCTGCATATTCCAAATTGGCGATTTTAATGTAATCTTGTTCGGTCAGGCCATAGTTTAAGCCGGTTACACAAGCGGTTTCAGAGGAATATAACATATCCATAATGTGGGCTGCGCCACTCCACAAGCGGTAGGTATCTGTCTGATCCTTCATATTTAAGGTTTCCGTTTCCACATAGTCCATTGCCATACCCATTTCGGAGGTTTCCATGTAAGTACCATATGGCATTTGGGAACGAAGAGTAATATTATAATTTTCTTTCAACCATTTTCTCAATGGTTCCATCATTTTTTCTTGAATCAGCTGGGTTTGCACATCGTATACGTCGTTTGTAATTCTCCACGTTGTCATCTCATCGATTGTAGCGCCATCCGAACCACTGAGTGCCACATTCCCAATACGCACGCCGTCTACACCATCAGGTTTACCCGCACCAGTAAAGTTTGCACCAGTACTGATACCGTAAAGCAGCGGCAGATAAGGAACAACATCATAGCCTTTTTTATTGATAAATTCCTGCCGCATCTCATTGCTCCAGTATAAGCTTCGCTGCCCCTGGCTTGTGGAAATTTCCAGAGAATCCATAAAGAATTGGATATCTGCATTTTTAATTGCCTCTACCAATTCTGAGTCGGAGAAATAATAGTTTTTTAAAAATTCCTTTAATGCTTCTACACCGGCACTGCCGTAATAGTTAATTGCATAGGAATCTTCTTGTGCTGGTTCTTGAGACTGCCATGTACCCTGTTGCCACATGGAATAAATCACATAGTCTCCATCGTTTGGCGCTGTCCAATCCAGTGTCCATGTTTGATCATCTACCTGTTTTACTTGATCAGTCAGGTTAATAGCACCCACTTTGGTATCTAAAATTGTCTGTTGCCCATTTCCATTAGAACCAACACGATAAGCATAAGTTCCTACAAAAGTTTTTTTCACATCCTCTGTAGCAATCCCTCTTTTTACTGGAGGAAGTATAAGGGTTCCCTGATTTTTTTGTCCTGCTTTTACGTTTTCAACCGAAATACCAATTTCCTGCCCAGCTGCTTCTGAGTTTGGATCTAACCCAGGAATGTTGGCATGTGTCCAATGTGTACCGCTGGTAATGCCAACCCGCATGCCCAATTTAGCCGCTTCTGTAATGGCCACTTTCGCATCGTGTTGCCAGGATTCGGAACCATAACCATAAACATCAGCGCTAACGCCCGCTTCGTCTAACATACAAAGTTCAAATCCTGTAAATCCCTGTTCGTGCATGGTATTAATTTCTTCTATAATGGTCTTGTCAGTATGCCCACCTTCTGGAAGCCACCATCTTACCTCTGTAGCGTTGCTTTGTGCGGGTTTATTATAGTTTGCGTTTAACTGGTCAAGAAAACTGGTTCCCTGATTGGTAGCGGATACCGCTACACTGCCAGCTACTGTAGAAGAAACCAGTAAAGCCGCCAGTAAACCCGAAACCACCTTTTTCTTCCACGTTTTTTGTTTTTTCATTTTTACTTCATCCTCCTTTGATCTTTTGCCGACTCAAACGGCAATATCAAATGATAAATATCAATTGATCTTTATATTCCTATTTTAAACGTTTGGAAACCAAAAGAACATGTGATTTTACGAAGTATTTCTTGTAATAATATGCTTTTTTATTTTTAGAAATTAAACGTGTTATAAGAAAAAATTTCTATTATGTAAACTACAACGCTCAAATATTATTTTTATAAGAGGACTTAATAGTGGCAGCAGGACACAAAGATGCAATAAAAATATGGGTTCGATCTATCAAGGCTTTGTAAAGTAACGATTATAACTTAAAATCGTTCCTATCTAGTAACTTCGCTTATAGTTCAAATCAATAACTGTTTTTCATTGAACTTCCAGGAAAATATAACAAGAAAAATCGTTTATCTTAATACCTTGGTAAAAAAATAGACCCAACGGATCTTTACCCATTGGATCTATTCTGATTCCCTTATTGAATTGCTTTGGTACGGATTTCCTCGTTTGCTTTTTCAATGAACTCCTCTAAGCTCATAGCACCAATATCGCCATCTTTACGAGAACGGACGGATACTACATTGTTTTCGATATCCTTATCTCCCACCAATAGCATGTATGGTACTTTTTCTAGTTGTGCTTCCCTGATTTTATAACCAATCTTTTCACTGCGGTCATCTATTTCCACACGTTGGATGCCAGCAGCCTGTAGTTTTTTCTGAATTTCATAGACAGCATCCAGATGACGGTCTGCGATTGGCAACAGTTTTATCTGAGTTGGAGCCAACCACAATGGGAATGCGCCAGCATATTTTTCAATTAACAGGGCAAGGGTTCTTTCATAACAACCAATGGAGGTGCGGTGAATGATATATGGATTTTTGGTCTGTCCATCCGCATCTACATATTCCATGCCAAACTTTTCAGCCAACATTTGGTCAATTTGAATGGTAATCAAAGTATCTTCTTTTCCATGTACGTTCTTGATTTGAATATCCAGTTTAGGACCATAGAATGCAGCCTCGCCAATACCGATTTTATATGGAATTTGCAAGTGATTCAAAATGTTTTCCATTTTACCCTGTGCTTCATCCCATTGTTCCGGTGTACCAATGTATTTTTCGCGGTCTTCTGGATCCCATTTGGAGAAACGGTAGGACACATCTTCATATAATCCTAAGGTTTTCAACATAAAGATGACCAGTTCCAAACAGCTTTTAAATTCATCTTCCAGCTGGTCTGGCCGACACATCAGATGTCCTTCCGAAATAGTAAACTGGCGTACACGAATTAAGCCGTGCATTTCTCCGCTTGCTTCGTTACGGAACAAAGTAGATGTTTCGTTATAACGCAAAGGAAGCTCACGGTAAGAACGTTTTTTGCTTAAATATGCCTGATATTGGAATGGGCAGGTCATTGGACGTAACGCAAATACTTCATCGTCTTTTTCTGGATCGCCTAAAACAAACATGCCGTCCTGGTAGTGGTCCCAGTGGCCTGATACTTTATATAAATCGCTTTTTGCCATAAATGGAGTTTTGGTCAGCAGCCAACCCCGTTTTTGTTCTTCATCCTCTACAAATCGTTGCAGCAGCTGGATTACACGGGCCCCTTTTGGCAATAAAATTGGCAATCCTTGACCAATCAAGTCAGAAGTAGTGAAAAATCCCAATTCACGGCCCAATTTGTTGTGGTCACGTTTTTTCGCTTCTTCTACTGCTGCAAGATGTGCTTCCAGCTCACTTGCTTTTGGAAATGCTGTCCCGTAAATACGAACTAACTGGGTGTTGTTTGCATCCCCTCTCCAATAAGCACCAGTAGCAGAGGTCAATTTAAATGCTTTCACAGGAGAAACACTCATCAAATGGGGCCCAGCGCACAAATCCACAAAATCACCTTGACGGTAAAAACTAATCGGTTCCCCTTTTCCAGCATGTTCCTGAATTAATTCTACTTTGTAAGGTTCCTGCTTTTCTTCCATCAATTTGATTGCTTCTTCTGGAGAAAGGGTGAAGCATTCCAGTTCCAACCCAGATTTTACAATCTTCTTCATTTCAGCTTCCAATTTTGCCAAGTCATCTAATGTGATAGCTGGTGTACAGTCAATATCATAATAGAACCCATTATCCACAGCTGGCCCAATTGCCAATTTTGCTTGTGGGTACAGGTGTTTTACTGCCTGAGCTAAGATATGGGAAGCAGTATGCCAAAATGCCTTTTTCCCTTCCTCATCTTCAAACGTTAAAATCTCTACTTTTGCATCCTCCATCACAGGGGTACGCAAGTCGCAAATCTCACCGTTGATTTTTGCCACACATGCGGCTTTATACAAGCCCATACCGATACTTTTCGCGATTTCCGCAACAGAAATACCGGATTCAAATTCTTTTACAACATCGCCTTTTAATGTTACCTGAATCATTTACTCAAGTCCTTTCTTATTGATTACCAAAACAAAAAAGCTTCATCCCAATTATGGGATGAAGCTAATTACTCCACGGTTCCACCCAAATTGCACCTAATAACAGATGCCACTTGTATGCCAAAATAACGGTTGGCTACCGATGTGGTTCACCACACGCTCCGAGGTGGTATGCTTTACTACTATCTGTTTACCGCTTTCAGCCGGGTGGCGGTAATTCTCTTCTCCAAACGCCTGTAATAAAGCCGTCCTCATCAACGTTTTTGTTTTATTGATTTTATACTAGCACGAAATAAAATGGTTGTCAACCCCATATTTTTATCATCATACGGTTTTTACAGAACCTATTTTGTAAATAAATCTATCATTTTATATTCTTGAAAAAATTAATAAGCCTTTGTCATTTATCAAAAAATCTTGCGTTTTTTCGATTGTTAACCTTATATGTTTCCCACCATCATCCAATCAAAATTTTTATAATGCGGTTTCTTTTTCTTGGAACAGCCGTTCAATTAGCCATTTTAAACCTTGATGTTCCGGGGAATAAAACCCGGGATCATCCCGCACCAATTGTTGTGCTAAAGCCTGGGTAGTTTCCAATGTTTTCATATCTTCTACCATATTTGCCAGTTTAAAATTGACCATACCGTGCTGGCGTTTACCAAAAAAGTCTCCTGGTCCCCGCTGTTTTAAATCCTGTTCCGCAATCTGGAAGCCATTGGTAGTTTTACACATAGTATCCAGACGCTGTCGGTTTTCCGGTGTGTTTAAGCCAGAAACCAAAATACAGTAAGATTTCTCGGTACCACGTCCAACACGCCCACGTAATTGGTGCATTTGGGATAACCCAAACAGTTCGGCATTCTCGATCATCATCACCACCGCATTGGGGACATCCACCCCAACTTCTACTACAGTAGTAGAAATTAGTAATTGCAGTTTTCCCTGCTTAAATTGGTTCATAATATCATCTTTTTCCTGGGCTGCCAATTTTCCATGTAAAATTCCAATGGTATGATCCTTTAAACAGGTTTTTTTTAGGTGTTCCCCATAAGCCACAACATTGGCAGCATCCCGGTCGGAATCCTCAATCATCGGACAAACAATATATGCCTGCCTACCCTGCTCCAATAAATTGTGGATAAACCCATAAGCCCGTTCCCGTTTGCTTGGAGGAATGGCAAAAGTATCAATAGTTTGCCTGCCTTTTGGAAGTTGGTCAATCACAGATAAATCCAAGTCCCCATATAAAATCAACGCTAACGTACGGGGGATTGGGGTTGCTGACATGACCATAACATGAGGGTGATCCCCTTTACTGGCGAGTTTTTGCCGTTGTCCCACGCCAAAACGGTGTTGTTCATCGGTAATCACCAACCCTAATTTTTGGAACACAGTACTGTCCTGCACCAACGCATGAGTACCAACTACTAGTTGGTAGCTTCCCAGTTCAATCCCCGATTTTACTGTATCTTTTTGTTTTTTGGTCATCGAACCAGTCAAAAGGCAGACATGGATACCCAATGGTTCCAATAAATTGGACAGGGTTTCATAATGCTGGGTTGCCAAAATTTCAGTTGGCGCCATCATAGCGGATTGAAAGCCGCTTTTCGCCATCAAGTAGCAACAGGCTGCCGCCACCATTGTTTTACCACATCCAACATCTCCCTGCACTAGTCGGTTCATTGGTGTTTCTTTCTGGAAATCCTCCACACATTGTTGAATTACCCGCAGTTGTGCATCTGTCAAAGTAAAAGGAAGCTGCTGTAAAAATGGGGATAAGTCTGTATCCTTTATTTGAACGGCTGTTTGTTCCAGCCCGTTTTGCCGAAGGAGCATCATACCAATTTGCCAAACCAACAGTTCCTCAAATACCAGCCGTTTTCGGGCAATAGCACACTCAAATTTATTTTTCGGGAAATGAATCTGCTGCATGGCGTAATTCCATCCACACAGATGATATTGTTCCAAAATCCATTTAGGGAACGGTTCCCATGCCTCTTTCGTCGCATAGGATAAAGCTTCTTTTTGGTTGGTAATAATCATTTTAGAGGTGAGCCCTTCAGTTAGAGGATAAATTGGTTGCATGGTCAACTGGCCCTCTGGCGGCAGAACTAGCGGTGAGTTCATTTCCTTTCGCACAAAATTCCCCGAAATTTTGCCGTAAAACAGATAATCATGGTCCAATTCCAAGCCCATGTAGGCATATTTGTTGTTGTAAATGGTAATAACCATATCGGAGATTCCATCTGTTACAAATACCTTATACAGCACCAGGCCTTTCCGTATCCTCTGTTCTGGCTGCTTTTTATATACTCTGGCAAAAATAGCACAGCTCTCCCCTATGATTGCGTCAGAAATCTGTTTGGGATGGGTAAAATCTATATAATCCCTTGGATAATAGGTTAAAAGGGAATAGACCGAAAGGACACCCAGCTTTTCATACAGCTGGGCGCGCTTTACGCCTACTCCCTTTAAAGAATGGATCGGTTGTTCTAAAAATTTCATCTTATTCCACCGAAACAATATAATAATACACCGGCTGCCCGCCATTGATCATATTGACTTCCAAATGGTCCAATTTGGAAGAAACAGTTGCATATAGCTGTTCTGCCAACTGGTCAGTTACATCCGCACCATAGATAATGGTAGCAAACTGGCTGTTCTTCTTACTCAATGTTTTGATTAATTTATACGCCGCTTTATTGATTTCTTTTTCTGTAAAGCTCAATTTTCCATCGGCAATCGCCAAAATTTCGCCTTTTTTAATTTTATGGCCTTCAAAGTCAGAATCTCTTGCTGCAAACGTCACCTGACCAGTTGCCACATGGTCCAAAGCCTTTGTCATAGCAACACGGTTATCTGAGAAAGAGGCATCCGGGTCAAATGCCATCATGGCAGTAATCCCCTGTGGAATTGTCCTACTCTGTAATACACATACCTTCCTATCTGCCAGTTTTACAGCCTGCTCTGCTGCCATAATAATATTTTTATTGTTTGGCAAGACAAAAACATGTTTTGCTGGAACAGAGTGGATCGCCTCTAAAATATCCTCTGTACTAGGATTCATGGTCTGACCACCACTTACAACTTTATCCACCCCTAAATCGACAAATAAATTCTGTAACCCTTGTCCAGCAGCGACAGCAACAAATCCAAATTCCACATCTGGATCTACCGCAACATATTCTGCCATCTTTTTCGCCTGTTTTGCCTGATGGGCTTTGGTCGCATGCTGATGGCGCATATTATCAATCTTCATATTGGTTAAATAGCCATACTTCAACCCTTCTTGAATCGCATTTCCAGGATTGTCCGTATGTACGTGGACTTTGATGATCTCTTCGTCATCCACAACAACTACACAATCCCCAATCGATTCCAAATAAGCCCGCAAAGCAACTGGGTCTTGGGAAGATTGGCTATTACGGTTTACAATAAATTCAGTACAATAGGTAAAGGTAATTTCCCCTTCGTACTCCGCAGCAGGATTGTTCAGTTTCGTAGTGACAGCATCGGTTTCTCGCTCTATTTTTACACCGTCTTTGATCACGCTTAACATTCCCTGTAAAATCACCAGCAATCCCATCCCGCCAGCGTCTACTACACCAGCTTTCTTTAAAACAGGAAGCATTTCAGGGGTTTGATTTAAAGCATCCTCCGCGGCAGCAACCACACTATCCAATAAAACCACAGGGTCATTGGTAGAGTATTCCAATTCTTCCGCTTTTTCTTTCGCCATTCTGGCAACCGTTAAAATAGTCCCTTCTGTTGGTTTCATCACCGCTTTATAAGCTGCCTCTACACCAGACTGCAAAGCATCCACCAGATTATTGCTTGTCAATTCGTTCTGGTCTTTTAACCCCTTGGATATTCCACGGAACAGCAGGGACAAAATAACCCCGGAATTTCCACGGGCGCCCCGCAACATAGCAGATGCCGTTGTATCCGCTACCTGGGATACCGTTGGATTTTCCAACGCCAATAAAGCTTCCGCAGCAGCCAAAGCTGTCATGGACATATTGGTCCCTGTATCCCCATCCGGTACAGGAAACACATTTAATTCATCCACACGGTTTTTTTGGTTTGCAATATGGTAAGCGCCAGAAATTACAGCGTCCTTAAAAATCTGTCCATCAATCACTTTTCAATCATCCTCCATTATGCCTTCATCCCATCAATAAATACATTTACACTGGATACTGTAATGCCGGTAACTTCCTCCACAGCATAACGTACTTTATTGATAATACTTTTTACAACAGCTGAAATATTCATACCATAAATAACAAGGATGTGCAAATCCACGATCAATTTTTCTTTTTTATACCGCACTAAAATTCCTTTATCCAAAGGCTCCTTGTGTAACAGTTTTGCTTTTAGTCCTTGGCGGTTATTGCAGTTGGACATTCCCGCAACCCCAAAACAGTTGGTAGCTGTATTGACAATTAAGTTGACTAAAAACTCGTGGGAGATATCAATCCATCCCAAATGGTTTTCCAATTTAATCATGAACATTCCCTCCTTATAATAGGTGTCCTATTGAATACCAATATCAACAAAAACCTTATGGTACATTACAGTAATTTTCTGTTTCCTTTATGAGACAAAAACAAAATTATGATTCCTTACAAATGGTCGAAATACACCCGTTTTTAGAAATAACCAAGCTTTGATATAACTTCTATCTTGATAGAAAACTAGGTGAAATAAAATAGCGACCGTATAAAGTTGCTTCGTATCGGGATCTTACATCTTCCTACGTACACTATAAAATTCATATCTAATAATACTCTCTGTACGAATACAATGCTGCTTTTATTGGGATGCGTCACAAATGTACCATAAGCAAAATAATTCCCGTTTGTAAACCACTTGATTTGCATTTCAATCATTTATTATTTTATATATTATACCATATGATCTATTCTTATTCAATCATTGCCTAAATAAAACCCCTAACTTTTCTGTTTACAGCAAAAAAGAGGAGGTACAATACCTCCCCTTTTATTTTTAAGCTGATTTATCTTGGCTCAACAATCATCTTAATTGCTGTTCTTTCTACCCCATCAATTTCGACATTACCAAATGCAGGAATACAAACCAAATCTACTCCTGTTGGAGCCAAATAGCCCCGAGCAATGGCAATTGATTTAACAGCCTGGTTGGTAGCCCCTGCACCAACAGCCTGAATTTCTACAGCCCCTTTTTCACGGATTACTCCAGCAATCGCTCCTGCTACTGAATTGGGAACTGATCTTGATGAAACTTTTAGAATATCCATTGCTAAAACCCTCCTTCATATAGTGTGCTAAGATTGTAAATTGTTTTAACCTATAGCGATGTTTTTTCTAATACTATAATATTATAATAATTTTATAAAAATTTCAATAGTTTGTTTATTGTTTTGTATCTTTACACTATTTTTAACCGTTGAATTAAGGCACAATGACCACTTTTTTCCTCAATTTGCAGAAAAACAGCATTGATCATACAAGGAGTGTCCCTCACTTCAAACCGAGTTGGCAGATGGGTCGTCATTTTCCTTACAATACAATCTGGTGCAACCCCTAAAATAGATTGGATTGGACCGGTCATCCCAACATCTGAGATAAAGCCGGTGCCTTGTGGTAAAATCTGTTCATCAGCGGTTTGTACATGGGTATGTGTCCCTAAAACTGCACTGACACGGCCGTCCAAATAATATCCCATCGCCCCTTTTTCACCAGTGGCTTCCCCATGAAAATCCACAATAATAATATTGGTATCCAGCTGTTTTAAGATTTCATCCACTGCTTGAAATGGGCAATTGTTAGCATCCAGATAAACCTGACCTATCAGATTAATCACCGCCACTGAAATACGCCCCATATCGTAAACGCAGTAACCCTTTCCTGGTACGCTAGATGGATAGTTCGCAGGACGTATAATATGTTCATGTTCTTCTAAATAATCGTAGATTTCACGCCGTTTAAAGGTATGGTTCCCCAATGTGATAATATCCACACCAGAATCAAACAAAAAATCAGCTGACTTTGGCAGGATGCCATTTCCTACAGCAGAATTTTCACCATTGGCAATTACCAGATCTACTTGGTATTCCTTTTTTAGATTGGATAATTTTTGACGGATGATATTGCAGCCAGGTTGGCTGACCACATCACCAATAAATAATAAATTCATTTTACTTTGAATCCTTTCCATTTCTAATTCTACTGTATGAGTGAATTGTTGTATGTTTACTTACTAACAAGGATACCATATCTGAAAAAATTCTTCAAGGGAACCTTTTACAATGGTGAATGAAACTTTGTCTCCCCTATTGACAAATTCTATTTTCAGTTGTATTATTGTATTATAAGTTTAATACAATAATACAAAGAGATCTCTTTTAGAGGTGAGCTTTCTGTGAAATAACTAGTAAATAAGGAGGCTGATCTTTTGAATCAAGTTGCATTTGATTCCAATATACCAATTTATCTTCAAATTATGCAGAAGATAAAACAATCCATTGTTGCTGGCGAATTAAAACCAGGGGAACGCATTCCATCTGTCCGCGACCTTTCCACCGTTTTTGGTGTAAACCCTAATACGATGCAGCGTGCGTTGACAGAATTAGAAAGAGAAGGTTTGCTGTACAGCGAACGTACCTCTGGTCGTTTTGTGACAGAACATACTGAGGTGATCCAAACGATGCAAAAAACCTATGCGGAAGAATTGATCCAAAAATTTTTAAACCAAATGTACTCTTTGGGTTATACCAAAGAGCAGGTTGCCAAAATTATTATGGAGGTGAAACAATGAATCCATTGGTACAAATCTCAAATCTAAATAAATCTTATGACCGTTTTCCTGTACTGCAAAATTTAAACCTCACAATCGAACAAGGGCAGATTGTTGGTCTATTAGGCCCAAATGGTTGCGGCAAAACTACATTGATGAAAATTATGGCTGGTTTAATCAACGATTATCAAGGCAACGTACTGATTGATGGGCATGCACCGGATCGGTACACCAAATCCATTGTTTCTTACCTTCCAGAAAAAACCTATTTATCTGATTCTATGAAAGCGGAATATGCCATTGATATGTTCCAAGATTTTTATCATGATTTTGATAAAAAGAAAGCCATGGAATTATTGGAACGATTCCATCTTCATCCAAAACAGAAAATCAAAGCGATGTCCAAAGGGATGCAAGAAAAATTGCAGCTAATTTTAGTAATGTCCCGTGCTGCCCGGCTTTATATTTTAGATGAACCTTTAAGTGGTGTGGATTCTGCTACCCGTGATAGCCTATTAAACCTAATTCTAAATAATTATAATGAAAATGCTTCGATTATTCTTTCCACCCACCTAATCAATGATGTGGAACGTATTTTCGATTCTGTAATCCTATTGGGATACGGCCAATTGATTATGCAGGACGAAGTGGACAATATTCGGTTGAAAACTGGAAAATCAGTAGATGAACTGTTCAGGGAGGTATTTCGATGTTAGGCAAATTATTAAAACATGAATTCCACGCAACTGGAAAAATACTCCCTATTAGCTATTTAGGGGTTGTCGTATTGTTTTTGGTAGGCTGGATGTTTAAGTTGATTTTTAAAAATATCCTTGCAGCCACGATTATTCCAATTATCCTATTGGTATTAGGTACTATCTTTTTGTTTATCTTCACATATGTTGTGATTATCATGCGGTTTTATCGCAGTATGTATGGGCGGGAAGGTTATCTTACCCAGACTCTTCCAGTATCCAAAAGCGCATTACTTTCTAGCAGGATTATTGTATTTGTCACCTGGTTAATCGCAACCACAATCGTTGTACTATTCGCATGTGCTGGAATTGCATTTTTGGCATTAGATGCGGATCCGAAACAATTTTTTGAAATCATTAAAACATTATACGGCACAAGTCCAACCATGTTCCTCTATTTATTAATCGCTATGATAGCTTCTACTTTGCTATTTGCTTTTGAAGTATTCTTTTCCATCTCTTTGGCGAACACTTCAAAATTTCTAAAAAACAATATTGCTTTTTCTGTCGTATTTTTGTTGATTACCTATATTATTGTAGAATTGTTTGGTGTTGTCGCAATGCTGTTTATTCCCCTTACCATTGTCATTGACCCAATCACTGGAGGTGCCACATGGTCTACCCACACCATGTTTGAAGAAATGAAAAATGCTATTGTGGAGGGAATCAATAGCGCTACCGCTGACCCAGGTGCGACAACTACTATTTCTACTACTACAAATGCAATTGGTGTAGGAAGTATCTTCACCTCTATCCTCTTTATCATTGTGCTATTTTTCCTCACCAAGTATTTGATGAAACACAAAATCAACGTAAAATAAAGATAACCCATTCAATGGCATAAGTGCTGTAGATGATCTACAGCACTTATGTTTTTTGTTTTAAGCAATTATCTTTATTTTCACAATTATCCTGCCAAGATAGGATGTTTCTTACAATCAAATTATAAAACATTTATGAATTTTGACAAAATAAAACTTAATTCATTGATTCAGCTCTTTGTTTTTGTTATGATAGTAAATATGGCTTATTTCGCCAAAAATAAAGAATGCCCTAACAAACAAAAATTATAATAATTGTGAGGTATCAAGAATGAAACAAAATCAATGGGCCAGCCGGTTGGGCTTTGTGCTTGCAACAGCAGGCGCGGCAATCGGTTTAGGAAACCTATGGAAGTTTCCTTATTTAATGGGAAGTAATGGGGGATTTTTCTTCCTGATCGCTTATTTAGTGTTTATTGTTATTTTAGGCTTACCAGTGATGATGCTGGAAATGAGCCTTGGCCGTTATACTGGAAAAAACCCTGTAGCAAGCTATCGACAAATCCATCCAAAAGCAGGCATTGTAGGTGTATTCGGCGTGCTTTCTGCGATGATGATTCTAAGCTATTACAGCGTCATTGGTGGCTGGATTATCAAATATGTTATCAGTTATGTTACCACATTTCAGGCGCCAGCGGATTTTGCTGCTTTTACCAGCAATGGTCCAGAAACAACCCTGTGGCACTTTGTATTTATGGCAATTACAGTACTGATTTGTCTAAAAGGGGTTAGTGGCATTGAAAAAGCAAGTAAATTTATGATGCCCACCTTGTTTATTCTATTATTAGTTGTAATTGTGAGAAATGTTACCCTGCCAAATGCTGGGGAAGGATTAAAATTTATTTTTACCCCATCTGAATCAAGTTTTTCCTTATCTTCTATCAGCACAGCACTGGGGCAGGTTTTTTATTCCCTTAGCCTTTGTATGGGGATTACCATTACCTACGGAAGTTACCTAAAAAAAGGAGAAAATATCCCAAGAAGCTGTGGTCATGTTGCCATTATGGATACTACTATTGCTGTATTGGCTGGTATTGCAATTTTCCCTGCGGTGTTCTCGTTTGGTCTAGAACCTGGCCAAGGTCCAAGTCTGATTTTTGGAACATTGCCAAAGGTATTCTCTGAAATTGCTGGTGGTTCCATCTTTGCGATCCTTTTCTTCGCACTAGTACTATTTGCTGCTGTAACCAGCGCAATCGCTCTGCTAGAAGTTGTTGTTTCTTTTGTAGTGGGAAGCATGGGCTGGAGCCGTAAAAAAGCTGTACTATTAGTAGGTGGGCTTATTTTCTTACTGGGTATCCCAAGTTGCCTCTCTTTTGGTCCTTTGGCTGATGTTACATTAGCTGGCTATACTTTCTTTGATTTGGTTGGGTTGTTAACGGATAACTTCCTGTTACCAATCGGCGGAATTTTAATGTGCTGGTTTGTAGGCTGGAAGTGGAATCCCAATATCCTGGTAGACGAAATCAAGGATGGTTGTCCTGGATTTAAACTGCAAAAAGTTTGGGTATTATGTATCCGGTTTTTAACCCCTATTTTAGTTTTAATTGTAACCATTAGTGGATTTATAAATATTTATCAAACAATTGTTGGATAAGAAAAAACTGTGGGTTTATTTTTCATTACCCACAGTTTTTTTGTACAATTAACAATTATATACGCCTTTTCTTCCTTGTTGTCACAAAATAGGCTCTAATCTTTTTTATTTTGACAAATCATCAATGTCAATTTACCCATATTATTACAAACTAATTCTTTTTGCTTCCCATATATATTTTGGGAAAATTGAAATTTTTCCAAAAATAATAGTACAAAAGCACTTGACAAACATCATAACAACTTCTTTGGATGGAACGATTCTTTCTAATACGACATTTTCCGTCATTTCTGTAGAAATTTTTCCAGTTTATTTTTAGTAAATATGTCGAAAAAGAAAGCTATTCGTATTTTCTAGTTGTATCATAGATTGGGAACTGATATAATAATAGTATCCATAATATGGAATATTTATGGTTTCCCTCTTAATTCCTGAAAAAAAGATAAATTTACTATTTGATGATTCGGAAATAAAAAAACTAATTTGTTAAATATTGACAATTAAGTTTTGCCGAATCAAGATGATAATGATATAATCTACAAGTTTTTCTTTTTTTAGGAAATTTTTCCAATAAGCTATTGCATCATATTACAAATTATGGTAATCTATGTTTGTAAGATTTTTCACCTTATAGGAGGATAGCATATGAATCAGCAGATAAAAGTTTTAATTGGTGACGATACAGCAAACTTTGGCATATTGTTTCGTAAAGTGTTAGAAGGTAGAGGTTTTCAAACTATCTTGACATCAAAAGATGGCGGAGAAATTATGTCAAAGATTGAACTGGAACATCCAGATGTTGTTGTAATGGATTCCTTTATGGCAAAAATGGATGCAATTAGCGTAATGAAAACGGTAAACCAACGTCAACTTCCAAAACCAATCTTTATTGTCATGACAGCTTACGACAACGAGTTTTTGGAAAAAGAGTTAATGAGGAACGGTGCAGCTTATTGTGTCTTAAAACCATTTGAGATGGATATGGTCGCATCTATTATTGAGGATTTTTG
Source organism: Clostridium facile (assembly GCF_014297275.1). Taxonomy (NCBI): domain Bacteria; kingdom Bacillati; phylum Bacillota; class Clostridia; order Eubacteriales; family Clostridiaceae; genus Clostridium; species Clostridium facile. The sequence goes on from NZ_JACOQK010000001.1 coordinate 2,105,036, forward strand.
TTCTCATAAAAATGATACTCCTCACTCTATCCACTCTGACCCAACCGAAAAAGATATTGAAGTTATGGTAACACAGGTAATCCACCAGATTGGTGTACCTGCACATATTAAAGGATACCATTACTTAAGATCTTCTATCATGCACTGCATCGAAGATTCCGATATGATTAACGCGGTAACAAAAGTATTGTATCCAACCGTTGCAAAAGAATTCGATACCACTTCTTCCCGTGTAGAACGTGCAATCCGTCACGCAATCGAAGTTGCTTGGGACCGTGGAGATGTGGATACTTTAAATTCCTATTTTGGCTATACGATCCACAATGGCAGAGGGAAACCAACTAACTCTGAATTTATCGCAATGATTGCGGACAAGTTGCGTTTGCAAATGAAAAAAGAACACACCGCTTAAATGTAATGATTGCCTTTTTATTAAAATGATAATTGTCGAACAAACAGGGTACCCCTTGTAAGGGGTACCCTGTTATTGTATTGAAAGCACTAGCAATACCTATTCGGTTAAGCCTCTAAACTTTCTTTATATTCCAAATATTCATCATAAGTGGATAAGCGGTCGATTAGCTTCCCTTCTGGCGTAACCTCGATAATGCGGTTCGCAATTGTCTGGATAAACTGATGGTCATAAGAAGCAAACAAAATGACCCCTTTAAAGTCAATCAACCCGTTATTGACAGCGGTAATAGATTCCAGATCTAAATGGTTCGTTGGCTGGTCTAATACCAACACATTGGAGTGAAACATCATCATACGGGAAAGCATACAGCGGACTTTCTCCCCACCGGATAAAACATTAACTGGTTTGTAAACGTCATCTCCAGAAAACAACATTTTCCCTAAAAAACTACGCAAATAGGTTTCTGTATCATCGGTGGAATATTGTTTTAACCAATTTAATAGGCTATCCTCACAGCCATCAAAATAACTATTATTATCCTTTGGAAAATAGGATTGGGTTGTTGTCCCACCCCATTTATATCTTCCCTGGTCTGCGTCCAATTCTCCCATTAGGATTTGAAACAGCGCTGTAATCGCCAGCTCATTTTCTCCAACAAATGCGACTTTGTCCCCTTTATTTAAGCGGAATGAAATATTGTCCAACAGCAACTGTCCATCCATAGTTTTGGATAAGCCTTCTACTTCCAGGATTTCCTTTCCTGGTTCCCGCTCCATCTCAAACCCAACATAAGGGTATCGGCGGGAGGAAGCTGGCATTTCTTCCACGGCCAGTTTTTCCAGCAGTTTACGGCGGGAAGTCGCCTGCTTGGATTTGGACTTATTAGCGGAAAAGCGCTGGATAAAGTTTTGCAGTTCTTTGATTTTGTCCTCTTTTTTCTTATTCTGGTCTTTGATCATCCGCTGCATCAGTTGGCTGGATTCATACCAAAAGTCATAGTTCCCCACATAAATTTTAATTTGGGTATAATCTACATCCACAATATGGGTGCATACATTGTTTAAAAAATGACGGTCATGAGATACCACAATTACAGTGCCTTCATAATCCATCAAAAAGTCCTCCAGCCATTGGATGGATTCCACATCCAAGTGGTTGGTAGGCTCGTCCAGCAGGATAATATCCGGCTGGCCAAATAATGCCCGCGCCAACAGGATTTTTACTTTCTCCTTATCCCCCAAGCTTCCCATCTGTTCATAGAGCAGGTCAGTACTCAGACGCAATCCTTGCAGGATTTTTCCCGCATCCGTTTCCGCATCCCATCCGTTCAGTTCTGCAAATTCTGCTTCCAGTTCAGCAGCCAAATCCCCATCTTCTTCACTGAAATCCTCTTTGGCATACAAAGCATCTTTTTGCTGCATCACTTCGTATAAACGTGGATTCCCCTGAATAATCGTATCTAGCACAGAGAATTCATCATACGCAAAATGGTCCTGTTTTAACACAGACATTCTGGTATTCTTTTGAATGGAAACCTCACCGGTAGAAGGCTCCAAATCGCCGGATAAAATACGCAAAAAGGTAGATTTTCCGGCGCCATTCGCCCCAATTACCCCATAGCAGTTCCCTGCCGCGAACTTTAAATCCACATGGGAAAATAAATTTTGCCCATCAAAATTAATACTAACATTGGATACAGTAATCATATTGAATTCCTTTCTTTTTTCTATCGAAAACAGTATTAGAATAATCCATTGATAAACAGGGTCTATTGTAACATAAAATAAACTTGTTTTCCAGAGCAATACTGGAAAAAGAATAGAAACATTGTACAATCAGTTTTATTTCTATTTGTACAACTTAACTATTTTAATAGGATTATTAGATTTTTTGCCAATATACATTGACAGACGAGGTATTATATGATTTAATGTATAATAGAAAAAGGAGGTACGGTCATGTCAATTGCATCTGATTTAATCCGAGGCCATACAGATACTATCATTCTGGCCCACCTCTTAAAAGAAGATAGTTATGGTTATCGGATCAACAAAGAAATCCAACGCAAAACAGCAAACCAATATGAACTAAAAGAAGCTACATTGTATACTGCTTTCCGCCGTCTGGAGGATGCTGGTTACATCTGTTCCTATTGGGGGAATGAAACTACTGGAGCAAGGCGGAGATACTATACTATTACGCCAGAAGGTAAGCAGGCTTATTACAGGCTAAAAGAAGAGTGGAATCATTCTAAAAAACTAATTGACCTATTAATAGAAAACGAAGAAAGTGAGGGGAAGTCATCATGGAAAACAAATTAAGGGCATATATGGAAGAACTATTTTCTGAAGTAACTCCAACCAAACAAGCAGTTGAACTAAAAGAGGAAATCCTGCAAAATTTAATGGATAAATATCACGATTTGCTGGCAGAAGGCAAATCTCCAGAAGCCGCCTATAATATCGCGGTTGCCAGTATTGGGGATACAGATGAACTCCTTTCCACATTAAAACAGGGGACGCAAACTTTTTCCCAAGAGCAACTGGAAAATCGACGTAAAAAATCCGCTATCCTAATTTCCATATCCGTTATGTTATATATTCTCAGTGTAATCCCTGTTATTTTATTTGAACAATTTGGATATGAAATAATTGGTGTTAGCTTAATGTTTATCATGGTGGCAATTGCGACAGGTCTCATTATTTATAATGCCATGACAAAACCCAAATATCTCAAAAAAGATGATAGCATGGTAGAAGAATTCAAAGAGTGGAAAACCAACCAATATAGCCCAAACCGTTCTGCGATGAAGGCAATTAACAGCGCAATCTGGTCAATAACAGTAGTGATTTATATGATAATCAGCTTTACCACATTTGCCTGGCATATTACATGGGTTCTCTTTTTAATCGCTGCTGCTGTACAAGGAGTAGTAAAGGCCGTGTTTGAATTAAGGAGGTAGTACAATGGGTCAACAAAAAAACACCTCAGCTATCATCCGGATTGTAGCCTATTCTTGCACAGCTATTATACTAATTGTAATATTAGTCCTCAGCTTGTTTGGAAGAATCCCATTTGTTCCAGGCGTGAATTGGAATTTCGGTGGAAATTACGCCAATTCGGAACAGTATCAGATTGGTTCCAATGAACTAACACTAACTGACATGACAGAATTGGAGGTAAACTGGATGGATGGCACTATTACCATTCTTCCTTACGATGGAACAACTGTACAGTTTTCCGAGACTAATGCCCAGAATTTAGCCCCAAAGGATCAATTACACTATTTATACAAAGATGGAAAATTAACCATACAATATAAGGGGGCTAAACATTTCCCATTCCTGTTTGGCAGTATCAATGGAAAAGGAAAAAGCCTGGAAATTAAGCTCCCCAAAAGCATTGCGGAACATCTAAACGAATGCAGTATAGATAGTGTATCCTCCAAAATTGACATTTCGGGGATCCGAACAGAAAAAATCTTGTTGAATACTACTTCTGGGGATTCAAAATTGAGAGAATGCGCAACAGGTGCCCTATCTGCAGATTCTGTCAGTGGAAGTATACAAGGGGAACAAGTGGTAGTAAATGAAAAAATGGATGTAGATACCACGAGCGGAAACGTTATCCTTTCTGGTTCTATACGAGATGTTGAATTTGATAGTGTTTCAGGAGAGTTAAACCTCACTTCCCAAGTGTGTCCTGATCAAATTACAACAGATACTGTTAGTGGAAAAGTTACTGTTTCCATTCCGGAAAATGATGGTTTCTGCTATTACAAAGATACAGTGAGTGGTAAACTACAATGTGATTTTTCTGTTACCCAGGAAGAGGATAAAGGCAACTATAAAAATGGAAAGTCTGAATTTTCATTTAATTCCTTAAGCGGAGATATTACAATTAAAAAAGTCGGATAGAAAGAGAGATTTTATATCTAGTATGTTTTCGCCTTGAATAAGGGATAATGTATAAACAAGTTCACATATCAACATGATGTATGATGGCGGTTTCAAAATAGAAAAACTGGCTTTTTAGGGAACATCCTATGAAAGAATCAGTAATTTTTTCACTCAGCAATCTATCATAACAGCTAGCAAATATGTTTTATGTTGTATTACATGTTCAACAATAAGCTTTTTCCACTTTTTCAATATCTTATCCACTATTTCTCTTAGAAACCCTATAGAAAAAGCGAATCACAATGAAAATGGCAGATTCTTAATCGAATCTGCCATTTTATCATTACGCGCTTACTTCGGATGTTTTATCGAACTGAGAGTTATACAGGTTTTCATAGAAACCATGCTGTGCCATTAATTCTTCATGGTTCCCCTGTTCAATAATATCTCCGTCTTTCATGACCAAAATCATATCTGCATCCCGTATGGTAGACAAACGATGGGCAATGACAAAGCTGGTCCTGCCTTTCATCAGGTTATCCATTGCCTTTTGAATTTGTACCTCTGTACGGGTATCAACCGAGCTGGTCGCTTCGTCCAAAATCAAGATTTTTGGGTCCGCTAATATGGCTCGGGCAATGGTCAACAACTGCTTCTGTCCTTGAGATACGTTGCTTGCGTCTTCATTTAATACCATATTGTACCCATCTGGCAATGTGGATATAAAATGATGCACATGGGCTGCTTTCGCCGCTTCGATTACTTCTTCATCTGTAGCATCTAAACGGCCATAACGGATATTTTCCATAATGGTTCCATTAAATAACCAGGTATCCTGCAATACCATCCCAAACAATTTACGAAGGTCACTGCGGTTAAAGTCCTTAATATCGTATCCATCCACTAAAATCGCACCTTGATTAACATCATAGAACCGCATCAACAGTTTTACCATCGTGGTTTTTCCAGCACCAGTTGGTCCTACAATTGCCACTTTCTGTCCTGGTTCTACCATTGCGCAGAAATCATGGATAATGGTTTTATCTGGGCGGTATCCAAAATTAACATGAGCGAACTGGACACTTCCCTGTAATTCGGTAATTGGATTTGGATGTTCTGCGAACTGATCTTCTTCCTCCTCTTCCAAGAATTCAAAGACACGTTCTGCTGCAGCACCGGTTGCCTGTAACAGGTTCGTTACCTGGGCAATCTGGTTGATTGGTTGAGTGAATGTTTTTACATATTGGATAAAGGATTGAATATTACCAACGGTAATGGTCTGGTTAATTGCTAGCCATCCTCCCAATACAGCAACCGCAACATAGCCTAAGTTTCCAATAAAAGTCATGATTGGCATCATCATACCAGATAAAAACTGGGATTTCCATGCGGAACTATAGAGTGTATCATTCATTTGGTTAAACTCGTCTGTAACACCTTTTTCATTATTAAACGCTTTTACAATGTTCTGTCCGCCATATACTTCTTCTACCTGACCATTAACATGCCCTAAATATTCCTGTTGGGAACGGAAATATTTTTGAGAATGCTTTACAATGATTGAAATACATCCCATGGAGATTGGTAAAATCAGCAATGCCACTACTGTCATCAACCAGCTAATGGAAAACATCATCACCAAAATACCAATGAGCAATGTAATCGAGGTAATCAACTGGGTCAAACTCTGGTTTAAGCTCTGACCTAAGGTATCAATATCATTGGTTACACGGGACAACACTTCACCGTGGGTTTTGGTATCAAAATATTTCATTGGCAATCGGTTGATTTTCTCAGAAATTTCTTTTCTCATCCGATAAGAAACAGTTTGGGAAACTTTTGTCATAATAAAGCCCTGTAGAAAGGCAAACAGCATACTAACAATATATAGGCCCAGCAAAAAGATTAGAATCTGACCAACTTTTCCAAAATCAATTCCTGCTCCACCAGAGAGTTTCCCAACAATACCATTGAATACCTCAGTGGTAGCATTCCCTAATATTTTTGGCCCTACAATGGAAAAGACAGTACTACCAATCGCAAACACAAAAACAACTAAAATGGCGATTTTAAATTTTCCAAGGTATTTCATCAACTTTTTGATGGTACCCTTTAAATCTTTTGCCTTTTCACCGGAACCCATTCCGCCTGCGCCATGAGGCCCCATTGGACCAACTCTTCTTTTATTATTACTCATGATCCAACTCCTCCTCTGATAACTGGGATGAAGCAATCTGGCGGTATACCTCACAAGTTTGCATCAATTCCTTATGAGTGCCTTTTCCTACAATCTTTCCTTCATCCAGCACTAAAATTTGTTCTGCATTTAAAATGGTACTAATACGCTGCGCTACAATAATAACAGTGCTGTTTCCAGTTTGTTTTTTCAGCGCTTTCCGCAAGGCAACATCTGTTTTAAAGTCCAACGCAGAAAAACTATCATCAAACAGATAAATTTTCGGATTTTTCGCAATCGCACGGGCGATGGAAAGACGCTGTTTTTGTCCGCCAGATACGTTAGTACCCCCTTCGGCGATAGGAGCATCGTATTCTTTCGGCAGTTTATCAATAAATTCCGTTGCCTGAGCAATTTCAGCCGCCTTTTTCGCATGTTCTGTATCTTCTTCCGGAACGCCATAGTTAATATTGGATTGAACAGTTCCAGTAAACAAAACACCCTTTTGTGGTACGTATCCCAACTGATCCCTTAAAAAGTGCTGAGAAATCTCTTTTATATCAACACCATCCAATAAAACTTGGCCCTCTGTTACATCATAAAAACGCGGAATCAGATTTAACAGCGTGGATTTCCCACTTCCAGTACTACCAATAATAGCAGTAGTCTGCCCTGGTTTCGCAGTAAAGGAAATATGGGAAAGAGCGTCTTCCGAAGCATTTGGGTAACGGAAAGAAACATCCTGGAATGTCAGTTCCCCTTTTACCTGATCCAATTTTTCTGGAGCCTTAACGTCTTTGATACAGACATCAGTGTCCAATACTTCCTGGATACGGTTTGCTGCAACCGAAGCACGGGGTAACATAACCGAAATCATGGAAATCATCAAGAATGCCATAATAATCTGCATGGTATACTGGATATAAGCCATCATATCCCCTACCTGCATGGTACCGGCATCTACCCCTTGGCTGCCTACCCATACGACTAAAATAGCGATAGAGTTCATAATAAACATCATAGCTGGCATCATACAGGACATCACACGGTTTACAAACAGGTTCGTCCCTGTCAAATCCTTATTTGCTTTGTCAAACCGTTTTTCTTCATATTTTTGGGTGATAAATGCACGGATAACGGGCAAACCAGTTAAGATTTCCCGGGTAACTAGGTTCAAGCGGTCCACCAACTTTTGCATTTTCTTAAATTTTGGCATCGCTACCGCAAACATAATTCCTACAATTACCAGAATTGCAAGAACCGCTATTCCTATTACCCAAGTCATGGAGCCGTTGGTCCCTGTTACCTTTAACACACCGCCAACGCCAATAATCGGGGCATAGAACACAATACGAAGCAGCATTACCATCACCAGCTGGATCTGCTGGATATCGTTGGTGCTTCTGGTAATTAAAGAAGCGGTAGAAAAATGGTCTAATTCAGTGTTGGAGAAGGATACTACCTTGGTGAATACTTGTTTCCTCAATTCTCTGGAAAGGGATGCGGCAACCCGTGCTGCCAAGAAAGTTACAATAACTGTTGCCAACATACTCGTTAGAGCAATGCCCAACATCTGCAAACCGGAAAAAATAATATAGTGGATTTGCATCGTGCCTGTATCTAAACCGATGGCATCATATTCCGCTTTTATCCCTGGAATAGCGCTTTGGGCTAGAATGCTATCTGGCATATCATCGAATTGTTTCCCCATTTCCTCCAATATTGCTTGCATCTGCTGCTCAGGAACTAGTTCAAGAATATCCCATAAATTAGTGGCATTTTGTAGTGCTTGAGGCGGAATAGCTGCTGTTAGCTGGGAAAACATCTGCTGCATTTTTTCTGCGTTTTCACTGGTTTGAGAACTATCTTCCTGGTTTAAGGAAGCCTGGTTGATCGAATCATTAATCAGCACAGGTTTTGCCAACATTGTTTCCAAATCAGAAAGTTCCTGTTCGGAAAGTTTATTTCTTTTAAAAAAAGTTTCTATGGCCAAATCTGGATTCTGTTCCAATTGCTCATCGAACAATTCCTGTTTATAATACTTTGTTTTTTGGAACTCTTCCTGAGATAATTCTGTATAACTATTATCTAATTGCTGCTTTTGGTCTTGGGTTAAAAACAAACCCAAATGGTCTTTAGTCGTTTTACTTAAATATTCTGGGGCAGCGGATTCAATCCCATTTTGTTGAATCCCTACATTAACGATAACTGATGTATAATCTGGCAGAGCTAGGTCACACATTGCCTGCACAACCAATAAAGCTAGTATTGCCAAGATTGGAATGATAGAGCGTTTTAGATACTTAATCAATTTTAGCATAGGCTAATGTTCCTTTCGTTTATTGTGATTTTGAAGCAAAGGAACAAAACGCATCTTTTCCAGAAACATCTTTCAAGTTTTTTCGGATACGAATTAAAAACTCGTTAAATTCTGTTAACTCTTCTTTCGAAAAACCCTGAAAAGCCTCATTTTCCAGATAAAAATGGCTTCGTTCTAGTTTTTTTATTACATCTTTTCCTTGTTCGGTTAAAAATATCCTGGAAATACGTTGGTCATGTTCATCCTGTTTTTTGTAAATCAGGTTTAATTTTTCCATCCTTTGGATTGTAACCGTAACAGTAGGCGGTTTCACGCAAAGGTGCTCCGCAATCTCTTTTTGACTCAATCCTTGCTGATGAAACAGCAGTTTTAAAACAGGTACTTGGCCGGGGTGTACCCCCAACTCTTTTACAATAGTAAAGGAGCGGCTAAAATAAAGGTGCATAATCTGCCCTACCATAAACCGTGGGTCTTCCAATCAAATTCACCTCCCAAAATTAATTCGTTGACTAAATATATAGTATGCTTATTGCACGAAATAGTCAACATACATTTATGCAGTTTAACAAATTATTCATGGAAAATTAATTCGTCAACGAACTAATTTTTGACTGTATCTTAATAAACAACTTTAACTTTTTATTATCAGCAATTTTGCTTTTAACATAAATTTTTCTATTTAATATCATTTTTTGGTGCTCTATATTGATAAATAATGAGTATGAATTTCATAATCAATAAAGCGATTTTATATCCCAAATGAACTGATTGAACTATTTCATTTATCGATATTAATCTAGCTAAATTGATTTTCATATTGTAATTTTATCCAGCTGTAAAATATTTTTTTTAATTTTTATTCTTATAAAAAAGAGCTATTCAAACGATGAATAGCTCTTTTTTCCTATTTAATTCATAAAATTTCTTGGTTTACTAAAAAATCATTTTCAATTCTTTGCCGTTGTAGTTGGAATCTTGTCAACCAAACTTAACATTCCCTAAAGTTCAGAATTTTTTGTTCTTTAAAAGTAACGGATGGATGCTTTTACTTTTCCTAGAATTTCTACATGGTCTACCAGGATCGGATCCATAGTAGAGTTTTGTGGTTGCAAACGGTAACCGCCGTTTTCCTTATAAAAAGTTTTAATTGTTGCCTCATCATCAATTAACGCTGCCACGATTTCACCATTTTCTGCTACAGGGGTTTTTTCAATAATCACAACATCTCCGTCAAAAATGCCAGCTTCAATCATACTTTCCCCTCTTACTTTCAGGGCAAAGTGTTCTTTGTTCCGGCTAAAAGAACTGGAAAACGGAATATAGGTCTCGATATTTTGGATGGCAGTAATGGGCTCCCCTGCAGTAATTGTACCTACCAATGGAATTAAAGTGGCATCAGAACCTGGTATACGCAAAGTACGGGTCAGGTTACTATCTTTTTCTACTAATCCCTGTTCCACTAAAATGGAAACATATTTGTGCGCGGTAGAGGTGGATTTGATCCCTAAATCTTTACAGATTTCTCGAATAGTTGGGGGAATCCCATCTTGGCAGCGTTGTTGTATATATTGGTAAATTTCTTCATTATAATTTCGTTTCAAAACAATCCCTCCAATCAATCTAGTTGTTTTGACATTGCGATATGGGGACAAAATTCATCAAAATAGCAGTCCCCTTCCGCCCGGTATCCCATGGATTCATAAAACCCCTGAATCCTGAGCTGTGCGCTTAAATGGGAGGAATGTCCTCCTAGTACTTGGATTTGTTTTTCACACTCCTCTACGGCAATGCGACCAACACCGTGTTTTCGATAAGGAGGTATCACACAAACCCTTCCAATCATCCATTTATCATCTTGCTGAAAAATTCTTGCTGTTGCAATGGGATTCTCCCCTGCCTGAATTAACAGATGGTATGCGGTTTCATCTATTTCATCAAATTCGTTTTCGAAACCCTGTTCTTTTACAAATACTTGTTCCCTGATTTGAAAGCATTTGGTTTTGTCCTGTTGTGGTTCAATCCATGTCACCAAAAATTGTTGTGTTTGCAACGGAATACCCCTTTATCGTGTTTTTTTCTATTAAATATAGGATACCATATCTATTCTTGAAAATCAAACAAATGTTTGTAAATATTCGTTCTTTGTTGGGGATCTACCGGATAATGGTGGGCAAGAAGATGCACTCGCTTGTAAAACCAAATTTATAAAAAATTTTTTAATCATTTATTGCAATATTGTTTTTTTAAAATTGCAAAAACCAAAAATAAAAGCTTTTCCGTTTTTACAGTTTGTCAAAAAAACTTTTTGTGATAATATGGTTTTTATGTGAAACTAACGTTTCTTTGCAAAATTTAAATAAGAATCTAAATTTTATTGATTTTCCTCTTGATTTTCGGAGGTTGAAAGGTTATAATCTAAATTGTAGATCAAATCATTTAACTAAAGAAAGGATGGCAAAACCCATGGCTTTTAAAAGTACATATTTGGCAAACGTATACGAAACCGTTTGCAAAAGAAATCCTAATGAACCAGAATTTTTGCAAGCTGTAAGAGAAGTTCTTGAATCTTTGGAATTGGTAGTAGAAAAAAACCCAGAAATCGAAAAAACTGGTGTAATCGATAGAATTGTAGAACCAGAACGTTTTATTCAGTTCCGTGTTTCTTGGGTTGACGATAACGGTAACGTTCAGGTAAATCGTGGCTTCCGTGTACAGTTCAACTCCGCAATTGGCCCTTACAAAGGCGGTTTGCGTTTCCATCCAACTGTTTGTGCTTCCGTTATCAAATTTTTGGGCTTTGAACAAATCTTTAAAAACAGCTTGACAACCCTGCCAATGGGCGGTGGTAAAGGTGGTTCTGATTTCGATCCAAAAGGAAAATCCGATGGGGAAATCATGCGTTTTTGCCAGAGCTTTATGACAGAATTGAGCAAACATATTGGTGCTGATACTGACGTTCCTGCTGGTGACATCGGCGTAGGTGCCCGTGAAATTGGCTTTATGTTTGGCCAATATAAACGTTTACGCAACGAATTTACTGGCGTATTAACCGGAAAAGGCTTGACTTATGGTGGTTCCTTGACAAGAACAGAAGCAACAGGTTATGGACTGTGCTACTTCACACAAGAAATGTTAACCCATATGGCAAACACTTCTTTTGAAGGTAAAACTGTTGTTATCTCCGGTTCTGGTAACGTTGCTATCTATGCAACCCAAAAAGCAACTGAACTAGGTGCAAAAGTAGTAGCTCTGTCTGACTCCCAGGGTTACGTATACGATCCAGAAGGAATCAAACTGGACGTTGTAAAACAAATTAAAGAAGTGGAAAGAGGAAGAATCTCCGAATACGCAAAACGCGTTCCTTCCGCTACTTATACAGAAGGCTGCCGTGGCATTTGGAGCATTAAATGTGATATTGCTCTGCCATGTGCTACCCAGAACGAATTAAATGGCGAAGAAGCAAAACAGCTGATTGCAAACGGTGTTATGGCTGTAGCAGAAGGTGCAAACATGCCTTCTACTCCAGAAGCTGTTGAAGCATTCCAGGCTGCTGGCGTTCTGTTCGGACCTGCTAAAGCTGCTAATGCTGGCGGTGTTGCTTGCTCTGGTTTGGAAATGAGCCAGAACTCCATGCGTTATGGCTGGACCTTTGAAGAAGTAGACGCAAAATTGCAAAGTATCATGAAAGATATCTTCAAAGCTTCTTATGAAGCTGCAAAAGAATACGGCGTAGATGGCAACCTGGTTGCTGGTGCTAACATTGCAGGATTTAACAAAGTTGCAAACGCTATGATTGCTCAAGGCGTTGCATATTAATGTAATCTCTCATAAATAGATTAGACCTTCAGGGAAATAACCTGAAGGTCTATTTTTGTATAACGGAACACCACAAATAAATGGACAGTATTTTTACAGAATAAAATTCAGTCCGTTTTAGGTGTCCGTATGATAACCACTTAACTTCCTGAAAGGACTACACCTGCTCACTGGTAATTTTAAAAACTAAAATAAAGAGTTATACACTGAAAAAATCATTGTCCTTAATATGGGTATGTTAATTTTTAGTATCATTTCTAGCAGGATAAAAGACCGTTTGTTGGCACAATTGAGGTAAATTAGCTTATCAACATTTTTATAGGGAATTGTTGATAAGCTTTTTGTTTTATCCAGTGTTGTTATGACAAATGTGAAAAACAATAGGATAAATTATAATACTGTAAAGCGTTTTCGATATTCCAAGGGAGAAATGTGGTATTTCTCATGGAAAATACGGAAAAAATATGCTGTTTCAAATCCGGAACGGTCGATAATTTCCTGAATCGGACGATCAGTATGGGTCAGCAGGTAGGTTGCCCGTTCCATGCGGATCTGTCTCCTAAAACTAGAAAAACTTTGGTTAGTATATTGTTTGAGCAAGCGGCTTAAATATTGGGGATTATAATGGAATTGTTCCGCAGTTTTTTCTAAGGTGGCAGTAGAACAGTTTTCAATGATGTAGGAGAGGATCTCAGATATTTTAGGGTGGCATACTTGCTGGATACTGTTTTCATCCAGATAGTTCTGGTAAGCGGTTAACAAATCGGAAAAAAGGATCATCAAATATCCGTTGAGTTTTAAAAAGTATTGGTTTCCTGTTTCTGCGTACTCTTTTATCAGCTGTAAGACAGATTGATCAATGGTATTACATAACTGTTTGGAAAACAGCAAATAGCTTTCTTCCTGGTTTTTTTCAAATAAAGAATTGATTAGAAAGTGGTTAAAAGGGTTATCGTGGCTTAAAATTTCCTGTGCCAGCCGTTGGAATAACGTTTTTTTCACAAGAATATTAAAAATAATATTACAATCGCCTTCAACCTGCAATTGATGCGCTGCATTTGGGGTGAGTAAGCATAGATCCCCTTGCTTTAAATTTAATTCTTTTACCGTTTGACAGGAGTCAATATAGTTTGTTACTTTACCTTGGTAAACATAAATCATTTCGTAAAAATCGTGTTTATGGAAAGGTGTTTTTTTCTTATCTTGTGGTAAATTAGGTAATCTCTCCTTTACCTGGGAAAGGGAAAGATGCATATTGATAAAAATTTCTGCATCTGAATCAAAAAAAGAACTTTGCTGAAGAATATCAACTCCATTTTCCTGTAAAGAAAATTGATCCATGCGGGAAGCGTTAAACAAAAATCGGTCAATTGTGATATGATATATTTTTTCAATAAATGGTTCCATCATTTACTTCCCCCTTTAAAAATATACCAAAAAACAACCTAAAAGGTATGTTTTTTAAATATCTATTTATTTGCTAAAATGATATTATAAATATATCAACTTTTAGTAATATTAACTGTTTTTGATATTATAAAGCAATCATTTGGGTTTGTCAATGGCTGCTAAGTTGAAATTTATATTTCAGGAAGGAAAATAAAGATGAAGAAACAATGGAAGCAGGCAAAGAAACTACTTGCTGTTTTAACTGCATTGGCATTGGGCGCTAGTATTTTAACCGGTCCTGCACAGGCAACAGAAACCAAAGTATCGGATTTTGTAGCTGGCTTTACCAATGTAAGCAATGAAGCAAAACCGCAAATCCGTTACTGGTGGCCCAACGGGCTGGTGGACGAAACAGAAATCCGTTCCCAAATACAATCCATTGCAAATGCCGGATTTGGAGGTGCGGAAATCATTTGCAAAGGCAGTTCTTTTGACGGGGAAGATGGAACCAGCTGGGGCAGTGATAACTGGCTAGCCAGTATGGAGATTGCTTTGGACGAAGCAAAACATCTTGGGCTGCATTTAACGTTCACTATTTCATCTGGATGGCCAGCTGTCACACCTGCAATTCAAAGTTGTGATAACCCTCTGGCAATCAAACAGATTGGGTATGGAAAGACCGAAGCGATTGCATCTGGGCAACAATACAACGGGGCAATTCCTGCCCCGGAGGTTCAGACCAATACAGATAGCTTGCTGGCTGTGGTTGCTGTGCAGTTGGATGAATCAGTGCAAACCGCCGAGACACAGTATATAAAAGAGGATTCCTTTACTGTACTGACCAGCCAGGTTAACCAGCAGGATAATACCATCCAATGGACCGCTCCGGATCAGGGGAATTGGATTATCCTATCATTTTATATGCAGAGCGCCAGCGATGAAGAATATCCACCAATCGACCATTTTAGCAAAGAGGCCACAAAAGCTTTAACAGATTATTGGGATACCAGGATGATTACCTGGGGGGATGAGAAAAATCAAATTGTAGATGGAATCTTTGAGGATTCTTTGGAACTTTCCCCTGATTATCTTTGGACGCCAAAATTGTTGGAAGAGTTCAAAGACCGGCGTGGATATGATTTAACACCATATTTGCCGTTGATTTTTGTCCCCGGATTACATTTTGATACTAACAACCGTCCATCAACCGATGATCCCGCTGTTTTTGATACCCAAAGCACAATGGGAGAACGTGTACGGATGGATTACTACCAAACTCTAACTGATTTGTATACCGAAAACCATATTGAATCATTACAGCAATGGTGCGAAAGCCATGGATGGGATTATCGTGGCCAAGTAGCTTACGGTGCTCCAATGGAAATGACTCAATCTGCTGCACAGGCTGGGATTGCGGAAACAGAATCCTTATATTTTGCGAAATTGCCCGGGAATGGATCCCCTAAATTAATGGATTCTGGAACAAGGGATGGATACCGGATGCAGACAGGTATGGTAAACCTAACTGGAAAAGAAGTTTATTCTTCTGAACTTTCACCATTACGCAGCGGAGCATATGAACAAAGTACCTCTGATTTATTGAATATGATCAATTCCAATATGGCTGCTGGCGTAAACCTTTCTGTAGTCCATGGATATAGTAACAATGGCGTTTACCAAGGCAAATACGAAGGCAACTGGGGCGGCTATGATGGAATGAGTGGATTTTTCTCTAATTCATGGGACAAAACACCTGATTTTACCCAGTTCGCGGATAGTATGGGGTATGTTGCCAGAAATCAGTATGTTTTGCGGCAGGGTCACCAGGATGTGGATATTGCCTATTACCGCTTTGAATACTTTGAGGTTCAGGTAATTGAGGATATGGTAACTCCTGATCTGGAAGAAAACGGCTATTCCTATGATTTTGTCAGCCCTTATTTGTTAAACCTGGATACAGCAAATGCCAAAGATGGTGTGATTGCGCCAGAGGGTCCATCCTATAAGGCATTAGTAGTTGATAACGAGGACTACATGCCTCTTGATACAGCGAAAAAAATGCTATCTTACCTTGACCAAGGTGTTAAATTATTCTTTATTGGGAAAACACCTTCTATGACACCGTCTTATGGGGATTCAATGGAGGATAGCCAACTGATAGCAGTAATGGAACAAATCAAGAACCATGCCAACACTACTTTGTTGGATACAGAAACCCAGTTGGTTTCCGCTTTAAAAGGCGCAGGCATTATGCCAGATACCCAGTACCAGTCCGCCAATGAATTGTCCAGCTACCACAATGTAGATGGAAACAATGATTATTACTATTTGTATAATCCATCCTCCCAGCCAATCACCCAAACCATTACATTTGATGCTGAAGGAACCCCATATGAACTGAATGCATGGGATGGTAGTATCCAGCCTGTTGCCCTTTACCAGCAGAAATCAGGCCAAACAACTATAACCGTGACAGTACCGGCTTACGGAACCTGTTTATACGCATTCACATCCGACCAATTGACAGAATATCCAATCCCTTCGGTGCATGCAGTTCAGAGCGATTGTGAAGTTGATTACAATGAGGATGGTGAACTAGTTGCAGTCTTAGAGGACAACGAAACACATACTGTTGTGCTCAGTGATGGGACCGTAAAAACAGTAACAGGGAAAGGGCAACACCAGCCTGTTTCGATCAATAGCTGGACACTTTCAGTAGAAAGTTGGCATCCTGGTGATGATCCATCCAACAACGCCATCATTGCAAAAACAATGTTGGAGCCGGTTTCGATGGAAACCCTCATCCCATGGCGTGATATCCGAGGGATGGAGAATGTATCCGGTATTGGTAGATACTCAACAACAGTGACAATGGAAACCGTTGCAGACCATGTTGTATTCGATTTAGGAAAAGTTGCAAACAGCAGTTTCCGCATTGCGGTAAATGGGATGGACTTACCACCAGCTAACCAATTCGATACCAAAGTAGACCTTGCCCCTTACTTACGGCAAGGCGAAAATACCATTACGGTTACTACAGCGAGTACATTGATTAACGCAGCATTGGTAAATGGTTTAATCAGCCCAATTTGGCAGTTTACTGGAGATGCAGAGCCAGTTCCACAGGATTATGGTATGCTGGGCAACCAAGGCAAGGTACAGTTGAACGACCTGGAAGAAATTGTTTTGGTGGAGCAAACAGGGGAAACAAATTATGGTGATCAAAATAAATCACAGGAACTAATCCCTCAAACGGGTGATTCCACTTTGAGTTTCCTGTTTGTAATTGGTACAGTGACAGCATTAGGATTGATTCTCGGACTTAAACGGAAAAAATATTAGCTAATAACGAACTTATACCTATCCCAGCGCAATGAAGCTATAAAACAGATAACTTACAAATTTTTTAGATTGTAATAAATAATGCTCTATTATTAGATTTTCTTATATTGTACTAATTAATATAAAACGTCACATTTTATGGTGAAATAAAATCATAAAATGTGACGTTTTTGTTTTAGTTGGTTTCTATTTCCATAGTGTCCATCTGCTCTTTGGTAACTCCATTTTTTGCCCCATAGCGGATCCAATATTTTGTGGATGCTTTTAAATAGGTTTCTTTAGAGATGGGCATAGTAACTTGAAATGATAAGCTTTGATGGGATGCCACCGACTTCACCAATTGTTTTATTTTCCTTTTAACCAAAAACCGAAATGGAGTATTTAAGATTGCCTCTCCGCCTCCTATACACAGCACAGACAAAAAAGGATACCCTTGCTGTTTACAAAACAGCTTTATCATTTCAACCGCAATTTGGTTCTGTTCTGGTTCCAGAAAACCGCAGTTGACAACCATACTGATCCTTGGTTTTTGTTTTGGCGGATGCTGCTCCAGTGTTTTTAAAAAGTTGTGGAGTGTGACAGGGATACTATCCACATATAGTGGAAACACCAACAAAACATCGGTATAATGGGCCATATCCTCACAAATCTCCGTATGGTTTTTTGGTGTAATATTGACTTTGGAGGATTCTCCATTCCAGTATTTTTGGAATAGGGCCACATACTGCTTAGAATTGGATTTCGGTGCCCTGGGGCTTCCGTTTATAATCAAAAGTTTTCCCATTTTTCCACCTCTCGTATTATCGCTTGTTCCAGTTCTTCTTTGAAAACAAATAAAACTTTATGTGTTTGAAACCGCATATTATAAGCGTTTCTAGCAACCAGACGCTGAAACAAATCCTGTTCTTCCCTATTATCACAGCCATAGGCGATGATAACAGCATTTTTTTCCACAACATCCCTTTGCATATGGTGGGTTTCCCCATGATGTAATTGGATAAACGCCTTTTGAATAGGGATTGCCCGCTCCAACATGGTTTTCATGATGGCATCATATGTTCCAAATTTTACTCTACTCACATAAATAATATTTTCACTCTTCGCAATCAAGGGATAAACTTTTGTAGCGTCATCCCGGATGACACATTTTCCAGGTGTTTTGGTCCAGCATCCAAAACATCCAATACAGTTTTTTATATTTAATTGGGATAGGTCAAGATACCGATTGGTCTTGTTATCAACAAACGGCAGATTGACAGGACAGTCGGTTAACAATAGATTCATATTGACACCTCACTTTTTGCGTTTCCCTGATAGAAAAATTATCATATCAGACTGTTTTACATTGTACCGCTGTTTTGTATCGTAACAGGTACGTTGAACTATGGCTAATATTCCTTTAAAATAATAGGTTTATTTTAAAGTGTAACATATCCAAAAGGAAAAATCATTTCCATTTCGTAAAACTGGTTAAAATAATGTATTTTTATGGAATAAAAATTTTACCTCTTATTATATTGACAAAACAATATTATATGATATATAATATTGTTAAACTAATAAAAAGGAGTGTGAAACATGGCTTTTCCAATTAGTGCATCCTTATTGGACGCCTGTGTATTAGCTGCCTTAAGCCGTGGGGACGCCTATGGCTACAGCTTAACACAGCAGATTAAACAAACAATTGATGTTTCGGAATCCACTTTGTACCCAGTACTTCGACGGCTACAAAAAGAAAAATTCCTCGCTACATACGATCAGCCTATGGATGGACGGAACCGAAGATATTACAAGATTACCGTAGAAGGACAGGAAAGGCTGACGCTGTATCTACAGGAATGGGACGATTATAAAAAAGCAATAGAATCTATTTTATTAGGGGAGGTTTTGGGTGATGATGAATAAAGAACAATTTTTAGCCCGCCTTGAAAAACGGTTGCGCCGTATTCCACAAGAGGAACGGGAAAATATAATGCTTTATTACCAAGAATATTTTGAGGAAGCTGGCCCAGAACAGGAACAGGAAGTTATCCAAGAGTTGGGCTCCCCAGACCAGATTGCTGCGGATATGATTGGTGAATTTGCGGTAAAAGAGTTGAATAAAGGTTCCAATAAGGGGCTCCATATTCTATGGATTGTCATTTTAGCTATTTTTGCTTCCCCGATCGCAATACCAATTGCGGTTGCGATGGTATCGATAATCCTCGCTTTAGCGGTATGCGCCTTTGCCATTGTTCTTTCTATCGGGATCACTGCAATTGGTATGGTGGCAATGGGGATTTTTACTTCGGTGGTCGCCTTAATGCTGATTGCTTCGGATCCGGCAACTTGTTTGTTTTTCTTGGGAATTGGATTGTTGTGCGGAACGATTGGTATGGCTCTTTGCGTTTTTACAATATGGCTGAGCAAACAGCTGGTACGTGGCCTTGTAACACTATCAAAAAAATTCTTATCCCACAGGAGAGGTAAATCATGTACAAAATAAAACAGATCATTGGTGCTTTCATAGGGATTGGATGCATTTCCATTTTATTATTTGGATGGTTTCTAAAACAAGGAATGCAATATATTAAAAAGCCAATCCATCATTTACAGAAAGGAGTTATGGAACGATGAAACGATCCATGAAAATAGTATGGACAGTAATTGGAGTTATATTTGGGGTAGGCCTCATTCTAACAGCTATCGGATATACCATGGGGGCAAGTAAACATATTGTATTAAATACCACAGGGGTCCATGCCATAAAAGGCGACACGAAGGTCATAAGCGATCAACAACAGTTAGAAAAGTTTACCAGTATTTCGATTGATACAAGATCCGCTTCTGTAAAATTAGAACCATCCGACCATTACGGAATTGAAACCCATTATCAAGACAATAACGAAACCATTACCTGGGAAATCAAGGATGGCTGCCTCACAGTACAGCAATCAGAAAACTACCTCGGTTTGAATTGGGATTTTTCCTTTATAAACGCAGGGGCACCCTATTATTGGGGTGAGGTTACAATTTATTATCCATCGGACGCCAATTTTCAAATAACTACTGTTGTATCCGGTGGAAATATTACCATTGCAGGGTTAAAAACAGATGGATTAACACTAGAAGGTGATTCAGCTACCTTTGATTTACAGGATGTAACTACAACACAATGGGAAAATAAATTGGATACCAGTGATATATCTGCCAATCATGTCACTACTACAAAACTAGTCCATATTACCAACAATGGGGATACTTCTTTTTCCAACTGCATGTTTGAAATGATAGAAGGTTCTATAGAAGATGGAAATCTTGATATGGTATCCTGCCAAACAAAAGGAATGCAGATCATCAATCACTATGGAGACATGGACTTAACAGGTGATTTTCAGGGTATAACCAGTTTAAATGCCGTTGAAGGCGATGTTACCCTCCATCCTACCATGGATTCCTCCTCCTATGGATATCAATTGGAATCCGCGGAAGGTTGTGTGGAAATCAACGGTATCGAGCAACCTCAAAGTATTTCTCAAAATATGTCCAGTCAAAATCAAATTCGAGCAACAGTGGAGTACGGCGATATTTCGATTGCTGTCTCCTCCCATTAGAAAACAGGTGAATCCCTATGGGAAAAAAACAAACAAAACGGCTTATCATTTTTGCAGGGTTTACCCTTGCCTTTTTGGCAATATTCAGTACAGCTTACTTTTTCAGCCATAATGCTGTATTGTTAACCATTTTAATGATGACACCAGCAATTAGCGTAATATTAACTAGGCTCATTACGAAAGAAGGCTGGAAAGGATTATATTTAAGCCCTTGTTTTCGAGGAAATATTAAGTGGTATCTTGGCGCTTATCTTGTTGTCCCGTTGATTGCCTTGATTGGGGCTGCGGTTTATTTTTTCGTATTTCCAAATCAGTTTGACCCATTGGGTTCTAAATTTGCGGTTGAATCCGGTGTTACCACCCTGCCCGAATATCTAAAATTACTGGCAACCATGATCCCTATGGCAGTCCTCATCAACCCAATCATGGGATTGATACAATGCTTTGGGGAGGAATTTGCCTGGAGAGGATATTTGTTTCCAAAACTATGTAATACGTTTTCGGTCCCTACGGCGGCATTGATGTCCAGTATTATTTGGGGATTATGGCATGCCCCCATTATCGCCATGGGATATAATTATGGAACGGAACGCCCTGTCTTGGGAGTTTTCGCCATGGTATTATTCTGCTTAGTGATTGGCACTATACAATCCTATCTGTTTCTGAAAACAAAATCCGTATGGGTTCCTGTGGTTTTCCATGCAGCACTAAATGGTATGGATTTATGGGCTCCTTCCACCCTGTTAATGAGTCAACCCACAAATCCATTTTTGGGTCCTGATCTGATTGGTATCCTTGGAGGGATTGGATTTTTATTTACCGCAATTATCTGTTTTATTAAGCTCTGTAATATGCCAAATAAAACATCTATGCAAAAATAATAGAGATACATTGGAAAAACAGAGGCTCTGGCTGAGCCTCTGTTTTTTGTTGTGATTAGATAGATCGTGTTGCAGTTTGGTGCTAGCTTTGGTCTGTTTGAAAAATAGGTTTTTTCGATAGATGGATGGCGTGGGATATTATGGCTGTGCTTTGATACTCCTTTCAGTGGCTATGCAGCCTATTAATTGGTAGACTATCCTATATTGTTTACTAATTATTATTGATTGCGTTATAACTATGTCATAAAAAATTAATATTTTTAACACCAGTCAATCACCTATCCCACACTAGTTGAACACATAACCCTATTATAATAATACCAGATTAAAATTTAAGGGAGAGAATGTCTATGTTGATGATAAAAAACGCTCTTATTAGTATTTCCAGATCGAAAGCAAGGAATATTTTAATTGGCATTATTGTACTTGTAATTGCAGTTTCCAGCTGTATTGCCCTTTCCATTCGGGAAGCAGCGGAATCTGCCAGGAAAAGTGGGATTGAAAATTTAGAGGTAACAGCCCAAATTTCTGTCAATCGTCAGGCAATGATGGAGAATATGGAGCAAAATGGTGGGGATCTAAAAGAGATGTTCCAACAAACTCAAGAACTCCCATTAAGCGAACTGCAAAATTATGCGACTTCTAACTATGTAAAAGATTTTTATTATACCATTTCCTCCTCGCTAAACGGTAACGATAGCCTGGAGGCAGTAACGACCCAATCAGAAACAGATACGGAAACTACACAACAACAGCCAGAAGGTGGTATGGTGATGCCAGGTGGCAATATGAATGGTGAAATGATACCTCCAGGAGGGATGGGATCGCAGGGGGATTTTACTGTAATTGGATACAGCTCCTATTCCGCTATGACCTCTTTTGTGGATGGCAGCTGTAAAATATCCGATGGGGAAATATTTGATGAAACCACTTCGGACACTGTGTGTATTATCAGTGATGAACTTGCCGCTTATAACGAGGTTTCCGTTGGAGATACCATTACATTGGTAAATCCAAATAATGAGGAGGAAACCTACTCTTTTACCGTCACAGGAATCTATACTAACAGTGAATCCGCAGTAAATGGAATCGATATGAGGGGATTCCAAGCTGCATCCGATCCAGCAAACCAGATTTATACCACAGCATCCAGCTTACAGGCAATATTGGATCAATCCAATGCCAATGCAGAAACAAGTACGGATTCAACTACAGGAATGGAATTGACAACCGCTTTACGTAGCCAGACATCTGGAACCTACGCTTTCTCTAATGTGGAAAGCTACGAAAATTTCCAGCAGGATGTTACAGCAATGGGATTAAGCGATGATTATACGGTGGTATCCACAGATGTGGAACAATATGAACAAAGCTTAGTTCCCCTTCAAAACCTAAGTAAATTCGCAAGTTATTTTGTCATTGTTGTGTTAATTATAGGTGGTATTATCTTAGTGGTATTTAGCATTTTCCAAATTCGGGAACGTAAATACGAAATTGGAGTTTTAACTGCCATTGGCATGAAAAAATGGAAAGTAGCCATCCAATTTATTATGGAGATGTTTACCGTTACATTGGCAGCTATCCTAATCGGCACAGGAATTGGCGCTGTGTTATCCGTCCCAACAACAAACGCATTGCTGGAAACTCAAGTCACAGCCCAACAGGAACAGCAAACCCAGCAGCAAGAAAACTTTGGAATGATGGGAGGAATCCCAATGGAAGGCGGCCAGCCTGGTGGACAACAACCGGATAGTGGTGTACAGCCCGAAGAGGGAGGGTTTACAGGATTTGGACAAAAGGTGACCAACTATGTGGACGAGATTTCTTCCGCTACCAATATGACGGTAGTATTAGAATTGATGGGAATTTGTATTTTACTTACCATTGTTTCCAGCTGTGTTGCAGTAGGATTTGTCATGCGTTATGAACCACTTAAAATTTTAACTAACCGGGTATAAGGAGGAAATAAAAATGAGTGTATTAACATTAGACCATTTAGGATATTCTTATGGGGAACGGTCTTCCTCAGTATTTCAAAATATTTGTTATCAATTTGAAAAAGGAAAGGTATATTCGATTGTTGGACGTTCTGGAGCAGGTAAAACAACATTACTTTCTTTATTGTCAGGATTGGCAAAGCCAACTTCAGGAAAAATCCTGTTTGAGGGAAATGATATAGCCGAAATGGATAAATACCGTTACCGTAGCCAGTATGTTGGGGTTGTGTTCCAAAGTTTTAACCTGCTTCCCCATTTGACAGCTTTGGAAAACGTTCGCCTATCCATGGATTTATCAGGGAAAAAATACGAAAACAAAAATGAGTATGCCCTTCGTATGCTGCAAAGTGTTGAATTAGATGAAGCCAAAGCGAAAAGGCGGATTTTAAAATTATCCGGTGGAGAACAGCAACGAGTTGCTATAGCTCGAGCACTTTCCTACCATCCAGAAATTATTTTGGCAGATGAACCCACTGGGAATCTGGATGGGGAAACCCAAGACCAGATTATGGATATTTTTCAGCGGCTGGCGCATCAAGATGGAAAATGTGTCATTTTAGTTACCCACTCTCCAGCGGTTGCGAAAGCTTCGGATGAAGTATATCAATTGTCCAGTAAATAGGAGTCATGATCGCCAGCTAAGCTGGTGGCTTGAGTAAGCCCTAGAAGGGCATAGTACCAGAAAGCATTAAAGATGTACTGAAATATCTGTCTTTTGCATCACTTGTACTGCTGCCCGTAAATGAGCAATTCTTTCCAACGATAGTTTTTTCGTTACGATAAGATTGCTGTTAGTAGCTCGCTTTGCTCGATGCTTAAAGTAAAGCTTTTGAGCGAGAGCCTCCACCGGCATATCCAGTGGATTCTATAACAATAAAAAAACACAAACGAATTCGTTTGTGTGCTGGATGTGATTTCATTTTTGTATACTACATTATTTTATCAGATTGGCATCAGTTTATTTTCATAGTCAAATCAAAATACAAATGATTCTATTTGTTTATTCATGCAAAAGACACAACGCAAAAATAAATTTTGAGCTGAAACCAAAAAATTTAATGAAATGGAGCTATTTCAGTACTACCATATAACCCCTTTCCGAACCCTATATCACATTGTATATTATTGAGTAGAAAGATTTATCTTAAATAAAAATATCCTTCTAAAACAGTAACTAAAATAATCAATCAGTCTTTATAAAATCCACTCCCATAAAAACTTGCGTAACAGCACAACAACTCCTCCAAATTCTGTCTGTTACAAAAACGATATGGAAGGTATAGCTGTTTTCTATAATAGAAAACAGCCTGCCCTTTCCAAGATAGAAAGAGTATGTGCTTATTATCATAAAGCCCCTCAACTACAGGTTTACTATAGTTGAGGGGTAATTGCTTCTATGGTTACTCTTTGTCTTTCTTTTCTTTACAAATCATTGCTACTACACCAAGGGATAATAAAGTACCTGCAAGAATAATGGTAATTGACATAGGCGGTAAATCTCCTGTAGCTGGGGGATTGATAATACCGCTATCTTCATTACTGGGAACATCCTCTTTTACATACCAGTTCGCTGCCAACCCAATCTCGGATGAATTCTCTATTGAATTGACGGAATCATCTACTACCAGTTCTATACGGAAATCCTGAATCGTTACGTTCTGTTCATTCTTATTCACAGATATAGCAAGCTCCTGCCCACAAAAGGCAGATAGTTTCCCTTCATATAAAACAGAATTGTCCTCCATAGAGACGACACGAATCGTCAGGTGATCCGCTATCGCGTCAGTTTGAGCTGTAATCTCTGTTTTGTAATACAAATTTATTTTTTGGTTATGGTAAATTTTAATATGGATATTTTTTGTAATAGTTTCTCCTGGACGGAGATCTGTGATTTGAAACTGCCTATTTTCATTAGGGTGGTCTTTATATAATTCGATATCTGTATCATTGTTACTTTCTGTAGTGGCTTTTACATCCAATACAGCTTCTGGTCCTATGATATGGTGAGAATGGGATGTAGCCATCATGGGAACTGTCTGTAGGTTAGAAGGGACAGCTTTATAGGACAAATGGGTAGAATGAATACACAATATACAATATAATACGAAAGTAAAAAAAGAGAACCCCAACAAAACAGCCAAAATAACGCTAATCCATTTGAACCAGCCGGCTTTATTTTGCTGTACCACTGTGGAAAACCTCCTTTGTATTTGATAAAATAATATCAGTTGTTCGCCCTATCTTTTCTAGTTCAACAATTCCCCATTTCATAATAACAAACAAATCAATTTCAGTCAACCTATTCGCTATAATTTTTATCAAAAACAATAATATTTTGTGCGTTTTTTTGTTTTGTCCTTCCATTTGAACTGGAAAAACTGTAATTTTAACGATAATATTCTATCCTATTCCCCATCCTTCTTTTCTATTTTACGAATCAAATATGACAATTGCTTTTTCTCCCATTTCGAATAGTAGATCATCTAGTTCAAATACCGAAAGTTTTTTCGTTAATCCAAAATAATGATACTATCCTGTCGATTCCTTTGATATAGTTTGCTTACCTTGGCAATCCACCACACACGCTTTAGAACCTTTATATCTTATTTTACAAGATGGACGGAATGAATACACTATGATTGAAGTTCTATACTATTTTTATAAAGAGCCGCAAGATGCGGTTGAAGCGTTACAAAAAAGGCAACAAATCACAATTACCGGAAAAGGTGATGGAAAGGTAGTACATATTTCTATAAAAAATGCCATTATTTAATCGGATTGTTTGGTAACGGTATTTTCTTATCAACCTAAGCAAAATAAACGCTCTGTTTTTACCATGGGAAAACGTTTGCAAACTATTGGTAGAAACAACAAGTGTTTTTTATGGTATTATATTGCGGATCTATGTGAAAAAGCAACATAATATACTCCTTATTTTTATAAAGTGTTCTGGTTTTCTTTTTCATTAAACCTGATTTTTATCGTCATTTTTCACATATTTTCGCATTAGCATTGAAATACATAAAATTTTGTCATACAATAGAAGTAATGAAAAGGAGGGTCTCGCATGAAAAAATTAGTAGCTGTATTAGGAAGTTCCAGAGCACAATCCGCTTCCAAAAAAGTGGCAATGGAAATTATCCGTGGAGCAAAAGAAAATGGATATGAAGTTGTAATTTACGAAACATTCCAGATGGAACTAAAAGGATGTATTGGCTGCGGAAGCTGCCGCCGAAACGGTACGGACTGTATCATCCATGATGGCATGCAGGATTATTATAGCGAATTACATCATTGTGACGCATTATTGATTACTTCCCCAAATTACTACTCTCAGATTTCTGGCCAGATGATTACGTTTATGAACCGACATTATTGTATGACAAATCAAGACCGTTCCTCAAGATTACAACCGGGTATCCAGTTAATTGGTGTATTTGCCCAAGGAGCTCCAGAAAATTATGAAAAATATCAAGCTAATTACGACTGGTACCTCAGTTTATTCACCGCTAAAGGGATGGAGCTGGCTGGAAAAATTGTGGTTGGTGGGGATTCGGACCTGAAAGAAAACGGAGCCATTATGAAAAAAGCGTACTCCATCGGAAAAAATTTAAAATAGCATACTCTCATTGTTAACTTGAAATAGCTCAAAATCAATTACAAAAGGATATCCAGATTTTTTTGGATATCCTTTTTCTTTACTTAAGTTTAAAATATTTTATTTTTTATTTTGAAAGGATTGATATACTGGTATTCCATCTTTGATGGTTTGTAATATTTGAATTTGGTTGAGCTCCAATTTTGGAGTCTTAAGCGGATTCCGATCTAAGATTACAAAATCGGCCCGTTTTCCCATCTTAATAGAACCTTTTTTCCGTTCCTCCCCGTATTGGTATGCGGCATTTATGGTAATTCCCTTTAACGCATCTAACACTGAAATTTTTTCCTGTTGTCCTATTACTGTCCCCTGTTTACTAATGCGGTTTACCGCACACCAGACAGTCTCCATCATATTTGGTAAAAGTACGGGGGTATCTTGATGAAATGTATATACAACATGGTTTTCTATGGCAGATTGGACGGGACTGATTGACATTGCTCGTTGCCCTAAGTTTTTACAGTGGATATCCCCCCAGTAATAGGTATGGGCAATGAAAAAAGAGGCTATCATATCCAATTCAGCCATCTGTTTTAGTTGGTCTTTCCGTACAGTCTGAGCATGTATCATAACAGGACGGATATTTTGTGTGCTGCCAGTTTGTTCTTTTGCCAACCTATATTGGTCAATCAATTGCTGGGCAGCCGCATCCCCATTACAATGGACTAAAACTTGCAGTTTTTCTTCCAAAGCGGTAGACAGGCATTCTAATACTTCCTGATCTGTATGAGCCGGATAGCCACAATAGCTGGACTCCCCTTCATAAGGTTGGCTCATCCATGCGGTTTTTCCTTGTGGGGAACCATCCAAAATTAGCTTATATCCTCCAATTTTCAGGTGGTTTAAGTCGTTTTTTACATATAGTTTATTTTTCTGCACTAATTCCTTTGCCTGTATATAATCTGGATAGGCTACTATATCTACAGTCAGCTGTTTTTGCGCAGATGCTGTTTGCAACAGGCTCCATTCTGGCTGCTTGGTTAAGCCGTCCTGTACTGTGGTAATTCCATTTTTTAGATAAACCTCTTCTGCCTGTTTCAATTGATTTAATTGCTGCTCTATCGTTGGAGATGGAATTTTTGAACTTCCCATAAAAAAGGCGTTTTCTTCTAAGTACCCATTGAAACTGCCATCTTCATTTCTACCAATTTTTCCACCAGCAGGATCGTCTGACTGTTGAGTGATCCCCATCTCTTTCAGTGCCATGGTATTCGCTACCCCCATATGTCCGGAAACATGGCTAATCAAGATAGGAATTTCAGTAGAAATCTGGTCCAATACAGTCCTATCAGGATGCTGTTTCTCCTGTAGATTATTGTGGTCATACCCAAATCCGATGAGCCACTGGCCTTCTTTTAACTGGTTACAGGACTTTTTCAGAATATCTACTATTTCTTGAAAACTGTTGGCATTGGAAAGGCAAGCCATACCCATAGTGGTAGCCAACGCGGTAATATGACTGTGACTGTCAATAAATGCAGGTAGCAATGCTTTTCCTTTCAAATCAACTAATCGAGCACCTGCAATATCCGTATCCGCAATATCTTCTATTTTTCCTACAAAACGGATGATACCATTTTCGGTCAGGACTGCCTCTGCTATCTGGCTTCCTTCCATGGTAATTACTGGCCCTCCATAATACAAGGTCTGTTCCATAACTTCATCCTCCATTGTTCGTAATAACATCTATTCATTCTATTATACCAATTTGTTTGGCTTTCAACCATCTTTTTTTGAAAAAAATATTGATTGTATATCTTTTCAGAAGATATTTTTCATGAAACAAATCCATTCTATATTTTGATAACAGGACAAAATATTTCTGATTTTTTCTATTATCCTTACTTCAAATATATTCATACTTATTCTATTTTTCTTAAGTATAAAAATAAAAAATTATGTAATAATTCTATCTACTTGAGTGTTTCTCTTAAAATATAGAAATCCTCCTTTGATATCATAATTACTAAACTTGTAACCATGATATCAAAAGGAGAATTTATTTTTTTACTTAAGTATAGTAGGGATATTCATCTTTTCCTAATATCATTTATGAAATCAGCACCCCATATTTTTGTTTCATTCGCTCCATTTTCTTTGACATTGGGCGGTATAACAACAATAAAAAGATGACGTTCCCCACACTGTGGGAGATATTAAATAAAAATCCGGTTACAAATATCATCCAGGTAGAAGCCGCGGTAATGCTCATCCCCAAAGAGGCCACGGTCCAGATATCCGTAATCATACTGAACAGCATCCCTGATAAAGCACCATCACACAATACTGGAATCCACCGCTTACCCCAGGAAAATTTTCCGAATATACCAGCAATCCATCCAATAATTCCCCATGCTAGCATCTGCCAAGGCGTCCAAGGTCCCTGCCCCATAATCATATTGGATACCAATGCACAAAGGGCTCCGGTTAAAAATCCTGTTTGCCTGCCATAGCAAATGCCTGTAATAATCACAATCGCCGTCACAGGTTGCACCTGTGGAAGGAATCCAAAAATAACCCTTCCTGCCGAAGCAAGTGTACAAATAATAATCACAGGCATAATGTCCCGTAGTGCTGGCCTTCTAGATTCAAATGACACAAAAAACAAACCGCAGATTCCTGCTGCCAGTAAAAAACTAAATAGCATATAATTATGGGTCATTCCCGTAACCGTTGCGTATCCCAACAAGAAAATGGCAACCCCAAACAGCAAATACGCAATTATTTTGGTTATTTTTTGCATTGTTCTACCACATCCTGACAAGTCACAGCCTGTTCCAACCTTCCTTTGCTGATTTTACTGGCTGCCGTAGTATAAAAATGGTTAGAAGAAAAAAACTCTTTTGGGGTTCCGGTTGATACAATTTCCCCGTTAAATAACAAGGCACACCGGTCAGAGTATTCCGCTGAAAATTCTATATCATGGGTTACCATTAAAATGGTGATACCATGTTCTTTTAGTTCCTTTAAAATAAAGGATAAATCATGTTTGGAA
This sequence comes from Clostridium facile, assembly GCF_014297275.1. Classification (NCBI taxonomy): domain Bacteria; kingdom Bacillati; phylum Bacillota; class Clostridia; order Eubacteriales; family Clostridiaceae; genus Clostridium; species Clostridium facile. The sequence continues at coordinate 2,135,517 of NZ_JACOQK010000001.1, forward strand.
AACGCATCCAATCCTTTGGTGGGTTCATCCAATAAAATAACCTGGGGTTTTAACAGCAAAATTTTTAAAAATGCTGCTCGCTGCAGTTCACCACCACTTAAATCCATGGGATTACGCTCCATCAACGGCAGGATATCCTGGAAAAAAGAATATGCCTGGATGGTCTGTTCAATTTGTTTTGGATCAATTTTTTGTGTTTCCGCTAAAAAGAGTAAATCCTGTTTTACCGTGTCTTTTACAAAAACCATTAAAGGATTCTGAGGTAAATACGCCAAATGGTTCTGACAAATTTCTTTTTGAGGTAGTTTTGCCAAATCCTTGCCATTGAGCTTGATTTTGCCTTGGTAAGGACGGTACATTTTACATAACAAATGCAATAAGGTGGTTTTTCCCGCACCATTTCCACCCAAAATAGAAAGCAATTCCCCAGGGAATACCTCCAACGAAAGGTTATGTAAAACATCAGACCCGTTTTTTTCGTAGCGAAAACAAACCTCTTTTACTTTTAATACCGGTTTTTGTTTCGGCTGGGTACATTTCTCCAATGGGGTAGTTTTAATAACCTCTAATTGCCCCAGCATCTCCCGTCCTTCTTTTACTGTCAAAGGAATTTCGCCAGGACAATCCAACTGCTGGTAAATCCTACTGGCAGTTGGTAGAGCATACCTCATGTTATGCTGGTGCTTCCCAATCCAGGATGCTGCTGCTTTCGGTGTATCTTGCACCAAAAATTTTCCTTCTTCCATTAAAAAAACACGGTCTACCAATGGATAGATTTCCTCTAATTTATGTTCTGTTATAATAATGGTCAAACCCAGTTCTTGATTCAACCGGGATAAAACCGCAAAAAATTCCGAGGAGGAAATCGGGTCCAGTTGAGAAGTAGGCTCATCCAATATCAATACTTTAGGTTGCATAGCCATCACTGAAGCTAGATTTAAAATCTGCTTTTGTCCACCAGAAAGAGTCTCTATGGTTTGGGAAAAATAGTGTTCAATTCCAAAAAAACTCGCCATTTCCGCAACACGGCGTCGAATTTCATCCGAAGGTATCCCCAAATTCTCCAAACCAAATGCCATTTCCGCGAAAACACGGTCGCAAACAATCTGATCATCCGGTACTTGGAATACAAACCCTATATCCGAAACCAACCGGCGTTCTTTGATTGTTTGGATTGGTTCTCCTTCAAACAACAACTCTCCAGTCATCTTCCCTACCGGTGCAATTAAATGCTTTAAATGCCTCAAGAGGGTTGTTTTTCCGCAGCCAGATTGTCCACACAGCAAAATAAACTCCCCTGGTTGAATGGTAAAATTCACATCCTGTAAAACAGAATGTGTGCTGTTATGATAACAAAAACTCAAATTTTTTGCTTGAAATACTGGCATTATGCTGTTACCTGAATTCTGTGCCAACGCAATCCCTCCCATCCATTATAAAGCAGTGGTGAACAAAGTATGATGCAATGAAGAATACAAATCCCCAATTGGATAGGATTTAGCCGCCAATCCGTCATAGCAGGGAAAAAATAAAACTGAAATTGCTTTGCATAAAAAGCCCAGATGAGAAAAGCTGACGCGCCACACAATACTCCAAGGAAAAACCAATCCCGCGGTTTCATGCAAAAACTTTTGTAATGGGTTTTTCCCTTTAATCCATATCCTCTTGCCCGCATAGAATCCGATGTTCCTACCGTTCCTTCCATACTAATCGAAAATAGCACAGACAAAATACTACCACCCGCTTTTAGCCTGTTTTTGATACTTCCAGAACTGGTAGAAACTCCAAACATCCGTTGAGTAGCTGCGATCTGATCCAACTTCCTTTTAAAATAAGGGATAAATCGCAAAATCATCGTCACCATCAGTGCAATGGTGGGGATCACCTTACCAAACAAATAGAGTAGCTTATGGTTTTCCACCGTCTTTTGGAAACAGATAAACCACATGATCATAGAGATAATCATAACACCAGAACACAATCCATATAAGGTGGATTCCAATGTAATTGGTTGGTCATTCCAATAAAATAGTGGGGTAGTTCCTTGGTGGTTAAAAAAAGGATTCACCACCGCAAAAATCACAATGGTAGGTATCGTAAACAAAACACTAATCCCTAAAGTTTTCCACCCACTCGTAGAACCTGCACAAAATAAAGCTACTAAACAGCTGGTGGCCATCATTATAGGATGATTAAATAAAACACTAAATGTCACTGCATATAGAAAAAAACAGCAGCATACTCCAGGATGTAATTGTGAGAAATAGTTGGTACGCATCTGTTTTCCCCCTTAATTAATCAAAAATATGTTCCGTATAATACCACTCAATGGTTTCCCCTCCATGTAGCTGATATGCGCTACAAGACAGGTTGGGAATATCCTGGTTTACTTTATACTTCCATCCACTTTGTCCTCCACATGCCCTTTGCGGAATATGGTGAATCGATGTAATGTAAACATCTTTCCTTTTCACAGAGCCATCATAAGTTGGGGCAGGGTTTAGATTCAATGCCTGTAAAGCATCAAACACCGTTCCGTTTTTTGGAATTGTCACCTGAGTTGTCCCTTGAATATACCCATTTGAAGGAACATATGGGCGGTATGGTTCCGCTAAATTGTTGTTCCCAACTAACACCTTACACTGTACTGAAATAGTGACCTGGATGGTTTGTGGGGTTTCCGGTGCTTGGGATGGCGTTGTTTCCGCAGGGGGTGCTGCTGGAGTCTGCCCAGATGGCTGTTGTGCGGAATTTGGCTGATCCTCAGATGGTTGGTTTGCCGCAGGCTGGTTTCCGCCTGGTTTGGCGGAAGAGGGCTGTTTTTCATTTCCTGATTTAGAAGATTCCCCTCCTGCTTCTTGACCGGAACCTGAAGTTGGATTATCCTCTATTTGGGACCCCTCTTTCTCTTGATTGAAAGAGGAACTAGATTCTTGGGAAGAAGATGCTTCACTGGAACCATAGGAAGACTCCAGTTTTTTATTATGTTCTTCCACGGTTTCAAATCCTCCACATCCGGCAAAAGAAATCGCAATCATAAGACTTAATAAGAAACAAACAAAACGTTTCATGGTTATGCTCTCCTTTTTCAATGGATTCTGGTTTGTCCTATGAAAAAATAACTTATAATAAATTACTTTTTCATAAGATAAACAGGTTGGAGCCCCCAGTCAGGAGGCTCCAACAAGGTATCAGCTTATCTTTATTTTGGAAATGTCCTTGTTTGGAACAATCCTACTATTATTTCTGTTTTCTGTGCAAAGCAACCAGGGAAACACCAGCTAAGCCACAAAGGGCAACAACAGAAGCTACTCCCATATCCCCTGTCGCTGGAATAGGATGGGAAGATGTTGTACTTTCTGGTTTGGATTCTGGTTTGCTGGAATCTGGTTTCGATCCTGCAACTTCTTTTAAGGTTTGGAGCACTTGTTCCGCTTTTTCCAAATCCGCAATATTGGTTACTTTTGTCTGGAACGCAGCAGGCAAACTATTATACAGTTGGCGTAGCGCAACAATGGCCGATTCGTCTTCTAAATCAATTACTTCTGGTAATTGGCTAATTTTTTCAATTAATTGTTTGTATTGTTGGATTGGAGTATCGAAAAGATCGTATAAACCAACTTTACCATCTACCATTCTCTGGTATGCTAACATAGCCTCCATCCCTTGCTGGGTAGCCATATAGCTATCGCTTCCATTATAGGTAAACGCACCTGGTGTGGTTTCCGATTGAAAGCTTAATACAATATCCACAATGTTTTTACCAGTAGAATCATTTGCGGCTGCTACCGCTTCTGGTCCCGCTAAGCTCAAAGCGGTCAACACTTTTTCCGCAGTGTTGGAAACTGTCATTTTATCCGCTTTTACTTGTTCCTGCAACCATGCTACAGTTTCATCGACTATGGTTTTTACTTCTGGGTCTGTATCAGTATAATCTATCAAAGCAGCTACTACCATTGCTGGGCTATCTGCACCCCAGCTGGCCCCCCATTGGCTGGCGTTATATTCTGTTTTCAAGACATTGATGATATCTTCCGCAAAGGTTTTATCTGTAATTTCATCATCAAATTGGGTTGCTGCAATCAAAACAACTGGTAAGTTGGTATAGTATAATGAGGTAACAGCACTACGGTCCATTGATACCAATTTATCTACTAGATTAAATCCATCTATATTAGTTGGGTCTTCCCCAATCATCGCTAGTGCCAAAGCGTTTGCTGCATAATAAATAGCGCTTTCGGATTTTGTTCCATCCCAATTTTCATATTCCAATTTTCCGGTTTCATGTAATTCAGTAGCAATATTGCTGCGGTATAGTTTAAATAAAATATTATCGCGTTCTACTCCTGCCCGAGCAAGATACATCATATCCCAATAACTGCTTTCATTTGGTTGCTCTGTTTCCATATCATACATTGTTTGCAAATATGCTGCAGTATCCTGGATATCCTGGCTTAAATCCTTTTTTTCTGCCGCGCTGACTGGGAAAGCAAACATCCCAACCATAATTGCCATAGTGGTAAATAAAGCAATTAATTTTTGTTTCATATCCATTTCCTCCATTTTTAGGCAACGCCTTAATTTATGGTGAGGAAGTTTAGAGTATGGAATCCATTCCAATCAAAAAGCCTTTCTGATAGACAGAAAGGCTGACATAACAAAATCAGGCAATACACCTGTTTTTTCTTGATTATGTATCCCCTATCTATTCTCACCAAAAGATAAATGATTCCTGTTATTTATGGATATCCTGACTTACAGTTTCAAACCTAATCCTTCCCCTTCCCGATGGCGCAATAATCAGTGGGATTTGAAGTTTCGTAACTGCTTACAGTAGGTGTGAGCTGTCATGGATTTTCACCATATTCCCGGAAGAAAATCTTCTTCCCAGTAAAACTGCATAAATAACTTACTTTTATTATAATGAAAACATCGGAAAAAAGTCAATAGCTTTCCCGACAAAAAATAATTTTGCCACTAATTTTGGTAAACCAACTAGCCTACCAAGTCATAGAGGCCCATTTTCCAGTTAAAATAACATTTTTTATCACTAATGAATTGCTCCTATCCTCTGAAATGGAAACACACGGAATACAACTTTTCCTAGTAAGGCATCGTTGGAAAAACAGCCAATTTCACGACTATCGCTGGAATGATTCCGGTTGTCCCCCATTAAAAACACCGAATTTTCTGGTACAACAATAGGTGGCATATCTCCATACCAGTTGCCTTCCTTGAGATAATCTTCCTGTTTTACTTTCCCATCTATGAACAATTTACCTTGCTGTATCTCTACTGTTTGTCCTTCTGTTGCAACTACCCTTTTTACCAAATTCACATCAAAATCATTTTCCTTATCTGTAACTACAACATCTCCTGCCTTTGGGGTATACCCTAACTGCCACACAATTACAAAATCACGATCCTGTAAGGTATTTTCCATGCTAGGACCATTTACCAACGAAAAACATGCGACAAAATGGCAAAAAACAAAGATAAAAAGCAATACTGCTAAATAGATCCAATTGTGCTTCCAAAAATCACGTAATTTTTGACCCATATATTCCCCTTCTTAATATGAATACGATCCTAGTATAAAGGATAATGAATTTATATGACAAATCTATTGATAGAACAAAAAAGTTTTATAAATTACATCATATCCTATGTTGAAACCAATTGGAATTCTGGCGGACATACAACATTCTGTTTTTCCTTTCATAAACTAATAGCAATGGAAAAGGATGTGATGACTTTGCTATTTGAATTTTTCGGAACCATCATCCGGCACTTATGCTATCTGGCATTGCACGTGGAGCGAAATCAGTCGTTTCCAAAACCGCTTTCTGCAAAAGAAGAAAAAGAATGCTTTATGAAAATGGAACAAGGAGATACCAATGCCCGTAACCGTTTAATTGAGCATAATCTCCGTCTCGTAGCCCATATTATTAAAAAATACTATGCCTCTACCGATGACCAGGATGACCTCATCTCGATTGGAACCATTGGCCTTATTAAGGCAGTAAATACTTTCCATTACTCGAAAGGCACCCGTTTCGCTACTTATGCCTCTAGATGTATAGAAAATGAAATTCTAATGCATTTTCGGAATTTAAAAAAGACTGCTGGCGATGTTTACATAAATGATGCGATTGATACTGATAAGGATGGAAACGCACTGTCACTGCTGGATATTATCGCAGATGAAACCGATATGGCTGATATGGTAGATTTAAAACTGCAATCGGAACAGCTTTATCAAAGTGTTCGAAAATTACTTTCTCCTAGGGAACAAAAGGTTATTTGTATGCGATATGGCCTTAATGGAAACCGCCCAATGACACAACGGGAAGTTGCCAGTTTCTTAAAGATTTCACGTTCCTATGTTTCCCGGATAGAAAAAAAAGCTCTAGAACTGCTACGGGACGGGGTAAAAAACGATTTTACAGATTAAATTAACTTAGAAATAAGGGTTGAATCTTTTAAATAAAAATATCCTTTTTTTTATGACAAATTTTTTACATCAAAAAATAGAATTTTCTTTGACAATGTTTTGACATTAGCTTGTATATGGAGTATAATATAAATTAGATTCTTATCTTTTTCGGAATTTTCTAAATAGTAAGGAGAGAAAATTATGAGTTCTTTTGCTGTAAAAACAAAAGTTTTTTCAGGCGTAGATGCGTTTGAATATCTAAAGGGCTATCCAATCCAAAATGTATATATTATTACTGACCCATTTGCAGCTTCTTCTGGCATGATTAAAAACCTGACCGATGTTCTGGATCAGATGGGAGCAAAATATACTGTTTTCAGCGATGTTGTTGCTGATCCACCAATGAATGTTATCATCGATGGTATTGCCCAGGCAATGGAAGTAAAACCAGATTCCATCATGGCGATGGGTGGCGGTTCTGCGATTGATACTGCAAAAGCAATCAGCTATTTTTACATGAAAATCGCTCAGGTTCCAAAACCATTCTGTGTTGCTATTCCTACTACATCTGGTACTGGTTCTGAAGTAACCGCATTTGCAGTTGTTTCTGATAAAGAAAAAAATGTAAAATATCCATTGGTTGATGATATTATGCTGCCAGATGTGGCAATCCTCAACCCTAAATTAACCTTAAGCGTTCCACCGGCTGTTACTGCAGATACTGGTATGGACGTTTTAACCCATGCGATTGAAGCTTATGTTTCTACTGGTGCAACTGATTTTTCTGATACATTAGCAGAAAAAGCCGTACAGATTATTTTTAAATATCTGCCAATGGCGTATGATAATGGAAATGATATTCATGCGCGTGAAAAATTACACAACGCTTCCTGTATGGCTGGCATGGCATTTAATAACGCGAATTTGGGAATCAACCATTCCATTGCCCATGCAATCGGCGCTAAATTCCATGTTCCACATGGCCGTGCCAATGCAATTATTTTACCGTATATTATTGCATTTAATGCTGGTATGCGTGTAATTTCCAAAGAAGATTGTTCTTATGCTATGAGAAAATACGCAAAATTAGCCCATTTAATGGGTGTCGGTGCAGGAAGTAATCGCCAAAGTGTAAAGAACTTTATTCAATTAGTAGAAGGATTAATTGACGCTTTGGGTATTCCAGTAAGTTTGAGAGATCAGGATATTAATGAAGATGATTACAAAGGGTTCCGCAATATTATTGCAGAAAATGCAATGGCGGATGCTTGTACTCCTTCTAATCCACGTGTTCCAACCACTCATCAAATCCGTGAACTGTTGGATATGTGCTATTATCATACTGCATTATAATAAACAAAAAATAAAAGACCGTATCGGTTAGGTACGGTCTTTTTTATTAGTATAAACTTTATTTTCCTGTTTCAACTGCATGGTTTATTTAAGAAATAAGATAAAAAATCAATTTTTAAGCCATATACATTGATTGTTAATATCTGTATAGGCGATATAAACTCTTCATATTACATGTAATATGAAAATATTTTACTTGTACTGATATAATTTAACATTTAAATAATAGGAATTGTTTGTTAAGTATTTTTAAAATACTGCCTAAATTATTGTACTTAGATTCATTTTTTAACAATAATATATTTATTTCTTTTATTTTTTCAACTTTTAATTTGTTGAATGTTTAAAAAATGCTATTGAATAACATTATATTGAAAATTTCACAAACATAGAAACAAAACTGAAAGCCTTAATAAGGCTTTCAGTTTTGTTATTATAACTATTTTTTCTTACGGGTAATCAGGATTGCTGCACCTGCTACTGCCAATACTGCCATACCTGCGATTGGGGCAATGTCCCCTGTTTTTGCTGCGTTCGCTTTGGTTGTTGTGCTTTCCTGTCCCGTTTGGGTAGCATTGTTGTTGGTAGTTGGTGTTTCAGTTTCTGTTCCTTCTACTGCTACTAAACTATCCATTGCAGCCTGCACAGATTGTACTGCTACGTCTACTTCTTCCTGAGTTGCGTTTTCATTTGCTAATACTGCATTCGCATCTTTTAATGCCGCTTCCAGTACTGCGTAGCTTTTTGCTGTGTATACATTCGCATCTATCTGATTTGCTTTTGCTACTACTTCTTCCAGGATAGATTTATCTGCTTTGTATCTCAGGTTCAACATTGCGTTTAACAGCTTATCTGCTACTTCATTGATTTCCGCCTGCATTGCGTCTCCGTCTTTGTATACGCTCTGAGCTGCTTCCAATGCTGTGGTAAATTCCGCTTGACCTGCTTCTACATACTTACTCAGGTCGATTCCTTCTGCTGCTGCGATCAAGCTTGCTAACTCTGTTTTATCGCCTGCTACAAATCCCAACTTATGGATTTCGTTTAGCAAGGTTTTCCATGCTGCATCCACTTCTTCTTGAGTTGCTGCATCATTTTCTGCTACTGCTTTCGCATTTGTCAATGCTTCATCAAAGGATTTTTGTACACTTTCGATGGCATTATCATATTCACCACTTGCTTTTGCTGCATCTGCGTATTCGATAATAGAATTTAAGATGCCTTTATCTGCTGTTTCCTGTGGTGTCGCAGAAATGACAACCTCTGTATATGGGCTTAATATAACCGAGGTCAATCCCAAAGAAATTGGATCAGTACCATTCATTTGAGGCATGCCACCTTCTGGTGTATACGCCATATTTTCTACCACTGCACGGTTAAACATGGAAGTCGCCAATTTAATAGTAATTTCGTTTTCACCGGCTTTTAGATAGCCGCCTAAATCGACAGTATCGGTGATGTTATCAATGTCTGGGATTGTCATACCATTAATAGAGATTTCTGTTACCTGGTCATGGTTATATGCAAACTTCATGGTTGCGCCATTTTCGCTGGTCCAGTTTTCTGGTAAGTTAAATTTTTTGGTGTAATATCCAATACCAATCACATTTTGCATAGAAGCTACACCTAATTGTTGTAATTGTTCTTCAGTCACAGGAAGGTCTTTCCAATCACCCAAAGCAACATTATCAAAGTTTACTGTGGTAACAACGGATTTGCTTGGGTCTTTATACAATGGATAGGTTGGTTCTACACCTGGAATCATTTCATCCTGTATATTATCAGTAGACTTGTCTGGACCCCAACTTTGTAGTTCTAGGCTCCATCCTTCGCCGCTTAAATCGATATCTTCAAAATGGTTATTGATGGTTGTAGATTTTGTGGATCCATCTGATAGGGTAGTTTCATAGGTTCCAGTTTCGTTGGAACGCAGGGTGATCTCTCCATCTTTATTATATTGTACCGTACCGCCAGTTTTAGAAACCGCATGCACATCCTGCACTTCAGGGAAGTTTGTTGTATCATTTGTAATCGCAATCCAGGTGGATTCGCCGCCGGATAAGTTGATGTGGGTTGTGATGGTTCCATCCCCATTTACGGTATAATCCGCTATTGGAGTAATTTCTCCTGTCCAAGCATCCAACATATATGGGATACCATCTCCGGTTAAAGTAACATCTGTATCCACTTTTTTGCCGGATTTATATTTTTCATTTTCACCATCATCAATCATACCGGAGTTTTGCTGTACTGGATTATTGTAAAGGAAATAGTAGTTGCTTGCATCTGTAGCATCCACATAATGGGAGGTTTCCAACTGAGATTCAGTATAAGAAGCATAAGAAGAAACGGACATTTCCTCTAATAAGCTTAAAATTTCTGCTTCGGTAGAAGCGATTTTTACATTGTTATAGGTTTTTAACTGGTCAAATAATGCGAGCATTGCCTTATCATTATTAGTAGCAGTACCGGTTCCATATACTTGGGTTGGCTGGGAATTATAGAGGATGATTGGTAAACCAGCTTGTGCGTATTCCAGGATGGTTTGCATCGCATCGGTGGAAATGGTAGAAACTTCGTTTAAGACCAGTGCTTTGTATCCTGGACCTTCTGGGTAGATAACGCCATCTTTTACAGTTGCGTTGTCCAAATCCAACAGAGCTTCACTCATAATATTGTAAGAGTAGCCGTTGTCCAATAATTCTTGGAAATTGTTTCCGTGTGCATTAGAGAAGGTTGTCAACTTATCATTTAGAATAGCTAAATCTACTTTTGCTTCTCCTGTTTGCAGGATTGCTTGGTTGCGTGCCATATAGTTTGCTAAGGTATCCATATCCTCCCAATAAGGTTGGCGGTAAGAATAAGAACCACAGAAATTGTTGCCAAACGCCATCCAGCCTGGCCAGCTTGCGTTGTAGCCATTATAGGATTTGGAATAAGGTGTTCCATGAAGAATCAAGTGATTCACCCCACCCGAGAAGTTTTGGGTTACTTCTGTCGCAACGTCTGCCCAATTAATTTGTAGATTACCAAATCCAGTAACAGCTTCCATGGACAAATAGGTTTTGTCAGCCAGATTTACTGCTGCGGATAAGTTCCTTAAACCATCACCTTTGGTTCCATTATCTCCTTCTGGGATATCCAGTGTTGCGGAAGCACCAGCAATATCCAAACCTGGTAAGGAGTATGGCTGCGCGCGATAGGTGTAGTTAAAAGTAGAGGCCCATTCGCTAATTGGAGCGGCATGGACAGTTTCATATAATTCACCCAATAGGTTGTTATAATCCTGTGAGATTTTTTCGCTTAAAGAAGTATCATTAAAACTGTTTGTTCCCAACGCCATAACAATTGGGAACTCATCGGTATATTGGTAATTTTCCTGCTCCAATTCCTCCATTAGATTATAAGACCAAAAAGCACCGGTATGACTGGCTTCAATAGAATCCTCAAAAATACTGGAACCATTTTCTTTTAATAAAGAGACTAGTTCTTCATCATTTAAGATACTTTTATTCCAATAATCAAAGATCGCATCAACACCATCGCGATTAAAATAGTTTGTAACATAAGATCTTGCGTACATTGCATCACTGATTCCACCAAATGGAGCATCAGACATAATTTGTCCTGTACCACGGCGGTAGGTAGTAACAACAACATAATCGCCGGCTTGGATAGCGTCTCCTTCACTGGAAGTATAACCAGAAATATTTGTGGCACTTAAATCAGCTTGGTAATAGTTCTGCCAGTCAGCCATTCGTTTGCGGTTTCCATTTTCATCAATTTTTTTGTTAAAGCTTTGAGAAAAATCCGCGTCTTCCGCTGGAGCCTCACCAAAGATATTCAATACATTGTTTTGGTAATTCATTGAGGCGTCAACGCGGCCGTCTGCCTGATATTCATTGAAGGTTGCTTCATCCGGTACGCCGGCCGCATATCCATCCCCTGTGGTGGAAGTATTTAAATCAATGATGGAATCCAAATCATATATTACGGTGCCATCCTCTTTTACAGAATCTACTTTTACCAAAGAAGAGGATACTAAAGTATCTGTAAAGAGAAATACTCCTGGTTTTAGCGCTTCTACTCTATCCTGTGTTTTTTGTTCCGGTAAAGTTAGTTTGTAAGAATTGGATTGTAAATCATCAGCGGTTACTTTTGTAACTGTACTTGTAATTTCTTGAGAAGCAGCATCATCATTAGGGTCAATATTATTAATGGTTGTTGGCCAATGTGCAGTAATCGTAATATCTACAATAAATCCACCCTCTACTTTTTTAGCGGCTTTTAATACCTTTTTTAAAGTATTATTCCATGCTTCAGTACCCCAGCCTACTACTTTTGCATCTTCACTAGCAATATTGCTAGAGCTTGACAGCATGGTAACTTCTACACCACCAAAACCGGCTTCTGCCAATTCCATAATCTGTTTTTCCACAGTGTCATATTCATCAATACCAGCACCACCATCTGGGAACCACATTCTAGCCATTGGTTTTTGTGTATAACTTGGGTTCTGAAATGCGGAAATAACAGAACCGGATGCTGTTTGGTCAGTAGCGCCTGCTGGCAAAGCAGTGGCAACACTGGTTACTACCATAGCGGTTGCCAAGACGGCTGCCAATAATTTTGTTCGTTTCATTTTTTCCTCCCTAATAAAACATTATCTTGTGTGAAATGGTTTATGTTGCTATCATTTTATCACCTTATATCCTGTACAACAATGACTTTAGATGATGATAAGAATTGCGAAACTTGACATCTATTTGCGTGAAGCAAAAAAATACCGATTTATTTTGTGCAATATATACAACGAACAAATAGGAACAATAAAAACAGCAAGGAAATCCAGGTGGATTTCCTTGCTGTTTTTATCGGGAAGCTCTATGCTGGCTTCGATATTCTTTTGGGGAACAATGGTATTTTTGTTTGAAGTTGCGAAAAAAATTGCTCACGTTTTGATATCCTACCATTTCCGCAATGGTTTCTACGCCTAAATCTGATTGGCAAAGATAATTTTCCGCAATCTGAAACCGTATATCGGATAAAATCTCAGAAAAAGTTTTTCCAGTCTGTTTTTTAATCATGCGGGATAAATGGGCCTCAGAATAATGGAATTGCTCCGCCATTGAAGCTAAATTTACGGTAGCGTAATTCAATTGGATATACTGTAAAATTTCCGGTAGCTTTCCCGATTGTATTAACTGATGATTTTGCTCCGTTACTTGGTTTTTGTGTATCCTGGCAATCTGCCCTAATACTAAGATTAAATTTGCTACCACCATCTGTTTATAGAATGGCTTCCGGTCAAAATGTTCTAGGATTAAGGCGTGAATATACTGTTCCATTTCAGGATCAATGGGAAACACCAGGTAATTTTTAATCATTTCATCATGATAGGTAGAATGAAAGAAAAAATGGAAAATTGTATAATCCTTATCAATAATATTTAAAAGCTGTTTTTCTACAAAATCCCGTTGGATCATAATATTGTAGATAACGGCGTTGGAATCGTTACAATTCAAGACATGGCGGGTATCGGGATTCATCAAAAGCAGCTGTTTTGGATTTAGTAAAATATCTTCTTTTTGGTTTACAATGGTGTGCATTTCTCCTTTATAAACATAGATTAGTTCAAAAAAATCGTGATAATGGGGATATTTAATATGAGGTCCTGGAGTGACAGGATCATGAAGATTTATATCAACTGCCCAGCCATGTTCCATCAAACTGCTTTGTAAAATGCGGAACTCCCCTGTTTTTTCAATCTGCTGCATAATGGAATGCAATGGTTCTGTGTTAGGTAGAACAATGGGGGCAGGAATGTGTTCCCGAATAGTATAGTAATCCAGAGTTGCCATCTTCTTTATCCTTTCATTCAATCAATGATCTTTTTCTTTCATACTACCTGATATAAGGAGAAAAATCAAGGGAATATTTTTCTTTTAAAAGAAAGAACAGTCATAAAAAACCGTTGTAAGGTCATGGGAGACCGTTGTTTTTTATTGGAGTAAGCGTTAAAATAACTTCTGTTATTTATACAAACTACCTATAAAATATTATGAATCATGCTGTTTTTTGATAAAAAGATAGCATAACGTTTTAATGGATTATTTTATAGGTAAAATTGACGTTCTTAAGGAGGAGAATGAACTATGAAAAAACGTACAAGAGTGCTTTCCGCCCTTTTGGCGGCGGCATTGGCTGGTTCTGTAGTAGGGGCAAACCTTCCGGTTTTCGCTACAGATGACAGTGTAACCGCAACGGTTGTGGATTCGTTTAAAGACCCATCTTCAGAAGCAAAACCAATGGCGCGTTTTTGGTTCCCGGATGCCGGTGCGGGTTTGCCAGATTCGGATTATAAGAACATGGTAGGAGATTTGATCCGCCAACTAGCTGATGGTGGATTTGGTGGTGTGGAAATTACCATGCTGGCTGACTCCAACAGTTATGACAACGACACAGCCGCAGAAATCGGATGGGGTTCCGACGCGTGGGCTGAAGTGCTTTCCCAAGCAGTTTATGCTGCCAATCAAATTGAGGGCGGCTTCCGTGTGGATGTTACCATTACAGCACATTGGCCACCAGTTATTAACAGCATTGATCCAAATGATGACCAACAGCAACAGGAACTTACTTATGTGGTACAAAAACTGACCAATGCGGATTTAAGCGATACCACAATCGACCTGGACTTGCCAGAAATGAAAACACAGGATTTTTCCAATACCCAAAATTTAATTGCTACTTTCCTGTTCCAGGATAAAATTGTTTCTTCTGCAATTGCGAAAGTTGCCTCTGTAGATGAAAACGGCAATCCAGTAATTGATTATGATTCCCTTACAGAATTAAACACATCTGTAAAACCAGACGCAGGTTATGCGGTTGGTATTCCAGAACAAGGGGTATCCGCTTTAAAACAGGATAAATCCGGCGCTATGGTTGCGGTAACTCCTGGTGAAAATGGATATATGCTTTTAGACGAACAAACGGTTATTTGGAAAACTGGAGAAAATAAAGGTAAAATCATCGAAGGCGCTATTGTGGAAATAGAAAATGCCGGTATGCCATGGGCTTCTACAAAAGTAACATTAAATGGGGAAGATATCACATCTCAGGCAACAATATTTGATAAAGGGACTTTAGTACAATACGATGAAGCTACGGATACTTACTCTAACGAAGGGCTAGTAGCTGTAGTTAATAACGATACTTTTGGTGACCGGGAAAGGATGGCGGATTGGCAGGATATTTATCAGGTAAATGAAAGCGATCTCAGTGCAGAAGCAGTAGAAGCAATCCAAAATTCTTCTGATGACACCATCCAAGCTGGCGATTATGTTTTGGTTAATACATACCGCAGAGGTACCGGTCAGATTATGTCCGGTGGACAAACCATTACTATGCCAAACAGGACGTATGCTGTTGATTATTTCAACGAAGAGGGAATTCAGGAAGTCATTGATTACTGGAATGAAAACATGCTGCCACATGTTTCCCCAGACTGTGGCGGAAAAAGTTTGGCGGAACTGATGAAAATCAACGGTGGTAGTATTTTTGAGGACTCCATTGAAATCCATCGTACAGGTAGCATTTGGACTGCAAACATGTTGGAAGACTTTGAAGCCAGCCAAGGCTATGATGTTGGAAAATACGCTGGTGTTATCGCCGGAGTTTCCACTAATAAAGCAGATGAAGCGGAACGTGTTACCGAAGACTACAATTTGGTATTAGGGGAACTGTATTCCTCCGACCATGCTGATAAGATTATGGAATGGACAAAATCCTTTGGCTATACATACCGTGCTCAAGCTTACACACTATCTGGATTGGATGTTGCTGGTGCGGCAAATGCAATTGATATTCCAGAAGGGGATAACTCTACAGCTGGAGATGGTATCCGTAATTTGGCGTCCGCTGCAAATGTAGGTGACAAAGAATTCCTTTCGATGGAAGCCCTGACCTCCGCTAGTGACCATCCAGTGTGGTATGAAGCACTTCGTGAGATTAATATGAATTTATCCGATGGGATAAACCGCATTATCCTACATGGCATCCCATTTACAAAATCCTATACCGATGTAAACAACGAGTGGCCAGGCTGGACCTTTATGTCATACGGTTGTTGGGCTCCTCGCCAACCATTCTGGGAGGACATGGATCTTATGAGCAACTACTTTGCGAGAATCCAATCTGTTACCCAAGAGGGGACAGTAAAAATTCCAGTTGCTATTATGAATGATAAAACAAAATCATTCCAATGCTTGAACGGTACCATGTTCCCAACCTTGCTGAACAATGGCTATACTTACAATATTCTAAGTGAAGCTGTATTGGAAGATGAGGGTGCGGTTGCTGCAAATGGTGTTCTGTGCCCAGATACAGCGGGTTATCAGGTTCTGGTGTTAAAAGAAGTGAATAGCATGTCCTGTGAAACACTGGAAAAAATCATTGGCTTCGCCAATGCCGGTGTGAAAATTGTTTCTTATAACAGCAATCCGACTAGCGTATATGGCACAGAAAAAGCGGATAATTCTGATGCTAAACTGCAAGAACTATATGCTCAACTGCAAACAAACGCAAACTTTAAAGCAGTAACTACAGAAGAAGAATTATTAGCATACCTGGATTCCTGTGATATCGAAACAGGAGTTAGCTATGACCAAGAAGGGTTGGAAGTTACCCATGTAAAAGATAGTGCCGATGATACAAACTATTATTTCTTCTTTAATGAACACAATATTGGGGAAGACCCTTCTGGTGGCATGGGAATTGGTTCGGACTTCAGCAAAGCTGATTATCAGCCAATCGAAACCACCGTTACTCTGGAAGGAGAAGGCACTCCTTATATGTTAGACCCGATTTCCGGTGAGATTACCCCAATCTCTGATTACTCTGTAACAGAAGATAGAAAAATTGAAATGACCCTTTCTCTCGAAGCACTTAACACAACTATTTTAGCAGTAACCAGTAATACGGAAGATTTTCCAGATCCATCTACTGCTCCAGCGGAAAAAACCTACACAGATAGCATTGATTTAAGCAACGAAAAATGGAATTTAGATATCCAAAGCTGGGGGCCAGACGCATCTGTAAATGATTATGACCCATCACAATCTACAAAAACAGAAATTACTGCTGGTGAGATCAACCTTGACTTATGGAAAAACTTGACCATCAACGAAGAAGAACTCGCGAAAGCTGGCGTTGAAAGCTCAGGGCAACTCTCCGGTATTGGTACTTATTCCATTGATGTAACCATGCCAGATGATTGGGATACTGACAATATGGGCGCAGAATTTACTTTTGAACACAAAGGTCTTGTACAATCCGGTGGCGGTTTCCCAGGCGGTTCTGGTAGCGGTTCCGGTGAAACCAAAGAAATTATGGAAACTAACCAGGATATGATTACAGCTGTAACAGTCACCAATGAAAATGGTACCTTTACTATACGGGATATCAACCCATTAAATGAATTTGTTGATTTAGGCAAGGTATTAACAGCTGGTAAAAACACAATCTCTGTTAAGTTGACCACAACGTTGGAAAATCGTGAAGATGGAAAAGCAACTGCTAACTACGGTTTGACGAAAGCTGGATTGAATTTATATGAACAAAAATCTACAGTGGATAAAGGTATCCTAAATTCTGTTATCGAATATGCAGATGCAGCAAAAGCAAGCGGTGAATATGATAATGCCATCGAAAGTGTACAAAAATCCTTTGATGAAGCATTGACAAATGCAAAATCAGTAGCAGAAAATGGTACAGCAACTCAAGAAGAAGTGGATGCAGCATGGAAAACCTTGCTAAACGAAATCCATAAATTAGGATTTGTAGCAGGCGATAAAACAGAGTTAGCAAGCTTGATCGCAGCAGCAGAAGGAATCGACCTGAGCAAGTATGTAGAAGCAGGTCAAGCAGAGTTCACCGCAGCATTGGAAGCAGCCAAAGGCGTATTTGAAGATGGCGACGCAATGCAGGCGGAAATTAATGAAGTAGCAGATAAGCTGTTAAACGCAATGTTGAACCTGAGATACAAAGCAGATAAATCTATCCTGGAAGAAGTAGTAGCAAAAGCAAATCAGATAGATGCGAATGCATACACAGCAGAAAGCTACGCAGTACTGGAAGCGACATTAAAAGATGCGGATGCAGTATTAGCAAATGAAAACGCAACTCAGGAAGAAGTAGACACAGCAGTAGAAAATGTACAGAGTGCAATGGACGGTTTAGTAGCAGTAGAAGGAACAGAAACACCATCTGATAATAATGCTACTCAGACTGGACAGGAAAGCACAACAACAAAAGCAAACGCAGCGAAAACAGGGGACTTTACCCCAATCGCAGGTATGGCAGTATTGGCAGTAGCAGGTGCAGCGGTACTGATTACCCGTAAGAAAAAATAATATTGTAAAACTTCTTTTTCTCTTTTCTTTTATAAAAAATCCAGAGGTATATTGCCTCTGGATTTTTTAACATATTCCTATGATTAAAACATCTTTTTTAGGAAAAAACAGATTGTTATGTGATGCTATGGTAAAATTCCGTATATATTGAATTTAGATTCTCTAAATTTCAATCGCATATGCTATCCTTAATTTCCTATTTTAATATAATGAGCCTTCTAAATTTTATCAGAGTCAAGTAAAAAATTATTGGTTTCCGAGAAGAAGAACATATCATTACCGTAATTATCAATGAATAGCAAAAACTATAAAAAATTGATATCTATCCTTGAAAGTAATTCGCATTTGTACATTTTTTAATGGATAAAATTTCTCCGCCAAAAAATTTGTATCACAATCAAAAGGTAATAGAAATACCAAAATAGGTACTAGAAGTACATTGTTAGAAGAAAAATGCAATGCTATAATAAACAAAATTATACTTTATACACAAAAGTATTTCGTTTAAGGAGGAAAAAATGAAAAAATCAATTCGTAAATTGTTGGCAGCAGTTACTACTACAGCTCTTGTCGCCAGTGTAACAGCTACCAGTATGGTTTCAGTAGGTGCTATTCCACAATACACAAAATCAGATATTATTTCTGCATTTCAAAATCCGGATTTAGATGCTAAACCGATGGCAAGAATGTGGTTTGTAGATGGGCAGGCTGGAGCGATTGAAAATGATATCATTGCCGAGCATTTGGCAGGTATGGCAAAATCCGGATTTGGTGGAGTGGAAATTGCCTTATTAGCAGATAATTCCAACATGACAAACGATCAAGCAGGAGAATATGGTTGGGGCACAGAAAACTGGAAAAAAACAGTGAAAAAGATTTTAAAAGCCGCTAATACCATTGAAGGTGGATTTAAAGTAGATTTTACCATTACGCCTCATTGGCCACCAATTTCCAATACAATAGATCCAAATGACGATGAAGCCGCGACAGAGCTTTCCTATGCTTATAAAAAGATTACAGCGGATGATTTGGCTGCTGGTACTGTTGATACTCCCCTTCCTATACAAGAAAAAACAGATTTGGCTAGAACACCCTTTTATAAAACTGACCGTTTTGTTGCAGCTACTGTAGCGCAGGTGATTGGATTTGAGGAAAAAACAAATAAACCGATCTTTCAATTTGAAACATTGCGAGACCTAACTGACGTAACTACCAAAAAAATTGCAGTGGAAGGGGAATGCTATAAAGAAGAAAACGGTATAAAATACGCTGGGTATGCGGCTGGTATTCCTTCCAGGGAAGTAGCCGAAGCGGATGGTATTGATTACGATACACAGATTTTAGCCAAATTTGGTCCAGAACCATCTACCAATGATTTTGAAGGAAAAATTGACAAAGACGGAAACCGCAAACGAATGGCGGATTGGCAATACCTTTACGAAACTGATTTGACAAAACTCAATTTACAGGATTACCATCCAAACAACGACGAAACCTTTGCTGTTGGAGATTATGTGCTATTTGGCAGCTACTGCCGTGGAACAGGGCAAGCCGTTTCCGGCGCAAATACAACGATGAAAAATCGCACTTATGTAACCAACTATTTTGAATCCGATGGTATCCAAAAAGCGTTGGATATTTGGAACGAATGTATTTTATATGACGAAGTAAGGGCGTTGATGGAGAAAAACGGTGGTAGCATTTTTGAGGATTCCATCGAAACTACCCACAATGGTCCCTTCTGGTCCGCTGACTTAATGGAAGATATGACCAACTATTTAGGGTATGATACTACCCTATATGCTCCGGTTTATATGTCCGGAAGAACAAGCAAAACATTCGTGGATGTACCTGGACAAGCAGCGCCAGATATTATTGTTACACGTGACGCCGATTTTATTTTCCAATCGGAAAATGATGAATCCGAACGGATTATTGAGGATTATAATTTAGCATTGGCGCACTTGTTTGAGACAGAACATGTAAAGACTATTCAAGATTGGGCTGCTGGGTTTAACTATAATTACCGTGCGCCAGCATACTCTTTACCAGGATTAAGTATTGTAGGGGCGGCATTGATGACTGATGTAACAGAAGGGGACAACTCCACTTATAAGGATGCGTTGCGCCAACTTTCCAGTGCCGTCAATATGAAAGGGGAAAAATTCCTTTCTTTAGAATCCTGTACCTTTGCAAAGGCGGATTTTAATTGGCAGACCATTTTAAAAGAAATGAATCAAAACACTTCCCAGGGAGTAAACCGCGTCATTGTACATGGAAGCGCTTATCCTGTTACTTTAAATAATTACCAAGATTCTTGGCCAGGTTGGAACTGGGGTGGTGGGACAGGATTTCCAGCATGGGATAGCCGCCAAATTTTCTGGGATGATGCTGATGCACTCAATGGATATATTACTAGAACGCAGGCAGTGATGCAGAATGGTACCGCAAAAGTTGACTTAGCAATCTTAAACGACACCGAGCAATCCTTTCATTTAATTACTAAAAATTCCAACCAGGAGTTATTAAATAACGGATATTCCTACAATATTTTGGATGAAAGCGTATTAAATTTGGATTCTGCTGTTGTTACCAATAGGGTATTAAATGAAAACGGGCCTGCTTACAAGGCCATTGTATTGGATAATGTTAATATGTTGTCTGCTCCTACCGCTTTCAAACTAATTGAATATGCAAAAGCAGGTTTACCAGTCATTTTGAAAAACAGTAATCCACAAAGAATTTATGGGACAGAAAAAGGTGAAAATAATGTGGATAATTTGACTGCGTGGATTGCAGAATTGAAAAACATGGACAACGTAAAATCTGTTACCACAGAACAGGAATTAATGGATGTGTTGGCAGAGCTAAATATTTCTTCCAGTGCACAGTATACCGATGTCAATGGATTAGAAACTTCCCATCGTCAAGATAATGTGGGGGATTATTACTACTTGTTTAACGATAATACAGAACAACCGGTGTCCACTACTGTACAATTGGAAGGGAATGGTGTACCTTACACTTTAGATCCATGGACAGGTGAGATAACACCAATTGCAACCTATACAGAACAGGAAGACGGGGTTTCTATCCACCTTGATTTAGGCGCAAAACAATCTGTAATCATTGCAGTTGCACCGGAAGGTGGAGATTTTCCAAAAGTAGAGGATACCCATGTGACAGCTGTTACAGGAGGTCAAGCTGTTTACGATGGGGAATCTCTCATACATCGGTCAACTGAAAACGGAAGTTACGGTGTGGTAATGTCAGATGGTTCTATCAAACAGATTGTAGATCAAGATGTAGAATCCCCAATTTCAATACAGGAATGGGATTTATCTCTGGAAAGCTGGGGCCCAGATGAATCTGTAAATGATGTTAACCCAACCATTAGTAAAAAAACAACTGTTTTATTCAACCATGTGGCAACAGGTACTACTTGGGATCAGCTGCCTGCAACAACAGAACAACTAGAACAGCTTGAAGTTAATTCAATGGCGGATGTATCCGGTATCGGGACTTACTCTGCAACCTTTACCTTGTCAGAGGATTGGAACATCAACAATGGCGCATACTTTAATTTTGCGAAAAATGAAAACGATGAAGTAGTGGAAGTAACTATAAATGGCAATGTGATACACAATATTGATACATTCGCAACCTCTGTAGACCTATCCCATTACCTTGTTGCAGGAGAAAATACCATCTCTGTCAAAGTAGACAGCACCATTACCAATCGCTTTAATGCAACCCATCAATCTGCAGATAGAACAACCCATGGATTGATGAGTACTGTGGTAACTCCTTACCAGGATACTATGTTAATAACCCATGCGGAACAGCTAGAAGATCCATCTTCTACCCCTTCTCAAGGAGAGCAAGGTTCTTCGTCACAGGGAAGTGACTATACTGGCAACACTGATTCGGTAAAAACAGGGGATGTTGTTCCAATCGCTGGAATAGCTACTGTTTTAGCAGCTGCTGTTTCCACTGTTATAGTAACACGCAAAAAGAAATAGTTTTTCCACTATTTTTCCTTTTCCATAATAAAAACGTCCAGGGAAAATTTTCCTGGGCGTTTTTACAATATCTTCTTTTGAAATTTAAGGATAACCAACTTATAATTGGCAATTTTAGTTTGTCCTAAAAGTAAAATCTAAATTTGCTGTTAGAACTTCTTCCCATTTATAAAGATTTTAAAGACACTGGTTATTAAATTCGGTTAGAGCAAATAGAGTGTTCTCTTTTTAATGAAAAAAAGAAGGAATTTGACAATCTGCTCGGAACAAGGTATAATATTTTATTATGGAGAGTTGTCCGAGTGGTCGAAGGTGCAGCACTCGAAATGCTGTGTCCCCAAAAGGGACCCAGGGTTCGAATCCCTGACTCTCCGCCAAGTTGAGTCTGAATGTAAATGCGTTCAGACTCTTTTTTTGTCGTTTAACCATGATAACCTCTTAATTTTATCAGAAGTAGAGAAAAAGTTTTACACGAGAATTACTTTAGAACATTGCTAGTTTACATGGAAAAATCAAGCAATAGATTCGCCCTTTTATTATTTATTATTTTTTATTTATTTTCATGTAATAGGAATGGTCTCAAAGCCACTAGTAAACTAGTGGTTTGCTCAGATCCCAGACAGGTTAGTACTTGCTAACCCACGGAAGGGATATTGAAGGGCTACCATCACAACGTTTGTTCCGCTACTGGTAACCAGTTTGGTCTATCTTTCCATACCCTTATGTAAAAATAAAACTGTATGCAAAAACCCCCGAATTTCTTTTCCGAAATCTTCCATTCCATTTTCAACCATAAGGCATTCTACATCTGCAAAAGTTTCTTACTCTGCCAATGCTTTTTTACCCCTGATTCTATCAGGGGTTTTGTTAAGCCTATGGGCAGCAATAAAGAATCCCCAGGAAAAATTTCCTGGGGATTCTTAATAGAGAAAGAGAAAAGGATGTCTTTAAAATAAAATTAGATTTTATTTTTTCTTACGGGTAATCAGGATTGCTGCACCTGCTACTGCCAATACTGCGATGCCTGCAATTGGGGCAATGTCCCCTGTTTTTGCTGCGTTCGTCTTTGTTGTTGTGCTTTCCTGTCCCGTTTGGGTAGCATTGTTGTCGGTAGTTGGTGTTTCAGTTTCTGTTCCTTCTACTGCTACTAAACTATCCATTGCAGTCTGCACAGATTGTACTGCTACGTCTACTTCTTCCTGGGTTGCGTTTTCATTTGCTAATACTGCATCCGCATCTTTTAATGCCGCTTCCAGTACTGCGTAGCTTTCTGCTGTGTATGCGTTCGCATCTATCTGATTTGCTTTTGCTACTACTTCTTCCAGGATAGATTTATCTGCTTTGTATCTCAGGTTCAACATTGCGTTTAACAGGTTATCTGCTACTTCATTGATTTCCGCCTGCATTGCGTCTCCGTCTTTGTATACGCTCTGAGCTGCTTCCAATGCTGCGGTGAATTCCGCTTGACCTGCTTCTACATATTTGCTCAGGTCGATTCCTTCTGCTGCTGCGATCAAGCTTGCTAATTCTGTTTTATCGCCTGCTACAAATCCTAATTTATGGATTTCATTTAGCAAGGTTTTCCATGCTGCATCCACTTCTTCCTGGGTTGCTGCATCATTTTCTGTTACTGCTTTCGCATTTGTCAACGCTTCATCAAAGGATTTTTGTACACTTTCAATGGCGTTATCATATTCACCGCTTGCTTTCGCTGCATCTGCGTATTCGATAACAAAATTTAAGATACCTTTATCTGCTGTTTCTGTTTCATCTGCTACATAGCCATCTGCAATGCTTGCTACCAATTTACCATCTTGCAGTGCAAAGTTGTAGCCGCCCGCTTCTACTGTAAATTTCGCTACAGTGGTTTCGTTGTTAATTGTCATACCTTCATAGGTAACGCCTGCAATATTTTCAAATTCTGCAACTGCCTCTTCACTTACTGGTAAATATAAGGTTGCTGTTGTATTTGCTGGTACTACTGCTTCATAAGAAGTCATTGTACCATTATCCGCTGTCCATCCACTGTAAATTTCACCATAGTTGGATTCAAAGGAACCATTTGCATACGTAAAGCTTCCACCTACTGTTGGTTGCAGGATAAATTCCTGATAACCTGGATTTGCGTCATCGCCTGTAATCCCCAATTGGTAACCCATCATCCATTCGGAGATTGCACCTAAGGAGAAATGGTTAAAGGAGTTCATTGAGTTGTTTCCACCAAAACCGTTTTCTACGGTATAGGAGTTCCAGCGTTCCCATACAGAGGTTGCGCCCTGGGTTACTGGATACAACCAGGAAGCATAATCGGTGGATTCAAACAATTTATAAGCATCATCAATATAACCATTTTGGGTTAATGCTGGAACTAAATTTGGAGTACCAGAGAATCCAGAGGTAATCGTATAAGGCTTGATATTTCCATTATCATCTACAAAAGATTGGTCCGGATTTTTAACAGTATTAAGATAGTTTTCGGCCGCTTTTTCTTTATTTGCTTCATTAAATACATTGTAAACCAGTGCGGTTGCATAGGAAGCTTCTGTATCCTGAATTTTTCCATTTGGAGTTTTTGTTTTACCGGTTTCTGGATCAACATAAATTCTATTCCAAGCCTCTTTTGCCGCATCGTAACGAGTACGCAGTTCGGCAGCCATATCGGTTCTTCCAACAACTTCTGCCATCTGGGAAGCAACATCCATTAAATAAATGTATACGCCGTTATTAATTAACGCAGCATCTGTGGATACACGGGAGAGCCAGTCTGCCAAGAAACCAGTTTTGCTGGTTAAGGATGGTTCTGTTACTTGTTCGCCATCCTCATTGGTGTATGTCATATCATTATTGTCAAGATAATTCAAATATTTGTAGATTGCATCAATATTATCTTCAATAATGGATGGATTTCCATATTGACGATACATTTGCCATGGAACCAATGTTAAAGCCGCATCCCAGGAAACACCATTAAAGCCACCTGGATTTCCTGTACCAACTTCACTGGAAGTATCTTCTAAGTCATAGGAACCAAATGCTGGAGCATATACTGGCAGGTCACCAGCCTCGCCCTGTTCTGCACGTAAAGAATTTAACCATTGACGATAGAAGTTGTATACATCTGCATTATAGCTTGCCGCACGGGAGAATACCTGAGCGTCGCCAGTCCATCCCATTCTTTCGTTTCTCTGTGGACAGTCAGTTGGTAGAGATAAGAAGTTACTTGTCTGGGAGTTTTGAACGTTTTTAAACAACCTATTGCTTAAAGCGTTGGAGCTATCATAAGTGGCAGTGGTATCTACAGAGGAGATGATTAACGTTTTAATGCAGTCTGCTGGTAACTCTTTCTTTAATCCTGTAATTTCTAGATAGCGGTACCCATGGAAGGTAAAATGAGGTTCAATTACATTTTCGCCAGCTTTTGCAGTGTAGAAATCAGTAGACATTGCGGCACGGTAGTTTTCTGTCATCAGTAGGCCGTCAATATCCGCGCTTGTATATTCTTCTAGGTTATCTGGATAAAGGATTTCCGCGTAACGGATAGTTACTTCCTGTCCTTCTTCTACATATCCTTCTGGAATTGTAATTTGTGGAACACCAATTACGTTTTCACCCATATCGTAGATGTAGGAACCAGAACCTGGACGGGACTCCCCTAAAGCTTCCTGCACAGGAATTTCGTTTACAATACCTGCTGGTTCGTCATAACGGGTAACCATATCAAAATCATCGAATTGCGCACGGAATGGAATCACTTCAGCATCTCTCCACTGAGAATCATCATAGCCAGCTTCATCCCATCCTTCAATGGCGGCTTCTTTGGTAGCGTCATAGCGTTCCCCTTGGAAGAAGGAACCATATTCTACTGGACCATCCCCATAATAATCCCAAGTTGCATCATCGGTTACAATGGTCTCAGTGGAACCATCCGCATAGGTTACTTCCAGTTTTGCCATCAAAGCTTGTTTATCGCCATAGTAGTTGTAATTGCTGGCAGTAAAGGACATATAACCACTCCACCAGCCTTCCCCTAATTTTGCACCGATTGCATTTTCGCCTTGTTTGAGCATATCGGTTACATCATAGGTATGGTAGGCCATTTCTTCTCGGTATTCGGTGTTTCCTGGATTAAACCAGTCATCGCCCATTCTTTCGCCGTTGATATACATTTCATAAATACCAGCTGCGGTAACATACATTCTGGCAGAAGCAATTTCTTTGTCTGCGTTAAATTCTGTACGCAACATTGGGGCGGAACCATAGGATGGGTCAGCGTATGCTAGAACATCCGCATCCTTTTTTCCAACAGTAATGGTGTTGTCATCGTTAACCGTAACACCATCCAACCCTTTAAAGATATCATAGGTTGCACCTGTTGTAGCGTCAAACAGCATTCCAGTGCTATATGGACCTGGATTACGGATTTCAAAATTACTGTAAGTAGCGGTTTCACCAGCTGGAACCGCAAAGCCAACAGAATTTACATTTGGGAAACTGTTGTAGTTCCCGCCTGCTCCTAATGGGTTAAGTTGACGTCCATTATCCACTACAGTACCATTAATCGTACAGGTTACCTTACTGCTTTCCTGAGAAGCAGTATCCACAGAAATTGTGATTGGTTGGTGTGCGTTCTCCGCATTGATTACTTTACTGATATCAATTGTAATATCGGGGACAGAAGGATCATTTTCTACTTCCTGAGCTTCCATCTTCTGTGTTGGACCACCCCAGCCATCTTCCATGACAGGGTCTCCATTTTCGTCAAATACAGGAAGCATTGCTGGCATGCCAACCACATAAATATTTAATTTGGCTGCGTTTGGATCAGTGATATCAATTTCATATTTGAAATAATTTTCTCCACCATCCCGCCAGATATTAAAATATTCGTTATTTAGACGAAAATCATTTGCGCCTAAAATTAAGGATGCTTTGGTATTTCCTTCTGGAATGGTAATGGTAGTACCTAAATCAAAATAACAGGCAGAAGTTGCATCAAATGTCAATTCATCTGCACCAATCCACTCTGCTCCTCCCCATGCATCCTGGGAAGTGCTCATCAGCCCTGTTTCAAAAATGGCAGGATCAGATGTATAGGTTTTTCCATTTTCATCTGTTACAGTTACCGTCCAGGTATACGTAGATTTTGTATCCAGAGCATCACCAGCATATTTGATAAAGGTGGATTTCGAATCTTTTACAATACCAGAATCCCAAACTACAGCACCTTTTTTATCTTTTACTACAATATGATAGGATTCCTGTTTTGCTCCAATTACATTAGAATCCATCTGCCAGCTGAATTCTGGCACAGTATCATCAATCCCCAATGGGTTAACCAAACCATCGGTTTTCATGTTTACAATTGTGGTTGATACATCAGGTGCAGCAGAAGCAAATAAGGTTGCTGGAACCATAGTTGTTGCCATCGCTGCCGCTACCACAAAAGCAGCAATTTTCATTTTTGTTTTCTTCATAAATTTCCCTCCATTTTTATTTTTTGTGATTTCCGTTTCACAACACCTCTAGTTTACCATATATAAAAGTGGAAAATACAGGTTCATTTTCTCTACAAACAGGCTGTTTTTCGTAAAATTTCTATCACTTTAAAATATTTATTAGCAAGATTGACAAATCAGAACCAACTTGTTATGATAAAATTACCAAGAAAGGGAGAAGAGTATATGGAAAAAACAATCCGTCAACAGATTGATGCTATTATTCAAAATATACGGGAACATCCAGTACATATGACAAATATGATCCATCGTATGCAGCGGTTAAGGGAAAAAATCCAAGCTGGAGAACTTGCTCCTCCAGCCCAGTTTAGATTTGATGAACGGGCTTTTTTGGATGAAAATGAGGAAATTACCGTTTATCTTGATTTTATCTCCCCTATCTTTCCATCCAAAGAGGGGGATTCGTTTGAAAATCGGTATCAACTTGCAAAAAAATTTCTGCATCAGCACAATTTTTTTGAGCTGTACTATGTTTATTCCGGAGAATGCTGTTGCTTCATCAATCAGAAAGAGTACCGTCTAAAGCCTGGCTCCATCTGTGTTTTAAATACTCAGCAATCCCATAGCGTTCTATTGGTGGATGAAACCACTAATTTAATTAATATTTTAGTAAAACGCTCTACTTTTACCGATAAAATCTTATCCATGTTGGATAGCAACGATATGTTTTACCAGTTTTTTACCCGCTCCTTATATGATCCCAGTCCTATCCCTGATTTTATCAAGTTTGACGTAACAAATAACAGCCACATTGAGTTTTATTTATTGCGCCTATTACAGGAATATATGGAAAAACAAAGGCTGAACCAATCCATGATGTGTTATATGCTTTGTTCCATTATGGTAGAACTATCCCGCCAATATGAAAAACAGCTTAAATCCGCAAAACAAAAGGAAAGCCTACAAATTTTTGATGTACTAGCATATATCAACAGCCATTTTTTAACAGTTACCTTAAAAGAATTGTCGGAACAGTTCCATTATTCCCAAAATTATATTTCACAATTTATTTTAAAACAGACTGGAAAAAAATTTAGTGAAACCGTCAACCATTTAAAATTGAGGAAAGCGCAAGAACTTCTTTGCAACAGTGATTTGGATATCGAAACCATTGCCGCCAACCTGGGATACAGCGACCGAAATGGCTTTGAAAAAGCATTTAAAAAAGCTTTTCAAATTACCCCAAAGCAATATGCTTCTTGGAAAAAAGATAATATGGCTATTCCATCTATGAAACAAGAAAATGGAAAAATATCTTTACCTTAAAAAATAGGAGACATATTTATGTCTCCTATTTTTCATTTTTCTATTGTGCTAAAATTCCTAGTTAGTAATAGCTGGATTGCAGTTTTAATCTGGAAATATTTGATGATAGGTTTTCCAGTCAGCCCAGACAGATTCTTTTTTGTAATATCTTTCCATCGCTCGATTGGACCATGGATAATCAATCTTCTGTGTTAAATCTCCATAATAAAGCAAATAGGGGCGTTTAGTATAGGGGGTAAGTTTTGCCTGTCGGATAGCGGGGTCCTCTAACAATTCTAACCTATTTTGATATTCCTGGTCATAGCTGGCCGCTTCCCCACTTACCAGAGAATAGGTCGCTTCCAAGCTGATCAGCCCATGAAAATCCGCAGAGTCATCTTTCACCATACGGATGCCGCATCCAGCAACTACTATTAAGGTGCAGAAAGCAATCATATAAGGTTTGGATTTTCGAAAACCCTTTCTCATTCCACATTGGTTTTCCCTATGTGTTGCGCAATAGTGGTTTATTTTTCTGCGGAGCCATCCACACCAATAAAACAATTGCGCAGCCCATAATAACCAAAACGAAAAATAGATAATATTGAGGATACGCCCTTCCCCATAGCTTCCCATACCGTATAGTGCTGGAGAAAATTGCGCGCAATACAGACAAAAAATTCCTACACTAACCAGCAACGGATAACGAAAATGGTAGGTCGTTTTTCCAGCCATCTTCCAAAACACCAGTGCCATTGCAATGGAGACTCCCCAAAAGAGGGGCTCACTCCATTCCCGAATAAAATAACTACCATAATAAAAGGAGTCTAAAATCGTCATTAAAATGGATTGTTTCTCATAGCTTTGAGCACGTACGAGATTCCCTGGAGCAATGATGCTAACGACAAAAGCCCCTGCTAACACTACAAGCGCAACAAAAATAAACCAGCGCCCAGGTAATTTGCGATAGATATGAACCGCAAGCCATATAAATAACAACAATACACTTAACAAAGCTGTTATATAATTTCCTCCTCCAATCAAAACGCAAAAGACAAGGATGATACCCTTTCGCAAGAAAGAAGGATGTTTCAAGTGTTCCTGTAAAATCCAGCCCCATAACAATAAACTCAAAGAATAAAAGAAGGTATAATAAACCGCACCGTTATACCAGTAAATTCCTTGAACCGGTGAAGGCATTGTCTGAATCGAAATCCCCATAATCAAGACTGACAACAAACACCACTGTGCTTTAGATGCCTTTAACAGATCCACACACAAAACCTTTCCAAAGAAAAAAGTACTTATCACATAAATACCCAGCATAATATACGGAGTGATCCAATAAAAAGATTCACCCCATACAGCAGGCTGGAAAGAAAATAGAAACACTGCGGCAAAGCTCCTCTGCCATTCCTGATAAACTTGGGCTGTCTGTTCTACCGCAACTCTTACTGTATCAAATATAGAGCCTCCTGCCTGGATTGTATGATGGATTTGTGCCCCAAACACAAAATCGTCAATTGCTGGATGGTCAAAAAATGCCAGTATCAACAATGGCGCTAAAGAAATAATAAAAATAACAGATAAAATCCGATTGACCTGTTTTAATGTAATCCGGTCTAAAACCGGATTCAGCTGTATTCCTTTTTTCATCTTCATTTCCTGTCTTTTATAAACGGATAAAGTAAATGTCCAATTTTTTAATAAAGCATTAGGATATGTATACTTTTTCAAGCTTAGCTTTAATATGCTGTTGAATATTAATTATGACCCGATATGGGTCTTTTTTTGTCTGTTTCCTTATGAATGAAAAAGTATGAAAAACCAGAATAAGATCACAACATCCGTCTGGTTTTGGATAAAATGAAACGGTCTATTAAATTTACACCTGACGCCCCAACGCCTCTTAACACCACTCCGAGCAATTGCGTCATTGCGATATTAAGTCATTCAGATAAAATTTAATAGACCGTTTGTTATGGTGAGCCACCGGAGATTCGAACTCCGGACCCTTTGATTAAAAGTCAAATGCTCTGCCAACTGAGCTAGTGGCTCTCACTCTTATAAAAAGCACTTGGTGTTTGAAGTTGTCTCTCATCAAAGTGCTTATTTATTATAACAGCCCTACAACGTTTTGTCAACACTTTTTTCGAAAAAAATTCAAAAAATTTTTTTCTTCCTGTTTTATGGTTATTTTACCCCAATTTTATCCCAAAATTCTGCGGTTTCACAGCAGGGATTCTTATTGTCATCCTGTTTGTGGTTGTGGTATAATATCCTTACTATAAAAATGATTGTATATTCAGTATAACCAGATTTCTATTATTCTA
This sequence comes from Clostridium facile, assembly GCF_014297275.1. Classification (NCBI taxonomy): domain Bacteria; kingdom Bacillati; phylum Bacillota; class Clostridia; order Eubacteriales; family Clostridiaceae; genus Clostridium; species Clostridium facile. The sequence continues at coordinate 2,166,831 of NZ_JACOQK010000001.1, forward strand.
TGCGTTTTTGATTGGGATGGTGTGTTTACGCCGATAAAGCTACTATAATAGAAACAACCTGATAAAATTTTGAACCATTTAGAAGGAAGTGTTAATTTGTCAACCAAACGTGAGAACATTCGTAACTTTTCGATTATTGCACATATTGACCATGGAAAATCCACCCTGGCGGACCGTATTCTGGAAAAAACCAGCGCAGTAGCGTTGCGGGATATGGAATCTCAGCTATTGGATAACATGGAAATTGAACGAGAACGTGGAATTACCATCAAAGCCCGCGCGGTAAAGCTAAACTACCAGGCAAAAGACGGACAAACCTATGAATTTAACCTGATTGACACACCGGGGCATGTGGACTTTAATTATGAGGTATCCCGTTCCTTAGCGGCATGTGAAGGCGCTGTATTGGTGGTGGACGCTTCACAAGGGATTGAAGCGCAAACATTGGCAAATACCTATTTGGCAATTGACCATGACCTGGAAATTTTGCCAGTCATCAATAAAATTGACCTTCCATCCGCTGACCCAGACCGTGTCTGTCACGAGGTGGAGGATATTATTGGAATCCCAGCGCTGGACGCACCACGTATTTCCGCCAAAAACGGCATTAATATTGAGGAAGTGCTGGAACGGATTGTAACCGATATCCCAGCGCCAACCGGAGATGAAACAAAACCACTACAGGCGTTGATTTTTGACTCTTATTATGATAGCTACCGTGGTGTTATTGTTTATGTCAGAATCAAGGAAGGGACGGTAAAACCGGGGCAGACCATCCGAATGATGGCAACCGGCGCGGAATTCACCGTAGTAGAAGTGGGTTATATGGGCGCTGTAAACCTTGTTCCAACCGAAGGGCTGGTTGCCGGGGAAGTTGGATATATTGCCGCATCCATTAAAAGCATCCGGGATACCAAGGTGGGGGATACCGTCACCACGGTGGACAACCCTGCTACTGAACCATTGCCGGGCTATCGCCAGGTAAATTCCATGGTGTTCTCTGGGATTTATCCTGTGGATGGTGCAAAATATGAGGATTTGCGGGAAGCACTGGAAAAACTCCAATTAAACGATGCTTCTTTGACGTTTGAACCGGAAACTTCAATTGCGCTGGGGTTCGGGTTCCGTTGCGGCTTCCTTGGCTTGCTGCACATGGAAATTATTCAGGAACGGATTGAACGGGAATATAATTTGGATATCATTACTACGGCCCCATCCGTAATTTATCGAATTACTTTGACCAATGGGGAAGTACAGTACATTGACAACCCAACCAATTACCCTGACCCAGGAATTATTTCATTGGCAGAAGAACCAATGGTGAAGGCTTCTATTTTAACACCAACCGATTTTGTAGGCAATGTAATGGAATTGTGTCAGGATCGCCGTGGCGTCTTTAAGGACATGAAATATTTAGAGGAAACCCGTGCGGAATTGCATTATGAACTGCCATTGAATGAGATTGTTTACGACTTTTTTGACGCGCTGAAATCCAGAACCAGAGGTTACGCTTCTTTTGACTATGAGATGATGGGTTACGCCCCATCCCAGTTGGTAAAACTGGATATCCTATTAAATGGAGACATTGTGGATGCCCTTTCCTTTATTGTGCATAAGGATAAAGCCTATCCAAGGGCACGCAGAATTGCGGAAAAATTAAAGGAACAAATTCCACGCCAATTGTTTGAGGTGCCAATCCAGGCAGCGGTAGGCGGAAAAATTATTGCCCGGGAAACCGTAAAAGCGATGCGAAAAGACGTACTGGCAAAATGTTATGGCGGGGATATTACCCGTAAACGGAAACTGCTGGAGAAACAAAAAGAAGGCAAAAAACGTATGCGCCAGTTGGGCAGCGTAGAAGTCCCACAGGAAGCATTTATGGCAGTGCTCAAATTAGATGAATAAGATTGGCTTATATGTACATGTACCGTTTTGCAATGGAAAATGCCCTTACTGCGATTTTTATTCCACGGCAGCCTCTGAAACGTTGAAGCAGGAATATGTCCAAGCCATTTTGACCGAACTGGAACGGGCGGACCATACCAAGCAGGCGGATACCTTGTATTTTGGTGGGGGAACCCCAACATTACTGTATCCGGAACAACTGGTGCAGATTGTGGCACAGGCGAAACGCTTTTATCAATTGGAGGATTCCAGTGAAATTACTTTGGAAGCGAATCCGAATACTGTTTCTTTGTCCCAATTAACGCAATTGAGAAAAGGCGGGTTCAACCGGATTTCATTTGGGATGCAATCCGCAGTACCGAGGGAATTGGAAACTTTGGGACGGAAACATTCTCCAGAACAGGTGAAGCGGGCGGTGAAGATGGCAAAACAGGCAGGATTTGAAAATATCTCGGTTGATTTAATGTTGGGAGTTCCATACCAAACGGTTTCCAGCATAGAACAGTCATTCGATTTTATCAATCAGTTAAACATTCAACATGTTTCTGCTTATTTGTTGAAAATCGAGCCAGGAACTCGTTATTTTGGCGCGGAATGTTTAAAGTTTTGTCCAGATGAGGACCAAACAGCGGATATTTACTTGAAAACAGTGGAAAGTCTCTTTAATATGGGGTTTGAACAATATGAGATTTCCAACTTTGCGAAACCAGGCAAGCAAAGCCGGCATAATCTGAAATACTGGGAATGTGGGGAATACATCGGATTTGGTCCTGCCGCCCATTCCTTTTATCAGGGAATCCGCTATGGGCATAGTAGGGATATCCAGTCTTATTTGAAACTGGGGATTCAAGAACGGGAATTTTCCCAACCCGGTGGGGATTGGGAAGATTATATTATGTTGGGAATGCGCCTAAAAAAAGGGATTGACTTGGTACAGGCAAAAGAGAAATATCCAGTTGAATCCAGCCAACTAGCTAAAAAGATAGAGCCATTCCAAAAAGCAGGTTTTATCGTACAGGAGGATTCCCGTATTCATTTTACTCCAACAGGTTTTTTGGTATCCAACAGTATCCTTGCAACACTGATATAGTTTGTAAACTATAGTGATTAACGTAGTACAGGTGTATGTTAGCTTATCTAGAACCCGGATAAATGAAATCTGTTTTTATCGAATAGATGAATTGGTTATTATGGTTTTTCTATCTACCCTAGGCAAAACGGTTTATTTTGCCCTATAAACAGGAACCATAAAATAAATAGGGGGCTTCCTTGTAAGAAGCCTCCTATTTATTTTGCTCGTCTTTCTGTTTCTCTTTTTTGGGGTGCATAAAAAAGTTTTTGTAGCTTAAATAACCTAAACTAATAAAAAGAAATAACCCACAAAGTGCCGCAATTAATGCATAACCATATTTCCAATGTAATTCTGGCATATTTATAAAATTCATTCCATACCATCCAACAACTAAACTCAATGGCATAAAAATAGCCGATATAATGGTCAATACCAACATGGTACGGTTTTGTTTTTCGTTCTGTTTAGCCTGGTGTAACTGCCATAGTTCCATAGAATATTCCTGCAGCATCTTTGCTTCACTAGCTAGACGCTCTACACGCTCCACAAATAATTGAAAAATATATCGGTCCTGTTCCTCAAAATACTCATTTTCATCTTCCGCTAATTTTCTTCCTACATCAGCCAGTTGTTTGTAATATCGGTAAAGACAAAACGCTTTTTTTCGTATCTGTACCGAATATGGAATATCACCTGCTTTTTCCCCTTCCTCTTCTTCGATTTCTTCTTCCTGCTGTAAAAGTTTTGTTTCAAGTTGTTCCATAAAGATTAAGTCTCTATCAATTAACAAATTTAACAGGTCATATAGGAATTTTCCCATCTTAATGGGACGTCCATAATGTGTTAGTGGAATTTGTAATATCAGATGATCTATAAAATTTGTGTGGTCTAAAATAATAATCTGATCTTTTTGAATACAAAAAGAAGCTGAGTTATAGTGATCCTGATACATTTTTACTGGAATACCCAAGGTTCCAATAATGATTTCTGGGTACACCTCTGCTTTGCAAAATTTAACAATTTTTCGGCTATCCTGCAATTTCCAAAACAGTTTATCCAGTTCTGGGTAAGTAGGAGTACAGGTAGCTGGTATCCCTGTCCAAGTAACCATTTTATCGGTATTAGAAGGATATGTTTTAATGTTAAGCCCTTTTTCTCCTTTTGTAATTCTAAAATACATATAAGCCCTCCTTTTCTATCAAACACTCCATTTTTTACCATTATAACATAGATTTTAAGAAAAATCTCCAGATTTCGTATATTTTACAAAAAATAGTCAAAATAGATGGATTTCGGAAACAATTTACAACTAGTTCTTGTATGAAAAAGCAAACAAGAACTAGTTTATCATTTTACATTTGGGTTTTTTCTGTTTTACTTATATTTTACATAACTGTGATTTTACACTTTACATAGCTTTTATATACTGTAAAACGTAATCTAATGATAAAGGAGAAACAAACAATGAAAACAATAAAGAAAATTCTTGCCGCTTTATTAGCTGGCGTTATGGCAGTAAGTTTAACCGCATGTGGAGGCAATGGAAATAGTAGTTCTAATGCATCTACAGGATCTTCTACATCAACTTCTGGTAATGTTGATTTAGGTGGAGCTAAAATTACAATGTCCGGTTCTACTTCTATGGAAAAATTCTGTTCCGCATTAACCGAATCTTTCAACGCAGATTGCAACGCAGCCGCAACCGCTGAGTATACAGGTTCCGGCGCTGGTATCGAAGCAGTAACCAATGGTACCGTTGATATCGGTAACGCTTCCAGAGCATTAAAAGACGATGAAAAATCTGCAGGAATTGTTGAAAATATTGTAGCGATTGATGGCATTGCAGTAGTAGTTGATACTGCGAACACAGTAACAAATTTAACAAAAGACCAATTGATTAGTATTTATAAAGGTGATGTTACGAACTGGAGTGAATTAGGCGGAAATGACCAAGCGATTGTTGTAATTGGACGTGAATCCGGCTCTGGTACCCGTAGCGCATTTGAAGAATTGCTTGAAATTGAAGACGCATGCAAATATGCACAAGAAGTTGATTCCACTGGTGGTGTTATGGCAAAAGTAGCTTCTACTCCAGGCGCAATTGGTTATGTTTCTTTAGATGTTTTGGATGATACTGTAACCTGTGTAAATTTGGAAGGTGTAGAAGCAACAGAAGAAAATATTAAATCCGGTGATTATTTCTTAAGCCGTCCATTTGTAATGGCAACAAAAGGTGAAATTTCTGAACAAAGCGAAGCTGTTCAAGAACTGTTTAAATATATTGAATCTGACAAGGGTCAGGAAATCATTCAAAAAGTTGGACTGATTGTTCCAGATAAACAATAAAAAAGAAAAAATCTTACATACTATTCGATATCCTCAAGATTTTAAAATTCTTGGGGATATCGTCATGAAATTTATGTGTGGTCAAGAAAAAGGAGGCGTGTAATATCATGAAACCCCATGGTGGAGTAAAAAAACCTATTTCCATTATTGGAAGCCACAAAACAAAGTCCGCCATTGAGCTTACAGCTAATGTTATCTTTTTTATATGTGCAGTTGTTGCGATTCTTGCGGTTCTTGCAATTACAGTTTATATGATTTATTCAGGGGCTCCTGCATTATTTAAAGTTGGGATTTTAGATATTTTATTTGGAACAGAATGGGCTCCTACAGCTACAGATCCTAAGTTTGGTATATTGTATATTATTTTAACCTCTATTATAGCTACTACATTAGCTATTTTAATTGGTGTACCAATTGCGTTAATGACAGCTATATTCTTATCAGAGATTTCGAATAAAAAATTAGCGCATATTGTAAAGCCAGCAGTTGAGCTATTGGCGGGCATTCCTTCTGTTGTGTATGGCTTATTGGGTATTTTAATGATAAACCCCGTTATATATAAATTGGAACAATTTATTTTTAAAAATGATCCAGACCATCAATTTACAGGTGGAGCTAATTTATTATCAGCTGTAATTGTGTTAGCTATTATGATTTTGCCTACTGTTATCAATATTAGTGAAAGCTCATTACGCGCAGTACCACAACAATATAGAAATTCTTCTTTAGCGCTAGGTGCAAGTAAAATTCAAACTATTTTTAAAGTAACAGTACCAGCAGCAAAATCCGGTATTATTACTGGTGTTGTTCTCGGTATTGGACGAGCTCTTGGGGAAGCAATGGCAATTGTTCTGGTATGTGGAAACTCAGTAAATCTTCCATTACCATTTAATTCAGTTCGAACATTAACAACCGCCATTGTCTCTGAGATGGGTTATGCTGGTGGTTTGCACCGTGAAGTATTGTTTACAATCGGTTTGGTATTATTTGCATTTATTATGATAATTAATATTATACTGAGTGCTATCCTGAAAAAGGGAGGCAGTAAAGATGACAACTAGCGTAAGTATTTATGATAAAAAACGGCGTCCAGGTGATATTATTTTACTTGTTTTAATCTACGCCTGTGCATTTTTAGCAGTATTATTATTGGTTGGGATTATTGGTTATGTGATATACCGTGGGCTTCCATCAATAAATTGGGATTTTATTTCTAAGGCACAAAGTGCATTAGAAGGTACATTTGGCATATTGCCTAATATTATTAATACGATATATATTATAGTAATTACCTTAGTCATTGCAACACCAATTGGTATTGGCTCTGCCATTTATTTAAACGAATATGCAAAGGGCGGAAAGTTAGTAAGACTAATTGAATTTACGACAGAGACGTTATCTGGGATTCCCTCCATTATTTTTGGCTTATTCGGTATGGTGTTTTTCGGAAACGTGTTAGGGCTCGGTTTTTCTATTTTGTGCGGCGCCTTGACATTGACTATTATGATATTACCAATTATTACAAGAACAACACAGGAAGCCTTAAAAACCGTTCCAGAAAGCTATCGTAGTGGTGCTCTGGGCATTGGGGCGACAAAATGGTATATGATTCGCACTATTATCCTCCCCAGTGCGATTCCAGGTATTATAACCGGGGTTATTTTGTCTATTGGTAGAATTGTAGGGGAATCCGCAGCCCTTTTGTTTACAGCGGGAAGCGGTTATTTAATGGTACATAATTGGCTTACACATCCTCTTTCACCGGGTGGCACTTTAACAATCCAAATGTATTTGAGTATGACAAAGGCAAAATATGATGATGCATTTGGTATTGCGTTTGTACTGATTATTATCGTTCTAGCCATTAATCTATTGACAAAAGTTTTAAGCCGTAAACTTGATGTAAATAAAGAAAAATAACAAGTTGGAGGACAGTATGGAAAAAGAACAAGTTACAATCCATGTGGAAAATTTAAATTTACATTATGGAACAAACCATGCGTTAAAAAATGTAAATATGGATATTTTTAAAAATAAGATTACCGCTTTTATCGGACCATCTGGATGCGGGAAATCCACTTTTTTAAAAACGTTAAATAGAATGAATGATTTGGTTCCAAACGTAAAAATAGAGGGAAAAGTGTTGCTGGATGGGGAAGATATTTATTCCCCAAAAGTAGACACTACCTTGTTGAGAAAAAAGGTTGGGATGGTTTTCCAGCAGCCAAATCCTTTTCCCATGAGCGTTTACGATAATATTGCATATGGACCGAGAATCCATGGAATTCGTTCTCGAGTTAAGCTGGATGAAATCGTAGAAAAAAGTTTACGGGATGCCGCAATTTTTGATGAAGTCAAGGATCGGCTAAAAAAATCCGCGTTAGGGCTTTCTGGTGGGCAACAACAGCGCCTCTGTATTGCTAGAGCGCTGGCTGTAGAACCAGAAGTTTTATTAATGGATGAACCTACCTCAGCATTGGATCCAATCTCTACCTCCAAGATTGAAGAGTTAATGGGCAGCTTAAAAGAGAAATATACAGTTGCTATTGTTACCCACAATATGCAGCAAGCAACCCGTATTTCTGATTATACAGCATTTTTCTTGGTAGGTGAAATGGTAGAATACAATGATACTGAGCAGATGTTCTCTATGCCACAGGATAAACGCACAGAAGACTATATTACAGGGAGGTTTGGATAATCATGCGGTCAAAGTTTGATAGCCAATTAGAAGAATTACATGTAAAACTAATTACAATGGGTAGTTTGTGTGAGGAGGCTATTTCGATCTCTGCAAAACTGCTTCAAAATAATGATGAGGAGCAAAAACAAAAGGTTTGCTCTTTGGAACGTGAAATTGACCACATGGAACGGGATATTGAATCTCTCTGTATGAGAATGATTTTACAACAGCAGCCAGTAGCAAGGGATTTACGCTCGGTATCCGCAGCGTTAAAAATGATATCGGATATGGAACGTATTGGCGACCAAGCTGCTGATATTTCCGAACTGGCTCCGTATATTGCGGATAATATGGTGCAAAGTAAAGTCCATATTGGAGAAATGGCTGTAGCTACTGTATCTATGGTGACCGATAGTGTAGAAGCTTTTGTAAAGCAGGATTTGGATTTGGCACATCAGGTAGAAAAAAATGATGATAAAGTAGACCAAATGTTTGATAGTGTAAAAGAAGAACTGATTGGTTTAATCCGTCAGGATACAGTAGACGCAGGGGTTGCATTGGACCTTTTAATGGTAGCAAAATACTTTGAACGCATTGGTGACCATGCAGTAAATTTAGCTGAGTGTGTAGAATACTCTGTCTTGGGTTTTCATAAAAAGTAATTTATGTTACAATAAAAGGCGGAAAAGAGGCGATAACAATTGATTTACTGTTTAGAAGACGATGAAAGCATCCGCGAACTAGTTACCTATACCTTAAATACTCAGGGCCTAGAAGCCCAAGGGTTTTCCAAACCCAGTGAATTTTGGGAGGCGATGCAGAAAAGTATTCCGGATTTAATCTTGCTGGATATTATGTTGCCAGAAGAAGATGGGTTTAGCATCCTAAAAAAAATCCGCACTTCATCCATGACAAAACGGCTTCCGGTAATTATGCTTACCGCAAAGGGAAGCGAATATGATACCGTTCGTGGACTGGATAGCGGTGCGGATGACTATATTCCAAAGCCATTCCGTATGATGGAACTGCTTTCCCGTATCCGCGCTACCCTACGCCGCGCTGGCGATGAAGAGGCTGCCATAGAGGAATATCAAATTGAGAATTTATATGTTTGCCCATCTCGCCATATTGTGACTGTGGATGGAAATAACATCACATTAACGCTAAAAGAGTTTGAGTTGCTTTGCCTGTTATTGGCGGAACGAGGTACAGTGCTTACTCGATCCCAGCTGTTGGATCGCATTTGGGGTTATGAGTTTGACGGGGAGAGCCGTACGATTGACGTCCATATCCGTACGTTACGGCAAAAATTAGGCGAAGCTGGTAGCCTAATTAAAACAGTGCGGGGGATAGGCTATAAAATAGAGGATGCGGACAAATGACAAAACGGATTTTTCGCTCTATTTTATTGGTTTCCATTGCTTCCTGTTTTGTAGGCCTTGCCTTTGTTATTGGAATTTTATATCAATATTTTGACAACCAACTAATGCGGGAACTAGAAAATTCGGCCTATTATCTTTCCATTGCCGTAGAACATGAAGGGATTTCGGCTCTAGATGACCTTCCAGAGGGAAAGGAGCGGATTACCATTATAGGTACGGATGGTACCGTACTATATGATACCTCTTCCAATCCAGCAACCATGGAAAACCACAATACCAGAGAAGAAGTGCAAGAAGCACGAGAAAATGGATCAGGAAAAGCTGTTCGGCAATCCAATACCTTAGGCCATAAAAATATCTATTATGCTTTAAAACTCTCCAACGGCCAGATTTTACGTGTATCCAGCACACAATATAATGTGGCTACCTTGCTGCTCAATCTAATCCAACCAATTTTATGGATATTCGCCTTGATTGTATTACTGGCAACCATTTTCTCTTTCCGTGCATCTAAAAAAATTGTGGAACCATTAAATAAGCTGGACTTGAATAATCCAGACATCAATGAACCCTATGAAGAAATTGCCCCATTGTTAACGAAAATCAGCCGTCAAAAACGAACCATACGCAGTCAACTATCCAAAGCCAAACGTCAACAGGAAGAATTCTCCTTGATTACTAATCATATGGAAGAAGGGCTGCTGGTAATTGACAAACAGACAGAACTTCTTTCTTATAACAACAGCGCGTTGCAGTTGCTAGGGGCAAAAGAAACCAAACCACAGGGCAGCATCTTTATTTTAAACCGCAGTGAACCGTTCCGCCAAGTGGTGAACAAAGCACTGTCTGGGGAACGGACAGAAGCTGTTTTGCAGATAAACGATTTGTTTTATCGGTTGACTGGGAACCCTGTTTTCCATCATGACGAAATAGAGGGGGCTGTTCTTCTTCTAATTGATATTACCGAGAAAATGCAGAGGGAACAGTTGCGGAATGAGTTTACCGCAAATATTTCCCATGAATTAAAAACTCCACTGACTTCTATTTCAGGGTTTGCGGAAATCATTCAAAATGGCCTTGTGTTACCAGAGGATATCCCAAAATTTGCAGAACGGATTTTTACAGAATCACAACGTTTAATCACATTGGTAAGTGATATTATAAAAATTTCTCAGTTGGATGAAAGTGTTCTACCATACGAAAAAGAAACGGTGGACCTTTACAAAACAGCAAAAGAAATTTTAGACCGTCTTACTCCAGCGGCAGAAAAAATGGATGTACGGCTTTGTATCGAACAAAGTTCCGCTACATTAGAGATTGTAAAGCCAATTTTTGAAGAAGTAATTTATAACCTTTGCGACAACGCTATTAAATATAATAATCGGGGTGGATCTGTACAGGTTATCATTCAACAAACAGATGAGATAACAAGTATTGCGGTAAAGGATACTGGTATTGGAATTCCGGTATCCGACCAGCAGCGTATTTTTGAACGGTTTTACCGTGTGGATAAAAGCCATTCCAAAGAAATTGGGGGAACGGGATTGGGCTTGTCCATTGTAAAACACGGCGCCTCCTATTTGGGCGCGGATGTTAAGGTGACCAGTACAATGGGAAAAGGAACCACATTTACCCTGATATGGACCCATATATAATATTTATATTACAATCAACCTTTATTTTTATATTTCATTGTTTCAATTCTCTAACTATTTTCCACAAAAAGGCCTGATGCATGCATCAGGCCTTTTTGCAATAAAAATAACTTTGGTTCTATAAACAATAAAATGGATCATGTAGGGAAATATAAAACAAACACAGAAAATTTCAAAATAATATAGTATGGTATGAGAATTATGTGGTATTTTATTGGTTTATTATAAGATATTCTTACAAACAGCGGGCAAGTTTGAGCTTGCTTTAGAAATGAACTTGCCCGTAGAATATCTGGCAATATCCTCAACTCATCCTATTCTATACAGCAAAAAAGATGCCGCTACAGTTCAGATGTAGCGGCTATCTTTTTCACCGATCAACAATAGGATCAATCGCCTATCCAATCATGCCCCACACAAACAGACCAACTGTGTTCCTTTGGAATCAATCTGTTTCCTGTATTGCATTGGCAGTAAAAATTTGTTATAATTTGTCGTAAGACATTACCTGTAAAACGGTAGGCGGTTGAATCTTGCCCCAAAAATGGGGTGTTGCCCATGGAATATCTGGTTATGTTCGCAATATTGTTATTGCTGATTGATCGTATTCTACATAGCAATAAAAAAAGATAACCGCCCTATTGCTATCCAGTGGTTATCTTTTTAAATGAATAAGAACTGGGGCAAACCGTCTATCCGGTAATGCCTTTTCTAACTTTATTATAACCAGTTTATTGGCAGTTGTCAATTATTTGTATGAAAAACAATAGAAAGAGAAAGAAGAAAATGGCGTCCAAAAAAATAAGAGAGAAAAAGTTAAAGCAAAAACAGAAATACCAGGCGTTGCGCCCAGTACATGACCAGAAAAAGAAATGCGATAGCCTTTTTTCCACACTGCGCTTTATCAAACGCATTGAATTAATCGGAATCATCGTTATCATTGCATGGTGTTGCTCTATTCTATCCAGTTCAACCTATTTTCGCCCTTACCAAACGGATACAATCACGGTAAAAGAAACAAAAATTTATTCCAAGATTGGCGGTTTTAAAACTTATGTAATTTTTACTGAAAATGATTCTTATGCAATTTCAAGTGGAAACAGCAAAAAGGTGAACCGTGAATTGTTTTTACATGAAATTACTCCCGGAGCAACGGTTAAAGTGGAATATCGGGAAACCGGAATCTTTTTGCTGAAATCAAAAACTTTATCTACTCTACAAAAAGGGAACACCATTCTATTTCAGGTAGAAAAAATATCGAATGAATTTTCTTCTATCCTAAAACGAATCTTTATTTTTGATGGTATCATTGCAATCATTTTAATCCTGATACTGATTTTCCCTTATCGGAAAACTAAAATAAAATACAAACAAGAATATCGAAAATATCTTACCTTACAAAAGGAATATGAAAGCAGTTTATCCAACATTCTGATGGGGCAACCTGAAAAATAACGCCTGTGGACAGCAGGCGTTTTCTTTTTTTGCCGAAAAATTAGAAAAAATATCCTTTTACTCATTCGTTCATACAGATTCTATGGATTAACATATCTGTATTGCAACCCAAATTTTGATTATACTAAGGATAAGCAAATGAGAACCAATAGATAAGGATTAGGCAATATGATTGATAAAAGGATTGGCAAGCGCATCAAGGAGCGCAGGGAAGAACTTGGGTTAACCCAGGAACAGTTTGCGGAAAAGGTGGGTTTAACCACAAATTATATTTCAACGGTGGAACGGGGTGCATCCTTTCCAAGATGTGAAAAATTAATCAAAATTCTGAACGGACTGGAAACCTCTGCTGACGCTATTTTCTGTGATGTTCTTATTCACTCAACCAATTATAAAACTTCGCAATTATCGGAAGAATTAAGTCATTTGCCTATGGAAGACCAGCAACGGATCTTGAATATTGTGGAACTGATGATTAAAGAAGCGAAAAACAAATAAATAATTTTAACCTATGTTTTGAACATAGGTTTTTTATTTTTTGTCATATACATTAAAAAATTTTTGTGTTATACTATGTATTAACATATTATTCTAATTCTTTAATACATAGTAAACGGAGAGTTCACATGGAACAAATTATAAAATGTTGTTTTACCGGGCACCGTCCACAAAAATTTTCGTTTGGCTTTAACGAGCATGACCCCAGATGTAACAACCTGAAAAAGGTATTGCGGGAACGCATTGAGTATTTGATTACCCAACAGAACGTAACATACTTTATTACCGGCATGGCATTGGGGGTGGATTTGTTTGCCGCTGAAATTGTGCTGCAACTAAAACAAAACTACCCTCACATTCAACTGGAGTGTGCCATCCCCTGTGAATCCCAATCGAAACGCTGGTCAAAATCATTGCAAAATCGGTATGAAATGATTTTATCCCAATGCGATACACAAACTGTGTTGCAAAAATACTACACCTCCAATTGCATGCTAAAAAGAAACCAGTATATGGTTGACCACGCTGACATCATCCTAGCAATCTGGAATGGCACCCCAGGAGGGACAGAAAAAACCATCCAGTATGCCAAACAACAAAATAAACGGGTATGGCTCACCCTTTTTTACGATTAATTTGTCAAAATTTGTTGAATTCATTTCTGAATTGGTTTATAATGTAAATATCTACTAAACTATTCCAAGGAGATGAAAAAATGGATCTAAATGGCGCAAAAGGGATTTTAAAAAGCTTAGCGGATGGTGTGGACCCCCTAACTGGCGAAGTATTACCAGAGGACCACATATGCAACCAACCAGAAATAATACGGGCAATTTATATGGTTTTAATGGAATTATCTCGTGGAAAACAGCATCGTGAAAAACCAGAAAATGATGGTGCTCCATGGTCAGAAGAAGAAGAGCAACTACTTTGCGATATGTTCGACCAAAACCGAACAACAAAAGAAATTTGCGACTATTTCAAACGGACAAATGGCGCAATAGCGGCGAGGTTAGTAAGGTTAGGAAAGATTTCTGATCGGGCAGAATTCAGAAATAATAACAAACCGTCCTTTTAGATGGCGCTTTGAAATCTGAAAATCTAGGATAATCATCTAAGTTAATAGCTTGAATAGATTCTATAGGGCTCTATAATTGACGGGTACGTGGAATATTTTTGTATCACTTTGTTGTGTTATCTATAAATACACAATATTTCCTTTTATGTTTCGCTTCTACGATTCCCTTTGATAAGGATTTACTTCATTGGCTGCTTTCCCAACTAATCAATGATAATAAATAAGACTTGAATCAGAGCAATCTGGTTCAAGCCTTATTATTTATACTGAATGTTTTATTCAATTGGTGTACCATCGCTTGTAAACAATGGGAGCTTTTCCAGGAAAATAATATCGTCACGGTCAGCGGAATCCCCTTCCGCCAACACGGTGGCTCTTCCTACAATTTTCCCTTCTGCGGAGTTCACCAAGTGTTCTAGTGTCCGCAAAGATTCTCCGGTACTAATCACGTCATCCACGATCAAAACCCGTTTACCCTTCATCTTTTCGGCGTCCTGTCCATCTAAATACAAAGTCTGTTCATTCGCCGTTGTAATGGATTTTACCGTTTCATGAATGGGCGCCCGCATATATAGTTTCACCGATTTACGGGCAAGCAAATAGGGGATGCCGGACTGGCGGGACATTTCATATGCCAGTGGGATTCCTTTGGATTCCGCAGTCACAATGTAATCTGCTTCCGGACATTTTTTCAATAATTCTTCCGCACAGGCTATTGTCAGTTCCACATCAGAGAACATAATAAACCCTGCAATGGACAATTTATCATTTAACGGGCAAATAGAGAGCTGGCGCTGTAAGCCCGCTACCGTTAAAGAATAATACTCGTTTGCCATATAAAATCCTCCAATTCAATGGAATCCCGACAAATAATGCTACTTGTCGGGAATTCAAACTTATTCTTATGCCAATCAGCCTGGAGGCCAAGACATATCCCTGCCACCAAGAACATGGAAATGCAGATGTGGAACAGACTGGCCGCCCTGTACGCCACAGTTGTTGACAATGCGGTAGCCATCCGCCAGTTTTAACGTGCTCACTAGATTTGCAATCACCTCAAAAATATGGGCGATAATCTGGGAGTTTTCCGGTGTAATTTCACTTGCACAAGCAATATGTTCTTTTGGAATCACCAAAAAATGAACTGGAGCCTGAGGGTCAACATCATAAAACGCCAACACCTGGTCATCCTCATACAGCTTTTTGGATGGAATTTCACCTGCAACAATTTTACAGAATAAACAATCCATAAGACGCCTCCTATTTCACAAACTTCTGCACAACAGAAGGAAGCTGAGCCAAAGCTTCATCAATTTTAAATATTTCATTGACGCCAGCCATTGCGCTATCTGGTCGTCCGCCACCTTTCCCGCCAGCTAGGGCAGAAACCTCACGGACAATGTTTCCGGCATGGGCGCCACGTTCTACCGCTTCTTTTCCACATACAGCAAGCATTGTTCCTTTTCCTTCCGCAATGCTAGCAAAGACAGCCACTACATTGGTCCGTTCTTTCACACGGTCCCCCAGAGCACGGAGGGACTGGGTATTTAACCCGTTAAAGCTTGCGGAGATTACCTGTATTCCGTTTACTTCCAAGGCGGAATCCAATACTTCCTCAAACCGATAAGAAGCCAGTTTTTGTGTCATCTCATCAATTTTATGGTCTTTTTCCTTTAGCTCGTCCATCAAGTTTTTACATCTGGATGGCAATTCATGAGGGTTGGTCAGTTTTAACACAGAACAGGTAGTAGCAATCATTAAGTGATTTTCGTGAATCATATTCAATACACCGGTACCAGTAGTAGCCTCAATACGGCGGATACCAGCAGCGGCAGAGCTTTCACTGATAATTTTAAACAGCCCTAATTTAGAAGTATTATCCACATGGGTACCACCACAGAACTCAATCGAATAGCCGGAAGCGTCCACAACACGCACAACATCGCCGTATTTTTCGCCGAACAGCGCCATTGCGCCCAGTTGTTTTGCTTCCTCAATTTTCATTTCCTGTACATTGACATCCAATGCATTCAAAATCTGTTCGTTTACTGCTGCTTCTACATCAGCGATTTCCTGTGGGGTCATTGGCTCAAAGTGGTTAAAGTCAAATCGAACCCGCTGGTCGTCTACTAGCTGGCCAGCTTGATGGACATGACTGCCTAAAACATCACGTAAAGCCTTTTGCAGCAAGTGTGCCGCAGTATGGTTGCGGGCAATCGCCTGACGGCGTTTTTCGTCAATTGCCAGATGGCCGTTCATCCCATGGGAGATGCTTCCAGCCATCACAACACCAGAATGGAGAAAATGCCCGGATTTCGCTTTTTTACAGTCGGTGACATTCACAATATTATCGCCATACACAAATACGCCACGGTCGCCAACCTGTCCACCACTTTCCGCATAGAATGGAGTCACGTCAAATACCAGTGTTACTTGCTGCCCTTCAGATGCAGTTTCCACTTCTTTACCATCCATAACAATGTGTTTTAGGGTAGCGTCACATTCATACATGCTATATCCTAAAAATTCAGTAGCATCATCGGTGAATACCAATTCATTTTCATCCCATGCCACATCATTTGCCGCTGCGTTCTTTCTAGCAGCTTCTTTTTGTGCGTTCATCAGTTCCATAAACCGTTCTTCATCAATAGCGATATTTTGTTCTTCAATTACTTCTTTGATTAAATCCAGAGGGAAACCATAAGTATCATACAATTTAAATGCCTGATCCCCGGAAAGCATCCTCTGTTCCATGGAAGAATCAATATTATCAATCATATCATACAATAAATTCAAACCTTTATTAATAGTAGAAGCAAAGTTTTCTTCTTCTGCTTTTACAATCTTTTTGATATAATCCGCATTTTCCAACAGTTCTGGATAAGCTGGCTGGTTTTCTTTAATAACAGTGTCAACTACCTGATACAGGAATGGTTTTTGGATTCCAATCATTTTACCATTACGGGCAGCACGACGGAGCAAACGGCGAAGTACGTAGCCACGGCCTTCATTGGAAGGGATTACCCCATCCGCAATCATAAAGGTAGTGCTACGGATATGGTCAGTAATAACACGGAGGGAAACATCCGTCTGTGGATTTTCCTTATAGGTTACGCCAGCAATCTGGCTGATATGTTTCATGATATTCTGAACAGTATCTACTTCAAACAGGTTGTCTACTTCCTGCATAATGCAAGCTAGACGTTCCAGCCCCATACCAGTATCAATGTTTGGATGTTCCATTGGTTCATAATTGCCTTCCCCATCGCTGTTGAACTGGGAGAATACCAGGTTCCAGAATTCTACAAATCGGTCGCATTCACAGCCAACTTTACAGTCTGGTTTGCCACATCCTTTTTCTACACCACGGTCAAAGTACAATTCAGAACATGGACCGCATGGACCAGAACCGATTTCCCAGAAGTTGTCCTCTTTCCCAAAGCGTACAATGTGATCAGGGCTTACACCACGGCGTTTTGTCCAGATTTCAAACGCTTCATCGTCATCTTCATAAATGGAAACCCAGATGCGGTCAATGGGGAGCTCCAGTTCTTTGGTAACAAATTCCCACGCCCACTCGGTTGCTTCTTCTTTAAAGTAATCGCCAAAAGAGAAGTTGCCCAACATTTCAAAAAAGGTACCGTGACGGGCAGTTTTCCCTACGTTTTCGATATCCGGGGTACGGATACATTTTTGGCAGGTTGTTACACGGTTTTTTGGCGGGGTTTCCTGCCCTAAAAACCATTTTTTCATTGGCGCCATGCCGGAGTTAATCAATAGCAAACTGTTATCCCCTTGTGGTACCAGAGGGAAGCTTTTTAACCTTAAGTGGCCTTTTTTCTCAAAAAAGCTCAGGTATTTTTCCCTTAATTCATTTAAACCCATCCATTTCATTGGATTTGTTCCTCCTATCTATTTCTGTTTTTACTACAAAGGCCGTACCAAAAACAAATAAAAAAAGCTCTCGCCGCCTATGGGACGAGAACTTGCTGTTTCCGTGGTACCACCCAAATTGCTGCACATACTTGTACAGCCACTTTGATTCTCCTTTAACGCAGGGAATACGATACGTTTTTTTGACGTATAGGCTCCGAGTTGGCCTCCAACTACAATCACCAGGGCACTTCCAGCAACGGCCCCTCTCTATTGGGATTGGCTTGTTGGTTTTTCTCATCTCAGCCAGTTTTTTTATTGGGCTCCGCCCTTTTTGGTACAATGTACTTCGCAACGCAGCAAAAATATCATCCGATATTTCACTTCGTTTTATTACGATACTTTTCTTACCTTATTATATCGGAATATCTCCCCTTTGTCAACTTATTATCCGCGATAAAGCCGTTTTATCCTAATAGAAAAAGAAAAATATCAGAACCCCCCGCAGCTGCAGAGGGTTCTGACCAAAGGATATTGGTATTGAGGATATCAAATTAGTTGGTTTCCTTTTTGCGGAGAGCTACTACTGCCGCAGATGCCAATGCTAATACTGCGATACCCACAGCTGGTGCTACATCGCCAGTTTTTACTGATTTTACAGCATTGTTGCTGGTTGTTACTTGACCGATCTGAATTCCCTGCACAGCATTATTCTGTTTGGTGGATTCTCCATTATCAACCGCTACCAAACCATTCATCGCTGCTTTTACCGCATCAACAGCCGCATCCACCTGTTTCTGTGTTGCGCTGTCATCCGCCAGCACCGCGTTTGCTGCTGCAACAGCTGTTTTTAATGCCTGATAGCTTTCCTGGGTATAGAGGTTTGCCTCTATATTGTTTGCCTGTGATACCGTAGATTCCAAAATGGATTTGTCCGCCTTTAACCTTAAATTTAACATTGCATTTAACAGGTTCTCCTCCACTGGTTGGATTTCCTGTTCCATCGCGTTGTCCTTATCCGCAAGCAAATCTTCCGCCGCAGCCAATGCTTCTTTTAATTCCGCCTGGCCTGCTTCTACGTATTTGCTTAAATCAAACCCTTTTGCGGTTTCAACCAGTTTTTCTAAAGAGGTAACATCCCCTTTGACAAAGCCCAGTTTGTGGATTTCGTTCAACAACGCTTGCCAGGCTGTATCTACTTCCTTTTGGGTTGCAACATTGTTATCTGCCACTGCTTTGGCTTGTTCCAATGCTGCGTTAAAGGTTTTTTGAACGTCTGCAATTACCTTGTTAAACTCTGGAGAAGCTTTTTGCGCTTCAGCATATTCAATGACTTGATTCAAAATAGATTTATTTGCAGTAACTGGTGTGATTTCAGCGGAACCCGCTGGATTCCCAGCACCACCTTTTAAAACATAATTCTCGGTAGTCACGATTACTTTGGAACCAATGGCATCGCCACCCTGTTTTGGATCATTAAAGAGGGATTTTGCGTCACCGCCGATACTTTCCAGATGCACTACAGAAATAGTGCCTACACCGGTAATACCATCTCCGCCATCGCCTTCATAGCCATGACCGCCCAAAGCAACCAATTTGCCTTGTCCAGAAACTTCCCCATTATTCAATACAACACCATTTCCGCCAACACGTGCTGGAGCGTAATCTCCGCCGCCCTGTGCTGTCAACACAGAACCTTCTGGGATTACCAGTTCACCGTTTACAACCAATGCATCCTGTCCAGCCAGGACAGAATCACCAGGTTCCCCTGTAATTGTATTATTGCCTAAAGCGGTAACAGTCCCATTTACAATTACAACTGCCGGAGCATCCGGTTTATCAGAACCATCGGTCAGGTAACGGCCATGGGAATTTACTGTAGCGTTTTTCAGTACACTGCCATCATTTAAGGTCAAACTGTCAACCAATGCAGCGTAGTTGGACATTGAGAAAGTACCCCCATTCACCACTACACCACCATAAGCCACAGAATCTTTCAGGGTTAAGGAACCGCCTTTTTCTACAATGATCTGAATACTGCTATAGAATTTTATGTTTTCAAATACCACGTCACATCCTGCTGGAATGGTCAGGGTATCGGTTGCGTAACCCTGATTATTCCCTAAAGTGGCGTACAAACCGGATTCATGGGAGCCGTAAATTTCCTTTAAATTTATCGGAACAACAGCATTGCCGCTTTGGGAAATTTCATAAGGTTCAATATCCCAGGAAGTGATGGATGGATTCAGGGCATCAAAGCGTTCCTGTAAAGTTTTATCATCTTGGTAGATTCTCAAATCAACGGTATTACTGGTTGCTGTCTGAACATCATTGGTCACTGTTACAGAAACCTGGTATGTTCCCTGTTTTTCTGGTGTGCCGCTTACCACAACACTGTCAAACAGATAGCTGGCGCGCATACCGCTTCCTTCTGGAGAAAGGGATACTGAGATTTTCGTATTTGGATTAGCCTGGCTGTAATCGTAGTAGTTGACTTGATCACCGTTTTCATCTGTTACAAAAACATCCAGATAGTTTTGATAACCACTTTGCCCCACTGTAACAGCATCCAATGTTCCTTCCAAAGAAACAGAAATGTTCTGTTTTGCTTCAAAAGAAACCGTTTTGGTTACAGGCTGGTCGCCATCCGCGGTTGCGGTAACAGAAACAGTATAACTGCCTGGCTTTTCCACTTTCCCGCTTACAACCACCTGGTTGTCCTGAACAGCCGCGGTAATGCCAGAACCTTCTGGTGTGACACTGGCTTGTACAGTGGCATTGTCTTTATTGGTACCATACAGTTCCACATTTAGTGTTTGGTTATATTCTGTCCCAGCAATGGCGTTTTGCAGTGTTTCTGGGGCCAGGTTCATTCCCAAAGCAATGTGGGAAGGCTGTTCTGTCCCAATATTTTCAGGTTCTACTGTAGTTCCTGTATATACTGCGGAACCATTGTTTTCAATTTTACCAGTTTCAAAAGTACAATCTTCGCAGATGATTGTGCCGTTGTTCACCGGTGTTTGTACAAAAGTACAGTTTTCAAAGGTAACATTTGCGCCTTTTTCTACTACCACTGGCTGTGCGGTATCAAATATCAAATCCCTTACCAACACATCAACGCCTTCGGCAAAACGGAGTGTCCCATCACTGCTATCCTTGATGGTGCGCAGTTTGGCCTGATCCGCAAAAAAGTTCTTTTCCCAGCCAAGTAGTTTTGATACTGGCTGCTGGATTACCGCTTCTCCTAAGCTGGTTAAATCAGCGCTGACTTTAACGGTTGTTGCTGTGCCAGCCCAAGCCAGATAATCGCTGAAATCATAGCTGTTGTCGTCAATGATATATTCGGTTTCCACAACCGCATGCAATGCTATCGTTTTAGAAACAGGAGAGTCCCCCTCTGCGGCCGCGGTAATGGTAACAGTGTATTCGCCGGACTGTTCCGATGTGCCGGAGATCGCAACGGTGTTACCTGCCACATTCGCTATCAAACCAGAACCTTCTGGGGTGATTTGCGCCTGTACAGTGGCATTGTCTTTATTTGTACCGGATAGTGTGAAAGTCAGCTGCTGGTTATAAGCAGACCCTACCATTGCGTAAGGCAATGTATCCGGAACAACCTCTATATCCAATGGGGTATGGGATGGCTGCGCGATATTTTCCGGTTCCTCTGTTGTACCGGTATAAGAAGCGTTACCGTTGTTTTCGATTTTGCCGGTTTCAAAGGTACAATCCTTGCAGATGATTGTGCCATTGTTCACCGGTGTTTGTACAAAAGTACAGTTTTCAAAGGCAACATTTGCACCTTTTTCTACTACCACTGGCTGTGCGGTATCAAATATCAAATCCCTTACCAGCACATCAACGCCT
The DNA here is from genome assembly GCF_014297275.1 of Clostridium facile. Lineage (NCBI taxonomy): Bacteria > Bacillati > Bacillota > Clostridia > Eubacteriales > Clostridiaceae > Clostridium > Clostridium facile. The sequence continues at coordinate 2,188,645 of NZ_JACOQK010000001.1, forward strand.
TCGGCAAAACGGAGTGTTCCATCCTGTTTGTCTTTAATGGTGCGTACAGAGGGGACATCCTCAAAAAAGTTTTTGGTCCAGCCTAACAGTTGGGTGACTGGCTGTTGAATTACAGTTTCCCCTAAGCCTGTTAAGTTAGCGCTGATTTTGATGATATTGGCATCCCCTGCGCCTGCTAAATAATCGTCCATGTCAAAACTGCTATCATTGATAATATATTCTTTATCCGCATCGGCGGCGAAAGCAGTAGTGAATGGGATTGCACACAGTACTAAAATGCACGCCAACAAAAAGCTAAGCACCCTAGCGCTGTTTTTTAAAGTTTTCTGGTTCATAGCTCCTCCTTCCATAAACCACAAAGAAATTAATTAAGTTAGGTTTAACTAACTTTTGTGAGAAAAACAAAGCGTTGTCAAACGCCTGTTAGTTAGTTTCAACTAACAATATAGCAGTATAGCAAACTGGAGTCAGTTTGTCAAGTAATATTTTCCAAAACAAGGGCTTATCTTCCCCATCTTTGGGAAATAAGCCCTTGTAATTAATGATATTGGTTTTCCACTGTCTGTTTCCGATATTCCTGAGGTGAGATACCCAACTGCTTTTTAAAAAATTTATAAAAATAGCTGGTGTCGCTATATCCAATTATTTCAGTAATTTTTTCAATGGGAAGCATAGAGTTTTGCAAATAACGTTTTGCCACCTCTAGGCGATACTGGGACACCAAGTCAGAAAAGCTGGAGCCTGTCTTCCGTTTGATCCACCGAGAAAGGTATCCAGTAGAATAATGGAACGCTTCCGCTACTTTATCCAGAGTTACATCCGAATAGTTTAATTTAATATAAGAAATTACATCGGTTAATGTTCTATTTTGTACGTACTTTTGGATGTTATGTTCAATCTCCGTTTGGTGCAGCCGGGATAAAATCGCGAATAACGCCACAAAATAGGAATCTACAACCTGTTCATAATACAATTTTTGCTCACAGTTCTCTAAAATCAAACTAAATAGCAAATCTTGGATTTCCAGGTTATTGGCGAAAATCATATAATTATTTTCTTGATGGTGTCCATAAATACTATCCAAAAAGAAATTTAAAAATAACTTATTACCAGAAAGTAAATTAACTAAAATCTGTTCCACATAGGATTTCCGCAATAAAATATTAAATACAATATCCTCACGATGTACCGTGTAGGGAAGATGTGCCGCATATGGATTCATCAAAATCAAATGACCGTCTGTAGCAACTAGCTTGTTGCCATCTGGAAATTCGTTGATAAATTCCCCCTGGTACACATATGCTATCTCATAAAAGTCATGTTTGTGGGGCAGCATGTTTGGTGGTACATTCTGTGGTAAATCCTTTGGGGTACGGTGTACAGTGATCTCTACATTGCTTCCATCGCGAAAATGATTTGCCTCGGTAAATATCTGTACCCCATGTTCGATGGAAGGTTTCATATGAAAAGCCTCCTTTGCCCGTAGAGACTGCGCCCTTTTTTGTTCCAATAAATCAATTAACATCTCAGCAGTAATCATGGTTTTATAAATTCTCCTCATCCAACCTTGCCCGAAATATGGTTTTCCCCTTGGTAAAATCTATTATAGCACAAATAGCGGAATACAGACAATTTTTTATTTTTCTTTATATTGCTATAATATCTATTATATTCAAAGTAATTCTTTGTATGGCTAAGGGCAGGATATAAAATTTTTCGGGGAACTGTAATGGCTGGCCGTTACGGGAATATAAGATAACATCTAAGACAATGGAATCAGCAGAAGTTTTTAGTCCATTGATGATTTTAATCTGGCTTTCATATCGTGGAAAACAGTCACCTCACTCCACCGTTGATATATAGTTTATGGATAAATCGACTTTTTCAGCAAACTGCTCCTATGTTAATCCAAGTTCTTGCCTGCGTTCTTTCATTCGTTTTCCAACTCTCTTATCAAGCATATGAAACATCTGCTTTCTATCATTTATTTAATAAAAGGTGCGTATGCACACTATTTTACTTCAAATTATGATAAAAATAATTTATCATAACCTTGTTTGAATATCGAAAACTTTCCCCTAAATTGTTTTACAATTGAAAATATCCGTTATTGTTATTTTTGTTCCAATTTTAACTGTTGTTTTTAAGGAATCCGGTTGCATAGGATTTGGACATTTTTAAAAATATCCATTTCCAGTATTACATGTTTTGTGCCTCGTTTATTTTAACATACCAGCCTTATCACCGATAAATTTTAATAAAAAATTTAGTGATTTTATAAGAAACAATTCCTGCAAACCTATTGTCTCGTTTTTCATGTTTTATATAGTAGACGCTTACCAATACGCCGAATTTGAAAAAAGATGATGTATTCTCACAATAATTCCTTAGCTATGTGACGTAGTTACAGAGCAAAAAGGAAAAATAGAATATAATTAGTACAACAACCTATAGAAAGGGCAAGGTAGAAAAATATGAAAATATGTATTGTTGGCGGCGTTGCAGGGGGAGCTGGGGCAGCTACCAAACTACGCCGTTTGGATGAGCAGGCGGAGATTATTTTATTTGAAAAAGGGGAAGATATTTCTTACGCAAACTGTGGGTTGCCATACTATATTGGCGGGGAAATTAAACAAAAAGAGGCGTTATTGGTTACTCCTCCCGCGCTGTTGCGGAAGCGTTTCCGCATTGACGTACGCACATCGAGTGAGGTAACCCAAATCCATCCACAAGAAAAGGTAATCCAGATAAGGAACCATCTAACTGGCGAAAGTTATACCGAAACCTATGATAAGCTGGTTCTATCCCCAGGGGCGTCCCCTAAAAAATTCTCTATTGAAGGGATTGACTTACCAGGTATTTTTACTGTACGCAATGTACGGAACACTCTAGAAATTGATGAATATATCCAAAAAAATCAAGTAAATTCCTGCGTTGTGGCAGGTGGAGGATTCATCGGGGTAGAAATGGCGGAAAATCTCCGTTTACGTGGGATGGAGGTTACATTGGTGGAATTTACCAACCAGATTATGGCACCACTGGATCGGGAAATGGCAAATATCCTCCATCAGGAGATCATCTCAAAAGGAGTAAATTTAAAATTGGGTACCGGCGTCAGCAAATTAGAATCCCAATCCGATCATAGTTTGATAGTTTCTCTTACCGATCAGTCGCAAATCCATTGCGGTATGGTAGTTCTGGCTATGGGGGTAACACCAGAAAACGGTTTAGCCCAACAAGCTGGATTAAAGCTCTCTGTGGGCAATAGCATCCAAGTAAATGAGTTTTTCCAAACATCCAATCCGGATATTTATGCGGTTGGGGATGCCATTGCAGTTACTCATGGTGTCAGTGGGGAAGAGGCGTTGATCTCTTTGGCGGGACCGGCAAACCGACAGGGCAGAAGTGTTGCCGCCAATGTATTGGGCCAGCACCAAACCAACGGAAAAATCGCCTACGGCAGTTCTGTAGTAAAAGTATTCGACCTAATTGCAGCTTCTGTTGGTTTGAATGAAAAGCAGTTGGCTAAATCCAATCAGAACTATCTTAAAACCTATGTGCATCCATTTTCCCACGCAACATATTATCCCGGTGCAACCCAGATCAGCATGAAAATGCTGTTTGCTCCAGATGGCAAAATTCTTGGGGCACAAGCTGTTGGGGCTGAAAATGTAGAAAAACAGATTGACGTCATCGCCACTGTGATGAAGTTTGGGGGAACCGTATACGATTTGGAGGAACTAGAACTTTGTTATGCACCACCATTTAACTCCGCTAAAAGCCCTGTAAATATGCTGGGATTCACCGCAGCTAATATTTTAAAAGGGGAAATGCCGGTATTCTATGCAGAACAGATCCCACAAATTGATCAGGAAAATTCTATTTTTGTAGATGTAAGCACTCCACCAGAAGTTTTGATGGGGACAATCCCAAATGCAATCAATATTCCACTGGATGAACTCCGGGAACGTCTCAGTGAACTGGATCCAAATAAAAAAATTTATGTCACCTGCCGTGTAGGTCTGCGGGGGAATATCGCAACCAGAATTTTGCTGCAACATGGCTTTGATGTTTATAACCTGAGCGGCGGATATAAAACTTATCGTCTGGTAAATACAACATTTTCCCAGGAAAATCCGTAAACAAAGACCGTTTCCATACAGACTCCTTCAATTACGATTGATACCTATGATTTAAATTATCCTGATCTAATCCAAAAATTTTCCAACAAATGGATCAATCGCATCCAAGAGTCTCGTTAATCGGAAAAACAAATGCTCCTTCATAACGAATCTACAGGTTTGGTACGAACAAACAATACCTTTTTATCCGCATAAAATCAACATGGACTATAAAAAAGGCTATCAACCTGTTCTTTTCCAAATAAACTAGAATAAACATACCGCCAGAAGATACTGGCGGTATTTTGTGAATAAAACAAAAATAAATTCGATAAACTAAAATTTGTTTTTATTGCTGATTTTGTGGAAAAAGTAGAAATTATTTCTTATTAAACGGATTACTAAATGGTTAACAGCAAAAATTCTGTATGTTCTTACAAATTGAAAAATAATATCGAAAAAATAGTTACAGAATGGATAGTATAAATTTCTATATATTCCCTTTTTAAAAGAAAATATCGCAAACAGGTCATGAAATGTCACAATATTACCAGAAATATGTCAAATTGAAACATTGCACAAACCAAAAAAAGATGGTATGATATAGTCAACAAATCAATTAATTGATTTGTCTTATCTTCTTTTCTTTTTCTCTTTTTCTCTTTTTTTATTTCTGGCAGGGATTGAAAAATCTCTGCCGAATTTTTTTGCCCAAAACGCAATATACATCGCAATAACCGGACATGCTAGGTAAAATAGCAATTTTCCCTTGTAGATGGATTTGAGGTAGCACTATGAAAAAAGTAATTTTATTTATCGCAATTAGTTTAGATGGATATATTGCCGATGGTAACGGACAAGTCGATTGGTTAAATGGGCAAGACCCCACTTCCATACCGGATAGTAACTATGATGAATTTATGAAAACTATTGATACCGTTGTGTTAGGTTGGAATACTTATCATCAAATTGTAACAGAACTTTCTCCTAATCAATGGGTCTATAATGGAATATCTAGTTTTGTTGTAACCCATAAAAAATTAATATCTACCAGTGAAATCCAGTTTGTCAACGAAAATCCCTGTGAGTTAGTCACCAGGTTAAAACAGCAAAGAGGGAAAAATATCTGGATTTGTGGTGGTGCAAACCTGGCACAACAGTTGATTCGTGAAAATTTAATTGACCAATTTTATATCTCGGTTATTCCCATCCTTCTGGGAAAAGGAGTCCCTCTTTTTGGACAAATGGAACAGGCACTTCCGCTCAAATTAATCAAAACCCAAACCAGTAACGGCATTACAGGCCTCATTTACGAACGCCGTTGAAAACAACTGCTATTCCAAGTATCATTTCCAGTCAAACAGTAGTCTAATTTTATATTTTCTCTGTAAATTAATATTATTTCATTAAAAGCAGTCAAGACCACCAGTTCAATCAGTGGATTGCACAGCCTCTATAAGGGATACTAAATTATATTGTTGCATCACACGTACACTTGTAAATGAGCCTATTTTTATTCGTTATTTTTCGTACAATATTTCCCTTTTCGGCTCGTATAAAACTCGCTATTATGATTGTTGTACTATTCTTTTTTCCCTCACGAAAGCTAGGAAGCTTTTCTAGATCGAAAGACATCATATAAAAATATCCCGCGGAACTTGATTCCGCGGGATATTTTTATAGCAGCGCATAAACTATATGCGCATGAATGATAGAAAAGAGAAAAAGAAGTTTTACAATATTATTTTTTCTTACGAGTAATCAGGATTGCTGCACCTGCTACTGCCAATACTGCCAACCCTGCGATTGGGGCAAAGTCCCCTGTTTTCGCTGCGTTTGCTTTGGTTGTTGTGCTTTCCTGTCCAGTCTGAGTAGCATTGTTATCAGATGGTGTTTCTGTTCCTTCTACTGCTACTAAACTATCCATTGCAGCCTGCACAGATTGTACTGCTACGTCTACTTCTTTCTGGGTTGCGTTTTCATTTGCTAATACTGCATCCGCATCTTTTAATGCTACTTCCAGTACTGCGTAGCTTTCTGCTGTGTATGCGTTCGCATCTATCTGATTTGCTTTTGCTACTACTTCTTCCAGAATAGATTTATCTGCTTTGTATCTCAGGTTCAACATTGTGTTTAACAGCTTATCCGCTACTTCATTGATTTCCGCCTGCATTGCGTCTCCGTCTTTGTATACGCTCTGAGCTGCTTCCAATGCTGCGGTGAATTCCGCTTGACCTGCTTCTACATACTTGCTCAGGTCGATTCCTTCTGCTGCTGCGATTAAGCTTGCTAACTCTGTTTTATCGCCTGCTACAAATCCTAATTTATGGATTTCGTTCAATAAGGTCTGCCATGCTGCATCCACTTCTTCTTGAGTTGCTGCATCATTTTCTGCAACTGCTTTCGCATTCATCAACGCTTCATCAAAGGATTTTTGTACACTTTCGATGGCATTATCATATTCACCACTTGCTTTTGCTGCATCTGCGTATGCAATTACTGCGTTCAGGATACCTTTGTCCGCTTGTTCCTGATCAGCCAAAACAACTTCGGTATATGGGGTCAATACTGCGCTTACCAAGCCATTATCTGTAATCGCTGTTGCTGCTTTTGTACTCTTACCAGCAAATACATCGCTTTCTACCCGTGCACGTTTGTTCAAGGTAGTAGTGAGTTCGATGGTTAAAGTATTGGAGCCTTCTACTAAATATTTTCCTAAATCAACCGTATCTGTCAGATTGTTAATCACATCAATTTCCTGACCATTAATCGTAATACCGGTAATTTGGTCATTACCATAGGACATCCACAGGTTTGCTTTGGAACCATCCCAATCAAATGTAGTGGTATAGTATCCACGTCCTGATACATTATCCATAGAAGCAACGCCTAAAGTAGCCAGCTGTTCTTCCGTTGCCTGGATATCTGCCCAGTTCACTAGGTTTTGTTCTCCAAAATCAACGGTAATAATCTCTGTTTCGGAAGGATCTACGGTTTGTATTCCAGTTTCTGGGTCTACCATACTACTTGCGTCCTTATATTTTGGACCATAACTGTCGATGGTCAAATTCCATTTCGCATCGCTTAAATCCAATACCTCACCGGATTTATCAATGGTAACATCCTTTGTTGTGCCATCGGACAAGCTAACTTGGTAACTGCCCGCTGTGTTGGAGCGGAATACCGCATTATGATCCACGTCACGTGCGATTTCGTAATCACCATTGTCTGCATTCACATCTGTTACATAGTCAGATGGAGCAGGGAAGTCGGTTGTATTATTGGTAATTGCAATGATGGTAGATGCTCCTGGATCCAGATTATCCAGGCAGAGGGTGATGGTACCATCGCCATTGTCAGTGTATTCTCCAATTTGTGTGATTTCCCCGGTCATAGCATCCAGCATATAAGGGGTTCCGGAGCCTTCCAGTGTTACAATAGCATCCTGGATCGCTTCACCATATTCCCCAGTTTTGTACATTTTAGAAGACCCTGCGGTCAACATACCCTGGAAAGTGGAAACATCGTTAAACATGTAGTAATAGTTGGTTCCATCAATGGTATCCTGATACATGGTGGTTTCCAGTTTTGGGATGCTATAGTTGGCGTAGCCGGTAATGTCCAAGGATTCTAAAATTTCAGGAATTTCATCTTTATTAGAAGTTTCTTTTACATTGTCAAAATTTAACAGTTCTTGATATAATTCCTGTACTTTTACTGATGTGCGATAAAGAAGTAATAGAAGTGTAAAAAATTTTGCCGTTCCTATCCGGCACTTGCGCATTGTGTCGGATAGGTCGGGCGGTTATTCGGGCAAGTCCACCTTGCCAACAAAAGAATAATAAATCTCAATGTCCTGTCTGCGGGTCTTGTTCTCGTCATAGCTGCACTCATGCACAACGATTTTCTCTACAAACTCCCGCAGCAGAGTAGGGGTAAGTTCTTCAAAGCTGGTATGCCGCCGGACAACATTCATAAACTTTTCTGCGTTCACGGTGGCTTCCTGTGCTTTGGAAAGCTCCGCTTGAATAGCAGCGGCTCTTTCTTTCAGCTCCCGTTGCTCTGCTTCATAGTCTGCCGACAGCTCTGTGAAACGCTCGTCTGATATGCGCCCGGTCACGCTGTCCTCATACAGCCGCTTGAAGATAGCGGATAACTCGGCTATGCGTTTCTCGGAGGCTTCCAGTTCCTTTTTCTTGGCGGCGTTCCTGCGTTTGCCCCCGTCCTCGTTCTGCTCAATCAAGAGTTTCATAAACCGGGCTTCATGCTTTGCCGCATAGCTGGTCACTTTCCGCAGATTGGAGAGTACACCAGCGGTCAAGAGGTCGGTGCGGATAAAGTGCGCCGTACAGTCATGGGTGCGTTTCTTGTAGTTGCCGCAGATATAACAGTCCTGCTTGCGCTTGTCCGTCTGGTATCGCTGCTGATACATCACGCTGCCGCAGTCCGCACAGAACAGTATGCCGGAGAACAAACCCACTTCATCATAGCGGTTTGGGCGTTTGCGCTGTTTGCGAAGCTCCTGCACCCGTTCCCATGTTTGGGTGTCTATGATAGGCTCGTGGTGGTTCTCGAAAATCACTTGCTTTTCCGGGGGATTTTCTACACTGTGCTTGACTTTGTAAGAAAGTTTTTCTGTCTTGAAATTTACCAGACAGCCTGTGTATTCCCGGTTTTCAAGGATATGCACTACGGTATTGGTCGCCCACTTGCACTCATAGCCGGGGTGGTAGCGGCGGGTGCTGCCCGTCCTGCGGTATTCAAGCGTTCCCGGCGTGGGGATTTGCTGCTCTGTGAGCATACGGGCTATCTTGGTCGGACCATTCCCGGCAAGACAGAGGTTGTATATCTGCTTGACTACGGGTGCAGCTTCCTCGTCAATAATGAAATTTTCATCCTCGTCCATGAGGTAGCCATACACAGGCTTGCTTGTGATGGGCTTGCCATTCATGCCTTTTGAGCGTTTTACTGCTTTGATTTTCTTGCTCGTATCTCTCACCAGCCATTCGTTAAAGATATTCCGCAGCGGGGCAAAGTCATTGTCGCCCTGTGCGCTGTCCACTCCGTCATTGATAGCGATGAAGCGGACACCTTTCTGTGGGAAAATCATTTCCGTGTACATTCCCACTTGCAGGTAGTTTCGCCCTAACCTCGACATATCCTTTACGATAACTGTCCCGACTTTTCCGGCTTCAATGTCCGCAAGCATGGCTTGAAAACCGGGTCTTTGAAAGTTCGCACCAGAATAACCGTCGTCCGTGTACCAGCGCAGATTGGAAAAGCCGTTCTGCTTTGCATAGGTTTCAAGGATACGCTTCTGATTGGAAATGGAATTGCTTTCGCCTTGCAGCTCGTCCTCATGGGATAGTCTTGGGTAAAGGGCGGTAATTGGTTGTTGGTTGGTCTGTCTTAACATAAAATCCTCCGTTTCCGACAGCCAGCCCCACTATTCCGTACCTTGATTGTACCACATGGGGCGGCTGTCTGTATAGCGGCAAAAGCGTCAAATCTGCTTCTTTATGGTCGGTCAAATCGCCGTTTTTTGTGTAGCAGCTTCCGCTTCCAGCACTTTCATCATCTTGTCGGCTGCGGTGTCGGTTGCGCCCTGCTTGAAGAAGCCGGAAACGGTAAGGACGGAGTTGCCCATGCGGATTTCCGTCACACAGTCCGGGCGGCGGTCTGTTTTGGTGGTGCTTGTCTGTTTCGTTTCTGTCATAGGCTCTCCTTTCGCTGCTTCATCAGTTGCTTTAAGCGTTCCAGCTTTTCCTGTGCGGTTTCCTTTCGGAAGTTGCTGCCCGTGAAGCGGACGGGGGCGCACATGGAAGTCAGCCTGTCATAGATACGGGCGTGGGGCGTGTCCTGCGGGTGCTGCAATTCCTCCAGCGTGAGGTTGGTCGTGGCGATCAGCGGCTTGCCGCTTCGGTAACGGCTGTCAATCACGCTGTAAACCTGTTCCAGCCCGTATTCTGTTCCTCGCTCCATACCGAAATCATCAAGTATCAGCAGAGGGTAGCTGCAAAGGCGGGAAATATATTCGTTCCTGCCCTCAAAGCTGGCGGCAAGGTCACCCAGTATCGTTGCAAAGTTTGTCATGCAGACGGCAACCTCTTTTTCCATAAGGGCGTTGGCGATACAGGCGGCAAGGTAGCTTTTTCCCGTCCCCACGCCGCCCCAAAACAGGTAGCCGATATTTTCAGCCTGCATGGTTTCCCAGCTCTCCACATAAAAGCGGGCGGTTTCGGTCTGCGGGTTTCTGCCGTTGTCATGCTCAAATGTCCAGTTCCGCATAGCAGGGTCGGTAAAGCCCCGGCGTTTCAAGTCCTCCACTTTTTCAAGGTGCTTCTGTCGGCTTTCGGCGGCTTGCTGCTTTTCACGGGCTGCCCGCTGGCAGTCGCACTCTGCCGGGTGGCGGTCACGCCCGAAACAAGTCTTTCCCTCTGCAAAATAGGCTTCTTTGGGCGTATGGCACTTACCGCAGTATAAAAGCCCGTCCTCGCCTGTGTAGTCCTCCGCTTCGGCGGTAGTGGCTGTAATGTCCGTAATCATAGCTTCAATTCCGTTTTTCATAAGCTCTCGCCCTCCTTGCATGAATAATCGGGTATGCCCTGTTTCGGGGCAGCCTTGCCTTTGGCAGCGTCCTCCTGCGCCCACTTGTAAATGGTGGCTGCATGGCTGTGGTACTGTTTCCCGGTGGAAGCGATATGGCAGGAAAGCCGGTCAATATAATACTCCCACTTGTCGGGCAACTCTGTTTTTAGCCCGGAAAGCTCTGTATCGGTCAGTATCACATTGTTGTATCTGCCATAAGCGGCGGGGGCGGGGTGTCCCGTTTCTCCCTCTCTCTCTTTTTCTATCTCTATCTCTTTCTCTAACTCTATCTCTATCTCTGGTGGACGAATGTCGGACAAATGTCCGCCTTTTGTCCGGGGCGGTAAAAGTGCCTTGTTTTCCAGTCTTGCAGCCCGTTTCCGCTCGGCTTCGGTAGAGGACTGTCCTATCATCAGCTCAATGTCGGTCATATAGAAAGCCCCGCTGTCAAGCTGCTCCACAAGCCCCAACTGCCGGAAAATCTCTAAAGCCCTCTCAACCGTCCCTATCTGGTGGCGGGTCAGTGTCGCTATCATCTGCGCTGTGTAGGGGATATGCTCGTCAAGCTGCAATTTCCCGCCGTTTTTCAGCGATTTTAAGTACAGCTTCAAGAGGATATTGGAGTATAAAATCCCGTCTTTCATATCTTCCAGCAGCACAATGGAGTCGCTGTCAAAAAAGTTCTCTTTCAGCTTGAGGTAGTAATACTTGCGGTTATCTGCCATTGTCCCTGTCCTCCTTTTTCCGGCGTTTGGAGTAGTAGTGGGGGCAGAGTATGATAACCGCCCGGAAGCTCTGCTTGCAGCTATGGGTACAGCCCCGGCAGAGGTCATTGTATGTGATACGATCGCAGGTGGAATTCCCGACTTTCACTTGCCGCAGGAAAAAAGACCATTCCAGCCGCCGTTTCTTGCTCATTCTTGGCATGGGTGCGCTCCTTTCTGCCGTTTCCGCTGGTGTGGCGGTATCGGCGGTAATTCTGTATCATCTCGGTATCATTTTCGGGTTTTTTCTGCCCTATAAGCCCGTTAAAAAATCCTTTGGTATTTGCGGATAGGGTACGGGGCAGCCCCCTTGTTCTGTATAGGTTCGGGTACATTTTGGGGCGGTTTTTATCGTTCCTGTTCCTGCCTTTTCACAGGCTTGCGCTCCCGGTGTAAAATCTGGTCGATATTGCCCTTGACAGTCTGTAAGCGGCGGTATTCCTCCCGTTTTGCCCGGTAATCGTTGTAGCCGCTGTTTTTCTCTTGGATAAGGGTTTCAATCTCTGCTTGCAGGGCTTTATAGCTCGGCAGCTTGGAAATGCCGTTTTCCCTGAAATAGCGGGCGGCTGCGTCTGCTATGATAAAGTCGCTTTCGTACTTCTGACGGTAGGCTGCTTTTGCTTTGGCGTTTTTCTGCTGTTTCAGCCCGTCCCGGACAGGGCGGGTCTTGGAATAGGCAAGCACCTGCCGTTGCAGCTCCTTTTTCCCGTTCAGCGTCTTTTCCATCTGCTTCAGCTCTGTAAGGCTTTCCCGCATGGCGGTATAGGCGGCAGAACAGGCTTCGTCCAGTTCCTCCGGGGAAGAAAAGCCGTACTGCTGATAGGCGGTAACGGTAGCTGCCATTTGCTTTAGGTTGTGCTTTGCCGCCCAGCGGTCATAGCCCACGCCCTTGCCCTCGGCTCGCTTGGCTTCCCGGTCAACCATGCGCTGCAAGGTGTTGTCTGCCGGGGTGGTTTTTGTGGTTTTTTCCCCTTGTGACAGCTTTTTAACCGCGGCAGGGTATTCGAGTATGGCTTTGCTCTGTTCGGCGGCTCTGTGGGCGTTCTGCGTAAGCAGGACAAGGACAGCAGCCTTGTCAAAATCGTCCCCCAGCTTCCGGGCTGTGATAGGCTTTGTCCTGTCCGGCGTGAGGTAGGAAAGCCGCCCCCGGCTCTCCTTGACGGTCACACCCTCCCGCAGCAAAAGGGAAGAAAATTCGTCAAAGCTGCCAGCTTGGGAAAGTGCCTGCCGTATCGTCCGGCGCAGCTTCGCCTTGTCCGTTTCAAACTTGGTGGGCTTGGTCGGCTGTCCTGCGGCTTCTCTGACAGCGTTCTCTTTATCAAGGGCAAGCTGTCCTTTCTTTGCCGCCCAGTATTCCCGTTCGGTTATCCGTTCCTTGCTGCCGCTTAGGAGGTCGATTTGGTAAAGCCCCTCCCGGTGGCACATCTCCATGACTTCACTCTTGAAATATTCCATAGCGGCGTTGGTGCAGCGGTGCTTGCAGCCCTCCCGTGTGTCGGCTGGTCTGTCCATGTAGGGCAGAAGCGGGACTTCATAAATCCGCAGGGAGTTGATGACGATATGCACATGGATATTGCCGCTGTGGTTATGCCCGTCCGGGTGGGTGCAGACTAAGGCTTGGTGTCCGGGGAAATGCTCTTTACAGAACTGCTCGCCCAGCTCCTGCGCCCGGTCTACGGTCAAGCCGTTGTCTGTCCCGTCCCGTGGGTCAAAGCTGATGATATAGTGGTGGCTTTTCACATCTTCCCGTTTTTGGTTTTTCTCATAGCGGAGATTAGCCCGCATACAGGCAACAGCGAAATCCTCGCCCCCACAGTTGAGGGAAGAAATGCGGTAATCCTCCCTCGGTATCAGCCGCCCGTTTTCATCAAGGGTGGGCTTCATGGTAAACTCGTCATGCTCAAATGTGAGATAGGCTTCCGCTGCGCCATAGTCCGCATTTTTAGAGCTGATATGTTTGAATGTTGCCAACAGCGTCACCCACTTTCTGCAAGACTTCAAACTTTAGGGCAGCAAGGTCGGAAACCGCCGCCCGTACCTCCCCGGCAAGCTGCGGGTAGGGGCTGTGCCACTCGTTCAGCGTCCGGGCTATCTGGTTTAAGTTGCCGCCGATCCTGCCGTATTCGGCGGTCAGCTTCCCGACAGCGGCAAGCAACTCGTCATTGACGGGGGAAACGGTTATGATGGGGCGTATGGCTGCCCCGGTTATGGCTTGCCGGATAAACTCGGCTTGGCTCATGTTGTAAGCAGAAAGCCTTTCCGCAAACTCGGCGTATTCTTCCTCGGTCATGCGTGTCTTGACTACCCGGCTGCGGTGCGGCGTGTTATATCGTTTTCGCATGGTAAAACCTCCTTCGGCTGTGCGTGGTGTCCTCTCACTAATAGGAGAAAAACAGGGTGTAAAGCGGAACTGTTTTTGAAAAATCCGAAAAATTATTTTGAGGGATTTTCCAGCGGCGTAAGCCGCATAAGCAGGGTTTGGGGAAGGCACTCCCCAACAAGATTCCCGCAGGGGCAAAATGAGCGATAAGCGAATTTTGGTACTGCGGTAGAATCTTGCTCTGAAAAACTCCGGCGTTCCCCGGCTTCCGTACTTTCCGCTAACAAGACGTTTCAAAAGGGCTTTGCTACCCGCTATTCCGGCATATCTTGAAAATTTTCCTTTCACTACCTACAACACCACGCAAAGCAAAATGGACGGAGATTTTTAGAATTTCCCCTTATTCCCTACAACACCACGCAAGCCGAAAAAGGCGGACAATGGCAGTATTTTTTTCTTTGATACCCTCCACGGATAAGTAAGGGATTTTGCCAACTGCGGCGGCAATTTTCCCTTTTGTTTTTTCATACTGGGGATTTTCAAAAATGCCAAACAGGAACGAAAAAAAGCAGCAAATCTGTTGAATAGATTTACTGCTTTCTGGTTGCCGGCGAAGCGGCGGTTATTCAGTTGTAGGCGGTAGGGCTATCTCCCAAAGCGGAACTTGAAAATAGCTGTGAGAAGCGTCTGGGTGATGTAGTCCTCTGTATCTTGGTCTACCCGTCCATTCACACGGGCGGCACATTGTATGCGGCGGCGGTAATACTGCAATACAGTTCCCACCGCTTCCGGCTCCCCGCTGGTGGCTTGGACGATTGTTTCATAGGGGAGAAGCCTATTATTTCTCATATGCCATTCCCTCCATTTCCGCTTGGAGCTGCCGTAGGACTTTTCGGATATGGTAGCCCGCTGTGCTGCGGCTGCGCCCGTACTGTCTGCCAATTTCGTGCTGTGGAATACGCTTGAAAAAGGACAGGTAAATCATTTCCCGCTCCCGTTCGTCCAGCCGTGACAGGGCTTCCGCAAGTAAGCCGCTGCTGAAAATGACCGTATCGCCGCAAAGGGTAAGTATGTATTCCTCGTCCGGCTCCGGGGCTTGGAAATATTCATCTGTCGTGCCTAAAGGGTAGTGCTTTTCGTCTGTGAGGTATTCAAGGGATATTTCTCTTTTGTGCTTCCTGCTCCGTGTCCTCGCTGCGTTGATCGTTGCATTTCGGATAACGACTTTGCAAAAGGCATGGAAAGTGTACTCGATATGTTCCCGATATTCTTCTGTACAGGTCATGGAAAATCCCCCTTTCCTCCCAAAAGGGCTGTGGCTGGTTAGTAGTTGCTTTTTATGATAGTAAGGGGCGGCAGCACTTTAGGCTGTCGCTCCTTGACTGCCTAACTGCAAAACCGGGCGGGGCTGTCAACGGCGGGCGAAGCCCGTTCATCTTGACCGTTGACTGGCTCGGCCAGGTTTGCTATTTATCCGGCAAACTTGAATTTATTTTAAGCTATCACGTTTTACCTTTTTAAGCCTTACTATCATTACCATAGGAATTTCTTTGTTGTTTTTGAAACATTCTTCATAAAATCCATCAATGACAAATCCAGCTCTAAAACAAAGGTTAAAAATATCTTGTATGGAACGATGATAATAAATCTGCTCCTCCGGTTGCCCTTCAATCGCTATACCATAGTAACTGTGCGGTGTCATATATTTTTCAGTCAACGTGATAAAACAAGGGTGTTGCGTTGCAAAGACAAAAATTCCGCTTTCCTCCAACAGTTCATAAACAGCCATAAGAAGTGGTTCAATATCCGTAATATCCATAATTGCCATATTAGAAACTGCTTTCGTAAAGGCTCGATTTCTTTTTAATTCTAATATACTTTTTCTATCGGTCGCATCCGCCACACAAAATTCAATTTGTTTTGCATATTGTGATTGCCGTCTTTTAGCCAATTCTATCATTTTTTTGCTGTAATCAAAAGCGACAACCGAAGCGCCTCTTTGTGCAAGATACGAAGAATAATTTCCATTGCCACACGCAATATCCAAAATGTAATCCGCAGGATTAGGAGATAGAAGTTCCGTTACTTTGGGACGCACTACCTCTCTGTGAAATTCATTAGATTCGTCACCCATTGCATTATCCCAAAATTGTGCGTTCTCCTCCCAGATTTTTTTACTTTCCTCTGTTCCCATGTTCTCTCCCACTCCCCAAATTTGCTTTTTTGCTTCCATTAAATCTTCCTTACTATATTCCATTGTTACCCTCCATAACTTCTGATTGTTGCCGTCTTGACGATTATGTATCTTTACATTACCTTCTGAAACATATGGCGCACCTTGTCCAGGCGGCTGTTTGGACGGCGGGGCTGGATGACCGGCTGACCGACAGCGGCCTGATATCCTTTCAGCTCTGTAAGGCATACGCTCCGCCCGTTGGTGTAAAAGGCCAGATCAGTACGGTATGCCTGTATACAGCGGGCGGGAATCTCGCCAGTAAAGACAACTTCATCCTTTTTTACCTGGGCCGTTTCGATGGTGGCACAGTATTTCGGTGCATCATGATAAGCCCTGGAAAGGTATTCCTGGGGCGCATAGAGGATGAAGGAGAGATAAGGTTCCAGCAGCTGCGTCCCCGATTCCTTCAATGCCTGTTCCAATACAATCGGGGCCAATGAGCGGAAGTCCGCCGGCGTGCTGACCGGACTGTAATAAAGCCCGTATTCAAAGCAAATCTTACAGTCCGTTACGTTCCAGCCGAACAAGCCCTGCTCCAGCCCGTAACGGATACCATCCCTGACAGCGTTTTGAAAACTCTGGTTCAAGTATCCCAGCGAAACCCGGCTCTCGTATTGTACACCGGAGCCAAGCGAGAGTGGTGTAACAGACAGTCCTATGGATGCCCAAAACGGGTTGGGCGGCACCTCGATATGGATGGTGTGGCTGGCTGCTTTGAGCGGCCGCTCCATATAAATGACGGAGGGTTCCTTTACCACTGTTTCAAGCTTGTATTTTTCCGACAGCAAAGCGGAAACAACCTCCAACTGCACCCGGCCCAAAAAAGAAAGAATGATCTCATGGGTGATGGAATCCACTTCGCAACGCAAAAGCGGGTCAGTATCCGCAAGTTGCGTAAGAGCGTCCAGCAGCCGTTCTCTTTGCGCTGCCGTTTTCGGCGCAATCGTCGTCCGCAGCATGGGGAGGGGGTCCTCGCGCCACCTTTTACGAGGGAGCCGGGTTTGGTCCCCTAATACATCGTTTAACCTCACGCTGTCGCTGGGAAGGATAACAATTTCACCCTGATAAGCGGTGTCTGTCCGAACAATTTCCCCTTTGGATGGAATACGCATCTCTGTGATTTTCAGCTTTTCTCTCCCGGCCAGGGCCACCGTATCCCGCAGGCGCAGCGTTCCGCTGTATAACCGTAGATAGACACGCCGCTGGCCGCAATCGGTGTACTCAACCTTGAAAACGCTGCCGCATAGGGCGGCGCCCCCCTGTTCCCCAATCGGTTGGAACAGCCCTGTCACCGCATCCATCAACGGTTGAATGCCAAGGCCATTTTTGGCGCTGCCATGATAGACTGGGAACAGGGAGGCGTCTTGAACCCGCTGCTGTTCCTCCCGCGCAAGTTTTTCCCGGCTGATTGGTTCTCCTGCGATATACTTTTCCAATAATTCATCGTTATTTTCGATGACCGCATCCCATGCTTCTATGTCGGTATTTTCCTCCAGGACTATTTCCGGGGACAGCGACACCGTCTGCTTGATGATAATATCGGCGGAGAGCTTATCCCGAACAGACTGAACCACGCTCTGCAAATCAACGCCAGCCTGGTCGATCTTGTTGATAAAGATAACGGTGGGAATGTTCATTTTCCGCAGGGCATGGAACAGAATACGGGTCTGGGCCTGCACGCCATCTTTAGCGGAGATCACCAAGATGGCCCCATCTAAAACAGCCAAAGAGCGGTACACCTCCGCCAAAAAATCCATGTGGCCGGGCGTATCCACAATGTTAACTTTACATCTGTGCCACTGGAAGGAAGTGACTGCCGCTTGAATGGTAATCCCACGCTGCCGCTCCAAAAACATGGTGTCCGTCCTCGTTGTCCCTTTTTCGACGCTCCCCGGTTCTGAAATGGCTCCGCTGGCATATAGCAGGCTCTCCGTCAAGGTCGTCTTTCCAGCGTCTACATGGGCAAGAATTCCAATATTGATTATTTTCATGTGATTGTCCTCCCTTTACAGCCCCAAAGGGCATAAAAATCCCCAGCAGTAAAATACTTTTACCACTGGGGATTCTAATTTGCGGACATACACATATACAGCATACACCTATTTGTGATTGCTGTTTTTTGAATATGTCAAAATTGATAAGGCAAAAGTATTCTTAAATTGGGTACAAAAAACCAAGCCCCCACAAAAGGAGCTATCATAATTCTTTGTTCCCACTATTTGATTATAGTTTTATTTAAGAATACCTTGCCGCATATTTTTTACTCCTTTTCTGGAATGAAGCTATTATATCACATCAGTTTTAGGAAAGCAAGTACCTAAAAGAAATTTTTCTTCCCCTTATATGTAACAATCATACCGGCTTCCTAGCGTTCAGAATGTTTTCTGCTGTCTGCTGTGGTGTTTGGTTGGAATTGTCCAACCAAAAGCCGATCCGTGGTGTTGTCTGCATAAATGTATCGTATAAGGTTTCAACCGTAAAGCCGGAATAGCCTGTTTTCTCCCTGTATCGTTCCCTTTCTTTTATTGTTTCCACATCTGGACAAAGAACGACAACCTCAACAGGGTATTTATGCAGATAATTTATCATTCGGTTTAATTCATCACCGTAGTAGTTATCTTGGATCACTACAGAAAAGCCGTTGTCAAAGTATGACCTTGCCGCATCAGCAGTCAATTTGTATCGAAGGTACAGCTGGCGGACTGCTTCCGCTGATGGGGTAGCTGACATATTTTCTCTGCCTGAAATAATCATTTTTCGGAACACATCACCACGAAGATGGACGCATTTTTCTATTGATTTTGCCAGTAAATCGGAAACTGTAGATTTTCCAGAAGCCATTAAGCCTGTAATGAGATAAATTTTTTGTTTCATTTCACTTCCTCCGGCACAAAAAATATGTACATGTAACTAATTCAACACATTTATAATTTGAATAGGGACATTATAGCATTTACTAAATACAAATTCAATGTATACGGAAAGAAAGATATAAGGAGTGGGAGGGATTCCGCCGTAGTCGGCATTGTAGGAAAATCCAAAAGTTTAGATTTTCCCACAATGCTTATCTTTTGGTCTTTGGTTCGGAATAGTGTAGTGCTGGCGGTCTATCTCTTGTTTTCGGTTGCTTGCTTCCTTACCGTACATGAGCATTTGCATCCGTATTGTCTGATTTTTCTGTCCCATATACTTTGGAAGGATTGCTGGAATAAGAAATAATTGGTATACCAGCTTTTGCGTAATCCAGAATGGTTTCCATTGATTCTACAGAGATGGTGGAAACTTCGCTTAATACCAACGCTTTATAGCCAGGGCCATCCGGATAGATCATCTGGTTTTGTACATCATGGGCATTTTCGCCATTGATCAGTGCCTCACTCATGATATTGTAAGAATAACCGTTGTCCAACAATGCCTGCATAGAGTTTCCATTTGGGAATTCAAATGCCAATGGGCCATCTCGTATAACAGCGACATCAACTTTTTGGTTCGCGTACTGTAGCAGGGCTTGATTACGGGACACATAATCGGTTACCATATCCATTTTGTCCCAATAAGTTTGACGGTAGCTATAAGGTTCACCAAAAGAACCGCCAAATGGGTCCCAACCTGGCCAGTCCGCATGGAATCCATTGATGGATTTTGAATAAGCGCTTCCGTGGAAGATCGCCCTATTCACACCCCAGGAGAAGTTGGCTGTCAGTTCAAACAGAATATCTTCCCAGTTGTATTGATAGATAGTACGTCCTGTAATCGCTTCCATAGACAGGTATTTTTTGTCATATAAATTTGCCGCTGCAGACAACTGGCGTAAACCATCCCCTTTTGTCATGTTATCCCCTTCTGGGATTGTAACAATTGAAGCAGCGCCTGCAATATCCAAACCTGTTAAATCATAAGTTTGCGCACGGTAGTTGCATCCAATGCTTTCTGCCCATTTATTCGCTGGAATACAGTGTTGTGTTTCGTAGAGATGCCCCATAATATCGTTATAGTCTTCAACAATTCTGGCACCTAACTCTTTTTCTTCCTCATTGTCATAGGTATAAACCAAATCTTTTGGATCAGCACTTGCACCAAATCCACCATAGGTGCGTTCACTGGCGACAACCGCTGCTATAACATCCTGATATTGGTAATTCTCTCCATAGTAAGCGGCAATTTCTTCTTTCAGGTCAGGTGCCCACAGGTTGGTAGTTTTATTTGCTTCAATGGAATCCTCAAAAATGCTGCCGCCGTTTTCACGGATCATTGCCGCCAGCTCGGTATCATTTAAGATATAGTTATCCCAATAGTCTGTAATCGCATTGATGCCATCGTCATTAAAGAAATCCATTACATAGCATCTGTTGTGCATTACTACAGAAGAACCACCGTTAAACAACTGTCCAGTACCACGGTAATAAACAGAAACCAGCACATAATCCCCATCGCTTACATCATCCGCGGTGAGTCCAGATAAATCCGCCTGATAGTAGTGCTGTTCATCTGCCATACGTTTTCTGTTTCCATCGGCGTCCACTTTTGCTGTTTCATTTGGGTCCGCCTGTTCTGGGCCGAAAGCATCCAGGGTCTCCTGATAGTCCCAGCCTTGGGATTCCGCATACGCTTTGTCTGGAATACCTGCTGGTGTTGTTTTTCCTTCAATTTCGGAAGCATCCATCCCTTTTAAGCTGGAGAAATCCAGGTTATATTCTGTATAAGGAGTTCCTTTTTCTTCTTTATCTGTTACGGAAACCACTTTTGCCAGGTTGGTAGAAACCAACGTATCGGTAAAAATAAAATGAGCGTTCTTGCCATCTGTTGTTTTGGTTTCCGGTAATTTTAGTTCAACAGAACCATTTTGGATATCTTCCGCGGTAACAGGGGTAAAGGATACTGCTGTTTGTTTGGAAGTTTGAGGGTCGTTGGGGTCAATGGTGTTCACGCATGGTGGCCAGTGTGCGGTAATCGTCAGGTCAACAACAAAACCACCTTCAATAGCGTTTGCCGCTTTGTAAACTTTTTTCAGTAATTTTACCCAGGAATCAGAACCCCATCCGCAGTATTCCGCCTGGTCATTGGTATAACTAGTGGAGTCGGAAAGCATGGCGATTTCAACGCCACCAAACCCTGCTTCTGCCAAAGAATTGATTTGTTTTTCAATAACATCGTTGTCATCAATTCCAGCGGTCGCATCGGGGAACCACATCCTTGCCATTGGTTTCGCGGTGTAATCCGGATTCTTAAAATAAGAGATAGCCGAATTGGAATCCGCTTGTGTCGCATTGGCTGGCAGAACGGTCGCTGTTGCAGATAACAGCATAGTTGCCGACAGAACTGCTGCCAACAGTTTATGAGATTTTTTCATAATAGATCCTCCTTTTTCTATTACTAATAAAAAATCATTGTATTTATGATATTTTTAGTATAATAGAATGGAACAATATTGTCAGTATCGTAATGTAAGGTAAACCTCAATAAATTGTACACTATATCCAGTTATTTTATTTAATAGATTGATTTTTACAACAATTTTTATTATAATAAAGAATGGAGGGAAGGAGGATTTTTTATGGAATTGGATAAAATTATGGATACAATGCTCCACCAGCAAAGAAA
Source organism: Clostridium facile (assembly GCF_014297275.1). Lineage (NCBI taxonomy): Bacteria > Bacillati > Bacillota > Clostridia > Eubacteriales > Clostridiaceae > Clostridium > Clostridium facile. Next base: position 2,210,275 of record NZ_JACOQK010000001.1, read on the forward strand.
CCCTGACCGGGAAAAACTGAAGCCATTTCAGCCGGAAGAATTGAAAAATCCCCATGCAAGATGGAGGATCAATAAAGAATCCATGGGAAAATACTTCAAACTAAACGATATTGGGATCAACCTCCATATTCCGGAATTTAATAAAATCCAGGTTGCGCACAAGCATAGTTTTTTTGAGTTGATCTATGTCTATCGGGGAAGAATGAAGAACCAGGTGGACCGTATCAAAATAGATCTGGAACAGGGAGATTTTTGCCTGATGAACCCAGATGCCATCCACACCCCTGTTACCATCGGTGAAAATGCCCTCGCCTTAAATATTTTGATGACCAATGATTTGTTTGAAAAATCTTTTATGAACCTAATTTTAGACAACCAGTTATTAGCCAATTTTTTTGTAGACTCATTGTTCCAAAAAAAACAGGAGAAAAACTATTTGGTGTTTTCTCAACAATATTTAAATCAAACGACAATACAAGAATATCTAAAACGGATTTTAACCGAATATTTTCATACTGCTTTATATCAACAAAGCGTAGTGGAATCTTTATTATCCTGTTTATTTGTAGAATTGACCCGAGGTTATCAAAAACAGTTGGAGGATACTAGCCGTAAAGAATTTTCAAAAGCAAACCTCTCCAATATTATTGCTTACCTTGCGGAAAATTATAAAACAGTAACCGTACAATCAGTATCAGAGCACTTTAATTATCACCCAAAGTATTTACCCAGCTTGCTGAAAAAATATACCGGGAAGGGGTTTTCTGATATTGTACAAGGGTTTAAACTAAGTCATGCCTGTCAGCTTTTAAAACAGACTGACCTTTCTATTGCAGATATTGTGGAAGAAGTAGGATACTCGAATCGAAGCTACTTTTACCGTGTGTTCCAAAAACAATACCAAATGACACCATCTGAGTATCGGAAAAGAATTCACACCAGTACCAATTTGGAACATTTTCCTTATGAATTCCAATAAGACAGATTTCGAACCCCGGATAAAGGAATATAAATACTTCTTATCTATATCAAATAAAAGCAATATAGATCATGTAACCTGTAACTATATGAAAAATATTTTATAAAAATACAATATAAGTTACTGCCTCTACTTTCGTGATAAAAAATCACTATCTTTCCTTGTACATAACATCTTTTTTATTTTATAATCTCCAATAGAACCAAAAAATTTTAATCATATACAGCAAACATACCCCCTGCTCTAATAGAACAGGGGGTATTTTATGTAAAAATATCATCACGAAAAGGAAACATGCCTAAAATAACATCAATAGCACAATAGTGGAATCCACATATGGATTTGATTCATAAATACGATAATCCACACATAATTTCATCATAAAAGCAGATAGAACGAAGAAACAGATGAAACAAAAATTAGTGCCAGTTTATACGTTTGTTACGCCCTTTGAATGCTTACAAAAATCCCTAATACATTTTTCCCACTAAAATAAAAAACCAAATCTGGGCTTTTTTATAGAAAAATTTTATTACTGTTGATATGGATTATTATCGTTATTTTGATTCTGGTTTTGTGGTGGTTGCTGTTGGTAAGGTGGTTGTGGTGGATATGGAGGATTTCCATAAGGAGGCTGCTGTCCTCCCTGATAAGGCTGTTGTGGCTGCCCATAAGGCCCATAATGATATGCACTACGTGTATTTAATAAAATAAATTGAGGGGTATTTTTTTGGATAATTAAAATAAAGATCCCAGGTAAAAAAGTCATACTGAGCAATAAATATGCTACTAAACTCACAGCAATAAAAAGCCCGCTATTATCCGGTGCATACTCTTTAAATACCGTATAGTAACTCATAAACTGCAAAACAGTTCCCCAAATAGATGCCGTAACCCCAATAATCATCAGTACACTCATCAATATAATCATCCATCCAAAAGAGGAAAGGTCAGGGGTATACATACCTTGCTCAATCCATTGAATATTGTATAAAAGATCAAAGATAATATTGACAGAAAATATGGAAGAAATTGTGGTTGTCACAACAGAAATAATGGAAAGTACTAATAAAAGAACGCGACGATTGGTTGGTTTTTGATATTGCCCATTGATGTTATCCGCAACAGCGCCAATTAAGTAAGAATTGGCAAATGGAACCCAAGCAAGCCAATGGTTTGGCATATTCCTCCGTTTTGCCAATTTCATATAAGCTATTCCATTTAATACATACTGCGGGATCACGACCAAACATATGCTCACCAGTAATACTATAATATACATCGTAAACATCACATTATATTCACTCATTGCAATTCCACCTTTCTGGCTGGACATCTCTATTTATTTTGAGTATACCACAAATCATGATTTCTGTCCAGATTTATTGTTATAACCAATATTTTTATTGAGGATATCCATTGCATATGAAGTAAAACTCAAAAGTATTCCTGCTTCCCATAAAGAAATATAGTAAGCCAGCTTTTATTAAGCGATCCATTATAAGACAAAGTTTATGTTATACTATTTTTTCTATATTAGATAAAACAAAAAAGCTTTGATTGATATCAATCAAAGCTTTTGCATCGGTATTTTAACTCTTTGGTTATGGCAAAATATAAATATTTACAGTCCTAGAACCCCAATTACGGCATTCACCTTCTGAGTTCATAAATAAATCAACTAAGATTTCGTTTTTCATACAGGATCCACCAGTATCAGCTGCAATCGCATAGCCATATACACGCCCATCTGCGCTGGCAATATACATCTTTGTCCCATAAGGGATCACATTTGGATTTACGGCAACATAACCAGGTTTTACCGTTCTACCTGTTGAGGTACGGGCGCCTGCTGGAGCGGTATAAGCTACCCCACGGCCTGTAATTACTTTTGTATAATTGGTAGGGATTCCATTTCCATCAAAGCTAATCCCCGCAGGTGTATCCAATTCAGAAATAACAGATTTTCCTGCTACACTTTTTTGTTCTACTGGGGTTTTTGTCCCCACTAAAACGACACGATTTACCGGTTGAACGGTTACTTCGGATCGAACCGGCTGTTCCGAACGGGAAACAAGGTTGCCGTCCTCATAAGTGCAGGAATAATAATCTACCCGTGTACCAGTAGAGCCTGCAGTTTGTTCTTGGGTTACCCCTTTTAACAAACCATCTGTTTCTTGATAAATGGTTTCAAATGGCAGCTCAACTTGTTCTGCTACCTCATTGGTGGTAACACGGACAACGGTAATGGATGTTCCTTCTTTTACTACATTGTTTACATCCTCTGACACCGTATCTGTTGAACCTACCGCCACATTTGCCAACTCCAGTGCATCCTGAACAGTTCCACGTACCATAGGTACTTGTACTGTTTTTCCATCCGCTGTAACAGAAACATCAAACGCCCTGTTAATTCGGATGTTTGCATGGTTGTTATCAACATCCATCCATAGCACTTCATCATTGGCAGAAGTTTCTACTCCTAAATCGTTTAGGATTTCATCTGCTGTTTGCTTATTTGTCAATACCGATTTTACGAATTGTCCGTTGTCATAAATTTCTACTCTGCAATTAAAACTTGCAATACCAGTTAATACTGGTGTAGAAAGCATAACAAAAGCGCACACCCCACTGATGACAATGGTTCTTGTTTTAGCAGAACACATCTCTTTCAGTTTACGTAAAAATGATTGCATGTGTTTAACTCCTTAATGAACAAAACATATCACTATGGATATATGTTTTGCAGATTGTTACTGTTTGTAACCGTTTTGTAGCTATTATATGCAGTAAAATAGCAATTGTCAAGGCTAAAATACTGTTGATATTTATATAAAATATATATAATCACACAATCTGTATCAATTTACACTTGGAAAACCGAAACTATATTTTGATATTCCTGGTTTTTTATGAAAAAATTTGTTTTTTTCTATTGGTGTTTTTACCAAATCGTAATCTTTTTTTCTTTTGTGCAAAATAGATAAAAGTTTGTTTGTTTTTATAAATTATTTCACTTTATTTTTCGCCTTTTTTACAGAAAAAGGGTTGATAATTTTTTACCACCCCATATAAAGAAACTCGATTTTATACATAAAAATGGACGAATCTTGCCGATTATAGAAAATCCTCTATCAGATATCCCAAAATTTTTACTATAATTTAGGGCAAATATAATAATTATTTACATTAAATTGACTTGTTTTTATAAAAATGATATAATGAATAAAAAGTATACTTTATCATTCTGGTTAATGAGATAAAAAATCCTATAAAAAATAGGGGGTAACTACCTAATTTTTATAAGAATGATAAACTATAATTTATCAGGAAAAGGAAAAGGATAAATATATGATCAAAGATATGACAACCGGCATACCGTCCCGGAAACTCATAAGCTTTGCGATCCCTATTTTTATCAGCACCGCATTTGTACAACTACAGAGCGTTTTTGATACAGCTATTATAGGGCAGATTTTAGGGATGCGTGAGTTGGCCGCTATTGGCGCAACAAATTCCGTTACCTTTTTATTCTCAGGGTTTATCGGTGGGATTGTAGGCGCCACTACAATGACAATTGCTAAGTATTTTGGGACGCATAACCAACATAAGATGCGCCAGTCTATCTGTATGGCAGCATATATTATGTTGATTTTTGTTATTTTTATTTCTGGTTTGGGGATTATTTGTTCATACCCTCTGCTAGAAACAATCAACACACCGGTAGAATTGATGCCCAGCGCCCACCTCTATATGTGTCTTTCTTTGGGTAGCATGATCTTTACCCAGTTGTCATCTCTATTGTCTTGCGCTATGAATGCGATGGGGGATAGTACAACATCGCTGGTTTACTTAATCGCTAACACGTTTTTTAATTCGGGGTTAGATTACCTGTTTATTAAAGTATTTTCTTTTGGGGTTGCTGGCATCGTTTTTGCAAGTGTTATCTCAAAAGTGGTTTTGTCAATTATCTTCTATTTATATATGAGAAAAAAATCCGAATGGTTTGTATTTGAAAAAAAAGATTTCCAATGGAACAGTCAGATCGCAAAAGACCTTCTAAAATTAGGGGTTCCAATTGGATTCCAGAGTATGGGCATCTCCATAGGTTCTGTTATTCTGCAAAGTGGTGTTAATACCTTGAGTACAGCGGTAATCAGTGGCTACACCATTGGAACAAAAGTGGAAAGTATCATTGTTTCCCCTATGGCCATTTTTGGAAGCACAATTGGTACTTATATTGGGCAAAACTACGGCGCCAAAAATTTTATCAGGTTGAGAAAAGGGTTTTGGATTATTTTCCGTTGGGAACTCGTTGCCAGTATTGCCTGTTTTGCTATTGTACAATTATTTGGTTGGCAAATTTGTGAGCTGTTTATCAATGCCAATGGGGAACAATCTGTTCCATATGCATTCCAGTATATCAGCACCATTTCATTTTTCTTTCCATTGCTTTGTTTGGTACATATCTATACAAATTCGCAAAAGGGGATAGGGAACGGCCTAGCTTCTATGACAGGTGGTATATTCGAGTTAACAGCCAGAATTTTAGTTTCGTATTTTTTGGTAAAAAAATTTGGATATTCTGCAGTATGTTTAGCCAGCCCATGCGCTTGGGTAGGTTCTATCATTGCGATGTGTCCTTGGTTCCATTACAAATTACACAAAATGGACCAAAAGAAAAAGAAAGAACAACAAGAAAACTCTTCCAATCAGAAATAATAAAAACCGGTAGATGGAGCAATACTTCACCTACCGGTTTTTTATTTCGATTTATAATATGGGGGTATTCCTATATAAGATAGATTTTCTCCAAACTATCCTTCCCATGAAATTTACTTATTATTTTTCTTCTGGCAAGGAAGATTTTTTCGATTCACCTGTACCCAGTTTATCGTTTAACCGTTGGCTTTGTGTTCCAAAATAAAAAGCGATTACCACTGAAAAAACAGTGAGAAAATCCTGGCTTGAAACTTTACCCACAATAGCGAGATAGGCAAATGCTACCGATAAAATTAAAGTGACAATGCTTTTTACACATAAAAGGTTACTAAGGCGTTTTACCCATATTTCCCCCATTATTTTTACCCCTTTCCTCTCTATTATCATGTATTATATCTATGCTCTATCTCTACAAACTGTTCCTGTATGGTATATTTTCATTTAAAAAGGAGAACTCAAAAAACTGGTACGATGTTTTCAATATTGTTTCAGTAAACACATAGGGTAGGGACACGGTATTTTATCTAAAATGTAGTTTTCGATATAGTTATGATAAGGTTTTAGGGCTAACGACGTCACAGAACAAGTAAATATTTTCTGGGAAATAATGATAGAAAGCACTCGATATACGATGTAAAATTGCTGATTGCTATCCTTCAAACAGATTTGAAAATTTTTCTATACCTACAGCTTTGCTTCTTTTAATAGGTATCTTATGGCTTATTGATCAATCGTATTAGGAGACTAAGTATTTCATTCCATTAATGTTAGTATAGGGTTAAATTTACAGGATTTTGGCCCCTTTATTTTGTTCTAATATAGATCCAAACTTATTTTAATTTATCAATTGTATATAATAGCTCACGGAAAGCACTTCCATAGTCTTGCCTAAAATCAATGTATTTTTTTGTTTTTAAAAATCTCGGTATTGTACACTCTTCAATCAAGATTGGTATTACTCGCACCTGTTTGTCTTGATTTTCATCCCAAATAGAGGATTCCCATTCAGCCCTAACCCAACTAGATGCAACGGAATTTTTGGATAATAAAATCAACAAGAAATCGCTATTATCAATTCCCTTTTCAATCTCAGTTGGTATAGACTGACCGCCTAAGATATCCCATTGGTCCAACCACGGGATACAACCTGCATCCTTTAAATCAGCATATAATAAATTGGCATAACCTTTATCTTGGGATGAATGGGAAATAAATAATTTCAATCCACTTTTTGATAAAGTATGCGTCGTAATACGCCTCTCATAAAATAGTGTGTTTACAAATTCTAGTTCCAATAATAATTGAGATTTATTTTTATTGTCTTTTTGACGGGATATTCGGCTCGCTAATTTTTCTTTACATTGAATAATATCGTGCATTGTAATACTATTTGACAAATAATTAACCGGGATAAGGAAGTAAGAGGAACATAATAATGGGTTTCCAAAATACACTATTCCAAGTATTTTACCATTATCCTCATCAAAATCATCGAGATACCCTATTTGTCCCTTAAAAGAACCCTCCAAACAAATTACAGGTCCATATTCCAGATAAGAAACCATAATAACCACCTTTCAAACTTGTATCTACTTATTTTTACTATCTATGTTAGAAGAAGTGTACTAATAATTCCTCTTGAGAAACAACGGATTTACCACTTAAATTACTAACATGATGGGGTATTAATCTAGCAAAGCTTTTTTAACATTGGTATCCAATAAATACTGTGATTTAGGAAACAAATAAACCTAATTATACTATCATTTCAAAAAGGCTTAAAACTGGGAAATTAAAGTTAGTTAGTATTTTTCCTTAAAACTATTATAAAGTAATTCTTTGAATAAACCAATACTCAATTAAAAAACTTTATTTCTTTGTAACAAAAACAAAGTTTATATGTTTCACACATGATAGCTCCAATTGGAAAAATTAGATAAAGGTCCCATACCATTTGAAAATAACTTTTACTTTTCTAAAAGCAACCCATTAATTTAGTTTTATTGTCAGACTATAAAGATTCCTAAGCTACCATAAATTCGAAAAACTGTTAAAGTACAGCAAATCTAATAAATTCGTTATAGATTTAATATGGTTAAAGTGTAATTCTATTTTAAATTTAGACATAGTTCGGTAGATTCTACTTATAGTCAAGCTACACAATGAAAAAGCGATCGCAGGTCTAAAAAGGGTATATGGTTTAGATACCAATTTCATCGGCAGTTTCTTGATCAAAAAAAGAGTCCAGATGTAAATTACATCTGGACTCTTTTTGGAAGAGGTAAACACTTTAAATGCGAGCACTTTGCCCGGAAAAAGAAATGAGTCCGAACGCAAATTGCGTCCAGACTCAGTCTGGTGGGAGAAGGTGGATTCGAACCACCGAAGCTGAAAAGCAACAGATTTACAGTCTGCCCCCTTTGGCCACTCGGGAATTCTCCCATATTCAATTAAATGCTCCTACAAAAAATGGAGCTGGTGGACGGACTCGAACCCCCGACCTGCTGATTACAAATCAGCTGCTCTACCAACTGAGCTACACCAGCATAGTAGGATGTATGGTATTTTACCATATAAAACACAACTTGTCAACACTAAATTTAAAAAAGTGGTCGGGGTGACAGGACTTGAACCTGCGGCATCTTGGTCCCAAACCAAGCACTCTACCAAACTGAGTTACACCCCGTAAGTTGTATATTGCTGTAAATCAAACAGCTTTATTATTATAACTGATTCATTTTATTTTGTCAACACTTTTTTGCAAAAAATTTATTTTTTTCAGCTATTATCTTTCCTTTGTAACAATTTTTTTGGAACATAAAAATATCTGTTGGAATTTTAACTCAACCCCAACAGATACCCAATTGCACGAATCCAACGCGGGACCAAAATCCAGTGTTCCTGGCACCATGCCTGGAACTGCTGCCAAGGGGTAAAATCCAGAAGATATCCATTGCCATATAAGTCGACTACTACACCATTGGCATGAGGATAAATCTGAATACCAACCCCCACGATTGCTTGTTGACTGCGGTTCATTACCACAAATAACAAGCCAAAAAAAATGATTACCGCAGCAGTAGCTGCTGCCGCTTGAAAAAATAATTGCCAAAAATATTTTTTTTCCTGTTTCATACTATCCTATTCTTGTATACTTAACAAAGCCTTTGCCAATGATTTTCCCACTAGTTCTCCAGAATATACCGCTTCATTCAAACTATTCGCATGACCGCCCATTTCGATTAAAATGGAGCCTGTTGTTAAATCCTGATTATAAAATTTATATTTAAAAGCAACGGGACGGGTTAACCCTGGATAATCACTTTCCATCTGTTTTTGTAATAAAGATGAAAAGCTAAGGTTTTTTAAATAATTTGGATAATTCATTGTGCCATCATCACAGCCGGAAACAATCATGACCTGAGCTGCGTTTTTCCCATTAATGTTTGCTATAGGGGCATAACGGGTGCCATCCTTAGTGGAAATTGCGTCACGATGGATGTCCAATACTATTTTAATCGAAGGGTTTTCTTTTAAAATGGTCTGGACAGTTTCCCGGGAACGGTCATAAGCTCCATTATAAGAAGGGTAATCATGCTCTGCGGAACTGTGGATTACTCCAATCCCTGCTGCCTCTAATTGTTTGGCGATTTCATCCCCAACCCTCACCATATTCCGAGAGGTATCCCGGTTTCGGGAAGGGACCCGGTTATCATAAAAATCCCTTGGTGCCAAGTCATAACTCTCTGTCGTATGGGTATGCATAATTAATACCTGTGGGGAGCCATCCGCTGCTATTTTAAAGTCTGGTAAGCTGTTAGCCGCCTGCAATACTGTGTTATTATCCACATTTGTGGTATTATAGATATAAGCGCTTCCCCCAATATTTAAATATTGAGTAGTACTTCCCGCTGTATATTGTTTTCTAACAATCGTTCCGTCATGGTTGCTATAGGTATCAATTTCTTCCTGTGTAATACCAACGTCCTGTGGGGTAGAAACAGAATCTGGCGAGGGACTAGTTTCCGGTTGGGAAGTATTCTCCTGTTGTCCTCCTGTTTGAACTTCTGTCTGTTCTGTTGGCTGGGAAGCATCATTATCTTGTTTTGCTTGGGTAAAAAACGACATTGTTCCTTCAGGCAGGGTAATTCCTGCGGAAACAAACGCCGCTTGTTCTGCCATAGCGCTGACATAGGGGATACTCATCACAAACCCTTTTCCCAACAACGGCAGCGCAAACACCATACCGGCCGCCAATGCTGCTTTTTTTATGGGGATGGTTTTATGCCGCCTTGCCATATGTGGTTTCCTCCTTATTATATCATTCGGTTACCACACATTATATGAATGGAAATAAAAAATTATGCTGTTAATCCCATTAATTCGGATACACTCAATTCTGGCTGAAGTGCACAGTTTAACCCCATAGCGAGCATTTTCGAGGATTGTGCTACAATTTGGTCAATTTCCCTAGGTGTCACCATCATTGTTTTCGCTCGGTCTGGAATCTGATTATTAGTTTGCAATAAATCACTTGCAATTGTTGCCATATCCACTACGGTTGGAACTCCAATTGCAATAACCGGTACCCCTAACGTATGAACAGAGAGTTCTTTCCTCCGATTTTGCACTCCTGAGCCTGGGACAATACCAGTATCCGAAATTTGGATAGTCCTACCCAAACGGTTGATATCCCGAGCCGCTAAGGCATCTACTACTACCACAGCTGCGGGCTTGATTTTTTGGCAAATACCGGCGACTATTTCTACTGTTTCCATCCCTGTTTGACCCAATACTCCAGGGGCAGCTACCGCTACGGGGCGTAACATGTCGAGCCCCGTCTGTTCTGCAATCCCGTTGATTAAATGCCTTGTTGCCAAAACGTAACGGCAGGTATGTGGCCCAATATCATCTGGAGTAATTTGAGAGTTACCTAAACCGACTACGAAAATCAACCCTTCTTTGGGTAACAAAGGGGAAATTTCTTTTCCAATTAGTTCTACTTCCTGTTCAAATTGTCCGGAATATCCTTTTAAGGAGTCCATCTCTAACGTAAGATACCTCCCTTGGGGCTTTTCCAACCGTTGGGCAGCCTGTTCTGTTTCCACCACTATCCTGGTAACGGTTACATGCCCTTTTTGAATCACATTCCGGGTAATGCCATCCGGAGTAATCTCTTTTGCAAAAGCGGTATGTTCTATCATCAAATCTGTCCGAATACCCATAACCTCATTCCTTTCGATGCTTTTCTTTTAGTATGGGCAGATTCATACAGGATTATTTGAAAACACAGGGAATATTTTATGTTTTTTACTATTGATTTTTTTTGTACAACATGGTATCATAATTAATGCTGTCAGTAGGTATCAGTGTCTCGTGCCTGCTGCGAAATTATCTGAATCAGATGAGTTCGAGATCTGTGGAAGAAAATACTAAGGAGGTGTCACCATGCCTAATATTAAATCCGCAAAAAAAAGAGTTAAAGTGATTAAAACCAAAACTCTGCAAAACAAAATGACAAAATCCGCGTTAAAAACCGCTTTAAAAGCTGCTGATGCTGCTGTAGCTGCTAACGCTGACAATAAAGCTGAGGTTGTAAAAGTTGCCATCAAAAAAATGGATCAGGCTGCTGCAAAAGGCGTTTACCACAAAAACGTTGCTGCACGTAAAAAATCCCAGCTGATGAAAAAACTGAACGGCTAATTTTTTAAAAGATAAGAAAAATATGAGCAATCCCGTTAACCTCTCAGGGATTGCTTTTTTCTTTGTTGTAAACTCCATTTGTATCCCATATGATTTTTATTTCCCTTTTGTAAACATTCTACAAAACATTTGACAGAATACCCAAGTTATATTATCATATAAATAAATAATGGAGGTGGTCTTATGTCAACACAGCTTGAACGTAAAAAAGCGCATAAAAGATCAATAACAATTATATCAATCCTGTTAAGCATTGCTGCTATTGCTTCTACCGTAGCGCTCTGGTTCTATAAGGTATCCAGCAAACGTGCTTATGAAGATAAATGGAAAGACTATGACGATTGCGGTGTTGCATAAACCTACAATTCATAGGATTCCCTTTTTTACAGGTGATCGAGATTAGCGTCTGTTGTGGGCAACAGGCGCTTTTATCTTTTATTTTTACAGAATAAGTCTTGTTTTGATTGTTTTTCTTATTTTTCCAGAATACCGCTTTTCTATGTTGAAAATTATTCACAACTCCTATTATTATCCAGAAAAAAACCAGCAACTTACTAACTAGTTGAAAACTCTGTGGAAAATGATGAAAACTTTCTGTATATTTTAAAAAAAGGGAAATGTAAATAAAATAGTTCCCGTATTTTCAGCAAATTATCCATAATACAATGGGTTGATTTTAAAAATTGACTTTTCCACATTTGTTGAAAAGTGTGTTGAAAAAGTTGAAAGTAGGTTTATTTCCATAAAATATTACCACATGTAATCATTTATTTTCCTTTTAATTCCTTCTATTTCTAATAAATTACATTTTTCTTGCAAAACCGCCTGAATATTCAACATTTGCACTTTTTTATAAAAAGTAGTATCATAAATAACACAGAATTTTTCTCCGAGGAGGAACGGCTATGCAGCCTTATACAAAACGTACCTGGACGGAAATTAACTTGGATTGTTTGGAACACAATTATCATCAAATAAAAGCATTATTGCCCCAGACTGACATCATTGCCACCGTCAAAGCGGATGGCTATGGACACTGTGCAGAACCTGTGGCACGGCATTTGCAAGAGTTAGGAGTTCATTTTTTTAGTGTCTCCAATATCGATGAGGCTACTGCACTGCGAGATGACCAAATTCAAGGCGATATTTTAATCTTAGGGTATACCCCTGTGGAACAAGCGGAAGAATTGGTAAAATACAACATTATACAAACCGTGTTTTCACCTGAGTTCGCTCAAGAATTAAATCTGGCAGCACAAAAAGCTGGTATTACAGTCCGAGTCCATGTTGCTTTGGATACAGGAATGTCCCGAATTGGTTTCCAGGCAACCCAATCCTGTTGGGAAATAGGGGAGATTGAACGGCTTTATCACTACCCCCATCTAAAAATAGAGGGCTATTTTACCCATTTATGTCATGCTGACAGTACAGAAGAGGGACCACGAAATTTCACCTTACACCAAAAGCAGCTTTTTGACCAAATGATACAACAGCTACAGCAAAAAGGATATCACACAGGGGTTTCTCACATACAAAACAGTGCAGGTATCCAAATGTTACAAGGGAACCACTATGATTTAGCGCGCCCTGGCATTGTATTATATGGATTACACCCAAGTGGCCAAGTAACAATCCCTGGATTAAAACCAGTATTGCAACTAAAATCTGTTATTTCGATGGTAAAAGAAATTGAAGCGAATGTTACAGTGGGATATTCTAGAACCTTTACCACTAAAAAAGCAACAAAAATCGCCACTGTCTGTATTGGATATGCAGATGGCTGGCCACGGCTATTATCGAACCGAGGATATGTATTGGTAAACGGACAAAAAGTTCCCATTATCGGCAATGTCTGTATGGACCAGCTCATGTTGGATGTGACAGGAATTCCCGCAAAGCAAGGGGATATTGTCACTCTAATTGGAAAAGACGGTAATTTGGAAATAACCGCAGATCAGGTTGCGGAAAGCATTGGTACCATTGGTTATGAACTGGTTTGTCAAATCAGCAAACGTGTACCAAGAGCAATCTACCAAAATGGGAAATTAATTGAAGTAATAGAATATTAAATGAAAAAACATCAGTGAGTAACTGATGTTTTTTATTTACATGATAGTATTGAATCTTGATAAGCAGTGACGATAATTTTTTATCCGCCTACCTTATTTTATAATTCCTTTCACTGTCGCAACGATAAAAACAGTTTTTACAGGGAATAATAGGTTCTATTGTAAACCGTGTGTTTTTATCTTATCTGTGAAATCCTAAAATTCAAAAAATAATTTATCAAGACAACCGCTGAGATTGTAGCATACATAGATCCTGGATGGGTCTGCTATTGACTTAGCTCAATGGACACTGAACATCATACACCCTACTATCCATAAACAGGTTCCATTAGATACCGGCAATCTGTCCAATTAACCATTGGTTTCTGTTCTATTTACTTTGCTCCGGTAAAGCTTCCTCTTCCTATCCTCCATAAAATTCGGGATTTCATTTAGATAGAAAAAGAAAGGATGTTACAAGCAAAATCCGCTGGTAACATCCTTTTTTATGATAAAATAATATTATTTTACAGTAGTTGCGGTTTTTTCTTTTAATAGGACGTCATGCGCGCCACCTTCTACAATACTGGTAGAGGATACCAGTGTCAATTTTGCTTTTTTCTGCAATTCTGGAATCGTCAACGCACCGCAGTTACACATCGTAGAGCTAACCTTTTTCAATGTCAAGCTCACATTATCCTTCAATGGACCAGCATATGGAACATAACAGTCCACTCCTTCTTCAAAGGAAAGCCCACCTTTTCCGCCTAAATCATAACGCTGCCAGTTTCTAGCACGGTTGGAACCTTCGCCCCAATACTCTTTCATGTAGTTGCCATTAATGTTTACTTTATTGGTTGGGCTTTCGTCAAAACGGGAGAAGTAACGACCCAACATCACGAAGTCCGCACCCATTGCCAAAGCCAAAGTAATGTGATAATCGTATACGATACCGCCATCCGAACAGATTGGCACATAGATACCGGTTTTTTCATAATATTCATCACGAGCTTTTGCAACCTCAATGACTGCAGTAGCCTGTCCACGGCCAATTCCTTTGGTTTCACGGGTAATACAGATGGAGCCTCCACCAATACCAACTTTAACGAAGTCTGCCCCTGCTTCCGCCAGGAACAAGAAACCTTCACGGTCTACTACGTTACCTGCACCGATTTTAACAGTATCACCATATTTTTCCCGCACAAAATCAATGGTGCGTTTTTGCCATTCGGAGAAGCCTTCTGAGGAGTCAATACATAAAACGTCCGCACCAGCTTCTACCAAAGCAGGGATACGTTTTTCATAGTCACGGGTATTGACGCCGGCACCCACAACATAGCGTTTTTTGGCATCCAGTAATTCACGTGGATTTTCTTTGTGGGAAGCATAGTCTTTGCGGAATACAAAATACAATAATTTTTGGTTTTCATCAACGATAGGGAGGGAGTTTAATTTGTGGTCCCATATAATATTGTTTGCCTCTTTTAGGCTAGTGCCTTTGTCAGCGTAGATCAATTTTTCAAATGGCGTCATAAATTCGGACACTTTGGTATCCAAAGACATACGGCTCACACGGTAATCCCTGCCAGTAACGACCCCTAACAGTTTTCCATGTGCAGTACCATCGTCTGTTACCGCAACAGTGGAGTGCCCTGTCTTTTCTTTTAAATCCAAGATATCCTGCAATGTTTTATCTGGCTGAATATTAGAAGAACTTACAACAAAGCCAGCTTTATAATCTTTTACACGTTTTACCATTGCAGCTTGATCCTCAACGGTTTGAGCGCCATAAATAAAGGAAATACCGCCTTCAATTGCCAAGGCAATTGCCATTTTGTCATCCGAAACAGATTGCATAATTGCGGATACCATTGGGATGTTCATTGTAACCGCTGGTTCTTCCCCTTTTTTAAATTTGGTAACTGGTGTTTTTAGGCTGACGTTGTCAGGAATACACTCAGCAGAGGAATAACCTGGTACCAACAAGTATTCACTAAAGGTATGGGATGTTCCTTCGTAAAAATAAGCCATAATCGTACTCTCCTTATCTTGAAATATAACCTTGTGGACAATGCCGGTAGAACCGACTGTACAGCAGAAAGTAAAAAATGTTATACTCTCCTAGGATAATTATTTTTTATTATAAATCTTTATCCTTATAAAGTCAACGGTTGCAAACAAGAATTCCAATAAAATCAGACAAAAAAGACAAAATTGGACCAGTTACGCTCTTTCATGACAAAAGGAAAACAGGCCACCAAAAAGGCAGCCTGTTTTCGAGGGTAAAAAGAAGATTATATATGAAAAAGAAGATAGCAAAATAATTATATTAGCTTGCGCTGGTTTCACCCAATGTTACAGTAACATTTAAGGTTTGGCCTAAACGGAACACCTCCAGGGTAACCTGGTCTCCAGCTGCATGTTTTGCCAATTCACTGGCAAGGATATCATAACTGGTCAGTTCGGTTCCATCCATAGCGGTAATAATATCCCCACCTTGTATTCCAGCCTGACCAGCAGGAGAATTCTCCACCACGCTGGAAACAACCATTCCTTGTGGATAACCCATACTTTGCAGTACATCGGTAGTATATCTCATATCAATGGTAACGCCAAGGTAAGCGGCTTTTTTGCCTTCGTTATTGATTAATCGGTCACAAATTTCCACTACTTCGTTGGAAGGAATCGCAAAACCCATCCCTTCAAAACTAGTGGAGGAGCTAGAACTGCTCGCTAATTTCGCGCTGTTGATGCCAATCAGTTTCCCGGTACCGTCTACTAAAGCACCGCCAGAGTTACCAGGGTTAATTGCCGCATCTGTCTGGATTAAGCCCATACTCTGACCACTTTCCAAAGTCAAGGTACGATTCAAACCACTGACAATTCCTTCGCTGACAGAGCCCATAAACTGTAAGCCACCTGGGTTACCAACCGCTACAGCAACCTGACCTACTTTGATTTGGTCAGAATCCGCGATTTCAATCGGTGTTAACCCTGTTTTATTAATTTTCAATACTGCAAGGTCCGCACCTGCGTCATATCCTACAATCGTAGCTTCTGTACCATCACTGTCGTTTTCATCCATATAAACATTGATTGTACCACTATCCTTTGCACCTTCTACCACATGGTAGTTGGTGATGATATAACCGTCTTCCCGGTAAATAACACCGGAGCCTTCAGAAGAACTCTGGGTTGATTGTCCAAAAAATCCACCAGCACTCTGATAACTAGCACGGATTCCTACCACGGATGGCAATACTTTATCCGCAATTGCCTCTACAGAGGAATTATAGCTCTCATCAATATTCACATTGGTAGCCGGTGTGGAGCTATTGCTATTAGTAGGATTATTTCCTAATAGCAAGTAGGTCGTTCCACCTCCAACAGCCCCCCCAGCTAAAGCGCATATCAAAGCAATTGCCGCAATTTTAACTCCCCAGCCAGAGTGCGATTTTTGTTTTTTCTTCTGTTTCGATTCTGGGGTTGGAGTTACAATAGGGGAGATAGAATCCAAAAATTCTGTCTGTTGTGGATTTGATGTTGGGTTTCCTGATGGCTGCTGTGTTTGTGCCGCCTGTTGCTGTGCCATGTATTGATTATAATTGTAACCATAACCCTGATATGTTTGGGAACCTGTATTGGTATGGTCATGGTAAGTGGTTTGGTAGGAAGGGGAAACAGGGGTTGGGGGTTCCTGTTTTGGTATTGTACTGCCTTGACCTACCACCTGAGCAGAAGGTTCTGTAGACGCATCCTGGTTGGTTGGGGTAACAGGTGTCGCCTGTTCTGCTGTGTTTTGTGCCCCTTCATGATAAGGGGAATTATTTGTTCTATCTCTATCAGGTTCGTTTGGTTCACCTGTCATAAAGTTTTTATTTTCATCCATATTTGTCACTACCCTTTCTGTGATCTCCTGTTTGTAACTTCTTTTTTTGTCTATGTCTGTATTGTACCCTTGCAATGTGATGAAAAAGTGTTGAAGGAATGAAACTTCTTATAAAGTTATATGTATTTTGTTTGAATGTATTCCCGCAAAAACAGAATTTACAACAACATGACAAGGTGCTATAATAAAACCATATCTATAATATAGAACTAAATACTATGGAAACGGAGATGTACTTTATGGAATTACGTCAAGCCATTACAGAACGCCGCAGCGTCCGTAAATTTACAGAGGACCCTGTAAGTAAACAAACGATCCATGAGCTGTTAGAACTTGCGTTACAAGCACCTTCCTGGAAAAACAGCCAGTGCTGGGAATACCTTGTGGTAGATGATCCAGCTACGAAGCAGTTTATGGCACAATCCATTCCAGAAACCAACCCCGCTTATAAATGCCTGTCTACGGCACCGTATGTAGTAGTTTGTATCGCAGATCCTTCCAAAGTAGAAACTCCGCAGGGAAAACAATATTTTATGGCGGATGCCGCCACTTCCTTTTATGCCTTTTGGCTGGCATGCCATGATGCCGGTCTCGGTACGGTTGCCGCTGGCGAAATTATGGATGAGGACCCACTCAAGCAAGCACTGGGAATACCAATGGAAAAACACATCTATTGTATTGCCCCTGTCGGTGTTCCGCTTTACCAGCCAAAACAACGCCCAAGAGAAGAATTTAGCCAAAAAGTTTCGTTTGGACGATATGGCGAACCTTTTCAGGATTAATGGTCGCCCCTTTTTTCAGATTACAATAGGATAAGGAAAAACAGGCGCTGGTGCGCCTGTTTTCTGTTTTAAGCACCTTTGGTAAAATGAAATACAATGATAATAATTTCAATTACTGCTGCCACAAGAAAAATAAGCCCCGTATTTCGGTACATCTTTGCTTCTTCTTCTGGCTTGCTGTCACGGTGGTATTTCTCATTCTGTTTCCGATACATCCTTAATAGCCATGCTGGTTTTCCAATTAAGACATACAAACCGAAGATGAAACAACCAATGAAAAGAACAATATCAATCCGAATATCAAAAAACCAATCCATTTTTTAAGCTCCTTTACGGTAATCGTCCACTATTTTGCAATACAAAAAGAGGCTCTTCACCCATTGTGAAGAGCACTCGTCATGGTCTGAGTGACGGGACTTGAACCCACGGCCTCCACCACCCCAAGGTGGCGCGCTACCAAGCTGCGCTACACCCAGATATTAAGTTTTATTATAGCATAGGGATTCTGGCAAAGTCAAGGGGATTTTGTTACGCTTTTTCGGCGATGATAGCTGTTGCGATAATGTATAATGGTTGGAAAGAAAAAGATATTTTTTGTTGTAAAATAAAGTTCTGTTCCATTTATTATCAGGTGACACTGCCATTACCGCAGTTTATAGAGTATAAGTATTGAACAAAAACAGAATTTTTATAAAAACCATTGGGTTTTTCCAGAAATATGGTATAATAATTTTGATATATCTTTTTTATCCCCTAAGGATCATAGCCCTAGGAATATCATACGCCCCATTCGGCGGAAGGAGTTTTAGAATATGAAAGAAAAATACTATCTGACAACGGCAATTGCCTACGCTTCTAGAAAGCCTCATATAGGCAACACATATGAAATTGTATTGGCGGATGCAATCGCCCGCTTTAAACGCATGCAAGGATATGATGTGCATTTTTGTACCGGTACTGATGAGCATGGTCAAAAAGTAGAGGAGTTAGCGAAATCCGCTGGTATCTCTCCACAGCAATATGTAGACCAGGTTTCCGGGGAAATCAAACAGATCTGGGATTTGATGGGTTCCAGTTATGATACTTTTATCCGTACCACCGACCCTTACCACGAAAAAGTAGTGCAAAAAATCTTTAAAAAATTATACGATAAAGGGGATATTTACAAAAGTGAATATGAAGGGATGTACTGCACCCCTTGTGAATCCTTTTGGACCCCAACCCAGCTGGTGGATGGAAAATGTCCTGACTGTGGCAGGGAAGTGGTTCCAACCAAAGAAGAAGCTTATTTCTTCCGTATGAGCAAATATCAGGATCGCTTAATGCAGTATATTCAGGACCACCCTGAATTTATTCAACCAAAATCCCGTGAAAATGAGATGGTCAACAACTTCTTAAAACCAGGGCTGCAAGACCTCTGTGTTTCCAGAACTTCCTTCAAATGGGGTATCCCTGTGGATTTTGATCCAAAACACGTGGTTTATGTATGGCTTGATGCTCTAACCAACTATATTACCGCCTTAGGATATGACCCAGATGGCAGCAGTGAAACTTTCGAGAAATACTGGCCAGCCGATGTCCATATTATTGGAAAGGATATTCTCCGGTTCCATACCATTTACTGGCCAATCATGTTAATGGCGTTAGACCTCCCACTGCCAAAACAGATTTTTGGCCACCCATGGCTGTTATCTGGTCAGGACAAAATGAGTAAATCTATCGGCAATGTCATTTATGCCGATGACCTTTCCCGTCAGTTCTCTATGGAAGCAGTCCGTTTTTACCTCTTAAGTGAAATGCCTTACGCCCAGGATGGTAGCATTACCTACGAAAATGTCATTACAAGATATAACTCTGAATTGGCAAACACATTGGGCAATCTGGTAAACCGTACTGTCACCATGGTAAACAAATATTTTGAAGGAAGCGTTTGTGAGCCTACCGCTAAAGAACCATTGGATGAGGAACTAGTTTCCGCTGCCAAAACAGCAAAAGAAAAGTTTATTTCCTGTATGGAAGCATTCAAAACCTCCGACGCCATTGACGCCATTATGACTTTTGCCCGCCGTTGCAACAAATATATTGATGAAACCACTCCTTGGTCTTTGGCAAAAGAAGTATCCTCTATGCCTCGCTTGGGTACGGTATTGTACAATCTGTTAGAGGGTATTCGTTGGATTGCGGTAATGCTATCCCCATTCATGCCGGATACTTCCAAAGAAATACTTGCCCAGATCAACAGCAGCTTAGATAGTTTGGATTCCCTAGAGGGATTCAACGGCATTCAAGTTGGTTCCAAAGTAGGTCAACCAAAAGCACTGTTTGCCCGTATTGACGAGGCAAAAAAACTGGCGGAAATCCAAGCGGAAATCGAAGCCGCTAAACCAAAAAAAGAAGCTCCGAAAAAACAGCAGAAAAAAGAAACAGTTCCAGGCGTCATTACAATTGATGATTTCGCAAAGGTACAGTTGTGCGTCGCACAAATTAAGGAATGCGTAAAAGTAGAAAAATCCGATAAATTATTAAAACTGCAATTGGACGATGGAGCAGCAGGACGCCAAGTTGTTTCTGGTATTGCCACTTGGTATAAACCAGAAGACTTAATTGGCAAAAAAGTAATTATTGTTTCCAATTTAAAGCCAGCAAAACTGCGTGGTGTGGAAAGCCAGGGAATGATCCTTGCAGCAGATTGTTCCGAAAAAGAAGTAAAAGTACTGTTTGTGGATGAATCCATTCCATGCGGCGCAAAAATTAGATAAACAAAAAAGGGCTAGTCCGCAGGCTGGTCCTTTTATTCTCGTAAGAAGGTGATAAGATGCAATTAACTGGTATTTTTGATTCCCATGCCCATTATGATGACCCAAAATTTGAGGAAGACCGGGAGGATTTGATTTCGTCCCTTTCCTCCAATGGTATCCGGGCAGTACTCAATGCTTCCAGCGATATGGAAACTTCCCGCAATAGTTTTCAGCTAGCACACCGATACCCTTTTTTCTGGTGCGCTGTTGGGGTGCATCCCCACGAAGCGGAAGGGGTTGCGGAAAACTATCTGGAAGAATTAACGCAAATGTCCCAGGATGACAAGGTAGTTGCCATAGGGGAAATCGGATTGGATTATCATTATGACCTCAGTCCAAGGGATATCCAGAAAAACGTGTTCCGTCAACAGATGGAATTGGCAAAACAGTTACATCTTCCAGTGGTAATCCATTCCAGGGAAGCAACCCAGGATACTCTGGAAGTTTTAAACGAGTTTCCCGAAGTAACCGGTGTTATTCATTGTTTTAGCGGCAGTGCGGAAACCGCGAAACAACTGCTAAATATGGGGTACTACATTGGATTTACCGGAGTGATTACCTTTAAAAATGCCAAAAAAACTGTTTCCGCGGCGGAAGTAGTCCCATTGGACCGGATGTTGATTGAAACCGACTGCCCCTATATGGCGCCTGTCCCATGCAGAGGAAAGCGCTGCGATTCCACTATGCTGCCTTACACAGTGGAAAAACTGGCGGAAATCAAACAGGTTTCCCCGCAGGAATTGGTTGCCCACGCCAGAGAAAACACCTGCCGGTTATTTGGTATTTCATTATAATAGAAAGACAAACCACAAAGGATACCTGCCAATAAGCTGGTGTTGTACGTCCACTTTAGAAGTAGTTACTTTCAGCTTACTTTCTACTAAATTTTTAGGAACAACTTTATTGTATACAAATAGATAAGCTACCACTTAACTACTAATTAACCTGTTGTGGAAATTTTTTCAATCAGTAATCGAACTGGGGTGTTTCAAGCTAGACCGTACAAAAAGAGGATTCCTTAACTTATTGAGGAATCCTCTTTTCTCGTTTATTATGCCAAATACAGTAATCATTTCCACCCAAATTATAGCACATAGATTTAGCACTGATGGGTAATCATATCCCCAATAACAAGATATGCTCCCGTGGTCGCGTCCACAAAATACCGGACATGCTGCCCACTTTGGAATTTATCCAGGCTCTCCAAACTGATCTCATCCGACGTTAATGTAAATGTATCCACTACCCAAACCGGCTGTAAAATAACTTCTGTCGCATGCGGGGTATCCACCATTGGAAAATAACAAAGTTCTACACGGTTTACCAGGGATTTTTGGTTTTTAAATGCTTTCGCCAGTCGTTGCGATACACTATCCAGCAATTCCTGTAATGAAATGACAGGCACATTCTCCTCTTTTAAGCGAGTATCATAAAACGCGAAGGATTGCCATCCCCGTACTCCATCCTTCGTAACAACCGCCGCTACCGTACTTCCATAACCATAAATCGAATCTGTCATTTCGGACCGGCAATGAAAGTCCGAAAAAATGGGGACGCCATCCACCGAAACAGGATATTGGATAAAATATCCTTCCTCTATTTTCTTTCCATAAGAAAGGTCAATTTTTGTTGCCCGTACCATATTTTCATAGGTTAAGGGATATACTTTTGGGTTGAGATCCACTGTTAGCCCCAATTGGTTAATGATATTGTTTACCTGCTCTACCGCATCCTGCCGTGATAAAGACTGCAAATCTCCCTCTGAAGCATAACGGGACAATGGGGGATAGTAGACGCCGTTTGCCTGCATTAAAAATCCATACGCTCCAGTACAACCATCCTGATCACTGGCATAATAAGAAGAATTCTCCCTGCTTACCGTAAATATCATGGTATCGTTTTTTACAACATACTGCTGGTCCGTATCAGGTAAGTCTACCATTTCATCTTCCGGAGGAATACGTACTGTTACATCCTGCTGCCTTCCTGGATAAAAGGTATCAATCCACAACTGGTGGTCCGGCAGATTCATAGTTGCATAATAGGTATTAAACTGTTGTGGGGATGGCACCTCAATTTCCACATCCCAAAAAGTATGGTCATCATACTGTTTCCGGATATAATTGGGGTAATTGGAAAATTCTTCTGGATTTGTGGTGGATAAATCTACATCTGCATTTACTTCCAGGTAACTAAAATCCTGTGCCTGTTCTTTAGTATTGGGACATCCTGTAAAGGTCAAACAAGCCGTCAGAACGATACAAATTATCCAAAATTTCCTCATAATACCACCTCATTTACTCCATGGAACTGTTATTTTAGCGAGTAATCAAAGTATTCACATCTATGTTCTACTTTTAGTATACAACGCAGGGTAGATGTTTTCAATCTATATTGTGGTTTTTTGTCGATTTTTATCACAATCAATCTCAAATCTAATGTTTAGTTTCATCTATCAATTGGTAATTTTACCAAAGAAATAGCCCTACCTTTTATATAAAAAGTAGAGCTATTTCTTATTGGAAGAAAAACAAATTATTCGCCTGATGGTTCCACAGTAACAGCTTGTTCCTTTTCTTTGATGATTTCGGAAATAATTTTTCCATGATCCATTTCATGCACTGTATCGCATAAAATCTCAATGTCCTCTTTGCCGTGGCTGGCAATCAAAATGGTTTTTCCTTCTTCCCGAAGGTTCAACAATAATTTACGGATTTCATCCACACCATGGTTATCCAAGCCATTCATCGGTTCATCTAGCAACAAAATTTCCGGGTCTTCCATCAAAGCTTGGGCAATCCCCAAGCGCTGGCGCATCCCCAAAGAGAATTTTCCTACTTTTTTCTTGCTATCGGGATCCAATCCGACTCGTTTGATTGCCGCTAAAATTTCTTCTTTTCCAATTTTATTTTTGATCATTGCCAAAAATTTTAGATTATGGTAAGCGTCATAATTAGGCAAAAATCCAGGCGCTTCTATGATAATACCGATGTCATCCGGAACATCTATATCTTTTGCGATCCGTTTTCCATTGATGGTAATTTCCCCGCTGGTGGGTATTACAAAACCACACATACACTTTAGCAGCATGGTTTTTCCAGATCCATTCCTACCAATCAATCCATGAATCTTTCCACGCTCAAAATTCAAGGAGATATCGTTTAATACAGTTGCTGTTTTAAATGATTTTACTAGATGTTTGACTTGTATCGCATAATCTGCCATAATAGACACTCCTCTCTTTTATACAGGTGGTAAAACTTCAATGGTTTGTTTACGGTTTGCCCAAATACAGCTTACAGTCAAAATTACAGTTAGTATAATATACATTATCATCACATAAGGAAAAGTTGGCTGTGTGGTGCCGTAATCAATCTCAATCAGGTTTAAATGGCTCCAGGTGACCGGTGAAAAATGGTATAGAAAATAGTTTACATTTGGATGTGCCAATGTAAAAGATAAAAACGCATCAAACACTAAAAAGGCACCCGCAATTCCTACGCCAACAATCCGAGTATTCGTCAACGAATTAAACAAATAAACAATTAAACCAACAAACATACAGCTAAACCATAAAAATAAAAAAGTAAACCACATTGCCTGTAATGGTGTAAAATAGTTAATAATCCTTGTGGGAATGGAAATTGGAATATAAACATCTGTATGAAAGGTCAAATTTCCCATACTAGTAAAAAATTTGCCCCAATCTGTTGTAAATTCCATGTGGCCGATATGTAACAGAATGCTCGCAAAAATTATAAATAATAAATAGACGATACTGGTCAAACCAATATAAACAATCTGCCCTATGCTCCATGCAGTACGTCCTGTACGGATAATAGAATAAGGTTGATTGGCATCTATAAAAGGGGCATTGCAAAAAATCAGCAATAATGGTAAAAACAGAATGACACTGGATAAACTCGAAGTAAACAAAAAAGGAAATAGCCAAGGTGACATTTTCAATCCCATTCCAGTACACACACTGCCCAATGTACCGGAAAAATAATTTACCCCGATCAAAATTAAAATTGCCGCCAATATAATACGGTAGTCATGCCGCCATTTCCGGAAGTTTTGGCAACATACAAACCAGGAGTTTTTAAGTAATCTCATTGCCAACCCTCCTTTTTACTGTCCTTCCAAATAAGCAGCCAAATAAGGCCATTAGAACAGTATATATTGCTATAATATATAATAAGTTGAGCCAAGGATTTCCCATATTTAAAATATCTGTTCCTTTGTTGATATGATAAAAGTTTATCAACATTGGCAACTGCAAAGAAAATGTATCCAATATATAATAACAAATAAATGGTGATAATAGGGCAATGAACCGATTGGGAATCCATGCAGAAATACATAACCCAACTACACTCCAGGTAGCTGTTGCCAATGATATAATAAAGATATGATAAATGAGGTACAACCATGGTGAAATAAGATATAACTTATGTAAAGTTGGAATCGCATTCAAACTAACATCTCGCTCCGCATTTGCCAAAGGAAAAAAGGTAAGCAATATTAGTACAAATAACAATATTCCTAAAAAACATGCCAAAAAAGAAGATGTAATACAGCTTAAAATTCGTCCTCCAATGTATCCTTTTATTCCACTTCGGGAAACATGGCAGCGGATATACTGGCAATTCCAGTCACTACAAAAGCTGGAAGCTGCGGGAAAAGATGCGAACAATACTAGTAAAATAATAGAATTAGAAAAGACAATTGTCATATACAAAATATTACTTACTGTTGTAATGCCGCCTGTTCCTTCCCATATATAATAAGAACTGCTCAAAAAACAGATCGCTACTATGCAAAAGACACTTAACCAAAAACGGGAATTAAAAATAAACCGATTACAATCTGCTTTCCAACTGGAAAACATACGCCCCATAAAAATCCCCCCTTATATGGAATATATCTAAATCTGTTTATTTAATTTGTCAAGATCATTTCTCCTGTATTGGCATTTACAAAATACTGTTTATAGTTAAACATGATTTCAGGATCAATATCTTCTACAGATTTGACTTTACTCCAATCAATATCTTCCACGAACTGATAGGTATTCATTCTCCAAACGGGTAGTAAAGTATAGTCATTATTATAGGTATCATTAGGAGTTGGTAAATAACATAACTCTATATTATTGATAAGCAATGGTCCAATATCAACCATTCCAGCAAAATAATCCTGTACTACAGATAAAGCAGATTCCAAAGAAATTAAATCAATATTTTGTTGGGTACATTCTGTGGTCTGGTAGAATCCTCCTGTCCACGCTTCGTCAAAGTCATATAGTGTATAAGCAATGCCCAAATAACTTCCGTAAATCATTACATTGTCCAAGGAGGTATACTGTCCATCATAAATAGGAACATGATCAAGATACGATCTATAATAACAAAAATATCCTTCTTCTTTATCTGGATAAGGCGAAGCATTTCCATAGCGTTCTAATAAACTATTCAAATCATCCTGATTAAATGCATATACTGTAGGATCCTGTTCTACAGGTAACTGTAAGGTATGAATCAAGTCATTTGCAGTTTGTAATGCATCTTCTTTATTTACATCTGACGCATCTTTTTTGGGGAATATGCTGGAAATCGGTAAATAAGTAGCTGCGTCAATTCCATCATAAGTATTGTAAAACATATATTCCCGTTGTTGGAACCGTTTTGCAAAGTTGGTACAGGCCCTTGAACAACTGATTACACTACCTTCTGGATGGTCATATATCGACTGGACATAAGGAGAAGGATCTGTTGCCATTTCATCACGAACCAGGTTGGTTTCACTAGCTTTATCGCCATAACAAAAATCACGCCATGCGACAAAATCAGGTGTAGTGAGCTGCGCTTTATAGATGTTATAGATACCATTATCTGGAACTAAAATATCTGCGTCCACTAAGATTTGATCACCTAATTGTTCGGTATAATGATCAGGAAGGTTGCTTAATTGGGAGGGGTCTGTAACAGATAAATCAGCTTTTGTCCGCATTCCAGTGGGGAAACATGCAGTACATACCAAACTTACTGCTAGCAATAACCCAATTGCTGTTATTCTTTTTTTCATTTCGATCACTCTCCTTATATTCAATTTGTTTTTTATAAAGATGGTTTTTATACTGGATCTCTTGTAACATCTCCGGTGATAATATAGTTGCCTGTCGTAGCGTCGATAAAATACCGCACATGTTGCCCTTTTGAGAATTTTTCCAGGTTTTCCAGGCTAATATCATCCGACGCGATGGAAAAAGTATCTACTACCCACACCGGCTGCAAGGTAACTTCCAAATCATATTGCTGGTCTGCTATTGGGAAATAGCAGAGTTCCGCACGGTTTATCAAAGATTTCCTCTCTTCAAATGCCTTTGCCAAACGCTGGGATACACTGTCCAACACTGTTTGCAGAGAGATAATACTCACATTTTCCTGTTGTAGCTGGGTATCGTAAAATGCAAAAGCATCCCATTGCCGCAATCCATCCTTTGTCACAATTGCTGAAACTGCACTTCCATATCCAGCAATTAAATCTTCTATTTCTGTTTTTGCATGGTAATCTGCAAAAATAGGTACGTCATCTAATGAACAACGATATACAATAAAGTACCCTTCCTGTATACTTCCATATCCTGCTGACATGCCAGCTACTTGCCGCATCTGCTCATAGGGTAAGGCGTATACTTGTGGTGGTTGATCCACCTGCAATCCCAGTTTTTCGATAATACCATCTACCTGTTTTATTGCTTCCTCCTTGCTGATGGATTTTAATTCTTGATCAGAAGCATATTCAGATATTGGTGGGTATAATGCGCCATTTGCCCGCATTAAAAATCCATATGGGCCTCCGTACCCTTCATTGTCGCTGGCGTAATAAGATGGAAATTCTCGACTTATTTTTATATTAGAGCCTGTTTTAGTGTTTTTATATGCTTTATCTGTATCTGGTTGAGCCACTATAGAACCTGATGGTGGCAGATCTTCAACTATATTTTTATGACCTGAATAAAAGACATCCAGCCATAATTGTACATCCGGTATCTGTAAGGTAGCAGTATAAGTATTAAACTGTTTCGGTGTTGGTACCGCAACCTCCATATCTAAAAAGGTACGGTTATCATACTGTTTCCGGATATAGTCGGGGTAGTTGGAAAAGTCCGCTACATCGGTATAGTCCAATTGCGCATCTGCGTTGATTTCGGTTGGTTCCTGTTGTTTCTGCTCTGAACAACCAATCAATAAGATACATGCTGCCAACAACAGGCATACACTGGACAAAAATTGTTTCATTGTTTTTCCCCCTTTTTCGATTACAATTCCTTTTGTTTTACAATTTTAGTATACTTCTCTTCTTTTGGGTTTTCAATTCCCATTTTCCACAATATTTTGTGGTTTTTATAGAACTATCCTACAATTGCTTGTTTCTGTTTTGTAACCTTTGGGGTTTCATTTATACTGGGTCTGTTGTAACGTCTCCGGTGATAATATAGTTGCCTGTCGTAGCGTCGATAAAATACCGCACATGCTGCCCTTTTGAGAATTTTTCCAGGTTTTCCAGGCTAATATCATCCGACGCGATGGAAAAAGTATCTACTACCCACACCGGCTGCAAGGTAACTTCCAAATCATATTGCTGGTCTGCTATTGGGAAATAACAGAGTTCCGCACGGTTTATCAAAGATTTCCTATCCTCAAACGCTTTTGCCAGACGCTGGGATACACTGTCCAACACTGTTTGCAGGGAGATAATACTCACATTTTCCTGCTCCAACTGGGTATCATAAAATGCCAAAGAGTTCCATTGCCGTAATCCATCCTTTGTCACAATTGCTGCAATTGTACTTCCATACCCAGAAATAAGTTTATCAATTTCTAAACGAGAATGATAATCTGCAAAAATAGGCACGTCATCTACAGAACAACGGTATTGAATAAAATATCCTTCTTGAATACTTCCATATCCTACTGCTGCCCCTGCTACCTTTCTCATCTGTTCATAAGGTAAGGCGTATACTTCTGGTGGCTGATCCACCTGCAATTCCAGTTTTTTGATAATACTATCCACCTGTTTTATTGCTTCCTCTTTGCTGATGGATTTTAATTCTTGATCAGAAGCATATTCGGACATGGATGGATATAATGCTCCATTTGCCCGCATCAAAAATCCATATGGTCCCCCATAGCCTTCACTATCACTTACGAAATAAGATGAATTTTCTCTACTAACTCCAAAGATTGTATTACTATTTTTCACATCATAGTTAACATCGGTATCTGGAATTTGCATGATTACACCTTCAGGAGGAACATGTACGGATAAAACGTCTTGATTATCTGGGTAAAAAGTATCAATCCATAATTGTTGGTCAGGTATCTTTACTGTTGCAGTATAGATATTAAACTGTTTTGGCGTGGGTACTGCAATCTCCATATCCAAAAAGGTACGGTTATCATACTGTTTTCGGATATAGTCGGGGTAGTTGGAAAAGTCCGCTATATCAGTGTAGTCCAATTGCGCATCTGCGTTGATTTCGGTTGGTTCCTGTTGTTTCTGTTCTGAACAACCAATCAATAAGATACATGCTGTCAACAATAGGCATACACTGGACAAAAATTGTTTCATTGTTTTTCCCCCTTTTTCGATTACAATTCCTTTTGTTTTACAATTTTAGTATACTTCTCTTCTTTTGGGTTTTCAATTCCCATTTTCCACAATATTTTGTGGTTTTTATAGAACTATCCTACAATTGCTTGTTTCTGTTTTGTAACCTTTGGGGTTTCATTTATACTGGGTCTCTCGTAACGTCTCCAGTGATAATATAGTTGCCTGTCGTAGCGTCGATAAAATACCGCACATGTTGCCCTTTTGAGAATTTTTCCAGGTTTTCCAGGCTAATATCATCCGATGCGATGGAAAAAGTATCTACTACCCACACCGGCTGCAAGGTAACTTCCAAATCATATTGCTGGTCTGCTATTGGGAAATAGCAGAGTTCCGCACGGTTTATCAAAGATTTCCTATCCTCAAACGCTTTTGCCAGACGCTGGGATACACTGTCCAACACTGTTTGCAGGGAGATAATACTCACATTTTCCTGTTGTAGCTGGGTGTCGTAAAACGCTAAAGCGTCCCATTGCCGCAATCCATCCTTTGTCACAATTGCTGAAACTGCGCTTCCATATCCAGCAATTAAATCTTCTACTTCCACCTTTGCATGATAATCTGCAAAAATAGGTACATTATCTAATGAACAACGATATACAATAAAGTATCCTTCTTTTACTCCACTCCCGTATCCGGGAAATGCTGCTACTTTCCTCATATTTTCATAGGATAAAGTATAAACTTCTGGTGGTTGATCCACTGATAATCCTAGTTTTTCATTAATATTATTCACTTGTTCTACTGCTTCCTCTTTGCTAATGGATTTTAATTCTTGATCAGAAGCGTATTTGGACATGGGCGGATACAATGCTCCATTTGCCCGCATTAAAAATCCATATGATCCTCCATAACCTTCATTGTCACTGGAACCATAAGCTGGAAGCTCTCGACTTATTTTTATTCCAGATCCTGTTTTTGAATTAGTATACCCTACATCTGTATCTGGTTGTGCTGTTATAACACCTTCAGGGGCTTCAATTTTTTTAAGTTCGTTTTGATTATTTGGATAAAATGTATCTAACCATAACTGTGTATCCGGTATTCTCAAGGTAGCAGTATAGGTATTAAACTGTTTTGGTGTTGGTACCGCAACCTCCATATCTAAAAAGGTACGGTTATCATACTGTTTCCGGATATAGTCGGGGTAGTTGGAAAAGTCCGCTACATCGGTATAGTCCAATTGCGCATCTGCGTTGATTTCGGTTGGTTCCTGTTGTTTCTGCTCTGAACAACCAATCAATAAGATACATGCTGCCAACAACAGGCATACACTGGACAAAAATTGTTTCATCCTTCTCTCCACCTTCTTTCCTCAACTATCAAAATAGGGAAGGCCGGTGCAGGCTTCCGTCCTTCCCTTCCACTATGGATTACATGTTACATTGATTTAAAATAACCTGTTGTCATAATCATGGAGTAAAGGAACCAGCTACCATACCGGAACCGCTTCCATATACTTTATAATACGTGTACTGCTGTCCCATACCAGAATTATAACCAATAGTAACATTACCTATATTTTGTAATCCCACGCCACCAGAAGCAAAAGATCCAGAAGTAAACGCCATACGATAGGTAACATACCCTCGTGTGGTATTATTAGTCACTGATACTGAAGCAGCTGTATTAGGTGCTGATTTCATCGCTCTTTGATCACTATAGCCTGACAGAGCAATCCCAAACTGAACCGTTTCCGCCATTGCGCCAGTTGTCATCACTGCGCCCACTAACATTGCTGCCGCTAGAGCAGCCGCTATTTTCTTCTTTAACATAAAAATTCACGTCCTTTCTTTTGAACATTTTTTCTTCTTGTTGCAGTCTTCTTTTTTATTGCAAGTTTTGTTGGCTGCCTGCCCGTTGCACACACAACCGCCAGCAAAACAAGAATAACCGTTTTTTGTTATTTTTTATATTTTCATTTATTTTTTTGCCTTCATTTTTATTTTATCTACTGTTTTTTACTATTTTCCCTATCCCGTCTATTTTTGTTATAACTTTCCTATTTGTTTGATTGTGGTTTTAGTATACATCATTATTTTTCTAATTTCAATATGTAATTTCCATAATTGTTGAGAAATATTATATAAAATATCCCCTAAAACAAAATTATTTTAACTAAAAATTACAATTTTGTTCTTTCCTGGAAATTATATAATTTGTTCTTTTTTCAATTATTTTGTCGGATAAATTACTATTTCATAGATTTCCATCAGATGAAAAATATAACATTTTGTCAATTTACCCAGAAATATTTGTTTATTTGTCAAATACAGGATTATTTTGTAATTCTATTTCAAACAACCTATTCTACTGTGCTTTTCTTCCATAATATGTTTCTTTTTTGTCCATTGTGCCAGACGAAAACTGTCTCATAAAAACAGAAAATATCTCATCACAACAGCGATGCTTTCATATTACCCACACTCACAGCATATAAAAAGAAAGCTTCCATCATAAATCTGGCAAAATTCCCTTCTTGTAACGACCAATTGCAAGATTCCTATACTGGTGCGTTGCAAAGAATCACCTCCGTTTGAAAAAATTACACAGGAATTTTTTGCTATCAGAATTCACCAAATAAAAGCAAAATAATCGTGGATTCTTTTCTATACGGGCAATATTTTCTTTTACTGCGGTACATTTTAATATTTCGTAATAAAAAATAGGCAGGAACAAATTTCCTGCCCATTAACAAAACCACTGTAGTTAAAGCTGTTTTATTTTTTGGTTATAAATATGGCGCAACATGATAAAACACAATATTACACAGCACAACTCCGCAATAGGGAACGCAAACCAAACAGAGTGCAATCCTGCTGTTACTGCTAACAAATACGCTACTGGCAATATAATCACCAACTGACGTGCTGCGGAAATCACCAAACTATAAACACCATTCCCCAACGCCTGAAATACAGAGATAATGATAATACTAAATCCAGCAAAAATAAAACTTAAGCTGATAATACGCAATGCGTAACCGCCAATCTCCAACATATCTTTTGAAGCATTAAACAATAGCAACAATTGGTCTGGTAACAACTGGAAGATTAGCAACCCTACAACCATAAATCCAACCGCAATGATAATGCTCAATTTAATCGTCTGCGTAATACGTTGTTTATTCTTTGCACCATAATTATAAGCAATAATTGGTACCATTCCATTGTTCAGCCCAAACACTGGCATAAAAATAAAGCTTTGTAATTTGAAATATACCCCAAAAACAGATACCGCAACCGTTCCTTGGGTAGGGAAGATCATTAAAATTTTATTCATCCCAAAGGTCATAATAGAAACAATGGATTGCATAATAATAGACGGAATCCCTACTGAATAAATCTGTCGGATCGTTTGACCATGGGGACGAAATTTCCTCATACTGATATTGATTTCATGGTTTTTCCAGTGATTAAAGAGAAACGCCAAAGCTGCCGCTACAATTTGTCCAGCAACGGTTGCCACCGCCGCCCCTTGTACACCCATCTTTGGGAAGGGACCAATTCCAAAAATCAGTAACGGGTCAAAAATAATATTAATGATTGCACCTGCCCCTTGGGTAAACATCGTATAAATCGTTTTACCGGTGGATTGCAGCAGGCGTTCTAATATAATCTCCAAAAACAATCCAAAAGAAAAAATACAACACACAGAAAGATATTGTACTCCCATTTCGATCACACGGGTATCTGTTGTTTGCAGGGAGAAAAAGAGTCTAGAGCCAAAAATTCCAAATAAAGCGAACACAATATAGGTAATCAGAATTACAAAAATACCGTTTTTAGCGGTTAAGCTCGCCTCTTTCAATTTCTTTTCCCCAAGGCGTCGGGATAATAACGCATTTACGCCAACCCCGGTTCCAGTGGCAAACGCAATCATCAATGACTGAACAGGAAACGCCATGGAAACAGCTGCCAATCCTAGGCTTTCCGCATCAATTTGGGCCACAAAAACACTATCCACTACGTTATACATTGCCTGTACCAGCATCGCCACCATCATCGGCAAAGACATTGTAATTAAAAGCTTATTTACAGGCATTGTTCCCATTTTGTTTTCTACTGGTTTTTGTTCTGTCAATTGAGAAACCTCCTCATCTGGTTATTCTTCTATCTTCAACAATTTACTCCATTAAATTATATCATAGAATCGAAAATTGTCATAGTCTATTCCTTGAAAAAACAGGAAAAGCCAGCAGTCCGTTCCCTGCTGGCTTTTTATTGTTCTAATACTGTTTGATAAATTTGAACCAATTGCTTTCCAATAGATTCCAAACTCCGCTCCGCTGCAACCTGGTATCCCTGTTCTGTTAAATCAGGGCAACGCCGCTCTAAAATATTTCTGGTTTTCTGTTCAAACTCGTCCAATGTTTTGGCCTTATAAACATTTTTTCCATCCTCAAACCATCCCTGATAAATGGGAATATCTCGAATAAGAACATTCTGCTTACAAGCTAGTGCTTCCAACAACACAATACCTTCTGTTTCCTCATAAGTAGGGAAGATAAAAAGGTCAGAACCAGAATAGGCGGTACGTAGGATATCACTTTCCACATAACCTGGGAAGAACAGATTGGGCAATTTCGTCTTTACTGCCTTTCCAATCTTTTTGGGGACAGAATATAGGGGAGTGTGCCCAAACCAAATAAACTGGTACTCTGGCATCCTTTTTGCCAACTCCACAAAGTCTAAAATCCCTTTTCGTTCAATGTATAACCCTACCGCCATCACAATCTTATCCGTAGGGGAAAAATGAAACCGTTCCCGGAATTCCCTGGACTTAACAGGGTCCTTTTTAAAAAATTCAATTTCAATTCCATTGGAAACTGCATATATTTTTTTGTCAATACCATATTGTTCTAACAATTGTTTGGAATAAGGGGTTGGTGTAATAATACAATCCCCTGAAGTATAGCATTTAATCAGCCATTTTTTAAAATAAGGGGAAATTAAATTGGAAAATAAAAAAGAGTTACGGAAATCTTCTTCTGTGCTATGCGCATGGTAAACTACTTTAATCCCCTGTTTCTTAGCGCGCTGTGCTAATTGATAAGATTTTGGGCCAATTGTATTGATGTGTACCAGATCATAGGTATCTTTTGGGTCCAAGGTATACGGGACGCCGTTTTTTTCCAGCGCCTTCATCTGATGGCTCAGAGTTTTACCCACCCCTGACTTTTTAATCAGATTCATCGCCTCTGAGTAAAGCAATACTTTCATACTGTCACCATTTATTATTATTTTTTCTAACCTCTTTATTATATCTCTTTTTAAAGATATGTCAATGTAAACGGGATATCTGAAAGAGTTTTGTAATAAAATCCGTTGTATTATCCCTTTTTTAGGGAGTCAATCCCTGTTTCAAAGGATCGCTAGCAATTTTACAGGAAATTTCTCTATTTACAAGCTATAAAAATTTGTGCTATATATAATAGTAGGAAGATTGTTAAAATTGAAAATAAACCTTGAATTTTTTGAAGTCTTATTCCTCTTTTTATATCCCGTATGTTATAATAGGAGGGAAAACCATGCCAATTATTATGGTTTTGATCAACATAAACCAAAAAGAAACTTTCGTGAAAAGGAGTCCTTATGTCAAAGAAGATTAAAAAAATTGTAATCCCTTTGCTGGTTTCAGTTGTATTGGGGTTTGTTTGGTTTTATATTACCATACCTGCAATTAACTTGAAATCCTCTAGCTTCTACAGCTTTTTGCTGTTTTTAATTGTAGTATTTATTGTAACAAGGTTGATTATTACCTTTTCCATTCGTGGAATTCGCGACAAAGTAACGGATTTTAAAGATCAGCACCAAGATGGTGGAGAAAAGGTATTTGCGGATATGAAGCCTACCAGCAAGAAAAAACTAAAAATTGCTGCTTGGGTTGTTGGCATCCTTTTGGTTGGCGCAGGTATTATCTGGCTAACCTCCTCCGAAATTACCAACGCCAAAAAATATCAGCAACAATTAACGGTGAATACCCGTGATTTCCAGAAAGACGTAGCGGAAATTCCAATCTCTCAAATTCCAATTGTGGACAAGGATACCGCAATCCGTTTAGGAGACCGTAAACTGGGAGAAGTTGTAGAACTAACCTCCCAATTTGAGGTATCTCCATTATACTCCCAAATTAATATGAATAATGCACCAACCCGTGTATCCCCATTGGTATACGCTGACCCTATCAAATGGCTTACAAATCAGAGCGAAGGGATCCCTTACTACATCAAAATTGATATGGCTACCCAGGATACCCAATTGGTCGAATTAGAAAAACCAATGAAATACAGCCCTTGCGAGTACTTTAACCGCCGCTTGGAACGTCATGTACGTTTTGCATACCCAACATTGATGTTTGAAGATCCTACTTTTGAAGTGGATGACGATGGAAATCCATATTGGGTGGTTCCTGTATATGATTATAAAATTGGTTTAATTGGTGGTAAGGATATTACAGGTATTGTTCTGGTAGATGCGGTATCTGGAGAAATGACCCATTACTCCGTAGCCGATGTGCCACAATGGATCGACCAGGTTTATCCGGATGATCTATTGAATACCCAGGCAAACAACTGGGGGAAATATACCAACGGCTTTATCAACTCGGTAATTGGGCAAAAAAATGTAATTAAAACCACCGACGGATACAACCATTTGGCATTGGACGATGACCTGTGGATGTACACTGGGCTAAGTTCTGTTACTGCGGACCAATCCAATATCGGTTTCCTACTGGTAAACAAACGCACCAAAGAAACCCGTTACTATCAAATTAATGGTGCGGATGAATCTTCCGCTATGGGTTCAGCAGAAGGTAAGGTACAGGAAAAAGAATACGTTGCTACTTTCCCAATCTTAATTAATGTGGCAGAACGGCCGACCTATTTTGTCAGCTTAAAAGACGCAGCAGGGCTGGTAAAGGAATTCGCGTTTGTATCAGTGGAAAATTACCAGACTGTTGGGGTTGGAGATACCTTAAGCAGTGCGCAGGACTCCTATATTAAACAGTTAAAATCCTCTGGGCAGGCGCCCGAATCAGAAACAACTTCTGCGTCCGGTACAATCGCGCAGATCACCAGTGCTGTAAAAGAGGGGAATACCTATTACTATTTCACTCTGGATGGAAAACCGGAAGAAATCTATGTTGCTTCCATTGAATTAAGCGACGGTTTACCAATGTTAAAACAGGGGGATACTGTAACGCTAGAATTCCAGGAAGACGCCTTCCGTTACCGCCAGGTGACTACGATTGAGATCGGAACATCCTCCTCTATAGAATAAACCATTTTAAAATAGAAAAGAGGTGTCACAATGAACGAATACCCGAAACAGGATTCTATCAATCAGTACTCTCCCATATCCAATATCCCTGCTCCTATCCTGGAAAAAAGGGCAATTGTGCATACAGTTTCCAATATTGGCATTGTACTATTGTTATACCTCTTATTATCCGCTACCGTTCCACTTTTGCAAAACTGGATTATCCAACACTGGGTAAAAACCAATTATACAGATTATGGTCAAATCATCACACAATCTCTTTCCATCCTCACTTTTGCAATTGTTTATTTAATTCCCACCGTATTGCTGTATTATAGTTTTCAGGGATACCGGTATCGTATTAAAAAGATGTGCCGTATCCCAAACCGCACTATTTTAATTGCGTCTATCCCAATGATGTTAAGTGTATTTGTGGTGGCCAATATTGGAATATCCAATTTTACTGCATTGTTAAACCACTTTCATATTTACGTGCTGCAACCAGCTGCGGTGTACCCAAATAACCCTGTG
The DNA here is from genome assembly GCF_014297275.1 of Clostridium facile. NCBI lineage: Bacteria > Bacillati > Bacillota > Clostridia > Eubacteriales > Clostridiaceae > Clostridium > Clostridium facile. The sequence continues at coordinate 2,247,665 of NZ_JACOQK010000001.1, forward strand.
GCACTGATATTATATGGTCTTTCTTTAACCATTGTGCCCGCCTTTTTTGAGGAAGTTTTGTTTCATGGGGTTATGCTGTATGCGCTCCGCCGTCATGGGGATACATTTGCGCTTATCCTTTCCTCTGTGTTGTTCGCAATAATGCACGGAAACCTTCCTTCCGCAATGAACGCATTTATTATGGGGTTGGTTATTGGCTATTTTGTCATCCGTACTGGCAGCTTGTTAACAGGGATGTTACTGCATTTTATTAATAATGGCATGGTACTATTTTTAAACTGGATCCAGCTTTCTATGGATGGAAATCAAACAATTGTGTACATGATTTATATCATCTGCCTGCTGATTGGTTCTTTAAGCCTAATTATTTTAGTAAACCGAGATCCAAACTTATTTGTTGTTTACGATAAAAAAACTTATTTTAACAACAGTGAAAAAATTCGGTATGCCTTTGGTAATATTTTTATGATTGGCGTAATTATCTGTTGCTGTTTCCAAATATTCAGCACATTTACTATCATTTAAACAATAAGGAGAACCAAATTGACCGATCTTGATTATATGGAACTCGCCATAGAACAGGCAAAAATCGCAGCATCTCTTGGGGAAGTGCCAGTGGGAGCTGTTATTGTAAAAAATGATTCCATTGTTGCAACAGCCTATAATAGAAGGGAATTGGACAAAAACGCATTGGCACATGCGGAACTACTGGCAATCGACCGTGCTTGCAAAAGGCTTGGCGGATGGCGTCTGTTTGGATGTACTTTGTACGTCACACTGGAGCCTTGCCCTATGTGCACGGGGGCTATTATCAATTCCCGTATTGACCGGGTGGTTTACGGCGCATTGGACCCAAAAGCGGGTTCCTGCGAATCTGTTATCCCATTGACTGAATTTCCTTATAACCATAAACCTATTTTGGAAGGTGGACTGCTTCAACAGGAATGTAGCCAGTTGTTATCGGATTTTTTTCAACAATTACGCAAGAAAAAGTTGAAAAAAACATCATACAAAAAATAAATGGAATGATATGAATTTAAAAAATCGAAGGTTCTACGAATTCACTCAAGAATCTTCGATTTTTCATTCTATTTTACTATAATTCGACAAATTTTTTGTTTCTTCTAATAAATTGTATCCATGTAATTGACAATCAGATGATTCATGATATAGTAGAAGTATAAAAACAATTAACATGGAACCTGTCATATCAAATGTTCCATACACATTTTAATAGAACAGGGAATGATAAAAATGAGGGTGATGAAGATAACCATGAAATCTGCTGTATCAAATAGACTACAGCAATTGTGCAAAGAACGCCATATTACGCTGCATTGGTTGGCCGTTCATTCTGGCGTAACTCCGTCTACCGTATACAGTATTATGAATAGTAAAGGGGAGGATGTTTCTATCATTACCGTAAAACGTTTATGTGATGGGCTTAACATTACACTAAAAGAATTTTTTAATGATTCTGATTTTCAGTAAAAACCAATGGATAAGGCAAAAAATAAATCTTCTACAGCATTGTGGAAGATTTATTTTTTGCCTTAATGTGTTGATATAACAGGTTGATTCTTTTGTCTTTCAAAATAATTCCCACATTCAACTTTCTATCCAAAACAACAAAGATGATATCCGGAAAGTCATGATCACCAGTTCAATGAAGTTGTAAGATAAAGGTAGTCACATGGAAAACCACCATGTTGTCTACCTTTTGTTTATGTTAAAATGAAGTTGGAGGTGGTAATCATGAAAAAGGGACAAAAAAGGCGGAAATGGACACTTTTATTGGATACATTTAATAATGAGATATAGCACATCAGGCAACGTCTGTTCACGGCAGTAACAAACCATATTACCATTGGCTTAGAGCAGCTGAAGCTGTTTGCAGGAAAGAAAGAGGAACAGACTCCCCAAGTAGTTTTCCATACCGACCAGGGTTCTATCTACTCCTCCCGGGCTTTTTGCCGAGCCCATGAACACTATAACAATACTTCGGTCAATGTCGCGAGAGGGAACTCCAACAGATAATCCAATCATAGAAGCACGAAACGGATGGATGAAAGAAGTACTCTACCTTGACTTCAGGTTAGCAACCACAGATGATGTTCACTTACTCTTGGATAGGTATGTATATTACTTCAATAACAGGCGGCCTGCAGACGCCGTGGGCTTCTAATACTATGGTGTTTTTGGTGTCTACTTTTTCTTGACAGATGCAGTTAGATAGTGGCTTGAGTAAGCCCTAGAAAGGCATAATACCGGAAAGCATCTAAACATATCTATCTTTTGCATCACTTGCCCTGCCGCCCGTAAACGAGTAATTTTTACAACGATAGTTTTTTCGTTACGATAAGATTACTGTTAGTAGCTCGCTTCGCTCGATGCTTAAAGTAAAGCTTTTGAGCGAGAGCCTCCACCGGCATAGCCGGTAGTTTCCATAACAACAAGAAAAAGCCGTTTGCTTTTTTGCAAACGGCTTTTTATCAATCCACTATTTTTCTGTTGTAGATGAAGGATTCTGCTCTGCTTGTGCTTCTTTTCGTGCTTTTTCTTGCGCTTCCTGTTCATCCATCTTATGAATATCTTCCAGGGTAATTTCACCTGTCATCAATTTTACAAAGGTATCTGCATCCACTTTTTCTTTGCGGATCAAGTACTGTGCTACTATTTCTAATTGGTCACGGTGAGTAACCAAAATATCGTGGCAGGTTTTATAAGCGCGATCCATAATGGAACGAATTTCCTCATCAATCTCGGTTGCGACAGTTTCAGAGTAGTTTCGGGAGTTATTAAAGTCACGCCCCAGGAACACTTCGTGGTCGCTTTCCCCATATACAATAGGACCGAGCTTTTCACTAAAGCCATAACGGGTTACCATGTTCCGAGCAATGTCAGTTGCGCGTTCAATATCATTGGATGCGCCTGTGGAAATATCATCTAATACGATACTTTCGGCAATACGTCCACCCAGCAATACCACCAGTTCTTCCTGCATATTCTGTTTTAATACATAACTTCTGTCATGTTCTGGCAAGGACATGGTATAGCCACCTGCCATACCACGTGGAATAATCGAAATCTGGTGTACAGGGTCCTGAGTTGGACTATAATAGGTAGCAACCGCATGCCCTGCCTCGTGGTAAGCGGTTAAACGTTTTTCTTTTTCGTTAATAATACGTGATTTCTTTTCTGGTCCCGCAATTACTTTAATGGTGGCTTCTTCAATATCAGAAGCGGTAATTGCTTTATGGTTTTTACGGGCAGCTAACAGAGCCGCTTCGTTCATCAGGCTTTCCAAATCCGCACCAGTAAACCCTGCGGTGGATTTCGCGATTACACTTAAATCTACATCAAAGCCTAAAATCTTGTTGCGGGAGTGAACTTTTAAGATTTCTTCACGGCCTTTTACATCTGGATAGCCTACTACAACCTGGCGGTCAAAACGTCCGGAACGCAACAACGCTGGATCCAAAATATCCCTACGGTTGGTTGCCGCAATGATAATAACCCCTTCATTGGCGCCAAAACCATCCATTTCTACCAGCAACTGGTTCAATGTTTGTTCTCGTTCATCGTGTCCGCCGCCAAGGCCAGCGCCTCTTTGGCGTCCAACTGCGTCAATTTCATCGATAAAGATAATGGCTGGAGCGTTTTTCTTTGCTTGCTCAAACAGGTCACGCACACGGGATGCACCAACACCAACATACATTTCCACGAAATCAGAACCAGAAATCGAGAAGAAAGGAACACCTGCTTCCCCTGCAACCGCACGGGCCAACAAGGTCTTACCTGTACCAGGAGGTCCTACTAACAACACACCTTTTGGTACACGGGCACCCAATTCATTAAACTTTTTCGGGTTTTTCAGGAACTCAACGATTTCAGAAAGTTCTTCTTTTTCCTCTTCCGCACCTGCCACCTCATCAAAGGTAGTCGTTCGTCCGCGTTCCATAGAATTTTTTAAATTCGCTTTTCCAAACTGACCGATTTTACCCGCGCCTGCATTTGCCTGTTTCATCATAAAGAACAACAGGCCTACAATCAACAATAAGGAAAGCGCGGTTGGAATCATCTGCAGCAGCCAGGAATTATCGCTTGCAGGAGTATAGTTCATTTCAATCATATCATCTGGATGTGCTTTGTTATATTCCAAAATCAATGGGTCAATCGAATTGACAAACAAGTTTACACTTGGCACTTTATAGGTGATCTGATTGCTGCTCTGTCCATTTTTATTATTGGACTGGTTTCCATTTTGATTGCCATTTGCAGCGGCAACACTACTGGATGATTCGCTAGAAGAAGCTTGTTCCGAGCTAGCCTGGCTCTCTGCAGTGTTAGATTCTTCTGTACTGGATGTCTGGCTGGAGGATTCCGAAACAGCACTACTGGTTGCATTGTTATTTTGGTTATCCTGACTATTGCCACCAAACAAAATATTATTGTTGGAACGGTCATTCGTATTGCTTTGGAACTTGCTCATATCAACGCCATCCCGCAGTTCCAGCTTTAATTCACCACTTCCTAAGTCCAATTCTCCAGCTTTTACCTGGTTGTTTTGGAACAGGCTTACAACCTCATAATATTTCAGGTTGCTGCTAGGGCCTTTCATGTTCATTAACATGTAAATAGCCACACCTGCTAAAACCAAAATAATAATCACCGGGACAATAAAGGATTTACTGTTTTTGTTTTGGTTGTCCAAACTCTCATCTCCCTTTTCAATTAGGTTTATTTTCGTAAAAACAAAGTTATATTTCTATCTTTTGGTATAACTGTGTGTATTCCTGTTACATAATATAGATGCTATTTTACACAGTTTCTTTTTGAATCCATAAATATCTGGTTGTATGGGCGTCTGGCTGTACCCTCTGGTCAATACCAAGGCCCTCTACCGCAAATACACCATTGTCATCCTCAAACACAGCAAGCAAATCCCTCTGTTCCAGTGGAATTTTTTGCTCGTTCCAATATTTTTTTACTTTCCGATTTGGATGATTCGGTAGGGAAATACGATCCCCGGGCATACGCTGTCTTATTTTAACTTTACCAAATATTTTATCATAATCCACAATAGAATGAAAGAAATTTTTTGCAACATTTATGAATTGTTCGTAAATTTCTTGCCCTCCTACTAGAAGATGAAAGCCAAAAACCCGGCAATTGGTACAATTTTCAACCTGATACTCAAAATAAGGGTGTCCTTCGACAGAAGTTTGTACGGATAACCAGCCGTTTTGACAAACTACAAAACGATTTCCTGGAACATTATATTTTCCAAACCCTCTTTCGCAAATCTGCAAAATGGATAAAATTAATTTGGTATCCGCCGGAATTTGATGCTGTTCCAAAAACAACGAAATAATCCTGCTGGATATCGCAGTTGGTACACCTATCATTCTTTCTACCCATAGTTTCCCTTTGTCAAACAGTAAATAAAATTGATGTTCTGCCTGTTTCTGCAACAACTCCCGGTCAGCTTCTAACAATTGGAATGTCCGCAGCATATTTTGGGCAAATCTAGGGTTGATCTCCTGTAATACTGGTACAACATGATGACGTATTTTATTCCGATTATAAAGATCCAAATCATTGGTACTATCCTGAACGTAGGGAAGATAAAATTCTTGGCAATACGCCTCAATTTCCTGCCGGGTAAAATCCAACAAAGGCCGAAGGATTTTTCCTCTTTTTTGTGGGATGGAACAAAGCCCTGATAACGAGCTCCCCCTAGTAAGATGGAACAACATGGTTTCAATCCGGTCAGATAGGGTATGAGCTGTTAGAATCCAGCCATCTTTCCCTGCCAATTCCTCAAAAAAGGCATATCGCTGCTCCCTGCCGCAAACTTCTTCGGACTGCCTGTTTTCCTCCGCTAACGAAGCAACATCCACCCGTTTGGAATAAAATAAAATTTGCTGTTTTTCACAATACTGCCGGACAAAATTTTCATCTCGGTCGCTTTCTTCTCCCCGTAAACAATGATTCACATGGGCAACCATAATTTGTAAGGGTACTCCACAATGGCATACAGCATGTAATAACGCCATAGAGTCCGCCCCTCCAGATACTCCAATGACCACAACCTCTCCTGCGTGGAACCATTTGGAAACTGAATCCTGTATTTTATTCATGGTGAATCGTATCCAATCCTGTAAACCGGGTATACTGCCCATCCCAGCCTAATTCTACTGTGCCCACTTCACCATGACGGTTTTTGCCCACAATACACTCCGCAATGCCGTGCTTTCCATCTTCCGGGTTATAATATTCATCCCGATACAAAAACAATACAATATCCGCATCCTGCTCAATAGAACCGGAATCACGCAAGTCGGAAAGCAGGGGACGATGATCCTGCCTAGCTTCCGGCCCACGTGCCAGCTGGGATAGGGCTATCACCGTTACATTCAACTCTTTTGCCATGATTTTTAAGTTACGGGTAATTTCAGAAATCTCCTGTACACGGTTTCCATCCCGTCGCCCGCTGTTCATCAACTGCAAATAGTCGATTACCACCAAGCCCAAATCCGGTAAGCGGCGCAACTTGGATTTCATCTCTGCAATAGTAATATTTGGAGTATCATCCAAATAAATTTTGGATTCACTCAGAGATTGCGCCCCTGCTGCCAATAGTGCCCATTCCTCCTGAGCCAAATTTCCGGTATGCAGCTTGGTGCTTTGAATCCTGCACTCGGAAGAAAGCATACGCTCTACCAGCTGTTGACTGGACATTTCCAGAGAAAAGATTGCTACCTGACGTTTGCTCTTTCTCGCCGCATTGGCTGCCACATTTAACGCAAAGCTGGTTTTTCCCATTGCTGGCCGGGCTGCCAAAATAATCAGGTCGGATGGATTTAGACCGGTCAATACATGGTCTAACCCAGAAAAACCAGAGGATATTCCCACTTCTTTTTGCCCTGTTGCCAATTTATCCAGATGGTCAAATTCACGGCCGATTACTTCATTGATCGGGATTAAACTGGAGGAAGTTCTGCCCTGACGGATTTCATAAATTTTTTGTTCTGCGGTATCCAATATGGTTTCCGCATCTGCGCCACTATCCGTAGCTACTGATATAATTTCCCGGGCTGCTAAAATCAAGGAACGGATGTAATACTTATCCTGAACAATCTTACAATATACTTCCATATTGGCCACAGATGGAACCATTTCCATCAATCTGCCCAGGTATACCTTGGCATTTTCCGGTGTATCAAAAATATTCTCCGAAACTACGGCATCATATACTGTAATAAAATCAATCGGTTGCCCAGAAGTATACATGCGGGCAATGACCGCAAAAATCCGTTGGTGCTGTTCCCGATAAAAGCTGGATACCCCAACAAACTTTAATGCGTCCGCCATATAGCTTGGGTCTAAAATCAAACCACCCAGCACCGACTGTTCCGCTTCCAAATTATAAGGAAGCTGCTCCAGTTCTATTTGATTTTCTAAATCCATGTGACAGCTCCTTCCATCAAAAAATGGATCTCCTCAAAGATGTTACCACTATAGCATATCTTGTTCCAATTGGCAATTAATTTTTCCTGTTTTACTAGCAGAACTATTTTTTGGAAACGATGAAAATAAGCCGGAAAACATCCCGGCTTATCCATCATTCAAAACATTGCTATGCTTCTACCACCATTAGTTTCATATTGGTAGTAACCCCTGTCAATACTTTCACTTCTACCTGGAAAGTACCAAAGCTTTTTACTTCGCCAACAGAGATTTTTCGTTTATCAATATCAAAACCAAACTCTTTTTTGATGGCCGCAGAAATTTCTTTCGCAGTAACAGAGCCAAATAATCTGCCAGCTGTGCCTGCTTTTGCAGCGATGGTAACCGTCTGGTCTTTTAGCTTGTCCGCAATCTGCTGTGCTGCTTTGATTTCCTCCTGCTTGTGGAACTCTTTTGCCTGGTCTTTATTTTTCTTTTCGGTCATCGCCTGTGCGGTTGCTTCCATCGCCATCTTTTTTGGAAATAAAAAGTTACGGGCATAACCGTCGCTTACATTGACAAGGTCCCCTTTTTTACCGGAGCCTTTTACATCTTGTAGTAAAATTACTTTCATCGGTGATTCCTCCTCTATATTATGTCTTTTTTTGATCGGAAGATTGATCGTTACAAATACAAGATAACATAAAATGAAAATTTAATCAAATCAATATCCAATTGATTTGTTCTAGCTTCTCTCAAGCAATGTATATGTGAATTTAGGAAAGGGGGATTTGACCCCTTGCATCGTGTATTGCCTCATCACATACCTTGCCATCCTGTTATCCGTATTTTATTTTGTATACTCAAAGTTTTTATTTCCATCCAAAGGAAAAATTTATTCTGTTAAAACAACAGAAATAAATGGATACTCTTTTAAATTTTATGAAAACAAGGTTTTTCGAAAAACAGAAAATTCAATTTCATATTATGATTTTTTATCCGTCCGGGAATTTAAGTATTGGTCAATGGCATCCAATAAATGCTGCCGCCCCTGTTCTAGATTGGTATTTTCCAATTGACAGGCTGCCATGGTTTGATGCCCGCCGCCACCAAGTTTTTCCATAATGACCTGAACATTCACCGCTCCCAAACTGCGCCCGGAAATGTTAGTGGTTGTCCCAGTCTGATATAAAACAAACGACGCGTCAACATCCGAAATCCCCAACAGCTCGTCCGCTGCCTGAGGCGCAACCACACGCATATCGTCACATTGGAAATCTCCCATAGCGATGGCGCAGTTGCGGTAGGTTTCTGCATTGGAGACAATCCTTGTTTTTTGCTGGTAAGAATCAATCGTATTGGAAAACAGTTTGCGGACGGATACTGTGTCAGCCCCTCTGCCCTTTAAATAGGCAGCAGCTTCAAAGGTTCGGACGCCAGCACGCAGAACAAAATTTTTGGTATCTAACATAATACCCGCCAAAAGCCCTTCCGCTTCCGGCGCCTGTAAAACAACTCCATTCATGTATTGCGCCAATTCGGTAATCATTTCTGAGGCGGAAGAAGCATATGGTTCATGGTAAAAGATAACAGCGTTATCAATATAGTTGACCATTTTTCGGTGATGGTCGATGACAACCACATTCTTGCAGCGTTCATACACACCAGGAGCTTCCACAACATCCGGGCTGTGGGTATCCACCACGACCAATAGGGTGTTTGGTGTAATCAAATCCCCGGCATCAGAAGGATGGACAAACATACCTTCTTCGCCATTTGCAGTCATTTTATCAATTAACGCAGTAGCAAGGTTCTTTTTATAATCCACAATGATATAAGATTTTTTTCCTAACTGCCGGGCGATTTTCGCCATGGCAATTGAACTACCCATGCTATCCAAGTCTCCAAAGCGGTGACCCATTACAAGTACCCGCTCGCTCTGGTCAATAAATTCCCGCAAAGCAGTGGCGATAACCCGGGTTTTTACTTTGGTTCGTTTTTCAATCCCTTGGGATACCCCGCCGTAAAAATCAAAACCATTGACTGTTTTGACAGCCGCCTGATCCCCGCCACGACCCAGAGCCATATCCAACGCTTGGCTAGCAAAGGATTCACTTTCATATAGGGTAGTTCCACCAGCTCCCACCCCAATGGATAAGGTCACAGTAATGCCTTTTTCTTTGGTTTTTTCCCGTACTGTATCTAAAATATGGAACCTTGATTCAATCATCTGCTCCAGATGCCGTTGCTCCACAACCGCCAAAAACCGGTCGTGGGAAAGCCGCCGGAAAAACCCATTGGTTTCTCCAAAAAAAGCCTCCAGGCTCTCGTCAATCACACCTAAAATAGTGGATTTCGCACTTTCCTTTTTGCCTTCAAATACTTCGTCGTAATTATCCAGCATCACCAACATAACAGAAGGGTGGGAAAGTTCATATTCTTCCGCAATCGCGGTTAACGTTGTAATGTCTGAGAAATAAAAGGTATACAAGTCATGTTCTTCCACCGAAGTACCATAAACACAATAACTTTTTCCACGAAAGTCCACCTGTACACCACTGGGGGATAAAAATTCCTCCATTGGACGTTCCGAAATCCGGTTGAATTCCCATCCAATCATTTCATCCTGTTTTGCCAAAAAAGTTTGGAACTGATTGTTGTACCATAGAATGCGCCCATCTACATCGCACACCATAACAGGCATTGGGAATTCATATAATACTTTGCTCCGAGAGGTACCAAATTCTTTGGAAAGCAGCAGCATCAATGTACGTATCTCTCGGCGGAATTGGACCAAAATAACGACGCCTGCCGCCAACAGCAATAGCACAAATGGCGCAACAATAAAAAACGCCTGTTTGCTCTGGAAAAATAAAATTCCGGTTACCAGCACGCTTAATGCCATAATAATGATAATATAATTGCGGATTTTCCAAATGGATTTGTTCTTCATGCGATACCTCATCTACCTAGGTCATGTTGCTTTATCCTTTAAATTTCCATAATAATCGGTAAAATCATAGGGGAACGCTTTGTTTTACGGTAAATATAGCTGGACAATTCATCCCGGATAGCGGTTTTCATCGCGCCCCATTCCCGGATATTATTGGTATAGCACTGATCCAGCACCTGTACCAATAGATGTTTCGCCTCGTCCATCAAAGCTTCTGACTCCCGTACATAGACAAAACCACGGGAAACCAGATCCGGTCCTGCCACAACGCAGCCGGACTCACTTTCAATTGTAGTTACTACAACAATCAACCCATCTTCAGATAAAATTTTGCGGTCACGCAGCACGATGGAACCAACATCACCAATCCCCAAACCATCCACGAAAATCTGTCCAGATGGTACGGTTCCCGCTACGTGCATATCAATATTATCAATCTCCAATACCTGGCCAATAGTACCAATATGGATTCTATTTGCATCAATCCCCATGGTTTGCGCCAGTTCAGAGTGCTTTTTCAAATGTTTATATTCCCCATGTACCGGCATAAAATATTTTGGCCGTGTCAACGAGAGGATCATTTTCAATTCATCCTGGCAGGCGTGCCCAGAGGTATGCACCTCATACATGGATTCGTAAATTACCTTTGCCCCCAGTTTCATCAAGTCGTTGACAACTCGGGTAACATGCTTCTCGTTTCCTGGAATCGGGGAAGCGGAAATAATGATAAAATCCTCACTGGTCACGGTTACTTTGCGGTGGTCTCCAGTTGCCATCCTTGCCAAAGCGGACATAGGTTCCCCTTGGCTCCCAGTGGTGATAATCGTTAATTTTTCATGTGGGTAGCGGGAAATCGCGTCTACATTGATTAAAATATTGTTTGGAACTTTTAGATAGCCCAGCTCAATTGCCTTGCTCACAACATTTTCCATACTACGTCCAGAAATCGCTACTTTACGCCCATATTTTTCCGCATTATCAATAATCTGTTGGATACGGTGGATATTGGAGGCAAAAGAAGCCACGATAATACGCCGATTTCCAGCGCTGTTAAACAGCCGTTCAAAGGATTCGCCAATTTTCCGTTCTGCCATGGTATAGCCTGGACGTTCCGCATTGGTAGAATCGGACATTAGCAGCAGCACACCACGGCTTCCCAGTTCCGCGAATCTTGCTAGGTCAATCATATCCCCTTCAATTGGATTATAATCCACCTTAAAGTCACCGGTATGGACAATAATCCCTGCTGGTGTATGGATCGCAAACGCAATAGCGTCTGGGATAGAATGGTTTACACGAACTGCTTCCACTGCCATACAACCCATTTTTACTGTCTGTTTTGGCTGGATAACGTTTAAATTTGCTTTGTTTAATAATCCATGTTCCTTTAATTTCTCTTCAATTAATCCAATAGTCAAACGGGTTCCGTATACTGGTACGTTAAACCGTTTCAAAAAATATGGCACCCCGCCAATATGATCCTCATGTCCATGGGTAATCACAATACCACGTAAACGGTCGATATTTTTTTCTACATAGGTGTAATCTGGCAGTACTAAATCTACCCCCAGCATATCCGCGTCTGGGAACGCCATACCACAGTCTACAATAAACATATCCTGGCCGCATTCAAAACAGGTCATGTTCTTTCCAATTTCATTTAAGCCGCCCAATGGGATAATCCGTACAGGGGTCTTACGCACTGGTTTACGTTTTTGCTGTGGTGCGCGTTTGGTTGTTTTTGCCGCTTGTTTTGGCTCCGGTGTTTTAGTGGTTTTTGGTTTCGCCGCTGTTTTGGTACGGTTGGCATATGGTTTGGTTGTACGGCGTTTTGTAGGGGATTTTGTCGTATTTTTTTGTTTATTTTGAGTTTCTGTAATCACATTATTACCTCTCTTAATTCTTTTTTTGATAGCAATATCATTTACTTATGTAACAAGAAAACAGGTGGTTCCATAGAAAAAACCCCTGTAAAAACAGATTTTCTGCAAAATAAACCAAGGCGAAAGCTGTTTTTCTCCTTTAAAAACAATTTTTCGCCATACAGAGCCATCTGTTTCATTTAAGCCCGATCAGTTTTTACAAGGCATCTTACAAAAATAGAGAGTTGAAAGCTAGGATATCCGATGCCCAAAAATAAAATTCCGAACAAATACTTAATTTTATTGTATCTTGAAACCCGCACTCTGTCAATATATTTTTGTAGCTTCCTGAAATATTACCCATGAAAAACGTCGTTTCAATATGGTAATATAAAGCTAATCACATCTGTTTGGAGTATTGCCCATATGGCAAAAAATAATCATTTTGCAATCTTATCTGTTCTGTGCTACAATGAAAATTGTCTGCGAGCGATTTAAGATATAGGAGTCTAATATGAAAAGACGAAGATGGTTTTTTACCATATTTATTTTTGGTTTTATCGCTATTCTTTTCGGTATTCTCATTTGCTTTGGAATCATTCCTTGGAATACCCCTTCTACAGAAAAATATCCAGTTCGTGGTGCTGACCTCTCCCATTATCAAGGGGATGTGGATTGGCAGGTCCTCAGCCAAGAGGGGATACAGTTCGCGTTTATCAAAGCAACAGAGGGGAGTTCCTCCATTGACCCAAACTTCCACCAAAATTTTCAAAGGGCAACCAAAACCAGTTTGAGGATTGGGGCATACCACTTTTTCAGCTTTGAGTCCAGCGGAACCACTCAAGCAGATCATTTTATCCAACAAGTTCCAAAATTCGCAAAGATGCTTCCATCTGTCATTGATTTAGAATTCTATGGGGAATTTCAGTCCAATCCTCCTTCAAAGGAAGTGGTCCAGCGTGAACTTTCTTCCTGTTCCAATCGCTTGGAAGAATATTATGGAATAAAACCAATTATATATACCACATATTCTTGTTACAAACAGTATATTTCCGACTCTTTTTTACAACACGATATTTGGATACGGGATATCATGACCAGACCTCACTTAAACGATGAACGCCAATGGACCTTTTGGCAATACACCAGCCGGGCAAGGTTAAGTGGCTACCAGGGAGATACCCCATATATTGATTGTAATGTTTTTTATGGGACTCAAAAGCAGTTTGACCAGTATCCGTATATCAAACAGAATACCGCTTGATATAGTTGTCCATTTTAAATAGATTTCATAAGCAGTATACAACATATCAGTATATAAATTTTATAAAACTCTTTATTCAAAACAATAAAAAACAGGAGGATTTTTATGGCACAAGTAACACCATTTCCAGCATTGCGGTTTACAGAAAAAGCAGGGCTGCCAGAACAACTAACCTGTCCACCCTATGATATTATCAGCGAACAGCAACGCCGTAACTATTTAGAAGAAAATCCCAACAATATTATTCGGTTGGAACTGCCACAGGGGGAAAACTGTTACCAACAGGCAGCGGATACCCTAAAAGATTGGTTAAACACCGGAATCCTCAAACAGGATGAAATTGATAGTTTTTATATTTATCAGGAATCATTCCAGATTGACGGCGTTCCTTACCAACTAAAAGGAGTCATCGGGCGGGTCACATTAGAGGAATTTGAAAAGGGGATTATCCTCCCCCACGAAGAAACCCTTTCCAAAGCAAAAGAAGACCGCTTTAACCTGATGAAAGCCACTGGCTGTAACTTTAGCCAGGTGTATTCTTTATACCATGATGAAGAAGGGGAAATCACCCATTTGCTAAACCAAGCTAGCCAAGGGGAACCTTTGGTTTCGTTCACCGCAACCTATGAAGTAACCCATAGTTTGTGGAAATGTGACGACCCCCAGTTAATCCAGCAGATTTCCCGTTTATTTGCGGATAAAAAACTATACATCGCAGATGGTCACCACCGTTACGAGACCGCTTTAAACTACCGCAACTGGCTACATGAACAAGGGATTGGACTGGAACAGGACCATCCTGCCAACAAAATTATGATGATGTTGGTAAACATGGAAAATCCTGGTTTAGTAGTACTTCCAACCCATCGGATTGTCCGTGGATTAACCAAGTTTTCCATCGACCAGATTGTTAATAAAGCAAAAGAAAACTTTGAAATTGCCTGGTTTGCGGAAAAAGAAAAAGCCGAACATCAGATGCGGGAAGAATATGTCAAATACCGTACTACTTTCTTGCTGTACCATAACCACCGGTATACCCTGTTTACCTTAAAGAATCCCGCTATCATGGACCAGGTATTTCCAGAGAAAAGTAAAACCTACCGCAATCTGGATGTTGCTGTACTCCATTCTTTGATTTTAGAAAAGATTTTAGGGATTGATAAGGAGAATATGGCGCAGCAAATTAACCTGACCTATACCCGCTCCAAACGGGAGGCAATCCAGGCGGTGGATAGCGGGGAAGCAAACTGCTGCGTGCTGTTAAACCCAACCCGTGTGGAAGAAATCCGGGACGTAGCAACCGCTGGAGAAAAAATGCCTCAGAAAAGCACCTATTTTTATCCAAAACTCATTACAGGCCTTGTTATGAATAAAATCCTGTAATTCTCCGAAAATACGGCATTTTTACAGCTTAGTGTTCAAAGAATATTCACCATTTAAACAACAGGCGAACATGAAACTATGCTAAACTGAAAATAAACAATGGGCGGAGAAATTGTTTCCCCGCCCCTGCTTTTGCAACAAAACAGCAGAACAGGCTGGAAACGGTCTGGGGAAGATTTGGACAATAGGAGGTCGCACGATGATTCAAGTAGAGCATCTCACCAAACGCTACGGCTCCCGTAAGGCTGTACGGGATATCAGCTTTGAAGTAAAACAGGGTGAGATTTTGGGGTTCCTTGGGCCAAACGGTGCAGGGAAATCTACCACAATGAATATATTGACCGGTTACCTCTCCTCCACATCGGGGAAAGTAACCATCAATGGATTGGACATACAGGAACAGCCAAACCAGGCCAAAAAAACAATTGGATACCTGCCAGAACAGCCGCCACTTTATCCAAACATGACGGTTCTGGAATATTTAGAGTTTATATATAACCTAAAAAAAATCAATTTAGGTGGAAAAGGAAAGCAAAAAAAAGAAAAAAAATTCCAGCATATCCTGGAAGTCTGCCAAAGAGTACAGCTTGACCAGGTAATGGACCGGTTGATTTCCAACCTTTCTAAAGGGTATAAGCAAAGGGTTGGGTTAGCGCAGGCAATGCTGGGGAATCCAGAAGTTTTAATTCTGGATGAACCTACTGTGGGATTGGACCCAAAACAGATTATTGAAATCCGCAGCTTAATCCAGCAGTTAGGCGAAACCCATACGATTATTCTTTCTTCCCATATTTTATCCGAGATTCAAGCGGTTTGTAATCGTATCATCATTATTAACCAAGGAACGATTGTGGCGGATGACACCGCCGACCATCTTACCCAAGCATTAAACGAAGAAAAAGAATATATTATCCGGGTAGCTGGTGAAGAACAACAGGTTTTACAGGTGCTTCAATCCCTAGACCATATGCGGGAAATCCTTTCCTGTGGCAGCAAAGAGGAGGGGACTTGTGACTTTATCCTCCATCCAGAAACCGGAACAGAAATTCGTTTTGCTCTATTCCATCTATTAGCGGAACACAACCTTCCATTGTTGGAATTAAAGGATAACGCCCTAACCTTGGAAGAAGTTTTCTTAAAACTGATTGCCCAACAGCCTCCGATTTCAGAAGAGGATGAGGATAAAAGCGCAGTGGAAGAACAGCAAGATGACCAGGTTCCACAAGAAGGGGATATGGTTTTGGAAGATACAGAACAAAACACCTCTGTGGAAGAACCTGAACTGGAAAATATGGAAGAAAAACAAGATGGGGGTGAGCAATAATGGGGGCAATTTTTAAAAAAGAAATAAGAGGTTACTTTTCCTCTGCTTTAGCATACGTCTTTTTAGGGGTATTTTTCTTTTTCTCCGGCTTTTATTTCTTTGCCGGTGTCCTTTATCCAAACTCAGCGGACATCAGCCCAGTATTTGAGTCCATGTTTTTAATTATTATGCTGCTTGTCCCAATCTTAACCATGCGTCTATTTAGTGAGGAATTTCGTGCAAAAACCGACCAGTTGCTGCTCACTAGCCCAGTAGGAATCCACAGTATGGTGTATGGCAAATTTTTTGCTGCTTATCTGGTATTTGCCATTGGTTCCGCCATCACAATTATCTACGCCCTGATTATGGCGATTTTTGCCCCGCTGGATTGGAACAGTATGGTGGGGAATATTCTAGGACTGCTTTTGTTGGGAGGAGCCTTAATCTCCATGGGGTTGTTCATTTCTTCCCTAACCCAAAGCCAGGTCATTGCCGCGGTGGGTTCCTTTGGCTTAATCCTGGTATTTATGTACATGGATACATTTGCGAGCTTGATTCCAATTGACTGGTTAAACAGTCTGCTTTCCCAGCTTTCCTTTATGGGGAAATACCGCAACTTTGTAGGCGGGCTAATTAATATTTCGGACATTTTGTATTTCATCAGCGTAGTTTTGGTATTTAACTTTTTGACCGCACGCACGCTGGAGAAAAAACGCTGGAGCTGAGGTGATTGCCATGAAGATAAAGAAACTATTCCAAAATAAAAAATTCAAACATGGCTCGTTGGCAACAGCGATTACCGCCATTTTTATTGCCATTATTGTGGTAGTGAATATTGTGGTAGCCCTGTTAATCGACCGTTTTGATTGGAAAATCGACTTAACTGCTAACCAGATTTACCAGGTAACAGACCAAACGGAAGAATACTTAAAAAATTATAACGAAAAAGTCACCATTTATGTATTGGAAGAGGAAGAAGCGTTTAAAACCTATTCTGACCTTTACACTCAAGCATACTATATTATTGAAAAATTTGCTTCCTTAAATTCCAACATCACTACTGAATATATTAATTTGACAGAACACCCCGATTTTGCCACTAATTACCCGGATGTGGAATTGGTCAATGGGGATTTGCTTCTGGTAGGGGAAAACGGACGGTACCAGGCATTGACTGGAGACGACCTGTTTACCCAATCCTATTCTGACGATTACCAAACCTCTGAAGTTCTTTCGATGGCAGAACAGTCAATTGATTCCGCCCTGGCTTATATTGTAGGGGAAGACCCAGTGAATGTGGCAATGATTTCTGGTCATGAAGAAATTGACTTATCCTCCATCCAGGATGTATTTGAAAAAAGTAACTACAATTTTAATTCGGTTAGCCTGCTAACGGGCACCATTCCAGATGATACTGATATGGTGCTTATCGCATGCCCATCGGTGGATTATACGGTGGATGAAATTGCAAAATTAGATGCGTTTTTAGACAATAACGGTCAATTAGGAAAAACCGTAACCTATTTTGGAAGCGCATCTCAAGGGACACTTCCAAACCTAGAAGCCTTCCTATCCAAATGGGGAATTCAGGTACAGGACGGCGCTATCCATGAACTGGATTCCAATATGATTTACCAAAACTCATTAACTCCATTTACTACAGTAAATGCCAACGATTACACATCCAATATGCCAAATACTAGTACCAACATCCTAACCCCATACCTAAAACCAATGCAAGAAGGAAAAGCGGATAGCGGTATCACCGTTACCACCCTGGCCACAACCGGTGAAACCTGTGTCCGTCAGCCAGCCGACGCGGACGCGAACTGGCAGCCTACCAACGATGAGCTACAATCCTACGCGGTTGCCTTAGCCGCAAAGAAAACTTCCGGTGAAAATAGCTCGCAAGTAGTTGCATACGCCTCCGTGGATATGCTGGCGTTCTTATCCGAACCGGTTGTCAATAATGGCGATTTTGTATTAGCTACTTTTAACGCTGCCGCAAACCGTGAAAATACCATACAGATTACTCCAAAAAGTCTGACTGCCAGCACCTTGGGGATCTCCTCTTTCCAGGGATGGTTGTTGTTGATTTTATTTGTCATTATTGTTCCTGTTGCTGTCCTAATAACGGGCTTAGCTGTATGGATGCGCAGGAGGCACCGTTAAGCCTATGAGAAGCAAACGCCAGTTTTTACTTATTGCAGTTGCGGTCCTGCTGGTTTTAACCGGATTGATGACTTGGCTTCTACTGTCCAGTCCAAAAGAACAGTTGGCCTCTTCCACCGGTTCTACTGACACTTTCTTGATGATACTACAAACAGATCAAGATGTTACCTCGATAGATATTTCCAATCCTTCTGGCAGTTATTCCATCCTTCCTGCGGACGATACCACAGAGGAGAACCCTAAATGGAAGATTGATTCCCTCCAGGACGCACCCCAATACCAATCCAAATACAACGACCTTATGGAAGTGATGAAAGAACTGGAAGCAGTACAAAAACTAGAGAATTTACAGGAACTCTCTGTTTATGGTTTAGACCAGCCAAGCAAAGGGACTGCACACTATGCGGATGGTACCACGAAAACAATTTTAGTGGGGAATGCAGCGCCAGGTGGTTTAAACTACTATTGTAAGTTAGAAGATCAGGACGATATCTATCTAGTTTCTGGTACTACAGCAGAAAAATTTTTACGTAGCACTTTAGACTATGTGGATTTAAGTTTAACCAGTACAGTGGAAACCACCACCTATACGACATCTTCCTCGGATGATACTAGTTCTTCCACAACAAGTTCTACTCTTAATATTTCCAATATTACAATCCAGAGGAAAGACCTTGCTTCTCCTGTTGTATTTACCAACCAGGATAATCAACTTGTCCAAAATGGGGAACCAGTGGATGACGTCCTTTCCAGTCAATTGGAATCCGCGATTTCCAGTATTACCGCTTCCAGTACCGTGGCAGTGTCCCCAACCTCTGCCCAACGATCTGAATATGGTTTTGATGACCCGAAAGCAACCGTTTCCTATACCGTAAGTGGAACAACCTATACATTCACCATTGGAAATGGCTTAACGGAAGCAGAGTTGCCAGAACAGGAAACCGATGAAGATTCCCATTCCAGCAGCAATACCAGCTCTTCCTCGATTACTCCAATCAAAGCCTATTATGTAATGATGGAAGGCAGGGATGTTGTTTATATCGTAAGTAAAGATTCTCTCCCTTGGTTGACAATGGATTTGCAATAAAAAGTGAACATTAAAAACGGTATCGTTTCAAACGATGCCGTTTTTATTTTTGCAAAATGCAGTAATTTATTATATGATACTAACAATCATAAAAGAAAGGGCGATTCGTAATGAATGTGCTATTACCAGAGATAGAAACTAAACGGCTTATCTTACGGAAATTTACGCAAAACGACCTGGAACCCCTATTCCTTATCTTAAGTGACAAACAAACTAACACTTACCTTCCATGGTTTCCTGTTCAAACAATAGAAGAAACACAAAGCTTTTTACAGCATTATCAAGAAGAATATCAGCAGACACTAGGGCATCAATATGCGGTTTGTTTTAAAAAAGACAATCTGCCTATTGGATATGTCCATCTTAGCTATAACGACAGTTATGATCTTGGCTACGGTTTGCGGCACGATTTTTGGCGCATGGGTATTACAACAGAAGCTTGTCTTGCAATAATAGAACAATTGCGCAAAATAGGATTTTCCTATATCACTGCCACACACGACCGCAACAATCCGCGCAGTGGGGAAGTAATGAAAAAAATCGGTATGACATACCGGTATTCCTATGAAGAACAGTGGCAGCCAAAAGACAAGTTAGTGGTATTCCGTATGTACCAGCTCAATTTTGATGGGCAAAATAGTAGAGTTTATCAAAAATATTGGAACCAGTCTAAACAACATTTTATAGAATCCTTTTTGTAAAAACAGAAATTAGGTTTCCGTTTGCTTTTACATATCCACAGTTTTTGATTGGGCTTTGATTCCAAAAATGATTTCAAAAAAGTTACAAAATATTTATAGGCTGTCACTTTTTCCGCCAAAATAGCGCATACTATCACTAATCCTAGTCTTTCGTATATGTTGCTATTCACTAAATTAGCCCTTGCAATTTATATATTCTGCTACAAATTATGGAATATCTTATAAAAATCGACATTCCGTCTTTACAAAATGCTAAAAACAAAGTATAATTGTAATCAAATTGTAATAATTACTGTAGTGGTTTAGTTCCAGTTTTATTTTGTTTATTCACTATCTTTCTTTGTTCCACCAGTAAGTTACAAAAAATGATGATGGAGATAAAATGTTACGATGAGACCTTCTGAAGCACATAAAAAAATAAAATTTCAGATTATGAGTATCCTATTAGTAAGTGCCTTTTCGGTAATGGCATGTAGTTTATGGATGATTAACACCCAAGCATTGGATACTGAACAGGCTAGTACTCAAGTGGCTTCTATTTTAGAACCAACCAAACAGCTTGCAAAAAAACTGGATAAAGAGTTGGCCACAAAAATAGAACAAATAAAACAGCAGGCAGCACAGGAAGCAGCAGAACAGCAGGCAGCGGAGCAGGCGGCTGCGGCACAAGCGGCAGCAGAGGCAGAAGCAGCTGCGCAACAGGCAGCGGCTCAACAAGCTGCTGAACAACAGCAAGCAGCATTCCAATGGAATGAATCCCCTTATTCCGCTACGATGTATTTAACAGAAAACTGTAACCAAAGGGTGGAACCACGGGTATCTTCCGCTTCGAATGGTATTTTGAAAAAAGGTACTGCTGTTCAGGTAGTAGCTAAAACAGACCTGAACTTTATGAAACTGGAAAATGGCAATTTTATTTCTGCTGATTATCTTACAGCTCAAGCACCTGTAGTCAGCAATACGCCATCTAGTGGTAGTTCCAGCGCAATTGGTTCTACTGGCTATACCCAATTAGATAACTTAATTAATGGAATTTTTGCTCAAATCTTTACTCCAGGAATGAGCGACGCCGATAAAATTAAAGCTTGCTATAACTATTTAATCGACCATACTGATTATGCGAGAGGGACACCAATGCCAGGTGGATTTGGTGATACTAGTGTAGAAGGAAGCAATAACTATGTTGCTTCTGCCGCATATGGTTGTTTAACAACAGGAAAAGGTTCCTGTAACCGTTATAGCGCCGCATTTATTGCCATGATGCGTTGCTTAGGATACCAAGCAAATTATATTATGGGACAAACCCATTACGCCAATGGTTCAATGGACGACCACGTTTGGGCAGAAGTTGTAATTGGTGGAACTCCATATATCTTTGATCCACAAGTAGAGGACAATATGCGTGCTCGTGGAGAAGGGGACGGATATTCCCGCTATTGGAAAACCTATAGCCAATTAGCTGGAAAATATGTAAAATAATTGCTTCCAATAAAATTTAAAATAGTTAGACAGGTACAGTAAAATTACTGTACCTGTCTTTTATAATATAAAATTTCTGCTAGTACCGTGGTAGTTAATGATAAAAATTTATGTAGTATTAATTATGGCAGTTGCTTCTACTTAGTAAGGTTATCCTTTTAAGAATAAATCTTCTTAATGAAAAATGGATGAATTGTTGTTTTCTGTTGATAAATGATATGATTTTCAAACTCAATATAGGATAAAATTTACCCTACATTTGTATCAAATGGTAAGGAAAAATATAGACCTTACAGTGGTACCATCCCATATTATGTTTTATATGAGGTATTAACACAATACTTGTATTCTCTTGATTTAGATTATCAATTTTATTGATAGGAATATTTTTTCAACAAAACCATTTCTTTGATATTATCCACCTTGTTTCAACAATAAAAGATTCGTTTTTATTCTACATAACTATCTGAATTTCCGTTTTATTTTCAACAAACATTTCTGCTTTCGTTGAAAACCAATTTTCAAACAAATCGATTACTTTTCTTATTTTTCCTTTTTATAAAATTTAGAATAACCCGTAATCATCAAAATAGATATAAAAAAGGATACTATCAGATTGGAGCGTTTTTTCTGTTCTATGGTTCACCTGTTTTGTTTTCTTATTCAAATTCCATTTTAATATATCTTATTCCCATTAAAACATCTATATAGCAAAAATCAATTGCGGATTATTATACCGCAATTGATTTTATTTAGACATTAAATTTTAAATTTTGGAAAAACAATAGGGATACTGTCCCCGATATAGCCATGATGGCCAATGCAACAGCAATCTCCTGATCCCTTGTATTAGGGGAAGGCTCTACCGGAAGATTCTCATTTTCTTGCGGTAAAGAAAAATATAGCTTGGTTTGTGGAACTTCAGCCGCTTTTATAGACACAGCACCTGCAAAAACACTTACCATAAGACTGATAAGCAGCGTGATACAAATCCGCTTAAGCAAGGTCTACCAACTCAATTCCATAAGTAATACTACCAGTGTAAGTAACGCCTTTTTTAATGGAAGAACTTCCAGTTAAAATAGGGGTTGCTGTTAGGGTTGCTGTTCCATCTTGTGTAAAGGAAGCTACTTCTACTCCAACCACTTCATCTTTTTGCCCAGTTGTTTCAATGACAGTACCATCTTCTTTTGTAAAAGTGTAACGAAGGGTAGCGTTACTTCCGGTTTCGGTTTTACCCTGTAATGTCATTTGATTGCGGAATTGATCAGTCCCTGCAATAGTTACGGAAATTTTTTGGTTATCCAGGTTTGCAACATCTTCCGCTATAATATCAAAAGCGGTACCCTGTTCTTCCATTGTCAAGGTTTCAGGGATTGTTACCGTATAAGTTGGATCATTTTTGTATTCAAATGTGATTGCGGTAGATGGAGCCTCTCTTTCCTCTGGTGCAGCAAATGCTGTTGTTGCCATAGGGATAGAAATTGCAAAGGTTAATAATACAGCTACCATTTTTTTCATTTTAATTTCCTCCTAAATGTAAAGTAAAATATATAGCAACGCTTATGCGTGTACTCAAAATTTACTGTACTACCAAAGTAGTTTTGACATCCCCACTATTCAGGGAATTTCCATCTTGGTCATATGCTTTCACTAAAATGTGCATTTTATAATTCCCAGCGGTAAACGGATTTTTTAGACTGATTTCAGTTACCGCTTTGCCTGGTTCCACCAGTCCAGTCTGATAAAAAGGCTCATCTCCTTCAATGGACAGTTCAAATACAAAATTACAGGTATTCTCCTCAGGATTGTATAAGGTGATTGGTACATCTTTTTCCCCAGCGGCAAAATAAATTGTCCCATATCCAGGAATTTGTATCCCTTGTTCTTCTGTTGTCTGAATAGAGGTAGTTGGTTCCCATGCAGAGGCGTTGGAATCCAACTGTAACCCTGATTGGCTTTGCCTCAAAATTGGGACGGCAATACAAACACCAACGATGAGAAGAACTATTATTATGATTAAAATCCATCTCCATTTATTTTTGCTCAACTTACGCCACCCCATTTTGATTGATTGTTTTTATAATACAGTTTGTTTGTAAAATCTGTTATCATCTGGAAGTAAAATCCAATTTTTTTAATTCTATTGCAAGTAAAAAAATCCTCAGTATCTTTTACAATACTGAGGATTTTCATCCATTATATTCTGATCAGGGAATTAATACATTCCGCCACCCATTGGTGCAGCTGGAGCTGCTGGGGTTTCTTCTTTGATATCAGTTACAAGGCTTTCGGTTGTCAGAACCATGGAAGCAACGGAAGCAGCGTTTTGCAGTGCGCTTCTGGTTACTTTCGCAGGGTCAACAATACCAGCTTTGATCATATCGCCATAGCTTTCGTTGGCTGCGTTGTAGCCGTAGTTTTTCTCATTTGCGTTGAGGATTTTATCTACAATAACAGAGCCTTCTACACCAGCGTTTGTAGCGATCTGACGAACTGGAGCTTCCAATGCTTTCAGTACAATCTGTACACCAGTTTTTTCGTCCCCATGGGTATTTTCTAACAGTGCAGCTACTGCTGGGATTACTTCCAATAACGCAGTACCACCGCCAGCTACAATACCTTCTTCTACAGCAGCTTTTGTTGCGGAAAGTGCGTCTTCAATGCGCAGTTTTTGTTCTTTCATTTCTACTTCTGTTGCAGCACCAACTTTAATTACAGCAACGCCGCCAGCCAATTTTGCCAATCTTTCCTGTAATTTTTCACGGTCAAAGTCAGAAGTGGTTTCTTCAATCTGTGCTCTAATCTGTGCAACTCTTGCTTTGATAGCTTCGCTGTCGCCAAAGCCGTCAACAATAGTAGTATTTTCTTTTGTTACTTTTACCTGATGAGCATGGCCCAGCATATCCATTGTAGCATCTTTCAGTTCCAAACCAACTTCTTCACTGATTACAGTACCACCTGTCAGGATTGCGATATCTTGCAGCATTTCTTTTCTTCTATCGCCAAAGCCTGGAGCTTTTACAGCAACAACAGTGAAAGTACCTCTTAATCTATTAACAATCAGAGTAGAAAGAGCTTCACCCTCTACATCTTCTGCAATAATCACCAGTTTTTTACCGGATTGTACGATTTGTTCCAACAGTGGTAACAGGTCTTGGATTACGCTGATTTTTTTATCTGTAATCAACAGATAAGCGTCATCCAGAATAGCTTCCATTTTATCGGTATCGGTTACCATGTAAGGGGTAATATAGCCTCTGTCAAACTGCATCCCTTCTACAACATCACTGTAGGTTTCAGCGGTTTTGGATTCTTCAATGGTAATAACGCCATCAGCAGTTACTTTTTCCATTGCCTCCGCAATCAATTTACCAACAAATTCATTGTCAGCAGATACAGTCGCAACACGAGCAATATCATCTGTGCCTTCGATTTGTTTCGCGTTTTCTTTGATGGAAGCTACAGCAGCATCAACCGCTTTTTGGATGCCACGTTTTACTGCCATTGGGTTAGCGCCAGCAGCTACGTTTTTCATACCTTCGTGAACCAGTGCCTGAGCCAACAGGGTAGCGGTTGTAGTACCATCGCCAGCAGCGTCGTTGGTTTTCACAGCAACTTCTTTTACCAGCTGTGCGCCCATGTTTTCAAATTCGTCTTCCAGTTCAATTTCTTTTGCGATGGTAACGCCATCGTTTGTAATCAATGGGGAACCGAATTTTTTATCCAATACCACATTGCGACCTTTTGGTCCCAATGTAATTTTTACAGTGTCTGCTAATTTATCAATACCAGTTTGAAGAGCTTTTCTTGCTTCTTCACCATAAACAATTTTTTTCGCCATAATGAAATTCCTCCAAATCTAATTGATTATTCTACAATTGCCAAAACGTCTTCCTGGCGGAGAATGGTATATTCCTGGCCATCCATTTTTACTTCTGTGCCAGCATATTTGCTAATTAAAACTTTATCGCCAACTTTAAGTTCCATTTTAATTTCTTTGCCATCTACAACGCCGCCTGGGCCAACTGCTACAATTTCAGCAACCTGAGGTTTTTCTTTTGCAGAACCTGTTAAGATAATACCACTTTTTGTGGTTTCCTCAGCTTCTACCATTTTAATGACAACCCTATCTGCAAGAGGTTTAATGTTCATTGATAATTCCTCCTAAAGAAATGATTTTGTTTTAGCACTCTTTCTATTTGAGTGCTAAATCTATTATTTATTTTACTGATTATTTATGAAAAATCAAGCAAAAAATGATGAACAAAATATTTTTAGCAAAATAGATGATTTGTCCTATATTTATTCCTTATATTTATATATTATATACAAATATTTCCTTGCGTTTTCAGCAAATATTGCAAAAGAATTGTGGTAAACTATCCCTATTGCCCTACGAAAAGATTCGGTTATATCGAATTAGCACTCTTTTTTATCCAATTTTTCATAGTATAAGGGTAAGGTGCAATTGATTGTAAGCAAAGATAGGAGGTGACGCGTCGTGAATACCAAACAGGTAAGACAATATCCCGTACCGCCATTTCACCAACCAAAAACTGTGGAACAAAAGCAAAATCCACAAATGAGTTTGGAACAATGGCGCAACGTACCCGGGGATATTGATGATTTTATTTTCTGCCAACAGGAATTCCATAAAAGCGAGAAATAATGAGTTTACATCCAAAAAGAAAGCCTTCCTAAATTCGTGGAAGGCTTTCTTTTTATAGAAATCTCTGTGATATCCATTTGATTTTACTTTAATAAAGCCCCATTGTCCTATCTTACAAATTGTAACCTGTTATTTTATTATAAATATGAATATTCATTTTTATCACCATATGATATAATCATAGTAAATTAAGGGGTTTATCTGGATTTATTGTTACTTTATCAAACCATAAGCAAAAGGAACCATGATAAAAAAGGAGATGGATAAAATGGAATTTCAATTTTGTATTACCGAGGAAGATTATCTGGCATTTAACCAATATGCCCTGTTAAACAGCACAGCAGGAAAACGTTCATTATTAATTTATCGGTTATGTCTTCCAGCTATTTTTTTATTGCTGGTTTTATTTTCTATTATGATGGATGAGGATCTATGGTTTATTTTCGTTCAAATTATATTATCTATTATTTTTTCTTTTCTTTTTATTTTATTTTCCAAACGCATACTGCTCAATTCGGTCAAAGGAACTGTTAAAAATTATAAAAAAGATGGAAAGCTGCCTTATCCTGAAACAGGAAAAGTGATTTTTGGGGAAGAGGGAATCACGGAAATCACCACGGATATGGAAAATAGAAAGAATTATTCACAGATTGAGAAAGTTTGTGTCACCAGCAAAGGTCTTTATTTGTTTTTCAATTGTTCAGAGGCATGTATCCTTACAGATTCCTGTTTTTCAAGCCAGGAGGAGAAAGAACAGCTGCTATCATTCCTACATAACAAAATAGATCCATTCCGCTTTTTCTATTAATCGTTTCTTTCGTTAATACCACTAGTGGCTTACACAGTTCTTTTCTCAATAAGGAATTGTAACATTTCACTAGGAAACGAATCAACTCAATATTATTTTATTATCAAAATTTTTTGTATGTATTTTATTTTTTTGCAAATTAAAATTTAATATTTTTCTTGCTGTTCCGTCCATTCTTTTTTTGATATAATTGGCTGATTATTTCTACATCAAAAGATACCATATAGAAAAAGGCTTCCGAATGATTCGGAAGCCTTTTTGTGTAGTTAAAAAATCTTAACCTTATTTTTTACGTTTTTTTGTAATGCCAACTGCTACTGCGGATGCTGCCAACAAGCCAATTACTGCTGCTGGAACTGCTATATCTCCAGTTTTTGCTGCATTTGCTTTTGTAGTAGTTGTTTCCTGTCCTGCCTGTGTAGCATTGTTTTCGGTAGATGGTGTTTGAACTTCTGTTCCATCTATTGCTACCAAGCCATCCATTGCTGCTTTTACAGCATTTGCTGCCGCATCTACATCTTCTTGGGTTGCGTTGTCATCAGCCATCACATCATTTGCTTTTGCCAAAGCTGTTGTCAACACACTATAAGATTCTACTGTATACGCATTTGCATCCATGCCGTTTGCTGTTGCGATCATTTCTTCCAGGATGGATTTATCCGCTTTGAGACGCAAATTCAACATTGTGTTAAGCAGATTATTTTCCGCTGTTTGGATTTCTGCTTCCATCGCATTATCCTTATCTGCAATTAAATCCTGAGCTGCTTTCAAAGCTTCTTTAAATTCTGCCTGGCCTGCTTCTACATATTTACTCAAGTCAAAGCCTTCTGCCACACTTACTAGGGTCTCCAAAGAAGTAATGTCGCCTTTTACAAAGCCTAATTTATGGATTTCAGTCATTAATGCCTGCCATGCTGCATCGACTTCTTTCTGTGTTGCAGTAGTATTGTCACGTACTGCAATAGCGTTATCTAGCGCTGCGGTAAAGGATGCCTGTACATCTGCAATGACATTGTTAAATTCATCAGAATCTTTTTGTTGTTGAGCGTAATCAATTACAGTATTTAAGATGCCTTTATTCGCGCCTTGCTGGAATACAAATTCACGTGTTCCACCGCCTACTGTTACCAGTTGTTCAGTTTCGGTGAAAGTACTTGTTCCAGAGTTTCCATTTTTATCTACAAAGTAGCCGCCTTCGATTTTTGGCAGTACAACGGTAGCTTCAACGTTGGTTGGTACCGTTACTTTTAAGGTGTAATCTTCACCACTACCGGAATATGCTACTTCTACAAAACCACGTTCCGTTGCAAAGCGACCTTCCGCATGGTCAAGGATATCCCTTGCAGGGTCAATAGTAACTGTTTTTGCACCAGCTTCTGTTACAGTAACACCTAAAATGTTCTCTAACATTTCCGCACCAGCAGCTGCACCCCAACCATGGGATTGACTCTGGCCATGTTGCCATTGTTCCCAAGTAAAGGTTGCATCATATTGGTCAATCAATTGTGCCCAACCATAATCTTCGGTATTTGTCAACAGTTTTAGTGCTGCATCAGCACGTCCATTATCAAACAGTGCCTGTACTAAGATATCAGCTGTCATTGGACCTTGTTTCATACCCATGGAAGCCACATAGTCTACCATGCTATCAATTTTATCTTCTGGTGCAATACCAAATGCCAATGCGTAAGAAGTAGAATGTTGCCCATTATGGGTACTCTGTGTACCATCGGACATCAAACCGTCACAGTAAACACCGTCTTCTGTGATCAATTTTTCATTCATGGTCTTTTTCAGGTTTTCCGCACGAGTAGTATAATCCTGAACTTCTGCTGCATCTTTGCCTAATTCTTGAGCGACATCCGCAACAACATCAAATACACGTACCGAAAGTGCGTTTACTGTTGTTCTAGCAGCAGCATCCATATCATAATCGAATCTACCTGGAGATGGCCAGTCTACAATACCATATTTATATTCGCCGCTTCCTCCTGGTAAATTGGTTACCAAACCAGCTGTTGCACCCTCAGTTGCAATTGCCCTTGTCGCGTAATCCGCTGTATTTTGGAGATAGGGGTATGCAACTTCTAACAATTCACGGTCGCCGGTTTGCATATAGTATCTCCAAATCCAAATTGGCACATTTAAACTGAAATCAGGGATATCCCTTTTATTATCTACGTTTGGATATACAGAGTTATAACGTCCCAGATCATCGCCAGAATTCCAGTAGCGGTTCGCAGAATCAAAGAACTGCATAATTGCTTTTCTGGAAGTTGCTCTTTCATACAAGCTTGTGGTAGTAATTGCACTGATATTAACAGAGTCTTGTAAGAACTGGCCTTTTTCACGGGTTGGTGTATCTACAAACTGGTTTTGTGCGGAGTACAGAGCGGAATCTTTCATTAACTGGTAAACCTGATTGAGCATCTCATCCGATGTTATCAGAGTAGAATCACGGTCTTCTGGTACTTCCTGGTACAAAATCGTTGCTGTAATATCATCTTTTGTAAATGTCTGACCTACATTTGGAATCTGTAGATAACGGAATGCCAAATAATCCCATGTATGATAAGTTTGAGCCCCATCTTTTTGGGTGTAGATAAAGGTCATCTTTGTATTTTGGGTAGAACTGTTGCTGGTATTTACTTTTCCATCTTCTTTCAGCTCATAGCCAGTTGTTAAGGTTAATTTTTGTCCGGCTTTGCCGTTCGCAAAATTAACGGAGAAACGTGCTGGAATCACCCGTCCAAAGTCTACAATGGTTGTGCCGTCTTCCAATGTCGTGATGGTTTCTGGTTTTATATTTTCTTCTTCGGTTACATGGCCAAGTTCAGGATTCACATTGGTAAATGGATCGGTTGGATGTTCCCCTAATACGTAAACCGGCTGCCAGGAAGAATCGTCAAATCCTACTTCAGAGTAGTTACCGATCGCTTTTCTGGCGTCATATTCTTCTATGAAGTCACCTTCGCCATTTCGTTTTGAAGAACCAGACAGTGGGGCTTCTTCCGCTACCCAGTCCTCTCCAGTAGAGATGGTTTGGTAGCTTCCATCGTTGTAG
Organism: Clostridium facile; assembly: GCF_014297275.1. Lineage (NCBI taxonomy): Bacteria > Bacillati > Bacillota > Clostridia > Eubacteriales > Clostridiaceae > Clostridium > Clostridium facile. The sequence goes on from NZ_JACOQK010000001.1 coordinate 2,277,865, forward strand.
TAAACAACAATCTCACCCAACAAACCTGGTTTTCCTGCTGCACGTCCTTGGCCACCACTATACCAGCGGTCCAAAATGCCGATGGAGATAGTATCGTCATCGCCTAATGCTTCGGTAATATCCCAACCTTGATAGTGGGTTTCGCTGGAATAGTCAAAGGATTGTCCACGGCCAATTCTTGTTCCATTGATGGATAATTCATAATCGTGGGCGGAAGCCATATAAGCAAGCGCTTTTACAGGCTCTTTGCCTTCTTCCAATTTTTCTTCTTTTCGGGCGTACCAATACATGTTGGAACCAGTTGCTGGAACGGTATCCCCATTCCATTGGGTCATTCCATTGTCAAATTTATCTTCTAACAGGATAGTTCCATCCGCACCTGTTACTTTTACTTCACTAAATTTACCAACTTCTGTTCCAGTGGTGCTTTCCCGGAAACCGATAGTACCTTTTGAATAGGTGGAATCTGTTGTGGTATCCACCAGTGTTCCATTGATATAGGTTTTAAAGGTATCGCCATTTACATCAATCGTAACACGGTAAGCCTGGCCTTGTTTAATATCGCATTTAATTGGGTCTTTTAAGGCAGTAAATTTGCCATTTTCCTGTACATGAACTTTTAATCCAGTACCAGGGACAATCTGCCACATGTACCCGCTATCTTTATCTGTCGCGCGGAACATAATACCAGCAGCAGTTTTTTCCGCAACCACACGCATGGAAACGGTATAGTTATCCCAATCGGTTCCAGTTTTCGCCAGGATAACCCCATTGGTATTACAATTTGCCCAATTATTTCCATCAACCTGGCTCATCACCGTAGTATTACTCCAACCATCAAAACCTTTGCTGAAATCAGCAGAGAGGTAGGTTTCGGTATTATCATTCACTTTAATTGTAGAAGCTGTTGTTCCATTGCTGAATTTATAATGGTCTAAATTTTGAAAATCTTCTACCATCAATTCTGTTCCATCAGCAGCTGTTACTTTGATATTCTTGTAAGTACCTCCTTCGCCTTCCGCATGGCGGAACCCAAAGGTACCTTTCATGGAAGTATTATTTTCATCTACATAGGTATCAAATAATTCCCCATTGATATAGGTTTTAATGGTATTACCCTTTAATTCGATGGTAAAGTGGTAGTAGGTATCAGCCTTAAAAGAATATTGTAGAGCACTACTTCCATCCAATTTATTGAACTTCCCATTGGTCATGGTATGCCGCGCTAAGCCACCTTTATTTCTGGTAAAGTTCCACATATAGCCTGTTTTAAAATCGCTGGTGGAACGCAACATTACACCTGTTGCATCTTTACTTGTGTTATTAATTTGAGCATCAAAATCAATGGTATAGTCAGTCCAGTCATATCCCTGGTCATTTAAAATGATTTGGGAACCACTGTCTTTTGTGCCGGCTACATAGATACTATCAATGACAGATGCTACAGAAATAACAGAAAGTTTTTCAAATTTTCCCGCCTGTCCTTCTTCTTCATAGAAACCAACTGTACCCGACGCAAAAGTTTCATCTGTGGTAACGTCTATCTGTATGCCGTCAATACTGGTAGTAATGGTATTGCCATTGGCAACAATATTCATGGAATAATAAGCGTTTTCCATAATATCCATTTCTACAGTGCCCAGGTCTTTTTTCTCGCCATTTACCAAAGCGGTTTTTGTTAAACCTTTCCCTGGTACCAATGACCAAATGTAAGCGTTATTGCTGTCTGCTGCACGGAACGCTACCCCTGCAGCACCTTTCTCCGCGTTCACATCTACATTCAAATTATAGTTTGCCCAGCCTGTCCCTGCACTGTACATGGTTAACCCACCACCTTGTACATGGGCAGCAGTGCCAGAAGATTCGATGGTAACAGGAGTACCTGGCTTTTGAATCCAGCTTGCATTCCAGTCTTCATCCGATAAACCAGTAGCAAAAGATGCTGGTTCACTGGTGCCTTTTAATCCGGTAGAATCCCAAGTAGTTACCGTCCAGCTATATGGATGAGCTGGATCCAATTCTGGACCTGTATAAGGAATATTGGATTGTTCAGAAGATTCTACTTTATTAGAATCCCAAACTACCTCATCTGTTAGGTCATCTTTTACAATAATCTGGTATGCAGTTTGTACATCGTCCAGGTCAACATCCTGGTTCCACCAGCTAAAAGTAGGTGCCTCCACATTTAGTGGCTTTTCCAATTCATTGGTTAATAAGCCATATGGCATTGGTGCGTTGACGCCATCTTGAGCATTTGCTGGCGCTACCAAAACAGTACTTAACATTGCAGCGCTTAACAGCAATGCTGACATGCGTTTTACGCCTTTTTTCTTAAACATGTTAGTGTTTACCTCCTTTTCTTACGTTCAAATTAGACTTTTTATGGTCAACACTACTCTTTTCTCTTTCCGCCTCCTTCAACAAACGAAATGTATACTTTATCATTCAGTCAAAAAATAAGTTTTCTCCCCTGCTTTAGAGGGGTTTTTTTATCTAAGTTTAACCGAACGAAAAAGTATACCCAATATATGCACAGCTACATATAAAGCAATTTTATTATAGCACGATCAATTTTTGATTTCAAACTCAATAATTAACAAATTTAATTTTTAAAAAATAGAAAGTTTTCACAAAAACCGTAAACAGTTGTATTGTTTGCCCGTTTAAATTCAAACAGAAAATTACCACTTTGATAAAGTTTTATCTTGGTATACGCTTATAAGAAATATGCATTATTTTGCGTAATTCATCCAATTGTCTTTTTAACAACAAAAAATGCTTTAAACCCAAACAGGTTCAAAGCATTTTTTGGTACATTGATTTCGAAATCATTAGAGAGATACTATGTTGATGGATACAATAAAAATAAAATTATAAAGTCGAATCGTAAAATGAAAAACTGATTTGTTTGTTGTAGTGATGCAGCATTTGGTTGGTTTTCCAACCATTTTACAAAATAAACCAGATTGAATATTCGCTATCTTCGTGCCTATGAATTTCGTAAGGAAATGATACCTAACTTCCAGTATTTTATTGCCCAATGTAAGATGTAACCGCCTTTACTGCCCCTAGTAACCGCTAACATCTTGTACTGTTTTCAAGGAATGGACGATTCCTTGTCAAGGTTATTTCTCTAATCTCTCATTCACATTCTCAATGCCATGGTTCATCTTTGGTTGATTCTCTCAGAGCTAAGGATCAATGTTTCTTTCTTCCGGATCGGAAGATATTAGGTAATGTTGCCTCCGCAATGTTACCTGTATTTTGTTTGAAACAATTCATCGATTTTGTCAATTTCATGTTTCTCTCTTCTCTTTTGATAGAACACTTTTTATCTTTTTTTCGAAACAAAAAGTATTCTCTTTTTTCTTTTTCTATTCTCCGTTACTTACAAAAACAACGTGATAAATCCTTTTGTAAGCAACAACCTTATTATACAACAAAACATTAATAAACACAAAGGTCATAATAAACGAAGATAATCCTAAAATTTAGTGAATCCACCAATGGTTTTTAACAATTTTATTAATTAAATATTGTTTTAACAAATAACATTTAATATTATTATTCAATATATATTTATAGACAATATATTTAACTAAAAAAATAAAATCTTTTTTTTAATTTCGTTTTTATATTAAAATACAAAAAATGAATATCATATACAATTGTATACAAAAATACCCCTTGTTTTTTATACAACAAGGGGATTTTTGTTTATTACCAGAACAAACCAGAAATAATCCAGTCTGGAATCATAGCATTTTCATATAAAATCATTCCAACTCGAACCAATGTGGCAACCAAGGAAATCGAAATTCCGGCAACCGCTAAACCTTTTAGATGCTTACCAAAACATCCAATTAATGAAGTAATCAGCCCCAATGGCAATAAAATAATAGCGAAGGTAAACAGACCAATAATAGAGCAGATAAAACCGATAATGGCACATACATCACACCAGTTGTAACCTTCCCTTTGTGGGATAGCAACAGGAGGCATTACATTTGGTACTAGTGGAGGCGCCACTGGTTGCTGATATTCCGTTGTGTAGGAACTGGAAATCTCCATATCCTCATCCAACCGTTCCCCACAGGCCTTACAGAAGGTAAATTCGTCATTATTGGGTGTATTACAATGTGGGCATACTTTCATATTAAAAACCCCTTTCTGCTACTTTTTCTTCTCATAATAAAATTTAACTGTTTAACTTTATCATAACAGAAAACCACCTATGAGTTATCACATAACTATGAAATTTTTATTTCATTTATCCAACAAAATAAGGAAAGGAATAGCAACTGCCACAATTTATTTTTCTCCAATTTTTTCTGGAAACTCATATAAAACAAAAAATTCCGGTAGTGTTCCTACCGGAATTTTTAATTTTTTATTCGTCTTTTTGTTCTTCTAATTCATTCATTTGGCTTTCCATGGATTCCGCATGTGCCAACAGCTCATCGGCAGCGTCAGAACCATCCATCTGGGTTTCTAGCTGATTTTCTTCCGCTTCTAAAGCTGCTTTTTCTTCTGGAGAAAGTTCTGTTTCTTCTGCTTGTTCTACTTCCTGAACTTCCGCTTCCTCCTCATGTTCCGCGCGGGCAAAGGTTACCACCTTGGTATCCCCTTGTACTCTCATGACACGCACACCACCAGCATACCGGGACATCACGCTGACATCGCTTACACGGATACGGATAATAACACCATCATCTGAAATCATAATCAGGTCATCATCTTCATCCACCACTTTTACCCCAACTACATGGCCTTTTTCCTCATTAACTTTGTAGTTGATTTTACCAAAACCACCCCTGGTCTGGCAACGGTATTCTTCCACAGCGGTACGTCTGCCTTGCCCTTTGTCGGTAACTGTCATAACAGTCGCGCCTTCCCGGATACGAGCCATACCAACAACCTGGTCGCCATCCTTCAGCTTAATGGCACGCACGCCTTTGGCGGAACGGGACAATGGACGGGCATCCGTTTCTTTAAACCGGATTGCCATCCCGTTTTTAGTAGCAACAATTAGTTCAGAGTGTCCAGAAGTCAAACGTACCCATGCCAATTCATCGTCTTCGGATAGGGTAATGGCAATCAAACCGTTTTTGCGGATATTGCGGTAAGCATCCAACTTGGTTCTTTTCACAATACCCTGCTTGGTTACCATGACAATATACTGGTCAGAATCAAACTCGGTTACCCGCAACATGGAAGTAACTTTTTCCTCTGGTTCCAATGGCAATAGATTGACAATATTCATCCCTTTGGAGGTTTTGCCCCCTTCTGGAATTTCATAGCATTTTAAGCGGTACATTTTTCCACGGTTGGTAATAAACACAACATGGTCGTGGGTAGAGGAGATAAAGAGTTCTTCCACAAAATCCTCTTCCCGCTGTTTCATACCGGAAACACCACGGCCACCACGCTTCTGGGTTTTGTAAACATCCACTGGCTGGCGTTTGATATAGCCGTAATGGGTGAGTGTAACTACACATTCCTCTTCTGGAATCAGATCTTCAATATCCACTTCACCGCTAACCGCTTTGATCTCTGTGCGGCGTTCATCTCCATATTTCTGTTTGATTTCCAGCAACTCATCCCGTACAATCCCAAGGATAATCTGGTAATCGCTTAAAATATGTTCCAATTCTTTTACTTTTGCCAGGATATCCGCTAGTTCCTGTTCAATTTTAATCCGTTCCAGACCGGATAACTGCCCCAAACGCATCTGTACAATGGCAGTTGCCTGAATATCATCCAGATTAAAGTTTTCCATCAAACGCTCTTTGGACTCTGCCACTGTTTTGGAAGAACGGATAATTTTAATCACTTCTTCGATGAAATCCAAAGCGATTTTTAACCCTTCCAGCACATGCTCCCGCTCTTTTGCTTTGCGTAGGTCAAATTCTGTCCTTCTGCGGATAACTTCCGCTTGGAAATCAATGTAATGCTGGAGCATCTCTTTTAAAGACATTACCTTTGGTTCGCCGTTAACCAATGCTAGGTTAATGACACCAAAAGTCTCCTGCATTTGGGTATAACTGTACAATTTATTTAAAACAATCTGAGGGTTCGCATCCCGTTTTAACTCAATGACAATCCGCATTCCTTCCCGGCTGGATTCGTCACGCAATCCGGAAATTCCCTCAATTTTCTTATCTTTTACATGGTTGGCAATGCTCTCGATCAGCCGTGCTTTGTTGACCTGATAAGGAAGTTCGGTCACCACAATGCGGAACCGTCCATTTTTCATTTCCTCTACATCAGCACGGGAACGTACTGTAATCTTACCCCGTCCTGTGGCATAAGCGGCACGAATTCCAGCCTGACCCATAATAATACCAGCAGTAGGGAAATCCGGCCCTTTGATGCAGCCCATGAGATCCAGCAATTCTGCATCCGGGTTATCAATCAACATGCAGATACCATCCACAATTTCATTCAAGTTGTGGGGAGGGATGTTCGTCGCCATCCCTACAGCAATACCAGTAGAACCATTTACCAACAGGTTTGGGAACCTGGAAGGTAATACAGTAGGCTCCTTCAAACGGTCATCGTAGTTCATACCGAATTCAACGGTATCTTTATTGATATTAGTAAGCATCTCCATGGAGATTTTGCTCATTTTTGCTTCGGTATAACGGTAAGCAGCCGGAGGGTCGCCATCCACAGAACCGAAGTTCCCATGCCCATCTACCAATGGATAGCGCAAGGAAAAATCCTGCGCCATACGTACCAGGGCATCGTAAACAGAGGCGTCACCGTGGGGGTGGTAACGTCCCAATACAGAACCGACTGTATCGGCTGATTTACGGTAAGGTTTGTCCGGAAAAATACCGTTCTCATACAGGGTATACAGGATACGGCGATGGACTGGTTTTAAACCGTCCCGCACATCCGGCAGCGCCCTGCTGACAATAACAGACATGGAATAATCCAAAAAGGATTTCCGCATCTCTTTTTCAATATCTACCGGAATCACCTTACCCATACTTGGGTCAAAAGTGTTTTCATTACTCATTCAGGTTCCTCCAAATCTATCCGACAAGTCAGTATTTCTATGCTTCTGTTTGAATCAACCGTTCCCCGAGAGCCTGGAATTTCTGATTTATCCCTGCCTGCTGTTCCTCATCCAAGCAGCGTTTTGGCAGGATATAAATCCGCTCTTTCCCAACGCTGATAATGTATTTATCCTTCTGGTTAAGGATAAAATTGCTGGGATTGTTGTACATAATACGGAAACCGCCGTTTTCTTCTTTTACAAAAATGTATTCGTCATAAATATCCATGGTAAAAGGCTCTTCAATCTGTGCCATTGCCTTTGCCACCTGTTTGCGGTGGCGTACTGGATTGTACCAAATGATAAAAACCACGGCAATACAAACAATGGTACCCAGGTAAGTAACCGTGGAAGGGGTACGTAAAAACAAATCAATTAAATAAAATACCAGCACCAACCCAAACAAAATGGTAAAAATAAGGTTGCGCTTAAACAGATGCTTTTTCTGGAATGCCTTCATCCCGGTTTCCACTTCCTCTTCCGTCAGGTTATAGGATACTGGAATGTGGGGTAGGGAAGTATCTTCTTTATCTCCCATTCTCACAGGAGGAAGGTCTTTTTCATCATACTGCTGCAAATCAATATTGGAAGTAGCTGGTTTTTGCTCTTCTTTTTTTGATTTTTTCTTTTTAATTTGGTATACATTTTCCAATTGGTCAATATTTTTGTTGTAATAATTTTCTGCTTGGGATTTGGTTGGATCGTCCTTGTATTCTTCTTCCTGCTCCTCATCCCCATCTTTTTTATCTTTTTTCCATTGGAACAAGCCATCAAAATCATGCTTATGCTCTTCGTAATACAGTTCCGCCTGGGATTTCTCTTGTGGCTCCTGCTGTATTTCCTGATCTGGTTCCAACTGGGTTTCCTTTTGTTTTTCGTCCATACTGCCTCCTGCTATTGTTTGGTTGCCCAAAATTAAATATCCAAATTCTGCACATACCGTGCGTTCTGTTCAATGAATTCACGGCGTGGTGCTACTTTATCCCCCATGAGGATAGTAAAGATTTCATCCGCTGCCGCTGCGTCTTCCATAGTAACCTGAATCATTACTCTGTTTTCTGGATTCATGGTAGTTTCCCAAAGCTGTTCTGGGTCCATTTCACCTAGACCTTTGTAACGCTGGATATCAATTTTCGCATCTGGGTTATCTCCCCGCATAGTTACCAGTAAACTGTTGCGTTCCTCATCACTGTAAGCATATTTATGCACTTTTCCTCTGGTTAAACGATACAACGGAGGCTGTGCAATATAAACGTTCCCATTTTCAATCAAAGGCCGCATGAAACGGAAGAAGAAGGTCAGCAATAGGGTACGGATATGGCTACCATCCACATCGGCATCCGCCATGATGACAATCTTGTTATAACGGAGTTTCGTAATATCAAAATCTTCTCCAATGGAAGTACCCAATGCTGTAACTACTGGCATCAATTTTTCATTGCCGTACACTTTGTCCAGGCGCGCCTTTTCTACGTTGAGCATTTTTCCCCACAGAGGAAGGATTGCTTGATATTTTCGTTCTCGCCCGCTTTTTGCGGACCCACCTGCGGAATCCCCTTCGACAATGTACAATTCAGTCAATTCTGGGTCACGTTCGGAACAATCCGCTAATTTTCCTGGCAGGGATGCGCTTTCCAGGGCGGATTTCCGTCTGGTTAATTCCCTTGCTTTCCTTGCCGCTTCCCTTGCTTTTTGAGCATTTAAGGATTTCGAGATAATTTCCTGGGCAACCGATGGATTTTCATCAAAATAATCCATTAGTTTTTCAGTAACCATCTTTTCCACCAACTGGCGCACTTCCACATTGCCCAACTTGGTTTTAGTTTGACCCTCAAATTCACAGTTGGTGAGCTTTACGCTAATAATAGCGGTCAAGCCCTCCCGCACATCATCGCCAATCAGCTTTTTATCCGCATCTTTAAGTAAATTGGTCTTTTTCGCGTATTCGTTAAATACTTTCGTCAGTGCGTTTTTAAAACCAGTCTCATGGGTACCGCCATCCGGTGTATGAATATTATTGGCGAAAGACAGGATTAATTCGTTATAACTATCGTTGTACTGAAGGGCAACTTCCGCAATAGAATCCCCCTCTTTTGCTTTTAAATAGATTACCTGGTCATTGATTGTTTCCAACTGCCTGCGTTTGTGGATAAATTCTACAAAGCTTACAATACCACCTTCGTAGTGTAAGGTTTCCCCAACTGGTTCCTCTCCACGACGGTCGGTGAGCACAATTTTTACTCCAGCGTTCAAAAATGCCTGTTCCCGCAAACGGGTCAGCAAAATATCGTAATCATAGTGGGTTTCACTAAAAATCGTCCCGTCGGCTTTGAACATAACAGAAGTACCTGTTTTCGTGGTATCTCCAATAATCTTCATTTGTTCATCATAGTTTCCACGGGCAAATTTTTGGTAGTTGATATGCTGTCCATCATATACCGTCAGTTCCAGCCATTCACTCAGGGCATTTACAACCGACGCACCTACCCCATGTAAACCACCGGCTACTTTATAACCGCCACCGCCAAATTTTCCTCCCGCATGTAGCATGGTATATACCACAGTTGCTGCGGATATCCCTTCTTTTGGATGGATACCAGTTGGAATCCCACGGCCGTTATCCGAGACTCTGATCACATCGCCGGGAAGAATTTCCACGTCGATCTGGGTACAGAAACCAGCCAAAGCCTCATCAATGGAGTTATCCACAATCTCATACACCAGGTGGTGCAGCCCTTTGGAGCCAGTAGACCCAATATACATACCGGGACGCTTACGAACTGCTTCCAGTCCTTCTAATACCTGGATTTGATTTTCATCATAGTTTTGATTGATTCTTTCCAAAAAAAATTCCTCCCAATTACTGAAATGATCTTTCACGTCTTGCCCTGCCAATACCAAGGGCTATTCTAATTTTAATCCGCGCTTTGCCCTCAGCCGCAAGGTTGCTGGACTGATTTGGGAAATGTAAACTTTGGTAGTTCCATTTTCACAGCATACCACAAAAGAACGGGGAAGCTCATACGAAACATTCACCACTTTTCCAGTTTCTTCTGCTTTGCGCAGAAAAAACCGGGTATGTTTGGAAATAGAAGTATTATCCAGGTCAAAAATCCCGACAATATTCTCCTGTTTTACCACGGTATCTTCCCCTAAATGAATATACATAGCAAACCTCTTTGTTTATGATTGAATCCTGCCATCCTCCACATGGAATATCTCTCCATGCTGAAGGCGTAGGGTATTGGAAATATCGCAGCAGGTAATAAATACCTGATGCCCTTTTACATGGTTTAAAATATAATCCTGGCGGGAAACATCTAATTCACTCATCACATCATCCAACAAAATAACCGGATTATTTCCAGTAATGGATTTCAGTAACTTGGCTTCCGCCAGTTTTAACGCCAAAATACTACTCCGCTGTTGCCCTTGGGAGCCATAGTTTTTGACGGATACGTCATTGATTAACAATTCCACCTCATCCCGATGCACGCCAATGCCGGTAAATCCCTGTTTGATATCTTGTTCCAGGTTCTGCTCCAGCTGTTCCAGATAATGCTGTACTTTATCTTGGGTATATTCCCGATCCCCAAGTTTATCAAATACAGTGGACTGGTATTCTACCCGCAGGTTTTCTTTCTGGGATGAAATTCCCTGGTAAATATGGTGGGAAAACTTTGCTACCTTATCGGTGTAATCCTGGCGCAGTAGGGAAACAATCGTCCCCAATTTTGCCAGCTGTAAATCCCAAATCTCCATCGTGTCTTTTAAATAAGGCTGACGGTAAAGCTCTTTTAAAAGGCTATTCCGCTGGTATAGTACCTTTTCATATTGGTGCAGGTAATGGTGGTAATCCGGCCGGATTTGGCAGATCGCGCTGTCCAAAAATTTCCGCCGTAAAGATGGCGAACCTTGGATAATCGAAAGATGGGCAGGAGAGAACACAACACAGAGGAAATTTCCCGCATACTCAGTGGGGGATTTTAATTCCACCCGGTTTAAAAAATATTTATTTTTTGCCCCAAATACCATATTGGCTTTTTGGATGCGCTGGGTATCATCAAACTCCAATGATAATTCTGCCCGCTGGCAATCAAATCCAATCAATTTGGATTCTTTGGAGCTCCGAAAGCTCCTAGCGCCAGAAAACAACCAGATGGCTTCAATTAAATTGGTTTTTCCCTGGGCATTCTGCCCATAAATGACATTAATCCCTTCTCCTGGCTGGATCACAATTTGTTTGAGATTACGAAACCCATCCCCTCGAAATTCAGTTACCTTCATGGATAATCAGTAGCTCCAATTCATTCCCGATGACAATTTTATCATTGGGGAATACTTTTTTACCACGAATATAACAAACTTCACCGTTGAGCATAACTTCACCATCCGCCACCATCTCTTTCGCGTGTCCGCCTGTCTCCGCAATGCCGGCAAATTTTAAAAGCTGATCCAACTTAATAAACGGTGTATGGATTGGGATTGTCTCAGTTTTCATTTTTTAACCTCACTGGCAATACCAGGAATAGGAATTGATCCCCTTCCACTGGAATGATTTTAATTGGAGAAAGCGGACCATTCATATCAATATAAATTTCATCACAATCCGTATGGCGTAACGCATCAATCATATATTTATTGTTAAAAGCAATCCGGATTTGGTTTCCCTCTACCTGTGCTTCACAGCGATCATTTACTTTACCAATAGCGCTTTCACAAGAAAGAATTAGAGAATTGCCTTCTGTTTCCAATTTAATAGGGCTTTTATTCCGATCGTTGATGATAATAGAAGTCCTTTCGATGCTCTGTGCCAATATTGCATCCTCCACATGGATACGAGTGGAAAAACCATCTGGAATAGCGGATTTATAGTCCAAATATTCCCCTAATAATAGGCGAGAAATCATGGTATATCCATCAACTTCAAAAAGGATATGTTTTTCACAAACATTGATTTTTGCGATTTGATCCTGTTGGTCAGATAACAGTTTGGTTAGTTCCGCTAATGTTTTTCCTGGGACAATAAAGGAAATATCCTTGTCCACGTTTACTTTTTCCCTACGTAATGCGACCCGGTATCCATCTACGGATACCACATGCATTGTACCATTGGAAATATCAAAAAGGGAACCTGTTAGAATTGGAGTTTGTTCGTTGACAGAAATTGCAAACAATGTTTGGTTAATCATATTTTTTAATAGGTATTCTGGCAGTTCAAAGGAAATGCAATCCTCTATGGAAGGAAGGTCTGGGTATTCATCTTTTGCCATCCCTAAAATATGGAATTCCGTGTCTGCACCTTGAATTAAGGTCATAAAGCGTTCATCAGATGCAATCAAAATTTCCTGATTTGGCATCTTTTTTAAAATATCGCTGAACAGACGGGCATTTAATACAATGCTACCTTCTTCTTGTTGGTTTACCTGGATTGTTTTGGTAATACCAATTTCTAAATTATAGCCGGTAATTGTCAGTTCGCTATTGTTACATTGTAACAGGACGCCTTCCAACGCTGGTATTGTAGATTTCGAAGAAATTGCTAAAGACACATTAGAAACAACTTCATTGAGTAGTTTTAAATCACATGAAAATTTCATAGTTAGTACCTCTTTTACTAGAAATAAGGGTTTTTCACAACTTCTTTGTATTCGATCAAAAAAATTTCGATTTTTGAATAAAATAAATGTATTTTATTTTATAATATTTTAGTAGTAGTAGTAGGGAGTGTGTAAAAGTTGAAAATGTGAAAAACCTCGGAAAATACTAGGGTTGAAGTGATTTTTCTTTTCCGGATTGAAAAAGAAAAATAAGTTGAAAAAGTTGAAAGATAAATTTTATTTAACAGCTATGTTGAAAACTGGGTTGAAAATGTTAAAAGATTGTTTGTAAGTTTGTTGAAGAGTAAAACAAAATAAATTTCCGAATATTGGATGTTGAATAAGTTGGAACTTGGTTGAGTTAAAAATGTTGAAAAATGGTTATTTATCCCGGATATTTTTAATAATGTCCTCAACAATCTCTTTTTGATGGCTATCTTTTTTTATCATGTTTTCAACTTTTTGTAGTGCATAAACTACGGTTGCATGGTCACGACCATTAAATTCTTTTCCGATTTCCGCCAGAGGCATCTGGGTAATTTCCCGTACAATATACATAGCTATTTGACGAGATGTTGAAATTTGTGCAGAACGTTTGGAAGAACGAATATCTTCTTCCGTGACACTAAATGTACGTGCTACTTCTTTGATGATGCGTTCTACGGTAACAGGGGCAGGCTGGTTATTATTTAGAATATCTCGGATTGCGGTTTGCGCCATGCCGATAGATGGGGTAGCCCCATTTAAGTCCTTAAACGCATTTAGCCGTTTTACCGCTCCTTCCAGTTGCCGGATATTATGTTTTAAATTGGAAGCAATAAACTCCGCGACATCATCGGACATTTCCAGGTTCATCAATTCTGCCTTACGGCGGACAATCGCAACCCTGGTTTCAAAATCTGGCGGGGAAATATCCGCTAACAGTCCCCATTCAAAACGAGTTTTCAAACGATCTTCCAGGGTTTTAATATCTTTTGGAGGACGGTCGGATGTCAATACAATCTGTTTACCAACCTGATGCAGTTCATTAAAAGTATGGAAAAATTCCTCTTGGGTTTGGGTTTTCCCAGCCAGGAATTGGATATCGTCCATAAGAAGAATATCTACATTACGATACTTTTCATGGAACTCATCTGTAGTATGGCGTTCAATTGCGGTAATCAATTCGTTGGTGAAGGTTTCACCATTGACATAGGCGATATTGGCTTTTGGATTGTTTTTGCGAATTTCGTGGGCAATGGAAATTAACAGATGGGTTTTTCCTAGCCCGCTTGGGCCATAAATAAACAGTGGGTTATAAGTACCATTCTGTTTTTGAGCAACCGCCTTACAAGCAGCATAGGCAAACGTGTTGGAGCTGCCTACAATAAAAGTATCAAAAGTATATTCATATTCCCCCAGGTATTTATTATCAATTTTTTCTTCAGCAGGTGGCATTAAACTGGTTTGCTGTGGAACAGAAGCAGTGGGTTCAGCAGCAGGAGTATGGTTTTCTTCGGTGATGATATCAATGGTAACATCAAACCCCAATACCTCTTTAAAAGCTTCTGTTAATATATTCATATATTTTGTGAGAACAATATTTTTTTGAAAATTGCTTTTTAGAGCTAATACTGCGGTACCGGATTTGAATTCAACTGGTTCAATGGGCTGGATCCAAAGGGAATACGCAGTGGGGGACAGCTCTGTTTCACAGTATTGTTTCACAGCCTGAAATACCTGTGAAAAGGATTCCATATTGTAACCTCCTATCAAATTTTGTGGTCTGATCTCATTTTGGGCATACTTATACTGTTCTAGTATAACATGTTTTCAACAATTTTACAAGCAGTTTTCAACGTTCTTATTCCTATTATATAAGGAAAGATTATGGATTTATTTTGTAAAAAGAAAAAAATCGTTGAATCTTTTTCTTTTTAAACGTGGAAAATTAAAAAAAGAATAGTTAGAAATAGGTCAAAATAATTCACAGTTTTTAAACAGGCTAAGTAAAAAATCAATCCAAGATAAGGCGGATTTATTAAAATAGAAAAAAGAGATTTTCAAAAAAGGAGGGGGAAGGATTTTATTATTTTAAAACAAATATAAATTTCTAAATAAAAAGCTTGACATTTCCTATCTGGATAAGCTATACTAATAACTTGCAGGGATAGAACTTGTACTACATAGGGGTTCTCCCTATTGATATAATCGCTGTGCATCCGCACATACAAAAAGGAGGACGGACAGATGAAAAGAACTTATCAGCCAAAAAAACGCCAAAGATCCAAAGTTCATGGTTTTAGAAAAAGAATGGCTTCTACTAATGGCCGCAAAGTTTTAGCACGCAGACGTGCGAAAGGCAGAAAAAGACTTACTCACTAAGAATGAGTTTTTTCGCAGGATACTTACGGATAATTCGGGTGTTGCGTATTGGTTTCTGCAATGTTTACGGCCAGTTTAAACTCAACTAAAAAATCAGTATACAGCACCGAAGCCAGTGAGCCTGACCACATAAATTCATTTTATGTGGTCTTTTTTATTAAAAGGATGGTTGGAATACGGGTAGGATAACGCTATGATTTATACCACACCATTAAAATTGAATAAGGATTTTAAACGGTTGTACTATCGGGGAAGTTTTAAAGCATCCCCCAACCTTGTTACCTATGGAATGAAACGATGGGATAAACAATGCCATATTGGGATTACCGTTAGCAAAAAAATAGGAAAAGCCCATACACGTAACCGTGTTCGGCGAATCATTCGCGCAGCGTATGCCCAATTGGAGCAGGAACAGAACCTAAAGGGGTGGGATTTTGTTTTTGTTGCCCGCACAGCCTCGGTAGAACAAAAATCCACTGATATTTATCAGGATATGAAAAAACAATTATCTTTTGTGTTATCAAAAGATTCGGGAAAAGGAAAAAAACAATCCGGTTTTAAAAAGGGATGATAAAATGAAGCATATTTTCATGGCAATCATTCGGTTTTATCAAAAATTTATTTCGCCGTTATTTCCGCCATGCTGCCGCTTTTATCCGACCTGTTCCCAATATGCGCTAGAAGCGATCCAAGTCCACGGGGCGATCAAAGGAGGATGGCTTGCCTTAAAGCGTTTTTTCAAATGTAACCCTTTGCATCCTGGAGGTGTGGACCCTGTCCCACCAAAAAAACAGAAAAAACCAAAATAAAATGATAAAAAGACTTCAAAAGAATTACCGGTTCGGCCGGAATGGAGGTTTCCAATGAATCTAATTTATACGATCCTCGGTACGCCGTTGGGATGGATTATTTGGGCAATTTATCAAGTAATCCATAGTTATGGCTGGTCCTTGATCATCTTTACGATTATTTTGAGATTGGTTCAGGTACCGTTTGCGATTAAGCAACAAAAATCCAGCGCAAGAATGGGCGCACTCCAGCCAAAGATGGCGGAAATCAATAAAAAATATGCGAATAATCCGCAGAAGCGTCAAGAAGAATTGATGAAACTTCAACAGGAATACGGATATAACCCAATGAGTGGGTGTCTGCCAATGGCAATTCCGTTTATCATCCTATTTGGTATGATTGACGTTGTGTACAAGCCATTAACCCATATTTTACACCTATCTTCCGATGTAATCCAGCAAGCAGCTGATATTATTGGAAATACAGGAAATATGATGACCCAGCAGTTAAGCATTATTTCCCAGGTTCAAGCGTCGGGTGGAGCAGAAAAATTCGCTGCATTAGGGCCTGATGTGATTGAAAAAATACAAAATTTGGACTTGAACTTTTTAGGAATTAACCTTGGATCGGTTCCATTGGAACAAATTCAGCAGGGAATTATTTTTCCATTGATTTTGTTGCCAGTTTTAGCAGGGGTGTTCTCTTTCTTACAGATGTTTGTTTCCATGAAGATGAACCCAATGAGCATGGAGGCGGCTGGTGGAGCTGGCTGTTCCATGAAGGTTATGATGTACATTATGCCAATCTTCTCTATCTGGATTACCTGTACAGTACCAGCAGGTGTTGGCAGCTACTGGATTATTTCTTATTTGATCGGCTTAGTGCAGGTAATTGTGCTGAATAAGTTTTACAATCCAAAACGTTTGCGGGAAGAAGCCAAGGCGGAGATGGAAGCAAAACGGAAATCAAAAAAGACAACAATTAAAGAAGAAATTAAAATAGATGGAGAAACAGTTGTAAAAGAAAAACAAGTTTCCCAAAAAGAATGGAACCGCCAACGTCTGGCAGCGGCAAGAAAAGCTGATGCAGAAAAATACGGGGAAGAATATATCGATGTAACAGATGATGATCTTTTATCCTAAGTTGGCATACGGGAGGTAATAAACCATGAGAAAAGAATTAACTTTACATGCGGATAGTATTGAACAAGCTATTGCAATGGCTTGTGAGCAGCTGCAAAAAGGGCAGGAAGAATTAAAATGGGATGTAATCCGCGATGTAAAAAAGAGTTTGTTTGGAAAGATTAAAGAACAGGCGGAAGTAACATTCTATTATGAAGAACAGGATGTAGTAGAACAGCCAGAAGTTGCTGAAACCGTCACAACTACATCGGTTGATGAAGATACCACAAAACATAAAATTGAAATTGCTACCACTTATTTAAAAGATGTCCTTTCTGCAATGGGATTAAACGATGTTCATATGGATATTGACCGGGAAGAGGACAACGTGAAAATTGTGTTAGAAGGGGATAACATGGGGGTTGCGATTGGCCGCCGTGGGGAAACCTTGGACGCACTTCAATATCTGGTAAGCTTAGTGGCAAACCGGGAAGAAGGGGACTATGTCCGCTTTATTATTGACAGTGGTAACTTCCGTGAAAAAAGGGAAGAAACCCTGCGTCATCTGGCTGCTAAAATTGCAAAAACAACCTTAAAAACAGGCAGAAATTCCACCTTGGAACCAATGAACCCATATGAAAGAAGAATCATCCATTCTGTGGTATCCGAAATTGAAGGTGTTTATTCCAAATCTATTGGGGAAGAACCAAACCGTAAAGTTGTGGTAATTAGTGAACATCCAAGAAAAAGCAACCGCAATGGAAAAGGTGGCAACTACCATAAAAAACCACGGGAACGCCGCAATTATGATGATAAGGATTATGTTATCCCAAAAGATGTTTCCAATCAGCCATCCACTTATGATTTTGAAAAAGAGTTTTTGAAAAAAAGCAGTGACACAAAATTGTATTCCAAAATCGAATTTGATGACTAAGTAAAAGTATAAATTGTTAAAATTTGTACAGAGCGTATATGCACCTTGCGGTGACATGCTTTTGTTTATCGGAACCAACAGGTATTAGCCAGGTGTAATCCTTGGCTTTTACCTGTTTTTTTATGGCTTTCGATAGCCTATTATGATTAGAAAGACAGGAGGATATCCATGAAAACAATTGCGGCAATTGCAACCCCTCTTGCAGTGGGAGGGATTTCGGTCATCCGTTTATCCGGGGAAGAAGCAATTTCTCTTGCAGAACAGATTTTTCAGCCAGTATCCGGCAAAAAATTGAGTCAGATGGAAGGTTATACCGCTGCTTATGGGGATATTATTTCCCAAGGAAATAAAATAGATGATGGAGTTGCCTTAGTATACCGTGCTCCTAAAAGTTACACAGGGGAGAATGTAGTGGAAATATCCTGCCACGGAGGGCTATTGGTTTCCCGTAATGTGCTTCGTGCAGCACTGGAAGCAGGGGCTGCTCCGGCGCAGAATGGCGAGTTTACCAAACGAGCTTTTTTGAACGGAAAAATGGGATTGACCCAAGCAGAAGCAGTGATGGATATTATCAATGCCCAATCCGACCAGGCTGTTAAATCGGCAAAAACAGCAATGGAAGGGGCATTGTACCAGTCCATCCGTAGTGTGTGCGATCAGTTAGTTGCCGTAGCTGGGCATTTATCCGCATGGGTAGACTACCCGGAAGAAGAAATTGAACAGGTGGAAACAAGTCATCTTTTGGAATCCCTTCAGCAAGCAGAATCCCAGATGAAAGAGCTGTTGGAACACTATGACGTAGGAAGAATTATTCGGGAAGGGATCGAAACTGCAATTGTAGGGAAACCAAATGTGGGAAAATCCACCTTGATGAACTTAATGAGCGGTGTACAGAAAAGTATTGTCACGGATATTGCGGGGACAACCCGTGATGTAGTGGAAGAAACTGTAGATATTGGCGGGGTAATCCTCCGTTTGGCAGATACCGCCGGTATCCGCGATACTCAGGATGTTGTGGAGCAGATTGGTGTAGATATGGCAAAAAAGAGGATGCTTCATGCAGATTTAGTCCTTGCCATGTTTGATTGTTCCGAAGAGCTGTCTGACCAGGATAAACAGTTGATTGAGGAGTTAAGAGGCTTGCCAGTCATAGCGGTAGTCAATAAGACCGACTTGGAACAAAAACTGGACACCACTTATTTGCAGCAGCATTTCCAACGTATTGTATTTATTTCTGCTAAAAATACAGATGGGATAGACCAATTAAAGCAAACTATTTTTTCTATGCTGGAATTGGAGCATATTGATGGGTCATCCCCAATGATCGCAAATGAACGGCAAAAGAATTGTGCGCAGCAGGCATACCAGATGATTCAGGAAAGCATTGCGACTCTGCAGGCAGGATTTACTTTGGATGCTGTTACGGTTTCGATTGAATCTGCGATTGAGTCCCTATTGGAATTGACAGGGGAACGGGTGACAGATGCAGTAGTAGACGAAGTGTTTTCTCATTTTTGTGTTGGAAAATAATACGAAAAGTATTAAAATAAAAATAGTTGCATCGCCAAAATAATTTGTTGAAAAAATAGATCGATTCCGTTATGGAAAGATAGTGGAAAAAAAGACAGAAAAATTAGATGGAAACACGGTGGAAAATAAACATACCATGAGGTGAAAAGAGATGAATTATCCAATGGGTGAATTTGATATAGCGGTGGTAGGCGCTGGGCATGCTGGCGTGGAAGCTGCTTTGGCGTCCGCGCGGTTGGGAATGAAAACTGTGCTGTTTACCATATCTTTGGACCAGATCGCTAATATGCCATGTAACCCTTCCATTGGAGGGACGGCAAAAGGGCATTTGGTCAGGGAGATTGATGCCCTAGGTGGAGAAATGGGAAAGGCGGCAGACGCCACCTTTTTACAGAGCAGGATGTTAAACAGGGGAAAAGGTCCTGCGGTACATAGCTTAAGGGTGCAGGCAGACCGTATGGCATACCATCGCCATGTAAAACAAGTCTGTGAAAACCAGGAAAATCTATGGATTAAACAGGATGAAATCGCAGATATTCAGGTAGATGATAAAAACCAGGTAACCGGGGTTGTCACTAAATTGGGAGCTGTTTATCAAACAAAAGCGGCGATCTTATGTTGTGGAACCTACTTGAATGGCACTATTTATGTGGGAGAAGCATCCTACTCCAGTGGGCCAGACGGCGCAAACGCCGCTACTTTATTGACCAGAAACCTAGAAAAATTGGGAATGGAACTACGACGTTTTAAAACGGGAACCCCTTCCCGTGTCCATCGCCGTAGCATTGATTTTTCCCAGTTGGAAGAACAGTCTGGAGATGAGCGGATTGTTCCATTCTCATTTGAAACCAAAGGGAAACTGAAAAACCAAGTAAATTGTTATATTGCCTATACCAATGAAAAAACCCATCAGGTCATTCAGGATAATATCCATTTGTCCCCATTATATTCTGGAAAAATTCATGGAGTTGGACCAAGGTATTGCCCATCCATCGAGGATAAAGTGGTGCGTTTTTCAGATAAGCCACGCCATCAGTTGTTTATTGAACCAATGGGAATGGACACTGATGAAATTTACTTGCAGGGAATGTCCTCTTCGTTGCCAGAGAATGTACAGTTACAGTTTTTGCGTACTATAAAAGGATTGGAACATGTTGAAGTAATGCGTAATGCTTATGCCATCGAATATGATTGCTGTGACCCATTGCAATTGCAGCCTACTTTGGAGTTTATCAAAATCAAAGGGCTGTATGGTGCTGGGCAGTTTAATGGGACTTCTGGCTATGAGGAAGCTGCTGCTCAAGGATTAGTAGCTGGTATCAATGCAGCACGTAAAATAAAAGGACAAACACCTGTTATTTTAGACCGTGCCAGCTCTTATATTGGAACCCTGATTGATGATTTGGTGACAAAAGGATGTTCTGACCCTTACCGGATGATGACATCCCGAAGTGAGTACCGTTTGGTACTTCGGCAGGATAACGCTGACCAGCGTTTAACCCCGATGGGGCATGAAATTGGTTTGATCTCCGACCAACGTTATCAAGACTTCCTACACAAAATGGAGATGATTGAACAGGAAACCAAAAGGGTTTCTACGGTACATATGGGGCCATCAAAAGAATTGAATGAACTATTGGTTTCACGTGGAACTTCCCCATTAAAGTCCGGTGTAAAAATGGAAGACCTAATCCGACGTCCCCAAGTAAGTTACGAGGATTTAAAACCATTTGATAAAGAACGTCCTGAACTTCCATATGAGGTGACGGAACAGGTGGAAATCTCATTAAAATATGAAGGATATATCAAACGCCAGTTAATACAGGTTGAAGATATGCGCCGTTTAGAAAACAAGTCATTGCCAGTTGATTTGGATTATAACACCATTGAAGGGCTTCGTTTGGAAGCAAGGGAAAAATTGAATAAAATCCGCCCGTTGAGCATTGGACAGGCTTCCCGTATTTCTGGAGTAAGCCCTGCGGATATTTCTGTTTTATTGATTTGGATGGAACAGGTAAAACACGACCATTGGAAAGGATAAGCTATGATTGAACAGCCGTTATTACAACAGTTTGCTAACCAGTTAGGGGTAACTTTATCCCAACAGCAATTGGATCAATTTGACCGATACGCCCAACTGCTGGTGGAATGGAATGAAAAAATCAATTTAACCGCAATTGTAGATCCCAGAGAGATTGTGATCAAACATTTTGCGGATAGTATCTCTTTTTTAAAGGCGGTTTCTGTGCCAGAAGGTTCTTCTTTAATTGATATTGGAACAGGGGCGGGGTTTCCTTCCACCCCTTTGGCGATTGTGCGTCCCGATTTAAAAGTAACCCAACTGGATAGCCTGAATAAACGGGTGCTATTTTTACAGGAAGTATCCGACCAGTTAGGGCTTGGCATTCAAACCATTCATCAAAGGGCAGAAGATGGGGGAAGAGATACTGTCTTACGGGAAAAATTTGATTTTGCCACAGCACGAGCGGTGGCAAATATGCAAACATTATCCGAATATTGCCTTCCTTATGTAAAACCCGGTGGATATTTCGTGGCGATGAAGGGGTATGAAATTGAGGAAGAACTGGAACAGGCAAAAAAAGCAATCCGTACCTTGGGCGGCAAGACAGAGGCTGTAGAAAAATTCCAGTTAGAAGATAACAGCAGGGCAATTATTGTGGTAAAAAAAATATCGCAAACTCCGCCAAAATACCCGAGAAATGCAGGAAAAATCAAAAAATCCCCGTTATAATGCAGCATAAAAGCTCGAAAAAACAGTTTGGGTTGGATTTTTTGTAAATGTAAAAATGTGGAAACTAAATCATCTTTGTGGTATAGTAGTATTGGACATGGCAGTGGACAAGCTGATGGCACAGAGGTGATTTTTTTGGGCATCTTTTCAAAGACAAAAGTAGTAAACCGGGTTGTTTTACTGGATGTGGAACAGATTAAGCCGAACCCTGCACAGCCCAGGGCAATTTTTGTGGAACAGGAATTGCAGGCTTTAGCGGAGAGCATCCGGGAAAATGGGATATTACAACCCCTTACTGTGCGCACAAATGCCAACGGAGAATATGAGCTAATTGCAGGGGAACGTCGGCTCCGTGCGGCAAAACTGGCAAATTTAAAAGAAGTACCCTGCATTGTGATGGAAAGTACGGATAAACAATCTGCAGTATACGCTTTAATCGAAAATATCCAACGCCAAAATTTAAATTATTTTGAGGAGGCGGCTGCAATTTCCAATTTAATTGTGGAGTGGAATGTTACACAGGAAGAAGCATCCAAACGACTGGGAAAGGCGCAATCTACAGTGGCAAATAAAATCCGTTTGCTGCGGTTTCACCCAGAGCAGCAACAAAAAATTTTAGATGCCGGATTGACAGAACGCCATGCGAGGGCTTTATTAAAGCTGGAGGACCCCATGTTGGTGGATAAAGCCATTTATTATATTTCAGCAAGGCACTTAAATGTCCAACAATCCGAAAAATACATACAAGATTTATTACAGGAGACGAAAAAACCACACCGTAATTATATTCCGGTGATTAAAGATGTACGGTTGTTTTTAAATACTATCAATAAAGCGATTGAAACCATGCAAAAAGCAGGTGTCCCGGCGACGACAGAAAAAAGGGAGCAATCGGATTGTATTGAGTATATTGTGAAAATTCCACTTTCCAAATGAAAAATCCCCCATAAAATAATACTGTAACAATTATTTTAGCAGGAAAGCGGTACAGCTTCGGAGGCTGTGCCGCTTTTCTGTTTTTTGTTTTAGAATAGCAAAATCTTTTGAGAAACAAAAAATATGTTGTTTTTTATAAACTCAAATATAATAAATAATTACAGACTATTGTAAGGAAAGGTATTTGTATGAATTACTAGTTGAGTGGGTATCATTTTCTGTTATTCATGGTACTAGATAAAATACTATATGTAGAAAACAAATTGTTTATACAATTGATTATTAAGGACTAAAAGAAAACCATTTATATAGAAAAAATAAAAATATAAAAAAGAATTTTTTAGGTTCACATTATTTAAATTTTTAATTTTAATTCTTCAAATGACATTATTTAACCCAGATTTAACCTGTTGATAAACAGATGCCAATCTTTCCCTAGTAAGATAGAAAACGGTAAAAAATTACTATCATTATTGATCAGGAGGCTATTATGAAAAAAGTAGTAAACGCAAAAAGAATTGTTAGCCTGATTCTTGTGTTGCTATTGTTGTTTGCCTTCCAGCAAGTAGCAGTATTTGCTGTAGGGAATAATCAACAAGCAAAAACAGAAGCAACACCTGTAATCACAACAAAAACAACCAGTTGGAATTATCTTGATAACAATACAAAACCAGAAGATAATTGGAAAACAGATTCCAATTACGACACCACACAATGGAAAACAGCAACTGGTAGTTTTGGTGCTAAAGATGGAAAATTGGAAGAACTCAGTGGCGGATATCTACCAAATACTTTATTGCAGCAGTATATTGATGGCAAAAATGAACCAGATATTCCTGTTTATTATTTTAGGACAACTTTTGACGCAACCAATCTTGCGGATATTCAAAAAATTACAGGATCTGTTTTATATGACGATGCCATTGTTGTTTATGTAAATGGACAGAAAATCGCCGGATTTGATGATGAATCTTTCGATGAAAATGGTTATGGTGGTTCTAATGCCAGTGCACCAAAAGCTGGAAAAATCAATTTTGAAAATATAGAATCCTTACAGTTAAAAGAAACAGGAAATGTACTTGCTGTAGAATTGCATCAAGGACGTCCAAGTAGTTCTGACCTGTATTTTGATTTTCAAGAACTTGTTTTAGATACCAAAGGTAATCAGCCTGAAATCAAAGATATTTCTTTAAATATTGGGGAAGATGAAACACAAAAAAATATTACTTGGTATGGCACTTCTACTCAGGCAACACAAGTACAATTTGTAGTAAAACCAGAAGGTTGGATAGAACAAGCTGGTTTTCCAGCCGAAAATGTTATTTCTGTTCCAGCGGTACAATCCTCTACCAGCATGCAAGGTTTCCAAAATAATAAGGCGACCATGTATGGTTTAAAAGAAAACACAACTTATCTTTATCGTGTAGGAAATGATGAAAAATGGTCGGAAACCTACTCCTTTACTACTGCGGCATTTGGTGAAAATGCATCTTTTAATTTCCTATTTGCTGGCGACCCACAAATTGGGGCTTCTAATACAGCAAGTGATACCGAAGGATGGGTTAATACAATGAACCGCTCCTTGCAACAGTTCCCAGAAACTAGCTTTTTATTGAGTGCTGGTGACCAAATTAATGATAAAAATTCTGAGGAAGAAGACCAATACGTTGGTTTCCTTACCCCTGACGCAATGCATTCTTTATCCTTGGCAACCAATGTAGGTAACCATGATAGCGGTAGCCAAAAATATACCGAGCATTTTAATATGCCAAATGTGGATAGTTTAGGTCAATCAAACAATACTGGTGATGGCAGTGGGGATTATTGGTTTACCTATAACAATGTTTTGTTCCTATCTTTAAACTCTAACAATGTTCAAACTGCTGAACATAAAGCATTTATGGAAAAAGTATTAAAAGAACATGGATCAGAAGCAAGATGGACAGTAGTTTCGTTCCATCATTCCATTTACAGTGTGGCGAACCACTACACCGACAAAGATATCCAGCAAAGAAGGGCAGAGTTAGCGCCAATTTTTTCTGAATTGGGAATTGATGTTGTATTAATGGGACATGACCATTATTATACCAGAACTTATATGATGGAGGGTGGAAATCCAGTTGTTCCGGAAGGAAATGATGTTTCCAAAGGGGAACAAGCTCCAACCAGTGTAACCGATCCAGAAGAAGGTCAGGTTTTATATATAACTGCAAACTCCGCATCCGGTAGTAAATATTATAGTAGAAACAGCAAATTAGCTTCTGGTATGCCAGATTATGTAGCAGTTCAAGATCAAAGTAACCGCGAAAATATTACCAATGTAGAGGTCACAGACAATTCCTTTACTGTTACTACCTATTATACAGATACAGATCAATTAACTCCAGTAGATACTTTCACAATTTACAAAACATCCCAAACAGAAAATCCAACCATTCATTTACCAGAAGTAACAACAGGAGATCAGGAAATTATTCAACAAGGAAGCCATTTTGACCCAATGGATGGGGTATCTGCTACTGACGCGAATGGCAATGATATTACAAATCTCATTCAAGTGGAAGGTAAAGTGGATACACAAACTCCAGGCAGTTATACTTTAACTTATAGTGTTACAGATGAAAATGGCAATAGCACTTCTGTAGAACGTCACATTGTTGTTGTAAAATCTTCCAGTGAATCTGGTGACAATCAATCTAATGGCAATTCCAGTTCTACAAATTCTCAAAATACATCTTCCACTCAGAATTCTACAAAACCAGTTCATACAGGGGATTACATCTTGTTCTTCCCAGCAATGTTAGCAGCAGTAGGTGCTACAATTGGTGGAACTATTTTGATGAAAAGAAAATTAAAAAAATAAAAATTAAGATAGGATATTGATGTTTATGAAAACCAATCATAAAAAACGGTTGGAAGAACTGATATTGATTATCGTAATGGCAGGGATTCTGGTAGCAGTATTTTGCTATCAGAATCTTTCTGCAATATCGTATCAAATGTATACCAGTGATTCCATTACCTATGAAAAGGGAAAAGTAGACCAGATAATAGAAGAAGATTTACAGTTGGAAGAAGGGGAAACGAATCGGTATCGTGGGGAACAAACACTACTAGTTACTTTAAAAACTGGGGAGCAAAAAGGCTCCCAAATTGTTATCCATAATGAATTGACAGCAACCCATAACATTAAAGCTACTGAAGGTACCAACATTATTGTAAAATCAGATACACCAGAGGGGATAGAACCTCATTATTCTGTCTTTAACTATGATAGGAGTAT
Source organism: Clostridium facile (assembly GCF_014297275.1). Classification (NCBI taxonomy): domain Bacteria; kingdom Bacillati; phylum Bacillota; class Clostridia; order Eubacteriales; family Clostridiaceae; genus Clostridium; species Clostridium facile. The sequence continues at coordinate 2,304,237 of NZ_JACOQK010000001.1, forward strand.
GGGTATCTATTGTATTATTGGTATTTTCGCTGTTTTAATGATACTTGTTGGAGGCCTAAAAGGATTAAAAAGTTTGATTGGGCTTTTATTTACTCTCTTGTTTATTCTATTATTCCTTTTGCCGATGATATATCAGGGGTACTCTCCAATTGGTATGGCAATTTTAACTGTATTAGTAACAACTGTTTTTTCAATGTTGCTATTGAATGGCTTTCAAGCAAAAACCTGGACAGCAATTGTATCTTGTTATGGGGGGAGTGCTAATTGCAGCGATTGCTTATTATTTATTTTCTAATGTTCTACATTTAACTGGATATAATTTGGAGCAAGCAGAGGAATTAATTATTATCCATCAAAATACAGGGTTACAAGTAAACCAATTATTGTTTGTAGGAATTTTAATTGCCTCTTTAGGCGCTACTATGGATATGTCTATGTCAATCACCTCTTCCTTATATGAAATGAAACGAATTCATCCACAATTAACTGGAAAACAGATTTTTGTTTCTGGTATGAAAATTGGAAGCGATATGATTGGAACGATGTGTGAGACTTTAATTTTAGCGTTTGTAGGAAGTGCGGTAACCGCATTGCTTGTTTTGATTTCTTATGGAACGCAGTTGCAACAGTTGTTGAGTTCGGATTATATTGCAATAGAATTATTGCACAGTATAACAGGAAGTGTAGCTGTTATATTAGTAGTACCAATTACGGCAATTTTGACAGCGCTGTTTACAACAAAGTTAAACTGGAAACAAAGGAGCAAACAACAATCTTAAAAAAAGAAAAAGCAGTATTAGAATTACTGCTTTTTCTTTTTGTTTCACGTGAAACAAATACATGATATGGATGAAAATTGATTATGTTCCACGTGAAACATAATCGTAATAAGTAAATAATGTTTCACGTGAAACATTTTATCAGTTTTTCTTGTCAAATTACTTTTCTTTGTATTTTGTTTGTGATATAATAAAAAATAGAATTAGATTTTAAATGCAAATTGAATAATTTGCAAAAACCAGAACCATTTTATATTGTATGTAGGCAGTACAACACAACAGAAAATGGTAGTAAAAGCACTCAACTTAACATATTTACATACAACACTGTTGTTTATCTATTTTTGGAGTGATCAAATGGGAAAGATTATTGCAATCGTAAACCAAAAAGGTGGAGTAGGAAAGACTACTACTACTGTAAATTTGGCAGCTTCTATGGGCTGCCGCAATAAGAAAGTATTATTAATTGATATTGACCCGCAGGGAAATGCAACTAGTGGATGTGGAATCAATAAAAAAGATAATGATCTTACTTCCTATGATTTATTGTTGGGGGAGATTCCGGCAGAACAAATTATTCAACATACTAAATTTAAAAATTTAGATATTATTCCCGCAGGCATGGAATTGGCTGGAGCGGAAATTGAAATGGTTAATCTAGAAGAAAGGACATTTCTATTAAAAAAATCTTTAGCAACTATTAAACCTAATTATGATTTTATCTTGTTTGACTGTCCTCCTTCATTGGGATTAATTACTCTAAACGCATTAACAGCTTGTGATACCTTGTTGGTGCCAATCCAGTGTGAATACTATGCTTTGGAAGGCCTTTCCCAATTGCTAGGGACGGTGCGGCAAGTAAAAAAAATGTATAATCCATTGATTGATATCGAAGGCGTTTTGCTAACCATGTTTGATGGAAGATTAAATTTGACAATGCAGGTTGTAGCTGAAATTAAAAAATTCTTCCCCAAAAAGGTATATAAAACAGTTATTCCTCGAACAGTCCGCCTTTCTGAAGCACCGAGCTTTGGGGAACCTGCGGTTTATTATGATAAAAACTCTAAAGGTGCGAAAGCTTACGATGAATTAGCAAAAGAAATTATTAAAATCAATAAAAAAAGAAAGGAGAGTTGATGCATGGCAAGGAAAAAAGGGCTTGGAAAAGGTTTGGACGCCCTATTTCAGGATAATGGCACACCGAGTGATGAAGTAACAACTATACGGTTATCAGAAATTGAGCCAAATCGAAACCAACCAAGAAAAGATTTTGACGAAGCAGCTTTGGCTTCCTTGGCAGATTCCATACGGCAACATGGTTTAATTCAGCCGTTAATTGTGCGTCCTATGGCAAATGGAAGTTACCAAATTATTGCAGGAGAACGGCGCTGGAGAGCTAGTAGAATGCTGGGGTTGGCAGAAGTACCAGTTGTGATTCGTGAAATGGATGACCAGCAAGTTATGGAAGTAGCCCTGATTGAAAATTTACAGAGGGAAGATCTGAATCCAATCGAAGAAGCAATGGGATATCGTCAACTCATGGAAGAATATCATTTTACACAGGATCAAGTAGCGAACAGTGTAGGGAAATCCCGCCCCGCAATCGCTAATTCCCTGCGTTTACTTAATTTACCCGAGGAAGTTATTGCTTTATTGCAACAAGGTGATTTGAGTTTTGGACAAGGTAAAGCCATTTTAGCGTTTGAAGACCCAGAAAAAATGGTGGAAATCGCAAAATTAACTGTAAAAAAAGGATTAACGGTCCGGCAATTAGAAGCAATGGCAAAAAAAGAACAGCAGCAGCCAAAACAAAAAGCAATAAAAATTCGTGACAGCTATTTTGATGAAGTGGAAATTGCCTTGAGCAATGAGCTGAGCCGGAAAATCAAAATTGATGTCAATAAACAAGACCATGGAACTCTACATATTGATTTTTATAGCAAAGAAGAATTAAAAGAACTTGCAAAAAAGCTTGCAGAAAATATGTAATGATTACAAAATTAAATTAAAGGAGAAATAGCATGTTAGATATTAAATTTTTACGGGCAAATCCGGATGTAGTAAAAGAAAATCTCAAAAAGAAATTTCAGGACCAAAAATTACCTTTGGTAGATGAAGTAATCGAACTAGATCAGCAATACAGGGATGCAAAAACCCGTTGTGACTATTTGAGAAGCCAAAGAAACGCAATTAGCAAACAGATTGGCGGATTTATGGCAAAAGGGGAGAAGGACAAAGCGGAAGAAGCGAAATCTCAAGTAACCGCTATGGCTCAGGAACTAGCTGACTTAGAAGTAAAAGAGGACGAACTCTCCAAACAAATCAGAGAACGTATGCTGGTGATTCCAAATATCATTGACCCATCTGTTCCAATTGGAAAAGATGATAGTGAAAATGTTGAAGTAGAACGGTTTGGTGAACCAGTTGTACCAGATTTTGAAGTGCCATACCATGTAGATATTATGGAAAAACTGAATGGGATTGATTTAGACAGTGCCAGAAAAACCAGTGGAAACGGTTTTTATTATCTGCGTGGTGATATTGCTCGTTTGCATTCTGCTATTTTATCCTACGCCCGTGATTTCATGATTGACAAAGGGTTTACCTATTATGTACCACCATTTATGATTCGCAGCAACGTTGTGGACGGTGTTATGAGCTTTTCTGAGATGGAAAATATGATGTATAAAATTGAAGGGGAAGACCTGTATTTAATTGGTACCAGTGAACACTCTATGATTGGTAAATTTATTGATACCATGTTGGATGAACAGGATTTGCCTCAGACATTGACTAGCTATTCTCCATGTTTCCGAAAAGAAGTGGGGGCACACGGCATCGAAGAACGTGGAGTTTATCGAATCCATCAATTTGAAAAACAAGAAATGATTGTGGTTTGTAAGCCAGAAGAAAGCCCAGCTTGGTTTGAAAAATTATACTCTTATACCGTAGAATTTTTCCGTTCTTTGGATATCCCAGTTCGCACTTTAGAGTGCTGCTCTGGTGATTTGGCGGATTTGAAAGTAAAGAGCATTGACGTAGAAGCATGGTCCCCACGCCAACAGAAATACTTTGAAGTGGGCAGTTGTTCCAACTTAGGGGATGCACAAGCAAGGCGTTTAGGTATTCGAGTAAAAAATAAAGAAAAAGGCAATTACTTACCACATACATTAAATAATACAGTTGTTGCACCACCACGTATGCTGATTGCGTTCTTGGAAAACAACTTGAATGCAGATGGAAGCATTCATATCCCAGAACCACTGCGTATGTATATGGGTGGAAAAGATAAAATCCAGTAATATAACGAATTGTATATATTTTTATTAATATAACAAAATCCCATCTGATTCAGATGGGATTTTGTGCGTTTATTTTTATCATACTCTTAGTGGAACAATTAGCTACTATTGTTTATAAAAGAAACTGTTATTAAAAAAATTTATATTAAAATAGATTTTGTCATATCCATTATCATTTTATTTTTATACAAAATAAAATGCAATAATATTTTAGAATAACACAAAAAATAATTGCAAGAAATCGACCTATTACTTTAAAAATAGATATTAGAAAATATTATTAAATTACAAATAGTATATATTAAAAAATAAATTACTTTTCGAATAAGATATAATCAAACGGTGGAATCGTATAGGATTGTTTTTTTAATACAATTTTTTGGTTAATACGATAACCACGGTAAGCTAGTTCAATTACTTGATTACAATTAGTATAATTTAACGATAATATACAAGAACCATCAGATCCATCCCGTTTTAAAATTATAATACCTTCTGGAGAAGGTAAAAAGGTTAAGCTTCCATCCTTTAATCCAGGGCAGGTTTTACGTAAGGTTCCAAGACGTTGGCAATAAGAAATTAAAGCTTTATTTTCCTGTCCCCATGGATAACATCCTCGGTTAAAAGGGTCTTTATATCCCTGTAAACCAGCCTCATCCCCATAATATAAGCATGGGATACCCGGTAGGAAATATTGTAGGGTCATAGCCACTTTTAGTTTATTGATACCATCTCGGTATTGTGAGATGGTGAGCTGATGATGGGACTGCCATTCACGCCCTTTTCCACAGCAGCTTTCCCCTGCAATTACCGTAATCGCCCGTTCTGTATCATGGGTGGAAATAGAATTCATGGCAGTATGCAAACACTGAGGAGGATAATTTTCAACAATTATTGAAATTTTGTTGAAAAAACTTTGCTTATCTTGGTCTTTCACAAAATCTAAAATTGCATTTTTAAAAGGATAGTTCATTACGCTATCCAGTTCTTTTCCCTGGAAATACTTCCGACGGATGCCATACGCGATTTTATTGGAAGCGTCTTCCCATACCTCTCCAATGAGCAGGTTTTCTTCTCCTTCTGCTTTTACCGCTTCCCGTACTTTTTGGATAAATTCATCCGGCAATTCATCTGCCACATCTAGTCGGAACCCAGATGCCCCCAAACGGAGCCAATGACGTAAGACGCCATTTTTACCACAAATAAATTCAATGTAATCTGGGTCATGTTTATTTAACTCTGGCAATGTGGAGAATCCCCACCAGGATTGGTAAACATCTGGGTATTTAATAAAGTGGAACCATTTAAAATAAGGGCTGTTCATGCTATTAAATGCTCCTAAGGTATCATAACGGTTTTCTTTATTAAAATAGATACTATCGCTCCCTGTATGGCTAAACACACCGTCTAAAATAATTTTAATCCCATGTTTTTTCGCCTCTGCGCATAGATGGGAAAAATCTTGTTCCGTTCCTAATAAGGGGTCAATTTTTAAATAATTAGCCGTATTATACCGATGGTTAGAATGGGCTTCAAAAATGGGGTTCAAATAAAGGATTGTAACCCCCAGGCTTTCTAAATAATTTAATTTTTGTTCAATTCCCTTTAAATCACCACAAAAATAATCATTATTTAAAATTTCCCCCTGTTCATTGGGAAGAAAGTAGGGCATGCCACCCCAATCAGAGCGGAGGATTCGGTCATCAGGGGCATTTTCAATATTTTCCCCACTAGAATAAAAACGGTCAGAAAAAATCTGATAAAACAAACCGCCTTTTACTTCATCCGGGGTTTGAAACCCTTTTTGATAAACAGTAATCTGATAATCAGAGCCTTGCCCAGATTGAGACAGATAGCCTTTTCCAGTTTCACCACGTTTTACCCAATAGTTTTCCTGTCCCCGATTGATATGGAAATAATAAAAGAAGACACCTGGTTGGTCAAAGGTAAAACAAGTATGATAAAAAATCAAGTTGTTTTTTGTTTGTTGGTATTCAAGAGGAATCCTGCGTTCCATGCCATCATCGTATAATACCAGTGTAGCAGTGGCATATACCAAATCCAATGGAATATGAATCGTAAAATCTACTGTAGTACCAGTGGATACTGCTCCAAATGGATTGCGGTAAGCGGGGTCCATACTATTAAAAATACAATCTTCCAATGGGAGTCACCTCGATTTGATAGAATGAGAAAACAACCTGCATCCGAAGGATACAGGCTGTCGATATTGTTATCATTTGTTGCTATTCCAATTCCCAGATGCCGGTTGCATAATCTTTTACTGAGCGGTCAGCTGAGAAGTAGCCTGCGTTCGCAATATTCATTGCAGCCATAGTATACCATACATCAGGTTTTTGGTATAATTCACTAATTTTTGCCTGCGCTTTGCGGTAGGAGTCAAAGTCAGCCAAAACCATATAAGGGTCATTCCATTTTAAGGAGTTCGCAATATCAGGGAAGGTGGAACCAGCTACGCCACTTTCAATAAAGTCAATCGCACGTTTGATATCCGGGTTGTTGTTGTAATACTCAATTGGAGCATAACCCATTTCTTTGGTTGTTTCTACCTGTTCCGCATCCATACCGAAGATAACGATATTGTCGTTGCCAACTCGTTCACAGATTTCTACATTCGCCCCATCCATTGTCCCTAGGGTAACAGCGCCGTTTAACATAAATTTCATGTTACCAGTTCCGCTTGCTTCTGTACCGGCCAGGGAAATCTGTTCACTCACTTCACTGGCAGGCATAATATATTCAGATAAAGTAACGCTGTAGTTTTCCAGATAAACCACACTCAGCTTTTTGCTGATCACAGGGTCCTTTTTAATCTCCTCCGCTAGGCAGCAAAGCAGTTTAATAATCTGTTTTGCCATATAGTAACCTGGAGCTGCTTTCGCACCAAAAATATAAGTTTTTGGGACAAAATCAGCGTTTGGATTCTCTTTCAGATAGAGGTAATCGGTAATAATATTTAAGGCGTTCAGGTGTTGGCGTTTGTATTCGTGCATTCGTTTTACTTGTACATCAAACATAGAATTTACATTCATTTCAATGCCCTGTGTCTTTTTCATATAGGACGCCAACGCTTTTTTTGCAGAGAGTTTTGCTTCTGCCAACTGTTTATGCACTTTTTTATCGGTTGCGTATTTTTCAAATTTTTTCAGTTGGGAAGCATCCTGTAAGAATCCATCCCCAATGGTGGATTTTAACAGATTGGTCAGCCATGGATTGGATTGCAACAGCCATCTGCGATATGCGATACCGTTGGTGACATTGGTAAATTTAGCGGGATACAAATCGTAAAATTCGTGGAATACATTTTGTTTGATGATTTCACTGTGCAATTTGGAAACCCCATTTACCTTGTTAGAAGTGTATACGCAAAGGTTTGCCATACGTACTTGATGGTTTGAAACAATTGCCATCCGTTCAATCCGCATGGTGTCCCAAGCAAACTGCTGATTCATCTCTTCCACAAATCGGCGGTTAATTTCTGCGACAATCTGGTAAATGCGTGGAAGGATTTCTTTAAAAATATCTTCATTCCATACTTCCAAGGCTTCTTTCATCACAGTATGGTTGGTATAATTAAAGGTTTTGGTAACAATCTTCCAGGCGTGATCCCAACCATAGCCACATTCATCTAATAAAATCCGCATTAACTCAGGAATTGCCAAGGTTGGATGGGTGTCATTGATATGGATGGTGTTCTTTTCCGCAAAGTTATCCAAAGTACCGTATTCCCGCATGTGGCGGTTAGTAATATCTGCTACCGAAGCGGCACACAGGAAATACTGTTGGCGTAAGCGGAGCATTTTTCCCTGAGTGTGGTTGTCATTTGGATACAGGACTTTAGAGATTGCCTCAGCGGTCATACTTTGGCTTAAGGCATGGGTGTAATCTCCACGGTTAAAGGATTCCATATCAAAAGCAGGGCTTTCCGCTTTCCATAAGCGAAGGATTGCCACAGCTGGGCTGTTGTAACCGGATACATACATATCATATGGTACTGCTTTTACGGTGGTATAATTTTTATGACTAGTAAAGTGGTAGCCATTGTCCCAGAATTCATCAATATAACCGCCAAAATGAACATCTACAGCTAGTTCTGGTTTGGCGTGAAGCCATACCCGTCCCCCTGGAAGCCAGTTGTCCGGGAGTTCTGTCTGCCATCCATCCACGATTTTTTGTTGGAAAATACCAAATTCGTATAGGATGGAATAACCATAGGCGTTGTACCCTTGGGTGGCAAAGCCATCCAAATAACATGCCGCCAATCTTCCCAGACCACCATTCCCTAAACCTGCATCTGGTTCACATTCATAAAGGTCGGTTAGATTAACATCATAGTCTTTCATAATCTTTTCAAACTGGTCTACTAAACCAAGGTTATATAAGCTATTTTTTAGGGAACGCCCCATTAAAAATTCCATACTCAGGTAGTTTACCTGTTTTACTCCTTTAGAAGCAGCTTGTGCCTGAAAGTGTTTTGAGCGTTCTATTAAAATATCATTAACTGTTTTGGCTGCTGCTTTATAAAAAGTCTGGTTGGAGGCAGTATCCGTAGTTTCATGTAACATCGCAATATTTTCTTCAATTTGATTTTTTAAATAATCGGTAGAATAAGTATTCATGCGTGTCCTCCTCATGATTTTATATTAAAAGGTATTCACATAATAATTATTATATCTCTAAATTGCCCAAAAATCAATGAAATTACGGCGGGTTGAAAACAATTTACGTTTGTCATAGAAAAATTTAAAATGTTCATCAGATGTGTAGATTATTTTGAAAAAACCAACAAAATATCTTTTTTTATTTTGTATATTGCTGTATAATAAAATTAACAGAAATCTGTATTTTTCGGAGGTAGTCAGTCAAATTTTTGGATTGTGGCAATAAAATAGAATGCAGTACCCAGGAGTATAAGCTGCAATATACCAGCCTCATACAGATAAAACCGTGGGAAAGGATGTCTCAAAAATGGAATATAATCGTGTGGAAGTGTTTATTGGCGGGAAACGTTATGTATTACGCACCCAGGACGATCCAGAATATATGAAAGAATTGGCAAGGAAGTTGGATAAACGGTTGGAAGACGTGTTCAGTGTAGACCGTTTAATTTCCCTTCCAGATGCGGCAATATTGGTAGCATTGGATATTTTGGATGAGAGGGTAAAATCCAGCTCCAATATTGATAATATCAGAATGCAGATCAAAAACTATGTGGATGAGGCAGCAGAATCCCAGCGCCAGCTGGAATACTGCCAAAGGAAACTGGATGAATACCAGCAAACTATTGAAAAGTTGCAAACAGAATTAGAAATTTATACATTGAGGGATAAAATTGACCAGAATCATACCAAGCCGTTATGAACTCTTAGCTCCCGCAGGCCAGCCGGACTGTGTGAGAGCCGCCTTGAACAATGGCGCCGACAGCATTTATCTGGGGATGAAAGCGTTAAACGCAAGAAGAAACGCGAAAAATTTTGATTATTCCCAATTAAAAGAAACCGTAGAATATTGCCACTTGAATGGGGCAAAAGTATATTTGACGTTAAATACGATAGCGTTTGATGAGGAACGGAAGCAGGTAATTGAAACCCTACAACAAGCCTGTGAATTGGGGTTAGATGCGGTGATTGTACAGGATATTGGCGTTGCCTCCCTAGTAAAACAGGTTGCCCCGGAGTTGAGGCTGCATGGTTCCACCCAAATGAGTATCCATACCCGGAAAGGAGCGGAATTTTTAAAAGAACAGGGCTTTTCCCGTGTGGTATTATCTCGGGAAATGAGCCTGGAAGAAATCCGGAATGTGGCGAAAGCCGGAATTGAATTGGAAGCGTTTGTCCATGGGGCACTGTGTATGTGTGTTTCTGGGCAATGTTATATGAGCGGGATGTTAGGAGGGCGCAGTGCCAACCGTGGCATGTGTGCCCAGCCTTGTCGTCTGCCTTTTTCAGCAGGAGCGCCGGGTAGGTGTGACCTTTCTTTGAAAGATTTGAGTGCAGTGCAACGGATTCCAGAACTGCTGGATGCGGGGGTTTATTCCTTAAAAATTGAAGGCAGAATGAAACGGCCGGAATATGTGGCAGCAGCGGTATCCGCTTGTAAAGCAGTTGTGGATGGAAACCAACCCAATATGGAAGTGTTACAATCCGTATTTTCTCGCAGTGGGTTTACAGATGGTTATTTAGATCAAAAACTTTCTCCCCAAATGTTTGGTGTGCGGAGCAAAGAAGATGTGACAGCAGCTTCGGCTAAGCTGTTAAAACAACTGGAGAATACCTATCAAAAGCCCACTCCAAGGATTCCAGTTTGGATGAAGTTTCAACTAAAATCAGATTGTCCATCCCAACTTACCCTATGGGATCAAGATGGAAATCAAGCACATGTTTCTGGGGTAGTTCCGGAAACAGCGAAACATGTTGCCCTAACAGAGGAAAAGCTCCAGTCCAGCTTGGGAAAACTGGGTGGGACAGCTTTTTATTTAAAACAGTTTCAGGCAGAGTTGGAGGATGGGTTAAGTTTACCAGTTTCTGTTTTAAACGGGATGCGGCGTGAGGCAGTACAACAACTGGAGCAGAAACGTTCCGCTATCCATCCGAAAACGTTTTTTCCGATAAAAGAGAGCAAAATCCCTCTTACCCCTCCTAAAATCACTAGTCTAAGGGTAGAATTTGAACGGTTCGATCAAATTCCACTGGAATTTATGGATCAATTTGAATGGATTGGTTTAAAATTGGAGGAATTATCCAAGTATATAACTAAACTTGCTCCATGGAAACAAAAGTTAGTTGTAATTCCTCCAAGAGCGATGTTTGGAATAGAGCAACAAGTAATTCAGCAACTGGAAACATTAAAACAGCAAGGGATTCAAGATTTATTGGTACAAAACCTAGCACAGATTCAGATTGGAAAACAACTGGGGTATCGGCTGCATGGCGGATTTGGTTTGAATATTGCCAATTCCATGAGTATTGCCCAGCTGGAAGAATGGGGGTTCCAGGATTGTGTGGTATCTCCGGAATTGACGGTAAAACAGATGAAAAATTTAAAAAGCAGCCTTCCTTGTGGTATCCTTGCCGGAGGATACTTGCCGTTGATGTTGACCAGGAACTGCCCAATTAAGAACCAGAAAACCTGTAGGCAATGTAAACAACAATCCTGGCTGACCGACCGGAAAGGGAAACGGTTCCGGGTAGCTTGTTCGGATGGATGTAGTGAAATTTATAACAGCGATTGTTTGTGGATTGCCGACCGGATTGATGATTTTACCAATATCTCATTTTTTACATTAAAAATTACGTTGGAAACCCCGGAGCAGAGTAGGCAAATGGTTCAAAACTTTTTGCAAAAACAAAAAATAGAGCTGCCTATTACAAAAGGATTGTATTACCGGGGCGTTTTATAGAAAAAATAAAATGTATTATCATAGACAAATCATAGAAAAGGAAGACATATTATGATTTTAGCTTCAAAATCGCCAAGAAGAAAAGAATTAATTCAAAGAATTTGCAAAGATGTGAAAATTATTCCATCTGGAGTGGATGAAAGCCTGGTGGCACAAAAACCAGTAGAATACTTTGCAGAGCGCTTGGCAAGGGCAAAAGCGGACCAGGTTGCCCAAGAACATCCGGATGAGCTGGTTGTTGGTTGTGATACCGTTGTCATCCTGGATGGGGAAGTGCTGGGAAAACCTGAAAATAAACAACATACTTTTGAGATGCTAAGTAGGCTTTCGGGGAATACTCATAAAGTAATCACTGGAGTAGCTATGATACAGGGAGATAAAACAGCCAGTTTTTCTGAAATAACCGAAGTGACCTTTTACCAGCTGACCGAGCAGGAAATCAAAGATTATATTGACACCAACGAACCCTTTGATAAAGCTGGCGGATACGGCATCCAAGGCCAGGGATGCCTGTTGGTAAAGAAAATCAATGGGGATTATTATAACGTGGTTGGCCTGCCTGTTTCAAAACTGAGTCGGGAATTAAATCTTTTTGTGAATAGAAAGTGAAATTTTACGAAAAACGTTGAGAAAAAGCCGATTTAGGGTTATAATGAAAAAGTTAAAAGGACTTGTAGTCTATTGCGTTATTTTTGCTATTAAAACGTTCAGTTTTTTTCAATATAGGAGGAGTTTGTAACATGGGAGCATTTTCAAAGGACATTGGTATTGACTTGGGAACCGCGAACACACTGGTATTTATGAAAGGCAAAGGGATTATTATCCGGGAGCCTTCCGTTGTTGCTGTGGATACCAGAACAGACATTGTAAAATTTGTGGGATTAGAAGCAAAACAAGTAATCGGTAGAACCCCTGGTTCCATCACAGCAGTCCGTCCATTAAAAGACGGCGTTATCGCTGATTTTGACATCACCACCAGCATGTTGGAACAATTTATCAAAAAAGCGTTGAACAAAACATTTTTGGCGAAGCCACGTGTTATCATCTGCATCCCATCCGGCGTTACTGCTGTAGAAAGAAGGGCAGTAAAAGAAGCGACAGAACGGGCTGGCGCAAAAAAAGTTGCGATTATTGAAGAACCTATGGCAGCGGCAATTGGTGCGGGCTTGCCAGTAGAAGAACCTACCGGTAATATGGTAGTAGATATTGGCGGCGGTACCAGTGAAGTAGCAGTAATTTCCTTAGGTGGTATTGTAGCCGCAAAATCCGTCCGTGTTGGCGGGGACGCATTTGACAATGCGATTATCCAGTATATTAAAAAGAAATATAATCTGCTAATCGGGGAACGTACAGCAGAAAATATCAAAATGAATATTGGTTCCGCTTTCCCTCTGGAAACAGAAGAAACAATGGAGATCAAAGGTAGAAACTTATTGAATGGTCTGCCAGAAAATATCGAAATTTCTTCTGTGGAAATTCGGGAAGCGCTGGGGGATGCGTTATCCAGTGTGATTGATGCAGTAAAAGTAACATTGGAAAAAACCCCACCAGAGTTGGCTGCGGATATTATTGACCAGGGGATTATGCTAACTGGTGGCGGCGCTTTGCTGAGAGGGCTGGATCGTTTGATTTCCCAAGAAACAGGCATGCCTGTGCATATTGCGGAAAGCCCATTGGACTGCGTAGCGGAAGGTACAGGTAAGGTATTGGAAAACATCGATAAACTGGCTGATGTTTTAACAGAGGACCGTTTTTAATACAACGGGTGGAACTTAACAAATACAATCTGATAAGACTGGGCTTAACATACAGGTTGAGCTCGGTCTTATCCGCTATTAGTGGAATTGACAACAACCGTATGGACATCCAACTTTGGGGGTGTAAAAACCATTGAGAGAATTTTTTAAAAGTGCCATTTTTAAAATATTGTTAGGGGTTATTGCTGTTTTTTTGGCATTTATTTTATACGAGGCCTCAACTGGGAACATATCCTCGCCATCCCAACTGATTGGCGTGATTGCTTCTCCTTTTAAAAGTCTAGCGTCTACCATTTCTAACGGGTTTAGCAGTTTAACTGACCCATTGGTTAATGCGAACGAATACAAAAAAGAAAATGAAGAACTGAAACAGCAAATTACAGATTTGAATGAAAAACTGATTGATTATGAAAAAATTAAAGCAGAAAATGATCAGCTGAAAGAAATTGCGGATATTAAAGAGATAAACCCGGATTATGATTTGGAACCAGCCAATGTAATTTCACGGGATGCTAGCGACCCATTCTGTTCTTTCCAGATCAACAAAGGTTCGTTGAACGGAATTGAAGTGGGGGATGTTGTTATGACATCCCAAGGCTTAGTAGGACAGGTGGATTCAGTTGCGTTGACCTATTCCCATGTCATTACTATATTAAACCCAGAGTTATATATCAGTGCTTATGAGATAACAACCCAAAGTGCGGGGGTTGTAAATGGGGAGATTTCTTTAGCGGAACAGGGAATGTGCCAGATGCTCCATTTGGATAAAGAAACCAAAATTGAAGAGGGAAGCATTGTTACTACTGCCGGATCTAGCGGGGTATTCCCAGCAAGTTTACAAATTGGTACTGTTCAGAAAATTTCCGTTCAGGAAAATGGGATTTCTGCTTATGCTGAAATTGAACCAATGGTGGATATTGAAAAAGTAAATGATGTCCTTGTCATCAAAAGCTTTACAGGACAGGGTGTGTCCACACCGGATGGCACCAATTCTTCTGCCAATACATCGTCTGGGGAGGGCTGAGCATGAAAAAATCCACCCGGTCGGTATTAAAATGGGTGATTTATATTGTAATCCTGTTTTTCCTGTTTATTCTACAGACCACACCAGGGTTTTTAGAGATTATGGGAGTGCGTCCGGTTTTTGTTTTGCCCTATGCTGTGGCGATTGCCATGTTGGAACATGAGCGTTCCGCAGCTGCTATTGGTATTGTAGCAGGATGTTTATGGGATAGTGCAACATCCCGGCTGTTTGGTACTTCTGTCATTATCTTGATGGTTTGTTGTGTCACCATCTCGTTGTTGGTCATGTATTTGGTAAAATCCAATGTAATTAACAATATTTTGTTTTGTTTGGGTACATTGGTAATTTATTTTTTGATTGATTTTGTTTTCGGTTATCTCATTTGGGGTTATTCCCATATGGGTCTATTATTGGTAAGGAATATCCTTCCTACAATTGGATACAGCTTGTTGTTTAGTCCGATTTTCTTCTTAATCATGCAAAAAATCAGAAGAAAAATTTATCCGGTTGCAGAAGAGGATAGCTCTTGGTAAGAAGGGAGGTCAGCCAGTATGGCAACTTCAGAAAAACCAAAAAGAAAAGAGAAAGTGCGTCTGCTTGTATTATCCGCAATATTGATGGTTGCGGTTATTTTTGCTTCTATCAAGCTGATGAATATCCAGGTAGTACATGGGGAAGAAAACGCGGTAAAAGCGGACAGTAATAACTTGATTCGTACCAATGTAGAGGCAGCTCGGGGTGAAATCCTGGATCGTTACGGCAGGCCGTTAGTAACCAATTCACTAGTGTTAAACATTCAGTTAAACCGTGGAAGCTTGCCAGAGGGCAAGGAGAACGAGGTTATCCTCCGTTTAACCCAGCTGTTCCAGAAACAGGGTGCAGCCTGGAGGGATGAGTTCCCTATTACAGAACAACCTGTCAATGGAGAATATCAGTTTAAAGATGGGATGGACTCTGAGATTGAAAAACTAAAATCAATGCTCAAAATGCAAGATTACGGTACAGCCCAACAATGTATGGATAATGCCATAGAAAAATTTGAAATTAATGGTTACAACGAACAGGATACTAGAACCATTGTGGCAATCCGTTGTATGATGGAAGTAGAAAATTTTTCTGACCGCAATCCATATACCTTTGCAGAAAATGTGGATAAAACATTTGCTGCACAACTGATTGAAATGCAGAATGAAATCCCAGGTGTAGAAATCAGCGAAACCTATACCAGAGGATATGTAGATGGAACTTTGGCACCTCATATTTTGGGAAACATTGGTCCTATGTTGAAAGAGGACTGGGAAGGGGACGAAAAATCAGGGGTTACCGGATATAAGGATATTGAAGGATATAACATGGATGATGATATTGGTCGTACTGGGATAGAAGCTTTGATGGAATCCGACCTAAAAGGCACTGACGGCGTCATGATTTTGGAAAAAGACGCAGATGGAACCGTTGTGAATCAATACATGGAAGAAGAAGCAAAACCTGGAAATAACGTCGTATTAACCATAGATTCTGTCTTACAAAAACAAATTCAAGACCAATTTTATCAAAGATTATCCCAACACAGTGCAATCACTGGAGGTTCCGTTGTGGTTCTGGATACCAGTGATAACAGTATATTGGCATCGGTAAGTTATCCAGGCTATGACCTGAATACTATGAGTGAAAATTATGACACCTTAAATGCCGATCCAAAAAAGCCAATGCTGAACCGGTCTTTTAAAGAGATTTATCGTCCAGGTTCCACCTATAAAACGGCTATGGCGGTCGCAGGAGTCAGCGAAGGAATTATGACGGGAACTTCTAAGCCGTTTAATTGTACCAAAACAATGTATTTACCTGGTGATACCAGCCGTACACCGTTTAACTGTTTAAGCAGGCATGGCTATTTGAATTTATATGATGCTTTAAAGGTATCTTGTAATATTTATTTTTATAATGTAGGTAAATCATTACAGGAAATCGATGAGCATAAAATTACCGAATATTCCAATGCTTTGGGGCTGGGGACTGACATTGGTCTGGAGCTGAGCAATGCCACTGGTAGGATTACTTCCAAAGAAACCGCAGAAAAATTGGGTATTCCATGGAATGGTATCGGTGACGCGATGCAGAGTGCGATTGGACAGATGGAAACCTATGTTACCCCAGTCCAGATGGCAACCCAGATGGCGACTATCGCAAACAAAGGGATTCGTTATAATACCCATATTATCAAACAAGTGGATAAATTTGATGGTTCTGAAACAGTAAAACAAACAGAAAAACAGATCATGAACCAACTGGAGGATAAAAATAACGCCTTTGAAGAAACAACCAAAGGGATGGAATCTGTTAGTACCAAGTACCCAGAGATGAATGGAATGAATATTGCCATTAAAACTGGTACTCCTCAAAGAACAAAAACAGTATATGACTCTGCAGCAGTTGCTTTTTATCCAGCAGAACAACCCGAAATTGCGATTGCGGTAGTAATCGAACGGGGTGATGGAATATCTTACGCCAAAGATATGGTGGTACCAGTGATTCAAGCATATGAGGCAAGTAAACAGTCCGCCCAGCAGTGGCAACAGGAACATCAAAATAGTTGATTTAACAAAAATTGGATAATTTGCATGATAATATGAAAAAATTGAATGGATAAATAGTACAAAAAATAGAAAATAATTCTATGTAACCTGTACGAAATTCCGTTTATTGTAATAAAAAACGTTGATTTTCAGAATTCATACATGTTATAATTGAACAGTAATGTAAGTGTTAAAAATTTGCTTTTTGTAACAACAAACAAAAATACATTAAGTTGTGATAAAAATATAGATTTTTATCCTGAAATCATGTAGAATTATAGTAAGATAGCAAAATGGAGAACTAGGCAATAGGAGGAACCATGAGTAAGGTAATCTCAGTGACATCTGGAAAAGGTGGGGTTGGAAAATCCTCCTTTAGCTGCTTGTTAGGTAGAGCATTAGCAGCGAAAGGGAAGGCCACTGTGATTTTAGAGCTGGATTGTGGCCTCCGTGGCTTGGATATCATGTTAGGCGTTTCAGATTCTGTTTATG
The DNA here is from genome assembly GCF_014297275.1 of Clostridium facile. Taxonomy (NCBI): domain Bacteria; kingdom Bacillati; phylum Bacillota; class Clostridia; order Eubacteriales; family Clostridiaceae; genus Clostridium; species Clostridium facile. Next base: position 2,321,587 of record NZ_JACOQK010000001.1, read on the forward strand.
ATTTTAATGATATCCTACATGGCAGGTGTAGTATAAAAGACGCTGTAAACTATGTACCAGATTGTAAAAATCTTTCATTAATCAATGCACCTTCACAATTTGAACGATTCCCTACCAAAGAAGAGGTTTCTGCCATTTGTTCCGCATTAAAAACCAAATATGATTTTGTAATTATTGATACAACAGCGGGCTATGGCTTAACAGATGCATTGGCTACAGTATCTGATACAATTTTACTTTTAGTTACTCCTGACCCAATTTGCGTCCGTGACGCAGCTATTGTAGCAGCTGTATTGCGGAAAAATAAAGCGGCGGAACTTCGACTGATTATTAACAAAGTTTCCAAAGAAGCGTTAAAAAAGGATATGGTACCGGATTTGGATGCGGTGATCGATGGTGTAGGTGTCCAGTTGCTAGGTGTGGTAAAAGACCAGCAGGATATTTGGTACAGTACAGCAAAAGGGCTTCCATTAAGCACTGGCAGTTTATCTGAACGGACGTTTCAAGCAATAGCCAAGCGGTTAACAGGCGAACACACACCGTTGGTAGTACAATAAAGTTTTATCCGATTAATTTAATATAAGGGGAGAGTTATATGAATATCGCGTTAATTGCGCACGACTCCAAAAAAGAACTAATGGTACAGTTTTGTATTGCGTACTGCGGCGTATTAAGCCGGCATAATCTGTGCGCTACTGGCACAACCGGAAAGTTGGTTTCTGAGGCGACAGGTCTAAGCATCCAACGTTTTTTAAGTGGTAAACAAGGGGGAGACCAGCAGATTTCTGCCCGTATCGCTTATGATGAAATTGACCTGTTGCTATTTTTCCGCGATGCTTTAGCGGATAAAACCAGAGAGGTAAACGAAATGGATATGCTCCGCCTTTGTGACGTGCATAACATTCCGTTAGCAACTAATATCGCAACTGCGGAGGTGCTCATCCACGGTTTGGAACGCGGTGATTTAGACTGGAGAAATATTGTAAACCCACAATAAAATTCGATACGATAATAATGCGCTGAAAGGGAAGAGTATACAGCTCCCCAGGAAGTCCAGAGAGAATGGCAACTGCTGAAAGTCGTTTTTCCTGCCCTGTAGAAGACACCCTAGAGCTGTTTTGTGAAAAAAAGCAAAACCGTAATTTCTGCGTTAAAGAAATGGAAGGTGTAGCAAAAAAGCTATTTTTTGTGCTGCATAAATTTGGGTGGCAACACGTGGAATTATCCTCGTCCCTTGGTGGACGGGGATATTATTTTTTATTGCGGTATACCATAAGTACACATGAATCAAATAGTACCGTAATAGAAGCTGAATTGTCTTATAAGAATCAAAAAATATTATATATTATTGTAGCTAGTGCTGTTATACCAATGTTCGGTTTCATTCAAAGGAGGTTTACAAATAGAACAAAAATAGTTGTACTATTGTGGGGAATCTGCTATGATAAAAAGAAAGAATTTCGTTGAAAACATTGGTTTTATGGAAAATATTAAGATTGTAAAGTGAAAGGATGACAGGAATGAAACTTTTGACCAAAGCACCAAGGGGAACCCAGGATATCCTTCCAAAGGATAGCTATAAATGGCAGTTTATTGAAAATCTGGTTTTGGAAGCGGCAGGTATGTTTGGTTTCCGTGAGATTAGAGTACCTACCTTTGAACATACTGAGTTGTTCCAGCGTTCGGTTGGGGACACTACTGATGTAGTACAAAAAGAGATGTTTACTTTTGAGGATAGGGGAGGGCGTTCCCTTTCCCTTCGTCCAGAAGGTACTGCTGGTACGGTCCGTTCTGTATTGGAAACAGGAATTATCAACGATGCTCTTCCATTAAAGCTTTGTTATATACTAAGTTGTTTTCGGAACGAACGTCCACAAGCAGGACGTTTTAAGGAATTCCATCAGTTTGGGATTGAGATGTTTGGTTCCGCTTTACCAAGCGCAGATGCGGAAGTGATTAGTGTTGCGTATGAAATTTTTGATACTTTAGGGATCAAAAATCTGGAATTGCAGATCAATTCCATTGGATGCCCGGAATGCCGCAAAAAATATCAAGAAGCATTAAAGCAGTATTTTTATGAGAATATTGACCAGTTGTGTGATACTTGTAAAGAGCGTTTGGAAAAAAATCCAATGCGTATTTTGGATTGTAAAGTAGAAAGTTGTAAAGAGATCACGAAAAACGCGCCAAAAGTATTGGATTATATTTGTGAGGACTGCGCAGAACATTTTCAACAGGTACAACAGAGCTTGACCGCAATGGGGATTCCGTTTACTGTGAATCCAAATATTGTACGTGGCTTGGATTATTACAGCCGTACCGTATTTGAATTTGTTTCCAATGATTTGGGAGCACAAAGCACCGTGTGCGGTGGCGGACGCTATGATACTTTGGTGGAAACCATGGGTGGAAAACCAACTCCTGCTTTGGGATTTGGTATGGGTCTGGAACGTCTGCTGATGGTATTGGAAGCACAGGGAATTGAAATTCCGGAACCAAATACCTGCGATCTTTTTATTGCCACGATTGGACAGGCAGCCCAGTTAAAAGCCACCCAGCTGGTTTACCTGTTGAGAAAAGAAGGGTTCTATGCCGAAACCGATACTGTGGGAAGAAGCCTAAAAGCCCAAATGAAATATGCGGACAAAATTGGTGCAAAACTTTCCTGCGTATTGGGGGATGATGAGATCCAAAGTTGTTCTGCTAAAGTAAAAGACATGGAAGATGGCAGCGTACAGCAGGTAGAGTTTAAGGATTTACCAAATGTGGTGTATGAAAAACAGTTGAAAGATTTAAGCGACCAAATAGGCGATGAAGATATTTCATTTTAATATAACCGGTAGAATACTGGGGAAAGATTGTTGAACAAAAGGAGAATAGAATCAATGGATACGATGAAAGGGTTAAAACGGACCCATTATTGTGTAGAAGTAGTTAACGCAGCAGTTGGCGATGAAGTAGTGGTATGCGGTTTTGTACAAAAACGCCGCAATTTAGGAAATCTGATTTTTTTGGATCTACGTGACCGCACCGGTATTGTGCAGTTGGCCTTTGATGATGCCACAGACCGTGCAGTATTTGAAAAAGCGGCTGGGTGCCGTTCAGAATTTGTCGTAATGGCAAAGGGGAACATCCGGGAGAGGGAGAGCAAAAACAAAGAGATCCCAACTGGGGATATTGAGGTTTTTGTTTCGGATTTGCGTGTCTTGTCCGAAGCAGAGGTTCCACCATTTGAAATTACCGATGAAACAAAGGTAAATGAAGAGCTGCGGTTAAAATACCGTTACCTGGATTTGCGCCGCTCACCAATGCAGCATACCTTGATGATGCGCCATAAAATCGTAAAAGCCGCTCGGGATTACTATGATGAAAACGGGTTTATCGAGATTGAAACCCCAATTTTAATTAAGTCCACCCCAGAGGGTGCCCGTGACTATTTGGTGCCATCCCGTGTGCATCCAGGAGCATTTTATGCCCTGCCACAGTCTCCACAGCTTTACAAACAGCTTACCATGCTTGCCGGTTTTGACCGTTACATGCAGATTGCCCGCTGTTTCCGTGATGAGGACTTACGTGCGGACCGTCAGCCTGAGTTTACCCAGATTGACCTGGAAATGAGCTTTGTGGATGTAGATGATGTCATCGCTATGAATGAAGGGTTTATGAAATATGTGTTTAAACGGATTATGGATATTGATATCCAAACCCCGTTCCGTCGTATTCCATATGAGGAAGCTATGAACCGTTATGGTTCCGATAAACCGGATACCCGTTTTGGCATGGAACTAGTGGACTTGTCCAACCTATTACAGAATACTGAGTTTAAAGTGTTTGCTGGCGCTTTATCCACTGGTAGTGTACGTGGTATCAATGTGAAAGGCGGGGCGGAAAAGCTTTCCCGTAAAGAAATCGACAAACTAGTGGAATATGTGAAAACCTACCGTGCGAAAGGATTGGCCTATACTCGCTTGAATACCGAGGAAGGGAGTTCTAGTTATGAGAAGTTCCTGAGTGAGGAAGAGAAAACAGCCATCCGTCAGGCAATGGGAGCAGAAACAGGGGATGTCATCCTGATCGTAGCTGACCCATCTAACAGTGTTGTATATGATTCTTTGGGAGCTTTACGTTGTCATCTGGCGGAAAAGCTAGAACTGATTCCAGAAAATAGCTTTGACTTGCTGTGGGTAACCGATTTCCCACTGTTTGAATACGATGAAGAAGAGGACCGTTACGTGGCAAAACATCACCCATTTACTGCAGTTGCGGACGAAGATGTGGACAAGCTACTGACCGATCCAGCTCATTGCCATGCGAAAGCTTATGATATGGTATTGAATGGCTGTGAAGTTGGGGGAGGGTCTATCCGTATTAACAACCCTGAATTGCAGAAGAAGATGTTCCAGGCACTTGGTTTCTCGGAAGAAGAAGCACAAGAACGGTTTGGCTTCCTGATTAATGCGTTCCAGTATGGCGCTCCACCACATGGCGGCATGGCGTATGGTCTGGACCGTCTGGTCATGTTGATGTTGAACAAACCAAGTATTCGTGATGTAATCGCGTTCCCAAAAGTACAGAACGCAAGTGAATTGATGACTCAATGTCCAGCAGAAGTAGACCAGAAACAGCTGGATGAACTTTATATTAAAACCAACTTACCACAAGAATAGGAATATGTTATGGTAATGGAATAGGCTAACGAAAGACGTGGATTGTTTTATCCGCGTCTTTTTGTCTGTTTTTATAAAATAATTGCAATGATAAGTTATAACTTATCATATTATGTGTTTGTTTATGGAGAAATGCGAGGAAATTGTTATATTTACCTGTAATAATATGTAAATACTTGAAATCTTATTGAAAAAGTTACCAAGGTATGATATACTAAAGGTGTAAAATTATGTATATAAAAATTTAATAATTTCTATATAAGGTCTTGATTTTTATGACAATGCAGGGCGTAATTTTAACAGATAGACAGACAGAGGTAAATTCTGTCTATTTTGTGTTATCTAAATCGTTTCTATTACTATATAACGTACTTACTTTAAAGATAAATATTTCTTTAAAGTTGTACGTTTTTGCGTTTTAAAGGAGAATAATGTAAAAAAATGAACAAAAAAATAAAAAGCGCCTTAAAGACTGTAGGAGATTTTTTGTCCACATTTATTACTGCGATAGTAGCAATTATAGCAATTGTATTTGTTGTGATTAAGGTGCTTGGCTGGAGTATGTTTTCGGTTGACAGTCCCAGTATGTCCCCTCAATATCCGGTGGATACATTGGTTGTTGTACAAAAAATTGAACCAGAAAAAATACAGGTAGGCGATGTAATCACCTATGTACTCAATGAAGATGGTATACTTGTAACACACCGTGTAGTTGATATCAATCATACAGATAAAACCTTTATCACAAAAGGCGATGCGAACAACACAGAAGACGCGGCGCCTGTATTATGGGGAAACACAGTAGGTAAGGTTGCATTTGGCATTCCATGGCTTGGCAAGCCAATGCGTTTTTTAACCGCTGATGAAAATCGTCCCTTTGTGATTGGAGCAATTGCTATACTGTTTATCCTTTCTTTGGTTTGGGATATTGTCGCTAGAAAAAATACAAAGAAAAAAATAGATTCGGAAAAAGATAACAGTGTATTGTCATCGGATCATAATGTTTCAGAATCGTAATATTTGGTTTTAGTATGGTAAACTAGTTCCTATTTTGCCATATGAAAATAAATTTTACCGAAAGGAGAATAAAAAAATGCGGAAAAGTCAAAAGTTCATGCTCACCAGTGTACTGCTTGCTGTAATTGTAATGCTCACAGTTATGCCAACACTATCCTGGCTGTCTTCCACCAGTGAACCGGTGGTAAACACCTTTGCGGGAGGTGCGATTTCTATTAAATTAGATGAGGCATTTGTTGACACGAACGGCAAAAAAGTAACAGGGGAAGATGCAAAGCGGGTAAACGCTAATAACTACAAATATGTTGCCGGTGCTGTGCTGGATAAAGATCCAACTCCAACGGTGCTAAAAGGTAGTGAAGAATGTTATGTGTTCCTGTTAGTAGAAAATGGCCTAAACGATAAATTTACCATGAACTACGCTACAGACGCATGGTTGAAGGTAGCAGAATCAGGCGGTAATACTGTTTACGCGTATAGCACAAAGGTAAACGCTCTGGAATCAACAGAAGATATCGTATTAAAACCGATTTTTACGACAGTTACTATTTCCCCAGAATTGACAAAAGCAGATATTGAGAGCTTAGGCGAAAGAAAACTGTGCGTGACAGCATTTGCTGTACAAACTGCTAACATTGATGTAGCTACCGCGACAGATCTTGCTGTAAAACAGTTTGGATTGGGCGATGTTACTATAACGGTTCCACCAATTGCATGATGTCGCAAATAATTTGGAAAGAAGGAGGGGTACATAAATGACGAAAAAAGAAAAGCATCTTTTACTTTTCAAATCGTTTTTTCTACTGGCAATCTGTGTTTGCCTCACTATTGGTCTATATACACAGACGGTAAAGGGTACTACTGCTTATGTGACCTCACTTTCGGTAACCTGTGTGAATACCTTTACAGGGGAGAGCCAAACGGAGCCATCCCAACCAACAGAACCATCCGAATCGGAGCCCAATGTTCCTTCCAAACCTCCAACAGGAGATAGCAACCATATTGGATGGTACCTTGCTGCTATGTTGCTTGGAGCTTCTGGGATAGTGGGTGGCCTAATGTGGACACGCAAGAAAGATTCACACAATTGTTTCAAGTGATGAACAGACAAAAATGGAGGAGTAAACGATGAGAAATCGCAAGAAAAGTATAGTTGTTACTGGAGCAGCTGTTATGCTTGCAGCAGCAATGGCGCTGGGCGGAGGAACCTACGCTTATTTGCAGGGTACTACAAAGGATGTAGTTAACAACTTTAACACCAATAAAGTTCTGGTAGAGTTAGAAGAAACTACGGGGAATGATTATGAAATTATCCCTGGTACAACACAAGAAAAAGACCCAAAAGTGACAGTGAATGCTACAGTGCCCTCCTATGTATATGTAGAAGTAAAATTGGCGAATGAGGTAGCGGACTTAGTGGACTATGAGATTGTAGATGGCTGGTTACCACTTGAAAAATACACAACCCAATTTACAAAAGTGTATTATCGTGAAATTGAGGCTTCTGATAACCCACAGGAATTTTATGTGCTAAAAGATAATCAGGTATCTTATGATGCAGCCCTAGAAAATAGCGATATGATGTGGACAACTGGAAAATTAAAAACAGGTGAGACCATTACTTTTAAGGCAAGCGCTATCCAAAAGGCACCATTTTATAATCCTGAAGATGCTTATCGAGTAGAGATGCCAAATAGTGAGGAGAGCTTTGAATCCGCTATTAAAAACGGAGCGCATAATCTTATTGTTCAAGATAATATTGATTTTGCCACTGTTACAAAGATGTCTAATAAAGGCAATGTTGCAGTAGATTTGAATGGAAAAGTATTGGGGAATAGCAAAAATACAACAAACTGGGGTGTATTCCAGGTAGGGACCAATACAACATTAACCCTTGATGGGGAGGGTACTGTTAGTGGTGTTTCTAATGATGCAGGTGGATACCATATGGCAGTATCGACTACTAGCCAGTTTGCCAAATTAATTATCAATAACGGTACTTATACAAATGAACAAGTAAATGGTAACGATGCACAATATGACTTAATCTATTGTGAGACAGGAACCATTGAAATTAATGGCGGAACCTTTATTTGTAAAACTCCAAAATGGACATTAAACTGTAAAGATGCAAATTATAAAGATGAGACTGCCAATATCATTGTAAAAGGCGGCAAATTTTTTGAATTTGATCCATCCAATTGTACAGTAGAGGGAGAAAATACAAATTTTGTAGCAGAAGGCTATCATGTAGACAAATCCACAGATACCAAAGGAACTTGGTATACTGTAGTAGCGGATTAATATTTTGAGAGGAGTACCAAAGATGAAACGGAATAAGAAAAGCATAATCGTTACTGGAGCAGCTGTTATGCTTGCAGCAGCGATGGCGTTGGGTGGAGGGACCTACGCTTATTTGCAGGGCACTACAAAGGATGTAGTCAACAACTTCAACACCAATAAGGTTCTGGTAACTCTGGAAGAAAAGACCGGAAGTAATTATAATATTATTCCTGGAACAGAACAAGCGAAAGACCCAAAAGTCACCGTTGACAATACTGTAGATTCCTATGTTTACGCGATTGTAACAGATAACACCAATGGTCTAGTAAAATATGACATCGCAGATGGATGGACTCTGTTAAACGGCTGGGATGGCGAACATACAAAAGTGTATTATCGTGAAGTAACAAAAGACGCAGCAGCAAAAGAATTTTCTGTACTGGCGGGAGATAAAGTTGCCTATGATGCTGCATTGGAAAATAGCGATATGGTCAATCCAGATGGAACTTTAAAAGATGGTTTAAACCTGACATTTACAGCGCATGCAATCCAGAAAGATGGATTTGCTAGCCCAGAAGCTGCTTTTGAAACCGCATACACAACAGTGGATACCTCTACGGATTTAACAACAGCTTTACAAGAAGGCAAGACAGCTGTTTTAACAACGGATATTGCCTTAGACAACGCATACTTGAATGCTTCTGGTGAAGTGAATATTATTGGGAATGGGCATAAACTAACTGCTCCAACCAATTCTCCACAAAAAGACAACAATCGCATTATTAGCATTACCGATCAAACAGAGCCAACTACGATTAATATTAAGGACGTGGATCTGGTAGGGCCTACTACAGGAGCCTATACCCGCGGAATATCCGTTGGTCAATCCAAAAATGTAACCATTAATATTGAGGATTCATCCCTGTCAGCAAGCTATTACGCATTTAATTTCGCATTTGGAAATGAAAATGTGGAAATTAACTGTAAAAATACAACGATCCAGGGTTGGGCGGCAATGAATATACATACACCAAATATGAAAGCAACCTTTGAGAATTGTACTTTAATTGGGTTAAATGACAAAGGATATAATGAGGATGGATGGAACGATTTTGCGACAGTTGTTGTAGATAACGCAGATGGAAATCCTAGTGCAACCGGTGCTAGCGGCGGTGTATTTACCTTTAAAGACTGCCGAATTGAGGCAAACCAAACAACAGGAAACAAGCAATATTTTATGTCAATCCGGGCGATTAACACAACAGTGGATGTTGAAAACTGTACTTTCTTTGTAAACGGCGAACAGATTGCCGCTACACAAGAAGCGCTGTCCCCATATGTATCCGTGTATGAAGAAGCATTGGATTCTTTTCAATTTACAATCCATTAATTGCAGTATTAGAAAGGAATAAAAACGACATGAAAATTAATAAGAAAAAAGTAGTAGCCACTGGGCTGGCGGTTGCACTGACGGCGGCAATGGTACTGGGTGGAGGAACCTATGCTTATTTGCAAGGAACCACAAAGGATGTAGTAAACAATTTTAACACCAATAAGGTTCTGGTAGAACTGAACGAAACTACCGGAAATGATTATAATATTATCCCTGGTACAACACAGGAAAAAGACCCAAAAGTAACCGTTGACAATACGGTGGATTCTTATGTATATGTAGAAATTACAGATGCCACAGAAGGGTTGGTTAGTTATGCCATTGCGGATGGTTGGACAAAACTGGATGGGTATGACAATATTTATTACCGTGAGGTAGCGGCAAACGCAGAAACGAAAACATTTTCTGTATTAGCAGGGGATAGCGTTACTTATGACGCAGCACTAGGAAATAGTGATATGATGGAAGGAGACGCATTGAAAGATGGTGTTGCGTTGACCTTCAAAGCACGTGCAATTCAATCCAAACCATTTGAAAACGCTGTATCAGCCTATTTATACATAGATGCTGACTATATTGCCTCAACATCATCTGAACTGGAAACAGCCCTTAAAGATGCAAAAGATGGCGATACTATCGTACTAAACAATGATATGGTGCTAGATAAACCAATGACAATCGCAAAAAATATCACCATTGCTGGGGATAAAAATCCGGTCATTTCCAACCAACCAATTTCGGTTGCAAGTAATGCAAATGTAACCTTCCAAAACATAACCTTTACTTCCCCAACCAATCAGTCTAATAACGCTAGTTCTGTTTATGCCACTGATTTGGCTTCTAAGATTGTATTTGACGGATGTACCTTTATCAATCCACAATGGGATTCTATCCAAATAACACCAAAAGCAGGCGCGGAAATCGTGATTAACAACTGTACTTTTTCGTTGGAAAATCCAGTTCCAGCGGGGAATAAAAGTCGGTTTATCCATATTGAAGCAGCACTAAATTCCAATTCAGATGTAAAAGTTACCATCACAAATAACCATTTTGGCGCAAACACCAATATGAAAGACGATATGATTGGGATCTATTATGTCAATATCAATGGTATTGATTTTGGCGGAAACAATACATTTGAAAATACAGCGGATGAAATGGATGGATCTACAGGTGGTATCTATATCTGCGGTAATAGTGTAGGGCGTACAATTACCGGAAAAGAAGCCTATTATCGTTTTACCGGTACCAGTGAGAATCATTAAGTTTAAATTTGCTAGCCAAGGAAACCTAGTATGATGGAATTATTTTTGTATACAATCAGTTTTAAAAGAAAAGTGATTCAAAGTCGGTATCATTCTATTTAGTCATTCTCAATAGACAAAAATTTTGGAAGGAATGAAAATGATATGAAAGACAATAAGAAAAAAGTGGTCATTACTGGCTTAGCAGTTGTGTTGGCAGCAGCAATGGCGTTGGGCGGAGGAACCTACGCGTATTTGCAGGGCACCACAGAGGATGTAGTAAACAACTTTAATACCAATAAGGTTTTGGTAGAACTGAACGAAACTACCGGAAATGATTATAATATTATTCCTGGCACAACACAGGAAAAAGATCCAAAAGTAACCGTTGACGCTACCGTAGACTCTTATGTGTATGTAGAGGTTACAGATGCCACAAAAGGGTTGGTTAGTTATGCCATTGCGGATGGTTGGGAAAAACTGGATGGGTATGACAATATTTATTACCGTGAGGTAGCGGCAAACGCAGAAACCAAAACATTTTCTGTATTGGCAGGAGATAGCGTTACCTATGACGCAGCACTGGGAAATAGTGATATGATGGAAGGAGACGCATTGAAAGATGGTGTTGCGTTGACCTTCAAAGCGCATGCTATTCAAAAAAATGGATTTGCCGATGCTGTATCAGCATATAAAGGTATACCAGTTACTGTAAGTACTGACACGGAGTTTAAAAATGCGTTGGGTTCAGTAAAAGAAGGACAAACTATCAAATTAGAAAAAGATATTTCCATTGTTCATACAGGAACCCATCCAGATGGCACCTATGATACTTATATTGTAACTCCAAATTGTACGATAGACTTGAATGGAAAAACTTTATCTGTTACAAACAGAAAAAATGGTGATCCGTTTTCTTTAGCAGCTAATAATATCACATTAAAAAACGGTGTGATTAATCTAACGAACCAAGGGGCCAATTATCCACTTTATGTAACATCTGGTGCGAAGAATGTGGTAATTGATGGAGTAACGGTTATTGGTGGTATGCAAGTAATCGGAAATTCTAGTGCTACTTTAAGGAATGTAGATATTACAGCTGGTGATTACTACGATGTGTATTTGGAATACAATAGTACAGTTACCATTGAAAGCGGTTCATTTAAACGTAGCGGCAATAATGCTCATATCTATACAGCAACAGGAACTGATACAGTAATTGTAAATGGTGGTCTTTTTGATGGATCAGAGACCCCTATTCATGCTGGAAATGGAAAAATAACAGTTAATAGTGGTAGATAAATATAAAAGGGTGTGAAGTCATGAAAGTTAATAAGAAAAAAGTAGTCACTACTGGCTTAGCAGTTGCGTTGGCAGCAGCGATAGCGTTGGGCGGAGGAACCTATGCTTACCTGCAGGGTTCCACAAAGGATGTAGTAAACAACTTTAAGACCAATAAGGTTCTGGTAGAACTGAACGAAACTACCGGAAATGATTATGAAATTATTCCTGGCACAACACAATCCAAAGACCCAACAGTGACGGTAGACAATACCGTAGACTCTTATGTGTATGTAGAAATTACAGATGCCACAAACGGATTGGTTGACTATACCATTGCGGATGGCTGGACAAAACTGGATGGGTATGACAATATTTATTACCGTGAGGTAGCGGCAAACGCAGAAACTAAAACATTTTCTGTATTAGCAGGGGATAGCGTTACTTATGACGCAGCATTGGGAAATAGTGACATGATGGAAGGAGACGCATTGAAAGATGGTGTCGCACTGACTTTCAAAGCACATGCAATCCAATCCGAACCGTTTGCAAATGCAGTGGATGCTTATAAGCAAATGCCAACGTTTGTTTCCTCTGCTGCTGATTTGAAGGAGATGCTTCAGCAGAATGGTGGGAACATCATTTTACAGGATAACATTACAGTTGAAGATGGTATTCAGTTGGGAATTTTGAAAGACTCTAGCATTGATTTTAATGGGAAAACTTTTAGTGGTGCATTTGAAAATGGTACTACCACCAATGGAGGCCCTTCTGTAAATCTTGTGTTAAGAGACCCTAATAATAATGGTGGGTATAGTATTGATAGTGAATTGGTAAAACTGCCTGGTGGTGGTATGCGGCAAATAGGGGCTGTTACTGCATGGCAGCCAACTATTACTATCGAGAGTGGTAAATATCGTCATGATAATGCGGTAGTTTACTGTCAGCTCCAGAGGAGTAGTGAAACGGTGGGTGTTGTTATCAACGGTGGTACCTTTGAAGGCAAAGGAAATGCCAGTGTTGTGGCAGATATCATTGGAAGTGTGGAGATTAATGGCGGAACCTTTAACGCAACTAAGGAAGGCGATGGTTCTGGAGAGTGTATTTACCTTTCCTGGGGTTCTCAGAGAGTACCTACTATTACTACTATTAATGATGGTACTTTTAATGCGGATGGTCGTCTCTTTTATATCAAATCTCAAAGCGGTTACACTCAAAAAATTGAGGTAAAGGGAGGCAATTTTAATGTTGCTCCAGGTGGAAAACTGGTTGAAGTTTCTGGAAATGTTCCGGCAACAGATATCCTGGTGATTACCGGTGGAACCTTTAATGTAGATCCATCCGATTATGTGGATACAGAACATTATAATGTGACGAAATCCAATGATAAATGGACTGTAACAGCAAAATAAATTATTATACTATTTATTGTCAGAAATGATAATAAAACTTCATGTATTGTAGTAAAAAATGAAAACATTGAAAGGAATGAAAAAAACATGAAAATTAGTAAGAAAAAAGTAGTAACCACTGGGCTGGCGGTTGCGCTGGCAGCGGCAATGGTACTGGGTGGAGGAACCTATGCTTATTTGCAAGGAACCACAGATGATGTAATAAATAACTTTAATACCAATAAGGTTTTGGTAACCTTAAGTGAAACCACTGGAAGCGACTATAATATTATCCCTGGAACCGAACAATCCAAAGACCCAATCATTACTGTAAATAATACCGTGCCTTCCTATGTTTACGCTATCGTAACAGATAATACGGATGGTCTCGTAGATTATACTATTGCGGAAGGTTGGACAGAATTAGAAGGTTGGAATGTAGGAGCTACCAAAGTTTATTACCGAGAGGTAGCAAAAGATGCAGACCCAAAAACATTCCCTGTTTTAAAGGACAATAAAGTTACATATGATGCTGCACTGGATAATGATGGTATGTTAAATCCAGATGGTAGTTTAAAAGATGGTGTCAATTTAACATTTACAGCACACGCGATCCAAAAAGATGGCTTTACAAGTGCAAAAGAAGCTTTTGAAAATGCGTATTCAGCAGTTAGTTCAACAGAAGATTTAACAACAGCTTTACAAGCGGGAAAATCAGTTGTGTTAACTGGGGATGTAGAGGTTTCCGCAGATACAATTGAAGCAACAAAATCCCCTGAACTCAATCTGAATGGTCAAACTCTTACTATCAATGAGGGAGGGTCAACCATACTGCAACAAGGTCAGTCTTTAACAATGGAAAATGGAACCCTTAATTATACAGCTACTCCAGAACAAGGTAGCCAAGTTGCAATTGCTTTGCAAGAAGATTCTGAATTAACACTTAAAAACGTTGCAATGACAACTCCAGCTGGGGCCAGCCCTCTTTTGGTAAGTAATGGCGTCAATAAAGCGACCCTCAATGTCATTGATTCTGAGATTAAAACCAATGACAACTATTGTATTTCTACTAATGCCAGCAACAATCAAACAGGTCACAATATAACCATCAACGTTAAAAACTCCACCTTGGTCGCGGAAAGAAGTGACCATGATACTGCGGCAATCTTATTCAATATCCCTGGAACATTGAATATCGAAAATTCTAAAATTACCGCTGACCGTCAGGCGGTTATTAACCGTTGCGGAACCGTAAATATCACAAATAGTACTCTAACTTGTACAGCAGAATATCAGGATGGTGGCAAATATAATGATGCAAATTGGGGAAGTGGAAACGAAGTTCCAATGGCAGCACTTGTTGTAGGGAACCGTTCCAACCCAAACTCCTATCCATATGATGCAACAGCAACACTGTCCGGTGTTACTTTTGATGTACCAGAAAATTTCACTGAGATTTATGCTGCTGCCTTTAATGGACACACAACTACAATTAGCAACGGCGGTAATTATGACCAAATTACAGCTGCGTCAGATGATAACAGTACTATTATCATAAAATAGTATTAATTTATGATTTAAATTTAGAAGTATCCTATCATAAAAATTATAAATGTAGAAACCGGGACGATTCTTTAAAAATCGTCCCGGTTTCTTTTATGGGATTATCTGTATCAGGTCTAAAAAATTTGCGGCCTAAGGAACTATTTATCAATCAGGAATGGAATTAATATAGGCTTAGAAGATAAAATGAAAGTAGAGATTGATAAATTTACCAATTTAGTGTTGAAAGCCAATTTTGTAATAAAATAGGAACTTATACTTTTGGAGAACTATGATCAGCAGTTGAATTGAAATTAAAAGAAATACATTTTTCTAGTATATTAATCATGAACACTTGAAAGGGAGGATATTTGGATTTGCCGGTATTGTTTGGGGGTCATACCATACTGTTTCCGGAACACCTTGGAAAAATAGCTGGAGTCATTATAACCAATAATTTCGGTAATCTTATCAATGGGTAAGTCAGAATGGGTTAAATAATTGCAGGCACTTTGCAGTTTAAGATGAGTAATATGTTCGGTAAAGTTTAAATTGGTATTGGCTTTAATGAGCTTGGAAAGGTAACTGGTAGAAAAGTAAAACTTATCCGCCACTTCTTCTAACGTAACAGTGGCATAATTGTTTTGGATATAATGTAACACACTGGATAAATCCCGATTTTGCAGGATTTTTACATTTTCTTTTTGGTGGTGGTCGCTCTGTTGCCGGGTCAGCTCTGCAAATAATTCAATTAATTTAGCAAATAATACCTGCTGGTAACAAAGGTTATGGTCAAAATATTCTTTAATCATCTGATGAATTAAAAAAATTAAGCGGGGTGTGTTATCAAAAATCAGGTATGGATTAATATGGTTTAAACCATAAACAGCATCCAAGAAAAAATTAAAAAAAGACTGGTTAAACGAAAGTAGATTAACAAAGACCTGTTCCACCCAATTCTTTTTAATTAAAATATTAAATAGGATCGTATCCGGTGTTTGTAGTTGAGGATCGTGGATAGCGTAGGGATTCATAATTAATAATTTACTGTTATCCTGTAGCATCACTGCATTTTCTAACTGGTTTTTAACAATTCCCCTTACCACATAGTTAAATTCAAAAAAATTGTGGTGGTGTAAAAATTCGTGTTGATTGGAGGAAAATACATCAGGGTTTAACAATTGTTTTGCTTGTATCGAAATCGCGATATTTTCTCCTTCTAAAAACAGCCCTTTTTCTGGCACAGTAAAAATATCTGGGGAATCGCTTGGATCGTGGAATGGATGAGAGGACTCCCCCTCTATACGCTGATTAAACTGCTGCCATTGTTCCAATGCCTTTTTTATATAAAAGTCCAAATCAATTTGTACCATACGGCTCTCCTCCTCTTTTTGTTAGCATATCATTTTTGTGCAACACTGTCAAATATAGATTAAAAAACACAACGAATCCAGCATAATTTCAATATGTTACCGAAAATACCTCAAAAAATTACCTGTTATTTCAAAAAAAGATATGATATCCTAGTTCATAAACCAAAAGGTTTATTTTATTATGAGGAGGAAATACGATGAAGAAGGCAGGAAAATTAGTTGCGCTATTGACAGCAACCAGTTTGATGGTGGCAAGTTTTGCAGGAACAGGATTATTATCCGCTACAGCCGCGGAAGAAACATCAGGGTTCGCACAATCCTTTGCAAACCCATCTACTGACCAAAGGATGAAGGTGCGTACCTGGTGGCCAAGCGCTGATATTTCTGAGGAAGAAATTAAAGAGGAAGTAAAACAAATTGCCGATGCGGGATTTGGCTGCATTGAATTAATCGGGATTACCGAGAGTTTTGCAGCACGCGGGGAACATGGCATTGATGCGGAAAAAGACGGTTGGGGCAGTGCGAACTGGAATAAAGCGGTAGAAATTTTGATGCGGGAAGCAGAAAAATACAATATCTATGTGGACTTAACGATTGGACCACGTTGGCCCGCAGGAATTCCAAATCTTGATCCAAACAGCGATGCGGCGTTCCGCAAATTAACCTATAATGCGATAACAGAAACTGCCACAATGGAGGAAAAAACCTACCAATTGCCTGAGGCGCCAACATTATCTGGGGACGTAATTACCAGCCAGGAATTTGTTGGATTGGTAGCGGCAAAAGTAAATCGTTCATCTTCTAAAGTAAACGTACAAAGTGGATGGGGAGGAACTACCTACTCTGTTGTAAACGACAGCAATATTGATGAATCTACCTTGACTGTGGTAGATAACAAAAATATACATTTGCAGGATGGAACTTTTACCTTTACTGCTCCATCCGAAGGTGAATGGGTGTTTTATGCTTATTGGGCTGTAGGGACCGGACAAACCTCCGGCGATACTGTCCCAACAGCTTATGTGGTAAACCATCTCAACAAATCGGGGACACAGGCAATTATTGATTACTGGGAAAACAATCTGTTAACCGATGAAATGAAAGAACATTATGCTACTTATGGTGGGGACTTATTTGAGGATTCTTTGGAGTTAACTGCTGTTGACCTGCCTTGGTGCAATGAGATGGCAGAGTATTTTCAAGATAATAAAGGATATAATCTAATCCAATACCTTCCTCTGTTAATGGGAAAATTGGGAACAGGATCTGGCATTACACAGGTGGCAGAAACAGATATTGGCGAAGGGGATAATAGAATCCCAGCCGGTACCACATATACCATTAATAACACCGCTACGATTGATAACGCAGCTGACCAGGAAGCAATCTGCAATGATTTTAATGAAAATCTGAGCGATATGTATATCGAAAACCATGTAAAGGTGATTCAAGAGTGGTGTAACAGTCATAATATTAAATATCGTGCCCAAGCGCAGGGAACTAGTGATAATAATTGGGTCGATTCTATTGAAGCGGCGTCCTACCTGGATGTTGTAGAAGGGGAGACCCTGGGTATGAACAAAAGCCCGGATGCATTTCGTTCTCTAGCTGGTGCCGCAAATATGAGCGGGACAGAGATTGTTTCGGTTGAGTTAGGTGCGGATTTTGGCGCATTATATCAAATAACATGGCAACATTTGATAGAATTGGTTAACCGCACAGCATCTTCCGGCGCAAACCAATATGTATTGCACGGTTTCGCAACCCGGTCCCAAGCGAATTCCCATACTGCATGGCCGGGATGGATGCCTTTTGATGAGCCAAGATTCTCAGAATCCTGGAACAGCTCCCAGCCATCCTGGGACTATATGAAACAAGATTTTGTAGATTACGTATCCAGGTTGCAGGCAACTCTTCAGTACGGAAAAGCAGATGTTGATTTTGCTGTATACCGTGACGATTTGGGGATTCGTACCGATGAAGGACATACCCAAGGTGTCCTGTATTTGGATGAAAACGCTACTCCAACCGATAACCCAGTAGCGAATTTAGGCTATTCTTATAACTATATTTCTCCAGGCAACTTTGCATTGGATAATGCTGTTGTAAAAGATGGCGAGTTGAACCCAGAATATGCAGGATATCAGGCGATTGTCATTAACAATGAAATAAAAATGAACTTGGAAAACGCACAAAAGATTTTGGACTACGCAAAAGCAGGATTATCAATTGTACTGATTGGAACAACACCAACCCAGGACGACAGCTTTGGTGTAAATGACGATACAGCGGTGGCAGCAATCTTTGCGGAATTAAAAACACTGGACAACGTGACATCTATTGTGGATGAATCCTCTTTACCGACTGCATTAAAATCCCTTGGTGTAGAACCAAGCGCATCATTTGAAAACAGCCAAAAAATTTCTGTTCAACATCGTTATACTCAGGATGCTGACCTGTATTATTTATACAATAATTCCAGCAGCAACGATTATGGCTCCAACGATTTATACCATAACGACGCCAATACGATCAACACAACAGTAACATTAGAAGGTGCTGGTATGCCATACGCCATGAATTTGTGGACAGGCGATATTACACCTATTATGGAATATACCAATAATGGAGATGGAACGATCAGCATGGATATTTCCATTATGGATAATGAAGCGATGGTAATTGGTATTACAGACGATCCAAGCTATTTTGGACAGAAAGCACAAGAAACAGCAACAAGCAAACAAGGTGACGGAACAATAATATCCACTGACCATGGTGTAGTTTACCGTACTACCAATGTTGGCGATTATAGTGTTGCATTAGGAGAAAATTCCTACACTGGCAAAGTGGAAGAAATAGCAGGGACGCAATTGTTGCAAACAGGCTGGAACCTGACTGTAACCAGTTGGGAGCCAGGAGAGAAAGCACTATTGGCAAAGGATGATCCAAACTATGACGCAAGGGATATCAACAAGCGGGAACTTGATTCAATCGCATTGGATGAGCTGAAACCATGGAACGAAATTGAAGGATTGCAGGATATTTCCGGGCAAGGATTCTATACCAATACCTTTATAGTAGATGGGAACTTTGACGGCGCATACTTGGACTTAGGAGAAAGCTATGACAACATTCTGGAAGTAACCTTAAATGGACAGGTACTGCCGGCAATAGACCAATTCAATCATATATTGGATTTGGGTAGTTATCTGGTACCAGGAGAAAACACTTTAACCATTCGTACAGGAACTACCTTAGCAGCGGCAGTACGCAAAGCAGGCGGGAATGTTGGAAGCACCGATACTTCTAAAGTATATCCAACTACCTATGGTCTGCTGGGCGATATCAGTATCACTCCTTATGTTGATGTGGTATTACAAGATGATACAAATTCTTCTGAAACACCAAGTACACCACCTAACTCTTCCGAAGAAACACAAACACCATCTAGTCCTACACCATCCGAACAAACTCCAACAACAGGGGATGCTTTCCCAATTGCTTTGGCAGTAGGGGCAGTTTTAGTAGCAGGAACAACTGTTTTGGTTATCAAACGCAAAAAATTCTAAGTTTATTTTATAAAATAAAAACCGGTACAAAATTGTGCCGGTTTTTTCATTGTTATAGAAACCACCGGCTATGTCGGTGGAGGCTCTCGCCTAAAAGCTTTACTTTAAGTATCGAGCAAAGCGAGCCACTAACAGCAATCTTATCGTAACGAAAAAACTATCGTTGGAAGAAAATTGCTCGTTTACGGGCAGCAGGGCAAGTAATACGAAAGACAGATATTTCAGTACGTCTTTAAATGTTTGCCGGTACGCCTTTCTAGGGCTTACTCAAGACACCAGCTTAGTGAAGTTGTAAGATAAAGGTAGACACATGGAAAGAGAACATGGATACACAAAATGAAATTTATTGAAATGGCAAAAGAAACATGTTGGTCCAGGGCTAATCATACGGTTTTATTTGTTGGTAAATGGCAGTAATACTGCCAAATACTCTTTTACTGGCTGCTGATTGATTCGTTTTTTACCTTGAATGAGAATATAAGATGAAAAATGTATATCCGTTGCTTATTGTTGTAACATATAGGCAATATAAAAGGGCTATCCTGTTCATGATACCTAACAATCTTAGATTGCGATTTCTTAAAATTCTACGGAAGGTATCCTTGCGTTCCACGGAAAATAGAATACCATTGCGTTTATGTGATGAATGTGATACTCTGAAACAAAGAAAGGTGTGAAATTAGATGAAACGGCTTGGAATTTTACTTTTATGTGTATTTCTCTTAATGGGCGGTACTGCTTGTCAATCTACAGGACATATAGCGCCAAAAGAAACAAAAGCCTTTACCTTGGAGCAACAAAATATAGATTTTATTTCTTCCTTAAATAAAGGAGAAGGAGACCATAAACAATCCGAAGATGTAGTAGAGATGTTTGCGGCCGCTTATCAGGCGTTCCCTTTGGTGGAAAATACAAATGGAGAGGAACAGTTAATGAAGATTACCATTACCAATGGCGGTCCACAGGATTTTGTAGCACAGGGATTATACCTGGGCTGGCTGGATGATGGGACGGGATATCATGTCCAGGAAACAATTGAAGTGGTAAAGGACAAGGAAAATTACCAGGTAATAGCAATGGGGGCGGTTGAGCAAACAGAATTGGACACCGTTTTTTATGAAATGATAGTTGGAACCGTGGAGCAGGAAAAGCGGTACCAGTTGAATCCAGGAGAGAATCGGTATTATGTACTGGATTTATTAACAGGGAAACAAGACGATTTTCCAAAAGAACTGCCAGAAGCGGCGGTATATGGTTCCAGTGATATCAATGGGATGATTGCCGTAGCGGGAGCGTGCCGCACGGAAAATGCAGTGGGAACCTGGTCAGCTGAAAATGGATGGCAACTACATCAGGTAGATGGATTGCTTGACCATATCATAGAATCGGTATTTGTCAATTTTTCAGATAGCCAGCATGGCGTTTTTGCGGCAAATGCAGATAGGCAAATGGGATATTACAACAATCTGGTTTATTATACCAACGATGGGGGAACCACATGGAACAGTTGTACAAGCCCTATTTACTCCCCACCGATATCCTGTGTTGGTATCTCAGAAGCAGGGAAAATTTTTGTGTCATATGGAAATATTACGAATGGTAGCCTTGGATCATTATTTTGCTCTATGGATGGACAGAATTGGACGGAAATACCATTAACATTACCAGAAGAACAAAAAGGATTTTACACAGTTGTGGATGATATAGAGTTTGATGGGCAGGAAGGAACGCTGTTCATGACTGGTGGGGAAGGCTCCAGAGCAAAATTTCTCTCCCACGATGGAGGGGATAGCTGGAATTTTGATTCTGTCGTTACCCAGTAAAATAAAAATAACCTCTCCTAATTAGGAGGGGCTATTTTTGTTTTATAGAGGATATTCACCCTATTGGTAAAAGATCACTACACAAAAGCGTTTGTTCCAATGGGATTTTACCTATTTATGAGCTGTAAATCAAGTAAAATGAGTCAGTAGATATCGCTTATCCACTGGGATTGTTAGAAAAATGTAGTATAAGATTTTGAAGAATATCATTATTTGATATAATCAATTGTAAATTTGTGGTGTGATTTATTTTCGTGGAAATCAGGTTGAAACTTTTTTCAGAGCTATAATGTGTGATTATATGGGATGGATCGAGTGGATAAGCTGGAGGTTGAGCAAATTATCAGGGGAGGTGTTTTATGGAAATAATGTAAAATGATCCTTTATTTATGAATAATACAAGAAGAATGGAGTCTATTTTGATTTTCGTAATATAAGATTGGAGTGGTATCAATAAACCGTATAGTAATCATACTATCAATCGGCAAAAATCGCAAATATATTGTCGAAACAGTGCAAAAAAAGATAATAACCAAAATTTACAAGGCTATAGGTAGACTATAGTAGCATGTATAGCCTATAAAACTGGATTAATTGAGTTAACCTATTCTTAAATAGAATCCATATAACAGTACCATAAGGCATATTTCTTCACTTTTTCGGTTTAACAAAATTTTGGAATAAAAAATCGATGAAAAAAAGGAAAATCTATGTATATTAAAAATAATGGCATCTGTTATTAGCGCAGTTATATAATCTTAGCGAGAAGAAGAGCGGAGGGTTAACTTTGAACACAGTAGACGCAATTAAATCAAGAATTTTACAATTATGCGGACAAAACGATTTAACAATTAATGGACTAGCAGATTTATGTGGTATACCGCCTTCCTCTGTGAAAAATATTTTATATGGGAAAAGCATGAATCCTAAAATCGCGACCATTAAAATGATTTGTGATGGCTTAGGAATCACATTATCCCAATTTTTTGATACGCCAGAATTTAATTCATTAGAGCAGGATATCCAATAAACAGAACAACAGAGTGATTCCCCAATAGTGGCTGTTTTTTCTGAAATAAAATGGGGCAATTCTCAAAAATCGAAATGACAAATCCATGGTTTCGTTTTTCTTTACAGGGGCAATATTGATCCCGTAAAGGAATACAGAAATACCATACAATTACTTGGATTAGTAGGTAGTGGGAGATAGTTGGTTTTGAAATTTTATCTATTTCCTCTATTAAGCATGTACTAGAAGAGGAGAGAAAATGGAAAACCTCAAGGCAGTTCATCATTGCCTTGAGGTTTTTTATCTGTTATTTTTCTGGAAATCCCCAGCCATCCAATCCAGCGCGGCGCATAGCTCCAAATAAGCGGTAAGTGAATCCATTGTCTTCTCGTTCCCGCTCCCGTAAAAATTCTTTTGTCTTTTGTCGGTTGGTATAACCATCTACCGGGCATTTGCTTTTAACAATTGGTAGGTTTGTCCGTTCCGCAGCCCTTCTGATCTCCTTTTCTGGTGCAAACACCAATGGTCGAATCAAAGTAAGTTCTTTGCGGGATAGATAGCTTTTGGGGGAAAAACATCCAAGCCTGCCTTCATTAAACAAGTTCATAACAAAGGTTTCCACTGCGTCATTGTAGTGATGTCCTAACGCCACTTTATTGCAGTTGTATTCTTTTGCCATATCGTGAAGCGCACCACGTCGCATCCGGGCGCATAAGCTACAAGGATTCTCTTCTTTTCGCACATCAAACACAATCTCGCCAATATGGGTGGGCTTTACTGTGTATTCCACATCCAGTTCCTCACACAGCTTTGCAATGGGGGAATAATCCGTAGGTTGGCTATTGAACTGAGGATCTAGGGTAATCCCCACAATATCATATTGGATGCCAATAAAACGGCGCAGTCTGGCAAGCCCGGTTAACAATACAACACTATCTTTTCCACCGGAAACGCCAACTGCGATTTTATCCCCATCCTGTATCAAATCAAATTCTGTAACCGCTTTGCGCATATATCCTAAAATTCTTTGCATTTTATCCCATCCCTTTTGTATATTGGTATTTTATTGTATCATAGAGTAAATAGAACTGCAAGCATAGAATAAGAGTGTTATAAAATCCAAAGGTTTTCTTTTGGCTGAGAACAGACTTTTTTCAGTTTGTTGGCAGTAGCAGCTTTTACAATCGGGTTTAATCCACGAGCGTGTTTTGGACAAACAACAATACAACGCATACAGGAAATACATTGTTCCGTGTTGGTTTGATCTGGATGGTCTTGAGGAATGGCGTGGACAGGGCAGTTACTCGCACATTTACCACATTGGATGCAGTTGTGACCAGCTTTGGGATGTAAAGGGATAACGCCATACTTCTTATAGGGCTGGTTTCCAGGCAATTGGATGCAATCCTGCTGAGTTAGTACAACAGTTTTTTTCAGTTTATCCTGTACCTTTTTGGAAAAATCCCGTGCCTGCTGGATATCCTGCGCATTTGGCCTTCCTGCGGCAATGGAGTGGATAATAGAATGTTGTGCAACAGGTGCAGCCGCAGCTACTGGGATAAATCCGTTTGATACAACAATATCCTTTAGCTCTATCAGTGCATCTTCAAATTCCCGGTTACCATAAACAGCTACTAATATAATCGGGGTGTTATTTCCGTGCAGGTTATGGATTCGCTTTGCAGCGTCAGCTGGAACTCTTCCACCATAAACGGGAACTCCTAGCACCACCAGTTCATGGGAGGAAAAAGAATAGGAAGTTTCTCTATTGTCATAGATACTTAAATCAATCTGTTTTGGGGAGTGTTGTATTTCTGAGGAAATAGTTAAAACAATATCCCTAGTGCTGTAAGTGGGACTAAAATAGGCCGCTATTACCTGATTTATCTCCATAAGTATCATCCTTTCTATGCAAAGTGAAACCCCATTGCTGTATAAGAATGGGGTAAAGGAACCATAATTTATTTAGTTTGTGGCTATATTATACCATTAAAAAATAGAAAAGTCTATTTTATTAATTCCTTTATATTTAGTAGGAATTACTTATTTTGCACAAAGATTTCCCATAAATTTTGGCGTTTCGTAGGACTTATGCCATTTGCTGGACAAACCTTCTGTTACCAGATATAATAAAGATAGTATTAAAATAGGACAAAAAGTTATGTCGTTCTATTTTTTATGATTATTTTATAACGCCTATATAAAATCGTGTCTGTAATTACTAGTATTTTATCGCCAAGAGGTAATTTGCGAAAATAGGGAAAGATCGGGGTATTGGAGCATGTCAACCAAGAATAAAGGTAGTATACGAAAATGGCTGGAGCTGTTTATTTTTGCGGTAGCAGTGATTGCTGTTTACAAAACGTTTGATGACTTTAGTGTGATAACTTCTACTATTGGAAAAATACTAGGGGTATTATCTCCATTTATTTATGGTGGAGTGATTGCATTCCTGCTATTTTTACCAGCGAAAAAAATAGAGATATTGCTTTACAAAATTAAAAAGCCGTTTTTCCAAAAGCGGGCTAGGAGTATTAGTTCGATTGCAGCATTATTACTGTTTCTTATTATACTAGTTGTATTATTGGTGATATTTTTACCATCTCTGTATCGGAATATTTATGAATTCGCCCGGTCCATTCCTGGATATTTAAATGAGTTATATACCTTTATCAAGGAGCATTTTGGAGATGAAATACAAATTGATCATTTGATCCAAACAGTGAACCAATATCTAACTCCGTCTAAAATTTTGGATTTTTTAAGCATGAATGATTGGAGTAGTTATATTGCAGGAATTCAGAGCGTGATAGGCACCTTGACCAATATTGGTTTGGGAATGATTTTAGCGATTTATTTGTTAATTGACCGTGCGAATATCCGTAAAAATTTTAACCGTGTATTGCAGTTGATCTTTAAAGAACGTCGTGCGGAGCGGGTAAATGATTTACTAATACGGATTGGTTCGGTACTCAATAGCTTTATTTATGGTCAGGCATTGGATGCTCTATTTGTAGGGGTAGCCTCTGGAGTAGGGTTCCAACTGTTGGGGGTAAAAAATGCGCCAATCTTAGGATTGATTTATGGATTATTTAGTTTAATCCCTTACTTTGGGGCGTTATTTGGTGTTATTACTGTTTCTATTTTTACCTTCTTATCCGGTGGTTTAGGGCAGTTAATCATAGCATTTATCTTTATCACTGTATTACAACAGATTGATGGGAACATTGTTAATCCAAAAATTATTGGCAATTCTATTGGAATCAAACCGTTATATGTTATATTTGGAGTAACGCTATTTGGTGGTTTATTTGGTGTTGTGGGAATGTTCTTAGGCCCTCCATTGATGGCGATTATGATTGAATTAATCGATGATTTTATTGCGGAAAAAGAGTTCCAGAAAAAATTGAAAAAATGGGATGAGAAAGAATCCGATATGAGCGATATGGATTCCTCTGCGGAACCATATATGGAACAATTAGGGAAAGAAGATGATTGATTTCCGTTAAAAAAGGAGTTGTATTATGAAAAAAATATTAAATAGCCTGGTATTCAAGCTGTTAGTAGCTGTGGTACTAGGGATTGTTATTGGTATCCTTGCTAATGAACCGGTTATGAATGTGGTTGTTACTATAAAATCTATTTTCAGCCAGTTGGTGTTGTTTGCTGTACCACTGATTATTATTGGCTTTATCGCCCCGTCCATTGCTCAATTAAAGAACAATGCGTCCAAATTGCTGACATTGGCTGTTGGAATTGCCTATCTATCCTCTGTAGGGGCCGCGGCTTTTTCTGCTGTAGCAGGATATTTGATTATCCCCCAAATGCACATTTCTTCTGCTGCGGAAGGTCTGCGAGAACTTCCAGAATTGCTGTTTGATTTGCAGATTGACCCTATTATGTCGGTGATGTCCGCTTTGGTGCTTTCTGTTATGTTGGGATTGGCGACTTCCTGGAGCAAAGCAACTTTAATCGAAGATGTGTTAAATGAGTTTCAAAAGGTAATTTTGGCGATTGTCAGTAAAATTATTATTCCAATCTTGCCAATCTTTATTGCCTCCACCTTTGCAACATTGTCGTATGAGGGTTCTATTACCAAACAGTTGCCGGTATTTTTAGGGGTAATTGTAATTGCGATTGTTGGACATTTTATCTGGATGACAGTGCTGTATGGTATTGCAGGGCTTGTCACTAGAAAAAATCCAAAAGAAGTATTCAAACATTATGGACCAGCCTATTTGACCGCAGTAGGGACTATGTCATCCGCCGCAACGCTTCCAGTGGCCCTTACCTGCGCAAAAAAATCTAAGGTGCTCCGTCCGGATATTATTAATTTTGGAGTTCCTTTATTTGCAAATATCCATTTATGTGGTTCTGTTTTAACAGAAGTATTTTTTGTAATTACCGTATCCCAAATTTTATATGGTAAGTTGCCATCTATTCCATCCATGATATTGTTTATTGTCTTATTGGGTGTATTCGCGATTGGAGCGCCAGGGGTACCAGGCGGTACAGTAATGGCTTCGCTGGGTTTGATCACCAGCGTACTTGGTTTTGACGAAACCGGAACAGCGTTGATGATGACGATCTTTGCATTGCAGGATAGTTTTGGTACGGCGTGCAATGTCACAGGGGATGGCGCATTGACCTTAATTCTTACCGGCTATGCGGAGAAGCACCATTTAGGGGATGCTGACGAGCTGGAAAAAGAAATTGGTTGATAAATATTTATAGCATAAGTGTAGGATAGAAAGCTTCTGATTTTGACAAAATCGGGAGTTTTCTTCTTTTGATGAAGAAACTTGGAAGTATTTCCGAATTAGATAGAACTTTTTAAAATTTTGAGAGAAAGTGGTGTTTGACAATCCAAAGGTATCATCAATAAACATGATAGAGTTAGTTTATGATTATTGGAAGAGTTGTTTTTGCGGAAAATTATGATAGTTCCAGAAAAATAATAGAATTTACTCATTATGGAAATGATATAAAGATCGAAATGGGGATGTTGGGACTTATTACTTTTGAGTTATGGGTATAGGATTACTCTTATAAAAAATGATTACTCAGTAGAAACGATACAGTTTATCAGTATTGCAAGGGAATTTTGCTGTAATGAAAAATAGCTTTTTGCAAAATTTTTTTGAAAATGGGGTTGCAAAATTTGAAAATCATGCTATAATAGTAACAAATATAACAAATAAAAACAAAACCGATGAATCAGATTGGCTGTACTTTTGCCATCCCAGAGAGCCGGCGGTTGCTGCAAGCCGGTATGGATTAGTACAAACGCCGTTGGACTGAGGAGGGCGGGCCGAACACAGTTACTGTAAGTAGCCCCCGACGTATCTCCTACGTTATAGGGAGCGGGATGTGATTGCATCCGCAGAGTGGGTATAGTTATACCAATTAAGGTGGTACCGCAGGTTTTGTATGAGATTACAACAGCTTGTCCTTTTTAACAGAAAAAGGATGGGCTGTTTTTGTTTTTTTCAGGCAATGAGAGGTGACCAGAATGTTTTATCCAACTTATGAACAAGTCAAAAATTTAGCAGAAGATTATCAAATGATCCCAATTATGGCGGAATATTACGCAGATACCGAAACGCCAATTAGTGTGTTCCAAAAACTGAGGACAGAAACAAATTGTTTTTTACTGGAAAGTGTAGAACAGCACAGCGAACGGGCAAGGTATTCCTTTTTGGGGCGGAATCCATTTTTGGTGTTTGAAAGCCGTGGAAATCAAATAGCTTTGACAACAGAGCAGGGGGAACAGAACTTATCTGGGAACCCGATGGACTATTTACAGCAACTGACCAAACAGTACAAGGCACCAAAACTGGAAAAATCCCCTGGGTTTTGTGGAGGCGCTGTTGGATGCTTTGGATATGACACTATCCGGCTGTTTGAGCGATTGGAAAATCCACCGGAAGATTCCCTCCATTTACCGGATTTAAAGTTTTTGTTTGTGGATGAAGTAATTGCATTTGACCATCAAAAACAAAAGCTGGTGATTATCGTTAACATGCGTACTGGCGGAAACCTACAACGCAGCTATGATATGGCACAACGCCGGATTATTGAGATTAAACAGGAGCTGGACCAGGCGGTATTGCCAAGGAAAAAACAGACAGTGCGCTATCGGGAACAATGCCAGGTGGAAAGTAACATGACCAAACAAGAGTATTGTACCAAAGTGGAAAAGGCAAAAGAATACATCCGCAACGGGGATATTTTCCAGGTGGTATTTGCCCAGCAGTTTAAAATTCAAACTTCGGTCAATCCATTTAACGCTTATCGGGCTTTGCGGGTGATCAATCCCTCCCCCTATATGTATTTCTTTGATTTTGGAGATTATCAGGTGGCAGGCGCTTCCCCAGAACTTCTCGTCCGGGTACAGGATGGAATTGTGACCACCTGTCCCATTGCCGGAAGCCGACCACGGGGCAAGACGGCGCAAGAGGATTTGGAAAACGAAAAAGACCTGGTTGCCGACCCAAAAGAAAATGCGGAACATACCATGTTGGTGGATTTGGGGCGGAATGATATTGGAAAAGTCTCCGAATTTGGTTCGGTCCATGTCAGCAAATACAAGTACATCCAACGGTTTTCCCATATAATGCATATGACCAGTGATGTACAAGGGAAACTGAGGAAGGATAAAACCCCATTTGACGCACTAGCGTCCGTCCTACCAGCAGGAACGTTATCCGGCGCGCCAAAGGTGAGAGCAATGGAGATCATCGATGAGCTGGAAACCAAACGTCGTGGTTTATATGGTGGGGCGATTGGATACATTGGTTTTGATGGTAATTTTGATAGCTGTATCACCATCCGCACCGGCGTGTTTCAAAATAACACGTGTTATGTAGGCGCTGGCGGCGGGATTGTATATGATTCCAACCCAGAAACAGAGTATCAGGAGTCCGTCAACAAAGCAACTGCTGTGTTCCGTGCAGTAGAAGAAGCGGCTGAAATGGCTTAGGCAGGAGGGTTCTTATGATTTTTATTCTTGATAATTACGATTCTTTTACCTATAATCTCTTCCAATATGTTGGAACCATCCAGCCTGATGTAAAGGTAATGCGGAACGATGCGGTGAGCGTGCAGCAGGTATTGGAGATGAAGCCGGAGCGGATTATTATCTCACCTGGACCAGGTTATCCTGCTGATGCGGGAATTTGTATCCCATTAATTCAACAGGCGGGGGAAATCCCCATTTTAGGTGTTTGCTTGGGACATCAGGCGATTGGGGAAGCGTTTGGCGGTAAGATTGTCCATGCGCCACAGGTGATGCACGGCAAGGCAGATGTTGCTACTGTGGACGCTAGCTGTAAGTTGTTCCATGGGTTGCGGTCGGAAGTCCAGGTAGGGAGATACCATTCCCTTGTGATTGCTCCGGAAACTCTGCCAGAAGAATTACAAATTACCGCCCAAACATCCGATGGATGTATTATGGCAGTTCAACATAAAACAAGGCCTGTTTACGGCATCCAGTTCCATCCGGAATCGGTACTAACACCGGATGGCATGCAAATGATCAGAAACTTTTTGGAGGGATAACGATGAAACAAATTTTAAAGAAATTATCATTGGGCGAGAGCTTAACACTGGAAGAAGCAAAGTACGCAATGGATAAAGTGTTAGATAACGGAGCCACTTATGCGCAGATTGGGGCATACCTTTCCTTGCTCCGCCAAAAAGGGGAAACAGTGGAGGAAATCACTGGTTCCGCAATGATGATGAAGGAAAAGGCGATGCACATCAATCCAAAAGTTTCAGATTATATTGATTTTGTAGGAACTGGTGGAGATGGCGTCAACACCTTTAATATTACGACCACCGCCGTATTTATCACAGCAACGGCTGGGGTTTCGATTGCCAAACACGGAAACCGAGCAGTTACCAGTAAGAGTGGCAGCATCGACCTGTTAGAAAAGCTGGGAATCAATATGGATGTTACCCCAAAACAGGTAGAGGAATGTGTGGACCATACAGGTATGGGCTTTATGTTTGCCCGTAGCTTTAACCCCTGTATGAAAAACGCTTCTGTGGTTAGGAACGAGTTGGGGTTCCGTACAATCTTTAATATTTTAGGGCCAATTTCCAACCCCTCCAACGCAAAAGGACAGTTGATTGGGGTGTTCGACCCATATATGACCAATACCCTGGCGACTGCTATGCTGACCATGGGGGTTCAGAAAGGAATTGTGGTTTGCTGCAATGGCATTGATGAATTTACCACAATTGGAGAAAATAAAGTTTCTGAAATTAAGGACGGAAAGGTGATCGACTATATGGTGACACCGGAAGTGTTCGGGTTCCAGCGTGCTGGAATAGAGGATATCAAAGGAAGTACTCCAGAAGAAAACGCGGAGATTACCAAACGGATTCTTAGCGGGGAAGAACAGGGGGCGAAACTGGATACTGTATTGCTCAACGCCGGAGCTGGAATCTATATTGGAGGAAAAGCCAGCTCGATTGCAGAAGGTGTATTGATGGCGAAAGAACTGGTGGAAACCGGAGCGGCACAACAAAAATTACAGGAATTGATCACCTTTACCAATAGTTTGAAAGGAAATAAATCATGATTTTAGATGAAATTGTGGCGAAAAAGAAAATCCGACTGCAAGAGAGAAAAGCAAAATTTCCTTTGGAACAGTTGAAACAACAGGCACTAAAACTGCAACGGAAACCATTGGATTTCCAATATGCCTTGCGGCAGGAAGGGCTATCAATAATTGCGGAAGTGAAAAAAGCATCTCCATCCAAAGGGGTAATCCGACCAGACTTCGATCCACAGGCAATTGCGCGGGCGTATTTAAAAGCTGGTGTCCAGGCTATGTCTATTTTGACCGAGGAAGATTTTTTTCAAGGCTCGGATGAGTATTTTAAGCAAATCCGTTCTTTTGCGAATACCCCGTTGTTGCGTAAGGATTTTATCATAGATGAGTATCAGATTTATGAGGCGTATTGCATGGGAGCGGATGCAATCCTGCTAATTGCCGCTATTTTAGATAATACTACCATGAAACGGTTTTATAATATCACTACTACTTTAGGGATGCACTGCTTAAATGAAGTACACGACCAACAGGAACTGGAACGGGTTCTAAAGTTGGGATTCCCGATTGTAGGAATCAACAACCGCAACCTGAAAACATTTGAAGAAAAGCTGGAAACTACCGGAGAATTGAGAAATAGTATCCCCTCTGACCGGGTGGTGGTTTCGGAAAGCGGTATCCGTACGCCGGAGGATATCCAAATGATTGCAGGGTATCAGGTGGATGGAGTTTTGATAGGGGAAGCATTTATGAGAAATCCGAATGTTACGTTAGCAGTGGAACAGTTGAGAGGATCCCAATGACAAAATTTAAATTATGTGGTTTACGAAGCATAGAGGATATTGAGATTGCAAATCGGTACCATCCCGATTATGTAGGGTTTGTGTTTGCACCAAGCAAACGCCAGGTCACAAAAGAGCAGGCAAAAAAGTTGATTACACAGTTAAATCCTGCTATCTTACCAGTAGGTGTATTTGTCAACACTCCTTTAGAAGAATTGTTGGAAATTTCTCATACAGCAGAGTTAAAGGTAATTCAGTTACATGGAGAAGAATCACCGGAACTGGTAAAGCGGTTAAAACAAAATAGCAGTTGTGAAGTCTGGAAAGCCATTCGGGTAAAAAATGAGGAATCTGTAAAGGGCTTAGAACGGTATCAAGCTGACCGGTATTTGATGGATGCTTATCAGTCTGGTGCATATGGAGGAAGCGGAAAACAGTTTCAGTGGGAGCTAATCCAACATCTTCCAAAGGAGCGCCTGATATTGGCGGGTGGCTTAAACCGAAAAAATTTAATAGAGGCTGTGACAACAGTCCGCCCCTATGCAGTGGATTTGAGCAGCGGGGCAGAAACAGATGGCCATAAAGATGAAAGTAAAGTAAAACAGTTAATTGAGTTGATGAAAGGAGTTTCATAAAATGGGTAACTTAGGAAGATTTGGAGAGTACGGCGGGGTATTCGCGCCGGAAACACTGATGCATGCGTTGCAGCAGTTGGATAATGTGTATGCGGAAGCAATGAAAGATCCAGAGTTTTTGAAAGAACTGGAATTTTATTATAAAGAGTACGCAGGTAGACCTTCCTTGCTGTATTACGCAGAAAAGATGACAAAGGATTTGGGAGGCCCTAAAATTTATTTAAAAAGGGAAGATTTGAACCACACTGGTTCCCATAAAATCAACAATGTACTGGGGCAGGCATTGCTGGCAAAGCGGATGGGCAAAAAGAAAATCATTGCGGAAACCGGGGCAGGGCAGCATGGCGTAGCTGCTGCCACTGCTGCCGCATTGTTTGATATGGAATGTGAAGTGTTTATGGGGAAGGAAGATACGGAACGCCAGGCATTAAATGTGTTCCGGATGGAATTGCTAGGCGCAAAGGTAACCCCTGTTACCGCTGGAACAGCCACATTAAAGGATGCTACTAGCGAGGCGATCCGAGCTTGGGCTGCCCATGCGGACGACACTTTTTATGTATTGGGTTCTGCGGTAGGTCCTCATCCATATCCAACCATTGTTCGGGGATTCCAAAGTGTGATCAGTAAAGAAATCAAACAGCAGTTAAAGGAAAAAGAAGGAAGGCTGCCTGACTGTGTCGTTGCCTGTGTTGGTGGAGGCAGCAATGCGATTGGTACCTTCAGTGAATTTATTGATGAACCATCTGTGAAACTGATTGGTGCAGAAGCAGCTGGAAAAGGAGTGGACACCGAATTACATGCCGCTACCTTTGCAAAAGGGCAGTTGGGGGTATTCCACGGGATGAAATCCCTGTTTTTGCAGGATGACAACGGCGGTATTATGCCAGTTTACTCGATTTCCGCTGGTTTGGACTATCCGGGCGTAGGGCCTCAGCATGCCCATCTATTTAAAACAGGTAGGGCAGAATACTATCCGATTACTGATGATGAAGCGGTTAATGCTTTCCGGTATTTGACCAGGGTAGAGGGGATTATTCCAGCGATTGAAAGTTCCCATGCAGTAGCCCAGGCGATAAAGCTGGCAAAAATAATGACAAAAGACCAGATTATGGTCATCTGTTTATCTGGTCGTGGAGACAAAGATGTGTATTCTGTAGCAAAATATATGGGGGTTGAGCTCAATGAAGAATAGAATTGATTTAAAATTTGAACAGTTAAAGCAAGAGGGGAAAAAAGCGTTTATCCCATTTATCACCGCAGGGGACCCAGATTTGGACACCACTATTGAACTGGTGTTGGAAATGGAGAAACAGGGGGCTGATTTAGTGGAACTAGGGGTTCCATTTACTGACCCTATGGCGGAAGGTCCTGTCATTCAAGCTGCAAATTTACGTGCATTACAACACGATGTTTGCATTGACCGTTTGTTTGAAATGGTACAAAAACTCCGCCAGTCCAGCCAAATCCCCATTGTATTTTTAATGTACTATAACAGTCTACTTCACTATGGGGCAGAGCCATTTTTTGCTGGCTGTGCCAAAGTGGGTGTAGATGGGATTATTGTTCCCGACCTGCCCTATGAAGAAAGTGACGAGATAGAGGAGTATACCAACAAATACAATGTATATCAAATCAGTTTGGTAGCCCCAACCTCCTTGGAACGAATGAAAGGGATTATCGCTAAATCAAAAGGATTTTTGTACTGTGTTTCCTCTCTTGGGGTTACTGGGATGCGAGACCACATCAACACCGACTTAAACGAATTTTTCCATAACATCCAAACCTATAGTACGATTCCAAATTGTATTGGCTTTGGAATTTCTACACCGGAACTAGCTGCTGAAGTAAAACAGTACTGTGATGGAGTCATTGTAGGCAGTGCGATTGTAAACCGGATTGCCAATGGCAAAACAAAAGAAGAAAAAATCACATCTGTTGGCGAGTTTGTTGGCAATATGTGCAAAGCTGTAAAATAAATTCAACTAATTTGTTGTATTTGTCGATTCCTATCCAAATAAACCTGTATAAATTACACAATTTCTCTTGACATAACATGGTTTCCGTAATAAAATAAAGATATGGTGCGTGTGAAAGACGTATCGTTCCTATTATCGATAGATTTGTGTTTATATTTATAACTGAAACCGACGGTTTGGGACGTCGGGGTTCCTAAATAAAAAATGATGATTCAATTTCAATATAAAGATAACAATCGTATTGTAAACTGTATCACTTTTGTTTAAGTCCGTACACGAGGGTGTCTTGTTATAAAAAATAGAAATAGTTGTTTTCCCAGGGAGTAGTGTTTTTTCTGGGAAAATACTGCTTTATCAAATAGATCGATTGCGTAGTGCGCACCGCTAAAACATTTTGAAAACTATTACAATCCTAATACAGGGTAATCTAACAAAAAGGAGGTTTATTTGATTTGGAAACAGTTTTATGGTGTGTGCTAACCTTTGTTGTGTCAGGCGCGCTTTGTGGCTTTGTTGCCGGTTTTATCTCCTTTAAAAAAGGAATTGCTTACCGCAAACAGGTTGCGGAAGGGGAACTGGGAAGTGCAGAAGAACAGGCAAAACGTATTTTAGAAGACGCAAAAAAGGATGCATCCTCCAAAAAGAAAGAAGCATTGATTGAAGCAAAAGACGAAATCCATAAATTGCGCTTGGAAGCCGACCGGGATATTAAAGAGCGCCGTAATGAAGCAAACCGTATGGAACGCCGTTTGCAGCAAAAAGAAGAAACACTTGACCGCAAGCTGGATAATTTTGAAAAGAAAGAAGAAATCTTACAAAACAAAATTAAAACAGCGGATAAAAAACTGGAAGAAGCCGAAGTAATCAAAACCCACCAGATGGAAATGCTGGAGAAAATATCCGGTTTAACAGCAGAACAGGCAAAAAACCAGCTGCTGGAAAGTTTGGATAAAGAACTGGTACATGAAAAGGCTTTAAAAATATCTACTTATGAACAGCAAATCCGGGATGAAGCAGAGGATAAAGCGCGGCAGCTGATCTCTTTAGCGGTATCCCGTTGTGCTGCTGACCATGTGTCAGAAGCAACCGTTTCAGTTGTAAACTTGCCAAATGATGAAATGAAAGGCCGTATCATCGGCCGTGAAGGTAGGAATATCCGTACCTTAGAAACCTTTACCGGAGTTGACCTGATTATTGATGATACCCCTGAAGCAATCACACTTTCTTGTTTTGACCCAGTAAGAAGGGAGATTGCCCGCCAGGCTTTGGAACGCCTGATTGCAGATGGACGTATCCATCCTGCCCGCATTGAAGAAATGGTGGAAAAAGCACGTAGGGATGTTGACCAAACTATCCGTTCGGAAGGGGAACGGGCTGTGATGGAAACCAATGTACATGGTATTCACCACGAACTAGTAAAATTAATTGGTCGTTTGAAATACCGTACCAGCTATGGACAGAATGTATTAAACCATTCGATTGAAGTGGCTCATTTGGCTGGTATGATGGCAAGCGAATTAGGTGTGGACGCAAATACTGCACGTCGTGCCGGCTTGTTGCATGACATTGGTAAAGCGTTGAACCACGAAATTGAAGGGTCCCATGTGGAAATTGGCGTGGATGTATGTAAAAAATACAAAGAAAATCCAGAAGTAATTCACGCAATTGAGGCACATCATGGCGATGTAGAACCAAGAACAGTAATCGCCTGTATTGTACAGGCTGCGGATGCTATTTCCGCTGCACGTCCAGGTGCTCGCCGTGAGAACTTAGAAAATTATATTAAACGTCTGGAAAAACTGGAGGAAATTGCTGACTCCTTTGAAGGGGTAGAACGCTCTTTCGCCATTCAGGCAGGCCGTGAAATCCGTATCATGGTAAAACCAGAAGTGATTAAGGATGATGGCATGATTTTAGTAGCACGTCAGATTGTTCAGCGCATTGAAAATGAACTGGATTATCCTGGGCAGGTAAAAGTAAACCTGATCCGTGAAAGCCGTGCAGTGGATTATGCAAAATAGTATCAAATGGATTAGGTAAATCTAATTTGATTTTATAACAAATAGTATAGAAAAACTGCTGTAAATCGTTACAGCAGTTTTTTTAATGGTGTCTTTTGACGTGGGAAAATCCCCTAGTTTGAGTGGAGAAGAAATAAAAGTAGTGCAAGAATTATAATGACCAGCTTTATGCGAGTTGAAAAGAGGCTGTATGAAAAAGTATAGCGAATGAAAAGCCAGTGCGTGTGATGCAATCATATTATTTAGCTATCCCCTTTTAGGGGCTGTATAAGCCACTGATTCGACTATATTGAGAAAGTTATACTGGAGAAGATGAAAAAAGAAATAAAACGAAACCATATAAACGGATAAAATGATAACGATACAGAACTGAAAATAATGTTGGACTGTTACAGGACTATGGTACGCTTACTTTTTGCTATAAAGCGAAATTAACATTTAAACAATTAGTAATATTTTTGATGTCTATACAAAATAAAACTAAAAGATAAGATTAGAGAAAATTTCTAATGATAAATTAGGATTTAAAAAGTAATGTGTATGAAAAACAATTAATATTTGGTTAACGAGTAAAGTATCCGTATGGCATTAATAGAAAAAGGATTTGAAAATACATCAAAAATTTGGTATGATAGAGTTATCCAATGAGAAATTGTAACATCAGTTTAAAGGTTGATTTATAATCCAGAAAAGAGGGATTCTTTTGACAAAAGAAACCAAAAAAAATATATTAAGTTGGGTGATTACCATTGGTGCAGCGGTATTAGCCGCAATCATCTTAAATAGTTTTATTATTTTAAATGTTTCCATACCTTCTTCATCTATGGAACCTACCATTTCAAAAGGGGATCGTCTGATAGGCTTTCGGCTGGCATACCTGACTTCTGACCCTCAACAGGGGGATATTGTGATTTTCAAATATCCAGATGATGAAAAGCAAAAATTTATTAAACGGATTATTGGTACACCAGGAGATACTGTGGAAGGGATTGATGGCGTTGTTTATGTCAATGGGGAACAACTTTCTCCAGACTATACCGATATTGCCATTCGGGAAGATTTTGGACCGTTTGAAGTGCCAGAGGATTCTTATTTTATGATGGGGGACAATCGGAATGACTCCTTAGACTCCCGTTATTGGAAAAATACATTTGTGAAACGGGATAAAATTCTTGGGAAAGCAGAATTCACCTTTTTCCCAAAAATAGAGTGGCTCGGATAAGGAGGAATAGATGGAAAATCTATCCAATATTTCAACAATTAAAGCAATATTAACCAAACATGGTTTTACATTCTCCAAATCATTGGGGCAAAATTTTTTGGTAAACCCCAGTGTGTGCCCTAGGATTGCGGAACAAGGAGGCGCTAAACAAGGTGTCGGCGTAATTGAGGTTGGAACGGGGATCGGTGTCTTAACCAGTGAATTGGCGCAACGGGCTGATAAAGTGGTTGCGGTGGAAATTGACCAGCGGCTGTTACCGGTTTTAGAGGAAACCTTATCTGATTATCATAATATCAAAATCATCAACCAGGATATTTTAAAGGTAGACCTCCACAAATTGATCCAGGAAGAATTCGCAGGGATGCAGGTTGTGGTATGCGCTAACCTTCCTTATTATATTACCTCTCCTGTTATTATGTATTTGTTGGAAAGTAGGTTGCCAATTGATGCTGTTACCGTGATGGTGCAAAAAGAGGCTGCCATCCGTATTTGTGCCCAGCCTGGAACCAGGGATGTAGGTGCTGTTAGCTTGGCGGTGCGTTATTTTAGCGAACCTCGTATTTTGTTCCAGGTATCCAGAGGAAGTTTTATGCCTGCGCCTAATGTAGATAGCTGCGTTATCCGGCTGGATATTAAAAAAGAAACGCCACAGAATATACTGGATGAAAAGCTGTTTTTCCGTTTGGTAAAAGCGGCGTTTTCCCAGCGAAGAAAAACTTTGGTGAACCCAGTATCCGGCAGTTTAGGGGTGGGCAAACCCCGGTTAAAACAATTGATGGAGGAATCCGGAATAAAATCTACTGCCCGTGCGGAAGAATTGACGATGGAACAGTTTATCCAGCTTGCAAACGGGATTACAATGTTGAAAAAATAATAAAACGAATAAGCGCAAAAACCCTCTATGGTAGGATCGTACTGCCCCATATTGTGCAGACAGTACAAAAAAGACCCGTGGTGTAGGAATATTAAGTTTTAGTAGGAATGGCACAGTGTGAGCGGCACTACTCCTGTTTTAATTTGGATGCGTTCGTGGTTGTAGAAATGGATATATTGGTCAATTATTTCTCTCTGACTTTTTCCTGCCTGAATTATTTCCTCGATTTCTGGTAATATTTCCTGCCCGTGCGTGTAATTTCCTTTTTGTACAGTTAAGCTCCCTGATGTATCTATTTTCCTACATCAGGGGGCTTTTGTCTATTATCCGTTTTTGCTGGATCTATTCAATCCTACCATAGAAGGTTTTTATGATATCAATCAATGTAAAGATATTTTAGGGTTTCTACTGTAAAAGGAGAAATGTTATTTTAAGAAGGACGCAAAACAAGGAATAGTATTTCATTTTATGTATTAGAAAAATCACAATAGAAACCAGATAATCAATAGTTCACACAAAAAATAAAAGGATATTCTCTCCATAGTAGCACGAATCTCTTTTGAAATATCTAGTAGTATGTTGATTTCGCAAAAATATTTTGGTGATTTTTGTCGATTTACTATATAGCTATTTGTTATCCCTTATGCTACAATAAAAGCAGGAAAAGGAGGCATTTATGATGAAAAAGAGTTTAAAAGTAGGAGTATTTGTTTTATGTTGTGTTATGGTGACCCTTTGTCTAACTGGATGTGTTTTTGGCAATGTTAATCAAACCCTTACTCTAGGCGGGGAATACGCATTGTTGCTGAATAATGGTTCTTGGTATGATGAACAGGGAAATCTGGTTTTACAATTGGACGAATACCGTGGATGTACGATTGCGGGTGACCAGGAAATATATCGAGGCGGATTTTTTGTGGATACTGATTTTACCTGTTATATTGAAGATGATACTGTGGTACCAGAAACGACAGAATCAACAGGAAATGGGTTGTTAGTGTTTAATTTAAACGATGGGCCTCATGTTTATGAATGGACGGACGAAT
Organism: Clostridium facile; assembly: GCF_014297275.1. Lineage (NCBI taxonomy): Bacteria > Bacillati > Bacillota > Clostridia > Eubacteriales > Clostridiaceae > Clostridium > Clostridium facile. The sequence goes on from NZ_JACOQK010000001.1 coordinate 2,361,299, forward strand.
TAAGTTCTGATTCCGAAACCTGGCATTTTGAAATTGGCTCAAAACAAAATGAGAATATTTTGTATTGGGAAGGAAAAATTTTGCATCAGGAGGTAGAGGGAACAGACGATAATGTTCCTACTTTGGGGATATAACAATTGATTTTTCTAAGCTGGTAACAGTTGTGAAAAGATGGATGTTGGTATGGATATGTGTTATGCTTGCCGTTTTGTTTGAATTACCAGCATTTGCGGAAGAACCAATATTAAAGTGGAATGAATCCGGATTTTTATCCTTAATGAAATCTCAGGACTTTGTGGAAATTTCTGCATTGGAAGAGGATATTTTGGAAGAAATCAGTGATAATTTGCTGGGGCTGGAGGATGTGGAAAAATCCGATATTGTTCCGGAATTGATTGATTATGAAAACGCCTATTGCTGTTTTGTTATGTCTGACCCATTTCTTTTAGGAGAGTTTTCCACAGAAGATTGTATACGAGAACTGCGTTATACCACTCATATTTGGATGATTCCAATCTGTTGTAAGGGGTTTCGGATTACAATCCAGTGTTTTCCAAGGGATTATCCTTTTTTAGCGGATAGCGAAAAGGAAAAGATGGAGAAATCAGGGAGAAGCTGGGTGGTTGGTGAATTCGCGTTAAACTATGTGCGGTATTCATCAGGTATGGATGTAGCGGAAGAATTTCAGATGCGTTCCAGATGGTATGGCGTTGATCCAAACCAGCCAAAATTATTGTTTTATGGCGCAGAAAAACTAACTGGAACATTGGGTGTGACAGTGGAAAACAATCAATTATCCCAAGGAATTTTGTTAGATGGTTCTTACCCTATCGGGTCGGAGTATATAAGGTTTGGACAAGGATCGGTGAGGGAATATCAAATTGGAAAATTTTATAATTTTTCGGAGATGGCAAAAAGATTTCAACAGGTAAAAGCAGAGAAGCAGGATTTTCCCCATTTGAATAGTATCTCGTACGTTCAAATCCTTTTGCTCGTGTTAGTTGGGATTGTTTCGATTTTGGTAGCGGTGTGTATCATCCGTTTTAAATTAACATGTGAGTGACCTTTATGGACGAGAAGGTGGTCGTATGAAAAAGATTTTATCCTGCTTATCTTGTATGCTACTGCTGTTTTCTATCCTAACAGCGTGTTCATCCGATGTGGAAACAAGGGAACTGGTATGGAATGAAAATGGATATGAATCATTGCTTCAAGCAGAAGAATTTGAGAAAATACAAAAGCTTTCAGGGAGTATCTTAAGTGAAACCCGTACCATTATCCGTTCCAGTAATTTAGATATCACCGTTGAAAAAGAAAATATTCATTTTAAATTGGCATACAAATCTTATATGGTAAATCCATTAAAACTAGAGGATTTGGAGCAGGAGTTGCCTCGTGCGGAATATGCTTGGAATATTCCGGTTCTCACCGATAATGGGCATTTTATTGTGAGCTGTCGTTTGAACCGAAAATTAAACACAAATAGCAAAGGGCTGTTGACCGATTCCTCCCTCCGCATAATTGCCAATCAGGAGGTCCGCTGGCAGACCTCATTATCGTATTATTATCCAAACGCTTCCAAGTTACCAACGGAAATACTGGATGACGCTTTGATCAATACGAATTTCGATCAGAGGGTACATAAAATATTTTTTGGCGATTGTAATAAGATGAGAGGATTGTATAGCCTCGTTTTACAGGATAAAAAACCTGTTTATATGGTTCCAATTAAAGATTTTAGTGTAAGCGGTATAGAAAAAATATCAGGAGATATGAAATCAGCCGGTGATTTTATAGATGGACAGCGCTATACCTATAAGGACTTTGCGGAACGGATAAACCGCGTAAAAGAACATAAGCACGTTTTCCCTTACGGAGGAGAACCTGGATTAATTACGAACCCAACCAGGCCGAAATTTTTAGAAGGCATTAAACCGGAAGGAATTGTTTTACTGATTATTGTAGCGGCGTTTCTTCTGACAACTGGAGGAATATTGGTTTACCAGAAGGTAAAAGATAGGGTTCGATAATAGAAGGGCGATGTTGATTCGCCCTTATTTTGATAGGAATTGATCATAGTAGACTTATTGTTTCCAAAAAAATGAATAAAAACAAAGATTTGGAAGCAAAAATTATTTTTGTTTTTTTGAGAAAAAGAGAAAAATTTATTTGATAAAGAAATAAATTCTTGGTTTATTTATGAAAAAACGTTTTATTGCAATGTTAGGAATGATTCCTATATAATATATACAAAATAAGTATAGTTTGTTGCAGAAAGTTTGGCGTACAATTGTTTGACATTATTCTTGTGGTTTGTTAAGATATTAATGCGAGATAAAGGATGGACGGAATAGTTCTTTATCGAAGGAAAGTGAACAAAGGCAGTCATACAAAAACAGGAGGGAAAATACATGGATTTTGTAACAGGAAAATGGAACAAAGAAATCAATGTACGTGACTTTATTGTAAGAAACTACACACCATATGATGGTGATGACAGCTTTCTGGTTGGACCAACCGAAAAAACAAAAGACCTCTGGCAAGAAGTAACCGATTTAATGAAAAAAGAGCGGGAAGCCGGCGGCGTATTGGATATTGACGAAAAAACAATCTCCGCTATTGACGCATATGCTCCAGGCTATATTGATAAAAACCTGGAAACAATTGTTGGCTTGCAGACTAACGAGCCTTTAAAACGTGCGATTATGCCTTACGGTGGAATCCGTATGGTGGAAACTTCCTTAAAAGCATACGGCAAAGAGATGGATCCAAAGGTTGCACGTGTATTTAAACACAGAAAAACCCATAACGACGGTGTATTCGATGTTTATACCGATGAAATGAGGGCAGCTCGCCACTGTGCGATTATCACTGGTTTACCAGACGCATACGGCCGTGGAAGGATTATTGGCGACTACCGCCGTGTTGCTTTGTATGGGATTGACAAGTTAATCGAAGAAAAGAAAATCGCAAAGAAAAACTTTGCTTTTGACTATATGGACAGCCCAACCATCCGTCAAAGGGAAGAACTTTCTGAACAAATCCGTGCTTTGGAAGCAATGAAGAGCATGGCTGCAAGATATGGCTGTGATATCTCCAAACCTGCTACCAACACACAGGAAGCAATTCAGGCGGTATACTTTGGCTACTTGGCAGCAGTAAAAGACCAGAACGGCGCTGCAATGTCCCTAGGTCGTGTATCTACCTTCTTGGATATTTACGCGGAAGAAGATTTGAAAAACGGTACCTTTACCGAAGCACAAATCCAGGAATTTGTTGACCACTTTATTATGAAGCTGAGAATGGTCCGCTTCCTGAGAACCCCTGAATACGATGAACTGTTCAGCGGTGATCCAACCTGGGTAACAGAATCCATTGGCGGTATGTGCAATGATGGACGCCACATGGTAACAAAAATGTCCTTCCGTTTCTTACACACCCTGATCAACCTGGGCCCAGCTCCAGAACCAAACCTGACTGTCCTGTGGTCCGAACGTTTACCAGAAAACTTCAAAAAATACGCGGCTAAAATTTCCATTGAAACTTCCGCGATCCAATATGAAAACGATGACATCATGCGAGATAAATACGGCGATGATTATGGTATTGCGTGTTGTGTATCCGCTATGAGAATCGGAAAACAGATGCAGTTCTTCGGCGCGCGTTGTAACCTGGCAAAAGCATTGCTGTACGCGTTAAACGGCGGTAAAGATGAACGTTATAACATGCAGGTTGCTCCAGAAATCGCTCCAGTTGGGGACGGCCCACTGAATTACGATGAAGTAATCCGTAAATTTGACTTTATCACCAGCTGGCTGGCAAAATTGTATATCAATACCCTGAATGTTATCCATTACATGCATGATAAATATTGCTATGAAAAAGCGCAGATGGCATTGCACGATGAAACTATTCTGAGGACAATGGCAGGCGGTATCGCAGGTTTATCCGTAGTAGCAGATAGCTTGTCCGCTATTAAATACGCAAAGGTTACCCCAGTTCGCAATGAAGACGGTTTAATCACCGAATTTAAAATTGAAGGCGATTATCCGAAATTCGGAAATAACGATGAACGTGTAGATGAAATTGCGGTTCAAGTGGTAAAAAGCTTCATGACAAAACTGAGAAAACACAGCACCTACCGTGAATCTGTTCCAACCATGTCCATCCTCACCATTACTTCCAACGTGGTATATGGTAAGAAAACTGGTTCCACACCAGATGGACGTATCGCAGGGGAACCATTTGCACCTGGTGCAAATCCAATGCATGGCAGAGACACCAACGGCTGTGTTGCTTCGATGAAATCCGTTGCGAAACTTCCATATGACTATTCAGAAGATGGAATTTCTTATACCTTCTCAATTGTACCAGGTGCTTTGGGTAAGGAATTAGATCAGCAGGAAAATAATCTAGTAACCCTGTTGGATGGATATTTTGCGGATGAAGGGCACCATATTAATGTCAATGTAATGAACCGTGAGGTTCTGTTGGACGCTATGGATCACCCAGAAAAATATCCTCAGCTGACCATCCGTGTATCCGGCTACGCAGTAAACTTTATTAAACTGACCAGGGAACAGCAATTGGATGTTATCAACAGAACATTCCATGACCGTTTCTAATCTGCTTAGAATAAGATGATATTGTAGTGATGATCCTGCGCAAGATGCGTGGGATCATTCGTTTGTAAGGGAAAGTCAACCAATTTGGTGTAGTATGATCGGGAGGTAAACATGGCTGGTAAAATTGGAAGAATCCATTCGGTAGAAAGTTTTGGCGCAGTAGATGGTCCCGGCATCCGTTTTATTGTATTTATGCAGGGATGCCCATTGCGATGTAAATTCTGCCACAATCCGGATACCTGGAACCCAAAGGACGGAACGGAAATTGATACAGAAACCTTGGCAAACCAAATAGAATCCTACCGCAATTTTATTAAAAAAGGTGGGGTTACGGTATCCGGTGGGGAACCCTTATTGCAGACTGAATTTGTTGCTGACCTATTAAAGCGATGTAAAGAGAAAGGATTCCACACTGCCATTGATACTTCTGGAGGAATCCCTCTGGAGAAAGCACTGCCAGCATTGGAACAGACAGATATGCTGCTGTTGGATATGAAGGATATTGATACCGACGGCGCAAAAGAGCTGACTGGTATGGGAAATGAAAACGCTAAAGCTATTTTGGAATACTGCCAGGAGCATGGCAAACAGGTATGGCTGCGCCATGTGGTTGTCCCAGGTTACACATTGGATCGTGATAAACTGGAACGATTGGCTGATTTTGCGAAAGCTTATTCCTGCATCGAAAAAGTGGAGCTGCTGCCATTTCACAAGATGGGGGAATATAAATGGAAAGAATTGAGGGAGCCTTATTCCTTGGGAGATACACAGGAACCAACCAAAGAAGAAATGACGTGGGTAAAAGAGATTTTTACCTCCCGTGGATTGCAACTAAACTAAATCAACAAAACCCCTTTCACACAAGATTATCTGTGGAAGGGGGTTTGTTGGTTTTTTTATGAAAGAAAATTTAAAGTAGAGAAAGCGATAAAAACTTTTTTATAAAAACGAATAGATATGGCGCTGGGGTTTTATGGGCATTTTGTTACAAGTATGATTCGTGTTAATCCAATAATAAAATAATGGAAAAATAAATCTCTCCCATGCGATAAATGATTTTAAAAATGATGTCATTCAGCACTTACCAAAACCCTAAATAGTTCCGAAATATTTCCTTTCGAGGAAAGCAGTTGGAATCCGTTTTTTTATTGTTACGGTCTTATCAAAAAAATTTTATCTGTCGATGAGAATAAAATCTTTCACTTTAAACGTGGAGTAAAGTAGGAGCTAATAGGAATCGTCTGGAAATAGAACAATTTTATAGAAACGGAAATTTCTATATTGATTGCGCGACAAGCGAGGTAAGTAATATGTTGAGGGGGGATTACCCATAGGATATCTTTGGAGTATTGAATCCTTTCTATATAGCATGATCCCACCAAAATAACAAAAAACCTATTATCAGATAAGGGATACCTGATAATAGGAAGAAAACCAGTATTACCGGTTATATAACTGGAGAATCCGGTTGGCGATCATCAGAGGGGAATCAGAGGCATCAATCGTATAACTGGAATTTTTTTGATAGAGTGGATAACGTGTTTGGTATAGTTCCAATAGTTCTTCCTTGGTGCGGGAATGGGCGTTAGGACGATTGGAATCTCCTGCAATCCTATGATAACAATCCTCAAAAGGCGCATCTAGAAACAAGACAATTCCATTTTGTTTTGCCAGCGTACCATTCTGTTCTATTGTCATAGCGCCGCCACCTGTAGCAACGACTAAGTTTCCTTGATGAGATAGCTCCCGAATAGCTTCTGTTTCGTATTGGCGGAAAGTCTGTTCCCCAAATTGGGCAAAAATCTGTGGTATAGTGAGGTGATGCTTTTTTTCGATATAATCATCCATATCCACAAAGCTTCGCCCCATCATCTTGGAGAGTTTCACGCCAATAGTAGTTTTTCCGCATCCCATAAATCCACATAAGTAAATTGTTTTTGCCATAATATCATTTAGTCACCAAACTGGGCTGTGACCATTTCCTCCATTTCTGCAACCAATGCCTGAATATCCTGTTTGGAATAGCTGGCGTCCTCCCAAATTTCGTGGGAAACAGCCGCCTGCCACACCAACATGTTCATGCCACCCATGACTTTTGCTCCATTGGCTTTTGCCAGTTTCATCAATTGAGTTTCCCGTGGGTTGTAAATCGCATCAAATAGGAATGCTGTATTTCCTGCAACTTCTGGAGAAACGGGACATTCGTCGTTATGGGGATACATACCACTGGGGGTCGCATTCAAAATCAAGTCGTATTTTCCAGTAACCGCCTGCAAAGAAGTGATGTGTACAGAGGATTCTGGAGAAAGTAATTTGATATTATTATAAGTATTTTCTGCTTTTTCATAGGAAGATTCCCTGACAGCAATCGTCAAATCGCCCCCAGCCAAAGCGGTTTCGATTGCCATCATCCTACCAGCACCACCGCAACCTAATAGTAGGACTTTTCCAGTTAAATCAGTGCCCAACATTTCGATGGAACGGAGAAAACCGGTTACATCGGTATTATAGCCAATATTTTTTTCACCACATTTTACAACATTAACCGCCCCATACCGTTTGGCAGAAAGGTCTAGCTGATCCAAATGGCGTAACATTTTAATTTTATATGGGATTGTAATATTAAATCCATTGAGCTGGAAGAGTTGGTCCGCTACATCGTCAAATTTTTCCAAAGGGATATCCTGAGCAATATAATCCGCATCCAGGTTACCAGATAATTCAAATAAACGCTTATGGATCGGTGGGGACATGGTATGTCCCAAAGGGTGCCCTATTAAAGCGTAATGTTGTGTTGACATAAACTGATCGCCGCCTTATTGAAGTTTTGCCAAAGCTGCTTCCACCGTTTTTTTGTTTTCCACATTCACAGCAGTGACATCTTTTAAAGTCTTTTTCACAAGCCCTGTCAGGACTTTGTTTGGACCTAATTCTACATAGTTTTCAAAGCCAGCTTGTTGGAGAGCGTTTAATTCTTTCACAAACTGTACTGGGGAAACCAGATGGGAAGCCAGATAGCTTGGCATATCAGAAAAGTCTTCCAATTTAGCACCTGTTAGGTTTGCGTAAAAATCAATTGCGGGAGTATGGAAAGAAATACCGGAGATTGCCTGTTTAAAACGATCTGCAGCTGGTTGCATGAGTTTGGAATGGAACGCTGCATTAACATTTAGTTTTGCGGCACGGCGAGCTTTGCCCTCAAAAGCAGTTACAGCAGCTTCTACTGCTGGGGTTTCTCCAGCAATGACCGTTTGAGCAGGGCTGTTATAATTAACTGGTACCACGTAGCCATCAATGGATGCACAGATCTCCGCAATGGTATCGCTGTCCAATCCTAAGATTGCATACATGCTGCCATCCTGATGTTCCGCACATTCTTGCATGGCGGCAGCACGTTCTTTGATGACACGGAAGCCATCTTCCAGGGATAGCATACCACTTGCTACCATAGCGGCGTATTCCCCTAAAGAGTGTCCGGCGACTGCTTCAAATGGGATGCCTTCATTTTCCATTAATTCCAATACTGCAAGGGATGTTGCCATGATAGCTGGCTGCGCCACGCCGGTTTTTGCCAGCTCAGCTTCTTCCCCGTCAAAGCAGATTTTTGCTAAATCAAACCCTAAAATATCGCTTGCACATTCATAAATCTGCAAGCTGGCGGGATTCATTTCACAGATTTCTTTTCCCATGCCAGAGTATTGGGAACCTTGGCCGGAAAACAGGTAAACAGTTTTTTTCATAAGCGTTTCCTCCCTTATAGCTGCTTTACAATCATCCTGTTATAAGATAGACAATATAGCGAAAATATGAAAAAACAATGAACTAATCACCGCTATGATGTGAACGCAGTGTTAAAGATAGAACACGTTTTACCAAAAGTACCCTAATTTTATTGACAAAGCAGCAAGTTGCTAATATGATTATAATTGAGATTTATTATAAGTAATCCAGTTGAATAAAATTTTAACATACATAGGGCAAAAATTGCAAGTGGATTTTCATATAAATTGATTATATAATAGATAATATTTTGATTGTTAGAATTGGAGGATAAAATTTTGACAGGAATTAAGCTAATTGGTACTGGTATGTATATTCCAGAAACAGTGGCCACCAATGAAGATTTTACCAAAATTGTAGACACATCAGACGAATGGATCACAAAACGAACAGGAATTAAAGAGCGCCATCCATCCAATGGGGAACCAACCTGGTATATGGGTGTACAGGCAGCGAAACAGGCAATGGAGGACGCTGGCGTTACACCGGATGAGATTGATATGGTAATTTCCACTAGTGTAACAGGGGATTACTATACGCCTTCTACTGCGAATATCATGCAGGGAAAACTGGGAATTCACAAGGCGTTTAGCATTGATATTAACTGTGCGTGTGCAGGGTTTGTTTATGGCTTTGACATGGCACAGCGATATATTGCCATGGATGACGATGTAAAAACTGTATTGATTATCAGTTCTGAGAATATTACCAAATTAGTGGATTATGAAGATCGTTCCACCTGTGTACTATTTGGGGATGGTGCTGGCGCGGCAGTAGTAACAGCAGGACCAAACCGCTGCTACACTTATTTGGAATGTGAAGCCCAGGACGCAAACAAGATTTATGCCCAGAATGCCCGTCCAGGCAATGCATTTACCACCCAGGAAGGCAGGGAAAAATATCTGGATTTATTCCCACAGGGAAGGGAACATTATATGCACATGGATGGACGGGATGTTTATAAATTTGCCACCCGTGCTATGCCAGAAGGGTTACACAAGGCATGCGAAAAAGCCGGTATAAAAGTAGAGGACTTGGCATTGATTATACCCCATCAGGCAAATTACCGCATCATCGAAACAGCGGCGAAAAACTTGGGGTTGAGTATGGACCATTTTTATTTGAATATTGATCGATATGGTAATATTTCTAGCGCATGCATCCCTGTTTGTTTAAATGAGTTAAAACGTGCAGGCCGTCTAAAAGAGGGGGATAAAATCGCCCTGGTAGGCTTTGGAGCTGGTCTGGTTTACGGTGCAACTGTATTTACAATATAATTTCCGTTACACCGAAAGACGGAGGATTGTTGGATGAGAACAAGAATAACGGAGTTATTGGGGATTCGATTCCCTATTTTGCAGGGTGGTATGGCTTGGGTTGCTGACGCACGTTTAGCGGCGGCAGTTTCCAATGGCGGAGGCGTCGGGATTATTGCCGGGGGCAATGCGCCGCCGGAGATTATTCGGGATGAAATCCGCAAGGTAAGGCAGCTTACTCGCCGGCCGTTTGGGGTAAACATCATGATGATGAGTGAATATGCCGAAGAACTGGCAGAACTCATGGTGGAAGAGAGGGTTCCCGTTGTGACAACAGGCGCGGGAAATCCGGGAAAACTTATCCCTATGTGGAAGGAAGCAGGAATTAAAGTAATTCCTGTGGTGCCCACAGTTGCGTTGGCAAAACGCCTGGAGCGGGCAGGGGCGGATGCCCTGATCGCGGAAGGATGCGAAGCAGGAGGCCATATTGGAGAATTAACTACCATGACTTTGGTTCCACAGGTGGTGGATGCGGTATCTATTCCAGTCATTGCGGCTGGAGGAATTGCGGATGGACGTGGAATTGCTGCCGCGCTGATGTTAGGAGCAGAAGGAGTTCAAGTTGGAACTCGTTTTCTAGTGGCGAAGGAATGCCATATTCACCCCAATTACAAGGCTATGGTGTTACGTGCGAAAGACACTGATACAGCGGTTACCGGGCGGAAAACTGGTCATCCAGTCCGTCAAATCCGAAATAAATTCACCAAAAATGTACTGGCTTTGGAAAAGGCAAATGCCGACCCAAAAGAATTTGAAGAATTTACCGTAGGTTCTCTAAAAAAAGCAGTGATGTACGGGGACACCGAACATGGAAGCTTTATGGCAGGACAGATTGCGGGAATGATAGATAGAATTCAACCGGCGGCGGAGATTATCTTGGAAATGTTTTCCCAAGCGGAACTTTGGATCTCTGCAACTGGCAAAATAATTTCAGAAAACGGAGGGGATTTTATTGGCTAAAACAGCATTGATTACAGGAGCATCCCAGGGACTGGGTGCGGCGATGGCGAAACGCCTAGCAAAGGACGGTTTTAACATTGCGATTAATTGTTATAGTGAAAATGAAGTGCAAAACGGTGGTGTGCAGACAGCAGAGGCTTGCCGTGAATTTGGAGTGGAAGCAGAATGCTTTATCTGCGATGTTTCCCAATTTGACGCTTGCGCCGGAATGGTAAAAGCGGTAAAAGAACGTTTTGGCACTATCGATGTATTGGTGAACAACGCAGGGATTACCAAAGACGGTTTGGTAGCACGTATGAGCGAAGCGCAGTTTGACGCTGTTACCAACGTTAACTACAAAAGTGTATTTAACATGATCCGCCATGTGAGCGGTATTATGATGAAACAAAAAGGCGGCCGCATCATTAATGTTTCTTCTGTTGCTGGGGTAAACGGCAATGCGGGGCAGTTTAACTATTCCGCTTCCAAAGCTGGGATTATTGGCATGACAAAAACCGCCGCAAAAGAATTAGGCGCCCGCAATATCAATGTAAACGCAATTGCGCCAGGCTTTATTAATACTCAGATGACAGCAGTATTGGGTGACGATATTAAAGATGCGATTAAAAAGCAGATTTCTTTGCGCCGTTATGGGGAACCAGAAGAAGTGGCAAGCGTTGTTTCTTTCTTAGCTGGTCCAGACGCTAGTTATGTAAGTGGACAGGTCATCTTAATTGATGGTTGTTTGAGCATGTAATGAATAGAAAATAGAGGAGGATACCAATGAAACGAGTTGTGATCACTGGGATTGGTGTAAAAAGCGCCATTGGGAACACGAAGGAAGTTTTTTGGGAAAATATTTGTGCTGGCAAACATGGAATCCGTTTGATTGACACATTTGATACATCTGATTTTGACATTAAAGTAGCTGCTTTGGATAATGATTTTAACAGCGAAGAATATATGGATAAAAAAGAAGCGCGCCGTACCGACCGTTATTGCCAGCTGGCAGTAGCTGCCGCACTGGACGCGATGAAGGATTGTGGTTGCGAATTAAAAGAGGCATATGACCCATACCGCGTTGGTGTAATTGTAGGCAGTGGTATCGGTGGGTTACATACCTGGGAGGCAGAACACAACAAATACCTGGAAAAGGGGCCAAAACGGGTATCCGTATTCTTTATCCCTTCCATGATTGCGAATATGGCTTCCGGTATGATTTCGATCCGTACCGGCTTAAAAGGGGCGAACTTCTGTCCTGTGACCGCATGTGCATCCTCCAACCATGCATTGGGAGAAGCATTCCATAAAATCCGATATGGATTATTGGACGCTTGTGTTGCTGGTGGTGCGGAAGCTTGTATTACAAAGTTTTCCGCAGCCGGATTTAACAATATGACCGCATTGACCAAAAGCGATGATCCTGACCGTGCATCTATCCCATTTGACAAAGAACGCAGTGGGTTTGTCATGGGAGAAGGCGCTGGTATTTTAATCCTGGAAGAACTGGAACACGCAAAAGCTAGAGGCGCAAAAATCTACGCTGAAATTGTAGGTTATGGCGCAACTGGGGATGCTTATCACATTACTAGCCCAGATCCAGGAGCAGGGGCGGCCGCAAAATGTTTGGAATTCGCGGTACAGGACGCTGGACTACAGATGACAGATATTGATTATATTAACGCTCATGGTACCTCCACACCATTGAATGAAAGAGTGGAGACCTCTGCAATTAAACAGGCATTTGGAGATCATGCAAGTAAGTTGATGGTAAGTTCTACTAAATCTATGACAGGCCATATGCTGGGTGCTGCTGGTGCTGTAGAAGGGATTGTAACTGCATTGGCATTGCGGGATGGGATTGTCCCTCCAACTGTTGGGTATCAGGTTCCAGATGAGGATTGTGACCTGGATTGTGTTCCAAATCAGGCTCGCAAAGCAGATATCCATTATGCGCTGTCCAACTCTTTGGGATTTGGCGGACACAATGCAACCATCTGTTTTAAAAAATATGAAGATTAAGGAGGGTGTCCTGCATGGCAAACTTTACATTTGAAACCGAAACAATTGATTACTTAATTGATAAAGTTGCGAAATCCGGTATTACAAAATTAAAATTGAAAAGCGATGATTTTGAAATTGAGATTGAAGCACAGAAAGAAAAAGAAACTGTTGTTACGACAGTAGCTGCCCCATCTGCTGCGGCACCAATAGCACCAGTTACAGCTGCGAACACTGCTGTACCAACAGAAGCAGCACCAGAATTATCTGGTAATGTAGTAAAATCACCGATTATTGGCACCTTCTACGCAAGTCCATCCCCAGATAAGGCTCCTTATGTCTCTGTTGGGCAGACTGTCCAAAAAGGGGATGTGCTGTTCATCGTAGAATCCATGAAGCTGATGAATGAAATCAAAAGTGAGTACAGCGGAAAAGTAGCTCAGATTTTGGTGCAAAACGGGGATAGCGTTGATTATAACCAACCGATTATGGTGATTGAATAAGGAGATTGGTATGGCATTATTAAACCAAGAACAAATTAAAGAGATTATTCCACATAGAGATCCGTTTTTGTTGATTGATGAAGTGCTGGAATTGGAACCAGGGGTTCGAGCGGTAGCGTTAAAACATATTAAAGAAGATGAGGATTGGTTCCGTGGCCATTTTCCAGGCCATCCAATTCAACCAGGCGTATTGATGATTGAAATGCTGGCACAGACTGGGGCGGTATCCGTTCTTTCCCTGCCGGAAAACAAAGGCAAAATTGCGGTATTTGCGGGGATTGACAAGGCGCGCTTTAAACAGCCAGTAATGCCAGGGGATACTTTGAAACTGGAAGTGGAAATTATCAAAATTCGTGGTCCGTTGGGGATTGGAAAAGCAGTGGCAACGGTAGATGGCAAAAAAGCGGTAACCGCTGAAATTATGTTTGCGATTTCAGAGAAATAAGCCTGAAAGACCGGAGGCTGTAACAGGCTAGCCGGTTTTTCTCACTATTGTTTTTATACTGACAATAAGGACGCAATAAGAAAATGCGGACGGAGGGAAGTTGTTTTGTTTAACAAAGTTTTGATTGCCAACCGTGGGGAGATTGCGGTGCGTATCATCCACGCTTGCCGTGAACTGGGGATTGGCACAGTGGCGGTGTTTTCGGAAGCGGACAGAGGCGCTTTGCATGCACAGATTGCGGATGAGGCAATTTGTATTGGCCCTGCTGCCACAAAAGACAGCTATTTGAATATACAAGCTATTTTGGCGGCATGTGAAGTAACCGGTGCAGACGCAATCCATCCAGGATTTGGATTTTTATCCGAAAACAGTTCTTTTGCAAAAACCTGTGAATTGTGTGGTGTGACATTTATTGGTCCAAGTTATACTTCTATGGATATGATGGGGGATAAAGCAAACGCAAAACAGACCATGAAAAATGCAAACGTGCCTGTTGTGCCAGGTTCAGACGGTGTAGTGAACAGTGTAGAAGAAGCCAAAGAGATTGCGGAACGGATTGGTTATCCAGTCATGGTAAAAGCTTCTGCTGGTGGCGGCGGCAGGGGAATCCGCAAAGTAGATACCCCGGATGAGCTGGAGGCCGCAATCACGGCGGCAAAAACAGAAGCATTGAGTTTCTTTGGAGATGATGGGGTTTATTTGGAAAAATTTATCGTAGATCCTCGCCATGTGGAAATTCAGGTGTTAGCGGACCAGTATGGTAATGTTGTCCACTTGGGGGAACGTGACTGTTCTGTACAGCGTCGGAACCAGAAAATGATTGAGGAATCCCCAAGCCCGATTATGACTCCAGAATTGCGTGAGAAAATGGGGGAAGCAGCAAAATCAGCTGCATTGGCTTGCGGTTATTATAATGCAGGTACTGTTGAGTTTTTAGTAGATGCGGATAAAAACTTTTATTTTATGGAGATGAATACCAGGATTCAGGTAGAGCATGGTATTACAGAACTGGTTACGGGGATTGATTTGGTGAAAAATCAAATTTTAATCGCAGCTGGTGAAAGGCTTGGCTTTACCCAGGAAGATGTCCATCTTTCCGGGCACGCCATTGAGTGCCGCATCAATGCGGAAACTCCAGAGGCGAATTTTCGTCCTTCTCCAGGAAAAATTGAATCCCTACATATGCCGGGGGGAAACGGAATCCGGATTGACAGCGCTGTTTACAGCGGATATGAAATTTCCCCTTATTACGATAGCATGATTGCGAAGGTAATGGCATATGCTCCAACCAGGTATGAGGCAATCCAGAAAATGAAATGGGCGCTGGCTGAATTTATTGTAGAGGGTATTGATACCAATATTGATTTCCAGTTGAATATATTGCGGGACCAAGATTTTGAAACAGGAAACGTAGATATTGGCTATTTAGGTCGCAAAGGATATAAGTAAAATATTTAATCAATTATAGCTTATTTCATAACAGGTTATTGTGCCGTTCATTTTTCGATGGTATAAATGGATATGTTTTAATGAAATGGAAAAATTGTAAAATAGTTTAAAATATTATGAGAAAGGGCGGTGGATACTTTTGCTGGAGGATTTATTTAAAGTAGTAAAATCCCGTGTAAGTGAGGATACTAAGCAGGGCAAGAAGAACCATGTAAATATTCCTTCTGATTTACTGTTTAAATGTCCAAGGTGCCAACAGGTTACTTTTATGGACGAATTTAAAAATAACAACAGTGTCTGTACAAAATGCGGTTACCATGCACGGCTGACAGCAAGGGAACGCCTGGAGATAACAGCGGATAAAGGCAGTTTTGTAGAGTATGATGCGGATATGACCAGTGAAAACCCAATTGATTTTCCAGGTTATGATGCAAAAGTAAAAGGTTTACAGGTAAAAACTGGATTAAAAGAGGCTGTTATTACTGGGGAATGTACCATTCGGGGACGTAAATGCGTGATTGGTATTATGGACTCCCATTTTATGATGGCATCCATGGGCTCTGTAGTAGGGGAAAAGATTACCAGAGCGTTTGAGCGCGCGATAGAAAAACAATTGCCTGTTATTCTATTTACTGCAAGTGGCGGCGCAAGGATGCAGGAAGGGATGATCTCCTTAATCCAAATGGCAAAAACTTCTGCTGCTGTTGGAAAACACAGCGAGGCAGGGTTGTTGTATATTACCGTATTAACTGACCCTACTACTGGAGGTGTAACAGCGTCTTTTGCCTCTCTTGGTGATATTATTATTGCAGAACCTAAAGTCCTGGTGGGGTTTGCTGGAAGACGCGTGATAGAGGATACCATTAAGCAGCGGTTACCGGATGAGTTCCAGTCCGCAGAATTTTTAATGGAACATGGATTTGTAGATATGATTGTAGAGCGTACAAAAATGCGTAAAACACTTTCTACTTTATTAAAACTGCATACAATGGAGGGGTTACAATGAGTGAATTAACTGCATGGGAACATCTCCAAATTGTGCGCAATAAAGAGCGGCCAACTGTATTGGACTATATTCCATTGATTTTTGATGATTTTTATGAATGCCGTGGCGACCGTTTATACAGCGATGACCGGGCGATTATTGGTGGTATAGCTAGATTCCACAGTATACCAGTAACGATTATTGCCCAGGTAAAAGGAAAAGATTTAGAAACCAACAAAGAGCATAATTTCGCTATGGCCCATCCAGAAGGCTACCGCAAGGCGTTGCGTTTAGCGAAGCAGGCGGAGAAGTTCCATCGTCCTGTCATCTGTTTTATTGATACCCCAGGAGCTTATTGTGGAATTGGCGCGGAAGAACGTGGCCAAGGGGAAGCAATTGCACGCAATATGATGGAATTTATGAGCCTGAAAACACCAATTATCTCGATTGTAACCGGAGAAGGTGGCAGTGGCGGTGCGCTGGCGTTAGGGGTATGCGATGAGTTGGCGATGCTGGAAAATGCCGTGTACTCTGTAGTGTCCCCACGTGGGTGCGCAAACATTCTTTGGAAAGATGGTTCCAGGGAAAAAGAAGCGGCGAATCTTTTGCGTATCACAGCAGAGGATTTGATCCAATTAGAGATTGCGGATTATGAGATTCCAGAACCTGCTGGCGGAGCCCACAACAGCCTTTCTTTGATGTCCCAAAATATTGCTACCTATATTTTTGAGGCATTGCAAAGAATTTCGCAAAAAGACCTTGCAAATTTGATGGAAAGCCGTTATAATAAGTTCAGAAAAATTGGTGTTTATTCTGAATAAGCGTCTTTTATAAAATTAATTATAAACGAAAGCTACTTTCGTTTTATAATATGTTACTGTTCTCTGTTCCAACAGGGCAGTATCTCTTTTTAGACAAAGAGTATCAACTATTATAAAAAACACATAGGGAGGCGAGACGAATGGTATTTGAAAAAGTTGTTAGCATTATTGCTGACCAGCTGGACGTTGAAGAAGAAAAAGTAACCATGGAGGCAGCTATCGCTGACGATCTGGGTGCAGACTCTTTGGACGTTGTAGACCTGGTAATGTCTTTAGAAGAAGAATTCAATATTGAAATCCCAGATGAAGAAGTTGAAAACATCAAAACAGTTGGGGATATCGTTAAATTTATTGAAGAAAAAACTGAGGAATAATTCCTCATCAAAAAAGCCTCTGGTCTTGCCAGAGGCTTTTTTTATATGCTGTTATCTTCCTTTTATTTTTATCTAAGAAGAAATACGAGCGTAATAGCAACAAGAGGGGGGACGTTTTATATAAGTAAAAAAGGATGAAACGGACTAAAAATTTTTACACAGACAAAATATATTGCTTTTTTGTTTATCATTGAAAATACAAGCAATGTAAACAATATTTTTGGCTTTATTCAGTAATGCTTCTTTTCGGGATTGTGTACGTCTCAATTTAAGTATTTTCAAACGAAAAAACGAACAACGATAAATCTTTTTAAAAATGGATGAAGAGATAACGAAATGAAAAATAAGAATACTACTATTAATTCATAAGCAAGCGTTATTTCAATAGAAGAGAAAAACTGGAATAATTTTCAAAAGGCAATTAGAGTGGTTTAGCAAGATACCATAAAATGTGGCTGTTTTTTGAAGTTTAGGTAAAATTTTAACGGAAAAAGGTCATAGAACAACATTGTTTTGAATTAGTTTCCATTTTAAAATAAAAATAATTCTAGGGTATTATTTTACCCAAGGAGAAGTTTATTTTAATAGGAGGAAATTTTTAATGAAGAAAAAGGCAATAAAACGATGCCTGGCCGCTCTGTTAGGGGTATGTGTAGCCGCTACAGTAGCCGGATCGCAGCTAGTTTCGGCAGCTAATCCTACAGAACCACTTCATATGGAAGTGAACCAGTCTACAGGAGCGATGTTCCGTTGGTGGGTACCTGCGGCTTTACCGATGAAGGCTGACCGTGATGTTGTAAAAGCGGAAGTAGAAGATATTGCCGCTAAAGGATTTAAGGGGATTGAAGTCAGCGTCCTGATGGGGGAATATGTTTATAACCAGGAAGATTTAAAGGATTACGGTTGGGGAAGCGAAGCATGGGTGGATATGTTGACCATGCTTTGTGAGATTGCCAAAGAACACAATCTGACCATTGATGTAACAGCAACCTGTAGCTGGCCGATTTCTTTACCAAAAGAGTATGCGTTTACCAATTACGACGCAAGTGAAAAGAACCTTTATAATGGGGATACTGCTGTATTGACCAAAGATACCGCAGAAAACCCTGTGTTGTATTCTGATCAAAAAACAGATTACAATGATGAAGACCCTCTGCAGAACCGTAGTCTGCAAGGAGTTACAGTGGCAAAAGTAGTACGGGAGAGCGCTCCAGTTGAAAAAGGGGAGGACCAATATTATGTATGGGGTTCCGCGAATATCCCAGGCAGGACCAATGGTTCTGAAAACGCGCTGGTAGACCCTGACAGTCTGCAGGCATTGCAGGAAGGGGTAGATTATACCTATAATCAGGATACTGGTTCTGTTACCATCAATTGGAGACCAGAAGACGAAGGGGAAT
Organism: Clostridium facile; assembly: GCF_014297275.1. Classification (NCBI taxonomy): domain Bacteria; kingdom Bacillati; phylum Bacillota; class Clostridia; order Eubacteriales; family Clostridiaceae; genus Clostridium; species Clostridium facile. The sequence goes on from NZ_JACOQK010000001.1 coordinate 2,379,937, forward strand.
ACACTGTATTTTCTTACTGGATGGGGTTCAGCGGTGCAACCAGCAATACCGGAATGTCCGAAACGGCATATTATGCGGACTATATGACCAAGGAAGGTGCGGAGTCCTATATTGCTTTTTGGGAAAAAGAACTGCTTTCCAATGAAAAATTAAAAAATCTGATCCAGGAAGTAGGCATGAGTATTTTTGAGGACTCATTGGAATTTGGTAGCTATTTTGGCGCGGATAACCTGGAATGGAGCACCACGTTTTTAGAGGAGTTTGAAAATCGTGCTGGATATGACTTGACACCATATCTACCCATGCTCAACGGGCAAAGCATGGGTGGCTCTACCAATGTGGAATACTATGATTATGAGTTTGGAACCTACAATGAACAGACAGGGGATTATGAATACGATGATACTGCGGAGAGGATCCGTAAAGATTACGCCCAGGTAATAACCGAATTGTTTGATGAAAACCATATTTCTGTGATTCAGGATTGGGCGCACGAAAATGGGATGACCTATCGAATGCAGGCATATAGCTTTAACTTTGACACTGCATACCTATCCTCTGTGGTGGATTATCCAGATGTGGAAACGGTTGGTTTCTTTGATATGGATAAACGCCAATATATCCATGGATATGATAAATCCCGCATAGTAAGCGCAGGTGCCCATTTGGGGGATAACAATATTATTTCTTCAGAATGTGGTGCGGTCAACGCTAGATCCTACCGTCTTACTTGGCCTGAAATGCTGGAATATACCCAGTTACAGTATGCGCTGGGCGCAAACCGGATGATTTTCCACGGATATTCCCATACCAGTGGAGAAGCCAAATATTGGCCTGGAAATGCCACATTTGGAACCAATGGTTTGGGGGACAACTGGGGCAGCAGGAACCCTGGTTGGGAATTTGAAGATGAAATCGCGGATTATCTTGCTAGGACACAGGATATTCTACAGTCTGGTACGGCAAAGGTGGATGTCGCCGTATATAACGATAATTATGGAACCTATGCTCCTATCTGGGAAGACCAGGCCATGTCAAACGCAGGGTATTCCTATGAATTTGTCAGTGAAAACCTATTGCAGTTGGATTCTGCTACCTGTGAAAACGGCATTATTGACCCAGAAGGTGTGGGATATAAAGCGTTGGTGTTCTGCAACCAGACTTACATGAATGTAGATACTGCTGAAAAAGTGCTGGATTACTTGAACCAAGGACTGCCAGTATTCGTTATAGGGGAATTTCCTTCCCAAGTCACCAGCTTCTATCATTGGGAACAGGAACAGGCAAAACTAGATAAAATCGTAGCTGAAATTGTAAACCACGAACATTTAGTAACGGTTGCCTCCCAACAGGAACTGGTTGCCGCAATGCAAGAACAAGGGGTTCATCCAGGCGCGGCTTATGGGGAAGATTGTGAACTCATAACAGCGCACCGGGAAATTGATGGTGGAGATTTCTATTATATCTACAATGATGGAGTAGAGGATACTACACAACAAATTACATTGCAGGGCGAGGGGAACGTTTACCTCATCGACCTTTGGTCTGGTGACGTGACTCAACTGGCAGATTATATGGTTGGAAATGGTTCGATTACCAGAGAATTTAGCTTGCAGGATAATGAAGCAATTATGGTTGCTGTTACAGATTCTGGACTGCCAAGCGTAACAGGGACAGCCACTGATTTGACCAGCGAAAACACTGTTATTCCATCTCAGGGGATAGCGCAGGTAAATGGCAATACTGTGGATTTAAAAGCTTCTACAAACGGGGATTATCAGTTGTCGATGGAGGATGGTAGCTCCCGTACAGTAACTGTAAATAGCTTGCCAGATACATATGATTTAAGTTCTGGCTGGAATCTAACGGTAGAACGTTGGGAAGATGATACGACAACTGAAACCAAAAATGATACCAAGAAGACTGATATTGAAGTAGGAAAACTGGATCAACTGGTTTCCTGGAGCGATATAGAGATGCTAGGCAACGATGTTTCTGGTATAGGACATTATTCTATTACATTTGAACTACCGGAGGAATGGAGTAATATAGATGGAGCTGAACTGCAGTTTGATCAGTTAGCTTGCCGTTTGGCACAGGTGATTGTAAATGGAACTGTATTGTGTTTAGACCAGGTAACCTACTCGGTAGATTTAGGAGATTTATTGCAGCCAGGGGAAAATACAATTCAGGTAGAACTGGCAAGTTGTTTAGGCAACCAACTAATTGCTTATGGTTCTATTACTGATACATGGGCCGCACAGGCAGTTCCAGAGGATTATGGAATGATTGGCGGCGTTACGCTAAAACCATATGCTTATGAAGAAATTACTACAATCAAAGAGGATATTACTGATCCATCCAGCTCAGAGGCTTCTTCAGATCATTCTTCTGAAACAAGCTCGGACAATGAGTCCACATATTCTTCCAGCTCCAGTTCGGAGCAGGCAGGGCAGCCACAAACAGGCGATTTCTTACCAATCGCAATTGTTGCTACTCTAGTGGCTTCTGGCGCTACTGCTATTTATTTTAAACGGAAAAAATAAAGTAAATAGAATTACTGCTCCAATCAATACAGATTGGAGCAGTTTTTGTGTTTTATCATTCATTTGGATTGTTTCCAATGAAAAATATTTAATAGCCACAGATATTATTTTGCTTTAGTTCAGATGGATTTGATGTTAGATAGGGGCAAAAAAATGAAAATTTTTTTGGTTTCTTTTTTTCCCCCTTTTCTTTTTTGTTATTTTATGATATAATAAATTAACATTGTATGCGCCTGTAGCTCAGCTGGATAGAGTGTCAGACTCCGACTCTGAAGGTCGTGCGTTCGAATCGCATCAGGCGTACCAGTCGAGAACCTCGACGCGCAAGTCGCGTTCGAGGTTTTTGCTTTGTTTCTAGATTTGTTCTCGCGCTTATAGTTTGTCATCCCAACCCAGATTGGTCTTGGATACAATTTGCGTTCTAAGTCCTTTTTTGTTCGAAATGAGGTACACGTATTAAAAGCTGTGTATCTATTTCGTTGAAATTTTTTGAGATTTTAACAAAAAATGTTTTCAAGGTTTTTCTTTTACTTGTGATTTACTCTTATTAGGCCATACAAACAAAATAGCTTATAAGCCAATAAATTGGGAAAAGATTGATGCGAAATAAAGAAACTGTTTCAATTTCTCATGAAATCTCACATGTCTTGATAGCAAATTTTTAAGGCCCTTATAGCATTGAAAAGCGTGCAGCTCCTTTTCTTTTTTGCAGGCACCTGACGAATAGATGGAATATACAAAAACCTAAAAATAATAAAAAATCCGTTTTTGGGAGAATACAAGATATCAGATAAAGTAAAATCCATAGATCAAAATAAAAGTTTAGAACTTATTAGAAAAAACAAGATTATTTACAGAAGAAATATGAAATAATAGCAGGGAACAAAAGTTGATACAGTAGCTATTAAATAAGATGATATTAAGAAGGAGTAATAGGATGGAAAATAAAAATATGACAATGTTTGATTTGTTAATTGAAACACATATAGGATTAAAAAGACAGGGACCGGGAAGTCCAGAAATGACGATGCGTGCTTTAAGCTTTGTGGACAATCTCAATGAGGAGTCCTACATTGCAGATTTAGGTTGTGGAACTGGTGGACAAACAATGGTTATCGCACAAAATACGATTGGGCATATTATCGGTGTAGATATGATCCCTAATTTTATTGATATTTTTAATCAGAACGTAAAGCAGCTTCATCTTGAAAACCGAGTAACTGGTATTGTTGGATCAGTAGAAGAACTTCCTTTTAAAAAAGAGGAGCTTGATCTAATTTGGTCAGAAGGAGTTATAGATGGGATTGGTTTTGAAAAAGCCGTAACTTATTGGAATGGTTTTCTGAAAAAGGGCGGTTATCTAGCTGTAACTTGTCCGTCCTGGCTTACTGATGAATGTCCTTCTGAAGTGGAAAAATTTTGGGTGGATGCTGGTAGTGGTTTGGATAGTATAGAAAACAATATATCTATCCTACAAAACACTGGTTACCGTTTTATTTCCTCATTTACACTTTCTGAAGAATGTTGGATCCAAAATTACTTCGCTCCAAGGGAAGCAGCGGAAAAATCACTTTTGGAAAAGTACTCTGGTAATCAAATGGTTGAAGCTTATATCGAAGGTGATAGACGAGAAGTGGAACTATATACAAAGTATAAACAGTATTATGGATATGTTTTTTATATTGGCAAAAAAATATAGAAAATAGATAACTTTTATCATCGAATAAATTGATACCTACGGTTGATAATTTGCAGCCGTAGGATTTTTTATTTATAAAGATCGAATGGGGAAAATAATATTGTAGATAATAAAAACAACCTAAAATAATAAAATGGAAATAACCTCTATGAAATACCAAAAATATGAATTTGGAGCGGGAAGAGTAAAAGCCGATGCCAAATGCAGTGCGTAATATAAGAAATTTTAAAGCCAGATTTATTTCACACAACACTGATACTGATTTCCGATGCTGTAACACTGTAATAAAATATCGGTTATAGCCAACTTAAAAAAGAGAAAATTTCATTCTATTTTTGCTAGATACAATAAAAAATGTATTTTTGTTTCTTGTATATTCTAATAACATCGTTTTTTCTATGAGAAAATTATTTATTCGGAAACAGTAAAATATAAAATGAAAATAGAAGATGCCCTGTATATTTTGCCATAAAAGTTTTTATACTAATATTACAGTAATAATAAATCTAAAAAAGGAGATGTTATCTATGGAAAATAAATATGAAATTAAAATCACAACACAAGATAGGTTGCTAAGGGCTTGGGAAAATTCAATGGAGTTAGTCAGAGATTTTGAAAAATATTCTCAGGAGATTAAAGACGATAAGGAAGTAGCTAGATTATTTGCCGAATATGCTGAAGAAGAAGGCGTTCATGCTGCTAAATTCCGTGAAACACTATATAAGTATCAACACTAAATAGATTATTAAGAGCCTTTATTTGTAAATAAAGGCTCTTTTTTGGTCAATATTAAGGTGAATATGGAAATTTATAAAATAAATCGAAGAAAAAAGGAAAAAGTAGTTGACAAAAGGGAGAAGGTGTGATATATTATTAAAGCTGCAACGGAAGAGCGGCCGGGAGGGCAAGAGGCGCCGTTGAGCAAAAAGGAAGAAACGAAAAAAGATGAAAAAACATCTTGACAAAGAGGAAGCGATATGATATAATAAATAAGTCGCTTCTGAGGCAAGCGAAACGAAAGAAACAAAAAACTTTCAAAAAAGCTTGACAAAATCACAGAGATGTGATAAAATAGTAAAGCTGCTTGAGGGCAGCGGTCAAGAAACGACAAAAACAGGACCTTGAAAATTAAACAATATAGTAAGTAACGAAAACGAACCAATCCTTGTTAATTCAAGAGTTTTAGTTATTTTAGAAAAAATGACGTTAGCGTATTCGAGTAATACGAGCTAGATTAAATCATCCGAGAGGATGTTTTGATATGATTAAATTAAGAGTTTGATCCTGGCTCAGGACGAACGCTGGCGGCGCGCCTAACACATGCAAGTCGAACGGAGATACCTGTTAGATCCCTTCGGGGTGACGATGGACTATCTTAGTGGCGGACGGGTGAGTAACACGTGAGCAACCTGCCTTACAGAGTGGGATAACGTTTGGAAACGAACGCTAATACCGCATAACATTAACTTATCGCATGGTAAGATAATCAAAGAAATTCGCTGTAAGATGGGCTCGCGTCTGATTAGATAGTTGGTGAGGTAACGGCTCACCAAGTCGACGATCAGTAGCCGGACTGAGAGGTTGAACGGCCACATTGGGACTGAGACACGGCCCAGACTCCTACGGGAGGCAGCAGTGGGGAATATTGCACAATGGGGGAAACCCTGATGCAGCGACGCCGCGTGAGGGAAGAAGGTTTTCGGATTGTAAACCTCTGTCTTCAGGGACGATAGTGACGGTACCTGAGGAGGAAGCTCCGGCTAACTACGTGCCAGCAGCCGCGGTAATACGTAGGGAGCGAGCGTTGTCCGGAATTACTGGGTGTAAAGGGAGCGTAGGCGGGACAGCAAGTTGAATGTGAAATCTATGGGCTCAACCCATAAACTGCGTTCAAAACTGTTGTTCTTGAGTGAAGTAGAGGTAGGCGGAATTCCTAGTGTAGCGGTGAAATGCGTAGATATTAGGAGGAACACCAGTGGCGAAGGCGGCCTACTGGGCTTTAACTGACGCTGAGGCTCGAAAGCGTGGGTAGCAAACAGGATTAGATACCCTGGTAGTCCACGCTGTAAACGATGATTACTAGGTGTGGGGGGGTCAACCTTCCGTGCCGGAGTTAACACAATAAGTAATCCACCTGGGGAGTACGACCGCAAGGTTGAAACTCAAAGGAATTGACGGGGGCCCGCACAAGCAGTGGAGTATGTGGTTTAATTCGAAGCAACGCGAAGAACCTTACCAGGTCTTGACATCCAACTAACGAGATAGAGATATGTTAGGTGCCCTTCGGGGAAAGTTGAGACAGGTGGTGCATGGTTGTCGTCAGCTCGTGTCGTGAGATGTTGGGTTAAGTCCCGCAACGAGCGCAACCCTTACCATTAGTTGCTACGCAAGAGCACTCTAATGGGACTGCCGTTGACAAAACGGAGGAAGGTGGGGATGACGTCAAATCATCATGCCCCTTATGACCTGGGCCACACACGTACTACAATGGCTATTAACAGAGGGAAGCAATACCGCGAGGAGGAGCAAACCCCTAAAAATAGTCTCAGTTCGGATTGCAGGCTGCAACCCGCCTGCATGAAGCCGGAATTGCTAGTAATCGCGGATCAGCATGCCGCGGTGAATACGTTCCCGGGCCTTGTACACACCGCCCGTCACACCATGAGAGTTGGCAACACCCGAAGCCAGTAGCCTAACCGCAAGGAGGGCGCTGTCGAAGGTGGGGTTGATGATTAGGGTGAAGTCGTAACAAGGTAGCCGTATCGGAAGGTGCGGCTGGATCACCTCCTTTCTATGGAGAACTGACAGGATGGGGAATGTTAGGAGCTATATTGTTTAATTTTGAAGGCCCTGAGTCTTCAGAAAAATAATTGATGGGAAAAGCGGCAACCTAGAAACCCTGGAAAATGGGGGTGTAGCTCAGCTGGGAGAGCACCTGCCTTGCACGCAGGGGGTCAGGAGTTCGATCCTCCTCATCTCCACCACAACCGAAAGGTTGAACAGGGAAAAGAGAGACCGACAGCCGAATCTAACATGGGCTCATAGCTCAGGTGGTTAGAGCGCACGCCTGATAAGCGTGAGGTCGGTGGTTCGAGTCCACTTGAGCCCACCAAGTTACTTGAAAAAGTAACAAAGAAGAAAGTACCTTGAAAACTGAATAAGTAAAGCGATAAAAGTAGTTAAGACAAATATCTTTTTTAAAAAAAGGGTAAAAATACTACTACAATTTGAAAAAGTTGGAGAACATAATTCAAATGGTCAAGCTACAAAGAGCGCAGAGAGAATGCCTTGGCATTAGGAGCCGATGAAGGACGTGGTAAGCAACGATATGCTACGGGGAGTCGCAAGCAGACATCGATCCGTAGAATTCCGAATGGAGGAATCCGGCAGTGGTTATGCACTGTCATCATATACTGAATCCATAGGTATATGAGGGGAACCGCCTGAACTGAAACATCTAAGTAGGGCGAGGAAGAGAAATCAACCGAGATTTTCCTAGTAGTGGCGAGCGAACGGGAAAGAGGCCAAACCAAAGGTAGCAATATCTTTGGGGTTCGGACTGCAATGTGTATCTGACGAGTTAGGAGAAGTGCATGGGAAGGCACACCAAAGGAAGTGAAAGTCTTGTATCCGAAAACAGATCAGAGCTAGCAGTATCCAGAGTACCGCGGGACACGTGAAACCCCGTGGGAAGATAGGGGGACCACCCTCTAAGCCTAAATACTACCTAATGACCGATAGCGAAAAGTACTGTGAAGGAAAGGTGAAAAGAACCCCGGGAGGGGAGTGAAATAGAACCTGAAACTCTGTGCTTACAAGCAGATAGAGCACGTCAAAGTGTGATATCGTACCTATTGTAGAATGGTCCGGCGAGTATACGTATGTAGCAAGGTTAAGAACTTCAGGTTCGGAGCCGAAGCGAGAGCGAGTCTGAATGGGGCGTTTAGTTTCATGCGTATGACCCGAAACCAGGTGACCTATCCATGTCCAGGTTGAAGTGACGGTAACACGTCATGGAGGACCGAACCCACTCCCGTTGAAATGGTAGGGGATGAGATGTGGATAGCGGAGAAATTCCAATCGAACTTGGATATAGCTGGTTCTCCCCGAAATAGCTTTAGGGCTAGCGTTGTCATAAAGATTACCGGAGGTAAAGCACTGAATAGTCTAGGGGCCGAGAGGCTACCGAAACTTATCAAACTCTGAATGCCGGATAATCATGGACAGCAGTCAGACTGTGTGAGATAAGTCTCATAGTCAAAAGGGAAAGAGCCCAGACCCACAGCTAAGGTCCCAAAGTACATTTAAGTGGAAAAGGATGTAGGATTGCGAAAACAACCAGGATGTTGGCTTAGAAGCAGCCACACATTTAAAGAGTGCGTAATAGCTCACTGGTCGAGTGGTCCTGCGCCGAAAATTTAACGGGGCTAAAATGTACACCGAAGCTTGGGCTTGATACGTAAGTATCAGGGGTAGGGGAGCGTCGTATACGGAGAGAAGTCATAGCGGAAGCGGTGGTGGACTGTATACGAGTGAGAATGCCGGAATGAGTAGCGAGAATTATGTGAGAATCATAATGGCCGAAAGCCTAAGGTTTTAGGAGGAAGGTTCGTCCGCTCCTAGTAAGCCGGGAGCTAAGGTGAGGCCGAAAGGCGTAGCCGATGCACATACGGTTGATATTCCGTAGCCTCCAAAAGATTTAAGCAAAGGGACACTTTAGAAGGGTGTAAGCCGGGCGTTGGTAGACCCGGTCGTAAGGGACTGAAATTAGAGTAAGGAAGTACACTTGGATGAAGGCGAGAAAAGCTTTGTGGATATCTTCGGAGCCCGTACCGCAAACCGACACAGGTAGGTAGGAAGAGGATTCTAAGGCCAACGGGAGAAGGGTTGTTAAGGAACTCGGCAAGTTGACCCCGTAACTTAGGGATAAGGGGTGCTCTAGCAATAGAGCCGCAGAGAATAGGCCCGGGCGACTGTTTATCAAAAACACAGGTCTCTGCTAAATCGAAAGATGACGTATAGGGGCTGACACCTGCCCAGTGCTGGAAGGTTAAGAGGAGGAGTGAGAGCTCTGAATTGAAGCCCCAGTGAACGGCGGCCGTAACTATAACGGTCCTAAGGTAGCGAAATTCCTTGTCAGGTAAGTTCTGACCCGCACGAATGGTGTAACGATCTGGGCACTGTCTCAACAATCCACCCGGCGAAATTGTAGTACCGGTGAAGATGCCGGTTACCCGCGACTAGACGGAAAGACCCCATGGAGCTTTACTGTAGCCTAATATTGGATTTTGGTATTTCATGTACAGGATAGGTGGGAGGCTAGGAAGCAAAGGCGTCAGCTTTTGTGGAGCCATCGTTGGGATACCACTCTTGGAGTGCTGAAATTCTAACCTGCGGCCATGAATCTGGTCGGGGGACATTGTTAGGTGGGCAGTTTGACTGGGGCGGTCGCCTCCTAAAAGGTAACGGAGGCGCTCAAAGGTTCGCTCAGTACGGACGGAAACCGTGCATTAGAGTGTAAACGCATAAGCGAGCCTAACTGCGAGACTGACAAGTCGAGCAGTAACGAAAGTTGGAGTTAGTGATCCGGCGGTATGTGAGTGGAAATGCCGTCGCTCAACGGATAAAAGCTACCCTGGGGATAACAGGCTGATCTCCCCCAAGAGTCCACATCGACGGGGAGGTTTGGCACCTCGATGTCGGCTCATCGCATCCTGGGGCTGGATTCGGTCCCAAGGGTTTGGCTGTTCGCCAATTAAAGCGGTACGCGAGCTGGGTTCAGAACGTCGTGAGACAGTTCGGTCCCTATCTGTCGTGGGCGTAGGATATTTGAAAGGAGCTGTCCCTAGTACGAGAGGACCGGGATGGACGCACCTCTGGTGTACCTGTTGTCATGCCAATGGCACGGCAGGGCAGCTATGTGCGGATCGGATAAACGCTGAAGGCATCTAAGCGTGAAGCCGTCCTTAAGATAAGATATCCCACTGGGTTAACCAGGTAAGACCCCTTGTAGACTACGAGGTTGATAGGCTCAAAGTGTAAGCGTCGTGAGGCGTTAAGCTAGCGAGTACTAATCGGTCGAGGGCTTGACCAATGATATGTTCTAAAGTCGTGATACTTATTCAGTTTTGAGGGTACTGAACCTTCAAAAGAAATAGACGGTGTTAATGGCGATGAGGATCCACCTGTTCCCATACCGAACACAGTAGTTAAGCTCATCAACGTCGAAGATACTTGGCTGGAGACGGCCTGGGAAAATAGAAAAATGCCGTCACTTAAAAACAAGAGCGAGTAGGAGAATACTCGCTCATGTTTTCATATTATATGCGGTTGCATTTTTATGCGCCCTTAGCTCAGTTGGTAGAGCAACTGACTCTTAATCAGTGGGCCTAGGGTTCGAGTCCCTAAGGGCGCACCAATATGGCCCGTTGGTCAAGCGGTTAAGACACTGGCCTCTCACGCCGGAAACACGAGTTCGATTCTCGTACGGGTCACCAAACCCGTTTCTCTTTTAATTGGGATTTTATATGTGGGCCTTTAGCTCAGTTGGTTAGAGCAACCGGCTCATAACCGGTAGGTCCCGGGTTCGAGTCCCCGAAGGCCCACCATTTCAATTTTATACTTTATAGGGGTGTAGCTCAGTTGGTAGAGCAGCGGTCTCCAAAACCGCGTGCCAAAGGTTCGAGTCCTTTTACCCCTGCCAATGCTGCTATGGCTCAGGAGGCAGAGCACGTCCTTGGTAAGGACGAGGTCACCAGTTCGAATCTGGTTAGCAGCTCCAAAAAGCACGGTATTTATCCCGTGCTTTTTTTGTTGCCTATAAAAGTTTAACAAAATCCCTGGCAGAATCAGGAATAAATAAAAAATTCTTAAAAAAATAAGAAATTCTAACAGATGAAAAATACATTTTGTTTGAGAATGAAATGAAAGATTTCACAAAAGTAATTCAGGAATTTTTTTATACGATTTTCTTGCTACATAAGAGTAGGGAAAGAAAATCCGGACTGGTTTATCAGTAGTGGGGCAAGCGATGCAATAGTAGTCCTTCAATATTTTTTCCAAGAGTCGGTAAGTACTGACTCCTTTTGGATCTAAGGAAACCACTAATAAATTCATGGTTTTGATTGTATTGTTTATTGATAGAATAAAACTTAGGTGGAAAAAGTTGTCGTAATAGGGTTTTCTGTAGAACAGCATAAAGCGTTTTGAAGATGAAAGGCTAGATATCTAACTCACTTTTTAGAGCAATTGGATAGCAGTTTATAGTGCACATATAACAAAGAGAATTGTTAATTTTGGTTTGAAAAAAGTTATGGAATGCTCCTTAGAATTTATGATAAATGATAATTTACATAGAAAATAACTATAGGTTCGTTACATATTTTATTAAAAATCGTTTTTAAAATTTAAAATATATGGTAATATAGTATATAGAAAATGGATTATTTCTCTATAACTTATAAATATAGTGTAAAAAATTATATTTTACTGTTTGGCATCATTATTAAAATCATATCGTAGGTATCTAAATTGGTATTTGAGATTAAACTTACTGATTGTGATAAATTAAAAGAACAACAGAAGCAAAAATAAGAATGATTACAGATTTAAGATAAAATCAGTATAGATATTGGATAATGATAATTTCTATAAACCAATAAAATGATATAAGTGGATGGTGGGTTTTGATATCACAGCTCGAATGTATGTTTATATGAGATTTTAAAAACAATGATTTGTTTTTAATCTGGTAAAGGAGTGGAAGGCCTATGGAAAAGAGGTTTGCCGTTTTTATTAGTGTACTCCTATCCGCTATTATCATTATAACAAGTGACATAATTGTTGATTACCGTTATAGGAATTCCTTTAATGAATGGATCCAATATCAAGTACCGCAAACTGCAAAAGCATATAAAAAGATACAACAAGATTTTCACTATACAATGGATAACGATGCTATCATTCCAAAAAAGTTTGATTTTACTTATGAAAAGAATTCTATCTTTCATGAGGATGAGAATAAAGATGCTTATTTTATGCTAAATAATTATCAAGAGAAACATGTGTCGGTTATATTTCAGTGTAATTATGCTATGGGGTCTCATATATCCCGTTCTTTTTATATTAACTTATTAGAAATAGAATCGGATCATGCTGCTTTAATTGACATCATCTCAGCCAGTTGTAATAAGGTAGTTGACTCATCTTTAACACTAGAAGAAGCAAATGGATTGGCGGTACAAATTTTATTACAGCAATCTCTTCCTTATCATACACCGCTCCATTACTTTAAAAACTATTCTTTTTCCTTATTTGTGGATGAAGAAGCACCACTTTCATATGGAGAAAAAATATTGCAGTTGGCAGTAAGATATCCATATACGGCTTCCATATTGTATGATGAAATAGCAGACTATAAATAGGAAATAAAAAAACTGAGGGTAACTAAACCCTCAGTTTTTTGTTTTATTTTTAGAGAGAAGTGAAACAAGGAAAAACGATTATTTCTTTTTACGGGAGATTGCCAATGCGACACCTGCTGCTGCCAATACTGCGATTCCTGCGATTGGAGCAAAGTCCCCTGTTTTTGCTGCTGTTGCTTTTGTGGTTGTAGATTCTTGGCCTGTTTGTGTACCTTGTTCTACTGGATGATCTGGATCGGTGTTTGGTGCTGTAGATGGAGTTGTTTCGTCTACTGCTACTAAGCCATCCATTGCAGTTTGTACGTTTGCTACTGCTGTGTCCACTTCGTCTTGGGTTGCGTTTTCGTCTGCCAATACTGCGTTTGCGTTATTTACAGCAGCTGTCAGTACCGCATAACTTTCGGCTGTGTATGCATTTGCATCTTTTCCAATTGCTTCCGCCACTACATCTTCCAAGATTGATTTATCTGCTTTAAATCTCAGATTCAGCATTGCGTTTAACAAGTTGTTTTCCGCTTCATCAATTTCTGCCTGCATTGCATCGCCATTATTGTAAACCGTTTTAGCTGCGTCCAATGCTGTGGTGAATTCTGCTTTTCCAGCTTCTACATAGCGGTCCAAATCTGCGTTGATTTCATCCGCTGCTTGAATCACCAGTAATAAACTATCTTTATCTCCGGCTACAAAACCTAATTTATGGATTTCGTTGAGCAATGTAGTCCATGCGCTGTAAATGTCTTCTTCGGTAGAAGCTGCATTTGCGACAACTTCTTTGGCGTTTTCCAATGCTGCTTTGAAGGATTCCTGTACGGATGGGATTACATTGTTGAATTCTGGGTCAGCTAATTCTTTTTCCGCATATGCAATTACTTTGTTGATAATGCCTCTGTCAGCCATAGCAACATAACCATCTGCCATAGATACGGTCAGTTTACCATCAGTGATAGCGAAGTTATATCCACCAGCTTCCAGGTCAAATCTTGCTGTCATCAAACCGTTATGTTCTTCCATACCTTTGTAAGTAACGCCGTCAATATTTTCAAATTCTGCTACAGCGTCTTCGGATACTGGTAGATATAAGGTTGCGGTTGTATTGGCCGGAACAACTGCTTCGTAAGTGGATAAATTGCCCTCGTCAGAGGTCCAGTTGGATTCGATTTCTCCATAAGCAGAATCGTAAGAACCATTTACATAATTGATACGTTCTTCGCTGTTATACTGTGTACCAGTATCCATTGTTGGTTGTAAAACAATTGATTTATAACCAGGATTGGATTCATCTGCGGAGATACCAGCCATGTATTTGTACAGCCATTCACTTACAATACCATAAGAATAGTGGTTGAACGAGTTCATTCCAGAAGAACCAAAGCTGTATTCAGCGGAATATCCATCCCATTGCTCCCACATGGAGGTGGAACCTAATTTAACCTGGTTCAGCCAAGATGGATATTGGTCTTGTAATAACAGGTCATAAGCGGATTCCGCACCGCCTACTTCCGTGATAGCGGACAATACTACGTTTAATCCAAGGAATCCAATAGAGATTGTATTTTCAGAAGAAGTTGGACGGAAAGATTGGTCTTCATTTGCGATATTTTCTTGTAATCTATCGTATAATTGTTGTTTTTGTTCTTCACTGTTGTAGATACCTGCTCTTAAAGCCCACATAATACCAGTTTGTGTATCCATGCCTGTATGAGTCCCAATAGTATCCAAGTATGTTTTGGCATATTCTCTTGCTTGTTCTTCCAAACCATTATATTTTTCTACCATTGCCTGGTTGCCTACCGCAGCAGCCATTTTGCTCATTAATTGAGAGCAGTATACTTTATAAACTGCATTCATATAGGAGTTATCCGTCTTTTCGAAGCCTACCCAGTCACCCAATGCACATTTATAGCCTTTTGCAAAATAGGCATCCATATAAGCATCCATTTGGTCATAATATTTGGTAATGTAGCTGGTATCACCAGTAGTCTGGTAGAGATTCCATGGGATAATAATCCCTGCATCGCTCCATCCAGTTTCAATTGTACCACCGAAAAAGCCTTTGCCAGGTGTTGTTGGTACAAAGGTACCATAAGCGTTGTCACTGCGTTTTGCAAAGTCGTCCATCATATCATTGTAAATGGAGAGGAAAGCTGTTACATCATAGTGATACAAAGCAGCTGGCGCAAAAATTTGAGCGTCACCTGTCCAGCCAAGGCGTTCCGCACGGTTTGGGCAGTCAGTTGGCAATGTAATGTAGTTTGCTTTTTGGCTCCATTTTGTATTTTCAAACAGTTTGTTCACATCTGCATTGGAGGTTTCGATAAATCCGCGTTCTTCCCCTACAGAGGTAATATCTTCCGCATACAAGTCATATAGAGTAATGTCTTCTGTTGCGGTGATTTCAACATACTGGTAACCATGCCATGTGAAATTTGGCGTAAAGGTTTCCTGTCCTTCACCATCCAGATAGTAACGGTCGGCAAATGGTTTATCGTTTAAGGTTTCCCTAAATTGTCCGCCATCTGTCAAACCGGCCCAGTACAAAGTGCCTTTTGGACCGCAGCTTCCGCCTTGTTTATCAGTTGGGTTTAAGTTACCATCGTTTAACATTTCAGCTTGACGTACGTCAACCTGGGTTCCAGCAGGACCAGAAACAGTGATAGTGTTATAACCGGCAATATTTTGTCCAATATTCAAAATCAGAGTTTCGCCCTTTTTAATTTCGATTGGCTGGTTTACATCTACTGCAATTGGAACTACTTCTCCAGTAGCATATTCAGATGTACCGCCATTTTCTTTGGATTCAATTACTTCACTATATTTAAAGGAGTCTTTTGCGATTGGATGAATTTTGTTGTCTTCTACATATGCAATTGCGCCGCTGTTTGCTTCCAGACGGCCAACTTTGCCTGTGAATTGTGCAACGCCATCCCAGGAAGAATCGTCAAATCCAACGGTGTTCCAGCCTTCCACAGAAGCTTCTTTTCTAGCATCATATTCAACGCCATTGAAGAAGTCGTTATCAATCAATGGGCCATTATCAAAGGATTTCCAATCTTGTGTGTTGGAATCAATAATTTGTTTGGTTCCATCTTCATATGTAATAATCATTTTTGCCAAGAATGACAATTTATCGCCAATCTGTTTTTCAAATTCACACCAGCTTTGGATACCGCCAGCAAACCAGCCACGTCCCAGCTGTACGCCCAAGGCAATATCTTCTTGATCTTGTACATAGGAAGTAACATCATATCCCTGATAGTAAATATAGGAGTTGTAATCTGTCCAACCTGGAGCCAGAGTATCATCAATTGGATTTCCCTCTGCATCCTGCATCATTACCTGTTGCCCATTGATATAAGCATCATATACCCCTAAAGAGGTAATGTATAAACTAGCATTCGATACTTTTTTGCTGGAATCCAATTTTTGTTCTGTGCGGAAATATGGGGAACGTTGATTTTGGTTTTCCGCATAAATCCATTGGGTATCACCCCAGTCGCAACCTGTCTGGAAATGAGCTGTAGCTGTTTCTTCTTGACCTAAGCTGTCTATGACAGTTACAGTCCAAAAATATTTGGTTTCCAAATCCAGCGGATCCCCTGCATATGGAATGGCAGAAGATAAGGAACTGTTTATAACTCCACTATCCCAAACAACCTCACCATCTTCGGAGCCTTTATGTAATTGGATCTGATAGGATACCTGTTCTTGCCCAACTAAATTGGAATCCATTTTCCAACTAAAACGGATGTTGTCCTGCTCAATACCGATTGGATTGTCTTGGAAATTTGTTTGCAAATCATAAATTTTTGTTTCCACTCCATTGACAATCGTTGTACCATTGATGATCTGGTCAACAGCGGATGACATTGGAGCTACCATCACAGAGATTGCTACACCAGCAGCCACCACTGAGGTGAAAATTTTTAACATTTTAGTATGTCGCATATTATTTTCTCCTTCCTAAATTCCAGTTTAAAACTGCTTTATTCACAAATATTGGCCAAACATTTATGATTTATCCCAATTATAGCATGATGAGAAAATATTTCCACTGTGATAATTTTCCTGGATTCTGCTTTTATTTGAATTTTACATAAAAACCTATTATTTTTTTGAATGTTTGTGTTATAATAAAACACAAAGGAGGGAAGAGAACCAATGTCTAATCTGAAATTAGAGTTAGCAAAAAAAGTTAAATCATCTGGATGCCGTTTAAAAAGAGATTTAAATACCACACAGGGAATGGAAGCTTCCCAATATATTGATTATTATGAGCATTTTCATTTTGAAGGAATGGCAGATAACATTATTCTATTTCCCCATTTTGGAAAAACAAGGGATCCTTATTTACATAACCATAACTTTTTTGAGCTGTTTTATGTTTATAAAGGCTCCTGTTTAAATATTCTTCCAGAAAAAGAAATGGTATTATCAGAAGGGGATTTTATGTTGTTAAATCCTAACGCGTTACATTCCCCGTTTACTCCAAGTGATGAGAATACCATTATCAATATTATCATCAAACCTTCTGTATTTGAGGATGTTATGTTGTCTTTAATTGCGGATAACAAGTTGTTTTCCAATTTTTTTGTAAACTACCTCTATCACATCAATATGACTTCAAACTACCTCTATTTTCCGAAGGATGACGAATATCCTACAAAATTTATTGTGGATATGTTGATTAAGGAATATATTTCACATGATATTTGCTGTACCAGCGTGATGCAGGCTATTTTGGTGCAGTTATTTGCAACGCTTTCCCGCAGTTACCGAAAATTAAACCAAGAGATTTTAGATGATACGCCAAAGAGCCAATTAGTAGTGGATATTATTGCTTATATTAACCAAAATATCTCCAATGTTTCACTAAAATCACTATCGGAACAATTTCAGTATTCTACTAGCTATATTTCTAAGATTATTACCAATTATACCGGTAAGAATTTTTCTGACATTGTCCATTTTTTGCGGTTAAACCAATCCAAAAAATATTTGGAAAATAAGAATTTAACGATTAATGAGATAACCCAAATGGTTGGGTTTAGTGATGCCAACTATTTTTATAAAGTGTTTAAAGCGAGGTTTCATATGTCTCCATCCGAATATCGAAAACAAATCTATGTAGATTTATCAGCAGCAAAATAAAGGCGATATTAAAACATGCACCTTCAAAAAATAAAGGTGCATGTTTTTTGTCTCTTCTATGATAAAAAATATTATATTATCAATAAACACAATATGATTAAATATTATAAAAAGGACTTCCCCATAAAAACATGGAGAAGTCCAACATAATATACTAACTACTAAACGAATTGATTGGTTTCAAAAAATCAATCATTTTTCAAGATAATATTAAAATACGGCAGTACCGAATACAATCCATAGTTGACTATTTTGATGTTATGATAAATCTACTTTTGGAAGCCCTGCAAATCCTTTTTCCAGATCCGCATCAGTTGGAACATAATCACTCATTTCACCATTATTGAATTTTTCGTAAGCCACCATATCAAAGTAGCCTGTGCCTGTCAAACCGAATAGGATTGTCTTTTCTTCTCCAGTTTCTTTGCACTTTATTGCTTCGTCTATGGCAACCTTAATGGCATGGCTGCTTTCTGGTGCAGGAAGAATCCCTTCAATCCGTGCGAATTTTTCGGCTGCTTCAAATACAGAAGTCTGTTCTACCGCTACCGCATCCATTAAGTTGTCATGATAGAGCTGTGATAGGATGGAACTCATACCATGGTAACGTAAACCTCCAGCATGGTTTGCGGATGGAATAAATCCGCTGCCCAGAGTATACATTTTTGCCAGCGGGCAAACCATTCCGGTATCACAATAATCATAAGCGAATTTACCTCTTGTGAAGCTTGGACAGCTGGCTGGTTCTACCGCGATAAATTGATAATCCTTTTCACCTCTGAGTTTTTCTCCCATAAATGGTGAAATCAATCCGCCAAGGTTGGAACCACCGCCAGCGCATCCAATGATAATATCCGGTTTTTCATCGTATTTTTCAAAAGCGGCTTTTGCCTCCAAACCAATAACAGTCTGATGTAGTAGAACCTGAGAGAGGACCGAACCCAATACATAACGGTAACCTTCCTGTGTAGTAGCAGCTTCCACCGCTTCAGAGATAGCGCAGCCCAAGCTTCCGGATGTACCCGGGAATTCTTTTAGAATTTTTCTTCCCACTTCAGTGGTGTCAGAAGGGGATGGGGTGACACTGGCGCCATAAGTACGCATTACTTCACGACGGAAGGGTTTTTGCTCGTAGGAGCATTTTACCATGTACACCTGGCAATCAAGCCCGAAATAAGCACATGCCATGGAAAGGGCGGTACCCCATTGGCCCGCACCGGTTTCTGTGGTAACCCCTTTTAACCCTTGCTGTTTTGCATAGTATGCCTGTGCAATGGCGGAATTTAATTTATGGCTGCCAGAAGTGTTGTTCCCCTCAAATTTGTAATAGATTTTAGCGGGGGTGTCCAACGCTTTTTCCAAACAGTAAGCGCGCACCAATGGGGATGGACGGTACATTTTATAAAAGTCAATAATTTCCTGGGGAATATCAAAATAAGGGGTAGTATCATCCAGTTCCTGTTTTACCAGTTCATCACAAAAAACAGGGCGCAACTCTTCAAATGTAATTGGTTTTAATGTTTGAGGGTTTAAGATTGGAGCGGGTTTGTTTTTCATATCCGCACGTACGTTGTACCATTGTTTTGGAAGTTCGCTTTCTTCCAGATAAATCTTATAAGGTATTTTTTTCATAACAACTCATCCTTTCTATAAACAAAAAATCCCTTGCCCTAATCATAGGACAAGAGATCAAAACTCCTGCGGTGCCACCTAAATTCATTCATAATGAACGCACTTTTTCATGTACTACCATACATGCTCCACAATAACGGTTGGAATCCGTCGCCCCTATCTGCAAATACCATTGCTTTCAGTTTGCCCTCACAAGCCCATTCACCCAAATAATATTACTATGCTTCCAGCAACACATAGCTCTCTGAGAATATTGCTTTTAGGTTACTCTTCTTGTTCATTGGTTTTCCTTTTTTTTGATTATACTATTAAACAAAAACATTGTCAATACAAATTTTTATAATTAAGCAGTTATTGATAATTTATAAAAGAAAATTTTGTACAAAATAGCTATCCTTCATCTATGGATTTTTGCATTTGTTTTCGATATTCCGAAGGGGATAGCCCATATTTTTTCTTGAAAATCCGATGAAGGTAGCTGGTATCGTTTACGCCAATATTGTCAGCAATATCCCCCATAGAAAGCGACGTTGTTTCCAGCAATTTTTTTGCGGTTTGTAATTTAATATTATAAACAACTTCGGAATAGCTTTTTCCTAAGCTTTTTCGGAACAGCCGAGATATATGGGAAGTAGAATAATTAAATTCCTTTGCAACAGACTCTAATGATATGGTATCCAAGTGAGTCTGGATATACTGGATAATTCGGATGGCTACCTGATGATTTTTCATATCAGTATCATTGGCGACATAGTAATCGTTGCATATCCGTGCCAAATGGGCAAACAGTTGCAGGCAAATCCCTTTTAAAGCGGAATCACAACATAAATCATCATTTACATATTCTTCAATTAATTGCTTAATAAGGGACTCTACCGGATATTTTTCAGTATAGGGGAATAAAATAAAATCCTCCACCTGGTTTAAATGGTAAAAGTAATCCAAAAAGAAATTGAACATTAAACGGTTGTCTGTCATCCAAGGAAAAACCGTCTGTTCCAGGAAATCTTTGGACAGCAAGATGTTAAACACAATATCGGTGGGATGTTCGAGATAAAGCCAGTGTAGGATGTGGGGGTTCATCAGTAAAACATCCCCTTGGTGGAGATGGATCGTTTCATCGTGGGTGACATGTACACAACTCCCACGGTAAACATACACCATTTCAAAATAATTATGCACATGAAAAAGGGGTTTTTGCTTATAATCTGGGTCATAAAGGTGAGGTAAGGCTACTATTGTATTTTCTCCAAATGTTTCTATATTTAGCGTATAATACCCTTTTTCCCGTACGATATCCATCAGTTTTTTTCCAAGGTCATTCGGCTTTGAAGGTTGAGAAGAAGCACCATTCTTGGTACGTCCCTGCCATCTCCCTTTTATTTGGTCTAACCATTTATCCATATTGCTGCCATCCTAACTTTTAATATTATATGCAATTATAACATATTTTTTATGTATTGTATAGGATATTTGCTGAAAATGAATTGCAAATGATTTCAGAATACCTGAAATTAATCATCAAATTACATGAATTTTTTCAAAAACATTTTATAATGGGTTATACAGTAAGTTACATGAGAATTTTCAAAAATTTTGAGGAGGAGGAAACTATGAAAAATCTCAAAACAAAAATATTGTCTGTATTGCTGTCCGTTGCTATGCTGGCAAGTATGACAGCTACTGTAATCCCTGCGTCAGCAGCAAATGGATACAGTACAACGATTACTTCTATGGAAACCAATTCCCTGGAAGATGCAACAACAGTGGATGATACCACCCCAAGGTTTAGTTGGGCAATGGATTCCAATCTAATCGGGCAAAAACAAACCGCTTACCAAATCCGGGTCACCAATGTAGAAACAGGAGAAGAGGTTTGGAACAGCGGAAAAGTAGAAGATAGCAATTCCACTTGGGTTGAATATCCGGACACAGCAACTCCATTGCAGCCAAAAACTGCATATGAATGGATGGTAACTGTGTGGGATAAAAATGGAACCCCAGTGGTATCTGAACCAGAACAGTTCACTACAGGGCTAATGAGCGAGGATTTAAGCACATGGGAAGGTGCTGAATGGATTGGTGCGGATGAACTGTATTTGGATGCGGCTTCCATGCCAGTATACCGGATGAACTACACCATGAGGATTAAACAAGGCGGAGAAAAATCCGGATTTGTATTTGGCGCGGATGATCCTAGGTTTAGCGCAACCATCTACAACAACTATTTAATCCATGGGGAAAACTACATCGCATACCAACTGAATGTTAGCCAAATGCCGGCAACAGTGGAAGTGTACCGTGTAGGATATTGTCCAACAGATACAGTGGAAACCCCAATCGCCACAATCGAAGTACCAGAAACAATCATCAATGACAAAAACAAAAATGGCTTCCATGATTATGAAATTGTGATTTCCGGAAACCAGATGGAAAGCATGAGCATTGATGGTCAAAAAATTTCTGATGCATTAACATTAAATCCAGGTGGTACGGAGTTATATCCACGTTTGAATAGCATTGGCTTTATCACCAGTGAAAATAATCAAAAAGCAACTGATTTCTCTAATATCTCGATTAAAAACTATCGTGAACCACAGGCGGAAGTGTTTGGAAAAGATACAGGCGCCACCTATGATATCTTTGAAGGAATAAAAGGCGTAACCGTAAAAGAAGATGGATCTATTTTGGTGAACAAAGGGATGCTTGCTTATGCGGACCCATCCTATGGTTCCATTCCAATGCTCAGAAAAGATTTTACAGCGGACAAAGAGATTGAGCGTGCAACTATGTACGCCACTGCACGTGGTATTTATGAAATGAGCATCAACGGCCAGAGGGTAGGAGACGAATATTTTACTCCTGGTAACTCTGATTACCGCCAACAAATTCAGTACACATCCTATGATGTAACAAAGCTGTTGCAGAAAGGGGAAAACACCATCGGCGCAACATTGGCGTCTGGCTGGTATGGCGACGAGGCATCCTTTAATTTAACAGACTATAACTTCTATGGTGACCGTCAGTCCTTCCTAGCAATGATGGAAATCAAATACACGGACGGGACAAGCTCCATTGTGAAAACAGATGATACCTGGCAGTATTATGGGGAAGGACCAGTAAGATACGCAGGAAACTTTAATGGCGAAACCTATGACGCAAATCTGGAAGCAGCAGTAGCAGGCTGGGATACCTCGGACTATGACGCATCCGCATGGAGAGCGGCAACCGTAATGGACTCTAAAGTAAGCGGGTACGAGCCAAAAATCGTAGCCAAAACAGACGAAGGGGTAAAACAGGTAGAAACCCTGGATGCAACTTTTGTCAGCAAAGAAACCCGTGGGGATGATAACCACACCGTATATATCTATGATATGGGTACTAACATGGTAGGTGTCCCACAGATTACCTTGCCAGAAGGTGAAGCGGGACAAGAAATCACACTGAGATTTGGTGAAAGTATTTATCCAGATCTGCCAGAAGACAACGAATATAACTATGGCGATTTGGCGGGCTTAATCTTAACTGAAAACTATAGAACCGCATTGAGTACAGACCGCTATACGATGAAAGGTGCAGAAGGCGGAGAAACTTTTGTACCAGAATTCACATTCCATGGATATCGGTATATTGAAATCTCCGGCGTAGACGAACAAATTCCAGAAGAAAACATTAAAGGGATTGTATTAAGCTCTATTACAGAACAGACAAGTAACTTTGATTCTTCCAACGAACTGGTAAACCAGTTGTTTGAAAATATCATGCGATCCACTTATGGGAACCATCTGTCCATCGCAACAGACTGCCCACAGCGTGACGAAAGGCTGGGATGGTCCGGAGATGCTCAGGTATTCTCCAGAACCGCAACCTATATGGCGGATATGAACTCTTTCTATGGTAACTTTCTATCCCTGATGAGAGATGCTCAGGGCAAACAAGATGGTACTTACGACAAATACGCTCCTAGCTATAATGCTGTTGTAGGAAATGCCATGAATTTGGGATATTGCTGGCAGGCAGCAGGTGTTGTTGTACCATATGAAACCTATTTGCAGTATGGAGATACCTCCATCATCACAGAGCACTACGATTCTATGAAGCTGCATATGGATGGTATGATGAGTAAAAAAGCAGCAGGTAAGGAATATTTGACTTCTAACACCGGTTTCCTGGCAGACCATCTGTCCGTTGCCTCTACCGATACCCCAATGTTATCTAATGCAACTTTCTACTATGTAACAAAAGCAATGGCGGATATGGCAGCGGCAATTGGCGAAACAGAAGACGCCCAATTGTATAGCGATTACGCGGCAGGCATTAAAGCAGAATGGAACGCCACCTATGTAGACCCAGAAACCCATAAAACTACTGCAAGTGGAAAAGTCCAGGATACCCAGGCATCCTATTCTTTGCCATTGGCATATGATGTATTTGACGAAACGAACAAACCATACGCAGAAGATTACTTGGTAGAAGCATGCGCAAGAGAAAATTATACGATTACAACAGGATTTGTAGGGACTGCCCCATTGTTACCAGCTTTGACAGAAGGTGGAAACATTGAAGATGCTTACAAAATGTTGGAACAAACCGAATATGCATCCTGGCTGTATCCAGTAACCCAGGGCGCAACCTCTATTTGGGAACGTTGGAACTCCTACACCGTAGAAAATGGCTATGGTGGAAATAACGGAATGAACTCTTTCAATCATTATTCCTTAGGCGCGGTAGGCGCATGGATGATGGGTTACCAGGTTGGTATCCAAAGGGATGATACCGCAGGATTCCAGAGCTTTGAATTACAGCCAACACCAGGTGGAAGCTTTACCTATACCAATGGTAGCTATGAATCAGATTATGGAACTATCGTTTCCAATTGGACAGCGAATCAAGGTAAATTGACCTCTTATGAAGCGGTAGTACCTGCAAATACAACCGCGACCCTATACTTGCCAGTAAGTGAAGAAGTAGTAGCAGACTTTACAGCAATAGATGGTATTACTTATGTAGGTATGGAAGAACACAATGGCCAAATGACAGCAAAATTCAACTTGGAAGCAGGTGGCTACAACTTTGCACTGCAAGATGGTAAATTGGTAGCAAGCATTGCAGATGGCTATGTAGCAGATGAAACAGAAACAGCAGATAAAGGTATCTTAAATTCTGTTATCGAATACGCAGATGCAGCAAAAGCAAGCGGTGAATATGATAACGCTATTGAAAGTGTACAAAAATCCTTTGATGAAGCGTTGACAAATGCGAAAGCAGTAGCAGAAAATGATGCAGCAACCCAGGAAGAAGTGGATGCAGCATGGAAAACCTTGCTAAATGAAATCCATAAGTTGGGATTTGTAGCAGGCGATAAAACAGAATTAGCAAGCTTAATTGCAGCAGCAGAAGGAATCGACCTGAGTAAGTATGTAGAAGCAGGTCAAGCGGAATTTACCACAGCATTGGAAGCAGCTCAGAGCGTATACAAAGACGGAGACGCAATGCAGGCGGAAATCAATGAAGTAGCAGATAAGCTGTTAAACGCAATGTTGAACCTGAGATACAAAGCAGATAAATCTATCCTGGAAGAAGTAGTAGCAAAAGCAAATCAGATAGATGTGAATGTATACACAGCAAAAAGCTACGCAGTACTGGAAGCGGCATTAAAAGATGCGAATGCAGTATTAGCAAATGAAAACGCAACTCAGGAAGAAGTAGACGTAGCAGTACAATCTGTGCAGGCTGCAATGGATAGTTTAGTAGCAGTAGAAGGAACAGAAACTGAAACACCAACTACCAACAACAATGCTACCCAAACGGGACAGGAAAGCACAACAACAAAGGCGAACGCAGCAAAAACAGGGGACATTGCCCCAATTGCAGGCATCGCAGTATTAGCAGTAGCAGGTGCAGCACTGTTCCTCTCCAGCAGGAAAAAGTAATTCATATCTTGTAACCAAAAAGGAAGGTTCATAGTGAACCTTCCTTTTTTGATTGATTAGGGAAACCACCGGCTATACCGGTGGAGGTGCCTCGTAAAAAAGCTTTCGCTTCAAGTATCGAGCGAAGCGAGTTACTAACAAGCAATCTAGCAAGTTCATCAAGCTCGGAAAGAAGCATAAGTGCCCGTTTACGGGTGGCGGAGCAGTAGATGCAAGAGAAAGAATGTTCAGTGCATCGTTAGATGCCCGCCAGTAAAATGACCTTCTAGGGCTTAATCAAGCCTCCGGCTTTGCCGGAGGTCATGACTTTCGTTATGATAAAAAAGCGGTTAATTGAAGTATGGAATGATTTTATCTAGCAGTGAATGATGGCATCAAGGCAATACTCCGGTTTATACAATTTGTTTCAAATGCTAATTCTGTAGTTGATTATAAGGTTATTGTTTTTAATATGGTACCTTTAGATGTAAAAAATTCCCCGGTTTTACCGGGGAAAGACAAAGAGTATAGCAACAATTGTAACAGCGAGTTTTATGCAAGCTGAAAAAGGAAAGACAGTACGAAAAATAGTAAATGAAAAGATTACCATTTTTGATCCGTTTACAGGTAAAATGCGTGTGATGCGATAATATCATTCATTACCCCTGATAGGGATTAAGCCGGTAATATCCCCTTTTAGAGACTGTGTAAGACAAACTTACGTTTAAAGCAATAATTATTATGTGGGAGTATAAAAGGTATTGTAAAAAACAAAATGTATTCTGTAAATAAAAAGTCTATTATTGAAAAGAGGCTCTATTTTTTATTTTTACAACGAAATATACTATAATAGCCAAAGGAACAGTAAGCAATAAAGCGGGATAAAATAAGGACAAATTTAAGTTTCCAAACAAAAATCCCCCAATCGCAGGGCCCAAAGCCATCCCTAAATCCAGCCCGATATAATAGGTGCTGTTTGCCAACCCACGTTTTTCTTTCCCTGCCAATAAAATGGCGGTGGATTGACATATAGAGCACATCATGCCATATCCACCCGCCATAAATAAGGCAGCAAAAAACAATATAATATTATTTTTCAGAAACGTCAAACACAAAATCCCAGCAAAAGCGCTGATAGAACTGCCAAATAAAAAATATTGAAAAGGGAGTCGGTCAAACAAGCTTTTCAGGCAAAGGCGAAGAACCAATAGAACAACCGCGTAAAGAGGAAAAAACAGACTTACTGATACAGAAAGGTTTCGAGCTTGTACATAGTTGACAAGAAAGGATTGGGTAGCACAATAAGGAATGGAAAACAGCATGATAATAATGGCAACAGGGACAGCTTTCCATTCCGCAATCTGCAATTTGGTTTTTACTTTTTGAGTTTGGGGTTCTGGCTCGCCTTTATTTCCAATAAATTGAATTATAATCATTGTCATCAAAGAGGTAAGTAGAGCAATCCCAAAAGAGAGCCGATAACCAAATACTTGATAAATACTAATACCGATTGCAGGAGCAACCGCCATGCCAAGGGCGTTCATCATACCATAAATCCCCATGCCGGAACCAATTTTCTCGTTGGGCAACATGTTGGACATCCAGGTAGCCATACAAACAGAGCAGCAGGCAAACCCCACGCCATTTATCATTCTGGCAACAAAAACAATCATTGGGTTTGTTGCAACCATATATCCCAAACAGGAAAGGCACATCAATCCCGCGCCAAGAAAAGAAACTTTATATTTGCTGATTTTGTCCGCTAAATTCCCGACAAAAGGGCGGCAAACAAGGGAGCATAAATTCATGAACCCGCCAATCATCCCCATCATGGTAGCGGAAGCCCCAATACTGCCCGAAAAACCAGTAATCAAGGGAGTTATCAGCATGGGGCTACAAAAATAGAAAAAGCTGGCTATCAATATTAAAATAATATCTTTTGAATAAGTTTTTTGTTTCATGAATACCTCCTAGATAATATAGTAAGCTATGTATCTGAAAAAATGATATTGTTTCAGTAATATCTATCCAATCCATATCGTTATCATTCCCAAAATAGTGGACAAACACACCATAACATTATTTTGATAACCTTCGATTGGATTCCACCATTTCATGTTCCGATATGTTTTTTGTAGCGCCGTTTGATCCAGCAGAATATTTTGAAAATAGAGATACTAAAAGTGCACAGGAAAAAGAGCAAAGCCATTTTATGCTTTGCTCTTAATATAGATAATATAGAATTCTATTTTTTATGCCTTGCCAATCGAACCAAACAGTTCCATTTTTTCTTTTACAGTTTCTTTGATGGCTTCTGCACCTGGTTTTAACAGTTTTCTTGGGTCATAACCTTTCCCTTGTAAATCTTTCCCGTCCTCAATGTATTTTCTAGTAGCTTCTGCAAAAGAAAGCTGACATTCTGTATTTACATTGATTTTGGAAACGCCCAGGTCAATTGCTTTTTTAATCATATCGGCTGGAATCCCTGTACCACCATGTAATACCAAAGGGAGATCTCCTGTTAATTTTTGAATTGCGTCTAAAGTTTCAAAGGATAAACCTTTCCAGTTTGCGGGATATTTACCGTGAATGTTGCCGATGCCAGCAGCTAGCATGGTAACTCCAAGGTCCGCAATCATTTTACATTCTTGTGGGTCAGCACATTCGCCAGCGCCGACAACGCCGTCTTCTTCCCCACCAATAGAACCAACCTCAGCTTCGATGGAAATTCCTTTTTCTGTTGTGAGTTTTACTAGCTCTTTTGTTTTTTCAATATTTTCTTCGATTGGACAATGGGAACCATCAAACATAATAGATGAAAAACCTGCCTCAATACAAGCCAAGGCACCTTCATAACTACCATGATCTAAGTGAAGGGCAACTGGTACGGTGATGCTCATATCTTTTAACATGCCGTTTACCATGCCTACAACGGTATGGTAACCAACCATCCATTTCCCAGCGCCTTCCGAAACGCCTAAGATGACAGGTGATTTTAACTCTTCTGCTGTTTGCAGGATAGAACGTGTCCATTCCAAATTGTTGATATTAAACTGTCCAACTGCATAATGGCCTTTTTTTGCTTTTTCCAGCATCTCTTTCGCGGATACTAACATAGAAAATCCTCCTACTCGTCATTTTGACGTATAATTTGAATAGGAATTGCTTTTGTGCCTTCCTATCCTGCTTGATAATTTTATTATATGCTCTATGGATGGAAATATCAAGGGGATTTTGCAGAATTGTTAATTTATTAACAATTTGAGCTGTAGAAATTTTTCCAAAATATTTGTTGATAAATACCAATTTTACCAGTATAATAAAATTAATATTCTAGTAGTTCTAACATGGTTGAGGTTTGTAGCAACAGAATACATAAAAATGGCATGTTATCTATCGGAATAGGCCAGTAGGAAATTGTGAAAATTGTACAAGGAGTCGAGTGAAATCAAGGGAAAACTAGAATGAATATTGTGGTGGGAGTAATCTTATTGATGGTATTATCTGTGGGGATCGCTGTTATCATTTATGCTGGTATCTACTATGTCCGTTTTTGTACCAGAGGTTACTTTGTTTGTGTAAAGCGTGGGAAAAAGTTTTATCCACCATTATGGAAACTCGCCTTTTCCGTTCATGTGTGAAATGAAGTTTTGGTGGTTTTCCTTTATTATGGCGCAAAAGAGTATATGGAACTGAAGTTAAAACAAAAAATAAGCAACAGAAAAAGGTGGTTGATCAATAATGAAAAAAATTAATTGGGGCATTTTAGCAGCAGGCAGGATTTCCTCCTGGTTTTGCACTGGGCTGCAAACAGTTAGCAATGCGAATATTTTAGCAATTGGTTCCCGTTCCCAGGAAAAAGCGGAGCAATTTGGGGACCGTTTTGAGATCGAGCGGCGATATGGAAGTTACGAGGAGTTAGTGAACGACCCAGATATAGATGTCATTTATGTAGGCGTTCCAAGTAGGTGGCACCATGAATATACTATGTTGGCGCTGCGGGCTGGAAAAAACGTGGTATGCGAAAAGCCGTTTTCCATGAATGCCAAGGACACCAAAGAACAAATTACCTATGCCAGGGAACACAATTTATTTTTGATGGAAGCCATGTGGACCAAATGTACTCCGGTTTATCGTACTGTTATGGATTGGGTAAGCCAAGGAAGGATTGGGGAAGTTCGTTTCTTTAAAGCGGACTTTTTTACTCCGGGGAAAGCAAATCCACCTCACCGGTTGTATAACTATGAAATTGGCGGAGGTGCATTACTTGATTTAGGAGTATACCCTATTACATACGCTTGCTCTTTATTGGGACATCATCCAACAGAGGTTTTATCCGCAGCAGACTTTGCCCACACTGGTGTGGATATTAATAATTCCATTATTTTAAAATATGAAAACGGAAACTACGCGGCAATTTCCAGTGGATTTAATGTGCATCAGCAAAATCCTGCCGTTATTGTAGGTACAAAAGGGAAGATTACCATTGACCATAACTTCTTATGTGCGGAATCTGCCCAATTGCGGGATTTAAACAATGAAATAATCCAACAGGTTCACTATCCATTTGAGAAAAACGGCTACGAATATGAAGGCATGGAGGCAACCCGATGCTTACAGGCGGGATTAAAGGAATCCCCTTGGATTCCATTGGAACATACCCAGGCTGTTATGGAAATTATGGATACCTGCCGTAAACAATGGGGGTTTGCATATACTTTTGAAAAATAAATCCTTATTTGACAATCTTCACAAAATATGCTATACTTATTTATATGATTTGCTGACAACGAGGAAGGCTCTTCCTCGTTGTTTTTCTATGTACAACACGTAACATGACAAAAGCATTCTTGCACTTTTGCCGTAGCTTTTGTATTTAAAATAGGGTGTTTGATATATTTTGATAAAGACGATTACAATTATGTTCCAGCAATTACTGGAATTAGAAAGAGGACTAGAATGAACCCAAAACTCTCATTTTCAGAATTAAACCTTTCGCCATCATTGGAACGAGCTGCTTACGCAATGGGGTTTTCTACGCCAACGGATATTCAGGCGCAGACGATTCCGCTTATTTTGCAGGGAAAAGATGTAATTGGACGTTCCCAGACTGGAACGGGAAAAACCGTTGCGTTTGGGATCCCAGCAGTGGAAATGATTGAAACAGATTTGGATTCTCAACGTGCGGGCAAAGTACAGGTGTTGGTGGTATGCCCTACCCGGGAATTGGCAATGCAGGCTGCGGATGAACTGCGAAAAGTTGCCCGTTATAAAGAAGGGGTAAAAATTGCGGAAGTATATGGCGGTTCCTCAATGGAACGCCAAATTTTAAAATTAAAACGTGCTTCGATTGTAGTGGGGACACCGGGCAGAATTATGGACCATCTTCGCCGCCGCACTTTGAGGCTGGACCAGTTAAAAATGGTTGTTTTGGACGAAGCGGATGAGATGCTCAGCATGGGATTCCGTGATGACATCGAAACTATTCTAAAACAATCCCCAGAAAATCGCCAAACAGTGCTATTTTCCGCAACTATGCCCCCAGCTATTTTGGCGTTGACCAAACAATATCAAAAAAATCCTAAAATGATCCAGATCAACAGCAAAAAAGTAACGCTAGACGCCATTTCTCAACGTTATTATGAAGTACAACAGGACAAAAAATTGGAAGCACTGGAGATTTTGCTGGAAACTTATGACCCTTCTTTGGCGATTATTTTCTGTAACACTAAAAAAATGGTGGAACAGCTGGCAGATGCTTTGGCAATGGCAGGTTTTTATGTGGATGGATTACATGGGGATATGGACCAATCCCAGCGGACCCGTGTTATGAATGGCTTTAAAACAGGGCGCTTAAACCTGTTGGTAGCAACTGATGTGGCAGCCCGTGGAATTGATGTAAATAATGTGGACTATGTATTTAACTATGATATCCCACAAAATCCAGAATACTATGTCCATCGGATTGGCCGTACTGGCAGAGCTGGAAAAGAGGGGATTGCAGTTACTCTTTGTTGTGGCAAAAGCCAGGTGGATGATTTATACCAGATTGCCCGTATGACAAAATCGAAACTAAACCGGTGTAAACTTCCTGTCCGTGGATGGACATTGGAGCAGGCAGAAGAAAAGTATACCAAGGAAGTTTTGTCTGTTTTAAACGGGGATAAACCTGACTTAGCATGCCGTTCCACAGTAGAGCAGTTGGTACGCCAGGGATATGACCCTATGCAGCTTGCAGCAGCTGCGCTGGAACTACATTTTGGCAAAACAGAATTGGTTCCAGCTAGCCAGATAAAAGAGATAAACCGTACTCCAAAAGTGAGGATTACCAAAGAGCCATATACCAAGATTGTGTTAAATGCAGGCAAGATTAATCATGTAGCAGCCAACCATATTCTAGGGGCATTGACAGAACACACCGGCTTTCCAGGGAGTGAAATTGGAAAGATTGATGTACAAGACTATCAAACCATTGTATCTATTCCAGAGAGTATTTCAGAACAGGTGATCCAATCCATGCAGCAATGCCGGATTTGTGGTAGAATGACTTCCGCTAAAAAATATACAGAGGAGTCTTCCAAACAAGGTAACTATTCCAAGAATAACCGCCAAAAACCGTTGTATCCTGTAAAACCAAACCAGCGGAACCGGAGAAATTTCCAAAATCGAAACAATCGACATCTTTAATTGAAAAACCCTTTTGCTTCATTATTAGCAAAAGGGTTTTTCTTATTAGTAAACTTTTGGCCATACGTGAGTTCCAATAAGGTTGATCAAAGAAACGTGTAATGAGGATTCATATTATACAAAAAGAACAGAATATTAGCCGTTATTGGAAAAAAGAAACTGTATATCTCTTTTAATATAATCTAGTAGTATAGCTTATTATGAATATTATTTGCCTGTTTTAGAATTTAATTGACAAATTTATAGGCTTGATGGTAATATATGATTTATTCAGGTAAATATATTAGTTTTTATCCAAATTTACCATATTAAACTGTATAATAAAATAATAAGGGGAATTACAATGAATTTAATAAAAATTCCAAAAGAAGAATATCAAGACCGTTGGCAAAAAGTCCAAGAAATGATGAATGAAAATGAGTTAGATGTTGTTTTGACTTATAGCGATGATAGAGCTACTTATGGAAATGCTTATGCAAGATATTATTCTAACCTACCAACACATTTTGAGCCAGTAATTCTTATGTTTGTTCGAGGAAAGGATCCAATTGTTTTAACAGGACCGGAAACAGATGGATACGCTCAACAGGTGGGAATCATTCAGGATGTAACCGTCCTTCAAGAAATGTCAGCAGAAGATGAGGATTATCCATTTTCTGTAATTAAACCGTTTGTAGAAATGTTAAAGAATAGAGTGCAATATGATGTCAAAAAAATTGGTATTGCAGGAAAGATATACATGGGAGCCCAGTTATATGAATCGATTGTAAAAGCTTGCCCTGAAATTGAATTTGTTGATGTGGACCAACAGATCAATGTATTACGTGGTATTAAATCACAAGCAGAAATTGCGGTTATTCGTAGAGCTTACGAAATTGTAAACCTGGGTATGAAAACAGCAATTGATGCGATTAGGCCTGGAGTTACAGAACGTGAGGTTGCAGCAGAAGCGGAATATATCATGCGTAAAAATGGCGCGGAAGGGTTTGGAATCGATACTATGGTTTCATCTGGACCAAACACCCGCCATATTATTTCCCGTACAACAGATAGAGTAATCCAGAAAAATGATGTAGTAGTAGTTACATTAGCACCAAGATATGAAGGATATCATGGAGCTTGTGGTAGGCCGGTATTTCTTGGTACTCCCAATGAACAAGAATGGAAAGCTGTATTAGCTATGGAAAAGGCGCAACAAGTTTGTTCTGAGAATTTAAAGATTGGAAATATAGGCAGCGAAGTAGAGGCAATGGGGCGTTATGTGATGAAAGAGGCAGGATATGAAAAGAATTTTATGTATTCTGGCCTACATAGTGTAGGTGTTATCGAATTTGAAGCTCCAATTCTAGGACCATCCAGTAAAACAGTTATTCAAAAATATATGGTGATATCAGTTGATATTCCATTATATGAAGCGGAAATTAATGGTATGAGAATGGAAGATGGATATTTAATTACGGAGAATGGAGCAGAAAGATTAACAGATGCACCAAGAATCGTGAGAAAATAACTTTTGCAGTATTACGGTATATATTTTTTAAATATATACCGTAATACGTTACGAAAAGTTTTATTAGCTGTCTATCGGATAATAGAAAAATTTCATAAAAACATTGCTTATAAAAGAGGATAAACGTATTATGCGTTAATTTCCTCCGTTTCAAGTATTCTTTTCCTTGACATAATATAGGTATCGTTTTATAATAAAATTATACACCGTTAGGTGAGGTTACTCCATGGATATGGCTGTTGCCCGGAAATGTCGAGAGACGCCAACGGGTCAGCTGGCACTACCGAGTTAAGGTTTTGTCTAACACAGCTGATAGTGTTTTCTATCTATGCCCTGGAGAGCCAAAACTCGGCGAACAGTGGGTGTAGCTGTTTTGTCGTGTGCAAAACGGCTTTTTTATTGCCCAAAAATAAGTTTGCGTAAAATAAAAGAAAGGAGTACATATATGGCTGACGATGTCGGACGAAAGCGAATTGTAAACACGATAATAGCCATATGTGAACCATGTGGCTAAATAAGAAAGGAGGAGTTCTACGATGATGGAATTCTATAAAACACTGGATGGCCACATTACTCCCATTAGCCAGCTAGAAGACTATACTTGGATTAATATGGTTGCTCCTACTACAGAGGAACGCAACTTTATCATCAAAGAATTAGGGGTAGAACCTACTTTTTTTAGTTCTGCGTTGGACGAGGAAGAAACCCCTCATATTGATACAGAGGATGACCAGACCGCCATTATCATCGACATTCCCGATAGAACCAGTGATGAAAAGGGAAATATTGAATTTTGCACCTTGCCTTTGGCGATTATTATGAAAGGAAAAACCTTGATTACGGTTTGTATTAAGGATTCTCCTATTATTCGAGATTTTACCAATGGATTAATTCGCAATACCTATACTCAGTATCGGACTCGATTAATTTTTCAAATTTTTTACCGGATTTCTCAAACTTATCTGGCTTACCTAAAACAGATTGACAAAATTACCGATTTCGCGGAGCAGCAATTGCATAAATCCATGAAGAATAAAGAATTGTTCCGCATGATGACCATTGAAAAGAGCTTAGTTTATTTTTCCACTTCTTTAAAGGCGAATGAGGTGACGCTCCAAAAGATTTTCCGTGGTCGTTTGTTGAAATTATATGACGATGATAAAGATCTGTTGGAAGATGTATTGCTAGAAGTAAAGCAGGCAATTGAAATGTGTACCATCTACCGGGACATTATGGGTGGAACCATGGATGCCTATGCGTCCATCATTTCCAACAACCTGAATATTGTGATGAAGGTACTTACTTCTATTACCATTTTAATGGCGATACCAACACTGGTTAGTAGTTTTTATGGAATGAATGTATCGTTCCTTCCGCTGCCGGTATTCTGGTTCCCCATTTGTATCTCTATTTTACTTGTCATTATTGTGGCGGTTATCCTGCATAAAAAAAATATGTTATAGAAAATAAAATCCTGATAGAAGAAAAATCTATCAGGATTTTATTTTATACTCTTTAATTTTAACGCATGTTGAATAATGTGAAGTATCTCAATTTTTTCCAATTCTGTGGTGTTTTTTAGTTCATACAAAATTTGTCCAGTTACAACGTCGGTTTCGTTTTGTTTCAATGGCTGATTGCTAAAAAAATCGGAAAGAGAAATTTCTAAAGCATTGCATAACTTCTCCATGATAACAACAGTAGGGTTTTTTTCATTTCGTTCCACTTGGCCCAAATAAGCAGTTGTAATATCAGCCCTCAAGGCCAACTGTTCTTGGGAAAGTCCTTTGGAGCGCCTTAATTCACGAAGGCGTGTTCCTATACTATAATTATTATTCATACATATCACCAAAGTTTATTATGAAAGATTGATTTTCTTTCATCAACGTGATATAATTATTTTAAATTATATAAACTATAGTATATGATATTATTGTGATAATATTGGACAGATACAAAAGGTGAGGAAAATGAAGGTACTAAAAGGAATTGCTCGAATAATGGTTGGAGTATTGTTGAGCATTATTGGCTTTTTGATAGCAACAACTTCCCTAATGGAAAGCCAATCTGGTCTGATAAAAATGATCCTATTTATTATTTTGTTCGGAATTAGTTATGGAATGGCGAGTTTTTTGTGCTTTGGAAAACAGTTGAATGATATTTTTTTGTATTTTCCTGTTGCGTGTATTCTTGGAATGATAGTTTGGATCTGGGTAATTATTTTTTCATTATTTATAGTATTTCCGTTTAATTTAGTAGATCGTTGGATTTTGACATTGGGCTTTTTATGGTGCGCAGTTACAATAATATGTAAAAACCATTATTCGTGGATGCAACAATCAAATTAATCTGTTTTATAAGGAAATGAATCATGTTTATGCTCTGGTTTTGCTTTTTTGGAATAGCCTTTATAAATCTGATACAACTTTTAGTAGGATGTTTTTATTTGTTAAATATTTTATAAAAATTATCCTTTTTTAATAATATATTTTAATTAAATTGAGGAAATTGAATTAGATGGGTTGATTTAAAAAAATGCTGGGTATATAATAAAGCCAACGAAACAATTGAGAAAAGGCAAAGGCGCCATTACAGATGGTGTCTTTGCCTTTTTTGTTTTGTTTAAAAAATGAAAGAGGAGTGTAGTTATGAAATCAAAATTAAGCTCTCGTATTCTGGCAATCACCGTGGCTGTAACCCTTGCGGTTAGCTCATTTGTTACTACAACAGCTGCTACTAACGGGCAAAGCGCCACAAAAACAATCCAGCCCGGGGAACTGGCGGTTGTCAATTTTTCTCCTGTGTGGGGAGACAAGGAGGCAAATAAGGAAAGCA
This sequence comes from Clostridium facile, assembly GCF_014297275.1. Taxonomy (NCBI): domain Bacteria; kingdom Bacillati; phylum Bacillota; class Clostridia; order Eubacteriales; family Clostridiaceae; genus Clostridium; species Clostridium facile. The sequence continues at coordinate 2,416,329 of NZ_JACOQK010000001.1, forward strand.
TACTTTCTTATATGAAACAGGCGGACGAGCAAGGAGTGCAAATGATTTTGTTCCCTGAGATGTGCTTGACTGGTTATGCTTCCTCTAGCGATCCAAATTCGGAAATTTATCAGATGGCAGTAAACGAGGCAGAAACAACAACCAGTCCGATTACCCAGGAAATTGCCTCCTATGCAGACCAATATGATATGTGGGTATTTTTCGGCACATCTGAGCAAATATCGGGGGATAAGGAACACGCTTATAACTCTGAGTTTGCCTGTTCTCCGGATGGTACAGTAACTGCCTACCAGAAAATAACCCCAGTAGAAGGAAGCTGGTGTACACCGGGCGATACTCCTGTTATGGTGAACACACAGTGGGGGAAAGTAGGCATTAGTATCTGCTATGATACCTATGCTACACCGGAGTTGGAACGGTATTACGCTGCGCAAGGATGTAGTATTGTGTTAAACCCGACTGCTACCTCCCGTTCCTATACCGATGTAGATGGTGATAATATTCGGGATGACCAGGGCTGGGAATGGTATTATAAAAACCGCCTGGAAAGCATAACATCTAGGGAAGGCATTCTGGTTGCCAGCGCAAACCTGGTAGGTGGGGATGGTCCAATCAAACAGGATGGGTCTTCTACGTACAATTTCCCAGGGGGCAGTGTTATTTTAGCAAGCCGGTTTAGCGGACCTGTATATTATGCGGGGACAACTGGGGATGATGATATCATTACTGCAACCGAAGGGATGCTCTCCAACTCCCAGGCGATTGATTTAAGTGGTATGCCAAGCTCTACCTGTAAAGTCAGCTCGGATTTCCATCCCGATTATTATGCAAAATGGTATAAAGAGCTTGCTGACAAACAGGCTTCCGGGGAGACATTACGGTATTCTTCTGATGTAACTGACGGTCCTATAGCTGCTGTGGCCAATGTGTCCGCAACATGGGGGGACAAGGATGCGAATATTCAGATGATGGTCGGCTATATTGAACAAGCGGCACAAAATGATGTTGACATCCTCGTATTCCCTGAAACCGTGCTTACCGGCTATAGCTGTGAAGATCCGGAAACGGATGGCATTGAAGGCGACCAATATATGCAGGTCGCACTGGCGGAAACAATACCGGGCCCTTCTACCAACATCATTGCGGAATATGCCAAAAAGTATAATATGTATATCGTTTTTGGTATGCCGCAAAAGATGGATACCCCAATGTACGAAGCGTTAAAAGGTGAAATGGTGGAAAAAGTTTATAACTCAGCTGCGATTTGTAAACCGGATGGCACAGTGGATTCCTATCAGAAAATGCATCGCGCAGGGGTAGAGTCTTATTGGTCTGTTTGTGGGGATACCCCTTATATGTTGGATACACAATGGGGTAAAATTGGTGTTGATATCTGCCGGGATGGACATTTCTACCCAGAATTAGGCCGCTATTATGCTGCTATGGGATGCACAATGTTAATCCATCCAACCGCAACTACAGGAAACCCATGGTATCGTGAAACTAGGATTGGATCTTATACCGACCGTGATGGTATGGCGGCGATCACTTGTAACCTGTTAGGTCCAGATGGCATCTACAATGAAGAAACCGGAAGCTATTCCGGTGGGGAATTTGCAAGCACCAGTATGATTGTTACCAAATACCATAACGAAAATGGACGCACTGGATTTGACCCGGAAACAGGTTCCGCTATCGATTTAAACGGGACTGGTTCCGAATCCGAAGGGTTTGATGAACGTGGCACCAGCCCAGAGGGGCTTGAAATTGCCAAGATGGATCTTAGTGGATGTGGGTTTCAAATTACGAACTTCAATCCATTGTTGTTCGCCAAAATGTATGACCAATTGGCAGTAGAAAATATTCCTGGATACCAGTCGATTTTTAGCACCAATACAACAGTACTAGATCAAGTGATCACTTATGCGGAAGCGCAACAAACATCTTCTTCTTTTGATGATGTCATTCCAATGGTGCAGCAGTCCTTCCATCAGGCTCTGGAAGCCGCTAAAACTGTCCAGACCGACCAGTTTGCAAGCCAGGAAGAAATTGACCAAGCATGGGTTACTTTGTTGGAAGAAATCCATAAACTGGGATTTGTAAAAGGGGATAAAACGCTGTTAAAAACATTTTATACCTATGCGAACGGGTTGGATTTAGATCTTTATGCGGATGGGGATGCAAAACAGGCATTTTTAACCGCATTGGAAAACGCGGCAGATGTTATTGCGGATGAAAATGCAATGGCGGATACGGTTGAACCCGCTTACGACGCCTTGATTCAATCCACTATGGATTTACGGTATAAAGCGGATAAATCCATTCTTGAATCCCTAGTTCAGCAGGGGGATAGCATAGACGCAAATCTGTATACAGCTGAAAGCGTGGCAGTGCTAAATGCCAGCCTAGCAGAGGCCAAAGCTGTTTTAGAGGATACTACACTTTCGATTGATGACCAGTCCGCTGTAGACCAACAGGCAGTAGCGCTCCAAACCGTTCTTGATAGCCTGGTCTTAATCGGTCAGGACACTACCTCAACAATTTCTACCGATGGATCTACCGAAGAACAGTCTGGAGGGCAGAATTTATCCGAATCTTCCTCCGAAGCAGTTACACAAACTGGATACACTACTCCGCGTACAGGGGATAACACTGTGGCTGCGGTAGGTGCGGTACTGGCAGTGGCAGTAGCAACCGCTGTTTTGGCAGGGAAACGAAAAAAATAGCAATTATCTTTCCTTTATCTTGACCATATCATAGAATAATGCCCATCCTATCTCAAATAGGATGGGCATTATTCCAACTGCAAAGGGGGAAAAGTGGTTACAGAATCACTTCCATAGTGGTAATCTCCATTTCCCTTTCTAACAATGGTGAAATCCGCTGGATCAACACATTAAAATGTTCACTGTTTAAATGCAGGGCAACCGCCTGCTGGTCCTTCCATTTTTCCACAAAAGCAAAACAGTTATCCGGCTCTGGGGCTTGGCACAGCTCGTAGGAAACATTGCCCGGTTCCAGACGGCTGGCGTCAACTAAGGTATTTGCCAGTGTGAGGAAAGCCTGTATATTTTGTGGCTTTACCAAACATTTCGCATAAGTACAAAGCATGGCTTACACATCCTTCCTTTTTCTTAATCATACTGCAAAATAAAAAACCTGTCAACGCAATGAGAAATACAACTATTCCTTATAAAAAGTTTATAAACTACCATCGCTTTTCAACAATAAGATAAGAATATTTTGAAAATAATGAAATTTTCTTGTGGACTATTGCATAAAAATATTGTATGATAAGAATATCAGATTATTTTGCTTGAAAAAAGCAAATGGAGGTTTTATCATGATTTGTCCTAATTGTAATTTTGTAACTGAAAATGATGTTGCATACTGTCCACAATGTGGTGCCCCGATGGCTGCGGCATCCAACGACCCAACAAATCAGCCACAAGTACAACCACAGGATACTGCTCAAATGCCACAACAACAATACAGCCCAAACGCAGGCTATGGTACATATACAGCGCAAGTTACTTACAACCAACAAATGCCACAACAGCAGGCTTATCAAGGTCCACTTTATTGTAAAAACTGTGGTAGACCACTTAATCCTGGCGCAGCGGTTTGTGTAAACTGTGGTGTAGCTGTTGGGGTAGGGAACCAGTTCTGTGCCAACTGTGGTAATCAGGTTGATCCAATGGCTGCCATCTGTACCCACTGTGGAGCTGCCCAACAAGGTGGAAACTATGGTGGTGTAAGCCAAGCAAAATCCAAATTAACAGCAGGTTTGCTGGGGATTTTCCTGGGCCTATTTGGCGTTCACAATTTTTATCTAGGATTTATCGGGAAGGCGGTAATCCAATTAGTAGTAAGCATATTAGGTATGTTCCTTATGTGTGTAGCAATTGGTGGATTAATGATTTTAGGTATGTGGATTTGGGGTCTGGTAGAAGGAATTATGATTCTGACAGGGTCCATTCCAGCGGATGCCAAAGGTATTCCACTACGGGATTAACAGATTAATATGGTAAGAAAAACCGGTGTATTGGAATACACCGGTTTTATGTTATGTGTTATGGAAATCGTTTTGCGTTTTCTAAAGCTAAAATATTAGATGCAGACTTTTTTAAGAGAAATAAGAATTGCTGTTTTTCCTGTTCTGTAAACCCATAAGTAAGGGATTCACAGCTTTGTTGGATTGCTTCTAGAATAGCTGAATACGCCTTTTTTGCCTGTTCTGTAGGAAACAAGTGGAATGTCCGTTTGTCTTGCTCGTTTGGGAAACGCAATAAAAACCCGGTTTTTTCTAGTTGGTTCAGGGCACGGGTAATATTGCTTGGATTAACATGGATAAAAGATTGTAGTTTATCTTGGGTAATCCCTGGGTTTTCACATATTTTAAGAATGTAGAAATACTGGCTGTTATTAATGTTTAAATTGGCTAGATTTTTGTCTAAGTTTAGCCTTGTAAATCGGTCGGCAATGGAGAGCCATTTAATGAGTTCCCGCATGGGTTACCTCGCTTTCTATGAAAAAGTTAGTAGTTTGCGGTCGCAATCATTATAATGCGGATCTACAGGCTTGTCAAGAAAAAGGAGTGAAAAAATGTTACGGTATCAAATACGCCTTACAGGCTGGGTTCAAGGAGTTGGGTTAAGATGGTTCATCAATACTAGAGCAGCAGTGAATCAATGTACTGGCTGGGTGCAAAATCAATGGGATGGAAGCGTATTGTGTGAACTGCAAGGGGAAGAATCCAATGTAGACGCTGTATTAAAGGAAATCCGCCAAGGAAACCAATTTATTGTGGTGGAGCAGATGGAAATTCATGAAATACCCACGCAAACAGAGAGTGGGTTTCATATACGATAATAAATCTTCCTTATAAAACTTATGTTTATAGGTTTTGATCAAATTTAGTTGGACTTTTACAACGCAATATTTAAGATGAATTTGGCGTGATGGCAACAGTAAGAATGCTTTCTCATTTTGTAGGAAGAAATTTTTGTCATATAGGAAATTTAATGGAACATATTTATGGTTGCAGCATGATTTAGAATATCCTATATTGTTTTATTTTTAATAAATTTCTTTCTGCTGTTTTATGAAGGGAGGACAGTTTACCACGGTCACTTCAATCCGCTGTTTTTTGCTGAATATCATTGTACCATCTATTTATTATACCGGAATAGAAACATCATCTTTCATTGACTTTTATGTGTAAAAAAGTTATAATAAATACTGTATCAGTATATTCTTAGCGCACTGGAATTCCAGTGTCGCAAAAGATCGTTATAATCTGGTGAAAATCTGCTGTATAGCGGAGAAAACAGCTTGTTCGTGCGCTTTTGGAGGCGCAACCAAAAGCGTATAAGGGCTGTAACCAAGAATTATTTTCGTTTTATCATATTGATGTTGTTTGATTTTTTGTAAGAGAAAAAAGAAAATTTTCTCAATTTGTTTTTGCTGGTAAAAAGTTTAATCCAGCGTTCATTCTAAAAGAATCGTGTCACCGACAAGGAGAATGACAAATGAAAGAATATTACACCCGTTCCATTCCAGTTAGCCCTAGAATTGGAAAATTAAAAGAGGATCTGTTTGCTAAGATGCCTCAAATGGAAGCGGACCGTGCGGAGCTGCTCACCGAGTCTTACCAACAGACAGAAGGCTTACCAATTATTACACGCCGCGCAAAAGCGTTCGCCCATATTTTAAAGCATATTCCAATTGTGATCCGTGATCATGAACTGATTGTTGGAAGCAATACGGTTGCACCACGTAGTAGCCAGGCTTTTCCGGAGTTCTCTTTCCAGTGGGTAGCGGATGAATTCGATACCATGGAAACCCGTGAAGCGGATCCATTTTATATTTCCGAAGATACCAAACAACGTTTGGCAAAAGCGTTCCAGTATTGGGAAGGCAAAACAACCAGCGATTTGGCTACTTCTTATATGACTCCAGAAACATTGACAGCAATCGAGCATAATATTTTTACTCCAGGAAACTATTTCTACAATGGGGTAGGGCATGTTACCGTATGTTATGGTAAAATCCTGCAAGTTGGGTTTGAAGGGATTATAGAAGAAGCAAAAGCTGCTTTGGCAAAATGTAATCCAGGGGATGCGGATTTTGCAAGACGCAGCCACTTTTTAGAAGCGGTCATTGAAAGCTGTGAAGCAGTCATTGGTTATGCACACCGTTATTCTGAACTGGCGGCAGCACAGGCAGAAGAATGTACGGACCCAACCCGTAAAACAGAGCTGTTTAAAATTTCCCGCAACTGTGCCCAGGTTCCAGGTAAACCTGCCCGTAATTTTTATGAAGCTTGCCAGTCCTTCTGGTTTGTACAGCAGTTGCTACAGTTGGAATCCAGCGGCCACTCAATTTCCCCAGGCCGTTTTGACCAATATATGTACCCTTATTTTGAAAAGGATTTAAAAGAAGGTAAAATCACCCACGAATCCGCTCAGGAACTGTTGGATTGTATCTGGATTAAATTAAATGACCTGAACAAAGCGAGAGATGCTGCCTCTGCAGAAGGGTTTGCTGGATATAGTTTGTTCCAGAACCTTTGTGTTGGCGGTCAGGATGAAAACGGTATGGACGTTACTAACGACCTGTCCTTTATGTGTGTGGAAGCTTCTATGCACGTATTTCTGCCACAGCCATCCTTGTCCTGCCGTGTTTGGAATGGTACCCCAAACGAATTGCTGATTAAATGTGCAGAACTGACCAGAACAGGAATTGGTTTGCCAGCTTATTATAACGACGAAGTGATTATTCCATCTCTGGAAAGCCGTGGTTTGACATTACAGGATGCCCGTGATTACAATATCATCGGTTGTGTAGAACCACAAAAATCTGGAAAAACTGAGGGCTGGCATGATGCTGCGTTCTATAACATGCTCCGCCCTTTGGAACTGGTATTCTCCCGTGGTATGGATAATGGCGTAATGGTTGGGATTGATACTGGCGACGTTACCCAGATGAAAACATTTGACGAGTTCTACAATGCGTATAAAAAACAAACAGAATATTTGATCAGCTTGTTAGTAAACGCAGATAATGCAATTGATGTTGCCCATGCAGAACGTTGTCCATTGCCATTCCTCTCCTCTATGATTGAAGATTGTATTGGACGGGGCAAGAGTGTGCAGGAAGGTGGAGCAATCTACAACTTTACCGGTCCACAGGGCTTTGGGATTGCCAACATGACAGACGCACTTTGGGCAATCAAAACCCTGGTATTTGAACAGCATAAGTTGACCATGGCAGAATACAAACAAGCTTTAGATGACAACTTTGGACATGGTATGTCGGAGGAAAAAGCAACCCAAATTACCGCTGAAATTGTAAAACAGTTAGCTGCTGTTGGAAAAAATGTTAGTAATGAACAGATTGCTGCTGTTTACAACCAGGTAAAATCCCAAGCTTGTTCTCCAGAAAAACAAGCAAAATACAACCAGTTATTAAACTGGATTGATGAATTACCGAAATTCGGTAACGATATTGAAGAGGTAGACCGGTTTGCGCGTGATGTTGCTTATACTTATACAAAACCATTAGAGCAGTACCATAACCCACGTGGCGGTATTTTCCAAGCTGGTTTGTATCCAGTATCTGCTAACGTTCCTTTAGGTGCGCAAACAGGTGCTACACCGGATGGCCGTTTAGCTGGAACGCCAGTTGCAGATGGTGTATCCCCAGTATCCGGAAAAGATGTACATGGACCAACGGCTGCTTGTAACTCGGTATCCCGTTTGGATCACTTTATTGCATCCAACGGAACACTGTTTAACCAGAAGTTCCATCCATCTGCATTGTCTGGTACACAGGGATTGGCGAACTTTGCGTCTTTAATCCGTGCTTACTTTGACCAAAAAGGTATGCATGTACAGTTTAATGTTGTCAGCAGGGAAACTTTGATAGACGCCCAGAAACATCCAGAGAATTATAAAGGTCTGGTCGTACGTGTAGCAGGATACAGTGCGTTGTTTACCACATTATCCAAGTCCTTGCAGGATGATATTATTAAACGTACAGAACACGTTTTCCAATAAAATAGAAAACAAAAGGTAGGCTCGTATTTGATCAGACAACCGGGCAGTTTGCCTGTTGGAGGAAATATGGATCACAGTTATTTAGAAGAAACAGGGCGTATTTTTGACGTACAGCGGTTCTCTGTACATGATGGCCCGGGTATCCGTACCATTATCTTTTTAAAGGGTTGCCCATTGCGCTGCAAATGGTGTTGCAATCCAGAATCTCAGCAATATGAGATTCAAAAGATGGTGGTAAATGGTGTACCAAAGACAATGGGGCGGGACGTTACCGTTCAAGAAGTATTAAATGAAGTTCGTAAAGACTTAACTTATTATTGGCGTTCCGGCGGAGGGGTAACCCTTTCTGGTGGAGAATGCCTGTTCCAATCAGATTTTGCTGCGGCAATCCTGCGTGCTTGCAAAGAACAATGTATTAACACTGCAATTGAAACAACGGGTTTTGCGCCATTTAGTAATATCCAAAAGCTGCTGCCCTGGCTGGATGTGGTTTTAATGGACATCAAACATGTGGATGATGAAAAACACAAGGCATTTACTGGACAATCCAATCGACTGATTTTGGAAAACGCAAAAAAAATTGCGGAATCAGGTGCTAATTTGGTGATTCGTGTTCCAGTTGTTCCGGAGTTCAACCACACCCCTCGTGAGATTTATCAAATTGCAAAATTTGCGGAGCAGCTGCCTGGAGTAAAACGAATCCACCTACTTCCTTACCATCGCTTAGGGGAAGATAAATATGCAGGACTTGGACGTAAGTATGAGTTAAGCAATATTGATCCTCAGAACAATGAGGCGTTAGAAGAACTTTTAAATACTGTAAGAAATAATACTGCTTTAGAGTGCCAGATTGGCGGCTAATTTTCTATTATTTTAAATAGGCAAAATCCCACTGTATTCACAGTGGGATTTTGTGATTTTTATAGGGTTTCGTTATATTATTTATAAAATATAACCCCTTTTTCTTTCCTAGCAAATGTGGTATAATAATTTTATTAAGATAAAATGATTTATTTTGCTTTTCTTTATGAATTGTGTTTGATTCAGAACGAAATAGTTGTAATGATAAGGCTTTATCTTAACCAATGATAAGATACTGTCCTTTTTAGGGTTAAGATAGTTGAAGCAACATCATAAGTATTAGGAAATGTCTATTTTATTTTTTGTTTTTGGCAAATAGGGAGTCCACTTATTTTGTGGTTTCTATGTTTCCTTAAAGAAAGGAAACAATTAGTTCATAGCAACCAATCCCTATTAAAACTAGGGCGGACAAAATAGAAGAATATTTACCAAGTAACTTTTGGGCAATGTGTTTTCCTAGGAAATTTCCCAGAATAAAGCATAGAATTGTGATAATAAAGGTTACCGTGGTAGCTATAACGATGGACAATCCGGCAACCCCTGCTGCAAATCCAATGCCAGCATTATTTATAGTTAACGCAATTGCTAAAAAAATAGAGGATTGAAATGATATCTCTGTTGTTTGTTGGGGCTGGTTGGTATGCAAAATCGAGTCCATCAGCATCCATATTCCAATCAGTACCAGTAATGCTGCGCCAATTTTATCCGGAAGCCATGTGGGGAGCAAGCCGGAAAATAAGCTTCCCACTATAAGAGATGCCCATGTTCCAAAAGTAGAAATTACTGCAATACATAGAATATGCTGTATGGTAAATTTTTTGTTTGCCGCAGCAGTGGTGGCAGATAAAATAAGTGTATCAATATTTGCGGAAAAACAAAGAACGATAATAGAAAAGAATTGTTCCATGCCATTCCTCCTTTTTCTTCCATCCCCTTATCCTATGAAGTGGGGATGAAAAGGTTGCAAGGAATGGACAAAAGAATAACAGGAAAGGTGGAAGATGGTTGGAAAGAGAAAAATTTTCATCTAGGTTGGGGTTTTTGTTAATTTCAGCCGGTTGTGCAATTGGTTTGGGTAATGTATGGAGATTTCCATATATTACAGGGCAGTATGGGGGCGCAGCATTTGTGTTACTCTATATTGTGTTTTTAATTATATTGGGATTACCTATTGTAGTAATGGAATTTTCGGTTGGCCGTGCCAGCCAAAAGAGTCCTATTCGGTCTTTTGAGGTGTTGGAGAGAAAAGGACAAAAATGGCATTTATTTGGATATGTCGCCTTGGCAGGTAACTATATTTTAATGATGTTTTATACTACAATTGCAGGCCTAATGCTGTTGTATTTTGCCAAAACAGCAAAAGGAGATTTTGTAGGGATGACGACCTCACAAATAGAAGGGGTTTATGGAGAAGTGACAGCACAGCCATGGCTAATGCTGATATGTATGGTATTGGTAGTGTTCATTGGCTTTGGGATTTGTTCTTTAGGGCTAAAAAATGGGGTAGAAAAAATCACAAAAGTCATGATGCTTTGCCTGCTATTTCTTATTATTGTTTTGGTAATCCGTTCTTTAACTTTGCCAAATGCATCAGAGGGATTAAAATTTTATTTGTTGCCTGACTTTGGAAGGATGATGGAAGCAGGGCTAGCGGATACCATTTTTGCGGCGATGAGCCAAGCATTCTTCACATTAAGTATTGGAATTGGATCGCTGGCGATTTTTGGAAGTTATATTGGAAAAGAACGCCGCTTGACTGGGGATGCTATTAGCATTACAGTATTGGATACCTTTGTAGCGGTAATGTCCGGTTTGATCATTTTTCCTGCTTGTTTCTCCTTTGGTGTGGAACCAGGAAGTGGACCTGGACTGATCTTCCAGACCCTGCCAAATATTTTTAATGAAATGCAAGGAGGCCGCATTTGGGGAAGTTTATTCTTTATCTTTATGGCATTTGCGGCGTTGTCTACCGTAATTGCAGTATTTGAGAATATCATTTCCTCCTGCATGGATAAATGGGGATGGTCCCGTAAAAAAGCGGTTTTAATCAATATTGTGTTGGTGATTATCCTTTCTTTACCTTGCGCTTTAGGCTTTAGTGTACTGAGCGGGGTACAGCCATTTGGTGCTGGCAGTACGATTATGGATTTGGAAGACTTTATTGTCAGCAGCAACCTGTTGCCATTAGGTTCCTTGGTATATCTTTTATTCTGTGTTACCCGCTATGGTTGGGGCTGGGATAACTTTATCGAAGAAGCAAATACCGGTAAAGGGATTAAGTTCCCAAAATGGACAAGAAAATACATTACATTTGTCCTCCCATTGATTGTACTGGTTATTTTTGTACAAGGATATATTAGTAAATTTTTCTTATAACAGAAAAAACTCCAGTTGTTTTCCAACTGGAGTTTTTTGCTTTTTTGGAGGTTTTACTGAAAAATTAAATCATCGAAAATAGGAAAATATCATATAAATGTATTTTTCATCATTATTTTTTCTCGTCTCATAGAAACAAGAAAGCATTGTTTCTAGAATAATATTTTCCGGTATAGAAGTATGATAGAATATCTGGGTAATCTGATAGAATCTTCTTTTGATAGGAACCTGTTTTTTCCTCATTACGTAATATAGAGTAATGAAATAAATGGGGGAAATGATATGGTCAAGATCAGTTTATGTATGATTGTAAAGGATGAACAGGATGTTTTAGCTAGGTGTTTGGACCACATAAAAGATATTGTAGATGAGATTGTTATTGTGGACACTGGATCTACGGACAATACAAAGCAAATTGCAATGCGGTATACCGACCAAGTATATGATTATATATGGCAGGATGATTTTGCGGCAGCCAGGAATTTTGCCTTTTCCAAAGGGACAAAAGACTATTTATTCTGGTTGGATGCGGATGACGTTGTATTAGAACAGGATGCAGAAAAACTGCTCCAGTTAAAACAAACCCTTTCCCCGGAAGTTGATATGGTTATGATGCAATACCATGTAGCCTTTGATAAGGAAGGGAATCCCAGTTTCTCATACGAGAGAGAACGACTTGTAAAACGGGAAAAGGGTTACCAATGGAAGGGTGCCGTCCATGAAGCAATCACACCATCAGGGAATATCCTCCATACTGATATTGCAATCACTCATCAAAAACTTCATCCCAGTGACCCTGATCGCAATCTACGCATTTTAGAAAAAATAAAGAAAAATACTGAATTGGACCCAAGACAGCAATTTTACTATGCCAGAGAACTGATGAACCATCATCGTGACAAGGAGGCTATATTGGTATTCCGCAACTTTTTAGATTCTGGAAAGGGCTGGGTAGAAAACAATATCAATGCTTGTTTGGATTTATCCCAATGTTATCAACGATTGGGACAGAAACAAAAAGCATTGGAATCCTTATTTTACAGTTTTATTTTTGATCGGCCAAGGGCTGAAATTTGTTGTGAAATTGGAGCCTGTTTTTTGCGAGAAGAGCGGTATCAACAGGCAATTTATTGGTATCAAGCGGCATTGCAGTGCGATAAAGAGGACTCGAAAGGTGGTTTTATCCTACCGGATTGTTATGACTTTATCCCCAATATCCAGTTATGTGTTTGCTATGATAGGATAGGGGAACTTCAGACCGCCTACCAGTATCATCAAGTAACAGAACGCTTGAAACCCCACCATCCCATGGTAGTACACAACAAAAATTATTTTCAGTCTATTTTGTAAAATGAATCAAATTAAAAGGCTAATAAACATCATTTCACGTAGTTTGTGATAGATTCCAGGTAGGTCTGAAATAGGAAGAGGGTTTTCTCCTTTTCCAATTTCAATGGTAAACCCATTCCTATGGGTGTGGTTGATAAACCAATCCTTTAACCCTCCGTGAGAAGCAAGGCCAGTTGGATTCATTACTTGGTATCCAGAACTGGCTTTCAAGGCATCTGCAATCATTTTTGCGTTTTTAGGGGTGTTCGGGCCATAACTATAGTAGATTTCTTCTCCTTGGGAATGGAATGCCAATAGTTTTTTTATATTTAGCCCTAGACATAGGTGGACTAATGCCCTTGTTTCTGGTTCCGACTGTGGAGTATATCCTCCAAATTGACGTTCACAGGGGCGTGTGATTCCAGCAGCGCGCTCCATAGCTTTTAATTCCTGGAAACCAGCATTAAAATTATGATTTAGGTCGATTCCTCGGGCATTAGCCTGCCAGGAACGTGTACTGGCTGTTAACATCCGGCCTACCTGACGGCGAAGATGTTTGGCGGAAGCTGCACCATTCAATGCAATCTCTACTCCATCTGGATTTGCCATTGGTACTACAATTAGCCCTCTCTCGGCAAACATATCCGTTAAATTGGTATCGAATAAGGGTTTTTGATTTTGTTCATGGTAACACAAATCTTCCAGGAAGTGTGTTACTAACATACAGGTTAGCCATTCCTGTGCGTGGATGGCGGCAACAAATAAAGTGGCGTTTTTTAAATTACCAATCCCTAAAGCAAAAATTTTTCTACCAAGGACGGATTTTCCAATTGAGAAATTTCGCATGTGGGGATAGGTATTTTTCATCTGTTGTACTTTGTCGCAAAGCAGCTCATAAGTAGGCGGATTTTGATAAAACTGGTCCATATCATTACTCCTTCGTGTTTAGGTTATTCCATATATATTGAAAAATTTTTCTGTTTATGTGATAATAAAAGAAACAGCTTTTTCTTAGATTAGATAAAATAGAAATTACTGGTATTATGAAGCCAGAAAGGAGAATCCCAAAATGAAATTGACCGAAAAACGTTTGGATGGAACAACGATTTACGAAGGAAGAATCATTACCGTAATTAACGATAAAGTAGAATTGGAGAATGGAACAGTAAGTGCCCGTGAGGTAGTGCGGCATCCCGGTGGAGTATGTGTAGCTGCCTTGAGCGATGACCGTTGTATTTACCTGGTGCGTCAGTTTCGTTATCCTTACCAGGAAGTTGTTGTAGAGTTACCTGCGGGGAAATTGGACAAAGGCAATGAAAACCCTTTGGAAGCTGGAAAGCGGGAATTACTGGAAGAAACAGGAATTGTAGCGGACCATTATTATGATTTAGGAAAACTCTATCCTTCTCCTGGCTATTGCGATGAAATTATCTCGATGTATGTGGCGACAGGGCTGCATTTCCGTCAGCAGCAGCTGGATGAAGGGGAATTTTTAGAGGTAGAAAAAATGCCTTTAGCCCAAGCGGTAGACCTGGTGTTGAAGGGTGAAATTAAGGATTCCAAAAGCCAGGCAGCGATTTTAAAACTTTCTATTTTATTAGAACGGGGTATCATTGAGTAGGATGCAACGGAAAGAATTAGCGGAACGGCTAAACCAGGCGGGAATTTTCCTTTTTGGAGTTGCTCCCATGCCAGCGGAAGAATTTTTGTTGCAATGTAGGGCGAAATCTAAAATTCCGGAAGGGGCAAAATCAGTAATTGTCTGTTTATTTCCTTATTATTCTCCTGAATTAGAACAGGGGAATATTTCTCAGTATGCCATGGTGGAGGATTATCATAAAGTGGTTGGTAGTTACCTGAGTCGGGCCTGTGAGCTGCTCTCTCAAGTGGGAGGGAAGTTTGTTCCTTTTGTGGACAATTCTCCGATACCAGAAGTATCCATTGCATTACAGGCCGGACTTGGAAAACAAGGCAAGAATGGTTTGTTGATTACCAAACAATATGGAACTTACCAGTTTATTGGGGAAATAGTAACCGACCAGCTGCTAGAATACGATGTTTCATCAAAAGCTTTCTGTTGCGGTTGTGGCAGATGCGAAACTGCCTGTCCAGGGAAAGCAATCCAACACGGGAAAATCAGGTTGGAACAATGTGCTTCCCATATTAACCAACTTAAACGGGACTTAACAGAACAGGAGCAGCAGTTGGTAAAGGATTGTGGGCTGGTTTGGGGATGCGATATTTGTCAAAAAGTTTGCCCTCATAACCAGAATATCCAAACCACTACAATACCGGAATTTTTACGTCCTCCAGTTTGTTCTGTATCATGGGAGACAATTCCTAAACTGGTTCAAACAAGGGCGTTCGGATTCCGCGGACCAAAGCCGTTGTTACGGAATTACCAGCTGTTATATCCGGAAAGCTGTATAAAATAAAGAAATCATTCCCATACTACCAACATCATAATTGGGGAGGTAGTAAAGATGTTAATTAAGGATGTTATGAGCCGGCATATTGCTATAGTGGGGGAAGAAACCACCATTGCAGATACAGCAGTTTTAATGGAAGAGTACGATATTGGAGTTGTGCCTGTAGTGGAACAAAAACAGCTACTAGGTGTGGTTACTGACCGGGATATTGTTCTCCGTTGTGTGGCAAAAGGAAAGGATATTACTCAAACAAAAGTGAAAGAGGTTATGAGTAAAAATATGGTTTCTGTATCCCCAGACCAGCCTTTGG
The DNA here is from genome assembly GCF_014297275.1 of Clostridium facile. Taxonomy (NCBI): domain Bacteria; kingdom Bacillati; phylum Bacillota; class Clostridia; order Eubacteriales; family Clostridiaceae; genus Clostridium; species Clostridium facile. The sequence continues at coordinate 2,431,694 of NZ_JACOQK010000001.1, forward strand.
ATATGGCGTTACAAGCGATGGCAGGGCGGCAAGTAAAGCGTTTGGCAGTAACAGACCAGGGAAAATTGGCTGGAGTAATCAGCTTATCGGACATTGCAAGGATACGGAGTTCGGCGGAGACCTCATGGGCATTAACCGAAATTTCCATGCCTTAAATTCGGCGTATTCCGTCGATACATATATTTTGTTAATTTTGTTAATTAAGTTCATAATTTAGAGTACAAAAAGTCAATAATCCCTTTTTATTTTTTTATCATTTATTCACCTTTGTAATTGTGAATATGTTATACTTATATTATAAATTCATAATTGTAGGCGTTTCATCTGCCATTCTCCTACAAAAACCCCAACAAATTTTCTTTTCCTGTGAGAAAATACAGGATAAAAAGGAGGACATTATAAATGGCTGCGGAAAAAATATTAGTTGTAGATGATGATAAAAACATATGCGAGTTACTTCGCCTTTATTTAGAAAAAGAGGGTTACAGTGTCATCCTCTCCCATGATGGAGAAGAAGCACTGGTCAAATTTAATGCGTTAAAACCGGATTTTGTGCTGTTAGACATTATGCTCCCAGGCTTGGATGGCTGGCAGGTATGTCGGGAAATCCGTAAAAAATCCAATGTTCCAGTGATTATGTTAACAGCGAAAGGCGAAACTTTTGATAAAGTGTTGGGATTGGAACTGGGCGCAGATGACTATGTGGTAAAACCGTTTGACGCAAAAGAAATTATCGCCCGTATTAAGGCAATTCATCGTAGATTGGGACAAAACACTCAACAGGCAGAAGTAAAAGAAGTAGTATATGATAAACTGGTTGTCAACATGACCCGTTATGAGTTGAAGGTAGACGGCAAAGTGGTAGATACTCCTCCAAAAGAGTTGGAACTGTTGTTCCACCTTGCTTCCTCCCCAAACCGTGTATTTACCCGTGACCAGTTGCTGGACGAAGTATGGGGATTTGAGTATTATGGCGATTCCAGAACAATCGATGTCCATGTAAAACGTTTGCGTGAAAAACTGGAAGGCGTATCTGATAAATGGGCGTTAAAGACTGTCTGGGGCGTTGGCTACAAGTTTGAAGTAAATGAATAAGGAAAGCCATCTGATTGGATGACTTTCCCATACCAATCAATCAGAACAGGATAGCTGCATAACTGGCGGAAGAAGAGTATTCCGGAGGATGGTTTACAGCGATCCTGTTTTTCCTGTTTTGTTTAAGGGGTTAAAGGAGGAATACAATGAAAAAAAGCCTCTTTGCCAAATATTTTACGGTATGTATTTCGATTATTATTGTCAGCATTATCTTTTTAGGAGGGATGATGCTGATTTGCGCCTCCCAGTACTTTCAAGAGGAGCAGTACAATACCTTAAAAGTAAACCTACAAAGAGCTACCATGGCAGTAGAACAAAATTACATAAGCGCGGTGGAAGATGACAACGACCAAACCCACTACACGATTGATGTTGCTTCTTCTTTAAGCATTTACAACATGCTGGCAGGTATTATTGACGCTGACTTTTTTATGACGGATACTTCCGGTAAAACGATTATGTGTACCGAGGATACCCTCTGTCAGCATACTTCCCCTTATACAGTACCGTCCGAAATTCGGGGTATGATTGACCAAAAGGGGATTTATAAGGAAACAGGGACGTTTCAAGGACTGTATAGCAGTAATCACTATACAGTGGGGATTCCAGTACAAAATGATGATGTTACCATTGGCTATTTGTTTGCGTCTTCTTCTTCCTCCAATTTGCAGGTTTTTTTGAAAGAAATCTTTAACATGTTTATCCTTTCTTCTGGCGTGGTTTTATTTTTGGCGTTTGTCATTATCTTTTTAGTTACTTCTCAGCTGGTAAAACCATTAAAAGATATGTCCTATGCGGCCCAGCAATACGGAAAAGGAGACTTTTCCCCAAGAATATCCATCGAACGGGATGATGAGATTGGCCAGTTGGCCCAAACCCTTAATACGATGGCATACGACCTCTCCTTAATTGAAAACTCCAGGCGGAGCTTTACCGCGAATGTTTCCCATGAGTTAAAGACTCCAATGACTTCGATTGGCGGCTTTATTGATGGAATTTTGGATGGGACAATCCCAGAAAGTCAGCATAAAAAATATTTGCGTATAGTTTCGGATGAGGTAGCGCGTTTATCCAGGCTGGTTCGTTCTATGTTGAACCTATCTAAAATTGAAGCAGGGGAAATGAAGCTGGAGTGCAAACCGTTTAACGCATTAAATGTAATTGCACAAACGTTATTCAATTTCGAGAATGCTATTAACGAAAAGAATCTGGAAATTCGTGGACTAGATGTGGATGATATTTGGGTAGAAGCGGATGAGGATTTGATCCATCAGGTAATTTATAACTTGATGGATAACGCGATTAAGTTTGTCAACCAAAATGGATATATTGAGTTTGGATTCCGCAATATTGCTTCCCGTACCGAAATTACCATCCGGAACAGTGGGGAAGGCTTAGCGCCAGATGAGATGAATAAGGTGTTTGACCGCTTTTATAAAACGGATAAATCCCGCGGTTTAGATAAAAATGGGGTAGGTCTTGGTCTCAACATTGTAAAGACCATTATCAACCTACATGATGGCGATATTGTGGTTCGTAGCAAAAAAGGGGAGTACACCGAGTTTAGTATTACATTAAAAACAGGGAAACCCCCGGTAAAGCCAAGAAGAAGCTCTGATAAGGAACAACAATAATTTTTGGATGAAAAAATGGGGGCATCATAACAAGTAGGATGAATTTTAACACCCTGTTGATAATCATGATTTGTTTTTTTGATATAATACTTATAATATACGTAGTGTAGCTTCTAATAGTATTTTGGTTTTCTAGTTAGATTGATAAATTTTATATTAAAATATACAATTGGTAATAGGAGGTGGTAAGATGGAACGGCATAATCCAGAACAGCCAGAAAAAACAACAGAAGTTTTACAGGATGCTGTAGAAGATGGCATTGTAAACGAGCAGTTGACTTTAATTGACCAGATTGAATCGAACCAGGACGATGTTTACGAATGGAATTTTTCTGATTATGAAAAAATAGCGGCTGAAAGGGCTGTACCTACTAAAAAAAGTAGAGGTCTTGTGCTACTAGCTTTTATACTTGGTTTTGCTCTGGTTGCGGTTATCATGATGTTTACAATCTATGTTGTATATGAACAAAAACAACCTTCCTCCATGGGTGTTACTCAATCAAAGCAGCAATTTCCCAGTTTGATTTTAAATGATTCTCCAGCGGAAACTTCAGATACGGGGGATGATGGACAGACGACAGCGGAAATTGCAACAAAGGTTACTCCTTCTGTGGTAGGGATTGTTACCTATAATAAGGATTTAAGCTATGAAGCTGCTGGCGAAGGGTCAGGAGTGATTATGAGTTCAGATGGCTATATTGTCACTAATGCCCATGTATTGTTGGATAGTGAAGGATATCTTACACCTACTATTAAAGTGGTATTGAACAACAGCAGCGAATATGAAGCTGAAGTAATTGGCAGTGATATTAAGACGGATTTAGCGGTGATTAAAATTGACGCGGAAAATTTGACCTATGCAGAATTTGGAAATTCTGATCAGGTACAAGTGGGGGACCGTGTCATTGCCATTGGCAATCCAGGCGGGGTTACCTTTATGGGCTCTGTTACACAGGGAATTGTCAGCGGGTTAAATCGCACAGTAAAAACCAGTAATGGCACAGATATGACATTGATTCAAACGGATGCTGCCATCAATCCAGGGAATTCTGGAGGGGCTTTGGTGAACCGTTATGGTCAAGTTGTTGGAATTAACTCCGCTAAAATCAAAAAATCCAATTATGAAGGGATTGGTTTTTCCCTGCCGACAAATAGTGTAAAACCGATTGTAGATGAATTGATTAAATATGGTTATGTAAAAGACAGGGTAAAAATTGGATTTACTTACCGTGAAATAGATTCTGTTTTATCCAATGCCAATGGAATACCAGAGGGCTTGTATGTCGTTTCGGTTGATGACACCTTGGATGCTGCAACACAAGGACTAAGCGCGGGTGATATTGTCACCAAAATCAATGGGAAATCCATTGGCGATACCAGTGATTTGGCAGATGCCTTGGATGGAAAAAAACCAAATGATAGTATAAAATTAACAGTTTATCGGGAGTCTGGAAATTCCAAAGGGACTACTTTTGAGATTAAAGTAAAATTATATGAGGATCAAAGTACGATCCAAACTGCTCCTTCCGGTTCAGATTATTCCGATGATCGTTATTATAACGCAGATGTCGATGACGACGAGGGTGTTTTTTCGATAAAAAATACCCTTTCCGCTTAAATTTTACCATAGGAGTGGTTGGTAATCGCAAAAACAATTATGATACAGGGAACGGCTTCCGGTGTAGGGAAGTCTACGATTGTAGCTGGCTTATGCCGGCTGTTGGTACAAAAGGGATGTCGAGTCGCTCCATTTAAAGCGCTTAATACTTCGGATAATTCCTATGTGTTTCCCAACGGTCAGCAAATCGCCTGTTCTCAGGCGATCCAGGCACAGGCGTGTAAAATACAACCGTCTACAGACATGAATCCCATCATGATAAAACCTGTCCTAAATAAATATCCTGTGTTAATTGTGAATGGGGAACCGGCAGCATTTCAGGTGGATGTGAAAAAACAGAACCAAATGTTAAAACAAGTGGTATTGCAAGCGTTTCAACGATTGGAAAAGCAGTATGATTATATTTTGGTGGAAGGTGCTGGAAGCCCAGTTGAACTAAACCTGAAACAGAATGAATTTGTCAATATGGGTCTGGCAACCCAACTTCAAGCTCCAGTACTTTTGGTTTCCGATATTGACAGAGGTGGGGTTTTTGCCTCTTTATATGGTACAGTTGCTTTGTTAAATTCAGAGGAACGTAACCTGATAAAAGGGATTATTATCAATAAATTTCATGGGGATCCACAGTCTTTTTTCGATGGCACTCAAATCCTACAGAACCTTACCAAAATACCTGTTTTAGGGATTCTTCCTTCATTCGATCTCAAAATCGAGGATGAGGATATTGTGTTTGGCAACGAAGATATCAAAACAAAAGAGAGTTTCGCCTGTTATGGTGCCTCATATGTTTCGTTACTCGACCAGGAACTAGATCGTTTAGCGCAATTATTTGAAAAGCATTTGCAGATTAGCCAGTTTTTATTTTAAAAGAAAAGGTTGGAACAATTTGTTCCAACCTTTTTGTGCTATATTTATAGTTCTTTTTTGCGATAGATTGTAATAGAAACAAAGAGAGAAACTACATAAATAAAAATTGCGATGATAGGTGCAACCTTTAACAGAAGGGAAATCAAATGAAAATCAATTTGGAAACCAGGCTGTATTAGTAATGCGACAATAATAACGGGGATACCAATGACACCAATTAAAATAAATCTACCCTTTTCGGTGCCAAACTGAAACATCAATGGCAGTAAAATTGCCTGTATTATCGTTCCAATGCTAAAGAAGATGCAAAAGAACTGGAAGGTATCCGAAAAAGAGAATTTTTCTATAATATATGCAATTATAGTGGATAGGATGCAGGAACCTGCCATAAACAGAATCCCCAATAAATATTTACTGTCAACAATCTGCGTCCGTGTAACTGGCATGGTAACCGCAAATTGGTCCCATTTTGCCCGTTCATCATAGGCCAAAGCGGTTACCGGCATCATAACAGCCAACATCATTGCAATTCCAGCAAAAAACCCACTGTTTTTCATGGAAATTGCCAAAACTAAAAATAAAATTAAAAATAAGCCCAACATTTTTAACTGGGATTTTAAATTGTAGCAATCCTTTAACAATAAACCAGCCATTATTGTTCCCCCCTTATGGTAAATAGCATAATATCTTCAATGTTTGCAGGATCAGCCAAAAATCCACGTGGTATTTTGTTTGCCTTTACCAAGGCTTCTACCCCAAATTGGTTTTCTCTTTTTCCGCAAATGGCATTGGCATCAATCTGTTTTAATTCAGCTACCGAACATTTTACAATTCGGTATTGTTCTAATAAATCATCCTTTGATTCGCTGAATATCATCTTTCCATGATGGATAAAAGTGATATAATCGCATACTTTTTCCAAGTCCCCAATGATGTGGGAAGACATTAAAATGGAGTGGCTGTCATCCTGGATAAATTCCAGGAAAAGGTCAAGTAGTTCATCCCGAACCACAGGGTCAATCCCACTGGTAGCTTCATCCAAAATAAGGAGTTTGGTGTTGTGGGATAACGCCACGGCAATGGAAAGTTTCATCTTCATCCCTTTGGAATAGTCTTTTACTTGTTTTTTGAATGGAATCTGAAATTTTTGAACCATAGTAAGGAACTTTTTTTCTTCCCAGGTATGGTATACTTTTTTTAACACTTTGTTGATTTGGTTTGCGGAAAGTGTTTCAGGAAAAGAACTTTGATCCAACACAACGCCAATTTGTTCCTTTAAATGAGGGGGCACATTGGTAGAATCTTGCCCAAACAAACGGATTTTTCCGCTATCCTTTTTAATCAAATCCAAGATAAGCTTAATTGTAGTGCTTTTTCCAGCACCGTTTTCACCAATCAACCCCATAATACAACCAGTGGGAAGGGAAAAATCAATGTGGTTTAAGGAAAAATCTCCATAATGTTTACAAAGGCCCTTTAGTTCTAATGCGTATCCCATGTTTATTCTCCTTTATAAATCAGCGATAACATCTCCACAAGCTCGGATAAACTGATGTTACAACTTGCTGCAGCAGAAACAATTGCCTGCATGTGCTCTTCAATAGAACGAAGCTGCTGTTCCCGTAAAAATTCTTGGTTGATACCAGCAACAAAGCTTCCTTTTCCTGTCATAGAAACCAGAAAGCCTTCCCGTTCCAGCTCTTCGTAAGCCCGTTTTGTTGTTATTACGCTGATGCGTAATTCTTTTGCCAACAGCCGCATAGAAGGAAGGGCGTCCCCTTCTTTCAATTCCCCGGCAATAATCAAAGCCTTTATTTGGGAAACAATCTGTTCATAGATCGGCTGGCCGCTGGAGTTACTAATGATTAGTTTCATAGTTCACCATCCAATATATTGTATATATTTATTATATACAATATACCTGATATGTCAAGAAAAAAATAAATTTTTTATTCTATTATTTTTTGTATATAAGAAAAAATAGAATCATCCCCATTTTATATTATAAATGAATATGATTAATTTGTTTCATAATTAGGTGAAAAAGCAGGTGTGGTGGGAGATATTTTAAATAATGCTCTGATAGATGTTCTATACTACAACGCAGATGGAAAAATAATCCCAAACAAAAATAGGATAACCCAATGGAAAAGCCACAATCTGAACTGAGATTGTGGCTTTCAAATTAAGCGGTTACATGTTTTTTCTTTTTTAATTGGCCGTTTTGTTTCATCCAGGAAATTGTATCTGAGATTGTTTGAAATAAATCTCGAGGGCGATATCCCAGTTCACTAGTGGCTTTGTCATGGGAAAATTTATCGTTGCTTTTTAAAGTATACAAAGAATATTTTGTATAAAGCGGACGGCGTTTTTTCTGTTTCGCAACCCATTCTATCAAAGGTACAAATAATTTTGCCATCCAAATTGGTAAGATGGGAAGATGTTTCCCACCGTATATTTTTTGCGCCATTTTTAACAGGTCTTTGATCTCATAATGACGGTTGGAAAGGATATAGCATTCACCAACTGTTCCCTTTTGTGCTGCTAACAGGCAACCTTGCGCTACATCCCTTACGTCCACAAAATCGTATCCACCATGCACACAGGCAGGGAGTTTTCCCAAAATATAATCGTGGACCAACTGGACTAAATGGTTTCCAGAATTGTCATAAGGGCCTAGAATTCCGGAAGGATGGACCACAATAGCTGGCAGGCCTTTTGGCACCAGATCCAGTACAGCCTGAGTTGCTTCCGCTTTTGTTTTTGCGTACCCACCAACTACATTATCCTTAGAAAAATGGGAAATTTCTTTTAACACCTTTAAGGTTCCACCCTCTGGGATCGCGTGGACCGAGCTGACATAGACCATCCTTTTTAGTTTATATTGTAGTGCTAATTCCGCGATATTTTTTGTACCAGTTACATTTACATTGTATAGGGCAGGGGAAACTTCTTCCGAGATATCGATGATACCTGCTGTATGGATGAGAACGGTTTGTTCTGGGTTCATATCCTCAAATAAGGGGAGAAGCGTTTCTTTTTTACTCACATCCCCATGAAAATAGGTGGTGTTGTCAAATTGGTTGGAAGGTGTTTCATTTGGCAGAATAAGCCCACGGATTTGGCAATTTTCCTGTTGTAATAAACGGATAATCGTATTCCCTAAATGGCCATTGGCTCCTGTAATTAAATAAAGTTTTTGATTCATAACAATACACCTTTTTATTTAATTAACATGTGTTGATTTTCTTTCCTAACTGTATTATAATTTAAAGGAAGATAGGAATCAATCATCAGTTTTCCCAGGTTATGAGATAAAATTCAACATATTAACCACGGATTGTTGAGAGGTGTGATGTGTTTTGAAAAAAGTAACAAATGATCACCGGATTAGAGTGACAAAATTATTGATACGGAAGGCGTTTACCAGTTTATTAAATCAAAAGCCGATCCAAAGCATCTCTGTCAAAGAACTTTGTGAGTTGGCGGGGATTAACCGTGGAACATTTTATAGCCATTATACTGATATTTATGATTTATGCGACCAGATCGAAGCGGATATGTTGCGGGATTTAAAAGATTCCATGGAACCAATGCTCCGCAAAGATACAACGGTAACCCCTGTAAAGATTACCACCGAAATTTTCCGCTGTTTAAAAGAAAATTCAGACCTTTGCACCGTTACGTTAGGAAAATATGGGGATAAGGAATTTATGATGAAATTGATGAACCTGGGGAGGGAACAGTGTTTGGAATCCTACTCCCATTATTTTAAAAAAGCGTCCCCAAGAAAAATTGAATATTTTTACGCTTTTGTCAGTTCCGGCTGTATTGGGCTATTGAGGAAGTGGTTAGCGGATGGCATGGTAAGTCCAATCGAGGAGATCGCGAAAATGGCGGAAAAAATTATGTTGTCTGGCGTTGAATTTTTACAAGAGGATGAAGCCAGCTAGAAACAGTGGCACTAAAAATGAAAAAATGGCGGTATTTAATGCCGCCATTTTTTCAAAAGGTAGATCAAATATAACAAAGAGCAGGAATTTTTGATAAATTAAAATGGGGTTAGTGATAATGTTTCTTATCACTAACCCCATTGTTAGTTTAATTAGCTTTATGTTTTAAGTATGTTATTATCATAACATTCGGATAAAGGACTGTCAACCTATTTTGACAAATTTATGCCATTGTACTGTTTTTATGGGAAAGTTGAGATGCTTTTGTTTAATAAATACTGTAAACAGTAAATTTGTTGTGAAATAAAAAAGCAAAGAAAAAAGCTTGTTCATATGAACAAGCTTTTTTGGTGACCCGTGCGAGAATCGAACTCGCGATACCGCCGTGAAAGGGCGGTGTCTTAACCTCTTGACCAACGGGCCATAACTGGTAGCGATAAGTGGATTCGAACCACTGACACTGCGGGTATGAACCGCATGCTCTAGCCAACTGAGCTATATCGCCATATTGCTTTCGTGGTGCTGAGCACTTAATTATTATACACTAGTTATTTCAATTTGTCAAGCACTTTTTTTAAAAAATTGAAAAACTTTGCTTTCTAGTTTCACACCCGAACTTACGGTAAACATATTATACTACAGCATTATCTGTTTGTCAACATTTTTTTTGATTTTATTGACGAATTTTTTTTATTGTGATAACATGGGTAAGGAATCTGTAATAATGAGTTGTTTGGATGGATTTTTCTTATTGTTGTTAGGATACCCAATTAGATAATAAAAATAGATTTTATTTTATATATCAATCTAATCATTATATATGGGTAGTGTTTTGTTTGATTCGGGATACTTAGGTGCCTTATCTTTCAAAAGATAGTTAATAAGAAAATAAAAACAATTTTATTTTACTGTGGCATATTTAAAAGCCTTATCATAAAAAGTATAAAAATGAATTGAAATCATAAAAAGGGGTATTGTTATGAAACTTGGTATGATTGGTTTGCCTAATGTAGGCAAAAGTACATTGTTTAACGCGCTTACAAACGCAGGCGCGGAATCCGCGAACTATCCATTCTGTACGATTGAACCAAACGTAGGCGTTGTATCCGTTCCAGATGACCGTTTGGATAAACTGGCTGAAATGTATGACCCAGATAAATTTACACCTGCTGTTTTAGAGTTTGTGGATATTGCCGGTTTGGTAAAAGGCGCCTCCAAAGGGGAAGGCTTGGGAAACAAATTTTTATCCAACATCCGCGAAGTGGATGCGATTGTACATGTAGTACGGTGTTTTGAGGATGATAATATCATCCATGTAGATGGAAAAATTGGTCCAGAACGGGATATTGAAACCATTAACCTGGAATTGATTTTTTCTGATATTGAGATGCTGGACCGCCGCTTGGACAAAACAAAGCGCGCGTTAAAAGGGGATAAAAAATTACAATCCGAAGTGGATTTGCTGGAAGCCCTCCGTTCCCACCTGGAATCCGGTTTGCCAGTCCGCGGCTTTGAATGTAATGAGGACCAACAGGCGGTCATCAATACCATTGATTTCCTCTCCAACAAACCGGTAATTTACGCCGCGAATTTAAGTGAAAATGATTTTATCAATAATATTGAAACCAATCCTTATTATTTGCAGGTTTGTGAAATCGCGAAACGGGAAAAAGCGGCGGTGCTTCCTATCTGCGCAAAAATTGAGGAAGAAATTTCCGACATGGAACTGGAAGATAAAAAAATGTTCTTAGGGGAGTTGGGACTAGAACGTTCTGGGCTGGACCGTATTATTCAGGAAAGTTATTCTCTGCTGGGGTTGATTTCCTTCCTGACAGCAGGAAAACAGGAAGTGCGGGCTTGGACAATTAAAAAAGGCACCAAAGCACCACAAGCTGCCGGAAAAATCCACACTGATTTTGAACGTGGGTTTATTCGTGCGGAGGTCATCAGCTTTGACGACTTGATGGAATGTGGGACAATGGTAGTGGCAAAAGAAAAAGGCCTGGTACGCCTAGAAGGAAAAGAATACGTCATGCAGGATGGCGATATTGTTGTATTCCGCTTTAATGTGTAAAATGGATTATAGAAAAAATCCGGTTGGTAATACAGCCGGATTTTTTTAGCCTGTTGGGATAATTGTAACCAGAATTATCTTTATTTGTGATATAATAAATTCTATAAAACAATGGAAAGGTTTTCAGTATCATTATGATTAAATTAATTGCGGCGGATATGGATGGAACTTTATTAAATAGTCAAAAAGAATTGTCCCCTAATTTGTTTCCACTATTAGAGGAATTAAAAAACAGGGGCATATTATTTGCGGTAGCCAGTGGACGACAATACTATAATTTAACCAAGGAGTTTGCAGGGGTAGACGGACTAAGCTATATTTCGGAAAATGGCGGGATGGTATTCCATCAGGGAAACTGTATTTTTACTGATGAAATTCCATGGGAGGATTTAAAACGGCCTGTGGAGCTAATCCAGAAAATACCCAACGCAAAACCAATTTTATGTGGAGTAAAATCCGCTTATCTTTCCAAACTAGATGCCAGCGACACAGAGGTGCTGCGGAATGCAAAAATGTATTATGAACGGCTGAAACTGGTTCCAGATATATTGGAGGCGGCAAAGCAGGACCATATCTGTAAAATTGCCATCTTTGATGTAACAAAAGCGGAACAGAACACTTATCCTGCATTGCAGGAATTAAATAGAAGGTTCCGTGTGCTGCTTTCTGGAGAACAGTGGGTGGATGTAATGAATCCGGAAGTGAACAAAGGCAAAGCATTAAAGGCATTGATGGCGGCAATCCAAGCAACACCTGAAGAAACCATGGCGTTTGGGGATTATTTGAATGACTATGAAATGATGCAATCCTGTTATTATAGCTATGCTATGGCAAATGCTCATCCTGATCTAAAGGCTGTGAGCAATTTTCAAGCAAAATCCAATGATGAGGATGGGGTAGTAAAGGCAATCCAACAGATGTTGCAGAAAAATTGACAATCCCTTTCTGGATACGGTATAATCAAAGAAAACGGACGGAGGTATTTTATAAATGGAAAACTGGACAGCGATTCATATTCAAATTCCTTGTGAACTGGTAGATCAGGCGGCAGCAATTACTCAAATGGTCGTACCTTATGGCATTTATATTGAAGATTATACAAATTTGGAAGAACAAGTGGAGCAGATTGCCCATATTGATTTAATTGATGAGGACTTATTAAAAAAAGACCGAACAAAAGCAATTATCCACGTTTATATCGACCCAACCCAGAATCCAATGGAAGCAGTTAGCTTTTTACGGGAACGGTTTGAAAGTGAGGCCATTCCTTATCAAATTGACACCGAAGGGGTAAAAGAAGAGGATTGGGCGACAGCTTGGCAAAAATATTACCATACAATTCGGGTTGGCAGCCATCTTGTGGTATGTCCGGAATGGGAAGAATGTGACTTGCAGCAAGGCGATATAAAGGTCACCTTAAACCCTGGTATGGCGTTCGGGACAGGGACCCATGAAACGACCCGTTTATGTATGGAACTGTTGGAACAGCATATAACGCCAGATTCTAAAATGTTGGATATCGGTTGTGGAAGCGGTATTTTGGCAATTACCGCAATGCTGTTGGGGGCAAAATCCGCAGTTGGGGTTGATATTGACGAATTAGCGGTAAAAGTAGCTTATGAAAATGCCGACTTAAATGGAATAAAGGATCAAGTTACCTTTGTATGTGGAGATTTGACCGATAAAATTTCCGGCACCTATGATGTTATCTGTGCTAACATCGTTGCGGATGTGATTATTAAACTGTGCGATACTGTAACCGACTTTATGCATCAGGATACTGTGTTGCTGTGTTCCGGTATCATTGACCAGAGAGAAGATGATGTAGTTATGGCACTACAACAGGCAAACCTGCAAATTTTAGAGATTAAGCGTGAAAATGGCTGGGTAGCCATTAGTTGTAAAAAATAGGATTTCTACAAATAACAGTTTGTAAAAACAGGATATGTTTATGTGTACGAATGGTGTAACATAATAAAAAACGGAAAGTTGTAGAGCGTAGTAGAGAATTTTTACGACGGCTTTATTCAAAGAGAAATTCCAGATACTCCTTTTTTGCTGTTTAACTGATTGAAAAGGTGCTTTATAATGGGCTGGGAATTGGCGAGTGGTGGATTGCACCGAGAATCCGCCAAATGATCGCCAATTGGACAACTAAATGTAATACAGGAAAAGCCGGCTTTTTATCAAACTATTTTCATACGGAGTTGAAAAATGAATGGTTTTCTTTTATTGGTTCCATTTTTACTGGTAAGATTTATATTACTTACCGTTTTAAATAAAACAGCTTTGCGGCGAGCAGCTTATTTTGCGCCAGTACAGGGAAAAGAGAAAATAGCCTATTTGATTTATCAGGTATCCATGGTTGGTATCTTACTATATCCACTGTTTCTGACGGTAAAGATAGATTTATCGTGGCAGCTTTTTCTGGGGTTATTTTGTTATGTATTGGGTTTATGCTTATGTGCTGTTACAATGGTCTGTTTTGCTTTTCCCAGCGATACAGGATTAAACAAAAATGGAATTTACCGTTTCTCCCGGAATCCTATGTATTTAGCTTATTTCATTTGCTTTATAGGCATGGCTTTTTTAACGCGTTCTCTCGTACTGTTTGGGATAGTTCTATTTTTTCAAATCTCTGCACATTGGATCATCTTATCAGAAGAAAGATGGTGCATTGAAACATTTGGGACAGCCTATCAGGAATATATGAAAAAAGTACGGCGATATATTTAACTTAAATCTTTTATTCGATTGGCTCGTTTTCTATAACAGGGATTCTGGATGAAAAACAGCTTGTTTGTGGTAAAAATTCAATCTGGGTTTTTGGTTTGTTTGCAATCAAATCATAATTTTAGCATAAATTTCAGGTAATCTAAGGGCAGGTTCAAAAACCTGCCTTTTATCTTGTTGTATTTTTAGCACTCTACGAATAACATTTCTAAAAACCAAGTTATTTTTCATGTTTTTACTGGTATATAGATGGATTCTTTGGGAACGCTTTGACTGTTAGCATTTGTATAACATGCACGATCACATAAGCAGTTATTATGTAAATTTGAACGAAATTTAAATCATTCTTCAATTTTTCTCCTTGCCCTTGACATTCCGAAAAGAGGGTGCTATATTATATTTAGCACTCAGATAGATGGAGTGCTAAAAGCGAGATTTGTCACACCCAGAGGTGAAATCAATGAAAAGTGATGACAGACGGCTGAAAATATTACAAATTGTTGTGGATTCTTATATCCGTACCGGTGAGCCGATTGGTTCCAAAACAGTGGCTGCGTTAATGAACAATGAGGTTTCCTCCGCCACCATACGGAACGACATGGCAATGCTGGAACGGCTGGGCTTTTTAGAGCAGCCCCACACATCGGCTGGAAGGATTCCAACTTATCTGGGTTACCGGATTTATATCAATAAATTGATGCGCCCCAGCGGCCTGTCAGAGGAAGAAAAACATCGGATTGACACCATGTTGCAGCGGGAAAAAACATCCCCTCACGCAGTGGTGGAAAACGCGTTGGAAGCCCTGGCGGAAGTTACAGGATGCGCGGCGGTCAACACCAGCAACCTTCCTAAATTTTCAGTCATCACAAAGGTAGAGGTGGTACCTGCAGGTAGAAAATTATACGCCCTGTTGATGATTACATCTACCGGAGAGATTAAAAATAAAATATGCCGTTTGGAATTTGATTTAAATCAAGAACAGCTTAGCTTTTTTGAGAACCTAGTAAAACACGAATTATTAGGTAAAAATGTGGAGCAGCTTACCCCAGTCACAATGCAAAACATGGCAGTTGCCCTTGGCAGTTACATGCTTTCCCTTTCCCCATTGTTATATGCAATCTACGAACTGTCAGATGAAATTTCCCGTCAGCAAGTAGAAATGAAAGGGGAACGAAACCTGTTGCGTTGCAGGGATTTTGATGCAGGGGAACTAATCCATTTTATCAATACCAAAAATGAGATTGGAAAAATCCTTTCCTCGGCTTTTGATGGCATAAATGTTGTATTTGGTAAAGAAACTGACACCTTTACCATTACCAATTCCAGTTTGATCCTTTCCAAATATGGAAGCGACCATCCTATGGGGTCATTTGGAGTGATTGGGCCAATCCGGTTGGATTATTCCAAGATTATCCCTTATATGGAGTATTTTTCTGAGAGTGTATCAAGGATCATTGACAATATGATGGAAGAGCAGAAAGGAGCATTGACCGATGGCGAAAAAAAATAACGATGAAAAGGAAAACCTGGATGAAGTAGTGGAAGAAACTACTCAGCAGGAAGATAGCCAGACAGAACAGGATGCTGCGGACCAGGAAATGGAGCAGCTAAAACAGCAGGTGCAGGAATTAAAAGACCAGAATTTACGGCAGTATGCGGAATTTGATAATTTTCGTAAACGTACCCAACGTGAAAAATTAGAAAGTTATAAAAATGCTACTGCAGATTGTGTGTTACAATTTATTACTGTATTGGATAATCTGGAGCGTGCGCTGGATGCAGAAAAAGAGGATAGCAGCATGAAAAAAGGTGTGGAGATGATCGCCACACAGTTTAAAGAAGTCATGGCAAAAATGGATGTACACGAAATCAATGCGTTGAACCAGCCATTTGACCCTGAACTGCACAATGCGGTAAACCAAGTACAAGATGAAAATTATGGAGAAAACACCATTTGTCAAGTATTCCAAAAAGGGTACCAGATGGGGGATAAAGTGATCCGTCACGCAATGGTGGTTGTAGCAAATCCATAATAGTTCAGATAAAAGCAAACCAATTTATATTACTATAGAAATGAAATTCATTTTAGGAGGAATTTATCATGGGAAAAACCATTGGAATCGACTTAGGTACTACAAACTCTTGTGTTGCTGTTATGGAAGGCGGCGAAGCTGTTGTTATCGCCAACGCGGAAGGCGCTAGAACAACACCTTCTGTGGTTGCGTTTTCCAAAACAGGGGAAAGAATGGTAGGTCAGGTAGCAAAACGCCAAGCAATTACCAACCCAGAAAGAACGATCATTTCCATCAAACGTCATATGGGTAGTGATTATAAAGTAAACATTGACGGCAAAAATTACACTCCACAGGAAATTTCCGCAATGACATTACAAAAATTAAAAGCAGATGCGGAAGCTTACCTGGGCGAACCAGTAACCGAGGCGGTTATTACTGTACCTGCATATTTCTCTGACTCCCAACGTCAGGCAACCAAAGACGCTGGTAAAATCGCTGGCTTGGATGTAAAACGTATCATCAACGAACCAACAGCAGCTGCTCTGGCTTATGGTGCGGATAAAGAAGACGACCAGAAAATTATGGTATACGACTTAGGCGGCGGTACTTTCGATGTATCCATCATCGAAATGGGCGATGGCGTACAGGAAGTTTTAGCAACTGCTGGTAACAACCGCTTGGGCGGTGATGACTTTGATGAAAGAATCATCAAATGGATTATTGAAGAATTTAAAAAAGCGGAAGGAATTGACCTTTCCGGCGATAAAATGGCAATGCAGCGTTTGAAAGAAGCTGCTGAAAAAGCAAAAATTGAACTGTCCAGCATGAGCCAGGTTCAAATCAACCAGCCATTTATCACTGCTGACGCAAACGGCCCAAAACACCTGGATATGACATTGTCTAGAGCAAAATTTAATGAATTGACTGCTGACCTGGTAGAAGCTACTATGGGTCCAGTACGCCAGGCGTTGTCCGATGCTGGTTTGACTGCAAATGACCTGGATAAAATCCTGATGGTTGGTGGTTCTACCCGTATTCCAGCCGTTGTGGAAGCAGTTCAGAAACAGTTGAACAAAGAGCCATTCAAAGGTATTAACCCAGATGAATGTGTGGCAATTGGTGCTGCTATCCAGGGCGGTGTTTTGTCTGGTGATGTAAAAGGTTTGGTATTGCTCGATGTTACCCCATTGACCTTAGGTTTGGAAACCCAAGGCGGCATTATGGCTAGAATGATTGAAAGAAACACCACAATTCCAACGAAGAAAACCCAAATCTTCACCACAGCTGCGGATGGCCAGACTTCTGTTGACGTTAGCATTTACCAAGGAGAACGTGATTTCTGCCGTGACAACAAACAATTAGGTATGTTCCGTTTGGACGGTATCCCAGCAGCTCCAAGAGGGGTTCCACAAATTGAAGTTACTTTTGATATTGATGCCAACGGCATCGTTCATGTATCCGCGAAAGATCTGGGTACAGGGAAAGCGCAGAACATCACCATTACTTCTTCTACTAATATGAGCAGTGAAGAAATTGACAAAGCGGTAAAAGAAGCGGAAAAATTTGCGGCTGAAGACAAAAAACGCAAAGAAGAAATTGAAATCCGCAACCAAGCTGACCAATTGGTATATCAGAGTGAAAAAACATTGAATGAAATGGGAGATAAAGTTTCTGCAGATGAAAAATCTTCTATCCAAGCAAAAGTAGATGCTTTGAAAGAAGCTTTAAAAGGCGACAATATCGACGATATTAAAGCAAAACAGGAAGAATTACAAAAACTGGTATATGATATGTCCGCTAAGATGTATCAGCAGGCACAGGCACAACAACAAGCAGCTGACCCAAATGCGGCAGCAGGAGCAGCAAACAACAATACAAATTCCGCTCCTCAAGATGATGTTGTAGATGTAGATTACACAGAAGTAGACGACAATAACAATAAATAAAAAATTGCAGATGCCGGATTGCGCCGAATATCATTCGGTGCAATCGGTATGCTTTTTTCAGCAACATTAGGGAAAGGTGGCTCTCGGTTTGGCAGAAAAACGAGATTATTACGAGGTTCTTGGCATCCAAAAAGGAGCATCCGAGGACGAAATTAAAAAAGCCTACCGCAAACAGGCAAAAAAATATCATCCTGACTTGCATCCAGGGGATAAAGAGGCAGAGGAAAAATTCAAAGAAGTCAATGAGGCTTATGAAGTACTGTCCAACAGCCAAAAACGTGCGAAATATGACCAGTATGGCCATGCCGGTGTTGACCCGAACTTTGGCGCTGGCGGCGGAGCTGGAGCAGGCGACTTTGGTTTTGATATTGGTGATATATTTGAAGGATTTTTTGGTGGATTTGGCGGAGGAAGGCGGCCCAACCCAAATGCCCCCAGACAGGGAGAAGACGCTTTTGCCAGCGTGACCATTTCTTTTATGGAAGCATGTAAAGGGGTGGAGAAAGAAATCAGCGTTTCCCGTCAGGAGCAATGCGACCATTGTCACGGTACTGGATGTGCTCCAGGTTCTTCCCCACAAACTTGTCCGGACTGCGGCGGCGCTGGCCAGGTAAAAGTTCAGCAGCGCACACCGTTTGGTGTTATGTCTTCTACCCGTACCTGTAGCCGATGCGGTGGGAAAGGTAAAATTATTAGCAACCCTTGTCCATCCTGCCGTGGAACTGGTCGGAAGAATGTAAGCAAAAAGATCAAAATTAATATTCCAGCCGGAATTGATGATGGTCAGACGTTGATGCTTCGTGGTTCTGGCAGCGCTGGTGCGAATGGTGGGCCAAGCGGCGATTTAAACGTAGCGGTAACCGTGCGCCCGGACCCATTATTTAAACGCAGAGGGTTTGATATTCTGTGTGAAATCCCTGTTACCTATACTCAGGCAGTAATGGGGGATGAGATTACCGTACCTACGATTGATGGACAGGTGCGATATAAGATTGGGGAAGGCACACAGCCAGGTACAACTTTCCGTTTGCGAGGAAAAGGTGTTACCAAGCTGCGTGGTAGCGGACGTGGAGACCAGTTGGTCACTGTGAATATTGAGGTACCACGGAATCTGAGCAAATCACAGAAGGATGCCCTGCGCAGCTTTGAATCCCAATTATCCGAAAAGAACTACGCAAAACGCAGTGGATTCTTTGATAAATTGAAAAAGATGTTTGAATAACAATCACAGGCAGTTTGATTAAACTGCCTGTAATTTTTTGTGCCGTTTTCACATGATGATATTTTTCGGTTCTATTGGAGATTAGCAAAAATGTTTGTGTAGATTTTCAAAAAGGAAATGGGGTTTTACTACACAACATATAATGCATGGTATTATTTCTGTTTATAATCATTTGGTTGCAGTATGATAATAACAAGATAAAATTTACTGTACTTTAAAAGGCAAAATAATTATTCATCCATTCTAAAAGATGTGTAGTGTCTGTTCCTTTTTTCTTGGATTGGAATAGCGAACGATCCATATTTCTGTGGCTTTATGAAAACAGAAATCTTTTTGCTTTATTGGTGTTCTTTCTATATGAGAACGAACCCATAAAATAGGCTAAGCGGATTTTTTTATAAAACATATATTTTAAAGTAAGCGTGCTAACCGATTCATTAATCCGGCTGTGATTAGGTCAATTTGATTAAAGTCGGTTGCATGGGTATAGATATTTTCCAGTTGGTTGTGGCATTCCCTTTGAGCATCTAACAGAGAAACCCCTTGCTTGAGCAATTCATTGGCAGCTTTTTTTCGGAAGCAGATGGTTTGACGGTGTTTTTTCAATTCTTCTGTATTGGTAAAACGTGCTGAAGTAATGACCCTGCAAGGAGTGAAAAATTCCTCATGATATCGGTTTGCGGTAAAAAACCCCACTCCTAACTGTGGGAAAAATAAATGTTCTATCTGGTCGGGGAAAAGAGGATTTAAACAGGTATAACATTCATGACCATTTTCCAGGGCGTATTCCCGAACCTCTTTCAAAATTTTTTCAGACGCTACCCCATATTCGTCCCGAAGCAGATAAATCCTCTCACAAAGCTGTTTGGGTGTATCTCCATATGTAAGGTAGCCTTCTGGAGTCAATGCGGAAAGAAAGCGCAGATGTTCTATATGGGAAGTATTCTGACGTGGAAATTCTTTGGGACAAATCCGCTTTACCAGACGTTCTATTTTTATGCTATCTGTCTGCTCTGCTACTAGGGCGCGATTATCCGCCAAAAGGGAACAAGCTGCCTGCAAGAAGTTGTAACAGCGGATGGATAAGAGCTGATTTCGGTTGACCAGTTGTACAATATCATTGCGGTATGGCTTGATTTTTCCATAACTGGTACAAGGATACAGGCTGATTTCTGTTTCAACTGCTATTGGATAAATAGAAGAAAGGACATGGGGTGCGGTGGCATCTAAAATAGCGGTTTTTGTTTTTTGATAGATTACGCCATCCAATGAATCTGGATTTCCCGCACAATGGATTCGTTCTACAATGTGACGATGGTCTGTAAAAGTAGAACAAATCCGGTTTAAAATAGTGGATTTTCCGCTACCAGGAGTACCTTTTAGTAAAAAACTAGTTGCTGGGGGACGAACAGCCGGCTCAAATAAAGAAAGGAATCCAGCGGGGGTGGAACTTCCTAGGAAAAAATCAACAGTAGCCATAGTATAACCTCCATTTGGAAAAATCAAAATTGCCTGTAAAATTTGTAGGAATGGGAGAGTTTAAAGGGAAAAAGTCGTTTTTTATTTTTCTGCCAGGGGGGAGCAGATACAAAAGGAAAAGCTTTTTCCGCTTAAACGAACTTTTACAATAACTTATGATAGAATTTCAGGCATTTTTTTATTGTTACCCTATTCTATGGGAAACAAAGAAAAAAGGTGAAGCGAAGCAATTGACCTTTTTTACAAGATGTATTATAATAAAATGGATATGTGCAGATAGTTGCACAGGATTTATAATTTGATAAAGAGGGAACAACTATGGCTAAAAATTTTATTGTAGAAACTTCCGCGCGTCATATCCATGTATCAAAAGAAGATCTGGCTGTTTTATTTGGGCCAGACGCAACCTTAACCAATAAAAAAGATCTTTCCCAACCAGGTCAATTCGCTTGTGAAGAGAAAGTAGAAGTGATTGGACCAAAGGGAAAATTGAGAATGTCCATTTTAGGACCAGAACGTGCGGAAACTCAAATCGAAGTTTCTGCTACTGATGCAAGAACTTTGGGTGTAAACCCTCCAGTAAGGGAATCTGGTGATATTGAAGGAACTCCAGGCTGCAAAGTAGTAGGTCCAGCTGGTGAGATCGAACTGACAAAAGGCATTATTATTGCAAAACGTCATATCCATATGACTCCTGCTGATGCTGCTGAATTTGGCGTACAGGACAAACAGATTGTTTGGGTAAAAGTAAATACCCCTGAAAGAAAAGTAGTGTTTGGCGATACTGTAGTGCGTGTATCTGATAAATTTGCTTTGGCAATGCACATTGATACAGACGAAGCGAATGCTGCACGTTGTGCTGGCGAAGTATTCGGGGAAATTGTAACAATCGATTAATCTGTTGTGATCATTGCTTTTGAAGCCAAAATTGCGCATCCAAAGTGGTGCGCAATTTTTGTTATCTCCTGGAAAAATTTTAATTGGGCCCATAAGCTAATTCATCTCTTTTTTTACAGAAAGCAACAGGGAGTTTTCAGATCATTCACATTCTAGTTATTTACACTTTGTATATAAAATGGTATAATTTTAATAATGTAAAACAAGGGGCTTAAAAAAGCGGGCTTTCGCTTTTAGATGGGTACTACCGGCATGAGCCGGGGAAAGGAGACTTTATGGAAAAACAAAAATTTTTTACCTATAAAGGGCGTCCTCTGGTAAGGAACGGAAACACCCTTTATTATGGAAATATGTGGGAAGATTTTGTTGTCATGTTGATGATTAAAGATACCACAAAACAAAATGATTTAGAGCTAGCAAACCATGTTTTAGTCCAGTTAATGGCAACTGATCCCAATATTAACCCGAAGGATTGTATCACCAAAAAAAGTGAAAAAGTTGGGCTATACAATGCGTTAGATATTGCGGATATTTGGTTGAATAGGGCGTTAAATCCAAAAAAATCGTAATCTTAAAACACAACACATATTGGATGTGTTGTGTTTTTGTTTGCAAAAGATTTATGCTAATATGTTCATTTGTGAATAAGTTAATCATACAATTTAACAACAAGGTTTTATTGTATTTTATACTGTTTTCGTGTATAATGAATTTGGTCTGCTTTGGAATATTACAATCACACAGGGACGGTTCATCTAAATAGAGAGCTAGTTGCTGCAATCGGATTATAACGATTCTAAAACGGATACATTTGCGCGATATCTGCATATAGCAGAATTGCAGCAGGAGGAATTATCATGGAAAGCGAAACAAACAAACGAACAAAAACCTTGGTACAAATTGCCCTATTGGTAGCGGTAATGATTGTGTTAAACTTTACAAATTTAGGTTTAATACCCATCCCGTTTTCTCCACTAAAAGTTACCACATTACATATACCGGTAATTATAGGGGCTTGTTTATTGGGACCAAAGATAGGTGGCATACTGGGGTTCTTGTTTGGATTACTCAGTTTTATCAATAACAGTTTTGTCGCACCAATAGTCACTTCTTTTGTGTTTACCCCTCTTTATAGCTTAGGGGATTACCACGGAAATTTTGGCAGTTTAATCATCTGTTTTGTACCGCGTATTTTAGTTGGTGTATTTGCAGGGCTGATTTTCCAATGGATGGCAAGCAAAAAATGCCGCACTTATCTTTCTGGCTTCGTAGCTGGTTTGGTTGGTTCCATGACCAATACCATATTGGTCATGGGGGGGATCGCTCTATTTTTTGGAAGTGAATATGCCAGTGCGAAATCCAGTACCTTATTAGCTGTCATTGGTACCGCAGTTGGAGTGAATGGGGTACCAGAAGCGATTGTGGCGGCAATCCTTACAGCGGCAATTGTTACTCCACTACTTAAAATATTAAAACGAGGATAATTTTAGATCTTCTTGAATTGATTTGGAAAGGAATTATGGAATGAATGTAGTACAAGCTCATCACCATGAACACGGGATCATCCAGGAGTGGATTGAACAGTTTTACAGTTGGCTGTTTCATCTTACAGAAGGAGACAAATTACTGGAGGTAATTTCCCATTTTACTTATGACTTAATCCGGACTTTTTTCATTTTTGTGGTGGTGCTGGTAGCTGTTTCTTGGCTAAAAACATACATTCCAATTGAAAAGGTGCGGTGTGCCATGGCAAAACTGAATCCTTTTGCGGCGCTGATGTTAGCGGCGCTCTCTGGATTTGTAGCTTCTGCATGTATCTGTACCAATATCCCATTATTTTTTGGCTTTATAGCGTTTGGAATTCCGTTGCATTTAGCGATGACTTATTTGATTTCCGCTTCCCTGATTAATGCGGCGTCTTTATTACCGATGTTTGCGATGGCGGGATGGAAATTTACTTTGGTTTATCTGGTATGCTGTCTGATAATAGCAGTTGTTACAGGATTCTGTCTTTCCTTTGTAGGCGGGGAAAAATATTTGTATCAGGATAGTTTATCCCTGGCACCGCCAAACCAGGACGCTGCCTGGTCCCAGCGGAGAAGGTGGGGCTATGCGGTACATGAGTTAAAGCATACTATGGGGGAACAATGGGCTTATATTGTCCTGGGTGTTCTGATTTCCGCGTTAATCAATGGGTTTATGGATTTTGAGTTGGCACAAAAAATTTCTGATACCGGATTTTTAGGAGTCTTTTTGGTAACTGTATTGGGTATTATCCCTCATACGGATGTGGTTTCTTTATTGCCAGTAATTTCTAGTTTATTGCAATTGAATGTCACTTATGGGATTATTTTTTCCCTGGTGGTTTCTTTGGCGTTTTTCTCCCTGCCGATGCTGGTCATGGTAAAACGTACCATGAAATTGCGGTATATTTGGTATACCTGGGGGATCATGTTTGTATTAACCTTGGTATCAGGCGGATTACTTTTGGTGCTTTTCTGAGGTGAATTATGACAAACTCATTTCCATATTCAGACGACAACAAACGTTATCATACTTGGAATTATCACTTGCGCCACAAATTTGGCGAAAAAGTATTTAAGGTTTCATTAAATGGAGGATTTACCTGTCCCAACATTGATGGAACAAAAGGGGTAGGAGGCTGTACCTACTGTTCCCATTATGGCAGTGGAGATTTTGCTGGAAATCCGCTGGAAAGCCTGCCGGAACAGTTTGAACAGGTCAAACAAAAGATGCACCAAAAATGGCCGGAAGCCAGCTATATTGGCTATTTTCAGGCATATACCAATACTTACGCCCCATTGGAAGAATTAAAACAAAAATATGAATCCATTCTCCAACTTCCAAAAGTAGTTGGGCTGAGCATTTCAACTCGCCCGGATGTCCTGCCAAATGATGTAGTCGATTACTTGGCAGAAATTAACCAGCGTACTTATCTGATTGTGGAGCTGGGGCTGCAAACCATCCACGATGAGACGGGCAAGCGGATCAACCGGCACCATACCTATCAGGACTTTTTGGAGGGCTACGAAAAACTACACCAAAAAGGGATTCCAGTTTGTGCCCACATCATAGATGGGCTGCCTGGAGAATCCCATCAGGATATGCTGGAGACAGCACAGGCATTATCTCAATTAGATTTGCATTGTATTAAAATTCACTTGCTGCATGTGTTAAAGCATACAGTGATGGCGGAACAATATCAAAATGGAGAATTCCCTTTGCTTCGTTTGGAAGAATATGTCCAGATTATCTGTGATCAATTGGAGGTGCTTCCACCAGAACTCATCATTCAACGTCTGACGGGAGATGGTGCAAAAGAAGATTTGATTGGACCGCTATGGAGTCTGAAAAAATTTGTCGTGCTCAATGAGATTGACAAAGAGTTGGTACGGCGGGATAGCTGGCAGGGAAAATATTATCAAAAACCATAGGACAGGCGGTGAATAGGATGGGTTGGAAAAAAGAAAATTGGACAGCTCAGGATTATACGGAACTGCTGCAATATTTGCGAGAATCATCTGAATCAAAATTCCAGCAGTTTCAGCAGCGTTTAATACCGGATACAGCAATTTTAGGTATCCGCACGCCAAAGTTGCGGTCGTTTGCCAAGGAAATTGCCAAAGGGAATGTGCCCGGGTTTTTACAGGTAGCCCAGCGAGATTGGCATGAGGAGCGGTTACTGCAAGGTTTGGTAATCGGTTATTGGAACGTTCCGTTTTCAGAACGTCTGGAGTATTTAACCAGCTATTTGCCCCTGATTGACAACTGGGCAATCTGTGATATGGTGTGTAATACATTAACCTGTTTTCAAAAAGATGCGCCGGAGGGGTTCCACTATTTGCTGGACCTGCTACAACAGGATAACCCCTGGATCATCCGCTTTGTATTGATTATGTTTTTATCCCACTATTTACAGGATGATTATATTGATAAAGTTTTGGAAGCCAGCGCTTCGGTTACAAATGACCATTATTATGTCCGTATGGGGAACGCCTGGCTGTTATCGGTTGCTTTTGTAAAATACCGTGATAAAACGGTGAATCTGTTAAAGAGCAGCCGGCTGGACGATTGGACCTATCATAAAACACTGCAAAAGATTATGGAATCTAACCGGGTAGACCAAGCAACCAAAGAATGGATTTCTACCATGAAAGCATTAAGATAAAAAGGAGGGGCAGGCATGCTGCTGCCAAAACCGGTACAAACCGCGTTGCAATTATTAGAACAAAATGGATTTGAAGCCTATGTAGTAGGGGGCTGTGTCCGGGATTTACTGTTGGGTTTACAGCCAACCGATTATGATATTACTACCAATGCATTGCCAGAACAAACCCAACAGGTGTTCCAGCAGATGCGGGTCATTGAAGCAGGGAAAAAACACGGGACAATTACCGTGTGGATCGATGATATGCCGTTGGAAATTACAACTTATCGGATTGATGGGGATTACAGCGACAACAGGCGCCCTGATGCTGTAAGGTTTACTAGAAATCTGGAGGAAGATTTGGCACGCCGTGATTTTACGATCAATGCCATGGCGTACCATCCTACCAAAGGAGTTGTCGACTATTACCATGGCCAGAAAGATTTAAAAAACCATTGTATCCGATGTGTGGGGGATCCCGAAACACGCTTTGCTGAGGATGCTTTACGAATTATGCGTGGGGTGCGTTTTTGTTCCACTTTGGGGTTCCAATTAGAAGAACGGACGAAACAGGCGTTATATGCAAAGCGCGGATTATTGGTACATGTTTCTCGGGAACGGTTACGTGATGAATTGAATAAGCTGTTGTGTGGTAATAATGTAAAACAGGTATTACTGGAATACACGGATATTATCGCTGAAATCATCCCTGAGATCATTCCTTGCCAGAATTTTGGGCAGCATACCAAGTACCATATGTACGATGTTTGGGAACACACTGTCCATGCCTTGGCGAGCACAAAACCGGATTTAACTTTGCGTTTAACCATGTTGTTGCATGATTTGGCAAAGCCCCTATGCTTTAGCGTTTACGATGGGGTGGGGCATTTTTACGGCCATCAAGGAAAAAGCGCGGATTTGGCAGAACAGATTTTAAAGCGCCTGCATTACGGCAATGATTTTTCCCAGCTTGTTGTCACCTTAATTCGTTGGCATAGTGCGGAATTTGATGGAACAGCCCGTTCAGTGAAAAAATGGCTCCATAAATTAGGGGAATCTACTTTGCGTTATCTATTCCAAGTACAGCGAGCGGATGTGATGGGAAAAGACCCGAATTATTGGTATGAAGCCAGGGAGATTGACCAGTTAGAGCAATTACTGGAACAGATTATTCGTGAAGGTCAGTGCTTTCAAATAAAACAGCTTGCGGTCAATGGCAATGATATGCAACAGCTTGGTATCCAACAGGGACGTATGGTTGGAAAAACGCTGGAATATTTATTGGATTTGGTGATTCAAGAAAAAGTCCCAAATCAAAAACAGGTTTTATTGGATACTGCAAAAGAATATCTGGTAAGCCAAACGGCGAGTAACAGTGAGAATTAAGGAATTAGTATCCTCGAGTATAAAGTGTAACACGGGCAAGAGATTTATTCTAGGTTTAGCACTGTGTTACGTCTTTAGTAGCTCGTACACAAAACAGGTATTATTAATTACTAAAGTTTGCCGACTAGAATCATATTTCCATTAAAGTTTATTCTGCCTTTATTGTGTTGGTTTGTCAGTGATTAAACAATCATGGAAATAGAAGCTGAATAAACCAATTGGAATAAATATATACTAATCACTTTACTATCATTTTTTGATCCTTTAGGATGTCCTATAGAAAAATCCTATGCCAAGTTCTGTTTTAATGGAAGATAAAAGAAATAGCAAAAAACTCCTGTGCATGTAGCGCAGGAGTTTTTTCTATATGAGAAGAAAGAGAAAAGAAATTTATTTTTTGCGTTTGGTGATTACAAGAGCAGCACCAGTTGCACCGAATAAGGTAAGGATACCAATGAGTGGGGCAACATCACCGGTTTGAGGAAGGTTATCTGCTGGATTGGAAGAAGTAGAAGAATTGCTAGAAGTATCGGATGGTGTGGATGGTTCAGAGGTGGATCCAGAGGAAGTGTCGTCAACTACCCGGTCTGTTTGTATCTGGATCAGTTGGGCTGGTTCTACCATCCCCAGTTTTACTGGTGTTGCGGAAGCGAATTGCAAATATGCCTGTTGGTTCTGTCCGTTTCCGTCTTCCCCTTCTAATCCGTACTTGATCAGACGGTTGCGGATGCCAACTACTAATTGAATGGAAATTGTGTTTTCACCTGGTTTTAAGTATTGGGAAATATCTAGCTGATATGGTGCCATTGGTACAGCGATTGCTTCGCTTCCATTTACTGAAATTTCAGGTACGCCATATAGTGTGCCAAGCTGTAGGATATAATCCTGGGTTGGATCTACTTTGTCCAGATTAAATGTTGTTGTATACACGCCTGGGTCAGCGTTGTATTTTAAGGTTGGGTTGTCCCTCCAATTGGTGAGGGCTTGTTCACCGATTGCGGTATAGGTACCATTTACATCCTGTCCAGTAACAGTCAATGTCCATTGGTCAAGATTGGTTGTAGCAACTGGTTCATCTGGTGCAATAGGGTTGCCTTTGGATAAATCTGCTTTGGTAAACACTTCAGAGGAGGCGCCAATCAGTACAATGGAACCTTTTGCAGTTACTTCACCTTGTACGGTACCATTTACAACTGGAACTTCGTAGATTTCACCAGTTTGGGCATCCAATACATAAGCTGTCGTTAAGCTGGAATCCAAATGGAAGGTAACAGGTGTCGCCTCGTTGCTGTCGTTTGTGACAAAGATTAACTGTCCGTTATTCCCTAAGTCACGGCGCATTGCAGCAAGGTTCTGATTGGTATCATAAGTAATTTCAGGGTTGGAATTTTCTTTTACAAATGCAGCCATCTGTGCTGCATCGTCAAAGCTAGGACTATTTTCACGGGTAATCATAGCTTGTGCCAAATTTGCGACAATAGCATCTTGCGCCGCATAATCTCCAGCGGAGTAGGAAGGCTGCATGTAAGGTGTGGTTCCGTATATCGCTATAGGAGCGCCTGCGGAAGATAACTGGTCAATTGCTGTCATGGTAGATACAGGGATGGAAGATACATCTGGAAGAACTAGAGCATCATAGGTTTTTCCATTTACTATAATGCCGTTGTCATAGGTAGCGGATTCAATTAATTCTTCATTGATCCAATCCCATGCTAATCCAGCGTCATCCAGAGCGTTGATCACTGGGGCAAATTGGGCGCTGGTTTCATCCGCGAACAGTGGCAGGTAAACCAGAACATCCGCAGTGGATTTTCCTTCCCGGAACAGGTATTGCAACCGTGCTACATAATCATTTAAAGAATTGATATAATTGAAATATGGGTCTGCTTCAGAAATCGTAGTAGAAATATCATAGCCACTATAACCGGAACAGAAGGCGGACCAGTTTTGTACCCCATAGCTGTTGGTTTCGTCGTTATAGACATAAGGGAAGCCATGGTAAATCATTTCGTTTACACCAGAAGATAAAATCTGGTCAGCCTGCTGGCGGTAAACTTCTGGCGTCATTTTAAAGTTTCCAGCCCCGTCTTCATCTACATAGAATACCATAGATTCACAGCTTACCATGTTTTTATCATAGAAATGGGCGCCGGAGCTAACTACTTTATTGTTTGCAACATTGCTTTGTTCTGTTTCTGGAATATCCTCCATGCTGGTAGCTTTAATAATATCCATTGGAGTGTTGTAGCCCTGTTGACGGAATAATAAACCAGTATCTTTTAGCGCTTCTTGGCTTCCTGTATACCATCCGTCGTAGAATCCGTTTGCGACCGCCCTATTGTAATCATAATTCAAACGGTCGTTGATTCCTGCGTTTTCCGTATCCTCAAACGCAAATTCTGGTGCGCGGTTGCCGACAAAGAAAGAAGCAATTTGATCTTTACCAGGCATCAGTAATGCTGGGGTATAGTCTGTGATATCGTAACCATTGATTTCCTTAAAATCTTCTAATACGGTATCGCTGTAAATCCTTTGGGCAAAGAATTCATAGCTATCATTAAATGCTGCACGTAATGTTCCATCTTCTGTATAAGGAAGTAATGTTTTAATCTGTTCTAGCCAGTTATCGTAATAGCGGGCAACAGCGTCTGCATCCAATACATTTACCATGTAGGACTCTTCCCCTGGTGCACCTACTTCAACTGAACCAATCGGATTGCTTCCAACATACATGGAATATACCGCGATAATCTGCCATTGTGCGGAAGGGTCTGGGCATGTCCAGTTAAAAGTTCCGCTTTCCTTATCAAAGTCAGTGATTTTTTCCACGCTGGTCATATCCAATGTTACCGTGTCGTTGAGTACTGTATAATCAGGATTGCGTTCCCCATCCATCACTTTTGCGGCTAATAGAGTGATCAGTTTAGCGGTTTCTGGATGGTAGTTCATAGTTCGCCATCCGGGTTTAATTGTAGAATCGTTGTTGTTTGGGTCAAACAGTTCATACATGTAATTTTTATCGCTTAATTTTGGGATTGCAGCGTTTATCTGGTCACTGTTTACCACAACATCAGCAGACATTAATGTTTGTTCATTGTCCTCTAATGGTACAAAATCGGCGCCTGCACAGTAGCCACTGCCCATATTTAGATCTACTGTCATCCCTTTTTCCCGGGCAAAATCCAATACAGCCCGAACTTTTTCAAAAAATTCCTCTGTGCCAAAATCCTTTACAGGGCTATTTGGATCGGAGGTTGCTTCTGGTTTTAAGGAATAGTCAAATGGTTGGATTTCTACCCCGCCAAAACCATTATCATATAATACCTGCATTTCCCGCAGCAATTCATCTACCTGGACATCACCACCAGGCCACCACCAACGTACTTTTGGACGGTAATCACTGCCTGGGTCTTTAAAAGAGTTTGCCAGGGCTGTTGTTTGGCTATCAGTTGCCATTGCTGGAAAACTTGCAATTGTAGCAGTAGCTGCTAAAGCAGCAGCCATACCAACCGCAAGAATCCTTTTTTTCCAAGAATATTTCATTGCTTTTCCTCCTTTTAATTGGGTGTGTTTCCTTTGCGATAACCTCATTATAACAAAACAAAATGGAACGAAAAATAGAAAAAATAGAACAGATTGAATTTCAAATATATAAAAAGTAGAACAAAAAAACAATATTATAATTAATTTTTTGTATGAAACGCAGCAAAAAATTAGTGGTTTACAATAAAAATTCAATTTTCTATTTAACTGTTTTTACTAAATTTAAAAGATTGGTTTGTGAAATTATTACAATAAATAAAGAAGAAAATTGTTCTATTTTACGGTTGTTTTGCAAAAATGGTTTGGTTGTGTCTATTGAAATAATGAAAGAAAGTGAATATAATTGAAGTATCTAGAAAAAGAAAGGGATAAGGGAGAAATAGAATGTCAGAAATACAAACAGTAGAACAGTTTATAATGTCCTATGCCAAAAATAATGTGACGGGGAGTAAGGAATTTTCCCAATTTACCAGTTCCCACTATGGGTATCTCGCCCATAAACAGGATGGAACAGCAGTATTTGGGACGCAAAGGATTTTTCAAGGGGATCATTTGAGGATTTATCTCCATCCCTTTAATGCTCCTTTATATGGGCTATCCCCAAAACATTACCACAATTATTTTGAGATGGGATATTTGTTACGAGGCAGGGCAACCAGTATCAGTGATGGAGTGGAAACAGAACTTATAGCGGGAGATCTATTTATTTGTAATTTGCAATCCCTTCATCAATGTAAAACATTCGGGACAGACGATTACCTATTTAATATCATGATTATGCCCAGTATGTTTGATGATAGCTTTTTGCAGATGATTGAAGGGAATCACCTGTTCACCTCATTTTTTATGAATTCTATCATGAATGTAAACAATGAAAATTCCTGTATGGTTTTTCATCTACAACCAGAGAGTTCTCTGCAGTTTTTCCTGCATAAATTGATGGTAGAATATCTGTCTCATCCAGAGCAAAAAGACCCTGTTTATTTACGGCTGCTATTGGCATGTTTTTTTCGGGAATTGGGGAGAAATTATGGGGACAAAATGGAACAGGAAAGCCAGCAGGAACAAAAAGATTTGTCTATTTCCCAGGTAATTTCCTACTTAACAGACCATTTTTCTACCGCTACCCTGCAATCTACTGCGGAACATTTCCACTATACTACTCGGTTTATGACAGGGTATATTTCCCGTTATACCAACCAGTCTTTCTCTGATATCATGAAAGAATTAAAGTTGCGAAAGACCTGTGAGTATATTTTGAATACTGATGATACTTTTGAAGTTATTGCGGAAAAAGTGGGATATAGTAGTAGCGGTTATCTAAACTCTGTCTTTCGCAAAAAATTTGGAATGAGCATGGGGGAATACCGAAAGTACCATCGTGGAAAAAAATAATGTTTTATGATATGTTCATCTTAGAAACTAATGAGAACAACTATTGAATTTATATACAAAAAGAGAAATCCGTAGAGTTGGATTTCAATGGCATCTTCAAAATGAATACCCTAGTAAGTATCTAAAGAAAAAACGCCCTATTTTTATAGGGCGTTTTTAAAGGTTCAGCTATAAAGTTAATCTTCCCGGTTGTTATGGCTTCTTCTCGTTTCCACTGCCATGAGAAAATCATAAACAGGTTTTAGTTGTTCAAAACCTTTGGCAATTGTTTGGTATAAATCTTCCGAGAAAACCAGGTCGAAATCTGTAATGGTATTGGAAACTCCAATCTGCTTCCGATCTAGCCAGTTTTTGATATCCTCTGGTTCATTTGGCGCTTTGCTCCGTTTCAATGGTTCCCCATATAAGGAGAAGATTTTTGCTTTTTCCACTGCCTGTTTTGCCTGTAAAAAAGCAGGTTCTTTCTTTAAAATCATATCCCGGTAGCACAGCATAGATTCACTGGATACTTTGTAGTATCCCACTCCATATTCAAGACCATTGGCGGAAATATCAGCAAAATATGCAGGTAATCCATGGTACAGTTTTTTATCTCGGATAAACAAAATCCACATATTGTCTCGGTACAAAGATTTATCTTTGGAAAAACGAGTGTCCCGATAAATACGTGAAATCGCTTTTGTGGGCTTTGGAATTGTAATAAATTGAGGGTCAATTTTCAGTACAGTTGGAGTTAATTTTTCTACCAAATCGACCAGAGGGTCTAATACTAGTTCCTGATATTCCTGCTTGTGGGAATGGAACCATTCTTTGTTATTATTGAGTTTGTTTTCAAATAAAAAGTCCAGTGTTTGAGGGGTAAAACGCATCCAATCATTCCTCCTTAGAAGATCTGCCTCATCCAAAATAGAAATGGTACGATTGATAAGATTATTATACCGTTATTTTAGAAAAAAGACAAATCTATTTTTTCGACAATATCAGATTCTAGTATAGAAGGAATGGAAGATAGAAAAACGGAATGATCAAAATATAGGATAGATACAAGTATGAATTTTTGTAGATTATAGTAAAATAGAGTAAGGATTATATTTTAGTGTGATAAAAGGGTACAGAATGTTATCTGTACCCTTTTGGATTATTCTCCTAAGAAATAATGGCCATATGCGTCCGCTGCCAAAATAGCGGATTTTACTTTTTCTGGTGTTACTTCAAATGGCATATTATGTAGCGTATCATTTTCTGCACAGGCGGCGGTTGCTACTGCCATGATTTTTTCATCGGTTACTTCTTGGACACCCAACTGTTTTAAGGTGACAGGAAGGCCGACTTCAATACAGAAGTCAATAATATCCGCTAGTTCTTCCATTGGAATGTTTTCCAGAATCAATTGTGTAATCGTACCAAACGCTACTTTTTCCCCATGGTACATATGGTGGCATTCTTCCAGTACAGTAAATCCATTATGAATTGCATGGGCACCAGCAAGTCCACCGCTTTCAAAGCCTAAACCAGAAAGTAAGGTATTAGCTTCAATCACCTTTTCAACGGATTCTGTACAAGCACCAGCTTCCAACGCGATTTTTGCTTTCACACCTTCTTCCATCAAGGTATCAAAACAGAGTTTTGCAAGTGCCATAGCAGCTCCAGTTGCCTTTCCGCCAGCACATGTAGCAGCATCGGAGCGTTGGCATGCCCTTGCTTCAAAATAGGTAGCCAAAGCATCCCCAATCCCTGCAACTGTTAAACGGACAGGGGATTTTACAATAATATCAGTGTCCATTAATACTAGGTTTGGATTAGAAGGAAGGAATAAATATTCCTCAAACACCCCTTCATCGGTATAGATAACAGAAAGGGCACTACATGGAGCATCGGTAGAAGCAATGGTCGGACAGATTAATACAGGTGTGTTTTTATAATAGGCAACTGCTTTTGCAGTATCAAAGATTTTTCCACCACCAATACCAATTACAAAATCACAGTTTTCCTGCTCCATTACGGCTACCAAACGGTTGATTTCGTTTTTACTACATTCTCCGTTGAACAAGTCAAATTGATAGGTGCAATCCTGGTTTTGGAAACTCGCTTCAATTTCCGCGCCAATTCGTTTTTTTCCACCACTGCTAATCAGGATTAAAGCTTTTTTTCCGTATCCAGCAGCATATTCTCCAATTTTTTTCATTTCTCCAGAACCCTGTATATATTTTCCAGGGCTAATTAAAACTTTTGCCATGATAAAAACCTCCTTACTTTACAAAAGACACGTCTTTTATTTATTCAAATTATAACATAGCCAAAAGATAAAATACAGCGATTTATAAAAATATTTTTCGGTTGTTTTGTAAAGAAGAGTCTGGATAAAATTTGTATAAAAAAGCAAAAATAACCTTCCTTTTTTCTTGCGGTTATGGGCTTTGTTGTGATATAATAAAAAATAAAAAGAATTGTATTTTAGGAGGCGAATCGGTTTGAAACGGAAGGACTACCTTTCTTGGGATGAATATTTTATTGGGATTGCAATGCTCTCCGCACAACGCAGTAAAGACCCTAATACACAAGTAGGGGCGTGTATTGTAGATGGGGATCATAAAATTTTATCATTGGGCTATAACGGCATGCCAGTAGGGTGTAGTGATGACCGGCTTCCTTGGAATAATCAAGGGGATGCTTTAAATACAAAATATATGTTTGTGTGCCATGCAGAACTAAATGCTATTTTAAATAGCGGGAAAGATTTAAAAGGTTCTACTATTTATACCACCTTGTTCCCCTGTAACGAGTGTGCCAAGGCAATTATCCAGGCAGGAATTCGGCATGTGGTATACTTATCGGACAAATATGCAGAGACTGATGCTACTATTGCTTCTAAAAGAATGTTTGATATGGCAGGGGTCACCTACCATGAATATAATCTTCACGGTAAAACGTTAGAGTTGAATTTATAAAAAGAATTATCTTATTTTGTAAAACGGGTATTATTTTATAGGAAAGATAGTTTTTACAGCTTGGTATGCAGGATTTCTAATAGATTGTTTCGCAGATAGGCTGTTTTAAAATCTATTCCAAACATAAGGATAGAAACTCTTTTCAAAACCAGGGTTGTTTTGATTGGATTTTTTTCATATATCAATGTGAGGCAGATTTTAGAACCAACACGATACATATGTTAGTGACATAATGTAATAAAAATTGCCTACCTGAATCCAAAGATTCGGGTAGGTTTTTTGTTTGTTTTGTTTGTTACAGTTTAGAAATAAATTATTCACTGGTTTTTTTGGCTGCCCGATTGTAAATTGGAAAGTAATATGATAAAATAAGAATGATTATCATGGATGATTATGTGGTTTTTCAGAGAGGGGGATAAGATTGAAAAGGATCATTGCGGTTATCTTGGCTTGTTTATGTTGTATTTCCTTAACGGGATGCGACTATGTCCAAACAGATATTGATAGCATGATCTCCCCACCGAAAATGACAGAACAGCAAGCGGATATTTACAAGGCAATGAAAAAGTCTTCCCTAGTCGAGGATGATGTTGTACTAAAATACCCACAGAATGGGACCAACCGCTCCGCAATTGTGATGCAGGATATTGATACCGAGATTTCTGAGGAAGCAATGGTATTTTATAAAAATGTAAGTAAAACAACATCCAGCGATATGGGGCTAAAAATTTGTTTGTTGGACCAAATAGATGGAAACTGGAAGGCAAAATGGACCGTTCCCCTCAGCGGGACCTCGATTGACCAAGTTTCTTTTTTAAAGGAACCGGATACCAACCAAAAATTTGTGATTGTAGGGACATCTGATGAGAAAAAAACGCAAAAGCAATATCAGGTATTCTCCTACACACAGCAGGGCTTTTACGAAGTATACACCAACTCTTACCAAGTGTTGGAAGTATATGATTTAAACCAAGATGGTAGAGATGAGATCATTACTGTAGTACAATCAGGGGATTTACAGGATAGCAAGGCCACTGTAAAAGAAAAAACACAAATTGAAACCATGGCGGTGGTAACAGAATATCTTGGAGGGCAATTCCATCAAACATACCAAACGCCCATGAATCAAATTGTTGCGGATTATATTAAAATTACAAAAAATGAGGATTCGTTTGGCCGGCCTGCCTTATTCTTGGATGAACTGATTGGAAGCTCTACTTATGCAACCGAAATTTTAACTTTTTCGGATGGACAACTGGTGAATTTAACCTATGGTTCGGATATTTTTAGCCAAACAGTAAGGACGCAAGTGCCTTCCTGTTATGATATTAACAGGGATGGGAAAATCGAGATCCCGAATACCAGCTTTATGCCTGGTTATAACGAGGAAAGTGAAAATCCAGTGTATTTGACAAAATGGTACCAACTGGAAAATGGAGTATTCCAACTGGTAAGTAACACCTATATTAACTACGCCCAAGGATTTGGAATTATTTTGCCCCAAACCTGGGAGCAAACAGTAAGCGCCAACTCTGTTGTGGAAAAAGATGAGATCGATTTTTATATTTATCAGGATAATACAGAACAAC
The DNA here is from genome assembly GCF_014297275.1 of Clostridium facile. NCBI lineage: Bacteria > Bacillati > Bacillota > Clostridia > Eubacteriales > Clostridiaceae > Clostridium > Clostridium facile. The sequence continues at coordinate 2,468,256 of NZ_JACOQK010000001.1, forward strand.
AGGAAAAGATTTTTACTTTAAAAATGGATACTTCTGCCAACATCCGAAGTACCGGGATGCCAACGGGGTATTTTGAAATTATGACAATGGGGCAGATTGTATTTTTGGCGAAATTGTACCAAACTTCTGACCCACAATACAATTTGACAGAACAACAATTAAAAGAAAATTTTATTGATTTACATTTAATGGGGGAATAGAAGGATGAAAAGAATTTTAGTCTGTGAGGACGAAGACGCAATCCGTGATTTTGTGGTGATTAATCTGGAGCGTTCTGGCTATACAGTAGTGGATGTTAGTTGTGGGGAAGATGCCCTGCGGGTATTTGAGGAGCAACATGGCGATTTTGACATTGCCTTATTGGATATTATGATGCCAGGAATTGATGGCTTTGAGGTATGCAAAAAACTCCGAGAAAAAAGTAGCACCATTGGGATTATTATGCTTACCGCAAAAACGCAAGAGATGGATAAGGTACGTGGCTTAATGTTGGGCGCAGATGATTATGTGGCAAAACCATTCAGCCCTTCTGAACTGGTTGCGAGGGTGGATGCTATTTACCGCCGTGTCAACATGATGGTAAATCAGCCTCAGCAGATTAAAACCATTGTATCCGGTCCATTTGAATTGAATCCGAAAAGCCGGATTCTCAGTAAAAACGGGGCGCCGATTGACTTGACCCAGGTGGAATACCAGATTATGGAGATGTTTTTGAAAAATCAAAATATCGCTCTTGATCGCACTCAAATCCTCAACCAGATTTGGGGGGATAACTACTATGGCGATGTAAAAATTGTGGATGTAAATATACGCCGTTTGAGAATGAAGGTGGAGGATGAACCATCTTCCCCAAAATATATCCAGACTATCTGGGGTTTTGGGTATAAGTGGAGTAATGGAAACTGATTTTAACTGAAAAAATGAGGAGGTGTAATTTTTGTCTGTAAAAAAAAGCATCACCCAACGGTGGATGGTCAATACATTAGGGTTGATTTTGTTATTGTTGATCGTCCTTAACATCGGGTTTGCGTACAGTATCAAAAATTATTACTACTCCGGAGTTCGGCAGGCGGTTATTTCCAGCGTGGATTCCAATTTCAAACTGATCCAGCTCTACTCGAATGATCCGACCAAAAATATTAGCAGTGAAATTAGAAACCTGGTGGAAAGCTATTCTGAAAAGGATACCATTGAATTGATGTCGATTGATTTTAATGGGAATATCACCTATACTTCCAGCGGATTCCCCTATATGGGAGAAAGCAATCCACCGGATTATGTGCAGGCATTGAACTCGGCGGATGGGAAGGGGTACCATGTAGGCAAACTGGAGACAGGGGAAAAATACATGGCAGTTACCTCGTTGATTACCGTAACCAATAATCAGTTTTCCGCCTTACGTTATATGGTTTCCCTGGAGCAGGTAGACTCCCTGCTGTTAAAGCTAGTGCTGCTGTTTATTGGGGTTAGCATTATTATTGTTTTATTTGTGATTATATCCGGTTCCTTTTTTATCAACTCCATTGTCCGCCCTGTGCGAGAAATGGGGGTTACTATGCGAAAAATCGCAGCAGGTGATATGAAAGTACGGATGCGGTGGGATTCCCAGGATGAACTGGGGGAACTTTGCGAAACGATTAACTATATGGCGGATGAGTTATCCAATTCAGAACAGTTGAAAAATGAATTTATTTCTAGCGTTTCTCATGAGTTGAGGACGCCATTGACTGCCATCCAGGGATGGAGTGAAACCATTTTAAGTATTGGGGTAAACGACACTGAAACCGTAAAAAAAGGCATGCGTGTGATCAGCAATGAAACCGAACGCCTTTCCGATATGGTGGAAGAATTACTGGATTTTTCTAGGATTCAAAATGGACGTTTTAAATTGGTAAAGGATAAAATGGATATCCTGGCAGAGCTGGAAGAAGCAGTATTAATTTATACCGAACGGGCAAAACGGGATGGGAAACAGCTGGTTTATGAGGATATGGAAATGTTGCCCATTATTTATGGAGATAAAAATCGAATTCGACAGGTGTTTATCAATATCATTGACAATGCGTTGAAATATTCTGATGCTGGCGATACCGTTACTGTTACCGCACAGGCGGTAGAACATAAAATAGTGGTGACGGTTGAGGATACCGGCTGTGGCATTGCGGAAAAGGATTTGCCACGGGTAAAAGAAAAGTTTTATAAAGCGAATAACACTCGCCGTGGCTCTGGAATAGGGTTAGCAGTTGCTAGCGAAATTATAGCCATGCACGATGGTACGCTTACCATAGAAAGCCAGGAGAATGTTGGAACAAAAGTGGTAATCACTTTGCCAATTGATCAGGGAACAAATGAACAAACAATTACAGATTTTCCACCAGAAACCGGTGGGATAACAGAAAAAGGGTGACAAAATTGAACAAACCAATTAAAAGCAAAATCGGAGGTCAGGCGCTGATTGAGGGCATTATGATGCGCGGGCTTGACAAAACTTCTATGGCGGTACGGCTGCCAAATGGGGAAATTGATGTAGAAAAATGGGATTCTGGAGATTTAGTGCATCCAAAGTGGTACCGGAAAATTCCACTTGTGCGGGGCTGTGTAAATATGGTAGAATCTTTGATTGTGGGCTATAAGTGCTTGATGAAATCCGCGGAGAAGTCTATTCCTGATGATGAGGAAGAGGAGGAACCTTCCAAATTTGAACAAAAAATAGAATCTATTTTTGGGGATAAACTGTTTAAAATTGTTGGAACAATTGGTACTATATTGGGCGTAGTATTGGCGTTATTGCTTTTTATGTACGTTCCAATGCTGATTGTAAAAGGTATTTCTTATTTGGTACCGCTGGGAGGATGGAAAACCGTAATAGAAGGTATTATTAAAATTATTATTTTTATATTGTACTTATGGGGGGTATCCCGTTTAAAGGATATCCGGCGTACCTTTGAATACCATGGTGCGGAACATAAATCCATTGCTTGCTATGAAGCAGGAGAAGAATTGACGGTGGAAAACATCAAAAAATACCGTCGTTTCCATCCTCGTTGTGGAACAAGTTTCCTTTTAATTGTTCTGGTCATTAGTATTTTGGTATTCTCTGTAGTGACCTGGAACAGCATGTTAATCCGCATTTTATTAAAAATCGCTTTGCTTCCTGTTGTGGTGGGGATTTCTTATGAGATTATTCGCATTGCAGGGCGTTATGATAATATTGTAACACGAATTATTTCCGCACCAGGATTATGGCTGCAACGGCTGACAACCCGTGAACCGGATGCAAGCCAGATTGAGGTTGCGATTGCCGCATTAAAAGAAGTCCTTCCAGAAGATCGGGATGTTGACCGGTGGTGAAATAGATGGATTTAAGACAACTGCAAATGGCAGTAAAAAATATTCTGTTAGAACATACAGGGGATTCCGCTGGATTTGAGGCGTTTTGTTTGGTGCAACTGGCAACAGGGAAAGAGCGTCAACAAATCCTGTTGGGAAAAGGAGAGCCTGTCCCACAGGAGCAACAACAAAAGGCTCTGGAGCTGGCACAACAACGCGCCAAGGGCTACCCACTTCAATATTTGTTGGGACAATGGGAATTTTATGGACGGGAATATTCGGTTGGGGAAGGGGTATTGATCCCTCGCCCTGACACAGAAACCATCTGTGATTGGGCAATTGAATGGATCAATGGACGTCAATTGCAGATTGTTGACCTTTGTGCGGGTTCCGGCTGTATTGGGATCACCCTGGCCTTGGAGTGTCCTGGCTGTATGGTGGACGCAGTGGAACTTTCTCCACAGGCGATCCCCTATTTGTCTAAGAATATCGTCCGCCATCATGCGAATGTCACCCTGATAGAAGGGGATGTGTTGCAGGAGCAGCTGGTTCACCAGGTAAGAACATTTGATCTTATTGTGAGCAATCCCCCTTATTTGACCGCCCAGGATATGGAGGAATTGCAAAAGGAAGTAACATATGAGCCGGCAATGGCTTTATATGGCCAACAGGATGGATTGTACTTTTACTGGGAAATCACAAGGTTATGGAAAGAAAAATTAAATCCTGGTGGAATGGTCGCCTATGAAATTGGAATGGATCAGGAACAGGATGTAATAAAGATATTGCAGGAGCATGGTTTTGTACAGATTGGGTGCCGTCAGGACCTCAATCATATTACCCGTGTGGTGTATGGAATGAAACCAGCTGATTAAGGAGGTTTTCGATAGATGGCTAAAAAAGAGGTAGGAAAAAAACAGTTTAATAAAAAAGACTTAATTGCGGATAAGAAAAAAGCGCTGGAAACCGCTTTGGAACAGATTGAACGCCAGTTTGGACAGGGAGCTGTGATGAAATTGGGGCAGTCTGCCGCCATGAATATTGAAGCGATTTCCACCGGTTCCCTGGGCATGGATATGGCATTGGGAATTGGCGGTGTACCAAGGGGAAGGATTGTAGAAATTTACGGTCCGGAATCTTCTGGTAAAACTACCGTTGCCCTTTCCATTATTGCGCAGGCGCAGAAAGATGGCGGTGAAGCTGCTTTTATCGACGTAGAACATGCGTTGGACCCAACTTATGCGGAAGCTTTGGGGGTTGACATTGATTCGTTGCTGGTTTCTCAGCCAAGTTCTGGAGAACAGGCATTGGAAATTGCGGAGGCATTGGTGCGTTCTGGTGCGATAGATGTCATTGTTATCGACTCTGTTGCTGCGATGACTACAAAAGCGGAAATTGAAGGGGAAATGGGGGATACCCACGTTGGTCTGCAAGCCCGTTTGATGTCCCAGGCGATGAGGAAGCTCACAGGAATTGTAGGAAAAACCAATTGTGTGGCGATCTTTATCAATCAGGTGCGTGAGAAAATTGGCGTCATGTACGGGAACCCAGAAACTACTCCAGGTGGCCGTGCCCTGAAATTCTATGCGTCTGTCCGGATGGAAATCCGACGTTCCGAAGCGATTAAAAATGGTAGTGCAATTATCGGTAACCGCACAAAATGTAAAGTGGTGAAAAATAAAGTGGCTCCTCCATTTAAAGAGGCGGAGTTTGATATTATGTATGGGGAAGGGATTTCTTATGTTGGGGAAGTCCTGGATATGGCAGTTAGTTTGGATATTGTAAAACGTTCCGGTGCCTGGTTCAACTACAATGGGGAACATTTAGGCCAGGGACGTGATAATTCCAAAAAATATTTAAAAGAACACCCTGAAGTATTGGAAGAACTGGCTAGCCTGATTAAACAGAACCAGGAACAGCTGGAACCTCCAAAAAAGAAAAAAACAGCGGTAGAAAAAGCGGTTTCCAAAGCGGAAGAAAAAGCGGAACCAGTCACTGCTAATACAGTGGCGGAACCCAACCTGGATATCAAACCGGATGAGGCTGATTTTGAAGGATGAGAATCACAGGGATTGAAAAGACAAAAGGCCGGAGCTACAAAATTTTTGTAGATGGAGAGTACTGGTATATCCTGCATGCGGAATTGGTAGTGGATCATAAACTAAAAGAAGGGCTTTCCGTTACAGAGGAACAGCTGGAAGAAATCCGTTATGAGGCAGATTACCGAAAAGCCAGGGAACGTGCCCTATACTTGTTGGAATACCGGGACCATTCCCGAAAAGAACTAATTGATAAACTGCTCCGTTCGGTAAATAATCTCCATATTGCGGAAGAAATAGCGGATAAAATGGAGGAATACGGTTTTTTAGATGACGAGCGGTACGCAAAAAAACTGGCGCGGGATTTCCTGGAACGGAAACGTCTAGGAAAACGGCGCGCCGGTTTTGAAATGATGAAAAAAGGGGTTTCCCGTGATCTGGCACAACAAGTGTTGGAGGAATACGAGATTGACCCCCAAGAACAGTTGGTTTCTTTGCTGGAATGCAAATATGCCCGTTATTTAGGGGATGAAAAAGGCAGACGTAAAGTGGTAAACGCTTTGTTGCGTTTAGGTCATCCTTATGATGAGATCAAGCAGGCATTGCAGCAATTTGAAGACCAACAGGAATATGATGAGGAGTTTTAGACGGATGACAATAAAAGTTGGAATGGTATCTCTGGGATGCCCCAAAAACCAGGTGGATGCGGAAATGTTGCTCAGCAATATGTCAAACTATGGCTATGCCATTACATCCAATCCAGAAGAAGCGGATGTTGTTGTAATTAACACCTGCGGCTTTATTGAAAGTGCCAAACAGGAATCCATTGATACCATATTGGATTTTTGTGAACGGAAAGGGCAAGGCAATCTAAAATGTGTGGTAGTTACTGGCTGCTTGGCGGAACGGTATCAGCAGGAGTTGGCAAAAGAGATTCCAGAAACCGATGTTGTGTTGGGGATTGGAGCAAATGGTGAAATTGCAAAAGCCATTGAACAGGCGTTAGAAGGGAAAAAGGTAGCGGCGTTTGCACCAAAATGCGAGCTTGCGTTGAATGGGGATCGCATGTTGACCACACCGCCTTACCTGGCTTATTTAAAGATTGCAGAGGGCTGTAATAACTGTTGTACGTATTGTGCTATCCCATCGATCCGTGGGCCATACCGCAGCCGCGAAATGGAGGATATCCTCAAAGAGGCGAGATGGTTGGCAGAAACCGGTGTGAAAGAACTAGTTGTGGTGGCGCAGGATACCACCCGTTATGGGGAGGATCTATATGGAGCTTCCAAATTACCGCAGTTATTAGAGCAGCTCTGCGAAATCGAGGGATTCCACTGGATCCGTGTGTTATACTGCTATCCAGAGCGGATTACAGACGAACTGCTGGATGTTATCGCAACCCAGCCAAAAATCGCAAAATATTTGGATGTTCCTATCCAGCACATCAATACATCTGTGTTAAAACGGATGAACCGCCGTAGTACTAAGGAAGAAATTTTAGATGTAATCCAAAAAATTCGCACAAAGGTACCAAATATCACATTGCGTACCTCCTTGATTGCTGGTTTCCCAGGGGAAACAGAAGAACAGTTTGAAGAATTAGTGGAGTTTGTAAAACAGGTGAAGTTTGACCGGATGGGATGCTTCGCTTACTCCCAGGAAGAGGGTACTCCAGCGGGAAGGATGCCAGAACAATTAGAAGATGCTGTAAAACAACGCCGTGCAGAACTAGTGATGTTGGAACAGCAAACCATCAATGGGGAACACAACCGTGCTTTGCTGGGAAAAACAATCGAGGTACTGGTAGAAGGCTTTGATTATGATAATAGCTGCTATTATGGGCGCAGCGAGGCGGACGCTCCAGAAATCGATGGAACAGTACTTTTTGTATCCGAGCAAGAACACGATGCAGGGGAATTTGTCACTGTTAAAATCATTGACGCAACAGAATACGACCTGATGGGTCAGGTAGTACAGGAGGAAACAGAATGAACACACCAAATAAATTGACGGTACTGCGGATTTTGCTGGTTCCATTTTTTGTAGCGTTTTTGTTGATAAAACAGATTCCGTACAATTACCTGTGGGCAACTCTGATTTTCGCGATTGCCTCGATTACCGATACCATTGATGGAAAAATGGCGCGTAAATACAATCTGGTCACCGACTTTGGAAAATTTATGGATCCATTGGCGGATAAAATTTTAGTTACCTCCGCTTTGGTTTGCTTTATTGAACTGGGTTTTGTCAACTCGATTATGGTCGTTATTATTCTGGCACGGGAGTTTATGGTAACCTCTTTGCGGCTGATTGCCAGCGGAAAAGGCAAAGTGATTGCAGCCAGCATGTGGGGAAAGGTAAAAACGGTTTCTCAAATGGTTGGGATTGTAGTGATCCTATTATTGCAGACGGTATACCAGTTCACTCCATTTGCAAGTATGGATCTCATCGTAATGATTGGTCAAATTCTCATGTGGATTGCCACCTTGTTGACTTTGATTTCCGGTGCGGAGTATATGATTTCCAACCGTGGATTTTTAAACGATAAATAGCAAAGATGGTACAACAGCAGCCTACCTGGAAAGCAATATCTTTGATAAGTTTTGCAGGAGCAGCTATAGTTGTGTGTGATTTACCAATGAAAAACAGTCTGAAATAGCCATGAAAATGGCTATTTTGTGGCATTTAGGAGATAAAAATGATTCGGCTTGTGGCAATGGATTTAGATGGAACCCTTTTTAATAGCAAACGGCAGGTTGATTTAATGACCCAGGCTGTTATCCGGCGTTATGCAAAAAGCGGGGTGATATTCGCTTTTTGTACAGGCAGGATATCCAATGAATTGCAGGATGTCATTACTATTTTACCAGAAGTACAATATGCAATTTCTTGTAATGGAGCCTATGCGGTGGATTTATGGTCGGGCAAAGAGCTTTATCAAAATACGCTTTCCATGGAGGATGTTAATAGGATTTATCAGCATTTTTCCGGCTTTCCCATGATGTTTGAACTGTTTGCGGACGGTGTGGTTTTAACCGACCAGAACTGTTTGAATTATCTGGCGCAATTCCAGTTGCGGGAGTTAGAGGGACATATCCGTAAAACAAGGAAAGGGGTTCCTGATTTTGCGGATTATTTAAAAGAGCGAACAGATCCAGTGGGGAAAATCAACATCTTTTTTGCTGGGCAGGAAATCTTGTTAAAAGCCAGGGAATGGGGAAAACAACTTCCTTACGATATGGCATACCAGACCAAAAGCAATCTGGAATTCAACCAGATTGGTGTAAAGAAAGGGAAGGGCTTAGCCCATCTTGCCCAACGGTTAGGGATATCCAAAAGTCAGGTGCTGGCAATTGGGGACAATAATAACGACCTTTCCATGAGGGAAGCAGTAGGAACACTGGTGGCAATGGAAAACGCCTGCGAGGATTTAAAAAAGATAGCTAATTTGGTCACAGCCAGCAACGATGCGGATGGGGTGGCAGTGGCGCTCAAACAGTTCCTGCCTCCTTTGGAGTGATTCACAACTAAGATTGATTTCTGTTTTTGTTTCTTGTAATTTATGCTAAAGAAAGCCAAAACAGAAACCTGTGATCAAAAATATGGTTGCAAAAAAAGAACGGTTTGTGTATAATAGTACTAATCTTGATTAAATTAAATGCGTTGGAACAGGAAAGAGTAAGTTGCCAGCCAGGCAACCAGAGAGCACCTGCCATTGGCTGAGAGCGGTGCGGTTTTGGCAGCAACCCAAGTGCGTCCTGTCAGCACAAAGGGACAAACACGGTTGTGGAGTATCCTTTTGCGGAATGCCACCGTTATCCGGCAATGTGAGTGAGAAACAAGAGTGGAACCGCGGATTATTCGCCTCTGTCAAATGTGTTTGACAGAGGTTTTTTTATTTGTTTAAAAAATTTCCGTATTTTTGCCTCACTTTTTGAATAAAATGGAAAGGGAGTTGCGTATGTTTCGACGTATACGGTATGATATCAACGCGTATAAAGAACGTGACCCAGCGGCACGTTCTGGCTTGGAAGTGCTGTTGCTCTACCCTGGTTTACATGCTGTCATCAACCATCGGGTAGCACATTTTCTTTACCGGCACAAACATTTTTTTACCGCCCGTGCTATCTCCCAGCTTTCCCGTTTTTTCACTGGTATTGAAATCCATCCCGGTGCTAAAATAGGAAAAGGGCTGGTAATCGACCATGGGTCTGGCGTTGTGATTGGAGAAACCACTGAAGTGGGGGATGACTGTACCATTTATCAGAACGTCACGTTGGGTGGTACTGGAAAAGAGAACGGAAAACGCCATCCAACTTTAGGGAACAATGTACTGGTAAGCTGTGGCGCAAGGGTATTGGGTCCATTTAAAGTGGGAGATAATGCCCGAGTGGGCGCAAATGCCGTGGTGCTGGAGGAGATTCCTCCTAATGCGACGGCGGTAGGCGTACCTGCCAAGATTGTCCGGATTAACGGCCAAAAAGTGCAAAATGCCAACAAAGAGCTGGATCAGGTTCATCTGCCCAATCCAGTGGAACAGGAAATTCAGGATCTAGTAAAACGCATTTGCGCTTTGGAACGGGAATTAAATAAGTTTACAAAACAGGATATCAAGGAAAAAGGAGCGAAAACAGAATGAAAATATATAATACTTTAACCAGACAAAAAGAGGAGTTTAAAACGATTGAACCAGGTAAAGTAACCATGTATGCCTGTGGTCCAACCGTTTATAATTTTATCCATATTGGAAATGCCCGTCCCATCTGCCTGTTTGACTGCCTGCGCAATTATTTTGAATTCCGTGGTTATGAAGTAAAATTTGTGCAAAATTTTACTGATGTGGATGATAAAATCATCAACAAGGCAAATGAAGAAGGGGTAGACGCTTCGGTTATTTCCGAACGTTATATTAAAGAATACGAAACCGATGCCCGTGGGATGAATGTTCGTCCAGCAACCATTCACCCAAAAGTAACCCAGAGTATGGATATGATTATTGATATTGTCAAACATCTGGTAGACAATGGATATGCGTATGAAGTGAACGGGGATGTATATTTTAGTACGACAAAATTTGCGGATTACGGAAAACTCTCCCATATGCCTTTGGAAGATTTGGAAGCTGGCGCCCGCATTGAAGCAAGCGACATCAAACAGCATCCAATGGATTTTGCTGTTTGGAAAGCGGCAAAACCAGGAGAGCCATATTGGGAATCTCCATGGGGAAAAGGGCGTCCAGGCTGGCACATTGAATGTTCCGCCATGGCAACCAACTATCTTGGCAAAACCATCGACCTGCACTGCGGCGGTCAGGATTTGATTTTCCCACACCATGAAAATGAAATCGCACAAAGTGAATGCGCTACCGGTGTCCCATTTGCCAACTACTGGATGCACAACGGCTATATTAATGTGGATAACCGAAAAATGTCCAAATCATTGGGGAACTTTTTCACCGTTAGGGAAGTTGCCAACAAATACGGCTATGAGCCAATCCGGTTTATGATGTTGCAAGCGCATTACCGCAGCCCAATCAACTACAACACTGAGGTCATTGAACAATGCCGTGCGGCGTTAGACCGTATGTATAAATTTAAAGAAAATCTGGATTTTGCTTTGACCAAAGCCCAGGATGGCGAATTTACCGAAGAGCAGAAAAACGCTATTTTGGCAAGGAAAGAACAATTCATCCGTGTAATGGATGATGATTTTAACACAGCTGATGGTATTTCCGCCATTTTTGAATTGATCCGCGATGTCAACCCACTGATTAGCGGGGATTCCTTGGCAAGTAAGCAGCACTTGTTATTCGCGAAAGAGATTTTTGACCAATTAACCGGCGTGCTGGGGTTATTATACGAATCCAAAAAAGAGGATGAAGTTCCAGCGGAAGTAATGGCGTTGGTAGAACAGCGCGCGGCAGCCAGAAAAGCAAAAGATTTTGTGTTGGCGGACAGCCTACGTGACCAAATTAACGAAATGGGATACCTCATTGAAGAAACTCGCCAGGGAACAAAATTGACAAAAAAATAAATATCTGGTAATCTAACAATTGTAAATTGGTAAAAGGGGGGAGTTACACATGGGGAAACCCCAGGTAATTGCTGTTACGTTAAATCCGGCTTTGGATGTTACGCTTTGGGCAAAAAGGCTTGATTTTGACGAGCCGGTAAAAGCCATATCCGAAACGGTCTATCCTGGTGGAAAAGCGGTAAACATCGCTTGTGTACTGCACTCTTTAGGAACAGAATGCCAATTGTTAGGGGTTGCGTGTAGGAATAACTTGGCCAGTATGGAACAGCTACTACAGCAAAAAGGGGTATCCTATCAATTTGTTTCCCCGCCAGGAAGTATCCGGGAAAACTTGACCCTTTGTTTGGAAGATGGTAAAGTATTAAAGGTAAACCGTACAGGGGAAAAGATTGCCCCAGAAGTGTTGGACCAAGTGTGCCAGATGATCCGTAAAAACCTGAAATCTCCACAGGATATTTTGGCTTTTTCTGGTGGAAAGCCGCCGAACCTTAGTGTGGAGCAGTATTTCCAAATGGTCCGGTCATTCCATGATTTACCCAATCCGATTACGTTGGATAATGATTTGTTTTCCTTGGAAATGGTCACCCAAATCCATCCTTTTGTCATCAAACCCAACTATGTTGAGTTTTTACATTTAACAGGATACTCCAGTTTGGAGGGAGATGAGCTGTTGTGTCAGATTGCAAGGGTTGTGAACTGTACAGACCATCTTTTGTTGAGTATGGGGGCGGATGGGGGATATTATGCGAACCAATCTGGAATTTGGAAAATAACAACCCCATCTGTACCAGTCAAGTCCACTGTTGGGGCAGGGGACACCTCCTTGGCCTGTTTCCTGACAGCGATTTTGCAAGGGAAACGTCCGGAACAGGCTGCGTTGTGGGCATTCGCCGGAGGGACAGCTTCAGTCCAGCTGGATGGTACAGGTACAATCACCCCAGAGCAGTGGCAAAAAGCCGCTACACAAACACGTTGTGATCAATTCGATCAAATATAAATTCAAAACAGGTATCCGTTTGTATGGGATGTTTGTGGCGTGTTACTGGAAATAGGCCATATAACATGCTGTAATAACTGATCAATAAATTCCCCGTGCGGATGGAACCCAGGAAAGGAAAAAATAACCATGAAAAAATTTCTCAAAGTTGCTGCAGCTGCTTTGGCAATGGTAATGACCCTTGGCTTAGTAGGTTGTAGCGGAGGCGACAAAACTGCTTCTACCAAAGAATCCAGTTCTTCCAAAACAACATCATCCCAATCTTCCAGTAAAACAACTAGTTCAAAACAGGAAGATAAATTTAGTGTACAAAGCGCAAAACCAGCGGACGCGCAAAATCCAGTTGTCACCATCACCATGCAGGATGGCAGTGTGATTAAAGCAGAATTATATCCAGATATCGCACCAAATACCGTAAACAACTTTATCTCGTTAATCAACCAGAAATTCTATGATGGTTTGACCTTCCACCGCATCATGGACGGCTTTATGATTCAGGGCGGAGATCCAAAAGGAAACGGTACTGGTGGACCTGGGTATGAAATTCCAGGAGAGTTTTCCAGCAATGGTTATGCGAAAAACGATTTAAGCCATACCAGGGGCGTTTTATCCATGGCAAGAAGCTCCATGCCGGATTCTGCCGGTTCCCAGTTCTTTATTATGCACGCAGATGCGAACTACTTAGATGGGGAATATGCCGCATTTGGTAAAGTAACCGAAGGAATGGAAGTAGTAGACCAGATTGTTGCTAACGCACAGGTTACAGATAACAATGGTACTGTAGCGAATCCTCCAGTGATTGCGACAATTACTGTGGATACCTTTGGGGTTACATATCCAGAACCAGTAAAAACAGAATAAAGAGAAAAAGGGTTGCTTCGGCAACCCTTTTTTGCTGGAACATTCCTTGTCAAATATGTTATACTAATCATAAGAATGCTGAAAGAGAGGGGTTTACCTATGGAAATGAAAGAATTTATTGCTTTTTGTAAAGAAGGAAATCCAATTGCAGGGGAAGACAAAGAACTACATGGATTATTAACGCAATGTAGCCAGGAGGCAATGAAAATTACAGCTGAGTTAAATGGTAGTTATCATGAACCGGAACAAGTGCGAGAATTATTTTGCCAGCTGACAGGTACAGAAATTGATTCAAGTTTTCTGTGCTTTCCGCCTTTTTATACCGACTTTGGAAAGAATATTACAATTGGTAAAAATGTATTTTTGAATACAGGTTGTTCTTTTCAAGACCGTGGAGGAATCGTAATTGGAGATGGTACCCAAATTGGAATGAATGTTACCATGGCAACACTGAACCATGGTTTTGACCAAGCAACTCGAAACACAACCTATCCATTTCCTATTATTATTGGAAAAAATGTATGGATTGGCTCTAATGCTACTATTGCACCAGGCGTAACCATTGGAGATAATGCGGTAATTGGTGCGGGTGCGGTTGTGACAAAGGATATTCCGGAAAACGCTGTGGCAGTTGGAGTGCCAGCAAAAGTAATCAAATATGTACAAGAGTAAGAGGAATGTGTCCAATAGAGAATCTACCATTACAGTATGGCAATGCCAATCGTTCATTAGGGAGGGAATATTTTAGTGGAAGTATTGAATCAAAATCAAATGTATCAGGCGGATCAAATGACAATTGAGACTCTTGGTATTCCAGGGGAAACTTTGATGGAAAATGCGGGGCAAGCAATTGTATCCGAGATTATCAAGGACTGGGAGATTGATACCCATATTGTGGTGCTGGCAGGAACGGGAAACAATGGTGGGGATGGAATTGTGATTGCCCGCCGTTTGTTAAACTTGGGGTATCAAGTTCAATTGTGGTTAATTCCTCCAGAGGAAAAGGTGCGGGATGCTGCAAAGGTACATCTGGAGCTTTATCACAGGCATCAGTATCCTGTATTCCATTATGGAGAAGAGTTATATCCTGCGATTCAGCAGGCAGACGTCATTGTAGACGCCCTTTTGGGGATTGGCATGGCAGGGGAACTGCGCCCTCCATATGACAGAATTGTACAGGAGGTTAACCAATCCAAGGCAAAGGTGGTTTCAGTGGATATTCCAAGCGGGGTGAATGCGGAACAGGCTATAGTATTCCAGGCAGTACGAGCGGATGTCACCTATATGGTGCAGTATCCAAAACAATCCGCTTTTTTATACCCTGCGGCTTGTTATTATGGAGAATGGAAGGTTGTGGATATTGGAATCCCACCACAAACAACAGATTCCCTGGAATACCATAAATATACCTGGGGAGAAAAAGAGTATCAATCTACTAAGATAGAACGCAGTCCAAATAGCCATAAAGGAAGTAATGGGAAAGGGCTTATCATTGGGGGAAGCTCCCATATGATAGGGGCACCGATTTTGGCGGCACAGGCTTGTATTGCCTCTGGAATTGGGCTGCTCAGCTGTGCATTCCCAAACCATATTCGTCCAGTAGCAGCACAAAAAGCAACCGAAGCTACTTTTTTGCCTTGTAAGGAACAGGATGGAAATTTAGTACAGGTAGAGATACCGGATTCCATTCAGGTGGTTGCTATCGGAATGGGATTAGGCAGGACGGAACAAACTCGCCAATTGGTAAAGAATATATTAGTACAAGATAAGCCTACGATTATTGATGCGGATGCTTTATTTTATTTGAATGAAATGTGGGGGATTGTTGACAACCGTTCTTCTGTCACTGTAGTTACTCCGCATATGGGGGAAATGGCACGACTTTGTGGTGTACCAATCGAGGAGATCCAGAAAAACCGTTTTGCGGTAAGCCGCAAATTAGCAATGCAACATGGAATTTTCGTGGTATTGAAGGGTCCATATACAATTGTCGCAACACCATCTGGGAATCAGTATATCAACACTAGTGGAAACGCAGGGCTTGCCAAAGGTGGTTCCGGCGATGTATTGAGCGGAATGATAGCAGGGCTGCTACCACGGTATCAAAATCCGCAAGAAGCAATTTCCAACGCAGTCTATCTACATGGTTTGGCTTCTGAAAAATTAGTGGAAAAAGGTTATTCATTGGATGGAATTTCCGCAGAAAAACTGATTGAAATCCTGCCATTTTTGTCATAAATAAGTTATATTTTAAGTAAATATTACGTGATAAACCTGTGTGGAGTGGCAGACCTTTCCCATCTAAATTTATTCAGGAGTAGTTTATTTGAATTTTCAGAAACTATGATTGAAAGAAACTATCACTTGTATAAAACTAACCTATTTATTTTGTTGTATGATTTTAAGAGTATTTTTTCTTTAGCTGGATAAGTATGAAAGATATGAGTTCTAATAAAACTATTATATATAAAAAGATAAATTAGACAATTGGTGAAGAAAGATACTGTTACCAGTTTAGTTCTTAAGAAAGCTTTACTATCCAATTTGATAAAATATATAATTGGTGTTGTTATCAGTTACTAATATTTCTTAATATTATTCATCAGAGATCCTAAGCTGTTTCTACATTTTCATTATCTAAAATAGATTAAAAAGAGTGCTTACTGTAAAAACAATAAGCACTCTTTTTATAATGTATTATATTACGGTTGGATATACAATTTGTACTTGATTTTCTTCAAAACAAGCGATTGTTTTATCATCTGGTTTTTGGTCGGTAACAATTGTATGAATCTGTTTTGGTTGCGCGAATGTAAATGGTAATACTTGCCCAAACTTGGAGTGGTCTAATAAAACAACAATATGCTGTGCCATTTGTATGACAGTTTGTTTTAAAATACATTCTTCAATGTAGGCATTGGTAAAACCACTTTCCGGAGAAAAACCACTAGCGGATAAAAACGCAATATCAAGATTAATTTGTTTTAAATTTTCCAGAGCCATTGGCCCTGTAACCGAAAGGGTACGGGGATTTACTGGCCCCCCTAATGAAATTGTTTGAATTTCTGGATGTTTACAGAGCTCAAGTGCAATGTTAGGGGCGTTGGTAACCGCATGTAGCTTATATTTTCCAATTTGTTTTACCAACTCCATAATTGTACTGCCTGCCTCGAAATAGGCCGATTGGTTTGCAGGGATCATATGCCGGGACAACTGTGCAATAGTAGTTTTTGCAGAAAGATTAAGATGGGAACGGGATTCAAAATCGTATTTATGTGGTACTACTTCAGGCACACGCCGGGCCCCACCATGGGTACGAACCAGTAAACCTTGTTCAGCCATTTCATCCAAATCTCTGCGTACGGTCATTTCTGATACTTCCGGAAGAGCTGCATGGATTTCTGTGATTCTGATTTCGTTTTGCTGGCGCAATTTTCTTAAAATAAACTCTTGTCTGTCCTGCTTCAAAATAATCCCTCCTTTTTCGTTTGTTTTTGTAGTGAAAATGGGTCTCCCTTTTCCATTTTAGTATAACAGATTGTAGCATAAAAGGAAAGGAACTATTTAAAAAATTATGCACATTTTAGTTAAATTTGTTAAATTTATACGAAAAACAATAAGTGATATTTGGAATCCAATTGTTTGAAATGGCTTTACTATTACAAGTAAATGTGCTATAATATTACAAGATGCTGTAATATTATAGAATTATCCTCAAAAGTAGAGCAATAACAAGATGCAAAAAGTCTATCTGTCAGAGATAGGAAAGAGAATTGGAAGAAAACAAAAAGAGCGGGATTGCGCTGTTAGGCATCCCGCTCTTTTGTTTTTTCGCATAGTTACTACCACATTGCCTAACCACCAAATGTACAATTGATTTATTGGTCCGCTTTTGCGTTGTTAGTAGGGTTTGATTCCTCAGAATTTTCCGCCGGTTTTATTGGTGGCTTCCCTCCCTTCATATAGAGGTAATCCGCTGTATTGATCGAGAAACCTTTTTTGCTTAACCGGTTATTGATGAAACGACTGACTAAGGTATAGATAACAGCAAATACTGGCACACCAATAAACATACCAACAAAACCAAATAAAGTGCCAAACGCTAAGATAGCAAAAACAACCCAGAATGCGCTTAACCCTGTACGGTCTCCTACAATTTTAGGAACTAATATATTGCCGTCAAATTGCTGTAGGGCAATAATAAATATAATAAAAATCAAACATTTTTTCGGGTCTATCAGTAGCAATAAAAACGCACTTGGAATTGCGCCAATAAATGGCCCGAAAAATGGAATGACATTTGTGGTACCCACAATAGCGCCGATTAAAATGGCGTAGGGTTTGTAGATAAAAGAGGTTCCAATGGTACATAAAATTCCCACAATAATTGCGTCAATAATCTGCCCACGGATAAATCCGCCAAATACCGTATTGGTTTCTTTAATAAGATTGATAAAGGAAGTGGCAAAAGAGGATGGAAACAATGCTACCACTACTTTTTTGCTCTGTGCAATAAAACGCTCTTTCGAGTATAAAACATAAATGGAAATGATAATTCCCACCAACATATTTTTTAATACACTGATAAAATCAATTACACCCGAAGTTAAATTACCCAATAATTTTTGTAAACTTGGCAGAATAGCATTGGATAACTGCTGTATATAGGTCATAATTCCTTCCAATTGTGCATCAATAAAATTGGCAATGGAAGGATTGTCATGCAATAAGCTGGTAAAATAGTCGCTGGCTTCCCTGATATAACTTGGTGCATTGTTGAATAGGCCAATAATACTGATTAACAATTGTGGCAACAACAATGTCAACAGTCCTGCGAAAGCCGCAATAGCAATAATCATTGAGATAGAAAGAGCCAATACTCGAATCAGCGTTTTTTTGTGTTTAAAATCTTTTTTTACAAAAAGTCGGTGGAATACCTTTTGTTCAAAAAAATCTACGATTGGGTTGAGTAAATACGCAATCGTAAACCCAACAAAGAACGGCATTAATATTCCAATAATAATTTGCAGAAAATTGCCGATTTCAAATGTATCAATACATTTTTGAAACAACACGCAGGCTGCAAATGTAAGAAAAATCATAATACCAAAGGAAAAATATTTATGGTTTTTCAGTTTCATATGATTTCTCCTTTACCTTTTAGAATGTTTATCAATACCATTATACCTGTTTTTACATGAGATTGCCATAGGTTTTTGATTTGTTTACAGTTTACTAGAAAATAAATTATATTTATCTAACTTGCCGTTTAAAAATGAAAACCCTAACGAAAAGATTTATGTAGAGGATGTTCCCATCTCTATCCTTAACAAAAAACAGAAAACAGTAAATATTATTCATAATACAGTAATTTACTTGATAAAAAAACGCTATATAAACTATGTTTTTATGCTTATATCTAATTTAGAAGGTAATTACATGGGGAACAGTGTATTTGTTTTGGGTTTTTAGAACCACAGAAATGTCCCTATTTTTAGTTTCTTACCATAAAAACGAGCCTATCCTCCTAATAGATAGGCTTGTTCTTACTATTGTTCCTCTTTTTTGACTCCAAATTTTTGATTATAACGTTGAATGCACTCATAGATAATTTTAGTTGCCACCTGCCAGTTTTGGACTTCGTCCACAACAGTTTCTTTGTGTTCCAGTGCTTTATATACACTGAAAAAATGGGACATTTCACTAAAGATATGTTTTGGCAGCTGATTGATATCAGTATATTCTCGGTAAGTGGGTTCGTTATAGGGGATGGCAATGATTTTTTCATCCCTTTTACCACCATCCATCATGCTGATTACTCCAATCGGGTAACAGCGAACCAGAGTTAATGGTTCAATTGGTTCTGTGCAAAGTACCAATACATCCAATGGGTCTCCATCATCCCCATACGTACGGGGAATAAAACCGTAATTAGCAGGATAGTGGGTAGAGGTATATAGGATACGGTCTAGAATAATCAAACCGGTTTCCTTATCCAGTTCATATTTTTTCTTGCTGCCAGATGGGATTTCAATCACCGCGATAAAATCGGAAGGTGAAATCCGTTTAGGATTAATATCATGCCAAATATTCATTGTAAGCCTCCGTATTCTTTTATCCTTTTGGTATTACTTTGGATACATCTGTTTGCCTTATTTTTTGGCGTAGTTTGAGCACAGAAGAAGGGGAAACAGAGAGTTCGTCAATGCCCATTGCTAAGAATGTTTCTGTCATGTCCAAATCTGCCCCTAATTCACCGCAAATACCGATCCATATTCCATTTTTATGGGCATTATCCGCTGCCATACGGATCAGGCGTAGGATTGCTGGGTGATGTGGCTGGTAAAAGCGGTCCAGTTTTGGATTTTGGCGGTCAATCGCCAATGTGTATTGGGTTAAATCATTGGTTCCTACACTGAAGAAATCCACTTCTTTTGCCAATTGGTCACTGATCACTGCGGCTGCTGGAGTTTCAATCATGATTCCAAGCTCAACGGATGGGTCAAAAGGTACACCAGCCTCTTTCAATTCATTTCGTACTTGTGCAGCAATTTCCTTTATCTGTTTTACTTCTTCTACCGAAGTTATCATTGGAAACATTATTGCGATTTTTCCAAATGCGGAAGCGCGGTATAAAGCGCGTAATTGGGTGTGGAACAGTTCTGGCCTGGTTAAACAAATTCGGATTGCCCGATAGCCCATAGCGGGATTATCCTCTTTTGGCAGTTGGAAATAATCAATGTTTTTATCAGCCCCAATATCCAGGGTACGGATAATTACTTTTTTCCCTGCCATGTTTTCCGCTACAGTGCGATATGCTTGAAACTGTTCTTCCTCAGTGGGATAATCCTGGTTTTCTAAATAGAGGAACTCACTGCGGAACAAGCCAATCCCTTCCGCATCGTAGTTTAAAGCGGCAACGGTATCGGTGACACTTCCTATATTAGCATATAAATGGATAGTTTGTCCATCTAAGGTAATGCTTGGCTGACCTTTTAATTCCGCCAACAAAGAATTTTCCCGATCCAGCTCCATTTTTTTCAGGCGCATTGTATCAAAAGTAGCAGTATCCGGATTGATATAAACATTACCTGTTTCTCCATCTACAATAATGTCTTTTCCCTCAAAATCTGGTTTTAGTTGATCCCCTACACCAATAATTGCGGGGATATTCATTGTTCTTGCTAAAATAGCGGTATGGGAATTTGAAGAGCCCTTTCTAGTGACAAACGCAAGCACTTTTGTCTTATCTAACTGGACAGTTTCGCTGGGGGCTAGGTCATCTGCCGCGATAATACATGGTTCTGTAAACGAGTAACTTTGCTCAGTGTTTCCCATTAAAATATGGATTAATTTTTCAGAGATGTCCTTTACATCAGCAGCCCTTGCCTGCAAATAAGGGTCATCCATAGAGGAAAACATGGCAGAAAAATTATCCGCTGTTTTGGCGACAGCATACTCTGCGTTTACCTGCTGGGAACAAACTATATTGGTAATGGATTCGCAATAATCCAAATCTTCCAGCATCATCTGATGGATTTCAAAAATCATGGCATTTTCTTCCCCTACCTCTGATAACGCTTTTTGATATAAAATTTGGAGTTGTTCCATTGCCTGTTTTTTTGCTTCTTCAAATCGCTTTAGTTCAGCGGAAGTATCCTGTACCTTGTGGCGTTCTACCTGCTGTTGCATTTTTTGGAAAAAAGACAATTTCCCAAATGCCACTCCTTCTACAACGCCTTTTCCTTTGATGGTAATCATGTCTGATTAAACTCCTTTCCGTTGGCTGTTCTAAAATAGAAAAACCCAAACAAAAAGGGTCAGCCTGTTCACCTACCTTTTTGTTTGGGTTATTGCTTAACTAAATAATAACACGCCCCAAATATTTTGGTTTTCACCTAGATTATAGCAGAGAAGCCTTTTTTTGTCCATTGTTAAATTGTTGCAAAATTTAAATTTAGATTGGTGAATCTGCTAATAGTATATGTTGCTTTTTCAATTTTATAGGAATTGGACTGGAGTTAGCCGGAAATCGGTTTAAAGTTTTTGAAAGAGAGCTGATTTGTAAAAAATAAAACAAATCGTAGATTTTAACAATTAATGCGATTACTATTTGTAATAACTTCCAAAATTATTAAAATGCTATTGACTTTATAGATGGTATGCCCCATAATAAAAGCAGAATTAAAATTCAGTGTGTTACTGATTCGATCAGGCATGAACTGAAACATGCACGGCTATCCCCTGTGCTTGTTTTATGTTCATGCCTTTTTTGCTGTGTTAGTAGTAAAAACAATGCAATGTGAATTAGGAGGTTATTATTATGAGAGCGTTTCAGTATGTAATCAAAGATGAAAATGGTATTCACGCACGACCAGCTGGATTGTTGGTAAAAAAAGTTTCTGTTTTGGAAGATTGTATAGTAACAATCCAAAAAGGGGAACGTTCTGCGGATGCCCGCAAATTATTTGCACTTATGAGTCTTGGTGTAGTATGTGGGGATGAAATTACAGTAAAGGTAAACGGTGGGGATGAAATTGCCGCTGAAAAAGAGATAAAAGAATTTTTTGAACAAAATCTATAGAACAAAAAAAGGAGGAAGTCCATGGAATACCAGGTGGTTAAGGCGATTAACAATAATGTCATACTTGCCAAAGAAGTTGATTCAAGTGAGCAGGTAATGCTGATGTCAAAAGGCATTGGTTTTCATCGAAAACCAGGGGATTCCATTTCTGATCAGGTGGGTTCCCAGGAAATCTTTAAATTTTGGAATAAGCCAAATATGATTTCCCATACCAGTTATGATTTCAATCAATTGGAACAGGTGGTGCGTCAAATTGTAGAGCAGGTCCACCAACGTATGGGAGTAGAACCGGATTTGCTTTATCAACCTTTGTTGGATCATATTTCTTTTTCGTTGGACCGTATTAACTTTGGACTTCCTCTGGACAATCCTTATGGTACGGAAATTTCGGTTCTATATTCAATGGAGTATTCCTTTGCGAAATTGGCAGTAGAACATATTAGAAAAGAGCTGGGAGTAGATTTAGGGGAAAACGAAGTCGGTTTGATGGCATTGCATTTTAATACCGCCCGAAAACGTCGGACGATGAGTGTGACAATGGAACGTGTTAATCTTTTTAATGCCATTAGCACAATTTTAGAAGAACAGTTGGAATTATACGGTCAGGAACGGGAATTGGAGTTAAGGATTTTTCTTCTCTCATTAAATAATATGCTCCATCGCTGCTCCAATGGGGAAGTGTATTTGATGCCATGCAAACGTCAGGTTTTTGTTTCCATGAAAGAGAGCTATGAAATTGCAAAGGAAATTTCTACTTTGATTGAAGCAAAAATTGGAATCCATTTAAATGACGATTGTATTGCATATTTGACAGTAGAAGTACAAAAAATAGTGTGAAATACCATGTTTTGCTTATTTTCACACATGTACTACCTTGTAATTAGTGTTACAATTGAATTTTTGTGTATTTTTATTTTGCTCTATTGACATACTAGTGTTATCTGTAATGTTTTCATTCCTAGTTTTATCATAAGTAGTGCTAGTGAAAACAAAAGTTTATCTGCTATAAAAAAGAAATTTTTGATTAAAAGCTATAAATGGTTCTATTTTATTTTATTATGGCACGTTTCGGTGCTTTGTAATTAAAAATTGACAGGATGATCATGAAAGGAAAATGAATATGTTTGGTTTTGGTAAGAAAAAAACAGCAAAGGAAATTCTAGCAACACAAAGTGGGAGTTTAGTTCCCATGGAACAAGTACCAGATGATGTATTTGCAAAAAAAATTTTAGGAGACGGCATTGCAGTACTACCTACAGATGGAAAGGTAGTTTCTCCAGTAGACGGCGTAATCTCTAATGTGACTGATACCCTTCATGCCTATGGGATTGCTTCTGATGATGGACTGGATATTTTGGTTCATATTGGTGTAAATACCGTAGAGTTAAAAGGGGAGGGTTTTCAGGCCTTGGTCAAAGAAGGAGACCATGTAAAAGCTGGAGACCCTTTGGCGCAGGTGGATTTGGAACTGGTTGCGTCAAAAGGTTATCCGCTGCATACGCCCATTATTATTACCAATATAGATGAGATTACAGATCTTCACTTTGAGCAAGGGGATACTATTGCTGGAGAAACCGTAGTGATGACTTACCATCATGCGTAGATAAACAATAATAGAAAGAAGGATTATAATGGCTGAACATAGTCTGAAAAAAGACCGCTCTGTTTTTTCGCTCTTACAGCGGATTGGACGGTCATTTATGTTGCCAATTGCACTGCTGCCTGTAGCTGGCTTGCTGTTGGGGATTGGCGCATCGTTTACGAATGCAACCATGATCGAAGCTTATGGATTGGAAAATATCCTGGGCGATGGCACCGTATTGCATGCAATTTTACAGGTAATGAATTCCGCTGGTCAGGTTATATTTGATAACTTGCCAATTTTATTCGCCATGGGTGTTGCCCTTGGAATGGCGGAAAAAGAAAAAGAAGTTGCAACATTATCCGCTGCAATCGCTTATTTTGCGATGAACGCCACCATAAACGCAATGCTTAAAATTTCTGGGCAAATCCTACCAGATGGAAGTATTTCCCCTGATGTTATGCAAGGCGCAATTGGCTCCGCTACTGGTATTATGTCCTTACAGATGGGTGTCTTTGGTGGTATTATTGTTGGGCTTGGTGTTGCCGCATTACACAACCGTTTTTATAAAATAAAATTGCCAACTGTATTGTCTTTCTTTGGAGGAACCCGCTTTGTCCCTATTATTTCCACTGTTGTTTATGTTTTAGTAGGTGCTTTGATGTTCTTCCTGTGGCCATTTATCCAAAAAGGGATTTACGCATTAGGAGGATTAGTACTCAGCTCCGGCTATGCGGGAACTTTTATTTATGGTGTGTTGGAACGTGCTTTGATTCCATTTGGTTTGCACCATGTGTTCTATTTACCATTCTGGCAGACTGGCTTAGGCGGAAGCATGATGATCGACGGTGTGAACATTATGGGTGCGCAAAATATTTTCTTCGCACAATTGGCTTCCCCAACTACGCAAGAATTTAGTGTGGAAGCAACCCGCTTTATGACAGGTAAATTCCCATTGATGATGTTTGGTCTACCAGGTGCGGCGTTGGCGATGTATTCCTGCGCAAAATCTAGCAAGAAAAAAATTGTGGGTGGTTTGTTGTTATCCGCAGCTTTAACAGCATTTTTAACCGGTATTACCGAACCGTTGGAATTTACCTTCCTGTTTGTTGCACCAGCTTTATATGCAATCCATTGTGTATTTGCTGGGTTGGCTTATATGTTGATGCATCTCCTCAATGTCACCATTGGCATGACTTTTTCTGGTGGTGTAATTGACTTCCTGTTGTTTGGCGTTTTACAGGGGAATGAAAAAACCAATTGGTTATTGGTCATCCCTGTTGGTATTGCCTATTTTGTCATTTACTATTTCCTATTCCGGTTCTTAATCAAGAAATTTAATTTAAAAACTCCAGGACGGGAAGACGATGGGGAAGAAACCAAACTATTTACCCGTAAAGATGTGGACGCAAGAAAAAATCAGGAAAAGAATGTAGATAATAAACAAGCTACGTCATCTGGCTCTGAAACATCCGCTCTTATTTTAGAAGGGCTTGGTGGTATGGAGAATATTAAAAACTTGGATTGTTGCGCTACCCGTTTACGTGTTACTGTAAATGATAGCGGAAAAGTACAGGATAGTTTATTAAAACAGAGTGGGGCAGCAGGGGTCATTCACAAAGGCGATGGTGTTCAGGTGATTTATGGACCACGTGTTACAGTAATAAAAAGTGAACTAGAAGATTATATTGACCATTTATCTTAGATTTTGTCTCCATTCCTGTATCTGATAAACAGGAATGGAGCTTTTCATATAATAAAAACCTATTTCAAAATTACCAATGTTCCGCACAAATAATCAGCAATATTGCTAAAAAGAAGAAATTACCATAGAATCTCTTGACAATACCAATTAGCTTGATATAATAAAATTAAGAATAATTATCAATTTGATAGTTGATATCTATATTGTAGCAATCAACTATATTGGAACAAGGGGGAGGTCTTGTTATGGATTTAAAACCGTTAATGCAACTTTCTTATGGAATGTATGTTGTTGGAGCAGACGACAATGGCAAACCAGCGGGATGTATCGTCAACACAATTTCTCAAATTACCAGCGAAAACCCGATTGTAGCGCTAAGTATGAATAAAAACAATTATACCCACGATGTAATCCTCAATTCTGGAAAATTTAGTGTTAGTATTTTATCAGAACAAACAGACCCAACTGTCATTTCGTATATGGGATTTTCCTCCGGGCG
The DNA here is from genome assembly GCF_014297275.1 of Clostridium facile. Taxonomy (NCBI): domain Bacteria; kingdom Bacillati; phylum Bacillota; class Clostridia; order Eubacteriales; family Clostridiaceae; genus Clostridium; species Clostridium facile. Next base: position 2,493,886 of record NZ_JACOQK010000001.1, read on the forward strand.
AGATACCAATAAGTTTGAACAGGTTGCTTATCGTATGGTAGAAGATATGCCTGTTTTGACGGACCATATTTCCGGGGCATTCCTCTGCAAAGTAGTGGGCAGTTATGAAGTGGAAACACATACGATTATTTTAGGCAGGGTAGTGGATACCTTTGATTATAACGATGATATCCCTCCAATGTCTTACCGTTATTACCATCAGGTCGTAAAAGGAAAAGCTCCTAAAAATGCGCCTACTTATGTAAAGGAAGAAGTAACAGCAGAACAGCCAGAAGAAGAAATTTATGTCTGTACTGTTTGCGGTTATGTTTACCATGGGGATTTAACAAAAGAACCGGATGATTATGTTTGTCCAATTTGTAAGCAGGGAAAAGATAAATTTGTAAAAAAATAATTTCGTTTTATGAAAAAAACAGGCATCTAATAAGATGTCTGTTTTTTTGTTCTGATTTAAAGTGATGTTAATTTTTGGATTTAAATTAGATACGCAACAAAAATATTTAATATAAGGTTTTCCAAGGTAAAGCGGGATTGTATAGCACAACTGTATTACAAAGGTTTATATTACAGGAAAAGGGCTGTAAGAAACTTCCTTTGGAGAGGAAATTTATTATTTCAAATTCGAATCAATTATCTGTTCATAAGTGTTTTTATTTCTTAGTAGAATGGATAAAAGATGAAAAAGATTTGAAAATATCTTTATAAATAGAAACCAGATAGAAAATATTAGATACTTGTAATATATTATAATTTCCATCTTTTTGGATATCAAAATAGGTACAGGAATTTATGAATGGTGTAATTCAAAATATAGAAAATGGTGGTTGATTTTTCACTCAATGGGAAAATATTTCATACCATAAAATGAAAACCAACGAAAAGAGGGGCAACCAATGTTTGAACTAACTCCATTTGAACAGGAAAGCCAAAGTTTTTATCAATATTTAGAACAAAATCTATTTGATTTAGTTGGACTTTCCCATTACCACACCAAAATACAGGAAACTGAAAAAACCTATGAAATACAAATAGAACTGCCAGGGTTTGAAAAAGAGGATATTTCAATTACAATTCAGCAGAATAAAATGGTCATTGAAGCAAAGCAGCATAAATTAATACAGGAGCAAACGGCTGATTACCATACTAGTAAAAATGAAAGCCGGGCATTTGTAAGAAGTTTTGACGTTTCCAATGTGGAAACGGATCAAATTACAGTGGATTATCGGCAAGGGTTATTACGGCTTTCCCTTCCCAAAAAAGAACCATCCTCTATTCCCATAAAGAAGATTGAATTATAAACTGTAGAAAGGTAAAATAAAAACTGGTTTTCTTTTTTAAGATGGCCAGTTTTTATTTTGTTTTACCAGGTCAAGGCGTTACTGCCATAAAGGTTGACACTAACAGCATGATCGGATACAATCAATGATATAGTAAGTTACTGCTGGAGGATATAATTGCGATGAAAAATTCGTTTGCAGTATGGGTATCAGAGTTGCTCAAGGAGATGACAGAAGAAGAGAAATTTACAAATACGGTATATCTATTGAGTTATTATCCAATTGTTTTCCATATTTGTGCAGCGGCGTTCGCTGTTATAGAACTTATAGCGATACTTGCAGGTAATCTTGTTTGTATCATCTTTTTTGCTGTTTGCGTCTTGTTAACAGAGTTTTGTGTATGGATGTGCCGCAGGCATAAAGTTGTGATCGAAGGTGATGTTTTGCATTTAACACCTATGATCGGAAGATCAAGGACAGTTCGTTTTAGCGATCTCACTTCTTTTAAGGAAATACCGAAAATTGGAGTGAAACTTTATGTGCGTACTAAAAAGGTTTGTACCGTATCTTGCGATTGTGTTGGTTACAAAGAATTTTTACAAATGTTAAAAAACAGGGTCATTTAGAATTGAAAAATTCCCATCTATGAATTTAGATTCATAGATGGGAATTTTTAGTTCGTTTAGTTAGGATAAGAAAAATACTTTATTTTTTCATTTTTTTCATAACATAGGCTGCACCGCCTGCAATTGCCAGGATTGCAACTCCAGCGATTGGAAGGGCAACATCCCCTGTTTGTGGAGAAGCTTGTGAGCTATTGCTCGAAGGTTTAGAATTTGGTTCTTCTGATGGATTGGATGGAGTTGGTTCTGTATTATTTGTTACATATCCATCAGCCACAGAAACATTTAGTTTATCACCATCTATGGTAAAGTCATATCCACCAGCTTCTACGGTAAAGGCTGCTACCGTTTCACCATTGTTTTCTTCCATACCAATAAAGGTGATTCCTTCTACATTAATGGATTTTGCCATTTCTTCTGTTACCGGTAAATATAAGGTTGCGGAAGTATTAGCAGGGATTTCAGCGTGATAGGAAGACATAGTTCCATCATTAGCGGTCCAGTTGGAAACAATATTTCCGTAAACGGAATCATAACTGCCGTTTGCATAGGTAATGCGACCACTCTCATCAACAGTAGGTTGTAAGATAATCGATTGGAAACCAGGGTTATCTTCATCTGCATTGATACCGGACATGTATTCATACATCCATTCCAGACAAGCACCATAAGAATAATGGTTAAAGGAGTTCATACCAGAATCACCAAAGCTGTTTTCCACAGAATAGGAGTTCCAACGTTCCCAAATAGTAGTAGCGCCATTTTTTACAGAGTATAACCAAGAAGGCATGCTGTCTTGTAACAGCAGGTCATAAGCCACATCTTCCGCACCAATTTCGGTCAAGACAGGGAGGATGACATTAACACCGAGGAAACCAACTCCCAAAGTGTTTTCATCATAGCCTTCCCGGATGGAACCATCCTCGTTTTTGATGTTAATAATCAGGTTGGCAATCATAGTATCCCGTTGTTCGGTAGAATCATACAGACCACATTTTAAAGCCCAAAGCAGAGCGGTTTGAGCATTATCAATTACTGGATAGCCATGATTTGATGTTGTTACACCATCTGCTGTAGAGGAAAGAACATTCCCTTGTTCATCTACATATTTTTTCATAAAGGAGGATTTTAAGGTATCATATTTCATATCGTATTTTTGTTTTGCATTGGAATTACCGATAGCATCCGCCATTTTACTCATCAGTTGGGTGGTGTAAATCTGATATACAGCATTTAAATATGGAGTGGACGCACCACTAAATGCTAGCCAGTCACCAAATAATCCTGCATTATAACCTTGTTTATCTACAGTATCCATATAAGCATCCATTTGGCTGTAATACTCCTCAATTAAAGTGGTATCACCGGTTTGCTGATAGAGTACCCAAGGGATAATAACGCCAGCATCGCTCCAACCACTAGCTACTGTAGTAGCAAAGAAACCTACAAAACTGCTCGGCATAATGGCACCATAAGCATCTCCGTTTTGAGAGGCGTGTTCCTGCATTACTTCATTGTAGTTTTCCAGGAAAGAAAGGACATCATAGTTGTAAACACCGGTTTGCGCGAATAACTGGGCATCCCCGGTCCAGCCTGCACGCTCCCCACGCTGTGGGCAGTCGGTTGGAATGGATAAATAGTTACCCTTTTGGCTCCACAGTGTGTTACTTACCAATTGGTTAATGTCTGCATTGGAGGTTTCCAAATGACCTGTTTGTTCTCCAACGGCAGTAATTACTTTGCCTTGGATGTTATGGATGGTAATATCCTGGTCAGCTGTAATTTCTACATAGCGGAAACCATGATAGGTAAAGGAAGGTTGGAAGGTTTGTGTCGCATCATCAGAGAAGGTATAGGTATCGGTTACTTTCGCGTTTGTAATTGCCCGCATATATAGAGTATCTTTTGGTCCATCACTTCCACCTGATTCTAAAGTTGGATTTTTTCTACCGTCATTAAGCATTTCCGCATGGCGTAAAGTCATAGTTGCCCCTTGTGGGCCACTAATAGATAGATTGGTAACCCCTACCATGTTCTGACCCATATCCACGATTAATTTATCACCAGCTTTTAAAGTAATGTCTTTGGAGATATCCACATCATGCTTGGTAACAGCACCAAAATCATTTCCAGCTTGTTCTGGTGTTAGTGTTTCACTGTCATTGTATGTAAAGGCGGACACAGGGTGTTGGGTGTATTCTTCTGCTACTCTAGCAACTGCTTTTGTACTGGAATGTAATTTCCCTACGTAGTTGCCTTCTGTCACATTGGACCAGTTGGATGTATCATATCCAACATTGTTCCAACCAGCTACTTTTTTTGCGATATTTGCGTCGTAACTTTCACCGTCAAAGTAGTCGTTTGCAGTAACTGGACTGTAATCACTGGATTTCCAATCGTTTTGGTTGGTGTTGATCACCTGAGTGGAGCCATCCGCATAGGTAATTGCCAGTTTTGCGATTAGCGCCAGTTCGTTGGTTGCGCCTTCACCAGAATCACCGATTACATCTTGATAAGCGCCAACACTGCTGATGTTTCCAGCGTACCAACCTTTGCCCAACATAACACCCATTGCGAGGCTGTCCCCAGAAATATAATCTGTAACATCATAAGTCTGGTAGTTGGTATAATATTTGTAATCCGTCCATCCTGGATTGAAGATATCGTCTACGGTTTCTCCATTTTGTTCCGCTTTTACTTCCTGTCCATTTAAATATGCGGTGTAAATTCCCAAGGAAGAAATATAAAGTTTCGCGGAAGCTACTTCTTTACCAGTTAATTTTTGTTCGGTGCGTAGCATAGGAGCGCCGTTTTCCTGGCTGGTAGGCATAATCCATTTGGCATCGCCAAAATCACATCCAGTGTCAAAATGGGCGGGCTCTGAAGTGATGGATTTACCTTGTTTGTCCACTACGGTAACAGTCCAGCAGTAATGGGTTTCATTTTTTAGTTGATTGCCGTTATAGGAAATTCCACTGGATTGGCTGCTGGATACAACACCAGAATCCCAAATTGGATTTCCTGTTGTGTTGTCCTGATACAATTTAATTTGATAGGATTGCTGCCCTTGTCCAATTAGGTTGGAATCCATATTCCAACTGAATCGGACTGCATCCTGGAAATCTACTCCCAAAGGGTTTACCTGATAATTGATTGTCAAATCATCAATTAAGGTGTAAGAATCCTGGGCAAATGCGGGCAGGGAGGATAACCCCACAGTAGTAGCCATAGCTGCGGCAATGACAGCGGCTAACATTTTTTTCGACTTCATAAATGATCTCTCCTTTTCTTGAAAGTGTAAGATTATTTTATAGATGATAGTTTTTATTTTAAAAGGAATCCACTCAATAAACAATAACCTGTTGCTACAGGATTCGTAACATAATCTAACATCAACTAATTAAAATGTTGAAATATAGGAAATGATTTAGTATAATATATACAAAAGGGAGGGGATAGATGTGGAACAGAAAAAGTTTTATCAATTGATACAAAATCAATTGGAACAATGCAATTATTATAAAAATATAAATTTCAAACCAACCATAAAAGAAGAAAAAGAGTATTGGGAATTAGAAATTGAACAACAGGGATTTTTTGTATTAAAAAGTAACGGCTGGTTTGATGATGCTCATATTTGTGTAAATTTTCATATCAATGTTCCTGTTGCCTTAGCCCTACATCGTCATGATTTTTTTGAAATTATCTATGTATATCAAGGTGAGATCAAAAACCAGGTAGATGGAAATTTAATTGAGATGCACCAAGGGGATATTTGTCTGCTCAATGCCAACGCGATCCATCAGATCAGTAAAATTGAGGGAGAAACAATCGTACTAAATATTTTGATTGAAAAAAGCCTGTTTGAAAATGCTTTTTTCTATGTACTAAATGGGAATGAACTTATTTTTAATTTTTTTGCCAATTCCTTGTATAAAAAGAATCAGGAGCAGAATTATATGCTGTTTCCGCTTATGATGTATCAACACACAGACGCTTTGGAGATGTTACAAAAAATTATAGCAGAATCTTTTACCAAACAAAGTAATTATCAAACCGCAACAGAACTCACGATAATACTATTATTCTTAGAGTTAACAAGGGCTTACCGTTCCTATCAGGAACGGGAAAGCGCTAGGGAATTAAATGGCCCTGATATTTCCCAAATTGTCCAATATATTGGAGAGCATTATCAGGATGTTACAGTAGAGTCTACCGCAAAGCAGTTTAACTACCACCCCAATTCTTTATCCAGAATATTAAAAAAATATACAGGCAGTACATTTTCTGATATTATCCAAAAATTCCGTATCAATGCGGCAAAGGATTATTTGGAACATACTACGATGTCCATTGATGAGATTGTATCTTTGGTAGGATATGCGAATAAAAGCTATTTTTATCGGATTTTTCGGGAGGAAACAGGAATGTCTCCGGCAGAGTTCCGAAAAAAATAGTGTACCTATTGTTTTATTATTGGAATCGATAAGAATGGACAGGGCATTAAACAGAAACTGAATTCATTTATAATCATAAATTTCTATATAAAATAAAAGCAGGCGAAGACATTGCAACGCCTGCTTTTTATAGTTTTTTGTTAAACTTTATCAGAAAAAAAGGTTTAAAATACAGGAAAAGAAGCGCAATAGTTACATATTGTAATGTGGTGCTTTTCCATATTGAAGTTATATCGTATAATTATGGGGATAAAACATTGCGTAGTATTCCGAAAACAATTAACGCAATACTATACAATAAGAGTAAAATCTGATTCCATTTTGGCAAAGTCTTATTGTTACAGCATTGAACAAAATAGAGAATCAGTTCTACTATAAGCAGAGGACCAGTGATAAATAAAAACTGATTTGCTTGATAAGCACCAACCAAATCCCCTTGGGACAGATGTAGGATTAATCTGGTAATACCGCAACCTGGACAAAAAAGTCCAGTGACGGTGTGGAAGAAACAGGGGATTGCGGTCCCAGTAAGCTGTATCCATACCAAGTACAGGAACCCAATACAGATGAAGCCTACCATTGGTTTTATTTTATATCTGTCCATGAATTCTTTTGTTAATCGTATCTTGGATTAGAATAAAGTTGACAATGCCCAAACCAAAAAGGGATAGTATCAAAAATACAATATGAAATGTAGGGGCCTGCCTTTTGATACAATCCACTTTTTCGCCAGCCCGATAAGACCAGTAAATAAAATAAATATTACAGGTTACTAAAGTCAATAATAAAACCATTCCACCGGAAAAGGCATTCCTATCCCCAGTAAGATCATTAAGGTCATTGTTCAATACAACGAGCCAGTAAAATGGATAAATACCGCATGTAATAATGGAAAGAATAATGCACATTACAATATTTCTTTCTTTAAAGCATCGGTGTGGACCATTATTTGTAGTGGTATATGGATTATATGGCATGGAAGGATCTTGTGGAGGTGGTGGAGGTTGGTGTGTTGGTACCATTGGGAGTGGATTTCCACAATTTAGGCAAAACTGCATACTGTCATCGCAGGCAGCACCACATCGTTTACAATATATCATCTTTTTCTCCTCGCAAATCTGCTCAATTAAGATAGCATTATTATATCGTATTTTATAAAGTGATGCCAATTGGAATCAAATCAGAAAAAGCCCGCATGACCATGCGGGCTGAGGTTTTTTATTCATAAGATAATGTTAAGTCCAGATCAGGCACATCTTCCATTTTGAGCCATTCTTTTAGACCTTTTACGATGAAGTCATGGTCTAACTGATGTGGAAAATTAGATACAGTCAATACCGCAACAATCTCGCCTGTTTTTAGGCGGATTGGAAAACCGCCTCCACACAGTACATAATCAGAATCACTTAAACCATGGGTACTGATTTTTTCCCCAGTGAGGAAGGAGGATGCCCATGCCCCTAAAGAGCTTCTTTCCATTAAACATACGGTGTTGAATTTTCGGTTCATCCAGTTTTGGTTGTTTTGGTTGGTATTCCCTACGGCATGATAAAATACCATAGTACCGTTTAATTTGCGGATGGCTACTGCAAGGGACTCATTACTTTCATATACTTTGTTCACTAAAAAACAGCCTAAATCCCAAGCGTCTTTGTTGGAGAAATGGGGAAATACCAGCATTTCTTCCTGCTTTAAAATGGTCTCATTTATTTTGGTGTAATTTTGTTTGTCCATCGTCACAACCTCCTAAATAAACTTCTGTTTTTTTAAGCAACAACAGCTTATACAACTATTATAACATTTTTGTGCAAAAACTGCTATTATGATTCCAAAAATATTTTTAATGTTTTTAGAAAAAAGAATTGAAGAATTTTTATAGAAATATCAAAATGCCTTTCATTGAATAGCCAATTTTATATTTTTGTCGTGATGAAGTATGTCAGTGTATCGAAACAAATAGTAGCTTATTCACTTATGGTATAAGATAAGCTTGATATCAGTGATAATAGGAATATAGTTACTTTGACAACATAGTTTGTGCTGATTTTAGACCATACGCTGGTTCCGCGGAAAGGGCGGCACGGTTAACAGCGCGTGCCATTATTTCAGTAGCCATTGTATTGAATGCATCAGGGGATACTTCTATTTTTCCATTTGCCATAACAAATATAGTATCGCCATCCGCTGTGGAGTGTGCTGGACGGATGGTTTGTGCAAAGGCGTTATGCACAATGCTTGCCGCCTTATTACACTGGCATTTATCCAATTTCGCATTGGTAATTACACAGCCAATTGTTGTATTGCCATTCCATAGATTTCTGTTTTGTTCTATTTCTTGATAGAGACACTTCTTAGTGTCCGCAAAACCAGTATGGTCTTGATTCAAAAGCCCTGCAAGAATTCTTCCAGTATCGTAATCAACTACATCACCTAAGGCATTAACAGCGACAATAGCCGCACATTTTACATTACCAATTTGTGCGGCATAGATTCCTATCCCACATTTCATCATATCTACGGTGTTATGCAGCTTCCCTACAGTTGCCCCAGTACCTGCTCCAACATTCCCTTGCTCTGGCTCAGGATTTATATATGCGTTTTTGCAGGCTTCATACCCCATTTTTTTATCCGGTCTACTGTGAAAGTTAACCAGTTCCAGATCAAACAGGGAAGCTCCACAAACAATGGGAACACGACCGATTCCTACATCAAAACCAACGCCTTTTTCCTCCAAGAATTGCATTGCTCCATCTCCTGCTTCCAGACCAAATGCGCTTCCACCTGAAAGCATCACACAGTGGATTTGTTGCACTGTATTTACTGGTTTCAGCAATTCTGTTTCTCTGGAAGCTGGGCTACCACCACGAACATCTACTCCTGCCCACGCACCATTTTCACAAATAATAGCCGTACAGCCTGTTGCGTTGGCTTCGTCTTGTGCGTGGCCAATTCGAAAGCCTGGAATCTCGGATGTTTTAATTTCTTTCAACGGTAGTCCTCCTTTTAATAAGCCATTTGTATATTACAAAAAACCTCCCAGGGTATTCTGGGAGGTTTGATCAGTTTTTAATAAAATAAAACTAACGTTTCGAGAACTGTGGAGCTCTACGAGCAGCTTTAAGACCGTATTTCTTACGTTCTTTCATTCTTGGGTCACGGGTCAGGAAGCCTGCTTTTTTCAGAATTGGACGCAATTCTGGATCAAACAGCAACAGCGCACGGGAGATGCCGTGACGGATTGCACCAGCCTGGCCAGTTACACCGCCGCCTGCCACATTACAAACAATATCAAATTTACCATTTGTATTGGTTAATTCCAATGGTTGACGAACGATTAATTTTAATGTTTCCAGACCAAAGTATTCATCAATATCACGGTTGTTGATAGTGATTTTACCTGTACCTTGGTATACACGAACTCTAGCTACAGAACTTTTTCTTCTGCCTGTACCGTAAAAATATGGTTTAGATTCATACATAATAAGTGTGCCTCCTTCCTTTCATTAAAACTCGAGGTTTTCTGGTTTCTGAGCATCGTGGGAATGGTCAGCACCTTTGTAAGTTCTTAAACGACGAGCAGCTTGTCTTCCGATTACAGTGTCAGGAAGCATACCTTCGATAGCAAGTGTCATTGCTTTTTCTGGGTTAGTTTTCATTAAAGTATCGTATTTGATTTCTTTTAAATTACCAATCCAGCCTGTGTGCCATCTATAATATTTATTTTGCAGTTTGTTACCAGTCAGAACAGCTTCTGCACAGTTGATAACAATAACGTGGTCACCACAATCTACATGAGGAGTAAAAGTTGGTTTATGTTTGCCACGAAGAATAGCAGCAGCTTTAGCAGCCACACGACCCAGTGGTTTGCCTGCTGCGTCAATTACATACCATTTACGGCTTACTTCATTCGCCTTTGCCATATAAGTTGACATGGTTGTTACCTCCATTTAAAATACAAAACTAAAAAAGCCCGATCAGCTTTTTCTCACCTAACCTATTATATCTAGATCAAAATGGTTTGTCAACACCTTTTTTCGAGAATTTTAATTTATATTTTTTTATCTCTTATTTTCGCTTGTTTTCTTTTGTTATCTCTTTATTTCTAAATTATTATTTTTTTAAATCCAAAATGATTTTTTTGATGGAAATGAAAATGTTACGTATTCAGAAGAAAATTCGATAAAATATGGGTGTATTTTAAAATAATAGAAAAAAACCGCTGATTTTAACAATCAACGGCGTTTTTTGGTGGTATGATTTTTGATGTTCATACGAAATAGATGGCGTTTTAGTATCTGCCAATTAAATGGAACCAAAGGATATAAATAGCATTTTCCTGTGACAGTTTTGTTGCACACCAATACAATTAATAGGAATAGTACCCCAGCGACAAATCCCCATATTCCAAATGCTCCGGTAACAATTAAAAGAAGGATCCGGAAGAATTTCAACGCATATCCCAATTCAAATCCTGGTTGGGAGAAATTTGCCAATGTGACAAACGCTTGGTAGAGTAGCGCCTGAGGAGAGAACCATCCAGACTGTACTGCATAGTCTCCAACAATAATCGCCGCAATGATACTAAGGGGAGTTGCAAGCATATTTGGAGTATTTAAAGATGCCAGCTGTAAACCGTCAATGGCAACTTCTAACATTAAAAGCTGTAGCAGTAAAGGGACGGAGATATCCTCGGTAATTAAAATAAATTTTAACCATTCCGGAACAATATCTGGGTATTGGGTCAATAAAATCCAGACAGGTGTTAAGAAAATAGCTACAAATAAAACGGCAAATCGGCTCAATCTTAGATAAGCGCCTGTTAATGGGGGAAAATAATAGTCGTTAGCTTCCTCCATTAAATGAAAAATAGTAGAGGGAAGAATGATGGCGGAAGGGGAGTTGTCCACTAAAATAGCAATGTCTCCCTCTAATATTTGGGCGGCTGTGGTATCAGGACGTTCGGTAAATTTTACTTTCGGGAAGGGGTTATACCATTTTCTTTTTAATAATACTTCTACTAAACTTTCCTGATTCATGGTCAAGGATTCCACATCTGCTGATTTTAGTTTTTGTACAATCTGATTTAGTAATGTTTGGGATACTTTATTGTTCATATAACAGATGGAAACATCAGTATGAGAAATTGTACCGATTGATAGATGTTGCATACAAAGTTCTGGAGAACGGATGCGTCGCCGGATTAATGCGGCATTCAGCACCAGTGTTTCTACAAAACCATCATGGGAGCCACGGAACACCTTGTCCTTTTCCGGCTCTGAAGTAGTTCTTTGTGGGTAGGTTCTGGCATCAATTAAAACTGCCCGGTCAAACCCATCCAACATCATCACAATTTGCCCAGAAAGCAGTGCCACAAATAGTTTATCAAGGTCATCTTCCAATCCAATTTCCCCATAGGAAATACAGGATTTTGAAAAAGTATAAGCATCTGTCAGCAATTTTTGATCTTGTATTTTAAAAAAGGCGTCCATCATTTTTGTCATGATTTCATCTTTCGCAAATCCATCTACAAAAAAGAAACAAGCCGTTTTATCCATAATCTTTATGGTGCGATACACAATATCAAAATTTTTATCACAATGCAGCTGTTCTTGAAACGTTTTGATGTTTTGGTCTATGTTTGTACTGATTTTCATACAGCATCCTCGTTTCTGTAAAAGTTATAGTACACTATTACTATGTGCTATTTTTTTGGAATCATGCAAAAACAAGGTAAAACTGTGATAAAAATGAAAAAGGGATGTTCTATATTCTGTTTGTTTGACATAACAATATGTTAAGCAAAATAGTTGGGAGGCTGATTCTTGTTAGGGCAATACCATATTTTCCGATGGCTAATTGGTTTGTTTCGGAGAAAACAGTAGCATTTTTCTTTACAAAGGCAATCGTTTCCTAAAATAGTAGCTTTAAAAGCAGCTAAAACGGAAAAAAGCTTGTAGAATTTTCTACAAGCTTTTTTTATCTCATTTTATCGAATAAGACCACGAAGTGCATTTTAATGAAAACAAAATTCATACAGAGGTGCCATATTAGGCAGAAAGTCAAGGAGTATTTACAGAATCCCTAGAATAAATTTCCCCCAATACACGGTCATAGGTTAAATCGTCCAACACCTTATTGTTCTCTATTTCTACTGAATAATTGCTAGAGTAAACCGGTGTTGTCTGCATCTGGTCCAACATTGTGGAGATAAACGGCGTTTGTTCCCCACCGGTTAGCTGGACAATTAAATGAGGCAGGTAAAAGGCAGAAACAGTCTGTTCTACATTCCTAGATGCACCATAATTATTCCAAATAACAAACGGCTGTTGATACAGGACATAGGCATTTTCTGTGCTAATATCCGCTAAATCATAGGAATCTGAGCTATCAGTAAAATAAGGATAATGGTCTCCCACAAATAACACAATAGTTGGCTCATCCAATTGTTTTAACTGTTCCATTAGCATAGCCAAGGCCTGGTCTGTCTGCTGAATCCCCGCCATATAATATTCAAATTCTGTCATACCAGAATCCAAATTATAGGGCTGGTGGTTTTGCATCGTAGAAGTATAAACATAGGCAGGCTGTTCGCTCTGTTTTAAGCAGGAAATAATTTCATTAAAATCGCTTTTATCATCAATGTATTGGCGAAATTTTGTTGTATCTGTCTTAAAATCATCTTGAAAACGGAGTTCATCAAAGTTGTAGTTGTTATAAATCTGATCCCTATCATAAAAGCTATTGAGGAATGGGTGAATATAGGTGGTGGAATATCCTTGCGATTTATAATAATCCGCAAAGGTAGGCTGGGAAGTTTCCCGTTCTGGCAGCATCTTTTGTGGAGAAGTACTGTCATTTAAACTTTTCATTGGCAGCCCAAACATCAATTCAAATTCGGTTCTCACGGTAGTGTTACCAAAGGTAGGAACAACACAGTTTCCGCAAATACCTTCTTTTGCAAACTGGTCAAAGTTCTGATAATATTCATCCAAGTTTGGTATACCATCTAATCTGCGGAAATCCGCAAAGGATTCTGACATAATCATAACAACATTCGGCTTCTGGTCGGAAACTGCCGGTTTAGCTGGCTGTAGTTCCTTTCGGATTTCATTTTCAGAATAGCTTTCTGGTTCTTCCGGAGAGTTGAGAATCTGTTCCGTAGAGGTTTGTGCTAAATATGCGATCAAATTATTCTTTTTAAATTTATCGTCACATTCATAGTTGTTGGAAGCTTCCTCATTATCCAGTGCAAATGCGGAATATACAAAATTGGAAACGGGAGTAGCTACAATAATGCTGACTGTTAATACACAACTTACAGCTGTAACTAAACGTTTCAGCGGTTTTTGGGCAAAACGAATTCTGGGATTAAACCAGAAGATGACTGCAAAATATGTGATAAAAATCAAAATATCTATGATAAAATAAGCGTTTAATTGTACTCCGGCAAACTTCATTAGTTGAGAAGTGTTCCCCGCCATAAATAAATCGGTTAGTACAAAATGAGAACCACTGGATTGGTATTTATAATATTCCACGAACGAAATAATAAACAAAAATAATCCCGGAACAAAAGTAGCAATAAAACCACTTTTGACAAGGCACAATACTGTTAAAATGACAGCACCTAATAACAAAGTATCAAACAAAATAACAGAAAAATCATGGACAATAAACCCAATTAATGCTCCAAAGTCCTGTAGATGATTAAATTCACACAGCAGGATTAGAAATAAAGGCGATGTCCAAAGAAATACCTGGTTTAATTTGTAGTATTTTGTTGTGTTTTCTTTTCGTTGTAAACGGAACCTTTTGACTACTTGCTTCACGGTTTGCACCGTCCTTTCTCCGGTTCGGATACAGTTAAAAAAGTTTGATGATTTTAGCCAAACGTTCATATTTGCTTTATCATCTTCGTATTTGATTCATCAGTAAATAGGTACCATAGTTTATAAAATGTGCTTTATACCTTTTTAACTAATAAAGTATATTGCAAAATTCAACTCTATTTTATCTAGTATAATGAATAAATAAAAAGATACAAGTAAGTTTTTATGAAAAAATAGAGAACATATGTGAAATTAGATAATTTGTGTATATAAAGTATAAATAATTATGATTTATTAGATAAATTGCTTATATGTGTTTTTATTTTATACCATATGTTATTTGAATAGCAAATTTATTTTTTGTAGGAACTCCCAAAAATAAGGTAAAAAAACTATCAATATGATCAATTTCTAAATCATTGTGAACCACTTATTTGGGTATTTCCCTATCTTGATTCTGGTTTTGAGGTATGATAAGATATTATAGGATTATTAGAAAAATGATAGTAAATAGGATGTTAACAGAAAAAATTCTTTTTTTGTTGGAAAAACATTGGAATAGAAGGAAAATTGCGGTTCCTTCTCAATAGCTGACGGGAGGCTTTTTTGTGATAAGAAATGATTTGAGAAACATTGCGATTGTTGCCCACGTAGACCATGGTAAAACCACCCTGGTAGATGAAATGCTAAAACAGGGCGGCGCTTACCGTGAAAACCAGGTAGTGGAAGAAAGGGTAATGGACTCGAACGACCTGGAACGGGAACGTGGTATTACCATTTTATCAAAAAACACTGCTGTATATTATAAAGATACCAAAATTAATATTATTGATACCCCTGGACATGCCGATTTTGGCGGTGAAGTAGAGCGTGTATTAAAGATGGTAGACGGGGTTATTCTGTTAGTTGACGCTGCGGAAGGCCCTATGCCGCAAACACGTTTTGTGACCCAGAAAGCTTTGGAACTGGGGTTAAAAATTATAGTAGTAGTAAATAAAATTGACCGTCCAGACGCCCGCCTGGATGAAATCCCAGATGAAGTATTGGAATTATTGTTGGATTTAGATGCTTCTGAGGAACAATTGGAAAGCCCAATTTTGTTCTGCTCTGGACGTTCCGGTACTGCTTCCCTCTCCCAATACGAGGAAGGAAAAGATTTAACCCCATTATTTGAAACAATTTTGAATCATATTGACCCTCCTTCCGGAGATGAAACCAAAGATACCCAGGTATTGGTTTCTGCCATTGATTACAATGAATATGTAGGTCGTATTGCTATTGGTAAAGTGGAAAGCGGTGTTGTAAAACAAGGAGAAGATGTTACCGTTTGCGATTATCACGAAAGCAAAGACCCATACCGTGGCAAGATTGTAAACTTATATCAGATTGACGCATTTGGTAGAACTCCTATTAAAGAAGCAACTGTAGGGGATATTGTTTGTTTTTCCGGTATCGAAAAAATTACAATTGGGGATACTATTTGTAAATTGGGGAATGTAGACCCATTGCCATTTGTAAAAATCAGCGAACCTACGGTAGAAATGACTTTTGGCGTAAACGATAGCCCATTTGCGGGGCAGGAAGGTAAGTTTGTCACCTCCCGCCAGATTCGGGAACGGCTGCAAAAAGAACTGTTAAAAGATGTTTCTTTGCGTGTTTCGGACACAGATTCCACCGAAAAATTCAATGTTTGTGGACGTGGAGAAATGCACCTGTCCATTTTAATTGAAAATATGCGCCGCGAAGGGTTTGAACTCTCAGTAAGTACTCCTAGAGTTCTGTTTAAAGAAATTGACGGCAAAAAATGCGAACCAATTGAACGGGTAGTAATTGATGTTCCAGAAGAATCCCTGGGTTCCGTTATGGAAAAAATGGGCCAGAGAAAAGGGGAACTGGTTCAGATGGCTCCACAAGGTAGTCGTATGCGGGTTGAGTTTTTAATTCCATCTCGTGGGTTGTTTGGTTATCGAAATGAATTCCTTACCGATACCAAAGGCGAAGGGATTATGAACACCATTTTCGATAGTTATCAGCCTTTTAAAGGAGAAATTCCAACCCGTTCCACCGGAAGTTTGGTTTCCTACGAAACAGGTACCGCTGTTACCTATGGTTTGTACAATGCCCAGGAAAGAGGAACTCTGTTTATTGGTGCCCAGACCCCTGTTTATGAAGGGATGGTTGTTGGTTGTTCTCCAAAACAGGAAGATCTGGTAGTAAATGTTTGTAAGAAAAAACAGCTTACCAACACCCGTGCTAGCGGGTCAGATGATGCTTTGCGCTTAACTCCACCACGTGTGATGAGCTTGGAAGAATCTTTGGAATTTTTGGCGGAAGACGAGCTCTTGGAAGTAACACCAGAATCTTTGCGTATTAGAAAACGCATTCTAAGTAATGTACAACGCGCAAAACAAAGAAATAAATAATAAAAAAATTGGGCTGCTGCCATGTTGATGCAAATCAAATCGCAGCGCCCTTTGTATTTAGAGGAAACGATGTTTGAATATCAGCTAGAACGGTTAAATCGGAATATTGTAGTGTGCGTTACCCCAGAGCACAAATTCGGTACAGATGCTTTTTTGTTGGCAAACTTTGCTTCCCCAAGGCGGAAAGATTTGGTCTGTGATTTGGGGACAGGCTGTGGGATCATTCCATTCATTTGGTGTAAACGCCATAAGCCAAAGGAAATTTGGGGGGTGGAAATTCAGCCTCAGGGGATTGAGCAGTTCCAAATTGGACTGGATCATTCCACTGTGGAACCAGTAATCCATCCAGTTTGTGGGGATTTAAAACAACTATCTGGTATGCCATTCGGACAGTTTGACCTGGTAACCTGTAACCCACCTTATTTTTCGAATGGGGCTGGATTCTTAAGCGAAATGTCTGCGGAACAGGTGGCACGCCATGAAACAAGGTGTACCATACAGGATGTTTGCCAATCGGCGGTAAAACTGTTAAAATATGGAGGGAAGCTCTGTATTTGTCAACGTCCGGAACGCTTGGCGGATACCATTTGCAGCATGCGGGAAGCTGGTTTAGAGCCAAAACGACTACGGATGGTGGCAAAATATCCGGATTCTACACCATGGCTGTTTTTGTTGGAAGGCAAAAAAGGAAGCAAGCCGTTTTTACAAGTCATGCCGACATTAGGAATTTATGAAGGGGAAGAATTTTCCCAGGAAATGCAGAAAATTTATGATTGGGAGGCAGAGTAGTGGCAGGTATCTTGTATGTTGTTGGAACGCCAATTGGGAATTTATCCGATTTTTCACCTAGGGCAGTGGAAACACTGCAGCAGGTGGATTTTATCGCTGCGGAAGATACCCGGGTAACTTTAAAGTTACTCAACCATTTTGGCATTAAAAAACCGATGGTCAGCTATTATGAACATAATCTTCGCCAGCGTGGGGAGCAGATTATCCAGCGCATTTTAGCTGGAGAAAATTGCGCGATTGTTTCGGATGCCGGAATGCCTTGTATTTCTGACCCTGGAGAGGATCTAGTAAGGCTGTGCGCAGAATATCAGATTGAGACTAGGGTAGTACCTGGGCCAAGCGCAGTGATTTCTGCTTTATGTGTCAGCGGACTGGTGACATCCCGTTTTTCCTTTGAAGGTTTTTTAAGCACCAACAAACGGAGCCGCCTGGAACATCTCACTTCCATCCGGAAGGATACCCATACCTTGATTTTTTATGAAGCGCCTCATAAACTGCTTTCTACCCTAAAAGATCTTTATGAAACGTTGGGGGACCGAAAAATCTCTCTGGTGAAAGAGATTACCAAACTACATGAATCAGTCAACCGGACAACATTGGCACAAGCGGTGCAATATTACACGGAAAATACGCCAAAAGGGGAATTTGTGCTTGTGCTGGAAGGGGCTGTTATTGCGGAAAACAATGAGGAAGAAATGACATTAGAACAGGCAGTACAACTGGCAAAAGAACTGATGGAGCAAGGGCACCGTCCAAGTGATGCGGCAAAAGAGGCGGCAAAACTGACTCAGTTCAAAAAAGCGGAGATTTATAAACAATTAATTGATTAATTGTGGAAAAACAGTTTGGTTTTTAGAGGTAACTGTTGAAAAATAATTAGGAGGTAGTGTTATGGAGTATCGTAAATGTGGAACCACTTATGTAGTGCGGCTAGATGTTGAGGATGAAATTGTGGAATCCTTACAGCGACTTTGTGAAGATGAAAAAATTGATTTAGCTCAGATTTCTGGGATTGGGGCATTAAAACAGGCAGAAATTGGAGTGTTTGACACCACGACAAAGCAATATCATAGCAATACTTATACTGGCGTTTACGAGATTGGAAATTTAACCGGAAATATTTCTACCATGAATGGGGTACCATACTTTCACCTGCACATTACTATCGGCAATATTAACCACCATGAGTGTTACAGTGGGCATTTAAACAAAGGTGTGGTTGGTGCCACAGCCGAATTATTTGTTAACGTCATTGACGGAAAAATCGACCGGGAATTCAGTCCAGAAGTGGGATTAAATATTATCCGATTTGTTGATGAGAATTAGTAGCCAACTACGAAAGGGCTTTGTTTCTGAGATAATTTTTTTGAATTTTGCAACGATAACCATCAAGATTTTGATGGTTTATCTAGAGACTCTAAGTTAATAAAAACGGATTTTTACTTATTATAGGTAGTAAAAGAAATTTTTTACTTCTTTTCCGTAGATAGTGTATTTACTTTTTTATTGTTGTTTTTTGCCAATTGTATTACTGTATTACGATATATTGCAAAAAGGCTGGTCCTATAGGAACCAGCCTTTTGTATAAGAGAGAAAATAGAATCAATAGTAACTTTCAAGAAGTTGTTCCGGTGTTCTTTAGCATATCGATATCTGTAAGATATTAAAAGATAAAATAAGTAAAAATTCGGATGATGTATTATTATAAAGATGGTTAGAAAATATTTGTTATGAAAAATAACTTTTCTTTTTAATAGGAATATCAATGATTGTTTCGGTTTTCAGGACAGGAGCTATTTTGGAAAAATTTTTAGTAAAAAATATTATGTGACATTATCCCAATACCGAAAATCTATACAAAAAAACGTGGAATCATAATCGATTCCACGTTTTTTATTAAATAATAAATCAAAATTAGTGTTGATGGGTGCTGCTGATAATACCGCGCTCTGCATCCATCTGTACGGTAATACCATGTTTTAACACTTTCGTAGCATCGTGTGCGCCAATGATAACTGGAATATCCAAAGCTAAACCAGCAATTGCCGCATGGGAGTTCAATCCGTCCTGTTCTACAATGATACCAGAAGCATCTCGGATTACATCAATTAAAGTATTATCTGTTTGAGGAATTACCAAGATATCGCCCTTTTTAAATTTTTTCTTTGCTTCTTCCGCATTACGGCATACACAAAGATTGCCACACATGTTACCGTGGGAAATTCCTGTACCAGAAATCAATACATTTCCCACTACATGGACTTTAATCATATTAGTAGTACCGGAAATACCCAGAGGAATACCAGCTGTGATTACAACCAGATCTCCACTGGAAAGATAGCCGGCCTCGGTTGCAACATCTACTACATGGTCAAACAGCTCGTCCGTTGTATCTTTTTCCTGTAAAAATACAGGATAAACACCCCAGGAAAGGTTCATCTGGCGGTATACTCTTGGATCTGTAGATCCACCAATAATTGGAACATTAGGGCGGAACTTGCTAATTTCTCTTGCGGTCATACCGGATTTTGTCACTGTAATAATCGCAGTCGCCAATAGGTTGTGGGCTGTTGTAACGGTAGCTTTGGAAATTGCGTTTGTAACATTTGTTGTTTCTTCTTCGCTGGTAGCTTCTCTTGTTGCAAACCGTTTTTTATAGTGGATATTTGTTTCGGTTTCTTCTGCGATTCTCGTCATTGCTTTTAAGGCTTCGACTGGATATTTACCAGCAGCTGTTTCACCAGAAAGCATAATGGCACTGGTACCATCATAGATAGCGTTTGCCACGTCACTGGTTTCCGCTCTGGTTGGGCGTGGATTTTGCATCATGCTGTCCAGCATTTGGGTTGCTGTAATCACCTGTTTCCCAGCTCGGTAAGCTTTTTTAATTAACATTTTCTGAATAGGTGGAAGCTGTTCAAAGGGAATTTCTACTCCCATATCGCCACGGGCAACCATAATACCGTCTACTAGGCGCAAAATTTCATCAATATTCTCCACACCTTCCCGGTTTTCAATTTTTGCGATAATCTTCATCCAGTGGCAGTTGTGCTTATTAAGAATGCTGCGGATATCCATAATATCCTGGGCAGAACGGGTAAAAGAAGCCGCAATAAAATCAAACCCGGTTTCAATCCCAAATACAATGTCGGATTCGTCCTTCTCACTTACATAAGGAAGTGAAAGGCTAATGTCAGGGACATTGATACTCTTACGATCAGAGATTTTTCCACCATTTACAATAGTACAGACAATCTTTTCATTATCAAAAGAAGTTACTTTTAGTTCAATTAAACCATCATCAATTAAAATTCTTGTTCCTAAGGCAATATCTTTTGGAAGGTCTTGGTAGGTAATGGAAACACCGGTTTCATCTCCGATACGCTCTTTGGTGTAAAGGGTAAAAGTGTTTCCTTCTTTTAAAATAGCTTTGCCATCTTTTAAGGTATGGATACGGATTTCAGGACCTTTGGTATCCAATAAAGTTGCAATGGGAAGCCCTAATTCCTCACGCATTTTCACAATTTTGTCAAAACGCTGTTTGTGTTCTTCGTGAGTCTGGTGAGAAAAGTTAAAACGCGCTACGTTCATACCAGAGAGCATTAATTGACGCAATACTTTATCGTCATCGGTTGCTGGGCCTAAAGTGCAGATGATCTTTGTTTTTCGTAGCATAGTGAAATCAACCTCCAAAATATCGGAATAGCAGTATAGCGCTACTACCATCTTAATCAATATACGACCAAACATTGATTACAATGATGAGGTCGTTTATTCTTTTAAATTATACTATAGACAATTTCAAATTACAAGCGTGATGATGCAAAGATTGCATAAATTTATTACAATTTATTTGTTTAATCTCCACTATTAATGCACAGGATAAAAACAATTTTCATATGATACAAAAGATAGGAATTGAGGTGAGACCATTGCAGGAATTTGTGAAAATTAAAAATATAATAGAACAATATCAAGCAGATAATGGCGAAGTACTGGCACTGGATGGGGTAAGCCTTTCGGTAGCGCAAGGGGAGTTGGTCAGTATTGTTGGCCCTAGCGGCTGCGGAAAATCCACCTTGCTTTCCATCGTGGCAGGATTGGAACAGCCAACCCACGGCAGTATTGAGGTAAATGGGAAGGAAATTACAAGAGTATCTTCCCAAATCGCTTATATGCTGCAAGATGATAACCTGTTAGAGTGGCGGTCGATCTATAAAAATATATTATTAGGTCTTGAAATACAAAAAAAGAAAACACCGGAAAATATTGCTTATGTTAACCAGCTAATTGATAATTATGGATTAGGGGAGTTTAAGCAAAAATATCCATCACAGCTTTCTGGCGGAATGAGGCAGAGGGCTGCTCTAATTCGTACTTTAGCAATTAAACCGGAGTTGCTTTTATTGGATGAAGCTTTTTCCGCACTGGATTATCAAACTAGATTGCAGGTAACAGATGACGTCCGTCAGATCCTACGGAAAGAAGGGAAAACCACAATAATGGTTACCCATGATATTCCAGAGGCAATCAGTATGTCTGACCGGGTAGTAGTATTATCTGCACGTCCTGGTAAAGTCAAAGCAGTGCATACTCTGGATTTTGGGGAAGATTTAAAACCGTTAGAACGGCGGAAGCAGCCAAAGTTCAGCGAATATTTCAATGAGATTTGGGGTGAGTTGGTTGAAAAATGAATCAAATCAGCTTTCGGCTGAACGCCAAAACTATCTCAAACGGAAAAAGCGGAACCGTAATCTGGTTAGGGTGACACAACTGGGCATTTTGGTTGTATTAATTGCCCTTTGGGAGATTTTAGCGGATATTGGCGTTATCGATAGCTTTATTATGAGTAGCCCTTCCCGTATTTTAAAAACATTTGGTAACTTATCTAATAATGGAATTTTAACTCATTTAGGGGTTACTTTATATGAGACATTAACGGGATTCTTTTTAGGGGTTATTTTGGGGATCATCATTGCGATTATTCTATGGTGGTCTAAATTTTTATCCAAAGTAAGTGAGCCATTTTTGGTGGTATTAAATAGTTTACCCAAAATTGCGTTGGGGCCAGTTATTATCATTTGGGTAGGGGCAGGAACAGGTGCAATTGTTTTTATGGCAGTAGCGATTTCGTTAATTGTTACTGTACTGGAAATGCTCAATGGATTCCGCAGTACTAACCCAGAGATGATACGGATGGCGCAGAGTTTTTCCGCTAGTAAAGCGCAGATTTTTACTAAAATTGTATTTCCATCCAATCTGCATACCTTGTTTAACTCATTAAAAGTAAATATAGGGCTATCCCTGGTTGGGGTAATTGCAGGAGAATTTTTAGTATCCAAAGCGGGGCTTGGTTATTTAATTGTATATGGCGGCCAGGTCTTTAAATTGGATTTGGTTATGGCAAGTGTCATTATTCTTGCAATAGTAGCGGCAGTTTTATACGAAGTTGTTGTGTTAGGTGAAAAATTGGTGAACCATTTTGTAAGTCACCGCTAATATAAAGCAGAAATCTAGGATTCTATTATGCGGCAAGAAATTCCCCCAGCGGGGTTTCATTTTATTTTTTCAGGAGGGACAGTATGCGTTATTGGAAGAAAATACTTAGTGTTCTATTAGCTGGTATTATGTGTTGCCTGGTAGCGGCAGGATGTTCTAGTGAAAAAGAGGAAGGTTTGACAAAATTAAATGTTTGTGAAGTAACCCATTCGTTGTTTTACGCTCCCCAATATGTTGCTATTTCGGAAGGATTTTTTGCGGAAGAAGGCTTGGAGCTAGAATTGAGCAATGGCGGTGGAGCAGATAAAGTTATGGCTGCGATTCTGTCAGGGGATATGGATATTGGGTTGGCAGGCCCAGAGGCAAGTATTTATGTATATAATGAAGGAAAAGAGGATCATCCACAAGTATTTGCCCAATTGACCAAACGGGATGGCTCTTTTTTGGTAGCAAAAGAGGATATACAGGGTTTTACATGGGATGATATTAAAGGAAAAACAGTGATTCCAGGTAGAAAAGGTGGAGTGCCTTACATGACATTGGAATATATTATTAAAGAAAATGGAATTGACCCAGCAACTGACACTACTTTAGACGACAGCATCCAGTTTGATTTAATGGCTGGGGCGTTCTCCAGTGGTACAGCGGACTTTGTTACTTTATTTGAGCCTACTGCATCTATGATTGAACAGGAAGGTAAAGGCCATATTGTATGTTCTATTGGTACAGAGAGCGGTGAAATCCCTTATACCGCTTACTGTGCGAAACAGAGTTATATGGAAGAAAACCCTGAGATTATTCAAGGATTTACCAATGCAGTAGCAAAAGGGCAGCAATGGGTAAAGGAACATACCGCAGAAGAAATTGCGGAGTCCATTGTGGATTTCTTCCCAGATACAGATGTAGAAACTTTATCAAGAGGTTTACAAAGCTATATTGATGCGGATGCTTGGAATGCTACCCCTGTTATGAAAAAAGAAGCTTTCCAACGTTTGCAAGATGTTATGATTTCCGCAGGGGAACTATCTGAATATGTTCCATTTGAGGAAATTATCAACAACAGCTATGCGGAAAAAGTAAACTAAGCAGCCATTTGTTCAAAATTAGCAAGAAAAAAGTTACAATTGGTATTTTTGCGGCTGCATAGGATAAAGGGAAGGAGTGTGAAAGATGAAATTTACCTTTGATATGACAGTAGGGCAATTACTGGAAAATCCAAAATCCCGTTCGGTTTTTGAGAAGTATACTCCACAACTTGTGCATCATCCTATGATTGGAATGGTAAAACATTTTAAACTAAAAGATTTGATGCAGTATGCTGGAAAAGCAAATATTTCTCAAGAAACTGTGAAAAAAATCCAAACAGAATTGGAATCCCTGTCCTAGTAAAAAATAGGCTATCCTGAAAGGATAGCCTATTTTTACTGTTGTTTTAGGTTGTTTTTTCCTCTATTTAGTGGTACAATACAACCAAAAAGTTGGGAGGGAAAATAGATGGAAAAAATTGAATTTTTACAAAAAAATCTTTCTTTTTGGAACCGGCTAACTAAGACAGAACAACATCTGTTGGAACAAAATGCAATCGAAAAGTCTTTTTGTAAAGGGGAAGTTTTACATAATAGTTCAGAAGGTTGTTTGGGAATGGTACTAGTAAAAAGCGGACAGATTAGGGCATATCTGTTATCGGAAGATGGAAGAGAAATCACATTGATGCGGCTTTTTCAAGGGGATATCTGTGTTTTATCCGCTTCTTGTATTTTGGATGCGATTACCTTTGAAGTTTCGATTGATGCGGAAGAAGATAGCCAGGTTGTTATCCTTCCCTCTAATTTAATGCACCAGTTGATGGAACAAAATATTCATGTAGAAAATTTTACCTATCAGTTAATTGCAGCAAGTTTTTCGGATGTTATGTGGACGATGCAGCAAATTCTATTTATGAGTTTTGATAAACGCCTAGCTATTTTTTTATTGGATGAGGTGGCAAAAAACCATTCAGATGCTTTAAAAATTACCCATGAGCAGATTGCAAAGTACATGGGAAGCGCACGGGAAGTTGTTTCCCGTATGTTAAAATATTTTGAAGGGGAAGGAATTGTGGCACTTTCCCGAGGAGGAATTCAAGTATTGGATAAGAAAAAATTAAAAGGACTATTGAACTGATTCGATTTCTCCAATTTTTGAAGAATCCTATTGGACTTCTACTCAGAAAAGCATCCAATTATAGACCAACAAGAGGTTTCGGTATACAAACAAAAAATCCAGGCAAATTATTTGCCTGGATTTTTTATTGAACAGATTTGTGCCGAACGATAACAACCGCCATATGGTAAACTACATATATTGTTTTGGATATTCTCCATGGTTAAGTCAAAAAGTTTATTGTATAGGTATTATCCTAACATTTCTAAAATAGCGGTTTTTGGTTGGACGCCGACAGAAGTGGATTGTTTCTGTCCATCTTTGAATACCATGAGGGTTGGGATACTCATGACCTGGAAAGATTGTGCCAATTCCATTTGTTCATCAATATTAATTTTACCTACTTTTACTTGTGGATTTTCTGCAGCAATTTCATCAATAACTGGCGAAAGCATTTTACATGGCATACACCAATCAGCCCAAAAATCCAATAATACTGGGCGGTCGGATTGTAATACCTCTTGTTCAAAATTTTCTTTTGTAATATGCAATACTGACATTTGTCAGGACTCCTTTCTGTTTGATCTGGTTTCAGTATACTCTATGTTTGTTATTTATTCTGTAACCAAGTCACACAAGGACTATTTTTTAAATAGTTGGGGGCCAGGATAGTAAGCATTGCAGCCAAGATAGGATTCAATTTTTAACAGCCTATTGTATTTCGCAACCCGTTCGGTACGGGAAGGGGCACCTGTTTTGATCTGGCCTGCGTTGGTGGCAACTGCTAAATCCGCGATGGTTGTATCCTCTGTTTCCCCGCTACGATGGGAAATAACAGCATGATATCCATTTTCCTGTGCCAGACGGATAGCGTCCAATGTTTCACTTAGGGTACCAATTTGATTTACCTTAATGAGGATTGCATTTCCTGCTTGTTGGGAAATCCCTTGCTGCAACCGTTTTGGATTTGTAACAAACAGGTCATCCCCCACAATCTGTACCCCTTTTAAACTGCGGGTAATTTGGGTGAATCCATCAAAGTCTACTTCAGATAATGGGTCCTCAATAGAAACAATTGGATATTGTTGGCACAATTTTTCAAAATAGGAAATTAACGACTCAGTTGTGTGAACCTGGTTCTTTTTGGGCAATACATAGCAATTTTCTTGGTACCATTCACTGGAAGCCGCATCCAAAGCAATGCAAATATCTGACCCTGGTTTATAGCCACATTGTTCCGTTGCCTGTAAAATCAATTGGATTGCCTGTTCATCTTCTTCCAGGTTTGGGGCATACCCTCCTTCATCTCCAACGGAGGTGGAAAGTCCTTTTTCCTTTAAAATAGAGCCGAGTTTGTGGAAGATCTCCACACACATTTGTAAGCCGCGGGAAAAACTATCCGCACCTACTGGCATAATCATAAATTCCTGAATATCAATATTATTTGCCGCATGAGCTCCACCGTTTAAAATATTCATCATGGGTACAGGGAGTTCCATTGCACGAACACCGCCTAAATAACGGTATAATGGTAATTCACAAAAATTAGCGGCTGCTTTTGCGTTGGCAAGGGAAACTGCCAAAATTGCGTTTGCCCCTAAACTGCTTTTGTTTTCTGTACCATCTAATTCACGCATGGCATCATCAATGTTTTTTTGGTTTAAGCAATTTTTCCCTTTTAACGTTGCTGCAATGTGTAGATTAATGTTTTCCACAGCCTGTAGTGTACCTTTTCCGCCATACCGCTGTGGATTATTGTCCCGCAGTTCATGGGCTTCATAAATACCAGTAGATGCACCGGAGGGAACACTGGCGGTTCCCACTTTTCCATTTTCCAAAACCACAGTTGCTTCTACCGTTGGATTTCCTCTGGAATCAATAATCTCTCTACCAAAAACCGATTTAATCGTTGACATAATAAACGGCTCCTTTTTTCTTAATTTTAGTTTTAGTATGGACTGTTTAAGCAATTTTTATCATAGAGTATTCAAAAATCCAGAATATTCCAATTGTTTTTTGGAAAATCCTTGGCATACTAGTAAAGCAAATCAAAGTAATGAACCCCACAATTGCGGGGGATTTTTAAATGGAGATGAAGATCTTATGAAAAAAATATTAGTAACATTGATGGTTTCTTTCTTATGTTTAGTAATGTTATCCGGATGTTCCGGAGATAAGGACAAAGATAACTCATCCAAAAATTCTTCTGCGTCCAGCAGTTTATCCAGTACTGTTTCCGATTTGGAATCCAAAGGTTCTGATGTTGCTAGCGATATAAAAGACACGACAAGCAAAGTAGTAAGTGATGGAAAAGAAGCTGTTAGCAGTATGATGGACCATAGTAGTACCAATGAAAGTTCTAAAGGATAAATGATGAAAAATTATAAAAAAATAGCAATCCAACTGGTAGCAGTTGGATTGGCTAGTACCATATTAACTGGCTGTGGCACAAAAGGAAAAGATAGCTCATCCCAAACATCCTCTAAAGTACCATTGCCGTCAACCAGTTCTTCCCCTGTTATCAATGCAGTTTCCCCTACTTTCGGTAATTTAGATACGAAAAAACAAGGTTGGGGCCAGGGAGTACAGTTTGACGAACAAAATATACCCATTTCCTGTACAACATTTCAAGAAAAATACGGAAAATATAATGCTGTTTTTGTCAAACAGAATTGTGAAAATCAGATTTTCCTTACCTTTGATGAAGGATATGAAAATGGATATACCTCCAAAATCCTGGATGTTTTAAAGGAAAAACAGGTTCCTGCAGTATTTTTTGTTACCTATGATTATGCCAGCAAAAATCCGGATTTGATTCAACGAATGATTGACGAAGGGCATATTGTGGGGAACCATAGTTATAGCCACCCATCTATGCCAGAAATTAGTGTAGAAAAACAGCAAGAAGAAATTACAAAACTCCATGATTATATTAAACAGGAATTTTCCTATACCATGACGCTGTTCCGTCCTCCAAAAGGGGAATTTTCGGAACAAAGCCTTGCTGTAGCAAAAGAGTTAGGATATGAAACTGTGTTTTGGAGTTTTGCTTATTCAGATTGGAATGTGGATAAACAGCCAGACCCATCAGAAGCTTTGAAAAAAACAGTAGACCGTGCCCATAATGGAGCGGTTTACCTATTGCATGCAGTGAGCAAGACCAATACTGAGATTTTAGGCAACATGATTGACCAACTTCAACAGGAAGGGTACAACTTCCAACCAATGGCAGAATAATATAAAAACACCTGGATTTTTTAAATAAGATCCAGGTGTTTTTATATTTCAAAATAATTACTGTGGATTAGTTTAAATGTTAGAAAAAGAACACCAAACCAACAATGACTTTCCATTATTTCGCGATTAATTTTTACATAATTGAACCAATTTAGGGATGAATATCATGGCACATACTCCTATCAGGACTATTGCAATTACTACTTTGACATAAAAGAAAGATTTTTGTTCGACAGTTGCATCGTAGATTATTGTTTCCGTTCCGTCCAAATTTACCCTGACCAATTGATTTTTATCCACAAATAGCATGCGGTCCAAAATTTTTGAGGAATTTTGGAGCCGGTAGGTTATTCCATTGGATATTTTCGTGTGGTTCCCTAAGTACTCATAGTAATAACGGCGGGTGTTATCATCGTCTGTGAGTAGATAATTCATATCAACCAATTCCCCTTGCAGAGTGATTTCAGCCATAACGGTAGATATACCAAAAATTAAAATCAAATTATCTTCCTTCCAATCAACTTGAACATCTGTATTACTATCAATATAAATAATAGATTGAAATTCATAGTTTGGGTTGTAAATAGAAATTGAGCTGGGATCACCAAAGCAGCTAATTGCTACCCATCCATTTTCTGAAACAGCAAACCAATCAGGGATAGGATGTTTTTCCGGCTGTTCCGTTGTGATATGTAAATCGGTATTATTCCAGATGGTTTGTTGTTTGTCAGGACGAATCGTACTTGTTTTGATATTGTTTGGAAAAGCAAATGCTATTGATGGAAACACAAAGAACATACAACAGAATAAAAGTAAAGCAATTCTGATCCGTTTCATATTATCTTCCCCTACTCAATCAAATGGTATTTATAATTTATGGAGTATAAGTTTTACAATATATAAAATACCTCCTGTTATAGAAAATAGAATAACAAGAGGTAATTGTAACATTATTATTTTGTTTTTTCTTCCAGTTTATCCACAGCGGGTTCGATATAACTACTGTCAAATCCTTCAATGGCACCATTGTCACATGCTTTCGCAAATTCTGGGTTGATTGGCAGTTTTGCTAAAACATCCAGGTCAAAATCCTTCGCAATTTCATCAATGTGGCTTTCCCCAAAAATAGAAATTGTCTTACCACAATCTGGACATTGGAAATAGCTATAGTTTTCGATGATACCTAAAATTGGAATATTCATCATATTTGCCATATTTACTGCTTTGGCAACAATCATAGAAACCAATTCTTGTGGTGAGGTGACAACGATAATACCGTCCAATGGGATGGACTGGAACACGGTCAATGGTACATCACCAGTTCCTGGAGGCATGTCCACAAACATATAGTCTACATTTTCCCAAAGCACATTCTGCCAGAACTGTTGTACGGTGCCAGCAATAACAGGCCCTCTCCATACAACCGGCATACGTTCATCATCCAATAGCAGATTAACAGAAACGACGTCGATCCCCGTATCGGTTTTAACAGGGTAAAGGGTATCTTGGGTTCCTTGGATTCTTTCGTTTAAGCCAAATAATTTTGGAATGGAAGGGCCAGTAATATCCGCATCTAAAACAGCAGTGTGGTAACCCCTTCTATTAAAAGCGCAAGCCATCATTGCTGTTACCAGGGATTTTCCAACTCCGCCTTTACCGCTGACAACCCCAATTACTTTTTGGATGCTGCTGCCTTCATGAGGTTTTTTTAACAGGCTCTCTTGGGTTCTGGAGCTACAGTCTTTTCCACAGCTACTGCAATCATGTGTACATTCGCTCATTACTTCATCTCCTCATTTTATCCACCATCCAATGATAGGATGGTTCTTTTTATACTCTTTTAAAATTATAATCCGAATCGATGTTATTTGTCAATCTATAAGCATATTAAAATAAAATTTACAATTATTCCGGTTAAAAGCTTGACGCTGTATGCTATAATGATGATATGTTTGTATTATTTGTAATCCAAACTATTTTATGTTAAAGGAAACAGAACATGCTGGTTTCAATTGAATCAATTGATAAATTTTATTTAGGCAATCCAGTATTACAACAGGTTAGCGCCACAATTGAAGATCATGACAGGATTGGTCTGATTGGCGCCAACGGTGCCGGTAAATCAACTTTGCTTCGGCTGATTTGTGATCTAGAATCTCCTGATACTGGAGAAATTGCCCGTTCTGCAAAAGTGACAATTGGTTTTTT
Organism: Clostridium facile; assembly: GCF_014297275.1. Lineage (NCBI taxonomy): Bacteria > Bacillati > Bacillota > Clostridia > Eubacteriales > Clostridiaceae > Clostridium > Clostridium facile. Next base: position 2,524,370 of record NZ_JACOQK010000001.1, read on the forward strand.
GCAGCAAAACAGTGGGTTGGAATCCAATAATACCATTTTGGAAGAGATGAAATCGGTATTTTCCGATTTGTTAAAAATTCAAAGCCAAATGAAGCAGATAGAAGTAAGATTGGCGGATGAATCCTTAAAATCCAATCCAGAGGAATACCAACGTTTAACGCAGGAATATGCCCATCAACAAACCTATTTTGAGCAACGGGATGGGTATTTAATGGAAGTAAAAATCAACACTATTTTAAACGGGATGGGCTTTGGTGATAAGCCAAAGGAGACCTTGATCCAAACATTAAGCGGCGGTGAAAAAACCCGTTTGGCTATGGCAAAATTGTTATTGGAACAGCCGGATTTGTTGATTTTGGACGAACCAACCAACCACTTGGATTTTAAAACCCTGATGTGGCTGGAAGATTATTTGAGAGAATACAAAGGCGCACTTTTGGTAGTATCCCATGACCGCTATTTTTTAGACCAGACGGTTCAGACCATTTGGGAGGTAGAGCAGCATAAACTTCTTACATTCCGAGGGAACTATTCCAGATATACTGTATTAAAGCAGGAGTATGTGGAGCGCCAGATGAAAGAATATGAAATCCAGCAAAAGCAGATTGCTTCTATGCAGGATTATATCGACCGGAATATGGCAAGAGCTTCCACCTCCAAAATGGCAAAAAGCCGTCAGCATGCTTTAGACCGGATGGAGATTGTGGAGCGTCCAGCCTGTTTGGAAAAACCTCCTCGTATCCAGTTCTTTTATGATAAGGAACCGGTTAAAGATATTTTGGATGTCCAAGATTTAACTTTGACGGTTGGGCGAGGGGAAACACAAAAAACATTAGCACAACATCTTAATTTACATCTGTTCCGTGGTGAGAAATTTGCGATTATTGGGGAAAATGGAATTGGAAAATCCAGTTTTTTAAAAGCGGTTCAGCATATTATCCCTATTCCAGAAGGAAAAATTCGTTGGGGTACCAATACAAGGATTAGTTATTACCGTCAGGAAATGGACCAGTTAAATCCAAACAATACTGTTTTGGAAGAATTATGGAGCCGTTTTCCACATATGAATGAACAGCAAATCCGTTCGGCTTTGGGCGGTGTGTTACTGACTGGTGAAAATGTTTATAAAAAAGTAGAAGTGATCAGTGGCGGGGAAAAGGCAAAATTGAGCCTTGCCATTATTATGATGGAACGTCCTAATGTATTGGTTATGGACGAACCAACTAACCATTTGGATCTTCGTACTAAAGAGGTGTTGGAGCAGGCATTGGTTTCTTTTTCCGGTACCATTTTAATGGTATCCCATGATAGGTATCTATTAAATAAAGTGCCTTCTAAAATTATAGACATGCGTCGAGATGGAATCCATGTTTATTCAGGGAAATTTGATGATTATCTGGAACAAACTCAAAAAGAACAGCAGGCGGCCCAACAGCAAGAACAGGATCAGCCAGTTGTTATAAAAAAAGCCACAAATGGCTATAAGACAAAACAGCAAAAAGCCGCAGAAGCAAAAATGCGTACCCGTTTACGGGAGTTAGAACGGTTAATTGAACAGACTGAACTGGATATCGCCCAGCTTGAGGAAGAGATGACAAAGCCAGATGTTTATGAGAACTATTTGGCAATGAATGAAGCTTGCTCCAAATTAGAGGAGTATAAACAAAACCATTCCAGTTATTTTGAAGAATGGGCTGAATTATCCGAATTGGTATAACTTTTGAAGTAGGAGGCAACTATAATGAAAGATGACAAAGACCTTAAATTTGGTGAAAATGCAGAAGAAGATTTCATGGATTCTATGATGGATTCTTCTACAGAGCCACCAATTCCAGAACTTCCAACTTTATGGAAATGGATTAAAAACAAATTTGGAAAAGAAACCCTGGAAATAGAAGACGAGCCAGAAGAGGCTTTTGACGTTCAAGATAAAATCAAGGAAGTGAAAGAGATGAAAGACCATCACACACACACTTCTACTTCAGAACACAACATGCATACTACTACTGTAGATCATAAACCTGCCAGTCCACTTTCTTCTCCATTTTCTTCCCCAGCAACCGTGATTAACCGGGATACCGTTGTAGAAGGTCCGATTAAATCAAAATCCGATGTAAAAATTAATGGTATTGTCCGGGGACATTTAAACTGTGAGGGGAATATCTCAGTAGGCGGCCAAGTATACGGCGATATTTCCGGTGAAGGCAATGTGACTATTAGCGGCCAGGCATATGGCGATATTACTGGACGTGATATTCATATTAATGGCGGTATTATCAAAGGAAACATCACAGCTTCCGGCAACGTTACCTTTGATGGAAAAGCTGTTATTATCGGTAATATCAGTGGTAATGATTGTACCATTGATGGTAAAGTAAAAGGGCAGATTTCTGCGAATGGTTCTGTTACTTTGCAGAACAACGCATTGGTACATGGTAATATCTCTGCGAAAAACTTTAGTGCACAAAATGGTGCTGTTATCAATGGTCATGTTATCATTGTATGTGATACCAAACAGAGCGAATCTGAAATTTTTGCACTACCTGATGTTCCAAAAGAAGAAGCACCTAAAACTGCAGAGGAAACACCAGTAACAAAGAAATCGGATTCCACTACCACAAACCCACAGCAATAATAGAAAGAATCTGATTTTAGATATTTAAAATTTATTATTAAAGGGCAGTCAGTTATTACTGACTGCCCTTTTTATACTTAATTAATATAAATTTTGCGGTTTGAAAATAGTATCTCTATAGCTTTAAACCAAAAGATAAGTTGAAAAATTTCTAAAATTCATTCGCAATAATCTATATTCTCAGTGATTGGTGTAAAATATTAAATATTTTTCCAAATTAGATTGTATATATTCTATGTTGTGATGTCCTTCATATACATCGTTTTGTGATTCGATACCTTTTTCTTTTAATATTTTATGTAAAAATTTACAGCCTTCATAAAAACGGCCTTCGTCATGATTGCCAGCATCAAGATATACTTTCAGCTCTTTTGTAATCATGTTATTTTTAGCGATTGTGATAGGGTCATATTTTTCCCACATTGCTCTATCCTGAAAATATGGTATATCTTCTGGTTCCAATGTTAATTCGATTGCTGGCATATGGCCGCCAACTTTACTGAACAATTCTTGGTGGCGGAATGAATTGTGCAATGCTGCATATCCGCCTGCGGAGATGCCACCAAGATACCTTCCATTTTTCGTTGGAATAGTATAGAATGTCTGGTCGATAAATGGGATTACCTCTTTAATAAAATAATCTTCATACCGTCCAACATTAATCATAATTCCACTATCTCCTGGACTTAAAATTTCTTTACAAGTAGGGGACGAATTGATTCCTCTGCTATTTTCAATTCTAGGGCAAACTATAATCAGAGGGGATATTTTATTTTGTTCAATTAGTTTATCTGCTATTTCATCGATTTTCAATTCAGTTAGAATTGTTTCATCACCGCTTCTTCCGTGTAGGAAATATAATACTGGCAAGGGATGCATGTTATCGTATTCTTTCGGTAAGTATACATTTATACCCATTGTTTTATTGAGTATTTTGCTGTAAAAGTTGATGTGTTTTACAGTGGATTTTTTCATTTTATTTCACTCCGTTTCTGTATTTATCATAATAGGTATCATTGGACAAATTTATCTATATAAAAATCCCACTTTGTCGTAAATACAAGGTGGGATTTTTGATACCGTCAAACCTTTTATAAGTGTTTAGGTTTTATCTATTGGATCATCTTGATCTGATAGATCTGTATCCTTTTCAGATGAAGATACCTGCCGTATAAGGATATTTGGATGGTTAAGCTCATATTCCTGGTAAATTTCCGTACGGGTTGGCTGTAAAGAATCATTTTTTAGTTCTTCCAGATGTCCTTTAGGATTATAAGCAAATTCTTTTGGATTGCGTTTTTCTAGTTTTTTACACAATAGCAGGTACAATAGGAATAAAGCTACCCCAACAATGGTACCGATAAATCCAAGTTTTAGTCCAGGGGTAGAATAATGGAACTCAATTGTATTTTCCCCAGAGGCACATTTTACCGCCATAAAACCAACATTTACTTTCTCAATCTCAACGGGTTCTCCATTTACAGTGGCTGTCCATCCTTTATCATAAGGGACGGAGAAAAATACCAGATTTTCTTCCTTCAATGTAATGGTGGCGTCAAAACCGTTTCCACTGGTTTCAAAGGTATCACAGGTATATCGTCGACGGTCCTCACAGATATCTGTGAGCTCCTCATCAGAAATATTGGTATCTCCAATATAGTGTTCCAATAAACCACTGTATTTTTGGATTTGTTCTTCGTCTAATAGGATTGAATTTACCAATAGGCGGTCACGAGTATCTTCAAAAGAATCGTCAAACTGCTCTTGGGTAATATAAGAATCGTAAGTGAATCCCATGGGGATAAAGTTTTTATTTTCATAGATGTCAAAACCATTTTGGTTGTCATAGAGGACGCAGTTAGGAGGTAAATCTAGGTTGGTTTTTTTGTTGTCGGCATTATTTTCTGCGAAAATATATTTTACCGAGAGCAGTTCCCTTAACCCGTAATACTTTGGTTCTGGACGGGAAGCAACATCACGGTCTACTCCAACCGCTGGATAGAATTCCATAATGGATGCTGGTACAACGCTTTGGAATGCCTGTATAGTTGGCATCCTCCAATACATAGGCCAGTTATCCATTCCATCATAAACATCAATCCGGTAAAATTCACTGTCATCCAATTGAAATTCCGCGTTCAATCCACGGTCTACTACATTGCGGTAAACATAATCTACATTCTGCATTTTTCCCCAGGAAACCTGTACCACTCCATTTACTACAATAATGGCGCAAAGCGCTATCAAAGAAGAACGGTAAAGTCTTGTTTTGGTTTTTCGGTATTTTTGTAGGATAAACGCTGCTATGACAATACAGAGGATTGCGATCAAAACATTAATCCAGAACATAGTTGGATATCCTGGCGCTGAAAAATAGGTGGTTTTTCCATCTTCTGTAGTAGGGATAATACCAATGATAGCAAATAGGCAGGTAATAATAAATGTCGTTTTAATACCAAAGCTAATATCCATTTTTTTATTTTCCAGTACAATGACGGTAGCAAGGGACATCATTAGCACCATCATGTAGAACCAGCGGGCATAATAGGAAGAGTTAAACGCAAAGAAAGCACTGTTCAGGATTGGTACCAGTGACATTGTGATTAATACAATAATTAACGTCTTTAACCAGTGTTTTCTTTTTTCCCTTAAAAACGTGAGGACACCCGCCATACTGAACAGTGGTAACCAAGCCGCAACTGAGCACCATTTGGCGTTGGAATCCGGAAAGAAGTTGGCGCGAGCTGGCATATCCGCAGGGAAGAACATACTTTGTAAAATCAATCCATAGCGCTGTGGATTATAATAAAACAGCATGTTAAACCCAGTTAACATATTATCTGTTCTGGGATTTCCCATCAAAGAACAGATACATGGTAGAAACAGGACAAGGGCGATTAAAACGCCAATAATGGATTCCGCTGCCAGTAAGCCGAATTTTTTCAGGTTTATGCGGAAATCTAAACATAAACAGCGCAAAAAGAAATACAGAACCAAAAAGGCAACTTGCCCCGCAAAGAAGAAATAGTTTGTAAATACATTCAATGCGACAGCCATAGCAAAAAGGCCTTTTCTGTTATTCATCACCAGTTCTTCCAAACCGATTAACAGTAATGGGAAAAATGCAATGACTTCATGAAAATGGTTAAAGAAAATATTGTAAATGGAAAAGCTGGAAAACGCGTACATCATGGCACCAATAATCGCCATATGCGGGGTTTTGGTAAACCTCCGGATAAACGCGTAGGATGTAGTGGCTGCAATAGAAAATTTTAAAATAAATAATGGTGCCATTAAATAGGGGACCCATGAGGATGGAAAGGGAATTGTCAGCCAAAAGAAAGGGCTACCCAGTAAATAAAACCCATAGGAACCTACAAAATTGGAGCCAAGGTCGGTGTACCAACTCCAACCTACTTCTCCAGAGCGAATTGCGTCATGGGCGTATTGATAAAATGGAATTTGTTGTACATTATAATCCCCATAAAAGATAAATAATCCTTTGTCACAAATGATAAAAGGCAGAAAAATAATAGTAGTTATCAAAGCAGCCAGCAAAAAAACTTTAATGCAGTTTTTTGACTCTGATCGGGTGGGGGAAAACCACCGCTGGACTTTTGTTAGCATGAAAAACCTCCTTATTAAAAAATAAAGTAAATAGATATTCTTGTTTTAATCATTTTTCTATCACAATCCTATGACATCCTTCTATTATGATTGGTGTACAATCCGTTTTTTCTATTTGTGTTGTTATAAAAATAAAAAACCTTGCCGATGCTTTCCAGTGAAAATCCTGTAATTACCAAATTATTATACCATATTTGTTGTAAGATAGATACATAGATTTGTCTAAATTGAAATGCTTTTCTATTGTTTTTTTCGGGACATTTCCGAAAAATAAAGAAACAAGTTGAACAAACCAGGATACCATAGACTTTTTTGGAATAGTTTGCTATAATGATAAGATGTAATATCATGTCGAGAACGTTAAAACTATAAGATTTGATTGAGGTTATTACATGGGTAGATTTTTAAAGACCTTTGGATTGTATTTTATTGGAAATACAGCAAGCCGATTGATGTCATTTTTGGTGATGCCTTTTATCACCCAACATGTAAGCAATGAAGATTCTGGCTATTTTGCAACAGTAGAGGCATTGGTCAATATTGTTGTTATTATGCTGTTTATCTCCGCTTGGTCCGGCATCCTGCGATATTTGTTGGATAAGGATTATGACAGCCGGAGGATGAAGCGTAAAGTCATTACCGCTGGTTATACTATTGAGATTATCTCACTTGTAATATTTACAGTTGGCTTTATTATAGTCAATTTCTTTGCGCCAATACGGGAAGCTGGTTTTGTTTATTTCTTTTGTGTTGCCTATATGCTGCATCAGAATGTTGCCTTTACGGTGCGTGGATTGGGGTACAACAAACTGTATGTTTGCTCCGGCATTTTAGGCAGTATCGTTTCCTTTTCTACTAACCTGATTTTAGTGTTAGTATTCCATTGGGGTTCTGCCGCACTGATTTTGGCAGCGGCACTTTCCTATTTTGTTCCAGCTTTATTTATGGAGTTCTTTGCGCGCACCTTGAAAAAAGTCCGTTTGCGCGATTTGGATTGGTCTGTCGTAAAAACAATGGCAAGATATTGTTTCCCCTATAGTTTGAACCAGGGCGCATATTGGATTACCAACCGTGCCAATACTCAGATTATTACGATTATGATGGGATTGGCAGCAACTGGTGTATTTTACTGGGCGAATAAATTTACATCTATTATACAATTGGTGGTAATGGTGTTCAATCTTGCTTGGCAGGAAATGACCTTCTCTATGAGCCATGATGCGGACAGAGCAAAAAAATATAACTTGATGTTGAAAAACTTTTTGCTATTTGTATCCTGTGGTTTGCTTTTCCTAGTACCAGTTACTAGGATTGTATTTCCCATCTTTGTTCGAAATGGTTCCCAGGCGGGGTTGGCGATTATCCCGTTAGCATATTTGGGAGCGTTTATGGATTCTCTTGCCAACTTCCTGGGTTCTGTGATGTGTGCGGAACAACGGATGAAATCTCAACTTACATCCACTGTAGTAGGTGCTATTATTACTGTAGTCGTGATGTTTGGGACGATTCCGATTATTGGGTTCCAAGCCGCACCTTTGGCCACTATCCTCTGCTTTTTAGCGGTTGTGATTATGCGTACAATCAACCTGCGGGATGTTGTAAAGTTAAACTATCAGATGGGTTATTTAGTCCACTATGGATTGATGTTTGCCCTTGCTTCGTTGGTTTTCTTTAAAGGTTCTATTTTAATGAATGTTATTTTTGCCGTAGTAGTTGCGGTTTATTGTATCATTGTATTACGTGGTATCATCAAAGATTTTGTAAAGATGATCTTGAAAAAAGTTCGTTCTTAAACTGGGAGGTGTAATTGAGTGAATCGCAAACTCAAATATATAATACGGCGCTGTGAAAATACCGTTTTATTTGCTATTAAGACAATTATGCTTGTCAGTTTATTTGTAGCTTTTTTTGGAGTATATTCTTATTTGATACCGGAATTACGTGTGTTTAACCGTACATCCATCATATCATATGGAACTTTTGTGGTAGCCATTCTGTTATTTATCCGTATTTATGGTGGATTTTCAGTTGGTGAGAAGAAAAGTAAAGAAATTGTCAACTCTATGCTGTTGGCAACTTTAATGGCAGATATCATTACCTTTCTGGAAATGTATATTATGGGATTGAGTACTACACAAATCCATAATTTTGCGGACAACCACTTGAATTTATCTGTTATTCCGCCTTTGCAGGATATTCCGATGAAATACTTCCTACAGTACTATTTTACCACCCGTGTATTGCCGGGATTGGGGTTATTGGTTATCGTATTTGTGCTACAGGTATTGTTGCTTTATATCTTTTCCTATTTTGGAAATTTTGTTTACTTCAAAATCAACCATCCTCAAAAATCTTTGATTGTATATCAGGATGAAAGTTTGCTGCCGACCGTGATTCCAAAAATCCAAAAGTATAAAAAACAGTGGAGGATTAACCGGCTGATCAAATACGATGACCCGGATATCAAAGGGGCACTGTTAGGGCATAGCACCATTTTCTTTTTAGATGTTCCTAAAAATGAACGCACCCGTCAGGTGGAATACTGTTATGCGCATAATAAGAATATCTATATATTGCCGGATGTTTCGGATATTATTTTAAATCATGCCAGCCATGTAGTAGTGGATGATACCGCTATGTTTGCTTCTACAAAACAAAGTATGAGTTTTGAGCAGATGATTATCAAGCGGATTTGCGATATTATTTTCGCTGTGATTATGATCCTCCTTAGCAGCCCGTTTATGATTATTTCCGCTTTGGCTATTAAAATTTATGACCGAGGTCCTGTCTTTTATAAACAAGCACGTTTGACCAAAGGCGGCAGAGAATTTAATGTACTTAAATTCCGTTCCATGATTGTAGATGCGGAGAAAAACACGGGTGCTATGTTATCGACTGAAAATGATGACCGCATCACTCCAGTAGGAAAAATATTGCGCCGATTCCGTTTAGATGAACTGCCGCAGCTATTCAATATTCTAAAAGGAGATATGAGTGTTGTGGGACCTCGTCCAGAACGTTTAGTAATTGCGAAAGAATATGAAAAAGAGCTGCCAGAGTTCCGGTACCGTTTGAAAGTAAAAGCCGGCTTAACTGGATTAGCTCAGATTATGAGTAAATACAATACAACGCCAAAGGATAAATTGGCGCTGGATTTGGAGTATATTGCCCAATATTCGATTTGGTTAGATATTAAGCTGATTTTACAAACCATGATAGTCTTTTTAAAGAAAGACAGCACAGAAGGCGTTACACAGCAGGATGATGATATCAATACTATTTTAGAGGAAATTGATAAAGGGGCAACCAAACCATCCGATAAACCAAAATAACTATTATCTATATGCTTATAAAGGTTGTACTCTCTATGAGATTCCCTTTTGTTTTGGTATTAACAGGTAAAACAATGTGATTTTAAAAGAATTATATTTAATCTGCAATTGTATTTGAACATAAAGATAGGTCATTCTTTGTTGTTCCAATATGATGATTTATCGATTTATATTCTCCTTTTTGGTGTTTTGTTGTTGTCAGATAGCAAACACACCAAAAAGGAATTTTTTATTATAAACCTTTCATGTTTCTTTTATCATAAAATATTTTGGATTTGTATCAAAAGCATTTTTTGTTGGCCTTTCGTAAAATTAGAGATTGTGCCATACAAAAATACGGTCAAAATCATTGGATAACAAATGGCATGGATAAAAACTTGGAAGAAAATAAAAAAGGTCTCACGAGAAATGCCAACAAACCAGCACAGATTGATTATTTGATCGTTCGTAAACGCATAATTCCCCTTTTAATAAAGTTTTATTTATTTTAGATACTTTCATTCACAGTTTATTGCTCTAATATCTGAAGTAGAAGCTATAGTTACGATCATCCCTAAAAGAGAAGGATGGAACAATCACCGTTATACCAGAAAGGATATTCCTTTGGTTAAGCTTGAATCTCACCCGCATAGCGGAGAGTTCCTCGCTAAAGCTACAATAAAAAAACAGGCATGGTAACTTACCATGCCTGTTTTTGCTATTTTGTATGCAATGCAGCAAAAAATTGTTCGTATGCGTCATCCCATCCGTCCGGTGTTTCTACTCCACCACCATTGACGCTTTTCATCAGATTATCATGATAATCTTGTCCCATAGCAAACAAATCGCCGATGTTAATGGGATACCCCAATTGTGTTGCCAGCTGACAAAAGGCATCCATTGGATCATCTGCCTGTTCCGTTTGCAGCAATTTCTGTTTTAATTCAGGATGGTGCAGAGCATCTTTTAACAGACGGCATAGTATTTCATCCATTTGTAGGCCTCCTTTACCCTTGCTTATCATTGATAACTGGACAATTGGAATTTTTCTGTTATTTTCTGGCGGTTTTTCAATATCCAACCACAAATAGAGTCCGCCATCTATTTTTATGATTATCGATTCCAGGTATTATCCATTTTTTGCTGAAAATTTTTCCGGTTTTTGCGTACTTGGGCTTTTAATTTGAGGGTACGGATAAAATCCGGTCCAAAGAATAATAAATAATTTAAGATTGCCATAATAATACTAATTTTTACTGGCCAAGGGTATACAATCAAAGAATACAGGAAAATTACAGCATCCGCAAATGCCAGGTATTTTACTTTGATTGGAATAAAAAAGAATAATAGCAATTTATGGTCTGGATATAGTGTGGCAAACGCAAAGAACAAAGAGAGATTTAAATAGGTAGCTGATATCGTTGACATGGATAAAACAGCCATAATATCGGAAATTCCTCCACCAACTGGAAGGAAATAAGAGATAAATCCTCCAATAATCGTGGCAACCATACCAGTTAAATAATAAACGGTAAACCGAAAACTACCCCATTCCCGTTCTAGGCTAACTCCAATAAAATAGTAAAAATATAGAGTAAACGCAATAAACACCAAAGAGGAATTAGGCGGAACAAAAATAAAGGTAATAATCCTCCAAATTTGCCCCTGCATAACCAGGGCAGGAGAAAAATAAAGGTATTGGCTAAAAGTAGTACCTGCCTTTAGAACAAAGAAAATATCAAAAATATATACCAATAAATTTCCAATGACAAGATACAACATAAGGTTTGGAATTCCAAACCTTCCAAACTTCCGTTCCATTTTATCTAATATTTTCATAAAGGTGGCCCCTCCCATCAAAATAATCGTAACGAGCAAGTTATGTTGTTTATTATATCACACCGTATAGTCGAAAACAACCATATTGGAACGGGTAAAATCGTGAAAAGCGCCAATATTTTATTTTTGTTTGGAAATAACTGTATACGATTGTACTATTTGCCCATACTATCTGCATAAATTGATGTTAACGGAGTTGATCATAATGGAGTTTATTCAATCTATCAGAGCGAAACTATACAAATTGGTCGGTAAAGATCAGGAAACTACCCCGCCATTGCTGGAGGAAATCAGGGATACCAAACTGCAATTGTTGGCTGCTCAAAACCATTTTGACTGCTTGGTAAATCTGGATTTAATTGATGCCTGTATTTTTCAGATTGAGTCATTAGAAGTAAAATATAACTATTTGGTCAAACAAGCCAAAGCACAAGGCCTCCGTTATAATGAGTATGTGGACGTAAAAGAGGAGGTTAAACAAAATGGTTGTTTGGATCGTACTCAGCCTGTTGGCAATCATTATGGTATTTTACTACAAACACAGGAAAAAACCTGTTAGGTCGTTTTTATTGGGAAGTATCTCTGGCATTGCCGCACTATTTGTGGTAAATGGGGTTACCTCAGGAGTATTGGCAATTAATTATGCTACATTGGCAATCTCAGCGATATTAGGGATTCCAGGCGTGGCTACGGTGGCAATCTTTAACCAGATCTTTTAAACAATTTGACACTATCCTTTATTTCAGGTATACTGTTAAATGCGAGCAGACTGTGTGGCAGCGCTGTACAATTACGGTGAGGAAAGTCCGAGCATCACAGAGCAGGGTACCTGCTAACGGCAGGCGGAGGCGACTCTAGGGAAAGTGCAACAGAAAGATACCGCCGGAGCAATCCGGTAAGGATGGAAAGGCGAGGTAAGAGCTCACCGGAGCAGGGGGAACCCTGCTGCCATGTAAACCCTATCCGATGCAACATCGACTGGGAGGCTATCGTTGGCTCGACGCTCCCGACGGATGGCTGGAGTGCTATAGCAATATAGTACCAAGATAGATTGTCACAAAAACAGAACTCGGCTTATAGGTCTGGTCGCGTTTTCTAGAACCCCAAACCATGATATGGTGAAAAAAGAGGTATCCAGTTGGATACCTCTTTTTATATGTATTCTTTAAGGGGAGTATGTTGCTCCAATAGCTTCTGCCAATAGAATACATTGTTGTAAATCCACCTTTGTGTTTTGAAAATCAATCGAGAGCAATGAATTTTGATCAAGCCCAAGATGAGATGTCCTGATATCTGAATGACGAAAGCTTAGATTATGAGTAATGATATCTGTAAAATTACATTCTGATAGGATACACCGGATAAAACTCGTCCCTGTAAAATCTGAGCCAGTAAAATTAACCCTTTCTATCATTTGTTTATCAAACTCTAAAAAACGCATTTCAGTGTACGACCAATCTCCATCTGTAATAGATACTAAACTACAATCCGTATCCATTAAGCTGGATCCAATCATTTTACATCCATCAAAATTAACTGCAAAAAGGTTTGCAAAACGAAACCTGCAATTCAAAAAGATGCAATTTTTGAAATGGACACTACTCAATATTGCGGATGAAAAATTGCAATTGTCAAATTCACAATGGTAACAAATAGAAACATCGGAAAAATCAGCTCCTATAAAACGACAATGAGTAAACTTTTTTCGATTTAATTCCATTTCTTCTATGACTTGATTGGAAAAATCCATATTTGTGTAATGCTCTTCTGAAAACATGACTACCTCCTATTTTTTTGCAGATACCAGTAGCATCATTGGCCGCCTCATTTCCTCTTTCATACCGGGCTGGTCCATCCTATTTTCTGGTGGCTGTGGTTCTACAACCCGTTTGATTTGGAAACCATGATCCCACAATGTATTTAGGTATGTGGTAAGTGTGCGGTGGTATTTGGTTACTTTTTCCCCTAAAAAAATAGCTTCCCGTTTTCCTTCATAGTAATAGTTATCTACCGGAAAATGGAAAATTTTCCTGTTTTTGTCATAATACCAATCCTGTGTTCCATACGCAGTAAAGGTTGGATGTTCTACCGAAAAAACAAATACTCCTCCAGTGGTTAAACTGCGAAAAACACTATTTACAATACCATCAAAATCTTCGATATAGTGGAATGCTAACGAGCTAATCACGACATCATATTCATTGGCTGGGAACTCAAAATCCTCCATTGCACAATTTTGATACTGTACTTGTGGAAATTTATTTTTCTGTTTGGCTACTGCTAGCATTTTTTTCGATAGATCAATTCCAAGTACGAATTCCGCCCCGTGTTGTGCAGCATAAAGGCAATGCCAGCCGTATCCACATCCTAAATCCAAAACCCGTTTTCCCTGAAAATCAGGCAGTAATTTTTGCAGTTCGCTCCATTCCCCAGCACCTTCTAAACCATAGATAGAGCGATTCATCTGACTATATTTTTGAAAAAAACCACCATTGTCATATTTGTTTTCTTTCATGATGTATCTCCTTTTTCGTAAAAATAGCCCTGTAGTTCCGCCATTACAGGGCTATTTTAATATAGTAATTGTTATATTTTTATGAAATGTTCTCCTTATTTCACTGTAAAGAATGGTGTCAGTTAGAACTAAGGATCACTATCATATTAATAAACAATCCGTATTAGAAAGATAAAAGGTTATAATTTATATCAATCACCATCTTGATTTATCAGTACAGTTTTTAAAATAAAATGAATTTACCAGATATCGTTTCTATTCTTTTATGGTGCGAAATTTATTCGTTTCCATACACCTCAAAACGGGAAAGTAAATTGATAACAGTTAATTTATTGGCAAACAATTGCTTGTAAGTAACTGTTTTGGTTTTGCCACTATCCGAAAGCTGTTTCATATCCCGTTCAATTTTTTGTTTTTCTTCGCAGAGTGCTTCATACATATCTTCCAGACGGCCTAATTTATTTACTGCCTGGATTGGGTCAGCAACAATATAGCCTGTTTCTGTTTTTTCTGTCAAACGTTCCATAAATCCTCCTATTTTGGAATGCAGTAAAAATTAGTCTCCCAGGCAGGTATGTAAGGATGATGCCTGAGGTAGATTTTATAATCTGGACAGAGATCCAAAATCTGCAATGGTAACGCGAACAAATCCTCATTGCGGTGGTAAGCGCACACATATAGTTTTGGCCGGTATTGCTGAATAGTTTTTTTAGCTCCTTCCAATGCTTTGGACTCCGTTCCCTCAATATCCATTTTTAAAATAGATACCGGCTGCTGAATTAAGTGATCAACAGAATCTGCTGGAATTTCTACCCCTTTATTGGATAAACGAGAATTACGTCCAGCTTTTTTGCTAAAATACAGGGTATCTGTTTGGTTCCATGCCGCCATATTATAACGGGTAATCCGTTCTAAATGAGCGGTGTTCTTTTCCAGCTTTTTAAAATTTTTTGCATCGGGTTCTAGCGCATAAATATGCTGATAATCCGATACAAATTGTAGGAACTCCGCAATGGTATCCCCATCATAGGCGCCTAAATCTACAAAAATTTCTTGGTCATTTGGTTTTAATAGATTGGTGTAGACCTCTGGTTTCTCCGAACGACATTGATAGAGGTATTCTATTTTTCCACTAACCTTAAAATTCAGGATATCCAAATAGGTCTTTTTAGAGGTTTCGTCTGCCAACAAATCGTATACTTGATCGAATTCCGCTTCGTGTTCTGCTATGTATTCCCGTGTAAACAACCCATCCCCAGCTACTGGTACATCCGGTGCGACAATGGGATGCTCTTGATTCATCTGGAATAAACGTTCTAAAGTGGGGTCATCGTGGATAGCAAATGCCATTACAGTGTGAAACTCTGGATACTGACGGCAGATATCGCTGTATTTTTGTACCAGATATCCCTGAAAAGAATGACCACGTACAAATTCATCGCTGGCGAACATAGCTTCCACTTGGATACCATATTGCTCGAACACCTTGAATATTTTTAAAGCACCATCCCCCATGCCGTACATCACAACAGGAAGATTCGTTTGCTGTAAACAATCCCATACATTTTGTTCTTTTATTTTTTCTAACATAAAACCTCCACAACTATAAATGAAGCCTTTTTTTCAATTCCAGTTTTGTTTTTCTGTCCGCAAATACAAACGCACCAATGAGTACAATCAGGGAAAAAGCAGCGGATGACAAGCAAATCCATTTGATATCTACCCAATTAAGTAAGAAAAATATCAATGGTATCATTCCGTATAGGCAGGAAGCCAAAATATAGATAATAAAATCTTTTAAATCAAAATGGCGAATAATCATCATAATAATCATGGCGATATTTCCAACAATACAGATGGTAGGGATAGCAATGGACAATGACCACCGATGAAATCCAAGCAGCAAATCGACCAATAGAACGAAAACAGAAGAAACCAGCATTTGAATCCAGATATTCATACCGCTGTTATACCCTTTTTTGATGGAAATCATGGTAGCAGCCCAACAATAGATAATTCCTCCTACTACCAATAAAGACCAATAAGGAGAAGTGGGGAATTGCCAGTTTACCACTAGGCAGATTACTGAAGCAACAATTGAAAGAAAAATTAAAATCCGCAAAACAAGGTTGTATTTCCGAAAAAAGGTGATTGTTTTTGGGTAACTCTGTACACAGCCAGTACCATCTCCAGAGAGCAAAGAAGCGCAAAGCGGACAATAATCCAGGTTTTCCGCTATTTTGATGTTACATTGTTTACACTGTTTCATCACGTTTCACCTCATTTGTTGTAATTGTAACCTCTACCCCTTGTTTCGATAAATAACGGAAAATATGCCGGGGGATATCTACCGGTTCCATTGCGGCAGAATAGGTAAAATTGAGGGTATCCCCATAAGAACAAACTCCAAATTTCACTGGCTGAAACGGAGAAGGGCTCATAATCAGATTAAAATTTTTAATGTATGGCTGCAGATATTCTGGCATAGAAACTTTACCCATATTGGATAGGGCTGTGGAATATGCAATTTCCCCTTGTTTGTAGGCGATTTTTAAACCAATATCTTTTAGCGCCAAGGGAAGGCAGCGCACAATAGGATTTTTTTCTGTTGCCACCGTAAAATTAATCCGTTGGGATAATTTATCCGAACTCAGTTGTCCTTTTACTTGTTGGTTTACTTGCTCCAGTACCTGTTCAAAAGTTGGCTGCTGCTGATCAAAGGTATAACCGGTTTCAATGCAAGCAAAAAAGTTACGGGAGGTGACAGAAGGAAAGTGATTGCGTAGGTTAACTGGAATATTTACCTTTACCGGGCGTTTTCTTTTCCTTGCCGGCATATTTTCATAAATACTGTAAATCACAACTGCTGTTAAATAAGTAGTTAAGGTAGCCTGATGGGATTTTGCTAATTGTAATACCTGTTTTACTGGCATGTGCCCTGTTATGATTTTTATTTCCCCTGGCATTAGTTTGCTTCCCGTAATACGGTAGGCTTTTTTCTCAAAAGGGGCGTCTTTTTTGCTTTTTTGGTAATATTTATGGAAAGCGTCTTCCGAACGGGAGCTGGGAGTTGCCAGACAGTTGTCTGGGATCGTACTTTCGGTTAATTCCCGCTCATGGGCAATCTGTAAATAATGGTAAACCAACATCCGCAAAAATTGCATTGCTCCGGTTCCGTCCGCTAATACATGGAATAAATCCAGGTTGATTTTATTTTTATAATAACTAACTTCAAATAAGTATCCTCTTTGAGAAATCCCTTTAAAATAGGAGCAGGGAGGATGGATATCCCGATGAATTTTAAATGGATTTGGGTTGTATTCTAAAAAATTCCAGAATAGGCCACGGCGCAGCCTGACCCGGAAAGAGGGAAATACAGCTAAAGTTTTTTCCGCTGCTGTTTGTAGGGTATTACGGTCAACCGATTCGGTTAACTCACAGACCATACGGAATACATTGCTGTTTTCTGTATTACTAATTGAGGGAAACAGTTTGGCGGCATTGTCCAAACGGTACCATCCATGTTCTTTTTCTTGCTTACGTTGTTTCATAAAAATCTCCCAAGTAAAAAGCTTTTATTAAGTATATAACGTAAAAATAAATAATATTTATAGATATTGTACTAACAGTAATTTTAAACGTTATTTTTTCAATAAGAATAAGATATTTTCCTATTTTTATTGTAACCTTCTAGAAAGGAAGTTGCAAGCAAATTTCGTCTGATTTGATGAAAAATCTATGATTATTTTTGAAAGAATCGTAAAATTTAAAATTAGTATCAGCATAATTACGTATTTTTCTTTGTATTTGGCTTTTCATTTTCACAAAATTGTGATAAAATTAAAACAATCACCATGATAGCATATGAAAAAATATGGTATATTGATATTGTTTTAGAAAGGTTGTTCAATATGAGTTATAAATTTTCCGAAAAAATGGATCATTTAAAGCCATCGGTGATCCGTGAAATTTTAAAATATTCCTCTGATCCAGCTGTTATTCCATTCTCTGCTGGAAACCCAGCTCCAGAAGCATTTCCAGTGGAAAAGGTTCAGGCAATTTCTGCGAATATCCTAGCAAAGGAACCAATTGCGGCATTGCAGTACAGCATTACCGAAGGTTATCCAAAATTAATTGAAGCGGTAACCAACGACTTGAAAAACAGGCTGCATATTGGAGCTGATACCGACCGTGTTATCATTACATCCGGCGCACAGCAAGGGATTGACCTAACTGTAAAATCCTTTTGCAGCAAAGGTGATGTTATCATCTGTGAAAGCCCAAGCTTTGTTGGTTCTCTAAATGCGTTTAAAGCAAGCGAAGCTACTTTGGTTGGCGTTCCAATGGATGAAGATGGTATGAATATGGAACAATTGGAAGATGCGTTGAAAGCGAACCCAACTGCTAAATTAATCTACACCATTCCAAATTTCCAGAATCCGTCTGGTATCACCATGAGTATGGAAAAACGCCGTAAAATGTACCAATTGGCAAAACAGTATGGGGTGTGTATCATTGAGGATAATCCATATGGTGACCTCCGTTTTGCAGGAGAAGATGTTCCAGCTATCAAAACGTTAGATGAAGATGGCATCGTGATTTATTGTGGTAGCTTTTCCAAAGTGTTATCCCCAGGATTACGTGTTGGTTTTGTTTGCGCAAATGCGGATATCATCCAAAAAATTACCGTGTTAAAACAGACCAATGATGTACATACCAATATTCTGGCGCAAATGGTGGCGTACCACTTTATGACCGAGTGTGATTTCGTTGGCCATTTGGAAAACCTCCGCAAAATTTACAAACACAAAGCGGAATTAATGCTTTCTGAAATGGACAAACACTTTAGCAAAAATGTTACCTGGACAATCCCACAGGGAGGATTGTTCTTATGGTGTACCCTGCCAGAAGATCAAGATATGTTGGCGTTCTGCCAGGATGCAGTGAAAAACCATAAGGTTGCAGTGGTACCAGGCAATGCGTTTATGACCAGTGATGATGTTCCAACCACCTCATTCCGTATGAACTACTCCACACCTACTGACGAACAAATTATTGCCGGTGTAAAAATCCTTGGGGATTTGATGAAATAAAAAATTAGGAGGAATTTAGTCCGATGGAAAATACAACTCCAAAACCAGAACGAAAAAAAGTAATGCTCAGCGGTATCCAGCCAACTGGTGTGTTTACCTTGGGCAACTATATTGGAGCTGTCCGTAACTGGGGAAATTTACAGGAAGAATACAACTGTATTTATTTTATTGCGGATTTGCATGCCATTACTGTACGGCAGGACCCTGCTAAACTGAAAAAGCAGACAATGGAATGCTTTGCATTGTTGTTGGCTTGTGGGATTGACCCAGAAAAAAGCTTGACTTTTATTCAAAGCCATGTGCCAGCCCATGCGGAATTAAGCTGGGTACTCTCCTGTCATACCCAGTTTGGAGAGCTCTCTCGTATGACTCAATTTAAAGATAAAAGTGCCAAACACGCGGATAATGTAAACGCAGGGTTGTTTACCTATCCAGATCTGATGGCCGCAGATATTTTGCTATATAAGCCTGATTTTGTCCCGGTAGGGGCTGACCAGAAGCAGCATCTAGAGTTAACCAGGGATGTGGCAAACCGTTTTAATAATTTATATGGCAATACTTTTGTAGTGCCAGAACCATATATTCCAAAGGCTGGGGCAAAAATTATGTCTTTGGCGGACCCCACCAAAAAGATGTCCAAATCTGACGAAAATGTCAATGGATTTATCTCAATTTTGGATGACCCAGGTGTTATTGTGAAAAAATTTAAACGTGCTGTGACCGATTCGGAGATGGAAATCGCTTACCGGGAAGGTAAAGACGGCATTAATAACCTGATGACCATTTACTCTGTTATTACTGGTAAAAACTATGAGCAAATTGAACAAGAATTTGCAGGAAAAGGCTATGGAGATTTTAAAACAGCAGTCGGGGAAGTGGTTGCGGAAGAACTACGCCCAGTAAGGGAAAACTTTGAACGCTACTCCAAAGATAAAGCATATTTGCAGGAAATGTACCGCAAAGGAGCAGAACAAGCAGAGCGTTTTGCCCGCAGAACTTTGGAAAAAGTTTATAAAAAAGTTGGTTTCTTACCTCGATAATTCCGTAGGAGGAAAACAGAATGGAATCGTTTCAGCTTTGTTTACCCACCAAAGTCATTTTTGGAAAAGAGGAGTATCAAAACATAGGAGAATATCTAAAGCCTTATGCAACAAAAATATTGTTGCATTATGGTGGAGGAAGCATTAAAAGCAGCGGATTATATGACAAAGTGGTATCCAGCTTGAACCGGGCTGGTATCGAATTTGTGGAACTGGGCGGTGTCCAACCAAACCCCAGGGTAGAACTGACCCGTCAAGGAATTGAATTGGCAAGAAAGGAAAATGTCCAGCTTATTTTGGCAGTTGGAGGAGGTTCTGTCATTGATTCTTCGAAAGGGATTGCGATTGGCGTCCCTTATGAAGGGGATGTGTGGGACCTGTATGACAAAGAGAATTCAGCGAAACCACAAAAAGCATTGCCAGTAGCTACTATTTTGACGATCCCGGCAGCAGGAAGTGAAACCAGTGCCAGTACTGTGCTGAGCAATATGGAAACTGGAAGGAAATATGGATGTAGTAGCGAACTTGTCCGCCCTGTTTTAAGTATTTTAAGCCCTGATTTGTGCTTAACCCTGCCAAAGAACCAGGCGGCAAATGGTATCTGTGATATGATGGCACACATTATGGAACGGTATTTTTCCCCTTCTACCCATGTAGATGTTACCGACCGGATGTGTGAGGGAGTTCTGCGTTCCATCATGAACAACGGCAAAAAACTGATGGAAGATTACAAAAATTGCGATTTATGGGCTGAAATTATGTGGGCAGGCAGTATTGCACACAACGGTATTTTAGGCGTTGGACGTAAGGAAAGCTGGGTGTCCCATGGATTGGAACATGAATTAAGTGCAATTTATGATATTCCACATGGTCAAGGGCTTGCGATTGTATTTCCTGCATGGATTAAAACAGTTTGGAAAGAAAATCCAACCAGGTTTGTCCAGTTTGCTATCCGAGTCATGGATGTTGATCTGGAATATTATGACCAGGAGGCGATTATTTTGGAAGGCGTCCGCCGTCTGGAAGAATTTTTCACCTACATAGAATTGCCAACTCGCCTTCACCAGATTGGGATTGACAATAGCGATTTTGAAAAGATGTCCAAAGCAGTGGAACGGATTAAAAAAACATCCTTTGAATTGGCAATGGAAGTTTATCAAACCGCATTATAAAAGATACACCGCAATGATACCATCATTGCGGTGTTTTTGTATCCACAATTTTTTACTATTTGTATAATATAAAACCATTATTTGATGATTAAAATTTAAAATTTTGCCAATAAAAAGTTGTGGTAGTTCCATTATCAAATCAATGACAAAATTAGGTTTTATCACTGTTTATACTATAAATTTATATAAATCAGTTCTACGTACATATTTAATTTTAAATTTAATAAAAGTATTTTATTTTTAAATAATTACATTTAGTATATTAAAGAGGTGTTATAAAATTTTTCCATTAATAAAGAATAGCGTCTTTTCGCTATTTTATTTGTTTGGAAAATCATAACACTTGTATTTCGATTGGTTGCGCATATAGTAATGTTGGGCGAAATGCCCGGCCTCCTTTTTTCGTTTGAAATTGCGGCAATCAATTTTGCCAATCTACAAACAAAGGAGCATTCATGAGAAAAATCATTCGTTTTTTTGCAGGTATGACAGCGATAATGGTTTTTTCGGTACTAGGATTAACTGGTTATTATCAGGCAACCATACCGGACCATTACTATGTACACCAAGGAGAACAGCTCACGATTAATTCTTTGGTCTCTTCGTCCCAGCCTCAGCAAATCATTAGCACGGTGTCTTCCAACCAATCTTCTGGTAAATCCGTTCAATTAGATCTGTTTGGAATTATCCCCATTAAGCAGACGATGGTCTCAGAGGTAAACCAAACAGAGGTAATTCCAGGCGGTACTCCGTTTGGGATTAAATTGTTAACCCAAGGGGTAATGGTTGTAGGACTAAACGCAATTGACAGTGAAGATGGATTGAAAAATCCAGCAAAAGACGCAGGTTTAAAAATTGGGGATGTCATTACAGCGGTAAACGGCCAACCAGTTTCTTCCAATAAAGAAATTTCGGCTCTGGTACAACAAAGTAATGGTGCTGCAATTACAGTAACTTATACTAGAGGTTCAGAATCCCAGACGATTTCGATCCAGCCAGTGATTTCCCGGGTGGATAAACATCCAAAAGCCGGAATATGGGTACGGGATAGCTCGGCCGGCATAGGCACAGTAACTTTTTACGACCCTAATACCCAATTATTTGGCGGATTAGGACATCCGGTCTGCGATGTGGATACTGGTATGACATTGCCGATTTCCTATGGCGAAATGGTTTCCGCCACAATAAATGGCATCAACAAAGGGACAATTGGGACACCTGGTGAATTAATTGGTGCATTTACCACCAATTCTCCAATTGGGTCCGTTCTGTTAAATACAGATTGCGGTGTATTTGGAGAAATGTATGAACAGCCACAGGGAGAACCAGTCCCGTTGGCGTTAAAGCAGGAAGTGCACACAGGGAAAGCGACTATTTTATCTACTTTGGATGGAACAACACCACAGGAATATGAAATTGAAATTGAAGAACTAAATTTAAACGAAAAGTCAGTAACCAGGAATATGGTAATTCGGGTAACTGACAAAACGCTATTGGAAAAAGCTGGAGGAATTGTTCAAGGTATGAGTGGAAGCCCTATTTTACAAGATGGTAAATTAGTGGGCGCAGTGACCCATGTTTTTGTCAATGACCCAACCAAAGGATATGGTATCTTTGCCGAAAATATGATGTCTACTGCACTTAGTCTGGAACAGGACCAAGAAAAGAAGGCTTCTTAGCGAAAAACGGGCTAACAATTTGTTAGCCCGTTTTTTATGATTACTTTGAAAATCAGAAATGAATAAAGGAAATTTGTGAGTTCCTAGAGAAACCGAATTTTTATCACAGAAAGATATCGGAAAGAGCTAAAATTTATGGAAGGTAGAGATCATATCAGCAATTATGATAGATCAAGCTTTTTTTGGAAGATGGAGTAAGAACAAACCTCTTATTATAGTTTGATATAGGATTAAGCAACAGAGGATAAAAATACAGATTGGGAAGTTGTATCCTCTATGGGTTCAAACGTACATTGTAAATCCATTGCCTTTAATTCTAAGGAAACAGGCAATCCTGTTTTTTGTTCTACCACCAATTTGTATTCTCCATTTTCTGTATTGCCTTGGATGACATATTGTTCCCCTTTTTCTTTTATGGTAGTATCGGCTCCTAACAAGGCATGGTTTACCGCCTGTATCATTCCACTGGAAACAGAATTTAATAAGGTACTATCTTTTGTTACATCAACAGATAACCCTAAATAAGAAACCGTTACTTTATCGCCATCATAGATAAATTCCATTCCATCCACCGACTCTGGAGAGGTTAACATAATATGATAGGTTCCGCCAGTTTTTGATAGAATACCTTCCGTCTCCCAATCCTGATAGGACATCGTTGTTTTTAATGAAAAATCTGTTTTTAATGGGGTTGTTACCTGGTTTACCGTACGGCCAATACAACCAACTAAAAATACTACAATTATACCAATCAATCCGACGACAGCCCATCTCTTTACCATTGTTACCACCTCATGGTGTATCCTATGCGTAACAAATGTGGTTTAGCACTGAAGTATGTGAATAATTATTGAAATGATATCCAATTATTGTAGCGTTTTGCTCCTGGGATAGGGTTTTTGTTCATCTGTTAAGCCCAGTAAATAGTCTGTACTAGTTTGGTAATAAAGAGCCAATTTCATTAATAATTCAGCAGGGATATTTAAATTTCCCAATTCATAATCAGAATAGGTGGTTTGATGTACCTGCAAATATTCTGCAATTACTTTTTGAGAAAGGTCGTGGTCTTCCCTTAAATTTCGTATCCGTACAAACATGATATCACCTCATATACAAGTATGTAATAGAGTATCGGAAGAGGTTGACTTTTAAGGGTATAACCCTTAAAATGAATTAATAGAGGTGGTAGAATGAAGCTTTACATTGATATTTTAAAAGGAATTTTAGAGAAAGAGGACATTAAAGTGATATTCCCAAACTTAAATGGTATCAATATCAAGGATATTTGTGAAATGCAGTGCTACAAAACTTTAGCTGAAATAAAATCGGTGATTGAAGATGATACTTTAGAGGATAGGGAATGTTTTTGGAAGATTGAAAAAATCATTTCTATTTTTGAATAATTAGGTAGTGATGGCGGAACTCGCCACGATTTTTAAATAAGCAGATTGTTTTGCTATTGCAAACAAAATCAAATCATTATATACTGGAAGAAAAGGATTTTATCAAAGATTAAGGGGTTTTGGGCAATGGTAGAAGGAAGTTATCAAATGCCAAACACAGATTGGCAGGAATTTTTGCATTTGATGTATGATTATGAAAATGGTGTAGAATCAGCGCAAAGGGAAATCCAAAAAATGCTGGAAATTGGGCCAGAAGAAGCTGTTTTTGAAAAAATAAATCTGGCGAGGGAACAAATTTATCGTAATGACGCTATGAGAGGGGTTCCTGTAGCGATGTACCGGTACGCACTGGCAATACAGTTTACCCGGCCACAAGAAGCATTTCAGCTATTAGTGCAGTTAGCAAACCAAGGGGATACAGAAGCGATGAAAAGCATCGCATTAGGATATACGGAATATGGAGGTTTTGGGGAAAATCCAGAGCAGGAGCTACAATGGTATTTAAGGGCTGCTAACGCTGGGGATGCAGAAGCACAAGCATCTGCTGGTTTATGGTATGCTTGCCAGGGAAATAATGACCAGGAATATAGATGGTACAAAGCATCTGCTGAACAAAAATATCCAAAAGGGCTTATTGGCCTTGCCAACTGGTACTCGAAAAACTGGGTACATTGTGAAGGAGTTTTAAAAGAAGAATATAAACAAAAGGCAATCGCTTTATACTGGGAAGCTTTGAACCATGTAACTCGAATCAGCGAAGCGGAAGATATTTATTTTTCTTTAGGGCTTTGTTATGAAAGCCTACCACAGTACCGGAATGCCTTTGAATGCTTTTACAAATCCTTTTTATTAGGCAATGATTATGCGGCTGTTACTTATTTAAAATTGCAACTGAAATGCAATACCGTAATTCCACTCCAGCAATTAAAAGATTGGAAAATAGAATTGGGGGATAATTGTAGGCGCTAATTTGGGCCTGCAAAAATACATTGGTCGATTCATTGCATTTTGTCAAAATTGCCAGGGGAAAATGATTGCATCCTCATAAAACTTGTGTTATAATAAAAAATATAAATTTTAAATTTGTTTTATTATTTTACTTTTATATATTTTTACAGAAGAAAGAAGGATGGCTTTTATGATGGATCTCAGGGTTGAATTGACGAAGAATCCAAAAGAAAAACCACAAGGAAACTTAGGATTCGGTAAGTATTTTACTGACCATATGTTTGTTATGGATTATAGTCCAGAAAACGGCTGGTATAATGCTGCCATTGTCCCTTTTGGGCCGATTGAAGTTTCCCCAGCTTGTATGTGTTTGCACTATGGCCAGGAAGTATTTGAAGGGATGAAGGCATACCGCAATAGTGAAGGTGGTGTTCAGTTATTCCGTCCAGAAGAAAACTTTAAACGTTTGAACGTCTCCAATGACCGTATGTGTATCCCAAAATTTGATGAAGCGTTTTTGCTGGATGCATTAATGAAATTAGTAGAAATCGACCAGGAATGGGTTCCAAGAGAGGAAGGCGCCTCTTTATATATTCGTCCGTTTATCATTGGTACAGAGCCATCTTTGGGCGCGCATAGCTCTACTCATTTTAAATTTTTAATTATTATGTCACCATCCGGCGCTTATTATGAAACCGGCTTAGCTCCAGTTAAAATTTATGTGGAAACCAAATACGTTCGAGCGGTAACCGGTGGGACAGGTTTTGCGAAAACAGCGGGCAACTATGCTGCTTCTATGAAAGCACAGGATGTTGCGGCCGAAGAAGGATATTCCCAGGTATTATGGCTGGATGGCGTTGAACGAAAATATGTAGAAGAAGTAGGCGCTATGAATGTATTCTTTAAATTAGGGGATGAAATTGTAACCCCTGCTTTGGATGGTAGTATTTTATCCGGTATTACCAGAAAATCCGTTGTTGACATTTTAAAATCCTGGGGCATGAATGTTCAAGAAAGAATGCTTTCTATTGATGAATTGGTACAAGCATATAAAGATGGCAAACTGGAAGAGGCGTGGGGTACAGGCACCGCAGCTGTTATCTCTCCAATTGGCGAGTTAAAATACGGCGATTTGGTTATGGAAATTAATCAGAATCAAATTGGGCCTATTTCTCAAAAACTGTATGATACATTAACTGGCATCCAGTGGGGTAAAATCGAGGATACCTTTGGTTGGGTAAAAAAAGTAGACTAATCATACATATGAATTAATGCCTATATTTTAATGGAACTAGAATAGTCATCCTTAAAATATAGGCATTTTTATTGTTTTTTTGGGTTTTATTTTGTTTTTTTCGTTTAATTAACCGTAATTGATGGATTAACCTTGCAAAATGCTATCGAGTATGGTAAACTCATAAAATGTATAATATGAATATTTATACAAAAATAAAGAAAGTAACTTTTTATAAATTTTAATGTTAAATTGTAGGAGGATTATGTAATGAAAAAATTAGTCGCTGTATTATTGGCTGGAGTATTAGCTCTGGGAGCTTTCGCTGGTTGTGGCGGAGAAAAATCATCGGTAGAATCTATTAAAAAATCTGGTAAACTGGTTATGACAACCAATGCTGCATTCCCACCATTTGAATATGTAAGCGATGGAGATAAAGTAGTTGGCGTTGACGCTGACATCGCACAGGCAATCGCGGATGAATTGGGTGTGGAATTGCAAATTGACAATGTTACATTTGATGGTGCATTAACCGCTATTTCTACTGGTAAAGCTGATATTGCCGCTGCTGGTATTACTGTAACAGAGGAAAGAAAACAAAATATGGATTTCTCTGATACTTATGCAACTTCTGTACAGTATGTAATCACTAAAAAAGGTGTAACTGTAAATAACATTGAAGATTTAAAAGGCAAAAAGATGGGCGTTCAGATGGGCACCACTGGAGATTTGATTTTAACAGATGAGATCAATGGCTATCAAGATGATGATGGTAACAATGTAGAAGGTGTTTTACAAGGCAGTGGTGCTGAAGTAATTCAATACAAATCTGCATTAGAAGCAGCTTTGGACATGAACAATGGCAACTTGGATGCTGTAGTAATTGACAAACTGCCAGCTGAAAATATTGTTGCGGTAAATGATAATATGACCTGTACAGAACTGGTTTATGCAGATGGTAGCAGCACACAGGAAGAATATGCAATTGCTGTACAAAAAGGGAACCAAGAATTATTAGATGTTATTAACGATGTATTGAAAAAATTAGATGAAGAAGGTAAAATTGACGAATTCATTTTGGAACATACTGGTGCAGCAAAGGTTCAATAATTTTTGTAGATTGGAAATCATAAAAAACAATACAGCAGGCGGCTTCACCTGCTGTATTTGTGGCATTTTAAAGGAGGTTTGTGGATTTTATGGACTCATTGGTTCAAAAGTTTATCTCTACGTTTGTAACGGATGACCGCTGGGTATTATTCCTCAAAGGTTGGGGAACAACTGTAGCAATCTCTATTTTTGCTGTATTGGTTGGCGTTGCTCTAGGTGTATTGATTGCTGTATGTAAAGTATATACTGCCCAAACAGGAAAATTAAAAATATTGGATAAAATCCTTAGTGTTTATGTCGCAATTGTGCGAGGAACACCAGTTGTCCTACAGGTTATGATTATGTATTATATCATTCTGGTATCTGTAAGTAATACATTATTTGTAGCTGTTATGGCTTTTGGTATTAACTCCAGTGCATATGTATCCGAAATTGTGCGTGCAGGTATTAGTTCTATTGACCCAGGGCAAATGGAGGCTGGTCGCTCTTTGGGACTAAGTAGGATGTCTACTATGCGGTATATTATTTTGCCTCAGGCCATTAAGAATATCTTGCCTGCATTAGGAAATGAATTTATTGCTTTGTTAAAAGAGACCTCTGTTGTTGGTTTTATTCCACTAACCGATTTAACCAAAGCCAGCGACTTTGTGCGTAGCAGAACTTATGATGCGTTTTTCCCACTGATTGCTGCTGCATTGATTTATTTTGTTATGGTGATGCTGTTATCCTTGTTGATGAAAAAATTGGAAAAGAGGTTGGCGAAAAGTGATAGACGTTAAAAATCTTCAAAAATCTTTTGGTGACAACCATGTATTGTGTGGCATTAATGAGCACATTGAAAAAGGGGAAAAAGTTGTTATTATCGGACCATCTGGTTCTGGTAAAAGTACTTTTTTACGCTGTTTGAATTTGTTGGAACAGCCCACTGGTGGACAAATCTTTGTAGATGGAACTGAAATTACAGATAAAAAATGTAATATCAATCAGGTTCGTCAAAAGATGGGGATGGTATTCCAGCATTTTAATTTATTTCCACACTTAACCGTATTAAAGAATATTACACTGGCACCTGTAAAATTGAAATTGATGACTCAAGAAGAAGCTGATCAAAAAGCTTATGAGCTACTGGAACGGATTGGGCTCCGCGATAAGGCGGAAGAATATCCAAACATGCTTTCCGGTGGGCAGAAACAAAGGATTGCCATTGTTCGTGCGTTGGCGATGAATCCGGAAGTTATGCTGTTTGATGAACCAACTTCTGCATTGGACCCTGAAATGGTTGGGGAAGTACTGGAAGTTATGAAAGAACTTGCCCAAGCTGGGATGACAATGGTGGTAGTAACCCATGAAATGGGATTTGCCCGTGAGGTTGGAACTCGTGTCCTGTTTATGGATGGCGGTAAGGTATTGGAACAAAATGAACCAGAAGCATTCTTTTCAAATCCACAACATCCGCGTTTAAAAGATTTCCTATCAAAAGTGCTATAATTATACAAATATAAGTCCAGATGAAATTTTTCATCTGGATTTTTTATGGTGTTTTAGATGTGAAGAAAATCCCTCAGTTTAATCGGGGGAAAAAGAGTAATGCAATGATAATAATGGCTAAAAAGTTATGATAGCAGCATAACTTGTTCCCATCTGATACGGCTATTTTATAGCGATGAGGAGATGTTATGTTAGTGGCAATTCCAATTCGACATAAGAGGATTTCTCTTTCAGTTCATAAAAAATCTATTATGTGTAGTTCAAAGGATGTATAAACTTCTAGGTACTTATTAATAAAAAGCTTAAAGTAGTAGATATATCCAAATCCTCTCTTTCCATTATGAATTAGGCAATTTTGAACGATTTATCCATTTGTCTTTATTACAAGATCCGCAATATAGGTGATTTATCAAGATAACAGACGAGTAGAACTTTCTTACCCTAGATGGAAAACATGATGAATAATTTCGATATAGTTGATTCGAAACAAGCAAAAAATAGAAGAAAAAGGCAGCCAATTGGCTGCCTTTTTTATTATTTTGTACTTTTTCGGATTGCCGCATGGGCACCTTTTAATTCTTGCAGATTGGTTAACAGAGTTTCCTCTGATTTCGTCAAAACTCGTTCCACATATTCATTGGTCATTTGCTTAATCTCATTGGATTGGTTATGTGCTTGAGTCAACATCTGGTTTGCACGGGTTTTTGCTTCTTTTAGGATTTCGGTATCCGAAACCAGTCGTTTTGCTTTTAATTCCGCATCCCGGATAATCTGTTCCGCTTCTTTTTTCGCATCGTTGATAATATCTTGTCGATCTGCAACAATCATTTTAGATTGTTTAATCTCTTTTGGCAGCTGCAGGTGAATTTCACTGATTAAATCCAGCATTCGCTCCACATTTACAACAGATTTTCCACCGGATAATGGCAAAGACCAAGCTTGCTCCAACATATCCTCCATGGTATCCAAAATTTCGTTGATATTCACAACAATAACCCCCTCTTTTTTTAATGCTCTTTATTATTTTTTCCTCAATCCAGTTTCAATATCATGTAAAATTTCCGGCGGTACAAAGGTACTGATATCCCCACCTAAACGCCCAATTTGGCGAACTAGGCTGGAACTAAGGTACATATTTTCGCCCTGAGTAGTTAAGAATACTGTTTCCGCATCTGGATTTAATTTTTTATTTGCCATTGCCATCTGGAACTCATATTCGAAGTCCGAAACTGCACGCAATCCTTTTACAATTGCACACGCACCACAGTCACGCATATAGTCTGCCAATAAGCCGTCGCTAAAATCGGTTACTACATTTGGTAGGTTCGCAGTGGCCCGTTCAATAAATTCCATCCGCTGCGTAGCGGAAAAAGTGGCGTCTTTATCTGGATTAACAGACACCAAAACAATCACACGATCAAATAACTGGCTGGCACGTCTAATAATATCCAAATGCCCTTTGGTAATTGGGTCAAAACTGCCAGGACATACTGCAATTTTTCTCATTGTTCCACGCTCCCTTTGTCTTGGACACTTAAGCTTCTACCATATGGTAGGTTGTCAATTTGATTTTTCCATATTGGTAAGTACGGTACTGCTGGAACTCTCCAACTTGTTCAGGGAGTTCATCGCGGATACCGGTTTCACAAATAATAACGCCATTTTCGGTTAATTTTCCACTTAAAGCTTGTAGTGCGGCCGGGATCATTTCTTTATGATAAGGTGGATCCATCAGAACAATATCATATTGGTCCTTTGTGCCAGCTAAAAATGTAAGGGCGTCATTTAATACAACTCTGGCCCTACTCATTAGATTACAGTGTTGTAAATTTTGTTTTTGTACCTCCTGCGCTTTTCTGGACTGGTCTACAAATACACAGGTGCTTGCCCCACGGCTTAATGCTTCAATTCCTAATTGGCCAGATCCGGCAAATAAATCCAATACCATCGCACCAGGAAGGTCAAATTGGATAATGCTAAAAAGCCCTTCTTTTACACGATCGGTTGTAGGACGGACATCCATTCCTTCTAAGGTAATGAGTTTACGACCTTTTGCGGTGCCTGTAATTACTCGCATAATAATCTCCTTTTATAATTAAAATAAATGGTCTTTTTTTGTTGTATTCATTCGGACACTTAGGGCAAGCCCTAGTATCATATAGGTGGTTAAAGCGGATGTCCCTCCTGCACTGACAAATGGTAATGGAATACCAATAACCGGAAGAACACAAAGCACCATTCCAATATTAATAACTGACTGGAAAAACAGCACAGCAAATACACCAACAGAAATATAGGATCCCAATGGATCATCCGCCGAACGTGCGTTGATAATGAGTTTGATACACATTACCATAATCCAGATTACCAGGGCAATACAACCAACAAAACCGAATACCTGGCCTACATGGGCAAAGATAAAATCGTTGTACAATTCTGGAGTAGTGGTAATCAATTTATCTGATAAAAGCCCTTTTCCGGTCAATTGGCCGGAACCCAAGGTAATTTTACCCCAGTACTGTTGTAGCGTATCTCCAAGCCTATTTTCATATAGATATTCGTCCGATAACAAAAATCTCTTTTGTAGGTAATCATCCATGACGAAATTAAAAAAGACAAATCCAGCAATTACCGCTGCCCCCAAACCGGGAAGAATTAGTTTCCAACTTAATCCAGAGGTGAATAAAATACAAAGGAAAATCAAAATGAACACTAACATTGTTCCATAGTCTCCAGATAGGAAGCCCAATCCAATGGGAACCAATCCATGCAGAATTAAGAACAACAGGGTTTTTGGCTGATTAATATGGTCTCTCACAGACGAGGCGTGAAGCGAGAACGTAAGGATAAATCCAAGTTTTAAGAATTCAAATGGTTGAATGTCCATAAAACCAATATTCAAAAGGATACGGTCATCAGATCCCATACCATCTCCGTTTCTCATAGAACCCAATGGGGTAAACAAAGTCAATCCAATTAAAATTAAAATAATGGGCACATAAAGCTTCCATAATTTTGCTAGGGTATGGTAATCAATTAAAGAGATAATGATTGCTGCTACAATTCCCACACAGCTAGAAGCTATTTGCATATAAAACGGCCTCCATTGGATAGCACCAGCGGTTGCCAATGAATATTGTAATGTACAACTTAGAATAGATAACATAATTGCCATCACCAATAACATCTTGTCCGTTTCCCGGACATAGTCTCGTATGGCACTTCCAATTTTAAAAACAAAATTTTTCATCAAAAATTCCCCAAATTAATCGATCCTGAATTTTATTCGATTTTTCGATATGAACTCTATTTTATTATATCGATAACCAGTAGAAAATTCAACCTTTTAGTAGCACTATTCACAAAAATGTGATATAATAAATGCAACTTTAATTTTTCTATCTGACTGGAACGAATATCGTCAGAAATAATTATGCCTGAAATGATTTTAGGCGGTACAGGTAAAGATTATTCAGGCAAAGCAGAGGAGAGATACTATGTTAACGGATATTGAAATTGCTCAACAGGCAAAGATGCTTCCAATCACAAAAATTGGAGAACAGTTAGGGTTAACCGAAGATGATTTGGAATTGTACGGAAAGTACAAAGCGAAAATCGCAGCAGAAGCGGAACAACGTTTTAGCACAAAACCGGATGGCAAACTGGTTTTAGTCACTGCAATTAATCCAACTCCTGCTGGCGAAGGAAAGACAACGACCAGTGTTGGCTTGGGAGAAGCCATGTGTAAAATGGGGAAAAAAGCGGTTTTAGCTCTGCGGGAACCTTCCCTTGGCCCTGTATTTGGCATTAAAGGTGGCGCAGCTGGTGGTGGCTACGCTCAGGTGGTACCAATGGAGGATATCAACCTACATTTTACAGGGGACATGCACGCTATTACTGCGGCGAATAACCTTCTTTGCGCATTGATTGACAACCATCTGCAACAGGGAAATGAATTGGGGATCGACCAAAGGAGAATCCTCTTTAAACGTTGTTTGGATATGAATGATCGTGCCTTGCGGTATGTAAACGTTGGGTTAGGTGGGAAAGTAAATGGAATTCCCCGTGAAGATGGATTCCAGATTACAGTAGCTAGTGAAATTATGGCGATTCTTTGCTTGGCAAACGATATTGAGGATTTAAAACAGCGCCTTTCCAATATTTTAGTCGCTTACCGTTATGATAATACCCCAGTTTATGCAAGAGACTTACAGGCACAAGGTGCCATGACAGCTTTATTAAAAGATGCAATCAAACCAAATCTGGTACAAACATTGGAAAATACCCCAGCCATTATGCACGGAGGTCCATTTGCAAATATTGCACATGGGTGCAACTCGGTACAAGCGACTAAATTGGCGATGAAATTAGGGGATTACGCAATTACAGAAGCAGGATTTGGCTCTGACTTGGGGGCGGAAAAATTCTTTGACATCAAATGCCGTTATGCAGGATTATCCCCTGATTGTGTTGTGATTGTTGCTACAGTTCGTGCATTAAAATACAACGGTGGTGTTCCAAAAACAGAGTTGACCACTGAAAACGTAGCTGCTGTTGAAGCTGGTATTGTCAACTTAAAAGCACATATTGAGAATATGCACAAATATGGTGTTCCAGTGGTAGTGGCAATTAACCAGTTTGGTACAGACACTGATGCGGAGTTAAAAGTAATCAGCGATTGCTGCGAACAGCTTGGCTGTGAATTTGCGTTGTCCGAAGTATTCGCAAAAGGCGGGGAAGGTGGCTTAGATTTAGCGGAAAAAGTAATCAAGGCTTGTGAAAAACCTGCGAACTTTAAACCTTTGTATGATTTGGATTTGACAATTAACGAAAAAATTGAAACCGTGGCAAGAGAAATTTATGGCGCTGACGGTGTCGCCGTTACTCCACAAGCACAAAAAGCTATTGACGAGATCACAGCATTAGGTTTTGGTAAACTTCCAATTTGCGTGGCCAAAACCCAGTATTCTTTATCTGACGATGCCTCGAAATTAGGACGTCCATCTGGTTTTACCATTACCATCCGGGACGTTAAAGTATCCGCTGGGGCAGGATTTGTTGTTGTTTATACCGGCAATATCATGACAATGCCAGGGTTGCCGAAAAAGCCGGCAGCACTCTCTATTGATGTGGTAGATGGCCAGATTACAGGATTATTCTAATATGAAACAGTTTATTACCCATAGCCCTTCTGAAACAGAACAGGTAGCGAGCCAGTTTGCCCAGCAACTAAAACCGGGGGATGTGATTGCCTACCGTGGCGGATTGGGAGTAGGAAAAACCGCATTTACAAGAGGCCTTGCGGAGGGATTGCAAGTAATAGGGGAAGTATCCAGCCCTACTTTTAGTTTGGTGAATGAGTATCAAGGGAAAATTCCACTGTATCATTTTGATATGTATCGTATCAATACATTGGATGACCTATACTTTACAGGATTTTTTGATTATCTGGAAAACGGCAGTATCCTTGCGATTGAATGGAGCGAAAATATTGCTGATTATCTGCCAGAAAACACGATTACTGTAGAATTGAAACGGTTGGATGAAACCACCCGGGAAATTACAATTGATGGAGATGAGCGTTTTTGAATATCATGGCATTTGATAGTTCCGCCAAAGTGGCAAGTGTTGCGGTTTGCAGTGAAACAGAAATTTTAGCGGAATTCAGTACCAACACAGGGCTGACCCATTCCCAGACCCTTTTGCCAATGGCAGAACAGGTGTTGGCCTGTGCAAATATTTCCATGGAACAAATTGACGCTTTTGCGGTTGCTTCTGGTCCGGGCTCTTTTACTGGCTTGCGGATCGGGATTTCCGCTGTGAAAGGGATGGCACAAGTATTGGACAAACCATGTATCGGTGTTTCTACCTTAGAAGGGCTAATCCAGAATTTACAGGGGTTTGATGGAATTGGATGCGCAGTTATGGACGCTAGATGTAACCAAGTATACAATTGTCTATATTCCCTAGGGGAACAGCCAAAACGGCTCTGTGATGACCGTGCCCTTACGATTGCGGAACTAACAGAAGAACTGAAAACATATCATCAAAAGATTATTTTAGTTGGTGACGGGGCGGATTTATGTTATAATAAAATGGATGGGCAACTGGAACAGCTTGTTCTGGCTCCCATTGCTTTGCGGAAACAACGCGCAAGCAGTATAGGGCTTTGTGCCCATGTTTTATATCAACAAGGAAAAGCAGTACCTGCTCAGGCATTGATGCCATCGTATTTGCGGCTATCCCAGGCCGAACGGATGCGTCAAGCCGCACAACAGAATCAATAGGAGGATCAATAAAATGATAGCATTAGGTAGTGACCATGGCGGTTTTGAATTAAAACAGGAAATTATGGCTTATTTAAAAGAGAAAAATATTCCCTTTAAAGATTATGGCACTTATTCTACAGAATCCTGCGATTATGCTGATTATGCGGAATTAGCCTGTAATGCGATTGTTGCTGGCGAATGTGAAAAAGGAATTTTGATTTGTGGAACAGGCATTGGTATTTCTATGGCTGCGAATAAAATAAAAGGAATTCGGGCTGCTGCATGTTCCGAGCATTTTTCCGCAAAATATACCCGTTTACACAATGATGCCAATGTACTTTGCCTGGGCGGCAGAGTAATTGGACCTGGTACTGCTTGTGAACTGGTGGATTTATTTTTAAATACTGAATTTGAGGGTGGGCGCCATGCGCTCCGTGTAAATAAAATTACGGCGTTGGAAAACAAATAAGGAGGAAAATACAAATGAACAAACCTGTTATTATGGATCATCCATTGATCCAACACAAAATGTCTATTTTAAGGGATAAAAGCACTGGTTTTAAGGAATTCCGTGAATTGGTGTCCGAAATTGCAATGTTAATGTGCTACGAGGCTACCAGAGATTTACCTTTGGCGGAAGTGGATATTGAAACCCCTTTGGCAATTGCAAAAACCAAAGTAATCGCTGGTAGAAAGATTGTGTTTGTACCAATTTTACGTGCTGGACTTGGTATGGTGGATGGTATGTTAAAATTGGTTCCAGCTGCACGTGTTGGGCATGTTGGGATGTACCGTGATCCAGAAACTTTTGTACCACATGAATATTACTGTAAATTGCCACCAAACATGGACCAAAGGGAAGTTATTGTATTGGATCCAATGTTGGCTACCGGCGGTTCCGCCATTGATGCGATTGACGCAATTAAAAAGCGTGGATGTAAAAGCATTAAATTTATGTGTTTGGTAGCTGCTCCAGAAGGTTTGAACGCATTGCAGGAAAAACACCCTGATGTTCAGATTTATGCAGCTGCTTTGGATCAGTGCTTGAATGAACACAAATATATTGTTCCTGGTCTTGGCGATGCGGGAGACCGTATTTTTGGAACAAAATAGTATTCGTTAAAAATACAGATAGAAAGTATTTTTATGGTATATTCATTTGCATGATTGCTTTCTAACAGAAATGGGACACTCGGGAGAAATTTCCTGAGTGTCTTTGTATATCAGCTGTATGGGATAGGAATAAATACCATATACTGATTCTGGGGGTGGAAATATGAAATTTTGGCCTATTTCAAAAAAATCAATTTTTGTACAGGATTTATTTTGCACAATCATCTGGTTTGTATTATCTATTTTTCCTTTTTTATATATTCAGCAATTTACCATTTGGTGGTATGTTACTTTACTCCCTTTACTGGTTCTTTTTCTTTTTTTTGCTGTTTTTTATTTTCCCGCCCGATACCGCAATAGTGGATACTGTTTCACAAAAAACCATGTGGCCTATCAAACTGGAGTTTTTGTAAAACGTCAACATATTGTAAAACGAAACAGGATTGTTTCAGTGGCCTTGATTTGCAATCCTTGGACTCCAATTTTGGGGATCGCTTCTATTACTGTTAAAACCACAGGGGCAAACTTGCATATTCCGTATCTACCATTCAATCAGGCAGAAGCAATTGTCGCGCAATTAACGACGGAAAGGGGCTAATATGGAATTTCAACACCCACATCCTGTCCAAATTATCCGCAATACTTCTCGTTTTTGGCTTTTATTACTATTGCCAGTGTTGCGTGGCTTTTTATTTTCTGGAGGAAACTTATATGTTTGGATGAAAGGCGCTTGGATGGACCTTTTAGTATTGGTTGCCATTGTACTCTTTGGATATTTAAGTTGGTATTTTAATACGTTTTATGTGGGAAAAGATGGCGTTTATATCCATAAAGGAATATTTTTAATTCAACAGTATGTTATCCCATACGAAATGATTTCCTCCATCACAGTGGAAAATCCTTTTTATCTATCCCCAATACGAGGTAGTTATGTAAAGTTGGATACTGATGCAGGGAATGTTCGTCAAGCTGATTTATCTTTTGTGATGAAACGGAAGGATGTCGAACGTTTAGTAAAATATGCCCAGGAAAAACTGGTTGGAGATGCAAAAAACATGGGACGCATCTATAGCCCTCGATTGTGGTATATTGCTATTTTGTCCTTGATTTCCTCGAATAGTTTAACAGGGGTTTTGTTTGCGTCCACTTTAATTTCCCAAAGCGGAAATCTGCTTGGGAAAGAGTTTGAAGATATGTTGGTGACGAATCTCACAAAAATAGCGGAGCTACTAGCGTTTGGAATCCCACCTGCGGCAGCTATTTTAGCATATCTTTTATTGGGTGGATGGGGATTGGCTTTTTTGCTCAATATTATCCGCAACAAAGATTTTTCAGTCAACCGTCGAAATCAGAGTATGACAATCCGTGCGGGTATTCTAATCCCAAGATATTATTGTTTTAATATTGGGAGGATTAACTTGGTAGAAATCCGTCAAACCTTGTTTACCAAAGTATTGGGGTATTATTCTGTGTATATCAATTGTGCTGGATATGGTAAACTCAAAAACGGGACATCTGTGTTAATCCCTGCGGCAGAGCGGCGGGAAGCGATGCGAAACCTTAATCTATTGTTTCCCGAAATCCAATTTGTAAAGCGGGATATTAAACCAAAACCAGTGGATTTTAGAAGATTTATTTTTATCCCGACTATTATTATTGTTGTTTTTGCGGTTATTATTGCAGGATCTTATCTGTTTTTTCCGGGGTTCCGCGGATTAATTTTGTTTGTGGGAATTATGATTGAGATTATTCCGGTGCTGTACTTGATTGTCCGCATGATTAGTTATAGCCATACAGGGATTGGATATAGCCAGGGAATGTTAACAGCCAGCTATACCAAACGGTTATTATTTTGCCGTGTTTCTATGCCAAGGGAAAAAGTATCCAAAATTGTATATCGCCAAAATTTATTGCAAAAAAGTACAGGTTGTTGTGATGTAATTATCTACACATATTCTGAAGGCACAAAACGGCATATTATTCGGAATTTAAATCAAACAGAAGTGCAAGAATTGTTAAAACACAGTATTTAGACGAAATGTGACAGCGAATTTGTCGATAAAATAAGAATTTTTTATTAATAGAATGATGAATAACTATTGCGAAATTATAAATAAAATGGTATACTTAATTTAGTGGAAAAAACTAGGAGGGGATACTATGCGCAATGGTTTATCTGAAAAATCGATTTTTAATGCTGGTAACCTGAAAACCGCATTATTTATTATGGGAGGATTGCTATTTTTATTGGTATTGCCTTCTTTTATATTGTTATGGTTGTTTGTTATTCGTTAAGAAAAAGGGTTGGCATTGGATAGATGCCAACCCTTTTTCTTAAATAGGATATTATATACAGTTGAGAAATTTAAATAAGTATTATCATCGAAAATAGTGTATTTATTTATCTCAAACATTTGTATTTTGAGCATGGCAGTATAAACGAATACTTCCTAATATAAATTGCTAAAGTTACAGTTTAAACAAAAATAATTCCTTTTTGATAAAGCATAAAAATTAAATTGGAGCACATTCCATCTTTTGCGTTATCTATAGTTTTGATATGATTATCTATTTTTGCCTATGCCTTGTACAACTTGTAATTTTGAGATGGAAAAATCAAGTAGATTTATTGTATTATTGGTTTTTGAAGGTAATCTTGCCCTGCTTTTTGGATTTGCGGTGTGGTCATATAAAATAAATCGGTCGCTTTGCTGTCCAGTGCTGCTTGTTTGGGAAACTGTCGCGCT
This sequence comes from Clostridium facile, assembly GCF_014297275.1. Lineage (NCBI taxonomy): Bacteria > Bacillati > Bacillota > Clostridia > Eubacteriales > Clostridiaceae > Clostridium > Clostridium facile. The sequence goes on from NZ_JACOQK010000001.1 coordinate 2,563,593, forward strand.
AATTTAGGAAAATCAGGTGATACTGGAATGGTAGAGGCTGTCCTGATTTTGGATAACAATTCTTTTCCTTTTTGGTTCATGCCCAGTACACGGCCATAAAGAGGGGAGGACTCTAGGTTTGCTTTTTGTATGTCAAGGAAACGGTAAGATAAAATCCTCCTCAAACGGGACATCGTGTAACGCTTTGTTTTTACAATAGATAAAAATTGCTCAGAAGATGTGGCAATCTTTCCAGATTCGTAAAGGCGGTTTTCTAAGCCTTCGGACACATCAGGAAGCTCTGCCCACTGTTGCTTGGTAGTAGTGCGTATTAGATAAAGCAATACCATCTCTAACTGTTCCGGATTGGAACGCAGAGAGGGCTGATAAATATCTCGGCAGTTTTGAGGAATAAAATTTTCCCAGCTAGTTTGCCCTCTGAGATAGGAAGCACTGGCGAAATCTCCGGTTGGTATCTCACTGTCATGGCTAGCTCCCTGGCGCTGTATAGTCAACCATTCAAACTGGAAACCCAACTGTTTTGCGGCCTTAATATATTCAACTCCCAATGTGTTGTTAGGGAAATCCAGTAAATATCCCTTTTTTCCAAGTGCCCTTCTCCGTGCAGCGGGATAGCTTAACCCCTGTTTTAATAATTGTTGCATTTCTGGGGATTGGTTGATATTAAGGCATTGGTTTGCACATTCCATTAAGGAGGAAATATCACCGGATTCACTTCCAAAACTGATACAATCCACAATTCCCAGGCTTCCTAAAAGTCCAATTCCCCCCAAAGCAAAACGTTCCGCTGAACTACATGCAAATGATGTGGGAAGTTCTAGTACCAGGTCAACGCCGGATTGTATCGCAGCTTTTGCCCGAATCCATTTAGAATAACAGGAAATAGACCCACGTTGAGTGAGATGGCCACTCATGACAGCAATGATATGGGTAGCCTGTTTTCTGGTTTGTTGGATTTGGTAAGCATGACCGTTGTGGAAAGGGTTATATTCTGCAATAATGCCAGCTACTTTCATTGTGATTCTCCTTTGAAATTTTTGTGGAATCTAAGGGTTTGCCTTGAAATTTACCGGTGTTTGTAATATTATATAGTATAGCAAATATACTGGTTTTTTACCAGAACAATAGGAGGATAACATATGAAAATTTTGGTTTCTAATGCAGGAAGCTCATCCCTGAAATACCAGTTGATCAATATGGATGACGGACAGGTCATCGCAAAAGGGGTATGTGGTAGAATTGGAATTGGTGGGGAAATTTCCCATAAAACATTTGATGGTAGAAAATTTGAATCTGATTGTGATTTTCCAACCCATACCGAAGCGTTCCAGAAAGTTGTGGAACTGTTAATAAGCAAAGAATATGGTGTGATCCAATCTATGGATGAAATTTCCGCTGTTGGCCACCGTGTTGTACAGGGAGCGGAATATTTCTCAGAATCCGTTCTAATTACTCCAGAGGTAATTGACGTGATCCGTAAAGTTTCTGATTTAGCTCCATTACATAATCCAGCACATATTTTAGCAATCCAGGCATGTGAAAAGGTATTGGATCCATCCACTCCACAAGTGGCTGTTTTTGATACCGCATTCCATCAAACAATGCCTCCAAAAGCATTTTTATATGGTGTTCCATATGAATATTATGAAAAATACAATATCAGAAAATACGGTTTCCATGGGACTTCCCACCGCTTTGTCAGCAACCGTTTGGCTGCTTTGTTGGGAAAAGATATCAAGGATCTGAAAATCATCACTTGCCATTTAGGGAATGGTTCTTCCATCACTGCAATTGATGGTGGAAAATCCGTGGATACCACCATGGGCTTTACTCCATTGGATGGTCTGTTAATGGGCACACGTTCTGGTGCGGTTGATCCATCCGTCGTAACTTATATTATGGAAAAGGAAAACCTGACACCTGCACAAATGAGTGACCTGCTGAATAAAAAATCCGGTTATTTAGGTGTTTCCGGCGTGTCTAGTGATGACAGAGACTTAAAAGCTGCTGCTGAAGAAGGAAATAAACGTGCTCAGATTACAAGGGAAATCCAATCTTACCAGATTAAAAAATATATTGGTTCCTATGCGGCTGCGATGGGCGGTGTGGATGCCATTGTATTTACTGGTGGTATTGGGGAACACAATGCGGAACTGCGTTACAATGTTTGCTCTGATATGGAATTTATGGGCATTGCAATAGACGCTGCTAAAAATGAGGAAATGAATGCGAAAGAAGCAAAAGTTTCCGCAGAAAATTCCAAAGTACAGGTTTGGGTTATCCCAACCAACGAGGAACTGTTAATTGCACAGGATACCGAAAAAATTGTAAATGGCTTAAACAAATAAGGAAATAAAAATAATGGTCCCTCATTTGCGACTATCTAGCAAATGAGGGATTATTTTATTTTTTAAAATAAAATATTTCTGGAGGATCAAATCATCGGATAACGTGGTATAATAGGTTTTATAGAGTTCCTCAACTGTTGGTTGAGGAAAAAACAAACGGATGGTTTACAGGATTTCCGCAAATACAACCAATGGTACATTCTGTTTTGAGCTGGAATCCGATAAAATAAAGGCATAAACAAAAAAGGAGTGAGTAATCATGGAAACAACACTAGGTAAAAAATTTGCGGAATTACGAAAATTAAATGGATTTACACAAGATGAGGTGGCGGAAAAACTCGGCGTATCTCCCCAGGCGGTTTCCAAATGGGAAAACGATTTATCCTGTCCGGATATTATGCTGCTGCCGGATATCGCAAAACTATTTGATGTGACCATTGATGAATTGTTTTCTGATCAACCAACAGCAAAAACGGTAATCTTACCAGAAGAGCAGCGGGTAGATATTGACAAGATGATGTTTAAAGTGGTAGTGGACTCGAAAAAAGGGGACCGTGTTAGAGTAAATCTGCCCATGCCTTTGGTGCGTTTGGGGATTAGCATTGGGATGAAATTGCCACAAATCACGCAAAATGAGGCGTTGCGTGATTTGGACATAGAAAGTATTTTAAAATTAGTGGATAGCGGGGCAATCGGTCAGATTGTAGATGTGGATTCTTCTGATGGCGACCGTGTCCGGATAGTAGTGGAATAATGTATGAAGATTGTAATAAAACAACGTGGAAAAATCCCACTTTATTTTGGAATTCCCCACCGCCTGCTAACTGGAAAAGCAATCTATAAACTTGCCAATTTAATTTTAAAAGAGGTAGGGAAACACCACAACATGGTGCCTTATTTTGATGGAAATGATCTGGAACAGTTGGCATTAGAGTTAAAAAGGACCAGAAAACAGTATGGAAAACTGGTATTGGTAGAAGTGGAAGATTGTAATGGGGATTATGTTAAAATACAGTTATAGATTAATCTTGTTTTTAGGGATACTATCAGTAAAAATATGATAATAATGCGAGTTTAATATCTGAAAACAACAGCAACAATCCTCCATAAAGAAATATTTTTACGGGAATATAATAATTTTGTATAGCGAAAAGCATAGATTCCCTGATAAAATCTTTTAAGAGATTTTTCCTTATAGAACAATTTATCAACGCAAGAAAAAAACCTACAGGAGATTTCCTGTAGGTTTTTTATTTTATTTTTCCAACGCTTTTAATGCCCTTTGACCAATATCCTTACGGAAATGCGCCCCTTCAAATGAAATAGAATTTACTACTTGATAGGAACGATCCAATGCTTGCTGTAAGTCTTTTCCCAGCGCAGTGATGCCCAGTACACGCCCTCCAGCAGTCTTAAATTCCCCATCGAATTTGGTTCCAGCGTGATAGATTATCGCGTCGTCAGCCTGTCCATCTTCGTCTAATCCGTGGATGGTCAATCCAGTTGGATATTTTTGAGGGTATCCACCGGATGCCATGATGACGCAGGCAGCGGATTCCTCTGAAAATTCAATATCCAGATCAGCCAAACGTTCTTCATAAATGGCATTGAAAATATCGAACAGGTCGGTTTTTAACAATGGCAGTACAACCTGAGTTTCAGGGTCGCCAAAACGGCAGTTGTATTCAATTACTTTTGGACCATTTGGTGTAATCATCAAGCCAAAGTATAAGCATCCTTTAAATGGTCGTCCTTCCTGTTTCATTGCTTGGATGGTAGGCAGGAAGATTTCATCCATACAACTTTGTGCCACTTCTGGAGTGTAATATGGATTTGGTGCGACAGTACCCATACCACCAGTATTCTTCCCTTTATCCCCATCCAGGGCACGTTTGTGGTCCATGGAAGAAATCATTGGTTTTACCACATGTCCATCTGTGAAGGATAATACGGAAACTTCTGGCCCGGTTAAAAATTCTTCTACCACTAACTGGCTTCCGCTGGCGCCAAAGATTTTATCTTCCATGATGGAAACAACGGCTTCTTTTGCTTGTTCAAAATTTTCGGCAATAATAACTCCTTTACCCAATGCCAGTCCATCCGCTTTTACTACGGTTGGATAGGTGTTTTGTTCTTGAATATAGGCAATCGCCTGTTCAGAATCGGTAAATACTTCATATTTCGCAGTTGGAATATGGTATTTTTTCATCAGGTCTTTGGAAAAGACCTTGCTTCCTTCCAGAATAGCAGCAGCTTTATTTGGTCCGAAAGTACGGATGCCTTCCGCTTCAAAAGCGTCTACCATGCCGGCAACCAAAGGGTCGTCCGGTGCTACAACGGCAAATTCAACACCGTTTTGTTTCGCAAAGGATACCATCCCTTGGATATCCATCGCTTTGATGTCCACACATTCCGCATCCTTGGAAATACCGCCATTTCCAGGGGCACAGTAAATGTGGGAGATTGTTTGGTTTTCTTTTAATTTGCGGATAATCGCATGTTCACGTCCACCGCTGCCAACAACTAAAACTTTCATTGATTTTTCTCCTTTGGAATTAGTGGTGGAACAGACGGACACCGGTAAATGCCATAGCAATACCGTATTTATCGCAGGTTTCAATCACGTTGTCATCACGGATGGAACCACCTGGCTGAGCGATGTAGCTGACACCGCTGCGGTGAGCACGTTCAATGTTATCACCAAATGGGAAGAAAGCGTCAGAGCCCAAGGAAACACCAGTTAACTGGTCTAACCAAGTGCGTTTTTCTTCTCTGGACAATGGTTCTGGTTTTTCGGTAAAGAACTGTTCCCAAACTCCATCTGCCAGAACGTCTTCATAATCATCAGAGATGTAAACATCAATGGTGTTGTCACGATCTGGACGGCGAATATCTGCTTTAAATGGCAGGTTCAATACTTTTTCGTGCTGGCGTAAGAACCAGATATCCGCTTTATTTCCCGCCAGACGGGTACAGTGGATACGGGATTGCTGTCCAGCGCCAACGCCGATTACCTGGCCATCTTTTGCGTAGCAGACAGAGTTGGATTGGGTGTATTTTAATGTAATCAACGCCAAAATCAAATCACGTTTTGCGCTCTCTGGCAGTTCTTTATTTTGGGTTGGGAAGTTTTTCAGCAGTTCTTCGTTTAACTTGATTTCGTTTCTGCCCTGTTCAAAGGTGATGCCATAAACTTGTTTGTGTTCAATTGGGTTTGGTACATAATTTGGGTCGATTTTAATGACATTGTAGCTGCCCTTGCGTTTGGATTTTAAGATTTCCAGCGCTTCTTCTGTATAATCTGGAGCGATTACACCATCGGATACTTCCCGTTTTAACAGGGTAGCGGTTTCTTTATCACAGGTATCGGATAAAGCTACAAAATCACCGTAAGAGGACATTCTGTCAGCCCCTCTTGCTTTTGCGTAAGCGGAAGCGATAGGGGAGAGTTCCAGGTCATCCACAAAATAGATTTTCTTTTCTACTTCGGATAGTGGTGTGCCAACAGCAGCGCCAGCAGGGCTGACGTGTTTAAAAGAAGCAGCAGAAGGAAGCCCGGTTGCTTCTTTTAATTCTTTTACCAGCTGCCAGCTGTTTAAAGCGTCCAAAAAGTTGATGTAGCCTGGACGGCCGTTTAATACTTCGATAGGAAGTTCTCCTTCTTCCATGAAGATACGGGAAGGTACCTGGTTGGGGTTACAACCATATTTTAAGGTCAATTCTTTTGCCATTACAACATTACCTCCTATTTGTTTTTATTGACAATACGTGTTTGGATTTCCCCGGTTTTTAAATCAATAAAGCGGGTGAATAAAGAAACTTTATTATCCTGATTTAAATTGTTCCAGATGGTTTCGGTAAAGGTGTCCAAATCATTTGGAATTTCCACCTGGTCAGGTTCCCCTTCAAAAGATGGGATTGGATTTCCATCACAGCGGTAGGTATGGATAAAATGCCCTTGGCCGTTGATTGGCTGGCTGTATTCAAAGAAAAAGCGTTGGCAGGAGCTACCATCATTATAAGCGCTTTTTAAAATGGACATTTTATAGGACATATCTCCATTTTCCACTGTAACAATACCGGAAATTCGAGGGGTATAATTTGGTGCGTCTGGTTCAAATTCACGGGTACATAGGGCGTCCTCAAAGGTTTTACCTTGTTTTAAGAATTCCGCAACTGTATCGGTCTGGTCGCCATTGGTGACAATCGTCTGGTTTCCATGAACACGAATTGGATAATAAATAATCAAAGAAGGGTCAACCAATTTGGCAGGGTCAAATGCCTGGGTTTTCATCTCATCCCCTTCGGTTACAAAAACACGGTTACGGCTGTTTTCGCTTCTGCCCATAATAAAGTAAGCGATTGCCGCATGGGTACCATCCTGGGTTTTTCCGATGACAATACCACGGCCAGGATAGCTGTTTTCCTGTAAATCTTTTATAAGGTTAATCTGCATCTGGAATTACTCCTTTACAATAACTTTTCCGTCTATAATTTCGATTTTATCTTCACATAGCAGGCTTACTGCTTTGGGAAGAATGATCCATTCCGCCTGTTCCATTACACGGCGCTGTAATGTTTCAGGGGTATCCCCGTTTTCCACTGGAACACTTTTTTGCAGGATGATTGGTCCACCGTCAGCTACTTCGTTTACAAAATGTACAGTAGCGCCAGTTAATTTTACTCCGTAATCCAGGGCGGCTTTGTGGACACGTAACCCATAATAGCCTTCCCCACAGAAGGAAGGAATCAGAGCAGGATGCACATTGATGATTTTATAAGCGTATTTGGATGTAATCTTGCTGCTGAGGATGTACATAAAACCAGCCAATACGATAATATCCGCCTGGGCTTTTTCCAGTTCCTCATAAATACGGCGGTCGAACTCGTCCGGATTATTGATTGCCTTCCGATCCACAACTACCGTTGGAATACCGTTTTCCTCTGCCCTGGTTAAAGCGTAGGCGTCTGGTTTGGAGGAAATGACTAGGCTAATCGTTCCATTTGCAATAAGGCCGTCCTTTTGCGCCTGGATTAACGCTCCCAAATTGGTACCGCCTCCAGAAACAAGAACAACAATTTTTTTCATGTTTTGCTCCTTTGTTTATTCCACTATTTAATCCAGGATTTCAATTCCTTTTTCCCCGTTCGCCAGTTCGCCAATGATATAAGCATCTTCGCCATTTGCTTTCAGGATTTCCAACGCTTTGTCCGCATCGTTTTTATCAACGGATACACACATACCAACACCCATATTATATGTATTGAACATATCCCGTTCTGGAATATTCCCCACTTGTTGGATCAACTGGAAGATTGGCAGTACACGTACCGCTTTTTTTTCAATTTTAGCGTATAATGTGTCTGGCAGGGAACGAGGAATATTTTCATAGAAACCGCCACCAGTAATATGGGAAACAGATTTTACTGTAACCTGTTTAAAGAGTTCCAACATTGGTTTTACATAAATTTTAGTTGGGGTGAGTAAGGTTTCGCCCAATGGTTTTTCCAAGCTGTCAAATGTTTTGTTCAAATCAGCGTTTTCTACATCAAATACTTTACGGACTAAGGAGAAGCCATTGGAATGTACGCCAGAAGAAGGAAGAGCAATTAAGACATCCCCAGCTTTTTGAGAAGTAGGGTCCACCATTTTTTCTTTGTCCACCATACCTACACTAAAACCGGCTAAATCATATTCATCTTCCGGATAGAAACCTGGCATTTCAGCGGTTTCGCCTCCGATTAAAGCACAGCCAGCCTGTACACAGCCTTCCGCAACGCCGCTGACAATATCAGCGATTTTTTCCGGATAATTTTTGCCTACTGCAATATAATCCAGGAACAGTAATGGCTGGGCGCCGCAGCAGATAATATCGTTGACACACATTGCAACACAGTCAATGCCGACAGTGTTATGTTTATCCAATAGGAAAGCCAGCTTCAGTTTTGTTCCAACACCATCTGTGCCAGAAACCAAAACAGGCTGTTTGATACCAGCCATATTTGGGGCAAAACATCCGCCAAATCCACCAATATCACCTAAAACCCCTTCTGTCATGGTACGAGCAACATGGCTTTTCATTAATTTTACAGCTTCATAACCAGCGGTTACGTCAACGCCGGCCTGTTTATAGCTATCGCTAAAACTTTTCATATTGATACCTCTCAATTTCGGTGCTTAATAGCACAACAAATTTTTTCTTCTAAAACGAACTTGACAGACCACTATTGGAACTAGTGGCCTGTTGGGTTCTAACACAAAGTACAATCTTAATCCAGCAAGGATTATTTTTTCTTTTGGTCTAACAAAGGCATTTCAAATTTATCTTTTGGGGTTTCTTTTGGAGGGGTTACAGGGTATTTCCCAGTAAAACAGCCAGTACAGAAATTGCAGTGGGCGTTTTTCGCGATTTTCTTTACATTTTCCACACTCAAGTAGCCAAGGCTGTCCACCTCAATATGTCGGCGGATTCCTTCCAAGTCCATCTGACAGGCAATTAAGTTTTCCTTACTGTCAATATCCGTCCCAAAATAGCATGGGCTGACAAATGGGGGAGAAGAAACCCTCATGTGGACTTCTTTTGCGCCTGCTTCTCGGAGGAGTTTTACAATCCTTCCACTGGTAGTACCCCGCACAATGGAATCGTCCACCATAACTACCCGTTTTCCTGCTACCGTAGATTTGATCGGATTTAGTTTGATTTTTACAGCATTTTCACGCTGTCCCTGGGTTGGCTGAATAAAACTTCTGCCAATATAGCTGTTTTTTACAAAACCAACTCCATAGGGGATACCGGATTCCCTAGAATATCCCAAAGCGGCATCCAAACCAGAGTTTGGAACCCCAATCACAACATCGGCATCGACTGGATATTCTTGGGCAAGGAACGCCCCCGCGCGTAATCTTGCTTCATGGACGCATGCCCCTTCGATGACAGAGTCAGGGCGGGCAAAGTAGACAAACTCAAATACGCACATGCTGCTTTTGTTACCACAGTGAGTTTTGATGGAGTGGAGAGAACCATCTTTTCCTACTACTACAATTTCCCCAGGTTCAATATCCCGGACAAACTGCGCCCCAATGCTATCCAAAGCACAACTTTCAGAGGCAAATACAATAGAACCGTCTGAGGTTTTTCCCATACAAAGCGGGCGGAATCCATGGGGATCCCTGGCAGCAATCAATTTTTGTGCCGACATTACTAAAATGGAATAAGCCCCTTGTAAACGTTCCATTGATTTTTCAATAGCCTGCTCAATAGAACCTGTTTTTAAACGGTTGAGGGTAATCAAATAGGCAATTGCTTCGGTATCGCTAGTGCCGTGGAAGATTGCCCCTTTCAGTTCGAACTCCCGGCGTAGTTCATAGGCGTTTGTGACATTGCCGTTATGGACTAGAGCCATTGGTCCTTTTACGTGTTTGATTACCAACGGTTGGGCGTTACTGCGGTTTAGATTGCCTGTGGTAGAATAGCGTACATGCCCTACTGCCATATGACCTTTCCCTAATTTTTCTAAACGTTCTGCGGTCAGTGTGTCTGGAACTAGTCCAAGGTCCCGGTAGTGACGGATGACGCCACGGTCATTTAACGCGATACCACAGCTTTCTTGCCCTCTATGCTGGAGAGCATATAAACCGTAGTAACAGGAATTGACTACATCCACTGCGTTTGGGCTAAAAATACCAAAAACGCCACATTCTTCCTTGATTTGATTGAACATGAGATACCCCCTCATTTTTCGCCCAATTATTTGGGCATGATTGATGATGAAACCAGAGAGAATATCCATATTTGCTAGGTGAATCGGTAGCGGTTGGATTTTGCTATCCCCTCCGATTAGGATTTGTATTATTCACCAATGATACGGCGCAACATTTCCTGGTAAGCGTGTTCCTCGCCACCCATATCGCGGCGGAAACGGTCTTTGTCCAGTTTTTCATGGGTGTGTACATCCCAGAAACGGCAGGTGTCAGGGGAGATTTCATCTGCCAGTACAATCGTTCCATCACTTGTTTTACCAAATTCCAGTTTAAAGTCAACCAGTTCAACATCAAATTTTAACAGATATGCTTTTAACAGGTCATTTACTTTGAAAGCCATTTTTTCAATGGTATCAATTTCTTCCTGGGTAGCGATACCAAGGGAAAGTACATGGTAAGTGTTAATCAGTGGGTCTCCCAGGTCATCGTCTTTATAGCTAAATTCCAAAGATGGCTGTTTTAAAGCGGTGCCTTCTTCTACCCCGAAGCGTTTGGAGAAAGAACCAGCGGCAATGTTGCGGATGATTACTTCCAATGGGATGATGGAAACTTTTTTAACGATGGTTTCACGGTCGGAGATTTCTTCTACTAAATGGGTTGGCACACCGTTTTCTTCCAGCATTTTCATAAAGTGGTTGGTCAAACGGTTATTGATCACGCCTTTTCCGGCAATAGTGCCTTTTTTCTCTCCGTTAAATGCAGTAGCATCATCCTTGTAATCTACAATATATTTTTCCGGATCTTCTGTTTTAAATACCTTTTTTGCTTTTCCTTCATACAATTGTTCCAGTTTTTTCATGGTGATTTACCTCCAAAAAATATTTTATTGATTTAAAGTTTGTTGCAACTTTTTATCTTTTTCGATTACTTTTGCTTCCATATCCGCTTTCATGGCTTCCAATTTGTCTGCTAACTCTTTATTTTCCAGCGCCAACATTTGAACCGCTAAAATAGCAGCATTTTCAGCACCGTCAATGGCAACAGTCGCAACAGGGATACCGCTTGGCATCTGTACAGTAGCTAACAAAGCATCTAAACCGTCCAAAGTAGAGGACTTAATTGGTAAGCCGATAACTGGCAGGGTGGTATGTGCAGCCAATACACCGCCTAGGTGTGCAGCCTTTCCAGCAGCGGAAATAATCACGCCAAAACCGTTTTTCTTTGCGTTGGCGGAAAATTCAGCAGCCTGGGTAGGGGTTCTATGGGCACTCATTACATGTACTTCGGTTGGTATACCAAAGGATTTTAATTTGTCAATTGCCTTTTGTACAACAGGAAGATCACTGTCACTTCCCATAATCACCGCAACTTTTTTACATTCTGCCATAAAAAACATCCTTTCTAATTATAAAAAATCTATCCTGATGCAGAAAATATTTTTCTACGATTTGACTGAAAAGCATAAAAAGCCGCGGCAGTGTCTGCCGCAGCTTCCTTTTTATTTAGTCCAGTTTACGAAAAGGTACACTGATGGTGTGCAAACCAAATATTTACGGCAAAAACTAAAATTGTAGTTTTGAGTCATCAGTTCCACCCCATTCTATTTTTCTTATAAGATTTTATTTGTCAACAGGTATTACAAAGATATTGTTACCTATATCAATTATTTTATATGATTTTGTAGCAAATTGCAAGAACCCAAACTATCCAAACAATACAAGTTTAAACGTTAAGTTATGTGCTTTTTTTACAACAAATAATTGAATGATGAGGCATTATTTCGTAACAATCCGTTTTATTTTATCAATAGTGCAAAATAGCATTGTTTTATAGCATACAATAAGTAATATTTGATGCATAAAAACAAATAGTAAGAAAAGGAATACTATACAAGGGTTAAGACTTCCTCACATAATAACTCTAAATCTTGGATAGAATTTAACATTCCACATCGATTTCGAAACTGCGCTGCTCCATGAATCCCTTTTAAGTACCAAGCAGCGTGTTTTCTGGCCTCTTTCATGCCAATGTATTCCCCTTTGTACTCACAGATCATCCTGACATGGTGCATCATAATTTTCATTTTTTCTTCTAAAGAAGGTTCGGGGGAATAGCTGCCTGTTTCCAGGAATTCTTTAATTTGACGGAATAGCCAGGGACGCCCATAGCTCCCCCGAGCAATCATCACTAAATCTACCCCAGTTTCCTCATACATTTGTTTTGCCAGTTCCGGGCTGGTAATATCACCATTTCCAATCACAGGAATCGAAACTGCTTGCTTCACCTGACGAATGATATCCCAATCTGCTTTTCCGGAATACATCTGCATCCTTGTCCTGCCGTGGATGGTTACCGCGGACGCTCCTGCATCTTCCATCCTTTTGGCAAATTCCACTGCGTTGATTGAATTATCATCCCAGCCTTTACGAAATTTTACTGTTACCGGCACAGTAGAGGCTTGTACTACAGCTGTTACAATTTCCGCTGCCAGTTCCGGATTTTTCATCAGGGCACTGCCACTTCCGTTTCCCGCTACTTTCGGGACAGGGCATCCCATATTAATATCAATGATTTCTGGTTGGTAATCCAATGCCTTTTCCGCAGCTTGTGCCATAAAGTCAGGATTATCTCCAAATAGCTGTACTGCCATAGGGCGCTCGATATTGGTTACCGTAAGCAGTTGGGCTGTTTTCCGGTCGCTATAGTACATCCCTTTGGAGCTAACCATCTCCCCAACCACATAGGCGGCGTTGTATTCTTTACAAATGGTACGGTAAGCACGATCTGCTACCGACGCCATAGGCGCCAAAGCTGCTGTTTGTTCAATTGAAACATTGCCGATTTTAATTGTTTTCATGAAATAAACTCCCTTTGGTTGACTATTGTTTATTTTAAAGGTAAAATTATAATTAGTCAACTATGGAAACAATAAAACCAAAGAACTGGTTACAATATAGGAGGAACTATGAAACTGCTGGCAATTGACGGAAATAGTATTTTAAACCGATCCTTTTATGGGGTACGTGGGTTATCTAATTCAAAAGGGATGCCAACCAATGCTATTTTTGGATTTTTAAATATGTTGGATAAAATGATGGCAGAAACCCAGCCGGATATGGTAGCGGTGGCATTTGACCGCAGTGAGCCTACATTTCGTCATCAGCAGTTTGACGGCTATAAGGCAAACCGCCATGGCATGCCGGAAGATTTGGCGGTACAGCTTCCAATCGCGAAACAATTAATGGACGCTTTGGGATACCATGTGTTGGAATGCCCTGGTTTCGAAGCGGATGACATTATGGGGACGTTTGCCCGCCTATGCAGGGAGCAAAAGGTGGATTGTGTGATTTCCTCTGGAGATAGGGACAATTTGCAGTTGGCAGGAGATGGGGTTACTGTTCGTCTGGCAACCAATAAGGAAGCTATTTTTTACGATGCGGAAAAAGTAAAGGAACAATACGGGGTGACCCCAGCGGAATTAGTAGAAGTAAAAGCCTTGATGGGGGACAGCTCGGACAATATTCCAGGGGTGAAAGGGATTGGGGAAAAGACTGCCCTTAGTTTAATCTCCAAATACCATACGATTGATAGTATTTTTGAGCATATTCCAGAATTGGATGTTACCACCCGGGTGAAAAACCTTCTTGGTGGGGAAACTGCCCGTCAGATGGCGGAAATGAGCCGGGAACTGGGCAAGATTGTGGATAATGCTCCTATTGATGAAGATTTGAATGCTTATTTAGTACAGCCTCAGAACAAAGAGGAGTTATATCGGATTTTATCCGAGTTGGAGCTAAAAAAATTCATTGAAAAATATGGCCTGAGTGGGGAGCAAAGGACTGAAACACCAGCAGTAACCGAGCAGGCTATCCAATATGAAATTTTGCAAAACCCATCTTTGGAATCGGCAAAGGAACTGCTTCAGAAGGCAGGACAAATTGATTTTTTATATGAACAGGCAAGATTGTTGATTGCAGAGAATGATAAGATTTTAGAATATACTTTTGGGGCGGAACAGGCTTTTAGCGAATTAGTGTTGCAATCCCCATTGCCGAAACGCACCCATGATGTTAAAACCATTTACCATGTGGCTTCATCCATGGGAGAAAAATTGGAAAACATTATTTTTTCTACTGATTTGGCAGCTTATTTATTGGACGCCCTTGCCAAAAGCTATGACTTACCAATTCTAATGGAAAAATATTTGACCAAGGCTATTTCCGTAGAGGAACAATATCAAGAAATAGCGGCTTTCCCATTGTTGTGCGACACCATGAAGGAATTGCTAGAGCAAAAGGGAATGGCAAAGCTACTGGCAGAAATTGAGTTGCCTTTGAGCCGAGTGCTAGCAAGCATGGAGATGGAAGGGTTCCAGGTAGATGTACAAGGGGTACGCCAGTTTGGAGAAATGCTGCAACTAGAAATTGACCAGTTAACGGCAGAGATCCACGATATGGCTGGGGAAGAATTCAACATCAATTCCCCGAAGGAATTGGGACGCATTTTATTTGATAAATTGCAGCTGCCTACTGGCAAAAAAACCAAAACAGGATATTCCACCAATGTAGATGTTTTGGAAAAGCTGTCGGCCTACCACCCTATTGCCAATGCGGTATTGGAATACCGTAAACTCACCAAGCTGAATTCCACCTATGTGGCTGGTTTGTTGAAGGTAACAGGAGCGGACCACCGGGTCCACTCGGTGTTCAAACAGACTGAAACCAGGACAGGCAGAATCAGTTCTACCGAACCAAACATGCAGAATATTCCAATCCGCACCGAACTGGGACGGAAAATGAGGCGGTTTTTTACAGCCAAAGAAGGCTATGTGTTGTTGGATGCGGACTACTCTCAGATTGAATTGCGCGTGCTTGCCCATATTGCCAATGACCAGAAGATGATTGAAGGATTCCTCCACAATGCGGATATCCATACTATGACAGCGGCCCAGGTGTTCCACTTGCCACCTGAAATGGTAACATCAGAAATGCGCCGCCGTGCTAAAGCAATTAACTTTGGCATTGTTTATGGGATTGGGGCATTTTCTTTGTCTCAGGATATCCATGTTTCAGTGGCAGAAGCCAGAGAGTATATCAACAGTTATTTAAATACCTATCCAGGGGTAAAACAATATATGGAACAGATTGTGGAGCAATCCGCAAAAACAGGGAACGTAACTACCATGTTTGGACGTGTCCGGGAGTTGCCAGAGATTCAATCTTCTAATAAAAATATCCGCGCTTTTGGGGAACGTGTCGCATTGAATACACCAATTCAGGGCACTGCCGCTGATATTATTAAAATTGCAATGGTACGTGTTTATGAGAGCTTAAAACAGGAAAAACTAGACGCCCGGCTGATTTTACAGGTACACGATGAGTTGTTGATTGAATCCAGTATTCAGGATGCTCCACGGGCGAAAGAAATCTTAAAACAGCAGATGGAACAGGCAGTATCCCTTTCCGTACCAATGAAAGTGGATGTAGCGGAGGGAAAAACCTGGTATGATGCGAAAGATTAAACAGAAGGAGAACCAAGAATGAAAGAATTGATTGTAGTATGTACAGGAAATACCTGCCGGAGCCCAATGGGGGCTGCTATTTTACAACGCCATATTGAGGATTTGGGAAAACAGGAGGAATACCGTGTGGAAAGTGGAGGGCTGAGCGCCGAAAAAGGGGAACCAGCAGCACAAAATGCCATCCTTGCTATGAAGGAAATTGGAATTGATATTTCCGAGCATCAAGCACAAAATGTCAAGGCGCAACAATTGGAGGATGCGGAAAAAATTTATGTAATGACCACAAGCCATCGGGATTTTTTAATTAATGCTTTACCAAAGATAGAAGATAAAATCAAAGTAATTGGTGTTTCTGATCCATTCGGACAGGATATAGACGCTTACCGATATTGCCGCGATTATATGATTTCTTATTTTGATGGAGAACAGCTATGATTGTGCCAATGGAGCAGCGGCATGTTCAGCAGGTGCACCAGATTGAGGTGGAATGTTTTTCTGATCCATGGAGCTTAAAAGCGTTTGAGGAAGAATTGAAGAATCCTCAGGCAATTACTTTGGTGGCGGAATCTTCTGATAAAGCAGTCATGGGGTTTGTCAATGTCCGCTATTTGTTTGGAGAATGTTTCATCAACAATGTAGCAGTATCTGCCCCATATCGGAACCAGGGGATAGCTAGCCAGCTATTACAAGGGCTGGAACAGGAAATTATTTCCCAGGAAGGGGAATTGATTACACTGGAAGTGCGGAAATCCAATCTTCCGGCAATTCGCTGTTACCAAAAACATGGCTATCAGCTTGTTGGGGAACGAAAAAATTTTTATGAAAATCCCCAAGAAAATGCACTGCTAATGACAAAATTTCTGACAGCACCAAAGGAACGGAGGACAATATGAGAATTTTAGCAATTGAAAGTTCGTGCGATGAAACAGCGGCTGCTGTTGTGGAGGATGGAAAAAAGGTAATTTCCTCTGTAGTATCCACCCAAATAGAAGAACATCGTTTGTATGGCGGGGTTGTTCCAGAAATCGCTTCTAGAAGGCATTGTGAAAACATCTGCGCAGTAGTAGAGCAGACACTGGAACAGGCGGATATGACGATTCACCAGGTAGATGGAATTGCAGTTACCTATGCACCTGGGTTAATTGGTGCTTTGTTAGTAGGTGTAAACTACGCAAAGGGGTTGGCTTTGGCTGCAAACAAGCCGTTAATCCCAACCCATCATCTTCGCTCCCATATTGCAGCCAATTACTTAGCCCATCCCGATTTAAAGCCACCTTTTTTGTGTTTGGTGGTATCCGGTGGGCATACCCATTTGATTGAAGTCAAAGATTATACGGATTTTCATATTATTGGTAGAACAAGGGATGATGCGGCAGGAGAAGCTTATGACAAAGCAGCCCGTTCTTTAGGATTCCCTTATCCTGGGGGAGTCTTTATGGATAAGGCAGCGCAACAGGGAAATCCATCTACCTATCATTTGCCAAAGCCAAAAGTGGAAGGTTCTCCTTATGATTTCAGCTTTTCCGGTTTGAAAACAGCGGTGATCAATACCATCCACAATGCTAACCAAAAAGGGGAAACCATCCAAAAAAATGATATGGCAGCGGCATTCCAGCAAACCGTTTGTGATATTTTAGCGGGTAAAACGATGAAAGCTGCTAAAGAATTTGGCTATACCGATATTGTAATAGCGGGGGGCGTATCCGCAAATTCCGGTATCCGGGCGAGATTTGAACAGGAGTGCAGGCAGAGGGGCTATCGGCTGTTTATCCCACCATTGTCCTTATGTGGGGACAATGCTGCCATGGTAGGGGCTCAGGCTTACCACGAATACCAGGCGGGGCATCTTGCGGGGATGGATTTAAACGCTATTGCTTCCTTAGCAATTGATATCTCCTATGGGGAAATGAAATCGTCCAGGTAAATCCAGAACTATTTTAGAAAGAAAACGATAAAAAAGTTTGATGGATTTATCTCAACGTTTTCTAGAAAATCACAACAATTGATAATTAAAAATATCCTTTCTGTTCAATGAAAGCTTCTGTCATTGAACAAAAAGGATATTTTTATTATAGCTTTACAAAGGGTAATATGTTACTTCAATTTACATACGAATTTCTTTTTAAGTAATTTGGCTTAAAATAAAAAAACTATCGGCTGTTGAAATGAATAGTATCATTTTATTTATGTATATTAACAGCGTAATACAATAAAGAAATAAAAGCGTGTAGCGTTATGAGAAAGTACAGATTTATGATCGTTTTCTAGCAGATCGTTTATTGTGAATAGATCAACAAATTATGTATATGCAAGTATACCACTTGAAAAGTAGAATTGCTGTTAAAGGGATAATAGTTATAGATTTTACTTATCCATACGAATCGTGTTTCCATAAGGACCAATATCTTTAAAAATCCTTTTTTGTTTATTGTGATATCTCTGTATTTAGATATAGAAAATTATCTAAAATAGACCATAAAGAAAGAGCTGTACCGTTTGTACAGCTCTTTTTATGTATCATATTTGATTATTTAATAATATTAATTTTTCCGATTAAAGGAATTCGGAATACCTGGCCTTTAGCAGCTTTTACAATACCGATAATAATACATACCAATACTAAGATACTAACAGCCCAACTCAAAAGTCCGACAATAGTGATGAAAATAGGAAGGATGCGGTATAGGCTATAATCCCATGTATTATAAAGAACGCTGCTTAGAATACCAGTAATAATACCTAAAATAAGGTTAATTCCACCGCCAAAGATCAAGAGCAATAAGCCCTGGTTTGATGTTTGGCGTCCCAATTGGTTCCCTTTTTCAGCAACTAGTGGCAGCCAGAATAAAATTGGAATGTAGGCCAGAGCACTTACTACATTGCTTTGTTTCGCTGGTTGAGGTTGACCATAACCATATGGTGGAACCTGTTGATAGCCTTGCTGGTAACCCTGTTGAGGAGGAACCTGCTGTTGTCCTTGTTGGTAACCTTGTTGAGGAGGAACCTGCTGATATCCTTGTTGATAGCCTTGTTGAGGAGTTTGCTGGTAACCTTGTTGAGGGGGAACTTGTGTATTAGTTTGCTGTGGAGGGATTGGTTGTTCTGGTTGAGGAATATTTTCTTGTGGGATTTCCTGTTGTACATTTGCTTGAACTTGCTGTTGTTCAGGAATCTGTGACGGAATTTGTTCTTGATATCCCTGTTCTTGGGAAGCCGGCTGTGGTATTTCCGCTGCTTTTACCGCAGTACCACAGATAGGACAATATAATGCAGTATCAGAAATTTCATTTTTACAGTTATTACATACCATGACAATAACCACCTTTCTTATGTGATAAATCAAAAAAATGATACTAAATTAAGTATATATGATAATTTTTATTTTGTCTACAATATTTTTGAAAAATCACTATAAAAGAAACAATAATTACACAAATAAATTGTATTGATTTATCCATTATGAAAAATTTTTTACATAAAAAAGGACTATTAAAATAGTTTATTCTATTTTTATGGATGTAAAAATAAAATTATTCCGGTTTTTCTTCCAATGCTAATTCCACTTCACCCAAGTGTTTTAATTCAAAGCCGTTTTGCTTAAATTCTTCATAATCAAAAGCTTCCAACTCATCATAAGCAAGTTTATGGAAATCATAAAAATTATGCCACCATTCATATCCGTCTCCTAAATTGTGGCTCAGAAATGCTTCCGCAATTTCAATGCCCATTTGTGGAGCAACATAAAACGCACCCATTGCAAGGACGTTGCAGTTATTGCCGGTAATGCAACGCAGAGCAGCAGGGACACTTTCCACTACTGCCGCATGGACATGAGGACATTTGCTTGCCGCAATATGGATTCCCATTCCAGTTCCGCAGAAAAGTAGAGCCCGCTCAAATTCGCCTTCAGAGATTTTAGCGCCTACTTTTAGACCGATGCGATGGAACATTTCTGGGCTTTCTTCATCAGCGGATTGTACGCCAATATCGGTAACTGTCCATCCTTTTTTCTTTAAATGTTCTACAACCGCTTCTTTTAATGGAAAACCAGCAAAATCAGCCCCTACTAATATTTGTTTATCTTTGATTGTTTTCATAAAAAATTTCCCTTTCTTTGTGTAAAATTAATAGATGATTTAGTGTTTAATTGCAATATAGCATAAATAAAATACAGTGTCAATGCAATGAAAAGGTTTTCATGATTTATAACAGATTCTTTTTTTCATTTAAGGCAGTTTGACGAAATTTTGTTATTGATATATCATTAAATTATATTTTAATGGATAGCATAGTTTATTACTTCAAAAAAGTTTTTTCTAGTTTATTTGAATAAGAGTTATATTTTGAAGTATTTTCCTACAAAGTGAAAAAACAGGTTGCGAATTCGCAACCTGTTTTTTTATTCTCTGTATCTTTTATCCAGAAAAATTATTTATTGTTTAATGCAGCCTGTGCAGCAGCCAGTCTAGCGATTGGCACACGGAATGGAGAACAGGATACATAGTTCAGGCCAACTTTATGGCAGAACTCGATTGTAGATGGGTCACCACCGTGTTCACCACAGATACCCAGTTTAATGTCTGGACGGGTAGCTCTACCCAGTTCAGCAGCCATTTTAACCAGTTTGCCTACGCCAACCTGATCCAATTTAGCGAATGGATCGGATTCGTAGATTTTCTTGTCGTAGTATGCGCCCAAGAATTTACCAGCGTCGTCACGGCTGAAGCCGAATGTCATCTGGGTTAAGTCGTTAGTACCGAAGCTGAAGAATTCTGCTTCTTTTGCGATTTCGTCAGCTGTCAGAGCAGCACGAGGAATTTCGATCATAGTACCAACTTTGTAGGTCAGTTCTGCGCCAGCAGCAGCGATTACTTCATCAGCTGTTTTAGTAACTACGGATTTAACGTAAGCCAATTCTTTTACTTCGCCTACCAGTGGGATCATGATTTCAGGAACAATGTTCCAGTCAGCATGTCTTGCGTTTACAGCCAAAGCAGCTTGAATAACAGCTTTTGTCTGCATAGCAGCGATTTCTGGGTAAGTTACAGCCAGACGGCATCCACGGTGACCCATCATTGGGTTGAATTCGTGTAAGCCAGAGATAATAGCTTTGATATCAGCAACTGTTTTACCCATTTCTTTTGCCAGTTCAGCAATATCGTCTTCTTCAGTTGGAACGAATTCGTGCAGTGGTGGGTCCAGGAAACGGATAGTTACTGGGCAGCCTTCCATTGCTTCGTACAGTGCTTCAAAGTCACCCTGTTGCATTGGCAGCAATTTAGCCAGAGCAGCTTCTCTTTGTTCCACTGTATCGGAAACGATCATTTCTCTCATTGCTTTGATTCTGTCAGAATCGAAGAACATGTGCTCTGTACGGCACAAACCAATACCTTCAGCACCAAAGGAACGAGCTTGTTTTGCATCACGAGGAGTATCAGCATTTGTTCTGATATTCAGGGTTCTGAATTCATCAGCCCATTTCATGATTCTGTCGAAGTTACCAGAGATGGAAGCTTCTACAGTTGGGATTGCTTCGCCGTAGATGTTACCGGTAGAACCATCCAAGGAGATGTAGTCACCTTCGTGGAATGTTTTGCCACCCAGGGTGAATACTTTTTCTTCTTCGTTGATTTTGATATCGCCACAACCGGATACACAGCATCTACCCATACCACGAGCAACTACAGCAGCGTGGGAGGTCATACCGCCACGAACAGTCAGGATACCCTGAGCGTAGTTCATACCTTCGATATCTTCTGGGGATGTTTCCAGACGAACCAGGATTACTTTTTCGCCTTTTTGTGTGGTCCATTCTGTAGCGTCGTCAGCTGTAAATACAACTTTACCGCAAGCAGCACCAGGAGAAGCTGGCAGAGCGCTACCAACAGGAGTAGCAGCTTTTAAAGCTTTGGTATCAAATGTTGGGTGCAGCAGAGCATCCAGAGATCTTGGTTCGATCATAGCTACCGCTTCTTCAGGAGTTCTCATGCCTTCGTCAACCAGGTCGCAAGCAATTTGCAGTGCAGCAGCTGGAGTACGTTTACCATTTCTGGTTTGCAGCATGAAGAGTTTGCCTTCTTCAATGGTGAATTCCATATCCTGCATATCTCTGTAGTGTTTTTCCAGAGTATCTACGATGTTGCAGAACTGTTCATATACAGCAGGGTTAGTTTCTTTCAGGTGAGAAATTGGTTGAGGAGTACGAACACCAGCAACAACGTCTTCGCCCTGTGCGTTCATCAGGTATTCACCATACAGGCCTTTTTCACCAGTGGATGGGTTACGGGAGAACGCAACACCAGTACCGGAAGTATCGCCCATGTTACCAAATACCATCATCTGAACGTTAACAGCAGTACCCCAGTCGGAAGGGATATCGTTCATTCTTCTGTAGTAGATAGCACGAGGGTTGTCCCAAGAACGGAATACAGCTTTTACTGCGCCCATCAGCTGTTCAGCTGGGTCTGTTGGGAAATCAACACCCAATTTTGCTTTGTATTCTGCTTTAAATTGGTTTGCCAATTCTTTCAGGTCGTCAGCGTCTAATTCGGTATCCAGAGTAACGCCTTTTTTCTCTTTCATTTCGTCGATTAATTCTTCGAAATATTTTTTACCAACTTCCATTACAACGTCGGAGTACATTTGGATGAAACGACGGTAGGAGTCGTAAGCAAAACGAGGGTTGCCGGTTTTTTTCGCAAAACCTTCTACCACTTCGTCATTTAAGCCCAAGTTCAGGATAGTATCCATCATACCAGGCATGGAAGCTCTCGCACCGGAACGAACAGAAACCAACAGTGGGTTTTCTGGGTCGCCGAATTTTTTACCGGAGATTTCTTCCATTTTTTTCATGTGGTCAAAGATCTGTGCTTTGATATCATCATTGATTTCCTGGCCATCTTTGTAGTATTGGGTACAAGCTTCTGTAGTTACTGTGAAGCCTTGAGGAACTGGCATGCCCAGATTTGTCATTTCAGCCAGGTTTGCGCCTTTACCGCCCAGCAGTTCACGCATGTTTCCGTTACCTTCAGAGAAAAGGTATACAAATTTGTAGCTCACTGAGATCTACCTCCATAAAATAATAAGATAAAAGTCTTGGCACCCGCCTGCCGCTGTTTGGCAGTAGTTCCATCCGCACAGGGCGATTGGGTACGGGCTTTATGAATAACCGAATTTTATGCAAGGAAAAAACGCCAACAAGATCCTCCTTGTCCGCATTTTCCTTAGAATCATCCGATTATACTACACTAATAATTAAAAATAATTAGTGTTGACTGCCTTTATTATACCAGATAGGTAGACGAATTGCTACCATAATAAAGAAAAATTTTTTCATTTTATTTAATTTTAACCGAGGTGACAAACTTCAGTTTCCACTTATTGAAATATTTATATAAAATGATTAATTTTAAGTGGAAAAATAGCGTTTTTTGCATGAATCAAAGTGAAAAATACAGAAATTTTGGTATTTTGTCATGGAACTGTATTGTTGTGTTTTTGTAAAACTATGTTATAATAAAATTGAGATAAATTCGGTTAAAAAAACTTACCATTACAACACAAGGCAGATGAAATAAAAAACTGCCTCTGCGTTTATATTGATTGAAAAAACAAAATAGAATATGGAGTGATTCTTTTTGGAACAAAACAGCGCGATTATTTTAGCGGCTGGCGCTGGAAAACGGATGAAATCCAGCAAACCAAAAGTCCTGTGTGAAGTACTGCTAAAACCCATGTTGGGATGGGTTTTAACTTCCTGTGAGCAGGCAGGGATCCCACATGTTTGTGTCGTTACCGGACATGGAAGGGAACAGGTAGAAGCGTATTTGGATGGCAAATATGAGACAGCTGTTCAACAGGAACAGAAAGGCACAGGTCATGCTGTGCTATGTGCGGAAACGTTTTTGAAACAGCACCTGGATGGTGATGTTGTTGTATTGTGTGGGGACGCCCCGTTTATGGATGGACAAACCATCCAGAGGGCACATGAGTACCATCAACAGCAGGGGAACGCGGTTACAGTGATTTCCGCAAATTTGGAACAGCCCTTTGGCTATGGACGTATTATCCGGGACAATGGACAAGTGACTGGAATTGTAGAGCAAAAAGACGCAACTGAGGAACAAAAACAGATCACGGAAGTCAATTCAGGTACATACTGGTTTAAGGCGGCGGACCTGTTGCAGGTTTTAACAGAAATTAAACCAAATAACGCCCAAGGGGAATATTATTTGACCGACGCGGTGGAATTGTTACTACAGCAAGGAAAAAAAGCTGGTGCCTATCAGGCAGAGGATGCTAATGTTATTTTAGGGGCGAATGACCGCAAAACGCTCTATCGTTTGAACACGATTGCCAGGGAAAAGATTTTAGAACAGCATATGGAGAATGGTGTGGAATTTGTTTGTACGGATGGAGTTGTCATTGGACCTGACGTTGTCATTGGGATGGAAACCCAGATCCTACCAGGAACCATTTTAAAAGGGAAAACTACCATCGGCACACAATGTGTGATTGGTCCAAACAGCCTTGTAAAAGATACCACTGTTGGTGACCGTTGTGTATTAAATGCTACCCAGGCTTATGATAGTATCATCCATGAAGATGTTACCATTGGTCCATTTGTGCAGATCCGTCCAAACTGTGAAATCCATCACAAAGCCCATATTGGCGATTTTGTGGAAGTGAAAAACTCCACGATTGGCGCGGGAACCGCTGTTGCCCATTTAACCTATGTTGGAGATAGCGATGTAGGAAGCAATGTCAATTTTGGTTGTGGTGTAGTAACAGTAAATTACGATGGCGTGAACAAGCACCGCACCACGATTGAAGACGATGCGTTTATTGGATGTAATACCAACTTAGTAGCTCCGGTAAGAGTGGGAAAAGGCGCTTATACAGCCGCAGGGTCAACGATTACCAAAGATGTACCAGATGGTGCTTTGGGGATTGAACGCGCTCAGCAGACAATCAAAGAAGGTTTTGCAACACGTAAACTAAAAGGCCGTAAGAAAAAAGCATAGCTTACGGGGATAGTATTGTTTTTATTTACAATTATTTGGAACAAACCCTTGATAACAAGGGGAAAATAATAAACAGGGAACCAAAGGAGAATGTTTCTATGAGTTTACATGGTAAGGATATTAAAATTTTTGCTGGAAATGGCAGCAAGCATGTGGCAGCCCACATTGCCAAAGAACTTGGCCTTCCAGTAGGGGACGCAGAAGTTTCTACCTTTAGCGATGGAGAGATTTCTGTATCAATCAAAGAATCCGTTAGGGGTTCTGACTGTTTCGTGGTACAGTCTACCTGCCAGCCAGTTAACACCCATATTATGGAGCTGTTGATTATGATTGACGCGTTAAAACGCGCTTCTGCAGGTAGAATTACAGCAGTAATTCCGTATTTTGGGTATGCTCGCCAAGATAGAAAAGCAAAGGCACGTGATCCAATTTCCGCTAAACTAGTAGCTGATTTGATTTCCACTGCCGGTGCTGACCGTATTTTAACAATGGATTTACATGCTCCTCAAATTCAAGGTTTCTTTGATATTCCTGTGGATCACCTGTTGGGCGTTCCAATTTTAGCGCCTTATTTTGAAAAAAGATTTGAATCCTGTAAAGATGATTTGATGGTGGTTTCTCCAGATTTAGGTTCTGTTACCCGTGCTCGCAACTTTGCAGCCCGTGTGGACGCTCCTCTTGCTATTGTGGATAAACGCCGTCAGAGAGCAAATGTATGTGAAGTAATGAACATCATTGGTAATGTACAGGGAAAAAAGGTTGTTATTGTTGACGATATGATTGATACTGCTGGTACTTTGTGCAATGCAGCCAAAGCAATTATTGATGTTGGTGGTGCTACTGAAGTATATGCTTGCGCTACCCATGGCGTTTTGTCCGGTCCAGCGATTGAACGCTTGGAAAACAGTGTTATTAAAGAGTTAGTTATCTTGGATACCATTGAACAGCCAAAAGAAAAAATGATGGACAAATTAACTATTTTGCCAGTGGCTCCTGTTTTTGCGGAAGCAATTGAAAGAATTTATGAGGATAAACCAGTATCCCCATTGTTTGGTTAATTTGAATACGAGATATCGAAATATTTGTATAGAGGGTGGTTGTGACAACTACCCTCTTTGCTGTCATTTTTCTAAACTACCGTTTCAGGAGGACAAATTATGGCAAATATTTTTGAATTGTTTGATAAAATAAAAACGGGAGGGTCTCATTCCTCCGGTGCGGTGGAATACCTAATTGTAGGATTGGGAAACCCGGGAGAACGTTATGCCCATACAAGGCATAACGTAGGATTTATGGCGGTTGATACGATCGCCAAGCAGTTTGGAGTGGAAATCAAACGCTCCAAATTTAAGGGACTTACTACTACTTGTACGATTTCTGGAAAACAGTGCCTGCTGTTAAAGCCTACTACTTTTATGAATTTGAGTGGGGAGTCGGTGGAAGCGGCTGCCAGCTATTACAATATCCCTATGGAACATGTACTGGTATTATTTGATGATATTTCGCTGGAACCCTCCCGTTTACGTATCCGTAGGAAAGGAAGCCATGGTGGACACAATGGAATCCGCAATATTATTGATATGACCGGGGAAGAAGATTTTCCTAGAATCAAAATTGGAGTGGGGAAAAAGCCAAATCCCAACTATGACTTGGCGGATTGGGTATTAAGCAGTTTTACTTCCAAAGAGATGGAAGGAATTTCTGAGGCAATTCAGAAAGCGGTAAAAGCAACCGAACTAATTATAGCTGGGGAAATTGATAAAGCGATGAATTTATACAATAGTTGAGAATAGAATAAAAGCAAGAGAAATTTCTGGTGGAAATAAAGCAGAAAGCGGGAATCGATATGGGTGTTTTTCAAAATTTGATTCAAACAGTACCACAATTTAACCAGATACAACAACATATTGCGCAAAAATCACTACCTGTTTTGGTGGTAGGGCTTTCTTCTGTGCATAAAGCAAATTTGATCCAAGTCATTGCACAACAGGAATCCCCGGTATTGGTATTAACCGATGATGACCAATCTGCACGCAGGCTCAGTGAGGATTTCAACCAGATGTATGGCCAGGAAAGTTCTGCTGTATATCCTTATCGGGATTTTATTTTGCGTCCTATTGAAACGGTGTCACGGGAATACGAATACCTCCGTTTAAATGTATTGTCTCGTTTAGCAAAAGGAGAATTAAAGGCAGTATTTGCAGGTATCAATGCCGCTATACAGTATACCATTCCAAAAGATAGGCTACTGCAAGCGACAGTATCCTTCTATCCAGGGGACCAAGTTTCCTTGGATGCTGTTGTACACAAGCTGGTTGCAGCTGGATACACCAGGCGTCCTCAGGTAGATGGTACTGCCCAATTTTCTGTCCGTGGCGGTATTGTAGATTTTTTCCCTACTGGCAGTTTAGAGCCTGTCCGCATTGAGTTCTGGGGAGATGAAATTGACACGATCAGTAATTTTGACCTGGACAGCCAAAGAAGGACAGAAAACTTGCAACAAGTAGAGATTACTCCTGCTACTGAGATACTGTTTGAAACGGAACAGGAATTTCAGGAAAGGCTCAAGCAGCTCATCGATGGGTTGGAGGATTCTCCACAAACGGAGAAGGTACGCCTGCACCTATCCGAAGAATTGAAACGCCTGGAAGGCAATTTGGATTTAAATGACAAGGATAAATATATTCCACTCGCTTACCAGAAGCCAGGGACGCTGTTGGATTATTTTTCGGAGCAATTGGTTTTTGTCAGTGAATGGTCAGATATCAAAGAATCCGCCCGGGCTTTTGAAATTCAAATGCAGGAAGATTTGAAAATATTATTGGAAGATGGGATGATCTGTAATGGTATCCACCAGTTTCATCGTCCATTTGCTTCTGTTTCCCAATGGATTACCGAAGGGAACTCTGTTTTTTTGGATACATTTGCCCATTCCCATCACGATTTGCAGCTCAAACAACTGGTTTCTATCAATGCAATGCAGAACTCCGGCTGGAGTGGAGAGATAAAACTACTTTGTGATGACTTGGCAGAATACAAACTGCAAAAATACACCGTAGTTATCATGGCTGGAACGCAAAAATTTGCGAATGTTTTAGCGCATGATTTAGAAAAAGAGGGATATCTTGCGGTTCCTGCCACAGTGGATACCAAACTAGAGGATGGCGGTTTCTATGTTATGGCGGGAAGCTTGTCTGCTGGGTTTGAATACCCGGATGGTCGGGTTGCCCTAATTACTCATGCCAAAACGCAACCTTTGGGTACCAGGAAAAAAGTGAAAAAACGCAAAGGGGAAGAAATTAAAAGTTTATCCGATATCAGCATAGGAGACTACGTCGTTCATTCGTCCCATGGAATAGGAGTATTTGATGGGATTACCAACTTAAATTTACAGGGGATTTCCAAAGATTATATCAAGATTAAATATGCGGGAAGCGACGCTTTATATGTACCAGTAACCCAGCTAGATATGGTTTCTAAATACATTGGTCCCCGTGACAATGGCAGAGTGCGGCTGAATAAATTAAATAATGATGAGTGGCATAAAACAAGAAGCCGTGTGAAAAAAGCAGTGGCAGAGATGGCGGATGAACTAATAC
The DNA here is from genome assembly GCF_014297275.1 of Clostridium facile. NCBI lineage: Bacteria > Bacillati > Bacillota > Clostridia > Eubacteriales > Clostridiaceae > Clostridium > Clostridium facile. The sequence continues at coordinate 2,591,786 of NZ_JACOQK010000001.1, forward strand.
GCTTATATGCGGAACGTGCTAAAACCAAAGGCTACGCTTTCTCTAAGGACAATGAATGGCAGAGGGAATTTGAAGAACACTTTGAATATGAAGAAACCGAAGATCAGCTGCAATGTATTGCGGAAATCAAAGAGGATATGGAAAGCGAACGTCCCATGGATCGCTTGCTTTGTGGGGATGTGGGGTTTGGAAAAACAGAAGTAGCGTTGCGGGCAGCGTTTAAATGTATTTTAGACGGAAAGCAATGTGCTATTTTGTGTCCAACTACCATTTTAGCCTGGCAGCATTACCAAACTGCCTTAGCGAGAGTCGGGAATTTTCCAGTCAATATTGAACTGCTCTCCCGTTTCCGTTCCCCAAAACAGCAAAAGGAAATCATCAAAAAATTAAAGAGCGGCGAAATAGATTTTATAATTGGAACCCACCGCTTGGTACAACAGGACATTGAGTTTAAGGATCTAGGTTTGGCAATTATTGATGAAGAACAGCGGTTTGGGGTAGCCCATAAGGAACGGTTTAAAGAGATGTTCCGTGGAGTGGATGTATTGACCTTATCCGCTACCCCGATTCCCCGTACCTTAAATATGGCGATGTCGGGTATTCGGGATATGTCAGTGATTGAGCAGCCACCACAAGATCGTCATCCGATTCAAACTTATGTAATGGAGCATGACAATGGAGTATTGGTGGATGCAATGAAGCGGGAACTAAGAAGGGATGGACAGGTTTATTATATTCACAACCGGGTAGAATCCATCCAAAGTTGTGCGGCCCAATTGCAGCAATATTTGCCGGACGCAAGGATTGGCGTTGCCCATGGAAAGATGAATGAACTGCAGCTCTCAAAAATTTGGAAGCAATTGATGGACCATGAGCTGGATATTCTTGTTTGTACCACATTGATTGAGACCGGAGTGGACGTCCCCAACTGTAATACCTTGATTATTGAGGATGCTGACCATTTAGGGCTTTCCCAGCTTTACCAGTTGCGGGGAAGGGTGGGACGTTCCAAACGGCGCGCCTTTGCTTATTTTACCTTCCGCCGTGGAAAAGTGTTGACAGAAGTGGCGAACAAACGGCTTTCTGCTATACGGGAGTTTACCAAGTTTGGTTCCGGGTTCCGAATTGCATTACGGGACTTGGAAATCCGTGGGGCGGGGAGCATCCTTGGAGAACGTCAGCATGGGCATATGGAAGCAGTAGGATATGACCTCTATTTGAAAATGCTTTCGGATGCTGTTAGCGAAAAACAAGGGGTTGCACCTCCTGCAAGGGTAGAAGAATGTCTGATTGATGTTCCAATTGCCGCCCATATTCCAGAGCAATATATTGAGAACCTTTCCCAGAGGCTAGATGTTTACCGTAAGATTGCAGCGGTAGGGACTCAGGAAGAAAGTATGGAGTTAATGGATGAATTAATTGACCGTTTTGGGGAACCTCCAAAATCGGTACAAGGATTGTTGGATATTGCTATTTTGCGTGCGTCAGCTGCTAGGTTGGGATTTGTAGAAATCAGTCAGAGCAATACCAATATGCTATTTTATCCAAAGCAATTGAATATGGAGGTCGCCTCCTATTTGGTTGGAAAGCTAAAAGGCAGAGTTTTGGTAAACGCCGGGAAACGTCCATATCTCTCGGTCCGTATGAATGGAAAAAAGCCATTGGAAGTGATTCAGGAAGTATTGGAGATTTCAAATTTTTCAGAAAACACTTTGTAAACGTCTGATAAAATACTGGACTTTTTTGTCTATATATTGTATAATATCCTATAGTTTGTCTGTGATGAATCAAACTTCTGTTTGATGAAGTAATAAATATGGGGAAAAACGGGCAATACAATACGAAAATTCCATATTGGAGGAAAAATAAAATGTCTTTAGTAAAGAAATTTGCAGCTTTTGCCGTAGCTGCTGTGTTAGCTGTATCCGCAACAGGGTGTAACGGCAGCCCTGAATGGGTGATGAAAACTGATAATTATTCTTTGGGGTCTGGGTCCTATCTTGATATTGTAATGACTTCCATTACAAACGCTACCAACCAGATAGATATGAAATCCACAGAAGATTTGTTTGATCAAAAAATAGGGGATCAGTCTATAAGTGATTGGGTTCTTGATGATGTTGAAAAACAGGCTAAAATTTATATGGCGGTAAATCAGAAATTTGAAGAAGAGGGCTTGGAATTATCTGAGGAAGAGTTGTCAACTTTGGACGCTCAAATCGCCTCTTACTATCCACAGTACCAAACTTATTATGCGTATGATTTAAAAGGGATCAGTGAGGATTCTTTCCGCGAAGTGATGTTGCTGGCATCCAAACAAAGTAAACTGTTCCAGAACATTTATGGGGAAGGCGGTACACAGGAAGTTTCCAATGAGGAAATGAAACAATATTATTCTGAGCACGCTGCAAAATATAAAGCAATCCCATTGCAAAAAGACAGCGGCGATGATGAGACCGCTGAAAAGAATAACCAGGATCTGATGGAAAAAGCAGAGGGATATCTGGAACGCATCAACAATGGTGAAAGTATTGACGATGTGTATGCGGAACACCAAACTAGCATGAATAACCAAAATACAACTTTGGCTTTCTCCTATATGTATGATACTGATGAGGTATTAACAGAATTACGGGATGCTGTATTTGGTGCGGAAATCGGCGGCCCTGCTATATTGTTGGATTTGGAATCGAGTATCTATATCATTCAACGTTCCGACCATATGGCGGATGAAGCGGAAGTAACTTCTGCAAATACCTCCACCATCAACCGTATGAAATTACCAGAGTTTGAAGAAGAAATGCTGAAATATGCAGATGAAAACTGCGATATTCAAGTAAATAACAGCATGATTAAAAAATATACCCCTAAAAAAGTATATAACAAAGGTATGGAAGCATAATTCCATAAGAATGTAATAAAAAGGCTTATACTACAGCAAGTGGTATAAGCCTTTTTGTTTGCTTTGATTAAAATAAAATCTGGTTTTATCGAAATAAAAATAGTTTTTTTAACGATGTCATATCAGAAATAAAATGTTGTTATTTTTATAACGAGATTGCACATCATGCCCTTCTAATAAATTATAGAAAGAGAAAAACACAACAATTACATATTAGTGATTTGCTCCTTAAAAATGTAGTATCTATCGTAATTTTATTTTATGCGATTGTAATAGTTTATTTAAACAAAATTTTAAAAATAAACTTTTTGGTTTGCATGTAGAGTACAATAATGGTGAAAAAGAAAAAAGAATTTTTAGAAATAAAAGTATTTATCAGATAAAATATACAATATAAGGTTTTTAAAAATGGATAAAAATAGGCAAAAAGCAAATAAATTTAAATAGAGGAAAAATTTGGTTAAAATGCCAATAGGATTGCTTTTCCATTTATAACATGTTAAAATAAATGTAGGATTTTGTTTTATTTATGTGTACGTTGATAGAACATACTGGAATCAATAAAGTTATGATCTTCGGGAAAATAAAACATAAATTCTCTGAAAATGACACAGCATATTAATTTTGATTCCAGCTATTGAAACCAGCATATAAAAACATCTTTTCATCAGATTTAATATACTTAATCGTTCTACAGAAAATAGGGTTAAAAATCTGTTTTTTGTGGATTTTTTGATATTCTTTATTAAGAACGATTAAGTATGCTTTAATTTGGTGGATAAAACAAAACAAGCCAATGCTTACTGAGCAAAATCATTCGTTTAAACGGTTTAAAGAAAAGGAAAAACAATCAAGTTGGAGGAAAACTATGGAGAATCAAACAACTATTTTACATCGCATCCTAGATAACATCGAACAAGTGATTGTAGGGAAACGGGAATCCGTAGAGATGGTTTTAATGGCATTATTATGCGATAGCCATGTTTTAATTGAGGATATTCCTGGTGTAGGTAAAACCAGCCTTGCTCGGGCTTTAGCAAAGTCAATCGATTGTAGTTTCCATCGTATCCAGTTTACACCCGATATTTTACCATCTGATATTACAGGTTTTTCTATTTATAACCAGCAGTCTGGTCAATTCGAATACCGGGATGGAGCGGTAATGAGCAATATTGTGTTAGCGGATGAAATTAACCGTACATCGCCAAAAACCCAGTCCAGTTTATTGGAAGTAATGGCGGAACGCCAGGTTACTGTAGATGGGACAACGAGGGAATTACCTCAGCCTTTTATGGTAATTGCTACACAGAACCCCATCGAATATTTGGGGACATTCCCTTTGCCAGAAGCGCAATTGGATCGGTTTTTTATTAGAATTAAATTGGGGTATCCTTCTTTGGTACAAGAATGTGAGATGTTGGCAAATTTTTATGAAAAAAATCCATTAGATGACCTAACCCCTGTTGTAACAGCAGAACAACTGATAAAAATTCAGGAAGAGGTAAAACTGGTTCATATCAATGATAATATGATTGGATATATTGTTCATTTAGTGAGTCAGACCAGAAGGCAGGAAGATGTTTTGTTGGGTGCAAGCCCAAGAAGTTCTATTGCGTTAATGAGAGCCTCCCAAGCATGGGCGTACTATAATAACAGGGATTATGTGATACCGGATGATGTACAAAAAATGGCCCCTTATGTGTTATGCCATCGTATCCGGTTAAAACAGGAAGCCAAAAGTAGAAAAATCAGTGTAGAAATGATTTTGCAGGAATTAATCAAAAAGACAGCAGTACCAAGGAGTTAATATGTTAAAAAATCGGATTGCATATGGTATTTTATTATGTTTTACCATTGGGTTAGCTGTTTGTATTCCTGGTAAGGCAACGGTTTCTTTTGTTGTTTTGCTGTTGGCATTATTGCTGTTTTCTTTTTTGCAAGGTTATTTTACATTTCGTCGGCTAGAAATACAGCAATCCTTATCACAGGATTCCTTGCAAAAAAGGCAGCGTATTACTTATCAAATTACAATATTTTGTAAAAATAGTTTTTGCCCCTTGTTAAAATTAGATTTTTCCTCTGACACAAAAGTATTGGGGGATTTACAAGAAAGCTATTGCAGCGCAAAACATAAACAGCAATTGAACTACATTTTAACTGGAAAATACCGCGGTAGATATCAGGTTGGATTAGAATCCATTACATTTTATGACTTCCTCGGCATCTTTTTTTGGAAAAAACAGATCGGGGAGCTGTTGACCTGTAAGGTGTTTCCAAAATTGACTTCTCTACAAGAGTTACAAATTCCTGTTGGAACTTCTACCAGCCATAAGTTGGATTTATTTACCCAAGTTGACTATACTTCCATTGCGGAATTAAAACAGTACCAGCCACAGGATCATATGAAGGATATCCACTGGAAAGCATCCGCAAAACGGAACGAATTGCTGGTAAAACATTATGAGCATTTTAACCAGGAAAAAACAACGGTATTGTTTGATCTTACCCCTATGGAATATATAGAGGATACCCGTTTGGAATTGGAAGATCGGATGGTTTCGGTGGGGCTCTCGCTATTACATTATTTAAGTAAAGATACGAGTGTACCAGTGCAATTAGTATATGCTGATGATCAGATCCGTTCCTGTGGAGAAGAACGTTCTGTAGTAGATTTATTGGAATTAGCGGCGTTTCTTCCTTTCAAATCTCAAATCGAAATTGTACCACTCTTAAAAACCATGCAGCATCGGGAAAATAATGGAACTGTTTTAATTGTCACCAATGCTTTAGACGAACCCTTAGTGGATTATATTTTTGAACAGCAGGTAGAGGAAAAAACATTTGGTGTTTTTTATTGTTCTGTTTATAGCGACCCAAATTATGAATCCAAAGAAAAATGGAAGGAATTATTGGTTCAACGTGCCATCCCTTGTTTTGAAATCAAACATGGGCGGGGAATTCGCTCCCAATTAGAACAGGTAACAGAATACGGGAGGGAATCCATACAATGACAAAAATAAAATTGCAGGATCAACTTTTTTATCTTATCCTCAGCACAATTTATTGTTGGTCAGTTGGATGCGCAGTATCCAGCTTTGCGTTATTGCCGGCATCTTCTCTTCAGCTATTCGAAATTAGTTTTGTGGTTAGTTTCATAGGACTTGCTTCATTGTGGAACCTTTATACCAAGCTGATTGGTGGCGGTATTGTAATTATTTTGCTGCTTTTCTTTCCAATTGGAAAGCTGGTAATAAGTTGTTTTTCTGGACTAATATTTGGACAGGCATTACAAAATGATCAAATGTGGATGTTAACATTTGTTATTATGATTGTTTTGTCGCTATTTACAATCCTTAGTTTAAAACATAAACTAAACTTTTATCTTCTTACGATTTTGGGCATTGTGTTATACCTGATAGCGGTTACCCAGGGAAATATCAATACTGTTGCTTTATTTGGCTTTTTATTTGTGATAACCGTTTTATTAATCAGCAACAATTTTGTAAAAAAACATGGTTCTAAGGATGGATTTGGGTCTTACGTTTTGCATGGTGCTCCTGTTGCGGTTATAGCGGTGATATGCACTGTATTGATTGTTACCCCATTTTCGAATTTACTGGGAAATGCCCGAGGATTGTTCGAGTATGAAAGTATCCGTGATTGGATTGACCAAGAAATTTTGGGGGAATTTTCCGAACAAATCCCATTTGAGGAACAAGAGGAAAATTTGTTGGGCAGCTTTCCTAGTGAGGAGCAGCCGCTATTAAAAGTAGCAACAGAACAAGAATATATGGATTTATATGGCGGTATTTCAGATGTGTATACTGGACATAGCTGGCAAAAATCGAACATACAGCAAGGTGAGTTTGAAAAAGATGATCAAACAGTGGATATCGCTTCGTTAAAAAGTATCCAGGCTTCGGATTTTAATACGGATAGCATCCATGCTGACACGATCAAAATTCAATATTTATTGGAAAGTGACCGGCTTTTTGTTCCCAGACTGTCTGGAACTTTTGATCAGGTTGGACGTCGGGATATTTACGAAAATCAGATGGGCGAGTTTTTACTCAGTTCTCCATTAAAGCGCAATGATACGATGGCGGTAACCTATTACCAGGAGCATTTACAGGAGATGTATGGAAGGAGGAATCTTTCTTCCGCATTGGACCGCTATCAGATCGAGCAAATTACGGTAAATCAGGTGTTTAATCATCAGGACTTAACTCATTATGACAGTTGGAACCAAGAAAACCTAAATGGTTATGAAGCGTCTATCCAGCAACAATATACCCAACTATCCTCCAGTGTAACAAAGCGTACTATGGATTTAGCAAAACAGATTACTAGTGGTATTAAACAAGATTCGGAAAAAGCAGAGGCAATTTGTGATTATTTGATTGAACATTATACTTATACATTGCACCCCAGCGACCCCGAAGAAGGGCAGGATTTTGTGGACCATTTTTTATTTGAGGAAAAGCAGGGTTACAGCAACTCTTTTGCTTCTGCAATGGTGATCTTATCCCGTAGTGTTGGTTTACCCGCTCGATATGTAACTGGGTACCATATGCCAGTGGCATCTTCGGAAGAAGAACATATTATTCGGTTGCGCAACTATCATTCTTGGGCAGAAGTCTACCTGCCTGGATATGGTTGGTGTAAATTTGAGGCAACGCCTCCTTACGCTTATCAGGAAGCGATTGCATCCGAAAAACCAAATATTACAATAACATCGGATGGTGGGGAAGAGATGGAATCCCATCTGGCTGAGTTAGGTTTAAGTATTGATCAAACGCAGGCGGCGCAATCGGAAAACCCAACAATTCCAATCTGGCAAGATGGTGTTGCTCCGTCTGACGCACCGGCTGGAAATCAGGATCAGCAACAACAGCAATCTACTACGCAGAATCAAAATAATACAAGTGCATTGGTACCATTGCCAATTTGGATTTTTATTGGTATGATAATATTGATTGTACTGTTATTGCTGGTTCGTTACCGAATACGGATTTCCAAAGAGCAAAAGGCTGTTCAAGGTACACCAGAACAACTGGCGCAATTTAGTTTTACCTGTTTGGTTCGTTTAGGAAAATATATTGGTGTGGAAATACAGCAAGACGAAACACCGGTTTCCTTTACTAGGCGTTTGGCTGCCAAATACCCTACATTAGCAAAGGAGCTATGCCAGGCAGGGCAGTTGTATTCCCAATGTATTTACAGTAAAACAAAGACAACTGAAGAAGATGCTAGAAAGTTGTATAACAGCTATCATCTTTTCGAAACCAGGATTCGTTTGGAACAAAAACGGTTTGGATTCTTTTGGAATAAATATATCGCTCATCGTATTTAACAGATTCAAACGATAACATATAAAAAGGCACAGGAAACAGCTATGCTTCCTGTGCCTTCATTTATTGATACAAGATGATTAATCAGCCAAATACGCCTTTACCATAGATTGCAGCAGTTCATCCCTGTCGATTTTTCGAATAAGGCTGCGGGCGTTATTATATGTGGTGATGTAAGTTGGGTCTTCAGATAAAATATAGCCTACAATTTGATTGGCAGGGTTATATCCTTTTTCTTTTAACGCATCGTATACGGTGGTTAAAATCTGTTTCATTTCCAACTCTTTATCATCATGTACAGAAAAAGTTACTGTTTTATCAAGCATATTGTACACCCTCCTATCAAATCTTTTCATGCTTCTTATTATACTTCATTTGAATGGAATACACAAGTTTTTTTGTAAAAAAGTTTCCAAAAATTTTTAAAAAGAGGGTTTCCTTTGTTTAAACTGATAAATCGACTAATTTCCCGTCTGCAATTTTTAAAGTGCGTTGCGCTTGGTTGGCAATTGCTGGGTCATGTGTAATCAATAAAATAGTTTTTCCTTCGTTGTGAAGGATTTGTAAAATTTCCATAATATCATTACCAGATTTACTATCCAGGTTACCAGTGGGCTCATCCGCCAATATAATAGGTGGGGAAGAAGCGATTGCCCTTGCGATAGCAACCCGTTGCTGCTGTCCTCCAGATAATTGATTTGGTCGGTGGTGCATACGGGTGTTCAGACCCACCTGATGTAGTGCAGAAGCAGCTAACAATTTGCGACGGTGTTTTGGTATATTTTGATATTTTAAGGGGAGCTCTACATTTTCTAAGGCGGTGAGGTTAGGAATCAGGTAAAAGCTTTGGAACACAAAACCTATTTTTTCATTGCGGATTTTACTTAACCTATTTTGAGTAAAGCAGGCGACATCTTCCCCATCTAGGAAGTATTTACCAGAATTTAAGGTGTCCAAACAACCTAGTATATTCATTAATGTGGATTTTCCCGAACCAGAACATCCAATAATGGATACAAATTCACCTTTCTGGATGCCAAAAGAGATATGGTCCATAGCACAGATCGTTTCTTCACCCATTGGATATATTTTGGTAGCTTCCTGTAATTCAATTAGCATAGCGTCCTCCTTGCATTCATATTTTATAGTATGCAAAAATCAAAGCAAAAATATGTATCCATCTAAGCCAATTTTTATAGCTCATAATTTAGAAAAAATTCATATTAATAACATAGTTGTTTTTAAAAATTCATGATCTATTTACGCAATGATTACAGCTTACTTACAAACTGTTACAATAGGCGATTTTACTGGACTTTTTGAAAAAAATACTGGACTTTTCCTGGCCATTTTGATATACTTGATAAGGTTATAAAATATTTATAATTACGACAAAAATAAAAGGATAATAATACCATTGAATTTTCATTTTGATATAGAAAACAGCGCTTAATATCATTAGATTATAGAGTGGACATAATGGCGAGAATCAAACATAAATTTCGTTAAAATAGACAAAAAAATTTTGGAATAAACGAACTGGAAATAAAAATAGTGTTTCTGAGCAAACTAAAATTATAGAATAAAGATTTGGATTGGTGTAATTGGAACGATACACTCAGGAACAGATCAAGGCGGAGGCGTATAAGCTTGGAAAAATTTGTGATAAACGGTGGAAAACCCTTAACTGGAGAAGTAGAAATTAGCGGAGCAAAAAATGCGGCTGTTGCAATTATCCCTGCAACACTGTTGGCGGAAGGCCCATGTATTCTGGAAAACCTTCCTAATATTAGTGATGTTACCATTGGCTTTAATATTTTACGCGCAATGGGAGCCAAAATTCGTACCATCAACAACAATACATTTGAAATTGATACTACCTATGTGACAGAGCCGGTGGTTCCATATGAAATGGCAAAATATATGCGTGCTTCCTATTATTTTTTGGGAGCATTGCTTGCACGATTTAACCGTGCTAGTGTTGCCATGCCTGGAGGCTGTAATTTTGGTGTGCGCCCGATTGATCAGCACTTAAAAGGATTTAATGCGCTAGGAGCGGATTATACCATTGATCATGGTATGATTGACGTAAAAGCGGAGCAAGGGCTTTTGGGAACCCAAATTTATTTTGACGTGGTTTCTGTTGGAGCTACGATTAATGTCTTATTGGCTGCTGTAAAAGCAAAAGGGTTGACCATTATTGAGAACGCCGCCAAAGAACCACATATTGTGGATTTAGCAAATTTTTTAAACTCTATGGGTGCCGATATTATGGGCGCAGGTACTGATGTTATCAAAGTGCGTGGAGTGGAAAAGTTAAATAGCACTACCTATGGCATTATTCCTGACCAGATTGAGGCTGGAACCTATATGGTGATGGCTGCCGCAACCAAAGGGAATGTTTTAATTAAAAACGTAATTCCAAAACATTTGGAATCCATTACTTCCAAACTAGTTAAAATGGGAGTTACTGTTGAGGAATATGATGACAGTATCCGTGTGATTTCTCATGGGAATTTACAGCGTACCAGTGTAAAAACCCAGCCACATCCAGGTTTTCCAACCGATATGCAGCCGCAAATTACTACTTTGCTGGCAATGGCAGAGGGTACTAGTATTGTAACCGAAGGTGTATGGGATAATCGTTTCCAATATGTGGATGAATTACGCCGTATGGGTGCGAATATTTCAGTAGATGGAAAAGTAGCTGTGATTGAAGGCTGCGGGGCATTGCACGCAGCTCCTGTAAAAGCAACCGACCTACGCGCCGGTGCTGCTATGGTAATTGCGGCGCTTTCTGCAAAAGGAACAACTGAGATTGAAAATATTCACCACATTGAACGGGGATATGGTGATATCGTCGAAAAATTGCAGCATTTAGGTGCTGATATCAAAAAGGTCATTATTCCAGATGGTGCGGAATTGAAGCAAGCACTGTAATTAATATGATACAACAAGTAACAATAACAGGCCGGTTGATTCCCGACCTGTTGTTTTTTCGGAAGTACAGCAGGGGGCAGCGATGAAATTTTATTCTCTTTGTAGTTCCAGCAAAGGAAATTGTACCTATTTAGGGGATGGAAACCACGGTATTTTAATTGACGCTGGTTTTGGTATTCGTAATTATACTAACTCCATGCGGTTGGCCGGATTAAATCCAGATGGCATACAAGCCATTTTTATTACCCATGAACATAGTGACCATATCAGCGGTTTGCGGAAACTGACAGAAAAATATCAGGTACCTGTTTATGGCTCTAAAGGCACACTGATCGAATTATTAAAAAAAGAAGCAGTTTCCCCCACAACAAAGCTATATGAAATCAACCACAGAGCAGTCCAGATTGGTGATTGGGAGATTCGGGCGTACCATACTTCCCACGATAGCGCGGAGAGCTTAGGGTATACAGTATCTAGCCAGCAAAAAAAGGTTGCTTTATGTACTGACCTAGGATATGTATCAGAAGAGGTACAACAACAATTACAGGGCAGTGATTTTGTGTTGCTGGAATCCAATTATGATGTACATATGCTGTTTACCGGCGGTTACCCACCCTTTTTAAAAGAACGAATTTTTTCAAAAAAGGGGCACCTTTCCAATGAGGATTGTGCAGAACAATTAAAATGGCTGATTCAACAAGGGACAAGCCGGTTTTTATTAGGGCATTTGAGCAAGGAAAATAATCTTCCTCAAATTGCATTAGAGCATTCCGTTTCCTATTTACAGCAAAACCAGATGATGATTGAACAGGATTATCGGTTGGAAGTGGCGCCAGAACGAAATCCTGGCAAGGTGATTGAAGTATGATGAACGTACAGATTTTATGTGTTGGGAAATTAAAAGAGCAGTATTTGAGGGATGCTTGCGCGGAATACAGCAAACGGTTGGGGGCGTTTTGTAAATTATCGGTTGTGGAAATCAATGAATGCAAAATAAGTAATAATCCCAATCAGGCAGAGATTGAGCGAGTTATTGAAACAGAAGGTGTTTCTATTTTAAATAAAATCCCAGCCCAGAGTTATGTAATCCCTATGTGCATTGAAGGGAAACAGATGAGTTCGGAGCAGCTGTCTCAAAAATTTGAGCAGGTTGCGTTAAATGGGATTAGTTCGGTTACATTTATTATTGGCGGATCCTATGGGCTTTCTAATCAGATAAAACAACGGGCTGATTATCGCCTTTCTATGTCTTCTATGACTTTTCCGCATCAGCTGGCACGTGTGATGTTGCTGGAACAAATATATCGTGCGTTTTCGATTTCTGCAAATACAAAATATCATAAATAATAACAGTACCCAGTTGTAAAACTTTTTACAACTGGGTTTTTCTATGAACAATACGCAAATAATAATTTATAATAGATTTATTTTTCTGGAAGGATAATAGCATATTTTTAAAGAGATGGAATATTTCGTTTTACTCATTTTATTATCATAAATACAAAAAATGAATGTGCTATACAGCGAAAAATTTTATTCGCAATCCTCTTGTTTTTTTGTAGTAAAAGGTATATACTGATTTTAGACACCCCCTAGGGGGGTAGAGGAGGGTGCAAATGAAACAACAAGCTACAATACAAATTACAGGAATGACCTGTGCCAATTGTTCTTCGTTTATCGAAAAACGTTTAAATAAAACAGAAGGAATTCTGTCTGCTACTGTGAATTTAGCCACGGAAAAGGCAACAATAGAGTTTGATACTGATAGGATCTCGTTACAGCAGATTCATGAATTCATCAGTAAAATCGGTTATGGTACTATACAGCCCCAGTCTCATAAAGTCACTTTGATGATTACTGGAATGACTTGCGCAAATTGTTCTGCTTTTGTGGAACGAACATTAAATAAAATGCCGGAAGTCATACAGGCGAATGTGAATCTAGCTACAGAAAAAGCCGCCGTCACTTTTGAGGATAGCATTACTACAGATGATTTGATTGCGGCAGTGGAAAAAGCGGGATATGGTGCATCTGTATGGGAAGAAACCAAAATAGACCAACAGCAGGATAACAAACAAAAAGAGTTAAAACATGCCAGAAATCAATTGATCCTTTCGATCATTTTAACAGCGCCATTGATTTTGGGGATGGTGTTGAATGCTGTTGGAATTGCCAATTCGTTCACCGCTTTTTTGCATAACGAGTGGACCCAGTTAATTTTGGCAACACCAGTGCAATTCTATATAGGTGCCCGTTTTTATAAAAGCGCGTTCAAAGCGTTGCGCAGTGGAACCGCTAACATGGACGTATTAGTTGCGTTAGGGACATCTTCCGCCTACATCTTGAGTATTGTCAATGGATTTTTCTTAAATGCTGGCCAGCATGTGGCACACGGCCATATGAAACCAATTTATTTTGAATCCTCTGCCACTATTATTACATTGATTTTATTGGGGAAATTCTTGGAGGCCAACGCAAAGGGAAAAACTTCCGAAGCTATCAAAAAATTAATGGGGCTACAGGCAAAAACAGCCCGTATTTTAAAAGATGGTCAGGAAGTGGAAATCTCTATTGAACGGGTAAAAGTAGGGGACCATATTGTCATCCGTCCAGGAGAAAAGATTCCTGTGGATGGTAAGATATTAGAAGGTAGTTCTTCCATTGATGAGTCCATGTTGACAGGGGAAAGTTTACCAGTAGAAAAACATACTGGAGATTCTGTGATCGGTGCTACCGTGAACCATGCGGGCAGTTTTGTAATGGAAGCAGAGAAAATTGGAAAAGACACCGCATTATCCCAAATTATCCGTTTGGTAGAAGATGCCCAGGGACATAAAGCGCCAATCCAAAAGATTGCGGACAAAGTGGCTGGCGTCTTTGTCCCCACCATTATTGGAATTGCCATCCTCACGTTTATTCTTTGGAGTATTATCACAGGGGATATCCAAAAAGCGATTATCAACGCTGTATCCGTCCTTGTAATAGCTTGCCCGTGTGCACTAGGGCTGGCAACACCTACTGCTATTATGGTGGGGACAGGAAAAGGAGCGGAAAATGGTATCTTAATCAAAGGTGGGGAACACCTACAAACTGCTGGAACCATCAATGCGATTGTACTGGATAAAACAGGCACTATCACAGAAGGAAAGCCTGATGTAACTGATATCCATCCATTTGATATGGAACAGCAGGAATTATTGCGCATTACCGCTGCGGCAGAACGAAATTCCGAGCATCCACTGGGGCAGGCGATTTATCAATACGGTATGCAAAACCTTCCAAACATTCCAAAACCGGAACAATTCCAATCCATTACAGGCCAAGGAATTTCTGCGGAAATTGAGGGCCATACTGTACTGGTTGGAAACCGTAGGTTAATGGAACAGCATCAGATTGATTTCTCTATGGCAGAACAACCGGTGGACCAATATGAACAACAGGGTAAGACAGCGATGTTTACTGCAATGGATGGTAAGTTGATTGGTGTTGTTGCGGTTGCGGATACGGTAAAATCAAGTTCCGCACAGGCGATCCAACAGCTTAAGGACATGGGATTGGAAATCTATATGATTACGGGGGACAATCAAAAAACCGCTAACGCCATTGCGCAACAAGTGGGGATTATCAATGTGTTAGCTGAGGTTTTACCGGAACATAAGGCTTCCCAAGTAGAACAGATTCAAAAATCTGGTAAGATTGTGGCTATGGTTGGGGATGGAATTAATGATGCTCCAGCTTTGGTAACAGCCGATTTGGGGATTGCCATCGGTACGGGAACAGACATAGCGATTGAGGCGTCGGATATCACCTTAATCCGTGGGGATTTGAATTCTATCCCACAAGCAATCCGTTTGTCTAGAAAAACAATGCGCAAAATCCGCCAAAATCTATTCTGGGCGTTTATCTATAATTCCATTGGGGTCCCATTTGCAGCATTCGGCTTTTTAAGCCCAATTATCGCAGGGGCTGCTATGGCATTCAGTTCCGTATCGGTTGTTTTAAATTCCCTCAGTTTAAAGCGTTATCACCCAGAAAAACATTCATAGAATTACTGATAATGTGCCAACAGGTAATTTATGTACACTGATGATAGAAAACCACAACAATATGGCTATGCCTTTAAGCCTTATTGCTGTGGTTATTATTTAGATGGTGGAGGTTTACTTTTATTTGTAAAATCATAATAGAAGTTTCATTATCTATAGCGAGCCTCAATAGTAGCTGTGAAAGTAAATGATGATTTACTGCTCCAATAAGGATATAGATCTTTTTTCAGTGCTATGTTATAATTACCATAAGAATAAATGAAACATTTTTGGAGGATCTTATGACGGAAAAAGAAAAAATGTTGACAGGGCAAGTATATGATTGCAGTGATTCTGAATTATTAACTCAATGGCACAAAGCCAAGAATTTAATAAGGGATTACAATCAAACAGATTCTGAGAACTTACAAGAAAAAGAATGTATTCTAAATGAATTGTTGGGAGAAAGGGGAAAAAATTTATGGATTACCCCACCTTTTTATGTTGATTATGGAAACAATATTTATCTTGGAAACAACTGTGAAATAAATATGAACTGTACCTTTTTAGATGATAATAAGATTACGATTGGAGATAATGCCTTAATCGCACCCAATGTCCAAATATATACTGCTTTTCATCCAACAAATGCAGCTGATAGATTTGGCGAACTCAACGAGGATAATTCGTTCCAATTTTGCAAAACTCAAACTGCTCCAGTAACCATCGGCGATAATGTATGGATTGGTGGAGGGGCAATTATTTTGCCAGGTGTTACAATAGGAGACAATGTAGTAATTGGAGCAGGAAGCGTTGTGACTAAAGATATTCCAAGTAATACAATAGCCTATGGAAACCCTTGTAGAATCATAAGAAAAAACAGATAATTCTTGATTTGGACAAAAGATGAACTGTTTATAGAACTTCATATTAATTTTATTTTCTAATTGAAATCTTAGGGCGGTAAGTAGTAAATCATAAGAACAAGCGTTATTCCATTTATCTTTTCTGTATTAAATTTAAGAGAATCACTCTTATTATTGATAGAATCTTATGTTATGAAAAAATAGCAGGCACAAAAATGCCTGCTATTTTGCTTTACAATAACAATATTCATTACAAATTAGTTTGCTAGTTCAATTTGGTGGAATAAAGTATTTGATAAAGTCCGTTTCATGATTTTAATATTAGACAAAAATTAGGATTTATCACCCGGTTTAAAGATCAATGCAATTAAAAAGGCAAACAGGATGGCGGCGGTTACCCCTGTTGCACAAGCAGTGAATCCGCCACACAGTGCACCCATCAGCCCACTTTTCGCAACAGCTTCCTGGACGCCGGTGGATAAAAGGTATCCAAACCCTGTTAAAGGGACCAATGCCCCCGCACCAGCGAATTGGACAATTGGTTCATAAATCCCCAGAGCTCCTAATATAACGCCGGTAACTACAAAGGTAACTAAAATTCGAGCAGGGGTAAGTTTCGTGTAATCAATTAAAATTTGCCCAATAACACAAATTCCACCGCCTACCAAAAACGCTTTTATACAATCCAATAACATCTATTCTCTCTCCTTTCCTTTATGGCTGGAAAGATGGACAAGGTGGGCAATTCCTGGGATGCTTTCCCCTTGTTGGTTGGTAACGGTGGACATCAGAGCTCCCGTTGCAACAAATAGAATATCTTGCAATCTGCCCAGTTGTAATTCTTTTAAAAAATGGGAACACAATACAGCGGCACTGCATCCACAGCCGGAGCCCCCTGCATGAACATCCTGGGTCTTTTGGTCGTATAGCAAAAGGCCACAATCCTTGTGCCGTTGTGAGATATCAATCTTGCCCAACTGTAAGAGTTGTACTAACAGGGTAGAACCCACCTGACCTAAATCACCTGTTACGATCAGGTCGTATTGTTCTGGGGTTGTTTTCGTATCCTCCAAATAGCGTTTAATGGTATCCGCTGCTGCTGGTGCCATCGCAGCCCCCATATTGTTAATATCAGTGACCTCCAAGTCAACAATGGTTCCTATGCAGACATGTTTGACGTAAGGTGGTTTGTCTGATTTCCCCACTATTACAGCACCGGAAGCTGTGGCAGTCCATTGTGCTGTTGGAGGACGTTGCCCACCATATTCCAGTGGATAACGGAACTGGCGTTCCGCTGAACAAAAATGAGAAGAGGTAACAGCCAAAGCGTGATCGACAAGGTTAGTATCCACCGAAAGGCTTGCCAATGCCAAACTTTCCGCCATGGTAGAACAAGCTCCATACAATCCTACAAAGGGAATTTTTAAATCCCGTATTCCGTAGTTGGAGCCCACACATTGGTTCAACAAATCCCCAGCGAAAACAAGCTGTATTTGGTCTGGGATCAATCCACTTTTTTGGATTGCGAGAGTAGCAGCTTCTTTTTGCATTTTACTTTCGGCTTTTTCAAATGTTTTTTCCCCGAACAAGCCGTCTTGAAATATCATGTCAAATTTATTTCCAAAAGGGCCTTCGCCTTCTTTTTTACCTGCAACTGCGGCAAATCCAGCTATGCTTGGGAGATGGTCCAGTTGAAAGGTACTTCTTCCAATCCTCATAAATGTTCCCCCTTAAAATAATTGAATGATATATAGAATTACGCCATAAATTGCGGAGGCAACTGTTCCATATACAATTACAGGCCCAGCAATGACAAACATTTTTGCGCCTAATCCTAATACATAACCTTCTGCTTTGAATTCCAATGCTGGGGAAACAATTGCGTTGGCAAATCCGGTGATTGGAACAATGGTGCCAGCGCCTGCAACTTTGGCGATATTGTCAAACACCTTTAGCCCTGTTAGGATTGCGGTAATGCCAATAAAGGTAACCGAAACACAAGCAGCGGCTTCGGGTTTTCCCAATCCTGCAGCGATATACAGCTGGCGGAGTGCTTCCCCAATCCCACAAATTAAGCCGCCAATGAAAAACGCCATTGGAATATTTTTGGCGGAAGGTGATTTGGGGGAGGCTTGTTCTACCATTTGGCTGTACTCAGTAGGAGTTAATTTCATGTAAGACCATCCCTTTCCATACGATTGTTTCAAATTTTAGTTCCAAATTATTTTTATTATTAGCAAATCCTTCCGTTTTATACAGGACGAGACTTTTCGAATATTTTTTGACAGTTGAAAATTGATTTCTTGCAAGTAATGAAAAATGGTTTATAAAATAATGTTATATCTTTGTGTAATATACAGAATTTTCTTTTTTGGGTTGAAAAAAACAGATGGGAACCTTGAGAAATTGCAGTGATTTACTTGCATTGTAGTGAGCGGTTTGTTATAATAAAAACTGTTGTGGATTTATATCCATGGTTCGTAAATAAGAGTTAATATTAATTTTGAAGTTAAAGTGAGGTATGGACTTATGCCTGCAAAAATTGTAGTCGGCGTTCAATGGGGCGACGAAGGTAAAGGTAAAATCATTGACATTTTGGCTTCCCGCGCAGATGTTGTTGTGCGCTCACAGGGCGGTAACAACGCTGGTCATACAGTGGAAAGCAACGGAGAGACCTATAAGTTGCATCTGGTACCATCCGGCATCTTATACCCCAACACCACCTGTCTGATTGGTTGTGGCGTAGTAATCGACCCACAAGATATTTTAAGGGAGATTGACGGTTTAATTCAACGGGGGATTGATTGCAACAACTTAAAAATCGACCCACGTGCCCACGTGATTATGCCATGGCACCGTAAATTGGACGGATTAAGTGAAGCTGCCTTGGGCGGCAAGCAGATTGGTACTACAGGCCGTGGGATTGGTCCATGCTATATGGATAAAGCGGAACGTAGTGGGATTCGTATGTACGACCTGGTACATGAATCTATTTTCCGTGAAAAAGCTGCTGCTGTTGGTGCGTTAAAAAATAAAATTATCACCCAGATTTATGGTGGAGAGGCATTGGACGTTGATACTATTATTGAAGAATATGTAGGATATGCGAAACGTCTGGCTCCATATTTAGCGGATGTATCTGTGTTGACTTATGAAGCTGTAAAACAGGACAAAGAAATTCTGTTTGAAGGGGCTCAAGGAACCTTGTTGGACTTGGATGTTGGAACCTATCCATATGTTACTTCTTCCCATCCATTGTCTGCTGGATGCTGTATTGGCTCCGGTGTTGGCCCAACGGTAATTGATGAAGTAATTGGGGTTGCGAAAGCATATACCACTCGTGTAGGGGCTGGCCCATTCCCAACCGAGTTATTCGATGAAATGGGCGATATGATCCGTAACCGTGGCAACGAGTTCGGCACAACCACTGGACGTCCAAGAAGAACTGGATGGTTTGATGCAGTGATCCTCCGTCATGCGGTACGTGCCAATGGGTTAACCGCTTTGGCAATCAATAAATTTGATACTTTAAGTGGGATTGAAACCTTAAAAGTATGTGTTGCTTATAAAAAACCGGATGGCACTATTTTTACAGAATACCCATGTGATATTCAAGAATTAGAAGATTGCACACCGGTTTATGAGGAAGTACCTGGTTTTTCCGGAGACCTTTCCAAGTGTAAAACATATGATGAACTGCCACAGGAATGTAAGGATTATATTGCTTATCTGGAAAAAGTGTGTGGATGCCCAATTAAAATGGTTGGTGTAGGCCCTTCCAGAGACCAGAACTTAGAGAGATAACCATTTGAAGGAACGGCCGTTTCCCAATCTAATTGGGAAACGGCTTTTTTGTTTGTTTTTGAAAACCTCAAATTTTATCGGAGATTCGAAAAAATCTTGATAAAGTTTTTAAGAGAAAGCGGTTTTTACGGAACAAAACCAATGTAAGTATATGGTCTATTTCAAAGCTAGTTTATTGTTTTTTTTGGAATAATAAGTGTATAAAGTCTGAAAGTCATTTATTAATCTATTGTGAAATAAATGGATAGCTTAACTTGAACAAGATAAAACTTATTAGGAGTAGGCAAAATACTTTTGCGGTAATTTTTACAAAGCGTTTTCAAAATTATCGTTTTTATTATTGGCAATACTGTTGGATAATATGGTATTTTTAAAAATTATGTATAGGAGCGGTTCTGTTTCAATCTATTTATAACTTTTTGTTTTTTAGTTGATTTTATTACTATAAGTAGAAAAATACATCAAAAATTATAGTATCGTTGATCTTATTACGAAAAGCAGATTTGTTCTGTTTTTGGATACTAGGATTCAATAAGAAGTTTGATGTATCTGTCGTCGTTTCAAAGAGCAAAGAATATTTGAATTGGATTATTTTTTGATATCCTCTTGCATTCCAGTGAAAAATATAGTTTAATGGATAGAGAAGACGACATTTGGGGGAAATAAAATGAGTACGTTAAATATTGTGTTGGTGGAACCACAGATTCCACAAAATACAGGGAATATTGCCCGTACCTGCGCAGCTACTGGCGCACGGCTCCATCTGGTAAAACCATTGGGCTTTGCAATTGATGACAAAAAGCTCAAACGAGCTGGATTGGACTATTGGCAATACCTTGACATTACCTATTATGAAAACCTGGCGGAATTTTTAGAGAAAAATGCGGATGGAAATTTCTTTTTCTTTACAACAAAGGGCCAGCATATTTATTCGGATGCGGAATATCCGGATAACTCCTATTTGATTTTTGGTCGGGAGGATGCGGGACTTCCAGAGGATTTACTCTACCATCATCCAGAAGATTGTGTTCGGATGCCGATGCTAGGAATGATCCGCAGTTTAAATTTATCCAATACCGTTGCAATCGCTACCTATGAAGTATTGCGCCAATGGGGATTTCCAAAATTAAAGACCACTGGCGAGCTGACAAAATACACCTGGAATTAATTTTTATGGAGGTAAACTATGGCTAAAATTAAAATTATGACGGATTCCGCTTGTGATATTCCAAAAGAGAAAGAGCACGAACTAAATATCCGTATATTGAATTTTCCCATTACTATTGAGGAAAAAGGATACCGGGAACGGGAAGATTTTGAAACCCAAGAGTTTTATGAAGTTCTAGAAAGTTGTACGAAAATCCCTACTCATGCGCAGATTACACCAATTGAATTTGAAGAAGCTTACCAAAAATACTATGACGAAGGTTATACAGATCTAATTTATATTTCCATCAATAGTAGTGGTTCTGCTACGTATCAGAATTCGATTATGGCAAAAAATACTTTTTTTGAGGAACATCCAGAGGCAAAAGATTCTTTTCAAATTCATATTGTGGATTCTACTACCTATTCCATGGTGTATGGATATGCGGTTATAGAAGCAGCAGAAAAAGCGAAAAAAGGTGCTCCAGTAAACGAGATTATTGCGTTTGTAGAAGACTGGGTTCATTCTGCCCATGTTTATTTTGCCACCTATGATTTGAAATTTGCGAAAAAATCTGGACGTGTTAGTGCTGTAGCAGCCTTTGTTGGGGAGTTAATGGGGCTAAAACCAATTTTAACGTTTGACCATGGCAAATCCAAAGTATTGGGTAAAGTACGTGGGGAAAAAGCGGTAATTCCAGATTTAATCAAACGCGCTAAAGCGGAGATGACCCCAA
The DNA here is from genome assembly GCF_014297275.1 of Clostridium facile. NCBI lineage: Bacteria > Bacillati > Bacillota > Clostridia > Eubacteriales > Clostridiaceae > Clostridium > Clostridium facile. Next base: position 2,613,557 of record NZ_JACOQK010000001.1, read on the forward strand.
ACACTCCATATTATATTTTGTCCGGGGATAAGCCGGAAAAGACAGAAGAACTGGTGAAAGAATGTAAAAAAGCACTGGGTGGGGAGCCGCAAGGCGTTTACCCAATTGGGGTTGTTATCTCGATTAACGCTGGGCCTCAGGTAGTAGCGGTTGTTGTAAAGGGCAGCCAAAATTCCAACTAAAATACTGTTTTTTTCGGAATTATAGTGAAACTGGATAACCGAATGGGAAAAAGGCGGAAATTTCCCGGAAACCACTTGAAAAAACTGCCTTAATTGGATATAATATAAATTAGTTTGTTATTCTGTTAACATTCTTCCTAAACGGAAGAACAAATATTTTTGATTTTCTAAGATTGAAAGGATGGCTAATATGACTTCTTTAAACAAAAAGACTGTTGATGACATCAATGTCGCAGGTAAAAGAGTTCTTGTTCGCTGCGACTTTAACGTACCACTGAAAGATGGTGTGATCACTGACGAAAATAGAATCGTTGCTGCTCTGCCAACTATTAAAAAATTAATTGCGGATGGCGGTAAAGTAATCCTTTGCTCCCATATGGGCAAACCAAAAGGCGAACCAAAACCAGAATTATCCCTGGCTCCTGTAGCAAAAAGATTGTCAGAACACTTGGGCAAAGAAGTAGTATTTGCTGCTGATGATAATGTTGTAGGTGAAAACGCAAAAGCTGCTGTTGCTGCTATGAAAGACGGCGACGTAGTATTGCTGCAAAACACTAGATATCGCAAAGAAGAAACCAAAAATGGTGAAGAGTTCAGCAAAGAACTGGCTAGCTTGGCAGATGTATTTGTAAACGACGCTTTTGGTACCGCACACAGAGCACATTGTTCCACTGTTGGCGTAACTGATTATGTAAAAGAAACCGCTGTTGGTTATCTGATTGGGAAAGAACTGCAGTACCTGGGCAATGCTGTCAATGATCCAGCAAGACCATTCGTTACCATTTTGGGTGGCGCAAAAGTTGCAGATAAATTGAATGTTATTGAAAATCTGTTGAACAAAGCAGATACTTTGATTATCGGCGGCGGTATGGCATATACTTTCCTGGCTGCAAAAGGCTATGGTACAGGTACTTCCCTGTTGGATGAAGAAAAAATCGACTACTGTAAAAATATGCTGGCAAAAGCAGAAGAAAAAGGTGTTCAAATTTTACTGCCAATCGACTGCACCATTGCTGATGAATTCCCAAATCCAATTGATGCTGAAATTCCAGTAGAAGTTGTTGCAGCGGATGCAATTCCTGCTGATAAAATGAGCCTGGATATCGGTCCAAAAACAGCGGAACTGTTTGCAGAAGCTGTAAAATCTGCAAAAACAGTTGTTTGGAACGGACCAATGGGCGTATTTGAAAACCCAATCCTGGCAAAAGGTACGATCGCGGTTGCAAAAGCAATGGCTGAAACCGATGCGGTAACAGTAATCGGTGGTGGTGACTCCGCAGCAGCAGTAAACACCCTGGGCTTTGGTGATAAAATGACCCATATCTCCACTGGTGGCGGTGCTTCCCTGGAATTCCTGGAAGGAAAAGAACTGCCAGGTATCGCAGCAATCCAAGATAAATAATTAATTGCTGCTTTTACGATACAGTAAATACAACGGCGGAGGCGAGACCCTTTCGCCTTACGCCGTTTTTAATTTATAGGAATAAAATTTTTTGACTGAATTTATGGAGGTTCTATCATGAACAAAACATTACGTCAAGCAATTATTGCTGGCAACTGGAAAATGAACAAAAATCGTGCAGAAGCAAAAGAATTAATTGAAGCAATGAAACCATTGGTTGCAGACGCTAACTGTGGCGTTGTAATCTGTGTTCCTTTCACCAACCTGGAAACCGCAATGGAACTGACCGAAGGTACCAACATCAAAGTTGGCGCTGAAAACGTTCACTTTGAAAAATCCGGCGCTTTTACTGGTGAAATTTCCGCTGATATGCTGACCGAAATGGGCGTTGAATACGTTGTAATCGGTCACAGCGAAAGAAGACAATATTTTGGTGAAACAGACCATACTGTAAACCTGAGAACAAAAGCTGCTGTTGAAGCTGGCCTGAAACCAATCGTTTGCGTTGGTGAAATGCTGGAAGACAGAGAAAACGGCATTACAGCTGAACTGGTTGCTATGCAGGTAAAACTGGCTCTGAAAGACATCACAAAAGAACAACTGAAAAACATTGTAATCGCTTACGAACCAGTATGGGCAATCGGTACAGGAAAAACTGCTACTGCTGACCAGGCTGCTGAAGTTTGTGGCTTAATCCGTGAAACAGTTGCTAGCATCTATGATAAAGAAGCTGCTGATGCTATGACTATCCAATACGGTGGTTCTATGAATCCAAAAAATGCTGCTGAACTGTTGGGCAAAGAAGACATTGATGGCGGTTTGATTGGTGGCGCTTCCCTGAAAGCTCCAGATTTTGCTGCTATCGTAGAAGCTGCTACAAAAGGTTAATTCTATCGTATAGATTGACAATGAAAGAGACCGCTTATCATCTTTACATGATAAGCGGTTTTCACTCTCAAACACAATTGGAATAACACAGATGAAAGGAAGTAATGAGTTATGGCAAAAAAACCTTTAGCCTTGATTATTATGGACGGTTTTGGTGATAACCCATCCGATTACGGCAATGCGATTAAATCTGCAAAAAAACCAAATTTAGACCATTATTTAAACGAGTGCCCTCGTGTTGATATTGGTGCATCCGGTATGCTCGTTGGCCTGCCAGATGGTCAGATGGGGAACTCTGAAGTTGGCCACACCAACATTGGCGCTGGACGGATTGTATACCAGGAATTAACCAGAATTACAAAATCCATTCAGGATGGAGAGTTCTTCCAGAACGAGGCTTTAAACAAAGCAATTGAAAATTGTAAAGAAAATAATTCCTCCCTGCATTTGATGGGCTTGTTGTCCGATGGTGGCGTCCACAGCCACAACACCCATCTGTATGGTTTACTGGAACTGGCAAAAAAAGCTGGCTTGGAACAAGTATATGTTCATTGCTTTATGGATGGACGTGACGTTCCACCTTCTTCTGGGATTGATTATGTAGCTGAACTACAAAACAAACTGGACGAAATCGGAGTTGGCAAAATTGCTACAGTAATGGGTAGATATTATGCCATGGACCGTGATAACCGTTGGGACCGTGTGGAAAAAGCCTATGCTGCAATGGTTTACGGAGAAGGAGAAAAAGCAGAATCCGGAACACAGGCAATGGAAAACTCCTATGCGGCTGATACTACGGATGAATTTGTTCTGCCAACGGTATGTGCTGAAAATGCAACAGTAAAGGAACACGACAGTATTGTATTCTTTAACTTCCGCCCTGACCGTGCCCGTGAAATCACTAGAACTTTTGTAGATCCAGATTTCAGCGGTTTTGAACGCAAAAAGGGAATGGTTCCAGTACACTTTGTTTGCTTTACTCAATATGATGCAACTATGCCAAATGTAGATGTTGCATTTAAGCCACAGTCTTTGGTAAATACCTTTGGGGAATATATCAGTAAAAAGGGCTTGACTCAGCTGAGAATTGCGGAAACCGAAAAATACGCCCATGTAACTTTCTTCTTTAACGGTGGCGTTGAGAAAGAATTTGAAAACGAAGACAGGGCATTGATTAAGTCCCCAGCAGTTGCAACTTATGATATGAAACCAGAAATGAGTGCCTATGAGGTAACAGATGAAGTAGTAAAACGCATTGAATCTGACAAATATGATGTTATCATTTTAAACTATGCGAACTGTGATATGGTAGGGCACACTGGTGTATTTGACGCTGCAAAAGCAGCTGTAGAAGCAGTGGACACCTGTGTTGGCAGAACCGTTTCTGCTATCTTGGAAAAAGGCGGCGTTGCTTTGATCACTGCTGACCATGGAAATGCTGACAAAATGTATGAAGAAGATGGCTCTCCATTTACTGCTCACACCACATTCCCAGTTCCATTTGCGGTAGTAGGCATGGATTGTGAACTGCGTGAAGGCGGTAAACTGGCAGATATTGCCCCAACTATGCTGGAAATCCTTGGTTTGCCTCAACCAGCTGAAATGGATGGGCAAAGCTTAATTAAACATTAATTGCGAACAAGTCGTTGTGACAATCATCCCCCTCTTAGATCTAAGAGGGGGCATTTTTTATGGAGTCTTTCGATGTGGAAAAAACTTCTAGTTTTATTGGAAAGAAAGAGTAGCGCAACAATGGCGGGCTTTATGCGAGACGAAAAGTAGAAGGTAATGCCAAAAATAGCTAATGAATTAGAAGCGTTTATGGGTAAGCAGTGCGTTTGATGCTAATATAATTTTTTAGTACCTTATATAGGGGTTAACCTAGTAATAGACCATTTTAGAGGCGGTACAAGCCACCAGTTGAATTGGGCGGTTGACTTGATTTTTACGATAGACAGGATCAATATTAAAATAGTACTAATTATTCGAAATAATCAGTAAAATAAAGAATAAATATTGGAATTTAGTGATTAAAAACTTTCGTTTTTAATATGGATTTATTTTACAAAAGGGTTACAAACAAAAAATATGGTTGAAATTTACCTAAAAAAAAGATATGATATATAATGTGTCGAAATAAATTTTTTATTTTAACTTCTAAATTTTGTATTATTTATACAATATAATTCTAAATTAAGAGGTGCCTGTTTATGAACTTTAGCATTGAATCAATCAAAAAGCATAAGGTTCCTGTTATAATAACAGGAATTGTGATTGTTTTATTGATTGTGGGGATTATCACAGGTGTTGTATTATACAAACAACATTTGGATAAAATTTTACCTACAAATGCCAGTCTACATGGAATTTCTTTAAGTAAATTAAACCATGAGGAACTGGAAGATGTATTACAAAACGAGATTAATCCAAAATTAGAGGAACAGAAAATACAGCTTACTTTTCAAGATAAGACAGCTGAGATTTCATTAAAAGATTGTGGATTTTCCTATCAAGCAGACCAGGTATTTGCTGAGGCAAAAGAATACGATTTTAAAGAAAACCCAGATGGTTTTACTCCAGATATCCATTATAATGATGAAACCTTAACCCAGCTTATTACAGAATTTAAAGATAGTTCCGCTGTAGCAGTAACTCCTTATTCCTATGAACGGAAAGGAAACCAATTAGTGGTTCGTGCAGGTGCAGCAGGTTCTTCTATTGAGGTGGAGAAAGAAAAAGAAAAAATTATAACCCAAGTGAAACAGTTTGTATTTGATCCGGTTGTTGCAGAAGGCATAGCTGTTACAGATGATACTATTGCGATTAATTTAGACCAAATCCATCAAGAAGTCTGTAAAGAAGCAAAAGATGCTACTAGCAATGTAAACAGCTCTGGTAAAATGATTTATAACCAGGAGGAAGAAGGAGTATCTTTCAATCTAGATACTGCAAAACAGATTGTAACGGACCCTTCTTCTGGGGAGTACACAATTGATTTAACTATTACTGCGCCAAAGGTAACGGTAGAACAGTTAAAACAGCAGCATGATAATGCAGCATGTCCAGATTTATTACAAAGCTATACTACTAATTTTACGGCAACAGATAAAAATCGAAACTTTAATATTGCCAAAGCGGCAGCCACTTTAAATGGGGCAGTAGTAGCTCCTGGAGAAGTATTTTCTTTTAACGGCAGGGTTGGATATACGGATAAAGCCCATGGCTATAAACCAGCTGGAGTATATACACCAAATGGTTTAGAGGATGGCTATGGTGGTGGCGTTTGCCAAGTATCTACAACAACTTATGTAGCGGCAGTACTGGCTAATATGGATATTACCCGCCGAAGTAATCACAGCTATACAGTAGGATATGTTCCTTTAGGATGGGATGCTGCTGTCAGCGATGGTGGACAGGATTTCTGTTTTAAAAATACCCGTGACCAATCCATCAAAATTGTAGCGACTACTACCAATACATCAATTACCGTTTCTATTTATGGGACAAAATCGGATAAAGATAATTATAAAGTAGAGATGACCAAAAACGGAAAGATTACAAGCACTACCCCATTTGGTACAAAGTACAAAGACAGGGCGGATATGCCATCTACCTATCAAAAAACCATTAGTAACGGAAAAAATGGCTGTACGGTAGAAGTAACCAAAACGGTTACCTATAATGGGGCTGTTGTTTCTACCTCTGTCATTAAAAGTACTTATAAACCAATGGATAAAGTAATAGAACGTGGAACAGGGGCAACGGAACCCGCACAAACAACTCCTACTCCAACCCCATCAGCACCACCAGCAGAATCTACTCCACCACCAGAAACCTCATCGACCCCACAAGATGTGCAGTAAAAATGAAAGGAGAATCAGTTATGCAACCAAATTCATGGAATCAGCCGCCATATCCTCCACAGGGGCAAAATAATAATTATCCATATGGGTTTCAACCAAATGGCATGCCTCCACAAATTCCACCAGTAAAACCAGCCCCTTCTCCAGAATTTTTAGAGAAAAAAGCGTTGCAAAGCTTTACTATGGGGATTTTATCCTCTTTAGGGCTGTTCTTTCCCATTTTAGCGTTTGTGTTTGGTGCGATTGGGATTTATTCTTCTGTATACGGGATGAAATCCAACCGTAAGTTGATGGCGCAAATTAGTTTGGTCATTTGTATTGTATTTATAGTGTTGGCTTTTTGCTCAATTATTGTAAATGTTATGTCGTTATTCCAGGATACAGGTTCGGTGTCTTGGCCGGATGGTTCTCTATAATAGACGTATACGAAAATACCCGATTGGGCTTAACAGCTCAATCGGGTATTTTATCATTGATTAGGGAAACCAGCGGCCATACCGGTGGAGGTGCTCCGTAAAAAAGCTTTCGCTTCAAGTATCGAGCGAAGCGAGCTACTAACAAGCAATCTAGCAAGTTCATACAAGCTCGGAAAGAAGCATAAGTGCCCGTTTACGGGCGGCGGAGCAGTAGATGCAAGAGAAAGAATGTTCAGTGCGTCTTTAGATGCCCGCCAGTAAAATGCCCTTCTAGGGCTTAATCAAGCCTCCGGCTTAGCCGGAGGTCATGACTTTCAGCAAGATAAAGCAAAGAAGTGGAGAGAGCTATTAGCTGAAACATGACAGGTATAAACAGGTAAAAATAAAATTTACAATAAGTTTTACTGACAATGCAGAAACTGATGACTCTTTGAGAAATTATCCAGTAGAATGGAAAATTCTATTTATATGAAAAAGGTAGATCATAAAATCCCCACATAGGAAAATACCATGTGGGGTAGACTAAACTTTTGATAAGAGGTTATAAAGCGATTTTCATACTGATATCAAATGCTTTCACAGAATGGGTTAAAGCACCTAAAGAGATGATATCCACCCCTGTTTTGGCAACTTCAGCAATGTTTTCCAGAGTAATATTACCGGATGCCTCTAATTTTGCCCTGCCAGCGGTGATTTCAACCGCTTTCGCCATATCAGCAGGGGACATGTTATCCAACATAATGACATCTGCTCCACAGTTCAAGGCTTCTTCCAATTCTTCAAAATTACGGGTTTCCGCCTCGATTTTTACCATATGGCCAATTTTTTCACGTAATGCTTTTACTGCGTTTGTCATAGAGCCATAGGCGTCAATATGGTTATCTTTCAACATAGCTCCATCGGAGAGATTAAAACGATGGTTTAACCCTCCTCCTACGGTTACAGCGTATTTTTGTAGAGCACGCAGTCCGGGCAGAGTTTTACGGGTGTCTGCGATGGTACAGTTGGTACCTTTGGTAAGCTGAACACATTTATTAGTCATTGTGGCAATACCGGACATGTGTTGGATTAGATTTAAAGAAGTACGTTCCCCTTTTAAAAGGGTTTTTGTTTTTCCGGTTAAGGTGAGGATGATATCGCCTTTTTCTACAGCATCCCCATCTTTTTTAAAGATTTCGTATTGAATGGAATCATCCAGTAATTGATAAACCCGGACAGCAATATCTACACCAGCCACAACGCCGGTATCCTTCGCAACATATTTGGCGGTTGTTACAGCATCATCGCTGATCAGGTAATCGGTCGTAACATCTACATAGTTGATGTCCTCCATAATTGCCCGCTTGATAATATCGTCAATATAAAATTGTGGTAAAGACATGGATTATTCCTCCTACATAATTTCTTTTAAAATAATATAAGCACAGGTAGCCAGGGATTTTGCCTCAATATAATCCGGAGTTACCTTAAACTGCCCGTGTTCCAACATAAATTTAATATCATTGATACGGATGAAGCCTTCCTCTGCTAACTTTCGATTTGGCAGGACAAAATGCGCCTTTTGCATGATAGAACGGATTTCAGTACGGGTCCCTTTTGGAATATCCGCAGTATAAACATCTGGCTGGAATGGATAAGGTTGTATTTTTTCCTGTGTTTGTTTGGAGAGCTGATTGATATGGAGTGCGGAACGCCGGCCAAATACAATCCCTTCTAACAGGGAGTTGCTTGCCAAACGGTTCCTGCCATGCACTCCTGTATGGGAACACTCCCCAACAGCGAATAATCCAGGAATGGTGGATTCCGAATTTAAATTTACCTGAATCCCTCCCATCAGATAATGCTGGCAAGGATAGATTGGGACAGGTTCCCTGGTTAAATCATATTCCGATTGTAGTAAATTGTGGTAGATCATTGGAAAACGAGTTTTAATGAATTCTGGCTCCTTATGGGAAATATCCAAGTAAAAATGTTTGCTTCCCGTTGCTTCCTGCTCTTTCATAATGGCCTGGGATACTACATCACGGGGTGCTAATTCCAAACGTTCATCATATTTGTGCATAAAACGTTCCATATGGCAGTTTCGCAGGTAAGCACCGTTTCCTCGGACCGCTTCACTGATTAAAAAGCATTCTCTTTGCTGGGCGTTATAAAAAGCAGTCGGGTGGAATTGAATATAACTTAAATGTTGGATTTTTGCTCCCAACTGGTATGCCATAGCAATACCATCCCCAGTAGCAATCGCGGAATTTGTGGTATACTGATAGATACGACCAATGCCCCCTGTTGCCAATACACAAAATGGCGTGGAAACATAGTGGTGTTGCTCATGCTGTAAAATATCCAAACTAAAGCCGCCAGGAACTTTTTTTAGGTTGCACATCTGAGCATATTCCATAACGGTCACATTTTTGCGGCGTTTTACGGCAATAATTAATTTATCCACAATTTCTTTGCCTGTGGAATCTTTATAATGCAGGATACGGTGTTTGCTGTGCCCACCCTCTAGGGTTAAATCAATTTTTCCATCCGATGTGCGGTCAAAATCGACTCCCAAATCGAGGAGTTCATCCGCTACCATTTTACTCTCTTTGGAAAGGATAGTAACAGCCTCTAAGTTGTTTTCATATCGGCCGGCGATCATCGTATCCTTAATATGTTCTTCACAGCTATCGTGTTCGGTATCATATACCGCTACCATCCCGCCTTGTGCTAAAGAGGAGTTACACAGGGTCATTTCCCGTTTGCATAACAACAATACATTAAGGTCTTTGTTTAGGTGGAGTGCGGTACTTAACCCAGCTACGCCACTACCTACAATAATTACGTCATATAGTTTCACAAAAGTCACCTGAACTTTTTGTTCTAATTTCTCTATCTTCAAGCGAAAATAGAGATTACAATTTTCATTACAAGGCGTGTTTACCAAGCAAATCAGCCGGGAACAAATAGACTAATGGTGATTCCATAAAATAAATTGTTCCTGTTTACAAATCAATTATATCATATTGCAATAGAAAATGCTATAATAGATTCTACAGCCTGAAATTGAAATCGGAGGGATGTTATGTACGATAATACAACCGAAATTACGAAAGCGTTATTAATTGGTGTTGACACTGGAATATTTGATATAGAGCAATCCTTGTTGGAGTTAGAGGAACTGACTAAGACTGCTGAGGCAGAAGTAGTGGGTATTTTTACCCAGCGCAGGGAAAGCTATGATAGCGCAACCTGTATTGGAGCGGGAAGGTTGGAAGAAATAGCGGAATTTTGTAAAGAAAACCAAGTAGACCTGATTATATTTGACGATGAGTTAACCGCTACGCAAATCAGGAATATTGAAAACGCAACAAACGTCCGGGTAATCGACCGCACAACATTAATTTTGGATATCTTCGCCCAACGCGCTAGGTCAAAAGAAGGACAGCTACAGGTGGAATTGGCGCAACAGCGGTACCGTTTGCCCCGTTTAGCGGGTATGGGGGTTGCGTTGTCCCGTTTGGGAGCTGGGATTGGAACCCGTGGCCCTGGGGAAACCAAATTGGAAAGTGATAAACGCCATATCAGACGAAGGATCGCTTTTTTAGAAAAAGAGCTGGAACAGTTGGAAAAACGCCGTGCCATGATGCGCAGCCGCCGGAAAAAAGACAATGTTACTACAGTTGCCATTGTAGGGTATACCAATGTTGGAAAATCCACTTTGTTGAACGCGCTGACCAATGCTGGTGTTTTAGCAGAAAATAAACTCTTTGCTACCCTTGACCCTACAGCGAGGGCACTGGAATTACCCGATGGAAAAACTGTGTTACTGGTGGATACTGTTGGGTTGATACGGCGTTTGCCCCACCATCTAATCGAAGCCTTTCAATCCACTTTGGAAGAAGCGGCAAATGCGGATTTAATCCTACATGTATGTGATGTTTCCAGTGATGAAGCTGCGGAACAGATTCAGGTTACCCAACAGCTTTTAGATGAACTGGGATGCAGTAATATTCCGGTTTTAACTGTGTTGAACAAATGTGATAAAATTGCCCATCAGCCTTATTTTGCGGAAAAAGATTGCGTGATGATCAGCGCGAAAACCGGCTTTGGGTTTGACCATCTGCTAAACCGGATTGCCCAGAGTTTGGAAGAGACATCTCACCGGATGAAATTATTAATTCCTTATTCTGACACTAGTTTTATCGCCAAAATCCGAGCTACTGGCAAAGTGTTTTCAGAGGAATATAATGAACAGGGAACGTTGGTTGACGCTTTGGTAGACCGAAGCCTTTATGAAGCCGCAAAAAGTTATTTACTGGAGGAGACAGAATGAAAAAAGTTGACATCTATACGGATGGAGCATGTAGTGGAAATCCTGGTGCTGGCGGATGGGGAGCCATTTTACGGTATGGTGCTCATGAAAAGGAACTGTCTGGTGGAGAGGCACAAACTACGAATAACCGGATGGAACTGACCGCTGTTATTCAAGCATTGTCTTTGTTAAAGGAACCTTGCCAGGTGGTAGTACACAGTGATTCCAAATATATTATTGATGCGATCCAGCAGGGCTGGGCGATAAAATGGAAGGCAAACGGATGGATGAGAAATAAAAAAGAAAAAGCATTAAATCCGGATTTATGGCAACAATTATTACAGTTATTGGAGATTCACCAGGTGGAATTTCATTGGATAAAAGGGCACGCTGGACATCCAGAAAATGAACGTTGCGACCGGATGGCTGTAGCAGAATCTCAGAGATATCGGCAATAAATTGTGTAAAACTACTGAAAAGAAAGCTCTGAATTTAGGCTAACTGTTATAAATAGAAGAATTTTCAAACACTCTTGAAATTCATACTAAAATGGTATACAATAAAAATACACCAATAATATACAGATTGATTTTATGTATTTTTCGATAAAAATTTCCTGAGATAGAAAGGAATGTGAAAAATGAACCGTTTTGTTTATGTAGATAATTCTGCTACTACCCAGGTTTCTGATTCGGTTTTTCAAGCCATGTTGCCTTGGCTGAAGGATAACTATGGAAATCCAAGCAGTATCTATTCCATTGCCCACGAAGCAAAATTTGCGATTGATAAAGCAAGGGAACAGGTAGCCAACGCTTTGGGTGCTGATCCAATGGAAATTTATTTTACTTCCTGTGGTTCAGAATCTGACAACTGGGCGATTAAGTCCGCAGCCAGATTGGGTGCTGCAAAAGGGAAAAAGCATATTATTACCACTAATTTTGAACATCACGCGGTGCTGCATACTTGTCAGACATTAGAAAAGCAGGGATTTGAAGTAACCTACTTGCCGGTAAATGAGGAAGGATTGGTTTCAGCGCAACAGGTGGCGGATGCGATTCGGGAAGATACCATTTTAGTTACCATCATGTATGCGAACAATGAAATTGGCACCATCCAGCCAATTGAGGAAATCGGAAAGGTGTGCCACGAAAAAGGTGTTTGGTTCCACACAGATGCCGTGCAGGCAGTAGGAAACGTAGCGATTGATGTAAAAGAACAAAAGATAGATATGCTTTCATTGTCTGGTCATAAGATCCATGCCCCGAAAGGGGTAGGCGCCCTATATGTAAGGAAGGGGATTGTCTTACCAAACTATTTAGATGGTGGCGGTCAGGAACGTGGAAAGCGTGCTGGTACAGAAAACGTCGCTTTTATTGTAGCGTTGGGACAGGCGATTACCGATGCCGTAAAGGATATTCCAGCGAAACAAAAATATGTTTCTAACTTACGAGACCAGTTGGCAAAAGGGATTGTAGAAGCAATCCCAAAAGTACGCATTAATGGTTCAATGGAACACCGGCTATGTGGTAATTTAAATGTTTCCTTTGAAGGCATTGAAGGGGAATCCATTTTATTAATGTTGGATTTTAACGGGATTTGCGCTTCTTCTGGTTCCGCATGTACTTCCGGTTCTTTGGACCCATCCCATGTGCTTTTGGCAATTGGGTTGCCTCATGAGATCGCACATGGTTCTTTACGGTTGTCCTTAGCGGAAACCAATACCCAGGAAGATGTAGATTATATTTTGGAAAAATTGCCGCAGATTATCCAGCGGTTACGGGATATGTCCCCAGTATGGAATGGTTGATAAAGGAGGAATTTAGCTATGGCTATGGAATATTCAGCAAAAGTAATGGATCACTTTACAAACCCACGTAACGTTGGCGAAATTGAGGACGCGAACGGTATTGGAGAAGTGGGAAACGCTAAATGTGGCGATATTATGAAAATGTATTTGAAAGTAAAAGATAATATCATTGAGGACGTTAAATTTAAAACATTTGGCTGTGGCTCCGCAATTGCCACTTCCTCAATTGCCACAGAGATGATTAAAGGAAAACCGATCTCAGAAGCGCTGAAATTGACCAATCAGGCTGTTGTGGAAGCATTGGATGGGCTGCCAGCAGTAAAAATCCACTGCTCTGTTTTAGCGGAACAGGCAATTAAAGCAGCTATTGCAGATTATTACAAACGTCAGGGAATTGATCCAAAACCTATTGTTGGGGATATCCCAGAAGATTGTGAAGCTTGCCATGCTCACTAATAAAATAAAAACAAAAGGATGTTGCTTATTTTGCAACATCCTTTTTTACGATATTACTTTCTCAAGGCAAACTATCCGGTTATAATGGATATCTTTGCTATAAGGGTTCCATGAGAAAAATGAACTTTAGAAAGGCATAACCAATCGAAAAAGCGACGGTATAGTCCATCTAGGAAATTGATTTCATCAATCTATAAGCTGGATTATATGTTGTAGTGTGATTGATACCATATTTCTTGAAGAGCTAAGCTAGTGTTTTTCTTTTTTAAAGGCTCTATAACCAATTCATAGTATTTTACATAAAACTTTTTCTTATAAGTATCAGGTGACCCTATTCATAGCAAATTTTTCATGGAAACATAGTTGAGCTATGGTTTAAGTGAAATGTTATATACTAGCTAGAACTTGCGTACATTAAGTATTTTGTTTGATTGGCTAAGGCCAAAAACAGCACTGGAACTATTCATAGTTCCAGTGCTGTTTTTTTATATTCATCAGATGGAATGATTCTAAAATAAATTTAGTATAAAAACATCTATCGCCTTAGTCGTTTGGTTTTTGATAAAATTTTCCAGAAATTTGGTCGGTGCGGATGACATTGATAAAGGCTTGAGGGTCAATTTTATGGATTTGTTTCGTGATTTCTTTTACCTGGTCACTGGAGATAACGGAATATAACATAGTTCGTTCTTCTCCGTTATACAATCCAACACCATGGAATAAGGTAGCACCATGGTGAGTAATTTCCTTAATTTCTTGATAAATTTCCTCTGTTTTATGGGAAATAATAAATAGCGTTGTTCTTTTATAGCGAAAGTTTAAAATACGCACCACTTGGGTAGAAGCAAATTGGAAGATAATCGAATATAGTGCAGCGTTCCAACCAAATAAAAGGCCTGCAATAATTAACATTGCCGCATTCCCCAGAAAGATATAATTCCAGGCATCAATATTTAATCGTTCGGATAAAGCTACAGCGATAAAATCACTTCCTCCACTGGTAGCACGTCCCATCAAACATAAACCAATGGCGAATCCATTAATTAACCCACCAAAGATACAGATTAAAAGGATATCGTTTGTAATATAAATAGTCGGGATGCAGTCGGTCAAAATACTGGTTAACACAATCATAACACAAGAATAAACAGTAAATTTTTTGCCAATTGCTTTAAAACTGATGATTGCTGGAATTGCGTTCAATAAAAAGTTAATAACAGAGAATGGTAAGGAAATATGAAAAAATGACTTTCCAATCCGTTGAATCAATAATGTTAGCCCATTAAAACCTCCTGGAAATAAACCACCAGCATCTACAAAGCTTTTGATATTGATTGCCATAATTACAGAAGCAAGTACAATTAAAATAATCCGCTTTATTTCATCCAAAAAATCTATTTTATATTTTTTTGTATGCATAAACATCCTCCTTTTCTGCCTTTCCATTTATCTATAGTATACCATAAACCCTTACAGAAGACGATAGAAAACTAGCTCTTCCTAAATAGATTTTTTGATTGTCATAGTTTTGAAAGATTTATGAAAGGAAATTGACGGTCCATATTAACACATTGAAGCAAAAAATCCAGTATACTAAAATTAATTAAAAAAGGAGGAAATAATATGGAAAAAACAAATCATCCAAAAATCATTTTAATTGCAGCCTCTATTTTTTGTACGCTTGCTTTTATAGTGCTAACTTCTGTTTCGATTTATTCTGATACAAATAAAAACCTTTTAGTAGGAGAGATCGTCTCTCAAGCTAATATATATCAAGGGGAATTGGTTTTGTTACGAGATTTTGGGGATTCAGGCAAAAATAATTTTAGAAACCAACAAGTAATCCAACAAATCAATGATATTTTATAAAGAGCCAATACGCCATTTAACAGATAAAAAATAATGCTTGGTTAAAAATTGAAATAAAATAATTTGTGGATATGGTTTATTTCATATGATATATTTTGCGTGTTAATCTAGATTGGTATTTCTATTAAGAAAAACTGGTATATACTACAACATAATATTAATTCAAATGGAATAAGATTGAGAGGAAGGGAAAACAATGGCAAAAATTTGGAAAGTAGGGATTATAGCTTTCATAGCAGTAATCATTTTATGGGGTTCTGGTGTCATTCCAAGGGGGATTGCACAAATCGCAGCACAGCAATATGTCTCTAATTTATACAAAGGATTAACATATGATTCTTTGGATTATTCAAAAGAGAAAGGGCAGTATGAGGTTACCTTTAAAAAGGACAGTGCAGGTTATACTTTTTATTTGGAGGATGGGCTATTTCCAACTAAAGTGACATACGATCCTTTTCAGGGGACAATATAAAATGGTTGGTTCTATAGCAATCCAATTGTTGGGAATATAGAATGAGAGCACGTCTATTCGGAGAAGGATTTTCATATCATTGTTAAAAGCAAAAGGAATGGTTTTAGAGAACCATTCCTTTTTTGTATGAAAATTTTATATGGGATGTTTAGGCATATTTTTTACAGGTAGTTTCTTATACTATATTGAAACGGGGTGAAAAACCATGCAAAAACAAACAGAAAAGCGGCAGGATTTTTTAATTAATGCTTTTTATTATTTAGTGGTTGGCGGAATTGTTTTTATTCTATTCCGGTATTTGTTGCCCTATTTGATGCCATTTATCATTGGATTTTCCATTGCTTTTTTACTCAAACCAGTTTCCCATTGGATAGCGGACCATTCCATGTTAAGCCGTAGAGTTGCTGGAGTAGTGGTTCTAATTGTCGTTTATGGAATAATCAGTGTTTTATTGTGGTTGCTTGGAGCAAAGCTATTTCACTCGTTGCAGGAATTTTTTGCACACAGCACAGAATATTTTGAAGAATACCTTCTTCCTTTGTTAAAGAGATTTGGAATTGTTACAGTAGATACTGTAGCCACTATTTCGACCGATCTTGCATCGGGAACAGAGAGCTTAGTACAAGGGGTTATTTCTAGTATCCAAGCCGGAATCAACGAATTATCTGGAAAAGCAATCTCTAGTTTGGCAGATATTGGAGGTAAAATACCTGAATTTGGATTTAGCTTTGGTTTTTGTTTGATGTCCTCCTTTTTTATTTTAATGGATTATCATAAAGTAACATCTTTTTTTGTCAAACAAGTTCCGCAACGCTGGCGTCCCGTCTTATTTGAAATGAAAAGGCACTGTTCTGAAACATTAGGTTGTTATTTTCGGGCTTACTTGATTTTAATGCTGGTTACTTTTATAGAATTATCCATTGGATTTTGGGTGATTGGTGTACACAACCCTATTATTACAGCAGGATTGGTCGCTTTATTGGATGCCCTGCCATTGATAGGAACAGGAGGGATTTTGATTCCTTGGATTTTAATAGAGTTTATAAAGGGAGATTACTTTCTTGTCATTGGATTAACGATTGTATATGCGATTGTAA
This sequence comes from Clostridium facile, assembly GCF_014297275.1. Taxonomy (NCBI): domain Bacteria; kingdom Bacillati; phylum Bacillota; class Clostridia; order Eubacteriales; family Clostridiaceae; genus Clostridium; species Clostridium facile. The sequence continues at coordinate 2,630,306 of NZ_JACOQK010000001.1, forward strand.
CATTAGTAAGAAATTTAATGGAGCCTAAAGTGTTGGGAAAACAGTTAGGAATAAACCCATTACTGACTTTAGTGGCAATTTATATTGGATGCAAAACAATGGGCGTTATTGGGATGATTGTATTTCCTATGTTATTGCGAGTAATCATCAATTTACATCAATCTGGAAGCTTACATTTTTGGAACGATTAAAAACTTTGTTAAAACAATATAAAATACAAGCAAATATTTCATGCTTATTGATGTTATATCCAAAAAAATAATTGTTTTTCTGGTGATTTAGCCATATTGACTTTATTACTGATTCATTATACAATTAATTACAGAAAATGCAGCGATGCTATTTTTTAAATGATTGATGATGGCAAAAAAGACGAAGGCAAAATTGTCTTCGCCTTTTTTGTGCCTGTATTAGGTAGGTGACGTTTTCGTGAACAAAATAAAATTGAAAAAAGATTGTATTCCAAAACGGCTGTTAATGGTAGCTATGAGCGTGTTTTTTATGAGTTTAGGAATCACCTTATTGCAGCAATCCAACTTTGGGAACGACCCTTACAGTTGTTTAGGGTTTGGGGTAAGTGGAACGACAGGGATTCCATTTGGTATTATTTTTATGTCAATGGAGTTTGTGTTTTTGATTTTTGTGCTATTTACTGACCGAAGCAAAATTGGTATTGGTACATTAGCAAACATGTTTTTAGTGGGAAACTTAGCGGATGTGATCCGTATTTTATATGAGATGGTATTTCCAACCCCAAGTTTACTGTGGATTCGTATTATTTTTATGATAATTGGGATTATCGTACTTTCCTTTGGGGCATCTTTATATTTTACCGCTGATTTAGGGGTCGCTCCCTACGATGCTGTTGCGCCAATTTTAGGAAACCGTACACCACTGGCCTTCCGTTGGTGGCGGGTGATTACAGATGTGCTTTGTGTCATCGGAGGATTCCTATTAGGTAGCGTAGTAGGGGTTGGGACTGTTATTACAGCGTTCTTTATGGGGCCATTGGTTCATTGGTTCAATGTTCATCTATCCGAGCCATTTCTACAACGTTCGCAGAAAAAGACGTTGTAGCTAAAATTTAAGATGATATCCTTCTTTTTTTCTTGTGAAACGTGCATTGAGTAACTGTGGAAAAGAATGTTATAATAATTTACGTTTTCGGAAATGATTCCGATAATAAATAGATTGTTTTTTGCAAGAGGAAGAGAATTTATGATCAACAGTGTAATATTTGATATTGATGGAACAATTACAGACACCGAGTATCCAGCAATGGAAGCATTGCGTATCACATTGGAGCAGAAAGCAGGGTTACATTATACCCATGAACAGCTAAAAAAATATTTTGGAATTCCTTCTGCGGATACTTTGGTAGCGTTGAATGTACCCGACCCAGATGGCTCTATTGTGAAGAGCTGGAGTAGCTTGTTTTGCGAAATGGCGAAGGAACACACAAAAATATTTGATGAAATTGTTCCTATATTGGATATTTTAAAAGCCAATAAAATTACATTAGGAGTCGTTACATCCAAAAATAAGATAGAATTTAACGAGAGTTTTGTCCCATTAGGGCTATGCGATTATTTTAAAGCATGTGTAGATTCTGAGATGACAGAGAAGCATAAGCCGTTTGCCGACCCGTTAAATAAATTTTTTGAATTGACAGGAGCGTTTAAACAGAACGCGCTGTACATTGGAGATAGTATTTTTGATTACCAGACAGCCCGTGCAGCTGGGGTGACATTTGCTTTGGCTGGCTGGGGATGTTGTAATCCAGAAGGTATTTTTCCGGATTACTATTTCCATCGTCCCACGGATTTGTTAAATTTATTATGATCTTAAAAGATAGATTGGATTTTTCTAGTATAGACAGGCTTCACAATAAAAATAAAAAATAGGTTTGTATTTTTTTGTATTCTACTATGGACTTTTCCTGTCAAATCAGGTATAATAAGCAATAGTAACAATCACCTTTAAGTTGGTTCAGAGAGGCTGACAAGGCGGTATTTATACATTGCTTTTACTCCCAGTTTTGTAGGGATACAATGGGCAAGCTATAACCGTAATGCAACCAAACTGCCAACTTGGCGGTTTGGTTTTTTTTATGGAAAAGTGGCAGTTTGATAGATTTGCCGTATTCGGAGGATAGGATATGACCGAAAAAACCATTATTTTGGATGATAAATCCATGGCAAGGGCGATTGCAAGAATGGCCTACCAGATTATTGAGCGCAATAAAGGGGTAGAGAACCTTACTATTGTAGGAATTTTTTCCCGTGGTGTGGAAATTGCCCAGCGAATTGCGGAGCGGATCTGGGAAGTAGAACAAAAAAAAATACCAGTTGGTTTTTTGGATATTACACCGCACAGGGATGATATCCAGCCGGATAGCAGTTACCAAGACCGTACAGATATCCCGTTTGGTTATACTGGCAAAACCGTAGTTTTGGTAGATGATGTAATGTACACTGGCAGAAGTGTTCGGGCGGCGATTGACGCATTGATGGAACATGGAAGGCCACAAAGTGTTCAACTGGCAGTGTTGATTGACCGTGGGCATCGGGAATTGCCTTTCCGTCCAGATTATATTGGTAAAAATGTTCCGACCTCAAAAAATGAGCAGATTAAAGTGTCTGTGGTAGAACGGGATGGAATTGATAAAGTAGCAATTGTAGGCTAGGAGGGCTTCATGAGTATTTTACTCAAAAATGGAAATGTAGTGGGAAGCCAAATGGTATCCCAACAAAATATTTTAGTAGAAAATGGAGTAATCGCCTATTTAGGGAAAGATACCCCTGAGGCAGATAAAGTAATAGATTTGAATGGGTTAACTGTACTGCCGGGATTGATTGATATGCATGTACATTTACGTGACCCTGGTTTTACCCATAAGGAAGATATTCACACAGGCTGTTTGGCTGCGGCGGCAGGAGGGGTTACTTCTATTGCGTGTATGCCAAATACCAACCCGGTTACCGATAGTGTAGAAGTACTGGAGTATATTTTAGATAAGGCAAAAGACGCTCCAGCACGGGTATATCCAGTAGCTAGCATTACCGAAGGATTAAAAGGAGACCAGCTTACCGATATGAAACGGTTGATACAGGCTGGTGCGGTTGCTTTTTCTGATGATGGTAGGCCGGTGGAAAACGCGGCATTTTTACAGCAGGCTATGATGGAAGCGGAACGCCTTGGAGTGAAAGTCATCTCCCATTGTGAGGATTTGAATATTATCAATGGAGGCATTATCAATAAAGGCGTTGTGTCGGAGAAATTAGGGTTGCCAGGGATGGATCGGACCTCTGAGGACAGCATTACAGCAAGGGAAATCGCTATTGCTGCCGCAACAGATACTTCTATCCACATTGCCCATGTTAGTACGGAAGGCTCTGTTGCGCTAATTCGGGATGCGAAACGCCGTGGTGTCAAAGTGACAGCGGAAACTTGTCCTCATTATTTTATTTTGACGGAGAGCAAATTATTAAAAAAAGATGCGGACTACCGTATGAATCCACCTTTGAGGGAAGAACGGGACCGTCTAGCTGTGTTAGAAGGGGTGTTGGATGGTACTTTGGATTGTATCGTAACAGACCATGCCCCTCATACAGCAGAAGAAAAAGCGGATTTTGTCAAGGCTCCAAACGGTGTTGTAGGACTGGAAACCTCATTGGCAGCAAGCTTAACCGCTTTGTATCATACTGGTATGTTGAGTCTTGTGGAGTTGGCAAATAAAATGTCCAGGACGCCGGCCAAAATCTTAGGGATTCCAGGTGGAAAAATAGCGGTTGGAAAACCAGCGGATCTGGCTATTGTGGATTTGGATGAGGAGTGGACGGTATATCCAGAATTACTCCATTCCAAATCAAAGAATACTGTATTTAAAGGTAGAAGTTTCCGTGGTAGGGTAAAAATGACCATGTGCCGTGGAGAAATCGTGTATGATATTTTATAAAGAAAGTGAGAATGTAAGCTATGTCTATGGATCGCCTGATTGAACGAATTATTGAGTTGAAAAACCCAACAGTAGCGGGATTGGACCCAAAACTGGATTATATTCCAGATTTCATTAAAGAATATGTGGTAGCGGAATACGGCAACACCATGCAGGCTGCTGCAAAAGCATTGTTCCATTTTAATAAAGGGCTGATTAAAGCGTTGTGCGATGTTGTTCCTGCGATCAAACCACAGTGTGCTTACTATGAAATGTACGGGTTTTATGGTATGGAAGCATTGCACGACACCATTGCCTATGCTAAGGAAAACGGTATGTATGTCATCACGGATGGAAAACGGAATGACATTGGAACCACCATGCAAGCATATGCCACTGCACATTTAGGAGAAACCCAACTGTTTGATGGTAAAAAAGCTGCGGCATTTGATGGTGATGCGTTGACAGTGAATGGATACCTAGGCAGCGATGGAATCAAACCACTATTGGATATTTGTAAAACCTATGATAAAGGAATTTTTGCTTTGGTGAAAACCTCCAATCCATCTTCTGGGGAATTGCAGGACAGATTACTGGATGGCAAACCTGTTTATGAAGTGATGGGCGAAATGTGTGAGCAATGGGGAGAAGAACAGCGCGGAAAATATGGCTACAGCTCAGTAGGCGCAGTAGTAGGCGCTACTTATCCGGAACAACTGACCACATTGCGTGAAAAATTGCCGCACACCTTTTTCCTAGTACCTGGTTATGGAGCCCAGGGTGGCGGAGCAAAAGATGTTGCCGGCGCATTTAAAGATGGTATTGGCGCGGTAGTAAACAGCTCCCGTGGTATTATGTGTGCTTATCAGAAAATGGGAATGGACGGCAGGGATTATGCCCAGGCTGCCCGTTTGGAAGCAATCCGTATGCGGGATGACATTAACAGTGTATTATAAATAATTATTTTGGGGATAGAACAGGATTGATTTAGGAGGTAACTATGTTAGAACATACCAAAAAAGCGTATTTGTTGCTGAGCGATGGTACCTTGTTTGAGGGATACAGCTTTGGGGCAACAGGCACAACTATTGGTGAGGTTGTGTTTACTACAGGTATGACCGGCTATGGGGAAACTTTAACCGACCCAAGCTATTATGGCCAGATTGTAACGCAGACCTTTCCTCTGATTGGAAACTACGGCGTCAACCAGATGGACCACGAAAGTGACCGCATTTACCTAAAAGGATATATTGTACGGGAGTGGTGTGACCAGCCATCCAATTTCCGCTGTGAAGGGGATATCAATACTTTTCTACAGCAACAGGGTGTAATTGGAATTTACGGCATTGATACCCGTAGCTTAACTAGAAAGATCCGCGAATTTGGTGTTATGAACGGCATGGTAACCACCGAGCCAATTACAGATAAAGAAGCAGCGTTAAAGCAAATCCGTGAATTTGAAATCACTGATGCGGTAAAATCTGTTTCCGGCAAACAGATTGTTGATTTTGTAGACAATATTTCGGATAAAATGACAGCGGTATTGCCTTCCACCAAACCAAATACCAATAACAATTTCCATATTGTATTGTTTGATTTTGGATATAAATATAATATTGCAAGATGCCTGGCAAGAAGGAATTGTAAAGTTACCGTTGTTCCATACAATACTACTGCAGAACAGGTGAAGGAATTGAACCCGGATGGCATTATGCTCTCTAATGGACCAGGTAACCCAGCGGAAAATGTGGAAGTAATTGAGACTATCCGAGAGTTAGTAAAAATGCAGATTCCGATATTCGGTATTTGTCTGGGGCATCAGTTAATGGCACTGGCAAATGGCGCAAGAACTGAAAAATTAAAGTACGGCCATCGTGGTTCCAACCAGCCAGTAATAGATTTGAATATTGACCAGACATTGGTAACCAGCCAAAACCATGGTTATGCCGTTGTAGGGGACAGCATTCCAGAAGGTGTTGGCAGAGTGAGCCATGTAAACGCAAATGATGGAACCTGTGAAGGGGTTGAATATTTTAACGCTCCAGCCTTTACAGTACAGTTCCACCCAGAGGCAAGAGGGGGTCCACTGGATACTGATTATTTGTTTGACCGTTTTATGAAATTGATCGAAGACCACAAAAGGAATCAATAATCAACCGAAAAACGAGTAGGACAAGCGGGCTACCGCAGTAAGATGAATTAGGAGGTTCACTCATGCCGTTAAGACAGGATATTAAAAAAGTACTTGTAATCGGTTCTGGTCCAATTATCATTGGGCAGGCCGCTGAATTTGACTATGCAGGCGCACAGGCGTGTACTGCTTTAAAAGAAGAAGGCTTGGAAGTTGTATTGATCAACTCTAACCCTGCTACGATTATGACGGATAAGGCAATGGCAGACCATATTTATATTGAGCCATTGACATTGGAATCCGTAAAACGGATCATTGAAATTGAAAAACCGGACAGCCTTTTGTCCACTTTAGGCGGACAGACTGGCTTGACCCTTTCCATGCAGTTGGCAAAGGATGGATTTTTGGATAAGCACAATGTAAAACTGTTGGGCGCAAACCCGGAAACCATTGATAAAGCGGAGGACCGCCAGGAATTTAAGGATACTATGGAGAAAATCGGACAGCCTTGTATCCCTTCCAAAGTAGTGGAAAATCTGGAGGATGCAAAGGCATTTGCCCATGAAATTGGCCTACCAGTAATTATCCGTCCAGCATTTACTTTGGGCGGTACAGGGGGCGGTATTGCGGAAACATTTGAGGAATTTGAAGAAATCGCCACAAACGGACTTCGCCTTTCCCCAATTACCCAAATCCTGGTGGAAAAATGCATCAGCGGTTGGAAAGAAATTGAATTTGAAGTAATCCGTGACTCCAAATCCAATGTAATCACCGTCTGCTCCATGGAAAATGTGGACCCAGTTGGGGTACATACTGGGGACAGTATTGTCGTTGCCCCTGCGTTGACTTTGAGTGACCGTGAATACCAGATGCTTCGTACTGCGGCATTGGATATCATCAATGAGTTGAAAGTAGAAGGCGGCTGTAACTGCCAGTTTGCTCTGCACCCAGAAAGCTTTGACTATGCGGTAATTGAGGTAAACCCACGTGTATCCCGTTCTTCCGCATTGGCTTCTAAAGCAACCGGTTATCCAATCGCAAAAGTGGCAACCAAAATTGCCATTGGATATACATTAGATGAAATCGTGAACCAGGTTACCGGTTCCACCTATGCTTGCTTTGAACCAGCATTGGATTATGTGGTAGTAAAATTCCCAAAATGGCCATTTGATAAATTTGTTTATGCTAAGAGAAAATTGGGAACCCAGATGAAAGCTACTGGGGAAGTCATGAGTATTGGTACCACATTTGAGCAGGCAATGATGAAATCCGTCCGTGGGATTGAATTGGGACTGGATACATTGGATCTGCCAGAGTATCAGGATAAGACAGACGCAGAAATCGAAGAGTTATTATCCCAAGTAGATGACCGCCGTATTTTTGTGGTTTACCAGGCAGTAAAACGGGGAATTCCATTTGAACGGATTCATGAGATTACAATGTTTGACGAATGGTTCCTGGCAAAATTGAAAAATATCGCGCAAATTGAGGAGATGCTGGAACATCAGGAATTAACTGATGAACTCTATGCCCGTGCGAAGGATTTTGGCTTCCTGGACAGCACCATTGAACGTCTATCCGGACAGAAAATCCAAAATAAAAAGACTGCTGTTTATAAAATGGTTGATACCTGTGCCGCTGAATTTAAGGCGCAAACACCGTATTTCTATTCCACCTATGATGAGGAAAATGAAGCGGAACAGTTTATTGAACGTACCAATACTGGTAAGAAGAAAGTAATTGTATTTGGCTCCGGTCCAATTCGCATTGGGCAGGGTATCGAGTTTGACTACTGTTCGGTACACTGTGTGTGGACGCTGAAAGAATTGGGTTATGAGGCAATTATCTGCAACAATAACCCAGAAACTGTTTCCACTGACTATAACACAGGTGACCGCCTGTACTTCGACCCAGTTTATATTGAGGATGTAGCCAATATTATTGCCACCGAAAAACCTTATGGCGTTGTGGTTCAGTTTGGCGGACAAACAGCCATTAAACTGACTAAAAAATTGCAGGAAATGGGTGTGCCAATTCTGGGGACTTCTGCCGACAGCATTGACGCTGCGGAAGATAGGGAACGTTTTGATGAAGTATTGGAGAAATGTGGAATCCCACGTCCAGCTGGTGAAACGGTATTTACAACGGAAGAAGCGTTGGCTTCTGCTGACCGTTTGGGCTATCCTGTGCTGCTCCGTCCTTCCTATGTATTGGGTGGACAAAATATGATCATTGCCCATTCTGACAAGGATATTATCGAATACATGGCGATTATTACTTCCCATGAAATTGAAAACCCTGTTTTGGTAGATAAATACATGATGGGCGTTGAAGTGGAAGTTGACGCTATCTGTGATGGAGAGGATTTCCTGATTCCAGGTATTATGGAACATATTGAACGTGCTGGAGTTCACTCTGGGGACTCGATTTCTGTCTATCCCGCACAGAACTTGTCTAAATCCATTCAGGAAACCATTATTGATTACACCCGTAAACTGGCTCTGGAATTAAAGGTATACGGTTTGTTAAATATCCAATATGTGGTATATAACGGTCAGGTATATGTCATTGAGGTAAACCCACGTTCTTCCAGAACGGTTCCATATATCAGTAAAGTAACCAATGTTCCAATGGTGGATTTAGCAACCAAAATTATGTTTGGCGCTAAATTAAAAGATTTGGGTTATGGTACAGGATTATATCCAGTAGGGGATTACGTAGCTGTAAAAGTTCCAGTATTCAGTTTTGAGAAACTGCACAATGTGGATATTCAGTTGGGGCCTGAAATGAAATCCACCGGTGAAGTTTTGGGGATTGCGAAAACCTTTGAAGACGCCCTGTTAAAAGGTCTGATTGCCGCTGGCTATGAAATGGGCGACAGACAGGACAAAAAAGGTGTGTTTATCACAGTACGTGACAGCGACAAACAGGAAATTGTGGATGTAGCGGAAAAATTCGCGGATATGGGATACACCCTTTACGCTACCGCTGGAACTGCTAGCAGATTGAACAACAATATGATCCCAACAAACGTGGTGAAAAAGATCCATGAGGATCCAGAACATAATACCATGAAATTGATTGAAAGCGGTAAAATTGATTATGTGATTTCCACCTCCGCAAAAGGTAGGATTCCAGCACGGGATAGTGTAAAAATCCGCCGTAAAACAGTGGAATTATCCATCCCATGTTTGACTTCCTTGGATACCGCCAATGCGCTGGCTGACTGTCTGGCTACTCACCGCACCATCCAAGATGTGGAAATGGTTGATATCACAAAAATTTAGCCTTGTTACGTAAGGCGAAAACCAGATTGCACCATGTGGAATTTTCGCATGGTGCAATCGTACTATCTGAATAGGAGGCCGTATGAAAACAGGAAAATATTTGGTTTTAAAAAAAGAAAACCTGGCGAAAAATACCTATAGCCTGTGGATTGAGTGCCCAGAAGTAGCACAGGAAGCACAGGCAGGCCAGTTTGTACATGTAAAAGTGGAAGGCTTTAGTCTACGCCGCCCAATCTCTATCTGTGAAGTGACAGAAAAGGCAATCCGCATTGTATTTGATGTTCGTGGAGAAGGTACAGAAGCAATGACGAGGATAAACCAAGGGGATATGATTGACTTATTGGCTCCTTTGGGCCATGGGTTTACCTTGTTGGAACCAGAGAAACCAATTGTTGTATTAGGGGGAGGAATCGGCGTTTCACCAATGTTGGAAGTGGCAAAACACTATGGAACACAAGCCAAAGCGATTATTGGATTCCAAACTGCCTCCAAAGTGATTTTAAAGGAAGATTTCACCCAATATGGCGCTGATGTGACTGTGTGTACTGATGACGGGACAATGGGCGTTCATGGTTTTGTAACCCAGGCATTGGAAGAACATTTAAAACAGAGTACCCCTGCAATGATTTATGCTTGTGGACCCAAACTCATGTTAAAGGGGATTGTGGAGATGGCAAAACAGCACAACATTCCATGCGAGGTTTCTTTGGAAGAACGGATGGCATGCGGTGTAGGAGCCTGTCTTGTATGCCAGTGTAAACTAGTGAAAAATGGGGAAGAGTTCAGTGCTCATGTTTGTAAAGATGGCCCTGTGTTCCCGGCAGAGGAGGTGCAGTTCTAATGGCAGATTTATCCGTAAAAATTGCAGGTGTTCCATTTAAAAATCCTCTAATTACAGCTTCTGGGGCATTTGGCTATGGGAAGGAATATGAGCAATTATATCCTTTAAGTATATTAGGAGGAATTTCTACTAAAGGGACTACTTTGGAACCCCGTTTTGGAAATCCAGCCCCTAGGGTTGCGGAAACACCGGCTGGGATGTTGAACTCGGTTGGGTTAGAAAATCCAGGATTAGACCACTTTATTCAGGAAGGATTGCCTTACCTGTTGCAAAAAGATGTGACCATTGTTGCAAATATTGCGGGAAGCACGATTGAGGATTGTGTGGAAGTTTGCTCCCGTTTGGACGAAACAGATGTCCATATGATTGAACTGAATATTTCCTGCCCAAATGTAAAACACGGCGGTGCAGCATTTGGAACTTCCTGCACTAGTGCGGCTGAGATTACAAAAGCCGTGCGGAAAGCGACCAAAAAACCGTTGATGGTTAAACTCTCCCCAAATGTAACCGATATTACCGAGATTGCAAAAGCAGTAGAGTCCGAAGGAGCGGATGCTGTATCTTTAATCAATACTTTGTTAGGGATGAGAATTGACATCAACAGCAGGCGTCCAATTCTAAAGCAGAATGTGGGTGGTATGTCTGGACCAGCAGTTTTTCCAATTGCGGTGCGGATGGTTTGGCAAGTTGCCAATGCAGTGAATATTCCAGTCGTAGGGATGGGTGGTATTTCCCGTTGGCAGGACGCTGTGGAAATGATGATGGCTGGAGCGGCTGCGTTCCAGATCGGTGCGGCGTTGTTCAGCAATCCGATGGCACCAATAGAAATTTTGGAAGGTCTAAACCAGTATTTAGAGGAGAATGATATTCAAACAGTACAGGAGATTGTAGGCAGTGTACAGCCCTGGTAACGATGGAAAAATAGTATTATAAATATAATGTTAGCAGTTGACCATGTGGATTGGTCGGGTTTTTATGATTATAGCTCGGTCAGTTGGTGATAAATGGGCTGTTTTTTCATAAAAGATTGTACGGTTCAGTATTTGACTGGATAGATAGCAAAGAGGAAGCAGTAGTTTCTTTAAAATAAGTTGCAGAATTTGATTGAGGAAAATCCTTTGTTCTGCACAATGATATAAAACATAAATTAGGAGATATGGTATGAAAATTATGGCGGTAGATTTGGGGGAAGCACGGACAGGGTTAGCGGTATGCGACCGTACCGAATTTTTGGCTTCTCCAATTGGCGTAATACATGAAAAGAATTTTCATATGTTGGTACAAAAGGTTGCTGTCGCCGCCAAAGAATATGGCGTGCAGATGGTGATTATTGGTTTGCCAAAAAATATGGATGGTAGTTGTGGAAGCCGTGCGGAAAAATGCCAGGAATTTGCAAATAAATTAGGGGAAGTTATCCCACTGCCGATTAAAATGTGGGATGAACGGCAGACAACCATGCTGGCAGAAAAATATTTAAATGAAAACGATATCCGTGGACAAAAGCGGAAAGATATGATTGATGAGGTAGCAGCTACTATTATACTGGAAAGCTATTTGGATTATCGGAAAAACCATCCAGAGGAAAAAGAGTCCATATAATCCTTGCATGAAAACAACAAATAAAAAAGCATCGGAGAAAAAATCTCCGATGCTTTTTTATTTGATTTAATAGGGAAGAAACCAGATAGTATGTTGTCTGGTTCCATACATGATAAAGCGTTATTCAGTGTCCTAGAATAAGCTAGTATCAGTCCTCTATGTAAGTCATCATTTCAGTAAATGATAGGATCTATTTGAGTTTTTCGATATCTTTTATATAAATAGAAACTTCCCCACATTTCGGGCAGATCGCAACTTTTGGTTTTCCCATTCTGCCACCAAATAATTTCTTTTCATCGGAAGATAGGACAATTCCATATCCAGCACCCTCCACTTTTATTGCACAGTTTTCTTTCATTTCGCTTCCACATCGAATACAATCTCTCATTTCCATACCTCCAAAATTTTCAACTATTTTATTATAATCAATAAAATGGCATAGTATCAATTTAGAAGAGATTTATTAGAACAAAGTGCGATTTGTATTTTAAGATGCAAATCTTGGTTAAAAGGCACGTCTGATTATAATGCTGCCATATAAATTTCTTTTACCTGTTCTGCATTTAATGGCATATAAGCGTGTTCCAGAGCAGAAGCTGCTTTTTGCGCCATAATATCCAGTTTTTCTGTTCCAATTCCAACTTCAGTTAAGGTAGATGGCAATCCCATCTCTTTGAAATAAGCAGCAGTTTGGTCGATTGCTTTATTTGCAATTTCATAATCATCTAAATCGGAGGAAATCCCCCATACATTAATGCCATATTCCCTGAATTTTTTAACTGTATTGTCGTTTAATACATAACGCATCCAGTGTGGAGTTAAAATCGCAAGCCCTACGCCATGGGTAATATCATAATAAGCGCTAAGTTCATGTTCCATTGGATGGACTGTCCATTCCACTACTTTTCCAAGTTTTAGAAAATCGTTAATTGCCCAACTGCTCGCCCACATCAGATTTGCCCGAGCTTCGTAATCATCTGGATGTTTAACCGCATAGGCCCCATAATGGATACAAGTCTTTAGTAGGCCTTCTGCCATACGGTCCTGCATATATCCTTGGACATTGGAAAAATATGCTTCAAAAATATGTGACATAATATCCGCTGTACCAGCCGCTGTTTGATATGCGCTTACCGTTTCTGTATAGCTTGGATCCAAAATAGAAGCCATTGGTCGCATCAAAGGATGTCCTGTACCCAATTTATCGTTAGCATCCATATCAGAAATAACAGCGAAGGTATCCATTTCTGAACCCGTTGCGGAGAGAGTCAAGATGGTGACAATTGGCAGTACTTTTGTAACACAGCTGGCATCCTGTACAATATCCCATGGATCGCCGTCATAGCATGCCCCAGCAGCTACCACCTTCGCACAGTCAATCGTAGAGCCACCACCAATTGGCAATACAACTTCAATCCCTTTTTGCTTGCAGATTTGTACCCCTTTCCGTACTGTGGTAATTCTTGGATTGGGTTCCACACCAGAAAGCTCTTCATAAGTGAACCCGTTTTCTTTTAGAATATCAGTAACACGGTCGTAAATCCCATTTTTTTTGATACTTCCGCCACCATAGACAAGCAGAACTTTATTACCGTATGGTTTTAAAGCATCCGCTAAATGTTCTATTTGACCTTTTCCAAAATAAATTTTAGTAGGAATATGATAAATAAATGGTTCCATAATTGTTTCCTCCTTATCGCGAATGATTCTATGTTTCAGTGTAACACAATTAAAATTAAAACACAATAATGATATTTACTAAAAAATTTTATTTTTGTTCTGTAATATTCCAGTATGTCAAATAGGAGGCATTCAGAGTATTTGCCAATATTATTTTTGTTTTCTTAAAATTCAACTTTATCCATATGTATATTTGTAATTTGAGTGTTTTTATGATTGATATAAGAAAAATTGATATCTAGAAATAATTAGAAACTTACAGGCGAAATCTTGAAAACAGTTGCCGTTTTAGGTTGTTTTTGGTATACTTGAAATAAGTAAAAATTACTCATATTATGCTTAAATATAGAATATGAAAGAGAAATTTGTTTGGAGGTAGCCTATGGCAGTACATCATAAAAAAGGAAAAGGAATAGCACGGCCGATACAACTGATTTTATTTTTTGTATTTGTAGCGGCGATTATTGGTTTTGTAGCTTGGATGGCGGTAAACGAGCAAGGAGATGTAAACCAATTTGAAACATCTTCTATTGCTTCTTCTGAAATAGAGTCTTCCCAAGAAACATCCTCTGAGCCTGAGGAGCCAAAAACAACTCAGGTCAGCCTAGTGGCGGTTGGAGATAACCTGATGCACGATACGGTAATTGACGGAGGGTTACAGCCGGATGGGACTTATAATTACGATTCCTATTTCCAGAACATCAAGCCGGATATTGAGCAAGCTGATGTGGCAATCATCAACCAAGAAACTATTTTAGGCGGTGCCTCTTTAGGGTATTCTGGTTATCCTTGTTTTAACTCTCCGCAAGAAATGGGAGATACTTTAGTCCGCACGGGTTTTGATGTAGTACAGCAGGCAAGCAACCATTCGATGGATAAAGGCTATCAGGGAATCCAAAACGCAATTGATTACTGGAAAACTAGCCATCCTGAGATTATGACATTGGGGTTGAACGAAACACCGGAAGAACAAAATGAAATTTCTGTTATGGAGAAAAACGGAATTAAAATGGCATTCTTAAACTATACCTATGGATTAAACGGTATCCCTTTACCGGAAGATAAGCCTTATTTAGTTGATATGCTGGATAAAGAAAAAATGGCGCAGGATATTGCCAAGGCAAAGACCATGGCGGATGTTGTGATTGTGCTTCCTCATTGGGGTACAGAATATGTATACGAGCCGGATAGTATGCAACAGGAGTACACTACGTTTTTTGCAGAGCAAGGAGTAGATATAGTCATTGGGACCCATCCTCATGTAGTGGAACCGGTGGAATGGGTTACTCGCCCAGATGGAAAACAGATGTTGGTTTATTACTCCTTAGGAAATTTAATTTCCTGTCAGGACAGGACTCCACGAATGCTGGGTGGCATGGCAAGGATTACAATACAAAAAACAGGGGAGGAAATCAGCATTACCAATGCAGGCATCACCCCATTGGTAACCCATTATGAAAGCCGCTCTAACTGGAATTTTGGTGTCTATAAATTAAATGAATACACGCAGGAATTGGCTTCCAGACATGGAATGCGTCGGCATGACAGCAGCTTTTCCTTAGAAGAATTAAATTCGTTAGCACAACAAGTATTAGGTGACTTTATTCAGTATCCAACATTAAATTGATAATGATGAATTAGAAAAAGGGCCTTTTTCGATAGAAAGGATTGGAATAGCATGAAAATAAAAGAGTTATATCAGGAAAACCAGCCTCAAATTTCTTTTGAGGTATTTCCACCTAAAAAAGAGAGTGACGCGGAAACCATTATGGCGTCATTGGATCAGATGACAGCATTAAAACCAGCTTTTATCAGCGTTACCTATGGGGCAGGAGGAAGTGGAAACAGTGGTAAGACAACTGAAATTGCTTCTGCTATTAAAAATAAATTTGGCGTGGAATCATTAGCCCATTTAACCGCAATCACAGCGAAAAAAGAAACTATTGCTGCGACATTACAGGACCTAAAAGCACACCAGATTGATAATATTATGGCATTGCGTGGGGATATCCCAGTTGATTTTACAGGAGATCCTAATGGAGATTTTTTGTATGCGAAAGATCTGATTGCCTATATTAAAGAGCAAGGGGACTTTTGTGTTGGGGCTGCCTGTTATCCAGAAGGTCATATTGACTGTGCTGATTTACAGGCTAATTATGACCATCTGTTGCAAAAACAGCAGGCTGGTGCGGATTTTTTTGTATCCCAGCTGTTTTTTGACAACCAGCAGTTCTACCGTTTCTATGAGGAAGCTAGAAAATATGGCGTTACAGCACCGTTGATTGCGGGGATTATGCCGATTTTAGGGAAATCCCAGGTTCAGAGGATGATTTTCACCTGTGGAGTAAGTTTGCCTTCTCGTATCATCCGCATTTTACATCAATATGAAAATGACCCTGAGAGTCTAAGGCAAGCGGGAATCGAATATGCCTGTGAGCAGATTGAGGATCTATACCGTCATGGAATCCATCAAATCCATGTGTATTCCATGAATAAACCACATATCGCGCAAGCCGCGAAAACAAAATTTGACCAATTGACCAAATAGGAGAGAATACATTGGAGTTTTTACCAATTGATAAACAGGAAGTGCTGCGTTATCTGGGATATCAAGGGCAGAAAATCGATGTCGGACTAGATGAAATGATTAATTCTTGTATTCAGCAATGCCAGGTATTTTCAATTCCTAGATATTGCTATCAGATTTTTGACTGCCATCCGGAAGACGACTGCATTGTGTTAGACCATACCAGCTTGCGTTTAAAAGGCAATTCTATTTATGAACATTTAAAAGATGCCAAGCGGGTAGCTGTAATGGCTGCCACTTTGGGGGCTGCGTTTGAAAAACAAATCCAAGTAGCAGAAAAAATGTCTATGACAAAAGCTTTGGTGCTGGATTCCTGCGGGACAGAATATATAGAGAAAGTTTGTGATACCATAGAGGAGGAGATCAAGCAGGTTGCCGCGAGGGAAGGATACACAACGAATTTCCGTTTTAGCCCTGGCTATGGTGATTTACCATTGGAGCAGCAGCCAGAAATTATCCGTTTATTGGATACTTCCCGAAAAATTGGATTAACTTGTACACCAACCTTGATTATGTTGCCCAGAAAATCAGTAACAGCCTTGATTGGCTTTTTACCTCAGGGGCAGCAGCAGGAAAAAGCAAAACCATGTGATATTTGCCAATTCCGTGAAACTTGTAAATTGCGAAAAGAGGGACGAACCTGTGGACGTTAAACAATATATTTCTGAACACATTTTGGTTTTTGATGGAGCAATGGGAACCATGCTCCAGAAAAAAGGATTGAAAACAGGGGACCTACCAGAATGCTTTAATATCACCCATCCTGAAATTGTTTCTGAAATCCACCGAGAATATGTTCAAGCTGGTTCAGACATTATTACCACCAATACTTTCCAGGCAAACCGTTTTAAACTGGAGCACTGCGAATATTCTGTGGAACAGCTTATTACTGCTGGTGTTAAACTGGCAAAACAATCCGGCTCTAAATTTGTGGCGTTGGATATTGGTCCTTTGGGACAATTGATGGAGCCAATGGGAACGTTAAAATTTGAGGAAGCTTATGAAGCTTTCCGGGAACAGATGGTAGCAGGGGAACAGGCTGGAGCAGACTGTATTTTATTGGAAACCATGTCCGATTTGTATGAAGTAAAAGCCGCAATTCTGGCTGCGAAGGAACATACAAAACTACCTGTTTTTTGTACCTTAACCTACCAGGAGGATGGCAGAACATTTGTGGGAGCTGACCCAGTAACAGGTACTATTACATTGCAAAGTTTAGGGGTAGATGCTTTGGGCGTAAACTGTTCTCTGGGGCCAAAAGAACTCACGCCAGTGGTAGAACAGATATTAACTTACGCTACAATTCCAGTGATGGTACAGGCAAATGCAGGTCTGCCACAAATCCGTGAAGGGCAGACAGTATATGATGTTACACCAGAGGAATTTGTTAGCTATGTTCGTCCGATGGTGGAGCAAGGCGTACGCATTATTGGCGGATGTTGTGGAACAACTCCTGATTTTATCCGGGGACTTCGGGAGGTAGCAGATCAGCTTCCAGTAGTACATAATCATCCAAAAAGAGTGACAGCAGTTACTTCTGGTACAACCACCGTCATTTTGGATGATGGTGTGACAGTAATTGGGGAAAGAATTAACCCAACCGGAAAAAAGAAACTGAAAGAAGCGCTCCGTTCCCATCATATGGACTATATTATTGGGGAAGCAATTGACCAGACACAAAGCGGGGCTGATGTACTGGATGTCAATGTGGGGCTTCCAGAGATTGATGAAGCTGCCATGATTGCAGAGGTCATCCGGGAAGTGCAGAGTGTCAGCAATCTGCCGATCCAGGTAGACAGTTCTGATATTGCGGCAATTGAAAGTGGAGTGCGTGCTTGCAATGGTCGCCCGATTATTAACTCGGTCAACGGCAAGGCGGAAAATATGGCGCAAGTATTCCCAATTGTAAAAAAATATGGTGCGGTTGTAGTGGGATTGACATTGGATGAATCTGGGATTCCACAACATGCGGAGGACCGTTTTGCCATTGCCAAAAAAATTGTAGATACTGCAGCAACTTATGGGATTCCAAAAGAAGATATTTTGATTGACTGTTTGACGTTAACAGCCTCTGCCCAGCAGGATGCTGTATTGGATACATTGCATGCGATTCAACTGGTAAAACAACGGCTTGGCGTGAAAACCGTGCTGGGTGTGAGCAATGTTTCGTTTGGCTTGCCAAACCGCCCACTGCTAAACAGCATTTTTTTATCCGCCGCATTTGGTGCCGGTTTGGACGCTCCAATTTTAAATCCAATGAGTGTGGATATGATGAAAGCAGTGGATACCTTCCGCGTTATCAACTGTCAAGATAGGGATGCTATCTATTATATTGAAAAATATGCCAATGCGGACCAGACAACAGCTGCTGTGGTAGGCGATTTGGATTTAAAAGATATGATTATCCAGGGGAGAAAAGAGGAAGCCGCTGTAAAAGTACAGGAGATGTTGCAAACCATCCCTCCATTGGATTTAATTGACCAGTATTTTATCCCTGCCCTAGATGTTGTAGGGGACCGGTATGAAAAAGGCAAGATTTTTTTGCCACAGTTGATGCAATCCGCTGAGGCAGTAAAAGCCTCTTTTGAAGTGCTAAAAGCAAATTTCTCAGAAGGAGAAAAAACCGCATCCAAAGGAAAGATTATTGTGGCAACCGTGTTAGGGGATATCCATGATATTGGCAAGAATATTGCCAAAATGCTGTTGGAAAACTACGGTTATGATGTCATTGACTTGGGCAAGGACGTGCCAATTGAAAAAGTAGTGCAGACAGCAAAAGAGCAAAAGATTCAATTAGTTGGATTAAGTGCACTGATGACAACTACGGTAAAAAATATGAAAGATACGATTACCGCTATCCGGGATGCTGGATTAAACTGCAAGGTAATGGTAGGCGGCGCAGTATTAAATGAGGAGTACGCTGATTTTGTGGGCGCAGACTATTATGTAAAAGATGGACGGGAAGGTGTTCAGATAGCACAAAGACTGTTCAACGAATAAGGAGGGGGCAGCTGTGAGGCGCAGCGGTGTATTAATGCACATCAGCAGTTTACCTTCCCCATATGGCATTGGTACTTTGGGGAAGGCTGCTTATGATTTTGTCGATTTTTTATGGGAAGCAAAGCAAAAATATTGGCAGGTGCTTCCGGTTAATCCAACGGGGTATGGGGATTCCCCTTACCAGAGTTTTTCTGTTTTTGCGGGAAACCCCTATTTTATTGATTTGGAACTCTTGCAGCAAGAAGGGTTATTGTTGGAAGAAGAAATCCAACAATGTGATTTTGGTGGAAGTGAACATTATGTGGATTACGAAAAGATGTATACTTCCCGTTACCATTTGTTAAAGTTGGCATTTTCCCGTTCCCATTTAAAAGAGAACCTGGAGTATCAGCAATTTTTAGAGGAAAACCGATTTTGGTTGGATGATTATGCCTGCTATATGGCAATCAAGGAACGGTTTGGAAACCAATGTTGGCTTTCCTGGGATGAAGGGGTTGCGACTAGGTTCCCGATGGCAATGAAAATATATCAACAGGTCTGTAGTAAGCAAATTCGGTTTCAGAAGTTTATGCAGTTTTATTTCTATCGCCAATGGAAAGCGCTGAAACAATATGCGAATGAAAAAGGAATTTTGCTAATTGGGGATATGCCTATTTATGTTGCGTTGGATAGTTCGGATGTTTGGGCAAATCCAGAATTATTCCAACTGGACCAGAAAACAAAACGTCCTATACAAGTAGCGGGATGTCCTCCAGATGGATTTAGCCCCACTGGACAACTATGGGGGAATCCTCTGTATCATTGGGATGCAATGAAACAAAATGGATACCAATGGTGGATTCAACGGACAGCAATGGCTAGCAAGTTATTTGATGTCATCCGGATTGACCATTTCCGTGGATTTGATGAATATTACGCGATCCCTTACGGGGATAAAACGGCGGAAAATGGGCATTGGGAACAGGGACCGGGCTATGAGCTGTTCCAGGAGATAGAAAAAGCTTTGGGAAAACAGCATATTATAGCGGAAAACCTGGGCTTTTTGACGCCAAGTGTGTTTGAGCTGCTGGAGAAATGTGGATTCCCAGGGATGAAAGTGCTGGAATTTGCGTTTAATCCATGGGAAGATAATATGTATCTTCCTCATAACTGTGGGAAAGATTCTGTTGTTTATACTGGAACCCATGATAATGATACTGTCCGTGGCTGGGCAGATTGTATGCCGCAAAATCAAGTAGAATATGCCATGGACTATTTGGATGTAACCCAAAAAGATCAGTTGCCTTGGGCTTTTATCCGTGCTGCATGGGGAACAGCCTCTCAGTTGGCCATTGCACCAATGCAGGATATTCTGGAACTAAATAACGATGCAAAGATGAATACCCCTTCTACCTTAGGCTGGAACTGGAAATGGCGTATGGATCGCCATGCAATCACACCAGAATTAGCCCATCGATTGAGAAGAATAACGGAAATCTATCAACGTGCAGCATATTAATAGCATCAGTGGATTTCCATAAAGCAATGAAAAATAGGTAGGCTTTTTTGCCTACCTATTTTTTATGGAGTTAATACAAATCATTTTAAGAAGGATAAATGTATAGAATTTTTTATATGTTATAGTTAAAGGTTATACGATAAATTAGTGATAAACCCTTAAAAAAACAAGTAACTTAGTAGTTGTTTCGATAGTTAATTGGTAACCTCTCTAAATAGAAGAATTTTCTGGGTTTTCCGGTGATAAGGGTTGGATAAACATCACCAAAAAAGCAGACAACAAAAGGGCACAACAGATTAGAACAGATTTTTCCGCAAAAAAATGGGAACACCAAGCCCCTATTCCTGCTCCTAGAATAAAAAATAAGATGATGCCATAATACTGTAGACTTTTATTCCGTTCCTGTTTGTCTTTTGTAATATGATATTGAAAGAGTTTTTCAGTGGCGCTGCGTAAATTCCCGGTACACATTGTAGTGGCGTATGCGTTCCCATTTACTTTGCGGAAACTTTGTACTTGTAGAGAACAGATAAAAGAAATTGACACATTTGCGATTACATCGAATGTCCCTCTAGGAATAAAAGCAACTATAAGTAATATGATAAATTCTGCACCAACAGTAATCTGCCTCCAATGGATATTAGTATGTTCCCGAAAGGTTCTTCGGATTAATTCAGATACCAGTATTCCAGCTGCAAAGGCAACAATAGGGATGAAATAATACAATACTTGAGTAAACTTTCCTCCTGCTAAATTAACTCCCAATAGCACAATATTTCCTGTCTGTGCATTGGCAAACACGTGCCCACGTAATAAATAACTATAAGCATCTAAAAAACCGCCTGTAACAGCCAATAACGCTCCAATCAAAAATGTTTCGGACATCTGCTTATCCTTTTTGAATGGCATGAAGCATCACTCTTTTCTTTTGGTATAATATGAATTATAAAAAATAAAATATGTCATTCATTATTTATTATACCAGATTAATAAGGAGAAAGAAAGGAATAAAATGAAATAAAGCTCTATAAAACTTGCAATTTTAAAGTTGTGGTTATCGTAATAGAGCATAAGCTATCGTATTATAAGGAAGCATTAAATAGGAAGAAAGATACTTTATCAATTTAATCGTTTATAGAACAAAGGATTAATTTTAACAGAAAGGTTCACTAGACATGTGTTTTGTATGAAAAAAGCCCATACAGAAATTCTGTATGGGCTAAAATAATTTTTTATTTAATGATACGGATACGGATAACACCTTCAATTTCGTTTAATTTTTGTTCTACTACATTACCATTTCCATCAACGTCCAACATGGTATAAGCATATTCCCCACGGGAAGTGTTCACCATATTTTCAATATTTAAACCATTATCAGAGACCATAGTGGTTATCTGGGAGATAATGCTCTTTATATTTTTATGGATGACACAGATTCTTGTATCACCTGTGCGATCCATATGAGCTGCTGGCATGTTAACAGAATTTTTGATATTTCCGTTTTCTAAGAAATCCATCAGTTCTTCCGCAGCCATACTTGCACAGTTATCTTCGGATTCTGGAGTAGATGCACCTAAATGAGGTAATAGGATGACATTTTCTTTTCCTAATAAATCATTATTGGCAAAGTCAGCTACATAGCAGCCAATTTTATTGGCATCCAAAGCTTGTGCCACATCAGCGGTATTTACCAGTTCACCACGGGCAAGGTTGATAATGCGAACACCGTTTTTCATCATTGCAATGCTTTCGGAGTTAATCATCCCTTTTGTGTCCGGTGTTGCAGGAACATGAATAGTAATATAATCGCAGTTTTCGTAGATTTCTTTTAAGGAATTAGAATGGTTTACTGCTTGGGATAAATTCCAGGCGTTATCAACTGAAACATATGGGTCATATCCATATACTTTCATACCTAATTCAACAGCAGCATTGCACACCAGAACACCGATAGCACCTAAACCAATAACCCCTAATTTTTTGCCTTTGATTTCTGGGCCAGCAAACTGGGATTTTCCTTTTTCGCATTGTTTGGTGATTTCAGCATCAGTTCCTTCTAAGCCTTTTACCCATTCAATTGCGGATACAATCCGGCGGGAAGACATCAGCAATGCTAAAATAACTAGTTCTTTTACAGCATTTGCGTTTGCACCAGGGGTGTTGAATACAACGATGCCCTGTTCTGCGCATTTATCTAGTGGAATATTATTGACGCCAGCTCCAGCTCTTGCAATACATTTTAAGGATTTTTCAAATTCGTATTCATGCATGGAAGCAGAACGGACCATAATAGCATCAGGATTGGTGATTTCATCCCCATAGTTGTACCCTGTAGCAGGGAACTTTTCTAATCCAACTGGGGAAATCTTATTTAAAGTTTTAATATTATACATAAATAATCCTCCAATGGTAAAACCAAAGATTAGGCGTTTTCTTCTTCAAATTTTTTCATAAATGCTACCAACGCTTTTACTCCTTCTACAGGCATTGCGTTGTAAATAGAAGCCCGCATACCGCCTACAGTACGGTGCCCTTTTAAGTTGACAAAACCAGCAGCTTTACTTTCTGCTACAAATTTTTTATCCAGTTCTTCATCCCCAGTAACAAATGGAACATTCATCAAAGAACGGGAACCTGGCTCTACAGTACCTTTAAATAATTTAGAGTGATCTAGGAAATCATATAAAATAGCTGCTTTTTCCTCGTTGATTTTTTTCATATTTTCCAGGCCGCCAATTTCTTCTTTTAACCATTGGCAAACAAGACCACACATATAGATGGAATAGGTTGGTGGTGTATTATACATGGAACCATTGTCCGCATGGATTTTATACTGGAACATGGTAGGAGTGCCTTCTTGTGGTTCCCCAATTAAATCTTCTCGGATAATCACAACGGTTAAACCTGCTGGACCCATGTTTTTCTGTGCTCCTGCATATAACACGCCAAATTTGGATACATCCAAAGGCTCGGATAAAGCCATAGAGCTGATGTCCGCTACCAGTGGAACGTTTCCTGTTTCAGGTAGTTTTGGCCACTTTGTACCATAAATAGTGTTGTTTAATGTAATATGTACGTAATCAGCTTCTGGATCAAATTTCATTGCATCTACATCCGGGATATAGCTAAATGTTTTATCAGCAGAAGAAGCAACCTCATTTACAGTACCATAACGTTTTGCTTCTGCCATTGCTTTTTTAGACCATTGTCCTGTTGTCACATAATCTGCTTTATGGTTTTTGGTCATCAAGTTCAATGGAATCATAGCAAATTGAGAAGATGCCCCACCCTGTAAGAATAATACTTTATAGTTATCAGGAATATTCATCAATTCACGAAGCAAAGACTCACAAGATCGAATAATTGCCTCATATTCTTTAGAACGGTGTGACATTTCCATAACGGATTGCCCGGTAGCTCCATATTCCAGCATCTCATTAGAAGCTTTTTTCAGCACCCATTCCGGCATCATAGACGGTCCTGCGCTAAAATTGTAGACTCTGCTCATTGTAATTCCTCCAAATAAATTTTAATGTAATAATGATAAGGAAATCCATTCAATTGTTAGGTTCCCTGAATAATGGTGATCTAACGAATAAGGTTAGATTACATATTAAATCTATTATAGACCTAAATAGTATAGTACGTCAATGGGTATGTTAAATATCTAACATAATTTTTGAAACACAGTTTAAACCTACCAATTATCAACAGTTTTTATTAGTTAATTTAACCAAAGATTTTTGTTTCTTTATTATATGCAAAAAACTAAAATTCCTTTGTATAAAAATTATCCCAATGTTCCATAATACTAATGTTCCACTTTAAAACAATTTTGTTTTGAGGGGGTGTTTTGTGAATTTAAAATAATGGAGGAATTATTGCATGAAAAAGTTAAGGTTCGGAAAATCAAAATTTTCCGGAAAAGGATTTTATATAGCATTGGCAATCAGTTTAGTTGCAGTAGGTACCGCTACTACTGTAGCAATTTCAAAAACAATTGGGGATTTATCTGGTGATTCCCTCAATCTTCCTTCTACAAGCAGTGTCAGTGAGTGGGGATATTCCGATGTAACAAAAGATGTAGATAATACCAAAAGCGATATTCCAAAGGTAAGTTCTGCTGCTCCTTCTTCTGCGCCGGCTTCTTCTCAAGAACCTGTGTCTTCCGCTGCTACCCAAGCAAAACAGGCAAAGTCAAATACCTATGCGATGCCTGTTACTGGAGAAATTACCAAGGAATATTCCAATGGAGAATTAGTAAAATCCGAAACTATGGGGGATTGGCGAACTCATGATGGGATTGACATCAAAGGGGATGCCAATACACCAGTGAAAGCCTGTTGCGATGGTACAGTTAAAGAAATCAAAAATGACCCTATGTGGGGAACCTGTATTACATTAGAACATGCCGATGGATATACTAGTTATTATTATGGGTTATCTGAAACTGCCCAGGTAAAACAAGACCAAACAGTTGCGGTTGGAGATGTAATTGGTACCATTGGAACCACCAACCAGTTGGAAATAGCAGAACCTTCCCATCTCCATTTTGGCATGAAAAAAGATGGAAAATGGATTGACCCTACTAGTGTAATCAAGTAGTTGATTATAAAAAATAATATTTTTTCAAAAAGCTTTTCTTGTGGCAACTGTACGCCGTGATGAAGGAAAGCTTTTTCATTTTATATCTCTATATTATTATTATATAGTAAAAAATAAAATTTTAACGCTATTATTTGCATAGAGGATAAATTGTAATTGAAATAGAATAATTGTTTCCATTATATCAGATCTATAGGTTAGAATTTATTTTTATTGTATTGCACCGAAAGTGCATATAAGCAAGATAAAATAGTTCCAGTTAAAGCAATCTCTAGGCTGGAATAAAAATCAACTCTTATTTTTTATAAATTAATATGGTAAAAAAACACTTGCAAATCAATTTCAATTGTGGTATACTAATTGAGTAACTTATGGGGGCGTAGCGCAGCTGGGAGCGTGTCTGAATGGCATTCAGAAGGTCGTGGGTTCGATCCCCATCGTCTCCACCAATCACACATTGACAGTGTGGAGATGTGTGATTCTAAATGGGAGCATAGCTCAGCTGGGAGAGCATCTGCCTTACAAGCAGAGGGTCATAGGTTCGAGCCCTATTGTTCCCACCAATCAAAAGTGGAATTACCAATCAGTAGTTCCACTTTTTTATTATGTTAAATATTAATATTTGAAAAAACATCTGGTAGATACCTTCCAGATGTTTTTTCTTTTTAACATAATGATGAAATCAAATTTTTGAAATCGTTATTTTGATTTTACTAAGATTTAAGATACAA
The DNA here is from genome assembly GCF_014297275.1 of Clostridium facile. Taxonomy (NCBI): domain Bacteria; kingdom Bacillati; phylum Bacillota; class Clostridia; order Eubacteriales; family Clostridiaceae; genus Clostridium; species Clostridium facile. Next base: position 2,656,205 of record NZ_JACOQK010000001.1, read on the forward strand.
TTTGTTTAAATATGATAGAAGATACCGCTTCATTACTTTACAATAGGATTGCGATACAATCGTATGTAGTAAAATTAACAGGAGGTAGTTATGAAGGTAAAAGAAGTAGTGAAGAAGTTTAGCGTGGTTGTTATGTCAGCCGCTATTCTGGTATCTTCTCTTAATATCGGTTTAATAGCTAGTGCTACCAGCGAAAAAATCGGTATGGGAGATATTAACTTTTCCTGGAGTAGAGAAATCTATAACGATGTTTCTCTCTCTCATATCATGAGTGAAAATGAAAGTGGCATACAAAAAGCATATACCACAGAATTTAATCCAACAACCTGTGAAGTAAAACCAGTATTAAATTATGGTGATTATGTTATGGGTGGGGATATTATGTCCGATATGATCTCACAGGTAGAGCAAAATGGTGATAAAGTAGTATTTGCCATTAATGGCGATGCTTACGATACTTCCAATGGTGTATCTAATGGTTTGATGATTAAAAATGGGCTGTTGATTTCTACTTCAAACGGAAGCGAAGCAGTTGGATTTAAACAAGATGGTACTGTTATTTATGGTTCTACTAATTTAAATATCAAAGCAACAACAGGTGATACCACCATCCCAATTGCCCATGTCAATAAGGAAAGAAAACTGGATACCAGTAATGTATACTTATTAACAGAACAGTTTGATAAGGCCACACGTTCTACACAGCCAGGAGTTGAGGTTGTTTTAAATGTAACAACCGATGGCTATCAGGGGGTTCAAATTGGTAAATCTATTACAGCCACTGTAGAGAGTGTAAACCAGGTAGCTGCTAACCCAGATAAAAATAATACACCGATTGGGAAAGGGCAAATAGTTCTTTCCGTCCATTCTGACAGCAGTCAATATGCCACACTAAGTGGATTGTCAAAAGGGCAAGAGCTTACCATTGATGTGCAAAATAATAATGCTGATGTAGACTGGAGTCAGGCACAACAGGCATTAGGGATTTTTCATGTGCTGATGAAAGATGGTGTTATAAACGAAAGTGCTCTGTCTGATACAGCAGTTCACCCGCGTACCGTATTTGGCACAAAAGCGGATGGTACTGTTGTTCTATTCCAATGTGATGGACGCCAGCCAGGTTTTGCAGATGGTATGACATTTACTGAGATTGTAGATTATATGAAAAGTCTAGATTGCGTCAACATCTTTAACTTTGATGGAGGCGGAAGTTCTACAATTGCTGTTACACTGCCAGGGGATGAAGAGGCTACAATTTTAAACCGTCCTTCTGACGGCAATGAACGTGCAAATTGCAATGCTTTATTATTTGTTGCGACTTCTGAGCCTGTAGAGGGCAACCCAGTACAAAAACTGCATGTTTATCCAGATACAACAGAAGGCTATGGCACAAAAACTTTATTGCTGGAAAACGGTAAATTAGGGTTCCGTGTAGGAGCAACCGACAATAATTATCATTATACAACAGTAGACCCGGAAAACCTTGTTTATACAACAGAAGGGGATATTGGAACAATTGAACAAGATGGTGTTTTAACAGCGGCATCCGGTACCCATGAAGGTAAAGTAATTGTAAGTACAAAAGATGGTTCCGCAAAAGGAGAAATCGAGGTTAGCACAGTAGATAGCATTACAAAATTAACTGCTGACCGTTCCATTTTATCCGTTGCCCCTTCTGGAACAACACAGCTTTCTTTCACAGCGGAATACAATGGTATTCCAGTGGAACTGACCAGTGAGGCATTGAGCTTTGAATTATCCGATTCTTCCTTAGGTTCTATCCAGTCAGACGGTACTTTTATTGCTGCTGATACCCAAGGAACAGGAGAACTGCGTGTTTCTTATAAAGATTATTCCTTAGTCATTCCTGTAGAGATCGGTAAATTACCAGTATTACTAAATGATTTTGAACAGCCATTAGAAGAAACAGGCTGGATGTGGAGATATACAAACCCACAAAATGGCGGTAGTGGGAAAATGTCCATCAACTATGATGAACGCTTTGTTCGTACTGGGGATGGCTCTCTGAGAATTGACTATGACTTTGCAACAAAACCTGTAACAGGGACTATTGCCATTGAGGCTGGTCCAAAAGATACCTTTTATTTGGAAGGCCAACCAAAAGCAATTGGATGTTGGGTATATGGCGATGGCAATGGCGCATGGCTGCGTATCCAGTTGGCACCTGCTGCCTATGTAGGCGATACCTATGTAGACTGGGTTGGCTGGAAGTACATTGAAACAGAGATTCCATCTACTGCTTCTTTCCCTTATCAATTAGTTTATGGCGTACGTTTACTGTGTACTCCAACTACACCAGTTCAAAATAAAAAAGGCACTATTTATGTAGATGGCTTACGTGCTGTTTACGATTTTAAAAATGACGATACCAAAGCGCCAGAGCTAGTTCCTGGTACAGAAGTGACACCAGCTGATGGCGCTACAAACGTAGGGCATCAACCAGATATTTCTATGACGGTATATGATCCAGCTGCGGAAGGGGAACCATATACTGGCATTAATACAGAACGTACAAAACTTTGGATTAATGGCAAGGTAATGGACAATGTGTTACATGAAGTCCAGCCAGATGGTTCTGTAAAAATAAATTATATTCCATCCGCCTTGACATCGCTTCGTTCTGGACTAAATAAAATCAAATACCGTGTAGAAGACAATGCAGGAAATAAATTTTTTAAGGAATGGTCTTTTACCGTAGAAGGATATAATGTAAACCTGGAGGAAATCAAGCCGGAAGGAGAAAAAGCCTCTGCGGGAAGTACGTTTGATTATATTATCAACGCAAACGATTATAAAAACTTTGAACAGTTTGACCTTGACTTAAGCTATAATCCTGAATATGTAACCCTGGTTTCTGCTACTCCAGATAGCCGTGTGACAGTACAGAACCAGGAGATTGATGAAGAAACCGGCTCTATCAAATATACCTTAACCGGAATGAAGGATTTAGCAAAAGATGAAAATAATCCTTTGGTAAAGCTTCGTTTCCAGGTACAACAAAATGCTGGCGGTTTAACTGGAATAACAGTAAACAAAGCTGTAGTACGTGAAACTGGAGAAGTAGAAGGGACAGACTTAGTTTTGGAAGGGTATGACAAAGAAATTGCGTTTAAATATACCCTTAGCTGGAACGGTTCCACAGTAGGTGGACAAACTACACTGACAGTAAAAGACAGCGAAGGTAATCCAGTACCGAATATTGGATTCCAGGTAACCAAAGATGGGCAGGAAGTTGCTTTGGAAGGCGTTACAAACGAAAACGGTCAGTTGGAAACCAGTTTATTTGGCAGTTATCCAGCAGGGAGCAATTTTGAAGTTTGGGTAAAAGACCAAGATGGCGCTTTGAGTAACCGTGTTGAAATCCCGGTATTTGAAAGCTTGGGCAGCCCAGATCCTTCTAAAATTGTGGTAACAACAGGGGAAGACCCATCTACAAGTGTTGGAATCAGCTGGGAAACCAGTTTGGATATTACCCAAGGCAATATTGTAATTGGCAAACAAAGTGATTTATCCGATGGCAGAACAATCGCAGCAACCAATAAAACAATCTTAACGACTTTAAATTCTTACGACCGTAACTATCAGGCATGGGATGTGTCTGTAAACGATTTGGAACCCGATACCACTTATTACTATAAAGTAGGACAAGGGGAACATTACAGCGAAGTGAAAAGTTTCACCACAACTCCAGCGGCAGGAAACGATGTAACAATTGGGTTTTATGGAGATATCCAAGGTGCATATAACCGTTTCCCAGATGCAATTGAATCTCTAAAGAGCCTCTATCCAGATATTGATATGAGCTTGATTGCTGGGGATGTATCTGATAATGGACACATTTATACAGATTGGTCCTCGATTGACAGTAACTTTGGAAGTTATCTTTCCAGTGGCATTTGGGCGGCAACAATCGGAAATCACGATTCTTACTTTGACGCTCAAACCTTTACCTCATTCTTTAATGGGCCATCCAACGGAACCTACTCCACCCCTAGAAACTACTGGTTTACAGTGGGCGATATGGTAATCTACAATTTGGACACCGAAGCGGTATATAGTTATGACCCTGACTTTTCCGGTCAAATCGCTAAAATGAAAGAAGTATTCAACAATTCCGATAAAACATACAAAGTTGTATTGATGCACCGTTCTTCCTATCCGTTAAATTACGATGAAGCGGATGTACGTGAACTCCATACTACTTTTGATGAATTAGGGGTTGACCTGGTTCTTTCCGGACACGACCATATTTACAGCAGAACAGAAATGTACAATGGAGAGAAAGTAACAGATGGTCAGCAAGGCACAATGTATATTGTAGGTGGCTGCTCCTCTGGTTCTAAATTCTATGATGCAGATAGCAATGGAAGGCCTTGGCAAGATGTTGTATATGATGAGAACAACCCTGTATTTTCTGTGTTAAAACAGCGGGACGGAAAACTTTATTTTGAAGCATATGCTATGGAAAACGGCGAAACCAAAATGATTGACAGTGTTGAAATTCAAAGCCATAGTTTAAAACAGGTAGATAAAACAATTTTAAATTCTGTAATTGACTATGCAGAAGACGCAGCCGATAGCCCTGAATTTGATAATGTAATTGCAGATGTTCAAAAAAGCTTTACCTTAGCTTTGGAAAACGCAAAAGCAGTGGCAGCAGATGATACTGCGGTACAAACAGAAGTGGATGCAGCATGGCAGGCATTGTTGACCGAAATCCATAAACTAGGCTTTGTCAAGGGGGATATTACTTCTTTAGAAACTTTGGTAAAACTGGCAGAAACTTATGATATGAATGATTTTGTAGAAGCTGGCCAAAAAGAATTCCAAGACGCATTGAATGCAGCACAGGCGATTATTGCGGACAAAGACAATGCAATGGCTGGTGAAATTGAAACAGCAGAAACCAATCTATTGAATGCAATGTTGAACCTGAGATACAAAGCGGATAAATCCATCTTGGAAAAAGTAATTTCGGAAGCGAATGAAGTTGATGCTAGCACATACACAGCGGAAAGTTATGCAGTATTGACAGCAGCAGTAGCGGAAGCAAATGCAGTCATGAAAAATGAAAATGCAACCCAGAAAGAAGTAGATACGGCAGTGCAATCGGTACAAACAGCATTGGATGGTCTGGTAGCAGTAGATGGAACAGCTTCAGAAGAAACAATATCATCCACTGATGACGTAGCAATTCAAACCGGACAGAAATCTACAACAACAAAATCAAAAGCAGCAAAAACAGGGGATGTTACCCCAATTGCAGGAGCCGCAGCATTGGTAGTAGCGGGCGTAGCAGTACTGTTATTGCAAAAAAAGAAATAATATAAGATAAATACCATAAAAGTTTTTCTCTAATAAAAAATAAAACCGGGGAGCCAATTTGGTTTCCCGGTTTTATTATCCTATATTTTTGAATTTTAGAGAAAGGTAAGATTAACCCATAAGGAATTAGTGTTTCGTTGAGGAAACAGCACTTTTTTTGGAACGGAAACAGTCTTTTAACCATAAAAGGTCTTTTTTCTTAACACAACCCAATGCGAACAATAGAACAATATAAATTACAATTGTAATACAACATCCTGCGCCAATCATTAACCAACCTTGGAATCCGTAGCCGGAAAGTAACTGGCAACCCAGACGTACCAACAATCCAGTAGCAGCGGCAGCAATAGCAGGCTTTACCATCCAATTTTTATAATCTGGCTTTACTCCTGTTACTTTTAATAACCTTCTCAAATTTAATATAGAAGTAAATAGATTACTTCCGATCATAATCCATAGGAATGCTTGAATCCCTCCCAATGGAACAAACAGCCAAATAAGCCCAATTCTCAGAACGGCGTCAATAATATTGTACTGCATTGGCTTCATCTGTTCTCCAATCGCATTTAAGATGCCCACAGTTACCATTTCCAAATACATCAATGGACAGATAAAACAAAGCATTTGCAGCATTTGCCCTACTTGCTGTTCTCCATAAAGGAGAACTCCAATTTCATTGGGGAAAATCATAAATAATGCCACAATGACAACACTCATTAACAAAGTTAATTGTAGCACTTTACGCACAGCACGGCTGACGGTTTGGCATTTTCCTCCCGCATTAGCTCCAGCTACTTCAGGAATCAGTGTGGTAACTAAAGCAGATAATAATGAGGTTGGAAAGGCAAGTAACGGTAATACCATCCCTTTTAAAATTCCATATAATCCAATTGCCTGACTGCTATCTCCACCAGAAAATACTTTTAATCCTGCGATAATCATCAAGTTTTCAGCCAAACGTAGTAAAGAATGAAAAGTAGAACTAAACTGGATGGGTAAAGAAATTTGCAGGATTGTTTTCATGGCAACACGACGTTTATAAACCTGCTTTTTTTCTTTGGTTTTACCTGCAAAATACATACATACGGCATATACACAAGAAGAAATTTCACCAACAGTCATCCCTAAGACAGCCGCTGCACAGGCATATTCATCTCCATAAGGGAGCCATAATTGGATGACTACCATTATAAATGCCATTTTTACAATTTGTTCGATAACCTGTGCAGAGGAAGGCATAAAAGACTTCCGCAATGCGTAATAATATCCTTTGATACAGGCTGCAACTGCCATAAATGGAATACTTGGCGCAAGATATTTGAGGGAAAGTACAGTACGAGGGTCTTTTAATATGTAATTGCCTAAGGGTTCGGCACACCAGAATAACAGAAAGGCAACGCCTAAGCTAACCAGTAAAGAATAAGTAACCGACATACGAAGCACAGTTTTTTTGCTTCCATAGCGGTTGACCTCCAATTGTTCCGCGACCATGCGGGAAACAGCGATACTGATCCCAGAGGTAGCGAAGGTAACCACTAGCATATATAGAGAAAGGACCAGTTGGTAAAGCCCCATCCCTTCGGCTCCTAATTGATTGGAAATATAAATGCGGAAGACAAACCCTAAAATTCGTGTTAAAATAGAGGCGGCTAATACAATGATTGCCCCTTGTACAACAGTTTTTTTACTCATCTAGCACCGCTTCCCATTCTAAATTGAATCATTTTTACAATAAATACTCAGTGAATTATATGGGAAACCATAAAAAAACATACCATAAGTTTTGTATTATGGTATGTTTTTTATTATAGTAGCAATATTTTTATTTCAAAATGAAAATGGGATACTGCTATTGCGGAATTTCTTCTTTTGGGTAAAGCAGCTTTTTATAAGTGATGGCAAATAAAACCAGTGTGGTACATGCAGCAATAATATCCGCAATGGGTTCTGCAAAAATGATTCCGTTTACTCCAAAGAATACTGGTAGAATGAATGCAAGTGGAACTAACAAAATTACTTTTCTGAGCAATGCGATAAATACAGAAGTTTTAGCTTGTCCTAGGGCCAAAAAAACCCCCTGACATCCTTGCTATGCCCCAAAAATCCAGATGCCTGCTAGATAGATTGGCATCAATTTTTGGGTTAAATGTAATAGCTCTGGTTCTTGCGTAAACATTTGAGCAAAAAGCTGTGGAAAAAGAATTGCTATGGTACAGGTAACAGTGGCAAAACAAAATGTACTAATTACCATCAACTTAGAGGCCTTTCGTACACGTTTGTATTGTTTTGCACCATAGTTATAACTGATAACTGGTTGAGCTCCCTGAGTAATCCCATTGAGTGGAATTACAATCAACTGCATAATACTGAGCATAATTGTCATAGAACCAACATAAAGGTCGTTCCCATAATGTTGAAGACCTGCATTAAACACTAAACTGATCAAACTTTCGGTGCTTTGCATGATAAACGGGGATATTCCTAATCCAGTGATTGCTTTTAGTATGGTTTTATCTGGTTTCATCAAACAAAATCGGATTTTTAACTGGCTTTTCGAACTGGTTAAAAAAGCAATTACCCAAATTGCACTAAGAGCTTGGGAAATGATAGTTGCCAAGGCTGCACCCTGTATTCCCATTTGGAATATAAATATAAAAATTGGATCTAAAACAATATTCGTAACTGCACCAATCAATACCGATAACATTGCAGTTTTCGCAAAGCCTTGGGCACTGATAAAGGAATTTAGTCCTAATGCCATTTGGACAAAGACGGTTCCTAATACATATATAGTAATATATTGGTTCGCATAAGGGTAACTGGCATTACTGGCTCCAAACAGATATAGCAAAGGCTGTTTGAACATGAGAAATATTACTGTTAATACTATCGAAAAAAATAACAAAATAGTAAACCCATTGGAGAGGATTTTTTCTGCCGCTTTATGGTTTTGTTGTCCTAATTTAATCGAAGCTAATGGGGCTCCACCCATTCCAACAAAGTAGCTAAATGCAGCAATTAGTAGAACAATAGGGAAAGTAACACCTACCCCTGTTAAAGCGATATCCCCGATTTCTGGGATATGTCCAATATAAATGCGGTCTACAATATTATATAGTACATTGATTAGCTGTGCGATAACAGCGGGAATTGCTAGGGATACCATTAATTTTCCAACTGGAGCTTTTCCCAACCGTTCTTCTTTTTGCAAAATAATATCCTCCTCATTATTTTTCTATCTTTTATGTACTTCATTAGTATACTAAATAACATAGTACACGTCAAACCAAAGAAAAATTGTATAAAGTTTTGCCTTGTTTTTTAGTGGATTTAAGAATTGACATCTTCCTGGAAAATTGTTACACTTAAAATTGTTTAATCCATACAAATATTTTTTTCATTAAAAAATATTTGTATGACAAACAATGGTGTAAAGAAAAATGAGGTGAAGAGACAAAATGAAAAAAAGAGGCGTTAGTTTGCTGTTGGCAATTGCCATGGTACTAACTGTGATATGTAGTACTTTTGTGCAAAGTTTTGCAAATAATGTTGCAACAGCTGACGGCACATTAAAAATCGAAGATGGCAAATTGGTAGTTTCCAATATTCAACAGGAAACTTTTTACCATACCGATCAGGTGTTTAGTGGCGACTATACTGTAGAAATGCGCGCTAGAGTAAACAATCAAGCGGTTGGACTGTTGCTTGGGCAAGGTGGTAACAATGCGGCAATGTGGAGTTTGGCTACAGTAAATCCACTTGGCGTATGGGTCCATCCAATGAACAACTGGGCTGGCGTTGTAAAAGTGCCATTTGACCAGGTTCAAAACGGAAGATGGGTTACATTAAAAGTGGCAATCCAAGGCACAACTGCGACCACCTATTTAAATGACCAACAAGTACATCAATACACTGTACCAGAAGGTTCTACAGATGGTCCTATTGGTCTGCGTTTTTCCACTACAGAATCTGCTGACCTTGATTATTTAAAGGTATATCAAGATGGAAAAACGATTTGGGAAGATAGTTTTAATAAAATTGACTCAAATAAATGGGACTTCCCTGCTCCACAATCCGGTACAACTGGAGATGGACGAGTATGGATTGATAACGGGCAGCTAGTTGTTCCAAGTGGCGGAGATGTTACTTATACATCCAAACAGAATTTTAGTGGGGATTATACTATTGAAATGAAGGCAACAGTACATAACCAGGCAGCTGGTTTGTGTTTTGGGTCTGGAAGCCCTAATCCACCACTTTGGATTTTAGCTTTGGTGGACCCATATGGTTTGTGGGCGCATCAACCTGGAAACTGGACAGTAATTGATAAGGTTGCGTCTGACCAGGTGAAAACAGATACTCCTGTTACTATGAAAATTGATATCAAAGGTACTACGGTTACTACTTATCTGAACAACCAAAAAGTACATGAGTGCCAGATGGACCAAGCTACAACTTCCGGCCCATTAAAACTGCGTTTTGCCGCAACAGAATCCGCTGATATCGATTACGTTCGTGTAACCCAGAACGGACAGATTACATGGCAAGATGAATTTGAATTTATTGATACAACAAAATGGGACTTTGTCCCTCCAGCAGACGATGTTGCCAGTGATGTTCCAGAATCCTATATGGAACCAATATGGGAGGGTACTACTGCTTATGAAGAAAGCGTTTGGCCCATTGCGGAACAGGATGGAACAGTAAAAGATATTCCATTATTGTATCATGCAGATAAAATTTTAACTGTACAGAATTTAGCTCGGACAATCACCTACCAAGAAGGAAAAGACTATACTCTTGTGGATGGGAAACTGCATATTCCAGAAGGTTCTAGTATTCCAGTTACTTCCTGTGATACTTATCATCCTTCCACTGGTGCATTTCCAGATGGGGATGGTGGATATGTTTATTGGGAAGAAGGCACAGGGATTGTAACAAGGCAGATTTATGTTACTTATCAACATTCTGATACATGGCAAGAGGAGAAACCTGCTGATAAATCGAACTTGCTTCCAAAAACCATCCAACGTTTGGAAAATAGGGAAGACTTAAACATTGTATTCTATGGGGATAGCATTACCGAAGGATATAATACCTCCAGTTTTGTCAATACAGCCCCATATATGCCAAAATGGTCTACTTTAGTGACCGAATCTTTGAAAAAGGCTTATCCATTATCTAATATTACAGAAGTGAACACCGGTTTATCTGGTCAGGAAACCCCTTGGGGTGTTCAGAATATTACCGAACGTGTTACCAATTATGACCCTGACTTGGTAGTTCTTGCATTCGGTATGAATGATGCTGGACAACATCGCTCTCCACAAGAATATGTGGCAAACCTTCAGGCAATGATTGACGCAATTCACGCAAAAAATCCGGATTGTGAAATTGTTCTTGTTTCCACTACATTGCCAAATCCAAATGCACCAGGATTCCAAGGTGAGCACGAAGCATATGAACAGCCAATGTTGGCTATGGAACAAGAAGGTGTTGTTGTCGCAAATATGACAGCAATGCACAAAGCGTTAATTGAGAAAAAATCTTTTGAAAATATGACTGGGAATAACGTAAACCATCCAAATGATTATTTGGCACGTGTTTATGCACAGGTGATTTATCAAACCGCATTTGGGGAACATCACGATGATATTGGTGATTTAAATGATGTATCCTACGTAGAGGGCAGTAATGACCCTTATCAAACATTAGATATTGAATTGCCAGAAAATATGTCTGGCCCAGTGCCAGTATTGGTATTTATCCATGGTGGAGCATGGGTAATTGGTGATAAAACAGATGAAGAACTTGGTGGTATACTAGATGCCGCTTTGGCAGAAGGATACGCTACAGTACGTGTGAACTACCGTTTAGCACAAAATGCACAATGGCCAGCACAGATCTATGACTGTAAAGCCGCTATTCGTTTTATCCGTGCAAATGCGGAAACCTATCATTTAAATCCAGATCAGATTGCTGTTATGGGATGCTCCGCTGGCGGACATTTGGTTCAAATGATGGGTGTTACCAATGGAAATCCAGAATTTGAAGATCTCTCCGTGGGTAACGCGGATGTTTCTAGTGATGTTCAGGCAGTTGTTTCCATGTATGGTATTTCTGATGTAAGTACATGGCATCAGTCTGAAGAACAATTAGGAAATATTATTGGTAATGGAAAAGACCCAATTTCTATGTTAATTGGAGATAACTATACAACAGAGCAGGCTTTGGCAGTTAGTCCAATTACTTATGTATCTTCCAATACAGCTCCTATGTTTATTGGGCACGGTAAAAATGATACGTTAGTAGATGTAGAACAATCCTTTAATTTAGCAGAGAAAGTAAAAGAAAACATTGACCCAGAATTGGTAGATACTTATTTCCCTGAAAATGCAGCTCATGCTCAACACGATGCTTGGAATAATGCAGAAACAATAAAAGTAACCTTGAATTTCCTGCAAAAACGTTTCTTCCCAGAACAAAACCTTGATTCTGACGAAAATACCCGTCCAGGATATTGGAATGTAGATTTGGCAGGATACCAAAATAAATATCTTGGTTTACAATATGCGGACCAATCCCCAACACAAAAATTACACCTTGTTCTTCCTGATGAAGGAGAAGGTCCATTCCCAGTAGTGGTATTTGTACATGGCGGTGGATTCGCAGGTGGTAACTCTACTGGAAGTTCGGTATTGTATACGGCGGAAGGCGCACTACAGGCATTGGATCGTGGATATGCGGTTGCGATGGTAGACTACCGTTATAGTCCAGAAGGTTATTTCCCAGAACCAATTTATGATGTGAAAGCAGCAATCCGCTATTTAAGAGCAAATGCAGAAAATTATCATTTGGATTCCGCAAACTTTGCAATTTGGGGTGAATCCGCTGGTGGATGTATTGTTGACTTTGTTGGTACCACCAACGGTAACCCAGCTTATGAAGATTTATCTATGGGAAATGCGGAATATTCTAGTGAAGTACAAGCAGTTGTTTCTTGGTATGCAATTACTGATTTAGCAACTGATCGAAATGCTCAGTACCGTGCAGCGTGGTTAGGTTCCAACGCTGGCAATATGGATGTTATTAAAGATTCCAGTCCAATTAACCATGTAACAAAAGATGCCCCAGCATTTTATTTGCAGCATGGTATGGCAGATAATGAAGTGGACTATCAGGATAGTGTAAGACTGTATGAATCTCTGGTAGAAGCAACTGGAAATCCAAATACAACATTAGAACTATTCCCTGGTATTACCCATGCAGTGAAAAAATTCTTGCAGCCAAACAATGTATCTAAGATTGTGGATTGGTTGGATGAAGTACTGATATTCTCCGGTGATACCCAAGTAGATAAAACAGCACTGGAGACCCTCTACAACCAGGTAAAAGATACTGATTTGAACCAGTATGTAGATGGAGAAGCAAAAGATACCTTTGTAGCAGAACTGGAAAAAGCGAAAAACCTGATTGCGAATGAAGAAGCAACCCAGGAACAAGTTAACGAAGCAGTAACAGCACTGCAGAATGCTTATGACGCACTGGAAAAGAAACCAGTAGAACCAGTGGAAACCAATAAAGATATCCTAAACAAAGTAATCGTATACGCAGAAGAACAAAAAGCATCTGATGACTTTAACAATGTTATCGCAGATGTACAGGAATCCTTCAACGCAGCATTGGATGCAGCAAAAGAAATTGCGGCAGATCCAGCAGCAAGTCAGGATGCAGTAGATGCAGCATGGAAAGCATTAATGACAGAAATTCATAAACTAGGCTTTGTCAAAGGAGATATTACTTCCTTAGAAGCTCTGGTATCCTTGGCAGAAGGCTATGACATGAATGACTATGTAGAAGCAGGTCAGGCAGAATTCTTAGAAGCATTGAAAGCAGCGCAAGATTTATTAGCGAATAAAGATAATGCAATGCAAACAGAAATCGAAACAGCAGAAAGCAATCTGTTGAACGCGATGCTGAACCTGAGATACAAAGCGGATAAATCCATCCTGGAAAAAGTAATTGCGGAAGCCAACGGCAAAGATGCTAGTGCATATACAGCGGAAAGCTACGCAGTACTGGAAGCAGCAGTAGCAGAAGCAAACGCAGTAATGGCGAACGAAGATGCAACCCAGGAAGAAGTAGACGCAGCAGTAACAAGTGTACAAGAAGCAATGAAAGGTCTGGTAGCAGTAGAAAAACCATCTACCGAAACACCAGATGACAGCAAAGCAGACGGTACACAAACAGGGCAAGAAAGTACAACCACAAAAGCAAATGCAACGAAAACAGGCGACTTTGCTCCAATTGCTGGCGTTATTATTCTTGCATTAGCAGGAACTGCAGCCATCCTTAGCCGTAGAAAAAAATAAATTGTAATGATTGAACTTAATAGTAAAAGCCTCCTATGAGAACCATAGGAGGCTTTCTATATCTGAAAAATTTTATATTTATGCCGGAAACAAGTGTATTACTTAATTTAGATATTAAAAAAATCAGTAAATAGTGTTTAATTTAAGGGACAATCTCAACAGGTTTGTAAACGGAATATTTTATATTCGATATATTTTAGCGTCTCATGATAAAATATATAACTTGAAATTATATGCTTTATAGTATATTAAATAGTGTTATTGAGCAGATAAAAGCCCCTTTAGAACATGAAATACCAGCTTAATAATAGTACAAAATTTGAATGAAAATTAGACGTGGTAGAGTAAAATAATATTTTGTTTATAAAAAATGTTCATGTTTCATTGAAAGAATCGTACGAATGCTATTTGATAGCTTAATATGTAACATGAAATGATACTCTAAGCGTTTGTTTGATAGAATAAAAAATTAACCAATTGTAGTAACGAGATTTTCTATTTGCTTTAAAGCCCAACAAAGATATTTTTTAGGATGGATACACATTTGGTTATCAGGAATATTAATCACTTGATTGGAGCCGTATTGAACTCCAGTTAATTGTTGATTTGGAGATTGAAGCCATTTTTTAAACTCTGAAATAGGAAGTTTTACGATACTATCTATTTCTTCTCCTGGATAGAAAATAGGGTTTTGAATTGGATAAACAAATACATGGGCAATTTCACGATCAAAAAATTCTGCTATTTGAATTTCTTCTTTTACATGCCCAAGGTACTTTAGATAACTAGGGTTTAAAATCAAACCGATTTCTTCCATCACTTCCCGGCACACAGCTTGTACCCTTGTTTCACCAGCGTCAATATGGCCGGTAGAAGTCAGGTCGTATAATCCTGGAAAATCTGCTTTGTTTTTGGAACGCTGCTGCAAATAAATTTGTATTTCAGACTGGTAAGGGTCGATTACCCAACAATGAATTACCTGGTGGAGAGCCCCTGTTTTATGTGCCATTTCACGGCTCATTGTTTGGATAGGATGCAGCTGGTCATCCACAATGGTTAGCATTTCTTTCATGATACATCTCCTTGTAAAAAGGCCACTATTTTTATTATTGTTTGATGAATTCCATATGGAAAAGATTATTCTTGTAGTTCAATCAAAAGTTACTTTTAATTATAACATATTAAAACGGAAAAATCTATAAAAGGGGGATGAAGTGATGGAAAGGAAAAGGGCAATAGAAAACAGCGGAATTCCAATAGAATCCCGCTGTTATTATAAACTTATTTGGAATTAAAAATCAACGTCTTCGCCATAGTAGATTGCTGTAAACAGTTTTTCCATTTCTTCCTGGGTAGGAATTCTTGGATTAGAACCTGTACAAGCATCACCAATTGCATTCTTCGCAATTTCAGGCAGTTTTTCTTTAAATTCAGCTTCATTAATGCCAAATTCTTTTAAGGTTTTAGGAATGCTCATCCGTTTGTTGAAGTCATCAATTTTGTGGCAGAGAGCTTCAACAGTATCCAAACCAATAGAATTTGCAATTGTCTGGTATCTTTGAGCAGCAACAGGATTTTTGCTGTTGTACTTGATGACATATGGCAAATAAATTGCGTTTGCACAGCCATGAGGAATATGTCCTGTGCTGAATGCGGCGCCTGTTTTATGTGCCATGGAGTGAACAATACCCAACAGAGCATTGGAGAATGCCATACCAGCCAAGCACTGTGCATAGTGCATTTGTTCTCTGGAAACAGTACATCCTTCATAAGAGGTTGGGAGATATTCCATAACCATTTGGATTGCTTTGATTGCCAGAGGATCTGTGAATGGTGAATTTAAAGTGGAAACATATGCTTCAATTGCATGGGTCAATGCGTCCATACCAGTATGGGCAACCAGTTTAGGTGGCATTGTTTCAGCCAAATCAGGGTCAACGATTGCAACATCTGGTGTAATATTAAAGTCAGCCAAAGGATATTTAATGCCTTTTTCATAATCAGTAATTACAGAGAAAGCAGTAACTTCAGTAGCTGTACCGGAAGTAGACGGAATTGCCAAGAATTTTGCTTTTGTTCTTAAAGTTGGGAAAGCAAATGGAGTAATCAGGTCTTCAAATTTAGTATCTGGGTATTCATAGAAAGCCCACATAGCTTTTGCTGCGTCGATTGGGGAACCGCCACCGATTGCAACAATCCAGTCTGGTTCAAAATCGCGCATTGCAGCAGCGCCTTTCATAACAGTTTCAACGGAGGGATCTGGCTCAACGCCTTCAAACAACTGCGTTTCAATACCAGCTTCGTTTAAGTTTGCAACAACTTTATCCAAAAAACCAAAGCGTTTCATGGAGCCGCCGCCTACAACAATAATTGCTTTTTTGCCTTTTAAATTTTTCAATTCATCTAAGGTACCTTTACCGAAATAAATATCTCTTGGCAATGTAAATCTAGCCATGGGAATCATCCTCCTGTCGATTGTTCTAAAAACAATTAATATGTACAGTTGAATATTTATTTTTTCTGTACTACTCATATTTTAAACCTTTTGCACAAATAATGCAAGAGGTAAACGGATAAAAAAACAATATTGTTATAACTTTAACAATATATTTACAAAAATTTTGACAGTTTCACAACAGAAAAAGCAACCAGTACAATTTTACTAGTTGCTTTTTATACAGTATAACAATAAGCTTGATGATTTAATTAAAAAATAATGTAATAAACAGCAAACTTAAACCAAAACAAATGGCTTAAAAGAAAATACTTAAATTTAATAAATAAGATTTATCGGATAAATACAGCTTGAATATAGGTACAAGTATAATCTTAAATGAGTACAACTATTTTGGAGACCTATTAGCATATTCATTTTAAACCAAAATAGAAAATTATTTTTGGTATGCGTGACAGATTTCCGCTACATACATGGTATGGTGGCCTTCCTTTTGATACCATTTTTGGATGGAGTCATCCAATGCACAGCTTTCCAGTAGGTCTTGCTGGTACATTTTTCTACAAACAAGAGTGAGTTCCGCTTGTTCAAATGTAGTGGTACCATCCACAAATACAGGGGTTAAGCCAGTTTCTTTGGCTTTATCGAACTCTTTTCCGGAGTGGCTGCCACAAAACCTTAAAGCGTCCTTCCAATTTTCTGGATAAAAACTTAGTGTAAAATAATCATTTTGTTCTACAAAAGCTTTCGTATAACGTTCTGGACGGATAAACACAAACGCTACATTTTTTCCCCACAGGACACCAACACCACCCCAACTGGCAGTCATGGTATTATATCCGTTTTGATCCCCAGCGGTTACCAGCATCCATTGTGTGCCGATTTTTTGAAAAGGAGAAAAGGCTAATTGTGAAATATCAAATTCTTTCATAAAAACAGCTCCTTATTGATTTCATCCATAATAGAAAACAATGATTTTTCTTTTATTATAGCACAGTGGTCAAATATGGAATATAATTTTAAGCAAATTGCATAAATATGCAATCGATTTGCTATATTATGCATAAAATATTGATGAATATGCAGAAAAATGAATATTTTTTCGAATTTGGGGTTGTTTTTTTCAGATTACTGTATTATAATAAGGACAACATCAATTCAAATGAAAAGGAGTTTTACAAATGGCTGACATTAAAAAAGTAATTTTAGCATATTCTGGTGGCTTGGACACCTCTATTATTATCCCTTGGTTAAAAGAAAACTATAACAACTGCGAAGTAGTTGCGGTATCCGCTGACGTTGGACAGGAATCCGAACTGGAAGGACTGGAAGAAAAAGCGATTAAAACTGGGGCATCCAAATTGTATATTGAAGATTTAAAAGAAGAATTTGTGAATGACTATGTATTCCCAACCATTAAAGCTGGTGCGGTATATGAGAATAAATATTTATTGGGTACTTCCTTTGCACGTCCTATTATTGGGAAACGTTTGGTTGAAATCGCGAAGGCGGAAGGTGCTGACGCAATCTGCCATGGTTGTACTGGAAAAGGAAATGACCAGGTTCGGTTTGAACTGGCAATCAAAGCATTTGCGCCAACCATGCCAATTATCGCGCCTTGGCGGACATGGGATCTGAAATCTCGTGACGATGAGATTGAATATGCAGAAGCTCATAACATTCCATTAAAAATTACCCGTGAAACCAACTACTCCAAAGACAAAAACTTATGGCATCTTTCCCATGAAGGTTTGGATTTGGAAGACCCAGCAAATGAACCGATGTATAACAAAGAAGGATTTCTGGAAATGGGCGTTTCCCCTGAACAGGCTCCTGACAAACCAACCTATGTAACGATCCATTTTGAAAAAGGTATCCCAACCGCTGTAGACGGCGTTGAAATGGATGGTGTTACCTTGATTCAAACACTGAATAAAATCGGCGGGGAAAATGGTGTTGGTCTAGCTGATATTGTGGAAAACCGTCTGGTTGGTATGAAATCCCGTGGCGTATATGAAACCCCAGGTGGAACCATCTTGTACCATGCCCATGAAGTATTGGAAACCATTTGCCTGGATAAAGAAACACAACATTATAAACAGCAGGTTGCTCTGAAATTTGCTGATATCGTATACAACGGCCAGTGGTACACACCTTTGCGGGAGGCTTTATCCGCATTTGTGGATTCTACTCAGGAAACCTGTACTGGTGATGTGAAGTTGAAACTTTACAAAGGAAATATTATCAATGCAGGCGTTACCTCTCCATACACTTTATATAGTGAAGAATTTGCTTCCTTTGGGGAAGATGATGTATACAACCAAGCAGATTCCGCTGGATTTATCAACCTGTTTGGTTTGCCAATCAAAGTAAAAGCTATGCTGGATGAGGGTCGTGTAAAATAAAACTGTTCGGTGGAATAAGAACGAAAATGCCGTAATGCCCTTGCATTATGGCATTTCTATTATTGGTATAAGATAGGAGAATGATTTATGGCAAAAATGTGGGCTGGCCGGTTCAAAAAAGAAGTGGATGAAAAAGTAAACGATTTTAACTCCTCGATTTCTTTTGATGCCAGGATGTACCGCCAAGATATTACAGGTAGTATTGCCCATGCAACCATGCTGGGGAAAACAGGAATTATCGAGTTATCCGAATCCCAGGCGCTGGTAGAAGGGTTAAAAGGTATTTTAGAAGATATTGAACAGGGAAAATTGGAGTTTGATCCTACCGCGGAAGATATCCATATGTTTGTAGAAGCGGAACTAACAAAGCGGTTAGGGGATACTGGAAAGCGGTTGCATACCTCCCGTAGTAGGAACGACCAGGTTGCTTTGGATTTTAAAATGTACCTGAAGGATGAAATCATCGAAATCCGTGGGATGGTAGCAGAACTGGTGGAAACTTTATACACCTTGGCAGAGCAGCATTTGGACACCATTATGCCAGGGTATACCCATTTACAGCGGGCACAACCGGTTACTTTTGCCCATCATTTAATGGCGTATGTTCAGATGTTTCTGCGGGATATTGGCCGGTTAAACGACTGTTACAAACGGATGGACACCATGCCTTTGGGCAGCTGTGCCCTAGCAGCAACAACCTACCCCATTGATCGGGACATGGTAACCGAATTGTTGGGGTTTCAATCTCCAACTGAAAACAGTTTAGATGGGGTTTCAGACCGTGATTACTGTATCGAATTAACCAGCGACATCAGCTTGCTTATGACCCATCTTTCTCGTTTTTCAGAGGAAATTATTTTGTGGTGTTCCTGGGAGTTTAAGTTTATCGAATTGGATGATGCCTACGCAACCGGTTCTAGCATTATGCCACAAAAGAAAAATCCAGATATTACGGAATTAATCCGTGGAAAAACAGGTAGGGTTAACGGGGATTTGACCACTTTGCTGACCATGATGAAGGGGCTTCCACTGGCATATAATAAAGATATGCAAGAGGATAAGGAAGCTACTTTTGATGCTATCGATACTGTAAAACTTTGTATTTCTACCTTTATCCCAATGATTCGAACGATGAAAGTGTTAAAAGAAAATATGCGCCACGCTGCGGCAAAGGGTTTCATCAATGCTACAGATTGCGCGGATTACCTTGTGAAAAAAGGGTTGCCTTTCCGCGACGCATATAAAATTACAGGGGAATTGGTGGCAATCTGTATTGACCAGAACAAGACTTTGGAAACACTGGAATTATCCACGTATCAATCTGTTTGTGAAACTTTTGAACAGGACGTATACCAGGCAATTGACCTGTTAACCTGCGTGAATGGGCGCAACACAAAAGGAGGCCCATCCTCTAAAAGTGTATCTGTCCAAATTGCCAACGCAAAACAAACATTAAAAACGTTAATGGAGGGGAAATAACCATGAAACATTTATTAAAATTACTGGATTTGACCAAAGAAGAAATTATTGAACTGCTGGATTTAGCGGATAAATTGAAATATGAAAGTAAAAACGGGATTGAACATCCTATTTTAAAAGGAAAAACATTAGGTATGATTTTCCAAAAATCCTCTACTAGAACTCGTGTTTCCTTTGAAACTGGAATGTACCAATTGGGTGGCTACCCATTGTTTTTATCTTCCAACGATTTGCAAATTGGTCGTGGGGAACCCGTTCAAGATACTGCTCGTGTTCTTTCCCGCTATATTGATGGGATTATGATCCGCACTTTTGAACAAAAAGAGGTAGAAGACTTAGCAGAATATGGTAGTATTCCAATCATCAATGGACTGACCGATTTTTGTCATCCATGCCAGGTGTTGGCGGATTTACAGACAATCCGGGAATATAAAACTGGGTTTGACGGCTTGAAGATGTGCTATATTGGCGATGGAAATAACATGGCCAACTCTTTAATCGTAGGTGGTCTAAAAGTGGGGATGAAAGTATCTGTTGCTTGCCCAGAGGAGTATGAACCAGCAAAAGAAGTGTTGGATTTCGCAAAACAATATGATTGCTTTGAACTGACCACCGATCCAAAACAGGCTGCAAAAGATGCGGATATCTTATTTACAGATGTATGGGCTTCTATGGGACAGGAGGAAGAATCCGTAAAACGCCGTACTGTATTCCAGGGAGTTTATCAAATCAACGATGAAATTATGGCAGTGGCAAAACCGGACGCAATGGTGCAGCATTGTTTGCCAGCCCACCGTGGAGAAGAAATTACAGAAGCTGTGTTGGAAGCACATGCGAATGAAATTTTTGATGAAGCGGAAAATCGCCTACATGCCCAAAAAGCAGTTTTGGTAAAATTGATGGCAGATTAATCAGATTTGTTTGATATCGAATAGGGGATTTTCAGAATCCCCTATTTTTTATTATAACTTTGCCGAAAATGGCCCTGTGATTCTAAAATAGGGTTACGCTAGAGAAAAATAGAGTAAATTCTATCCTGTTTTATCAGAGAAAAACCAATTCAATACTTTTTGGAATTGTATTTGTCAATGATGAAATAATGGTTATGGCTATACCCAGTAAGAAGTGATTCAAAGTAATTTCACTTTTTTAATTTCTACCAAATAATCGGATATTGCATTGATAGACCTGAAAAAATTGTTTGTTTTTACAATAAACTCTTTTAACATAAAAATATAAAATGATTTTTTTAATTACTATTTTACAATAAATAAAGGAATATAACAGAGTAAATATATGAAATATTTATAAATGTAAATATTTGATGACAGAGTTTTATAAAATTGGATTTTGCTTTATGTTGACGTATACTAAATTTATCCTATTTTTGATGCGAGGAGAGAATCACCCCATGTCACACAACAATCAGAAGAAAATTGCGGTAATCAATGATTTTTCCGGATTTGGGCGATGTTCTATCGCGGTGGCGTTGCCGATTATTTCTGCTATGAAAATTCAGTGCTGTCCTATCCCCACAGCGATTTTTTCCAACCACACAGGTTTTCAAAGTTTTTACTACAAAGACTATACCCAATCCATGAAGCCGTATATTGCAGAATGGAAAAAACTTGGATTGCAGTTTGAAGGAATTGATACTGGATTTTTGGGATCGGAAGAACAAATTGAAATTGTAATTGATTTTTTTCAACAATTCAAATCCAGCCATACGATTGGAATTGTAGACCCTGTTATGGGGGACAATGGTAAGCTGTACCCGACTTACAGTCCAAAGCTGGCATCAAAAATGCACTGGTTAGTAGAATACGCCGATATTTTAACACCAAATCTAACCGAAGCATGTATTTTAACAGGAAAAGGTTATCGGGAAAATTATAGTATGCCTGAATTAGAGAAAATGTGTCATCTATTATCTCAGCAAGGGCCAAAAAAGATTGTGATTTCTGGCATTCAAGATGGAGAGTATATTGGAAATTTTGTGTATGAACAAGGCAAGGAAAGCAAAATAATCCGCTCCCTAAAAATTGGTGCTACCCGTTCTGGAACAGGGGATGTTTTTTCTTCTATTATTGCAGGTGCCGCTGTCAATGGAATAGATTTTTACCAATCTGTTCAGTTGGCAACTGATTTTATCTCAAAATCAGTTTTAAAAACAACTGAAATGGGGATTCCGGATACAGATGGAATCTGTTTTGAAGAATTTTTAACAGACTTAATAGTTTAGGGGGAGTTCTTATGCAACAGAACACAACAAAAGTAAAATACCTGGTATTATCAGCGATGTTCGCCGCGTTAATTTTTGTTTTAACCGCTTATCTACACATTCCCAGCCATACCGGATACACCCATGTTGGTGATGCGTTTATTTATATGGCAGCTAGCTTATTACCTACCCCTTATGCGATAGGCGCCAGTGTAGTTGGTGCAGCGATGGCAGATGCTTTGTCCGGCTATGTTATTTGGGTAGTACCTACTATTATTATTAAGGCGCTTACAGTATTTTGTTTTACCAATAAGGCAAAAACGATATTGTGTAAACGGAACTTATTTGGCTTAATACCTGCGTTTGCTCTTTGCGTAGGGGGATATTATCTGGCTGAAGTAATTATCGTGCAAAACTGGATTTCGCCTTTGGCGGGAATTACCGGTTATTTTGTTCAAATTGGGTTCAGCGGTGGATTATATCTGGTTTTAGGGTTTGCTTTGGATCGAATGGGGTTTAAACAGCGCAATCGTATTTTTAGCCAAAACAACGCATAGGAGGAAATGATATGACAATTTTATATCCAGCGAAAGATGGGCTATATGTGAATTTAACCAACCGATGCCCATGTTCCTGTACTTTTTGTTTAAGACAGAACCAGGATGGGGTATATGGCTCGGATTCCTTGTGGTTGGAACATGAGCCCAGTTTTGAAGAAATTTTAGAAGAGCTGAAAAAACAGAATCTTACCCAATATAACGAACTGGTATTTTGCGGATATGGGGAACCTACTGAGCGTTTGGATGTTTTGTTACAGGTTGCTGCCTACTGTAAGAGAGCATGTCCTTCTTTGCTCATCCGTATCAATACCAATGGGCTGGCGGATTTAATATGGAAAAAGCCTACTGCGCAACAATTAAAAGGATTGATTGACACTGTTTCGATCAGTTTAAATGCACCAGATGCGGAAGAATATTACCGATTGACCAGGAGCAAATTTGGTTTCAAATCTTTTGACGCGATGTTACAATATGCAAAAGATTGCACCAAGTATGTACCAAATGTGGTTATGACGGTTGTAGACCAGGTGACGACCCTGGAAGAACAGCAAAAGAGCAAAGAAATTTGTGATAGCATTGGTGTTACTTTACGGGTTCGTCCTTATGAAGAATAATTTTAAATAAAATATGAACATTTAGCGATTGTGTAAATTTTGTTTATTTAGGGTATACTATGGTTGCATCCTGCCGGAATAGATGTTATACTAGCAATAGATTCTATATTTCGTTTTATGATATTGTATATCCATTAAAAGGGAGTAGTTGAAATACATCATCAACAACCTCGATTACGCTAGTGTAATCTGGTGGTGTATACCAAACCAGTTGGTAACAAGACTTTTAATGTAATTCCGATGAGAGGGATTACATTAAAAGTCTTTTTTGTTACTTTACAATGGAATAGTGGAATCAAAAAGGAAATACAAAAGGAGTGGATTGCCAATGGCAGCATATTTTAACCAGTCTGCGGAATCCGTATTAAAGGCATTGGATACCCAAATGGAGGGGCTGCAGGATTCCCAAGTAACAGAACGCCGGCAAAAATATGGCGATAATACATTGACAGAGACCAAACGAAAATCGCCAATTGTGGTTTTTTTAGAGCAATTTAAAGATTTATTGGTTGGTATCCTAATTGTAGCCGCAATTATTTCAATGTTTTCAGGAGAAATAGAAAGTACCATTGTTATTTTTGCGGTGATTATCCTGAACGCGATTTTAGGCACTGTACAGCATTTTAAAGCGGAAAAGTCCTTAGCTAGTTTAAAATCTCTTTCTTCTCCTACAGCCAAAGTACTGCGGAATGGTGTGAAAATTGAAATCCCTTCTGCTGAAGTAGTACCAGGGGATATCGTATTTTTAGAAGCTGGCGATATGGTTGTGGCAGATGGCAGGATTTTGGAGAACTATTCCCTACAGGTGAATGAAAGCTCTTTAACGGGAGAATCGGAGAATGTAACCAAAATAGCGGAAAAGATCAACCAAGATAAATTGCCTTTGGGGGACCAGAAGAATATGGTATTTTCTGGGTCGTTTATTACCTATGGCAGAGCAGTTATGGTAGTTACATCTACAGGAATGAATACCGAAATTGGTAAGATTGCTACCTTAATGAACCAGACACAGCAAAAGGCAACCCCATTACAAGTGAGTTTGGATGAATTTAGCAAAAAATTAGCTCTTGTAATCATTGCTATCTGTATTGTGGTATTTGGGCTAGGATTATATCGTAATATGCCTTTCCTGGATGCTTTGATGTTTGCGGTTGCCTTAGCTGTAGCGGCAATTCCAGAGGCTTTGAGCAGTATTGTTACCATTGTATTGGCAATGGGAACACAGAAGATGGTAAAAGAAAACGCCATTATCAAACAATTAAAAGCAGTAGAAAGTTTGGGTTCTGTATCCATTATCTGTTCGGATAAAACAGGGACATTAACCCAAAATAAAATGACCGTACAGCAAATTTATACAGACCATCAATTATTTGATTGCAAAAAGTTAGATCGTTCCAATCCAGTCCATCAACTATTATTGGACACAGCTGTATTGGCAAATGACGCTACTATTATTGATGGAAACCCCATTGGAGACCCCACTGAATTTGCTTTGATTGATTTAGCGCATCATTTTGAAGTAGAGGAAGTCTCTTATAGAGAACAGTACCCTCGATTATCGGAAATTCCATTTGATTCTGATCGGAAACTGATGAGTACTGTCCATATGCTAAATGGAAAACGCATGATGCTCACAAAGGGTGCATTGGACGTGCTAATGGAACGGGTCACCCAAATTTACACGGCAAAGGGTGTCTGTCCAATTACGCCAGAAGATAAACAGAAAATTTTGGATGCCAACCAACACTTATCTGAAAATGGGCTGCGTGTTCTTGCTTTCGCTTGCAAAGAACTGAATACAGAAAATAATATTACATTAGAAGATGAGCAGGGATATACCTTTGTAGGATTAATTTCGATGATAGACCCTCCAAGGGAAGAATCCAAGCAGGCGGTAGCCGATGCCCGCCGTGCTGGCATTAAACCAATTATGATTACTGGCGACCATAAAGTAACTGCTTCCGCTATTGCCAAACAAATCGGCATTATGCAGGAAGGGGATATGGCGTTAACTGGATTGGAATTGGATGCGTTTACCGACCAGCAGTTGGATGAAGTGTTGGAAAAAGTTTCTGTTTACGCAAGAGTATCTCCGGAGCATAAAATCCGTATTGTAGACGCATGGCAAAGAAAAGGCAAAATTGTTTCTATGACTGGAGATGGGGTAAACGATGCACCAGCTCTGAAAAAGGCGGATATCGGAATTGCAATGGGTATTACTGGTACTGAAGTATCCAAAGATGCCGCTTCGATGATTTTAACGGATGATAACTTTGCAACCATTGTAAAAGCGGTTGCCAATGGTAGAAATGTATACCGCAATATTAAAAACGCAATTAAATTCCTGTTAGGTGGCAATATGGCAGGAATTTTAGTGGTACTGTATACTTCTATTGCAGCGTTGCCAGTTCCATTTGTCCCTGTACATTTGTTGTTTATCAACTTGCTAACGGATAGCCTTCCTGCAATTGCAATTGGTATGGAACCAGCCAGTAAGGATGTTTTAAAAGACCCTCCGCGTGATCCAAAAGAAGGTATTTTAACAGGGGACTTTTTAATGCGGATCTGTGTAGAAGGTTGTATTATTGGAATTTTCACTTTAATTGCTTTCTACATCGGATTGCAGACTTCCGCTGCTGTTGCAAGTACCATGGCTTTTTGTACTTTATCTTTGGCACGATTGTTCCATGGGTTCAACTGTAGAAGCAAACACTCTATTGGAAAAGTAGGGCTGTTTAGCAATATTTACAGTGTACTTGCTTTTGTAGTGGGTGTGTTGCTATTAAGCGCAGTGATGTATATCCCATTCTTGCATGGTTTATTCTCAGTTGCTCCATTAAGTGGTGCTAATATTGGTTTTATTTATTTGCTGGCATTTTGTCCAACCTTTATTATCCAGCTTTACAAGAGTATCCGGGAAGCTGTTTTCAATAGAAAAAACAGATAATTTGCAGTGAAATAAAAAGTTCACATTTTTATAACACACCATGCGATTTTGAATCCTACAATAATAATTGTAAAAGGAAAGAAAAACAAACATCTACTAACAGAAGGTGATTCCAATGGGAAAAATAATAAACGTTCGTTGACCTGTTAATCCAAACCGAACGCATGTAAATTGAATCGGATTAAATAATCAATACTTTTTAATCGGAGGTAATTTATATGTTTGCCATGAGACCTTATAACAATCGTAGACACAATCTGTCCTCTTATAATCCATTCCGCGAGATGGAAGAGCTAGAAAGAAATTTCTTTGACAGGCCATTTGATTTCTTTGATGACCATATGTTGTCAGAGTTTAAAACAGATATTATAGACCATGGTAATGAATATGTTTTGGAAGCGGATCTTCCAGGATTTAACAAAGATGACATTAGCTTGGATATTGATGGTGATGTATTGACTATTAAAGCGGAACGTCACTCTGAACATGAAGAAAAGGATAAGAAAAATGATTACGTTCGCTGTGAACGTTCTTATGGATCTTATTCCAGACAGTTTGATGTGTCAGAGGTAGATACAGACCATATTAAAGCGAAATATGATAATGGTGTTTTGAAACTAACTCTTCCAAAAAAGAAAGAAGAAGTAAAAACATCAAAGCGATTACAGATTGAATAGTAGGAGCCTGATGGGAAATTTTCCTATCAGGCTTTTTACATGGTATCTTTTAGATGTGGAAAAAAGAGTAGTGCAACAATCATAATGGAGAGCTTTATCCAAGCCGAAAAGTGAAAGAATGATTAAATAGCGAATAAAATAGTACTGTTTTTGACTCGTTTACAGGTGGCAGCGTGCAATAATAGAAATCAGCATCTCTTATAGTAGGATTGTGCAAGAGATGCTCTTGACTATCTGACTAAGTGTGAAAAACTTTTTCAATTTTATTTAAGTTAGATAAGATTTTAGCAAATTTCCAGAAGGATAGCCTAAATAAACATTTTTATTATTGACCTATTTTGATGGATTGTAATTGAAAAAGAATATTATGTTGAAATTATAACACTGCAAAAATCATTTTATCGAAAAGGATACAACAGTTATTTATGGAATAAGAGCATAAAGATTTTATTGTTTCTAGTAATGTTTTTGTCAGTCGTATTTTTTAAGCGGTTTTTATATTTGGCAGTATTCCTTACAGATTTATATCCATTTGGTAAGGTAGTGCGATGTAATATTTTTGTTGTCCCATTTTCCGTGTTTATAAAACAATCTACGGGATTGATTTTATAGTGATCCTATTATCATAAAATAAAAAATATCCTTTCTGGTGTATCAGTGCATTGCATTACAATATCATACAGAAAGGATATTTTTATTCAGATATTAATTAATTTGATTTTGTGGACTGCCATTTAAAAAGGCTGTTAGGTTATCCACAGCGATTTGTAATAATCGAGAACGTGTTTCATAACCCGCCCAAGCAATATGAGGAGTAATATGGCAGTTTTTTGCTGTTAGTAATGGATTGGTTGCAAGAATTGGTTCTTGGGAAACCACATCTATTCCAGCACCTGCAATTTTACCGCTATTTAGCGCATCTGTCAAAGCTTGTTCTTCAACAATTGGTCCTCGTGCCGTATTGATTAATAGGGCGGTTGGCTTCATTTTAGAAAGCCGTTCCCTGTTGATAAGATGTTCTGTTTGTTCCGTTAATGGACAGTGGATGCTAACAATATCACTTTGTTGTAACAGATTATCTAAGTTGACAAAATGGATTCCCTGTTGTTCTAATTCTGGTTTTGGTGTTCTGGTATATGCCAATACCTTCATCCCAAATGCAGTTGCAATTGCTGCCATTTGCCGTCCAATGCTGCCACAACCAATAATTCCTAATGTTTTTCCAAGCAGTTCGAAGGTTGGAAAATAGTAAGAAAAATCTTTGCAGTTTTGCCAATCTCCTTGATGGACGGATTGGCTGTGCTCATCGATTTTATTGTAAAAGGAAAGGATATGGGCAAATGCGTTTTGAGCGACAGCAGCGGTGGAATATTCAGGTACATTACAGATAGTAATCCCTTTTTGGGCTGCGTAGTGGATATCTTCAATGACATTATAGCCTGTTGCGAATACGCCAATGTATGTTAAGTTGGGACAAGCATCCAGTACCTGGTTGGAAATCAGTGATTTGTTGGTAAATGCGATTTCCGCAGTTCCAATTCGTTCTGCTACCAATTCTGGTGGGGTACGGTCATAACAATCCACTTCACCAAACTGTTGGAAAACATCCAGGCTCAAATCGTTAGAAGCAAGGGCAGCGGTATCCAATAAAACTAGTTTCATTATAATGTGTCCTTAAGAGAGTTTTTCAATGCCAATTTGGATTCTGCGCAGGGTTTCTTCTTTGCCTAATAGGTCGCAAATTTCAATTCCACCGCCAGGAGTAAACTGTTTTCCAGAAACAGCCACACGTACTGGCCATAAAATATAACCGTTTTTTACACCTAATTTGCCAATCAGTTCAAATAAAGCGTTATGGATGCTGTCCATGTTCCACTCATTTAACCCTTCTAATACTGGCAAAGTTTCTTTTAACGCAACCAAAGCGGTTTCCGCATTGGTTTTCATTTTTTTATGGGTGTACATTGCAATATCATAATCTGGAAGTTTATCGATAAAATCCACTTGTTCTGGAATATCGGTGAATAGTTCACAACGGGGATGAAGCATTTCTGCCAATAGGCGTAAATCAACATCTTCTTTTTTACAGGTTTGACGGATATATGGGGTTGCCATTTCCTCAAATTCATCCAAAGACATCCGACGAATATATTCTGCGTTAATTGCCTTTAATTTTTGAGTGTCAAAAATAGCAGGGGATTTGGAAATACCGGAAACATCAAATTCTTGGATTAATTCTGGCAGGGTAAAGATTTCTTCTTCCCCTTTTGGAGCCCATCCCAACAAAGCAATGTAGTTTACAACTGCTTCGGTTAAATATCCTTTTTTGATTAAGTCCTCAAAAGAGGCGTCGCCGTTCCGTTTGGATAATTTTTCGGTTGCATTTTTCATAACAGGGGAACAGTGGATATAAACTGGAGGTTCCCATCCAAACGCCTCATATAATAAATTGTATTTTGGAGTAGAAGACAGGTATTCGTTCCCACGGATGACATGGGTAATCCCCATTAGGTGGTCATCTACTACGTTGGCGAAATTGTAAGTTGGCATACCATCCGCTTTGATTAAAATCTGGTCATCTAAAACGGAATTATCCACAGTAATATCGCCGAACACCTCATCATGGAAGGTAGTTGTCCCTTCTGTTGGACATTTCTGGCGGATTACATATGGAATGCCCGCATCCAATTTTTCCTGGATTTCTTCTTTGCTCAAATGTTTGCAATGCCCGTCATATTTTGGGGCGATACCGGAAGCTTGCTGGATTTTACGCAGCTCTTCCAAACGGTCTTTATCACAGAAGCAGTAATAGGCATGTCCGCTTTCTACTAGCTGTTCCGCATACCCTTTAAACATACCCATACGTTCGCTCTGAATATAGGGGCCATAATCCCCTCCAATATCTGGACCTTCATCCCAGATTAATCCAGCTTTGCGCAGGGTATCGTAAATAATATCTACAGCACCTTCTACATAACGTTCACGGTCTGTGTCTTCAATACGCAAAATAAAATCGCCATCGTATTTTTTTGCCAGCAAATATGCGTACAATGCAGTTCTTAGGTTACCTACATGCATATAGCCAGTTGGAGATGGCGCAAAACGGGTTCTCACTTTAGCCATTTTTTTCACCTGTTCTTTCAAAAATTTATGGATTTACAGATAGCAAGCCACCTTATTATAATCAAAGTTTGTAAGTGGCCATAACAATACAATCCTATCATATATATACTACCGTTGAACAAGAAAAAAGTCAAGTGAAAATAGGAGATCGTCCCATTCCTGAAATGTTTGAAATAAAATAAAGTTTTTGGGTATGGTTTCGCTTATTTGGAACAAGATAATTTTAGAAATATTAGTGTGAAAATGGGAATTGAAAAAATAATAGTGTTTTAATATACAAATTGTAGAGAAATGACTGGTAAATATTACAGAAAAATAGAATTGTAAATTGTGCAATTTTATATTTTGACAGATTTTTTAGAAACAGCCGATAATCCGGTAATTCTATTGACATCAAAAATAGAAAACGGTATAATAAGGAATGATAAAATGTAATAGATATGCGCTTTTTATGTTGTTTTTCGGTTAAAAAACGGCAGCAGAAAGCAAACGATATTTGGAGCGATAGAATGGATTTGTCGATTATTTTAATCAATTACAATAAAAAAGAATTGACCGAACAAACGATACAATCTGTTTTTTCCACAGTAAAACATATTGAATACGAAATTATCGTGATAGATAATTCCAGTTGCAAAGAACAGCAATATACAAGGGAACATCCGTTGATTAAAACCTATTTAAATGTACAAAATAAAGGGTTTGGCAATGCCTGTAACTTAGGTGCTAGTTATTCCAATGGGGATTATCTTTTATTTTTAAATAACGATACCATTTTACATGAGGGCACACTGGATACGACTGTAGCGTATTGTAAACAGCACCCAGAGATTGGCGCCTTGGGCGTTCGTACATTGTTGGCGGATGGTACATTGGATCATGGCTGTAAACGAGGATTTCCTACGCCAATGAGTTCTCTCTACTATTTTTCCGGTATGGACAGACGCCATCCGGAATCTAAGAAATATGGCGCTTACCGACAGACCTTTGTGAAAGAGGATACGATTACACAAGTGGATAGTGTTTCTGGCTCCTATTTGTTGATGCCAAAACAGATATTTGAACAAATAGATGGATTTGATGACGATTATTTTATGTATGGCGAAGATTTGGACCTGTGCTACCGTGTCAAACAGAATGGGTATCAAGTAGTATATTATGGGCAGGCGAGTATGACCCACCTAAAAGGGCAGAGCGGTTTGAATACAAATCCTGCAATTGTAAACCACTTTTACCAGGCGATGGTCCTGTTTTATAACAAGCATTACCGAAAAAAGTATAATTGTTTGACCAATGGGATTGTTTTAACAGGGATCCGCTTGAAAAAAGCATTGGCCTTACGCCAAATGAAAAAGAGGAAGCAAACCGATGGTTGATATTTTGTTGGCTGTTTATAATGGTGCTGCTTATCTTTCTGAACAGTTGGACTCCATTATAAAACAAACATTTACCAATTGGCGTTTGATCATTTTGGACGATTGTTCCACCGACCAAACCCCTGAAATTGTGGAGCGCTATCAGCAGCGTTATCCAAATAAAATTGAATATTACGTAAACGAAACCAATTCAGGAAACGCCAAGTATACGTTTTTTAACCTGCTTGCCCATTCTACAGCGGACTATGTTATGACATGTGACCATGATGATGTATGGCTGCCCGCAAAAGTGGAATGGACTATGTATAAAATGAAAGAATTGGAAAGCCGCTATGGAGCGACAACTCCGATTTTAGTGCATACAGATTTAAAAATTGTAGATGAACGTTTGTATGAATATTCTTCTTCCATGTTTGAATCTCAGCAGATGGATTATGAGAGGACACAGCTCCATTATTTACTGGCGCAAAATATTGTAACAGGCTGTACCATGATGGTAAACCGTTACTTGTTGGATTTATGTCCGAAATTTCCAGATGATGCGATTATGCACGACTGGTGGCTGGCGTTGGTGGCTTCTGCGTTTGGCAAAATTGGATTTGTAGATCGTGCCACCATTTTATACCGCCAACACAGCGGGAACCAGGTAGGGGCAAAAAATGTAAAGGATATCAAATACCTACTGCACCGTTTCAAAAGCAATGGGGATAACAAGCAAATGGTACAGGATACCTATCAACAGGCTGCTGCCTTTTGGTATTGTTATAGCCATTGCCTTACCCCAAAACAAAAACGGATTGTACAAGCATATGCTACCTTGCCAAAGTATTGGAAAGGGAAGCGGATATTTTTGTTATTCCGTTACCGGCTGTGGAAATATGGAGTGATCCGAAAATTGGGACAGATATTTTATGTATAAAGAACATTCATTGTTATTCAGCTATCAATATTGATGAGGAGGATTTTTTTATGGCTACAAAAGGGATTGTATTGGCAGGAGGAGCTGGAACACGGCTGTATCCTTCCACGATTGCTTGTTCTAAGCAGATTTTAACCGTTTATGACAAACCTATGATTTATTATCCAATTTCTACTTTAATGCTGGCTGGTATCCAGGATATTTTGATTATTTCCACTCCACGTGATACCGAAGTATTTAAAGAATTACTGGGGGATGGAAGCCAATTCGGTGTTCGTTTTTCCTATGTAGTACAAACCGCTCCAAGGGGATTAGCAGAAGCCTTCATTTTAGGAGAAGAATTTATTGGGGATGATAATGTTTGCTTGGTATTAGGGGATAATATCTTCTATGGCTACCGTTTTACAGAGCGCTTACAGGCTGCTGTAAACCGTAAAGATGGCGCTACTATTTTTGGCTACCATGTAAGCAATCCAAAAGCATTTGGCGTTGTAGATTTTGATGAAGACGGAAATGTACTTTCTATTGAGGAAAAACCGGAACATCCAAAATCCAACTATGCGGTTCCAGGATTGTATTTCTATGATAACAAAGTTGTGGAAATTGCGAAGAATGTAAAACCTTCCGCACGTGGAGAGTTGGAAATCACTTCTGTGAACAACGCTTATCTGGAAGCTGGAAAATTAAAAGTAGAATTGTTTGGCCGTGGCATGGCTTGGCTGGATACTGGTACCCACCGTGCGATGCTGGCAGCTGCTAACTTTATTGAAGCGGTACAGACCCGCCAGGGATTGTATGTATCCTGTTTGGAAGAAATTGCTTACCGCAATAAATTTATTACCAAAGAACAGCTGTTACAACAAGCTGACCGTATGAAAACCACAGAATATGGCCAGTATTTATATCAGGTAGCAGAAACAGTTGTTGTGAAATAAGAGGAATTGAATATGAATATTGTCATTACAGGCTGTCATGGACAGTTAGGTACTGAATTACAAAAAGTTTTAAAAACAGGAATATCCGAATTGGGTCCTATTTCAGAAGTATACAAAAATGCGACTGTAGTAGCCGTTGATATTGAAGATTTGGATATCGGAGACTTTGATGCTGTATCCGCCTTTATGGAACAGCATAAACCAGATGTTGTTTTTAACTGTGCGGCAATGACCAATGTAGATGGCTGTGAAACTAACCAAGAAGTTGCGATGAAAGCAAATGCCATTGGTCCAAGGAATCTGGCTGTTATGTGTAAAAAGCTGGATGCAAAACTGGTGCATGTATCAACTGACTATGTGTTTGCCGGAGATGGAAACCGCCCTTATGTGGAATGGGATATTACCAATCCGCAAAGCGTTTATGGTGCTTCCAAAAACCTGGGAGAACAATATGTACGGGAGTTTTGTGATAAATACTTTATTGCTAGAACATCCTGGTTATATGGTTATGTAGGCAAAAACTTTATCAAAACAATGCTGCGCCTTGGAAGAACCAATGGAGCGGTAACTGTAGTAGATGATCAACGTGGAAACCCAACCAATGCGGCTGACCTGGCCTATCATCTGTTGCAATTAGCTGTTACCAATGAATATGGTGTTTATCATTGTACCTGTAATGGTGAATGCAGTTGGTATGAGTTTGCTTGTAAAATCATGGAAGTATTCCATGTAGACGCAAAAGTAAGCCCTTGCACATCAGAAGAATTCCCAAGCCCAACAAAACGCCCAGCGTATTCCTCTTTGGATAATATGATGTTGCGTTGTACTATTGGCGACCATATGCGTTCTTGGGAAGAAGCCCTGGAAAGTTACGCAAAAAACTATAAGGAAGAAGGATAATAAAACATGAAAACTTATTTAGTAACCGGCGGCGCTGGATTTATCGGCTCTAACTTTGTCATTTATATGCTGAACAAATATGATGATGTCAAAATCATCAATGTAGATAAACTAACCTATGCAGGTAACTTGGAGAACTTAAAAGATGTGGAAAACAATCCACGCCATGTATTTGTACAGGCTGACATCTGTGATGAAGCTGCAATTTCTAAAATTTTTGAGGAAAACGAAATTGACTATGTGGTAAACTTCGCGGCAGAAAGCCACGTAGACCGCAGCATCACAAACCCAGAAATCTTTGTGGAAAGCAATGTTATGGGTACCGTAAATATGCTGAAATGCGCCAAAAAGGCATGGCAGATTGGCGATGACCAATACAAAGAAGGCGTGAAATATTTACAGGTTTCTACTGATGAAGTATACGGCTCTTTGGGCGAAACAGGCTATTTTATGGAAACCACTCCATTGGATCCTCACAGCCCATATTCTTCCAGTAAAGCTTCCGCTGATTTGTTTGTAAAAGCTTATCATGATACTTACAAATTCCCAGTGAATATTACTAGATGTTCCAATAACTACGGCCCATATCAGTTCCCTGAAAAACTGATCCCATTGATGATCAACAATGTATTGCAGCATAAACAACTGCCAGTATATGGAGATGGCATGCAGGTGCGCGACTGGTTGTTTGTAGAAGACCACTGCAAAGCAATTGATATGGTAATCCGCGATGGTAAAATTGGCGAAGTTTACAATGTAGGCGGCCACAACGAACGTCCTAATATTGTCATTGTAAAAACCATTATCGATTATATTCAGAAAAATATTGACAGCGAAGTTGGCGAGCACCTCATCAAGTATGTAGAGGACAGAAAAGGCCACGACAGACGTTATGGAATCGCTCCAGATAAAATTAAAGAGGATTTGGGTTGGTATCCAGAAACCACCTTTGAAGTTGGTATCGTAAAAACAATCCAATGGTACTTGGACAACAAAGAATGGATGGATAATGTAACCAGTGGTCAATACCAACAGTACTACGAAAAAATGTACGCAAATAAATAATGACCAAAGGGGCAGTTAATCATCACTGCCCCTATATGGATTTATGAGGAGAATACAAAATGGGTAAATTTAAATTTATTGAAACCGGAATTGATGACTTATTTATTATTGAATCCCAACGTTTTGGGGATGCCCGCGGCTATTTTATGGAAACCTACAACGAAAAAGACTTCCATGACGCTGGCTTGACCATGCGTTTTGTACAGGCAAATGAATCCCGTTCCTGTAAGGGCGTATTGCGTGGAATGCACTTCCAAAAGAACTTCCCACAGGGAAAATTGGTTCGCTGCACAAAAGGGGAAGTTTATGATGTTGCAGTTGACTTAAGAAAAGATTCCAAAACTTACGGAAAATGGTACGGTGTAAACCTCTCTGAGGAAAACAAACGCCAATTTTATGTTCCAGAAGGTTTTGCCCATGGGTTTTATGTATTGAGCGATGTGGCTGAATTTGTATACCAAGTAACAAATTTATATCATCCGGAAGATGAAGGCGCTCTGTTCTGGAATGACCCAGAAGTAGGAATTAAATGGCCTTTGATTGATGGGGTAGAAGTATTACTGAGTGAAAAAGATAAGAAAAACCCATTGTTAAAAGACATCCAGTAGTTGGAAAGGAGTATCGGTTTGAGAGGATACTTAGCTGATTTTAAACGTTATACCCCATTGCTGATGGATTTAACAGGCCGTGATATCAAGGTGAAATACCGCCGTTCCGTTCTAGGGCTGGCGTGGAGTATTTTAAATCCATTGTTAACCATGATTGTATTGACACAGGTATTCGGCTATTTGTTAAAAATTCAAGTGCCGGATTTCCCTGTATTTTATATTGTAGGGTCATCTTTGTTCAACTTTTTTTCAGAAGCGACCAGTGCTTCTATGTCTTCCATTATAGGAGCATCTTCTCTGATCAAAAAAGTATATATTCCAAAGTATATTTTCCCGCTGGAAAAATGTCTATTTAGTTTGGTAAACCTATTATTCTCCTTGATTGCGGTTGTCATTGTTATGTTCTTCCAGGGTATGGTGCCAACCTGGCGGGTAATCTTATTCTTTGTTCCAATTTTATATACCTTGGTGTTCGCAATTGGAATGAGCTTTATTTTAAGTGCTTTAACCGTATTTTTCCGGGATATTCTCCACCTGTATGGGGTTATTATTACCTTGTGGACCTATTTGACACCAATCATTTATCCAGTTTCGTTGTTAAAAAGCGCAAGTGAAGTGGGCGGCATTGCCGGGAATACCCTGTGGACTGTTGTAAACTTAAACCCAATGTACCACTACGTCGAATACTTCCGTGCGGTCGTTATGAATAACGCGGATTATGGGTTTATTCCTGGATTACGTGAGAATTTAATTTGTGCAGGCAGCGCATTGTTTGTATTGGTTGTTGGCGCGTTAGTATTCAAAAAAGCGCAGGATCGTTTTATCCTGCATATTTAACCGAAAAGGAGCTGGCAGTTTTGTCAAATAACGCAGTAGAAATTCGAGATGTAGAAATGCATTTTAACATGAGCAGCGAACGGTTGGAAAGCTTAAAAGAATACTTTATCAAATTAGTAAAACGTGAGCTGCATTTTAAAGATTTTATTGCATTAAATGGTGTAACAGTAGATATCCCAAAAGGGGATGTGTTTGGAATTGTGGGTTTAAATGGTTCCGGTAAAAGTACCTTGTTAAAGATTATTTCTGGTATTTTAAAACCAACAAAAGGATCTGTATCCATCCATGGCAGTATTGCACCATTGATTGAGTTAGGCGCTGGTTTTGATATGGAATTAACCGCGCGGGAAAATATATTCTTAAACGGTTCTGTATTAGGGTATTCCAAAAAATTTATGAAAGAACATTTCGACGAAATTGTTGATTTCTCTGAAATGCATGATTTTTTGGATGCTCCTATGAAAAACTATTCTTCCGGTATGGTGGCAAGGGTGGCATTTGCCATTGCTACTATGACAAAACCAGATATTTTAATTGTGGACGAGATTTTGGCAGTAGGGGATTTCCATTTCCAAGAAAAATGTGAAAAACGTATTGCTGAAATGATGAGCGGTGGTACAACAGTTATTATTGTTTCCCACTCATTAGACCAGATTGAACGTCTTTGTAAACATGTTATGTGGCTGGATCATGGTAATGTAAAGATGATCGGCGACGTAGATGAAGTGTGCGAAGCCTATAAAAATTGTTAAAATAAAAATAGGTTCGGTGTTTTTTCCGAGCCTGTTTTACCAAACTGAGATCATAGGAGGATTGGGACAGGTATTTTTGGAAAATAACCTGTATGGTGTATTATGAGTTTAAAGAGTTTTTTAAAAAATAATAGGCATACCAAACTATTGTATACAGGTTTGGCGAGCTGGAAAAATGATGGCATCCGGATGACATTAGCACGTATGAGAATGCGGAAACACAGAATTTTAAATGAAAAAGAATATATGAAAAACTATCTTCCTTCCAAAGAACAATTGGAGAAAGAACGCAGGACAGTATTTGACAAAGATATTACATTTAGTATTATTGTGCCATTATATAATACTCCTGTTGGATTTTTAAGGGAAATGATTCAGTCAGTGCAGGCTCAAACCTATTCCAAATGGGAACTTTGTTTAGCGGATGGCAGTGATGACCAACACCCAGAAGTACGCCAGGTTTGTGAGCGGTTTGCTGCTAATGATTCCAGGATTCGCTATCAGAAATTAGAGAAAAACTATGGAATTCCTGGTAATACCAATGCTTGTTTGAAAATGGCAACTGGTAATTTTATTACCTTATTTGACCATGATGATATGTTGCATCCTTCTGCTTTATTTGAAAATATGAAGGCAATTACAGAACAAGGCGCGGATTTTATTTATACCGATGAAATGGTATTTGAAGGTAGTATTGCCAATACCGTTTTAATTCACTTTAAACCTGACTTTTCCATTGATACCTTGCGTGGACATAACTATATTTGCCACTTAACTTCCTTTAGCAAAGAGTTGCAGGAAAAAGTAGGGTACTTCTCTGAAGATTATAATGGGAGCCAGGACTATGATATGATCTTGCGTTTGACAGAACAGGCTCAGAAAATTGTGCATATTCCAAAAGTAATGTATTTTTGGAGAAGGCATTCTGGCTCTGTGGCAAGCGATGTCAGTGTAAAACCTTACTGTATGGTTTCCGCGAAAAAAGCGTTGGCAGACCACCTGGAACGTGAGGGGCTGAAAGGGGAAGTAGTGGATTCCAGTATCCTCTCTACCTATAAAATTAATTATGAAATTGAAGGGACACCTTTGATTTCCATTATTATTGCGAATAAAGACCATATTGATGATTTGGATAAATGTCTGAAATCTATTTTTGAGAAAACAACTTATCCAAACTATGAAATTATCATTGTGGAAAACAATAGCGAAGTAAAAGAAACCTTCAGCTATTACGAACGAATGGAACGGGAGCATGACTGTGTACATGTTGTAAAATGGGATGGTATTTTTAACTACTCTGCCATTAACAATTTTGGTGTAAAACACAGTGAAGGTGATTACATATTGTTACTGAACAATGATATGGAAGTCATCACAGAAAATTGGCTGGAAGAAATGTTGATGTTTGTCCAGAGAAAAGATGTTGGAATTGCTGGAGCAAAACTATATTATCCTGACAATACCATCCAACACGCTGGAATTATTGTCGGTATTGGTGGCAGCGCAGGTCATGCCCATAAAGGGTTCCCTCGCAGTGATGGCGGTTATATCCATCGTTTGACCATTGCTCAGGATTTAAGTGGGGTTACAGGTGCTTGCCTAATGACCAAACGTTCCGTTTGGGATGAAGTTGGTGGATTGGATGAAGAAAACTTTGTGGTTGCTTTTAACGATGTTGATTTCTGCTTACGTGTCCGCGAAGCAGGATATTTAGTGGTATTTACCCCTTATGCAGAACTTTACCACTATGAATCCAAGAGCCGTGGTTATGAGGATACTCCAGAAAAACAAAAACGTTTTGACAGGGAAAGAACTCGCCTACGGAAACGCTGGGCGAAAATCCTGGAAGAAGGGGACCCTTACTATAACCCTAACTTTACCTTGGACCGGGAAGATTTTTCTTTGAGAGACCGTTAAGTATTAGAAAGAAGGCGTATTCCATGTCAATTCAAATCAAGATTTGTAGTACACAAGAGGATGTAAAATTAATTGCTGCTTTAGCGGATAAAATTTGGCACGAACATTTTACTCCGTTGATTGGTAAAGAACAAGTGGAGTATATGGTAGAAAAATTCCAAAGTGAGCAGGCAATTGGAGATGCTGTCAACCATCAAAATTACCGTTATTTTATGGCATTTGACGGAGACCGTTTGGTAGGGTACTGCGGTGTACAACCCCAGGAAAAAGAGCTGTTTTTAAGTAAATTATATATGGATCAGGCTTATAGAAAGCGTGGCATCGCAAAAAGTTTACTGGAACAGGCAAAAATATATGCGAAAGAGTTGGGAAAACCGTCTATTTACCTCACTGTTAATAAAGGAAATAATGGTCCTATCGCAGCATATTTAAAAATGGGGTTTACCAATGATGAATCCATTGTAACTGATATTGGAAACGGCTTTGTAATGGATGACTATATTATGCGTCTGCGTTTACAATAAACACGTAGATGAGATATAAAAGGCAGTGGATGTTCCATTGCCTTTTGCGTTATGGAGGAATTGATGGAATATCAAGTAAAAGATGGAAATTTAATCTTACATATCCCGGGTTTTTCTCTGGTTGACAGCTTGGATTGCGGTCAGTGTTTCCGGTTTGAGCAGTTGCCTGATGGCAGGGTTTGCGGTATGGCGGGAAACCATTTTTTATCTGCTTTCCAGCAAGGAGATCAAATTACCTTTGAACATATGGAAAAGCAGGAGTTTGAGTCCTTTTGGAAGGATTATCTGGATTTAGATACGGATTATCCAGCAATCCAAAAGGTGATTTGCCAAGACAAAACCATTGCTGCTGCTTGCGAATATGCGGGTGGTATCCACATTTTAAGGCAGGATAGTTGGGAAGCGCTGTGCAGTTTTATCCTCTCTCAAAACAATAATATTCCAAGGATTAAAGGAATTATTTCGCGGTTATGTGAGAATTTTGGGGAGAAAACAGAATATGGCTATGCCTTTCCCACATTACAACAGCTTTCTCAGTGTAATTTGGAGGATTTATCTGTATTACGGGCTGGTTTCCGCGCAAAATATTTGTTGGATGCCATTCAAAAAATCAATTCTGGCGAAGTGGATTTGGAACGGGTACGCACTGCGGATTTTCCACAAGCGAAAGAGGAATTGTTGAAAATTTGCGGCGTTGGAACAAAAGTTGCGGATTGTGCGTTGCTGTTTGGATTTTACCGTTTAGAGTCTTTTCCAATTGATGTGTGGATGAAACGTGTAATGGAACATTTTTACCCTGATGGGTTTCCAGAATACGCAAAACCGTATGGTGGAATTGCCCAACAGTATTTGTTCCATTATATCCGTACTTGTCCAGATCAGATCCCAGATGAAATACGGAAAAAGCAGAAAAATGCCGGATAATCAGGTGTTTTTTGTGATTTGTTCGCTTGACAGAACCCCTTGAATTTTATATAATATAGGGTATTGTCAACAAGTTAATTTTTAATATAAAATAGATTTATTGGAGGTAGTCATTTTGGAAACGAAACAGACGATTTTGACCAGTGAGGGTTTGGCGAGACTGGAAGAAGAATTAGAAGAGCTGAAAACGGTCAAACGTAAAGATGTAGCGGATAAAATTAAAGTTGCACTTTCTTTTGGCGACCTTTCTGAAAATAGTGAATATGATGAAGCAAAAAATGAGCAGGCGATTATTGAAGCAAGAATTGCCCAGCTGGATGCAATGCTAAAAAATGCGAAAGTTCTGGACGATGATGAAGTAACTACAGATAAAGTAAGCGTTGGTTCTAAAATCAGATTAAAAGATATTGAATTTGACGAAGAAGTAGAGTACTCTATTGTTGGTTCTACCGAAGCCAATCCGGATGAAGGAAAAATCTCGGATGAATCTCCAATCGGAAAAGGCTTAATGGGCCGTAGTGTTGGGGATGTTGTAGAGATTGAGGTTCCATCCGGAATGATTGAATTTGAGATTTTGGAAATTTCAAAATAGGGTGAAGAACGTCCGGTGGTTAGCTATAATACTGCTAACCACCTTTTATTCAGGAATAACAGAAAAATAATATGGAGGTAATTATGGCGAACAACGAGAATCGTACTGAACAAGTACAGGATTTAAACGAACTGTTGCAGATTCGACGTGACAAGCTGACAGAATTGCAGGAAAATGGACAAAATCCTTTTGAAATTACCAAATACGATGTGACAGCACATTCGAAAGAAATTATTGAAAATTTTGATTGCTTTGAAGGAAAAACTGTTTCGATTGCAGGTAGGATGATGTCCAAACGTGTCATGGGGAAAGCAAGCTTTGCCCACTTTCGGGATAATGACGGTTTAATCCAATCCTATATCCGGAAAGATGAAGTAGGCGAGGACGTTTACCTGGGCTTTAAGAAAATGGATATCGGGGATATTGTAGGAATTGAAGGTACTGTTTTCCGCACACAGCATGGGGAAGTTTCCATTCGTGCACAGAAATTGGTGCTGCTGTCTAAAAGCCTGCTTCCTTTGCCAGAAAAATTCCATGGTTTAAAGGATATGGATACAAGATACCGCCAACGCTATGTTGATTTAATTGTAAACCCAGAAGTAAAAGATACTTTTGTAAAACGCAGTAAAATCATTACAGAAATCAGAAGATTCCTGGATGGGGAACAATTCTTGGAAGTAGAAACTCCAGTATTACATACGATTGCCGGAGGCGCTACAGCACGTCCATTTATCACCCACCACAACGCACAGAACATGGATATGTATATGCGTATCGCGTTAGAGCTCCATTTAAAACGTTTGATTGTCGGTGGTTTTGAACGTGTTTATGAATTGGGCCGTGTATTCCGCAATGAAGGGATGGATACAAAGCACAATCCAGAATTCACTCTGTTAGAATTATATCAGGCATATACAGATTATGAAGGTATGATGAACCTGACAGAAAATCTGATCCGCACAGTGGCACAAAATGTATTGGGGACAACCACTTTGGTATACGGCGACCAGGAGATTGATTTAGGCAAGCCATTTGAACGTATCTCCATGACTGATGTGGTCAAAAAATATAGTGGAGTTGACTTTAACGAAATTACTACTTTGGAACAAGCCCGTGCGGTGGCGAAAGAACATCATATTGAATATGAAGAACGCCATATGATTGGAGATATTTTAAACCTGTTCTTTGATGAATATGCGGAAAAGAATCTGGTACAGCCAACCTTTGTAACCGATTATCCAGTTGAAATTTCCCCACTGGCGAAGAAAAAGCCATCAAATCCAAAATTAACTGAACGTTTTGAGCTGTTTATTTTGGGTAGGGAACATGCAAATGCATTCTCTGAATTGAATGACCCAATCGACCAGAAAGAACGTTTTGAGCATCAGGTGGAATTGAAAAAAGCTGGAGATGATGAAGCTGGCGATATGGACACTGACTATATC
This sequence comes from Clostridium facile, assembly GCF_014297275.1. NCBI lineage: Bacteria > Bacillati > Bacillota > Clostridia > Eubacteriales > Clostridiaceae > Clostridium > Clostridium facile. The sequence goes on from NZ_JACOQK010000001.1 coordinate 2,699,198, forward strand.
ACTGCTTTGGAATATGGTATGCCACCAACAGGCGGCTTGGGAATTGGAATTGACCGTTTGGTAATGCTGTTGACCAATAGTGAAAGCATCCGTGATGTATTGTTATTCCCGACTATGAAGCCATTAAGCGAATAATGACATGAGCCTTATTGCAAATAAGCAATTATAGAAAAAACAGATAATGAAAAAAGCCCCTTATGGTTTTTATATTACCATAGGGGACTTTTTTGTGTTATAGAATCATTCTCCCATAAAAGTTGAAAAGATCGGATTTAAATAAAAAGAATCTTGTCATTTTATACAAGAAAAGGTGAAATTTTTTATCGCTATAAATTAGAATAAATCATGAATTGAGGTTTTTTGTTGCATCTTGTTATGTTATAATAAAAAGAACGGTCACTAAGGCTGGCTGAAAAAAGGAAAATAAAATGAAAAAGTGCAATTTTTATTATAATTGTGCGAATAAGGAGGAATTTGATTGGCTGAAAGAAAGATTATTCAGGTAGAAGACAAAGTCCCGATGAAGTTGATGGTTCCGCTGAGTATTCAGCACATGTTTGCCATGTTTGGCGCTTCAGTGCTGGTTCCATTTATGTTTGGGATTAATCCGGCAATTGTACTACTTACCAACGGTATCGGTACATTGCTGTTTATTCTAATTACCAAAGGGAAAGCTCCAGCTTATTTAGGATCTAGTTTTGCCTTTTTAGCTCCAGCGGGGTTGGTAATTGATAAATGGGGATATTCCTACGCCCTTGGTGGATTTGTGGTTGTGGGGCTGTGTGGATGTCTATTAGCTTTTATCATTTATAAATTTGGAACGAAATGGATTGATATTGTACTCCCTCCAGCTGCTATGGGGCCGGTCGTTGCTTTAATCGGATTAGAATTGGCAGGAAGTGCGGCATCTAATGCGGGAATTTTGGCGACGACATCTTATAACATTGTAGATCAGGCAAAAGGGCTATATGAGCAGGTTGTAACCCCCGTAGCAATGAATAACATGATTGTATTCTTAATTACTTTGGGTGTTGCAGTATTTGGAAATGTGTTGTTCCGCAAATTTTTTGCTGTTATCCCAATTTTAATTGCAATTGTGGTAGGCTATATTGCCGCTATCATTTTTGGGGTAATTGATATGGCAACGATTCAGGAAGCAATCGCAACTCCAATTTTTACATTACCCGAATTCCAACTACCTCATTTTGATCCACAGGCAATTTTGATTATTTTACCAGTTATTCTGGTTATTGCGTCAGAACATATTGGCCATCAGGTTGTAACCAGCAAGATTGTTGGGCGTGATTTGTTAAAAAATCCAGGATTACATCGTTCATTATTTGCAGATAATTTTTCTACCATGTTGTCCGGTTTGGTGGGGTCTGTTCCTACTACCACATATGGAGAAAATATCGGTGTTATGGCGATGACTAAAGTGTATTCTGTCCGTGTTATTGGTGGGGCAGCAGTATTATCCATTTTATGTTCCTTTATTGGCCCTATGTCCGCTTTAATCAATACTATTCCAGGGCCAGTAATTGGTGGGATTTCTTTCTTGCTGTACGGAATGATTGGTACTTCCGGTATCCGTATTTTAGTGGACTCTAAAGTGGACTACGGAAAGAGCAGAAACCTTACCTTGACATCGGTTGTATTTGTGACAGGTTTATCTGGCGCTGCGGTTCAGCTCGGCAATGTGGAGTTGAAAGGTATGGTGCTAGCATGTATTGTTGGTATGATATTATCCCTGCTGTTCTATATTTTTGATAAATTAAAATTGACCAACGATAGAGAGGAAGAACAGTCCGCTGAAAATCCAGAGAAATAAATATCTTTATAAAATTATTGAACACCTGCTATTCTATTAGTAGGTGTTCAATATTATTTTAACAAGATAAAACCTGCTATGAAACGAAACATTCATAGAGCAGGTTTTATATAATGATAAAGGTTCTAAATTGAGTACTTATAATTTAGCAATGAGATTTATTTGCAGAAGAAATAGAGTACTTCTTTTAGAATTTTCAAAAACAACTAATTTATTGATGGTTGTTTTGTTAACAGAAACTTGAGTGATATCTACTTAACTGGTTGTTTAAGTATTTCAAAGAAGTGTCATTTAGAAATTTATAAGATTGGCAATAATGGAGGTAATATGTACTATCCACGATTAAAAGATTTAAGGGAAGACCATGATTTAAAACAAAAGGAAGTTGCGGCAATTTTGGGGATTGACCAAAGGGTATACAGCAATTATGAAACAGGGAAAAGGGAAATCCCAACTCGGTTTGTGATCCAACTTGCGGAGTTTTACCATACCAGTACGGATTATATTTTGGGGCGGACAACGCTGATTACACCTTATCCATACAAAAAATAAAAGCCACCATATGGTGGCTTTTATGAGTATTAGACCTTTCAACGGATGAATTGGAAGGTATTTGTAAGAGAAAATAATATCATTATTTTCTCTTACGGACAATCAGTATTACCGTACCTGCTATTGCTAGCATTGCTGCACCTACGATTGGAGTAAAATCTCCAGTTTTTGCTGCGTTTGCTTTTGTTGTCGTTGATGTTTGGCCTGTTTGTGTAACATTGTTGTTTGTAGTTGGTGTTTCATTTACTTCCCCATCAACTGTTACCAGTCCATCCATTGCGGATTGTACTTTTGCTACTGCCGTGTTTACTTCATCCTGGGTGGCGTTATCATCTACCAATACATCTTGTGCTTCCTTTACTGCTTCTGTCAATGCTGCGTAGCTTTCCATTGTGTATGAGGTGGCATCTTTTTCGTTTGCTTCCACTATTACAGCTTCTAGTATGGATTTATCTGCTTTGAAACGTAAATCTAACATTGCGTTTAACAAGTTTGTTTCTGCTGCTTCAATTTCTGTCTGCATGGCATTGTCTTTATCCGCAATCAACCTCTGTGCTGCTGCCAGTGCTTCTTTGAATTTTGCCTGACCAGCTTCGATATAGTTGTTTAAGTCATAGCTTTCTGCCAATGCTACCAGTTGTTCAAGTGAGTGGATATCCCCTTTTACAAAGCCCAGTTTATGGATTTCGTTCAGCAAAGTTTGCCATGCTTCATCTACGGCTATTTGATTAGCATTGCTATCTGATGCTACTGCTTTTGCGTTGTTTAATGCTTCGGTAAAGGATGTTTGTACATCTGCGATTACGTTATCAAACTCATCGCTGTTTGCTGCATTATCCGCATAATCAATCACTTTATTTAAGATGGATTTATCCGCGGTTTCAGAAACCATAACATCTTCATAAGGAAGCAATGAAACAACACCGTCTACACCCATCATACCATAATCCTGATTTTCACGGCTATTCACTTTACCACTTCTGGTTTGTGGAGTAATTGAGTTAATATAATTAATAAAAGTAGAAGAAACTTTTATAGAGATAGTGTTTTCTCCCTGTTGTAAATATGCTCCAATATCTACATTGGTATCTATCTGATTTGCAGCCTGTAGGGTATGTCCATTCACTGTAATCTGGTAAACATCTGAAATATCCCCTAATTGAATGGTAGCGCCTTTTTGCTGGTTCCAGCTATCAAGCTGGAAGGTTGTGGTATAAGTGCCAATGCCAGATACATCTTCGAATCCTTGGATTTCTCTCCATGGAACTAATTTATCCAACTGGATTGGTTCCAATTTTGTCTTTTTAATAGTGGTTAGCAAGGTTGGGTCATCTGGTTTTGTCCAGCTTTCAATCGATAATGTCCAGTTATCCAATGTGATTGGAGTTAGTTCATCGTTTACAGAAATTTGTTTTGTAGTTCCATCCTGCAATGTAATTTGATAATTACCTGGCTCAGAAATTCGTGCAACCAACTGGTTTTGGCTGTTATACCGTAATTCTGTATCTGATGCAACTGCATGGGAAGAAGGTGTGGTTTCATTCCAGCCATCCTGTGCTATGGCAAGTAAAGCAGTTTCTTTGGCATCGAAAGAAAGGGAGACTGTAGTAGTTCCATCCTTGATTTGATATTGGGCAATAGGAGTAATTTCCCCTGTCCATGCGTCCAATAAATATGGAATGCCTTCGCTATCCAATGTGATTGTGGTTACTGTTTGTTTATCTCCTTGATTATAGAAATAATAGTAGTCTGCATTGGTATCCTGCCTATGCTGACTCAACAAAGAGGATGGTTGGGCATAAGAAGTGTCTGGGGTAATATCAATCTGCTGTAGTAGTGCAGGAAGGTCACGCTCTGTAGTAACCTGATATACATTCTCAAACGAAATGATTTGTTCTACAATTTTGGTAATATCTTCATCAGATTCGGTGAAAAACTTAGCTGTAGAAGGTAGCTCCCCTACAAATACAATTGGCAGCCCTGCTTTTGCGTATTCCAACAATTGATTTGCAGCATCCAAAGAGAGGTCTAACGGAACTAAATTTTGCATTTCATCTGGATGCTGTTGATTGCCTTTGTGATTTTCGTGGTTGACAACCAGCGCTTTATAGGCTGGGCCATCTGCATCCAATACTGGTTTACCATTTTGCATGGAAACTTTTGCAGAATCCAAATCCATTAAAGCTGGGCTGATAAAATCGTAAGAATAGCCGTATTGTTCCAAGTTGGATACAAACAATGGCTGGTACATCTGGCTTTCAAAATAGGTATTGCGGAAGAATGCAACATCCACTTTAGCTTCCCCTTGGCGCATGACATATTGGTTGCGGGCAACATAATCCATAGAGTCACCCATCATATCCCACTGTACCTGACGCTCTCCCCAAGAGTTTGCATAGGAGGTAAGCCCAAAACCTTCGTATCCTGGCCAGCTAATACCTGGCACATATCCGTTTTCATTTCCTGATCCATGATATTCCCCACTATAAGAGGAACCATGCAATACCATTTGATTGATACCGCTTGCAAAGGAAATATTGATTTGGTCAGTTAAGTCGGTCAGTTTTTGAGCATAGTTTCCGTTTCCTTCTACCCCAACTTCAGTGGATAAAATCTTTTTATCCCCCATATGAACAGTACCGGAGAATAGGCGATATCCATCTGGCTGATCAGTATAATACATGGATTCTGTTTCTGGGATTCCAGTAGCAAGGTTTGCGGCAGTCATATCCACAGATAAACCGTAGTTTTGAACCCTTGCATTCCATCCATGTTGTTCACACCACTGTTGGATTGGATTGAGGTACCGTTCTACAAACAATTCAGTTAAGGTTTGATAATAGTCATTCCGGATTTTCACAGATGTGCCATCTGCTGTTTGAAAAGCGCCATCTTCCCCATACGCTCCACCAATCAAATCCACAAAATTGGAAAGCCCAGTAGGGGCAGGTAAATAGGCTAAATAAGGGGTAACATCATAGCCTCTTCTGGTTTGGAATTCTTCTAGGAAATCATCGCTCCACAACACGCCATAGTTTCCATATCCTAAAGCAGCCATGTATCCATCCCCAAATTGATATTCATAAGAGTCAATAAACATAGCGTTGATGTGCTCTGCATATGGTAGCCAGGAAGGCACAACGGTTTCTTCGTAATAACGGAGCAGCTCATTTACAGCAGCGGTACTAATTGGATTTATAGAAGCATATTTTCCATTGGTTTGGCCTGTTGGGGATTGATAACATGCTACCAGTACCCATTTTCCCTCAGTATCAGCAGGGGTAGTCCAAGTGATGGTGTTATTCTGTCGGTCTACTACTCCTTCTGTATCCGTTAGCCAATAAGAACCCTCTTGATAAACGTAGGTTGGTGATGGAGAATTTCCCAGCATACCAGGATGGCTGATATATTCCGTTTCCTCATCCACTGGATAAGCATTGACGGATAATAATTTTGTATTTTCTTTGGTGTTTAAGGTAAGTTGTGCGGTTTCCCCAGCGGACACAATGATTTTATCATAGCTGAGTTGTTGCGATACCAGTTCGTTTTGGTCAGAAGTAATGGAATTGATGCAGGAAGTACCGGACCCCAAAGGCTGGGTAATATCCAATTGAAATCCAGGATAGTTTTCATCAATATATTGTAGAGCTTGTTCGATTACATGAATATACGCTTCAGAGTTCCAACCAGCTTCTTCTACAACTTCTTTACAAAGGATTTCTGCCCCACCAAATCCTTGTTTAACAAATTCATCGATTTCATGTTTTACTTGTTCGATGTCGACAGCTCCACTTGGAAACCACCATCTGATTTTTGGCTTGTTTTCAAAAGATGGGTTTGCAAACTGTTCCGCAAAGGTATTACCTGAAGAGTCAGGTGCTGCGCTGACATAGTTGCTAAATCCAAAACCGGTTGCTGTGACAGTAGCAGCCATACAGATAGCAGCCAACTTATAGCTGTACTTTTTAATAGATTTCATTTTTTGCTCTCTCCTTTTACTAAATTTTGATTACATTATAGTAATATTTTATGATGATTTCTAGGTAATGAAATGAAAACCAACCATAAAGCAATGTATCTAGTTACCAGGATGTTTCCATTGACAGGACAAATTGGTTTTTCTATAATAAGGATAAAAGGAGGAAAAATAATGGAACAGATAGCTCAGATCGATCAAAAAATTGAGGAAATTATTAGCCGATTGTTTGAGAACCCCTCCCAGAATAATCCTGTTTTTTCCCGTGAGTTCAATGGACGGATACAAGGAGGATTAAAATTTCCAAAACAGGTACAAGCCTCCGATGAGGAACCAAAAAAACAAAATTATGTGGTTTTAACAGAAGGAAAAATTTTTGGGCAGGATGATATTGTAGTTTCAGTAGAGTGCAAGGCGTTGAATAAGAGGAACGACCAGTTTACTAGGGAAGCTTTATCCCAAATGGGAATGGAGTATCCTATCATTGATCGGGATAAAATCAAGCCATTAGTCCATAAACATGATTTTTTTGAGCTGTTTTATGTCTATCATGGTGGATGTATTTCTACCATTGAAAACCAGGATGTTTCCTTTTTTGCGGGTGATATCTGCTTATATAACCGGAACGCTATCCACAGTATGTACGTCCCTCATGACCAAGACCTGGTATTTAATGTTTTAATCCGAAAAAATTTAATTGTTAAAACTTCCCATTCTATTATCCAAGGTTCCGATTTGTTTTCTCAGTTTTTTATTGATTCCTTACAAAAACCAACCACAAAAAATTATCTAACAATCCAGCAAATTCAAAAAACTACAATAGAGTTTTACCTGAAAAAAATGGTGATTTGTTTTTTTTATGAGAACAATCAGGAGTATTTAAAGTCTTTATTGATCTGTTTATTATATGAGATTGAAAGACAGTATCGCCAGGAAATGATGGAGCAAAGCTTGGATCAAGAAAACAACATTACTATTGTAAAAATACTACAATATATAGAACAGCACTGCATGGACTTAACCCTGGAAACTTTGTCGGAACAGTTCCACTATACACCCCGAAATATGATTTACTACATCAAAAAATATACAAATAAAACTTTTTCCGAATTGATACGGGAAAGCAAAATCAAAAAAGCCTGCGAACTGCTTACCAAAACAAACCTGACGCCAGAACAGATTACGGAACAGGTTGGATATAATGACCGGAGTTATCTGGACAAACTGTTCCATCAACAATTTGGTGTCAGTATGGTAAAATACAAGAAAAAATATAACCATTTATCATAGATCATGGAAAAAGAAACAGGTGGACAGTACTTGTCCACCTGTTTTATGAAAAATCCTCGGTTAATAATAGGATTCTTCATCCACTTCATCCCAGTTGGTTTCTTCTAAATCCTCTGGAGAGCAGCAGTCGCATCCACAACCACAATCGCAGCTATCCTGCTGTAATTGTTTTGGTTTATGATAAGATAGCCTTCCTGCTAAAAAGCCGATAATACCTCCAACCGCCAAACAAATGCCGCCAATGAGATACCACTCTTTTTTGATCATATCCATTTTCCTATTCAATAATAACACCTCCTGCAATGACAGCTTCCCCTTGATAACAAACAGCGGATTGCCCTTTTGTGATTGCACGTTGGGGCTGGTCAAACTGTATGTTTGCATTGCCATTCTCCAATGGAATCAATGTTGCCGCCGCATAAGGGGCGCGGTTTCTGATTTTTACCATTACTTTTGTAGGGCTGGTAAGCGGTTCTGGCAAAAGGTAACAGATATCCGAGATCGTGAGCTGGTCATGATAAATTTCTTGGTCGTCCTTCAAACATACCGTATTGGAAGAAGGATCAATACTAGCTACATACATCGGTTTTCCAAATGCCATTCCAAGGCCTTTCCGCTGCCCCACTGTATAATACCAAATTCCTTTGTGCTGCCCTAATGGATTCCCTTTACTGTCCACAAAATTGCCTTTTGGAGGAACTGTTCCTACATAACGTTCCAGGAACTTTCCATAGCCTTCTTTTGCGTCTATAAAGCAGATTTCCTGACTATCTTTTTTTCGGGAAACATGTTCAAATCCGAATTTTTCAGCAATTTCCCGTACCTGTGGTTTTGTATAATTCCCCAATGGGAACAGGATATGGGGCAGGCGGTCATAAGGAATGTGATACAAAAAATAACTTTGGTCTTTTTCAGGATAAAAAGAGGTTTTTAACTGCCAAATCCCGGTTTTATCCTGGTCGATTCTGGCGTAATGACCAGTAGAAATAAAGTCAGCGCCTAATTCTTTTGCTTTCTCGTAAAATAATCCAAACTTGATTTTTTGGTTACATACAATACATGGGCTAGGGGTACGACCTGCTTGATATTCAGATACAAAATTTTCAATGACATCCCGTTTGAATTCTTCCCTCATATCAATTACATGATGGGGGATACCCAAATGGTCGCATACTTTTCTGGCGTCTGCAATATCATCTTTTACCTTGTTCGCGAATAAATCCGGCCATTCGTCCTGGGGTTTCCATAATCGAAAGGTAACTCCCACAACATCATAGCCCTGCTCTAATAAGAGGCCGGCAGCGGCTGAGCTATCTACACCACCGCTCATTCCGATCATTACTTTTTGTTTCAATATTCTATGGCTCCTTTCCTAGTTTAATCAAACAGTCCTGGAGTAGAAAGGTAACGCTCTCCAGTATCTGGAAAGAATACCACAATGGTTTTTCCTTCTAATTCAGGTTTTTGTGCCAGCTGTGTTGCAGCAGCTAGAGCAGCCCCACTGGAAATACCAACTAAAATTCCTTGTGATTGTGCCAGTTCCCGTGTGGTTTGATATGCCTGTTCTGTAGTGATGGTGATAATTTCATCAATGATGCCCGTGTTCATTACGGATGGGACAAATCCAGCTCCAATCCCCTGCAATTTATGGGGACCAGCTTTTCCGCCGGATAATACGGGGGAATCTGCTGGCTCGGTTGCCACAATTTTGATATTGGGCAGTTCCTGTTTTAAGATTTCTCCAACACCGGTGATCGTTCCACCTGTTCCTACACCAGCCACAAAGGCGTCGATTTTACCATCGGTATCCTGCAGGATTTCCTTTGCTGTTGTTTGGCGGTGGGCTTCTGGATTAATTGGATTGTCAAATTGGGAAGGAATAAAAGAATTTGGGTTTTCTTTTGCCAGCTGGTTGGCTTTTTCGATTGCCCCTTTCATCCCTTTTGCGCCTTCTGTCAAAACCAGTTCCGCACCCAGTGCCTTTAATAAATTACGGCGTTCGATGCTCATGGTTTCTGGCATGGTTAAAATCAGGCGCAATCCTTTTTCAGCACAGATAAACGCCAGTCCTACGCCAGTGTTTCCGCTGGTTGGCTCAATAATCAGGGTATCTTTTTGAATGAGGCCTTTTTTTTGCGCGTCATCAATCATATATTTCGCAACACGGTCTTTTGCGGAACCCAATGGATTAAAATATTCCAGTTTTGCAATAATTTCCGCTTTTAACTGATGCTTTTCGCAGTAATGTTGCAATCGCACCATTGGCGTATTGCCAATTAAATCAGAAAGATGATTGTGAATATTCGCCATAGGGAATTCCTCCAGTTTTAATAGGATTTCATTTGTTTCCATCATAGCATTGGCTTAGGGAAAAGTCAAGCAGAAAAGGTTTGAGTTTTCCAGCGTTTTGTGGTTTAATAAGAGTAAAGTATTTTATAAGATAAAGGAGCGTTGCTATGCTGATCAAAAATGCTGTGCTTGAAACAGTCGAACATGGCAGGATTCCGCGTGGATTTCTTCAGATAGAATCAGGTAAAATTGTTGCGATGGGAAACATGGAGGATTGTCCAAAACTAGATGGCTTGGATTATTCCGGCTATACCCTCTATCCAGGTTTTATTGATTGCCATTGCCATTTAGGTATGTGGGAGGACTCCCTGGGATTTGAAGGGGAGGATGGAAATGAGGATACCGACCCAATTACCCCTCAATTGGATGCGTTGGACGCTATTAACCCAATGGATAGCTGCTTTCAGGAGGCAGTATCTGCAGGGGTTACAACAGTAGTAACCGGCCCTGGTAGTGCCAACCCCATTGGAGGGCATTGGATTGCCTTGAAAACAGTGGGCCGCAGAGTAGATACTATGGTGGTAAAACGGAATATTGGAATGAAGTTTGCTTTGGGGGAAAACCCAAAAGCAACCTACAATGACAAAAATCAAACCCCTGTTACTCGTATGGCGACAGCGGCGTTGATTCGGGAGCAGTTGCAGAAGGCAAAGCGGTATCAGATGGATTGCCAGCGGGCTTTAGAAGATGAGGAACTAGATCAACCAGAATATGACGCCAAATGCGAGGCACTGTTGCCAGTACTAGAACGAAAAGAAAAGGCGTTTTTTCATGCTCATCGGGCGGATGACATTTTTACTGCCATCCGTTTGATTCGGGAATATCAATTGGATGGTGTTTTAGTCCATGGTACGGATGGCCATTTAATTGCGGACTTGTTGGAAGAAGAACATCTTCCAGTGATTACAGGCCCGATGATAACTGACCGTTCTAAGCCAGAGCTGAGAAACCAGAAAATTCAAAATCCAGCCATTTTAGCAAAATATCAGATACCAACCGCCATATGTACCGACCATCCAGAGGTTCCTATCCAATATCTTCCTTTGAGTTGTGGGATTGCCATAAAGGGAGGATTGTCCAGAGAAAAAGCATTGCAGGCAATTACCATAGAACCCGCCCGAATTTGTGGACTGGAACAAAGATTGGGTTCTCTACAGGTAGGAAAAGACGCGGATATTGTGGTTTATCCAAACGATACAGATCCATTTTCGGTTTATTCTAGCCCATTTCAAGTGATGATTGATGGAAAGTTTGTTTATGAGGAGACGAAATAGCAATGAGAGAGATAGATGTAAAGGAATTAACTTCCTGTATTAAACAATTGTGTATTAAGGCAAATAAAGAACTGCCTTGCAGTGTTAAAAAAGCAATTTCCAAAGCGAGAGAACAGGAATGCAGCGAAATATGTAAAAGCGTTTTAGGGGATTTGGAAGAGAATATCCAAGCTGCAAAAGAATTGGATGTACCTGTCTGCCAGGATACTGGAATGGCAGTAGTATTTTTGGAAATTGGCCAGGATGTTCATTTTATCGGCGGAGATTTCAATGAAGCGGTAAACGAAGGAGTACGCCAGGGATATCTGGAAGGGTTGCTGCGTTTATCCGTCGTAGCGGATCCAATCCGTCGCGGTAATACCAATGATAATACGCCTGCTATTCTGCATACTTCGATTATCCCAGGGGATAAAGTGAAAATTATGGTGGCTCCTAAAGGATTTGGTAGTGAAAATATGAGTGCCATTCGGATGTTTACCCCATCCGCCACCCGCCAGGAGATCATCGGGTTTGTAGTGGATACTGTTCGCAAAGCGGGGAGCAATCCATGTCCACCTGTGATTGTTGGCGTTGGGATTGGCGGAGATTTTGAACAGTGCGCTTTGTTGGCAAAACAGGCGCTTTGCCGTGACCTTGACCAGCCGAATCCAGACCCATTTTATGCGGAATTGGAACAAGAGATGTTACAACAGGTAAACCAGCTGGGAATTGGTTCCCAGGGATTTGGCGGGGATGTTACTGCGTTGGGATTAAATATTGAAACTTATGCAACTCATATTGCAGGGTTACCAGTAGCGGTGAACATGGGCTGCCATGTGACCCGGCATATGTGTGCAGAACTGTAGGATAAAGGAGAATTGAATTTGGAACAAATTACAATGATTTGCCCCTGCCATTTTGGGTTGGAAAGTGTACTGTCCGGCGAAGTAAAACGGCTGGGGGGACAAAATGTTACGGTAACCGATGGAAGGGTTGCATTTGACGGAGATTTGGAACTGTTGGTAAGGGCTAATTTGTGGCTACGTACTGCGGAGCGGGTATTGATCCGTTTGGGGGAATTCCACGCCACCTCGTTTGAGCAATTGTTCCAGGGTGTGAAAAAACTGCCATTAGAACAGTGGATTGGCGCCCATGACGCTTTTCCTGTAAAAGGGCATTCGTTGAACTCACAGCTGCACAGCATCCCGGACTGCCAATCAATTATCAAAAAAGCCGCTGTGGAACGACTAAAAGAGTGTTACCATGTCCACTGGTTTGAGGAGAACGAAGCGGTGCATCAAATCCAGTTTTCAATCTTAAAAGATGTAGTTACTGTGATGCTGGATACCTCCGGACCTGGGTTGCACAAAAGGGGATACCGACAAAATTCCAATGCTGCTCCAATTAAAGAAACACTGGCATCTGGCATTATTGATTTAGCTCATGTAAAACCTTTTTCCACAGTGTATGACCCATTTTGTGGTTCCGGTACTTTTTTAATCGAGAGTGCAACCAAAGCGTTGAACATCGCGCCTGGGATCAACCGCCGTTTTGCAGCGGAAAAGTGGAAGCAGATCCCGCAAAAAGTCTGGCAGGAGGAGCGTACTCGTGCCCTTGATTTGGTTCGTAGAGATGTGGAGTTCCGTGGGTATGGATTTGATATTGATCCAGCTGCTGTAGAATTGAGTACAGCAAACGCAAAAAAAGCTGGTGTCCTTCCAAGGTTGAAATTTAACCAGCGGGAAATTGCGGATTTTTCTCCTGTAACAGATAAAGGGATTGTTATTTGCAATCCTCCTTATGGGGAACGTATGCTGGAAATAAGACAAGCGGAAGAAATTTACCGGACGATGGGAAAGGTATTCCAGATGGGAAATGGAATCCACTATTATATTATCAGCCCTCATGAACAGTTTGAAACCATCTTTGGGAAAAAAGCAGATAAACGCCGTAAGCTATATAATGGGATGTTAAAATGCCAGCTCTATATGTATTTTAAGTAGTCCATCTAGTGGATTTAAGAAGGGAATCCCTATGAAAACATTAAAATATCAATTATTCTCCAGTGTCATTTTAATTATTTGTATTTTACTTATGTTCCTTTCCTGGTTTGGTGGCTCCCGAGGGGTACAAGAAATATCAGGGACGATTGTGTTGTATCATCCTGTAACTATTATTGGAATTTTGATAACCTTGATTGGAATATGGTTTGAGAATCGACGATTTGCTATGGTTTGTGGGATATTAGGACCCTGTTTATTGCTGATAATGGAGTTGTTTTATTTTTTTACATGGCACATAGAAACTATAACAGGAGAATTCAGCTTAGGAATCAGTTTTTCCTTGGCATATCCAGAATTTTATTTTGGCTTTGGTGTCACACTGGCATTGCTGGTGGCAAATTTGATGCGTATCAGGAAGTGCTTCTACCAAAAATAACTGCAATATAATTTTGTAGAAGAATTCAAAAATTGGAAACTACAAAAATGATTGGTGGATTGATGAAACAGCATGACCGTAAATTATGATGGGATTATTTTCAGCAATGCTGTTTGCTATTTTATAAGATTGAATATAGATATGAATTTGAAAGCGTGAGGTAAATGGATATTTTTTTATGGATAGCAATAGGGGTGGCAATCTTATGCGCTACAGTAGCAATCTATTTTGGAACAACAAAATCCTAGTTGGAGAGGCAACGGAATCTTTTATTTCCTTTTCCTTGAAAATTATTTCTAGATGTACAATATAAGAGATTAAGACCGTTTAGAATAGCCGATGATATATTTGTTTATTAGTTTGCGGAGGAATTGTATGGATCAAAAAATAAAAAACGGTGGTATGGGCTTTGTTTCTACATTGACGTTAATTTTTATTGTACTAAAACTTTTAGGTCTTATAGCATGGAGTTGGATATGGGTATTTGCTCCTATTTGGATCTCTTTTGTGTTGATTGTATTGGCTTTTGGTGTGATTCTGATTGGTGGCAGAATCAAAAAAGGGAAATGGTAATTTTTTATTGGCACAAATGTAGAATATGATAAGGAAAGGGACCGTTTGATTAGCAAAAAAAGAAAGGATGGAAATTTTGTCAAAAACAAAACGGAATTTATGGTTAGTTGCTGGAATCTGTTTTTGGATTTTAGGGGCAATTGTATTTGGAAAATACGATTTGGAAATATCCCAATTGCTTTACCATCCTGATTGGAAATGGGCAGTTGCCTTTGAGAATGGAGGTAGGTTGACAACTCCTATTCTATTAGCGGTTGGTCTCCATTTTTTGATTTATTTGGAAAAGCGGAAGCATCCAAAGAAAATTTACTGGGTTGTCGATGTTGGGATTATGGCGATTGTGGTGGTATTAATTTTGTTGTTTTCCGGTGGACTGAGTGGATTGGTACAGGAATTGTTTCTAACAGCAATTTATCTGGCTTTTTATTTGCTGATCCAATTGGGAGGAAAACAACTGGATATGGACAAGCTAATACAAATTAAAAAAATTGTATGGACGATGTTTGTTGCTACTGCGTTGATTTTTTTGGTTATTACGATTGTAAAAGTATTTGCCGGAAGATTGCGGTTTCGAGATATGGAAAACATCTCCCAGTTTGTTCCATGGTATCAATGGCATCCCTTTTCTGGAAACCATTCTTTTCCTTCTGGACATACAGGCAACTCTATGGCGGTCATTGGTGTTTTGTTATTATCCGGACTGATCCAGACGAGATGGAAACGTATTTTAGTCGCAGCTTTACCAATCGTTTATTTGTTGTTAATGGCTATTAGCAGGATTATTATGGGGGCACATTATGCCTCTGATGTTTTATTTTCATTAGGGATTATAGCATATGGCTGGTATATTGCAATATGGTTATGTCAGCGTTATCAGAAAAGGAAAATAGATGGAAATTAAACGGGTTTACTCTCATAAAAAAGCATTTTTAGATTTGTTATTATTGGCAGATGAACAGGAATCCATGATTGACCGTTATTTGGAGCAAGGGGAACTGTTTGTTTTATATGACCAAGGTGTGAAAACAGTTTGCGTTGTGGTAAAAGTACAGGAGAGGGTTTACGAAATCAAAAACCTGGCAACAGACCCCAGTTTTCAAGGCAAAGGATATGGAAAGGCGATGGTGGAGTATATTTTTCAACTTTATCAAAAAATAGCGGATTATCTTCTGGTTGGAACTGGGGACAGCCCTTTGACAATTCCTTTTTATGAAAAATGTGGTTTTTCCTATTCCCATAGGGTTCCGAATTTTTTTGTGGATTTTTATGACCATCCCATTTATGAAGCGGGGAAACAGCTTATTGATATGGTATATCTTAAAAAAGATTTCGTTTCGGGTTAAAAAATACCTTTGGATAGTATACTATCCAAAGGTATTTTTATCTCGGACTATAACTATGATTTATTATATTAGCTTATAGAGTTTGCGGAACAAATTTTCTTTTTTCTTTTTCATGTTTTACAAAAAGAACAGAAGATTCTTTTTCGGAAAATCGATCCTATTTTTTGGAGAATATCGCCTGGTTATGGGGGATTTTAAAAGAAGCACAGTTGAAACGAACAGAAAAATGATGTATAATAAATACAAAAAGTAATTGATTTTCAGGATAGAGTGAGGCATACTATGAGTTTAAAAAAATGGATTTTTCACGCGGCATCGCCAGAACGTTCTGAGGAGATTTCAGAGCGATTTGGAGTGAACAACATAATAGCGGACATCCTGGCAACTAGAGGGTTTCAGGATGAAGAAATTGAGGAATATTTCGGTCAAGGCGAATTGGAAAGCCCATTTGTTTTAAAGGACATGGACCTGGCTGTAGAACGCTTAAATCAGGCGCTGGAAAACCAGGAAAAAATTGTAGTTTATGGGGACTATGATTGTGATGGAATTACTTCTACTTATATTTTGTACACCTATTTATTATCGATTGGAGCGGAAGTAGAGGCTTTTATTCCAGAAAGAAATGTAGGTGGCTATGGGTTAAATCAGGAAGCGATTGATCAGTTCCATGAGCAAGGAGTACAACTGCTTGTTACGGTGGATAATGGTATTTCTGCCTTAAAAGAAGCAGATTATATTGCGGAACTTGGCATGGATCTGATCATAACTGACCACCATGCGGTAGGGGATACTTTGCCTCAAGCAGTGGCGGTTATAAACCCACATCGCAGTGACTGTCCATCAAAATTTAAAGATTTAGCTGGTGTTGGTGTTGCTTTTAAACTAATCGTGGCAATGGAAGAAGGGGATTACCAGAGCGCTTTACAATTTGCCGGGGAATTTGTAGCGATTGGGACGATCGGTGATATTGTCCCTTTGGTTGGCGAAAACCGTACTTTGGTTCAGGAAGGATTACGGCTATTAGAGTTTTCTGAAAACTTAGGGTTAAATAAATTGTTCCAAAAAGCGAAGATCCCTCGTTCCAATGTACTGGCAACTGTAATTGCGTTTGGGATTGTCCCTCGTATTAATGCTGCTGGCCGTTTTAATATGGCTAATAAGGTGTTTGAGCTGTTTACCAGCGAGGATAAAGAAACGATAGATACAATTTCTACCGAACTGAATGAACTCAATACAAAACGGCAACAATTGGAACAAGGTGTTATACAGGAGATTATGCAACAGATAGCGGAAAATCCGAATTGCCTTCATGACCGTGTATTAGTATTTGCGAAAGAAGGATGGCCAAAAGGGATTTTGGGAATCGTCAGCGCAAGGATTACAGAGCGATATGGAAAGCCTTCTGTTGTAATGGAAATTGACGGGGAGTATGCAACAGGGTCTGCTAGAAGTATTGATGGGTTCTCTCTTTATCAGGCCATGTATGCCAACCGGGATTTATGTGTAAAATGGGGTGGACATTCCAAAGCCGCTGGTATGACAATTGCTACAAAAGATTTAGAGGCATTCCGGAAAGGGCTTAATTTATACGCGAAAAACCATTTAAAACGTATGCCGGATAGTTCTTACAAGATTGACAGGGTAGTGACGTTAAAAGAACTCACCGTTGAAAATGTGGAGTCTCTTTCTGTTTTAGAACCATTTGGATGTGAAAATCCTTCCCCATTGTTTTTGATGAAAAATGTACGTTTAGAAGAAGTGATCCCACTGGCTGGTGGGAAACACCTGAAGCTGAAATTTTTTGCTGGTACAGGAATGATGCAAGCTTTGTTGTTTGGTGTCCCACGCTCCCGTTTTTATTTCAAACGAGGGACGATGCTCAACCTGGTTGTCAGCTTGGATATCAATAATTTTAATGGGCGTAAAAGTGTATCCGTTAAAATTAAAGATATGCGTCCTTGCTCTTTTGAACAATATCGGTTTTTTAGCGCCAAATGGGCCTTTGAGGATATTATGCGTGGAGAGGTAGAGGATCCCAAAATAAAAGCTCGTGCATTACCAAATCGGAATGAGATTGCGGCCATTTATCGGACTCTACATAATCTGAAAAAATTTGAGGGTAATGCGGAAAAATTGTACCTGTTAACCTTAAAAAGTGGTATGAATTATTGTAAATTATCCATTATTATTGAAATTTTAAAGGAACAAGGATTACTGGAAATGGTAGAAGATGGAAAAACTATGGTGATGAAGGAGGCTACTGCCAAAGTAAACCTTTCGGAATCTAAAATTTTGGCGCAATTGAAATAAAAAGATAGGGTGAAGTAAGATGGAGTATACATTTCAAACATTATTGGATGTGTTAAAAGCAACCGACAGACCGTTTGATCTGGATAAAATTACAAAGGCATATGAAGTGGCAAAAGATGCACATACAGGGCAGCTGCGTCTTTCTGGTGAACCATATGTAACCCATCCAATTGCTGTGGCTTGTATACTGGCAGAATTGGGGATGGATAACGAGTGTGTAGAAGCAGCGTTGCTGCATGATGTAGTGGAAGACACCACCGTCTCGTTGGAAGAAGTAAAAAAGAAGTTTGGGGAAGATGTTGCCTTATTGGTGGATGGCGTTACAAAACTGGGCAAAATCCCATTGACAACAAAAGAGGAACAGCAAGCAGAAAATGTCCGGAAAATGTTGCTGGCGATGGCGAAGGATATCCGTGTGGTTATTATCAAACTAGCAGACCGGTTGCACAACATGCGTACTGCGGAATTTTGGCCAGAACAAAAACAACGGGATAAATCTTTGGAAACTATGGAGGTTTATGCGCCAATTGCCCACCGTTTGGGAATACGGCCAGTAAAAGAAGAGCTAGAGGACCTTGCATTGCAATATTTGGATCCAGTTGCTTATCGAGAAATCCAACAAAAATTAAAGGATCGCGCCCTAAACAACCAAAACTATATTGAGTATATCAAACAGAAAATTGCCGCCCGTTTACAGGAGTTAAATATTTCTGCTAAGATTGATGGACGAGTAAAAAGTATTTATGGAATTTACCGGAAAGTATATATGGCAGGGCGGGAATTTGATGAAGTATATGATATTTATGCGATCCGTGTGATTGTGGATTCTGTGCTAGAATGTTATAATATTTTAGGTGCGATGCACGATTTATTTACACCGATTCCAAACCGATTTAAAGATTATATTTCGATGCCAAAACCGAATATGTATCAATCATTGCATACTACCGTGATTGCTAAAGAAGGGATTCCGTTCGAAATTCAGATTAGGACATGGGAAATGCACTATACCGCGGAATATGGGATTGCCGCACATTGGAAATACAAAGAAGGAATCCGTGGAAAAGATAATCTGGAAGAGCGTTTGGCGTGGGTAAGGCAGATTATTGAAGCACAGCAAGAATCCCAAGATGCGGAAGATATTATGCAAAGTATCAAAACCGATATTGGTTCAGAGGAAGTTTTTGTGTTTACCCCAAAAGGAGATGTAAAAGCATTACCAGTTGGGTCTACCGTGATTGACTTTGCATATGCGATTCACAGCGCAGTTGGGAACCGTATGATTGGTGCAAAAATTGATGGACGTATTGTATCATTAGACACTAAGTTGAAAACTGGTCAAGTGGTTGAAATTATCACCATTAAGTCGGAAAATCATGGTCCAAGTAGAAACTGGCTAAAAATTGTCGCTACCAGTGAAGCACGCAGTAAAATCCGTTCCTGGTTTAAAAAAGAACGCAGGGAAGAGAATATTGTAGAAGGAAAAGCAGAATTAGAACGAGAATTAAAACGCAATAAAATTTATCTCCCGGATGAACAAATGGCAGAATTTTTGGAAGGAATGTGCAAAAAAAACCATTGCGAAAACCTGGAAGAATTTTATGCTGCCATTGGATATGGAGGTATCAGTTTATCCAAAATTATTCCAAGGGTCAAAGAAGCATATATTAAACTGATTAAATCAGAACAGGAACCTGTTTCAGAAGCCCCAAAAATTACTCATACCAAAGCAACGAGCGGGGTAATTGTAGAAGGGATTGATAATTGCTTGGTGAAATTTGCCCAGTGTTGTAATCCTTTGCCAGGCGACGATATTATTGGATTTATCACCCGTGGCCATGGGGTCTCAATTCACAAAAAAGATTGTGTCAATGTGCTTTCTTCTATGAAAGACCCTTCTCAGGTAGACCGTTGGATTCATGTTCGTTGGGAGCAATCCGCACCAACCAGTTATCGTTCCACTTTGGATATTGTGGCAGATTCCCGCACAGGGCTATTAGCTGATGTCAGCGTGGTTTTGGCAAACTTTAGGGTACCAATTCACGAAATTAATGCTCGCGAACTCAAAAATGGAAATGCCAATATTGTGGTTACCATTGCGATTGCGGGTGTAGAACAGTTAAATAACATTATCCAAAGAATCCATAAGATTGAAGGAGTTATCTCAGTAGAGCGTGCGAATAAATAGAAGAATAGCAAGGAGACAAACCAATGAAAGCAATTTTACAACGTACTACCCATTCCAGTGTATCCATTGACGGAGAAATAGTTGGGGAAATTCAACAAGGGTTTATGGTATTGTTGGGAATTATAGAAGGGGATACCAAAAAAGAAGCAGATACCCTTGCCACAAAACTGGCAGGACTTCGGGTATTTTCTGACGAGCAGGATAGAATGAATCTTTCTTTGCAAGATATCAACGGTGGAATTTTGTTGGTATCCAATTTTACTTTGGGTGCAGACTGCAAAAAAGGGCGTAGGCCTTCTTTTTCTAAGGCTGCCAGGCCAGAAGTGGCGAAACCACTATACGAATATTTTATTCAACAGCTACACATAAATGGAGTGGAACAGGTGGAGACTGGTGAGTTTGGAGCGGATATGGAATTGAACATTACCAATGATGGACCTGTTACCATTATTTTGGATACTGACGAACTAATTGTCAAATAAGGTTGTTTTTACCGCAGGAAATCTTGGAATAAAACAGATTTTCTGCGGTAATCGTTTTCATATTAAGGAGTGATGGATACCATGAAGATAAAACAATATGTATTAGGTCCGGTACAAACCAACTGTTTTGTTGTATACAACGACCAAAATCAGGCAGCTATCATTGACCCAGGTGCGAATGGAGCACAGATTGTAGATGCTGTCCAAAAGGATGGAAAAGAAATTACGATGGTATTGTTAACCCACGGACATTTTGACCATATTGGTGGGGTACATGAAATCCAAGAAAAGACCAATTGTAAAGTATATATCCATGAACAGGATCAGGAGTTACTGCAAGATCCTAGCAAAAATTTATCCAAATTGTTCCAGAAGGTAATATCGAAGAATTTTACCTCTGCGGAAGCAGATGTTTTGTTGAAAGATGGAGATACGATTCCATTTGGAGAAATCACCTTCCATGTAATGCACACACCAGGACATTCTAGGGGAAGCTGTATGTATTTGACAGATGGTGTTATTTTCTCTGGGGATACTATATTTAAACGAGAAATCGGACGCAATGATACCTATGGTGGAGACCCTGTGGCACAGCAAAAATCATTGCAACGGATTGCTGCAATTCCAGGGGATTCTATTATTTGTACAGGGCATGGTGAAAATACTACTTTGGAGGAAGAAAAAAAATATAATCCTTATTTTCCTCGGTAGGTAAAAAGTAAGAAGGGAATCTGTATGAAACTCAGTTTAATTGGCCACAATCATAAATATCAAATTGAAAGTTTAATTAAAATATTTTTTCCCACGGTCCGCTTTTCAGACCATGACCAATCTGGGACAGAGAAAGATTGGGTGATTACCCGCAAAAAACAGGGAAAACACCACATTTATTTGCTGGCCATTGCCTGTTTGAATGGAAAAAAACAGGCTGCGCATTTTGTAATGGCACAGGATGTTTCGGAACAGGAAGCCCGTTTGCAGCTTTGCGCCGCGTTATATTTAGCCTTATCCCGTTTGTTGAATCGCCAGTTGCCGTGGGGGATGATGACGGGAATACGACCGGTGAAAACGGTCCATCAGTTGATGGAGCAGGGAAATTCTCCTGAACAAGTAAGAAAAATTTTAAAAACCAAATATTTTGTCAGTGATGAAAAAATTGATTTATGTCTAAAAACCTTTTCCGTACAGCAAAGGTGCTTTGTAATGGAATGTCAGCCCAAAGTATTTAGTTTATATATTTCCATTCCTTTTTGCCCTACAAGATGTAGTTATTGCTCCTTTGTTTCTCAGGCAATTGCGACCAAAGCGTCGATAGAATTGATGAGGGAATATGTCAAAAATCTAATAGCCGAACTAGCAGTAACCGGAGAGATTGTGAAAAATCTTGGTTTAAAGTTGGAATCAGTTTATTTTGGCGGCGGAACACCTACCGCGTTGAGTGCAGAACTGTTGGAAGAACTTTTTGTCTGTATCCAAAAGCATTTTGACCTTAGTCAGTTATCGGAATACACAGTGGAAGCTGGTCGTCCGGATACGATTACACTGGAAAAATTACAAGTATTAAAGAAATATCGAGTATCCCGTATTAGTATTAATCCGCAAAGCTTCAATGATGAAGTGTTGCGGAATGTAGGGCGGAAGCATACAGCGCAGGATGTAATAGATTGTTACCAGATGGCTCGGAAATTAGGGATTTCCTGCATTAACATGGATTTGATTGCAGGGCTGCCTTTGGAAAGCTTAGAGAGCTTCCAACATTCGATTGATCAGGCAATTGCTTTACAACCAGAAAATATTACGGTACATACCCTTACTATCAAACGGTCTTCTGATTTTTATGCAGCAGGGGAAAAACCCAATCGGAACAGCCTGGTTGCAGAAATGGTTTCTTATGCTGGAAATCATCTGCGACAAGCAGGATATATGCCCTATTACCTTTATCGGCAGAAAAATATGATTGATAACCTGGAAAATGTAGGATATTCCAAACCGGGATTTGAAAGCCCTTATAATGTGTATATCATGGAAGAAAATCAGACTATTTTGGCGGTGGGCGCTGGTGCTGTTACAAAATTAGTAGATGAAACAGGGATTTCCCGTATTTTTAACTATAAATATCCATATGAATACAACAATGGATTTAGCGAGATGATTCGCCGGAAACAGCAGGTGGTGAATTTTTATGAGAAATGATCAATTTAACGTCCAAACAATAAACCTGATGGCTATGCAAGGCGCGCACCATATTGTGGATTACTCTGAACGGAAATATCGGAATGAAATCCAGCGGGTGGCACAACGAATTAACAGCAATAAAAAATGCAAAAAAATTATTTTAATATCTGGACCTTCTGCCTCTGGAAAGACGACAACTGCCCAGTTGCTCTGTAAGGAGTTGGAGCATTTGGGGGTACAATCTGTTATGATTTCCTTGGATGATTTTTTTCTGAATGCGGATAAAACCCCTATTTTGCCCAGTGGAGAACGGGATTTCGAAAGTGTGCGAGCACTGAATTTAAACTTGTTCCACCGTTGCTGCCAAGAACTATTGGAACAGAAATGGACTCGTATCCCTTGTTATGACTTTAAACAGGGAAAACGTTCTGGAGATCGTTTTTTGGAGATTACCAATCATGTTGTGATTGTAGAAGGGATTCATGCATTAAACCCATTAATGATTCCAGAAGGCAAAGAGAAAAATATTTACCGGGTTTATATTTCCGTCCAAAGTGAATATGAATCCGATGGGCAGATTGTATTGACATCCAGAAATATTAGATTGATGCGTCGAATTTTGCGGGATAGCAAACATAGAAATGCCTCTGCGAAAAAAACGTTGCAGATGTGGCGGAATGTGGTGGAAGGGGAACGAAAATATATTATCCCTTACCAAAATCGGGCGGATGATGTAATTGACTCCCTGCATCTTTATGAGCCGTTGCTCTATAAAGAAATGCTATTGCCACTATTGGAACAAGTACAAGACCCAGAATATCACAAAACAGTGGAAACTTTACAAAATGCATTGCAACTTTTTGAAACAATTGGATTAGAAGAACTTCCAAGCGGTTCTCTGATTAACGAGTTTGCAAAATAATCCAATAAAATGGTCATTTCATTCGAAAAAGAATGGAATATCGAAATATTTTTCATATTTTGCAAATAAATTGAGCCTGATTTAAACCAAATCTTATATTTGTTCATGAAAATGTAATTGAAACGATATTTGCTTTTTACTATAATAAATAGTATTAATAAATAGAATACTGCATGTATGAGGGAGTGCTATATTCTAAGAGTATAGTAGAAATAACTAATACACAAAACAGATACAGTAATTCTGAAAAGGAGGAATATTTTATGGGTGTATGGGAAGAAATTTGGGATAAGACCAAAGATGTGGCGAATGCAGCCGGAAAAAAAACAGGTGAAATTGTAGAGATTTCAAAATACAAAATACAAGTAGCACAGATTAATGGTGACATCCGTTCCCAGTATGAAAAGTTAGGCAATGCTGTTTATAACATGGTCAAAGCGGATTATGAAAATCCTGAACTAGTAAATTCTATTGTGGATGAGATTGATGACTTGCTAGACCATTTAAAAGAAACAGAGGATAAAATAGCGGAACTAAAAAAAGTAATCAAATGCCCTTGCTGCGGTTATAATAATCCTCAGGAAGCTTCTTATTGTTCTAAGTGTGGATGTAAACTGGAACAACAGGAAAAATCAGATGAAATCCATGTAGAACCAGCGGAAGAACAGGATTGGATTCCAGAAGAAACGGAACAGCCACAAGAAAATTAGAAAATATTTTCAATTTATCAAAAATAAATCGCAAAAACACTTGAAAAATCCTGTGTTTTCGGGTAGTATAGTAAAATGTAAGCCAAGAAACAGACTGGGCTAACATTTGTGGTAAAAGAGGATTTTATTCAATGGTGGATTTTGAGCAGAAAGAGCATTACAAGATAGAAGACCTTTTGGACATCATGAAAATCCTTCGTGGGGAAAATGGTTGTCCTTGGGACCAGGTGCAGACTCACCAGTCAATCCGCAAAAATATGATTGAAGAGACCTATGAAGTCGTAGAAGCGATTGACAAGGAAGATCCCATCCTATTACAGGAAGAATTGGGAGACGTCCTGATGCAAGTGGTATTCCATTCCCAGATTGAGGAATCGGAAGGTCGTTTTACCTTTGATGATGTTTGTGATGGGGTTTGTAAAAAGCTAATAGTACGACATCCTCATGTGTTTGGAAACCTCTCTGTTGCTGACTCCGATGAAGTGCTGACAAACTGGGATAGTATTAAACGGAAAACAAAGGGGCAAACTTCTTTTACAGAAACATTGCAAAGTGTTCCGGCAGTACTGCCAGCTTTGATGAAAAGTGAAAAGATACAAAGCAGAGCTGCAAAAGCAGGATTTGAATACCCAAATATTGCAGGAGCAATGTATGATTTGGTCAGTGAAGTGGAAGAATTAAAACAAGCCGTTACAGATGGAAACCAGGAGAATATAGACGAGGAATTAGGGGATGTGTTGTTTAGTTGTGTTAATGTATCCCGTTTTGCAAAGATAGATAGCGAACATTCCTTAACAAAATCCTGCAACAAATTTATTTCCCGCTTCGCTAAGGTAGAACATCTGTGTCGGGAACAAGGAATGGAAATGACTGAGGCAAGCCTGGAACAGTTAGATGAACTTTGGAAAAAAGCAAAGACCATTCAGTAATTCATAGGGGATTACCTATTGAATATATTTTTATTATTAAGTGAAAAATGGAGGTAACGCAAAATGACAAAATCTGAGTTAATCAGTGTTGTAGCTTCTAAAGCAGAACTTTCAAAAAAAGACGCAGAAAAAGCAGTTGTAGCTGCAATTGAAGCAATTACAGAAGCTCTGACAGAAGGCGATAAAGTACAGCTTGTTGGATTTGGTACATTTGAAGTTCGTGAGCGTAAAGCAAGAGATGGCAGAAACCCATTAAACGGTGAACCTATGCACATTCCTGCTACAAAAGTTCCTGCTTTTAAAGCTGGAAAAGCTTTAAAAGACGCTGTTGCGAAATAACAAATACAATCAATCGTCGGCTGTACTAAACTGCCGACGATTTTTATATCATTTTTATTTTAGATAAGGAAACATATATGCGTTTAGATAAATATTTAAAAGTAACAAGGCTAATTAAACGCCGAACAGTGGCGAATGAAGCCTGTGATGCCAAAAGAATAGAAGTAAATGGAAAGCCAGCTAGAGCTTCCTATGATGTAAAAATTGGAGATATCATTCAAATTAACCTGGGAGCAAATCCATTGAAAGTAAAAGTGCTGAGCATTAGCGAACATGTAACCAAGGCAGATGCTTCGGACCATTACCAAGTAATAGAGGCATAATCCACCGGATCCGGTATTTTTGTTAGGAAAAAAACATATAATGTTACTAACAAAAATATGGAGGGATTCAGATGATTGAGGAAACGAAACGTGTTGCGGTACAGAATATTATATTGGAAAACAGGAAAAGCCTAACAGTATCCGGTGTGAAAGATGTAGATAGTTTTGATGACCGTTCTGTTGCTATGGAAACAAATTTAGGTATGTTGACAGTGAAAGGAGTAGATCTACATATCAATCAATTCAATACGGATACTGGAGAACTTTCCTTGGAAGGGACAGTGGATTCCTTGGTGTATAGTGAACAGGAAAAACGTTCTGCTTCTAGCTTTTTTACCAAGCTTTTTAAATAGGGTAGACAACCATGAATATGATTTTGTCGCCTGAAGCAGTCATTTTTTTATGGTCTACTTTATTGGGGACTGTGTTGGGTGTTTGCTATGATATATTCCGTATTTTACGGATTGCTGTGCCATCTGGAAAAGTATTGATTTTTATAGAAGACTTACTCTTTTTTTTATTGGCGGCAATTGTCAGCTTTTTCTTTTATCAGGCAGTAAATCAGGGAATTATACGAGGTTATTTTTTAATTGGAGAATTGCTGGGCTTTGTATTGTATTATGGTACCATTGGCAAGATTGTTTACCGATGTGCAGAATGGATTATTCGATGGATAAAAAAGATTTTTGGTTTTATTTTCCGGATTCTTCTATTTCCATTGAAGCAGATTTTCCGGTTATTTCGAAAACCATTGCGTTATTTACGGAATGTTTTCAGAAAATTATGGAAAAAACTGAAAAATATCTTGCAGTCGAAAGCAGTTATGGTGTATAATTACTTTAATCCGAAAAATAAATGGAAACAGCGGGAGCAACAACCTGTCAGAAAGAAAGGCCGGATATGGCGAAAATTAAAAAGAAAAGGAAACCAAAAAATATCATATTTAAAATAGCAGTTTTGGTTTTTGCCATTGCAGTAGTAGGGCGTTTGGTAACGTTACAGGTGGATATTGCGCAAAAAAAGCGTGAGCTAGTGGCGTTACAGGCCAAGGTGGAACAACAAACCAATGAAAACAAAGAACTGCAACAATTGCTGGATTCTGGTATGGACCGGGCTTATATTGAAAAAATAGCCCGAGAAAAACTGGGGTATGTTTCCCCGCGCGAACGGGTATTTGTAGATATTACACAAGAATAAAATTTAATGATTTAAGGAGGCAGTCGGGTTTTTTATGCAGCTTGATGTGGGTAAAATTTTAGAAGGTAAAGTTACAGGAATTACAAATTTTGGTGCTTTTGTTGATTTAGGGGAAGGAAAAACAGGAATGGTACATATTTCTGAAATTTCGAACGGTTATGTAAAAGAAATTTCGGACCATTTAAAAGAAGGGGACCAAGTCAAGGTAAAAGTGCTAAAAGTCGGTGACGATGGCAAGATTAGCTTGTCAATAAAACAAGCGCAGCCAAAACCAGACGCTCCTCAATCCGGGAACCGTCAAACACAACGCCCTCGTTCTGGAGGACCACGCAATTTTGACCGTCCAAAAAATAATGCTCCAATGTCGTTTGAAGACATGCTGAATAAGTTTAAACAGAGTAGCGAAGAAAAAATGTCTGATATTAAACGCAACATGGATGGGAAACGTGGTAGTTCCTATTCCCGTAGAGGGAACCGTTCTTAAAAAGATAGTAATAAAAAACTCCAATCTAACTGGATTGGAGTTTTTTATTACTGTTTAAGCAAAAAATATTCGCCAAAAGGATAAGCTTGAAATCGTTCGTTATGTGAGTAGAGCAAAGATAAAACAAAGAAATATTGGTAATATAGAGCGTTCAAGATTCTAAAAAACAAAGAGAAGATGTTTCTCAATTTAATTTTCTTCTGATGAATCTGCCTTTTCTCGATAATCTTTTACTAGATGTATGATAAAAGTAATGATCAATGGAATTAAGGTTGCAGCGGCTATAACAAATGCAATCCAGTTTAAAATTGTAATGCTGGAAAAATCGACTTCAAGTAAATAAAGGATAGATAAAATGATTAAAGCAATAGGGGTTAATTTTTCCTTTAGATAGTTTAAATATTTCATAGAAACGCTCCTTTTGGCAATTGTTAGTCAATCCGCCAATCAATTGGCTGTTGACCGGTTTGTTTTAAAAATTCGTTGGCTTTGGAAAAATGGTGGCACCCAAAAAATCCATTGTATGCAGAATATGGGCTTGGATGGGCTGCTTCTAAAATCAAATGCTGTGGGGAAGTAATAAGTTCCCGTTTTCTTTTGGCGTTTGCCCCCCATAGTAAAAAGACCAGAGGTTTTTCTCGTTCATTTAATTTTTGTACAATATGGTCGGTAAAAATTTGCCAACCAATATCCTTATGGCTGTTAGCGGAACGGGCACGTACTGTCAGCACAGTATTGAGTAACATAACCCCTTGTTTTGCCCATTGC
This sequence comes from Clostridium facile, assembly GCF_014297275.1. Lineage (NCBI taxonomy): Bacteria > Bacillati > Bacillota > Clostridia > Eubacteriales > Clostridiaceae > Clostridium > Clostridium facile. The sequence goes on from NZ_JACOQK010000001.1 coordinate 2,727,628, forward strand.
GTCAACTCTCCATGGGTTGGGATTGGCAAGCCCAAATCGGCTTGAATTTCTTTATAAATATTTTGTAGGGATGGAGGGACATTCATTCCTTTTTTCACAGAAAAAGACAAACCATGGGCTTGTCCAGGACCATGGTAAGGGTCCTGTCCTAAAATAACAACTTTTGCGTTTTCGTAGGAAGTATATTTCAGAGCGTTAAAAATATCGTACATATTTGGATAGATTGTTTGCGTTTTGTATTCATGTGCTAATATTTTCCGCAATTTTTGGTAATATTCCTGTTCAAATTCCTCTGCTAATATTGTGTCCCAATCGTTTCCGATTTGTACCATAGTCACGAACTCCTTTTTCTTTTAATACTAGTTTTATTGTATTATAAAATGCAAAAAAAAACAATAACTATCCTTGGTAAATTTCCGCTTTGTCAGAATTGTATTTGTATGATATAATAAAACAAATTGAATCGAATGGAGGAATGCAGCTTATGAAAATCGGGATTATTGGTGCGATGGATAGTGAAGTGGATGGATTAAAACATCAACTAGAGGATTATACTGTTGAATCGATTAGTACTGTGGATTTTTTTTCGGGAAAATTGTGTGGTGTTGAGGTCATCGTTGCAAAAGCTGGTGTGGGGAAAGTAAATGCAGCCATTTGTGCCCAGACGATGATTTTGGCATATCGTCCTGATGCCATTATTAATATTGGTGTTTCCGGAGGTTACCACAGCTTAAATATTGGAGATGTTGTTGTAGCAAATGCTGTAGTAGAACATGATATGGATACATCTCCGCTCGGTGACCCAAAAGGGTATATTTCTGGATTGAATTTGGTGCAAATGCCAGCAAACAGCCATTTATCCCAGCAACTGATTTCTGCCGCAGAGCGAGTAGGAGTTTATTGTAAATCCGGTTTGATTGCGTCGGGAGACCAATTTATCAACTCCAATTCCAAAGTAGAAGAGTTGTACCGGGAATTTCATGCGATTGCTTATGAAATGGAAGGCGCTTCTATTGGACATGTTTGTACACAAAACAAACTTCCTTTTGCCGTGTTGAGGGCAATTTCTGATAATGGGGATGATAATTCTAATATTGACTTCCCTACTTTTGTTCAGATGGCAGCAGAGCGTTCCATTTCAATTATTTTAGGTTTTTTAACTGCTCTGTCAAAGGCTCATTAAAACAATTTGATAAAAGAAAAAGACTGCTGTAAAGAATTCTTTGCAGCAGCCTTTTTTATGAGAAACTATTTAAGAAGCAATTGCTATATGAGCCTCATGAATATTCGAAAAATATACACATCCATGGGCGGAAAAATCAGAGATAGTTTGGGCAGTTTCTATACCAATAATATAATCAAAAGATAAATCAGGATTTCCATTGGGAATGATACTAGTTGGTATCATATTTTGATTTAAAGTATGCGCTACTGAGATAGGGGCATATAATTGATATCCTAATTGAAATAAATCTTCTGCTAAGGCGATACCTGCTAGATTATCCGTAGATGGAAAAAAGAGCAGAGCCTTTTTAGAGACACGATTATAAGTTTCCTCATTTTGAACATTGGGTTGATAAACATTTGTTAACATAGCAAGATCTCCTTTCTAATTGGTTGATAATTTCTATTTATATTATACACCAAATGAATAAATATGCAATATATTTTGATTAAAAACTTTATTTTTGTATAAATATTCATTTTTTAGGTTGGTTTCCTGTGAATAATCACAAAAAAATGGTTGAGAATGAATCTCAACCATGATATAAATCTAATTCTTTTAAGTCGTAAGGTGTATTTTGGTATACTACATAGTTTAACCAGTTAGAAAACAAGAGGTTGGCATGGCTACGCCAAATAAAACGCGGTGTTTCGTTGGGATCATCATTTGGAAAATAATTGTAAGGTACTAAAATATTTAAGCCTTTGTCCATATCCCGTTGGTATTCATTCGCCAAAGTATCGCGATCATATTCAGAATGGCCAGTGATAAAAAAGTCACGCCCATTTTTAGAGGCAATAATATGTACGCCGGATAAATGGGAGACAGTAAGCAAGTCCAGATTTGGATTTTCATCAATTTCTTGAGCAGGAATATAAAAATAGCGGGAATGTGGGACATAAAAAGTTTCATCAAAGCCACGAACTAATGGATGGTTTGGAATTAAGACACTATGAGGAAAAATTCCGAATATTTTTTCTTCCTGTAATTTTCGTTTGATACCATACTGATAATAAAGTGCAGCAATAGCTCCCCAGCAGATATTTAATGTAGAAAAAACATTGTGTTTTGCCCAGTCAAATATGGTAGTAAGCTCTTGCCAATAATCTACATCCTCAAATTCCATATTTTCTAAAGGTGCGCCTGTCACAATCATACCATCAAAACGCTGGGTTTTAATATCCTCAAAGTTTTTATAAAATTTCAGCATGTGGGTTTGGGGAGTATTTTTTGAAACGTGGCTTGCGGTTTGAAGTAGCTCAATATCTACCTGCAAAGGAGAGTTACTTAATAAACGCAAGATTTGGGTTTCGGTTTCTACTTTTTTGGGCATTAAATTTAATAGTAAAATTTTTAAAGGACGGATATCCTGTTTATCAGCCCGTTCTTGATTCATAATAAAGATGTTTTCATTTTCCAATGTTGTGGCAGCTGGTAAACTGCTCGGTATATTAATCGGCATAAAACCACTCCTTATTTTTCTAACGATATCATTTAAATATGATAGTTTTAAGTGTGATTTCTATTATATCAAATAATAAATAGATTATCAATTCATTTCCGAATAACCATTCTAAAAAAGGGAATAATAAGAAAAAGTATTGTTGAATATAAATAACTAAAATGTCATAAAAATAGCTAAACCACAGAAAAAAGGAAAAAGTAGTTGACAAAAGGGAGAAGGTGTGATATATTATTAAAGCTGCAACGGAAGAGCGGCCGGGAGGGCAAGAGGCGCCGTTGAGCAAAAAGGAAGAAACGAAAAAAGATGAAAAAACATCTTGACAAAGAGGAAGCGATATGATATAATAAATAAGTCGCTTCTGAGGCAAGCGAAACGAAAGAAACAAAAAACTTTCAAAAAAGCTTGACAAAATCACAGAGATGTGATAAAATAGTAAAGCTGCTTGAGGGCAGCGGTCAAGAAACGACAAAAACAGGACCTTGAAAATTAAACAATATAGTAAGTAACGAAAACGAACCAATCCTTGTTAATTCAAGAGTTTTAGTTATTTTAGAAAAAATGACGTTAGCGTATTCGAGTAATACGAGCTAGATTAAATCATCCGAGAGGATGTTTTGATATGATTAAATTAAGAGTTTGATCCTGGCTCAGGACGAACGCTGGCGGCGCGCCTAACACATGCAAGTCGAACGGAGATACCTGTTAGATCCCTTCGGGGTGACGATGGACTATCTTAGTGGCGGACGGGTGAGTAACACGTGAGCAACCTGCCTTACAGAGTGGGATAACGTTTGGAAACGAACGCTAATACCGCATAACATTAACTTATCGCATGGTAAGATAATCAAAGAAATTCGCTGTAAGATGGGCTCGCGTCTGATTAGATAGTTGGTGAGGTAACGGCTCACCAAGTCGACGATCAGTAGCCGGACTGAGAGGTTGAACGGCCACATTGGGACTGAGACACGGCCCAGACTCCTACGGGAGGCAGCAGTGGGGAATATTGCACAATGGGGGAAACCCTGATGCAGCGACGCCGCGTGAGGGAAGAAGGTTTTCGGATTGTAAACCTCTGTCTTCAGGGACGATAGTGACGGTACCTGAGGAGGAAGCTCCGGCTAACTACGTGCCAGCAGCCGCGGTAATACGTAGGGAGCGAGCGTTGTCCGGAATTACTGGGTGTAAAGGGAGCGTAGGCGGGACAGCAAGTTGAATGTGAAATCTATGGGCTCAACCCATAAACTGCGTTCAAAACTGTTGTTCTTGAGTGAAGTAGAGGTAGGCGGAATTCCTAGTGTAGCGGTGAAATGCGTAGATATTAGGAGGAACACCAGTGGCGAAGGCGGCCTACTGGGCTTTAACTGACGCTGAGGCTCGAAAGCGTGGGTAGCAAACAGGATTAGATACCCTGGTAGTCCACGCTGTAAACGATGATTACTAGGTGTGGGGGGGTCAACCTTCCGTGCCGGAGTTAACACAATAAGTAATCCACCTGGGGAGTACGACCGCAAGGTTGAAACTCAAAGGAATTGACGGGGGCCCGCACAAGCAGTGGAGTATGTGGTTTAATTCGAAGCAACGCGAAGAACCTTACCAGGTCTTGACATCCAACTAACGAGATAGAGATATGTTAGGTGCCCTTCGGGGAAAGTTGAGACAGGTGGTGCATGGTTGTCGTCAGCTCGTGTCGTGAGATGTTGGGTTAAGTCCCGCAACGAGCGCAACCCTTACCATTAGTTGCTACGCAAGAGCACTCTAATGGGACTGCCGTTGACAAAACGGAGGAAGGTGGGGATGACGTCAAATCATCATGCCCCTTATGACCTGGGCCACACACGTACTACAATGGCTATTAACAGAGGGAAGCAATACCGCGAGGAGGAGCAAACCCCTAAAAATAGTCTCAGTTCGGATTGCAGGCTGCAACCCGCCTGCATGAAGCCGGAATTGCTAGTAATCGCGGATCAGCATGCCGCGGTGAATACGTTCCCGGGCCTTGTACACACCGCCCGTCACACCATGAGAGTTGGCAACACCCGAAGCCAGTAGCCTAACCGCAAGGAGGGCGCTGTCGAAGGTGGGGTTGATGATTAGGGTGAAGTCGTAACAAGGTAGCCGTATCGGAAGGTGCGGCTGGATCACCTCCTTTCTATGGAGAACTGACAGGATGGGGAATGTTAGGAGCTATATTGTTTAATTTTGAAGGCCCTGAGTCTTCAGAAAAATAATTGATGGGAAAAGCGGCAACCTAGAAACCCTGGAAAATGGGGGTGTAGCTCAGCTGGGAGAGCACCTGCCTTGCACGCAGGGGGTCAGGAGTTCGATCCTCCTCATCTCCACCACAACCGAAAGGTTGAACAGGGAAAAGAGAGACCGACAGCCGAATCTAACATGGGCTCATAGCTCAGGTGGTTAGAGCGCACGCCTGATAAGCGTGAGGTCGGTGGTTCGAGTCCACTTGAGCCCACCAAGTTACTTGAAAAAGTAACAAAGAAGAAAGTACCTTGAAAACTGAATAAGTAAAGCGATAAAAGTAGTTAAGACAAATATCTTTTTTAAAAAAAGGGTAAAAATACTACTACAATTTGAAAAAGTTGGAGAACATAATTCAAATGGTCAAGCTACAAAGAGCGCAGAGAGAATGCCTTGGCATTAGGAGCCGATGAAGGACGTGGTAAGCAACGATATGCTACGGGGAGTCGCAAGCAGACATCGATCCGTAGAATTCCGAATGGAGGAATCCGGCAGTGGTTATGCACTGTCATCATATACTGAATCCATAGGTATATGAGGGGAACCGCCTGAACTGAAACATCTAAGTAGGGCGAGGAAGAGAAATCAACCGAGATTTTCCTAGTAGTGGCGAGCGAACGGGAAAGAGGCCAAACCAAAGGTAGCAATATCTTTGGGGTTCGGACTGCAATGTGTATCTGACGAGTTAGGAGAAGTGCATGGGAAGGCACACCAAAGGAAGTGAAAGTCTTGTATCCGAAAACAGATCAGAGCTAGCAGTATCCAGAGTACCGCGGGACACGTGAAACCCCGTGGGAAGATAGGGGGACCACCCTCTAAGCCTAAATACTACCTAATGACCGATAGCGAAAAGTACTGTGAAGGAAAGGTGAAAAGAACCCCGGGAGGGGAGTGAAATAGAACCTGAAACTCTGTGCTTACAAGCAGATAGAGCACGTCAAAGTGTGATATCGTACCTATTGTAGAATGGTCCGGCGAGTATACGTATGTAGCAAGGTTAAGAACTTCAGGTTCGGAGCCGAAGCGAGAGCGAGTCTGAATGGGGCGTTTAGTTTCATGCGTATGACCCGAAACCAGGTGACCTATCCATGTCCAGGTTGAAGTGACGGTAACACGTCATGGAGGACCGAACCCACTCCCGTTGAAATGGTAGGGGATGAGATGTGGATAGCGGAGAAATTCCAATCGAACTTGGATATAGCTGGTTCTCCCCGAAATAGCTTTAGGGCTAGCGTTGTCATAAAGATTACCGGAGGTAAAGCACTGAATAGTCTAGGGGCCGAGAGGCTACCGAAACTTATCAAACTCTGAATGCCGGATAATCATGGACAGCAGTCAGACTGTGTGAGATAAGTCTCATAGTCAAAAGGGAAAGAGCCCAGACCCACAGCTAAGGTCCCAAAGTACATTTAAGTGGAAAAGGATGTAGGATTGCGAAAACAACCAGGATGTTGGCTTAGAAGCAGCCACACATTTAAAGAGTGCGTAATAGCTCACTGGTCGAGTGGTCCTGCGCCGAAAATTTAACGGGGCTAAAATGTACACCGAAGCTTGGGCTTGATACGTAAGTATCAGGGGTAGGGGAGCGTCGTATACGGAGAGAAGTCATAGCGGAAGCGGTGGTGGACTGTATACGAGTGAGAATGCCGGAATGAGTAGCGAGAATTATGTGAGAATCATAATGGCCGAAAGCCTAAGGTTTTAGGAGGAAGGTTCGTCCGCTCCTAGTAAGCCGGGAGCTAAGGTGAGGCCGAAAGGCGTAGCCGATGCACATACGGTTGATATTCCGTAGCCTCCAAAAGATTTAAGCAAAGGGACACTTTAGAAGGGTGTAAGCCGGGCGTTGGTAGACCCGGTCGTAAGGGACTGAAATTAGAGTAAGGAAGTACACTTGGATGAAGGCGAGAAAAGCTTTGTGGATATCTTCGGAGCCCGTACCGCAAACCGACACAGGTAGGTAGGAAGAGGATTCTAAGGCCAACGGGAGAAGGGTTGTTAAGGAACTCGGCAAGTTGACCCCGTAACTTAGGGATAAGGGGTGCTCTAGCAATAGAGCCGCAGAGAATAGGCCCGGGCGACTGTTTATCAAAAACACAGGTCTCTGCTAAATCGAAAGATGACGTATAGGGGCTGACACCTGCCCAGTGCTGGAAGGTTAAGAGGAGGAGTGAGAGCTCTGAATTGAAGCCCCAGTGAACGGCGGCCGTAACTATAACGGTCCTAAGGTAGCGAAATTCCTTGTCAGGTAAGTTCTGACCCGCACGAATGGTGTAACGATCTGGGCACTGTCTCAACAATCCACCCGGCGAAATTGTAGTACCGGTGAAGATGCCGGTTACCCGCGACTAGACGGAAAGACCCCATGGAGCTTTACTGTAGCCTAATATTGGATTTTGGTATTTCATGTACAGGATAGGTGGGAGGCTAGGAAGCAAAGGCGTCAGCTTTTGTGGAGCCATCGTTGGGATACCACTCTTGGAGTGCTGAAATTCTAACCTGCGGCCATGAATCTGGTCGGGGGACATTGTTAGGTGGGCAGTTTGACTGGGGCGGTCGCCTCCTAAAAGGTAACGGAGGCGCTCAAAGGTTCGCTCAGTACGGACGGAAACCGTGCATTAGAGTGTAAACGCATAAGCGAGCCTAACTGCGAGACTGACAAGTCGAGCAGTAACGAAAGTTGGAGTTAGTGATCCGGCGGTATGTGAGTGGAAATGCCGTCGCTCAACGGATAAAAGCTACCCTGGGGATAACAGGCTGATCTCCCCCAAGAGTCCACATCGACGGGGAGGTTTGGCACCTCGATGTCGGCTCATCGCATCCTGGGGCTGGATTCGGTCCCAAGGGTTTGGCTGTTCGCCAATTAAAGCGGTACGCGAGCTGGGTTCAGAACGTCGTGAGACAGTTCGGTCCCTATCTGTCGTGGGCGTAGGATATTTGAAAGGAGCTGTCCCTAGTACGAGAGGACCGGGATGGACGCACCTCTGGTGTACCTGTTGTCATGCCAATGGCACGGCAGGGCAGCTATGTGCGGATCGGATAAACGCTGAAGGCATCTAAGCGTGAAGCCGTCCTTAAGATAAGATATCCCACTGGGTTAACCAGGTAAGACCCCTTGTAGACTACGAGGTTGATAGGCTCAAAGTGTAAGCGTCGTGAGGCGTTAAGCTAGCGAGTACTAATCGGTCGAGGGCTTGACCAATGATATGTTCTAAAGTCGTGATACTTATTCAGTTTTGAGGGTACTGAACCTTCAAAAGAAATAGACGGTGTTAATGGCGATGAGGATCCACCTGTTCCCATACCGAACACAGTAGTTAAGCTCATCAACGTCGAAGATACTTGGCTGGAGACGGCCTGGGAAAATAGAAAAATGCCGTCACGAAGAAAGAAAAGTAGAGTAATCTACTTTTCTTTCGTATATTCCTCAATAGCTCAGTCGGTAGAGCATGCGGCTGTTAACCGCAGGGTCGTTGGTTCGAGTCCAACTTGGGGAGCCAATAACAGAAACAGATAGGTAAAGAAATATTTACCTATCTGTTTTTTTGTTATATATTATTTTTTATAGATTGAAGTATTTCAATCTAGTTGTTATATTTTATATTTGTAATTTCCCTTATTGTGTTTCGGTAGTGGATTCCTATTGATAGATAAATATAGACCTATTCTGAATTTGCAAATATATTGTTTACTTTTAAGAATCTTACATTAAAGTTGTGAAATTAAAATGTTATCATAAAAGTATTATTATAATACAGATTAGATTGACAAATAGAAAAATAAAATATATAATTTGAATAATAAGAATATCTTATTTAAATTAGAGGAAAAGGTGAATGAAATGAAAAAAAGAAAAATAGCAGCAAAAGCAGTTGGCCTTATGTTGGCGGGGTGTATGACAGTAGGGATGTCATCTACAGTCTATGCGGGCGTTTTATCTCAATTAAGATTGGAGGCACCAAGTGTTTCCAGCGCAGAAATAAGACAAACTTCTATTGATAAACCCAATGTTAGTTCAGATTTAACTGTTCAAGCAGCCTTAAATAAAGGTCTAGCGTATGACATAAAAGGCTATCCGGTAAATAAGGATAATACAAATTATTTATATTTATTTACCCCAAGTACTGTGGATCTAACAAAATTAACTGTTTCTTTTTCTGATTCTAGTACAGAACAATTGGATGTTAGCCAGCCTGTTTCTGTAAAATTAAGTGGTCAAACTTATGTAGTTGTGGGAATGCAATCTGAATTACCTGCTGTACAATTAAATATGGATGAAAGCAAAGGATCAATTGAAGATATGAATAATGATCCAAACCATGATACAGAATGTTTTGGCGCTATGACATTAAGTGTTCCTGAAAAATTGGCAGAAGAAAACGGTTGGGAAACCACCTATATAGATACAGATATGTCCATGAAAGGAAGGGGAAATACCACTTGGGGATTACCAAAAAAACCATATCAGATTAAATTAGATTCCAAACAAGATATTTTAGGAATGGGTAAAGCGAAAAAATGGGTATTATTAGCTAATTATGGCGATCGGTCGCTAATTAGAAATAAGTTGGCTTATGACATGGCAGATGAACTTGGAATGGAAGGCACCCCAAAATGTGAATTTGTAGATGTATTCTTAAATGGAGAGTATTTGGGTAACTATTTATTAGCAGAAAAAGTAGAAGTTGGGTCCTCAAGGGTGGATATTACGGACTTGGAAGATGTTCCGCCAGAA